>NZ_MUZU01000020.1 GCF_002000085.1 Pseudocolwellia agarivorans
AATTGGAGCCTTTGTTTATCTCAGTTAGCGATTTATTTTGAGGGACGTTTAGACAGCGTGCTCGATATTTAAGAATTTAAGCTGACACAGAATTTTGAACGCCCCCGCAATAAATGCAGGCTTTAGTTATATTTTAACTATATTATATGGTGCCCCGACCCGGATTTGAACCAGGGACACGAGGATTTTCAATCCTCTGCTCTACCAACTGAGCTATCGGGGCAATTTAGTGACTTAATACAATACTAACATGCAAATATGTTTAAGCTCTAAAAGAGCGCATATCATATAAGGTATTAGTTACGCTAGCAACCTATTTAATTTCAACGCTGGTTATTTAACTTGATGATTTACAATTCAAAATCGTCAAAGTCGAAATCTGTAGACGTATCTAATGTTTTTTTAACCGGAGGATCCAACAAAGAAGGTTGAACCACTTTACTCTCTTCTTCTATTTTAACTTTTGTTATCACTTTATTTTCAAAGCGTTTTTTACGTTGAATACAACGCTTGATCACTTTTTGTTTTTCATCAGAGTTAATGTTTGTCCATGTTTGACGTTCTACTCGTGTTCTAAAACATCCTAAACACTGGCCTTTGTCATTTAACTGACAAATTCCAACACAAGGACTAGGAACATCAAAAAACTCTAATTGCATACTCACATGGAAACCCTAAACGCAATTGACAAAAATAATAAGTTCAAAAAGTACCAATAAATTATAGCATAGTAAGGAGTTGTTGAACTTTCAGTTTATAACTCGGCTGCTCTGGAACAATACACTCATAGAGACGAGACACTTAATTTAATTGTAAATATTTCAACTCTACATCGTTATCTGAAATACCTAGATTATACGAGCTAAAGTAAAGTGAATATTGTTATGTATTTATGATTCCTACAAACAATCAAAATTATTTATACGCTAAACTTATCTTCAAGCAAGCAAAAAAACATAAATGGGAACAATTATTAGTACTCGCTGTGCGCTAACTTAGCTCAAACGATATTTATAGTTTGATGAACATTAGAGTGTAAATACAGGGACTCAAGCGACGTGAATATATAGAGCATAATAGAAAATGTCAATAATGCCTTGCTCTGTAAGCAAAAAATAACAAGATGAAACATTGTTTTATCTTGTTATTTACTGATCGGATATTCGATAGGTTAAAAGGGTAAATTAAGCGTTTGCCAATTCACGGTCAATCAGAAAAGATCTTATCTCATCTTTAGAACCTAAAATATGTTTCTTTAAGACAGCAATAGCACTCTCAACGTCTTTATTTTTACAATGAGTCAGTATTTCGTTATGTTCTGATTCGGCTTTAGAGATACCACCCGCCCATAGTAAATGCATACGAATATAACGATCAGCATTTTTATTAAGCGTATTAACTAATTCTAATGTTTGTGGTTTGTTAGAAGCTGAATATAAACAATTATGATAGCTAGAGTTTAATTCACTCCACTTATTAGCCGCATTTTCTGTACCTAAAGCGCGATCAAGTTGATGTAATAAGTTACTTGCTTCTTCTAATTTTTCATCTGTTAGATTGGGAATTGATGACGCAAGTAAATCAGACTCTAGTAAGGCGCGTAGTTCAAATAACTCATCGACTCTACTTACATTAAGCTCGGTTGCTGTAGCTCCTTTATGCGCTTCAAAAGCCACTAAACCTTCAGCTTCTAATTGTAATAATGCTTCACGAATAGGTATACGACTAACATTTAATTCAGTTGCTAGCGCTGCTTGACGTAAAGGTTGTCCAGCCTTTATTTCTCCACTTAAGATCTTTTCTCTAATAGTTTCAACAACAAGTTGAGTTCGTGTTTTATACGTAATGGACATTTGCATTCCCTGAAATTATGAAGGCTAGATAAACGGCACTTAAATCAATATAAATATGCTAATTAAACTTAATAACCTAAATATAAAAACCTATCGGATCTTATAAACTTAACCTTATGTTAACCTTTTTTTAACATTTGTAAAAGTACTTCGTATGCTTTAAAGAATATTTATTCTGTATAGATAGAACGAGTTAATAAGGAAAAGGTCATACTTAATTAATAGAAAGTAGTTATCCTCATCAAAAAAAGGATTATCAATTAACAATAAAAATGCTGATAAACCAGAGATAAGTGTTGTGTTGTTTATTAGCAGAGTAAAATTAACTTACTTTAATGGTAGGTTTAAAATATAAAAGACTTAAACTACATAATAAACACTCATTTCAACATACACGTTAACGTATTACTTATTATGCCATTTTATTTTTAAGTCGCTAAATACGTGCAACTTATTGTCATCAAGAGGTGTTTTTTCTAATTTTTCAATTGCGTCTATCGCTAATTTAGTTTGTTCAGGGGTAATTTCTTCACGTTTTTTCATCACAATAAGGATTTTCAACAAACTAAATAATAACTTAACGTTTTTGGGCGCTAGTTTTAATGCCTGAATTACAGAGTTTAAAGCAGGTAAAAGTTTATTCTTTTGAAAAAACTCTACAGCCATACTATTGAGCTGTTTAGGAGTAAAATTAATTTCAGAGCGTTCATCTGTTTCTTGCTCTACATATTTACTTAATACTTCACTCGTTAAAGAATCGCCAGACACTTGGTTTTTTACCGCTTTTAGTAAAGTAAATGCTTCTTCTCTCATACCTAATTCGTGGAAAACTTTCACTTTATCTAAATTATCTTCAACCGATTCTGTCGGTTTTAATGATAAATGCATTTCGACTAATTTTTTGGCTTTAGCATTTTCATTTCGTACATTATGAAGGCGAGCTTTTACTACAGTTATTTGCTCTCTAAATTGATTTATTTCTTTATATTCATGCTCTAACTTTCTTATAAACTGATCTGTTTCTGACAATACCTTATTAGAAGATTCATCCGTAATAGCGCAAGCTAAATCAATTCCTGAACGTATAACATTAAGTATTAATGCCGGAGAATCGTGAATAGAGTTTTTGGCATTAATTGCGATATTTTTGGTGGCTATATATTGCCCCATATGATCATGATTTAATCGTGCTAAATCCCACGACTTTCTATTTCTTTCTATATTCCGAGGTGACAGCTTAGTGGCTTTTTTAATTTCTTCGTACGCTAATTCATAATTTTCTTGCTCCATGTAATATTGAGCTAATAAATCATGTAGAGCAAAGCGAGTATCTGGTTTATTAGAAAGCTCAACTAACAGATCTTCAATTTGAGCCATTTTCCCTTGTTTCAATAAAGCTTTTACGTAACCTAAATAAACCCAAGCATATCGATATTTAGACTGTAGTTCTTTAAAAAAAACTTCAGCTTCTTTATATTCAAGCAAATTAATTAGAGCTTCACCTTTCATCCGTTGAATATTAGGGTGATATTTAGCTAATGCTTTATCTAATAAAAATCGCTCAGCATAATAAATAACTTTTGAAGGCTCTTTAAGATCAATCGCTTTGTATAAGTTAAAAAGGTGTTTTTTAATATCTAAGGTATATTGAATTCTAGCTATAACGGTTTTAGGCAAAAGAGGTTTAACCCAAAAATCATCAGGTTGTAGTTCAACAATAGAGTTAACTAAAGATTCGTCGGTTTCAGTACTTAAAAAAATCAGAATAGTTGTTTTATTTACATGCCCTTTAAACTTAAGCTCTTCTAACAAATGAAAACCATCTTTATCGCTTTTCACATTAAACGAACAAATAATAATATGAAAGCGGGTTTCTTCGCATAAAGCTAAACCATGATGAGCGTTTTCAGCACATCGAACCGTTTTAAATCCTAAGTTAAAAAAGGTATGTTTTAAAAAGTCATGTACAAGCCTATTATCATCAATAATTAACACATTTAAATTAGAAAAATCATCTAACTCACTTTTACTTGTTATTTCCATTGATAATAAAACCTATACTGTATGAAGTAATTACTTTGTTATTTTTAACAACTACTCTCAATAAAAGCAATGTAAATACAAAGAGTACCCTATAAAATAATAGTAATAATATTTACAAAAATTGCACGGTATATTTCTATGACAAGTTCAAAAGATACAATTTACTTCATATCTGGCACTATGTGTGACGAACGTTTATGGACCCATGTGTGGGGTTCACTATCAACTTTACTCCCTAGTAATACCCAATTGATACATTTACCTATACCTTCATTAAAAACAATTGATGAAATAACTGAATATTTATCAAACCTCATTGCAAACAATAGTTACCTTGTTGGATTTTCGTTAGGTGGTTATTTAGCATCAAATATCGCCCTTAAATACCCGAGTAAAATAGAAAAACTATTACTTGTTTCAAACATGTCGAGTGCATTACCTGATAAAGAAAAAAAAGAAAGATCACGCACCATTCAATGGATAAAGTCTAACGGATATAATGGTATACCCGACAAACGCATACATCATTTATTACACCCTTCAGCACACGCTAACGAACACATAAAACAAACTATTCGAGCTATGGATAAAGCCTTAGGTAAAAACGTATTACTCCATCAATTAGATGTAACAACACAACGAGAAAATTTATTACCTGAATTATTCAAACTGAATTGCCCAATAAGGTTTTGTGTGGGCGATAGCGACTCTTTAGTTAAATTATCACGTATAGAACAACAGATAGAAGAATCAAAAAAACAGAATAAAACCTTACACATTATTAAAAATACAGGTCACATGTTACCGTTAGAACAACCTCAATTATTAGCTCATACAATTTCAGCATGGTTTTTAGATCCATCGTAGATGGCGCTTGAGTAAAATCACTTCATCAACAATGTTTTTTATAAAGGAACGGCCATTATTGTGAAAAGCATTACCTTGAATTGATATCGCTCAAATGCTCTAAAATACGCATATTAATTGGTAACAGGTATAGACAATAAACAAAGCCGACAAAACTCTGACAAATAAAAAGTAAACCATGTAAAATAGCCGTCATATGTTTACAACGAGATCTTCCCATTGACTGCTAACGCCTTTTCAACTTTAAATTTAAATCCTGATCTACTTCATAACCTCATATCTCTTGGTTATGAAGAAATGACAGAAATCCAAGCCCAAAGTCTACCTCATATATTGTCAGGTAAAGATCTTATAGGGCAAGGAAAAACAGGATCAGGCAAAACAGCAGCTTTTGGTTTAGGTTTACTCAACAAACTTAACGTTAAACGATTTCGTATCCAAACGCTTGTGTTATGCCCTACCCGCGAGCTTGCTGATCAAGTTGCCAAAGAATTAAGAAAACTCGCCAGAACCATTCACAATATTAAAATATTAACCTTGTGTGGTGGTGTGCCTTTTGGGCCACAGGTAGGCTCACTTGAGCATGGCGCTCATATTATTGTTGGTACGCCAGGACGCGTTGAAGATCATTTAGGTCGAGGAACCTTAACACTTAACGACGTAGATACTTTAGTGTTAGACGAAGCAGACAGAATGCTTGAAATGGGCTTTCAAGCCTCACTCGACGCTATCATTAGCCAAATACCTAGCGAACGCCAAACGTTATTATTTAGTGCCACCTTCCCAAAACAAATTGAAGCTATTTCAAATAAAATAATGAATAAACCAGAAATGGTCGAAGCAAAAAGTGAGCATACCGAACAAACTATTGCACAGCATTTTTTCAAAGTAGAAGACGACGTACAACGCATTGATGCGATTAGATTACTACTACTTGCACATAAGCCAGAAACCTCAATTGTATTTTGTAATACCAAAAGAGAAGTACAAATGGTGGCTGATGCCCTGAATAACTTCGGTTTTAGTGCCGTCGCTTTACATGGTGATTTAGAGCAACGCGATAGGGATCAAACCTTAGTACGATTTTCTAATAATAGTGCTTCAATTATGGTTGCTACCGATGTTGCAGCCAGAGGCCTCGATATAGATAACCTTGATGCTGTTTTTAATTACCAAATTGCACACGATAGCGAAGTACATGTGCATCGCATAGGCAGAACAGGCCGCGCAGGAAGTAAGGGAATAGCTTGTACTTTATACAGCGATAAAGAGTCTTACAAGTTTGGCTTACTTGAAGATTACTTAAATAAAACAATAGAAAGCGAATTGCTGCCCGATGCAAGCGTATTAAGCACAACACCAGTAAAACCTAAAATGACAACAATACAACTTGATGCGGGTAAAAAACAAAAAATTAGACCCGGTGATATTTTAGGTGCATTAACTGGCGATAATGGCATTGAAGGCTCGCAAGTTGGAAAAATTCAATTAGGCGCTACGTGGGCCTATGTGGCAGTAGAAAGAAGTGTTGTTAAAAAAGCATTAAAGAAACTCTCGCAAGACAAATTAAAAGGCCGTAACGTAAGAACACGACAACTGCTCGATTAACAGCTATTTCAATCTTAAATAAGTAAAATGAAAATCTATATATAACAAAAATGACACAAAGCACTGTTGTTATATACATATGTAAATGATATTGTTAGCAGGATCTTTTTTGTAAAAACGTTATTAAAGACCCAGAGTTTACTCGATAATATAAATATTCGTTAGGTAAGGAATAAAAATGGCAGTTGAAAGTCGGTTTGTTGTCATTCGACACGGTGTGGAGGTTCAAACATTCATGGACAAAAAAGCAGCAGATGATTACGATAAAATGCTTGATATGGCAGATAATTTAACTGCCATGTTAGACTCCTCACCTTTTGATTTGAATGACGAAATAAAAGAAGAATTAAGTATTTACTTAGCGCAAAACCGTGAAGACGTTTTAATTGCACTACAAGCCAAAAAGGCCAAACCAGCTCCAAGAGCGGCAGCTAAACCTAAAGCCAAAATAGAGCCCGTAGATAACGCCATTGAAGAACCACTTGCAACAGAAGAAATAACAGCAGAAACATTAGACCAAGTTGTTGTAGCTGAAGCTATTAAAGAAAAAACAGCTCCTAAAAAAGCAGTAAGAAAAACGAAAAGTAAAACAGCGAGCGATATAGCCAATACGCCAGTTAAAGAATCTGAAAGCGTTATTGAATAACTTTATCAACAAATTTTAAGATATTCATATTATGAGTATTAATTATAAAGTTATTCGTAGTGACAAACGTAAAACCATAGCACTACAGATAAAAAATAATGAAGTTATTGTGAGAGCGCCAAAAGGTGTCTCTCCTAATTTTATTCAAACACTTATCACCAATAAAACCCCTTGGATCCTTAATAAACTTGCCGCGCATAGGCAACACTGTGCTCCTGTATTACCCACTTACCTTCCTAACAGCACCATACTGATTTACGGGCTTGAAAAAAAACTATGCATTCGATATCAAAGAAGCAAAGCCAATAATTCAATAAACATAACCGAAAATGAAGTTAACTTAACACTACCTTTACTGGTAGAGAAAAAACAGGAAGATCATAGCTATTTATCAAAACAAGTTAAAAAGCAATTAGCTAACTGGATGAAAGACCAAGCTGAAAATTATTTAGCTTACCGGTTAGCAGAGCTATCTAAACAACTTAAAATCACTCCGGCTTCGTATCAAGTAAAACGTTATAAAGCTCGCTGGGGAAGCTGCAATAACAAACATGAGTTAAGTTTTAACTATTTATTAATAATGGCACCTACTTGGGTGTTTGATTACGTAATTGTTCACGAGCTTTGCCACATTAAACATTTAAATCACTCTGTACAATTTTGGGGGTTAGTTGAAAAACACATGCCTCATTATAAACAAGCAGATCAGTGGCTAAAACAACACCAAACTAAAATGCACTGGTAACCCCTCCCTCATAAAATTGATTTTCTATAAAAATAAATTAAACTTTTTGTTTAAATAATAATCTAAAAATAAAAACGTATTGGCATAAATTTAGCTTTAACATTTAGTTCAGATAAAGCTAAGCCAAACTTTTATTCATCATGTTTAAAGTGAGAATTATTATGAAATTCAATAGATATAATTATAAAATCACAGGCATTTATATTGTATCAACGATTCTTTCTGTGATAACTATTTGCTTGTTAATTGTATAGGGGCTTTGCTTTTTTCATTTTATAACAAAGACTAAAATAAAAATTCAATAACCCAAAGTGCAAAAAAATATCTACTTTATGAATGGTTTAGTTTTTTTTACTATAAATTAATGTAAAAAATGAATTAAGCCACAAACGATTTTTTAAACCTAATTTTATCTTACTTATGCAAATACTCTATATTTTATTCAAAAATCATCTCTTTTATTCAATTATCGATTCACCTTTATTCAAAACTACCCTTGACAGAATCCGCTAATTCAGGCATTTTACGCATCATGAATACATTAATCAGCAACGCTATTATTATTACGACTAACACTACTACCATTATTTGGACGGTAGTCGCTGGCTAATGTAAAAACGAAAGATTTTATCAAAGCCCGTGACCTTACACTCACGGGCTTTTTTGTATTAAGAGGAATTGAAAATGCGTGTATTAAAATTTGGTGGTTCGTCATTAGCAAATGCTGGTAGGTTTTTGCAAGTTGCTTCAATCATCAAAGATCAAAGTTCAACAACACCAGTAGCTGTAGTGGTTTCTGCGCCTCAAGGCGTAACAAATCATTTAGTCGCTATGGCTGAAAATATTAACGATGAAGCCAAACTAGCCTCTGACTTAACAGCATTTAAACACGCAATTGATACCATTATTGAAGACTTAAGTACGCAATTATCTACTTTTAATCGTGAGCATTCAGAGCAAACATTAGCAAAGTGGGAACATAGCTTAGGCCAATACCTTAAAGGTGCAAACATGCTTTCATTCTGCCCTGAACATATCAGAGCAAGAATCATCAGCATGGGTGAAAGATTAAGTGTTGCTTTACTTGAGTCAGTACTTGTTGCTCAAAATGAAAAAGTATCAATTTTAGCGCCTGAAGAATTTTTATATACTAACAATGTTTCACTTAATGCCGTTGCTGAATTAGAAAAATGTAAAGCAGCTTTCCAAGCGACTTACCCTAACTTACATAACATTGCGATTATGCCTGGTTTTATTGGTGTAAATAGCGAAAAACAAGTAACCACATTAGGTCGTAATGGTTCAGATTACTCTGCTGCCGTTTTAGCAGTATGTGCACAAGCAGAATGTTGTGAAATATGGACAGATGTTGATGGTGTATACAACGCAGATCCTCGTGTAATAAAAGAAGCAACCTTGCTTGATTACCTATCGTACCAAGAAGCAATGGAGCTTTCGTATTTCGGTGCAAGTGTTTTACACCCTAAAACAATTGGTCCAATCGCTCAGTACCATATTCCTTGTTTAATCAAAAACACTGGAAACCCATCAGCACCAGGTACTTTAATCGCTAACGAAAACGACCAACAGAAAAAAGTTAAAGCTATTTCGAACCTAGATAACTTGACTATGGTTAACGTTTCTGGCCCAGGTATGAAAGGCATGGTAGGCATGGCAAGCCGTGTATTTGCAACGATGAGCCGTGAAAACATCTCTTTAATTTTAATTAGCCAATCGTCAAGCGAATACTGCATTAGCTTTTGTATTCACTCTCATGATGCAGAAGCAGCAAGAACAAGTTTACAAAACGAATTCGAACTAGAATTACTTAACGGTTTATTAGAGCCATTAAATCTTACCAGCAACTTATCTATTATTTCTCTAGTAGGCGATGGTATGCATCAACAACGTGGTGTTGCTGCTAAATTTTTTAGTTCATTAGCGCAAGCACAAGTTAACGTAGTAGCTATTGCACAAGACTCTTCAGAAAGAAGTATTTCGGTAGTTATTGAAGAACGTAAATGTACCGCGGCAATGAAAGTAAGCCATCAAAATTTCTTCTCTCACAAACCAACCATTGACGTCTTCATGGTAGGTTGTGGTGTTGTTGGTAGTGAACTGATTAATCAAATAGCGCGTCAACAAGCTAAATTAACAAAGCAAAACATTGTTATTAAAGTTTACGGCTTAGCAAACAGTAAAGGCATGGTATTTAACCAAGAAGGTATCGATCTAGAAAACTGGAAAGATGCGCTAGGTAAAGATGCCGTTCCTGTAACCGCTGAAAACCTAAAAGCTTTCGTACGCGAAAACAATTTAATCAACCCAGTATTAGTAGACTCAACTTCTAATGAAGCATTAGCCATGAGCTATGTAGACTTTTTAGAAGAAGGCTTTCACGTAGTTACACCAAACAAAAAAGCCAATACCGATTCTTGGGAATACTACCAAGCACTTCGCGCTGCAGCTCAAAAATCTAACCGTAGATTTTTATACGAAACAACTGTAGGTGCTGGCTTACCGGTAATTGACACCTTCCAAAACTTACTTAAAGCAGGTGACGAATTACAACGTTTTGAAGGTATATTATCAGGCTCGTTATCTTACATGTTTGGTAAATTAGAAGAAGGTATGCCTCTTTCAGAAGCAACAGCTATTGCCAAAGAGAATGGTTTTACTGAACCTGATCCACGTGATGACTTAAGCGGTATGGACGTAGCACGTAAACTACTGATTATGGCACGTGAAGCAGGTATGCAATTAGAAATTTCTGACATCAACATTGAACCTGTATTACCAAGTGATTTTGACGATAGTGGTGACGTTGCAACATTCATGAGCAACTTAAAGTCTATCGATGCTAAGTTTAATGAACGTGTTCAAGCAGCGAAAGCTGAAGGCAAAGTACTACGTTATATTGGTAATATCATAAACGGTAAATGCCAAGTATCTATAGAAGCTGTAGGCCAAGACCACCCTCTTTACAGTATAAAAGATGGTGAAAACGCTTTAGCCATTCACAGTAGTTACTATCAACCACTACCATTTGTATTACGTGGCTATGGCGCAGGTGCTGCCGTTACTGCTGCAGGTGTATTTGGTGACATATTAAGAACATTAGCATGGGAGCAACAACACTAATGTCTGTTTCTGTTTTCGCGCCAGCATCTATTGGTAATTTAAGTGTTGGCTTTGACATATTAGGTTTAGCAGTCAGACCTATTGATGGCACATTATTAGGTGATGTTGTTTCTGTTGAAGCAGCAGAAGAAGATAGCTTAGTGGTTATTGGCGAATTTGCTAACAAACTACCCGGCGCACCTACCGACAATATTGTATGGCACAGCCTTTTACTTTTTAATAAAGAAATGGAAAAATCTGGCCATAAAGTTGAACCGGTAAAAATGGTACTTGATAAAAAAATGCCAGTAGGTAGTGGGCTAGGCTCAAGTGCTTGTTCAGTAGTAGCTGCCTTAGAAGGCTTAAATGCTTATTACCAAAAAGCTCATAACTTAAACCAAGCTTACTTTAGCAAAAAAAGTATGCTTTTCATGATGGGCCAAATGGAAGCTCAAATAAGTGGTAGTTTACATTATGACAATGTAGCACCATGTTATTTAGGTAACTTACAATTAATGGTGCCAGACGAGCAAATTATTTGTAAAACCTTACCGGGTTTTGAAGCTTGTTATTATGTAATGGCTTATCCAGGTATTGAAGTATCAACTAAAGCTGCTAGAGAAGTTTTACCTACTAGCTACAGCAGAAAAGATGCCATAACCTTTGCACAAAATTTAGCAACATTTGTTGATGCTTGCCATAGAGGCGACAAACACGAAGCCTTTGCTGTAGTAAAAGATGTAATAGCAGAACCATACAGAGAACACTTACTCCCTAAGTTTAGCGATGCTAAAAAACACTTAATGTCGCAAGGTGCCTTAGCTGCGGGTATTTCAGGTTCAGGCCCTACACTTTTCAGTGTTTTTGAATCTCAAGAGCTAGCGCAAAAAATGGCTGACTGGCTTAAAGTTAACTACCTACAAACAGACTTAGGTTTTGTTCATGTTTGTAAAGTAGATGATATAGGCGCATGCGTTTTATAAGTTGCTCTTGATTACAGAAGTGAATAGTACAACAACTTATTATATACTAACGGCCCTTCGCGGCGGGTTAGCAACAAAAATTAGTAGGAAATAGAAATAGTGAAATTTTATAATCTTAAAGAAAACGATGAAGTGATCAGTTTTTCTGGCGCAGTAAAACAAGGTTTAGGTAAAAATCAGGGATTATTTTTCCCTCAAGAAATCCCTCAATTAGACAATATTGAAGAATTACTTGCTATGCCATTAGTAGAACGTAGCGTTCAAGTTTTATTCCCTTTTGTTAGCGAAGATCTTACAAAAAAAGAGCTTACAGACATAATAACTTCTGCTTTTAACTTTCCTGCTCAAATTCAACCTATTAGTGAAGACCGTGCAATTTTAGAATTGTTTCATGGTCCTACATTAGCGTTTAAAGACTTTGGCGCACGTTTTATGGCTAAATGTTTACAAGCATTTAGCAAAGACAAAAAAATCACTATTTTAACGGCTACATCAGGTGATACTGGTGCTGCAGTAGCTCATGCTTTTCATGGTATCGACAACATTCGTGTTGTAATTATGTATCCAAAAGGCAAAATCAGCTTACTACAAGAAAAAATGTTTACTACCTTAGGCGACAACATTGAAACTATTGCTATCGATGGCGATTTTGATGACTGTCAGGCGTTAGTGAAAAAAGCATTTGATGATGAAGAGCTTAAAAACACTATAGGCTTAAACTCAGCTAACTCAATTAACATCAGTCGTTTATTAGCGCAAATTTGTTACTACTTTGAAGCCGTTGCTCAGTTAACTCGCCAAAAAGGTACTAAGAAATTAGACAACATCGTATTTTCAATTCCAAGTGGTAACTTTGGCAACCTTACAGCGGGCTTATTTGCTAAAGCATTAGGTTTACCGATTAAGCGCTTTATTGCCGCAACAAATGAAAACGATACAGTTCCTCGTTACTTAGAAACTGGCGAATGGTCACCTCATGACACTGTTGCTACTATTTCTAATGCTATGGACGTTAGTAACCCTAACAACTGGCCACGTGTAGAGCATATGCTTAAAACAGGTATAGTGCATAAAGACAGCGTAAGTTCAGTATCTATTGATGAAGAACAAACGCAAATTACCATGATCCAATTAGCTAAATTAGGTTACATCAGCGAACCTCATGCAGCCGTTGCTTTTAAAGCATTACAATATGGCGCTCAAGATAATGAGTTTGGTGTATTTTTAGGTACGGCTCACCCTGCTAAGTTTAAAGACGTAGTAGAGAGCACATTAGGCCAACCAATTGGTTTACCTAAAGAACTAGCTGATTGCGCAAGTGAGACTATTCTTTCAGTTGATATGGCCGCTGACTTCAGCGAATTACGTAAATACTTATTAGCTAAAGCTTAAGCCTTAAATTATTGATTTAAGCATGCATTAGATAAAAATATACGATTAAGGCAGCCTATTGGTTGCCTTTTTTATATCAGCCAAATGTTTGAAAGGTTACAAGCACATGAAGATACTCCCACAATGGCAAAGTATTATTAGCCAAGAACAAAGCAAACCCTATTTCAAAGAACTTACACAAACCATCACTAAGCAACGTGAAAACGGCGAAATAATTTACCCTAAAGTTGATGACGTATTTAACGCTTTTACCTTCACTGACTTATCAGACGTGAAAGTCGTAATACTAGGGCAAGATCCTTATCACGGCTGTAATGAACTAGGCGAACCTCAAGCCCATGGTTTAGCTTTTTCAGTCGCTAAAGGTTTTAAGGTTCCTCCTTCATTAGTCAATATGTATAAAGAGCTAGTAACCGATATAGAAGGTTTTACTACACCTAACCATGGCAACTTAACAGCTTGGGCTGAACAAGGCGTATTATTGTTAAATACAGTACTCACCGTTAAAAAAGCGAATGCTAACTCACATGCTAAGTTAGGCTGGGAAATGTTTACCGATAATATTATTCAAGAAATAAATACACACAACCAAGGTTGCGTATTTATATTGTGGGGCAGCCATGCTCAGAAAAAAGGTAAAAATATAGATAAGAATAAACACCTAGTGTTAGTTGGACCTCACCCTTCCCCACTTTCAGCTTATCGAGGCTTTTTTGGTTGTCAGCATTTTTCAAAAGCAAATACATGGTTAACTAAAAATAACCATAAACCTATTGATTGGAAAATTACTTAACGCCTGCTTAGCTAATTTAGTATGATGCTAATCTGTATAAACATTTAAATAACTAAAACTGAGTCAGCCAAATCTACGAGTAGATCTGAGCAGTAAAAAGAGAATAGTGTGGAATTTATTGTTGTTATTGCCGTATTAATATTAGCTTGGCTAATTTGGCAACTATTTAAAGCAAAGCAATTTACTCGCTTTAAAGTACTTATTGAAAAAGAGTTAAAACCTAAAGTTATTGAAAAAATCATTCAAGATCTTAATGAAAATAGATGTGAATTATTTCCCAATAACGAGATACACGAACAAGCGACACTTTACTATTGGACACAGTACAAAAGCCGTATTTTAAAGGCCGCGTTAATTCACGAAATCATTGATGAAGAATGGTTAATAAGCACAGGTAACTTGCGCAACAGCCAGCACCTTTTTCATGTAGAGCAAGAGTATTTATAGTTTTCTATACCCGTTACCAATAAAGCCTTTTGGTTTCGTTAAACATTTTAGTTATTTCGTAAGTACGTTCAATATTGAGCATGGCAAGTATTTTATCTTGCGCCTGTTTATAGGCGCATTCAAATGTTTTGTTAGCTAGGGTTATTTCTGTTTTTTTCTGACCTTTTGAAGTACTTAACTGAACTTCAAGGCATTCATACGCAGGCCTATCACTTCGATGTCTAATTTTACGCTGTAAACCTTTAACAGAGCCATCGTCATTAAAAATTTGATTGATTGGAAGTTCTAAGCGTAGTGCTCTATATTTACGCTTTTGCATGCACTCTTGCCAAAACTTATCAGCAGCCGCTTTATCATTTAAGCTAAAGTACTTTTGTACACCTAGTATTTTATCTTGAACTCTAAAGCGTTTAGGATCCGCTTTAGAGGGATGGAGCATAATATTCATAAGGGAGCTCAGTTAAAGTTTTTGTTCATAGGAAAACAGTAAACTCATCCCTTAGTATTTATTAACTGCTTCCACCTACTGTATTCATTATTCTATCCTTTACCTTGTAAAATAAAGTTCTAACCGTGAACCACTCTTATACCCAGTTGATTAACTTAATAAAGAGCTTTTATCATTCTATTCTAATTACCCCTAACTCAGGTTAATTATATTTTATACTAATTTACACGCTGAAATTGAATATCCCAAACGCCATGCCCTAAACGCTGACCACGGTTCTCAAATTTAGTTAACGGGCGAGAATCAGGACGAGGTACATAATCGTTCGTTTCAGATAAGTTTTTATAACCCGGTGCTGTACTCATATCTTCTAGCATACATTCAGCATAATTTTCCCAATCGGTTGCCATATGAAATACGCCACCCACTTTGAGTTTTTGGCGAATAGTTTCAACAAACTCAGGTTGCACAATTCTACGTTTATGATGTTTCTTTTTATGCCAAGGATCAGGGAAAAATAACTGCACCGTAGTTAAGCTACCGTCAGGAATACAGTCAGCTAAAATTTCAATCGCATCATGTTCATAAACTTTAAGGTTATTAACGCCCTCTTCCTGCGCTAATGAAATACATGCACCAACACCAGGTCTATGTACTTCAATACCAATAAAGTTTAATTCAGGCGCGTTCTTAGCCATTTCAACTAACGACTTGCCCATACCAAAACCTATTTCTAAAACAACAGGGTTAGTATTACCAAATAACGCCTCAGGATTAATTAAACCTTGGTTATGACTAAGCCCCATAACATCCCAAAATTGCTCAAGAGCTTTCGCTTGGCCGTTAGTTAATCGACCTTCTCGCTTTACAAAGCTACGTACTTTTCTTATGTACTTGCCTTCTTGCTGTGCTTGCTCAATGGTTTTATGGTTTTTTTGTTCAGTCATAACGTTTCTTAATTTATTAAAGGATTAATGAGTATGTTAAAAATATATTATAAATCTTTATTTGGTAACTATACAGCCCACCAAACATCATATAGCTCGCTAACTGAAACTGCTGTAGCGCCATTATCAGTTAACCATTTTTCAACACTTTTACGGTGTTCTTCAGTACATTTACCTAGTTTTTGTGTACAAACTAAGCCATGCCATAAGGTATCGCCTTCGCCGCCAAAACCTAAACCTTGTGGTTCAATAATTTCTGCAAAAAAGTTGTTCATAAATGTATCAACTTGCTCGTCAGTACTTTTGTCATCTAATTTAAAGCCAATATCAAAACCTAACTCTTGATACTCTTCAACACGTAATTTTTTACGTAAACGACGGTTTCTATTTTTTGCATTAACTTTCATCATAATTCCTTAGCTATTCTAGAGGCTGTTGATCTTTGTGTTATGTTTGAGCAATAGGCTATTTTACTCTTTAACAAAGCAGAATGCGTGCAGTTTAGTTGTTCTCGGCTTGGGTTAAAACGTCGCACTACCTTCCACATCCATGTGGTCGTAAATAAACGCATTCTAATGAAGTTAAAGGTTAAAATAGCCATTGCCCTTCGGGCTGAGGCTAAAATTGTCTTATACAGCGTTAAAAATAATTCATTTAGACGACTGAATTTCATTATTTTTGCCTTGTCTAAGAGAATTTTTTCTCTCAGCTCAAATGATAAACAAAGGTCAACAGCCCCTAAATATTTCGTATTTTACTGCATTATTTACAGTACATGGGCGAGAGGATAATGGTTAACCAAATTATTGCAAGATTATTTAACGTTTACGCAACACAATAACAAATTGAGACACCCATCATTATTAGCTACACTAACGCCCCTATGACAAATACTATAAAAATATCTCCTTCTTCCGCCAAAAAATTTGGTGCACAAGTTGTTGAGTGGTATCACAAACAAGGTAGAAAACACTTACCTTGGCAACAAAACAAAACCCCTTATCGCGTATGGATTTCTGAAGTTATGTTGCAACAAACACAAGTTGCCACTGTAATTCCTTACTATCACCGCTTTATGGAAAGCTTTCCTACTATTACCCACTTAGCAAACGCTGATGAAGACAAAGTACTTCACCATTGGACAGGTTTAGGCTATTACGCCCGCGCAAGAAATTTACACAAAGCAGCTAAAATAATGGCTGAGCAATACCAAGGTGAATTTCCAGAAACAATAGAAGAAGTAATAGCATTACCCGGTATTGGCCTCTCAACCGCAGGCGCTATATTAAGCTTAGCCTTAAATAAGCATCATCCAATACTCGACGGCAACGTAAAGCGTGTTTTAGCGCGATGCTACACAGTAGAAGGACATAACGGCCAAGCAAAGTACGAAAAAGCATTATGGCCTATTGCTGAAGTACTCACCCCAAAAGAGTCAGTTGCACAATTTAACCAAGCCATGATGGATTTAGGCTCGCTTATTTGTACGCGCAGCAAACCTAAATGTAACGAATGCCCTCTTCAATCAGGCTGTTTAGCACATTCGTTAAACGAACAAGCTAACTACCCACAAAAAAAACCTAAAAAAGTAACGCCAGAAAAAAGTACCATTATGGTAATTCCACGCGTTAGCAATAAAGTACTTATGGAAAAACGCCCGCCTACAGGTATATGGGGCGGATTATGGTGTTTTGTTGAAGTTGAGGCGTTAGAAAACATTACACCTCTGCTTTCTAAGTTAAACTTACAGGCCACAAGCCAACAAACATTACCTGAATTTAGGCATACTTTTAGCCACTTTCATTTAGATATAACCGCAGTAATAGTTGATTGTGAAAGAATAAACGCCATAACAGAATATGAAATAAACGAAATAGATCAGCAACAATGGTATGATCTAACCAAACAATCGTCAGTAGGATTAGCCGCTTCCACTAAAAAGCTAATAACCCAACTAACACTTGAATCGTATTAATAAAATTTATTAACCAAGAGAACATCATTATGAGCCGCACCGTTTTATGTCAACACTTAAACAAAGAAGCCGAAGGATTAGGTTATCAACTTTACCCAGGTGAGGTAGGTAAAAGAATTTTCGACAACATTAGTAAAGAAGCTTGGACTCTTTGGCAGAAAAAACAAATCATGCTAATTAATGAGAAAAAAATGAACATGATGGAAGCAAACGACCGTGCATTTTTAGAAAAAGCCATGATTGAATTTCTTTTTGAAGGAAAAGAACCAGAAATTGAAGGTTACGTTCCTGTAAAAAATAAGCAGTAAAATATAGAACCAACAAGCTGCTGTGTAAATTTCACCTAAAGATAGACGTTTAAGACAGCAAGAAGTAGAAAAAACAATCAAACAACACTTTTTTATAAAAAAAGTGTTGACTGATAAAAAGAAAAACAGTCTAATAGCGCCCGTCTTCAAGGCAAAGCCAAAAAGACGAAAGAAATAGAAAAAGCCCCGATAGCTCAGTTGGTAGAGCAGAGGATTGAAAATCCTCGTGTCCCTGGTTCAAATCCGGGTCGGGGCACCATTTTACAGAGTAGATGTTTAATTAGCTTTTATTAGCAATAAACCTTTATTCGGTGCCAAGATAGATTAGTTAACTATTAATTTATCGCACACAGCTTTGTGTGCCGACTTAGCTCAGTTGGTAGAGCAACTGACTTGTAATCAGTAGGTCGCCAGTTCGACTCCGGCAGTCGGCACCATTTATCAGATAAGCCCAGCATTAGCTGGGCTTTTTTGTATCCACGTATAGGGTAATTTCTTACCCGATTTTTACTTACACCACTCCCCTATTACTTACTGCATATATTGCGGTTTATCTGATAATAAATTTTTAGATTTAAAAATTTATACCGTGTTATTTCTTCATCAATTTTAAATATTCACAGTAGGGTAAATGTAGTTAATGGGGTAACTAATCCCCTATCTCGTTGGTTTATTAATTTTTACCCCAATAAATTGAAGTAATTAGTGGTGTAAGTTTCGGTGTAGGGTTAAGTCGTATTAATCCGTGGTACTTAGGAAGTGATTGCACCCTATACTGCACTACTCGTAACCCCTTTATTAAAAATCAGGTAGTGTAACTACTAGGGTAAACGTATTATCAGTGCAAGTGGTGTAACTGGTTCGATGATTAATTTGCGAGCGGTGTTGATTACGGATTAAACGGATACCTGTTGGATAAATCGGTTATCTGCTTGTATCCCATGAATAACGTGGTGTGTGAATAGTAAGGATAGAAAGATTAATGATTTATAAAACTTTTATTATTTAAATATCTATCACTAAGTAATTATATTATTTGATAAAAACAGTAGTATTTTATCCACCACCCAAACTAACGAATAAGAAAAACAAGAGCAATATGTTGATATCTGAATTTATTAGATCTTACGAATTTGAGAGAGTTAATCACCCAGAGTTAGGTGGAATAATAGATGAGTGTTTAATTCACTTAGTAAATTTCTACGGATACCAAGGTGATATTCAAACACCTGAAAATTGGTACCTTGATAAGTTAGATTTTGATGAAATACGACTTACAGAAGAACCTGATAGGTTACTCTTTGATATAGATAATATTTCACTTCAAATGGCAAATGAGTGTGAATTTTACGTATTATCGGACCCCAAAAAACACCCGGTTTTTGAACAAAAAAAGAAAAATGATGAAACGAAAAACGCTACATTAAACCAATGGATGAAACTCTCACCAAAGTTTAATGAAAAATTAGAGAAGAAAAAGAAACAAGAAAAAGCACACAAGCCCAAGCAATATTACACATACAAAGATAGAACAAAGTTGACTAATGCTGATGGTAGTTTGGTTACTATTGATGCGGTAAAAATACCATTATTACTGGCTATGAAAGATTTAATTCAAGCGCACTTACATGAGCAAAATAGTATTTCTTTAATAATTAGAGCTACAAAGCTTATATCTGCATCAAATCATTTGAGGTTATTAATTCGTTTATCAGAACAGTGGGAGGATTCACAAAATCGACGTATCGATAAAGGTATTGTTAATAATGCGGATAAACCACCTATCAACGATAAAGAAGTACAATACGATGAAAAACCAATGAACAAATTACGTAAAGAAATCGTATTTGATTTGGTTAAAAATCACGTATCTAATAATCAGGAACAAACAACAGATTCAATGGTTAAAGTTATTAGAAAACAGTTAAACGATAAACTCGATGTATTAAATCAAAGCGACCAAAAGACTATTTCACTATCTGATCAAGATGAACTACTTAATGAGGTAAAACCAATCACCTTAAAACGTTGGATAAACGAAGCGTTCGAAGTGCATAATAGCGACTAACCACATCCTTAAAAACTTGTCAAATCGCTGGTGCCACTGTTTTCCCAACGGATATTTGGATAACTAAAATCGAGTTCTTTTTAAATGTAAGGAACTCAAAATGACTAAATTAATTAATCCAAACCACAACCTTAACCCTATCGCTGTTTGTTTGTTTAAATCAGCAAAAGACAACCAAATCACTCCTGAAAAAACCGAAGTAATGACGTGGAAATCGTTTATTGACGAGTTTATGGGTAGTGAACACAATGTTATTGAAGATAAGAAAAACCAAAGTGGTTTTATTACTGCATCACCGAAATCCATTGATGATGATGGTGTTGAAACCACTGAGAATTATTCAGGTGAAACCGTATTACTACGAAAAGCAGTTAATATCGACAAGTATAGTGCTGTTGTTGTTGATATCGACGGTGGTATGACAATCAACGATGTGAACGAAAGGTTCAATGATTTAGAGTATCTAGGTTATACATCATACGGTCACATGACCAAAACAATTACCGATGATGAAGGTAACGAGAGCGGTAAAGAATTTGACGAATCAGTTCACAAGTTACGTTTGGTATTTCTACTAAAAGAACCCGTTGATAAAGATGAACTACTAAAACGTAAGCAAGCACTATTAAGACGTTTTGAAGGTGCTGATACATCTACCTTCGACCGTGCTAGATTATTTTACACCCCTTCATGCCCTGCTCACATGTTAGAACACGCTAAAATCTGGCATAACCATGGTGAGTTGTTCGATCTGTTATCACTTGAAGAAAACGAAGTTAAAACCGATTTAAAACCAGTAGAGCGACCTGACCTGTCTAATGGACAGCGTGAAGCTATTGTCACGGGTTTATTAAAGACTGGGCGTGTAGAAGACGACCTTTGGTATAAGATTGCAGGTGCACTTCATTGCAATAGTTTTAGTGTGCAGCAGTTCATTGAGGTTTCATCAGTACTAAAACCATCAAAATCAGCATTCGCTTGTATTCGTAAGTGGGAATCATCGAAGAAGTATGAGTTTTCACTCGGTGTGGTGATTAACTTTTTAAAAAAACACGATATTTTTATCTACCAAAAACGTGTTGTTGATAATAGTGAAGAGATCGAGTTTGTTAATAAAGAAATTGAACTACTAAATGAAAAACTAGATCGTGTAAAAAGTAACGACAAGTTAACCGACGAAGAACGCAAGAAGCAAATTCAATCGGTTGAAGAAGAAATTGAAAATAAGGAAGCAGAAGTTAACCAATTAATTGAAGATGAAAAACCAACACTATACGATTTAGTTGATGAATTAATTGCAACACGTTTAATTTATTACGTTTCAGATCAAGGTGTACTTACCGAATATTTACCAGATCAGGGTCAATGGGTTGATTATAAAGTTACGGACTTTATTCACGGTGAATTTTTATCTGGTATTCGTGGTGCGAGATCATTCTTACAAAAACGCTTACAAGCATTTCGACGCAGTTACCGCACACAAAAGTTATCTGCAAAGCAATTACCTGACTATATTTTAAATCGATTTAGACGTGACCACTGGGTAACACCTAAAGCAGGTAAGTATCACGAAGTGTTTGATATTTTAATTCGCAGCTTAGGTGACAACAAAACCGAAAATATGAAGCACATAATACAAGTAATTGCATGGAAGTACCTTTACCCTGAAGCGTATGACTTACCTTGTATTGTAATATATGGTGAAGGTGGAGCGGGTAAAAACACACTTGTTGAACGTTTATTAGGTACGATGTTTGGTAAAAATCAGGTAATCGCTATTCGACAAGAGCAGATGCGTAATTTTAACGGGTTAATCGAAGGTAAAATTGCAGTTCTACTAGATGAAGCATCATCTGATAAAGCGAATATGGATCAGTTGAAGCACATGATCGGACAAGAATCGCTAGTGATTGACCGTAAGTATGGCAAGAACTATCAATCTGATAATTTGGCTTTGTACTTTACTGGCGGTAATGGAGCGTTAGGTGCTGTTTATCTGGGTAGAGATCAATCCGACAGACGTTTTTCAATATTACAGGTTGATAGATCGATCATTGATCATGTAATGGAAGTAAAAGGTTTTGATAAAAGGCAAGATGCCGTTGACTGGTGGACTGAACACAAGCATTTACTTGAAAACCGTGAGCAAGTATCAATGTGGTTACATTCAATTTTGACATCAGTAGAAGACTTAAAATCACCACCTAAAGAGTTACATGGTCAAGATTATGAAGCACTACTAGCAGCGCAAGCTGGACCACTAGAGTGGATTATTGATCACGTATTTGACCGCCCTGACTTTAAATACATCCATAAAGATATACCGTTTCAGTTATATGAAATTAAAGCACGTGACTTTGGTACTAAAAACCCTATGGGCAAGCCGACGTTTGATGCGAAATTAAAAGATGCACTACGTAAACGCCATGACTACATTGAAAGTACTTCACGTAAAATTAAGGATCTCACAGGTAATTTAACTACAGGTACTGGTTATTTTATTAAAGGTTTGGTTGGTGCAGTTGACGAAGTAGTTTACGTATACGATGACCCAGAGCATAAAGGTAGAAAAAAACTTGCTAATGATTGGTTTGAACCTGAGGTAGTGATAACCGAAGACGAAGATAATAATTCGTTTGATAACGACTTGATGGAATAGTTAAGTTGGATAATAGGGATAACACTGGATACTGATACTATTTGGTGTTATCTCAGAAATAACGTGGTGTGGTGGTAGCAAGGATAAAAAGATAAACGATTTATTAAAACTTTTTAATTAATATTATTAACACGTAATAGTTATATTTTTTGATAAACCAGTATCTTTTTATCTACCACAACAAGTTAGTAAGTAATTACAACAAAGTTGTTAATAAATCACCAAATCCAACCATAGAACCACCAGAGGTATAGGTTATATCGGTAGAAGGATTGTACCAACCAAGTGTTACTCCACCTGAATTACGAATTTCAACACGATACTGACTTAAACGGTAGATAAAACCACGTAACTGACCGTTTGGATACTTTAAAATAGTTGGATTCATCATCACTTCCTTTAGTTAATTTAGTTAAATTAACCATCACCGATTTACACCAGTAAGAGAACAAAAACTGGGTAAGTAATTTCTTTAAATCACTGTTGATTGTTGGACTAGCAAGGGAGGAAAGTACCTTCATACGTTAATGATTAATAGGTACTAATGATGACAGTATTAAAGCAGAAGAATGGTTATTACCAAATAAGATTTCAGTTTGAAGGTAAGAAATACCAAAAATCCAGTGGTAGTAAAAACCGAGCCAAAGCATTAGAAATTGAACGTAAATGGCGACAAGATTTACTTGACCAAAAGCACCTTGGTAATCCTGAGCATATTTTACTTTACGATGCGTTGGATATGTTTGGTGAAAGCAAGGTAGGTATGAAAACGCATGATGATATTTTATCGAAGATACGAACGGTTAAATTGTACTTCGATAATCAACCACTACACGAATTAACCACTAAAGATCTTGAAACGTTTGTATTAAAGAGAAAACGAGAAGGTAAAGCAGCACAAACCATTGAACACAATATTATTCAATTGCGTGGTGCATATCAGTACGCACAAAAGTTAGGTTTTCAGGTATCACCTGTTATTTTCCCTAAGATTAAGATTCAAAATAAACGCATACGTTCACTATCAAAAGATGAAGAAGTACGTTTACTAAGTGAGTTAGAACCACGTAATCCGAAATACTACAGCAAGTTAACACCATCTACGGAACGACTTCAGTTATTAAATCAACGAATTGATAACTATGATTTAGTTATCTGTTTGCTTTCATTAGCATGTCGGTATTCGGAAGCAGCAGAATTAAGATGGGATCAAGTAGATCTTGAACTGCAAACGGTTAATTTAAAACGAAGTAAAACAAACAATGAATCATGTTTACTGATGGATATTCGGTTATATAAAGTGTTTAAACGCCGATTTGAAACCAGAACACAAGATAAGTGGGTGTTTACTGATAAATCAGGTAAAAATCCACGTAAGCATTCAACCATATCAATTCGTAAAGCAATTAAAAATGCAGGTATCGATGATTTCAGAGTACACGATTTACGCCACAGTGCTGCAACTAAATTAATTAGAAATGGTATGACACTGCAAGAAACTGCACATATTCTTGGACACCGTAATATCAGTACTACAATGCGTTATGCACACCTTGAGAATGGACAAGTTGCACAAAAAATGAAGATGGTACTGGATAATTACCACGATGAAAATTAGGTAGCAGTATAAAGGGATCCAACCGCAGAAAATTGACTGTTAGATCCCTTTGGTAAGTTATAAAACAACTGGTATATCTATAAATTTGGTTGAATTATTCGATCTAATAAAATTAGTAAAATGTACCAACGAATAGATTATCTTTTTCACCACATCATCAGGTATATCATCATCGATATCAAGCGGTTGTAAGTGTTCATCACCAAGCATGTACTCTTGATTTCGACGATATACTTCATCAGCATCAAGTAACCGCATAAATCCACGATAGATTAATTTTAACAATTTTTTATTTTTAATGAGTGAATCTGTATCATCGGTTTTAAATATAATCGGTACTTCACGGTTTGAATCAAACCAACAAACTACTGGAGCATCACCTTCGACTAATACCATGTAAATATCAGTTGCAGAAAAACGCTGAGGATTTGAATAAACTATCGCCCTTGATACAGGTGAAAATGGTGATAACGTGTTTACATTAAAGTGGTTAGTATTAATCAACACATGACGCCACACATAACGTTTATCAGTAATTGGCTCCCATCTAACACTACCTGGGTTAGCAATTGCGCTTTCGATATAGCTACGTTGATTTTCAATGTTTTTCATAATAACCACCTTTAATTTTAAGTTGTTGAGATTTAATTAACGGTGGTAATGGTATGTTTAATAATTATGATAATCGAAGCTACGCTACCAGCGATTTGACAAGTTATTATTGGTATGGTTGGTTAATCCAAATGGATTAAAAAAGTTAGCGGATCTGGATTTCACTTTATACGGGTTATTGACTAAAAAAATGTCTGTATCGAATTCTAAGATGGTGGATTAATTATCATGTTGATAAGGTTTTCTAGATCATCAGCAGGGTAATCTTCAATGTTAGGTATATTTTCTAGATAAAACCCTACCCGTTCAGGTATTTGATCACCCGATAATTTCAGTAATTCAATATCTTCCTGTAAAAAACGGTGTAACTGTTTAATTTGATCAGTATTAAGCATGATAAACCATAGATTAATTGTGATGATTAACCATCATTGAAAACTCCACAAAGTTAAACGAATTTGAACTAAAGTTTTCTTGGTTTGAGTGGTTTCTTTGGTTTTATCGGTTTACGACATTTCTTAGGTTTAATTGGTTTTTTAGAACCAAATGGTTTCACTTCGATAAGTTTCATTTCACACCTTAAATTTTAAAAATTCATCGGTATTTACGGTGAAAAATGATTATTTTTGATCGAGTAGTGTTGGTGGGTGGTGTAATTTTAAAATCGACTCACTAATTATGTGTGATAACAAAGGATACTTAATCCTATACTTAGGATATGATAGAAGAATAATATATAAATCTATAAATTTAACACTGTACAAACTACTGTATACATATACAATACCTAAATGCTATTCATATTATCGCAAGGCTGCAAAGTTGAATAAAAATATTACTCCGTCACTTACTAGTTCCATCAATGAAAATAATTGTAATTTACACTTAGGTGATGCTGTAAGTTGGTTAAAAACATTAAATGATGAAACAGTTGATTTGTTTGTGACTGATCCTCCTTATGAGTCACTGGAGAAACATCGTAAAATTGGTACAACAACTCGACTTAAAAATAGTAAAGCTTCTAGTAACAAATGGTTTGAGATCTTTCCCAATTCTAGGTTTGAAGAACTATTAATTGAGATATACCGTGTACTAAAAAAAAACAGTCACTTTTATTTGTTATGTGATCAAGAAACCGCATTTATTATTAAACCTATTGCAGAAAAAATTGGTTTTAAATTTTGGAAACCTATTGTTTGGGATAAAGTGAAAATAGGTATGGGTTATCATTATAGAGCAAGATATGAGTTCATTTTATTTTTTGAAAAAGGTAAAAGGAAAATCAAGGATTTATCCATCCCTGACATACTAAGTGTTCCACGTATTCACAGAGGCTACCCTACTGAAAAACCAGTTGAATTAATTGAAATATTAATAAAACAAAGTACTAATGAAGGTGAACTCGTATGTGACCCATTTATGGGGTCTTGCTCTTCGGGTAAAGCTGCATTAAACTTGGGGCGTAGTTTTATTGGAAATGACTTATGCGAGGAAGCATATGAAATTTCAATAGAGAGATTATTATTAAATGAATAAGGATGTTTATGTCTTTTGATGACTATTCATGGCCGAAGGATTTCCCGAGTAATGTTCCTCCTAATGATGCAACCGATGCTAATGGTATTGCATTTCGATTAGTAAAAAACAACCCTCCTTCTGATTTGGATTTTGTTGGTCATAATAAAGAACCACATAAAAAAAAGAGTAAAAACCTTAAACCTGCTGATTACGGCACATCTATGTTCCGTGATATTAGTAATGTAGAGTTTGCAAGGAATTCATTCAAAGCACAAAGAAATAAAAAGATTGCAGAGGGTGAGCTTGTTCCCCTGCATGGAAAAATATCAAAAGTAAATCATAACAATCATTTTGAAGCTTGGCTCAGAGAAGAAACAGGAATAGAAGACTGCTTTACGGTGGTTAAATAATATGTCTATATATTTTTTACCTGAGACTAAAGAGTTTGGGAAATTATCAATAACAAAAGAATATTATAGATATGATGTTCCTAGGGCTTTTGTTGCGCACTCCAAAAAATTAAATAAAGATCTATTAGTTTATTGGGCCGATGAATTTGAAGATTCAGATTCATGGTACTACGTTGATTTTTCTAATATAGAACAAGAAAGAGTTGAAAACGGATACATTCAACTCAGAGATGTTTTTCAGTTTAAAAAAATATTCGAAATAAAAACTTATTTTGATGTGGATTTACCCGCTGAATTTAAACTATTAACACATGAAGAAGTTGATCATGAAGCTTTACCGCCTCAGGGTTTTGCTGTCAAAAGACTATCTGATAATGAATACACAGCATATAACCGTCCTTTGGATTCATTTACATCTAACGATCAATACCATGAAATTAGGTTAAGTCGTAACTCTACTAAGAAAGGAAAAAAAGATATTTCATGGAGTTCAGTTCAAGAAATATTTGGGTCTTGGGAAGCTGTTTACAGATCAATTGTGGACTCTTTAGACTTAAAAAAACCTTCTTTCCAACCTGCATTATCGGGTGTAGGTTCTTATAAAATGCAATTTAAAGCAGCTCACAATCAAGAGATAACTTCAAAAGCATCAGAAATATTTAAAACCTTAATTGAATCAAATGGTTCCCTAGAGGAATTGAGAAGTTTTGATATCGATTTATCAACTATTGAATCTCTAGTTAGTAACTTATCAACTTATAACTTAAAATTCGAATTTCGTACTAACTCTGGAAATGTATTAAGTTCTATAGATACAGCTGATCTAGAAGATACTGCTCAATCATTAAATGAATACAATCAAAGTCGTGTTGGCAGTGAATCCATTCCCCAAGCAGATGAGATTTCAAGAATAATAACGTTTGTAGAAAAAAGATATAATGGGCAACCCTTTAATTCCAATACAGAAAATTTGGTTGAACGACAAATATCATATTATATATCTGCTGCTAGAATGCTAGGTCTAACTAAATGGGGAGGGCAATTAACCCCTATTGGTCAAAAACTTGCGGAGGCAGAAGAGTTGAAAGAAAAAGCAACTATCTTAATTGATCTTTTTGAAAGGTCAGTATGTGGTTGGGCGTGGTTAAAACATTCAAACGTAAAATCTGTTTTTGAGTTGAACCGAGAAAGCGCTGTTCCATTCTTATTAGAGAAGTCAGCAGGTTTAAGTGAAAACACTGCTAAACGTAGAGCTGTAACGTTAAGAAAATGGTTAGACACTTTTAAAGCTTATAAAAACACATTTAAAATACAAACGAAGTTAAATTCACTTTAACTCTTTAGAATATCAATAAATGATTGATGTAGATGATTGTTTTTCATTAGTGCTATATATTCATACTTCAGAAATAAATAGAAAATTAATCATTTGATTTCAATTAGTTACCTAGACCTAGCAACTGACTTGTAATCAGTAGGTCGCCAGTTCGACTCCGGCAGTCGGCACCATTCATCAGATAAGCCCAGCATTAGCTGGGCTTTTTTGTATCTATCGATTGGTTGAATTCTCAATCAATTTCCACTTACACCAATATTTCGTCTACCCCGCACTATCCGTGGCCTATACGTCAGCTAGTTATTTATTTCGTGTGTTCGGTAGGCACAATATCCAACCTATCTCGAAAAAACACCACTAGGGCAAATTGGGTATTAGGGGAAATTCATCTAGGTAAACTCGTTTTTCAGGCAATTTTTACAGGTTAAAAAGGATTTAATCCGTTACTTGGAATTAATTGGGTATTCCCTACCCCACAGTTTTAGTGGTATTGTGATAATTAGGGTAAATTATCTGCTGGTGTAAAATTCCGAACTGGGTATTAGCACCTGTGATATCCGTAACTACTCAGTGAATTTTAAAATTAAGGCTACATATAGTCCTATGCTTTTGTTATGTTTAAGTAATTTTAAAATTCAAGGATTGAACATGCTTTTAACAATTAAATCGATCGCTAAAGAAACTATTTTTTGCCCTGAGTTTGCTAACTTAACCACAAATAACACCATAGATATTAGCACTAAAAAAGTAGCTGTAATATACGGGCCCAATGGAACTGGCAAAACCAGCTTTTCTAAAGTGATATCTCAGGAAGGGGAGTATAACGTTGATATTAATGGAGCTACCTTTACTAATGAAGACGACAAAATAGCACATGTTATATCTGATCAAAATGATCGCAATATCATAGAAGGCGAAACACAAGATTTTATTTTAGGTGATAACATTAAAAGAGAGTATGAACTCAAGACCTTAATTGATAACAGCTTTGAAGAGTTATTTACTCGTACCTTACCAAAGACACTTAAAGATAACTTTGTAATTAAAACTAAAAAAACTCCATTTGACGACTTAATTTCAGATGCAAATATTAAAAATTATTTGTCAGATATCGCAAATACAAAATCCAAAGGACAAGAAATAGACAGAGATGAGTTCATTGACTACATATCTTCACTGCAACTAGAAAATATTCCCGAACACGATGAAATAAAGCTTCGGTTTTTCATCAACGAATACAGCAATAAAGCATCAGCTATTAGGGCTATTTTGGAACATCAATTTGCGATGAATGATGATGAAAAACACATTGTTCAGTATGAAGAAAAGATTGATGCGATAACTATAATTGAGAAGTACAGTCATGTTACTGATTGTGTCGTTTGCGATGGTAATATTGATACAGATAATCAGCTTAAGTTAAAAAACCAACAACGAGAATATTCCATATCTAAACTAGATAAAACAACGAAAGTAATTGCTGAGCAAATAATTAACAACACTACAGTAGCAGACCCTTTTCAAATAAAAGAAAAATTAAGAACCGCATTAAACTCTAATGATAGAACTGAAATTGATGCTTTAACTGCGGAACTATTATTCTATAGAGGGCTATTCCCCCCCTTAATTACAAATGAAATAATTCAAAAAACTAATCAAACCAATTTAACTGATTCAGTTACTGAGTATCGAGAACTAAAGAAAGAGCAACCAAAATTTGAAAATGAAGATATTCTTTTCATAGAAAAATTTTTAAACGATTGTTTAGAGAGAAAAATTTCTTTAATTCGTGATAAAAATGGAAACTTAAAGTTATTGTTAGGAGATAAAGAGTTTCTAAAAAAAGAAAGGCAAAAACTCAACTTAAGTAATGGCGAACAAAATTTTCTGTCTTTAGCATTCGAACTATTAAAAGCAAAGAATTCAGAGCAAGAATTAATTATTCTTGATGATCCAATTTCAAGTTTTGACTCTATTTACAAAAATAAAATTGCATTCGCTATATTAAGAATACTATCTGGGAAAAAAACTATTGTTTTAACTCATAATACGGATCTAATAAAACTATTAGAACACCAACAAAAAAATAGCCTTAACTTATATTACTTCAACAACACAGCCGGAGAGAATAACGGCTTTATTGAAGTTAATAATAATGAAGTAAAACTGCTGCTCTATATTCATGAGTTCCTCAACTTCTTACGTAATGATGTTAAAAATGAAATTATAGATGAAAGAAATTTCATAGTAGCCATAAGCCCATTTTTAAGAGGGTGTTGTCAAATTTTTGGGCTCGTAGAGCAAAAAAATCAGTTAACAAAATTAATGCATGGTTACGAAACAACAAAGGTAAATCTAACTGAAATTTATAATCAAGTATTGGGAGAAGGTGTTATAGAGCAAGAACATCAATTGTCAGCTGAAGATATTATCAATTTCGATCATACTAACCTAACTGGCCTTTCTCCTGATAACTATCCTCTTTTATCTAAGACACTCACACATACACTCAACTACCTATTTCTTAGGCTGAGTGTAGAAAAAAAATTGGTGGATACTTTCAATGTAAATACCAATCAACACGATATGTTAACCAATATTATAAGTGCCGCATTTAAGGGAAATAGCGAAGAAGCTATAAGCAATCGTGTATTTTTTATGTCCCGCAAAACATTATTGAACGAATTTAATCACTTTGAAATGGATATGAATATATTCCAACCAGCTATCGACATTAGTAATAGTTCCCTTGATAAGGAGAAAGTTGCAATTTTATCTAAAATTGCAACCTTTTAGTATATCGATAAAGTCCTCTGTCGATATTGACATAGGACTTTTCATTAGTCGTTAAACCGATCAATCACCGCTTTCATTTTCTCAGCAACTTTATTTTGCTCAAGGTGTGCATAGCGCATTGTGGTAGCAATATTGGTATGTCCTAAAATGTGAGCAGTTTCCTGAACCGTCATACCATTTTGCACTAATCGACTAGCACAAGTGTGACGAAAATCATGTACACGAAAATCTTCAATACCAGCATTTTCAATAGCACGGCGAATAGCAATGGTTGAATGCTTACGTGGATTATTTCCCGATTTATCGGTGAATATCCATTTCTGATGTACCTTATGTTCACTTCTTCTTTTTAACACCTGATACACGCGATTTGACATATATAACACCGCTTCATTATTCGTTTTACTACGCTTAAGCAAAATGGTTTTATTTGTTAAATCAACTTGCTGCCATGAAAGCTCTGCTACTTCACTATACCTAGCACCAATATCAAGCAATAAAACCACTAAATCATAGTTATCTTGACGTTGTTTAAGTAATTCACCTTTTTCAGTATTTGGCGTTAGTTTTTTGTAGTATTTGGTATTATTGGGCTCTAGCTCGTTTAATAACCGAATTTCTTCGTCACGGCTTAGCATCCGTAATCGCTGATTTTGTATTTTAATTTTTGGAAACTTAATCGTTGGTACTTGGTAATCAAGTCGTTCCATATAATCGACACAACCACGCAGCTGAATAATACCGTGTTCAATGGTTTGTGCTGCTCTTCCTTCTTGTCTACGTGTTAATACATAATGCTCAACATCAGCAGTAGATAAATCATGTAGCGGTTTATCATCAAAATACGTTTTTAAACCACGAATTTGACCGCAAACATCACCATAGGACTTTAAGTCAACTTTTGATAACTGAAACTTATCTAATGCGCCATACAACGTGATTGTATCTTTAGCACCAAGTAACTTTTTGTCTAACACTTCTTGGCGAAACTGACGTTCAACTTGTTGTGCTTTGGCTTTGTTCTTGGTTTGTGATGATTTTTGATACGTCTTACCATCGACCATAAAACGCACCTGAAAAATACCTGATTTTTGTTTAATTAATGTCATAACGATTTCCTAATTTATCCGTTGATATGACATTACTTTCCATCCGTTACTCGCCTACTGACAACAGCAAACACAAGGAATTTAACACCCAGTTTTCACACTAATCCGTTGCCTTATTTGGTAATTGGTTTGATGCTGGTTTTAGTTAAAATTATTAAGGAAATAACTATATGGCAGTAACCACATTAAAAAACGCTGACGGTAGTTTGAAGGGATTTATACACCGATTAAGTAACTATCGAATTGAAATAAGAAATCCAAACGGCGAGCCACTTGGTTGGTATAATCCTAGTAGTAATATTACTTATCAAATTAACGGTTCTCTGGTGGGATTTGGTGATTTGCTTACTTCATTACTTTAATACCAGATAAAGCAGATAGATTTCTTACAAAAAAGTTACTAAGGTTTTCTATAAAATATTAAATCTCAGTATTAAGTTGTTAAGTTACTATCTGCTCCATCTGTTGTTACATTAATGGCTAATTAAGCTCTGCATGACAATTAGGTACAAGATTCAACCGAATTTCAGTATCAGTTTCGACGATACCGATGCCAGTGATTCCTTCAATACCTATATGCCAGTTTTCACTAACAAACCCGAAAAGGTATAAACCATGTAAGAACGTTTTTTCGTTCAATGTTGGCATATCGGCTAACTTACACCATTCGGTATACAAGCGATAAATATCATTTACCAAAGCTTTTGGTGGCTCGTCTACCAAATTATGCACATAATCTGGATTAACTACTTCACCTAAGAACTCAACTAGTGACAACCTTTTTGCCAGATCCACCTCATCCATAAACAAACGAAATTCTTCTTCATGCTCAGCATCTAACTGTTCATCCGTTGGACCATATAAACCTTGTATATAATGATCAATATCATTGGTTTCACACGCTTCTCGCATAGCTTGACGAAGGGTTTCAAGGTTAAACTTCTTTTCTGTACTCATGGTAAATTCTCCTATATTGAGCAACTAAACTGTGAGCAGAAAAAGCAGATGAGATAAATCCAACAAAGTAGTGGTAAACAATTACAACTTACTGCAATACACTACTTAAGTATCATCAATAACATCTGCTAATTCTGCGGTTAAACAAAAATTACAAATCCATTAATGACTGGGATTCATCTTCAGGGAGTATCAGTGATATAGAATCACCGAAATCTTTAATTTCGACACCGTAAACGTATTCGTGACCACCTGTACTTTTAGCGATTCGAAAGCCTTTCTTTTCAAGCTCGGCACGTAAGTCACGGGTTGACGTTGCGCGATAACCATTATCTTTACACCACTTGTCATAACCTTTACGTAGTGGCGTAATACGAACTTTCATTTTTTCAGGTGGCTTAGTGCTAGTGCGCTCTACACAACATTCATTTAAGAACTGACCCACCTTATCAAACTCAAGTTTAAAGCCGTCTTGGATGTCCAGAATCGACTGTGGCACTATCACTTTGCCTTGCTCAAGTACACGCATAGCGCCAGCTATCATCCAATTTAAGACACCAGCTGCTTCTTCATCGAATAACTTTTTACGCAAGTTAGGATCGCGCTTTTCTTTTGGTACGGTATAGTCAAAAGGGATCACTTTTATACGTCGCCAGATAGCAGGATCTAACGAGATGTAAGGCATGAAGTTAGTCAATAATACAGGTGTGTAAAACGGCTGATATTGAAAACCACGACCATATGGGTGGCGAGCAGTCACCATGCCACTATCAACACAAGATTTAACCACAGCACCCGCTAATTTATCGCCACGCTCTGACTCGTTCATACATACAAATCGCACATTAAGTAAGTTAGCTTGCACGTATTCAGGTTTATCCGTCTTCCCCATAAAGGCATCAGGTGACACTTGCGCAGCATAATCACCTAAGATCTGCATTGCCAAGTCGTTTTTAACCGATTTACCATTAGCACCATCACCAACTTCAAGCGTTAGCGTATCTTTATTCATCGAACCAATACACGCTTGCCCTAGTATCTGTTGCTGGTAATCAATTTTGTCTTGGTCGCCTTGAAATATTTCGTTTAAAAATGCTAAGAACTTAGGGCATTCAGCCTTTGAATCAAACACTACTGCTGCCGACTTCATCATTAAGTAAGCAGGATCGTTTTCAATGAATTCCCCTGTTCTTAAATCAACAATGCCGTTAGTGCACCCAAGGTAATGACCCTTACTATCAAAATCCTTATACGATACTGAAATACCTGGCTGCGCTTTGAATAAATCCATCGTTGCCGTGATCACCGATTTACGCTGTGAAGCAAGCATATGGCTACGGATAGCTTTCATTCTGCGCTGAAATTCTTCAAGTACAGGCTTTGCATTATGCTCATGTGCCATACCTTTTAACTGCCTAATCAACACAGCATAAAAGCCAATTTCTGCATTTAGGTTTTCAAGCAGTAAATCAATCACACGAAAATGAGCAAAGTCTTCATCAGTTTTCCAACGGCCATTTTTATACACAGCAAACTTTTCAATCTCAGGCACCCATACAAGGTGCCCTTTGGTCAGCTCTGGTAAGCGCTTGGCATTACCAAGCTCTGTATACGCAAACGGTTCGTCTAAATCCGCAAATGCTTTGATTGTATTAAAGTCTGCATTACCTGTTGCTAGTACTTCAGCATACTCAATGTAGTAGCTAGGTAAATTAGAGTTAGTAAGAGATACTGCGGTCATTACAATAACTCCTCTAGCGATGTTACAACTTTAGTTGGCTTACGAAACTTAGGCTCGTAAGCAAAAGCATTAGCAATAATTTGCTCGGCTTCATCTTCTGGAAACGGTGGCTGACACAAACTAGCAGCATGTTTAATAAAGCCAGTAACAAAACCAATGTCGAGCTCATGACCTTTTAAGTGACAGGCATAACGGAAAAGCGTGTCATTGCGTTTACCAACATCAACACCTTCCATTGCTTTAGTCGGGTCAAATACTGCTTGTGGTTTCCCTTGCTGATATTCAGCAAGTAACTCTTCAATCCAGCCAGTTACTTCAGCAAATGGGGCTTCAATATCTTTGACTCTATACTCAACTTCTTCACCGTCAACAATAAGAGTAGAGCCAGCACCAACAACAAAACCACCTTCACCACGAATATCAACACCATCCATGCCAAGTATATTGACACCATTTTTCAGTGGCTCTCTGTCGGTCCAATCGACAAATATATGCAATCCACCTGTTGGTGTTTTCTGCATAAACACATCTTGTGATGGCTCAAAAGTATCACCAAATTTTTCAGCTAAAGCGGTTAACCCGTTCTTACCATCTTTAATGTCAATGTCGATAACAATAACGTTGCTAATTGAGCCAGTTGGAATACCAAGGTTATATAAGTTATCTGCAAATAACTTTTCGATAACCTCAGGGTCATTGGTGTGCTCTGTTTTCCAGCTTTTAACCGCAGGGTACTTTTCGTTTGCTACCAATGGGAATACCGAACAGCCACGTGATACCATTGATGTTGCGTTAGATAAAATAGTCATGTGTAAATCCTTAAAATTAAATAAACAAAAGGTGGTGAGCCGTTGTTGGTCACCGTTCGATTGAGAATATTAAGGATTTTAAATTGGACGATTGGAAACGGGTTACCAATTTCCAATTTTTCTAGAATTTATTTTTGCACTGGCAGCTAGGACTAGAACAAGTCAGCTCAGGAGCAAGTATTTTCTGTACTTGCTGAATGTAGTCTCTGGAATTATTCTTTCTATCGGTATTAGGCTTTAAGGGTGTTATTTGCTTTCTGATTGCATCAACACTTTTTAACTTGGTAGGAATACAAATAACATCATCTTTATCAGGGTGTGGTATTGCATGATTGTTAACATCATCGTCTGAAGATACTTCGTCAGATAACCCTAGCTCATAGAAAGCTTTACATTGATATCCCTGATAACTGCTCAGCACCCATGACAGATTTGAATAAATGCTTTCAGCCGCAGCAGAGCTACTTAGCTCAGGTAGTTGTTGCCAAATGGTGCTAGCTAAGTGATCAATTTTAAGTGCAATTGGTGATTTACGACTTCTTTTACTCTTAGACTTCTTTAAGCCTTTATTACGACTGTCGATTTGTTCTTCAGCACGTAACAACGATTTGGCAGCCACTTCAGCAAAGTACATGAAACTTTCACATCGAGTAGCCAAATAAAGAAACTTATCATTATTGTCAGTTAATCCATTTACAGCATATACTATTGCAGTAATCGCAAAATTTTCAGCAAAGTAATGTTCATCTTCTAATATGTCGATGATCTCTTGCTTAAACCAATAACCATCAAAGTCATTCATTAAACGAGTAATGTGGGTAACATACTCATTTAACTTAGATTCGATATATTCATCATCATGCTCATTAACCCAATCGATCCCCCACTGAATAAAGCTTGGATCTACAAAACCATCATCCCAGATATAATCTTTTGTTTTTATGAAGGTTAATGCTGATTGAAATAGCTTTATATAGAGCGGTTTATTATCTGATGTGGAGTTAACTACTAACTCGTCAAAACAATGCGTATCAATAATTGTGTTTAAGTAATTAACTGGCATACAAAGTACTACTGATAAAATCGAAACTCGATTCTACAATGTAAAAGCAGAAAAAACAGACTATATTTTTATAAACTAGTGCTGTTAATTAATTACTAGTAACAGCTACAGAAACTTTTGTTTGTTAATAATCATCTGCTTTTTCTGGCTTTGCAGTAAAGAGGGAACCAAACGCAGAAATTGTGTTTACTGATAACTTAACCTTACCCTTTAATAAAAAATAAGTTAGCGGATCTGGATATCCTATAAAAGGAATAAAACTGTGCCAATATTATTTGGCTACAGCTATGGTGTTGGGAGTTAATTTAACAGTTTGGTAGCGTTTCTATCATTACACGTACTTGTTGCACAATAGCTTTAAACTCATCATCAGATAAACACTCACACCCTGCAATATTTTCTAGTAACAAGCCGACATACTCTTCGACTTCATTGTAGTTTTTAATATCGATATCAGCATCTAAAACTATTAATGCAATATCGTTAACTTGTTTTGTGGTTAGCATGACAATATCCTTTAACTTTGGTAGTTACACCATCCAACCAACAAGATTAAAAGCCAACAAAAGTAACCGTTGCCCTATAAGTTAATTGGCTTGATGGTAATCCTACTAAATTAATCAGGAGTTACTATGACTAAAGCAAACCCACTACAAGTATTAAGCTTTATCGCTAAACCAAAAGTTGAAGCTATCAACCCTATTGAAGTAAAACGCAATAAGTTGATTACTCGTTTAAATGAGCAGCGTGCTATGGTTAAGTGTTTACTAGATAACACTGATTTTGTTGCATATAAGGAAGTATTCATTACTGATGATGAATCAGGTGAAAAACGAAAAGTAAAACGCCCTAAACGTGTTCGCCCTTGGTTTTATCAATCGACTGGTAAGTATTATTTTGAGATCAAATACGGTACTAAATCATTGGAAATTCAAAAGAACAAACCAACGATTGATGTTGGTAACAAAGGTGAATTGTTAACGGTCATTGATACGATTATCGATGCTACCAAGCAAGGTTTCTTAGATACTGAATTAGCTAAAGTTAAAGGACCAACTAAAACAACTAAATCATAATTTCTTTATTAATGATCACTTTATAACTATACTGTATATTTTTACAGTATAGTTTTGGTTTGTATGAAAGTTATTCCTATATACATTGAAGCGGGTATTTCAGGATTTGAATCGCCAGCAGCGGAATACAAGGAGTTAGGTTTATCACTTGATCAGTTATTGATAAGACACCCAAATGCTACCTTTATTGGGCAAGCCTCTGGTGAATCTATGCAAGGTGTAGGTATTTTTGATGGTGATTTACTGATAGTTGATCGCGCAATATCTGCCAAAAATGGTGATGTTATTGTTGCTAATTACAATGGATGTTTTGTATGCAAACTCATTGATAAAGTACAAGCACGATTAATATCCGCATCTAAATATCACCAACCTGTTACTATTTCAGAGCAAGATGAATTTCAAGTTGAAGGTGTAGTCACCCGTTCTATTCGATTACACCATAAAGCACCTGAGTTAGTGGCATGTATTGCTTAGTTGATGCAACCTCCTTTTATGCGTCAGCTGAAAAGGTGTTTGATCCAAGCATTCGCAATAAACCTGTTGTTGTTTTAACAAACAACGATGGTTGTATTTGTGCCGTTTGCCCTATTGCCAAACAACTAGGTATTCCTAAGTTTACACCTTTTTTTCAAATCAAAGACTTACTCTATCAACACCAAGTAGTTATTCGATCATCAAACTATGAGCTATATGCTGATTTGTCTGAGCGAATGATGACTGTGATCGCTAGGTATTGTGATAACCACCACATTTATTCAATTGATGAAGCCTTTTTGCATTTCGATAATTTTCATCGAGCCATTAATAATTGGCATCAATACGGCCATCAAATAAAGCAAGCTATTTGGCAAGAAACACGCTTACCTGTTGGTGTTGGCTTTGGCCATACAGCAACCTTAGCAAAAGCGGCAAATCATGCCGCTAAAAAACTTGTGGGTTTTGATGGTGTTGCTGTTATTAACAACATTGAAGCTGCTAAACCCATTTTAAATCAAATGAAAACTAGTGATGTATGGGGTATTGGAGGGCGTATTGCTAAAAAACTTAGTTTACAAGGTATAACAACGGCTCAACATTTAGCAGAGCAAAACCCAAAAGATATAAGAAAACAATTTAGTGTTGTAACTGAACGAACAGTAAGTGAATTAAACGGTATTTCATGTCTTTCATGGGATGAAGTAAAAGAGCCTAAAAAAGAGATATTTTCTACCCGTAGTTTTGGGCAACGAATTACTGACTACCACACATTACATGCAGCACTTGCTAGCCACGCTACGATAGTTGCGCGAAAGCTTCGTAAGCAATCATCAAAAACCCATAAACTCATGATATTTGCTGCCAGTTCACCGCATGATGATTACTACTACAAACAAGCGATTGTTTACCCCTTTGCGATACCAACCGATAACACTAATCAACTAGCCAGTGCAGTATCAACTGTATTACCTAACATTTATCAATCAGGAGTGAGTTTTTATCGTTGTGGTGTTGGTGCTATTGAATTAACCAGTAATAAATTTTATCAAGCTGATTTATTTACACCTGATAATACTAATCCAAAGCTAATGCAGTGCTTAGATAAAATTAATCACCGCTATGGTCAAGGGAGTATTAACATTGCCAGTGCAGGAGAAACAGAAAAGTGGAATATGAAGCGCAACTTTCTTAGTCCACAGTACACTTCTAATTGGCAACATATACCTAAAATAAGGTGTTAAACTTGATAAAAGTTAATTACTAAAACTAAACTCCAGTTATGTGCGGCAGATTTAATGCAACATTTGATAGCGGTGTAAAAAAACGTTATACCAGCTTAAACATTAATAAAGTCATTGATAAACCTATCGATAAAAGGTTTGTTAGCGCTGCTGATACCGTTTCAATCGTAAGAAATGTTAATGAAAGTAGAATTGTTCAAAACGCTATATGGTGGTTATTGTTAGAACAGCACGAAAACGGCTTTAAACCATCAAAATACACATCATTTAATACAAGATTTGATAAATTAAACACACCAAGAAGTGCTGGATATCAAGCATATCGGCAATCACGTTGCATTATTGCAGTTAAAGGCTTTGGTGAAACTGAATTTCACAATAAAAAGCCTGTTCATTATTACGATATGCAAGCAGAAAATGGTGGTATCTTATTAGGTGGTTTAGCAAGAGATTGGATTAATAAGCAAACAGGTGAAGTCACTACTTCCTGTTCAGTAATTACTTTACCACCACATGAAAAGTTAAAGCATATACACAGTAAAGCTATGCCATTAATGCTACCACAAAATGATTCACTGATTAATTCATGGTTAGATACTAGCAATACAAATGTCGATAACTTCAATCATTTACTTACACCACATATTCCACAAAATTTAACCGCTCACCAAATCGATAAACCCAAAACACATAATCAAATTAGTGAGCCAGAATTAATCAAAGCAGATTAACCAGATAGTTTTATTTAAACTGTAGCGGTTATTAATAACAAAACTTTTGTTAACCAAGTAAAGTTAATTAATTATCATCTGTTTTATCTGCTTTTTTAGTATCAATAATTACAACACCTTTAATTGGCTTTTTAGGTTTACGTGGTTTCTTCGGTGGTGTTGGTTTTATAGGTTTAATATCGGATAGTGTCATGTTAATACCTTCATTGCTTCCAAGGTATTTATCGAAAAATCAGCAGTAATTACATCAAGAAATAGGGTCTTAGTTTCAAATTTAGTGCTAGTTGCTTTAATCCCCTTTAGTAATAACGGGGAACAACGGATTGCATATCAGTTGTTCGGTATAGCTAGGGTAAATTTTTGAATTTCGAGTATATTCACAAGGCAATACTAGTAACCAAGTTAATTATTGATAGTCAGTTGTTCGGCCTAGATAGGGTAAGCTTCTACACTTACCCGTAATACCAACCAAATTTCATGTAACTAAGTTGCTACTCGACAATCAGTTCTCTCTGTAATTAAGGTTGTATTTATGAAAAATACAACGCAAAAATACTTCTATGATTTCAAAGTGAAACAGTCTGTTCTACACCAGATTTATCCTCAAATTAATCTAATAACCGCTCATACTGTTCAAATAAGAATTCAACCCTTTCTCTCTCTGAATCAAACTCCTCTTTCTTATAAACTTTATCGACAATTTTATCTAAGTTCATATGAGCTTTTTTTAGTTCTGGAGGCATTGAGTCTGGATCATATAAATCAGCAAGAGTTTCTTTCTTGAAGAGTTTTCTCACATCCAATATTTTTTTAGCTGCTTTTCTAACAGAATTCAACTGACTTGCAGTAGGAGCTTCAGGCCACGGGAAATTATTATATACGATATTACTTGAGTACCTATATCGGCTCTCTAAACGGCCACATACCGCTCTAGTCCAAGCATTGTGCATGGTTGATGTTAAAACACCAAAATGATAAAGATCTGATGAGCGCATAATTTTTACTAAATTACTACACATGGTACTTGGAACTTCAAATCCAATTGGAATAAACTCTCGTCTTTCCGAAGATACTTCAGGAATAATTAAATAGTTTTCTTCTGGAAAATTTTCTACATGTAAACGAGTAGGAAAGTTAGCTAATTTTTGTGTTGGTTTGCTTTTACTATCAGCTCGAAATTTCTTTACTAACGAAACTATTTTTCGAGCATGAGGCATTTTTTTTAGTACACTTGGCTCACAATCGCCTAACCATAAAAACCAACGGCAGCCACCATTTATTAATTCTTCAGCACCAATGTATGGCCTAAAATAGTTTTTAGATTTTGGCTCTTTTACGATAAATTCTCTCTTCTCTTCTTCCGAAAATATATAATTTCCATCGTCTATTGGCTTATTACCAATTTTCAATTTTGTTACTTCAGATATGGGCTTGTATCGACGTTTAAGAGTTAAATTTTTATAGTCAACTAAATATGGATTTATGTTCGAAACGGTAGTTCGAACTGGCGAACCATCTGCATTAGAGTAATCTATTAAGAACTTAGAAGTTGAAGTTGGTGAACCAAAACCAATAATTACACAATGAACTCCAGCTTTTCCTTTCGCTTCATTATTCCAAGGAAATGCACGATGTGCGAAGTGTATTTGAATTTTTTGATTAAGCAACCACTCCCATATAACCCCCGGTTGCTCTCCTTGCACCAATGAATTTGTAGTAACGAATGCGCATGTCACTTTATTATTTCTCTTAATGTATTCTGCAGACTTCACATACCAAGCAGCTACATAATCTAGTAAACCATAGTTTTTGATATGACCAAGTACAGTAGCTCTGTCTTTGGCTTTACTTTTATTTTTACTTACTTCTTTCGCCCCTGAAAAAGGAGGATTACCAAATATAAACGAAACTTCATCTGCAGGAATAATATCTTCCCAATTAATCAACAATGCATTGGAAATTACGATTGTTGAACTGTTATTTAAAGGAATACGTGCTAAGTAAAATCCAAACTTTATAGATGCAACTAAATTCATTTGATGATCAATCAACCACATTGCTACTCTGGCTATTTGAGTTGGAAATTCTTCTATTTCAATACCGTAAAACTGATCAATATTAACTTTAAACAGAGAAATCACTTCAACGTCAAGCCAACCTTTATCTACAAGGGTTTGAATAACATCCATTTCCAGTATCCGTAATTCTCTATAGGCAACAACTAAAAAGTTTCCACACCCACAAGCCGGATCAAAAAATTTAAGATTGGAAAGTTTATCAAGAAAAATTAAAAGTTTGTTTTTATCATCTAGTGCAAGGTCAAACTCTTCTCTTAGGCTATCTAAAAAAAGTGGTTCTATAACTTTAAGAATATTAGCTTCACTGGTATAGTGAGTCCCCTGTTCACGTCTTGATTTCCCATCCATCACAGATTGAAACAACGATCCAAAAATTGCTGGAGATATTTGAGACCAATCTAATGCAGAGCAATCAAGTAATAGTTGTCTCATGTCTGAATCAAAAGAAGCTAATGGCAAACTCTCTTCAAATAACTTTCCGTTGATATGTCGAAAAGCCATCTTTTGTTCATCTAAGTTTTTAAAACGTTCAGCAGTAGGTGTATTTAATATATGGAATAGTTCGTTCAGATAATTACTTAAATCTGAACCATCTTCGGCTGTTCGGTCTTCAAGAAAAATCCTAAATTGCTGTCGCTCAAAAATACCTGTATTGTCCGCAAACATGCAGAAGAGTAACCTGACTAAATAAAGACTTAAAGCGTGTCCCTTATAACCAATTTTGATCAATTGCTCGTATAATTCCCCCATGCTTTCAGACGCATGAATATCTACAGCTTTTTGTTCTCTTAATGGCTTTGTTGTATAACCAGCTATAAAACCAAATAAGTAAACATTTTCATGTAGTTCTTCTAGTTGAAATTCACTATAAGTATCATTTTCTAGATCATAAAGCCTAAAACGTGCAAAATCAGAGACAACTACATATCTAGGCAAATCTCGATCTTTCAATCCATCAAAATAATCAAACGCTTGGGTTTTAGCTTTGTCTAAACTTTTCCCTTTCGACTTATGTTCTACAAGCATGACGCCTTTCCAGAGAAGATCTATAAACCCATCTTTTCCATCATGTTTTTTAACATGCTTTTCAAAAGTAGCTACACGCTTTCTATCAACACCAAATACATCGAAAAATCCATCCCAAAATGTTTTTGCTTCGGATTGTTCAGAAGTTTCATCTATCCATTTATTGGAAAATGCAAGAGCTCTGTTTTTAATTTCATTCCAAGTTAATGGCATCTATTTATCCTTCTGAAAGTCCATTTTAAAATACATATACTGGTGTAGGCCGTTTAACTAACGGATTACTATAAAAAAATATATAGTATCGACTGTGGATAAATTTGCAATAAAAACACTGTAAAAATATCTAGTATTTAAGCTATAATGCTGTTTAAAAATCTGTAGATTTAAGTATTGTAAAAACTTGAACAATTAAAATTATTTTTAGGGCGTTAATGAAAGTAGTAGATTTATTCTCAGGCTGTGGAGGAATGACATTAGGATTTCAGAATTGTGGTTACTCTATTCAAGCAGCATATGACCACTGGGAACCAGCGGTTGAAGTTTATAAAAAGAATTTTACTCATCCAGCTTATGTGAAAGACCTTAGTGACGAATCAGTTAAAGACGAATTAAAGTTTTTTGAGCCTGATATATTGATAGGTGGTCCACCATGCCAAGATTTCTCTAGTGCAGGACAGAGAAATGAGAATGGTAAAAGAGCTGATTTAACAGTCACATTTAGTAATATTGTTTCATCTGTTAAGCCAAAGTTCTTTGTCATGGAAAACGTATCTCGAATAACTAAAAGTGGCGTTTTGAAACAAGCTAAGAATATATTAAAGCAAGCTGGCTACGGCTTAACAGAAACTATATTAGATGCATCTTTGTGTGGTGTTCCCCAAAAACGTAAACGCTTTTTTCTGATTGGTCATTTAGGTGGTGAAGACCACTTTTTATCTGATGCTTTAAATGAAAAGTTAGCTCAAAAGCCAATGTCTATTTTTGATTATTTAGGTGATTCTTTAGGTGTAGAATATTATTTTAGAATCCCTTTAAATTACAATAGACGAGCAATATTTAGTATCTATGAACCATGCGTAACTATTCGTGGAGTTGATAGACCTATTCCTAAAGGTTACAAAAAGCATCCTGGTGACTTAGTCGAAATAGGTGATAAAGTTAGAGCGCTTACAGTAAAAGAAAGAAGCTATATACAAACATTCCCAGAAGAATTCAATTTTTTTGGGACTAAAACAAATTTAAATCTAATGATAGGTAACGCTGTACCAGTTAAACTTGCTGAATATGTTGGATCAGCTTTAAAAAATTATATAAAGAAAAGTGAGTGTATTTAAGTGAAGGTTGTAGATCTATTCTCTGGTTGTGGCGGGATGTCTTTGGGGTTTCAAAATGCTGGTTTTTCTATAAATGCTGCGTTTGATAACTGGAAGCATGCAGTTGACGTGTATAAAGATAATTTTGATCACCCTATTTTCCTAAAAGACTTATCCAATAGCGATGTTGATAATGACATTGCAAGATTTTCTCCCAATATGATTATTGGGGGCCCCCCTTGCCAAGACTTTTCAATTGCAGGAAAAAGAAATGAAAATGGACAAAGAGCTAATTTAACACGTAGATATGCCGAAATAATTCAAAAGATAAGACCTGAATGGGTTGTGATGGAAAACGTTTACAATATAACTCGTAGCAAGATATTGCCTGAAACTTTAGATATTTTAAAACGTTCAGGTTATGGAATAACCCAGTTAGTTTTAGATTCTAGTTATTTAGGCGTTCCTCAAGCTAGAAAAAGATTTTTTTTAGTAGCACATTTATATTCTGAAGACGATTTTTTAACAGAGGAGTTATTAAGTAACCACTCTATAAAACCATTGACAGTAAAAGAATACTTTGGGAATAAGCTGGATACTGAATATTATTATATGCACCCGAGAAGCTATCAAAGGCGAGCTATATTTTCAGTTAATGAACCTAGCGCAACAATACGAGGCATTAACCGTCCAATCCCACAAAACTATGTTATTCATTCTGCTGATAAATCAAAAGATATCTCTATAGTAAGAGCACTTACAACGAAAGAACGAAGTTACATACAAACTTTCCCTGAGAATTTTCAGTTTAATGGCAGTAAGACAGCTATGGAATTGGCAATTGGAAATGCGGTTCCTGTAAAAATGGCAGAACATGTTGCGAACTCAATTCTAAGGTATATAGAGTCAATAGAAGTTAAAAGTAATTACGAGAAAAGAGCTTAATATTGAATTTCACGTCAATAAATCATAGGGCTATAATTGTATTTCAATATATTATTCAGCTAGTTAAACTGCATTAATGGCGACTTTAGCTATACCAAGCCGCTATCTTGTAATCAGTAGGTCGCCAGTTCGACTCCGGCAGTCGGCACCATTCATTCAAGCCCTAACTTCGGTTAGGGCTTTTTTGTATCTAGCGATTGGTTAAATTCTAAATCAATTTTCACTTACACCAATATTTTATCTACCCTGCACTATTAGTGGTGTACACGTCAGTTTATTATTTATTTCGTGATATCAATAGGCACAAAATACACCCTGTTTTGAATAAACCCAATTAGGGCACATTGGATATTAGGGTAATTCCATCAGAATAAAAAAGTTTATTAAGTGATTTCTACGGTGAAAAAAGGATTTGATCCGTTGCTTAGGGTATATAGGTTGGTATACAACTCACTAAAACTGCGGGTGAATTTTATTAGGGTAAATTAGTTGATGGTGTAAATATCCGAACTGGGTATTAGCACCAGTGATATCCGTTAGTTTGTTGTTTAAAGTAGTCAGTCTTATCGACTTACTCTTTATTACGTGTAAAATAACGCAATAAAGAGCCCTGATACAATAGTTAAAAAACTATAGCTATCCTAAAAACCTTAACTATTTTAAAGAATCCATTATGAAAAAAAACGTCTTAATTACTGATTTAGATAATACACTATTTGACTGGTTTGGCGTTTGGTATGCAAGTAACTTTGCAATGATTGAGCGTATATGTTCAATTTCAGGTGTAAACAAAGAAACTATTCTCTCTGAGATGAAAAGCATCCATCAAAAACACGGTACTGCCGAATACGCTTTCTTACTTGAAAGTCTACCTAGTCTCCAAAAGCTTTATGGAGAGCCGGAAAATATCAAAGAAGTGATGAATGATGCTATTTATGCTTTTAGAAAAGCACGTAAACATCACTTAAAACTATACGATACGGTAGAAGATACCTTAAAAAAATTAAAAGAAATTGGTGTATATATAGTTGCTTATACTGAATCAAAATCTTATTACACCTCATATAGAATTAAAAAACTGGGTTTAGACAACTATATCGACGTTTTATACTCTCCACCTGATCATGAATTACCAGACAGTGAAGGAACACATACAAAATTTGAATTTAGTCAAATGGATCACAAATTCACTCCTGATGGGGAGTTCAAACCTAACCCTACTTTATTGTTAGATATAATAAAAGATATAGGCTCAACTCCTTCAAATTGTATTTACGTGGGAGATAGTGAAATGAAAGATATGGATATGGCACAACAAGCTGGTGTTTCTGATGTATTTGCTAAATACGGAACCGCGCATTTTTCAGGTAACACTTCGGATTATGATTTATTAAGAGCTGTTACTCATTGGACTAATGAAGACGTTCAACGAGAAATAAAAATAAAAGAACAAAGTCATAATAATCCACCCAATTACACTATTAATGCGTTTGAAGAAATACTCACACTTTTTTCATTTCAAAAATTCACAAGCAAATTGAGCTAGTCCATGAACGATAAAGAAATAGCACTAGAGAAGCTTAAACTAAATGTTGAAGTTTGGAAAAAAGTTATCGATGTACAACAACATTTTAATGACTTAGAAATGAAAGTTCGAAACTTTGGTTTACTAATTATCTCTGCATTTATCAGTGTTATCGGTGTGAGTCTTAAGTCAAATTATGAAATAAATATATTCGAGTCAACAATTCCAGTGGGTAGCTTGATAGCCCTAGTAGCTCTATTTGTTTGGAATTTAGTTTTTTTTGTTGATGTGTATTGGTACCACCCATTACTTAAAGGCGCAGTGTTAAAAGGCATAGATCTAGAAAATGAGATCAAAGATGATCTTCCCGAAATTGGACTAACTCAAGCTATCGGTGAATCTAGTGCAATCAAGTTTTTATGGTGGAAAAAACTACACAGTACAACTAAAGCAAAAATATTCTACAATGGTGTATCAGTAGCATTAGTCGCAATAGCTATATCTTTAATGTTTTTTACGAGCAATGGAAAAGAAAACACTCAAGCGGCAAGCGTTGAATCACAATTCTCAGTGACAAATAATAAACTAAATACTTTGTTAAAACAGTCAGAGATATTAAAAAGAAACCTTTCAGAATTATCAGAAAGTCAGGTTGATAATTGTCCTCAAAATTCATGCTCAGTTGTATCACTTCAGGGCGAATTAGAACTTTTCAAAAAAGAAATTGACGATCATATGGATCGTCATTTGAATATAATTAGAAAAATAGTTAAATAAATGTATTTTCATTTATAAAATACTCGGGTTATAAATCATTAAACCGATCAATCACAGCTTTCATTTTCTCAGCCACTTGATTCTTTTCTAAGTGTGCATATCGCATTGTAGTTGCGATATTTGAATGCCCTAATATATGAGCAGTTTCTTGAACCGTCATACCATTCTGAACAAGCCTTGAAGCACATGTATGACGAAAATCATGTACACGGAAATCTTCAATACCAGCATTTACTCATATTAGGAAAGACTCAGAGAATTTAGGTAGTAGAATGCTTGCGTGGATTATTACCGCTTTTATCGTACTCTTTATTAGGTAAGCCATTTTTGGTGCAGCTTCTCATTCTTCTAGATTTTAAAACCTATATACAAGCTTAAAATCCGTATTAATGATAGATATCTATTTGACCCACTCCACACGTTACTAACAAAAACAATACTTCACTAATAAAATATAACGTTTTCCTCATAAATGTGATATTTTTCATCGCATAGCTAACGCTAGATTATAAAAATATTGTTCACGATTTTATGAACCATTCAAATGAGCCAAACTATGATAAGAATAATCAGTAGACCTTTACTCTATTTAACCCTTTGTTTACAGCTAGGCTGTAACTCTCCAACTGATAGTGAAGATGTACATTCAGCTAATTCATCAGAAAAACCAAGTAAAGCTGACAGTTCAAAAGTTCATAAACATGGCGATGGATACAAAAAACAATTAAATAAAATTGTTGGTCTTTCGCCACAAGCATCTCATGAAAAAATAGTCGTGCAAGACGGTTTTATAACTGAACTTGTTGCTCATGAACCAACCATTGAAGAACCCGTATTAATGACCTTTGATGGTAAAGGCAGAATGTATGTCGCTGAAATGCTGACTTATATGCAAGATGCTGATGGTACAGGGCAAATGAACCCTGTAAGTCGTATTAAGCGACTTGAAGATACTAATAACGATGGTGTGGTTGATAGTTATACGGTATTTGCTGAAAACTTACTTTTACCTCGCATGATTTTGCCACTTGAAGATGGAAAAATATTAGCCCGTGAAACCAATACCTTTGATTTATTATTAATTGAAGATCTAGATGGTGATGGTATATCTGATAAACGCACCACCATTTTTAAAGGTGGTCCTCGCGGCGGTAATTTAGAACACCAACCAAGCGGCTTAATTTGGGGAATTGATAACTGGTTATATGTTACTTACAGCAATCAACGCTACCGAATAAAAAATGGCAAAGTAACACGTCAAGAAATACTCTTCGGCGGAGGACAATGGGGTCTTGGGCAAGATGAAACCGGACGTTTTTATTATTCTTCCGCCGGTGGAGAAAACCCTGTATTTGGTTTTCAGTTTCCGAGTGTTTACGGGATAATTCCTATTAATGGTGAAACAACTGAGGGTTTTAACGAAGTATTTCCGATTGAAACAACGCCTGATGTACAAGGTGGCCCCAAACGTTTAAGAGAAGATAACACCTTAAATCATATTACTGGCATTGCCGGCCAAAATATTTACTTAGGCGATAAACTGCCTGAGTTATATGGAAACTATATTGCACCTGAACCTGTAGGCAACTTAATTCGCCGCGCTGAAGTAGTACGTAAAGATGGTTATACCACTATTAGCCATCCTTATCAGGCAGAACGTAAAGAATTTATTGCATCAACTGACGCTGCATTTCGCCCAGTTTGGAGTGAAACAGGCCCAGACGGCACACTTTATATTGTTGATATGTACCGCGGAATTATTCAAGAAGGAAATTGGACTAGAAAAGGTTCATTTCTAAGAAAGGTAATCGATAAATTTGGCTTAGCAGATATCGTTGGTGGTGGCCGAATTTACCGTATAACTAAGCCAGAAATCAAATTAGGCGCAAAGCCGAACATGTACGCTGAAACACCTATTGAATTAACCAAACACCTAGCGCATGCCAATCATTGGTGGCGTATTAATGCGCAAAAACTCATTGTGCTTTCACAAGATAAATCAGTTGTACCAGAACTTAAAAATATAGTTAAAAACCATAAAAATAGCCATGCACGTTTACATGCGCTTTGGACATTAGAAGGGCTAGGTATAATCGATAAAGATTTATTAGTATCAGCTTTTTCAGACACTGATAGTAATGTTCGTACCGCAGCTTTAAGAATATCGGAACAGTTGGTCAGTAAATCAGATAAAAGCATCATTGATGTTTGGCAATCATTGCTTTCAAAAGCCGATATTGAACTAACGCAGCAAATATTTTTATCTACCTTCTATGTTGATACGCCAACTACACAGCAAAGCAAAATCCGTAAACAAATTATGGCTAAATATCCTGAACATAAAAGCATAGCAGCGATTAATCAGGCGATTACATATCAAATAGTGGAAAAAGAAAAGTCGGCTGCTTTAGCTAAAGGCAACAAAGAATTGGCAATGTCGTTAAAACGTGGCGCGCAAAACTACAATTCATTATGTGCAAGTTGTCATGGCAAAGACGGTAAAGGCACACCTGCAGGTGAACAGTTAATTGCACCATCATTTCATAACAATGCTCGTGTTAATGGTAATTTAGCGAGTCTTGGCAGTATTGTTTTACATGGCTTAACGGGGCCTATTGAAGAAAAGAATTATGTTGGTGGCATAATGGCTTCAATCGCATCAAATAACGACCAATGGATAGCTGATGTATTAACGTATGTTAGAAATAATTTTAATAACAAAGCTTCAATGGTTACCGCTAATCACGTTAAAACACTTAAAGCCTTAAACAAGAGAAATACTCCGTGGACAATAAGTGAATTAAACCAAACCTACGGGAATGAATTAACCAATAAAACTCAATGGAAATTTAGCGCTAGCCATAATCCTAAAAATTTCGACGCTTTAATTGATGGCAAAGCAGATTGGGCTAAATGGGGAAGCGAGAGTTTACAAGAAATAGGTATGTGGCTGCAGGTAGAGCTGCCCAATGTTTATCAAATTTCACAAGTTGTGATGGAGTGTAACAAGTGGAAACATCACTGTGCCAACGCTTTCGATTTAACATTCTCTATCGACGGAAAAAACTGGAAAACCGTTGATTCAAATATTGAAAAGAGCGCAACTAGAGTAAGTGAAACGCTAGGTCAACAAGCTAAGTTTATTAAATTCACGCTTAAAAATGGTAGTTCTAAAGTGGCTTGGGCTGTTACTGAATTGAATATATTTGGTAGTCCAATAGAGTAACTTTATATACCCGTTACCAATCAAGAGGCTATTTCAGGACAGGACGTCAAAATCCTCATAAGTACTTTAGATAAACATATTACAATTAATTATCTTTATAAAATCCATTCACTCATAACATTAACTTTGTGTTATGAGTGAATGGCGATCTGAATACAATAGTATTATTGAGGAAAATAACTTAAGCCGAACAGAAGTTATTTATTAAGTGCCCCCCCCCACAGGTTACATTAAAATACAAATAAAGTGAGATTTATGACCTGACTATTTCGACATTTTAATGGTTTGTAAAGAAACGTATTCTTCTAAACCATAAGTGCCAAACTCGACACCAAA
>NZ_MUZU01000021.1 GCF_002000085.1 Pseudocolwellia agarivorans
CGCCGCCCGACAGCAGATCGACGGCTCAATTCCATGGAGGCAAGCCGATCTTGGGCCAACGCATAGCCGGCGCCAAACATAACAGCATCAGAGGTTTTAGCAACGACATGTGGAACGCCGTATTCATCTCGTACAATGCTTACATCTTCTGCTTCTGCTTCTGCAGCCAAAGCTCCCGCGGAGGCTAAGAGTAAAGTCGCCGTAAAGGCTTTAAGCAGAAAGGATGTTTTTTTGTTTTTAACATGATTTAAACTTGTGTACCACATATAGAAGCCTTCCTTTTTATTCTTATTTAATTAATTAAAATCTAGCTCAGCTTGCCGTTAGTTAGCAATCCAGACTGCGAGTTTTTTCTATCTCCGACCTACCTACTGATTATTTTTTATTCAATTTATTTCACATTATGATACATTTATTTTACATTATGATACTCTACTTCGGGTTGGTAGTCTTTGTCAAATCAGATATGCACTACAGAGTGCAGGTCTTGAGGTATATATCGGGTATCAATTTTAGAGGTGAAGCTAGAGGGTTATATCCCTAATAAAACGTTGTAGTGGTTAGAGGGAATAAGCTTTCAGATAGAATATATTTAATATAACTAGAGGTGATTTATAATGATAAAAATAAACTTAGATTTCACGATATCGGCAGTAGCTAGAGGTGTTTCATTAGCCTCGGTTTTAACCATGGCAGGTACGAACCTAGCATTTGCCCAGCAGGATAATCAAGAAAACGCTGAAGAAGAAGCTGCTATGGAAGTAGTTCTCGTTACAGGTAGCCGAATCGCACGTTCAGCCTATGATTCTACGGTGCCAGTAACCAGCGTTGGTAAAGAGACTATTGAAGAGTCAGGTTATGCAAATACGTATGATATATTAAAATCGGTCCCAGCTATTGGGGTCGGGCTAGGCTCTGCCAATGCTGGTAATGGAGGGGACGCTACTGTAGGGTCATCGTTTATTAACTTACGCGGCCTTGGTGTAGACAGAAGCTTGGTATTAGTGAATGGTCGCCGTCGTGTTTCGGGTAGTAATACGTCAGCAGCCGTTGATATTACGATGATCCCTGCTGGTCTTATCAAGGACATTGAAGTTATAACGGGCGGTGCTTCTGCGGTTTATGGTGCCGATGCTGTTAGTGGTGTTGTTAATACTATACTTCGTGACGATATTGACGGCCTAGAGCTTTCGACTAGTTACGGCGCTTCTCCTGAAGGAAGTGGTGGCGAGCGTTTAGGCGTAGATTTAGCCGGCGGAACAGATTTTTTAGGCGGACGTGGATCAGTTGTTTTTGGTGTTAGTTATGCTAAAGAAAACTCATTGCGAGCCGATCAGCGAGACTTTTCTTCTGAACAATTAAATCTCCGTCCTAACCCTCTCAATACTGGGCCAAATGATGGTATTTCTGACAATGTTCATATTGTGCCTAATTGGATCACCGCTGTCACCGAAGGTGGGCGGTTTGTTGTGGGGGGACAACAATATACAGTTCAACCGGACTTAAGATTGCTTGAGCTTGGTACTGTTTTCGGAGGTGGGCGGTCAATTGGCGATGCTGATGGCTTTCGTGCTTTAGACTATATCTTACTTAGACAGGAGCAAGAGGTTCTAGCTACGCACGTTTCGATGGATTTTGAGATCAATGATAATCTTAATTTTTTCGCGAGCGTGGATTATGGAAAAACAGATACGACGGCAGCGGGTCAACCAGAAAACTCATTTGGTCGAGTCGTAACAAGAGATAATGCATTTTTACAGCCTGAGGTTGCGGCACTTATGGATGCTAATGGGTTGGATTCTATAACGGTAAATCGTCTTGAGACTGTCTATGGAAACCGAATACCAAGTTCTGATCGAACAAGCTACACGATAGTTACAGGTTTGGAAGGACTTCTCTCGAATGATTGGGAATGGGGCATTGCTGCACAAATAGGGAGTTATAAAAGCAATAATAACTACATTAATTTCGCTATCGACGCCAATGAGGCACTGGCAGCTGATGCGGTAATTGACCCCATAACGGGTCAACCTGTATGTCGTAGCCGAACACCTGGTTGTGTACCTATCCCGTCGTTAGGCCTTAACCCGATTTCAGACGAAGCACGAGCATTCAGTCTGTATTCACCATTTAGATTTTATGAGAACAAGCAAGATATGGTATCAGCCACATTGACTGGTGACTTATTCGAGCTTCCAGCAGGCTTGGTTAAATTCGCTGGTGGCTTAGAGTATCGCGATGAGTCTGTTCGTTCTTTTGATGATCCGCTAAGTGCATCTGGAGCATCAGCATTACTTAGACCTGTAGCAGCTCAAAATGCGAGTCAAACTGTGACTGAGGCATATTTAGAAACTCTGGTACCGCTAATAGATGAAGAGCAAACACTTGATTTCGAAGCAGCGATACGCTTATCAGATTACGACACCATTGGTTCTACAACCGCATGGAGAGTTGGTCTTAATTGGGCGCCGATAGAATCGGTGCGCGTTCGCAGTTCAATGTCAACAAGCGTTCGTGCTCCGAACTTAAGCGAATTATTCAGTGCAGGCTCAACTTCAAGTGGTATTGTCGTAGACCCTTGTAATGCCAATCAAATTACTCTAGGTTCGGCTACCCGTGGCGCGAATTGCGCAGCTTTAGGTCTCCCTGCTGGGTTTGTTGATCCACTTTTAGTGACTAGAAATATAGTAACTGCCGGTAACCCAGATTTGGAACCTGAAGAGTCTGATTCGTTCTCAATAGGTGCCGTTTTTACGCCTAGCTCTATTCCTAACTTAACTCTATCAATTGATCATTGGGATATTGAAATTGAAGATGCTATTGGCTCTTTCGCCTTTGCAGATGTGCTCAAAAATTGCGTTGACTCACCTACAATTAATAATCCATTTTGTTCTCAAATTACTCGTTTTCCTAGTGGCCCCGTCGAATCGATAAATCTCTCTAAAATTAATGTGGGTAAACAATCTGCGAGCGGTATTGATTTCCAAGGCAGGTATAACTTCGATGCACTTAACGGTAATTTTGATATTGTAATCAATGGAACCTATCTTAGCGAACTTGAACAATTGGTAGTTTCAGATGATCCAACTTCATTGGTAAAACTGCGGAACAATCCAGACAACCCCGATTTTCGTGCAAACTTTAATATCTCATATTACCAAGGTCCACTTACGCTTCGTTTAAATACCCGATATATAGGCTCTGCGGTATTAGATCCTAATGCGCGTACTAATGAGACTATCGATACACCAGAAGTAAACTCGAAGATGTACAACGACTTAGTAATTGGGTATGAATTCGAAAACTCATTAAAATTGACGGCGACTGTCTCAAACCTATTTAGTGTAAATCCTCCATACAGGGATGGAGTCTGGTACGGCGCTCGCGGCAGCTATGACAATACGGGGCAATTTGTTAACTTGAGAGCTCAGTATACCTTCTAGTCATTAAGTCCGGTACGCTTACTAATGCTGGTTCGATAATATTGAGCCGGCATCTTTTTATACGATTGATCTATTTATGTGATGTCATGCTGACTCTAAAAACACTACTGAGTAGCGTGTTCATGATCAGTATTTGCTTTGTCTAATATTTATAGTTTTGTATAAAACTCTCAGCCGCAGGCGATCGAGTTTAAAAACGTGTGTCTGACGCTATTAATTTCTTTACTACCTAACTCGATTAGCCGTTCTTGAACATACTTTATAATGGTTTCTTCTTTTGCGCTTCCAATCGTTTCAACAAAGAAACTTTGTGGTCACTTAGGCTCATAGGCCTTGCTAACATTATCATTCCTCGAAAAAGTATAGCTGGGGCAAACGACAAGCGATTTAATCATACTGCCCATTTATTTGACCAAACAAAGGCTTGTCGAAGAAGCAATTGCATATAAAAAAATGAAATGCGATTAGGTATTATCGCCAATTGAAAATCAACTATTGGTGTAAATCAACAAAACAAAGAGTAAACAAACACTGGAGGATGAATATTATTATTGAACAGCAGGGAACGAGGGCTGGTGCTGATTATGGAGAGAAATGTATAGTTAGTGTGATTAACAACTTAATTATTGATAAATTTCTTAACACCTGCTTTTTTAGTTTTTCCATAAACATTTAAATTGCACTGAAAGTCAACATTCATAAATCTTAAGCTACCTTTCAAATGTATGGCAGCTACACAAGAGTTATCACATCAATTTCACCACAACAGTCTCCTAGTGCTTAAGCTTCATCGGCACACATACTAATTCAATTTACTAATAAAAAGGCTCCGCTTGTATATTTTTTCTTGAAATATACAAAATTATGCCACTTGTATTATCGTTTTTAGAAATATCGAATGATATTAACAATGTTTAATTCTCTTTGGTCCATAGAAAGTAACGTGACACTTAGCCAAATGGATAACTCTTCAGGCTTTAATAATACCCCCCCTTTTTAGAGAAAAGACCTAAATCAGTCATGTTTCAACAAAGAACCAATTCAGCAGATTAAACAAAACTATTGACGAACACAGCTCCCTATAGTAGTTTTGCATTTTAAAAAACCAATATTACAATACAGAACAATCATCGGAGATATACCCCAATGACCACTATGATGAATCCTAAAGAAGAAGTGCATTGGCGGACAACCGCGACCCCAGGGCCGGAATGTTCATCATTAAAAACAAACCTAACCGTTGATACGGTGATCGTTGGTGGCGGTTTAACTGGCTGTCGGACGGCACTTGGGCTAGCTGAAAGTGGCATGTCCGTTGCTTTACTTGATGCACAATGCATTGGCTGGGGAGCATCAGGTAGAAGTGGCGGACAATGCAATCCAATCTGGCGTGAAACACCTGAGCAATTAATAAAACGCTTTGGTGAAGCACAAGCAGAACGCCTGATCAAAACAACAATTACCTCGGCTGACGATTTGTTTGCTGACATTGCTAAATACAACATCGACTGTGATGCAGTGCAAGCTGGCTGGGTACAAGCGGCACACAACCGTAGCGCTCGAAGATCACTTGAAAAGCTTGCCGAAGGGTGGTCTGCAGCAGGAGCTAAAATAGAAAGACTAGAAGGCGATGCAGTTAAAAAAGCAACAGGCTCTCCTGCTTATGACTTTGCTTTACGCTATAAGGTAGGTGGAAATGTTCAACCTTTATCGTTAACTCATGGCTATGCTATAAATGCTCAAACTAAAGGCGCACAGTTATTTAGTGACAGCCCAGTTACGTCTATTGAACGTCTAGGAAGTAAATGGCGGGTAACATCGCCTTCTGGCTCAGTAACCGCTGAAAAAGTTGTACTTACCACTAATGCCTATTCAACAAATCTATGGCCGGGACTAAAGCAGACCTTTTTACCAATGGTGAGTATTGCCATTGCCACAGAACCTCTGCCTAAAGAACTACAGGCTGTAATTCTACCAGGTAAAGTTACTATTTCAGACTCTAGGTTAGCGATTTATTTTTCACGCTATGACCGTGATGGACGGCTTATTTTTGGTTGCGTCGGTAGTACGGATACCGTAGGAACTTTAGGCGGGCATCAACGCCTTCGCGAAGGCTTACGAACAGTATTCCCTCAGCTAAAAAACATAGCAATTGAACGTACTTGGTCAGGGCGCATTGCGGTAACTCCAGAAATGATGCCGCATCTACACCAACCAGAACCCGGCATTATTGCGGGGCTTGGTTTCAGTGGACGAGGTATCGCTATGACGTCTGTAATGGGCCGTACAATAACAGATAAAATATTGGGTGTTCCGGATGATGAACTCGCTTTCCCTGTTTCTCCAATTAAGAAGATACCTATGCATTCATTGATGAACGCGACCCTACCATTAGGCGCACCACTCATGAGTATTAGAGATAAACTTAGTACAATAATCGATATCTAAAACCAACGCTGATAAATAACTTATTTATCAGCTGTATATTGACTTAACTGGTAATTAATTATGACAACATTCACTAAATTTTCAGACTGCGATACAGCCCCAAATGTTAGAACACCAAGCGATGTAACAATTTCGGGTACTCCGATACATACAGGCTGGCCTCACTTCGTAAGTGCTGATGGAACAACTCGCGCTGGTGTATGGCAAAGTACTGCTGGTGTTTTTCGTGGTCCGATGAACAACCAAAGGGAGTTTTGCCATATTCTTGAAGGCGAAGCACTAATTAAAACAGAAGATGGAAAAGAGTTTACCGTGAAGGCAGGCGATGCTTTCATGATGGATAACGGTTTACAACCTATCTGGCATGTTCAGGAGTTTGTAAAAAAACATTTTGTTATTGTCGCGGTGCCTGCGTCTGAATAATGATTTGACAGGTATCCCGATCTCTGACCATTGCTCAGAGATCGGGATACATTCCAGAATTTAGCTCATATGTAACATTCGGTTCAAACTTTTCCCTCGTTATACCTATCTAAATTGTTTATACGCCTTAATTAATTCTATTTTTCATAAAAATATTATATATATCTACGCTTACCTTTTAGCTTAATAAACCAATATTTATAAACAATAGCCAATAACTCATTCATTAACTTGATGTGATTAATAATTCAATCATCGCACAACGATGCTGTATTGGGAGAGACTATCGCATCAGATTAATTAAAGAAAACAACTAAAGCTTTTTAGTTTATTAACTTATAAAAAAGAAGATAAATAGCATATATTTACCTTCTTAAATAGAGCTTAATATTAGGTACATTCTTGTACCTCTAATCCAAGGTATTAATAACCAAAGAAACGAGGTAAAAATAACGTAATATCAGGGAAGTACGCAATAATGAATACCGCTAAAATTGACACAAACGCAAATGGCATTGCCTGTTTAGTAACTCGCTCTAGTTGGGTATCAGATATACCAGAGGCGACAAATAGATTTTCTCCCAATGGCGGCGTTGCAAAGCCAATTGAGAGCGTACAAATCATCACAACACCAAAATGAGTTGGATCAATTCCCAAACTATAACTTACTGGCAACAGTACTGGCGTTAAAATCATGATAGCGGCGAGTGTCTCCATAAACATACCCACAAACAATAGAAACAAAATGATCATTGCCCAAATCAAATATAAGCTATCGGTCATACTTAGCATAGATTCGGCAACAACAGCTGGGATCTGATTTTCAACCAATACACGTCCAAATATTGTAGCGGTAAACAGAATCATCAAGATTCGCCCCGTCAACCATGTAGTGGTTTCTAAAGAATTAAAAATTTTTCCCCAACTTAATTCTTTATAAATAAATGCGCCAACAAATAAGGTATAGAAAATAGCGACAATTGCTGATTCGGTTGGTGTAAAAAAGCCTGAGTAAATCCCCCCCAATATTACCAATGGGGCTAATATTGACCAAAAACCACTACGTATCGCATGTAATATATGACCAACACTCCAACCTTCTGCAGTACCTTGATAACCACGACGGCGACAACGAATATAGTTCAAAATTAATAAGCTAATTGAAACGACTAATCCAGGGAGTACGCCTGCAATAAACATCTTACTAATAGAGACGCTACCGAATTCACCATGCATTTCAATCGCTTCTCTTGGCACACTTAAACCAATTGCAGAAATACCAAAGATAACCATAGGAATAGAAGGTGGGATGATAATACCTAAACCACCAGCAGACGCAGTAAGCGCTGAGGCATAACCTTTATCATAACCTCGTTTAACCATAGCAGGGATCATTAACATACCGACTGCCGCTGTTGTTGCAGGACCAGAACCTGAAATAGCACCAAATAACATACATGCCAATACTGTAGCGGCACCAATACCACCGGTTACAGGTCCCGCAAGGCTTTCGGCTAACACCACTAGCCGTTTTGATATCCCTGCAGCTTCCATTAACGCCCCTGCCAATACAAACGCTGGCAATGCCATTAATGGGAATGAGCCCACCGAAGTAAAAGCAATTTGAACCATTTTAATAGGGTTTTCATCGAGATAAAGGAATGATGATAGTGCTGCCACACCAAGCGAGATACTGATTGGAGCTCCCATAGCCATAAGGAGCAAAAATGAACCAAATAAAATGATAATAAGATACGAATCGTTCATGATTTTTCCTTTGCTCCACCAGATGTTATTGTGGCTTCAGACTCACTGGCTGTATTCATTAAACTATCTATTTCTTGTGATTCAGGATTAATAATTTTTTCCCCTTTAACAAATTTGAAATAATTCACCTGAAGCACGCGAAGTGTGATGAGCGTAAAGCCCAATGGCAAAATGATGTATATGTACTTCATAGGAATACCTAAGGTTTGCGACTTCCAAAACACATTCAGTTTGTTAAATACAAAATCATACGAGAGATAAATAAAGTAACAATTAAAAGCAACCCAAATCATATCAGTAATAAACTCGAGCTTTGGGGGAAGCCAAGCTGGCATTAATTTGTACTGAAAGGTTACGCGGTTATGAGCATTGAGCCGTGCTGCATGAGCAGCACCAAAATAAACAAACCACACAAACATATAAACAGAAAGCTCTTCACTCCAAGCAATGGAGTAGCCGAAAAATTGGCGAGAAATAATCTGTGCAAACAGTAGTGTTACAAAAACAGCTAACAAAGTACGACAAACGTAGCCCTCCAATTTATCTATGAAACTAAAAAATTTTTTCAAACTTTTGCTCATTGCTTTAATCCAAATGTAAGCGACCGCACGCATAATTCATTAGCATTATTTAATGCAAAATAAACGTAGGTCGTTTTGGTTTAACAAAAATCCCGCCGAGTAAAGTGACGAGCTAGGTATTGCAGTTACTCTCTAAATTTCTTCACGGCCGATCGATTTTAATACGATATTGATTTTGTCTTTACCACCGACACTCTCATAGTACTTAGGCCATACTTGAGTAGATGCTTTTTTAATCCACTGTGCCTCATCGACTTCATTTATTTCCATGCCATGTGCTTTTAACTTTTTGAGCGCCTCAGCCTCTTGCTCTTTTAATAATTTAGCACTATGTGCGGTTGCAACTTTACCGGCTTCTATAATAGCCGCCTGTACGCTTTTAGATTGCTTTTGAAAAACCTCTTCAGACACAATCATAGGTTCAAGCATAAAGTTGTAGTGAATTAAACTGATGTACTTTTGTATTTCGTAAAATTTTAATGATGCTATATCAACTAATGGTAAATCTTGCCCATCAACAACTTTTTGCTGTAGTGCCGTAAATAACTCAGACCAAGCCATAGGTGTTGGATTTATACCCCAAGCTTTATATGTGTCTATCATTATTTTATTTTTAGGAACTCTAACAACAAGCCCATCTAAATCATCCAGTGTTTTAATCGGTTTTTTTGAATTGGTGAGCACACGAAAACCAGAAAAGGTCCAACTAATAATTCGCACGCCAGCATCACGAACAGTATTAGCAACAATTACGTCAGTCGCATCACTTTGAATGAGCTTTTCAGCTTCTTCTAAACTCGTGATCATATAGGGAAGTGTGTACACACCAACGGTTGGAGAAAATGGTGTAATATTATTAATAGCAACGACAGAGAAGTCGAGTGTACCCATAGACGCTTCAATAACTGTATTTTGCTCGGAGCCTAGTTGGCTATTAGGGAAAAGGCGAACGGTATTTTTAGTGTTTTTTTCAAATTCTTCAATAAACTTAGAGGCTAATGAGTATTGAGCTGTTCCTTCACCGCCACCTAATGTCATTTTAAATGGTTTAGCAGTAACTGTGGATAAACTACTTGTCAGTAATACAATGCTCAATAGCGTAGTAAACGATCTCAGCTTAGGTTTCATTTCAATACTTAACCTCTTAATTACGTTGGGTTGCAATAAAAATATAACAGCAAGATAAAACAATAATAGCCCGAAAAGTTGTTTTAATGATGTTACAGATGCTACACAATTGTTTCATAATGCTATATTTATATTTTATATTATGCAACTCCAAATAAAAAACGCCCCCTTAATATCTATAAATAATACTATTCGAGTACGGATAGAATAACGGTAATTACAGTTAAAATAATTATCATATAAGATAAATGCGAACAACGAAGCACTTACACTAATTAGGATTTAACACTTTCTCTAGTACCATAATTCATAAAGAATAGAGCCAAGCTCCGTAGATACGAATGTTAATATTTTGGTTTAGTCTTTAAAAAGAAGGGGCAGAGTCAAGGTAAACGCTGCACTGTATGTACATTGAAAGCAAAGAAGAGATTTATCGAGTGAGAAAAATAAGTGAGCCGATAGACTAATGACTATGCTCTCATAATAAATTAGGTTTACACCATCGAGCCAAATCGAGCTGATATTTTCGCAGCAGCTTCCAACAATAACGGAGCTTTACTTTCCAGAGTCTCCATTGAAGCAAGCCGTGTTGGTGTCCATAAACTCAGCGAAGCTACAATGCGATTTTCATAATCCACAATAGGTGCCGCAATGCCGACAACCTGCCAGAATTCTTCACGGTTACTTATTCCATACCCTCTCGCTTTTGTCGCTTCGATATCCTGCAGTAAAGACTTTTCATCTGTTAGCGTATTTTCCGTAAATTTCTCAAGTTCAATCGTCTCTAAATATTTATCCAATTCAACTTTATTCATATATGCAAGGAAAATTTTACCTGCTGCGGTACAATGTAAGTCAGACTGGCCACCTAACTTTACGGCCAACTTATAAGGATTAATAATACGAGTCCGTATGAAGGTCGCTGAGTAATCAGTCAATACAGAAACGGCAACATTCATATCTGTTGCAATACCAAGATCAATTAAATCTTGACCTTCAATTTGTTCCAAATCCGTCTTTTGCCAAGCGGCCCGTGCCCAGCTTAATAGTTTTGATCCTACAGAATATGACTTATCTCGGTCGCTAAAGTGCACTAGATCCTGCCCCATCAAGATCGATAGTATTCGATGCGTCGAACTTTTGTTAAAGCCTGAAGCCACCACGATTTCGGAATATGTTAATTTACCCGGCGATTTAGCCAATATATCTAATACCACTACTAATTTTTCAACGATAGAACTTTGTACTTCGCGCGCCATAACAACCCCCTAAACCTTAAGAATTCAACATTATACTCAATATCAGCAATTTTGTATTAAATACAACACACAAAAAACTAAAACGGAATATATTTGACTGGATTAACTATTCGTCGTATCTTACTTTACAAAATTTAAATTTTGCATTGTAAAACAAAAGAGGGTGATCTGTGAAAAAACTAATTAATGATCCAGCGAATTATGTAGATGAGGTCGTGGAAGGCATGTGTCTTATGCATCCTGAAACTTATACCGTTGATGGTGAAACGTCTCGTGTGCTTCGCCGCACAACTCCCGCACAAGACAAGGTTGGCGTTATATCGGGTGGAGGCTTTGGTCACCTTCCGCTATTTGCTGGCTATATTGGAGAAGGTTTATTAGATGCTTGTGCTATAGGCGATGTATTCGCCTCTTCTGACATGAATCCTATGCTAGAGTCAGTTCGCATAGCTAATACAGGCAAAGGTGTATTATGTGTAGTCGGTAACTACGGTGGCGATCGCATGAATTTTGACATGACCAGTGAAATGGCTGAAATGGAAGACATAGTCACCACTAAAGTAGTCGTTGCTGATGACGTTGCCAGTGCAGGCCCTGAAGAAGCATCGAAGCGTCGTGGTGTAGGCGGTTTAGTTTACGTATTTAAGATTGCTGGAGCAGCTACTGCTGCAGGCCAATCATTAGAAGAAGCCACTGCCACCACACAAAGAGCCTCTGATAACTGTCGTTCAATTGGTCTTGCTTTATCATCATGTGTCGTACCTCAAGCCGGAAAAGCAACCTTTGAAATTGCAGACGATGAGGTCGAGCTAGGCATGGGTATCCACGGTGAACCTGGCGTATGGCGTGGTAAAATAAAACCCGTTAATGAATTAGTTGATGAGATGATTGATTACATTCTCAAAGACATGCCATTAGGTGCATCTGATCGCGTATCAATCCTTGTGAATGGTTTAGGCGCGACACCTATTGAAGAGCTATATCTTGTTTTTCGTCGTGCTAAAGAGCTACTTGAAAAACAAGGTGTTACTATCGTTTTACCTATGGTTGGCAATTATGCAACATCCATGGAAATGGCCGGTACATCTATCACCGTTATGAAATTAGATAACGAACTAGAATCATTATTAGGTGCTACTGCCGATTGCCCTTTTTGGAGAAACTTGAAATGAGCGAATCAACAATTACAACTGAAAGTTTAAAAAACACTATAGCAGCAATTCATAAAAATATTGATGTGATTGGTGCTGAGCTAAACGAACTTGATGGCAAACTTGGTGATGGTGATTTAGGGGTTACCCTAATTAATGGTTTCAATAATATGCAGAGTACAGCTGATACATTACCTGCTGATGTCGGTATGGCATTATTTGAATGTGCTAAAGCGGTTACTAAAGTATCTGGCTCAAGCTTTGGTACCTTAATGGCCACATCAATGATAGCTGCAGGTAAATTAATTAAAGGTCAAGAATCGATTAAGGTAACAGAGGTTCCTAAATTACTACAGGCAGCACTCGATGCAATGATGAGTCGTGGCGGCGCTAGTTTAGGCGATAAAACAGTATTAGATTCTATCAGCGCGATGATTGTATCAATGGACAAAGCGCAAACGAATGATGCGATGCTAGATACAGGTATTCAAGCTGCCAATGAAGCATTAGCTGAATTTAATGGTAAGATCAATAAAATTGGTCGTGCACGTATCTTCGGTGAGCGCACTATTGGGATGGATGATCCTGGTATGGTTGCGATTGTTAGAATGTTAAACTGCCTTAAAAACGCTTAAACGACTTACATCAACATATTGTTTTAAAAAAGGTGAGCATTAGCTCACCTTTTCTTTACAAAAAAGATAACCCGGAGCCTAGAAAGGTAGTTAACATAAAAAACTTAAATTGCAACTAAAATCAATAACTTAATATAAAAAATATTTTTTTTGTAAGGATAAACCCAGCTTCAGTAACTATTTTGACAATTTTTACAATGGTAACTTTACAGTTTAGTATTATTTATTAGCTGTTTGATGTTTTGAGGTGTTTACCAAAGTAACCGATACATATCTTATTTTCTTCATAATCAGGCAATATATGCATTCGCTTCCCCCCACTAAAGTTTTTTATGTGTATTTCGAAAGCCTTTGCTCCTAATGTCGGGTGTTTGAAAGTTCTTAACCTTACTAATGTTCTATTGGCCATAGTGCTTTCACTTTCACCAGATATATCTAATCCTGAATTGACTATTAATGCCTCTAAGTTTTCTGAATCAGAAATAGCTTTGTCAAGCTTACAGAACACACCGATTACTTTTTTGAAGTCTAGAGGTTGAATAGACTTCAATGACTTAAGTACTGTGTCGGTAAAAAGCAAATTTTTAAAGTCTGGATTATCCTTGCTCTTAAGATCATCTAAATATTTTTTATTTTGTAACCTCTTAGACTTAAAATCATCTATCAAGGGCTTTAAATGCTCTAATTTTGATATATTTGGAACATCTAGTAACTCCGTATTTTCTTCACTATTTTCACCCCATAGCTTTACAATAGATATGAGTTGCTGTCGCCAAATGTTGTTTGAATTAAAGCTAATACCATGAGAATCATTTAATGACGCAAAGGCTAACCCTAGAACCTCTTGATTTTGATCTTGTTCTAACACAAAAAGAATATTTTCAACATTCTCTTGCTGTTTATTATCGTTCATATTTAATAACGGGCATTTCACGCTACTAAGTACACTTTTAACTTGTCGCTGTCGCTCTTTATCTTCAATTCTGTTTAGCCAATGACCAAAAGCAAAACCCTCAGCGTAATTTAAATGCGTCCAAGCACCCTCCGTATCATCAACCCTCGTAAAGTGAATGTCATTTAACATAGCGTTATGGAGTAAATCAAAAAAACATTCAATATTTTGCTCGCAATCATCAGCCGACTTAAACGGCAACGACGCTTCATTCAAGACTATTGAGTCAAACACTATTTATTTCCCCTCAAGGAGGGTATTCAAACTCTTGTCCCATTCATCAAAAAAACCATTAGGCCAGCGATCTATTCTTCCATCACTATCAATTTCAATTTTTTCAACATCAACCTCATGTTCTTCCGAATTAATATCTCTAGATAGAAAATAAACAATGACATTATCTTGAGAGATTTTATTATTTTTGACAGCGCCTCGTACTCCATTCAATATGTGATCACTGTGAGTTTCAACTAATATTTGAACGCCATTTTGAGAAGCTATGGCCATCATTTGAGCAATAACTGACTGCCCTGATGGATGCAAGTGTGATTCTGGGTTTTCTATTAACAATAAATCACCGGGCTTTGCACTCAATAATGATGTCACGACAGGCAGAACATAAGTTAAGCCAAACCCCGTATTTTCAGGCCTGAACTTATTTGTTAATTCTGAAGCTGAAGCAAATTGATAATGTAGACTTGCTTGATTGATTTCTGGGATTAGCCTAGTAATTACTTTTGTGCCCGGTGTTATCTCGGACATCCATGCGTTTAGATTATCTATTAAAGTTTTTGTTGCAGAATTCACGTGCAACATATCTGAAATCACTATGTTTTCATCACCATGCTGTGATAAAAAGTGTGCTGTATACTCACCTTTAGCCCCTAAAGTTCTTCTTTGATTTACGGCATACTCCGAAACATCGTAAACACTTTTGGGACTAATTCTTTCAGCTGATAAATATTGGAAATTCGCTACAAAAAGTGATTCCTTAAAAGCATCTTTATCAACAATAGATGAAGAATTTAAGGGCTGCATATCTGAGTTTTCATCGTAATCAAAGTTTAGTATTAGTTGCGTATCATCCCAACATGTTTCAATTTTTATTCGTTCATTTTCTGCATATGCGTATAATAAATCTTTACCATTCCCTAAATTAACAAACTCTCCAGAGAGCGATAACCCTATAGATGGAAGTAAATGCTTATCAAATGATTGCCTCAATAACAATAACGACTGTAAAGCTGAAGATTTACCCATACCATTAAAGCCGGAAAACAATGTTAAATTAGCTAACTCAAAATCTTCATCTTTGATAGATTTAAAGTTCTCTAAGCTCAGTAGGTTTAACATCTTAGTATTCCTCGAATCAAATTATCTAAAGTCTTACGAACTTCCTCAAACCTAGTTTGTACATTATCCGTGTTAGCTGTAGATTTACTAATTGATAACTCAAATTCTTTATCTTTTAATAGTGATGTAAACTCAGAAACAACCTCCAAGCGATGACTAACTAAGAGTTGTCGCTCATCATCTGAAATTTTTGATAAACAAACTGATATCGATTCAAAAAGTGGCTTATTAACAACTTTTTTATGATCTGGAACTGCGAGACTTTTCTTGAAAGCATCCTTACCAAAGATCTTATAAGCTACATCCATCGATTCAATAAAATTATGTTTTAATTTGATAAGTTCATGATCATCAACTTGACCTAGTTTAACCATTCCTTGGTTGAGAAACTTAGGAAGTGAGGATTTATAGTTTTCAGTACCATACAAACTAAAAGTAACGTGTCTAAGAGCAAGTTCTTCATGAGCCATACGGTAGTTTTTATTAACGACAACAGACTTAAACTCTTTGGATTCAACTAAACCTTTTAAAAATGATGATGCAGCCCCTCTGTTTATAGACTGACTCATAGCATGCCTTATTTCTTGAGGGTTTAGCTTTAAGCCTCCCGTATTTATTCTATTAAATAACGAATACTTCATCAGAAATGGAGTACCCGGCTTTATCAAATAAACAGAAGTCTGAAACTCATCTATTCTTCTTTGTAAAGGTCTTGGTAATTCATCGTAAGAACACCCTTCATACTCATGAAGAAATTCCAACTTAGTTAAATTCAAACTTTTTTTCAATACAAAGTTATTGATAGCAGATAAGCGCTGAAGGCCATCAACAACCTGCCATTTATCGTCAGCTAATGCATCAAAATAAAATGCGGGTATTGGTAATCGTATTAAAATTGATTCGATTAGTCTACTTTGTAACTGCTTACTCCATAAATCACCAGAACGCTGAAAATCGGGCATTAAGTTTATTTCGTCATACTCAAGCCTAGAGATAAGAGTTCCTAAATTTGGAGTCGAAATACTCACATCAACTTTTTTAGGATCAAATGGTTCCAACGATTCATCCGATTCTTCACTTTCACCTAGATCTTCATCTTCAAATTCATCGTCAGCTTTTGTTTTATAATCGTTATCCATTTAGCAACTCTTTAATATTGTTTGATTACTGTTAACCGTAATATTATTACACCATACCGTAAGAAGGTCTACAAAGTAGCTTTACATAGGAATAAGTAAAAATTTAATATTAACTATTTGTATATAAAATAATTAAACTCGTCCTGACGGCGGTATTTCTTTATCAAAAGGTCTTAATATATTTGTAGTTTCTCTTTCTGTAGGTCCTTCAGCACTTTCTGGAATACCTTGATCAATCGCAGCTACCTGCATACCTTTTTGTCTTATATGAAAAGCGATTCTTTGCCATCGTTTTTTCCAGTTAATTTCCTTACGTTTAAATTCTTCAACTTCTTTTTTTAGACGTTCAATTTCACAAATTAATTGTTCGTTCTCTTTACCTGTTTGCTCCCTCGACTTAACTAGACCGCCTGACAATGCATGCTTAGCATTGTCATATGCCGCTTTTATCTCAGATTTCGCTTGTAATGACTGCCTAGAAAAACCAAACCTTTCTTCCAAAATAGACCACGTCAATTTTGAGCATAAATGTCCTAATGCCCAACGATCTAAATCTGCAATAATACCTTTAATGTCGGTATCACTCATTCTTCGAAACCGCTTACTTTTCACCTGCTAACTCCTCAAGGTATTCTTTAGGATCAAAATTAACCACCCCATTATCATTAAGTTGGGCTTTCAGCGTTTTAATTTTCTTATCGTTGTGCGAAAGCCAATCACTGCTTTTTTTAGGCTTTTTAGTATTTAAGCGCTGTTCTGCTGTTTCCCTAGCTAAGCTTGTCAATGCAAACTGTCTTTTCTGCTCTTCTAACCTGCCTTTATCATCTTTTGCCCATACATAGTCGCCACAATCTGCCGAGCATTGTAAATGACGCTCACATGGCGTCTGAGAGAAGTTATGAACACATATACCAGTGCCAACATCATGAACAGCTTGAATACGAGCTTTGAGAACCGCATCTTGAATGGTCACAGGAATAGCCATAATTTGCTCAACAAGCTTTCCACCTACACGGCCTTTCTTTATATCTTCTCTTAACATTAATGCACGTTTTTCACGGCTAGTATGTTGGTAAGCTTTTGTATCTTTAGGGTTTGAACGGCCAAACCATTCAGTTTGAAATAGGTCGCTTAAACCGCCTTCATCCAGAAGGGTATTTAATGTATGTCTAAAATGGTGGCTGGTGAAATCGACTTCTATACTTGATGACGCATACTCTTCTGCTAATTTAGGAAAGTAGCGCAAAAAAGTAGTCAACATTGAATGAGTACATTGCGTCGCTAACCAATGAGAATAGCTTCCGCTAGAAAGCCCCTGATGCCTTACGAGCATTAAGTCTTTAAGAAAATACTCAGTGCCATTTTGATCTATATGAATTGGTGCTATCAGCTCGCTTGCATAATCTTTTTCGCAATACTTTTTTATTCCTTGTTTAAATGTATAAAAGGGCTGCCGGGATGCAACTTTTCCATCGCTTGTCAGTTTCTGCGTGTCTTTGGCAGCCAAACCATTTTCTCTTATCCATCCATTAACATCTATTACTGTGGGTGATATGCCCAAGGCTTTGAGATCCGCTTTATATAATTTTTGATCTTCACAAAGTTTACTTAAAAATCTAATGTCTGCTCCGTTAATTCGAAGTATCTCAGCAGCAGTATCACGAGCAGCAAAGCAGAGCTTATCCAATTCATCCATGACTTCCCTTACTATAGGTAGCACGTCACTTGGCATATATAGCTTACGCCTAGGCGTAAAAACGTCACCTTGCGATATCTTTCTTGGGAAATATTCAATGTACTCTCGACCGTCAGAATCCGTTTTAACTTTTTGATGCGGTAGAAGCGCAATTTCACTAAAGCGCCTTCCTAAACAAGCTAGGAGCGTCAGAAGTAATATGTAGAATCGATATTTATGTTCCTTTGGAACCTTTTGGTACAGCTCCCCTAAAACTTTAAATACAGCAGGCTCTATTAATTTATCACTTTTTGTCTCTACTGTTTTAGGATCATCGAGTCTTTTATGACCTACTCCTCCAGTACTTTCAGGACGTTTCATCTTAGAGTATTTATATTTAAAGGTTACTCTACACAATCCATTAGCATCACAATGACCTGCAATTTCGGCTACGGCTTTGTGAAGATTGTATGCAACCCCATCACTGTAATGCATGGAGATGTCTTTACAAGCGAGATCAAGCGATTCAGGAGTTAATGTTTGAAGATCTTGATTTAGCGAATTAGCCGAGTTAGATATATAACCTAAAGCAGTTATAAAGTTTCTTTGATTTGGTGCTGATTGGTGTTTGCGATGAAACCTCAAGATAAACAACGCTTTTGCTAGATCAGCCCATTTACCAGTGATAGTGCGTCCGCCTAATGCTGGTGAATATATAAAATTAAATGATGATGATTTAGTATTTTTTCCTGTTAGCTTAGTCAGTCTTCCAGCTGTTATTTTCCAAGTGTCATCCTTCCAAGTTATTGCATCAAACCCCTCTAACTCCAACATTTTTGCTTTTAATATTAATGTATTGAAGTTTTCATTGCGGTCTTGTCCAAGGCGGTCAATGAAAGCAATTACTTTATTTTTTCTTTTTGAGCGTCCATCAGCCATTACTGCGCCTCCGAACATAACTCAGTTACTTGAGCGACTGCGGTAATTACGTCATCTAACTGGACCCCTAAGCGTGAACTCTCATACTTTTCGAGCCTTTTTTCTCTGTTTTGCAGTAAGCATTCGAGTACATATTCATGGTCAGCATGTCGATATGGTTGAAATTTAGGGCATAAATAACATGAATATGGAGGGTCCAAATGACATAGCTTACCTTCGCCACAAACGCCAATTTCAGCTTGTTCTTCGGGGTTTTCTTCATCAACGAAAGCAATGTGCTTATCAACACGGTTGCCATTAACAGCCTCTTCATCACTATCTATCACTCGCCCTTTAAAAAACTGCAAATAACGTGATAGCCCTTTCGCTGCGGCTTTATCTAAATGTTCCACAATCTTTCCCGCCATTTCAAAATAAACGAGAACGTGTTGGGTATCCGTATGATCTAATATTCTAGCTAGCTCTTTTTTGGTAATGCCTTCTGAGGCTAACCCTACGGCTAGTGTATACCTCAATCGTCGAGTATTTATTTGTAACAGGCTTTTTGTAATGGGAGATATAATTTTATGCCTTGTAACAAAACCCTTCAATAAAGCTGTTATAGCAGCGCTAGTAACATTATACGCATTCTCAAAGTCTTGGGACGCTAAAGCTACACTGTTACCTTTTTGATTCAAAAACAGTGGTCTAGGGTTTGAAATAGCCTTGCCGTTGACTCTCAACACTACGTTAATTGAGGAGTTCTTTTGGATTAATTCCGTTATGTATTTACCGTACAAAGGCTCAAGGTACTCATCTTGGAAATCGTCTCGTGGACTTAGTTGCCTTTTTTTGATTCTTGGCATTTTCAAGATGAAGCAGCGCTCATTCGATTCAGGAGTTAAATCAATAAAGTCTTCTTCACGTAAATACGTGAGATTTGCAGGGTTTCGACCAAAGGCTATTGATAATGCAACCGCTACTTTTTGTTGCAAGTGCTCTAACTCTTGGCTTGTATCATTTTTCAGTGCAGCTATAAGAAGAGGCAATTCGAGTGAACGATGGAGTGGCCCTTTATCAGGATCTTCCATTCTAACCGCTTCACCTTTTGGATTACCGGGAATACTCATGCCCTCAAGCTCTAATGCATAAGCAGGGCTAAAGCCAAGCTCTGGATAATTCTCCGCGCAATAAATATACCATTGTATTGGCCTATAAAGCGCCCAAAGACGGTGCTTTCTTCTTGCACTCGAAATAGATGACTCTATTAAAGATATTAGCCTATCTTGTAAGGTGTTTTCTGCTGATTGAAGCAGTAAAGCATCATGACGAAGAAACTCTCTCCATACATCCTGAAAAGCAGCATAACCAGCATGAGTTGAAACTCGCTCAATACGGTCTTTAATGTAGAATTTAAGACCCCAGCGAACTCCATCGAGCACTATCTTTGAAAAATCGAGAGTCGAGTTACCCCTTACAGAATAAGGTAAATTCCATACATCCGTTGATGAATTTAATGATAACCCTTCCCGAGTTAATATAGTTGAAGAGATTCCTTGCCAACCCTGAGAGCTTATAAGCTCTTGAATATTTAACTTTCTCACCAAGGTATGTCCTCCATTATTAAATCTCGTTGATATTTTTGTAAGGCTACTTTAGCCTGTTCTTCAACTTCTTGAGCAATGTAGACATCCTGTGACGATAAACTACTATCGCCCCGAAGATACGCCAATGCTTGCTTTCGTTTATCTTCATCCATACCAGAAGAGCGAAGAGTTCTTTCCATTTGTGACGAAAAGCTATGCCTTAAAGCCTTTGCCGTTAAATGAGAAGGAAGATCATTTGAATATTTCTTACGTAATAATTGAAAAAACTGAGTAATAGATGATTGAGATAAAGGCTCTCCATCATCGCTTAATATTAGATAATCAGATTCTTGTTCCGACTTTTCTTCCAGTACATCTCTCCATTCAGTTATATAAATATCTATGCTTTTAGCGAAGTTAGGGTCTTCAATTGGTAGAATACGCCCATTACGTTTTATTTGTGGTCTTGGCTTTCTCGTATCCTGCGGATCTGGCTGTCTTCGCTCCACTCGAATAGATGATATAGCTCCAATAGTAATATCCTCAACTCTTAAGCTAAGTAACTCACCGGGCCTTAAACCGTAATAGAGCATTATCGACGTAAGTATATAATTACGATATTTCACGGCAGGATCTCTGCCAAATGCTTGTTTATTATCTGGGTTCAATATCGTTAGTAAGAAATCAATTTCTCTACCATCTAAACCTTTGCTTTGTGATCTATTAGTTGGAGGAGCATTTGTGAATGAAGTCTCTAAGAATTCTAGTAATATTTGCTTATTAGCAAGGGTTTGTTCGTATGAACTAGATGAAAAAGGAATTGCTCCCATAACCACATCAATATACCAAGACAGGAATTGCCTTACTGTTGTTAACCTTTGATTGAAGGTATTTGGTGTAACAACTATTTTTTTTACCTTTCTACGTTTTTCATGATCCCGCTTTAAATACTCAACCAATCCACCTTTAATCTCAGCTTCATTAAAAAATTTCTTACTTGTAATACGTAACTCTAAATCAATATTCTCACTTTCAAGCCAAAGGTAAAGGACAGATAACTCTCGAAGATTACGAACAAGCGTGTTTGGGCTCAATGACCGACGACTTATAATAAATTCATTAGGAGCAGGAATGGGCATGTCGTTACTATCAAGTAGCAATGGGAGTAAATCCCCTGATTCATGTGTAATAGTTTCTACTTTCATAATCTCTCCTAACTTTAAACTAAAGGTAGTAGAAAACGGATAACTTTACAATATATTTATTATACGATTTTTTAAATTTACTTTTTATTGAATAATAAAAAAGCCTCTCTAAACTTAACATTTAAAAGAGGCTTTCTTTTTAATCGATTTCTTTGTTTTATAAGTACTAAAGCTAATTGTAAATTTGGATTAACTTTACACTAATAACTTTATATCATTTAGAACGGAATATCATCGTCAAAATCAATCGTCGGTTCTTGAGGGTTTACCTTAGGCGCTGACTGATGATTCTGCTGTTGAAAACCACCTTGCTGTGCTGGTGCTTGTTGCTGTTGGAAACCACCTTGCTGTGCTGGTGCTTGTTGCTGTTGAAAACCACCTTGCTGTGCTGGTGCTTGTTGTTGCTGGTAACCACCTTGTGGTGCTGCTGGTGCTTGTTGTTGCTGAAAGCCACCTTGTGGTGCTGCTGGTGCTTGTTGTTGCTGGAAGCCACCTTGCTGTGCTGATGGCGCTTGTTGTTGGAAACCGCCTTGAGAAGCTCCACCGCCCTGTCCACGTGAATCTAACATTTGCATTACACCGTTAAACCCCTGTACAACAACTTCTGTTTTGTATTGATCTTGGCCTTGTTGATTTTGCCATTTACGTGTTTGTAATTGGCCTTCAATATAAACTTTAGAACCTTTTTTCAGGTATTCGCCAGCAACTTCAGCTAACTTTCCAAATAAAGATACACTATGCCATTCCGTTTTTTCTTTTGGTTCACCTGTTTGCTTATCTTTCCAACTTTCAGATGTTGCTATTGTTATATTAGCAACAGCACTACCATTAGGTAAAAAACGAACTTCAGGATCTTGGCCTAAATTTCCAAGAATAATAACTTTGTTAACTCCGCGACTGGCCATGTGTAAATCCTATATCTGCAGTAATAATTGTCACTGATGATATCCTATTCAACGTTATAGTTTAAGGAATCACCAATGTTTAAAAATGGGAAATTATTTTACCACGAATATAAAATAATACTGAGATTTTAAAGAATATTTTTTTAAGGAAAGTATCGCTTATTATTCTCTATCAATATATGTAACCTAATTATATATACCCGTTATCAATTAATATGAATATTTCAGAGCACTTGAGCGATATCAATTCAAGGTAATGCTTTGTAATAATGGTCGCTCCCTTATAAAAAAGCATAGTGTTAAATTAAGCCAATGTGACTACCCAAAATAAATATCGTAAGTAGCTACATTGACTCATTCAAGAATACGTTTAATTAAACTGACCAATATTGAGTATTGTGTTAGCTTTAACAGCCTTAGCTTGCTGTGTTACGTTATTCGACCATGTTACAGTAACTTTACTAACTTCTTGGCATTGCCCTAATCCAAAGTGCACGTTTTGATCAAAGCTTAATGAATACGTTGCACCAGACGAACCTACTCGCTTAACTTGGCTATTCCCACAGGCTTCAATATTAACAAGCGCACCTAAAGCACTTACTTTATCTTGCGCCAATGTACCAACGTTAACGGTGACAAAGTTATTTTTTGCGGCAGTATCAAAAGTATTTTTAAATAAATGCCATTTACCGCGTTCGTTGCCTTGTACAAAATCAACACGACCATCTTTGTTATAGTCAACAGGTTCAATCCCCATACCACGAGCCCCTAGCTCTGTTGAAATTAAGCCAGTAATAACGTTTTCTTCAAAGGTTTTTTTACCTGTATTAAGATACACAACAGATTCGTTTTTAGTCACTATATTACCGCGTTTAGCAATAACAACATCTTGAAAGCCATTATTGTCAACATCGGCAATAGCAATAGCCATGTTGTTTTCAGCAGCGATAAACCCTGCTTTAACACTTACATCAACATACTTACCATTAATGTTTTCTAATAAAATATCGCTTAAAGCAGGTTTATGATCGTAAGCAGGATATGATTCAACACCATGTAAAACACCTGAAGATGGAGAAAACATATTAACCACTAAACGCCATTCTTGATTACCCACGTAACCTAAATATGTACCTTTTTTTTCGGTGGTATCTGGAAACCCCAGTGTATCACTATTAACTAAACGTACATCACGTCCTGAATGAGTTTCGCCCGGATACATATATTCGTAGGCAGACTCGCCTAAATAAAGTGCTTTGTTAGGCCATTGCGATTGTAGATTTTCAATGTTCATGACATCGCCAACTTTTAAACCATCGAAAGTAAACTTACCCCGTTTAGCGTAAAAACCAAGCGTTTTAGTTTGCTCATTAAAAAAGGTTTCGCCAGCAACAAATTCATACCCACGTGTCATCACAATGTCAAAATCGCCATCGTTATCATAATCAATTTCAGCAATGCCGTTAACATGACGATATTTAGTAGGCAATACGTTATCGGTAACTTGTTTGAACGTTAAGTCGCCTTCCCCTTGAAAAGCTCGAACATAATCATGACCATACACCAATAAATCAATTACATTGTCGCCATTAAAGTCTGTTAATAATGTTTTTTGGCCGTCGGCTTTAACAAAAGCAGGAAGTACATTGTTTAGCGTAAGTTCTTTACCATTATTTTCGTAAATATAGTTTTCACTCTGACTTTTCTTTATCATTTCATTTGATGGAAAAGCAAAATTAAGTAAATCTAAATCGCCATCATTGTCTGCATCGGTAAATTTAACGGTACGTCCACGCATAAAAGCTAAAGGTTCTTTGAAATCTGGCACCACTGTAAAGTTACGTTTTTTATCAACACGATATATGATTGAATTTCGAGCATTACTACCGGAACCACCGCCACGAGAAATAATAATTTCTTGATTGCCGTCTTTATCAAAATCAGCAACAGATACGCCGTGCATATCTCCCATAATTAAATCATAAGGTTTACTGTATTTACCTTTATTGTTCCACATCACACGTAATGAAAAACCGTGGTCATTCATTAATAAATCAGGGTAACCATCTTGATCAAGATCAGCTACAACAGGTGTATCCCATTGTCTTAAATTCTTTTCGGCACGAGGAAAGTCAGTAGTAGCTTCTTTAAACATTGGTTCAGATAGCGGTACGTCAGATTTAGTAGACGACGTTAATTGACAAGCAGTCAAAAAACCAACAACCATGCTTGATATTACTGATAGCTTAAAAACTTTTCTAATCATTTTACTTTCCATTTCATTATTATATTTAGAGTCTGCTGATTCTTTCAGATACATTTTTACCGAACATTATAATCGACAAAGATTTTCATATAAAAAAACTATGTAACAAAACATTTTAACTTTATATACATATTATGTTTATAAAAATTTTATAATCAAGAGAGTTACGTTATTACTCATTTAAATAACATACTATCAGCCACTTTATATTTTATAGAGCTATGGCATATAGGAAGTAGATGCTTAGACTCAGTCTGAAATTGATGAACCTGTGTAATTTACAATTTATGAATGCTTTAGTATTACTCAGATGGAACGATGCTCATGATTTGCTTAGTCTCTCTGAAACAAGCATATTGCGGTGATTTTGGGGTAACATTAATAATGAAAAATTAAGACGTAAACTACCCCATATTTGATTGGCTCAACTCATAAATAAGTGAGGTTCCATTTCAGTAATAAGTTGTTGGGGGATTTGTTGAGGTTTTTGCTTGTCGTAACAAAAATGTACCATTACTGCGGTGCCTGACGCGCATTTTGCATCATTTTGCCACAGCTCTTGGTAAATATTAAAAGAAGAGCTTCCTATACGGCCAATATACGTTTTTATTTCCATCTCACTGCCATAGTGCATTTGGGCATGAAAAGTCACATCAATTTTAGCTAAAATTAAGTTCCATTTTTTGGGGTCTAGATCTGGAATGAACAATTTAAAAACGGGGTCTCTAGCACCTTCAAACCAAATGGGTACATTGGTATTGTTGATATGTCCTAATGCATCAGTATCGGTAAACCTCGGAGAAAAAGTTTGGCTAAACATAATTTATCATCTCAAAATACAATTAACGTTTACGTTAACGTCATAAAATTAATTTTACAAGTGAAAATTAATTATAAGAATTTCTTTAATAAACGATCTATTTGCGTGAGACGAATTTTTTTAATTAATTTTTTAGGTTTTTCTGCGTAATCAGCTATTTGGTCTAATTCACTGTAGTGATTGAGTATTTGCGTGTGCTCAAAAATGAGTTTTGTTTCTTTTTTAAGATCCGGCATTAATGTTTTATTTTCATCATCTAAAAACAAGCCATTTTCTAAATCTAACGACCAGGCTCTAGGATTTAAATTATTGCCAGTGAGTAAATGATAACGCTCGTCAGATACTATGCCTTTTAAATGAAAACTATTACTCTCATGTTTCCATAGTCTTACAATAAGTAGGTCAGCATCGATAAATTTTTGCCAGCGTTTAACAAATCTCAGTAACAACATTTCGTATAAATATGGCACGATGCCAATAGTCGTGAAGTTTTTTTCTTCTGGAATATAAAAATCATTCGCTGTTTTGTCACCAATAACTAGGGTGATTTTCACACCTCTTTTTAATGCCTTAATAATGTCTTTTTTGAGTGGTTTAGGTAAATTAAAATAAGGCGTAAAAATAAGTAACGATGACTGACTTTTTTGGATCATTCTTCTGATTTTTCGATTTAATCCATTTCGTAAGGGGCCACAAGCAACTAAGGGTTTAATAATTACGTTTTGGCGAGTTTTACACTGAGATAAACGGTAAGAAGATCGTTTGATAAGCGTTTTTAATTTAGCAACATTCTTCTTACTATACGTTGTAATTTCACCACGATTAAGTAATGGACATAATTCAGATTCAATAAAGGTAAAATCTAAATAATCGCAAAAACTGTTCGCCAGCGGTTTAGCGTTGATAAGATAATACCGATCGAGTCTGTATTTTTCTTGTTGATTAAAATAAATATTATTAATACTCGCACCGGTATAAAAAACAGCATCGTCAAACACCATGCCTTTTAAATGCAGCACGCCTAATAATTCTTTACTTTTTACTGGTACTCCATAAATATCGATAGTATTTATGTATTGTTCTGCAAGCTTTAAATAAAGGCTGCGGTTACCCAAACAGGCTTTTTCACCAATTAAGCCACGCTGAGCACGATGAAAATCAACAAAGAGTTTTATCTCTAATTTAGGGTTAACAGACTTAGCTTTATAAAGCGCATGAAGTACTTCTCTTCCGGCTTCATCATCTTGTAAATAGAGAGCGGTGATATAAATTCGACGCTTAGCCTGGGTAATTAAATCAAGTAATGCTTGCTTGTATTGTTTAGCTGAGAAAAAAGCTTGAATATCTACATTTGAGTTGTCAATTGACGACAATAATTCCATTAACTACCTTATACATTTAGAACTAAATAACGGCGTAAGAGTTATTATAACGTAATTTAATTCTAAATGACTAAAAGACAGCACTTTAAATAAAACTTATCGAGTAATTAAATTAATGACGCTAACTCTGCTGCTTGCCTAATGGCCCTTTTGGCATCAAGTTCTGCTGCAACATTAGCCCCACCAATTAAGTGTACACTTGCTTGTGCATCAACAAGGGTTTGATATAAAGCTCGTTCGGGTTGCTGCCCAGCACAAATAATAACGTGGTCAACTTCTAGTAATTTTTCTTCACCATTAACGCTGATCAACAAACCTTTATCGTTTACTTCTTTATAGGTAACACCAGGGATCATATGTACATTATTTTTTTGTAATGTGGCTCTATGTATCCAACCCGTTGTTTTGCCTAATCCAGCGCCAACTTTAGTTTCCTTACGTTGTAAAAGATAAATTTCACGTTCACTTTTATGTGCTTCTGCTTTAGGAAGTAGCGCCCCTGCTCCTTGATAGCTTTTATCAACCCCCCAGTTTTTCATCCAAGCATCAGCATCGTTTGTTAACGATTTTTCTTCTGCTAAATAACACGCGACATCAAACCCTATACCACCCGCCCCGATAATAGCGACTTTATTCCCGATAACCTCTTTGTCTCTTAATACATTTAAATAGCTTTTAACTTTAGGGTGTTCAAAACCTTTAAGATCGAGCTTTCTAGGAATAATACCTGTAGCGAGTACTACGTCATCAAAACCCTCATCTAACAAAGCTTGTGCACTAACTTCTGTTGATAATTTTACGGTTATCTCATTCTTTTTAAGTTGTTCGTTAAAATATCTTAATGTTTCGTAAAACTCTTCTTTACCCGGTACTTGTTTAGCAAAGTTAAATTGTCCACCAATTTCACTCGCTTTATCAAACAAGGTTACGTTATGACCACGTTGAGCGGTATACACACTAAAAGCGAGTCCTGCTGGACCTGCGCCCACGACAGCAATATTTTTAGGTTTAACCACTTTATTAAAATGTAATTCAGTTTCATAACAAGCAACAGGATTAACTAAACACGACGCTCTTTTCTGCTTAAAAACATGATCTAAACAAGCTTGGTTACAACCAATACAGGTATTAATTTGATTACTTTGGTTCGCAGCCGCTTTTTGTACAAATTCAGGATCTGCTAAGAAAGGTCTCGCCATTGACACCATATCAGCATGACCATTAGCTAATACATCTTCAGCAACTTCAGGGGTGTTTATTCGATTAGTAGTAATAAGAGGAATAGTTATCTCTTGTTTCATGCGTTGAGTTATCCACGTAAATGCGGCTCGTGGTACAGATGTGGCAATAGTAGGTACACGTGCTTCGTGCCAGCCAATACCGGTATTAATTAAGGTCGCACCTGCGGCTTCAATGGCTTTAGCCATAGTAACAACATCTTCCCAGCTATTACCGCCTTCAACTAAATCAAGCATCGACAAACGGAAAATAATAATGAACGCTTTACCTACTTTTTCGCGAACGGCTTTTACTGTTTCTACAGCAAATCGCATTCTATTTTCAATGCTACCACCCCATTCATCGGTACGTTTATTTACTCGTATGCATGAAAACTGGTTAATTAAATAACCTTCAGATCCCATAATTTCCACACCATCATAACCCGCCTTTTGAGCAAGCTTTGTTGAATGAGCAAAATCTTTAATTGTGTTTTTTATTTGTCGAACTGACATGGCCGACGGTGTAAACGGATTAATCGCAGATTTGACTTTACTCGATGAAACACTAAATGGATGATAAGCATATCTACCAGCATGTAATAACTGAACACATATTTTTGTATCGTATTTATGTACTGCTGATGTGATTTTTTTATGTTTATTTACGTGCCAAAACTTACTTAACTCACTGCCTAGCGGAGCAAGTCGCCCTCTTATATTCGGACTTATACCTCCCGTAACAATTAAACCAACACCACCTTTAGCTCGTGCTTCATAAAATGCTGCGAGTTTATCAAAGCCATCTTTTTCTTCTTCGAGGCCTGTATGCATAGAGCCCATTAGCACTCTATTAGCTAAAGTCGTAAAACCTAAATCTAAAGGTGTGAGTAAATGTTTATAAGGAGAAGATTGATTCATAATAATTCGCTATTTCTTATAATAAGAGTGAGTGTACAAAAAACCACAATGGTCCAACCAGTTGACATAAATTAGAGCTTGTTAAGGTAAAACTCAAGTTTTATTTACACATAATAAGGTATAACCATTAATCACATAATATGCAAAGCGGCACGAAGGCCGGTCAACAAACTTTCAGAGAACATTATTGTTATAGGGTATAGTTAAGGGATGGTGTGATAAAATTAGCAAAAGAAAACGACCAACACTAAAATGCCTCAATGAATAAAAAAAATATTATCCAACACGTATTACAACATTTATCTACAGAGCTAAAAACAACTGAACTAGCGGCTAACAATGCCCATTTGGCAGCAATAGATGATCAATCCATTGCTGAAACACAATATGATACTGTCGCGATCGAAGCGGGTTATTTAGCTGAAGGTCAATCTAAACGTGTAGATGAAATTAAAAACTCTATTGCGCTATTTGAACAATTTCACGCTCGGGAGTTAAAAAGTTCACCTACGATTGTTATAGGTTCTTTGGTTCAACTAGAAAAAGGGATAACAAACAATAACTGGCTTTTTATTGCGCCTGCAGCAGGCGGTTTTAGATGTGTACTTGAAGAGAATAATATTACTGTGATCACGCCTCATTCCCCAATGGGACAAGCGTTAATTAATAAAGAAGTTGATGATGAGGTATCTTTATTAATTAACGGGCTAACAACAACTGAAAATATAGATTACATTCACTCAATTATTTAACTTTAGTTTTGTTGGGGATTCAGCAAAGCTTTAATACTTAAAATATCGGCAAGCTTTTCATCAATTTTTAAATATGCTACCGATTCTTGGTACACTAAAGTCGCTTCTAATACACCCGGCATATTAATTAAGTGCTCTGCAACTTCATCGGCTTGTTCTTCACTTTGCAGCGAAGTAGTAAAACTAAAGCTTTTCGATTTTTTAAGAGGCTTCATTCCTAACGTTACAACACACCATAATAAACACAAAATAGACATCACTAAGAAAATAGATTGCTCGCCAAATTTGCTAGCAATTACGCCACCAAAAACACCACCAGCAAAAGCACCTAAAAATTGGCTACTTGAATAAATTCCCATCACACTACCTTTCACTCCAGCAGGCGCTAGACGAGAAAGCATTGAGGGCATTGTTGCTTCTAAGTAATTAAAAGCGGTGAAAAACATCACCACTAAAATAACTAACGACCAAAAACCAAGAGGTAAATACCATAACAGCAGTAAAGACAAGGCTAGTAGCAGCACAGCACTCGTAAACATTTGTTTTTCTTTTTGCTTTTTCATAGCAAAAATCATAAAAGGCACCATTAAGAAAAATGATCCTAATAAAGCGGGTAAGTATAATTTCCAATGCTGCTCTAACGCTAAACCGCTGGCAACAAATTGTTTAGGTAAAGTAATAAAACAAGCCGTTAATGCCATATGAAGAATAAATATACCGGCATTTAAACGGCTAAGTTGAGGATGCTTTATTAATGTTAAAATTTGCTCAGGTAACGCTATATTATCTCCTTTAGGTGCTTTATTTACCGTATGAGGCACCATAAATTGGATCATTGCCATGGCAAATACGGTTAAAATTGCCGTTAACCAGAACAAACCACTCAAACCAAATGATTGCGCCACTATTGGCCCTAAAATCATTGCTGCAGTGAAAGACAAACCAATAAACATACCTATCGTTGCCATAACCTTAGGACGCTGCTCTTCACGAGTAATATCGGCAGCTAATGCTAAAATAGCGCTGGCTATTGCTCCTGTTCCCTGTAAAGCTCGACCAAAAACCACACCATAAATCGTGTCAGACATGGCCGCAACAATACTACCCATAAGAAACACAACCAAACCAGCTAATATAATGGGTTTACGGCCATATTTATCAGACAAAATTCCCATCGGAATTTGTAACATGGCTTGTGTAAGTCCATAAGCACCAATCGCCAAACCTATCCAAATTGGGCTATAACCTGCGAGTTGCTGACCATAAATAGCAAATACAGGTAATATCATAAACAAACCAAGCATACGTAGCCCAAATACTGTGGCTAATGAAAACGCTGCTTTTTTTTCAGTATTATTTAAACCTGTGGCACTCATTTACACTTCTTATGTCTATTTTATCTACGCTAATTAAGAGCGTTATAGTATCACGACTCCACAATGAACAAAATCATATTTAATGTGATCTTAGGGTAGTTTTTGTGCGATAATTGTTGGTTACAAATCCATACGGAACCGTTATGAGAAATATAGAAGTTAGAGGGGCTCGTACCCATAATCTAAAAAATATTAGTTTAGATATTCCTCGCGAAAAGCTCGTTGTTATTACCGGCCTCTCAGGCTCAGGAAAATCATCATTAGCGTTTGATACTTTATATGCCGAAGGTCAACGTAGATATGTAGAGTCTTTATCGGCTTATGCGCGCCAATTTTTATCTTTAATGGAAAAGCCTGATGTTGATCATATAGAAGGATTATCTCCAGCGATTTCCATTGAGCAAAAATCAACATCTCATAACCCACGATCAACCGTTGGAACTATTACTGAAATATACGATTACTTACGTTTATTGTATGCCCGCGTTGGTGAGCCTCGTTGTCCTACACACAATGAACCACTTGCCGCTCAAACCGTTTCACAAATGGTAGATAAAGTACTTTCTTTAGAAGAAGGTACAAAGGTCATGGTATTAGCGCCGGTATTGCAAGGTCGCAAAGGTGAACACCTTAAATTACTCGATAATTTAGCGGCCCAAGGTTACATCCGTGCTCGCATCGATGGTGAAGTATACGACTTATCTGATCCACCAACATTAGAGTTGCATAAAAAGCATACTATTGAAGTTGTGGTGGACCGCTTAAAAGTAAGAGAAGACATTCAACTACGTTTATCTGAATCTTTTGAAACGGCACTAGCGTTAACCTCTGGTACAGCAAAAGTTGCTTTTATGGATGAACCTAATAAAGAAGAATTGTTGTTTTCAGCTAACTTTGCTTGCCCACATTGTGGTTACAGTATGCAAGAGCTTGAGCCAAGACTATTCTCTTTCAACAATCCTGCAGGAGCTTGTCAAACCTGTGATGGTTTAGGCAATCAACAATTTTTCGATGAAAATCGTGTTATTGCTAACCCAGAGTTAAGTCTTGCTGGCGGTGCTATTCGCGGTTGGGACAAACGTAATTTTTATTATTTTCAAATGCTACAAGCATTAGCAGATCATTTTGATTTTGCTTTAGACAAACCATTTAATGAATTAGATAAAAAGCATCAAGAAATAATTTTACGTGGAAGTGGCAAACAAGAAATAGAATTTAAATACATGAACGACCGTGGCGATATTGTTATCCGAAATCACCCGTTCGAGGGTATTTTAAATAACATGGACCGACGCTATCGTGAAACTGAATCGAATGCCGTGCGTGATGAGTTAGCTAAATATTTAAATAGCCAACATTGTCCTGACTGTAACGGGAGTAGACTACGATTAGAAGCACGTAATGTTTTTATTAATGAAACCGCTCTACCAGAAGTCGCTGAATACGCAATTGCTGACGCATTAACCTTTTTTCAAGAGTTAAATTTACCTGGTCAAAAAGGCCAAATTGCTGAAAAAATTCTTAAAGAAATTATCGACCGTCTAGGCTTTTTAGTTAACGTTGGTTTGAATTACCTTAACCTTTCACGTGCAGCAGGCACTTTATCAGGTGGTGAAGCTCAGCGTATTCGCTTAGCAAGTCAAATTGGCGCTGGCTTAGTGGGTGTTATGTATGTACTTGATGAGCCATCAATTGGTTTACATCAACGCGATAACGAACGACTACTAAAAACTTTAATTCATCTTAGAGATCTCGGTAATACGGTGATCGTGGTTGAGCATGACGAAGACGCCATTCGAGAAGCCGATCACGTTATTGATATTGGCCCCGGTGCTGGTGTTCACGGTGGTCAAATAATTGCAGAAGGTACGGTAGACGATATATTAGCGTGTGAAGACTCACTTACTGGTAAATACTTATCTGGCAGAGAACGTATTGAAATACCTAAACAACGCGTACCTTTTGATAAAGACAATGTAGTTAAATTAATAGGTGCAACAGGTAACAACTTAAAGAATGTAGATTTAACCATTCCAAACGGCTTGATGACTTGTGTAACAGGTGTTTCTGGCTCAGGTAAATCAACGTTAATTAATGATACCTTGTATAAACTTGCTCACATTGAATTAAACGGCGCAACCACTCAAGAACCTTCTCCGTATAAAGAAATTATTGGTTTAGACTTGCTCGATAAAGTTATCGATATAGATCAAAGTCCAATAGGTAGAACACCGCGTTCAAACCCTGCTACTTATACAGGAATATTTACAGCAGTCAGAGACATCTTTGCTGCTACACAAGAAGCAAGATCTCGTGGTTATAAGCCAGGACGATTCAGCTTTAATGTTAAAGGTGGCCGTTGTGAAGCTTGTCAAGGTGACGGGCTAATCAAAGTAGAAATGCATTTTCTTCCTGATGTTTACGTACCTTGTGACGATTGTAAAAGTCAGCGCTATAACCGTGAAACTTTAGAAGTAAAATACAAAGGTAAGAATATTCATGAAGTATTGGATATGACTATCGAAGATGCTTTTGAGTTTTTTAATGCGATACCCGCTGTTAAGCGTAAATTAAAAACCTTACTTGATGTGGGTTTAAGTTATATAAAACTAGGGCAATCTGCCACTACACTTTCAGGTGGTGAAGCGCAACGCGTTAAGCTCGCTAAAGAATTATCCAAGCGTGATACAGGTAAAACCCTTTATATATTAGATGAACCAACAACTGGCCTGCATTTCCACGATATTAAGCAATTACTACAAGTTATCCATCGCCTACGTGATCAAGGTAATACTATTGTTGTTATTGAACATAATTTAGATGTTGTGAAAACAGCAGATTGGGTTATCGATTTAGGTCCTGAAGGTGGTTCAGGCGGTGGTGAAATTTTAGTGTGTGGTACGCCTGAAGAAGTCGCCGAGCACAAAACATCTCATACTGCAGGATTTCTTAAAACCTTACTTAAGCAATAAGTTAACTCGCTGTAATTAATGAATTTTAAAGCCTATTATTTTTTCTTAATCGATATAAATAATAGGCTTTTTACATCTCACTTCATTTAAAAATATTTAGTGGATCGTTCAAAACCTTCAAGCCTTTATACAAATTTCAGCTAATTGAGTTGAATCACTATAGCTAACTCAAAACCATCCAGTTAAGATAAGAACAACCTTCACAGCGATCTAAAGAAATAATAATTATATGACTTCAAAAACAAACGCCCTGATCTATTTTTTAGCTTTTTCTAGTGGTTTTAGCATTATGGGAATTGAACTGTTAGGCGGAAGAATTCTAGCGCCATTCTTTGGTAGTAGCGTTCATATTTGGGGGAGTATTATTACCGTATTTATGTTGAGTTTATCATTCGGCTATTTAATTGGCGGTAAGCTTTCTACAAAAAATGCGTCCTTAACACGTTATGGATTAATTTTCCTTTTCGCGAGTATCACAGTTCTTCCTATCGTTTTTTTCTCCCAAGAAATTATGGAGTTTATATTCACTCACGTTGAGGATAGTCGATACGGCTCATTACTCGCTTCAATGGTATTATTTTTTATTCCTACAATAATTCTTGGAATGATTTCTCCTTATTCCGTGAGATTGCTAGTAACTGATAGTGAAAAAAGTGGACAGGTTGCTGGTATTTTATATTTTGTGAGCACACTTGGCAGCGCATTAGGCACGATTATAACTTCCTTTTATATGGTACTCGCCTTTAATGTAAACGACATTATTTTAGGCTTTAGTTTAACCTTAGGTTTATTGGGCTTGTTAGCTATAGCTCTACATAAAAGTGCTTTTAAAAATCATATGAAAGTTTCATCATCTGTTATTTAATAAAACATAAAATAGAGAATACTATGTTCAAATATTTAAGCCTTATCGTATTAGTATTATTATCCTTTACGAGTTTTTCAAAAGTCATTCATAGTGAACGATCGCTATATCGTAATATCATTGTTGATGAAAACGGAAATAAACGCTGTTTAAAATTCAATACTAAAAGTAGTAAAACTAATCAAAGTTGTATATTTAAAGATGATCCACAAAAGCTCGTTTTTAACTATGCCAAACTCGTTTTTTCAAGTTTATTGATGATAGATGATCCTAAAAAAGTATTAATTATTGGCCTAGGTGGCGGAACACTTTCTAATACCATACATCAACTTTATCCCGATGCTTATATTGATAATATTGAAATAGATCCCGCTGTAACTAATGTTGCTAGAGAATATTTCAGCTTTTTTGAAAACGATAAAATAACAGCAACGACTCAAGATGGGCGTATATTTATCAAACGAGCAAAATTAAAAAAACAAAAATACGATTGGATAATTTTAGATGCTTTTAATGGTGACTATATTCCTGAACATTTGTTAACAAAGGAGTTTTTTGAAGAAACAAAAAATATCTTATCCCCTAACGGAATAATTTCAGCCAATACCTTCTCCATTAGTAAATTATATTTTCACGAATCTGCGACTTACTACGATGTATTTGGCGACTTTATTAATGTAAGTAATAAAAAGAACAGTAATAGAATAATACTGGCTGGCTATACCGAACAACCAAGTGATGAAGTTATAAAAGCTAGAGTAGAAAAACTCTATCCATTACTCAAACCCTTTGATATAGATATTAGAGAAATAAGAAGTAATATGATATCTACTAAAGACAATATTGATTGGCCTGAAGATACTAAAGTACTAACAGATCAATATTCTCCTGCTAACTTACTTAATTTATAAACAAAATTTCATATTCATTTAATCAAAGATCAAAAAATAAATATTAGGCCTTCATTAGCCGAAGGTCTAATAGAAAATTTACCATTCACGTTTTAAACTGGTTATTATCTATCCAACAAGGTAAGAACCATGAGCTATCAAAACGAATATAATTTATCCCGTAATGAGCCGACTGCTTTTTGGGAAAAACAAGCTGACAATATTCAGTGGATAAAAAAACCAAAAACAATATTGTCAAACAATAATGAAGACAATTATCAATGGTTTGAAGATGGCCAACTTAACACCTCATACCTCGCTTTAGACTATCATATAGAACAGGGCAATGGAGATACACTTGCTTTAATCTACGACTCACCGGTTACCAATACCAAACAACAATTTACCTATAATGAGCTAAAACACGAAGTCGCTAAATTTGCATCGGTACTACGAAAAAAAGATATAAAAAAAGGAGACCGTGTTTTAATTTACATGCCCATGATCCCTCAAGCAGCCATAGCTATGTTAGCATGTGCAAGAATAGGCGCCATTCATTCGGTTGTGTTTGGTGGCTTTGCTCCACATGAATTAGCCATCAGGATAGATGATGCGCAACCTAAAGTTATTATTTCTGCCAGCTGTGGCGTTGAAATAACCAAAGTTATTCCTTATAAGCCGATGATCGATAAAGCCATTGCCTTGGCAGAATTCAAACCCACTTCTTGTATCATTTTTCAACGGGATTTAATCGAGGCTAAATTACTTGCTGGCAGAGACTACTCATGGGCTAAGTTAATGGAAAATGCTGTTGAAGCAGCTCCGATAGCAGTAAATGCCACTGATCCTCTTTATATTCTCTATACATCAGGAACAACAGGTAAACCTAAAGGTGTTGTCCGTGATAATGGCTCTCATGCCGTAGCAATGAAATACAGTATGAAAGCGATCTATGATATCGACCCAGGCGAAGTATTTTGGGCGGCTTCAGATGTAGGCTGGGTTGTTGGACATTCGTATATCATCTACGCACCATTAATAGCGGGCTGTACAACGATTCTTTTTGAAGGTAAACCAGTATTCACTCCTGATGCAGGAACATTCTGGCGAGTTTGCGAAGAATATAAGGTAAAAGCATTATTTAGCGCTCCAACGGCTTTCAGAGCAATATGTAAAGAAGATCCCAATGCTGACCTTATTCACCAATATGATTTATCTAAATTAGAACGATTATATCTAGCTGGAGAACGTTTAGACCCCGCCACTTACGAATGGTTACAAGATAAAACTAAACTACCTGTAATTGACCATTGGTGGCAAACCGAAACAGGATGGGCAATCGCCTCTATTCCTTATGGTATAGAACAAAAAACAACTAAAGCTGGGTCAGCTGGATTAGCAACTCCTGGGTATAATATAAAAGTAGTTGATAGTTCAGGTAATGAACTAGCAAAAGGTGAAGAAGGAAATATAGCGATAAAGTTACCTTTACCTCCAGGCTGCTTATCAACTATTTGGAAAAATGCAGATAGATTTAAAGATGGCTATCTAAAGGCTTTCCCTGGTTATTATGTTACAGGCGATAGTGGTTATATAGATAGCGAAAATTATTTGTACATTATGGGTCGTACAGACGACATTATTAACGTTGCAGGTCATAGAATGTCGACTGGAGAGATGGAAGAAGTCATCTCAAATCATTTTGCTATTGCAGAATGTGCAGTTATTGGAGGCCATTGTCCTATAAAAGGTCAAATTCCTACTGCATTAGTGGTAGTTAAAAATAATATTAGTTTATCTAGCGCTGATCTAGAAGTAGAGCTAAAACTAGCAATACGAGAGCAAATTGGGCCTATCGCAAGCCTAAAAGCAGTGTATATAGTGGAACGGTTACCTAAAACAAGATCGGGGAAAATATTAAGAAAAACCATAAGACAAATTGTCGATGGCGAAGAATATCAAACCCCTTCAACCATCGATGATCCTAATGTCCTAGAAGAGTTACAATTGTTATTAAGCGCAGCATAAATATAATCATGACAGAGGACGTCAGGTTATTTTTTTAAGGATAACTTAATACGCGTTTGAGACTTTTTAGAAGAAGCTGATTTCTTAGAAGTAAATTTTAGTGCTTTGGTATCTACTTTAGTCATTATTTTGGTTTCATCGTCGGCTTCAACTTTCAAATCAGATTTAGGAGCTGCAGTGTCTAAAGCCGTTTTCGATGATCCAGCCACTGCTAAATTTATCTCATTCATCTCTTCAGATGATAAGTAACGCCACTCGCCTGTTTTCAAATTTCCCAATTCAACACTCATAATACGAGAACGCTTAAGAGTTTGAACTTCGTAATCTAAATATTCACACATGCGACGTATTTGTCTGTTTAAACCTTGAGTTAGTATTATCTTAAATACATATTTACTCACTACAGTAACAACACAAGGTTTAGTTATAGTACCCAGTATAGGAACACCTTTAGACATTCGTTCAATAAACCTCTCACTGATAGGTTTATCAACACTCACAATATATTCTTTGTCGTGAGCATTTTCTGCTCTTAAAATTTTGTTAACTATATCGCCATCGCTTGTCAGAAATATCAAGCCCTCAGAAGGTTTATCTAAACGCCCAATCGGAAAAATTCTTTTTTGATGACCAATAGCATCAATAATGTTGCCACGAACATGTGATTCAGTAGTACAAGTAATACCAACAGGTTTGTTATAAGCAATATAAATACGGTCAGATTTATTTTTAGCGACTTGTTTAACGATATGCCCATTAACACGAACCTCGTCACTATAAGCAACCTTAGTACCTAATTCAGGTATTTTTCCATTGATCGTTACACGACCTTTCTCAATCAGTTTATCGGCTTCTCGTCTTGAACAAAAACCAGAATCACTAATATATTTATTGAGGCGCTTTAGATCTTCAGACACAAACAAACCTTTAAGAAAAATCAAAAATGCATTATACATGAGTTAGGACTATAGGTGATAGAGTTCTAAATAAGAGGACTAAAATACATTACATTGTTACCCGGTTAACTATGTAATGTATTTTTCCCACAAAAAAAGGCTATCCGTTAGGATAGCCTTTTCTTTGAATGAGAAGCCTAGCAATGTCCTACTCTCACATGGGAACTCCCACACTACCATCGGCGCTAATGCATTTCACTTCTGAGTTCGGAATGGGATCAGGTGGGTCTACATCGCTATTGTCGCTAGACAAAAAAGGTCAATCTTGAAAGCTGACGTGCATGGATGCACTAATGTCGACCAGAGCCATGGGTGGCGGAGGCGACGTAAATACCTTTTTAATCTCTTATTCAACACGATATGTACGTGATGATTTATTCATTTTGTCAGTCTTCGCACAATAACTTCATAGTTCAAAACTATTTAGGTGTTGTATGGTTAAGCCTCACGGGCAATTAGTATCAGTTAGCTCAAGGCCTCACAACCCTTACACACCTGACCTATCAACGTTGTA
>NZ_MUZU01000022.1 GCF_002000085.1 Pseudocolwellia agarivorans
TGGCGCTCATACATATGAACGTAAAGACAAACCGCGTGGTGAATTCTTCCATACAAACTGGACAGGTCGAGGTGGTAACACGTCTTCTACAACTTACGACGTATAATATGCTTTAATAAGTAAATTTATGTTGAATAAAAAGCTGAGTTTATCTCAGCTTTTTTGTATTTGAAATTTAATCATTTAACAGGGAAGAGTATTACTGTGCTAATGTGGTGAGCTATTAGTAATTATATTGCTTACTTTTAATCAATAGATCATGGATGGTTTACGTGAAAATTTTGAATAAATCAAAAATAGTTATTTCATTCGTCTTATTGTCTTTATGTGTTTTGACTTATATTAGCGTAAATAGATATATTGAAGACTACACATCTGAATTTATTGATAAAACACTCTACTCATCGGTTCTTAACGAAAGTCGTAAAATTTTTATACGATTACCTAAAAACTACGATAAATCTAAAGCATATCCATTGATTATTAAAACTGATGGTAATTTTAATTTATCTCGCTGGGATGAGTCTATCTCAAGGCTTTCTACTCAAAGAAAGATAGAAGACTCTATTGTTGTTGCTATACCCAACTTATTTTGGACAGATTCTCGTAATCGAGATCTTGTACCACCTTACGCACGAAGAAATGTCAATATTGAAGCGCGACCACTTACAGATAATGATCCTTCTATTTTTGGTAGAGCTGATTTGTTTCTTCAATTTATAGAAACTGAGGTTTTACCCTATATAGAAAGTACGTATTTGATCAATCAAAATAGAGTATTAAGTGGATTTTCTGCAGGAGGTAGTTTTGTTTTATATGCCATAGTAACTAACCCTAATTTATTTACAGGATATTTTGCTTTTAGCCCTGCTGCTTGGTATGACAACTCAGTCGTTGTAGATGAGTTCAAAAAGCAGCTCGTATATCTTAATAATAAAACTCAGGGGAGAGCTATTTTTTTGTATTTGAGTTTAGGTGAAGCTGAAAATGACATGATTACGGGGTCATTTAAAGGGCTATTATCGGCTATTGAGATGAATGGTCCGGAAAGTTTATATGTAGTTTCTCGTTATAGTAAAAATGCAGAACATGTAGATAATCCTTATATTTCAGTACCTCTGGCTTTAGAAGCTTATTATTCTTTTAAGCGCCAAAAAATGTAATATTTTACTCAAGGGGAGGAAATTTAATCTTTCAAAGGGAGTTTGTTGAAGTGGGGAGAGCTTGTTGCGCTATTAAGTTTGGGAAGTCGTAAACTTATAGCGCAACAAACTCAAAAGAGTATTACAGTTAAATACTCTTTTTAAAGCAAGGAATTAACCTTTAGTTATTTTAAGTACTTGAGCATGTTTTGATGGTGAACCAGCAGGTAAGTTGATCATTAAACCTTTTGCTGTTTGTTTAAAGGTTAGCTCACCTTTATGTCCAATCAATTCAACTTTAGCTATTTTATCAGCATAGTTTTTAGGAGTAATACTACGAATTGTTACTTTCGCATTATCGCCTGGCCACGCTAACATTGTTGCGTATAAAGTACCTTCGTTTTGGGTAAAACGAATATCGCTGCTGTTAAAATCTTTACGGTTTTTCTCAGCATCATTCGAGTTTTTACCGTCTGGTACGTAAGTTTCACCTTCACCATAAGTTACCCAAGGTCGAGTGTTATAAACTGCTTCACCATTTACAGCTAACCAATCGCCTATTTCTTTTAATAAAGCAATTTCAGGTTCAGGAATTGTTCCATCAGGTTTTGGACCAATGTTTAATAGTAATGAACCGTTTTTCGAAATAATATCCATTAAATCATCTACTAATGAATTAGCGTTACGGTATTTATGATTAGTAACATATCCCCAAGATGATAAAGATACAGAAGTATCTGTTTGCCAAAAATAAGGATGGATATCAGTCATACCACCACGTTCAATATCTAACACGGCTGACCCAGGAGGGAAAGAACGCATCTCTGCATGCTCTTTATAGTTAAGTGCAGGCATGTTTTCCCAGTTAACACCTTTATTATAGTAGTAACTTGTAAACTGCTTTACGTGATCATGAAATGGTTTTGACGCCATCCACCAATCGAACCAAATAAGCTCTGGTTCGTATTTATCAACAATTTCTACGGTACGTAATAACCAGTCGTCCATAAACTCTTGACTAGGAGGCGTTAAACCTTCTTCTGAAGATTTTCTGTTTACTGCTGGCCCGTATAAGTCACGAAACTCTTCGTCTTGTACGTCTGAAGGGAATTCTCTACCACCATCAAAGAACCACCAGTTTTCAGCTCTGTGGCTTGATAAACCAAAATGAATATCTGTTTTATCAGTAGCATCTTTTAATTCTTGAATTACATCACGTTTAGGTCCCATTTCTACAGAATCCCAACGGGTGTATGAATTATCGTACATTGAAAATCCATCATGATGCTCAGCAACAGGAACAATGTATTTTGCACCTGAATCTTTAATAATTTTTAACCACTCATCAGCATTAAATTTTTCAGCTTTAAATTGAGGAATAAAATCTTTATAACCAAATTCAGTTTGGTTACCAAAGTTGTCTTCATGGTAAGTTTTTTCTTCATCTGACTTTTGGTACATTTTTCGTGGATACCATTCGCCGTTATGAGCGGGTACCGAATAAACGCCCCAATGTATAAATATGCCAAACTTAGCATCTTGATACCAATCTGGAATTTTATAATTAGTTAATGAGTCCCAGTTAGCTTTGAAAGGACCTTGGTTAGCCACCGCTTTTATTTCAGCAAGTTTGGCTGAATTATCTAAAGCAGCCGAAGCTTTTTCTTTCGTGGTATTAGTGTCAGCACTACAAGCTGTTAAACCTAAAGCTACAGCAATGGCTAATGTACTTTTTAATGTTGTTAGAGTTTGTTTTTTCATTTTCATTAATTTTCGTTGGTTGATGACTCAAAAAATGTATACGACACTATAATTTCAAATGCATCATAATTGCAAATTTATTTATATATAAAAACTGTGTTTTCAATATGCAGGATGGTGCTTTGGTACTTTTTCTGATGTACTTGATGGGTGGTGTTTGTTTTAAGTTGTTGAAATTTTTTATTTAATTTTTTATTTTTCTTTTTTATTACTCATTTTTAAAATCGAATTCAATTGACTTTATTATTTATCTAGAAGATTATTGGTGAAATATAAATATTACATATAAAAATGCAATTTAATCCGTAAAGGTAAAATTAATCGTATGAAGCCTATAAAACAGTTACTCATTGTTCTGAGTTTTTATTTTTGTTTTACACAAAGTTTGGCAAGTGTATTAACGTTTAACACGGCGTCTGAACGAAGTCAGGTGAACATTAATCAAGACTGGAAGTATCATAAAGGTAAACTAGAAGCTATGCCTGGCAGCAATGCTTGGTCTAACAAAGGTTGGGAGAGTGTAACTCTACCTCATACCTATCAGCTAACATCTATTAATTTAGATGATAGTACTGATGATAAATCTCAACAAACATTCCATCGAGATGTTAGTTGGTATCAAAAAGATATTTTGGTAAACACTAAAAAAAATCAGAAAGTATTTTTAGAATTTGAAGGAGCACATCAACGTACAAAACTTTGGGTGAATGGCGAATATGTAGGTGAGCATGCTACAGGTGGTTTCACTCCTTTTCATTTTGATATTACAGCATTTGTAAAACCTGATCAGAATAATACTTTAGTGGTGTTTTTAGATAACAGAATAGATAAAGCAATACCACCTGATGGCTTTACGCGAGACTATATTTTATTTGGTGGCTTATATAGAGATGTATATTTAACGGTTACTGATGATCTACATTTTACCTATAATTGGGAAAGTAAAACTTCAGGTATTTTTATTACCACTCCTACCGTTAATGAACGAGATGCTACTGTGTCTGTGCGAAGTGAAGTACAAAATAGTTCAAATCAAGAAAAGTCATTTGTTGTTGCTACTCAAATTGTTGATGCCAATAAAAATATTGTTGCGGAAGTAGAATCTACACACGTACTATCAGCCAATAGTAAAACTACAATAAAACATACCACAGGCTTAACTGAAAATATTCAGTTGTGGTCGCCAGACAATCCTTACTTGTACCGTGTATATAGCCAGATAAAAGTTAATGGTAAAAATATAGACGATTTAAATAACCCTTTAGGGCTAAGAACATTCGAGCTACGTTTAAATGAAGGTTTGTTATTGAATGGTAAACCCATAGAGATTATTGGCGCAAATAGGCATCAACATTACCCATATATTGGCGATGCAGTACCGAATAACCTACATAGAAATGATGCCATTAAATTTAAACAAGCAGGGATGAATTTAGTACGTTTAGCTCATTATCCGCATGATAATTCATTCATTGAAGCGTGTGATGAGCTAGGGTTGATTGTAGTTGAAGAACCGCCGACATGGATAGAGTTTGGTAATGACATTTGGTTTGATCGTTTAGATCGAGCAACACGAGTTATGATCCGAAATCATAGAAATCATCCCTCAATATTAGGCTGGGGCGCAGGAATTAATCATCGCGGTACAATTAAGCGATTACATTATGCAGCAAAAGAAGAAGACCCAACACGTATTACTATGAACAACGGTACTTTATGGACCGGAGAACAGCACTCGGGTATTACCGATTTATATGCAGTAATGGATTATCGTGGAGCAGTGCGCCAACCGCATGATTTACTTTTTGCAATGGAACATAGTGGTACTAAAGATAGCATAGGACTACAAGAAATTGTGTCACGCTATAAGCATGATCCAAACTTAATTGGTTTAGCTTCGTGGAGTGCGCACGACAGTTACTCGTTTATTAAACGTGATAAGCAGTATCCTAATTTATCCGTATGGGGAGCTTCTAGTTGGGATGCTTTTCGTTCACCAAAACCTATTTATTACTGGTATAAATCAGAATTAACTGAAGAGCCTATGGTTCATATTCCTGAAAATATCGCTCAATTAGAGGGGGTTGTTCAAATATTTAGTAATACTGATGCTATCGAACTACTACATAATGGAAAATTATTAGGTCGCTATACACCAACGGTTACTGAAGCTAATAAGTATGTTAGTTCACCCTCCACGCTTGTGCCATTTAAATGGACGGAAGGAACATTAACGGCTTACGCAATTAAAAACGGGAAACGTGTAGCTAAACATTCACGTAGTAAAGCCGATAAGCCTTATAAAATATCTTTAAGCATTGATACTACTGGGTATGATTTTTCTGCTGATGGTTCAAGTATTTTAATGGCTTACGCTTACATTCAAGATAAAAGCGGACATAACATTGAAGGTGATACACCGTATGTAACTTTTAGCATAAGTGGTGACGCCGAAATTGTTGGTGGTAAAACGATTGGAGCAAATCCTGTAACGTGGAGAAACGGAATAGCGCCAGTGATGATTCGTGTTGGTAAAACCCCCAGCGATATTAGACTAACTGCAACGTCCAAAGGGTTACTTTCTACAAGCGAAACTATTACTACTAAGGCTTGGAGTGCTGTAGCTCATCAAAAAAAACATCAATTAATAAAGCAACCATTTGAATTAAAAGTAGACATAGGTAACACAGAACAACACCCGCAAGAAGATTATACATTGTGGTCAAATTCAAAAGGTCCTAGCACAAAACGTTTTGTTGCTTCAAATAATCAAACAGTAGAGATAACACTTTCTTCAAATAAAGAGATTAAATGGTTAAATAATTGGGGAATGCCAGGAAATTTAAGCTTTATGATTGAAGATGGTGTCGATGTGTCGGCTCAAGCAAGCCTTAACCTTACATTTGATAAACTTCCCGAAGGTAAGTACCAATTAAAAACATGGCATCATATGTTAAGTGATAAAAGTGAAAGTATTCCTGAACTGAGTTTTGATTTAACACCATTAAAAAGTAAAGGGGTTTCTAGTCAACATTATACACCTACATTTGGGCGAAAAATTGTTGTAAGTGAAGCCGGTGGAGGAACAAGAGGTGATGGTGGTTCAAATAAAGGTGCACAAGGAAACGCATTACACGTTTTTGAAAGTGACGGTAAAGAAAAAATATCTTTAGTTATAAAATCGTTAAATGTAAATGAAGCAATCAAAACATTCCGTTTAAATGGATTTGAGCTAAAACAGTTAAATTGAAACTAAACTTACCAACTATGTAAGCTTGCTTAGGTAGTCGATTATTATGGAAAAATATATGAATAAACTTATGTCTTGTCTGCGTTGGCGTTATATCAGCCAAAGTTTAGTTAGTTTGTGGTTTGCATTATTTATGTGTAATGCTCAGGCTAAAGAGGTCGCAATTGAAAAATGGGAAGTTGTTGATATTCCTATTAATGCAACGGTAAACGCTAAACAATTATTTACCGTTGATGCTAATGCCATTTTTTCTCATACCTCAGGTAAAAAAATGACCGTACCGGTTTTTTATAATGGTGGAGATGAATGGTTAGTACGCTTTTCAGCATCAGATATTGGTAACTGGACATACAAAATAGAAAGTAAACAAAAATCGCTTAATGGTCGAACAGGTCGAGTAAACGTTGTGCAAAATGCTGACACAACCAACCACGGTGGCGTTGTGTTAAGTAGTGAAAATAAGCAAAATTTTTACTACGAAGATGGCACTCCTTACTTTGTTTTGGGTTATGAACTTGATTGGTTATTTGCTTTAGATTACGAAGATGATCAGGGCTTACCTAAAAGCGAACATTTACTTTCTTTAATTAAAGAAAATGGTTTTAATCATATCGTGATGAATGTTTATTCTCATGATGTAAGTTGGGATAAAGATCCTAAATTAGCGAGTCATCCTGAACATGAGTTTGGTGGTAAACAAAATATATTTCCTTTTTTAGGTTCTAATGAAAAACCGGATCACTCAGCGTTAAATATTGAATTTTTTAAAAAGTTTGATCGTACCGTACAACTTTTACATGATAAACGTCTTGTATCTCACCTTATGATTTATGTATGGAACAAATTAGTCAGTTGGCCAGAAATGAATAGCGCAGCAGATAATATGTACTTTGACTATATTGTTAAGCGTTACCAAGCGTATCCAAATATTGTGTGGGATATATCTAAAGAAGCTTTATATTATGGTCGCGCAGATGAGGCTTATATTAAAGGTAGAATAGAACGTTTACGCGCGCTTAATTACTATCAAAGATTAGTAACCGTTCATGACTATGGATACTGCGCTAAATTCCCTGAACAAGTTGACTTTATTTCGACACAAGATTGGAAGCACGACATTTACAATAAAATGTTAAATGTGCGTAAACGTTTTCCTAATAAGCCTATTTATAACATTGAACATGGCGGATACGAACAATCACCTTATCTCGTTTTTCCTGGAGACTACGTAGATCCTGAAGTATCGGTACGACGTAATTGGATGATTTTATTCGCAGGTGTTTATACAACTTACTACTGGCAAGGTAGTTCATGGAATGTCATTATTTATAATCCATTTGAACAACCGGATAGTTATATAAAGCCGCGTTTTGATTTTTTTCAACATATGACTAACTTTTTTACTCAGTACGATTTTTCTACATTTAAACCGGCTCCAGATAAAAATGGCTCAGGTTATACGCTGAAAAATAATGAAGATACTTATTTAATTTATGTGCCAAAAGGTAATTATCAAATGTCGAGAGGTGATTGGTTTTTACAAAATGTGAAAGATGGTGTGAGTTTTGAAAATAAACAAACGCGTAATTACCGATGGTTTAATATCTTAACAGGTGAGCTTACTGAGCCTAAAAAAATAACAAAAGGCATGCTTTTTATATCTCCATGGAGAGGGCAAGCAGACAGTATTCTTATTAGTGAGTTAGTTAATAATTAATGTAATAGTGTGTTGAGTGCCGTAATGGAAATTTAACTTAATAATAAATTAGATATTAAGCAATAAATAACCATTGGATAGAATAACTTTTATGCTATATTTATTTTATGGTACTCAACGCATTATACCGATGGAATTAAACCTTTTAGACATTATTAAGCTTGGTCGAAAATATATCAGTCTTTGGCCTGAACGTATCGAACTCGCCCAATACTTTAAAGATTACCGCACAGTTCAAGTTGCACGTTTTGCTTGTAAATATTTACCTGCTATGGCGCTTTTTGTTTTTGTGATGCAGCTATATTTTGGTGGTTATGAGTTATTACCTCAAGCTTTAGTATACGCGCTATTCATTTTAAGTATGCCAGTACAAGCTTTAGTGGTTTCAGGTATTAAAGCTGATAAGTTTTTACCTCCTGATCTAGCTGCGTGGTATAAAGAGGGCGTTGCTAAGTTTAACCAAGGCGGTGGTAATATAAAGCTTTCGGTAAGTAAACCTCGATATATAGATTTAGCTCAATTATTAAATATTACCTATCGCAGTATGCCGATCAAATAATTCATAACTCAACTTTTGAATTTTTTATCTATTAAAAAGCCCGTACGAATTAACGTTACGGGCTTTTTTCATACAATCGGATTAAAAAATCAGCTTGGCAAGAGAAGCTCTGTTTACTCTTTAATTCTTCAATAACTTCTGCTGATGCTTTAAAGGCAAAAGGTGTCATAGAAAGTAAGTTGAGAATATCATTCGAATTATTGAATTCCATTGTGTAATTTAACTTTTCTTCGTTGATTAAGGTTAAATTTTCAATGGGATTTTTTGCCGTATCATGTTCTTTAGCATCAATATAAATTAACGATTTTAATTCTATTAAATGCTTCTCTGCTGGCGTTACTGTTAGCAAGTAACTATCAGCTTTTAAAACACGCGTAAATTCGTTTTCTAAAATAGGGGCGTAAATCGAGTTTATCCAACCTATCGAATTATCAGCAAAAGGCAGGTGAGATAAAGTTCCTACGCTAAAGTGACAGTTTTTGTAGCGTTTGGCAGCAATTTTTACCGCCGATTTAGAAATATCGATACCGTAAACTTGGTTGTTATCTGTTTTATATTGATGAGTATAAAAACCTTCACCACAGCCCGCATCAAAAATCGCTAGATTAGTGTTGGCAAACTCTTGATATAACGACTTAAGTTTATCGATTAACGGCTGGTAATAACCATTATCTAAAAAGGATCTACGTGCATTGACCATATCAGCATTATCGCCAGGCGATTTAGAGTGCTTATGTTGCACAGGTAGTAGGTTTACGTAACCTTCTTTGGCTTCATCAAAACAATGATTATTACTGCATCGATAGGTTTTGCCCGTGAGTAATAAGGTTTCATTACATAAAGGGCAAAGGTAATCAGCTGTGGGGGTGTTATTCGTCATATTCAGCTATAACTACTCAAATGTAGACCAAATAGGTGCATGATCAGACGGTTTTTCTATACCACGTAATTCGTAATCTATATCAGATTCAACACAAGTTTTAGCTAGTTCAGGTGTTGCTAATACCACATCTATACGTAAGCCTCGGTTATCAGGGAAGCCCTTTGAGCGGTAATCAAACCACGAATATCTTTCTTCAAGTGTGGGGTGTAATTCTCTAAAAGTGTCTTTAAAACCCCAATCCATTAATGTTTTAAGCCATTCGCGTTCTTCTGGTTGGAAGCTACATTTACCTGTTTGTAACCAACGTTTTCTATTGGGCTCTCCGATACCTATATCTAGATCAGTTGGTGAAATATTAATATCGCCCATCACTACAACGTTTTCGTCAGGTGTGTGATGTTCATTTAGGTAAGTCATTAAGTCTTTATAAAATTGGCGTTTATACGGGTATTTAGTTTCGTGCGAGATGTTGTCGCCTTGTGGAAAGTAACCGTTTAGTACTGTAACTTTCTCACCTTTTTCATTGGTGGTGGTCACCATGATCATTCTTTTTTGCGCTTCTTCATCGTCAGTAGGAAAACCTTTTTGTACGCTATCTGCAGGTTTTTTACATAACATCGCAACGCCGTAATGGGCTTTTTGACCATGAAAATAAACTGAATAGCCCATCGCTTCTACATCGGCTAACGGAAAAGCTTCATCGTGAACTTTAATTTCTTGTAAACCGATAATGTCAGGTTGATGCTTGTCGATAATAGCTTGTAATTGATGTAAACGTGCGCGAAGGCCATTGATATTAAAAGAGATGATTTTCATGAATTTTACCCATAGTTAACATGGCGATAATGCTAACAGAACTGGTAAATTGATGTGACAATTAATTTAATTTTTTTCTTACTTTTTAACAATTAAATAAAAATAATCAGGAATTAAAAAGCCACTCATTACTTTTGTTTACTTTACGCATTGAGTGGCTTTTAAAATTTTACTTTATTGTAAGGTATTTATACTCTTAACGCTTTTTCACCGCGAGCAATACCCACACAACCAGAACGAACTGATTCTATAATTTCGGTTTCGTTGCCTATAGTTTCAATGAAAGCATTGATTTTATCTGCGTTACCCGTTAATTGAATCGTGTAAATTTGCTTACCTATATCAATAATTGAACCTCTAAAAATATCAGTAATACGCTTAACTTCAGTGCGCGACTTATCATTCATGGCAAGTACTTTTATTAATACTAATTCACGCTCAACATGTTGACGATCTGTTAAATCTGTGACTTTTATTACATCAATTAACTTATTTACTTGTTTAAGAATTTGCTCAAGTACTCTATCGTCGCCACGTGTTGCGATTGTGATACGCGATAGGGTGTTATCTTCAGTAGGTGCAACCGTTAAGCTTTCAATGTTAAAGGCACGTTGTGAAAATAGACCAACAATTCGTGATAATGAACCTGGTTCGTTTTCTAATAATATTGCTAGGATACGACGCATTATGCTTTAACTCCTTTTTTCAGCCACATGTCATCAACGGCACCGGTTTTAATTTGCATTGGGTAAACATGCTCATGTTCATCAACCAATACGTCTACAAATACTAATCTGTTTTTAATGGCGAAAGCTTCTTCAAGTTTTGAATCAAGTTCACTTAACTCGTTAATTTCGATACCCACGTGTCCGTAAGCTTCAGCTATTTTAATAAAGTCAGGTAACGACTCCATGTAAGATGAAGAATGACGTCCACCATAAATCATATCTTGCCATTGTCTTACCATGCCTAAAGAGCGGTTATTTAGGGTAACGATAACTACGGGTAAGTTGTATTGCAGACAAGTTGACAGCTCTTGAATATTCATTTGAATAGAACCATCGCCGGTAATACAAATGACGTGTTTGTCTGGAAAAGCTAATTTAACACCCATAGCTGCAGGTAAGCCAAAGCCCATGGTGCCTAAGCCGCCAGAGTTGATCCATTGGCGAGGTTTAGCAAATGGGTAATATTGTGCAGCAAACATTTGATGTTGACCTACATCAGAACACACGTAAGCTTCACCCTTGGTAATTTTGTACATAGATTCAACCACGTGTTGTGGTTTAATTTTAGCACCAGCTTCTTCAGGTACGTAACTAAAGCTTTTTTCTGCACGCCATGCGTTTATTTGTGCCCACCAAGCTTTTAAGGTTTCTTTGTCTGGTCGGTAATTGGTTTCTTTTAATTCATCAAGTATTTGCTGAATAACAATATCAACTAAACCAACAATAGGTACATGAGCGTTAATGGTTTTAGAGATTGAAGTAGGGTCGATATCTACATGAATGATTTTTGCGTTAGGACAGAATTTTTTAACATTGTTGGTCACGCGATCATCAAAACGTGCGCCTAACGCTAAAATAACATCAGCATTAGCCATGGCTTTGTTAGCTTCCAGGCTACCATGCATACCTAACATACCTATAAAGTTGTCGTGTGTGCCTGATAAGCCACCTAATCCCATTAAGGTATTTGTGGTGGGGGCATCTAAGGTTTCAACTAGTTCAGTTAGGAGTTCTGATGCGTTGGCAATGACAATTCCGCCACCTGAATAAACAACTAGTCGTTTCGCTTCAGAAATGAGTTTAGCTGCTTTTTTAATTTGCTTAGGGTGACCGGTAACTGTAGGGTTATATGAGCGCATTTCAACGTTAATGTTGATTGCAAACTTGCCTTTTTTTTCAGGGATTAATAAATCTTTTGGTAGTTCAACAACAACTGGGCCTGGGCGTCCAGAGTTAGCTATATAAAAAGCTTTAGCTATAATGTTTGGTATGTCTTCTAATTTTCGACAATTAAAACTGTGCTTTACGATAGGGCGAGAACAACCAATAATGTCGGTTTCTTGAAATGCATCATCACCAATTAGCGTTGTAGCAACTTGGCCTGCTAGAACAACCATAGGAATAGAATCCATATAAGCCGTAGCAATACCTGTAACACAGTTTGTAGCGCCAGGGCCTGACGTTGCTAGTACTACGCCAACTTCACCTGTTGCTCGTGTGTAACCGTCTGCCATATGTGTAGCGGCTTGCTCATGGCGTACTAAAATATGTTCGAAGTCGTCTTGCTGAAAGATAGCATCGTAAATATCTAATACTGAACCGCCGGGATAACCAAATACATATTTAACATCAAGTGCAGATAGTGCTTTAACTACCATTTCAGCACCCGTATATAGCTCTGTTGTCATATTGTTGCCCTTTGTGTGAATAGTGAATATTTAAATAATAAAAAACCCTCGGTCTGAGTAAGAGCGAGGGTTAATAATAGCGTTGTTTATTCTTTTATTTTTTACACTAAAAATCCTCGCGATGGTTTGACAACCATAACGACATTGAGGACTACATTGTGTAAATTTGTTAATAACATAAATGAATTTTCTATTTGGCGTTATTTTAAACGCGCGTCATTGGAATAAACTATGACTGTATTTTTAAAGGGTTTGTATTAAAGTGTCAATAGTTAATTAAGAATTTAAGTCATTCTTTCTTAATTTTTTTATTCGGTATATAGATTATATTTTATTAGTGAAGCTACTCAATAGAGGAAATAAATTGAATATTAGACTTATTTTATCGGGTGTTGTGTCGTTTATATTTTATTTTAGCTGGGCATATTGGGCTAATAGCGGCGATGCGATCCCTAAAGCAACTACGCTTCAAACGGCTTTGGTACAAGGTTTGTACAGTGGCTTTGTAACTTTGTTTTTTACCTTTATATTAGAAAAGGTTGTTAATAAGTATAAAAACAATTGTATATCATTGGCATTTATAACACCTATTTTATGTTTGTTTCATTCTAAGTCTCCTCAAAATATAGCCATACGTGAAAGTTTTAATAATGCGATTGAGTTATCTGCGTCATATTTTAAAGAGAGAAAGGTTACAGGTGCTTTATTTGCTCCTATTATTCCGATTGCTGTGCAATCAACCTTAGTTATTATGGTTAATGTAATTAATGAAACGCCAAACTTATTTTTAACGGTAGCACCGAGTATTTTATTTACCGCACTTTACGCTTATGTTTACATGTTTTCTCTTTTAAAAAAATAGATAGGTAATAGTAATAAGCGCCTTTAAAACAAAGACGCTAAAGTAAAGAGGGGGGACTTTAGATGAAATTATTTATTTTGAGTAGATAATTTGTCAACAGTAGCTGAGCAGGCTTGTAAGAACATATCCATAAAGTATTTAACTTCGGGCATGTTTTGTTGTAGTTCTGCTATTTTTTTACCTAAACGCTCTTCTACGTGATCAAATTCATGGTTTTGATGATTTAATTCATCAAGCGCTTTTATATAAGCGACTAAAATATCGGCCGCTTTTACAATGCTTTTGTATTCTGCTTCAACATTGTCTTGCACAATAAGGTCAGCAAAAATATCTTGAAACTCTTCAGGTAAAGACGCTAAACATTCCTGCTCAGCAAGGTATTCTATTTTTTTAAATTCACGTGCAATAGCTGGGTTCGCATATTTGGTTGGGCTAACAATATCACCGTAACGCGTTTCACTTGCCTCATGGTACAAAGCTACCGTTGCTACTCGGTCTGCGTTGATCTTGCCGTTAAATTTTTTGTTTTTAATAACGGCAAGCAAGTGAGCCACAATGGCAACTTGGTGAGAATGCTCAGCTACGTTTTCAGGTTTAACACAAAACATGAGTGCCCACCTTTTAATCAGGGGCATTCTAAACATCCACGCTAAAAACGTACTTTGCATATTTATTTCTTCTTTATAGTTGATAGTAAGTACTAAAAAAGTTCTTTAATTTTTCCATTGCAGGAACAAGTTCATCGCTATTTGGAAGAAAAACTAATCTAAAGTAATTTTTTTCAGGGATATTAAAAGCGCTACCGTGTACTAACAGAATTTTTTCTTGTTTAAGTAAGTCTAAGACCATTTTTTCATCATTTGTAATGTTGAACTTTTCAGCATCTACTTTAACAAATAAATATAAAGCACCCATTGCAGGGTTACACGACAAGCCATCAATATCATTAATCAGTTTGTGAGCTAAATTACGTTGTTTGATCAAGCGACCATCGCCTGTTATTAACTCATTAATACTTTGATAGCCACCTAATGCTGTTTGAATAGCATGTTGGCAAGGAACGTTAGCGCAAAGCCTCATTGAAGATAAAATATTTAAACCTTCTAAATAGTCTTCAGCGTGTAGTTTAGGTCCTGTAATTACCATCCAGCCAGCTCTAAATCCTGCAATACGATAATTTTTAGATAAGCCACCCATGGTGATAATGAGTACATCTTGCGTTAAACTTGCTGTAGGAATATGTACCGCTTCGTCGTATAAAATTTTGTCGTAAATTTCGTCACTAAATACAATTAGGCTATATTTTTTAGCTAAGGCTAAAATGTCTAATAAAACTTCTTTTGAATACACTGCACCTGTTGGGTTATTTGGGTTAATTAATACAATAGCTTTGGTATTCTTATTAATTTTACTTTCCATATCCGCAATATCAGGAAACCATTGATTGTCTTCATTACATTTATAATGGATAGGTTCACCACCAGAGAGTGCTACAGCAGCAGTCCATAAAGGGTAATCAGGTGCAGGAATAAGCACTTCATCGCCATTGTTTAATAGCCCTTGCATTGCCATAACAATAAGTTCACTGACACCATTGCCGATATAAATATCCTCAATGTTTACGTCTTTAATATTGTTTTGTTGAAAATACTGCATAACAGCAACACGTGCTGAATAAATACCTTTAGAGTCACTATAGCCTTGGGCTGTAGGAAGGTTACGAATAACATCTTTCAATATATCATCAGGGGCTTCAAAACCAAATGGGGCGGGGTTTCCTATGTTCAATTTTAGGATTTTATGGCCTTCGTCTTCTAAACGACGGGCTTCTGCCGCTATTTGTCCACGAATTTCGTAACAAACATTTTTTAGTTTTGATGATTTATTGATTTTTTTCATTAATACGATTCTTCTCAATATTTGATGTTATAGATAAGTGAAATACATAAGCCTTTTACTTCAACAGCTAGGGTTAAATTATAGAACTTTGAACACGTGTATTAAGTGTCTAAGTATAGGTTTTGTTATATTAAACGCTTATATTAGATAATCTTATTATTAAAGGCGTTTGTACAGCAAAATTTGGAATAGTTTGTTTAAAAAATAGGAGGAAAGGTGATTTCTTTTAATCATTAAAGGTCATTATTTAAATTCAGGTAAGAGTTAAACTAAATTATTTTATTTTTAAGCGCGCAAGCTTCAATGGCTTTAATTAATTTTTCTTTATCATGGTAGTGTTTAATTTTGTCATTTTCTAAATCACGGTAGCAAACTGATACTTTGTTTGATGTTACTTTAGTATCTTGGCAAATAACACTATCGATAGGTAAGCATCCTAAGTTATCTTCAATCCATTGAAGCTTTTCATCTAGTGTTAATTGAGCCGCAGGACTTTTTTCAGCAACTATGTTTTCAATAAATATACAATGACCTTTTCGGTCTCGTAATGCGTTTGATATATCTCTAACTAATAGGGGAGGGATGATACTTGTTAAGAAACTGCCAGGGCCGAGAATAATTAGATCAGCATTTTGAATTGCTTCTATGCACGCAGGAAGTGACTTAACTAATGGGGCTAACATGAGGTTTTTTGGCATCACAGGCATTTCATCAACGGAAAGTTCGCCAACACGACATCTGCCTTCTGGATAAAAAGCGATTAAGTCTGTAGGTGTTTCAGACATAGGTAAAACAGGTGTTTTTACGCGTAATATACGTCTTACTAATTTAATAGAATCAACAGGTCGTGATTGAATTTGCCCTAAGCCATATAAAATTAAATTGCCAAGGTTATGTCCGCCTAACTCATCTTCACCACTAAATCTAAAATCAAACAGTTGGCTACCTATAGAGTCTTTATCTACCAATTGTGTTAAACAATTACGCAGATCTCCCCAAGCTATTGAACTACTACGTTTCCTTAAACGCCCAGTAGAACCACCATTATCCGTAGTTGCTACAATCCCTGTTAACTGATTACCTAAAAAGGAAAATGTTGAAAGTACTCGACCTAAGCCGTGTCCTCCACCAATAGCAACAACATTCAGTTTATTCAGCGACATAGAGTATTTCTATAAATAAAGTTACAAAAATGTTACCTGTTAATAAGTTAAAAAGAAAGTATAAATGAATTTATGAGAGGAGAATTAAAGGTAAGTAGCCTATATCTATCAAGTAAATAGTTTTTTAAAGGATTACACTTTTAAATAAATGGAACATTAAGTAATTAATAAAGCCACATATATTCAAAATTTAAGCAAGTTGTTGGTTAAGTAAACACTTAAACCAAATACTTATTAAAATAAGCTTTTTTACTAAAAAAAGAGTTGACACGATCGGGGTCGCTGCTTAGAATGCGCCTCGCTTTCAACAAGTACTTAACGTTCTTGTTTGATGGGTAAAGTTATAAGGTATTAGGCCACTTTTTAATTTTACAGAAGCGGGGCTATAGCTCAGCTGGGAGAGCGCTTCGCTGGCAGCGAAGAGGTCTGCGGTTCGATCCCGCATAGCTCCACCAAGAATTTAGTTGTTTTGCTAATAAGTAATTATTAACAAAATAGCAAAAATAAAAAAGTTAGTGTCTTATGAATTTATTCATAGCACTGAAATAATAAAGTATAATTATTTGCTTTATTACCAAGTTTTAGTGTCCCTATCGTCTAGAGGCCTAGGACACCGCCCTTTCACGGCGGTAACAGGGGTTCGAATCCCCTTAGGGATGCCAACTTTTTTAAAGAAATGAGTATGTGTTTTTGACACTCACTTTAAATGTGTAACTATATTTTGAGCTCACTAGGCTAGAGTTTCATTTCAAATATATTTGCGTTAAGCGTTTTAAGTTACTGTGTCCCTATCGTCTAGAGGCCTAGGACACCGCCCTTTCACGGCGGTAACAGGGGTTCGAATCCCCTTAGGGATGCCACTCATTTTTATGGTTACAATACGGTTTAATGGTTATATTTAGACACAAGTATTAAATAGCTAATATTGTTTTTTAACTCACTAGGCTAGAGTTAATGAAAATAATAATATTATTAGGTTATTTCATATGTTTTTATTGTGTCCCTATCGTCTAGAGGCCTAGGACACCGCCCTTTCACGGCGGTAACAGGGGTTCGAATCCCCTTAGGGATGCCACCATTAAATTAATACAAGTTTTCTTGTATGTGTAGAGTAATAGATAGTAACTACTTGCTTTAATTAGTATTAGTTAACAGGTTTAGTGTCCCTATCGTCTAGAGGCCTAGGACACCGCCCTTTCACGGCGGTAACAGGGGTTCGAATCCCCTTAGGGATGCCACTTATTCTGCTTTGCATGTAAGTGTTAAAAGTGAAATAAAAAAACCGACTTATGTCGGTTTTTTTATGCCTGAAATTTAAGGAATGAATTTATGCTAATAGCATGAAAGATATAAATATTTGAAAGAGAAGGGCATAAATCATAGTGTTATACCCTCGTTAACTCATTAATTGAATTGAAATAGCTTTTTTAAATCTTCTTTTACGAGCTCAGCAATAAGTGGTTGGGCTTTGGCATTTGGATGAATACCATCATCTTGCATTAATCCTGGCTTAGTTATTACCGCTTCAACAAAGAAGGGAATTAGTTTAATTTCTTTTTCTTTAGCTACACTTTTAAATACATCTTCAAACATTTTTGTGTATCTAGGACCATAATTGGGTGGGATTTTAATTGAAAAGAGCGATACTGGAATGTTTTTACTTTGAGCTATATCGATCATTTGTAACAAATTATTTTTTATCAGTTTTGGAGGAAAACCTCTTAAGCCATCATTACCGCCAAGTTCTATGAGTAAATGATCAACTTTATTTTTATTTAAAATACTCTCTAGCCTAGATAAACCACCAGTTGTGGTTTCTCCACTAATACTGGCATTGATTATTTTATAAGGCGCATTTTGTTGCTCTAATTGGGTATTTAGTAAATGTACCCAACCTTCATTCTGTTGCATTCCATAACTTGCACTAACACTATCACCTAAAAGTAAAATAGAATCTTTAGCATATGTTTTTGTAACAGTTAGTAGGTAACATAAAAATACTAACGTAAAAATTGGATGTTTTTTCATGAAGATAAATTCCGAATCTATATTAAAAGTCAGTGGTTTAACTAAATCTGTTCAGTTAGAAGGCAAATCATTGTCTTTATTACAACCGGTTAATCTACAAGTTAATGCAGGAGAAACTTTAGCAATTGTCGGCTCTTCTGGCTCAGGTAAAACAACATTATTATCTATTCTAGCAGGGTTAGATTTACCAACCACGGGTGAAGTCTATATTAAAAACCAACCATTACACCAATTTAATGAGGAACAACGTAGCGAAGTTCGCGCAAAGCATGTTGGATTTATTTTTCAGCAATTTTTACTTATTAATAGTTTAACGGCACTTGAAAACGTTATGTTACCTGCAGAATTAGCCAATATAGAAGATGCTAAGGAAAAGGGTGTTGAACTACTTAAACAAGTTGGTCTATCTGATCGGTTGGAACATTTTCCGTCTCAATTGTCTGGTGGAGAACAGCAACGTGTAGCGATTGCCAGAGCTTTCATTTCTCAACCTGATATTTTATTTGCAGATGAACCTACAGGCAACTTAGACACTAAAACGGGTAAATATATTGCCGATTTACTTTTCGATTTAAATACGCGGTTGGGTACAACTTTAGTTTTAGTGACACATGATCCAAAGCTTGCAGCTCGATGTAAACGCCAAGTTAGAATGGACAGTGGTGTATTAACTGAAGTTGTTAAGGAATTAAAAGCTGAAAACGATCAGGAAAACAGTGGTGAAAGCCATTTAGAAAATCAAAATGAACGTAATAAGCTTGAGCTAGGTGAGGGGCAAATATGTCCAAATTAACAAGTTCTACTTGGTTTCAGCAATCAATTCGATTATTACATCACGAATTACGTAAGGGAGAGTTAACTATTGTTTTTTTAGCCATAGTATTAGCTGTGGCAACGGTATTTTCTCTAACAGGCTTTTCTGATCAAGTTAAGCAAGCATTAACCACAAATAGTGTAAACACTTTAGCGGCTGACCGTGTATTAAAAACAAGTACTGTTATTACTGATGATATTTTAGCTGAAACTAAACGCTATGGTTTTAATTTTGCTAAAAAAGTGCAGTTAAAGTCTATGGTGTTTTCAACAGATAATATGTTGTTAACCGATTTAGATATTGTGACTAGCGATTACCCTTTAAGAGGGGATTTACTCGTATCTAGAACAAGTGATTTACAAAATGCTATTTCTGTTAAATCTCCCGAAGTTGGTGAAGTATGGGTAGATCAAGCTGTATTAGGACGAATGGAGATAAACATAGGTGATAAAGTCGATATTGGCGTAGCTTCTTTTACTATTGCTGGTGTTATTGTCAATATACCGGATAGGTCGTTTGCCAGTGTGTTTTCTAATCCAACTATCATCATGAATAATGATGATTTAGATAAAACTGAATTAATTCAACCAGGTAGTCGAATATCTTACCGGTATTTATTTTCTGGTGATAATGACGATTTAATAGCGTTTGGTGAATGGATTAAACCTAAATTAAATGAAGCACAAGATTGGATTGATGTTAAATCAAGCCAAAGTCGAATAGGGCGTACGTTAAACACCGCAGAGAAGTTTTTATCGCTAGCGAGTATGTTAGGTATTGTTTTAGCTGCTATTGCTGTAGCGGTAGCAAGTAGAAGGTACGGACAACGCCATAAACCAACTGTTGCTGTGTTTAAGGCACTAGGAGCAACAAATAAGCACATCCAAAAAGTTTATGTACTCCATTGGTCACTATTGAGTGTTATCAGTATTTTAACGGGTTTAGCTGTAGGCTATGGTTTGTTGCAATTAGGTGCTTATGGTATTGAAAAGTATTTATCGTTATCTTCTAGCACTCTAACATTACGTCCTTTTACTATCGCTGTGGTTACGGGGTTAATTTGTGCTATTGCTTTTGCTATTCATCCCATTTCTAAATTAATAGCTACATCACCCATTGCGGTTATTAAAGGTTTTGAAGAAAAATCATCAAGTAAGCTTAATATCTATCAAGCTATCCCATTAATGGCTTTATTTTTATTACTTTATATTTTTAGTAATGATTTAGTGATGAGTGCATCTTTACTCTTCGGTGGCATAGTTGTATCGGTTATTTTATTGTTTATTGGTAAGTTTTTAATGGGGCTAGGTAGAACTGCAGGTACTAAAGCGGGTAAGTCATTGCATCTTGCTTTTGCAAATTTAAAAAGAAGAGCTAACGAAAATAGTGTTCAGTTAGTTAGTTTTACTTTAGCGATTAAATTATTATTACTTATTACGGTAATGAAAAGTTCAATTCTTAATGAATGGCAGCTACAAATGCCTGAAGGTACACCCAACCATTATTTAATTAATATAACAAATGATGAAGTGCCTAAAATTGCTAAGTTTGCTGAAGAAAATAACATTGTTACTCAAGGTTTTTTCCAAGTATTTAGAGGTCGATTATCAGCAATAAATGGCGAAGCTACCATCAAAGTTGATAAAGGATCTGAAAATGACGATGAACAAAGCTCTGAAGGCCGTAGAGGCGTCGGTAGAGAGTTAAGCTTAACTTGGCAAGAAGAATTATCGCCATCAACTCAAGTTGTTCAAGGTCAATGGTGGGATGTATCAGATACTAACCCACAGGTTTCAGTTGAAGAAAGCATCGCTGAGAAGTTAGATATTCATTTAGGCGATCAGTTAACATTTACTATAGGGTCTGATGAGTTTACCGTACCTGTAACCAGTATTCGTGATGTTAACTGGCAAAGTAGGCAACTTAATTTCTACATGATATTTAATAAAGCGACTTTTAGTGATATCGATAGCACTTCTCTTTCTGCTTGGCGTGTTGCTGAAGAAACCAAACCATTAATGTTCGATTTCTTATCTCAGTATCCTAGTATTTCGGTTATTGATATTGATGCAATTATGAAGCAATTAACAACCATGGTTGATCAAATGTCTATAGCGATAGAGCTTATTTTGATACTTGTTGTTCTTGCAGGTAGCTTAGTGCTTATTGCTCAGGTACAAGCGAGTATGGAAGAACGAGAGCGTGAGCTTGCTATATTAAGAACGCTAGGCGCTAAGGGGGCTTTATTACGAAATAGTGTGCTATTTGAGTTTGTTGCTTTAGGTGCTATTGCAGGTTTAATGGCGAGTATTGCGATGGAAATAGCGGTATTCTTTTTACAAACCCAAGTATTTGATATGAAATTTAGCTTACATTTAGAGTTTTGGCTTATTGGTATTACTGCTGGTGCTGCTTTCGTTGGGTTTATTGGTATGCTAAGTTGTTGGCGTTTATTAAGTTTATCGAGTGTTACTTTAATACGTCGTACAATGTAATCGTTATTTGTAGCAATATATACAAGGTTCTTTATGAGTTTATTGGAAAAAACAGAAAAGTTGCAATCTTCAGGAGTAGTAAAAGCCTTACTCGTAACTGCCGCATTATTTGTAGTACTAGCAGGGTTAAAAATAGCAACTAATATTGTTGTGCCTTTTTTACTATCGGTTTTTATTGCGATTATTTGTAACCCGCTAATAGTTAAAGCTTCGAAATATAAAATACCTAAGCCAATCGCTATTATCGCTATTATCGCTATTATTTTAACCTTGGTTTTATTACTTGGTGGTCTTGTTGGTCAATCAGCGCGTGATTTGTCAGAGTTATTACCTGAGTATAAAGCTCAACTTAACGAACAGTTTGTTTGGCTAACAGCAAGGTTAGCCGAATACAATATTCAAATATCATCCGATTTATTAGTGGAATATTTTGATCCAAGCGCTGCTATGGGAGTAGCAGCTAGTATGTTAAGTGGTTTAGGTGGGGTAATGGCTAATTTATTACTGATCATTATTACCGTTATTTTCATGTTATTTGAAGCACCGTCGTTACCTCGTAAAATTCATCATGCATTAGATGATCCTGATATGAAATTGAATCAAATAGATCGATTTTTAGAGTCAGTTAATAATTATCTTGCGATTAAAACACTGGTGAGTATTGCTACAGGGATATGTGTTTCTCTCATGCTTTGGCTATTTGGGTTAGAGTTTTATTTATTGTGGGGAGTGTTAGCTTTTTTACTTAATTATATTCCTAATATTGGTTCTATGATTGCTGCGATTCCGGCAGTATCGTTAGCTGTTTTACAGTTAGGGATAGGTCCTGCAGGAGCTATAGGGTTAGGTTATATTACGATAAATATGATTATGGGAAATGTTATTGAACCTAGGTACTTAGGTAAAGGACTAGGCTTATCAACATTAGTGGTATTTCTATCGTTAATTTTTTGGGGTTGGCTTTTTGGCACTGTAGGTATGCTGTTATCTGTTCCTTTAACTATGATCATTAAAATAGCTTTAGAAGAGTCTAAAGAAGGGCGTTGGTTTTCGGTGTTACTTTCAAACGATTAAAACCTTTCTATATCTCACTGTTTATTAAAGTTAGTTAAGCTTATAAGCAGTGAACCTCTGTTTACCTGTATCTTGTGTATTATAAAGTTGAAAACTTAAACATGTAAAACTGTACGTTTTAAGCCATAGCACTTTTAACTTTTTTAAAAAACTTAGAAATAACATTAGCCGATGGTTGAGGTTCAACATACTCATAAGGCGTCTCTAACAGCGTTAAACGTAACGATAAAGTAGAGCCGTGACCCCAAGGCCATAAAAGAGCAACAACACTCTTCTGATCAAGCTCAGGAGTGTTTGTAAAAATACGCTGATCTTTAATTAATTTAGCGTAGTCGCCTAATTCATCTTTTACTGAATCGGGTGCCAATTTTATAGATTTTCTATTCCATTCATGTGAAAACTTTTGATGTAAAATAGCAACAACTCTATCGGCTTTACCACTAGCAAACTCAGCTAACATAACGTTCTTTTCTTCTTCCCAACGCCAAGTAAGCAACTCCCCAAACGATTCAATTAAATCAAGGCTTGCTGGTTTTATTTCTTGTTCTGTATATTCCATGCTATTCACTTTTCTAAATCTTATTAACGCTAGTTTAAATTAGTTATTAAATCGGTCGTCTCGCCATTGGTTAACTTGTTCGGGAGATAAAAAACTCCAAGCAATAAAGCGGTTAGTTTTATGGCCTTGTTCCATTTTTACCACTTTAACTTGAACACAATTGGCTTTTTTTAATGTTAATTGCAGTGGACGAATATGTTCTTTTTTTGATACTAAGCAAGTAAACCATAAAATTTGTGATGAAAAAAGACGGCTTTCTTTGATCATTTTATGTATAAAGCTCATTTCACCGCCTTGACACCATAACTCATTACTAGTGCCACCGAAGTTTAACTGGCTATTTGATATTGGCTTTTTATTTTTATTTAGGTTATTCCATTTCCGTTGTGAGCCTTTTGTCGCTTCTTTTTCTGATGAATGAAAAGGCGGATTACATAGCGTTAAATCAAACTTCTCATTTTCTTTAATAACACCGCTAAAAATGGAATGTGTAGAAAGTTGTTTTCTTATTTCTACTTTCTCAAATAAAGCATTATTTTGCTGAACAATGTTTTTTGCTGATGTTATTGATGGATCATTTACATCGGTTCCTACAAACTTCCAGTTATATTGAGAAGCCCCAATAATAGGGTAAATACAGTTTGCTCCAGTACCTATGTCTAAAACGTTTATTACTTCTTTATGAGGTATTTTGTTGTTATTTGTTTCTTTTAATAAATCGGCTAGGTAATGAATATAGTCAGCTCGTCCCGGAATAGGTGGACATAAACTTCCACTTGGGATATCCCAAAATGAAAGGCCATAATTAGCGATTAGTAAGCTTTTGTTAAGAAGTAAAACTGCTTGGTTATTTGAGAAATCGATGGTTTGATTATTATACTGATTGATAAAAACATATGGTTTTAGCTCAGGTATTAGGGAGCATAATAGATCAAAGTCATAGTTGCTTTTGTGTTTGTTTCTCGGGTGCAGCTTATTTTTAGATGCTGTTTGTTTAGTAGAAATATCTATTAAATTATTGATGAAATGCTATCCTTTTGAACCAATTTTAAAGGTACCATTTGATAAAAACTGCACCGTTTCTTTTCTCTTTTTACCTATTAAAATTGTTCCATCATCCATAAATAAAAAGTTTTTCCAACAGCGTTTAAAAGTTGCCCATGTTGTTTCAATGATGTTGTTACGGGTACTGCAAAAATAAACAACGGTATTGTTATCCCATGTTATATGATCAAGGATTAGATGAGGTAATTCAGCTTTATCACTATCCCAATCCCGCTCCCAGTTGTCAGAGTCAATCCAACTTGCTTGATCAAATGCCCAATCACCTTTTTTAAAAAAATCGGGATGATCAACTTGCTTACTAATAAAAGTATCCCAAAGAGTGTTTGCACGTGTAGTTTGCATAGGCTTAATTTTATTTAAGTCAGCTGATGTAAGAGGCAAGCTTTTATGTTTAAAGATCCAGCCATTTTTTAATTCTTCTAGGGGAATATAGTTCATAACATTTTATATTTAGGTAAGTACAATGTAATTATACAGAGAATAGATAAATCTGTTAATGATTATCAGAATAGATTGATTAATTTAAACGTATACCTATTTGTTTTTTGATGCACGGTGTCAGATTATTTTACAGTTTATTAATTGAACGATTTTGGGGTTTACTTAACACTATGTAACTTAATCTTTTTTTATGTTTGGTATAGCTTATGCTTTATTGTTAATAGTTATTGGAGTTGTATCGTTGATATGGACATTTTTTAAAATATACTCATCACATAGGATAGGCCACAATTATGAATAAACTATTATTAGCTTCACTAATTACAGGTACGTCATTTACAGCTAGTGCTGATGTGATTACCTTTAATGACTCATCTTTTAACGGAACCCCTGGTTCTGAGGTGATATTTGATTTTATCGATTACGATCCTGATATCGCAACAGTCACGCAAATAGATACTGACTTGAGTGGCGATATTGCTGGTAATGATGCTTTTTCTGAATTTGGGGCAACAGATGTTGTTAACTTTAAACTAGGTGCAACTAATATAAGTGTAGATCCTGCGTATGAAGTTTTCTTTGATTATGCTTTTAACGGAATGGCTGCGACTGTTGTTGACGATGAAATTGTTGTAACTTTTTCTTCTGTAGGCGCATCAACAGGACTCTATGTAGACACTACTGTTAACGGAACATTTGATGGTGGAATGCAAATCGCATCATTTGGTTTAAATGCTGGTGGTTGTACAATTGATATCTCACCGGGTCCATTACAAAATAAAGGTCTTTGTGCGCTTGATTTAAGCCTAACTTTTATGGCTGGGTATTTCTTTAATTCAGCAGGTGACGATTTATCTACTACTCCAGGTAGTAAATCTGCGGAGCTTATTGTAACAGTACAAGATATTGTTGGACTGCTTCCTTTTTATCCAGGAGGTGCTGGAAGTTCGCAAACATTTGAAATTCAACATGATGGTAATATGACAATGACAGTTCCAGAACCTGCTACTGTAGCCATCTTAGGTTTAAGTTTACTTGGTTTTGCAGGTATGAGTCGTCGTAAATTATAGTCATTACTATTTATAAAAGTATTGAAGATCAAAAAAGCCGAATGTTGATTCGGCTTTTTATTTTATTTTGAAAATGGCTAAGTTTAGATTTAAACGTTAAATCTGAAGTGAACCACGTCACCATCTTTAACTTTGTATTCTTTACCTTCTAAGCGCCATTTACCTGCTTCTTTAGCGCCAGATTCGCCGTTAAATTGGATAAAGTCTTCATAAGCAATAACTTCTGCACGAATAAAACCTTTTTCAAAATCTGTGTGTATAACACCTGCGGCCTGTGGCGCTGTTGCATTTTGTTTAACCGTCCAAGCTCTTACTTCTTTAACTCCGGCAGTAAAGTAGGTTTGTAGATGTAATAAACCATAACCTGAGTTAATTACTCGGTTAAGTCCTGGTTCTTCTAAGCCCATTTCAGCCATAAATTCAACACGGTCTTCATCATCCATTTCAGATAACTCACCTTCAATTTCAGCACATACTGCTACAACTACTGCATTTTCTTTATCTGCGATTGCTTGTACAACATCTAAGTAAGGGTTGTTTTCAAAACCGTCATCGTTAACGTTTGCAATGTACATGGTTGGTTTTATAGTTAAAAAGTTTAAATAAGCAACTGCGGCTTTTTCTTCTTTAGATAAATCTAAAGAGCGGATCATGTTGCCGTCTTCTACATGTTTTAATATTTTTTCTAAAACAGGGATTTCAAACTTAGCATCTGCGTCACCACCTTTTGCACGCTTAGCTTGGCGTTGAATGGCTCGCTCTGCAGTATCCATATCAGATAATGCGAGCTCAGTGTTAATAACATCAATATCGTCAGCCGGATCAATTTTATTGGCAACATGAATAATATTATCGTTATCAAAACAACGAACAACATGGCCAATAGCATCTGTTTCGCGAATGTTAGCTAAAAATTTATTACCTAAACCTTCACCTTTAGATGCACCAGCAACTAAACCGGCAATATCAACAAATTCCATTGTGGTTGCTAATACACGTTCTGGTTTTACTATTGTAGCAAGCGCATCTAAACGAGGATCAGGTACTGGAACAACGCCTGTGTTTGGCTCTATGGTACAAAAAGGGAAATTGGCTGCTTCGATACCAGCTTTGGTTAAAGCATTGAAAAGGGTAGACTTACCTACGTTTGGTAAACCAACTATGCCACATTTAAATCCCATGAGATTATTCCTATTAAAGTTTGAATGCTGTTTTATATTTATTCTATAACTGATTATTTACAGTGACATAGAATAAATATTAATTATTGTGCTTTGAAAGAATGTAGACGATTTTGTGCTTTTTTAAGATCGTCTTTTTGCCATATTTCAAAACAACGACTTGCTTCGTCAACACATTGGTCTATTAAAGCTTGTTCGTTTGCTGGCGCTTTGCCAAGTACGTGTCCGGTTACGCGATCTCTATGACCAGGATGGCCAATGCCAAGGCGTAAACGGTAGAATTCTTTATTGTTAGCCATACGAGCAATTATATCTCGTAAGCCATTATGGCCACCATGGCCACCGCCTTTCTTAATTTTACAAACACCTGGTTCCATGTCTAATTCATCGTGTGCAACAAGAATGTCTTCTACGGGAATACGATAAAAATTAGCTAGAGGTGCAACTGCCTGACCACTTCGATTCATGAACGTTGTGGGAATAAGTAAATGAACAAGTTGTTCGCCTATATAACCTTTGCCGTAATGGCCAAAGTATTTTTTTTCAGGTCTTAAAGATATGTTGTAACGAGATGCAAGTTCTTCTACAAACCATACACCGGCATTATGGCGGGTTTTTGTGTATTCGGGGCCTGGATTTCCCAGGCCCACTACTAACTGAATAGTCATCTAAGGATAAGTCCTAAGAATTATTATTCAGCAGCTGCTTCTTCAGATGCTTCAGCTTCGTCTTCATCAGATGAACCTTTAGGAGCATTAGATGTAACAACAGCTTGGTCATGGCTTTCGCCTTTAGCTAGTTCATCAGAAGTAACACCTTTTGGAAGTGCAATGTCTGATAAATGTAACGTTTGACCAACTTCAAGTGAAGCAAGATCTACTTCAATGAATTCTGGTAAATCAGCAGGTAAACAAGTTACTGCGATTTCATTTACGTGATGAGCAATTACGCCACCTTTTTTAACAGCAGCATCTTCATTAATGAAGTGAATAGGCGCGTTAGTTTGAACAGGGTGAGTTGCATCAATGCGTAAAAAATCTAAATGCATGATCACTTGTTTGAATGGGTGACGTTGCATGTCTTTGATCAAACACTCAACAGGCTTTCCATCAATGTTCAATGTTAAAACTTGTGTGTAAAATGATTCTTCTTGTTGTGCACGAAAAACATTTTTGTGCGCTAAAGTTAAAGAAACAGGTTCTTTACCTTCACCGTATAGAATTGCTGGAACTTTGTTCGCGTGACGTAGGCGGCGGCTCGCACCTTTCCCTAAGTCTGTACGTACTTCAGCATCTAAAGTTAATAAATCAGTCATATTATACTCTTTATAAAATAAGTTAATTGTGTGTTACTTTTTGCGACCAAAAGTAACGATATTCCTTTTTGCTTAAATGATAACTAATCACCACTTAAAAAAGGCGCCGAATAATAACATTCAAGCCAAGTATTGCCAAGTTTAATAGCCGTTAATCGTTAAACTTTTTATTATTTTGAATTTTGTTGTTTTTTGAGAAGAGGAGTTGTCTTGTTTTATAAAATTAATGGGGTTTTATAATCCATAGATTTGCGCCATTTTTTGGTATTGACCGGTTTCTTTTAATTTTTGAATACAGCGGTCAATACGAGTTAAAAATAGTTTAGGGTGGCGAATGTTTTTAGAAACTTTAGATATAGTTACATAATAAGCTTTTTCTTGAACGTTTAAATCATGAATTTTAATTTGCTCTGTAATACCGAGTTGCTTGGCTCGCCATTTTAAAGTTTCTTTAGAGTTTGCCATTATTTGAAAACGTTGTGGTGTAGCTAATAGTTGCTTAAACATTGCATCAATATCATAACCTTTTGAAACTTGTCCTTGTTTTTGTTTTATTTTTAAAATGTTTCGTATTTCTTTTGTGTGGGTTAAACCATCTAAATGACCAAATATATAAGGTTTAATATCATCGAGTTTTTCAATTTTTATATTGTCTGATCTTTTTGTGACTAAACCATATTGTGAGGTAAATATAGGTTCATTACCGTAATATACAAAACTTTTTCTATTCTTGTTATAAGAATAAACACTAATGTCAATATCTCCTGATTTCATATAATAATGCGTACGTTTGATTGGAAGAAATTTTAGGTGTACTTCGTAATTAAGTTCACTTATACAAGTCGTTAATATTTCTTTTCCTAGTCCCATTTTTCCTTTTTCGTGGTTTGAAAAAAAGAAGGGGGGCCATTTTACATCATTTAAATTAACGGGAGAGATTTTAGCTTGTATTGTTAGGGGGATAAGAGTTAAGAGCCCGAGAAAAAAAGTAAGATATATTTTATTCATGTATTAACTTCTTTAGTAGTTAAATAATACCATACGAATAAGTGACTTAACCTATTTTATACGAAGAATAAATGGTCAAAGACACTGGTTCATTGTTCCAGACTAAACCTAAGCAGCTGCTTCCTGTAGGCGAGGCATTTATTTTAATCACTCGTTGTTCTATTGATTAGATAAATAACGATGTAATTGATTATTTAGATGAGTATGAATGATCAATTGGTTGTTGTGATTGGTATAAATATAGCTGAATTTTATAATTTAAAATTAAAGGAATATAAAAAAAGCGCCAATGAAGCGCTTTTAGGGATATAAGATGTTATTTTTAATTAGTCGTCGAACATAGCTGAAATCGATTCTTCGTTACATACACGGCGAATAGCTTCTGAAAGCATGCCACTTAGTGTAAGTTGGCGAACAATGCCAATAGCTTTGATTTCTTCAGTAAGAGGAATGGAGTCAGTCACAACAACCTCATCTAATACTGAATTTCTAAGGTTTTCTGCTGCGTTACCAGATAAAACAGGATGAGTAGCGTAAGCAATTACACGTTTTGCACCATGTTCTTTAAGAGCTTCAGCTGCTTTAGCTAATGTACCGCCGGTATCTATCATGTCATCTACAATAATACAGTCACGATCTGCAACATCACCAATAATATGCATCACTTGCGCAACATTGGCTTTTGGTCGACGTTTGTCGATAATTGCTAAATCAGCGTCATTTAATAATTTTGCAACAGCTCGAGCTCTAACTACACCGCCAATATCAGGAGATACGACAATAGGATTATCTAGTTCACGATCTTTCATATCTTCCAATAAGATAGGCGTACCAAATACGTTATCTACAGGAACATCAAAAAATCCTTGAATTTGTTCAGCATGAAGGTCTACCGTTAAAACACGGTCAACACCTACACTTGATAGAAAATCAGCAACAACTTTTGCTGTGATAGGTACACGAGCACTTCGTACACGTCTATCTTGGCGAGCATAACCAAAGTAAGGTATAACAGCAGTAATACGACCCGCAGAAGCTCTACGTAGCGCATCAATCATAACGATAAGTTCCATTAAGTTATCGTTAGTTGGAGCACAAGTTGATTGAATTATGAATACATCCGCACCGCGAACGTTTTCAGTAATCTCTACACTAATCTCACCATCACTAAAACTTCCAATTTTTGCTTCGCCAAGAGTTATGTATAGGCGGTTAGCTATTTGTTTGGCCAGTTCAGGGGTGGCGTTACCCGCAAATATCTTCATGTCAGGCACAGTCATTTCCTTAGAAATCTTTGACATTAAAATTACAACGCTGCATTTTAATAAATGCTAGCAAATTATTTGTTCAACCAGAAATATTGGTTAAAGCATTAAAACATATGTTATTAATTAGCTAAATTTTTTATAGCATCAATAAGTGGAGATTGATTAATGCCTTTAGCTATAAACGATTCAATACCTTCAGGAAGTGTAGATTGTACTTTTTTCGCCTCGTGTTCTGAGTTAAATCGCGAAAAAATACAAGCCCCTGTACCAGTCATTCTCGACGGCGCGTATTCTATCAACCAAGCCAGTAGGTTGGCAACCTTAGGATAGTTTTTTATTACGATAGTTTCACAATCGTTATGGCACGTCTCTATTTGTAAATCGATGTCTTTATTATTAATGTTTTCACTTAATAATAGTTTAGGTGTGTTTCTGACCAAGTCAGGCGACCCAAAAACATCTTGAGTTGAAATACTACAAGAAGGTTTAGATACTAAATACCAATATTCAGTAGGGGATATTGGTGTTAATACTTCTCCTATACCTTGTGCAAACGCAGCGTAGCCCTTAACAAAAATAGGTACATCTGCCCCTAAAGAGAGGCCTAATTCTGCTAATTGATTAATAGGTAAGTTTATATTCCAGAGTTTATTCAGTGCTAATAAAATAGTCGCAGCGTTAGAAGACCCACCTCCTAAACCTCCACCCATAGGTAATATTTTATTAATTTTTATTTGTACACCAAGATCACATTTTGTTTGATTTTGTAAGAGCTTTGCTGCTTTACAGATAAGATTATCGGAATTATTTACACCTTTAATCGGGGTTAAAAGTTCAATGGTATTACTGTTATTCACAGATAACTCAATCGTATCGCCATAATCTAAAAATTGAAATACGGTTTCTAATTCGTGATAGCCGTTTGGGCGTTGTCCAACCACATGAAGAAATAAATTAAGTTTAGCGGGAGAGGGGAATGAAATAAAATTTGCTGTGTTCACTATTTATTGTCCTATATTATTAAACCGTTTATATGGCCCAATTATTTATTGCTATATTAATGGTTAAATCCGCCGACGTTACTTTGATTTTATTAGGTAAGGCAAGCGTTAATTTATCTTGCTGAATACGTTGATAAGATGAGTACTGAATTGTCCAGTCATGACTATTGTAATGACTGGACAATGTTAGAGGTAATTTTGAGTTAGGATCAAAAGTAAAGGTATCGTTTTCATTATAGGGAATTGCTTTTATCCAATACTTTAATGCTTCAGTAGGAAATGTAATATCAGTTAACGATTCAATTAAACTGTCTAAATTATTGCTTTGGTATTCTTCGCCATCTACTTCTATTGTATGAAGATTTTCATTTGATGTTAACTTTAATACATTAATACCAAGGTAAGTTGTTAAATTAAGCTGTTGTTTGTTTTTGGATTTTTTCCAATAAATGGAAGCGCTTTTTCGTTCAGTACTGTTTATAAAGGCTATTTTACCTTTTATTTCCCATACATTTAATTTAGCTAAGCTTACTTCTCTTTTTTTTATATCACTCGAAAAGGCTTTATCAATATCGTTAACAGGTTGTGTGGATATACAGCCTGTTAATAAAATAAAGCTGATAAACAAAAATGAAAGTTTATTGGGGAAGTACATAGTCATCCTGAATATTCAAACAAGGGAGATACCAACTTTACTAATCAATTGAAGGCTCTCTAGGTTAAAATTGTTAATTGTGCCATTATTTAATTGGTATGAGTTAGATAGTATTCATACTATATGAGAGAGCTTTCTTGACTGTCTGTTTGAGCTAAAGTAAATGCATACCTTTTCATTACTGCTTTGATTGTTTTGTTATTTACTGAATTATCGTTAGAGTTTAAACGAACAACAATTAAACCTTCAATTAAAGACGCTATAGCTTCTCCCCTAATAAGAGATTCTTTTTTGGTAACATTAGGGCTGAGCCTTTGCACTAATGTTGCAATAGACTGTATTTGATAGCGATATAAATTTGCTAAAAATTCACCAGAATCATTATCTAAATCACTTAAAAGAGGCCATAATTGTATGAATAAATGTCTTGTATTTTGATTAAATACATCATCTAAACAAAAATCTATCATTTTATTGAAAGCAACTTTAGGATCTTCAGTTTTATCCAGGTTAAGTGATTGATATTCAATATCATAAAGTGTTTCTACGTGCATTATTAATGCGGTAACTAAATCTTCTTTTGTTGGAAAATAATATTGGATATTTGCCAATCTTAGATTTGAATGTTTCGCAATGTTTCTCATAGAAAAATCTTTATAACTTCCAGAAGAAATTAATTCATAAGTTGTTTGAATTATTTTTTTATATGTTTCTTTACCTGCTTTTCTTGTTGCTACTTTATTTTTTTCTATGGTTTTGCTCACACTACACACCAAAAAAATAGTTTCTCATTATTGGCGACAGTCTAGCAAAAACTTATCTATTTAACATCTTATTAGCTTTACTTCCGCTTATTTTCTTTTTCATCGTTGTTCATTTTAATTTCACTTTTAGTATAAAAAACTTGACATTGGTCGGTTGACCAAATAATGTTTATTTTATGTTTGGTCTGTTGACCAATTAAGTGGGTATAACTAACAAATATTGGAATGAAGCATGAAACGTAGGAATTTTATTAAAAATGTTGCACTAGGTGTTGCTGGAGTTACAGCAATACCATCTTCGGCGAATTCTAGTGGAGTACCTTTACATTCGAATAGCAGGAAAGATTATGATGTCGTTGTTATAGGTGGAGGATTTGCAGGCGTAACGGCTGCGCGAGACTTATCACAAAGTGGCGCTAAGACCCTTTTATTAGAAGCGAGACCCAGACTAGGAGGAAGAACTTTTACTTCAACTTTTGGTGATCACAAAATGGACATGGGAGGAACGTGGTTTGGTTGGGGACAACCTAATATTTGGGCAGAAAAATTAAAATATAACTTACCTATTACAGAAAGTGCGGCAATAAATGCGACTTCTTTTGTTTGGTACGATAAAGGTCAACGCAAGGTTGGTACTGCTGATGAGTATTGGCCAGAGGTTTATGAGGCCTATGATAAGTTTTATGAGCCTGCATTTAAGTATCTTAATCGTCCTTACGAACCACTTTTTCATGATAGTAAAGAGTTCAGGGCACTTGATAGTATTTCTGCTAGAGAAGCCATCGATGCTTTGGAGGTTAGTGAAATACAAAAAGATTTTTTACGTAGTTTTGCTTCAATAAATGGTCATTCAAGTTCAGATAAAAGTAGTTACTTAGATCAATTGAGATGGTTAGCTTTATCAGGGTTTAATAAAGACTTTATGTGGGCCAACATAGGCCAATATAAATTTAAAAATGGAACTAGTGAGTTAATCGAACACATGATGGGCGATAGTTCTGCTGAAGTTAAACTTGGAACGGCATGTATTAAGATTAAACAAAGTGACTCAGGTGTTACCATTTTTACGAATAGAAATGAAGAGATAAAAGCGAAGTTTGTCATAATGGCAGCGCCTTTAAATGTACTTAAAGATATCCAATTTTCACCAGCACTTTCTCCCATTAAGCAAAAATCTTTTAAACAGGGGCACACAGGCTCTGGTGTTAAAATTTATATAAAAATTAAAGGTAAACATCCAATTATATATGCAAACGGCACTGAAGATATGGCACTTAACTATCTTTGGACTGAATACGATGATGATGACCAAATTTTAGTGGGATTTGGTAAAGATCCTGAAAAATTAGATGTTTATGATGATGATGCTGTATTAAAAGCGGTTCAAGAATACCTTCCTAATGCAGAAATTTTAGAGTCATTTGGTTATGACTGGAATATTGATCCTTATTCAAAAGGCACTTGGTGTATGTATCCCCCAGGTATGTTAACAACTGCTTTTGAAGAAATGAATAGGCCTGAAGGAGCTGTACATTTTGCAGGTTCTGATTTTGCCTATGGGTGGAGAGGATTTATTGATGGAGCAATAGAGTCAGGAGCTAGAAATGCTCAAATTATTATTGAAAAACTTAAAAACGTTTAGGAGTTAATTATGCACGTAATAAAAAATATAGCATTGATGTCGGTGCTTGTTAGTGGTTTAGCAAATGCAGAGAAGTTACAAGTTAATTTATCTGGTTCTTTTTATGCGCCTGCTGGGCATTCAATAGGTTTAGGTGAAGATAAAAGCGCTTTTGTATATAGCGTATATGGAGCATCGAATCTTACTATAAGTTTAAAAACAGCCGCAGAGCAGAAATTAAGAGTATCTGTGGAATGTTTAGGTTTTGATGAATTAGGAAATAAAGAAGGCACTCAAGGTGTTGGAAGGTGCGTATGGATAGATGAATCTAACGATAAGTTATTTGCATCAATTTCGACTAAAGGAGAAACCAATCAATACAAAATTACAGGAGGAACAGGTAAGTGGAAAGATTCTACAGGAACACTTAATACTCATTTTGTCTATCTGCCTACCTCATCAAATAAATTTTATCTAGGTACTGATGATGGAAAAGGAACCATTTCGGCTCCTAATTATAAATAAGGAACTAACGTATGAAAAGTTTCAAGTTACTGAGTGCTATGTGCTTTTTACCTTTTTTGGTTATTGCTAGCGATGATGTTTGCGATCAGCAAGCATCGAAGAAAGCATTTTCAAAGTGTGCAGCTTGTCATTCTGTTAATGAGGGGGGGCCAACTTTATTAGGTCCTAATTTATTCGATGTTGTAGGAAGGAAATCAGCTTCTGTTAAAGGTTTTCCTTATTCTCCTGCTTTAAACGAATATAACAAAATATGGACAGAGCAAGAGTTACATACATTTTTAGAAAAACCTATGAAGGTTGTACCTGGAACCATGATGGCTTTCGGAGGTTTAAGAAAGGTAAGTGATAGAAACGCAGTAATTTGTTTCTTAAAGAAAAATTCTAATAAATAAAATCATAATTATTAAAAATATAACAACAAGCGTTATTGATTATCTTTTTATGTAATTAATTAAAAAACATATTTTTTATTCTAATTATATTTATAGATTTCAGTATGAATAACATTCTATGTCCTACTTAGCATTGACAATAAAAAAGTGCGTAGCTCCATAGAATAAACAATGATCGGGGAAGTCTTTATGAAAATGTTATCTATGAGGAAAGGTGTTTTAGAAAATATTAAATTATCAACAGTCGCATCTGCAGTTATTTTAGGATTAATGGGCAGTGTAAATGCAGCAGAAGCTGAAGATATAAAAGAAGTTAAGCGAAGTAATAATGTTGATATTGAAGTGATTACTGTTGCTCAAAAACGAACGCAAAATGTTCAGAGTGTGGGGGTTGCAGTTACTGCCTTAGGCGGTGATCAAACAGAAGCTCTTGGATTTAATACAACAGAAGATATTGTTTTGCAAATACCGGGTTTACAATTACAGTCTTTTGCTCCCGGTTTTACTACTTTTAACTTAAGAGGGGTTTCCCAAAATAACTTTCAAGATAATTTAGAGTCGCCAGTAGCCGTATATTATAACGACTTATATATTGGAAGTATGAATGCACTAAATATGCAAATGTTTGATATGCAATCGACTGAAGTGTTAAGGGGGCCGCAAGGCACATTGTTTGGGCGCAATGCTACAGGTGGCTTAATTCATTTTATTCCAAATAAAGCGCAAGATGAATCACTTAATGGTTATGTAAAAGCTTCTTATGGCCAAAGAAATCACAAAATACTAGAAGGAGCGCTTGGGGGCAGTATTTCAGATTCAGTTAGTGGTCGTATAGCTGTTCGGACAGAAAAAGCAGACGGATATATTAAACCGGGTAATGTTACTGCCGGCGGTTTAGGTAATGGTAATGAAGCTCGTACGGCAACAGGGCGAGCTGGTAATGGCGCTGATGGTTATACCATTCGAGGTAGTCTTGCGATAGCACTTACTGATAATACAAGCTTAGATTTATCTGCCACATTAACTAAAGATGATGATGTTCCTGCAGGACAATATGTTGTAAGGGCTGCCGGTTCAGATCCAGTTACAGGCTTTGGTATAAATCCAGGCCCTGTTGCGACGGGAGATGTTCACCGACACGGCTCTGATTTTACAGATAATGGTCTTGACCGAGAAAGTGATATTTATATTGCTAAGCTCAGGCATGAATTTGAAAACGGTTTAAAGCTAAATTATATCTTAGGTTACGTGGATGTTTATAAAAAGCATACGGAAGATGCATCAGGAGGCCGTACTTTTTTCCCTTTCTCTAGTATTGCTAATTATGAACAAACGAGTCATGAATTACGTTTATCCGATGAAACAGATAACATGCGTTGGCAAACAGGCCTTTATGCATTAGATATTGACTTCAAGGGACAGTCTATAACTGGTGGACCCGTTATAATAGGAGATCCTACAGGAGAAGTGCATTCCAATGTAGATATGTCAGCTGAGAACTGGTCTGTATTTGGACAAGTTGAATACGATTTGAATGATGATTTTACCCTTATTGGTGGATTGCGTTATTCTCAAGATGATAAAAAAATCAACTTTTTTAACACTGGGCAAAACTTTAGTGAAGCTTCAGGTGTTACTGATGGCATGGTACTTTTTGACCTACAAGAACAAATTTCTGCAACAACAGATCCTACACTTAAAGATGTTGACTCTATTGATTTTGGAGATTGGGCCGGTAAGTTACAGCTTGATTATAAAGGACTAGATGATGTTCTGATTTATGGTTCAGTAAATAAAGGCATAAAAGGCGGTAATTGGTCGCCAAGTGCTTTCGTAAGTTTATCTGATTTTCAACATAAAGAAGAAACCTTGTATTCATACGAAGTGGGTTTAAAAGCTACAATTTTGGATAATAAAGGTCGTTTTAGTTCTTCTGTTTTTTATTATGATTACCAAGATTATCAGGCCTTTTCTTTAACTGGCGGTACAGCACAAGTAACAAACTCTGATGCTTCAGTTTTTGGTGGTGAAGTTGAGTTTGCTTATGTACCAGACAACAACTGGTTTTTTAATTTTGGTTTATCTTACCTAAATTCTGAAGTTGATTTTGTTCCTGGTTTTTATGCTGGTGAAGGTAATCGTAATGTAGACCTTCCTCAAGCCCCTAAACTAAGTTTTAACACCGTTGTACGTTATAACATGGATTTAGGTGATTCAAACTTAGCATTACAGGTAGATGGAAACTGGAATGACGATCAATATTTAGAAGGCTCTAATGCTGAAGTATCGTTACAAGAATCTTATGCAGTTGTTAATTTAAGGGCGACTTATACGCTATTTGCAAATAGTGACTGGGAAGCCTCACTTTGGGCCAAAAATGTATTTGATGAAGAATACTTAGTATATAACTTAGATTTAGGTTTTGCTGGGTTTACCGAACAAGTATATGCTCCGCCAAGACAAGTAGGTATTACCTTTAAGTACGAGTTTTATTAATTCTTAGGATGGTATTTCAATATGTTTAGTAGAGGAGAGCTTTAATTGCTCTTCTTGTTAACGATAAAGGGTAGTTCAATGCTAAATTTTAATATGACTATTAATGGTCAATCAGTAACATCATCAAATTTATTGAGTGTTATTAATCCAGCAACAGAAGAGGTTTTTGCAACCTGTGCTA
>NZ_MUZU01000023.1:0-19462 GCF_002000085.1 Pseudocolwellia agarivorans
CTATTGGAAAACTACAATAGCGAAACCCGTAGCAGCGTTTACCAAAGCAAAATTGATAAAAATAACTTTAGCTAAAGCACCTTACTACATGAGTTGCATATAACGCCCAAATAACGGGCTTTTATTGCTGGCTAAAATTGCGAGGAACGAGCACAGCCAGCTGTAAAAGTCCCGTTGATTTTCTTGTTATATTGCTTTAAAACCAAACTGATTAACCTTTGAGCCACAATAAAAACAATGAGTTCGACGCTTAGCAACTTTATGTCCACAATCAGTGCACTCTGTTTGAGGAGAAATTTTCCCATCAGCTTTACCATCACGCAAGTCAATTTCTTCGATTTTAGCCTCAATTTGAGATCGGCTAACACCAAGATCATTTAATAACTCGAGAGAAGCCATATTCATAATATATAATTGGTCAATTTTTTCAGCGAGGACATCAAGATGCGATTCATTTTGGAAAGATCTACTTTTAGTTTGATCACCATGAATTGAATTTTTACCTATCCTTAAATCTTGAAATAGATCTGTTAAAAATGCCACTAAACCTCCTTGCAATATAACGCCCTGTTAATGGGCAAAATATAGTTGGCTAGAATAAGCGACGAAGGAGCAAAAGCCAACTGTATTTTGTCCTTGTTAAACAGCTTGTTAGAGTTTTTTACTCTCCAAGTATTTCTTATACTTTTTGTCTATTGCTTCTTTGGAGTACGTTGTGGAATTTTCTTCATTTTCCGATAATGCCACAAGAAGTTGGAGTATTTCACACTCGCTTAATTTCGCCTTATCAGGGAATATACTTTTGGGTGAAAAATTAAAATCTAACCAGCTACCATCATCGTCAAACTCGATGTGAGCACCATTATTTAAAATAGATAACTCTCCATCACGATCATCCCAGACAATACTCACTAGATAATGATATGTATCCTTATCAAATGATTCTGAATAAGGAAACTCTTCGCCGTTACTCCCGACCAATAATTTATCGTATGACATGAGAAAACTCTAACGCCTCATTCAGAGGCTAAAAATTGATGGCCAAAATGGCGAGGCACGAGCAACGGCCAACTGTTTTTAGTCCTTTGCAATGCCTTGTTATATGCCTGATAAACCTGAACTTAAATACAAAAGTCAGAAGTAAAAGACGGTAGAAATAACCGAACTATAAATTGAGCTACCCACAATTGTCAGAACGAAATAATAGCTTTGCCACAAAAGGCTCTTTAACAAGGCAAAGCTTATTAGTGACCATTGAAGAACTAAAATAGCGATACTCGTAGCAACGTTTATAAAAGTAAGATTGATAAAAATAACTTTAGCTAAACCACCTTACTACATGAATTGCATATAACGCCCAATTAATGGGCTTTTACTCCTGGCTAAAATTGCGAGGGACGAGCACAGCCAGCTGTAAAAGTCCCGTTGAATTGCTTGTTATATGACTGATAAACCTGAACTAAAATACATAAGTTAGAAGTAAAAGACGGTAGTAATAAACGCACTATAAATTGAGCTACCCACAAATGCCAGAACGAAATAATAGCTTTGCCAACAAAAGTCTTTTAAATAGGCAAAGCTTATTAGTGACTATTGAAAAACTAAAATAGCGAAACTCGTAGCAGCACATACAAAAGTAACTTTGATAAAAACATTTTTAGCTAAACCAACCATACTATTTGAGTGCATATAACGCCGAAATAATGGGCTTTTATTGCTGGCTTATAATGTTGAGGAACGAAACAGCCAGCTTTAAAAGTCCCGTTGATTTGCTTTGTTATGAGTAACTTAACTAAAACCCAAAACACTAAAACAGTAGTAAACACCCCATTTGTAAATGAAGGCTAACTTGAGCTACTAACAAAACTATCATGAACTAATTATTTTGCCACAAAAGTCTCGTTAATAAAGGCAAAATATATTAGTGGCTTTTATAAAACTAGCCTAGCTCAACTCGTAAGAAGCTAATACAAAAGTCACTTGTTACAACCACCCTTTTAGCTAAACCCAACAAACAATTTGAATAAACTCATAACAGCTTATTAGTTTGCAAAAACCCTGCTTTCCACAAAACATTTACAAACAACTTTAAAAACCTAGATTAAGTCACTTTAATTGAAATATCAACAATATAACTTTTTTATGTATGCTAGCAGCTGTGTGAAAGGAGGAAAAAACCCTGCTTTGTTGTAGAAAGCAGGATTTATGCTATACTGTATATAAACACAGCCATCAATATAAATATATGAGCTCTCCATTTTTAAATTATGTAAAAGAAAAAATGCAATTAAAACGTTATGCTAAAAGAACCATTGGCACGTATTTATATTGGATTAAGGCTTATATTAACTACAACCAACAAGCGCATCCTATTAATTTACATGACCGTGAAGTAGAAGCGTTTCTTTCATATTTATCAAATCAAATGAATGTTGCCCCAAGAACACAAGCACTAGCGTTAAACTCTCTCGTTTTTTTATATAAACACGTACTCGATAACCCCTTAACATTCGATTTAGCTTTTAATAAAAGTCGTATTCAAACCAAACTCCCCGTCGTACTTACAAAAGAAGAGGTTAAAAGCCTTTTATTAAACACCCATGAAAAACACGCATTACCTATTCAAATTATGTATGGCAGTGGTTTAAGGCTTATGGAGGTGGTAAGGCTTAGAATTAAAGACATTGATTTTGACTATCATTCAATTCAAATATGGCAGGGTAAAGGTGGTAAAAACAGGCGAGTTACATTGGCTAAAGAGTTAGTAGGTAAGCTAAAAACACAAATTCAATTAGCAAAAAGTATTGCCTGTAGTGATTTAGAAAAACCTCAATATAACGGTGTTTATTTACCTTATGCGTTGGCGAGAAAATACCCTCAAGCTAATAAAGACATTGGATGGCATTATTTATTTCCGTCATCTCGCTTGAGTGTAGATCCTGAATCAAAGTTATTAAGGCGACATCACATTGATGAAACGCTTTTGCGTAAAGCAGTTAAGGCCGCTTCGCATCAAGCTAATATTGAAAAAAACGTAACTTGCCATACTTTGCGTCATTCATTTGCCACTCACTTATTACAACGCGGCGCAGATATAAGAACGGTACAAGAACAATTAGGACATACCGATATTCGTACTACACAAATTTATACTCATGTCATTGAGCATGGTGCTAACGGAGTTACTAGCCCGTTATCTGATTTAATGAGCTAACACCTATTTCAATCATTAGAAAAAGTTGAGATAACGAGTTATAAAAGGGTTAAACGTATCAATTAATTTTTAACTGAATCTATAGGTAAAGCTGGAAATAAGGGTGCTGACATTTCAACAAGTTCTATTAATTCCCCTGCTGCTCCGCGTATACTTGCACTACGCCGCCCTTGATACGCGTTACTTTTTTGAGTAGTTGGTGGGCTAATAAAAGGCGCTGTGATCTGGTTTAGGTTTTTAACACCAAAGCTCACCATAGCAATACCTGCGGGTAATTCATCAGTGTTAATATCTATGGTTTTTGCATTATCTGGGTATTGGTCTATTTCTATTAAAAACTGTTCTTTTAGTTCAGCTATTGCCAACGAATGAATGGTTTCTTCAGGTAAATTATAGGCTTCTGATAACACACCTATTCTGTAAGGATATGGTCCTGAAACAGGAACTTTTAGTTGCTCGCGATAAAAACCTTTCATGCCTGCCATGTTTGTACCACCTAGCACCATAATAAATACATTATCAACAAAACTGTCGGCTACGCCTAAATTAAAGCTAGATTTCGCGGGATCAATCACTCGGGTAAAGTATAGTAATTCGTTATTCGGTCCTTGTGCTTGAAAAGCAAGAATGTTCCTTTTTTTAGTTAAGAACCTTGGCGGTCGTATCAATTTAAATGGTGAATCTTTTAATTGTTCGGCCAGTAAGTCGGGGTTTTGTACTAAAATTTCTATTGCGTTCCAACCTTCTTGACGCATAGGTTTATAGTCAGTTTTGTGCTTGTCTTCAATAAAACGTAAAAAGACCTGTTTGTTACTCTCTGGCTGCATAACTAAATAGTTACGCCCTGCAACATTTTTTGCACCCCAGCTTTTTGCTAACGGCTCTGAAATTTTACCTCGTTCAACCAACTCGTAGCCAAGATATTGTTCGTAGGCACTTTCTGTTTTTTCTAAGTTTTGACTAAGTACGGTAACCATGAGTAGAGTTTCTAACATGTATTTTCTTCCCCGTATAAAGCGATTTATGAAACGTAGTTAATGTTAAAAAACATGAAAATCACGCTAATAATTCAATAATGGTATTCGGTATTTTATATTGAAATTGTGTATGTGTTTGCCATTGTTCAGCAAGCGTTAATAGCGCTAAATCGCTAGCGCCTTTGCCAATTAATTGCATGCCAGAAGGTAACGCGTTATTAGTAATCATAGGTATAGACACCGCTGGAAGTCCTGCCTGGTTAGCTAAACTGGTTAAATCAGCTTGATTGGCCGGTATTGCATCATCAAACGAAAAAGCTCTCTGTGGTGCTGTTGGCATCAGTATAAAATCGCCATGAGAAAGTATGTTTCTAGCTTCTATTATTGCGTTGTCTAATACACGTTCAGACTTGATCACATCCATTGGTGATTTTTTATCAATGTAGCTTAATAAACTTTTTAAATACGGTGAAAATTGTTCATTGTTATTTAACCAATGTGCTTCGTGTTCTACTCGCATTTCTGCTTCGCAAATAATTAAGCCAGCTCGTCGTGCGGCACTAAAATTATAATGTGAAATATCAAACGTTTTAATTTCACAACCCATGCTTTTAAACGCATTAAGGTTTTGATTAAAATCTTCAATAATACTGTCATCAATACCTAACGCGGCTAAGTTGTCAGGAATTAATAATATGGGTTTATTGAGTAAGGTTTGCTCAAAGCTTATCGCTTGTGAAGAAGCATCGTTTATATTAAAGCCAGCCATTAACTTTATGGCTAATGTTAAATCTCGTGCAGAACGCGCAATAGGTCCAATGCTATCAAGTAATCGACTACAGGCGACTGAACCGCTGATACTTAACGCACCACGGCTTGGTTTAAAACCAAATACACCACAATAAGATGCAGGAATACGTACAGAGCCCATAGTGTCAGAGCCTAACGCTAAAGGCGTCATACAAGCGCTAACCGCTGCACCTGAACCACCAGAAGATCCACCCGGCGTTAATGATATGTTATGGGGATTTACGCAATGACCAAAATGAGCATTTTGATTGGTTGCCCCTAACGCACCTTCGTGCATATTAAGTTTTCCGCTAAAATTAGCGCCAGCATTACGTAATTTATTAACAACAAAAGCGTCTTGTTCTGGGCGAGAATGCCTAAGTATTTCAAGCCCTGCAGTGGTGTTAAACCCTTTAACATCAATATTGTCTTTTACTGCTACGGTTAAGCCCAACAATTCACTATCGGTTTGTGTTTCAGCTAACGTGTCGTTAACAGCAATAAATGCATTAATGGTAGGATTAAGCTTATTAATCAAGGCCATTTGTTGCTGATTTATTTCTTGTGCAGAAACCTGTTTAGCTTTTACAAGTGCTAATTGCGCGGTTAAATCTTGCTGTAAAATAGTAATATCGATCATTAAATACCTTAACACTTTTCATATTTTTACAACTCACGTTACCTAAACACTTTCATTTAAGCTAGCTATTCAAATAACGTGATGCATAATGTAGGCTAATAACTAGCCTCTAGTACATTAAATTAAGTCAAATCAAACTAAATTAAGTTAAGTTAAGTTAAGTTAAACAAAAACCTAAAAACGATCGTCTATTAATCTGATCGGTTTTTGTCGCACATCAACTTGCGTTAAATGAGTTAATTCGCCCTCAGATAACAGCTCAACCTGTACTTCAATACCTATTTTACGTTTTAATATTTTCGCGTATTCGGCTTGAATATCAGCACGTTGATCTTCTGGCGTACTCACTTCTGCCATTACAATCATTTCGTCACGACCATTTTTATCGCGTACCGCTTTACAAATAAACTCACCTAAAAATTCAGTACGTCCGTCAAGCATAGGACCAACACCTTGCGGATAAATATTAATACCACGTAATTTAACCATGTTGTCTGAACGTCCCATAAAACCACGAATACGTTTAAACGGCATAGACATTTTGTTTTCGGTAGGAATAACTTCTGTTAGATCGTAAGTATTGAAACGAATAATAGGATAAACGTCATCTTTATATAAACAGGTTACAACCATATTACCTTTTTCACCATCAGGTAAAGGTTGATTAGTTTCAGCGTCTAACACTTCTAAAAAGTGAGCGTCTTCCCAAACGTGCATACCGTCGTGATCTGGTCCTTCGGCTGCGATGGTTCCGGTATCACCTACGCCGTACCAATCAAATAACTCAGGCCCACCCCATGCTTTCGCGATACTTTCGCGGCTTTCCATACCTAGGTGACCAATAATCATATCTATTTTTATATCTTCACCAGGAATAAGTCCTTCTTCACGCGCCACTTCAGACAATCGCTTAATGTAGTCAACAAAACCCACTAATACATTAGTACCAAAAGTGTGCATTAAGCTAACTTGTTGCGCCGAACGTGTTTCTACACCTGTACCCGCTGATAAAAACAAAGCATTAGTATAATGCGTAACCGCTTCGCGGATGTAATGTCCGCCATTGATCATGCCATGGCCATAACAAGACTGAACCGTTGCGGCAGGCTTTAAGCCCATAAAACGATAACTACGTGCAACTAATAACGATTGAATTTCACGACTTTTAGGGCCAAACAATAGTGGTTGCGGCGTACCTGTGGTGCCACTGGTGGTATGAAATACAATAGGCGGTCTTTCTTCTGCAGGAATATCGTCTAAGCCATGAAAATCACCTAACGGTGGATACTTTTCAACGCTGTCCATAATGTCTGATTTAGAAATTAAAGGCAGTTTGGTTATGTCATCAAGACTTTTAATGTCTGAAGGTTTTACGCCAGCATTGCCCCAAATTCTTTGATAAAAAGGAATTTGCCATGCACGATCAACCACCTGTAAAAATCGCTCATTTTGTAAAGAAGTAAGCTGTTCACGTGTCATGTTTTTAAAACGTGTATTCAACTCGTCGCCTAACGGATAGTCTTTTAGCATTTGCTTGTGGTCAAATGATTCAAAATAAGTAGGATAACTCGCCATTGTGGTACCTAATGATTGTTTAAAGTTAAAGAAACTAGATCGTTAATATTGTTGATGTCACCTAGGTGATCTATTTCAACTATTAGCTGTTGTATTTGTTGTTGATCTAGCGGATGTTTTGCACTTGAACATGCTGCTGTAAATTTTGTAATTTGTGCTTTTTTTGATAGCGGCCTTGCTGGGTTGCCTAATACGGCTGCTAATTCTATGTGATGTGTTTTTCCGTTGTGTAGTGTTACTTCTACACTTACCGGAGCTAAAGCGTTTAAGTCTTTACAACTGTTAAGCTCTGTTGTTACTTTTTGCGCTAGCGCTAATCGGTTTGAATCAGTTAATAAATGTGGTTCAAAATCTTCAACCGTTACATTACCTGTTATTAGCGCTGTTGCTGCTATATAGCCGTTACACAACTTTGCATAACTCACATCCATATTATTGTTCGCAGGGCGCCCTACTAACCGGTGAATTAACGGCGTGGCGCGAATAACCACGTGTTTAACATCTTCAGCGCTAAACTTATGCTCAGCTTGTAAAGTCAGTAAACCGTCTATTCCGCCATGGCCTGCTCTGCCCGTTGGATAAGGTTTATGGCTTACACATTCTATTTGATATTGTTTACCAATATTTTCGTTAAAGTAGGTTAAGTCGTAACTGTCTTCAAACAAGTTAAAGTAACCAAAAGGCCCTTCTAAAATATCTTTTGGCCCTTGTAGCCCAGCCATTGCCATATCAAACGCATTAATCGCATTGGCAGAATTAATACCTATTTGCATAGGTAACATAGGCGAACCTTCAACATGAGCTTGCATGGTTCCACTTATTTGACTGTAAGCAATACCTAGCGCATTTTTTAAGGTATCGCCCTTTATATTTTTAATCGCAGCTAAACCTGCTGTAGCGCCTAAACAACCACAGATTGACGGTCTAAAAAACTTCATAGCACCTGTCGCTGATGCACCAATTAACGTAGCTACATCTACCGCAACGGTAATCCCTAAAATAAGTTGTTTGCCGGTAATGTTTTCTCGCTGTCCAAAAGCCATTAAGGCCGAAAGAATAACCGCCATAGGATGCACCACGGCTGGCTCGTGCACACAATCCCATTCTTGATTATGAATTTGAAAACCATTAACAACTGCCGCCGCATTAGCAGGTAACCATTCTCCGGTACTCCATACTTGCGCTTGTTTTGCTTCTCCCCACGTTGCTACCGCTTTTTTAACATGTTGAGTAGTAAGTACACGGCTGCCACTAATACCAACGCCTATAGAGTCAAGCACAAAGGTTTTAACTGCGTTGACGCTGCTGTCAGGCAGATTTTCAAATGTGGTTTGCTCAATATGTTGTAGTAACGTTTCTATGGCTGTCACGTGGTTCTCAGTATCGGTAAATGGGCTAAGGCTTTTTAATGAATGATGTTAATAAAGCTAAGTCTGTTTCTTGCGACCATTTCATAGAAACAATTTGGTTAATGTTTTCAGGATCTATATCTGCAGCTGTCATTAACATACGCGCTTTATCTTTTAGCTGTTCAATGGTTAAGGGTTTTTCAGGGTCGCCTAAAGTATCAATAACCTGCGCAGTTAACGCTTCTCCAGACTTAAGTTTTACAATACAACGTGCACCAAAATGAAACGGATAGTTTGCTTCAATGTCTTGATCTACATGCACACTAACTAGTGATCTTATATCGGCCAGTTGTTCTAAATTGCTTTCATGGTAATGGCTTAACTGTGGCTCGCCCCACTGTAAAATGGCTGCAACCGCATGTTGAATACTAAACTTAGCCTGTAATTCCGTTTCGGGGGTTGCTCGGTCGCAAAATAATTGAGCATCTTGGTAAGTATGAATTTCAATAGAGAGAATATCAGCTATTGCTAACGGTTCTGTTTGCTCACGCTCAGCTAACGCAGTGAGTATTGCATCTATCGCCGGGTGTGCATGTCGACACGCTGGCCAAGGCTTAAAACTACAATCATATAAACGCCAAGTATCACTTGGTTTTACAAACACACTGGCTTTAGCATCAGTTGAAAAAGCATTAAAAATACCTTGCGGACCTTCTAAAATATATTCAGGGCCTAACAATCCTTTTTTAGCTAATATTGCCGACATAGTACCCGCGCGTGTTGCTTCAGAATTATGCCATTGCTTAGTAAGCACTTTTTCGTTTCGCATTTGCCATAAGCCACCTGTGCGGCTGCCTACGTTACCTAAAGCATGAACACTTTGCTCGATAGATAACGTTAATAAATGCGCCACGGCTAACGAAGCGCCCATACCTGCGCAGGTAGCGGTATTATGAAAGTATTGATAATGACTTCGGCCAATAGACTCGCCTAAACGAATAGTAATTTCATACCCTAAAACCACGGCATTTAAGAAATTACGCATAGGTAAGTTATATTTTTGTGCGATAACTAAAGCGGCAGGAATAACAACAGGCCCAGGATGTAAAATTGAACTACGGTGAATGTCGTCCATTTCAAGCACATTACCTAACGCACCGTTAATTAATAACGCATCTTGCCAATGACAAGCTTCACCAAACACAACATGATTTTTATAGTCAGCATGTAAGGGTTCTTCATCTATATACGCTTGGTATACTTGAGCGGCTACCGACTTTCCACCTAAACTACAACAGGCTAACCAATCAAGTACGTGCAAAGCGGCTCTTTGACGATCAGCATCTGAAATCGTTTTGCTTTTAAGATAATGTAATAGTTCTTTGGTTAAAGATAATTCCATAGACACACGCATTTAGTTGATGAAAACTTAATTTGTCCGTACAAATTTAGCACTAGAACTAGAATATGACATTAAATATAGAAGGATAATATGACGAATATCAAATCGCCCTACCTAAATAATTGCAAAGCAACAAAATAAAGCACTTAATATATTCACGCTACTTCAAGCTTGAAGTAATATCAGTACAAATAAAAACTAAAATAAGGTTTCGCCATGTTAGTTATGTTTAATTGTATGGATAAGGAAAACCAACAAAATAAAAGATTTGAATGCTTAAAAGATCATCTCCTGTGGGTAGAAAACAATATGTCGGCTATTAAAGTCGCTGGCCCACAATTACACCCACATTCAGATAGAATCATTGGCTCTTTTTATATTATTGAAGCAAACACTATTGAAGATGCACATATGCTATTTCAAACCGACCCCTATTATATGGCAGGTATATGGAAAGTTGTTTCAACAGCTGAATTTAAAGGTTATGCCGGTACATGGGTTGGTGGAAAGAACTGGCCTGAGTTCTAGTTTTTTATAAAATTAAGCCTAATGAGTTAGCTAGGCTTTCTGTATCACTTGGCTCGCTGCATTTAAACCTGAAACTAACGCTGACTCCATACCATTATAGTCATGATTGGTGTGCTCCCCCGCAAAATGTAAATTACCTGCAGATTCACCCATTTTACCGGCAAACTGCTGTACTTGATTGGGCGCAAAGCTTGAATAAGCACCTTGGCTGAAAGGATTATTGCCCCACGATTGTAAATAAACCGGTTTAATTTTGTTCGTTAACGAAGGGCGTTGTTTAATTAATGCTTTATGAATATGCGCCATCGCGTTTTGTTTGCTTAGCGTATCTAACTTTTTAGCTGCATCACCGTTTATCCAGCTCACTAAATGTTGCACAGATCCATTATCACCTTTCGAGGCAAAGATACGACCTAAATCACCGTTTGACCACATATTAGCGGGCAAACCATCTTCAAGCCACGAATCATCACTTACTTCAAAGTGTACTTGAGTAATAGCGGTATAATTTAATTGCTTGATTGCGGCTCGTTGTACTGCGTTTATATTCGCCTGAATATCGATATGACGTAAAACACTAAACGGAATAGTACAAATACAGTGTTTAGCCGAGTACGAACTACCATCTTTACAATTAACTTGTACGCCAGTATTAGTCGTTTTAATTTGAGTGACCGACTTATTTAGCTCTACAGGAGATAGCTGAGCCGCCATAGCATTAATAAATTTACTATTACCATTTACCACTCGGTCAGCACCACCGCCACCCGACATCATTTGTGTTAATACATGCACCGCATCAGCACCTGATAACTCAGCCAAATTATTAGCATTTACGTTGGCATTTATTAACGCTAATGCTTGTTCAGATGCGCCTAATTCCGTTAATAAGCTTTGCATTGAACGATCTAAGTGCGCGTACTTAGGCAAAGTCCAATCATTCGCTATGGTTAATTTTGGGAATTTTTTCAAATAATGAAAATACAGCTGTGAAGGAAGTAGCTTTTTTTCTTCAGCATTTAATTTATTTTGAACATGGCTAGGCCATGCTTGAGCAGAAATTAGCTGATGATTAATTGCAAAGGTATTACCGCGCATAAAACCAGATAAAGGCGCTAATGGCACATTGAGTTGTTGAGCTAATGCGCGCATGTAACCATATCCTTGGCCTATTTGCATACCTCCGGCTTCAGGGTTGGTGGCAATATGACTCAAGGTTTTAACTCGGCCACCTATTCGGTCGTCTCCTTCTAATAGTTGAACATTAAGGCCCGCCATTTTTAAATTATAAGCAGCGCTTAAACCAGCAAGGCCAGCGCCTATTACAATAACATCGGCATTTTGCTTAGCGTATGAAATAGGTAATATTAAACCAGCAGATGCTGCCGCTATTCCTTTGATAAACTGTCTACGTTTCATACGTACCTCTGTGTGTTAGAGCTGGTGCTTGCCAAATAGCAGAATGCGAAATATCAGAACATTATTGATTTGTTTTAACTAAATCTAATTTCAAAACTGGAGCATTAACAACTTTTTTTCTTTCAATAACTTGCCAGCTTGCACCATCAGGGCCTTTAATAACAAAAGAGGCTTCACCAAATTCATTGTTATACATTTTAGAAACATTCAGTTTGTGTTTTTGCGCAAGCTTATAAATTTTATTAGGTGTTTTTGTATAAACAGAATGAAGCGTAATACCCTTTTGGCCTATTGCTTGGCTGTCGCTTCTGTCTGGGCGGATATCAGGATTAATGAAAAATTTCAGCTTACCTGAAATGTCATTAGGGCTTACAAAACCTCGGTACCAATGGCTTGAACCGTCAGCCATATTAAATACGCGTTTAGGGCCTGCTTGCCAGTCGCCATCTAATACTACAGGGCCTTCAGGTTTAAAACCTAAAACATCACGATAATAATTCGTTTTGTTGTATAGGTCTTCTTTAGTTTTTCCGCCTAACATAAAGTCATTATGGGTAATTTCACTCGTTTGCAGTGGTGAATGATCTCCAATAGTACCGTAACCAGGAATCGTGTAACCATAACGTTGAAAGAACACTAAATTAACCAGCTCGCCATATATCCCCATTTCTCTCACACCAATACGACGGTTTAATACATTAGGTTTACCTTCGGTTAATCCGTATAAATCGGCATAAATAGGCTCTGTTGGTAACCATTTTTCACCCGATAATCTCGCATCAGAAAACACATCATGTATTCTTACAATGTCTTTTGTGCGCATAACCATCATACGCTGACCAACCGTTTCAGGTTGCGAATAACCCACACCGTCACCCGTTGGCTTTTTCCACTGTAAAATACGAATAAGCCCGTGACTGTCTATATCGCCATTTTGCAATCTAAAAGAGGTAAGCTCGCTTTTTACGCCGTATAACTTAAAAGCTTGGCTGTCAGAAAACCTTGCTTGCTCTTTTACCGAAAAGCCAAATTCACCTAAAAAGGTAATTAAGGGTTTAGCGTCGTCTGTACCTATCATCACTTCATATACACCACTTACACCTGTTTGTGCAGGTTTTACTTCTTCAGCGAGTGAGTTAAAGCTCATCAATGTGACAATAATCAAAAAGTATCTAATACGGTTGTACATGAGTATTTACCTATTTTTATTTGCGTGTAAATTAAATAAACACACGAAATTATAAGAAAGTGGTCTATTTATGTTTAATCGATTATTCATCAGATTCAAAGTATTTAAATTGACAATTGTCAGTATCTCGTTAGCTATTTCAGCTTCGTTGATATTTATGCCTTTAGTCACCCATGCTGAAAGCAAAGATGCCTTAGCCCCCAAAAGTAAAAAAGAAGACGCCTTAGCGCTGCCACTGCATACCGTAACTATTGCTACCGTGTCGTTACAGCAAAGTCTTTTATTTTATCGTGACGGCATGGGGTTAAGTGTAGAAGGACCTATTGCATTAACGCCACAGCAAATAAACGCGCAACGTAAATTATGGCAAATGCCTGCAGATTTAAATTGGCATACCTATCGTTTATATCGAAAAGGTGTACCCGAAGCGATTCAAATACAATTACTTGTACTAGATAAAGCTACACCAAACATTCATCAAAGTTGGAATTCTACCGAATTAGGGCCTTTCTCTTTAGGTTTTCCGAATACCGATACTATAGCCCTTGATAAAAAAATTAGAAAAGTAGGCTTCGGCGCTTTAAATGTTTTAGAAAGTTACCCCATACCAAGAACAGACGGTACAACCTATCAAATAGATGAAACCATTTTTAATGCCCCTGATTTTGTACATGGCGTAGCTATAACACGTGGTAACGGTATGTCGCAGTTAGGGCCTATCGACAGTAATGGCATGGGCGGCCCAGCTTACTCAGCACAAATTATTGAAAACTCTGAAGAACATTTAAAATTTTATACTGATGTTTTAGGGCTTGAAATAAGATCAGATCGCGAATTTAAAAGTGCTGGCGATAAAGGTGCGATGAACTTAGCCAATGGTACCGTATTCCGGTTCGCTATTGTTTACAGTAAAGGTGCAACCACAGGCCATATGCTATTTGTAGACTTTAGAAACATTAAACCAATTAAGCCAACAACTCGCCCTAGCCTACCTAATATTGGTATTGGTATGTGGAGCTTTCCGGTAACCTCGGTTAAAACAGTTTTAAAAAATGCCCAAAATTTTGGAGCTACCATAGTCAGCGAAGCTATAACGGTAAACAGCCCTATTTACGGTAAAGCAACGGTAGCAACCTTAAGAGCACCTAATGGCTTTTTAATTGAAATATTTGAGGCTAAATAATGAGACTAATGTCAAAGCAACCGCAACTCGTATTTAAAACAACAATAAACCTGTTTTTTTGCTGTTTAGCTTTATTACCGTTTATTTTTTCTTCTCCGACTATGGCTGCTCAAATAACAAAAACAAAAGAAACACCATTAAAAATTGGCGGTTTTAGTGAGACCGTTATGATCGTTTCTAATGTCGATGCCGCTAGTCAGTTTTATCAAGACATTGCAGGCTGGCATGTAATAGACAACAGTCCGGCAGATAATCATTTACTAAATTTGTGGAAATTACCTGCTCACACTAAAGTAAAACAAACACTACTTGCTAATAAAGGCGCTACTACCGGATTTATTCGCTTAGTTGAACTACAAGGCATAAAACAACAACGCATACGCGCAAACACACAAGCTTGGGACGTTGGCGGTATTTTTGATATAAATATGCGTGTAAAAAGTATGGACGAAACATTTAAAAAAATGCAACAGCATGGCTGGGGTAGTAATACAGAGCCAGTTCAATTTACCTTTGGTCCGTTTGTGGTAAAAGAATGGATCGTTAAAAATTCAGATGGTATCGCCTTTGCACTTATCGAACGTGTTGCCCCTACATTAGAAGGCTGGCCAAATTTGAAAAAATTTAGCCGTGTATTTAACTCCACACAAGTTGTAGCCGACATAGATAAATCTCTACATTTTTATCAAAACATTTTAGGATTTAAAACCTACTTAGAACATAAAGGAGCTAGTAAAGAAGCAGGACCAAATGTATTAGGACTGCCCCACAATATAGCCACGCAAGTTGAACGCTCGGTTTATATTTTACACCCCGAAGGAAAAAACGAAGGTTCGGTTGAGCTTTTACAGTTTCATGGTGCAATCGGAAAAAACGTTTCATCACTCGCACAGCCCCCTAATATTGGCATAACCACATTAAGATTTCCGGTAAACAATTTAAATGCTTTAAAAAAATTATTAACCGATAACAACATAAAAATTGAAAGTCAGCAAAAAATGCATTTGCTTCCTTATGGTTTAGTGCATATTCTTAGTGTTAAGACTCCTGATAATACTTGGTTAGAATTTTATCAAGAAATTTAATCACTATTGCTGTACGGAAAATAATTAATGTCATTAGATATAAATAAAGTATCAATTAAAACCTCGTTAAGTTCATGTTTTGGCAACAATGTAAAAGAAATTGAAGCTTCAAACGAATTTTTTAATGAACTGGCTGATAAAGCAGAAGAAATTACAATAGGAAGTCACGAATATTTATTTAGGGAAAATGATCCAAGCGACTATGTTTACGTACCTGTGTCGGGCGCTTTAATGTTAGAGCGCTCTACTTCTACAGGATCTCGTCAAGTGTTCGCCTTTTTATTTACCGGAAATATTATTGGAAACGCCAAAGACACTTGGTACACCTTTAGCGCTAAAACGCTAACAGAATCAACCGTCATAAAAATACATCAAAAAATGATCCGAGATATATTCGACAAATACCCCATTATTGCACAACGATATCAAGAAATGATGCAGCACATTTTGTCGTTAATATTAGATCAACTCTTTATTATGGGACAAAAGACCGCCCACCAACGCATCGCTCACTTCTTACTTGATATGGAACATCGTTTAGGACACGGCTCTACACGTTTTCATCTACCCATGAGTAGACAAGACATTGCCGATTACCTTGGAATGTCTTTAGAAACAGGTAGTAGAGGCTTTAGTAAACTCAAAAGAGAAGGCTTAATTCAAATCGACAGTAATTATCAAATTACTATATTAGACGGTGTTAGCTTAAAAACCTACGCAGAAGGTTAACAATAGGATCATATATACCCGTTATCATTCAAGCACTCTGCAATAGCCTCTTGATTGGTAACAGGTATGGCTCCGAATACCTCTCAACATAAATTTATACCAATCAAACAAGCTTTAATTGACAATTGTTAATGCCCTACCTGTATCAATACAGCGAATATAATAAAGCTATAACAACAGCACAATTAATAACAACAACTAAGGTTTTATTATGAATAAAGTACTGCAATTATTACTAGTTACCTGTATTACATTTACAGCCTCCATATCAGCCAAAGAAACAACCAGCGAAGAACGTGCTCCCATTGATATTAGGCGTACTACCTTTATTGTAAACGATGCAGATAAATCACTCGCCCTGTATCGAGACGCTTTAGGTTTAAAAGTAATTTATGATCAAGTGATCAGCACTCCAATGGAAAACGGCGAAATAAAAAAACGTCGACTTGTATTTTTAAAAGCAAATAACGATTATGTTGGGGTACTCGGCATACTTGAATACATACACCCGTTAAAGCCTCAACGACAAGAAAAGTTTAATGAACCTGTACCGGGCGATCCGATTACCGTAATTAACGTAGACGATTTAGATAAAGTATGGCCAGCTGTGGTTGCCTCACCAGGAATAACAGTAATTGATAAACCAGAGTTAGTTGAATACCCAAGAGGAAATGGTGAAAAAATACGAGTAAAACAAACCATGATCCAAGACGCTGACGGTTATTGGTTAGAAGTAAATCAATTATTTGACAAACCCGCAAGCAGTGCTGATAAAAAATAATAACAAATCGGTTAATGAACTGAGCTATTTTATACGCAAAATAAATGATCAATGCGTTAAATAATAAATCGCCCAATAAACATTAACAATACAACAGGCTAATATTCATAATAACAGCCTGTTGTATATAGCTTTGCCATTTACATCTATCAAGTTTTACATGATCTTAAAAAGTAAGTTCAAAACTTTTGGTTATCATGAGTTAAAGTTAACAACTAAAAAAATAAGTAAAATATAAAAAAGTAAACCTACTATATAAGGCACAATAAATCCCTTATGGGATGTATCTTTTAAACGTTTAAATTCACTGTAATGATATAATTTATAATTACTACCCCCAAAAGAAATAGCCCGTAAAATACCCGCCCCTGTTACATACAATATAAAATCAAAAGCTAAAGCCACAAAAATATTTGGGATAAATTCAATTAAAACACTCATACAAGCCCCCTATTATTAAACAAATCATAATTTCCCCTCTATTCACTAGAAAACAAAGTCCTTTTAAGGAACTTGATATACGGCTTACCATGTACACCATTTGTCTACTCTGAAAGTTGGCATCTTTTAGGTAAATTGAGTTTTAAGTCAATATCGAAAAATTGCTCCATTAACAGATATTGTTCACCTTGGATTGAAACTTCAAAGCTTAAATTTTTTCTTCCTCCACCAATATTATAATTTGCCCAGTTAGGCCATAGTTTAAAAATACGGCCAGTAAAAAGCACTTCTATAGTATTATCGATATGCTCCATGCTTCTAGTAATGTTTTCAGGCATTAAAAAGCCTTTAATATCGTTTTGAATAAGGAAGGTATTGTTGTCGCTTCCGCCATGAGTTAATAACCACAAAAAAGCATCGCTATCGCTAGAAAGCAATGAAAATATCTCAAGAGGTGTACTGTTGTATTTAGGAAAACAGTCAGACTCAATTTCTTTTTTGCTAAAAAAAGGAGTACAAGCTGTTAATAATAAGAATAATACAAATACCTTTTTCAAAACTCCCACCCTCCATGAATGTATAACGCTTACATCAGCAGAAAAAACCAACTGTTTTTTGTCCTTGTTTAACAGCTTGTTAAGCCTCTATTTACTAAAGACGCCAAGACTATCAAGCAATATTAATAAAGCACTTACAAGCCCTGAAGTTGTTAACACCCAATAAAACACAAAACCTAATATCTGATCAAATTTAGTTGTATTTTCATATAACGCAGTTGCATTAGCATACACGAATGAAAACTTACTATTTTCTACCTTTTTAGCCCAAGCCCTTGGAAATGCAAATGCTTGAGCAACATTAATAATATCCCAGCCACTAGCATACTCGACACCAAGCAGATCTTGGGTTTTTGGGTTCTTTCTTAATTTACGTACAGTTATCTGCCCAAAAGCAACATACAAGATTCCACTCACCATTGAGCTGGTAATTATGAAAAGGACGATTATTGTAGTCGTACTCATCAGCGAGTTAACTCTTTCATAATAACATCGTAAGCATCGCCACTATTATTTTTCATATAATTATTTGTCATAATAGAGGAAGACGCTGCAACTCCAGCTACAACCAACCCACCCACGATTAAACCAACCCAACCAACAGGTGTAGCTACCATTAAAAATGTTAGCGCTGCGGCTCCGGCGTTGACGGCACCAATACCTACCGTCGCACTAGCAGCAAAGCTACTAGACTCAATAAACATTTCACGTTCCCAGTTACCACCTGCTTTATAGCTATTCTGAATATTACCAACACGACTACCAAAGTCGATAATGGTAAGACCATTGCCTAAAACTTTTGCGTATTTAGTAAATTTAACAATATTGTCAGCTTGAACAGGTGTCATTATGTCTAATTTAGCCATATTTCTACTACTTTTGGCGATATTTGCACCTCGGTCAAAATTAGTCAGTGGTGTACCGCGACTCGATTTAACTTGGCTTGTTACAACATCAACTTCGTGTTTAAAGCTATTTTGCATTTTATCGAAAGCCATTTTGGCTTTTTGTTTAGCGGCTACTTTAAGAGGTGATTTACTTTTTGCTACTTGGCTATATTCCATTAAAGCAGATTGGTAGTTTTTAACTGAATCAACGAAACCTCCTATTCTATTTGCGTAGACACTGGTGGCTGCCCCCATTAACCCTACATTATACTCTTCCAGTTGAGAGCTAATGGACGAAAGAGAAAGCAAATTGTCACCACCAAAAGATAAAGCTAAGCTCGTCAGTTTTTTGGTAATTGAAGGATTAGATAGTTTTGCTAATGATGTTTTACCAACAGCTGAATTACCATTTTTTAATAAATAAGGCGTATTAGCGATAATCATACCTGGGTTGGCACAAGTAAGAGATGAAGCTAGTTCAACACCAATGCCGCATTCATTTTTAAATACGCTTGCACTATAAGTGCGATTACATAAAATTATTTCATTCATTTTCTTTTAAGTTCCTTTTAAAGGTTGAATTATACTCTAAACGTTGATTTAGAGGTTTAACGCCTCACTAAGAGGCAAATAATAGTTGGTTAAAATAAGCGACGAAGGAGCAAAAACCAACTGTTATTTGTCCTTTTAAGTGACTTGTTATAAGCCGGATTACAA
>NZ_MUZU01000023.1:19472-23802 GCF_002000085.1 Pseudocolwellia agarivorans
CATAACGCCTAAATAACAGGCAAAAAGTAGTTGGCTAAAATAGGTGAACGTAGTGAACAAAAAGCCAACTGTTTTTTGTCCTTGTTGATTTTCTTGTTATGTGTTGCTAAGCTCCGTAGCCAAAGCAGATCTCTAATATAACTTTTCGAAGTCAAACTTAACCTTAGTTACTTCAAATAAATCACACTGAATAACTTCCGCATCATTTAAATTGAAAAGAACATAATTGCGCCCTTTAGCTATAGAGCTTTTGTAAATGATCCCATCATATCCTTTCGATTTGATAAGCTCCGATATTATTTGTGTCGGTACATATTCTGATTTGGAATCAGATTTCGCCACAGGCCAAGAAAAAGCAAAATCCATAGCAGCCCATACTGCCTTTATTATTTCGTCAGCAGAAGGCTCATTGAAGAAAAAGTATGGGAACTGTTTGGAATCTGATGACTCTGAAAAGTCTATAAATTTGAGCTCTCTTACCAGCTTAAATTTCCCGAGACTCACAACTAAACTAGGCCAAGGCCTAATTTCATGTATTGCTGTCTCAGCATCTGCTGCAACATATAAACAGGGAATCCCTTTAGTGTTTGCTCGTCCATCAGATGAATGTTCTGCATCAGGTTTCATTCGCTTAAATGTGTATGGAACACGCTCATCAATGTGGAAATCTGGTGAAGCCACATTGTGTGATCCAGCCTGTGCGCGCCATACAATAGTTCCAGCACTTAGTTTTCTTACTTTGGTTTTACATGTATCTAAGATTGAAGCTAGAAACTCTCGGGAATCATTATCAAGTGGATCTTGAGGCCTAGCTGATGTTTTACTAGCAAATTCCGAGTAGCTCAGCCAAGATTTGAAGCTCATATTGACTCCTAAGTTAACAGCAACACATAACGCCTCACTAAGAGGCAAATAATAGTTGGTTAAAATAAGCGACGAAGGAGCAAAAACCAACTGTTATTTGTCCTTTTAAGTGACTTGTTATAAGCCGGATTACAATTTACTTACCTGGGACTCAATATCTAACAAGAATAATAAACCATACTTTTTGAATCTTTTCTTGGTATTAAGAGAAGCATTAGAAGGTTTACGACGCCTTACGTACACGAAAATCGCGAGCGACTCAGTTAGTAAGTTACATGCAGCTAATGCTTAAAGTTGGTTTTCGCTAGCCTTAGTCATATGAATCCATTTTATCTATTTTCCAACCATTTTCATTTATTAGTCTAATCAGCAGCTTCCCTTCACCCTCAGATAATTCTTCACAAATATTTGTTAGTTCATATTCTAGTAAAGCAATACTCCCATCAATTTCCTGAGTAACGAATTTAGTTTCCTCACATTTTGCCTCAACTTTTAAGCTAGGTAGAAAGAATTCAATCACTTCCTCTCGAGTCATTTTCATTTGACTAGCATAAGTAGATAATATCTCTTCATTTCTTTTTTTGTTGCTTTTAGAATAATAAGAATAAATTTTATTAAATGTCATGCCTAATTTTTGATTCTTCTCATAGTCTTCGTATATTTCTCGAGGGGAGTCGACAGCATAACTTCTGAAACTCAATATAAATAAGGATAATAGAACTATATTTTTTATCACGATTCCTCCTTTGAGGCTTATAACGCCCAATTAACAGGCAAAAAATGGTTGGCTAAAATAAGTGAACGTAGTGAACAAAAAGCCAACTGTTTTTTGTCCTTGTTTAATTTCTTGTTAGGTAAATTTTCACCATTACTAAGAAGTGATAATATCCATTACAAAAAACGCTAAACCTTCTGCTGATTTTTCCCAAAAGCCTTTTTTAGACTCATTTTTTTGATATTGCTTATCTAGGCATTCTTTATATAAATCATCGCCAGACTTAGCTCCATTATTTTCTGCTCTATTAGCAACTTTAATACAGTTACCGCTATCAATTGAGCTGGTTGACGTACAGCCAAGTAATACAATTGAAGTTAACATTATCAATATTAATTTTTTCACTTAAATCCTTTTAAAAATACCAAACTAGAGATTTACCTAACGCCCAAATAACGGGCTTTTATTGCTGGCTTAAAATGTTGAGGAACGAAACAGCCAGCTGTAAAAGTCCCGTTGAATTGCTTGTTATATGCCTGATAAACCTAAACTTAAATACAAAAGTTCAAAGTAAAAGACGGTAGTAATAAATGAACTATAAATTGAGCTACTCACAAATGCCAGTACGAAATAATAGCTTTGTTACATTACGAAGTAATAAAAACAACAAAGCTTATTAGTGACTATTGAATAACTACAATAGCGAAACCCGTAGCAGAACTTACAAAAGTAAAAGTTAATAACCAAATTATTAGCTAAAGCACCCTACTACATGAATTGCATATAACGCCTCGTTAAGAGGCAAATAATATGTTGGCTAAAATAAGCGACGCAGGAGCAAAAGCCAACTGTTATTTGTCCTGCTTTAACGACTTGTTAGCTTTAATTTCCTCTCGGATATCTTGATGACTTAAATCACCTAGACGAGATTTTGCTGATTTCTCAAGGTAGTCATCAAGTGCATCATCTAATTCAAAAGCGTTAATTCGCCATTTATCATTTTGTTTATACAGTATAAATTTAACAATTACTGGTTCGATATCAAATTTTATAACGTAATATTTTAGCACTAACACACTGGGTATTTCAGAGTGAAGATATTCAAAATAACCACTTGATTTACCTAACGCCTGAAAGCTGCCCTGAAACTTAGTATTGTATTGCTCAACATCAGAGTCAGAAAAATACTTTCTAGTTGGGCTTCCTTTTGGATAGGCCATTGAAAATAAGTTATTAATCTCGCCTTTATGAATTGATTCCAATATTGGTAGTGTGAGTTTATCTATTTCTTCATTTGCATACACATTTAATGAAAAAAAACATAAGCAAGTAATTATTATATTTGTAAATTTCAATATGAACTCCTTATTTAAAGCTAACGCCCAATTAATGGGCTTTTACTGCTGGCTAAAATTTGCGAGGAACGAGCACAGCCAGCTGTAAAAGTCCCGTTAAATTGCTTGTTAGTTCCACTTTTTACGGCGTAATGAAGATTGCCTGTTACTATATAAAAAAGGAAAAAATTCATCCATATATGGAACATTTGGGAAATTAAAGCCTTTTGAAACCTCTATTGTGTGAACATCACGTTGACACTTTTTAAGTACAGAAAATAATGGTGATAAAATTTTAATAATGAACCATACACTATGAGGGGAACTCGCCTCGACTATTCTAGGGTGAGTTAACAAATCATACTCTGTCATTATTTCACCACTTAGACTATGAAACATAGTAAATGAGTTACTACCTCTTGCATCACAAGTAGCAAGCGATTCGTTTTGAATTTTAATACGTTTAGCATCAGTCACTTCATCCAAATACAAATCAAATATTATTTTCCACCACTCAGCCAAAGGATCTTTAGAATTTGAAGTACCGCCTAATTGAGATAAATTATAATATCTAGCAGTGAGAGCAAATTCATGGAGAAAGTGAATAATATCCCATTCAATTCCATCATGAAAAAAACCATCAGTATTTACATCATTTTCGGTAGCAATGCGCTTTACCGCAGAATATAGGTCTTTAATTTTGTGACCATAATTATGCTTCAACTCTCTGTCAGTCATTATCTTAAGATCATTTTTTACCATAAAATCTAAAATAACGATTATTTTCATAAAGCGTTCAACTCCAATACTTAATTGGAAAAAAGCGGAATAAAACAGTCCTCTTTCTTTATCGCCTATGTTTGCCTTACGCAAAAAGGTTAACCCTTGAGATAAACTAGATTGAGTTAAAAATCCTTCTTGCTGTAAAAGGATAAACTTTTCGCTAAACATCGATGAGCCTCTGTGGAACTAACGCCCAAATAATTGGATTTTATAGCTGGCTTAAAATGTTGAGGAACGAAACAGCCAGCTGTAAAATTCCTATTAATTTGTTTGTTATGAGTAACTTAGGTTAACTCAAAACAACACTCTATTAGTAAACACCCAATTTGTAAATAAAGCCTAACTTGAGCTACTAAATACACCTTTACGAACTGATGGATTTGCCACAAAAGTGTCTTTAAAACGGCAAAGCCTATTAGTGACTATTGATAAACTAAACCTAGCTCAACTCGTATGAAACGAATACAAAAGTCACTTGGTACAACTACCCTTTTAACTAAAACAAACAGACCAAAAGCAGCATACTCATAACGCCCAATTAATGGGCTTTTATTGCTGGCTAAAATTGCGAGGAACGAGCACAGCCAGCTGTAAAAGTCCCGTTGAATTGCTTGTTATATGCCTGATAAACCTA
>NZ_MUZU01000024.1 GCF_002000085.1 Pseudocolwellia agarivorans
CCGCTGAGATAGCAGCTGTTAACGTTGTTTTACCGTGATCCACGTGTCCGATTGTTCCAACGTTGACGTGTGGTTTATTACGTTCAAATTTTTCTTTAGCCATTTTACAATTACCTTAAAGTTTATTAAAAGCGCAGCCATGTTGACCGAGCTAGACTTTCACTAAATATTAAGTGAGCGCCTTACGAGAATCCATTAGAATCCATTAGAATTAGTTAATGAGTCGAGTACTTTCTGAGGAGCTTCACTATATTGCTGAAATTCCATCGAGTAAGAAGCTCGCCCTTGAGTGGCACTGCGTAAAGCAGTTGAATAACCAAACATTTCTGATAGTGGTACCGTAGCATTCACTATTTTAGAACCCGCAGGCCCTTCATCCATGCCATCGATTAAGCCGCGTCGACGATTTAAGTCACCAACGACATCACCCATATTTTCTTCTGGCGTTGTTATTTCAACTTTCATCATAGGTTCTAATAGTGCAGGAGAAGCTTCAATAGCTCCCTGTCTAAAGCCCATTGATGCAGCTACTTTAAACGCCATTTCGTTTGAATCAACGTCATGAAAAGAACCATCATAAAGTGTTACCTTTACATCAAGCATAGGATAGCCAGCAAGTACACCGCTGTCCATTTGCTCTCTACAGCCTTTCTCAACTGCCGGGATATATTCTTTTGGAACGCTACCACCAACACTTTCGTCAACAAACTCGAAACCCTTTCCTTCAGGTAAAGGCTCCATTTTCAACCATACATGACCATATTGACCACGACCACCTGATTGTCGAACAAATTTCCCTTCAACATTAACTGTTGATCGGATAGTTTCACGATAAGCAACTTGAGGGTTCCCCACATTACATGAAACACTAAATTCACGTTTCATTCGCTCAACTAAGATATCAAGGTGTAATTCCCCCATACCTGAAATTATTGTTTGTCCTGTTTCTTCATTTGTTTCAACTCTAAATGAAGGATCTTCTGCCGCTAATTTACCTAATGCTATAGCTAATTTTTCTTGATCTGCTAATGTTTTAGGCTCTACAGCTACTGAGATCACTGGCTCAGGAAATTCCATACGTTCAAGTGTAATTACATGATTTGGATCACATAAAGTTTCACCTGTTGTAACGTCTTTTAAACTTATTGCCGCTGCGATATCACCAGCGTACACTTCTTTAATTTCTTTTCTGTCGTTTGCATGCATTTGCACAATACGACCTAAACGTTCTTTTTTACCTTTAATTGGGTTGTAAACGGTATCACCTGTTTTAACAACACCAGAATATACACGGAAGAACGTTAATGTACCAACAAAGGGGTCATTCGCTATTTTAAAAGCTAATGCTGAAAACGGCGCTTTATCATCTGCTTCTCGCGTCCCTTCTGTTTCATCTTTATCGTCATTTATACCAGTTATAGCAGCAACTTCAACAGGAGACGGTAAATATTCAACAACTGCATCTAATACAGCTTGTACGCCTTTGTTTTTAAATGCTGAACCACAAGAACATAAAATAATCTCGTTATTCAATGTTCTTGCTCTTAATCCTGCTTTTATCTCTTCTTCGGATAAATCACCTTCTTCGAGATATTTATCCATCATTTCATCTGACGCTTCTGCAGCCTCAGATATTAAATTTTCACGCCATTCTTCGGCTTCATCCTGCATTTCAGCGGGGATCTCTTCGTAAGTGAAAGTCATTCCCTGGTCTGCTTCATTCCAGTTGATTGCTTTCATCTTAATTAGGTCGATTACACCTTTAAAATCTTCTTCCGCACCAATAGCCAAATGAATTGGAACTGCATTTGCGCCAAGACGAGTTTTCATCTGGTTAACTACATTTAGGAAGTTTGCCCCTGTGCGATCCATTTTATTAACAAAAACAATACGCGGAACGGAGTACTTTTCCATTTGACGCCATACAGTTTCAGTTTGTGGTTGAACACCTGAAGAACCACATAATACAAGTACTGCACCATCAAGTACACGTAGAGAACGTTCTACTTCGATAGTAAAGTCAACATGACCAGGAGTATCAATGATATTAATGCGATGATCTTCAAACTGCGCATTCATACCTTTCCAAAAACAAGTTGTTGCTGCTGAGGTTATTGTAATACCTCGCTCTTGTTCTTGTTCCATCCAGTCCATAGTGGCTGCACCATCGTGCACCTCACCAATTTTGTGTGAAAGGCCTGTATAAAAAAGTACCCTTTCTGTAGTTGTCGTTTTACCGGCATCAACATGAGCACAGATACCAATGTTACGATAGCGCTCTATAGGGGTAGTACGTGCCACTTTTACATCCTCTTCCTGAGCTTCAAACCCAGATAATAAAAAGTTGTGATTACCGTTTTATGACAAACGGTAATCACTACAATCACTTTTCTACCAACGGTAGTGAGCGAATGCTTTGTTTGCTTCAGCCATACGGTGAACGTCTTCACGTTTCTTAACCGCTGAGCCTTTGCTGTCAGACGCATCTAACATTTCGTTAGCTAGGCGCTGAGCCATTGATTTTTCACCACGTTTACGAGCTGCGTCAACTAACCAACGCATGGCTAGAGCATTACGACGAACTGGACGTACTTCAACTGGAACCTGATAAGTAGAACCACCTACACGACGCGATTTAACTTCCACTTGTGGGCGGATGTTTTCTAAAGCTTCTTCGAAAAGTTCTAATTGATCTTTTTCAGATTTCTCAACTAAAATGTCTAGTGCACCATATACAATTTTTTCTGCAGTAGATTTTTTACCATCAACCATAAGGATGTTGATGAATTTTGCTAAAAGTTCGTTATGGAACTTAGGATCTGGCAATATTTTACGTTGCCCTACGACGCGTCTTCTTGGCATCTTAATTCTCCGTTGTTTTCAGGTATAACCCAAAATTTAATATCTATTTGGCCTTACTTAACGCTTTCTATTTCTAATTAAAGAAATGGAATAGCTTAAGATTTTGGTCGCTTAGCACCGTATTTAGAACGGCCTTGTCTTCTATCGTTTACACCAGAACAATCTAGTGCGCCACGAACAGTGTGATAACGCACACCTGGTAAATCTTTTACACGACCACCACGTATTAAAATTACGCTATGCTCTTGTAAGTTGTGACCTTCACCACCGATGTATGAAGTAACTTCGAATCCGTTAGTTAAACGAACACGAGCAACTTTACGTAGTGCTGAGTTTGGTTTTTTTGGTGTAGTTGTATACACACGAGTACATACGCCACGACGTTGTGGACAAGCTTGTAATGCCGGAACATTACTTTTTGTTACTTGTCTAACACGAGGTTTACGTACTAATTGGTTAATAGTTGCCATTAAATAGCTCCCGATTAGTTAAACTTGTATAAATTCCAATCAATAAGAAATTCATACCCTTATAAACGTGAAAATCCGCGACCTGCCATACTATACAAAAGTTGTACAGAATATCAGGTCGCGGAATTCTATAGGTCAAGCAGTAAGCTGTCAAGTTTTACAGCTTACTTTACCTAATATTCTACTTTAAATGCCGATATGAATTAATCTGCATTTAATGCATCAGTTAACGCTTGGGCTGCATCGTCTACAGAAACAGTAGCTTCTTCAACTGGTACTGCATTACGCTTACGAGCTCTTTCTTGATGGTATGAATAACCCGTACCTGCTGGAATTAATCGACCAACAATTACGTTTTCTTTCAAGCCACGTAAGTTATCTTTCTTACCTGCTACAGCAGCTTCAGTTAAAACTCGTGTTGTTTCTTGGAAAGAAGCAGCAGAGATAAATGAATCAGTAGAAAGTGATGCTTTAGTAATACCCATCATTTGCATTTCGTATTCAGCAGGTTTTTTACCTTGTGCTTCCAACTCACGGTTTGCAATATTTACATGGGCAACTTCAAGCTGTTCACCTTTTAAGAAGTCACTATCACCAGCGTCTAATATTTCACACTTACGGATCATTTGACGAACAATTACTTCGATGTGCTTATCGTTAATCTTTACACCTTGTAAGCGATATACTTCTTGTACTTCGTTTACTATGTAATTAGCGACTGGAGCTACACCACGTAATCTTAAGATGTCATGCGGAGACTCAGGACCATCGGCGATAACTTCACCTTTAAGCACTGATTCACCTTCAAACACTGTAAGTTGACGCATTTTAGGGATCATTTCTTCGTATACTTCACCACTTGGTTGAGTGATTAATAAACGAACTTTACCTTTAGTTTCTTTACCAAAACCAATGATACCTGTTTTCTCTGCAAGTATAGCTGGTAACTTAGGCTTACGTGCTTCAAATAAATCAGCAACACGAGGTAGACCACCCGTGATATCACGAGTTTTTGAACTTTCTTGTGGTATACGTGCTAATGCGTCACCGATGTTTACTTCCGCACCATCTTCAAGGTTAACAATCGCATTGCCTGGTAAGTAGTATTGCGCTGGTATTTCTGTACCAGCAATCATTACATCATTACCTTTGGCATCAACAAGCTTAACCATAGGTCGCATTTCTTTACCAGCAGAACTACGTTGACCAGCATCAGTTACAACAATACTTGATAAACCAGTTAATTCATCTGTTTGGCGAACCATAGTTACGCCATCGATTAATTCAACAAATTGAACTCTACCACCAACCTCTGTGATAATTGGATGCGTATGCGGATCCCAATTAGCTATGATGTCACCAGCTTGTAGTTCTTCGCCATCTTGTTTAGAGATTACAGAACCGTAAGGAACTTTATAACGCTCTTTCTCACGACCATGCTCATCAATTACTGTAAGTTCTGATGAACGTGATGTAATAACTAAGTGATTTTCAGAGTTTGTTACATACTTCGCATTTTGAAGTTTTAAAGTACCGTTATTTTTAACCTGTACATTGTTCTCTGCTGATGCTCGAGATGCTGCACCACCGATATGGAACGTACGCATGGTTAACTGTGTACCTGGCTCACCAATTGATTGTGCTGCTACAACACCAATGGCTTCACCTTGGTTGATCATATGACCACGAGCCAAATCACGACCATAACAATGCGCACAAATACCAAAGTCAGTTTTACAGGTAATAATTGAACGTACCATCATTTGATCCACTGAATTCTCTTCAATGAAATCACAAAGTGCTTCGTCAATTAGTGTATTACGAGGTAATAGAACTTCTTCAGTTCCAGGCTTTAATACATCTTCTGCAACTACACGACCAAGTACACGTTCTCTTAATGGTTCAACAACATCACCACCTTCAATAAGTGGTGTCATTAGTAGACCATCATATGTGCCACAGTCATGTTCAGTTACGACTAAATCTTGTGCAACATCAACTAAACGACGAGTTAAGTAACCCGAGTTAGCTGTTTTAAGTGCTGTATCGGCAAGACCTTTACGCGCACCATGTGTCGAGATAAAGTATTGTAATACGTTAAGACCTTCACGGAAGTTAGCCGTAATAGGTGTTTCAATGATTGAACCATCTGGTTTAGCCATCAGACCACGCATACCAGCAAGCTGACGTATTTGCGCAGCACTACCACGAGCACCAGAATCGGCCATCATAAAGATTGAGTTGAAAGAATCTTGTTCTTCCGGCTCACCATCACGATTGATAATAGTTTCTTTAGATAAGTTATCCATCATCGCTTTCGAAACTTTTTCGTTAGCAGATGACCAAATATCGATTACCTTGTTGTACTTCTCACCCGCTGTGACAAGACCTTGTTCAAACTGTGTTTGAATTTCAGCAACTTCTTCTTCAGCGTCTTCAATGATTGTGTACTTAGCAGCAGGAATAACCATGTCATCAATACCAACAGATGCACCAGCTACCATTGCGTAATGGAAACCTGTGTACATGATATGGTCAGCAAACATTACCGTTTCTTTTAAACCAAGGTTACGGTAAGCATGGTTAATCAGTTTCGAAATCGGTTTTTTACCAAGCGGCTGATCAATTAAGTCATACGGTAAACCATCTGGACATACTTGCCACAAAATTGCACGACCTACGGTAGTATCACGTAATGATGTACGAGCTTCTAATACACCTTCAGCATTTTTAACATGTTCAGTAATACGAATTTTAACACGAGCATGCAATTCAGCTACGTCAGTACGGTATGCTTTTTCTGCTTCTTTAGTGTCTGAGAAGATCATACCTTCACCTTTACCATTTACACGATCACGTGTTAAATAATAAAGACCTAATACAACATCTTGTGATGGTACGATGATTGGATCACCGTTAGCAGGAGAAAGTACATTATTCGTTGACATCATTAACGTACGAGCTTCCATTTGAGCTTCGATTGTCAATGGTACGTGTACCGCCATTTGGTCACCATCGAAATCGGCGTTATATGCCGCACAAACTAATGGATGTAAATGGATTGCTTTACCTTCAATAAGAACAGGTTCAAATGCTTGAATACCTAGTCTATGAAGTGTTGGTGCACGGTTAAGCATAACTGGATGTTCACGGATTACTTCATCAAGTACATCCCAAACTTCAGCGCCTTCACGTTCAACTAATTTTTTAGCTGCTTTGATCGTAGTCGCTAAACCACGTGCTTCTAATTTACCGTAAATAAATGGTTTGAATAACTCAAGTGCCATTTTCTTAGGTAAACCACACTGGTGTAAACGTAGTGTTGGACCAACTGTAATTACAGAACGACCAGAGTAATCTACACGTTTACCTAGTAAGTTTTGACGGAAACGACCTTGCTTACCTTTAATCATATCAGCAAGCGATTTTAATGGACGTTTGTTTGATCCAGTAATAGCTCTACCACGACGACCGTTATCTAATAATGCATCAACAGACTCTTGTAACATACGTTTTTCGTTACGTACGATAATGTCTGGAGCTACTAAATCAAGAAGACGTTTAAGGCGATTATTACGATTAATTACACGACGGTATAAGTCGTTTAAATCTGACGTAGCAAAACGACCACCATCTAGTGGAACTAGAGGACGTAAATCTGGTGGTAAAATTGGAAGAACAGACATAATCATCCACTCAGGCTTGTTGCCTGAAGCAGCGAATGCTTCCATTAATTTTAAACGTTTAGTAATTTTCTTACGCTTAGTTTCAGAACCAATTTCTGGAAGTTCTTCACGCATTTGCGCTACTTCACCGTCAAGGTCGATTTGTTGTAATAATGCAAGTACGGCTTCAGCACCCATTTTCGCATCAAACTCATCGCCATGCTCTTCTAGAGCGTCAAGGTATTCTTCTTCTGTAAGAATTTGACTCTTTTCTAAAGTCGTTAAACCTGGCTCTGTTACTACGTATGATTCGAAATACAAAACACGTTCAATATCACGAAGTGTCATATCAAGTAATAAACCAATACGAGACGGTAATGATTTTAAGAACCAAATATGTGCAACAGGGCTTGCTAATTCAATATGCCCCATACGGTCACGACGAACTTTAGTTAATGTAACTTCAACGCCACATTTTTCACAAATAACACCACGGTGCTTAAGACGTTTATATTTACCACAAAGACATTCATAATCTTTTACTGGTCCAAATATACGCGCACAAAATAAGCCATCACGCTCAGGTTTGAACGTACGATAGTTAATTGTTTCTGGTTTTTTAACTTCACCAAATGACCATGAACGGATCATATCTGGTGATGCTAGGCCGATGCGAATGCCATCGAACTCTTCTGTTTGATTTTGTTGCTTAAGAAACTTAAGTAAATCTTTCACACTATTCTCCTGTCGGAGTTAAATACGCGAGAGAGTATTTCTACTCTCTCCATGTACTAACTTTTATAACAAAAAGCCAGCAAATCAGTTATTTGCTATTCTTGGTCTAATTCGATGTTAATACCTAACGAACGAATCTCTTTCAACAATACGTTGAACGACTCAGGAATGCCTGGTTCCATACGATGATCACCATCTACTAAGTTTTTATACATCTTAGTACGACCGTTAACATCATCTGATTTAACTGTTAGCATTTCTTGTAGAGTATATGCAGCACCATAAGCTTCAAGTGCCCATACTTCCATCTCACCAAAACGCTGACCACCAAATTGTGCTTTACCACCAAGAGGTTGCTGAGTAACAAGTGAGTATGAACCAGTAGAACGTGCATGCATTTTATCATCAACTAAATGGTTTAGTTTCAACATATACATGTAGCCTACAGTTACAGGACGTTCAAATTCACGACCTGTACGACCATCAGTTAATGTAAATTGTCCACTTTCAGGCATATCAGCTAATTTAAACAACTCTTTAATTTCTTTTTCAGCTGCACCATCAAAAGCTGGAGTTGCAATAGGTAAACCTGCACGTAAGTTAGATGCTAAACGCATGACTTCGTCATCAGAAAAACTTGCAATATCAACTTCTTGACGTGATTCACCGACATTGTAAACATCTTGTAAGAAATTACGTAATTTATGAATTTCTTGCTGTGCTTGAAGCATACGGTTGATTTTTTCACCAACACCACGGGCAGCCATACCTAAATGAGTTTCTAAGATCTGACCGATGTTCATACGCGATGGAACACCTAACGGGTTCAATACGATATCAACAGGTACACCATGTTCGTCATACGGCATATCTTCTACAGGAACAACATTAGAAATAACACCTTTGTTACCATGACGACCAGCCATTTTATCACCAGGCTGTATGTGACGCTTAACCGCTAAGTATACTTTAACAATTTTAAGTACACCTGGAGCTAGGTCATCACCTTGAGTGATTTTACGACGCTTAACTTCAAATTTCTTATCAAAGTCTGCTTTTATGTTGTCGTATTGTTCTGCAATTTGTTCTAATTCAGACTGCTGTCCTTCATCAGATAAATTTTGAACTAACCACTTGTCACGAGACATGCTATTTAAATCAGCTTCATTTAGACCTGCTGATAATAATAGTTTCTTAGCACGTGCATAAATACCATCTTCTAAAATGCTAAATTCATCGCCAAGATCTTTCTTAACTTCTTTTAATTGCATTTCTTCGATTTCAACAGCACGTTTATCTTTTTCTACACCGTCACGAGTGAAGATTTGAACATCGATAATAGTACCTGAAACCGAATTCGGCACACGTAAAGAGCTGTCTTTAACATCAGCTGCTTTTTCACCAAAAATAGCACGTAATAATTTTTCTTCTGGTGTTAATTGAGTTTCGCCTTTAGGTGTTACTTTACCTACAAGGATATCGCCGCCTTTAACTTCAGCGCCAATATAAACAACACCCGCTTCATCAAGTTTAGATAAAGCTGATTCACCAACGTTAGGAATATCTGAAGTTATTTCTTCAGAACCTAATTTAGTATCACGAGCAATACAGGTTAACTCTTGGATATGAATCGTTGTGAAGCGATCTTCTATCGCTACACGTTCTGATAACAACATTGAATCTTCGAAGTTGTAACCGTTCCAAGGCATGAATGCGATACGCATGTTTTGACCAAGCGCTAATTCACCCATATCTGTTGACGGGCCATCGGCTAACACATCACCACGAGTTACAGGTTCATTCATACGACACACAGGACGTTGATTGATACAAGTATTTTGGTTAGAGCGTGTGTACTTAGTTAAGTTATAAATATCGATACCAGCTTCACCGGGTACCATTTCATTTTCGTTAACTTTTACAACAATACGTGAAGCATCAACATACGTTACAACACCGCCACGTTTAGCAACTGCTGTTACACCAGAGTCAACTGCAACAATTTTTTCCATACCTGTACCAACAAGCGGTTTATCCACTTTTAATGTTGGAACGGCTTGGCGTTGCATGTTTGATCCCATTAATGCACGGTTTGCATCATCGTGTTCTAAGAACGGAATTAAGCTTGCTGCAACAGAAATAATTTGTTGCGGAGATACATCCATATACTGCACTGAATCAGCAGCTTTTAATGTAAATTCGTTTTTATAACGACAAGGAACATGTTCTTGAGTTAATCGGTTTTCTTTATCTAATTCAGCATTCGCTTGAGCGATAACAAAGTTACCCTCTTCGATTGCTGATAAATATTCAATATCATCAGTTACTACACCGTCAACCAATTTACGATAAGGTGTTTCTAAGAAACCGTAATCGTTTGTACGTGCATAACATGACAGAGAGTTAATCAAACCAATGTTTGGTCCCTCTGGCGTTTCAATTGGACAAACACGACCGTAATGAGTTGGATGTACATCTCGAACTTCAAAACCAGCACGTTCACGTGTTAAACCACCTGGACCTAATGCTGATATGCGACGCTTATGCGTAACTTCTGATAATGGATTGTTTTGATCCATAAATTGAGAAAGTTGTGAAGAACCAAAGAATTCTTTAACAGCAGCAGAAATAGGCTTAGCGTTAATTAAATCCTGTGGCATGATCGCATCTAAGTCACCAAGACTTAAACGTTCACGAACAGCGCGCTCTACACGAACTAAACCAACACGGAATTGGTTTTCAGCCATTTCACCAACACTTCGGATACGACGGTTACCAAGGTGATCGATATCATCCACCTCACCTTTACCATCACGTATACCAATTAATGTTTTCATAACTGAAATAATATCTTCTTTAGATAAAATTCCTTCACCTATTTCATCAGCAATTCCAACACGACGGTTGAACTTCATACGACCAACAGTAGAAAGGTCATAACGCTCTAAAGCAAAAAATAGGTTATTAAATAATGTTTCTGCAGCATCTTTTGTTGGTGGTTCACCAGGTCTCATCATTCGGTAAATTTCAACTAATGCTTCTAGACGGTTAGTTGAACTATCTACTCTTAACGTATCTGACATATATGAACCAACATCAAATTCATTCATATATAGAGTAGATATTTTCTTATGGCCTGCTTGGCTTAATTCGGCTAATAATTCTAATGTTAATTCAGCATTAGCTTCAGCAATAACTTCACCAGTTGATTTATCTATATATGCTTTAGATAAAACTTTACCCACAATGTATTCTGCAGGCACTTCTAATGATGTTACTTTTTCTTTCTCTAAAGTACGGATGTGACGAGCAGTAATACGACGACCTTGTTCAACAAGAACATCGCCTTTACCTACTTTAATATCGAACGTTGCAGTTTCACCACGTAAACGTTCTGGCACAAGCTCCATTATGAGCTTATCGCCTTTGATTTCATACGATGTTGTATCGTAAAAAATATCTAAAATTTCTTCAGTAGAATATTCTAATGCACGTAATAATATTGACGCAGGTAATTTACGACGGCGGTCAATACGTACAAATAGATTATCTTTTGGATCGAATTCAAAGTCTAACCATGAACCACGGTAAGGTATAACGCGTGCGTTATATAATACTTTACCTGATGAATGAGTTTTACCTTTATCATGATCAAAGAAAACGCCCGGAGAACGATGTAGTTGAGAAACGATTACACGTTCCGTTCCGTTGATAACAAACGTTCCGTTTTCAGTCATCAATGGGATTTCGCCCATATAAACTTCTTGTTCTTTGATATCTTTTACCGTACCAGCTGCTGCTTCTTTATCGTATACAACTAAACGAAGCTTTACACGTAATGGAGCAGAATAAGTTACACCACGAATTTGACATTCTTTAACATCAAATAATGGTTCACCTAAACGGTAACTAACATATTGTAATTCTGAACTACCAGAATACGCTTTAATTGGAAAAATAGAACGAAACGCAGCTTCTAGGCCTGTTTCACCTGTCGGATCAATATCTATAAACTTGCGGAAAGATTCTAATTGGATTGACAACAGAAATGGATAATCCATTACTTGTGTACTTTTACCAAAGTCCTTTCTAATTCGCTTCTTCTCAAAGTATGAGTAAGCCATGGGGTTCCTCAGCTAGCTGGTTATGACCGAACTGCCTATATACATTATATTTGGCAGAGTATTACAGTGACATCTACGTCTAGACGTCAATAATGCACTGTTTTTGGGCTTTAAAAACCCACTTTCTTTAGCGCAAAAAGGCCGGTGACTTTTAAATCACCAGCCATTGCCTTTTCAGGCAAATAATCTATTTAAAAACAGATTATTTGATCTCAACAGAAGCACCAGCTTCTTCAAGAGCTTTCTTAAGTTCTTCAGCTTCAGCTTTTTCAACACCTTCTTTAAGTGCTTTAGGTGCAGACTCTACTAAGTCTTTAGCTTCTTTTAAGCCAAGACCAGTTGCGCCACGTACCGCTTTGATTACTGCAACTTTCTTCTCACCGAAACCTGTTAAGATTACGTCGAATTCAGTTTGCTCTTCAGCAGAACCACCAGCATCACCACCAGCAACTGCAACAGCAGCAGCAGCAGATACGCCGAATTTTTCTTCCATTGCTTCAACTAAAGCAACTACATCCATTACTGACATTTCAGCAATAGCATTTAGGATATCGTCTTTAGAAATAGACATTATAAATTTCCTGTTTAAGTAACAATCTTATGATTGTTATAAATAACTATAAATACAAAAAGTGCACATTGTTTTCTTATATATAAAAGACAAACAATAATTAGGCAGCTTCTTGCTCTTTCTGATCGCGTACTGCAGCAATCGTGCGGCATAATTTGCCAGCAGATGCTTCTTTCATAACGCTCATTAAACGTGCAATAGCTTCGTCGTATGTAGGTAGTTTTGCAAGTACCTGTACATCAACAACATTACCTTCAAATGCCGCTGCTTTTAATTCAAACTCTGGATTTTTTTTCGCAAAGTCTGTAAATAAACGCGCTGCAGCACCTGGATGCTCGTTTGAGAATGCAATTAACGATGGACCAACTAGTGTGTCAGAAACACATTCGTAATCAGTACCTTGTAAAGCACGACGTGCTAACGTGTTACGAATAACTTTCATCCATACACCGTTTTCACGAGCTTCTTTACGTAAAGTCGTTATTGCTTCAACTGAAACACCGCGAGAATCCGCGATTACAGCTGATTGAGCGCCACTAGCAGCTTCTTGAACTTCAGCAACAATTGCTTTTTTGTCATCAAGATTGATAGCCATTGGCTTTAACTCCTGGTTCACCGGCTAAGCCGGTATTTACTATCCCTATAATTCATTTAGTATCAATAAATTATAGGCCATTACGGCGAGGACCAGAATTAGGAAATACTGGGTAATCACCATCTACGTAGGCATTTAATTAAGCTAAGTATCAACAAAGCACCTACGGTCTTTGACGAGGTCATTGATTTTTTGCATAACTAAAATCAACAACATCTACCAAAATTTAAGGGGCGAGATTATAGTTTATAATCCCGCCCTTGTAAAGCACCTAAAAATAGGCGCTTTGAAAATTATACTGTTAAACTTGCTTGGCTAACGGAAACACCGGCACCCATAGTAGTTGATACAGAAATTTTCTTAATGTACTGACCTTTAGCATTTGCTGGTTTAGCTTTTTTCAATGCTTCCAATAATGCTTCAAGGTTTTGTTGTAATTGTGCTTCTTCAAAATCAGCTTTACCAATAGTAGTATGGATAATGCCGTTTTTGTCGTTACGGTAACGAATTTGACCAGCTTTTGCATTGTTTACAGCAGTTACTACGTCAGGAGTTACAGTTCCTACTTTAGGGTTAGGCATTAAACCACGTGGCCCTAAAATTTGACCTAATTGGCCAACAACGCGCATTGCGTCAGGAGTAGCGATTACAACGTCAAAGTTCATTTCGCCTTTTTTAACTAACTCAGCTAGATCTTCCATACCAACAATGTCAGCACCGGCTTCTTTAGCTTTCTCAGCGTTAGCGCCTTGTGTAAATACAGCAACACGAACATCACGACCAGTACCGTTTGGTAACACAGTTGCGCCACGTACGTTTTGGTCAGATTTACGTGCATCAATGCCTAAGTTTACAGCAACATCAACACTTTCACGGAAGTTAGCAGTAGCAAATTCTTTTAATAAAGCGATTGCTTCGCTGATTTCATATTCTTTTAATACGTCTACTTTTTCACGGATAAGACGAGCGCGTTTTGATAATTTAGCCATTGATTAGTCCTCTACCACTAAACCCATTGAACGAGCAGAACCCGCAATGGTACGCACTGCAGCTTCAAGTGAACCAGCAGTTAAATCAGGTTCTTTAGTCTTAACGATTTCTTCAAGTTGTGCTGTTGTAACAGTACCAACTTTTTCAGTGTTAGGACGGCCTGAACCGCTTTTAATACCAGCTGCTTTAAGAAGTAAATATGCAGCAGGTGGAGTTTTTGTTTCAAATGTAAAAGAACGGTCACTGTATACAGTAATAACTACTGGAACTGGAGCGCCTTTTTCTAATGAATCTGTTTTTGCATTAAATGCTTTACAGAATTCCATTATGTTTACACCATGTTGACCTAATGCAGGACCAACTGGCGGTGACGGGTTTGCTGCACCAGCAGCAACTTGTAGCTTGATTAGAGCTTGGACTTTTTTAGCCATTTTTCAATACCTATAGTTTGGGTTCTAACGCTAATTACTATAATTGAACTAGCTCCCCGTTATAAAAATACCGAGATTTAATATTTAACTACTCGAGTTAAAAAAAATCGGCAGCGGATTATATATTAATCAATGCGGTTAATTCAAGCCCTTTATGACTTAGTTGTAGGTTAGAGGGCTAGAAGAAGAGAAGGTGAAGTTATCTTTGCCGTAAAAACAAAAAAACCAAAGCTAGGCTTTGGTTTTTTATAAAATCATTTGAGTCTAGTCTTAGCCTTTTTCAACTTGACCAAACTCTAAATCTACCGGAGTAGAGCGACCAAAAATAAGCACTGAAACTTTAATACGGTTTTTCTCGTAATCAAGCTCTTCAACAACGCCATTAAAGTCAGCAAATGGACCGTCAATAACTCGAATGACTTCACCTGGTTCAAATAAGGTTTTAGGTTTAGGTTTATCAGTATCTTCTAAACGCTGTAGTATACGATCAGCTTCTTTTTGAGTGATAGGAGCTGGACGGTCACTTGTGCCGCCAATAAAACCAAGTACACGAGGCACACTTTTAACTAAGTGCCATGCTTCTTCATCCATAGCCATTTGTACTAAAACATAGCCAGGGAAGAACTTACGTGAGCTTTTACGTTTTTGCCCTGCACGCATCTCAACAATTTCTTCAGTTGGTACTAGTATTTGACCAAACTTGTCTTGTAATTCATTAATTTCAATATGTTCTATTAATGTTTTTTGTACGCGCGCTTCATAACCAGAAAAAGCTTGAACCACATACCATCTTAAATGATGTTTTGGATCAACAGCTGGGGTTTCTGCTGATGTCTCTGCAGAGTTTTCATTTAGGTTGTCGTCGTTAATAATTTCTTCTGTCATAATTTAAACCTGTAAGCCAGTAATAAAGCCAACTACCCAGAATAAAACTGAGTCTAGACCCCACATAATAATAGACATAATAAGTGTTGCCACTAATACGATAGCCGTTGTTTGAATAGCTTCTTGACGAGTTGGCCATACAACTTTACGTATCTCTGTTTTTGACTCTTTAGCAAAAATAACGGCAGAGCGTCCTTTTTCAGTTTGCATAGCAATTAAACCTGCAACTGCTATAGCAGCAACAACGCCAATTGCACGATAAAGAACAGATTCTTCACCAAAGATATAATTTCCTGCAACAGCACCTGCTAATATAATGAGAACTAAGCCCCATTTCAAAAAATCAAAAGACCCACTAGGTTGGCTTTCAGTACTTACGTTCATATTCTTAACCTGTAATTACGCGTCTAAACTAAGACGAAATAATCTCAAAAGAGATTTTACTTCAAACATTCACATGTTTATCAAATTTGGCAGGGGTAGAGAGATTCGAACTCCCAACCATCGGTTTTGGAGACCGCTGTTCTACCAATTGGAACTATACCCCTATTGTATTTAACCATTTACTGTTAAATAGCTACACTTATTGAGTGATTCTTAGTTTGTTTGGAATTAAGAGAGACTCTAGAAGTGAGGCGCTATTATACTCAGACATGTATTTTACTCAAGGACTATTTTTGGGTTTTAAATATACTTAGAGTGAAGTTTGCTTTTGTGTGAATGATAAATCTTTTTTTTCACAAAAAAAAGGCCGCTTACGCGACCTTTCTACATTCACTATCGATTAAACGATATTAGTCAATGATTTTAGATACTACACCAGCACCAACTGTACGACCACCTTCACGGATCGCGAAGCGTAAACCTTCGTCCATCGCTACTGGGTTGATCAGCTCTACAACAAACTTTAAGTTGTCGCC
>NZ_MUZU01000025.1 GCF_002000085.1 Pseudocolwellia agarivorans
ATAACGCCTCATTCAGAGGCAAATAATTGTTGGCTAAAATAGCGACGAAGGAGCAAAAGCCAACTGTTATTTGTCCTGCTGCAATGACTTGTTAGAGGTAATTTACTCAACCCAATCAGGGTAACAAATGTTTGGAGCAATATCATCTGGACTGTTTAAAACACCATCTTTACCCATTGAGACAAGTGTAAAACGCTTTTTACTTTGGGTATAAATATAATCATTACCCCAAGGATCTTTTTTAATAATGTTGAGATAAGGCTTACCTGATTCACCGTAGTCATTTAATGAGGGAAAAGTAAGTACATTTAGACCTTCTTCATTAGTTGGCCAACGACGTTGATCCATTTTAAACATGGCAAGAGCTGTACAAAGACTTTTAGTTTCAAGCTTAACAAGTTCACTGTCTGATTCGCTTCCATTTGCAATAAACGAAATTAACAAAGACGAAATGACTAAATAAAGTTGAAATATACGCATAACCTTTGATTACCTCTAACGCCTCATTCAGAGGCTAAAAAATGTTGGCCAAAATAGCGAGGCACGAGCAACGGCCAGCTGTTTTTAGTCCTTTGCAATGCCTTGTTATATGCCTGATAAACCTGAACTAAAATACAAAAGTTAGAAGTAAAAGGCGTTAGCAATAAACACACTATAAATTGAGCTACCCACAAAAGCCAGAACGAAATAATAGCTTTACCACAAAAGTGTCTTTAACAAGGTAAAGCTTATTAGTGACTATTGGAAAACTATAATAGCGAAACTCGCGGCAGCACATAAAAAAGTAAAAGTTAGCAACTAAATTATTAGCTAAACCACCCTACTAAATGAATTGCATATAACGCCCAATTAATGGGCTTTTATTGCTGGCTAAAATAGCGAGGGACGAGCACAGCCAGCTGTAAAAGTCCCGTTGAATTGCTTGTTATATTTTTAATTACTCAAGCTCATTTTCCGTTTTTTGTTAAACCAAATTACGATACTTTTAAGCATGTTATCAAATGAATACAAACAAATAGAAAGTAAGATCAATACTGCAAATGAAAACTTATCGAACGAAAAAACATTTGCTTTTGTTGCATCGACACCTGACAGTTCAAGCAATGCTATTGATAAAGAAATTGAAATTAAATACTTTAAGAATCTCCAGTACACATTTTCAGTTTTTGAATCATCCATAATTTAAACTCCATAATTTGATGAAAATATAACGCCGTTTTAAGCGGCAAAAAATTGTTGGCTAAAATAGTGAACGAAGTGAACAAAAGCCAACTGTTTTTTGTCCGACTTGAAAACCCTTGTTATGTGTTTACCAAACTCTGCCTTTAAACGCTAAAGGTACAAGTAAACACCGTTAGCTTTGCACAATACGCTAATTTGAGCGCACCACTAAATTAAGTACGAACTAATGGATTTGCCACCTTTGAAAAAGGTATAAAAGGCAAAGCCTATTAGTGACTATCACAAAGCTAAACTAGCGAAAACTAGTAAGCAGCACACGTAAAACTTTGAGGCTTAATAAAACTTTATTAGCTCGCGCTAACAATAAAATCTGAAAGACACATAACGCCGTTTTAAGCGGCAAATTGTAGTTGGCTAAAATAGTGAACGAAGTGAACAAAAAGCCAACTGTAATTTGTCCGACTTGAAAACCCTTGTTATGTGTTTACCGAACTCTGCCTTTAAACACTGAAGTTAGAAGTAAACACCGTTAGCTTTGCACAATACGCTAATTTGAGCGCACCACCAAATTAAGCATAAACTAATGGATTTGCCACCTTTGAAAAAGGTATAAAAGGCAAAGCCTATTAGTGACAATCACAAAGCTAATCTAGCGAAAACTCGTAAGCAGCAAACGAAAAACTTCGGAGCTTAATAAAACTATTTCAACACGCGCTAACAATAAAATTTGAAAGACACATAACGCCCCGCTAAGGGGAAATTTATAGTTGGCTATAATGTTGAACGGAGTGAAAACAGCCAACTGTAAATTTTCCCTCTTAAGCGACTTGTTATATGCAATTTACGGGATGCCAATTTCCCAAAGTTGTTCATTGCTTAAAAGCTCATTTGTCCCATCATTTGATTGGATTAATCCTAAACAATATTTCTTAGAAACAAATAGCTTTTTAGTTGCCAACATAATGACAACCAAATTACCTAATTCATGTGGCTCTAGCCAAACATTTTGTGAAAATATTTGACCATCAATTTACCATTGATAAATTGATCTCTTAAATACTCTAATTGTGCATAAATGCTTGATTGATTCATTTTGCATATAACGCCCGCTTAAGCGGAAAAATATTGTTGGCTAAAATGTTGAACGGAGTGAAAACAGCCAACTGTATTTTTTCCGTTTAAAGCGCTTGTTATGAAGCCTTTAGAAGCTCCACCATTTTTTCTATTTTTGGTTTTGTAATGTTACCGACTAGAACAGGGTTTGCTAAAGAGTATATATAATCTTCAACTGACTCATAATCTGTGTCATCTCTACACTCTATAAAGTTCGCCCAATCTTCAAGCTCTTCGGAGTTAATTTCGTTAGCTAAATATTTAGATAAAATGCTAATCAGAACTTCTTTAGATACAGTGAAATGTTCAATATCTGAATCCCACTCAAATTTGGCTAATTCCGAATAAGCTAATTCAATCTTATCTCCGAAAGTTATAATTTGCTCTAACGCTTGCGCTCGGTTCATATGGCTTCATAACGCCACCTTAAGCGGCAAAAAATGGTTTGCTAAAATGTTTGAGGAACGAAAAACAGCAAACTGTTTTTTGTCCGTTTAAAGGTCTTGTTAGGCACATTTAAAACAGGCTAGTTTGTTCATTTTTAAATGCTTCGATTGATGAAAGTAAGCTAATCTTTTTATCAGCTTTGAGTAAGGCAGATTCACTCATATACGATACCAGTACCTCTAAATCCTCAACACTTTTTACTTTTACAAATAGCTTTTCTTTATTTACAAAGACTAAAGAGCTTTTTTTTCTCTTTAATAATTCTAATGTATTACTTAATGTTCCCGTACTCTTAGTATCCCAAATCATTAGCCCGTAATCGCAATCTTCAGCCATAACTAAATCTTTAGCCGTGAAAAAGGCTCTTGTGCCTGGCGAGTGGTTCGTTTCAATTTTATTAGTTGACCAGTGACCTAGATTATTCCTTGGTTGTGCCCCTGCACAATAAACCGAAACAGAAGTAACCCCATTTTGTAGCAAGTAATTCTGAATTGAACTATCTACACCATCAGCATCACCTACTAAAACCTGATATTGAGAATTAATAATATTGTCAATTCGCTTTAATACTTCTTGATGGATATTTTTTATTCTCATTGATCCTGATATAAAAACTTTATGCATTAGCGTTTCCTAGTTGCAGTAGCCACATATATATTTCTTATTTTAGAGTATTCTCTCAATACTTTTGTCGCGGCTTCTAGTGAAGAACCAGTATCATAGAGATCATCTACGATTAATATATCGTAATCTCCATCACCTAAGACATCGTTTATAGCAAATGCTTCCACTAATGTATTTACTTTATCTTCTCTAGAATCAATATCTTTCATTTGCGGAGTATTAACACTCTTTATTAGTAAGTTCTCTAGACATGGTATTTTCATGTTTTCAGCGACTTTTAAAGCTATTTCTCTAACTGGTTGCCTTGCTCGTTGTTTAGAAGCTGGCATTGGGATAACTAAACACGCTGTTGAGAAATATTGTGATAGAGATTCAGATATTTGATTGGCAATTTCTGGTATTTTTGTATAGTCAGAGCGATATTTTAGCAAAAACAATGCTTCTCCAACCTCACTTCTAGTTGTATCGAATTCAGCGTGCCCCCATTGATTTTCACCTAGATAAATACTTTGTAATACATGTTTATCAAGTGAATACCCTAAATCCCAATTACCATTTATTTTTTGGATGTTAACTTCCATTTTACTTCCTTATAAATATTATCAGAGTGCTGAAGAGTTTAACTATGTGCCTAACGCCTCAATAAGAGGTGAATGCAGTTTGGAACAAACTGTAATGAATCCTTTTAATTGACTTGTTATGTTTCTATTTACTTCTAGAGAATATTTTCATACTGGGATTTGAAGTCTTTTGCGTTATCTACCCAATAATTTATTTGTTCTAATTGAGGCTGTTCGTAGATATCGTGGGCGTTATCTACGATAAAGTCCAATACACAAAAAATATGGTTTTGTTTTGCTGATAAGAAGTAGGAGTAAACTAAGTAACTATTACTAGTACAATCCCACTGTGCGACTACCACATCATTACTACCCCAATCACAACCACCTTGGAATACGTGTACATGGTGTATATCTAAAGCCTTACATTCATCAGGGGCTGAGAACTGCCTATCCCTACCAAAAGTATCATGTACGCCTTGGTACTCTTTTTGTTCAAATGTAGTGGGAGTAGGAATTTCAGAAGAAGTACAAGAGTTATTTTTATATTCTATAAATTCGTCAATGGCTGTCGTTATTAAACTGCCAGTAGACTCTATTTTATTTTGAAGCTCTCTGTGAGGTTTTACTATTACTGCCATGTACTTTTTTAATTCCTTGTGAAATAGCAGCTAGAGCAGCAAAAGATGCAATAAATGCTTGTTTTTCTTCTGTCGTTTTATTAATTCTGTTAGGTCTAACTTTAGCCATAACAAGATCCTTAAAAGCTAACGCCCGGATAAGGGGCAAAAAATAGTACTAAAATTAAAGTACTTTATGATTATAGTTGCTAAGTAAACACAATACAACAATATTGTAGTTTCGCTAACGTTGAGGGGGTGTACATAACTTCAGGGATTGGTTGAAACATAACGCCCAATTAATGGGCTTTTATTGCTGGCTAAAATTGCGAGGAACGAGCACAGCCAGCTGTAAAAGTCCCGTTAAATTGCTTGTTATATGCCTGATAAACCTGAACTTAAATACATAAGTTAGAAGTAAAAGCCGGTAGTAATAACCGCACTATAAATTGAGCTACCCACAAATGCCAGAACGAAATAATAGGTTTGCCAACAAAAGTCTTTTAAATAGGCAAAGCTTATTAGTGACTATTGAAAAACTAAAATAGCGAAACTCGTAGCAGCACATAAAAAAGCAAAAGTTAGTAACTAAATTCTTAGCTAAACCACCTTACTACATGAATTGCATATAACGCCACCTTAAGCGGCAAATTGTAGCTGGCTAAAATCGAGAGCGAAGCGAACACAGCCAGCTGTTTGTGTCCGTTTAAGCAACTTGTTATGTGTAAAATAAGGGCGGCGTGCCAGCCAAACTGAATACACGCCTAAACATTACAACTTAGCTAAGACACAAGATGCACCTATTGCTAACACGAATGCAGTAATAGGTGGAAATGAGATTACAAGAACCCCAAATAACACACCAAAAGCACCTAAGTTAAGATGCAAGTTTGCTGAACCCGTTAAATTAGTATTTGTCATTGACAACTCCTTTAACAATGCCTCAGTCTCATATTGGATCGGGAGAGAGGCGATTCAGACTTTTGCTACCAGATTCGGGTTTAAAGCCGGTCATCCTGGAGGTAGCAACCCGACCGGAGGGTTGTTGGAAGGAGTAACTCAACTTCCAAGCATTCTTTACACATAACGCTTACATAAGCGGAAAATTAAAGTTGGCTAAAATTTGAAGCGAAGCGGAAAAAGCCAACTGTAATTTTTCCGTTTGATGTTCTTGTTATGTGTTACCCAACTTGCGCGGTTACGCTAATAACCAATACTGTTAAATAACACACTTGTTAACATTTAGAATTAAACCTGAAGAATTAACCAAGAAAAGAATACTTAACGTTAATTCAATCCCTGAACCTGAAAGTTTAATACCATTTAATTGCGCCCTACTTTAAATTCTTAATCACGCTTTAACAACGAATAATTTTAAGAATTAGCACTGACACATAACGCCTCATTCAGAGGCAATAAAATAGCTGGTTAAAATTAGCGAGGCACGAGCAAAAACCAGCTGTTTTTTGTCCTGCTGAAATGACTTGTTAGCTATCTTTTCTATGATAGCTATGAAAATGTCCCGAAACACCACTTCTAGAATTTTTAGATAGCTCATCATGTTTATCTCGGTAATATAAATAAAGTTCGTCTACTAATTCAATACAAGCACGAAGAGCGTCTTGCACCTCTTTTACCACAATACTATAAATTTTATCTCTAGAGTTTTCATAAGTAGCCACTAAATCATACCCTTGTATTTCTGAATTGTGAGATTCCGACCACGCCATATTTTTAAACATTTGATCATCTTCTGTGTATAAATTACAGAAACCTTTATGCGCTCTTTCATTTCGATCCAGCCGCAGTGGCACCCCAGTTTGATCTAATGTTCTTAAGTGATCTAGAATTTCTGGATAATTGTCTTTGAGCACTTTTTTTAACTGTTTTATGTTCAGTTTATAATCTGGAAGATTAAGCTCTAAAACTTCATTTACAAAATGAAAAGCAATATCTCTTAAACTTGAAAACCTAAATAGAGATAAATCTACAATCGATTTTAGCCAATCATATCTATTTATATCTTGAACTGACGATTTTAAAGGCACCTCTTTAGCTCCAAGCATTTGAGGGATAACCCTTAGATCAACGAATTGTTGCTCTAGTGCATCAAACCTAACATAGGTTAAATGTGCATATGCCATATGAGGATCTGCTTTTGAGAACTCTTCCCAATTCTTATAGGGGTGATCATGCAGGAAATACATATTTATGGAGTCATATAGAACACCTTTGAATGTTGATTCTTCTAAATCCCACCAATAATATTCGTTATTCATCACACTCTCAGATTACGACAGATAGCTAACGCCCAATTAATGGGCTTTTATTGCTGGCTATAATTTGCGAGGGACGAGCACAGCCAGCTGTAAAAGTCCCGTTGAATTGCTTGTTATATGCCTGATAAACTTTAACTTAACTACTGAAGTTCAAAGTAAAAGACGGTAGTAATAAACGCACTATAAATTGAGCTACCCACAAATGCCAGAACGAAATAATAGCTTTGCCACAAAAGGCTCTTTAACAAGGCAAAGCTTATTAGTGACTATTGGAAAACGATAATAGCGAAACTAGTAGCAGCGTTTACAAAAGTACTTTTGGTAAAAACATTTTTAGCTAAACAAACAATACTATTTGAGTGCATATAACGCTTTGCTAAGCGGCTAAGGACACGTTTGCTAGACTGCGCGAAGCGCGGGCAAACTGTACGTGTCCGATTGAGCAACTTGTTAGGTTTGAAACTTATTTAAAACTGACATGGATTACTGAAATTTTGATATAAACTCCGCTACTTGTTTTGGTACATATGCAAACTCAAACATGTCTTCACTTTTAAGGTCAATGAATTGGCTATCACCTGAAATTTTAGAGTGTTCAAATAACAAATCAACAAACTCGGTACTGAAGCTGTCTGAATGTTGTTCGAAAGTCCACTTGTACTCTTTAGAATTAGATTTAAAAGTTATTTCAACATTATTACCATTTAATTTTGAAGAAATATCATCAAAAGCCATTTTACCCTTCGTGAAATTACTAAAGGCATTCATGTAATTGACATAATCTTCGTCTGCATCATTATCGGTGCCGATATCTTCAGGCCACATTTCAGCAACTAAATCCTCAGCGAGATGCTCTTTAAGTAAATAAATAGCATCATAAACATCATTCATTGGTTCGCTTTTAGCTTTTTTAGGCATTATTGATAAATCTTTTAAAATATCAACAATCTCGTTTCCATGCTCTTGTGTAAACTTCATAAATATACTCCTTAAGTGATTTAATTAACTAAAACCTAACGCCCAATTAATGGGCTTTTACTGCTGGCTAAAATTTGCGAGGAACGAGCACAGCCAGCTGTAAAAGTCCCGTTGAATTACTTGTTATATGCCTGATAAATCAGAACTTAAATACAAAAATTCAAAGTAAAAGACGGTAGTAATAAACGCACTATAAATTGAGCTACCTACAAATGCCAGAACGAAATAATAGCTTTGCCAACAAAGTCTTTTAAATAGGCAAAGCTTATTAGTGACTATTGAAGAACTAAAATAGCGAAACTCGTAGCAGCGTTTACAAAAGTAAAAGTTAATAACCAAAATATTAGCTAAAGCACCCTACTACATGAATTGCATATAACGCCTACTTAAGCGGAAAAATATAGTTGGCTAAAATGTTGAACGGAGTGAAAACAGCCAACTGTATTTTTTCCGTTTGAAGTTCTTGTTAGGTACTAATCACTAATAGATGCTGACAAAGATTCTTTGGCTGTTGGTCTATAGGTTAATTTAGAAGTAATATTGGCTTTATGTTCATTAAAGTAAATAATATCAACACCAAAATGAAACTCACTCAATAATGTAGATCTCATTGGCTGTAAAACAACATGACAATCATAAAAAGAATATTTACCATACTCTACCAAGTTAAATTTAAAAGACTTTATATCAGTTAAATAAATATCAGCATGTCTTCTACTATCTTTAAAAGACCGTTGATAAAGGCTTGTTTCACCTATTTCTATCGAGCCTTTATGGAAATAAATATACTCATTAATCCAGTAATATACTGGCTTATATAAAAAAGAGGAAAATATAAATAATAAGTAATATATGGCTTCCATTTCGTCTTTATCGAAAAACTCAATAACATTAATAACATACAAAAAAGTAATAATCACACTTAGCACTAAAGCAGTTGTTTTTTTCCTTATACCGAATTTGGAATTTTGATATCTCCAACTAGAATATCCCTTTGGTTCAAACCACTTCACCAGACTCTCCTTGGTACCTAACGCCTCGTTAAGAGGCAAAAAATTGTTGGCTAAAATAAGCGACGAAGGAGCAAAAGCCAACTGTTTTTTGTCCTGCTTTAACGACTTGTTAGGGATATTACCCCAACAAAGCTTCTTTAGTTTCAATGAGTAAGCGAGCAACTTCAAGTGCTTTTTTACTATTTGCTGACATTCCCATTGAGCCTGATTCTACTTTAATTAAATATGCTGAAACCTCATGATCTTTTGAATCGTTGATTAGCAATTTAAAAACTTGAGGTAAATAGGATTGATATTCATCACGAGCCATCGGTATGTCGCAAACACCAATTGGATCCCAAAGATAAAATAGGATTTCATCAACTCGACGATATAATCCTTTTTCCGAAGTGCTGAGCCGATTATTCATATATCCCTAACGCCCTGTTAACAGGCAAAATAAAGTTGGCTAAAATAGGTGAACGGAGTGAACAAAAAGCCAACTGTATTTTGTCCTTGTTTAACAGCTTGTTAGATTACCATTTATAAAAGCTTACCTAATGCATGTAAAAATTCTTTTTCACTTAGCTTCATTTTTTCAATAAGGCTGTTCCTTTCATTTTTATCACTGCATTTGGGGTCAATAATAAATGAAATTACCTTACTAATGCATTTGTCATATTCTAACAAGGCATCAGTCACCAAATTATTTCCGATAATACCTGATAATGCTTTAGCTCTTGTACGATCAATTTCACTCTCTTGCATTTTTACAGATGACTCTGAAATTTTTTCTGCCATATCTTTGCTGCAGTTAAAATCTGAAGATAATAAATAAGCTATATAAGAAGTAGAACTGCCTATATTTTTTGATAAGGCTTCAGAAAAACTTAAAATTAATTCACGTCTTCCTTTTTCATTTTCCATATATCGTTGCGCTGATATTTTACGACGCTCGATCATATATGGAATAAGTCCTGCGGAAAGACCTACTACGGCAGGGATTCCAATTTTAATGATATCTTTATATAACTCAATTTCTTCGGGGGACACTTATACATCCTTGGTAATCTAACGCCCTAATAATGGGCAAAAAATTGTTTGCTAAAATGTTGAGGGACGAAAACAGCAAACTGTTTTTTGTCCTTATTAATTAGCTTGTTATATTTCATTTTGCCATAGCTTGTATTACTAAACTAAATATCGCGACACTGATTGTGATTGCATTTGCTAAAAGGAAACTCCAAAACAGTTTTTTACTGAGCTTTGTATATAATTTAAAGCCCCGTTTATAAACCATGCCTTCAATAAGAACATTAAATAAGCATGTGAAAATAAAAACTAAAATCCAAGCAATTATTCCTAATCGTCCTAAACCAAATATAAGAAAAAAATACAAACCAGGAACTACTTTAAACAATCCAACAAAAACTATTCCGAGTACTGCAGAAGCCAAATTAGCGAAGATAGTAGCTTTGATTGCCTTTTTGGGAGGAATTTTAAAAAGTCTTTGCACAAACAAAAACTCAATCATTAAACCAATTAAAATTGCCCACCAAGCAAAAGAAGTGGCATTCATTATCACAAACGGCCAAATAGCATTGGCATTAGAATAAAAAGAAATAGTAATTAGAAGTAAGAATAGAAATATACGCATTGATCATCCATGAAATATAACGCCCAATTAATGGGCTTTTATTGCTGGCTATAATTTGCGAGGGACGAGCACAGCCAGCTGTAAAAGTCCCGTTGAATTGCTTGTTATATGCCTGATAAACATAAACTTAAATACACAAGTCCAAAGTAAAAGGTGGTAGTAATAACCGCACTATAAATTGAGCTACCTACAAATGCCAGTACGAAATAATAGCTTTGTTACATTACGAAGTAATAAAAACAACAAAGCTTATTAGTGACTAGTGAACAACTATAATAGCGAAACTCGTAGCAGCGTTTACAAAAGTAAGATTGATCACAACATTTTTAGCTAAACCAGCCATACTATTTGAGTGCATATAACGCCTCATTCAGAGGCTAAAAATTGATGGCCAAAATAGCGAGGCACGAGCAACGGCCAGCTGTTTTTAGTCCTTTGCAATGCCTTGTTATGTGCTTGATAAACTTAGACTACAAGTAGTAAAGTTCAAAGTAAACACCCGTATTTTTAGCTAAACCTTAATTTGAGCTACCCACCAAGCTAAGTAAAAAATAATGGCTTTGCCACAAAAGTTCTTTAGCAAGGCAAAGCCTATTAGTGACTATTGATCAAGTTAGAATAGCGAAAACGGAAAGTAACGAATACAGAAGTTAGCATTGTAAAGTTCCCTTTTAGCTAAAAATAATAAACAACTATTAGCAGACACATAACGCCCAATTAATGGGCTTTTATTGCTGGCTAAAATTGCGAGGGACGAGCACAGCCAGCTGTAAAAGTCCCGTTGAATTGCTTGTTATATGCCTGATAAACCTGAACTAAAATACAAAAGCCAGAAGTAAAAGACGGTAGTAATAAACACACTATAAATTGAGCTACCCACAAATGCCAGAACGAAATAATAGGTTTGTTACATTACGTAGTAATAAAAACAACAAAGCTTATTAGTGGTCATTGAAAAACTATAATAGCGAAACTCGTAGCAGCGTTTACAAAAGCACCTTTGATAAAAACATTTTTAGCTAAACCACCCTACTTCATGAATTGCATATAACGCCCAATTAATGGGCTTTTACTGCTGGCTAAAATTTGCGAGGAACGAGCACAGCCAGCTGTAAAAGTCCCGTTAAATTGCTTGTTATATGCCTGATAAACCTGAACTTAAATACATAAGTTAGAAGTAAAAGACGGTAGTAATAGCCACACTATAAATTGAGCTACCCACAAATGCCAGAACGAAATAATAGCTTTGCCACAAAAGTCTCTTTAAAAAGGCAAAGCTTATTAGTGACTATTGGAAAACTATAATAGCGAAACACGTAGCAGCACATAAAAAAGTAAAAGTTAATAACCGTATTTTTAGCTAAAGCACCCTACTACATTAATTGCATATAACGCCCAATTAATGGGCTTTTATTGCTGGCTAAAATTTGCGAGGGACGAGCACAGCCAGCTGTAAAAGTCCCGTTGAATTGCTTGTTATATGCCTGATAAATCTAAACTTAAATACAAAAGTTCAAAGTAAAAGACGGTAGTAATAAACGCA
>NZ_MUZU01000026.1 GCF_002000085.1 Pseudocolwellia agarivorans
CCTGCTTGAAGTGCTTTAACTGCATCTTCGAAATTGAATTGATTTGTCATGTGTCATTCCTGTTTTTACTAGTTTACTGAAATGACACAGATTTTTGAACACTACCAACCAAGACCTATGCCACCAAATAGTACACTCCATACCATAATTGACGCACTATCCATTTAAATTACTCGTTAATCCCTGTGCTTTTCTTTCATTAATACATTCGTATGAGCCCATTTCAAATTCTCGACAAATTAAAGGACGGTTTTCATAAATGGTACACATAAGCGTTTCGCGGTCTAAAGCAGAACACCAACCATCATCTAAACGTAGCATGGTTTCGCCCCCCCACTGGTCAAATGCAATATGCTTATCAGGAACTCCAGTATCAGTGATAATCATAACTTCTAAATGACAACAACAAGCCTCACAACTTGAACAAGTAACTTCAACAGGTTTTGTTTCTGTTATATTTTTTATCTTAATCGTCATATAGACACGTTATGAATAGGGTTAAATTATATTTTACCTTAAGTCGATAGTATTCGATATCAATTAAAATAAAGCGTTTATAATTTACATTATTTCTAACGTTTATACTTCAACCAAAGTTTTACATAAACAGCATTACAGGTTGCATTATCATCCATTTTACCGTCTCGATCACAATCTGTTCCCGTTAGAGATTTAACTACGCCTTTCCCATACTCGTTAATATCACTTAATTCAGGTTGAACAATGATGGTAACTTTAGGTGAACGATCAATAAACTCACCTACATCTTTATACAAAGCAAATTCTTCTTTTGAAATTACATCGCTAATTTTAATATCTGTAGCTAACACAGTAAAAGTACTTATATATAAAAGCGCTACATTTAATAGAACAAAAAACTTCACTCCACCCTCTTTTTATTTAATGTAAATTAACTGAAAAAATTATCTCGTAAAGATAAAAACGTTTTAATACCTCTATTATTACTCGCTTTGAGCTTGTTAATAGGAGATGTTAATACGTCTGTTCCTTCGTAATTATCAGTAATTAATTGAATAGCATGTTCGTCTAACGATTTAAAAGCCATAGACCAATGTGAAAAAGATCTTTCTTTAATTTCGCCCTTATAAAATACATCAACACTAGTATGCCGGCTATCTTCAAAAATAGTTTGAAATAAATCAAGCACTATATTCTTCTCCCCCTCTAGAATTTGCATTATTTCTCTGTCGTGATAAAGCATCATTCCTGTAATACTTATATTATTATTTTTTATTCTAGCCTTTTCCAATATATCATTAAGTTCAGCTTCAGATAATCCAGTAGGAGCAATACTTGTATAAAGTAATTCAAACATTAAATGTTAGCCTTTGTTATAGTCATTATGAATAACTGTGTGTTTAGGATGATAGTAACCAATAATAGTCTAAGAACTATAATAATTCTCAACAACCCTTTTACTTTTTTAATGTGAACAGAAAATATAAACAGGAAATAAAATGACTAAACAGCTAATAACAAAATCTTTATTTAATCACCTTCTTTATTTATTCATTGCACTTATTAGTTTTGAAACAGTAGCCAATAATAACAATAATAACAATAATAACCGTATAGCCATAACGGTTGATGGAAATAGTGCGCCAGATTTTGCACATAAATGGCCAACTGGAGACCCTGATGATATTGGAGCGACTCCTGCTACATTAGCTATTATGGCCAAACTCAAACTACAAAATAAGCTAGTCCATTATTCCTATAATAATTTTATTGATGCACCAGCGGGACCGGCAAAAGATAATCAAATGAAAATAAGTGCAGAAGGTTCAATAAAAAGATGGAATTTTGATAGCACTCGTTTTTTTGATGTAACAACAGCATTAATTAAAGCAAAAAAACAGCTAGCTGAAGAAATCAATAAATCAACGGCTAACGATCCCCTTTATATTATATTGGGCGGCCTTGCTGAATTTCTATACTTAACCGTAGAAGAAGTCGTTAAAAATGGAAATATAGACGCCCTCTCATACGTACATGTTATTTCTCATAGTGGTTTTAATGAAAATCATTTACGCAGAAAAAATCATAGAACATGGAATGAAACTCTTGCATTAAGCGAAAATAGAATGAAGTACATTAAAATTCATGATCAGAATGATTGTAACAATAAAAACAATCTTTGGTGTTCAAAACAAGATTATTCACCATACGCATGGATGAAAAAGCATCCTGATGAGTCTGTACGTTGGATGTATAGCCGTATTGTAGCTTCAGGTTTGGCAGATATTTCTGATTGTGGAATGCTATATTACTTATTAGTCAATGATAAAAATGGTAATCCAGAAAAATTTCAGGAATTTATTGGAAACTCCGTGTTATAGCAATATTACCAATATAATAGGCACTCCTGTTATTATACTTAGGCCTCGTAAAGAGGCAAAAATTAGTTGGCTAAAATGTTAAAAGGACAAAAAACAGCCAACTGTTTTTTGTCCTTTTAAGTGACTTGTTATATTTTTTATACCATAATGTATTACATATAGGTACTAACGAGGTTTTAAATTATGGCTAAAAATACAAGCGTTACACTAGGCGATCATTTTGATCAGTTTATAAACCAACAACTTAACACTGGACGATATGGCTCAGCAAGTGAAATTGTTAGAGCTGGGTTAAGAGCTTTGGAAGATCAAGAAGCTAAACTTTTAAATTTACGTAATATGTTAATCCAAGGCGAACAAAGCGGTGTTGCAGATTACAGCTATGAAAGCTTATTGACAGAATTAGATAAAGATAACCATTAATGAATAAGTTTGTATTATCTTCGAAAGCCAAAACAGACTTAATTAAAATAGCTAAATATACCCAAATAACTTGGGGGCTCACTCAACGGAATGATTACCTAAAAGTATTAGATAATACGTTCAATTTATTAGCTGGTGATCACGAGCTAGGGATTAACTGTGATTATATTAGAGAAGGTTACAGTAAGTACCCACAAGCTAGTCATGTGATCTATTACAAAGAGTATAAAAACAGTCAAATATTTATCGTGCGAATACTGCATAAAAGTATGGATGTTAACTCCGCACTCTAGAAAAATATAACGCCTCATTCAGAGGCTAAGTAATGGTTGGCTAAAATTGTGTAGCGGAGCGAAACGTAGCCAACTGTATGTGTCCGTTTGAATTGCTTGTTATAATTTTTTTTGCTTTGAATTTTTATAGTATTTAATAGATATTAAAGAGCCAAGTATGCACAAAGCAAATGAAACAGCTAAAAACACTTTAAAATATTTTGTGGCATCATCTTCACCTTGAGATAAAGGACCGAAGAAATGTCCAATAGCATAAAAGGAAGCAATACTTACTCCAACTCCAACGATACCACCTAACAAAGCTACAAGGAAAAACTTCACGCGATAGCTCTCCAAAAAATAATTTCTTTGGATTTTTCAAAGTCAGACCAAACACCGTCTATAGATAACCCCGTAGAAATTCTTATCCAAGACGTCCAATCAGTCAGCCTTGAACCATTCCATAAATCAATATGATCACCTGTTGGATTGTTTATAGGGTCTGAGTTTCTTAACCAATAATCTTTAAAGTAAATTATTCCTTTCTTACCGGAAATAGATTTTTTAAAGTCTTTAACTGGGATACTCACCCCTTTTTCAAAAGATTGAGGCCTTACCTTTGTAAGAGCTTTAGCAAATTGTTCAGCTCTTAATATATGGCCTTCCGATTTTGGGTGGTGCCAGCAATGCTCAGCTCCTGGAAGAGTTGATGTATCAAACCCGCATATGGTCAAAGCATTCCCGACACGAATAGCGCATTGATTTGAAAATGCAGGTTTTCCATCAACCATACATGGATTATCTATATCACTTATTGTTGCATGCGCTTCCCATAAATCCTTGAACTTTATCATTTTGAACTCCTTGTAAATGTTAATTGAACTACAAACTTTCGTACCTAAATTCACATCCAAGTGCACCACTTGGCTCCATATAGATTGATAAGCCAATCTGACCTAACCTTAGTATCTTAGTTTCGACCAAAAAACTCAATACAAGGATAAATCAGAATGGCCTATCGTCATCTTAACACAACAGAAAGAGATATCATTGCGGACCAAATAAATAAAGGGAAAAGCTATCGTGCTATCGGCTCTTTACTTAATCGACCTCATTCAACCATTAGTCGTGAGGTGAGCCGGCATCGGAAAATTTACACCAGCCCTTACTCCGCCAAAAGAGCACAGAATATGGCTGACTATAAGCGACTCACTCCACGTCATGCTAAAAGGAAAGACCATAAACCTTTATATAATCATGTGATTGAGAAACTTCATCAAGGACTCTCTCCTGATATTATTGCCGGTCGTTTAAAAATATCACACCCCGATGACCTCCTGATGCGTATCAGTCATGAAACGATATATCGTTGGATACAAGCGGATAGGTTTGATGGTAAAAATTTGTATAAGACCCTTCTTCGTCGCCATACGTGGAGGAAAAAGCATGGACGAGGTCGTAGAGGTGACACGCTCAAAGGTAGAGTCGGCATTAAAGACCGTCCTGAATCTATTGACCTTAGACAAGATATAACCCATTGGGAAGGCGACTTAGTAGAGGGAAAACGTGGTACTGGCTACTTTGTCACCTTAACTGAAAGAAAGTCACGACTCATGCTAGCTTCAAGGGTCGAGAAGAAAGAAGCTCCTATTGTTGCTAAAGCCCTCATTAAATTATTAAAAACAATAAAGGATAAGGTGAAAAGCATCACCTTTGATAATGGTAGAGAGTTCTATGCCTTTGAAAAAGTTAAAAAAGCGCTAGACGCTGATATCTATTTTGCTGACCCATACAGCTCCTGGCAACGAGGAACTAACGAGCATTCTAATGGCATGTTAAGACGCTATTATAAAAAAGGGACTAGCTTTGAAAACATTACCAATAGACAAGTACGAAAAACTGTCGATATAATCAATAACAGACCACGAAAGATACTCGGATATCGGTCGGCAAGTGAGGTATATCAAGCCGGTTAAGTGGTGCACTTGCAGCGTGAATTCAGCGAATTGCATATAACGCCTCGTTAAGAGGCAATAAAATAGTTGGCTAAAATGTGTGAGGCACGAACAACAGCCAGCTTTTATTTGTCCGTTTGAACGCCTTGTTAGAGTTTTTTTGACAGCGCCTTATATTGACAAAAGCACACGGCAGCTGAATACAAACCTACAAACATAAAATATAAACCAGATTGAGAACGTAACATATCATTAGATATAAAATCGGGAAATGAAAATATGAAAAAGAAAATACCGATACACCCAGAAAATACAGCTATAACTTTTCTCAGAAAGCCAAAGTGATAACTTAAGAAATTAAGAGCTACTAGAAAAAACACATAAATTAGAGTTAAACCGTGAACTTCAGCATGACCAAAAAATGCTAGCGACCAAAGTCCTAATAAAATACCAACCCCACCAATTATGGTAGAACACTTATTAATTCCAGAGTCAGGATCTACAAAGTTTAATTTATAACGATATTTATTCGCCAATGAAAGCTCCAAACTCTAACGCCTTGCTAAGAGGCAAATAATTGTTGGCTAAAATAAGCGACGAAGGAGCAAAAGCCAACTGTTATTTGTCCTTTTAAGCAACTTGTTATACGTAAGATTAACAATCCCCACCATCACTATAATTTTGTGATACATGTGAATCACTTTTTGACCCCAAAGATTTTGGCTTTGATGGCAAGCTAAGTTTTGCAGATAGTAAACCTAAAAACGGTATACACCAACAAATAGTAATGATGAGTATTTTTGATACTGTATTTAGTGAAGTTTCATTCAATGTTCTTTTAGTCATTGAAATTAAGACGTAAAAGTAAATGACGGCAATTGTACACACTAGCCAGAATCCTTTCTCCATACTTCACCTTACGTATAACGCCTCATTCAGAGGCAATAAAATAGCTGGTTAAAATTAGCGAGGCCCGAGCAAAAACCAGCTGTTTTTAGTCCTTTGCAATGTCTTGTATGGATAATAACACCCACATCCATGTTCTTTTTCCAAACCAGTTTAGGTAAAGTGAGGCCCAAGCTTTGGCTGCAACCAAAGCCTTTTTATACGACAGTTCGATTGAATGATGGCTCCTCTGTCGAGAGACCGATAACAAGTAAGAACATCGTATAAAACTCCAAGCACTAAACTCGAATAGTCAACGGGGCCTCGAGCCCGAATTAGCAAGGCGGAGTCAGCTTATTATGAATTGCAAAAATAATCAAAATGAAATTAATGTCGGAGTCGATACCGGTAAAACACAACTCGACATTTATATACGTCCTTTAGATATTTATTTCACCGTTTCCAATGATGAAAAAGGTATCAATAAAGCCATAAAAGGAATTAAAAAACACAACCCAATACGCATTGTTATTGAGGCAACGGGGCGACTTGAACAAGCCTTTATTATCGCTTGTGCAAACGAAAAATTACCGTTTGTTGTTGCCAACCCTGTCCGCATTAAAAAATTTGCAGGCTCTGTAGGGCAATTAGCGAAAACAGACAAGCTGGATGCTAAGTTGATTGCCTATTATAGCGAAGCGATAAAGCCCAAGCTATCTACGCTTAAGCCAGAAACGTTAAGAACGATGAGTGACTTATTATCCAGACGTTGCCAGTTAATGGAAATACGTACCATGGAGAAAAATCGTCTTCAAATACTACCAAAATCACTAGAAAGTACGATAAATCCCATGCTCACTGTTATTAATAATCAACTCACAAAAATAGACAATAAAATGGTTAAACTCATTGAGCAATGTGAGGAATATCAAATAAAAAATGACATTATTCAGAGTGTTCCTGGCGTAGGAAATGTCGTTGCATTTAGCCTGCTAAGTAATATGCCTGAGCTTGGCTACATCACCAATAAAGAAGCCGCAGCCCTCGTTGGAGTAGCGCCAATTAACCGAGAAAGTGGCATATATAAAGGTAAACGAATGATACGTGGCGGACGTCATCAAATACGGACTGCGATGTTTATGTCCATGATGTCAGCGATGCAATGTAATCCCGTTTTTAAAGCAACATACCAGCGGCTTGTTGCCGCCGGAAAACCAAAGAAAATTGCGATTATTGCCTGTGTTAGAAAGATGATTGTGATCTTAAATTCGATGGTCAGAGATGGTGTTTATTGGGATCCAAAAATGAATCAATAATTAAGATTTGACACCATAGTCACTTGTTATATGCCTGATAAACCTGAACATAAATACAAAAGTCAGAAGTAAAAGATGGTAGTAATAAACACACTATAAATTGAGCTATCCACAAATGCCAGAACGAAATAATAGCTTTGCCAAGAAAAGTCTTTTAAATAGGAAAAGCTTATTAGTGACTATTGAAAAACGACAATAGCGAAACCCGTAGCAACACTTACAAAAGTTAAAATTATTAACCGAATTCTTAGTTAAAGCACCCTACTACATGAATTGCATATAACGCCCAATTAATGGGCTTTTATTGCTGGCTATAATTAGGAACGAGCACAGCCAGCTGTAAAAGTCCCGTTCAATTGCTTGTTATATGACTGATAAACCTGAAC
>NZ_MUZU01000027.1 GCF_002000085.1 Pseudocolwellia agarivorans
TAACAAGAAAATCAACAAGGACTAAAAACAGCTGGCCATTGCTCGTGCCTCGCTGATTTTGGCCAACAATTTTTAGCCTGTTATTTAGGCGTTATATGCAATTCATGTAGTAGGGTGCTTTAGCTAATATTTTGGTTATTAACTTTTACTTTTTTATGTGCTGCTACGTGTTTCGCTATTATAGTTTTCCAATAGTCACTAATAAGCTTTGTTGTTTTTATTACTGCGTAATGTAACAAAGCTATTATTTCGTTCTGGCATTTGTGGGTAGCTCAATCTATAGTGTGGCTATTACTACCGTCTTTTACTTTGAACTTCAGTAATTAAGTTTAGTTTTATCAGGCATATAACAAGCAATTCAACGGGACTTTTACAGCTGGCTGTTTCGTTCCTCAACATTTTAAGCCAGCAATAAAAGCCCATTAATTGGGCGTTATATGCACTCAAATAGTATTGTTTGTTTAGCTAAAAATACAGTTATTAACTTTTACTTTTTTATGTGCTGCCGCGAGTTTCGCTATTATAGTTTTTCAATGACCACTAATAAGCTTTGTTGTTTTTATTACTTCGTAATGTAACAAAGCTATTATTTCGTTCTGGCATTTATGGGTAGCTCAATTTATAGTTCATTTATTACTACCGTCTTTTACTAGTTGCTTTTGTATTTATGTTCAGGTTTATCAGGCATATAACAAGGCATTGCAAAGGACTAAAAACAGTTGGCTGTGCTCGTTCCTCGCAATTTTAGCCAGCAATAAAAGCCCATTAATTGGGCGTTATATGCAATTCATGTAGTAGGGTGCTTTAGCTAAAATTGTTTTTACCAAAAGTACTTTTGTAAACGTTGCTACGGGTTTCGCTATTCTAGTTTTTCAATAGTCACTAATAAGCTTTGTTGTTTTTATTACTACGTAATGTAACAAAGCTATTATTTCGTTCTGGTAATTCTGGGTAGCTCAATTTATAGTGCGGTTATGACTACCGGTTTTTACTAGTTGCTTGTGTATTTATGTTCAGGTTTATCAGGCATATAACAAGGCATTGCAAAGGACTAAAAACAGCTGGCCATTGCTCGTGCCTCGCTTATTTTGGCCAACAATTTTTAGCCTCTGAATGAGGCGTTATATGCAATTCATGAAGTATTGCTGGTTTAGCTAAAATTGTTGTTATCAAAACTGCTTTTGTAAACGTTGCTACGGGTTTCGCTATTATAGTTTTCCAATAGCCACTAATAAGCTTTGCCTATTTAAAAGACTTTTGTTGGCAAAGCTATTATTTCGTTCTGGCATTTGTGGGTAGCTCAATTTATAGTGCGTTTATTACTACCGATTTTTACTAGTTGCTTGTGTATTTATGTTTAGGTTTATCAGGCATATAACAAGCAATTCAACGGGACTTTTACAGCTGGCTGTGCTCGTTCCTCGCAATTTTAGCCAGCAATAAAAGCCCATTAATTGGGCGTTATATGCACTCAAATAGTATGGTTGGTTTAGCTAAAAATATTGTGATCAACCTTACTTTTGTAAACGCTGCTACGGGTTTCGCTATTGTAGTTTTTCAATAGTCACTAATAAGCTTTGTTGTTTTTATTACTGCGTAATGTAACAAAGCTATTATTTCGTTCTAGTATTTGTGGGTAGCTCAATTTATAGTGCATTTATTACTACAGTCTTTTACTTCTAACTTTTATATTTAAGTTTAGGTTTATCAGGCATATAACAAGCAATTCAACGGGACTTTTACAGCTGGCTGTGCTCGTCCCTCGCAATTTTAGCCAGCAATAAAAGCCCATTAATTGGGCGTTAGCTTTCTTATCAACATTGGAGTTTTATGAAAGGTTATAGATGGACTTGTAACGCATGTAGTGTTGGAAATGCTTCAAATGAAACTCATTGTTCATTGTGTGGCTGTTCTGCAACAGCAGGTACAGAAGATATTGAAAAGCATAAAAACCCTGAGGGTTTTAAGAAAAGAAAAACAATCGAAGAATATAAAAAACAGTTATTACCTCTTTTATTTTCTCCATTTTTCTTAGTTATTTACATGCATAATGGTAAATTCGAAATTGCTTTACTTTTATTTGTAGCCGTAGCTTTTATTATTACCAAAAACCTTAAGTTGTTGCTTTATATATCTACTGATAAAAAAGCTAAAACCATGCTAATTACTTTTTCCTGCACATTATTATTGTTTATTTTAACTAGGATTTATCTAATCCCTGATAATAGTTCAGCTGTCGGTTGGGGTGTTTTGTTCTACTTTACTTTCACTTTTGGCTTTATGTTTTATTTTACTAAAGGTAAAAGGTTTAATAATCTACTCGAGCAGTATTACAAAGAAAGCTAACAAGAAATTAAACAAGGACAAAAAACAGTTGGTTTTTGCTCCTGCGTCGCTTATTTTAACCAACTATTTTTTGCCTGTTAATTAGGCGTTATACGGAATTCAAATTGGCATATAGCAAAACTTTATCATCTAACGACAACATCGCTTTTGTTGAAATAAGTGGCTGGGAAGATCCCGGAGTTGCATTTAGCTCCTCTAAGATAGAATCTCTGCTAAACCAGCTAAGTGTTATTGGTGACGATATGATTTCAAGCAAAGAAGGTAAAGCTGGTGAGGCACTTTATTTTATAGAGTCTGAATTACATGCACTTCTTCGCTCAAGTAAAAACATGAAGTCTGGTGAATAGTTCCGTATAACAAGAACATTAAACGGAAAAATTACAGTTGGCTGTTTTTCGTTCCTCAAACATTTTAGCCAACTATAATTTTCCGCTTATGTAAGCGTTATGTACCTAAATATGAATAAACGTTGCCCTACATGCGGAAAAACTCAAAGCAATAAAAAAGTACTTAAAGCATTGTTTTTACATTTTATTACCTGCAACAACTGTAATGATGGATTATATTTTGCTAGGAAAAGGAGGGGTAACTCAAATTTTACAAACGACCTATTAAAAGGTGTTGTATTGTGTCTTGCGGGCTTAGTTTATGCGTTAATTATCATAGGGACGTATATTTACACAAGTTCTTGGCTTGTATCATTTTTTGTCCTAACAAGTTGTTTTGTAATGTTTAAACTAATCAGTTTATATAAAGCAAGGTTTGTTAGTATTGGCGCTATCGGTACATAACAAGGCATTGCATAGGACTAAAAACAGCTGGCCGTTGCTCGTGCCTCGCTATTTTGGCCAACAATTTTTAGCCTCTGAATGAGGCGTTATATGCAATTCATGTAGTATGTTGGTTTAGCTAAAAATACAGTTATTAACTTTTACTTTTGTAAACGCTGCTACGAGTTTCGCTATTATAGTTTTTCAATAGTCACTAATAAGCTTTGCCTATTTAAAAGACTTTGTTGGCAAAGCTATTATTTCGTTCTGGCAATTGTGGGTAGCTCAATTTATAGTGCGTTTATTACTACCGTTTTTTACTTTGAACTTCAGTAATTAAGTTAATGTTTATCAGGCATATAACAAGGCATTGCAAAGGACTAAAAACAGCTGGCCGTTGCTCGTGCCTCGCTATTTTGGCCATCAATTTTTAGCCTCTGAATGAGGCGTTATGTTTATTCGTAATTTCAGCTATTCAATTCAATAGGAATTAAAATGTCAAATATAGAAGTTACACTTCCAGCCGTTGACGGAAGTGTTTATTGTCCGCAT
>NZ_MUZU01000028.1 GCF_002000085.1 Pseudocolwellia agarivorans
GTAAATTGTAATATAACAAGTCATTCAAAAGGACAAAAAACAGTTGGTTTTTGCTCCTGCGTCGCTTATTTTAACCAACTATTTTTTGCCTCTTAATGAGGCGTTAGAGTTTTGGAGTGTTCATTGACGAACAAGTATCGTTATAAATTAAATTTTGTAGATCCTGACTCCGGAATTAATAAATGCTCTACGATAATCGGTGGTATTGGAATCTTGTTAGGGCTTTGGTCGCTTGCATTTTTTGGTCATGCTGAAGTTCATGGTTTAACTTTAATTTATGTGGTTTTTCTAGTAGCTCTTAACTTTTTAAGTTATCACTTTGAATTTATCAGAAAGGTTATTGCTGTATTTTCTGGATGTATAGCAGTTTTCTTTTTAATATTTTCATTGCCTGATTTTATATCTAGCAATATGATACGCTCTAAATCTGGTTTGTATTTTGTGTTGGTAGGTTTATATTCAGCTGCCGTGTGTTTTTGTCAATACAAGACGCTATCAAAAAAACTCTAACAAGGCATTGCAAAGGACTAAAAACAGCTGGCTATAGCTCGTGCCTCGCTGATTTTAGCCATCAATTTTTAGCCTCTGAATGAGGCGTTATATGCACTCAAATAGTATTGTTGGTTTAGCTAAAAATGTTGTTATCAAACGTACTTTTGTATGAGTTGCTACGGGTTTCGCTATCGTAGTTTTTCACTAGCCACTAATAAGCTTTGCCTTGTTAAAGAGACTTTTGTGGCAAAGCTATTATTTCGTTCTGGCATTTGTGGGTAGCTCAATTTATAGTGCGGTTATGACTACCGGTTTTTACTAGTTGCTTGTGTATTTATGTTTAGGTTTATCAGGCATATAACAAGCAATTCAACGGGACTTTTACAGCTGGCTGTGCTCGTTCCTCGCAATTTTAGCCAGCAATAAAAGCCCATTAATTGGGCGTTATATACCGCAACTAATTCGATAAAAAGTTTCTCAGGTTTTGGTGTTTTAATTGAAACTAGGCAATGAATTCTTTGGGTGTATTTTAGGTTTTACTTTTGTTAGTTCTTCGGCAAATTTAAGAGTAAATTCTGTAATATTCGCATTCAGGTTTACGTTGCGGTGGGTAAAGGCTCAAAAAGTTATGTGAGTTGCTAGCTTATAAAAAGGTTGCTACCGTAATGATGTAGCTAGTATTTATATAACAAGCAATTCAATCGGACACGTAACAGTTGGCTTCGTTCACTCCGTTCACAATGTTAGCCAACGTTACTTTGCCCGTTAATATGGGCGTTAGGTAACTAAGGATAGTCATGGTGGAAACTAGAGAGCGATATAATCCTAACGAAGTACAAGAACTAGATGAAGTTATTCGAAGTTCGTACAATGACTTTGTCCGTCTAGAACGAAGAAACCTCCTTTTAACCTCGTCAGTTACAATTATCTCTGCTTTTTCTGGTCTCAATCCAAGTAAAGGATCAATATTGGGGTTTACCTTTGAAAACCTTACTTCTTCTGCTTTTTACTTAATTCTTTTGGCTTTAACTGCTTATTTTATGGCTGCGTTTTTAATCTATTCTGTACCAAATTACCGTGATGCAAAAGAAGCTCGTAAGGCTATAGTTGCTGGATCTCATACCCTCGAATATAGTAGACCTTGGTATTCGATTGTTCCTCCAAATATTGGTACGGACTCAAGGTACTATTGTTGGGTATTTATTCATTTTATTTTGCCAGTACTTGCTGGTTTAGCATCTTGCATTGTAGGGGTGTTAAACGTTACCTAACAAGGCGCTCAAGAACGGACAAAAAACAGTTGGCTTTTGTTCACTACGTTCACTATTTTAGCCAACAATTTTTTGCCGCTTAGCGTGGCGTTATATGCAATTCATGAAGTAGGGTGGTTTAGCTAAAAATGTTGTTATCAAACGTACTTTTGTAAACGTTGCTACGGGTTTCGCTATTATAGTTTTTCAATAGTCACTAATAAGCTTTGCCTTTTTAAAGAGACTTTTGTGGCAAAGCTATTATTTCGTTCTGGCATTTGTGGGTAGCTCAATTTATAGTGCGTTTATTACTACCGTCTTTTACTTTGAACTTCAGTAGTTAAGTTAAAGTTTATCAGGCATATAACAAGCAATTCAACGGGACTTTTACAGCTGGCTGTGCTCGTCCCTCGCTATTTTAGCCAGCAATAAAAGCCCATTAATTGGGCGTTAGCAGTTTCAATAATTCAGGTTAAGCAATTTAAGGAAGTTATATGTCAGGAAGTGAAATTATTGCACAAGGTGGCCAATTCTTTGTAGGAATGGGAACTTTAGCTTTATTAAATGCGGGATTAGCACAAAGTAAAAATAGGAGAGGGTTAGTATGGTTTTTGCTTTCTTTATTTTTAGGGCCTATAGCTACATTTCTTTTGGTTGTGCTAGAAAAACAACCGGAAGTTCAAAGTACAAACAGCTAACAAGGCATTGCAGCAGGACAAATAACAGTTGGTTGTTGCTCGTGCCTCGCTATTTTAACCAACAATTATTTGCCTCTGAATGAGGCGTTAGGGTTACAGGAGAGTTCGGTGCAAAAATTCGTTTGGGATACATCTGCAATAGTAAATATAAAAGAGCCCAATGAGCAAGGTTACTCTCCTGGACATAGCTTATTTAAAGATCTTGCTGATGGCTGGATTGACATTGAACACTTAAATATTTTCCCTAGTTTAGCTGTATTTGAAGTCGCAGCTACAGTATCAAAATTACACCGTAAAGGCAGTTCAATGTTAAGAGAATTCTATTTGCTCAATGAAAACTCTAAACTGTATGATGTTGATAGTAATTTAGTAGATAAAGCTCATGAATTATTTACCATTGATGGCTTTGATAAACTGTATGGTGCAGATTTAGTATTCGCTTGTATTGCCAAAGTTGAAGATGCTTACTTAGTTACAATGGACAGAAAACTAGCATTACATGCCTCAAAGCATGTAAAAGTTATAGATCTTAATGAAAGTCGTGACAGTGCAAAATATAGAGAGCTATTTGAAAAGTAACCCTAACAAGCTGTTCAAGCGGGACAAATAACAGTTGGTTTTTGCTCCTTCGTCGCTTATTTTAACCAACTATTATTTGCCTCTTAGTGAGGCGTTAGGTGTTTTCTGTATGCGGTTACTTTTAATACTATTTGCTATTTATAGCAATTGTTCATTCGCCCATAAAGATACAGGGTTAGAGCTTCAACATAACGGTTCTCTGGCCGGATTACCTAATAAGTATGAACCATCATCGTTTGATCTAGAATCATTTACCTTAGAGATCGCTGGTAAAAAATTAATAATTCCTGAGTGTGT
>NZ_MUZU01000029.1 GCF_002000085.1 Pseudocolwellia agarivorans
AACCTAATAATATTATTGGTTTTGCTTCAAGGATGTCAATTGAGCTTCAAGAACAGTGCTTACGTTCATTTAAATTGGGTACGGTGGAAATAAACACCTAACAAGAAATTAAACAAGGACAAAAAACAGTTGTTTTTTGCTCCTTCGTCGCTTATTTTAACCAACTATTTTTTGCCTGTTAATTGGGCGTTATGCCTTTCATGGAGGAAACCTGAGTGCTAGACGATAATTTGTTCACTTCGCATTTTTATAGCGATAAAATCCCAGTATGGCCATGCCCTAAATGCGGAGTTCAATCCCTGTCTTGTGAAAAAGATCAGTTCAATAAACAATTTAAAGAACCGATTGATACAAGCCACCCAGCTTTTGGTCCAGATTGGATTGAATATATTTTTACGATGCACCTTAAGTGTTCAAACTCTTCATGCGGTTGTCAGGTTGTCTGCGCTGGCAATGGTGATGTTTCTCAAGAGTACCTCGATGATGGCTCTGGAGACTGGGAATGGTTTGATAATTTTCAGGTTAAATTTTTTGAACCGTCACTCAAAATTTTTGTTCCACCCAAAGATACCCCTGACTGGGTTAAAAAAGCTCTAGAGACTTCGTTTTCTACTTTTTTTTCATCTCCAAGCTTAAGTCTAAGTGCTTTGCGTTCAGCATTAGAGGTTCTGCTAGGTGAAATGGAAGTTGCTTCAGTTGATGCAAACGGAAAATTTTTATCTCTTGCAAGGCGTATTAACTTACTGCCAGAAGATAGTCGAAAAATTATTGAACCTGCTAATGCAATAAGGTGGTTGGGAAATGATGGAACACATGAAGGTGGTTTTCGAGTTCGCAAAAGCGATGTCCTTGATGGTTATAGGATTTTTGAGCATATACTCATCGAATTATATCCAGAAAAAAGAGCATCCATAGATGCTTTAGTTGCTCGAATAAATGAAGCAAAAGGTTTGGGCCGCTAGGTATAACAAGACCTTTAAACGGACAAAAAACAGTTTGCTGTTTTCACTCCGTTCAATATTTTAGCAAACAATTTTTTGCCGCTTAAGGTGGCGTTATATGCACTCAAATAGTATTGTTTGTTTAACTAAAAATGTTTTTACCAAAAGTACTTTTGTAAACGCTGCTACGGGTTTCGCTATTGTAGTTTTCCAATAGTCACTAATAAGCTTTGCCTATTTAAAAGACTTTTGTTGGCAAAGCTATTATTTCGTTCTGGCATTTGTGGGTAGCTCAATTTATAGTGTGGCTATTACTACCGTCTTTTACTTCTAATTTTGCATTTAAGTTTAGGTTTATCAGGCATATAACAAGCAATTCAACGGGACTTTTACAGCTGGCTGTGCTCGTTCCTCGCTATTTTGGCCAACAATTTTTAGCCTCTGAATGAGGCGTTAGCTTTTGTAAAGGATTACTATGCACCTCAACGTTAAAAAATTTGTACCTATTAAAATAGAAAGTCAGTGGCTTGTTCTTGTTTTTATATCTATCATACCTTTTATTTTTAATATCTATTGGCTTTCCATCTTTATTCTTTTTTTAGGATCATTTTATTTTATTAGAGAGTTTTATAAAAGTAGTGATAATATTCGTAAAATAGGTACTCTTTATTTTTTCTTTTTCACTTCTGTAATTATTATTCTTATATATGCTTTTGTTTATTCTAAATTAGGTATTATTGCTCCGTCAGAAAATGAAAACATTCAACGCGTTGACTATATTTATTTTAGTATCGTTACTTGGACTACTTTAGGTTATGGGGATTTCAGACCATCACCTGACTCTAGGTTATATGCCGCTTCTCAAGCATTATTGGGTTACTTATATATGGCAATTTTTATAGGTAAGTTATTTAACCTTTTTTCAACTATAAATCAGGATAAAACAAAAGCTAACAAGTCAATTAAGCAGGACTAAATACAGCGGGCTGTTCGCTCCGCTCCATTTTAACCCACTATATTTAGCCTCTTATTGGGGCGTTATACGTATCAAGGATTATGTACTTTGCTCGAAGGATTGTTTTCAATAGTCACAGCAATAGCTGAAGCCATTTTTGCTTTAATATCTGCGCTAGCCGAATTTATTGCTGGCTTTTTTGTTGCTGCTGGTGAAACTCTTACCTTAATTGATTTAGGTGCTTTACTCGTAGTCCTGTTATTTGAAGTTGTTCTCTGGTTTATATTATGGCTTGTAGAATTAACTGTTTCATTGTTTAAGTGGCGCAAACCTAAATTAGTTAAAAAACCAGTGTTGTGGCGGCCTAAGCCCAAAATTAAAAAATCAAAAGACATGGCTTAGTGCAAAATACGTATAACAAGTCGTTAAAGCAGGACAAATAACAGTTGGCTTTTGCTCCTGCGTCGCTTATTTTAGCCAACATATTATTTGCCTCTTAACGAGGCGTTATATGCAACTCATGTAGTAAGGTGCTTTAGCTAAAGTTATTTTTATCAATTTTGCTTTGGTAAACGCTGCTACGGGTTTCGCTATTGTAGTTTTCCAATAG
>NZ_MUZU01000003.1 GCF_002000085.1 Pseudocolwellia agarivorans
CCGCTGAGATAGCAGCTGTTAACGTTGTTTTACCGTGATCCACGTGTCCGATTGTTCCAACGTTGACGTGTGGTTTATTACGTTCAAATTTTTCTTTAGCCATTTTAAAATACCCTGGGTAGATTAACAAAAGTTTAATGGTTTAAGATAAATAGATAGATGTAATCTTTGAATGGTGCTGATAGGCAGATTCGAACTGCCGACCTCACCCTTACCAAGGGTGCGCTCTACCAACTGAGCCATATCAGCATTCGATTTAAAGATTGGAGCGGGTGGCGGGAATCGAACCCGCTTCATCAGCTTGGAAGGCTGAGGTAATAGCCAGTATACGACACCCGCTAAATTCTATCTGTTTATCCTGTTAAAAATGGTGGAGGGAGGTGGATTCGAACCACCGAAGGCTGAGCCGTCAGATTTACAGTCTGATCCCTTTGGCCACTCGGGAACCCCTCCAAATTCTTATTTACTTTTTATCCGTATAAAATAAAAAGTATTAATGGTGCCGACTGCCGGAGTCGAACTGGCGACCTACTGATTACAAGTCAGTTGCTCTACCAACTGAGCTAAGTCGGCACTACATTAAGTGGAGCGAATTCTAGAGTAATGTTTTCAACCTTGCAATAGAAAAAAACAAAAAAATTCATGTTTTTTTAGGTTTAATGTGCGTTTGATGTTTTTTTACGCTGATTGTATTGGAAAACAGCACTTCTAGTATGCTGAATAACGTTTTAGACCTTCAAAAATTAGATCATCAATAATATCTACCTCTGTATATTCTATAAAAGGTAAAATTTGTTTAGCATTACCTCCTAATATAATACAACGTTTAATATTATATGCTTTTTGTGCTTTTTTTATTCCTGAGTTGATCATGCTTATGGTTGCAACCCAAGCCGCATTATTCACGCATTCTGACGTACTTTTACCGAACCCTGTATTGATAACGTGATTGACTTCAAATTTTACTTTAGATGTATTATTACTTAATTGGGATAGTAATAAGTCTACTCCAGAAAAAATCCACCCTCCTTGGTGTATACCTTGTTCATCTAATACATCAAATGTTGTTGCTGTGCCAGCATCAATAATAACAACCCCCGTCTTAGGGAAAACTATCGATGCACCTAATAATGTTAACCAACGATCGACACCTAAGGATTTAGGTTGTTTGTAACTATTGGTTATGCCAAATCGTTTTTGCTCACTTTCAATAAAAGTAACATTTATATTATATAGGCTTGCCCAGTTATTTATTAAATCAGTCAAAGTCCCTAATTTTACACTGCCTATAATAACCTTATTAGCTTGCCCCCAATGTTCTGTTAGCCATTGCTCTGTGATTTGACTATTTTCAATCACAATACGTGTATTACTTTTATCAACAAGATATTTAGTACGGGTATTACCTATATCAACATAAATAATCACTTAGCACCTCGTAAACTTACTTCTCCGCCGTATATGACCTTAATCTTACTATCAATTAACAATAATAAAGCACCTTGGTCGTTTATCCCTTTACATATACCGTGGGTTTGATTATTACCTGTTATTAATGTTACTGGTTGGTCATAAAAATAATCGAGTTTGTTCCATTCATTAACCATTTGCTCTAACCCTGAACCTTTATGTTGCTCTAAGCGATACGTTAAATACTGAATGATAGTTGCAGCCAACTCGTTTCTATTAATATTTATTGGGGTGTGTTGTTGTAAATCGGTCCAAGGTTGGTCAACTTGTTCCCCACTTTTATCTGGCATATTTAAATTTAGCCCTATACCAATAACAGCATGACATGATTCATTAGGTGTCCCTTCTAAGTCAATTAAAATACCTGCCAACTTTAAACCATTGAGATAAATATCATTTGGCCACTTTAATTGCACATCAATTTGATAAAGCGAGTTAATAGCGTCACTTATTGCTAATGCGACAATTGTGTTCAACCCCATAGCAGCCGTCATCCCCTGAGGAAGTGACCAATACATTGACATATAAATATGTGAACCAAAAGGTGAGATCCATTGCCTACCTCTTCGCCCTCTTCCTGCACTCTGGTATTCAGCAATGCACACTTGTGCATTTTGCACATGGTTAGGGATGCGCCGCATTAAATAATCATTTGTTGAGTCAATAATGTTATGTGTTTCAACCATGCAATGGATTTTTTTTGCTGCCAACTCTTTTACAATAAACTCTTTATCTAATAACTCAATAGGACTAACAAGCTTATAACCTTTACCCGTTACGCTAAAAATATCTAATCCCATTTCGGTTAAGCTCTTAATTTGTTTTGAAATAGCCGTTCGACTAACACCTATTTCATCGCCTAATGTTTGGCCTGAAATAAACTCGCCTGACGCTAATTTATTAATCAATAGCTCTTTAATTGCCTTAGCCATTTTTATACTCTACTAAATTCTTTTCGCCTTGCGGAAAAACCATTCTCACTTCAGGCTCTAAATCAATATTAAATACTGACTTAACCTTATTCGTTATATGTATTGCTAAATCAACAATATACTTACCCTGTTCAGCATTATAATTAACCAACACTAAAGCTTGTTTTTCATGCACTCCAACACCTTTATCTTGATATCCTTTTAAACCTGTTTTTTCAATTAACCAGCCAGCGGCTACTTTTACTTTACCATCACCTTGAGGATAACTAGGCATGTCAGGATATTCAGCAGTCAACATTTCCCATTGTTCACCATCGATTACTGGATTTTTAAAAAAGCTTCCTGCGTTAGGTAGCAGGTGCGGGTCAGGTAACTTTGCTTGCCGAACTTTAATCACTTCATCCATGACTTTTTTTGCAGAAACTGAAGGTGCTAAATGTTCTAAGCCTGCGTATGAAAGATTAGCTTGCCAAGCTTTAGGAAAACAAAACGTAACACTGATAATAAGACCTTTGTTTTTTAAACTGTTTTTAAAAATACTTTCTCGATAATCAAACTGGCAATCTACATGCTTATAGACCATTGTTTTTTTAGTTTTAAAATCAAACCACAAAACTTCCTGACAATAATCAGCAAGCTCTACGCCATAAGCACCAATATTTTGCACAGGTGCAGCACCTACACTACCAGGTATAAGAGCTAAATTTTCTAAACCATTAATCCTCTTTTCTATACAAAACCCTACAAAACTATGCCAGTTTTCACTCGCTGCAGCTTTTACAATAGTGCAATGTTCATGTTCTTGTATCTCAATACCTTTAAACTCAGGTTTGATAATAATAGGAGTTGTTTCTTTAACAAAAAGGGTATTAAAGCCCTCTCCTAATATATAAAAATTCGATAAAGATAAATTTGCCAGTTCGACCAAATCATCTATGGTTTTAGGAAAGTATGCGCGCGGAGCAATAGACTCAACATTAAAGCTATTGGTTTCTTTTACAGAAAAAGGGGATAGTGTTTTCATGTGGGTATCATACATATTACGCTAAGTTTTATCAGCGTTAATTATACTAAGACTTATATAATGATGTGTGAAAAAGTTACATCTGCTTACGCATTGGAAGTTTGATGATATTAGCCATATCGTTATAGTACTTATTTTGATATTTATCTGTATCAATATTCTCGCTTTGATTAATCACCACTCCTTCAATAGGCGCATTAACCTGTTTGAGCATGCGTAAACCTTGGGTTATTTGTTCTCGTTTAGTTTTAGAGCTATGAACAACATAGATAACACTATCAACAATTTTAGAAATGATCACGGCATCGCTTACCGCGTTAACAGGTGGTGTTTCAATTATAATCCTGTCGTAAAAGTTACCAAAAACTTTTATTAACATCCCAAAACGCTTCATAGATAAAAAAGCAAGTGGATTAGCAGGTGATATACCTGAAGTAAGAATATCTAATTTAACGTTTTTATCTCTGATAATACATTCATTAATCTGATGCGTTTTTGCTAATAAGTTTGAAAGACCTGGGCGATGAACATCTAAGTTTAAATTTTTAGCTACCGTTGGATGACGTAAATCGGCTTCAATTAATAGTACTTTTTCCATTTCACTAAATGAACGAGCTAAGTGAAGTGCTACAGTCGATTTACCTTCACTAGGTACTGATGATGTTACAGCGATTACTTTTGGTGGTTTTTTCTCACCATTAAATAGTAATGCTGTTCGAAGTGTTCTAACGGCCTCGGTAAAATGATTATCGTTAACTTCTGAATGAGATTTACTATTTAAATCTAATTTAAACTTCGGTAATACAGCTAAAATAGGCGCTTCTTGGAAGTTATCTAATTTTCGTCTTGAATTTAATGTATCAACTAATAACTCACGCATAATAACTACAATCGAAATAGCTAAAAACGACAATATAAAGCTAATCGCGATATATAAACTTTTATTGGGGGCAATAGGTGATTTAGGCAAAGTTGCTTTATCAATAAAACGAACATAAAAGTTTGTTTTATAGTTCCCCATGGCATCGGCTTCTTTTAGGCGAACCAGATAATTTCCATAAAGCTCTTTATTTGTATCAACCTCACGCTGAAGTTGAAAGAATTTATTTTTTAGGCGACTTAATCTTAAAAAGTCTATTTTGGCCGTTGCTAACCTTTGTTTATTTGCTTGTGCTTTTTGCACTGCTGATAAATATTGTTTTTCAATGGAGGTAATTATGTCATTTGTTTGCTGGTGAATACGAGCTTCAATAGATTCAAGTTCTGCTTCTACAGCAATTTTTTTAGGGTGTTTAGGGCCATACCTTTTAGCTAATTCAAACACCTTGCGCTCAACAATTTCTTGCGAACGACGTAATTGGACATAAGTCGCGTGACTACTCACTTCGGTTAATTCCATTAACCCTCGAATATTTTCCTTATTGTTTTGAATATATTCATAGGTCACTTTAAGGTCATCTCTATACTTTTCCGCTTTCAAAGATGATGACGTAAGCTCGGTAAGCTCCGAAGCAACTAAACCTACAATCCCTTGTATGTCGACAATGCCTTCAGATTCACGATAATCTTGCAATGCTAATTCTGATGCTTCTAATTTTTGCCCTAATTCTTCTAACTGATCAACCAACCATTGTGATGTAGTTTCTTTAGACGAATTATAAATTTCATCTTGATAATGTAGATAAGTTTCACCTATTTGATTAGCCACCTGCTTTGATAACTCGGGCGAATACGAACGAAAAGTAATTTTAACTAATTCGGTATCACCAATTGGAGAGATAGTTAAACGCTCTTTAAAAGCACTTACCACGGTGTTTAACGAGGGTGTGTTTTCATTTTTTCCCATGCTAGATAAAAAAGAAATTTTATCGTTGTACTTATTACTATTAAATTCTTCATGCGTAGATAAATTAAGGCGGGTTATTACTCTTTCAGCAAACTTTCGAGATCTGAGTAATTCATATTGAGTTTTTACCTGTTCTTTACTTGCGTTCGTTTCATTAAAAGCATTATTAATAGAAAGTGTGTTACTTGGCTTATTATTACCTATTTGTAATGTAGCTGTTGCGATAAAAGATGGTTTTAAAAGCGAAACATAAAAAGCAATTAATAGTGTAATAAGCAAAGTAAAAAATATAAGCTTCCAACGACGAACCCACAACGGCCTAAGTATTTCACTTAAAGCGATGTCTTCTACGGGTACCTTTATATTTTCTTGATTACGATTCACATTATTCAAAAAAAGCTCTGCTCTATTTTTATTATATCGTCAGGAAATATTTGAGTGGCGACATTAGCCTCTAACTTTACTGTTTTCCCATTCACTTTTCTTGTTATAGTCCAGTCTGTCAGTGAAGCCCTTGATGATAAACCGCCTGCAACAGCAATCGCTTTATCAAATGTAAGATCGTCCTGATAAGGGTAACCTCCCGGCCTATTCACCTGCCCATGAATAAAAAAAGGCCGATATTGAGAAATTGAGACTGAAACTTGTGGTGAAATTAGATAGTCACCTAATAACCCATCATATATTACTTTTTCCAATTCTTTAACTGATAAATTAATCACTTGTATATCATCCAAAAAAGGAAAAGATATAAAACCTGATTTATCAATTTTTACATGTGCTGTGAGATCGTCTTCCCCATAAACAATAATTTGAATTTTATCGCCTGGGCCTAGCTTATAATCATTTGCAAAGGCAAACTGACTAAATAACAGCAGTAAAATTAAAAAACGCATATACAACCTATTTATACAGAATTATTACTGTTTCGACCATTTGACCTTAAACTTTAATTTAAGACAAGTACACAGTAACATTTATGTCACAATCGAGTAAATAAAAGAGATATAAATAGAATATTGAATAGAGAGTACCGTTTAACACGTCACGGTACTATTAATAAGGGTAGTAGTAGGAACTATATTTCTTTAACAAAAACTTTAGATTTTCGCTGAAAGTTGTACATCTTCTTTTTATCTTCAGGCAGGCTGTCCACTGATTTTTCAATAAAACCTTGCTCTAAAAACCAATGAGCACTTACAGTAGTAAGTACAAATATAGAAGATAATTTTTTTTCTTTAGCTAAGTTTTCAAGCGTATTAATTAACCTAACACCTCTATTACCCTTTCGATAATCAGGGTGTATAGCGACACAGGCCACCTCACCTGAATTTTCTTTTGGATATGGGTAAAGTGCTGCGCAAGCAATAATAACATCTTCTTTTTTAATAACAGTGAAACGTTCAATTTCAACTTCAAGAAGTTCTCTAGAGCGCTTTACTAATACCCCTTCTGCCTCTAGTGGAGCAAGTAGCTCTAAAATACCACCAACATCATCTATTGTTGCAGTAGATATTTGCTCTTGGTAATCTTTTGCGATTAATGTTCCTGCGCCGTCACGAGTAAACAGTTCTTGTAACAAGGCGCTATCACTTTCATAATTTAAACAATGGCAACGCTCTACACCGTTCTCACTACTTTGAATAATTGCACGCATCAGTAATTGCTTCACAGGATCATCGGTTGCATCAAGTAAAGATTTAACGGTACTTACACCACAGCTTTTTATTAACTCGCCATGCTCATTCATTAACCCATCGGTATCTGTAAAGGTAATTAATTTATCAGCTTTTAAAGAAATAACGGTTTGCGTAGCTACATCTTCTAGCGATAAATTAAAAACTTCACCAGTAGATGAATATCCTACAGGTGACAATAATACGATAGAGCCAAAATCTAATTGCGTATTAATTCCTACTGTATCAATTCTTCTGACTGTACCTGTGTATTTAAAATCTACACCGTTTTTTACACCTATAGGCTTAGCAATAACAAAGTTACCCGTGCTTACTCTAATTTGTGAGCCGTGCATAGGTGAATTAACCAAGCCCATGGTTAATAGCGCTTCAATATCAAGTCGTAGTGAGCCTGTAGCATCTTTAACTGCCGATAAAGTGCCAGCATCAGTGATCCGAATATTATCTTCCATTAAGGGCTCTACTTTTTGAAGTTTCATACGCTCTTCAATTTGCGGCCTAGCCCCATGAACCAATACCAGTTTCACACCTAAACTTCTTAATAAAGCAATATCGTGAATGATATTGGCGAAATTAGGGTGCGCAACAGCTTCACCACCAAACATTAACACGACCGTTTTTCCACGGTGCGCATTAATATATGGGGCTGCATTTCTAAACCACTTAACGTTATTTTTATCGTTACTATTCATTTACAGGGTCACTACTACCTTATTTATACTATGAGCGTTGAACAATATATTCCATTGCCACTTCGTCTTCAGGGTTTTTATGAGGACTTTGTTCACTGTCTTCAATAATATTATCTGCTAACGAACTTTTCTCAATTAACGCAAAACCTAACTTAGTAAAATATTCAGGTACATAAGTTAACACTATAATTTTTTGTAATTCGATTTCATAAGCAAATTGCAATAAGTATTGAACCATTGCTTGACCTTGGCCTTGATTATGAAATACTTTATCAACCACTACCGAACGAATTTCAGCTAAGCCTTTTTGGTAAATATAAAGTGACGCACTACCAACAACTTGACCATCAATTTCAGCCACAACAAAATTTTGAATGTCGTGAATAATATTGTCTCGACTGCGTGGTAAAATTTCACCTTTGTCAGCCCAATAAGCCACTATTTCAGTAATTTTTTCTACGTCTGACATACGAGCCCGACGTACAGATAATGCTGCAGCAAGTTGTGCATTTAAACGTTGTTGAACTTGTTTTAATGCATGCTGAATTTGTACTTTACCTGGAGCACCAATAACTTGAGCATTTAAGCTCGCATTTTCGCCTGACATAGTATCAAGTGCTTTTTGAACTTGACCTGGTGAGGTTCCACCTAATACTTCACGCTTGTCTAAACAAGATTCAATAGATAAATATTGATAAACGTCGTTTTCAATTTTATCGCTAAATTCTTGTAACTGCGCCAGCGTAAAGTCTTCTAAAGCATGACCCGCATCAATAGCCGCAAGTACAGCTTCACCTACAATGTGATGAGCTTCACGAAAAGGAATATCTTTAGCAACAAGATAATCAGCTAGCTCAGTTGCATTTGAATAACCTTGTTGTGCTGCTGCTAAAGTACGAGAGCGATTAACTTTCAAACCGTCTGCAACTAACACAGCCATTTCCATAACCTCTAACCAAGTATCTAATGCATCAAACAAACCTTCTTTGTCTTCTTGCATATCTTTGTTATAAGCTAATGGTAAAGCTTTCATAGTAACCATCATGCCAGTTAACGAACCAATCACTCGGCCTGCTTTACCACGAATAAGTTCACATGCATCTGGGTTTTTCTTCTGGGGCATTAATGAAGAACCTGAGCTTACTAAATCGCTCATTTCAACAAAGCCAGCTTCACCCGAGTTGTAGAAGATTAGATCTTCAGCAAAACGTGACATATGCATCATGCTAATACTTGCAGATGATAAAAATTCAATCACATGATCACGATCTGAAACAGCGTCTAAGCTATTTAATGTTGCACGACGAAAACCTAAGTTTTGCGCTAATAAATCACGATCAACTGGGTAAGCTGTTCCAGCTAAGGCACCAGAACCTAACGGTGAAGTATCTGCACGGTATAAGGCGTCTTTTAAACGACCAATATCACGATTAAACATTTCAACATAAGCTAAACACCAGTGACCAAAAGTTACAGGTTGAGCACGTTGTAAATGAGTATAACCGGGTAATACGGTATTCTTTTCACGCTCAGCTAAGTCCATCATGGCTTGTTGTAAATTAACTAATGCTAGTAATAATTCACCGCCCGTTTCTTTACACCATAATTTCAAATCTGTTGCTACTTGGTCATTACGGCTACGGCCAGTGTGTAACTTTTTCCCTAAATCACCTGTCGCTTCAATTAATTTGCCTTCAACCCAACTATGAATATCTTCAGCATCTGAAGTTAAAATTTGTTCTGGATCAGCTTCGACTGATGCTTTTAATTCGTTAAGCGCTTCAACTAAACGTGTATGTTCATCTGCGCTTAATACGCCAACACTGTGTATGGCCCCCGCCCAAGCGATTGACCCTACAATATCTTGCACTGCCATGCGGTAATCCACAGGCAGTGAGTCATTAAACTTTTTAAACTGTACACTCGCTTCGCCTTTAAAGCGGCCGCCCCATAATGCCATGCTTAGCTATCCTTATTTTCTGAAGGAGAAGATTCTAACTTACTGCCTTTTTGAGAAAGCGCCGTTATACGGCTAGACAAGCTGAATAAACGAATAAAACCTTCTGCATGTTTTTGGTCATACACATCATCTGCACCAAATGTTGCAAATGCTTCTGAGTATAAAGAGTTAGGTGAACGACGTTGTGTAACTTGTGCCGTACCTTTATACAGCTTAACCACAACATCACCTGTTAATTGTTCAGCAAAAGATGCCGCGCCAGCAAGTTGAGCTTTAGCTAGTGGAGTGAACCAACGACCGTCATAAATAACATGTGAAAATTCTAAGCCGATTGACTCACGGTATTTTAATGACTCTTTATCTAGAATTAATGTTTCTAAACCTTTATAAGCTGCCATTAAGATTGTGCCACCCGGAGTTTCATAACAACCACGAGACTTCATACCTACTAAGCGGTTTTCGACGATATCGATACGACCAACACCATGTGCAGCACCTTTAGCATTTAAGTACATAAGTGCATCGTGAGCTGGAGAGCCATTTTCAGTAAATTCTTTACCATCTACTGATACTAACTCACCTTTAACAAAGCTTAGTTGAACACGTTCAGCTTCATCAGGAGCATCCATTGGATCTACCGTCATAGTCCAAACTTCTTTTGAAGGCTCACACCAAGGGTCTTCTAACTCGCCACCTTCGTGTGAAATGTGCCATGCGTTTGCGTCACGGCTATAAATTTTAGTTAATGAAGCTGAGCATGGAATGTTACGCTCGGCTAAGTAATCTAATAAGTCTTCACGAGAAACCATGTCCCACTCACGCCATGGAGCAATAACAGTTAGCTCTGGTGCCAATGCAGCAAAACAAGATTCGAAACGAACTTGGTCGTTACCTTTACCCGTACAACCATGACATACTGCGTCTGCACCTACTTTTAAAGCAACTTCAACGTGCGCTTTAGCAATAACTGGACGCGCCATTGAAGTACCTAATAAATATTGGCCTTCGTATACAGCACCTGTTTTAAGAATTGGGTAGATGTAGTCTTTAACGTATTCTTCTTTAAGATCGACAACATGACATTCAGAAGCACCTGAAGCGATTGCTTTTTCTTGAATACCTACTAATTCTTCTTCGCCTTGACCAACATCGGCACAAAAGGCAACAACTTCACAACCTTCATAGTTTTCTTTCAACCATGGAATGATTGCTGATGTGTCTAATCCACCTGAGTACGCGAGTACTACTTTTTTAATTTTTTTCTTTGCTGCTAAAGCCATTTTTTATATTCCTTAATCTTTGTAATCGGCATTTATACGGCTTGAAATGCCGGTTACTTTGATTACAAACTGTTTAATTTAAATTTTAATTTACCGTCTATATCAAGTCAGTAAATATGATTAGTTTTGACCGAATACTATGTTTATATAACTTGCTACAAAAGTAAAAAAGTACAATATCAATAAGCACTTTTTTCGTCATTGTCTCAAATAATTAGCATAGTATTTAATCAGCCAGAAGAGTGACTAGAACAGCGTTTTGTGCCCACATTCTATTTTCTGCTTCTTGGAAAACAACTGACATTTCACTATCAAATAATTCTTCGGTGATCTCTTCACCTAAATGAGCAGGCTGACAATGCATAACAACATTTGCCCCCGCTTTATTCATTAATTCGTGATTAACCTGATAAGAGGCAAACTTTTCTAATATTAAAGCTTTTTTGGTAGGATCTTCGTCCCCCATAGAAACCCAAGTATCAGTATAAATAGCATCTTGCTGACCAAGTTCATCAATGTTATTGGTGTAAGAAAATTTGGCTCCTGATTGTGCTGCAAAACTTGTTGTTTTAGCGAGCATTTCTTTACTCGGACCATGACCTTCAGGACATATCAAAGTAAAGTCTACACCTAACGTAGCAGCCATTAACATTAATGAATTTGAAACATTATTACCATCACCAATATAAGCAAGTTTTACTTTTTCTAAGTCGTCAAAATTTTCCGATAACGTAACAAAGTCAGCTAACGACTGACAAGGATGGTATACGTCACACAAGGCATTAACAACAGGCACACTAGCATGTTTTGCTAGACCTTCAATTGAATCATTACTAAATACACGAGCAACAATAGCATCCGCGTAACACGACAAATTATTTGCATAATCACTAATACGTTCACGTTCGCCTAATTTACCATTTTGCTGTCCTAAATATAAAGCATGTCCGCCAAGTTTATTAATCCCCATATCGAAACTTACATGAGTACGTAACGAAGGTTTTTCAAAAATCATAGCAACTGATTTACCCGCTAAAGCTTGTGCATAGTCAGCAGGGTTTGTTTTAATTTTTTTAGCAAGCTCGATTAGTTCAAGTGTTTGCTTTTTACTTAGCTGATCATCAGCTAAAAAATTCTGTAAAGACATACGAGTAACCTTTTAAGTGTTATGCGACATCAATGACATTTCGCGCAATAAGTTATAACGTAATAAATAACCTGAGCTCAGGATAAATACGTTTAGTCAGCTAAAATACGGGTGCCTATATTGTCACCTTTGATCAAATTTACGATTTGATCAGGAGACTGCCAGCTGGCAACCGCGATGCTTCGTCGTAACTGATTAGCAGCTAATAACGCTGCATTTACTTTTGCTGTCATACCGCCAGCAATAACACCTTGTTCAATTAATTGGGCAGCTTGTTTACTACCAAGCTCTACTAACCACTCACCTTCTGCACCTTTAACACCCGGCACATCGGTTAATAGTAATAATTCTGCTTCTAATAATTGGCAAATAGCAACCGCTGCATCGTCAGCATTTACATTAACCAATTGACCATTATCTAACGTGCCAATTGAAGACACAACAGGGAAAAAGTTATTAGCTAATAACGTTTTTAACAAAGTACTGTTATTGGGGCTTGGATCCCCAACGCTTCCTAACTCGGCGTCAGCTAATGTACAACTTACCATGTTGCCGTCACCTAATGATAACCCTACCGCAGCAAGACTTAATTGATTTGCTTCAGCAACAATAGTTTTATTTACATACCCAGCTAGCGTGCCAGCAATAACAGGTATCTGTTCAACTGGAGTTATGCGTTTACCGTCTTTTTTTTGGGTTGTAAAACCCGCTTGTGCTAACTGCGTATCAACAGAACTACCGCCGCCATGCACTAATACAATTTGTTGCTTATCCAATTTAGCTAATTCAACAAATAACGCGTTTAATGCGGATTTTTTTTCAAGAATAGCTCCGCCGATTTTAATCACTAAAGGTTTCATTATCGCTTTTTTCATGACTTAACGCCTACATTAGGAATTAAGCCGTATTCACTCGGTAATCCCATCGTTAAGTTAGCACATTGAACCGCTTGTGATGCTGCACCTTTTAATAAGTTGTCTATTGCTGTACTTACTACCACAACCTGCTTTTCAGCATCATATTTCCAGTGAATATCAGCAAAAGGCGTATAAGCAACATTATCAATTTTTGGCCATGTTGCCGCAATACGTACTAATGGTTTATCGTCATATGCATTATGATAAGCCTGATTAACTTGCTCTTCATTTACACCTGCTTTTAATTGTAACGTTACTGTTGATAATAGCCCTCGTTTATAAGGCGCTAAATGCGGATTAAAAATAACTTGAGCATTGGCTTCCTGACTAATTTCTGGCTGATGCCTATGCTGTAAAATATTATATGGCGTTAAGCTTACTTCATTAAAGCTAGTACCTAATGATGCTTTACGACCTGCACCCGATACACCGCTAATGCCGTTTACAACAATTAAAGAATTTTCAATATGTAGATTATTCGCTGTAATAGGTTTTAAACCTAATAAACTTGCTGTTGGATAACACCCCGGCACGGCAACAATTTTAGAATCTGCAAACGATTCATCTAACCATTCAGCCAAACCATAATTAGCTTGATCTAACGCAGATAAATTTTTATGTTCAAAACCATAATAGGTTGGGTAATCAGCTGCATCTTTCAAACGGAAGCCACCAGATAAATCAAATACTTTGACACCTACATCTAAAAAGATATTGGCCCATTCAGCGCTGTATTCATGAGGTGTAGCAAAAAATACTGCATCAATTTTATCTGCAGAGTTTTTAATATTTTCATCAAACCAAGTTGGAGAGAATGCTTGTAAAGGCAAATCACAAACACCTTGGTATTTAGCATGAAGATCTGAAAATAATAAACCTTCAGATGAACTATTTTCTGACACCAAAAGATGAACAATTGATATTTTATTGTGAGCCGTTAATAAATTAATTAACTCAGCACCAACGTAACCGCTAGCTCCAATAATGGCGACTTTCATACTATTCCTTAAAACGATTTGATATTCGCAATAACTAAAAGGCAATAACACTTATTTTTATTAAATAAAACAGGATGTTAAATAAGAATTTAAAAAATCACAAAAAGGTAGGATTTTTCTCTCTGTATTTTTCCGTGGCGTTATTGATTCAGGTTATCTACACTAGGGTAGCATATTATCATTCGATAACTAGTTATGCAACAAATCAGCATAACTACCCAAAAATAACTTTTAAGACGAATAGTATGAAAAATGTACCTAATTTTACGACTGCACTTAGAGAATTAATCTCAAGCCCATCTATTAGCTCAAGTCAAGAAAGTTGGGATCAAGGCAATAAAGAAATAATTCATTTATTATCGGGCTGGTTTGAATCTTTAGGTTTCAGCATTAGTATTCAAAAAGTCCCTAATACGCGTGATAAATATAATTTATTGGCAAAACTAGGTTCTGGAGAAGGTGGACTATTACTTGCTGGCCACAGTGACACGGTTCCTTTTGATGAAAACAGATGGCAATCAGATCCCTTTTCAATCATAGAAAAAGACAATAAGTTTTTTGGTTTAGGCACCTGTGATATGAAAGGCTTTTTCGCTTTTATTTTACAAGTATGTAAAGACTTAGATCCTAAGAAACTTCAAAAACCTTTATATGTATTAGCTACCGCTGATGAAGAAACAACTATGGCTGGCGCCCGTTTCTTCTCACAAAATCAAGAAATTAAACCTGATGTCGCTATTATTGGAGAACCCACTAATTTAGTTCCTATTATTATGCATAAAGGGCATATGTCTCACAGAATAAGTGTTGAAGGGCAGTCTGGTCACTCAAGTAAACCAAGCTTAGGTGTAAATGCAATTGAAATAATGTATCAAATAATTGGTGCGCTACTTACCTTAAAAGAAAATTTAGCGCTTAACTATAATAATAATGCATTTGATGTATCTGCGCCTACGCTAAATTTAGGAGCAATTAAAGGCGGAGATAATTCTAATCGTATATGCGGGCACTGTGATTTAGATATAGACATGCGTTCATTACCCGGTATGACAGATGATGAATTAATTACTTGTTTAACTGACGCACTCAAGCCCTTAGCAGAGAAATACCCAGGGAGAATAACAATTGATGAACTTCACCCTAGCTCTCCTAGTTTCGAACAAACTCAACCCAGTGATTTAATTGAGTCTGCCGAACATTTTTCAGGGCATAAATGTTGTGCTGTAAATTACGCGACTGAAGCCCCCTTTATTCAAGAATTAGGTTGCCAAACTATAGTGATGGGCCCTGGTTCAATAGATCAAGCTCATCAACCAAATGAATTTTTAGCCTTATCTGAAATAACAAAAACAGAAGCATTACTGGTTAAGATGATCAGCAAGTACTGCTTAAAAAATAAATAACTCGAACTCGGGATAATGGATTTTGTAATTTATAAATAAAAGATAATAAACATAAATACTATCCAAATAACATGGTATTAACCTACTAATGTTGAAATTTATTTAACAAGGCATTTTTATTCCCGATAAAAACCAAGTATCGCATCCATGCAGGCAACGACGTTAGGTGATTAAATAGTAATATTAGGCATAATTGCTTATCCCCAATTCGGGTTAAATAGATATGAACAATTGATTATTTATATTAAGAGAACGTAAGAACAAATAGTCAGTCTATTTGTTCCATAATTTTTGATGCGCTTTTATTGAAAAATATTCATTAGCAAACCAGCAACGAGGGATCAAATCAAGTTCTTTGCGTTCAGTATAGTTTGAAGATAATAATGCTAAGATTTCGTTTAGCCTTTCCTTACTAATTTTACTTAATTTTTTCGCTGCTTCAGGAAAATGTAAATTACGCTCTTTTGACACAATAATATCTTGACCAAAAGAAATAAACGCTAAGTTCCTTGTTGCTGTTCTACAAATGGGTAATTCAGGATTTTCTGGGTATAAATGCTTAACAATTGCATATTCATAACTAAATTGCATTTCTCCATGAATATTTTCGGCAATGTAGGTTACCCCGTAACCCAATGGAAAAATTCCGGTGATAGTGCGTAAAGCATCAACAACCAGTTGGTAACAGACCCCCTTTTCCGCATTTTTATCAAGTACCTGATACACTTTAGGTAAAAGCTTATAATCATATTTCGGTTTTGTTGATAAGATCATTGAAGTGTAAATTTGAGGGACTTTAAGTAAATTACCTATGCCTTTTTTAGGGCTAATACTGCTTTTTAATAACGTTTTAATAAAAACTAGTTTACGTTTTTCAGCTTCATCAAAAGCTTCACGTTCGTCTCTTAAATTCCCCACATATTTTGCCCGGCCAATACCGTCTATCAAATATTTAACCGTTTCTCGATAATCAATTTGAAGTAACTTTTTTCTTTTTTCAACATCTAACATTCTAAACGGGTTTTCTGTTCCGCTCTCACCTTTTAATATAAGCTGTGCTTCTGGGTGATTATTACCTATATCTTGCAATAAAGCGGCCTTTATCAAAGGGAGCTTGACCTCTTCAACAAATCGCTTAAACCCTGCAGGATCAATGCGAGAAAACATTGTATATTTTTGTGGTGGAATATTTGCTAAACGCTCTTTAATGTAGATTTCTGTAATCGCATTATCAATACATAATCTATCTAATAATCTTAAACATAATACGGCTTTGTATAAGGGCTTATTGAGTTCGTTAGATAAGGCGACTTTACTCCCTTCACTAGGGCTAAGCAATTGAATAGTCGCAAGCACTTGTGAAGATTTACGATTATCTTCAGCAAATGTTTCACCTTCAGATAATGAAAGAATATCTCTACATAGCTTATCTAAATGTTGGTGCCTTTTTTCTCGTTCAAGCTCTCTATGCATTAATTCTTTATCAAGCTTAGCTTGTGATTTTACCGTTTCAGATTCATCAATATTTTGTTCTAAAAAGTAAGCAATGGCATAGTCAAGCATAGATTCTTTTTCATAACTTTTACCGAATATTTGCCGTGAGAGTGTTTTCACACTCGTAGTAAAGTTTGTATCTTGAGTCTGCTTTGATAGGGCCATGTAGAAGATCTATTTGAAATATTAACTATAACGTTAGTAAAAAATTAAAAAGAGACAAGTAAATAAAGAATTTATTTTAATAATCATAACGCAATACCTTTTAATTTTACTTGTTGCTGTTTATGCATAAGTTGCTTACAAATAATAGCAAGATCTGAGTGTAAACCTGCCGCAGTAACATCTCTCCCAGCTCCTGCTCCTCTAATCATTAAAGGATTGTCTTGATAACATTGACTAACAATCTTAAAAATATTATCGCAAGGGGTAAGATTAGCAAAAGCATCTGTTTTCGGGAGTATTTCTAAGCTGACTTTAGCTTTAATATTGGCTTGATTGTCATTTTCACAACTCAATGACGCGACATAGCGGATACAAGCATTTTGATTATTAGCTTCAGTAAGCTTATCTGAAAAATAGGTATCAAGCTGCGCAGCTTGAGCAAGAAAATCTTGTGTAGCTAAGTTTTGTAAATGCTCTGGTACTAAATTTTGGCAATCTATATCATCAAGAGAAAGCTCAAAGCCTGCTAAACGGGCTAAAATGAGTAACTTACGCTGTACATCTCTACCTGATAAATCTTCACGCGGATCGGGTTCGGTTATCCCTTGTGCCAAGGCTGATTTTAGCAATTCAGAAAAAGGCACTGAGCCATCATAAGTTTCAAATAACCAAGAAAGGGTCCCTGAAAATATTCCTGAGATTTCTTGAATAGAATCACCACACTCTAATAAATTGGCAATAGCAAAATTTACAGGTAAACCAGCCCCTACGGTTGTATTACCTAACCATAAGCTATGCTGTTTTTTAGCGGTAGCCACTAATTTATTATACTGAGATGTCGAAGAGGATGCCGCCCACTTATTCGCACCAATAACATGAATACCTTGTTCAAAAAACGCTTGATATAACAAGCTAAAAGTTTCACTTGGCGTTATATCTACCACGATAAGTTCATCGTATGGGTGATTAGCTAGCCACGAGAGTAAGTCATCCTGATCATAAGGTTTAGCATCACTTTCGTAGAGAGATAAAGCTTGAGTGACATCAATCCCGTCGCTTTGAATTAATGCTTTTTTAGAAGTTATCAGTCCAACTACGTGAACATTTTCAAGTGCTGGAATACGTTCAACTTGCGCAGGTAACATCTCTAAAAAACGTGCTCCAATGTTACCCAACCCGGCAATAACGACACCAATATGACGAGCATCTTTTGTCATGTCGTGATGAATATTATTTACCATTTCTCCACTACATACCTGAGGCAAAATAGAAATTAAGCTATGCTCATTAGTAGAGCTAACAATATGAATAGGAAGGTATTTTTTTAATGCGCGTTTGAATCGCGCTTTTACATCACCATGTTTAGATACTTCATGCCCTACCACGGCTAAAATTGAAACGGGAGTAAATGACACCTCAGTATCATGACTTGCTAGCCACTGACTTAATGCCTTTTGTTTATCTTGTGTGATCACAATAAAACCGGTGTCAATATCTGAACAAATAGCAGAAAACTGTTTAATAGCTAACTCACCATACGATCCAGTTAAGCTAATAGATTGAGCTAAAATTAAATCATTAAGATAAGTGACTGAAAGTTCAGATTTAGCAATTTGACCAAATCGTCCGATTTCAGTACCACTTGTATAAGGATCATAACTGCTGGCTATATGTAAATGCGTACTATGATTTTCAAGCGGCTGTAACGTTTTTGCATGCAGTACCGGGTTACCTAGTCGCCCTAGTTCTTTAGCAACACCATTAGGTAAACGATGTAATTTTCGTGCTAACGGTACAATACGGGGATCTGCGCTATAAATACCATCAACATCCGTCCAAAGTGTTACATTTAAAGCACCCACCAATGAAGCAACAATAGTAGCCGAGTAGTCACTGCCGTTTCGCCCTAAGGTACAATTTTCTCCAGCTGCATTTTTAGCGATATAACCGGTTATTACAGCTAATTGTTTAGCTTGTAATAAGGTATTAAATTGCTGATGACTCAAGATATCGTCTACTACACAATTTTGGTCATTATTTACCACAAGAAAATCGCGCGAATCAATATAATAACTTGCACATACACGCTCATTCAGTACCGCAGATAATAAGCGTGCTGACCACACCTCACCAAGCGCAAGTATATTCGCTTCATTCTTTTCTACGTGATTAAGGTCAGTATGAGCAACCCAGCCCTTTAACGCTTCTATATCTTGAGTCAGTAATTGTTCTAATTGATTTGAATGTTTTGATACTAAACTATTAATTAAAGACAATTGAGCCGTTTGTAATGCAGTAATAGAATCATTTAACGCTTCTGACGATTCAATAGCTTGCTGATATATAGCCACTAGTGCATCAGTTGTTTTTCCATTAGCTGAAACCACAACAAAATCATTTAACTTACAATGATTTTTAATAATGTTAACAACACGCTCTATACACTCAACATTAGCTAAGCTACTACCACCAAATTTGTGCACATGTACTGCGTGTTTAGCTAATTGATTTTTTTCACTAACTAATTGTTCAATATCATTTACTGAATTCATATTTACCAACATCAATTGTGTTTATTCTTATTTTTGTGAAGCTAAAAGGCCTTGCGATAAATCAGCGATTAAGTCGTCTACGTCTTCTATTCCAACAGATATACGTACCAACGACTGAGTTATACCCGCTTCTAATTGAGCTGATATTTCCATTCCTGCATGTGTCATGGTTGAAGGGTGACTAATTAAACTTTCTACACCTCCTAAAGATTGGGCTAGCGTAAACATATGAAGGTTTTTAAAGAGTTTTTTTACTGACCCAACACCGCCTTTAACTTCAAAGCTCATCATTGCACCAAAACTAGCTTGCTGTTTTTTAGCAATATCATGGCCAGGATGATCAGGTAAACCAGGATAATAAACAGCATCAACAGCATCGTGTTCATTTAAAAATACAGCCACTTTATCAGCATTAATTTGGTGCTGCTTCATTCTTACAGGTAATGTTTTTAAGCCTCTTAATGCTAAATAACTGTCGAACGGAGATCCTGTTATACCTATACAATTTGCCCACCAAGCTAATTCATCGCCTAAAGCTTCATCTTTTGTTATTAACACGCCACCCACCACATCACTATGACCATTAATGTATTTGGTGGTTGAATGAAACACAATATCAGCACCTAAAAGCAAAGGTTTTTGTAAAAGAGGTGACATAAAAGTATTGTCAACGGCAACAAGTGCGCCTACCGCGTGTGCTGCTTTAGTGACTTTCTCGATATCAACAATACGTAACAATGGATTACTCGGTGATTCAATAAGTACTAATTTAGGTTTTTGTTTAAGGGCTTCAGCTAAAGCATTTTCATCGTTTTGATCAACAATAATTAACTTGAAATTGCCTTTCTTAGCGAGATGCGTGAATAATCGGTAACTACCACCATAACAATCATGTGGCACGACAAGCACATCATCTGTACATAATAATTGACAAATAAGGTGTACAGCCGCCATACCTGTGCTTGTTACAACACCTTTAGCACCTTCCTCTAACTCAACAACCGCTTCTGCAAATGTAGAGCGCGTTGGATTACCAGTGCGTGAATAATCATAATCACGTTTTTCATTAAAGCCTTTTAAAGCATATGTACTTGCTAAATGTATTGCAGGCACTACACCGACGTGTTGCTTGTCACTACTAATACCAGCTCTTGCCGCTATTGTTGCCATACTTTTCTTAGTCATTTGAGACTCCAGCTAGGTATAAGATCAATTGAATTAAAGAATCCCTACTTAGGGAGTAATTCAAATTTAAATACAAACTATTGATTTAAAATAGCGTTTATTTTTTTAAAAAATCAATAACTGACTCTATAGCTTTTCACTGGCCTTTAGACCAATAGTAATAAACCGATAAATTCACAACGTTAATGAAACTCTATTTAAGTCATTTTACTTGTTATAAGTCGGTTACTAAAGCGCTAAGCTAGCTAATTCAATATTTCAATGATCATAATTTCAAATAGATGTTTAGATGTCTAAAACTCTAAACGGTTTACTAAACTTGGTCAAGAAATTTTAGACATCTAAACTTCTACACATTCGTTATTGACTCGGCGGCCACAAACAGTAAAATTAGTGAATTAGTGTCTGTTGATATTATTCAAGCAGATGTACCATATTAAAGGGTGAGTAATTTATGGCAGAGTGGAATGACGAATATATTAATCCATACGCCGAACACGGAAAAAAAAGTGAACAAGTCAAAAAGATCACCGTTTCAATTCCTTTACGTGTTCTTAAGGTGTTAACTGACGAAAGAACTCGTCGACAAGTTAATAATCTTCGCCATGCTACTAATAGCGAATTATTATGCGAAGCATTTTTGCATGCTTTTACCGGACAGCCTTTACCTGATGATAATGATTTAGCTAAAGACAATACTGAAAAACTACCTGCTAGCGTTCGTAAAATATTAGAGGCTAAAGGTATTACAGACTTTAGCGCTTATGAAACTGAAGACGATTAGTTCATAAATTATAAAGGCAAGGTTAACAGCCCTTGTTTTTCAGCAATCTCATTAATCACTTTTTTTACTTTCATTGTAATGTAGCCTGATAATATTTTAGGCTCTTTATCTAACAACTTTATTTCTGATTCAGTGATGGCAACAAAACAGCTTATATCTTTATTGTTAATATAAAGCATAACATCATCTGCAACTTCAATTTTATTGCCTAAAGTATTAAGAGATACTAGTTGTAAATACTCATCATGTTTTTCTATATAAAGCTTAATGGTTAAAACGTTATTTTCATCCTCGTACCAACCTGCTGCGAGTGTTTGAAAGTTAACATGAGCTTCTTGTTTATTAATAATACCTTTTAATTTTACATATTCAGCTAATAGCGTTTCGCTAGCCATAATGCTTATTGGTAAATTGTCTTCCATCTATTTTCACTTTATATACAAAAACATTTTAATGATTATATGCTATTTTGCATACGACAATAAAAAAGGGCTTTCGCCCTCCTTTAATATGATAATTTTTTAACTTATCAAAATTAATACTGAAGAACTATAACATGTAGTTTTCAGGTAACTCTAAAGCCGCCACACCCGAATCTACCGCAGCTTGTGCAACAGCACGTGCTACATTTCCACATAAACGTGGGTCCATCGGTTTAGGAATAATATACTCTTTACCAAAGACTAAACTATTTACTCCACTTGCGTCTAATACGGCTTGTGACACTTCTTCTTTTGCTAACGATCTGATTGCATGAACTGCTGCTATTTTCATTTCATCATTAATTGTTCTTGCGCGAACATCTAAAGCTCCACGGAAGATGAAAGGGAAACACAAAACGTTATTAACTTGATTTGGATAATCAGAACGACCCGTAGCAATAATAAGGTCATCTCTTGTGGCATGTGCTAGCTCAGGCTTTATCTCAGGATCTGGGTTTGAACACGCAAAAATAACAGGCTTTGGCGCCATTAATTTAACATGCTCAGCCGACAATAAATTAGGCCCAGAAACACCAACAAAAACATCAGCGCCTTCTATAGCATCTTCAAGCGTTCTTTTATCAGTATTATTAGCGAAAAGTTTTTTATATTCATTTAAGTCATCACGGCGTGTATGCACAACACCTTTAGTGTCTAACATATAAATTTTTTCACGCTGAGCACCACACTTAATCAACAATTCCATACATGCAATAGCCGCAGCACCAGCTCCCATACAAACTATATTTGCAGACTTTATATCTTTGCCTTGAATTTCAAGCGCATTAATCATACCTGCAGCTGTAACGATTGCCGTGCCGTGCTGATCATCATGAAAGACTGGAATTTTGCAGCGCTCAATGAGAGCTTTTTCAATCACAAAACATTCTGGTGCTTTAATATCTTCTAAGTTAATCCCTCCGAAACTATCAGCAATATTGGCAACTGTGTTAATAAAGTCATCAACAGTATTATGTTTAATTTCGATATCAAAGGAATTAATATTAGCAAAGCGTTTAAATAATAAAGCTTTACCTTCCATTACTGGCTTTGAAGCCATCGGACCTAAATTACCTAAACCTAAAATGGCAGTACCATTAGTAATAACCGCGACAGTATTACCTTTACCGGTGTATTTATAAATATCATCTGGATTATTCGCAATGGCTCTCACGGGCTCTGCCACACCGGGACTATAGGCTAAAGACAAGTCTAAACTTGTTTCAGCGGGTGTTGTTAATTCAACACTAATTTTACCCGGAGTTGGAAATTGATGATAATCGAGAGCTTGTTGGCGGAAATCTGTCATGGTTGCATCCTAATACATAAAAGGTAAGGTGTAATACTTCACATTAAAGAACAAATTATACGAATTATGACTAATTCTTAATAACGCAACAAAATAACACGAAACTCTTGCCTTTGCTTTGTATTTTAAATAGTTTTTGACTATATAAAATACTTAGACGCTCTATAAAAAACTAAAGTATGAACAAATAAACAGAATTATTAAGTAATTAAGCATGTAAAGATACAGGCTTACAAACATTATACTAAAATTTTTTATAATGATAGCCGGAGAGTAGCTTGATGAATAATGATTTAGTTAGAAGGGAAATATTAGCAGGTAATAAAAAAGCCACTTAAAAAGTGGCTTTAATCAAAAAAAACTAATTAGTTACTCGTCAAACGGATTAACTAAAATAATAGTTTCATTACGATCAGGACCAGTTGAAATAATATCAACAGGAACACCCGTCACTTCTTCAATACGCTTGATATAAGCAATAGCGTTAGCCGGAAGATTCTCACGTTGAGTTACACCTGCTGTTTTTTCACTCCAACCTGGAAGTGTTTCATATACAGGAGTAATTTCTTCGTAGCCTTCTGCAGCTGTAGGAGAAACAGTAATAATTTCGCCGTTTGGTTTTTTATAACCTGTACAGATTTTTAATTCTTTTAAGCCATCTAAAACATCAAGCTTTGTTAAACAAAAACCTGTAATGCTGTTAATTTGTACTGCACGATGCATAGCAACGGCATCAAACCAACCACAGCGACGCTCACGTCCAGTAGTCGCACCAAATTCGTGCCCTACAGTACCTAAGTGTTCACCAATCTCATCATCTAATTCTGTAGGAAATGGACCTGAACCAACACGCGTTGTGTAAGCTTTAGTAATACCTAAAATATAATCAAGATTACGAGGACCAAAACCACAACCAGTAGAAACACCACCCGCTGTTGTATTTGATGATGTTACATAAGGATATGTACCGTGATCAATATCTAAAAGAGTGCCTTGAGCACCTTCAAACATAATAGACTCACCCGCTTTGCGAGACTGGTCTAATAGCTCAGGTACATCTGCAATCATATTGATAATCACATCACGAACAGCAAGAGCATCAGCCAGTACTTCTTCGTAACTTACAGCGTCAACTTTATAATATTGTGTTAATGCAAAATTATGGTATTCCATAATTTCTTTAAGCTTTTCAGCAAATGTTTCGGTATTAATTAGATCACCAACACGCAAACCTCTACGAGCAACTTTATCTTCATATGCTGGCCCAATACCACGACCTGTAGTACCGATAGGTTTATTACCACGAGCAATTTCACGCGCTGCATCTAATGCATTGTGATAAGGAAGAATTAAAGGACAAGCGTCACTAATTAATAAACGCTCTCTTACCGGTACACCACGTTCTTCTAACATGCCAATTTCGGTCATTAATGCTTTCGGACATAAAACAACACCATTACCAATTAAGCATTTTACGTTTTCACGTAATACACCAGAAGGAATTAAATGTAATACGGTTTTTTGACCGTCAATTACCAAAGTATGACCTGCATTGTGCCCACCTTGATAACGAACTACGTATTTAGCTTTATCTGTAAGTAAGTCAACTACCTTACCTTTACCTTCGTCACCCCATTGAGTGCCTAGAACTACAACGTTTTTACCCATGTTAGAAAATTTTTAATAGAAAAAATTAGGCGAGGATTCTATCAAATATGAAATGACAGTCCAAGTACTAAATACGGCTTTTCATTGAGATTATAAAATACACAAATCAATATTTATCGACGCGATCAATTATAGCTTTTAAATTTAGTAAGTTAGGTATAAAGCCGTAATGCATTAGTGGTTTTATTTATTTAACTAATTAAAGATAAAAACGGTAATTAAAAGCATATTCGCTTGAGTATTAAATGAGTGCTCTTATATATACGCTATTAGCCAACTCGACTACTCAGGTTTAGTTTTGAGGGTTAAATTTTTTTAAGCGGTTTTAAGTTACTGCTGAAACACTATATGAATAGTGATTATTGTATATATTTATTATCAGTAATTTAAAATAGGTAGAAATGATAAGGCCATGAATAAATCATGGCCTTAAAAAATATTAACTAAAAGTTAGCGCTTTATTTAGCTGCAGCAGGATTTTTTAAGTAATGAAAGAAATCGCTATCTGGTTTTATAACCATGATGTCATTCTTACTATTAAAACTGTTTTCATATGCTTCTAAACTTCTAAAAAATTTATAAAAGTCTGCATCTTTAGTATATGCATCAGAATATACTTTAGCAGCTAAAGCATCACCACTACCTCTAATTTCAAACGAGTTCTTTTGAGCTTCAGCCAACATTACTGTTACTTTAGCGTCAATCGTTGCACGAATAATTTCAGATTGTTCTTGGCCTTGTGAGCGATGCTCTTTAGCCACAGCTGTTCGTTCAGCACGCATACGGTCATAAATTGAAGCACTTACTTCGGCAGGTAAATTTATAGCCTTAATTCGTACATCAATCACTTCTATACCCAGATCTTCTCTACTACTTTTGGCGCTAACAAGTGCTTTTTCCATAATAGAATCACGGTCACCTGAAACAATTTCTTTAATCGTTCGAGAACCAAATTCGGTTCTTAAGCCATTATTTACTTTTTGTTTTAATAATGCTCTCGCGTTATCAATAGAACCTGTTGTACGTAGGTAGTAAGTTGAAAAATCAACAATTCGCCACTTAACAAATGAATCTACAATGACATCTTTCTTTTCAGAAGTAACAAAGCGATCTGCGCCTTCATCAAGTGTTTGTATACGAGCATCAATTTTCTTAACCGTGTTGATGAATGGATACTTTAAGTGAAGTCCTGGATCATATACAAGCATATCTCCAGTCGCCGAGTCTCGTTTAATTTTTGAAAATTCAAATACGATACCACGTTGTCCTTCAGACACAACAAACACTGAAGAAACAGTCAGCAAAAATAATGCTGCAACAATAGCAATAATAAAGTTTTTCATCGCTTAGTTTCTCCCACTGTTAAATCTATCAGCTCGGTTACTATTAGTAGTAGTTGACGAGCTATTTGATATCGGCTGCTGGATATTAGGTTGTAACGTTACGCTATTAGACTGCGATGATTGGTTTTGGATTATTTTATCCAATGGTAAATACATCATGTTATTACCACCATCTACATCAACCATAACTTTACTCGTATTAGCGTATACTTTTTCCATAGTGGCAAGATACATACGTTCTCTAGTAACCACAGGAGCCGCCTGATATTCAGGAAGTAATTTATTAAACTTAGCTACATCACCTTCTGCATCTAATACAATTTGTTCTTTATAAGCTAATGCTTCTTGTTCCATACGTTTCACGCGACCACGAGCTCTTGGTTCAATACCACGAGCATAAGCTTCGGCTTCACGTAAATAGCGAACTTCATCTTCCTGAGCAGATATTGCATCATCAAATGCATCTTTAACCTCTTCAGGTGGACGAGCATCCTTAAAGTTAACGTCTACAACAATTAAACCAAGGTTATAAGGTTCGATAATTTCTTCTAGTTCTTTCCAAACAGCTTGTCTTACAACTTCACGGCCACTTGTTAAAACATCATCCATTTTGGCATGACCTACAACATATCGTAATGCACTATCTAAGGATTGACTTAAGCTGTCGTCAGCATTTGTAACACTGAAAATATAATTACGTGCATTAACTACACGATATTGTATTTGCATTTCAACACGAACAACATTTTCATCTTGCGTAAGCATAAAACCTGAAGCGGGTAGGTTTCTGGTTGTTTGAATATCAACAGGTATGACTTTATCGATGAATGTCCATTTCCAACGAAGACCAGGCTCTACATTTCCAGTGTATTGACCAAATCGTAAAACAATCCCCTGCTCTGCTTCTTTAATGGTGTAAAAACCACTAAAAACATAAACAAGAACGGCAACAATAAGGGCAATACTGATGCCTATACTGGAAAAGTTTTTACTCGCTTTTCCACCATTTGATGAATTACCACCAAATATTCCGCCAAATTTATTACCTAAATCTTTAAACAAGTCATCTAAATCAGGTGGACCTTGATTTTTTCCACCTTTATTTTTCCAGGGGTCTTTATCATTATTCCCCGGTTCATTCCAAGCCATGGTGTTCTCCAATAAATACAATTGTTGCTAATATATCAGTCTGTTAATCTATGATAAAGCGTTCTATTACCGCGTTATCTTGTTTTAATAATTTATTCCACTCACGACTAGGTAGTTTTATATCCAATAAACAATTACCTAATTCGTCGTATGATTCATCCGTAATACAATTTAATGCGTACAAGGTACCACGTAGTTTTCCTTCATGAGGAGGTATTGTGAGTTTTTGTGTAACAATTTCTTTACCTAAACGCTCAGCAAGCGCTTGAAAAAGCAATTCAATACCAATTCCAGCGTGGGCTGATAACCACACACGTATAGGCAAGCCGGTTTCATCCCTGTCAATTCGGGGTTCAATATCATCCAATTTATCAATTTTATTACAAACTAGTAATTGAGGAACATCTCCAGCTTCAATCTCATCCAATACATGTTGTACTTGATCAATATTTTCAGAACGTCTTTCATCAGCAATATCAATAACATGCAATAGCAATTCCGCTTCACGTGTTTCCGTTAGAGTTGCTTTAAATGCATCTACAAGATCATGAGGTAAGTGCCTTATAAATCCAACAGTGTCAGCCAAAATAACACGGCCTACATCTTCAACATCTATTTTTCTTAAAGTAGGATCCAATGTCGCAAAAAGCTGATCTGCGGCATAAACATCTGCATTTGTAATATGATTAAATAAGGTCGACTTACCGGCGTTAGTATATCCAACGAGTGAAATGGTTGGAATTTCAGCACGAGTTCTTGCTCTTCGACCTTGTTGTCTTTGACGTTCTACTTTTTCAAGTCGCTTACGAATACTGGTCATTCGTTCACGCAGTAATCGTCTATCGGTTTCCAGCTGAGTTTCACCAGGCCCCCTTAAACCAACACCACCCTTTTGCCTTTCTAAATGAGTCCAACCTCTGATAAGTCGAGTACTCATATGACGAAGCTGAGCTAGTTCAACTTGTAACTTACCTTCATGTGTACGAGCTCGTTGAGCAAATATGTCAAGAATAAGCGTTGTTCTATCAATCACTCGGCATTCACATAAGGCTTCGACGTTTTTTTCTTGTGAAGGTGATAACGTGTGGTTAAATAAAATAACATTAGCTTCGAATAAACGAACAGCTTCCGCTATTTCCTCTACTTTACCACTGCCAACAAAATACTTTGTATGAGGTTTATCACGCTTTCCGCTAATTACAGTAAGCGCAGAAACGCCCGCAGAACTTACAAGCATTTCAAATTCTTGTAAGTCTTCGCGTGCATTTTCGTCTGGAAAATCTACATGAACAAGTATTGCCTGTTCGCCTGCTTGGTAACGATCAAACAATGAAACAATACCTATTTATTAAATTAAAGTGATAAGAAAAAAACTCAGTAATTACTATCATTTAGTACCATATAACTGAGTTTTTTGAATGAAACATTTAAGTAAATTAATATATTCAGTCCAACAGCGAGTCTTCATATTTAGAATATTTATAACTACTTGTACCATCAATATCATTAATCTTGTGAATCCGCAGATTCATTAGATGCTGCTGGTGTAGTAACCACTGCACGAGAAGGTACTACAGTAGAAATTGCATGTTTGTAAACCATTTGACTTACGGTGTTTTTAAGCAATATTACAAATTGATCAAAAGATTCAACTTGTCCTTGTAATTTAATGCCATTTACTAAGTATATTGCTACTGGAATGCGATCACGACGTAAAGCATTCAAAAACGGGTCTTGTAACGATTGCCCCTTTGCCATTGTTTGGCCCTCTTGTTATTTTTAATAGGTTATGGTTATTTAGTAATAACTATAGCTGTGTATTCAGCCAAGCTATTAATTATACATCAATATTTAAACTTTATTTACGATTGAGATAATTTGTTGCAAATTATTTTCATTTTCCATCGTAAGATTGGTTGCTCCTTGCCAGCTACGTAACCAAGTTAATTGTCGTTTAGCCAATTGCCTTGTTGCGCATATGCCTCTATATATCATTTCTTTGTGATCATAATCTCCATCTAAATATTGCCACATTTGTCGATAACCTACACATCTCATTGATGGTAGATCAATATGTAAATCGTGCCGTTCTTTTAATTTAACGACCTCTTGCTCAAAACCTTGAGCAATCATTTGGTTAAATCGTAATTCAATTCTGTCATGCAGAATACTTCGGTTTTTAGGTGTTAAGGCAAACTGTAATACATTACCTTGTAAACGCTCACCTTTAACCTCTGTCAATTCAGTTAGCGACTTCCCTGTTAATCGATAAACCTCTAAAGCTCTTGATAACCTTTGAGGGTCATTTTTATGAATTCTAGCTGCCGATATGGGATCTATTGTTTCTAACTCTTTATGCAGAACTTCCCAACCTTTATCTGCAACTTCAGCTTCTATTTCTTCTCTTACTTTGGCATTTGCAGCCGGTAACGGTGATATACCTTCAATCAGACTTTTAAAATACATCATAGTTCCACCAACCAGCACAGGAATACGATGATTAATATGTGAATGACGAATAGCCTTCAATGCATCACTACAAAAATCTGAGGCTGAATAACTATCTGCCGCATCTATCATATCAATTAATTGGTGTGGATATTGTTGCAACTCTTCGAATGTGGGTTTTGCTGTACCTATGTCCATATCCTTATAAACTAAAGCAGAGTCAACACTAATAATATCAACAGGTAAATGATCTTGCAGCCCCATAGCTAATGCTGTTTTACCAGAAGCTGTTGGCCCCATGATACAAATAATGGGTAAAGATTTATTTATATCAGCGGTAGTTGGCATAATTAAAACGCTAGGTTACATTAATTGATTTAATTCAGATGTAAGGTCTACTGGTGTAGAATTCAAGAGTAAAAGTTTTTCTTTTACATCGGATTGTAAATTTTGTATTTGACTGAATAAGATATTAGCGGAATCAATCGTATAAGTATCTTGTAATAACAAGGAAATAAGCGCTAAAAGCCAATCTTTATCTTCTATTGGTTTTTGTTCATTTTTATTAAAAAGTGTCGTTAATAAATGTAAAAAACTACTACTAACATCTTTATTACGTAAAAAGGCTGGAAATTCCCTTATTTGTACAGCGCTTTTACTTACCACATTAAAAGTAATACCTAATCGCTCAAAACTGTGTTTATTTTGTTCTAAAAATTCAAGCTGGGACTTTTCACTATGAATTTTAACGGGCAGTAATAAAGGCTGACTAACAAACCCTGCTTCCCACTTTTCCGTTAGTTGATTAATTAAGATACTCATTTCAAATTTTGTTAGCGAGAGTAAGCGTAATTCTTGATGAAATAATATTAATGCGCAATTAGGTTGCACAAGATGAAGAACTAAATAGTCAGCTTCTACTTGATTAACATAGTCTGTATCTGCATGTAAGTTATCACTAATTCTTGATGCTTGCTGCTCTAAGGTGTCAGTTGCATTGCTCATTAACTCATAGTAAGCGTCTGTTCCTTTAGCCGAAGGTCGTACACTATTATAGTGAGAACCAGAAGAACTATATTGAGAAGCACTGGCTTCATTAACATACGACAAAGGCTTTATATAACTTTGGTTTACCGTAGGTTGTTGGTACGATGCTTCATATTGTATGCTTTTGCTTTCTGTACACTCTGATGGAACTGTTGCCTTAGTTTCTTCTTGGGCAATATGCTGAAAATCTATTAATGAACTTTGAACTATTCCTTCATCATTAAACGCTCTTTGGCAAACAGAAAATATAAAGTCGTGAATATATCGCCCTTGATGAAACCGCACTTCATGTTTAGCCGGATGTACATTTACATCTACATCCCGATGATTTAATGTTAAAAAAAGTACAAAGGCAGGATAAGTGTCAGGCGGCAATAAATCACTATATGCCTGCCTAATTGCATGGTTAATGAGTTTATCGCGCATCATACGACCATTAACGTAGCTGTAGCATAAATCGTTTTGATTACGCGCAAAACTTGGTTTAGCTAGCCAACCACTAAAATGTAAATCGTCGTGAACACATTCAACTTCTATGGCATGGTCTATAAACTTTTGTCCACAAATTTGCGCGACACGCTTAGTATATTGAGCTTTAGTTGTTGCAGCTCTGTATTGACGTATAATTTTATCGTTATGTATTAAAACAAAGGTTACATCTAAACAAGCAAGAGCAATTCTTTTAATCACTTCTTCAATATGAGTAAATTCAGTTTTATCTGTTCGTAAAAATTTTCGTCTGGCTGGTGTATTAAAAAATAAATCTTGTACGTCTATAGTCGTACCATTGGGGTGTGCGGCAGGTTTAATATCAACAACCATATCTCGACCTTCAGCCGATGCTTGCCAAGCTGATTCCTGATCTGCAGGTTTAGACGTTAATGTGAGGCGTGAAACTGAGCTAATAGAAGCTAAAGCTTCCCCTCTAAATCCTAGGCTGCTTATACTTTCAAGATCATTTAATGTTTTAATTTTGCTGGTTGCATGTCGACTAAGCGCTAAAGAAAGCTCACCTTTAGCTATACCTTTTCCGTTATCAGTGATTTTTATGCGTTTAGAACCGCCCTTCTCAACCTGAATTTTAATTGTGGTTGCGCCAGCATCTAAGCTATTTTCAACTAATTCTTTAATTACCGAGGCTGGTCGTTCAACCACTTCACCTGCCGCAATTTGGTTTGCTAATTGGGCGGGTAATATTTCTATAGACATTATTTTTATTCAGCTCGAGGTATAATTAGCGTTTGACCAATTTTAATTACATTGGATTTGATATTATTTTTTTGTTTTAAATGATTCAATGACACATTATAGCGTTTAGCGATGACACTTAATGACTCACCTGAACGCACTCTATGTTTTTTTAATTGAGTGCCTGCATACAGAGTTCCGTCAGGCGGATTTTCACTAAAAAAGTTATCAACCGCGGTATAAATAGCTTTTGCTAACTTTTGCTGATGAGCCGAACTTGTTAAATTACGCTCTTCTTGAGGATTCGAAATAAACCCTGTTTCAATTAATACAGAGGGAATATCAGAAGACTTCAATACCGCTAAACTTAAGCCTTCTGGCCGGCTTTTATGCATTTTGGTGACTCTTTTAAGTTGTCGTATAACATGCTCTGCAAATGCATAACTGCTCGCCATAGTGTATTCTTTTTTCATATCAGCTAGGGTTATCGCCAAGTTTTTATCTTTTGTTTTTTTGATAGTTTCACCCGCTCCACCAAGGAGTTCTGATTCTTTTTGGCGATTAGCGATCCAACGAGTAAACTCGGAATTAGCTCGTCTTGTTGATTGAACAAGAACTGAAGCTCCACTCGGTTTTGATGAAGTAAAAGCATCCGCATGAATAGAAATAAGAAGGTCAGCCTTACTCTTTCTCGCTAATTCAGTTTTTCTGTCATGATTAACGTAGTAATCACCTTTTCTGATCATTACGGCTTTTAGACCAGGTTGACGATCAATTAATGCTTCTAATTTTTTGGCTATGCTTAAAGTGACTCGTTTTTCGTAGGTACCACGAGCCCCAATAGAACCTGGATCTTCACCACCATGCCCTGCAACAATAGCAATAACAATATCCCTTTTAGTTGGTATGTTAACACTTGCTGTTGCAGTATCTGATTCATTCTTATCATATATATCTATCACCAATCTATCGCCATAAGTACCTGCTGGGGCAAGTGGAAAAATAGATAATTGGTAATTTTGAGCTAACTCTAACACAAGCCTAGTCGTTCCTTTTTTAGTGGATTGACTGGTACGAAGTTTTTTAATTCGATTGTCGCCGTTTAAAACATCATTCAATGCTACAGATAAATGACTATTGGCGAAGTCGATCACTAATCGATCGGGTTTAGATAAGCTAAAATAGGAAAACTCTGGCTTGTTAGATAAATCAAAAACAACGCGAGTACTATCTGGAGCTGGCCAAATACGAACTCCCTTAATGTTATTCGCTGCATAAACTTGTGTCGGCAATAGACAAAACAAAGTAATGAGTAAAATAAGTTGTCTTTTGGTTACAGCAAAGAGCATGAAGGTCCTATAGTAAATGTGTTTTTATTAATTATATTGAGTTAGTTTTTCTAAAAGTAACTGAGATAATGCTGTTTTAGCATCAAAACGTATAGTTCTTTCGGCATTTTTATATTCAATATTAATGATTAAGTCTGCTTCAGGTAAAAAACCCTCACCTTTATCAGGCCATTCAATAAAGCTGCAGTTGTTTTTTCCAAAATAATCCCTAATGCCCATATACTCGAGCTCTTCAGGATCAGCTAACCGATATAAATCAAAATGATAAATATTCCAAAGGCCTAATTCATATGGTTCAACTAAAGTATAAGTAGGACTTTTTACATTCCCTTTATGTCCCATACCTTGTACAAAGCCTCGTGTTAACGTGGTTTTTCCAGCACCTAAATCACCATGTAAATATACAATAAGCCCTTGTTTGAGATCATCTTTAATAATTTTTGCTAATAGACTTCCCATAGCAATAGTTGCTTTAGAGTTTACTAAGTCGTAGGTTAATTCATCAGTTTTATTATTCATTACGAATAGTTCATTTTAATATTCTATTTTACTCATCTCGATAGTTTACCTAAATGATCTTTTGCCGCAATAACAGATCCCGTTAAATTGTTATTTATGTGTAACTTTTTGTGCTTCTTTTCACTAATAACAATTACATATATAAATTTTATACCTTAATCGTATTATTTATCCCATTAAAACGATGATAAACTATAAAAAATGCACTCTAGCCCTAATATCTCATGACAATAACTGCTATCAATTACACTGAGTTAACTGAAAAAATTAAAGTCTGGAGTAAAGAATTAGGATTTTCTCAAGTGGGCTTTTCTGATATAGATTTATCAGCATATGAAAGTAAGTTTACTCAATGGATAGAGAATAATTACCATGGCAATATGGACTATATGGCAAGACATGGGTTAATGCGTACAAGACCTGATGAACTAGTAGAAGGTACACTTAGCTGTATCAGTGTTCGAATGGATTATCTACCTGAAAACGCAAAGTTTGCGCAAATTCTAAAGCAACCTGATCATGCTTATATTAGCCGATATGCTCTGGGCAGAGATTACCACAAGCTCATGAGAAAACGGCTCAAGCAATTAGGAAATAAAATTAGCGGATATTGTGAGGACTTTAATTTTAGACCTTTTGTAGATTCAGCCCCCATACTTGAAAGACCTTTAGCTGAAAAAGCTGGATTAGGTTGGACAGGTAAACATAGCTTAATCATTAATAGAGAGGCTGGGTCTTGGTTCTTTTTAGGTGAGCTATTAGTTAATATTCCCCTACCAACAACAAGCTCGCCAGCGAATGAATGTGGTAAGTGTGTTTCATGCATTAAGATTTGCCCTACCGGTGCGATCACAGAACCTTACGTTGTCGATGCACGCCGCTGTATCTCGTATTTAACCATTGAATTAAAAGAGGCGATACCCATTGAGTTCAGAGCCCCAATGGGTAATCGAATATATGGCTGCGATGATTGCCAGCTTATTTGCCCATGGAACAAGTTTGCTAAAACAACACAAGAAGAAGACTTTAATGCCAGAGAAGAACTAGATAATAGTAAACTGTTATCTTTATTTGCATGGGATGAAACGTATTTTCTTCGGAAAACTGAAGGTTCTCCTATAAGAAGAATTGGCTATGAGTGCTGGCAACGAAATATTGCCATTGCTTTAGGTAATGCTCCTTATGACGAAACGATAATCAAGACATTAAACGAGAAAGTAACGATCAGTTCTCCTATGGTTGTTGAACATATTGAGTGGGCATTACAACAACAAATAGAAAAAAAGAATCAAGCTGTTCAGACAACTAACGAGAGATTAACTGGCCGTTTAATTAGAACCATTGAAAAAGGCTTACCTAGAGATGCTTAGCTGGATGTACGTGTGTTATATTTATATTTTTTAACTGCGCTTTTCGCTCTTCGCAACTAGCTAACACTGTTTTTTTACCTTCATCAGTAAGATTTTTCCAACCAACAATTTCTTTAATATGACGAAAGCATCCCACACAAACATCTTCTTTGTCTAAACAACAATTACGTACGCATGGACTTTCTATCACTAATTTTTCCTTTAAAATATTGCATTAAAATCATTATATCGCATCAGTATAAGCTTTAAGTGATTTCAAGTGTGAACGTAAATACTCAATAGTAGCTCTATATTTTTTCATATGAGTTTCACTTGGAGCATCATCCATCATTTCTTTTAACGATAGACATGACGTGTGAATATTTTTGGCAGCCATCACTTCAGAGACTTTTAAAATAATTTGAATCGGCTTGGCTGTTTGGTTAAATTCATGTTTCTCTATAGCTTTTTCGAGAGAGGTTATCGATTTATCTAGATCATCAATATATTCATCTATCATGTATGCCGCTAGTTCTGAAGAACCTTGATTGAAAGCATATTTTTCCATATCTAAAATATCGCTAGGTTGATAGTCAGTTTCTTCAGCAATAAAAGTCTGTGAGTAATTAATATACTCTTTATCTGAATCATCTAATTTATTCGTTTCATCTAAAAAGGCATCAAACGATTGCTCCTCATTAACAGTAGCAACTGCTTTCTCTTTCACTCCAATATGAACTGCTTTTGATTTAAGCCACGGAGTCAGAATAACGATAAGCGCTTTTATATCTAATACCTGCGGCAAGGTTGACACTTTCCAATGCTTAGTTGCCTTTAAAAGGTTACCTGTTGGAGTATCAAATAGAATATCTTTAAACGTGAAAACGCCACGCAGAATATTCTGTCCTGCGGCTAACATAATGAAAGGTGAGCGTTCAAACTCAGACATAAGTATCAAGTATCGTCCTGATTGCCAATGCTTAACCATGGCAATAGGTTGAGAAACAACATGTACTTTTAACCCCAGCCATTGAAGAATTCTGATCAATAATTGGTGCTCTTCTGGTACAGAAACAGCCAATAGCACCTCAACTCTTGTAGATTGATATTGATATTCGCTCAATACTTCAGCTTCAACAAGCATATTATCAGACGAGTCACTTGCTAATAACTCAAGTATTCTCGCTTGAAAGCTACTTTGACATAATGGCATAGATGATTGATTGTATAGCCCTTCTTTATGATAAGCACTATTAACCGGTGACTGCATAACTAACAATTTAGGTTTTTGCTTTTCAGGTAAGTGATTAATATGTTTTTTAATATTTTCATAATCAAGTCGTGAAACATCGTCGCCAATAATAATCAATGCAATAGGCTGACTAGAAAGGATTTCAGCACTATAATTTTTCGTAAAATCATCAATACTATTTATTGAAAATACTGTGCCATCCGCTGCATTGATAGCATGAGTAATCGCTTTTTGTAAAAATGAACAAGCGCTTACTGAAACAATAGACCGCTGTTTTAAACTGCTTGTTTTTAATGTTTGCTCTAATAGGCTATGTTTTTGCTCAACAAGTAACATGCTGAACATAACTTTGAAACCATCATCTTGCAATTCACTCTCTATTTGATTGATATTAAAGCGCTGCATTAAAGTTTTAATATAAAAAATAATATCAGAAATAGAAGCCGACTTTATGTCTTCATTTACTAATCTACTAACCAAATTAGGAAGTTGTTTTAACTTTTTAACTGGGGAAACGGTTAATGTGAACTGAACTGTTTGAGAACCAGTATCACGATCAATCACTTTTAAACCTAATAACATTTTAGCATTAAATAATTCTGCTAGGGTTACTCTAATAACGCCTAATAACATACGATGAAATAAGCGATGATCGACACTTGTATAATTAAGTAGTAGCCTGTCTGTTAGTAAATAAATTTGATTACGTTGAAGATGAGCTTCCGATATTGCATTAAATACAATCGCATGGAGTTCATCTTTAAAGCTGATATCTGTATTGTTTAACTGACGAGGGCTTTGTTGAAGTCTTGTTACAATATTACTTTGACGACACCAGTCAAAAATTCGCGTTAATTGTCGGTAAACAGGCAAAGAGCTTCCATTAACATCAACTGAGCTCCCCTGACTTTGCAACATGGCTCTTAATACCATTTTACTAAATCTATCTGTTGTTGTTGTCAATTCTTCAATGGAATGTGCTTCCACCGTTTTTAATCTATTTTTTAGTGAAACAATGGTATTTTTTAACTGCTCACTTTTTTCATTTCTACTTAATGTTCCAAACCAGCGGGTACCGTCAAAACCTATAAACATTTCCAATACAATATTATTTTTGGTTTTGATCTGACAAGATTGTGTTATTTGAGAATCGCGAACATTTTTAGCGACAATAATTACCTCTGATAATGACTGAGCCGTTATTAACTGACGCCAATGGTTTACCTTATTATTTGGTGAACTTGCTAACCTTAAAATGTCTTCGTTTAAATGAATATATTGACTAAACGGTTGATACTGCCAAATAGCAATACCATGATTTTTATAAATAAAAGAAAATTCATTATGTTGTGTATCAACCAAAGATTGGTATTGATTTTCACTATGTTCTGGTTTCTGAATTTGATGAATTAAACCGACAATACGTAAATGCTCTGCTGCTGTAACGTAATCAGCCTGCTCTTGCTTTTTATCATCGCCAGCTAATAAATTTTCACATAAATTAACAGTATTTTCGCCATACGCTTTAATCCTACTTTTCAGTTTTAGCAGTATCAATAAAATCAGCACTAAACTAACCAAAACGCCAGCTATCAATCCATAGTAATAATGTTTTGCTGACAGTTCGTACGATACTTTTTCTAGCGTGTTAGCGATAAATGGGGGAACGATATACTGAGAAGATGTGAACTTCACACGTTTATTATCTGAAATATAAAGTTCGTTAAGTGTTTGATTAACTTCTTTGATTCGATTAAAAACTTCCTCAGCCAATCTTAGGTGGCTATACCATTTAGCCAAAACTCTTTGGTCTACATTGAGTAAAGTTTGTAGCTCTTCAATTCGATTTCTTATTGCTATATCCATCGGTTCACTTGTTAATACACTTAGCCAAGTACTTACCGCTAAATCTATTTTTTTGGTCACCGTATCAAAACTATCCACCGACTTATTGATGCTCACGGATTCAAAACCTAAAATCGCTTCATCAAATAATATTAGTGATTTATTCAACTGGCTTAATATTTTAGTCACTTCAATATATTTAATAGCATTACCTGCAGGTATATAGCCGTTTTCACCATTTATAGTGACTTTATGATGCAATACAATTTGATCCTGAGTTTTATTCTCTATTTGTTCAATCAGATTATTAATAAGTAATCGCAACTGAACGATCGCGGTATTTTTCAAAACTTCATTTCTAGGCTCATTAATTTTGATTCGATTTACAATATCTTTTATACGACTAACTTCAGCAGCTATAGAGCCTACTTTCCTTCCATTAATTAAAGGTAATCTCGATATATTATCTATATTTTGTTGAATGAGTGCTAAAACAGAAGTTAATTCACTTGCGGTTTCACTATTTTTAAGAGATAAAAAATATTCATTATTTTCAAATACTAATCTCTGATATTCACGAGTATATTCATATTGAGGGAGTTGTTTTGTTATCAGTTCATTGACTTGAATATTACGTTGATAAAAAAGAAAAGATATAATTCCCACGATCAATAAAATAGATGAAAACAGAAAAATTAATGATCCTGAAATTTGACGATGAAAAGGTATATGTGACTTAAAACTCATGAATATATAATTCTCTATTTACACGTACAAATAAAAATACGCATATGAATTCATTTATTGTGAGCCATAGTTTATTTAAATACAGATAAGAATCAATGTTTATTAATATAAGAGATAGGCTGTAATCACATTAAAGTAATAGCACTACAACCTTTATTCAAAAAGTGAAATAAGTAATTAAAACCTTACAACTTAAAAAAATGTTCTTGATAAACTTTAAGTTCTGCAATTGATTCACGAATATCATCCATTGCTAGATGTGTTCCTGTTTTTACTACTTTATCTAACACTTCTGGCTTCCAGCGTCTTGCAAGCTCTTTTACCGTACTTACATCAAGGTTTCTATAATGGAAATAGTCTTCAAAATCAGGCATATATTTATTAATAAAACGGCGATCTTGCCCTATGCTATTCCCACACATAGGTGATTTGCCTTTTGGTACATATTGCTCAACAAATTTAATCGTTTCTGTAGAAGCTGTAGCTATATCCGTCGTACTTTCTTGACAGCGTTTGGTTAATCCTGATTGCCCATGATGTTCAATACACCATGGATTCATATTCTCTAAAGTTTCATTAGATTGATGAATGGCAAATACAGGACCTTCAGCCAATATATTAAGTTGACTGTCAGTAACAATACTCGCGATTTCCAAAATCACATCCGTTTCTGGTTCTAGGCCTGTCATTTCAAGATCAAGCCAAATTAAATTCGTATCATTACGCGCCATAAATGTTTCCTTGTTCCATGCTAATTCACTTATTATTTATTAATGATCAGACAATGGTTAGATGAATTACTATTTTTAAGTATAATACGTGAGAACAAATAATGTTTAAAACCCTTTAAGCGAATAATAAGCAATAAAATATGATTACTTCTCGTGACTAAACGTAGAAAACTGACTAAAGGTCAGGTTAGACGCATTAATGCGAATCAGGATAAAAAACTCAGTAAAAAAACGGATAGCGTACAATGGCTAGATGATGAGTTAAGTGAACCACAAACCGGTACTGTTATTAGCCGATTTGGTCAGCATGCCGATGTTGAAGACGAGCAAAAAAATTGTCATCGTTGTAACATTCGTCGGAGTGTTAAATCTTTAGTCTGCGGTGATAAAGTTTTATGGCGTTTAGGCAAAGAAACAAAACATAGTATTACAGGAGTTATTGAAGCCGTACATGACAGAACGTCTATTCTAAGCCGACCTGATGTATATGATGGCGTAAAACCTATTGCCGCTAATATTACTCAAATTCTTATCGTGTCTTCTGTTTTACCCGCCTTTAATCCTGATATTATTGATCGATATTTAGTTGCTGCCGAACAAACCGGTATTACACCTATTATTGTATTAAATAAGACAGATTTATTTGATGATACAAACCGCACTATCATTGAAAAACAATTAAGCATCTATAAAGACATTGGCTATCAAATACTCTATGTAAGTAATGAAACACAAGAAGGTATAGATACCTTAAAAGCACAGCTCAATCAGAACGTTAGTATTTTTGTCGGGCAGTCAGGTGTAGGAAAGTCGACATTAACCAATAGCTTAATGCCTGAGCTGGGATTAATAACTAAACAAGTTTCTGAAAACTCAGGATTAGGACAGCATACGACAACTGTTGCCCGATTATTTCATTTTAATGATGGCGGTGATCTCATTGACTCTCCAGGTATAAGAGAGTTTGGCTTATGGCATTTAACACCTGAGCAAGTTTGCTCTGGTTTTATAGAGTTTTCAGATTACATTGGCACTTGTAAATTTAGAGATTGCAAGCATCAAAACGATCCTGGCTGTGCTCTGATTGAAGCGACTGAACAAAATAAAATACATAAAAAAAGGTTGGCTAGTTTTCAAAGAATACTCGCCAGTTTAGACGAAAACACACTAACTTCTCGTTTTAACGATTAAGTAAAAAATTAATATATTGAAAGGAAAACCTGTGATCATTGATAGAATAAAAATAGCACTTCAATACATAATGCCTAAGCATGCTATTTCACGTTTAGTTGGAAAATTTGCTGCAGCGAAAGCAGGTTGGTTAACCACTAAAGCCATTAAATGGTTCATAAAAGCTTACAACATTAACATGAGCGAAGCTAAACTAAAAAATGCAGAAGATTTTGAAACTTTCAATGATTTTTTCACTCGTGAATTGGAAGAAGGCGCTCGACATATCGATAATGACAGTAAAACCCTTTGTTACCCTGTAGATGGCGCAATAAGCCAACAAGGCGATATTGAACAAGGTCAGCTAATACAGGCTAAAGGCTTTAATTATAGTTTAACAAGTTTATTAGGTGGCGATGCGAATGATGCTAAACCTTTTGAAAAAGGTAAGTTTTCTTGTATTTATTTGGCACCTAAAGATTATCACCGTATTCATATGCCGATGGCCGCAACGCTAAGAAAAATGATCTATGTACCTGGTGATTTATTTTCAGTAAATCCCCTCACGGCTCAAAACGTACCTGACTTATTCGCTAGGAATGAAAGAGTAGTCACTATTTTTGATACAGAACATGGATCACTTGCCATGGTATTAGTGGGTGCCACAATTGTTGCTAGCATAGAAACAATATGGGCTGGAACGATTACACCACCTGCTGGTAAAGATGTATTTACTTGGGATTATCCTGCAAAAGGCGTTGATGCCATTCACCTAAAAAAAGGTGATGAAATGGGCCGATTTAAACTTGGCTCTACTGTTGTTTCTACTTTCTCTCCTAACATGATCGAATTTAACAAGTCAGCAGGAGAAGAAACTGTAACGCGCCTGGGTGAACATTACGCAGATATTTGTAGTTAACTTATATGTAAAAATGTATATAAATAATCACAACGTAAATAAAGAATTGCGTAAATAAATAGCAATAAACAACAAAAATGCTACTTAATTACCATAAGCAATAATATTGTTTAATACTTTTTAGTTGCTCATTTTAGCGACAAGAGATAGGATTAGAGGATATAAGTTTACTGTAAAACTTAGCATTTATTATAAATTTCGGGGAAATTCAATGAGTCGTAGTAAGTCTGGTCTCAAACCTACTGAAGCAGAACTAACACTTTTAAATATTTTATGGGAATTAGGGCCTGCAACTGTAAGACAGATTCATGACCACCTCAGTAATACTCAAAACACTGGGTATACAACTGTTTTAAAAATATTACAGATTATGCATGAAAAAACCTTAGTTATTCGTGACGAAAGTAATAGAGCTCATGTATATGCTGCTGCAAACAGTGAGATGCAAACACAATCATCGTTATTGAAAGATTTGGTGTCTAAAGCATTTGGGGGTTCTACCTCTAAACTTGTTATGCGAGCTTTAGATGATTCAACAAGTAGTGAAGAAATAGCAGATATTCGAAAACTACTTAATAAACTAGAAGAACAATAATAAATAATACGGAAGTGTAATGCAGGAAAGCTTTTTAAACAGCCCACTGATATATAGCATAGCACTTACTCTTATCCATTTTTTATGGCAAGGAGTGCTTGTTGCACTCGTATTAAAAACTCTACTGGCATTTACTCCCAATCAAAAATCACAATTAAGATATGCCTTTGCTTCAGGCGCAATGATACTAAATTTAATTTTGCCTCTGGTTACTTTTTTTATTATTTTTAAACCTGATTATCTTCAATTGTCTCAACATCTATCACAAACATCTATAACAGGCTTCGAGTTTACACAAATAATATCGCAGCAAGGTGAATGGTATTCTAACGTAATAGACTATTTACCCTATATAACATTTGCTTGGTTAACTGTTATATCTATTTTATCTTTAAAGTTATTATTTGAATTGTATTCTGTTAATCAACTGCCTAAGCAAGACACCTTGATACCAGATACAGATTTACTTACTCGTTTTCAGGCTTTATCTCTTCAAATTGGTATTAAAAAAGTACCTACTTTATTGATCTCATTAAATACCAGCGTACCTATGGCAATTGGATGGATAAAACCTATCGTGTTAATACCCGTAAGTATGCTTACAGGCCTTACTCCAACTCAATTAGATATGCTAATATTGCATGAGTTGGCACATATTCGAAGATACGACTATATCGTTAACTTTATTCAATCTCTTGTAGAAATCATTCTTTTCTTTCACCCATGCGTAATATGGGTTTCCAACCAAATGCGCAACGAAAGAGAATATTGTAGTGACGATATTGCAGTTAAACACTGTGGCAACCCTATCGCCTATGCTCACACGCTTGCAGATACAGCTTCACTCTGTAATAAACATCGTCATCATTCTATACCTAGCATGGCAATGGCGGCGTCTGGTGGAGATCTAACCCAAAGAGTTTTACGATTGGTAAACGAACATCATTGCTCCTCAAATAACCAAGTAAGTAAGTGGTTTGCATCTTTAACTATATTATCTGTTATTCTTTTTATTTCATCCCAACAACTTATTACACAATTGGAGGTTGAGCTTACCTCTTCGAGCTATACACCTAAAATTGAAGAACCTCACAACAAAAGAGTTCTAAATAGTAATAATGAGTTGTTTAATAAAAATGTAGAAAAAACGAATACTACTAATGATGAGCAATTGGCTAAGTCTAAAAAAGTAAAAGCACAAGTTGACTCACAAAGTATTGAACAAGTTCAAAATAACACTATTGAACAAAAAGAAGTTAATCAATCTAATATTGAAAAAAGTACAATCATCTCAAAAAACAAGCAAAAATTAGATGTATCTACCCAACAGATTTCTAATGATATTGAAGATAAATTAGTAGAAATAGAAGTATCTACTATCAAAAAATACGCAAGCTCAAATAATAAATCGATATCTCAATTAACTTTTAAACAAACAAATTCAAATAAACAAACATCATTAACTAAAAGTGCTTACTCTAAACAGTTAGCTGAATTGAATACCGAACTTAATGATAACGAGTTAAGAACACCAGCTAAAAAGCTAAACATGAGTAACTCTTCAAAGCCTTACCAGAGTACTCAGCAAGCCACTTTAAATTCAAAAACGGAATTTGACAGGCAGCTAACTCAAAGCGCAGAACTTATTTATTCAGTGCCTCCTAGGTATCCTTCTACAGCAAAACGCAAAGGTATTGAACTGGAAGTAAAAGTAGATTTTACTATTGATGCTAAAGGTAATGTGAAAGATATTGTTTTTCCGACGGTAAAACATAAAATAAATTATTTTAAAACATCAGTACGTTTAGCTATTGAGAAATGGCGCTTTAAACCTGCAAAAAATAATGGTGAAGCAATTGATAGTAAAATGTCTAAAATTTTTTCTTTCAGCTTGCACGAGTAATTCACTCCTAGCTATATATCAAAAAATAGAAATATTGAAAAACACAGCCTTCCCTTAGCGACAAAAATTCTTACTTAATTTAAGATGAAACCTAGCATACTCTAATGTATTGTAGGGCACTCATATTTATAGAAAAAGAAAGGCTGTATACAATACATTTATTGTAATAAGTGATTGGCCGTTTCTCCTAGCATCAATCAACCCAATGATGGGGTTAAATATAGCTCAACTGAAAAATAATTTAATAAAATTGTATTATAAATAAGTTATATGGAATGAAGATCATGACGTCCCCACACATATTAATGATAGATGATGATCAAGAGCTTACAGAACTACTCGAAGAGTACTTTGTAAGTGAGGGCTTTCAATTTACTTGTTGTCATGACGGTGAGTCAGGTTTACATAACGCTTATAATAATGATATTGACCTTATATTACTCGACGTAATGATGCCAAAGTTAAACGGTTTTGAAGTTTTAAAAGCCCTTGGAGGAAGACACACAACCCCCATACTTATGTTAACAGCAAAAGGTGATGATACTGACAAAGTTTTAGGCTTAGAGTTGGGTGCCGATGACTATTTACCTAAGCCATTTAAACATAAAGAGCTGCTAGCTAGAATTAATGCCATATTACGCCGCATAGAAATAACTGAAAAAGATGGAATACTTAACACAAACACAGAGCTTTCAGTTAACCATGTAACATTGAACTACGCTACAAGAAAGGTGTTGTGTTATGGGCATGTGATTGAGTTAACGGGTACAGAATATCAATTACTCGAAATGTTAATGATGCAGCCGAATGTTATTGTTAGTAAAAGCGAACTTTCGGAAAAAGTACTACATCGCAAACTTTCCGCATTCGATAGAAGTATAGATATGCATATTAGCAATATAAGAAGAAAGTTATTACCTTATAGTCCTTCAGATAAACTAAAAACAATTAGAGGCGCTGGATATATTTTTTTATCTGGGGAAAATAAATGATCGGCTCAATAACCCGTTATTTATCTTCTATTGGTGTAAAACTTTTTTTATGGTTTTGGCTAATCATTGTTATATCCGTTTCATCAACAAGTTTTATCTCACACCAATTAGCACAAGAGGTAATTATCCTTCCTCCTTTAGCATCAGATATAAAAAAGCTAAAATCGACCACGGCTAAAATCTCAAAGAATACACCTAAAAATATTCAAAAATTTATTCAACAAGCCCATTTCAGTCAAAATTCATTTTTTGTAATTAAAAATATTCAAAATAATAATATCTACCCACAACCCGAAAAATTTAATGATGCAACAGACTATATAAAAAAAAGTACGTTTAACAATCTGACCACGATTAAATTACCCGATAGTCGAATAACTGGGCCTATAAAAATTTCAGCTCAACAAACAAAATATCTTCTCTTTATTGTTCATAAAAATAAGAGAAGTATTCATATGGTTTTAAAACAACTTCCATATTGGTTACTAATAAGTATACCTGTAATTATCAGCTTTATTCTTTGTTGGTTTTTAGCAAAAACATTAAGTAAACCTATTTCACAAATGAAAAAGGTAGCGAATCAATTTGGTAACGGTAATTTAGCAATTAGACTCGAAGAAAATTGTCAACGCAGCGATGAAATAGGTGATTTAGCTCGAACATTTAATAACATGGCTGATAAAATACAAAGTAATGTTGAAGCTCATCAACGTTTACTTGGAGATATGTCACATGAATTACGTTCTCCAATGACAAGACTACAAGTTGCTTTAGCCTTAGCAGATAAATCTAAAGATCAACCAGAGACGCTGAACAAGCATATATTAAGATGCGAAAAAGAAGTAGAAAACCTAGATAACATGCTTTCAGATGTATTATCTTTATCTCGGTTAGAAAGTTCGATGCACCATATTCATTTCGATAAAGTAAAATTATCTGACATTTTAATTCCTCTTATTGAAGATAACCAGTACCTTGCCGAAGACAAAAACATTGCAATAACCTCTAAACTCTTAGACGAGTGTTTTATCGAAGCAGATCCCCAATTACTCTCCAGTGCTTTTAATAACGTATTGCTTAATGCCGTAAAATATAGCCCTGAAAACAGTAAAATTACGGTACAAATGAAATTAGTTGATAATACTGTACTCGTGAGTATTTCAGACCAAGGAAGTGGAGTTCCTGAACATACTACTGAATCATTATTTACTCCATTTTTTAGAACATCAACAGCTCGAGAACGTAAAACAGGTGGTACAGGTCTTGGTTTAGCCATATCAAAGCAAGCCGTATTAATTCATCATGGAGAAATTTCAGCCCAAAATAATGAAACAGATGGGTTAACCGTCACCATTTCATTACCTTTGTTAGCATAAAATAATACCTATAAAATGATAACTCTCAAAAAAATTACGAGAAAATAATACAATGCAAAATGAGCTAAAAGAATTTTGGTCTCAAGGTGAATTTCAGAGTTTTACAGGAAAAAATGCCATAACCATTCGTTATGCTCATTTTAGTAACAAAACAGGTTCACCTACAGTTGTTATTTCTTCAGGGCGTTCTGAAAGTTATTTAAAATACAAAGATATTATTTTTGAGCTTCATCAACAAGGTTATAGTATTTTTATTTTAGATCATCGAGGTCAAGGGCTTTCACAACGTATGCTATCGAATACCCATAAAGGCTACGTGGAACATTTTGATGATTACGCTCATGATTTACACCAATTCATAACCTCAATTGTCAACCCAAAATCAACAAATTCTCTTCCTTATTTATTAGCTCACTCCATGGGCTGTGCAATATCATTAAGAATGTTTCAACTTTTTCCTCAAGTGGTAAAAAAGGCAGCTTTACTTTCCCCTATGATTGCTATAAATACAGGTGTGCTACCTCACTTTCTTGCGCCTTTTATCGTAAATATAGGTAGAGTAATTAATCACATATTTTCAAATGAGCCTTGGTTCTTTATAGGGCTATCAGCATATAAAGCTAAACCCTTTCATAATAATCAACTTACTCACTGTAAAAAACGTTATAAAAGTACAATTAATTTATACGAAGAAAACACAAATATTCAACTCGGTGGAGTTACTTTCCATTGGCTTAGTGAAGCACTTAAAGCAGAGCATAATATTTTCTCAGATTTAAATAAAATCCATACACCTTTATGTGTATTTCAGGCAGCTAATGACAATATTGTAGATAACAAAAAACAAAATATATTTTGCGATGAATTAAATCAGCTCGCCCCTCACTTAAGTGCCAAATCGCCTATAATTATTGAAGGGGCTTGGCATGAGTTACTATTTGAAACAGACGAAATAAGAACTAAAGCACTCACAAGAGCACTACAGTTTTTGGAATATTAAACGACTGATTTAGGATCATGATGAATGAAAACTTCACACGGTGATAACTCTTCCTCAATTTCTTTTTCAATTAACTCCCCTATCGCATGCGCTTCAAATAAAGATAAGTTATCATCTAGCTCTAAATGAAATTGAATAAACTTTACAGGCCCTGCTTGTCGAGTTCTTAGGTCATGCAAGCCATGCGTTTTTTTATGATTAACAACAATATTCGTAATAATATTTTGTTCATCTTCTGTAAGTTCGTGATCCATTAAGTGATATACACTTAACCATACTATTTTTCCCGCTCCCCATAATAAAAATAACCCAACTAAAATAGTAAAAAAGCCATCTGCATTTTTCCAGATGCCTTGGCTTAAAAATAAGGCTAATAACACCCCTATATTGAGAATTAAATCAGATTGGTAATGAAGAGCATCAGCACTTATAGCAACAGATTGTGTTTTCTTAATAACTATTTTTTGGATAACGACTAAGCCCAGCGTCACAATAATGGCCACAATAGTCACTCCTATCCCAACGTCTGAGCGAATTATCGCTTGTGGTGTAATCATGCGTCCTACACCATGAAAAACAAGTAACAAAGCGGACCCCATAACAAAAGCTGATTGTACGAGACCAGCTAAGCTTTCCGCTTTCCCATGGCCAAATCTATGCTCATTATCGGCAGGAGCAAGTGCATAACGCAGAATAACCACATTCATTAGAGAGGCAAAAAGATCCAATAAAGAATCGGTTGTTGACGCTAACATAGCACTGGCATCAGTAATGAACCAAGCGTATAGCTTTATAACAACAAGTAGTAATGCAGCACTTGTTGCACTGTATGCTGCAATTTTCACTAAAGTATTATACTTTTTGTCGTGAGTTACTGTATCCAAAATAAGTCCCTACTTATTGACCTAAACACTTAATTATCAATTAATATACCTTAAAAAGTCGGTACCAAAATTAAATATCTTTTAGCAAGGCGACTAAGATGCGTATAATTAATATATTAGACAAAATAAAGAGTTTTAGCATGTTAGACGTTGTACTTTTTCAACCTCAAATCCCACCTAATACTGGGAATATTATTCGCTTATGCGCAAATTCAGGTTTCAGATTGCACTTAATTGAGCCTTTGGGGTTTGATTTTGATGATAAAAAATTAAAACGCGCAGGTTTAGACTACCACGAATTTGCAGCAACTAAACGCCACGCAAATTTTGATAAATTTTTAGCTGCAGAAAAACCTAAACGAATATTAGCAATAACGACTAAAACCGATAACTATTATGGCGATGTAAAATTTACTGAAGGTGATTATTTACTTTTTGGTTCTGAAACGAGTGGGTTACCAGAAGAAGTGAGGCAGCAAATACCGGATGAAAATAAAATACGTATTCCCATGTTAAAAGGTAGTAGGAGTATGAACCTATCGAATGCAACAGCAGTAATCGTATACGATGCTTGGAGACAACTAGGCTTCCCTAATGCAGTATAGCTTTATACTATTCGTATGTACGTTCTCGCGAAAGTAAATCAGCCGCCGCTAATTTTGCAGGTTTATCACAGTATAATACTTGATAAACTTGCTCTACGATTGGCATTTCAACATTCATTCGTTTAGCCAACATATACACTTCATGAGTATTTCTGTAACCTTCAACCACTTGACCAATATCTTTCATAGCTTGCTCAGTATCAATACCTCTACCAAGAGCTAAGCCAAAACGTCGGTTTCTTGATTGATCATCTGTACAGGTTAATACTAAGTCACCCAACCCAGCCATTCCCATAAATGTGTTAGCTTCTGCACCAAGAGCAGTACCTAATCGAGTCATCTCAACTAACCCGCGAGTAATAAGTGCTGTTCGAGCATTAGCACCAAAACCTATACCATCAGCCATACCTGCACCAATAGCAATAACATTTTTTACTGCTCCGCCTAGCTGGACACCAATAAAGTCATTATTACTATACACGCGAAATGTTTTTTCACAGTGAAGTAGATTGGAAATATCTTTAACAAACTCATCATCTGTGGAAGAAACAGAAATTGCGGTAGGTAATCCCATAGCCATTTCTCTGGCAAAAGTAGGGCCAGATAAAACTGCTAAAGATATCTCATCCCCCAAAACTTCACGTGCTACATCTTGCAAAAGACGACCTGAATCCGGTTCTAAACCTTTTGTTGCCCAAGCAACACGAGAAGAACTATCAAGAAAAGGTTTGATTTGTTTGAGTGTATCCGCGAATGCATGACTTGGAACAACCACAAGAATATTAGCACTAGAACGGACAGCTTCACCTAAATCACTTTCTAAAATTAAAGTCTTAGGGAACACACAACCGGGGAGATACTTACTATTCTCTCTGGTTGTGTTCATTTCAGTAATATGTGCGCTATCACGCGCCCACAAAGTTGTTCTGTGACCATTACGTGCTAATGATACTGCAAGAGCAGTACCATAAGAGCCAGCACCAATAACTGAAATGCTTTTATTACGAGGTAACATTAAAATTAATGAGTCTCAATTCCTGAAGGCGTACCTTCAGTTTCAGCAGCTTGTGCTTTTTGCTGAACATAAGAAGCAAATAATGCTTCAAAGTTAACCGGTGCTAAATTCAGCTGAGGGAAAGAACCTCTACTTACAAGGTTAGCAACCGTTTCACGTGCATATGGAAATAATGTAGTAGGACAAAAAGCACCAATAGCATGAGCTAACTGAGCTTCAGGTAAGTTACCAATAGTAAAAATACCCGCTTGTTGTACTTCTGCTAAAAATGCAGTTTTTTCATTAACAATTGCAGTAACAGTTAAAGACAATACAACTTCATATGTATCTTCAGCGAGTTTGTCTGAACGAGTATCAATATCTAATTTTACTTCAGGCTTCCAATCTTGCTGAAAAATAGCTGGAGAATTTGGCGTTTCAAATGAAACATCTTTTGTATAAACACGCTGGATTGCAAATTGAGGAGCTGATTCAGATGTTGCTGCTTCGTTGTTTTGAATGTCATCAGACATAATAAATATTTCCTATTTTAATGGTACTCAACAGCACCTAATTATTTTATTCAATATGAACACATTATAATTTATATAATGTTAATTTTACTTTAGTAACTCGTCTAATTTACCACTTGTGTGTAATGCATATAAATCATCACAACCACCAATATGGTTATCACCAAAAAAGATTTGTGGAACAGTATATGCTCCATTACTACGCTCGATCATCTTAGTACGAAGATCGTTATCGCCATCAATTTTAATTTCATTAAATGTTACATTTTTTTGTGCTAAAAGCGCTTTTGCTCTCATACAATAAGGGCATGTTACTTTAGTATAAATGTCTACAACAGGCATAATATCTCTACTTATTTATTTTGAAACAGGTAAGCCACCACTCACCCAGGAATTCATGCCGCCTTTAAGTAAACTGGTTTTTGTGAATCCTGCTTTATACAAAGAATTCGCAACTTTAACAGCAGTTAAACCAGCAGCGCATACTACAATGATGGGTTTATCTTTATATTTTTCAAGGCTTGCAAAGTCATTCTTGTTAGCTTTTTCGCTACTTAAATGTTGTGCATCAAGAATATGCCCAGCTTTAAATTCTTTTTCTCCTCTAATATCTACAACAATACCTTCTTCTTTATTCATCAAAAAAGTAAGCTCTTGCGTGCTGATTTTTTTAACTGGAGATAGTTGAATTTTGATCGTTGTGTATATAAGTAAAAGTACAATCCCACCCCAAGCTCCACTCAATAAAGGATGATTGCTTGTAAAAGCGATAAGTTGTTCCATAAAAAACCATTTTCTCTATAAATTTGCCAATAGTATACAGGCTATTAAGTTGTTGCCGCAATAAAGAATAGGATCCGCTTGCTAGTTGTTTAAACTAACACTGATGAAAGTTAAAAAGGATTATTTTATCCGCATCAACACAAGAAATTATATCTTCGCCTTGGTATAATGTGTCACTATTCATTTTTTCGTAGCGTACCATATATAACATTTGGGCTATTGATATATAAACTCAGTTCTATAGGAAAACTTTATGTCACATAAAAAATCAACTGTACTCATTATTTTAGATGGTTGGGGTTATCGAGAAAATCAAGATTCAAATGCTATCTTTCATGCTAAGACGCCTTTTATAGATAATTTAATGACAACGTGCCCAAGTATGTTAATTGAAACTTCAGGCATGGCTGTAGGTCTACCTGATGGGCAAATGGGGAATTCTGAAGTTGGGCATGTAAACTTAGGTGCTGGTCGAGTAGTTTACCAAGATTTCACTCGTATCACTAAATCCATTGCAGATAATGAATTTAATAGTAACCCAACATTATCAGCTGCGGTGAATAAAGCCGTAGAAAATGATAAAGCAGTTCATATTTTTGGTTTACTTTCTCCAGGTGGAGTACATAGCCATGACGAACATATTATGGCCATGATAGAACTTGCTAAAGAAAAAGGTGCCAAAAAGGTCTACCTTCATGCATTTTTAGATGGTAGAGACACCCCGCCACGTAGTGCTGAATCACCAATAACTAAAGCACAAAATAAATTTGAAGAATTATTTTCTGATCCTGACTCCACAGGACAAATTGCTTCAATTATTGGTCGTTATTACGCGATGGATAGAGATCAACGCTGGGATCGTGTTGAGAAGGCATACAACTTAATAGTTGATGGCGAAGGCGAATACCAATTTAACAATGCTATTGATGCACTAAATGCCGCATACGAAAGAGATGAAAACGACGAATTTGTTGATGCTTCTGCTATTTTAGATGCTGATGGTAATACAATAAAAGTAAACGATGGCGACTCACTCATTTTTATGAATTTTAGAGCTGATAGAGCAAGACAATTTAGCCGTTGTTTTACAGAGAAAAACTTTGAAGGCTTTACTCGTAATAGAACTCCTGAATTATCTAGCTTTGTTACGCTTACCCAATATGCTGATGACATTGACGCAGCTAATGCCTTTCCTCCAGTAGCATTAAATAATGTTATGGGTGAATGGCTAGAAAAAAACAATAAAACCCAATTGCGTATTTCTGAAACAGAAAAGTATGCACACGTTACATTTTTCTTTAGTGGTGGCCGAGAAGATGAATTTACGGGCGAAAAGCGTATTTTAGTTCCGTCTCCTTCTGTAGCAACTTATGATTTACAGCCAGAAATGAATTCCAAACTATTAACAGATGAATTAGTAGCTGCGATTAAAAGTGGCGAGTACGACTTTATTGTTTGTAATTATCCAAATGGTGACATGGTAGGTCATACAGGTGACTTTGATGCTGCAGTAAAAGCTTGTGAAGCTGTTGATGGCGCAATTAAACAAGTTGTAGAAGCGGTAAGAGCAACAGGCAGCGAATGTTTAATTACAGCGGATCACGGTAATGCAGAACAAATGCTTGATCCAATTACTGGTCAAGCTCATACCGCACATACTTGTGAGCCTGTCCCATTAATTTATGTTGGTAGAGAAGCAACTCCTGCAGAAACAGGTACATTAAGTGATATTTCGCCTACTATTTTAAAACTAATGGGATTACCTCAACCTGAAGAAATGACAGGCTTCATATTAATGAATTTAAAAGATTAATATTTATTAATGAAGTTTCTTCATTTTATTAAAATCACGATAAGATTATGCACATTACTTTGTGTGTTTTCTTTATCGTGTTTAGCTACCCCTTTTTTAGATAATCAATCATCTACAAACAAAAAATTAAAAGATGTTAAATCTGAAATTTCTAACGCACAATCAGCACTTAATGACGTCTTAAAAAAAAGAACGCGCCTGGAAAATCAACTCAAAGAGAGTGATATTGCAATTTCATCAATCACACAAAAAATACAAGAAAATACAAATAACAAAAAGATTATTCAAAATAAATTAACAGAACTTGAAAAAAACAAAAGTACATTAATTACAAGTAAAGCACTTCAAGAAAAATTACTAGCAAAACAGCTAAGAGCTGCATATTCAGCAGGACATCATGACTATATAAAATTACTTCTCAACCAAAAGAACCCTGCAACCATTCAACGTACTATTACTCACTATCAATATGTTAACAATGCTCGAATTAAAGAAATAGAAAATTTTAAAAAGACAATAGATGAACTTATTCTTGTAGAAGAGAAACATAAAAAACAATCAATCGCATTAGATACAATTACAAATGAACTTGCTATCAATAAAAAATCGCTAGAACAAAACAAAGAAAAAAGAACAAGCACTTTAACACTTATAAAAAAAGAACAATTAACTAAACAACAACAGTTAGACAAATTGATTTCCGAAGAAAAAAGCTTAAAAGATACGTTAAACAAACTTGAGCTATTAGCCAAAGCGAGTAAAAATTTAGACGGGCTTGCTAAATTAAAAAGAAAATTAAAATGGCCTGTATCTGGACGTATTACCCACAATTTTGGCACCCAAAAACATGGTTATATTAAGTGGAAAGGTGTATTAATAAAGGCAACGCTTGGTAAACAAATAAAGTCTATATATAACGGTAAAGTGTTATTTTCTGATTGGTTAAAAGGTTACGGACTAGTAACTATTATTGATCATGGCAAAGGCTACATGAGCTTATATGGGTATAATCAAACCTTACTCAAAAAAGTAGGTGACTACGTAGAGCAAGGTGAACCTATTGCATTAGCGGGACAAAGTGGAGGGCAATCTCAGCCAGGACTCTATTTTGAAATTCGTCATGCAGGGCAAGCCCAAAACCCCAAATTATGGTGTAGGTAAACTAAAAACACGTTAAATACTAATATTTCAATTCGATTTACAAAGCGTAAAATGTTAATCTTCACGCCCATTAACTAACCACCTCAGACTTTTATCTTGCGTATATTTCTCTTACTCATTTTCAGTATTACTTCTTATTCGTCTATTGCAGTTCAAGATAAAATTGCCATTATTATTGATGATATTGGATACCGAAAAACAGATGTTAATGTATTAAACCTTCCTCCTAATGTTACATTATCTATTTTACCTCATACGCCGTACGGAAAAGACCTCGCAGAGCAAGGTTTTTTAGATAAGCATGAAATCATGCTGCATATTCCTATGGAAGCTGAAAATGGAAAATTTTTAGGCCCTGGTGGCTTAACAAGCCATATGAATGAAATGGCGATCCGTACAAACCTAAAAGAAGCATTTGCAGAAATTCCCTTTGCTATTGGTATTAACAATCACATGGGAAGTTTACTCACTGCGTTACATCAACCTATGTCATGGGTAATGAAATTTATTAAAGAACAAAATGTTATTTTTATCGACAGTGCAACATCATCACATAGCAAAGCGGCTTCAATAGCCAAAAAGCTTGGGATACCAACTCGGCAAAGAGATATTTTTTTAGATAATGATCTTGAATATAACTACATAGCGAAACAGTTTTCGTTACTTATAAAACAAGCTAAAAAGCATGGCATAGCAATTGCCATAGCTCACCCTCATCCCGAAAGTATAGAATCAATCAATAAATTATTACCACAATTAGCAGAAGAAAATATTAAACTAGTTTCTATATCTCAGTTATTTAATCAAAAAAAAATAGTAAAAAGCAAACAGCTCACTGATTAACGAAATATGTATTTTTGCCACTTTACTATGGTAAAAATTTAAATTTTAATATTGTTTTCTTTCAATAACTGATGAAGGTATTTAACTGGAATTGCATAAGTAATACCGCTAGGTTTGCTTATTACAGCTTCCTTACTCTCTTGAATGAAAACTTTATTTATAATACCAACAACTTCACCCGTTTCTTTATCATACATGGCGCTACCGCTATTTCCGGGATAAGCGGTTGCGTCTAATTGATACACCATAAAAGGATCACGTAATTGTTTAAGCATTCTCATACTTAATTGTTTTATATCATTAACCGGCGTTATTGTAGGAGTGATTGCAGCAATAATCCCTCTATGGGTTACAGGATACAGTCCAAGTACAGCACCAATAGGAAAACCTGTAAACGCAATATCAGATCCCTCTCTGATATATTTAGAACCAGCAAGAGTCATAGGAGGTAATGGTAACCCGGACACTTTCAAAATAGCTAAATCATACTTTTTAGATTCAGCAACTAGAGATGCTTTTCTCATTAAAGCCGTTTTTCCTGTACCTACAAACACAGCCACTTCTTGCAGCAGCTGCTCATCTAACTCTTGCGATACAACATGATAATTAGTGACAACGTATTCTCCATTAGCTATAACAAAACCGCTCCCTTTTAATATATTTTTTGGATGTCCCGTTGGTGTATAAATGCCAATTCCAACAATAGAAGGTTTTACTTTTTCAAGCGTATCGGCCAATTCGGCAGAAGCAGTTTGAAATAAAAAGATAGATAACAGCAAAAGACATTTAAATAAATAATTCATTAGAGACCCTTTTAATTTTCAATATCTTAACAGATAAATAAATTTAAATATTCATTATGACTTACTTTACGCGTATTTTTAGCCATAATTAAAGCTATATTTAGTCAATATGTACAAAAAGTTATTAAAACTTATATGTGTGTATTTTAGCTCCATAAAAAACAAGGCTTTGCATTGAAAAAATTAGCATTAAACCTTGTTATACTGTTATATTTATAAACAGTTAATCGTTATATATCTAAGTAGAGTGCTATAAATTATGAACTCATACTCCATTGCCGATAATTTTAATCATTTTTTTAAAATTAAATTTGCCAATAACAAACTACTTAGGCAGGAAGCCTTCAGAATTCGTTACGGTGTTTACAGTCGAGAATTAGGATGGGAACCTGAAAATGAATTAGAGTTAGAAACAGACGAATGTGATGATTACTCATATCATTGCTTATTAGAACACAGACGCACAAACGTTTATGCTGGCTGTGTTAGGCTTGTGATCCCTCCTGTTTCAAACCCCACTCTCCCATTACCTTTTGAAGCTAATTGCTTACATAGTGCAAGAACTGACATTGTAGATTCAACTACCTTTGCAAGAGGCAGTTTTGGGGAAATATCAAGACTAGCCGTTTTAGAAACATTTAGACGCCGTGCTAAAGAAAAAAGCGTGCCTTTTGTTCTTCAGGATATTAACCCTGAAACGGTATATACCGAAGAGGAACGGAGAAACTTTCCCAATATAGCTATGGGATTATATTTAGCGGCGGTAGCACTTGCCGACATCTGCAGACATAGAGGCATGTTTGTTATGATGGAACCTAGATTAAATAAAAGATTACAACGCTTTGGCTTACCCTTTGAACAAGTGGGTGATGAAATTGATTATCATGGTCTAAGAGCAATGTTTTATTTAGATAAAGATAACTTTAATTCTCAACTTTCAGACGAATTACTAGCTCTTTATAAAATAATTTATAATGATTTAGCCCAACAAATGAGCCTTATTCCGTTTTCGGACTGTACGGATAAATAAAAAGGAAACAAAACATGAGCCACTCTTTTAATTACGAACTCGCATTTTCTCGTAATATTGGCTGGGTTACAGATGAAGAACAAGCAATATTAAAAACCAAACGTGTTGCTATAGCTGGCATGGGAGGCGTTGGCGGCTCTCATGTATTAACCTTAGTTAGACTTGGTATTACCAAATTTCACCTTTCTGATTTCGACGAGTTTGCTTGTGAAAATACGAATCGCCAAGCTGGGGCTAATGTTGATACTTACGATAAAAAGAAACTTGATACTATGGTTTCCATGGCCAAGGCAATCAACCCCGAAATAGAATTTAAACTATGGCCTGAAGGTATAACACCAGAGAATACTGATGAGTTTCTGGAAGGTGTAGATTGCTATGTTGATTCTTTAGACTTTTTCGCACTTGAAGCAAGAAAACTTGTATTTAAACTGTGCGCAGAAAAAGGTATTCCAGCTACAACAGCAGCCCCAATCGGAATGGGTACAGCTTATTTGAATTTTTTACCTGGCAAAATGACTTTTGAAGAATACTTTCAACTCGATGGTTACTCTGAGAATGAGCAATATTTACGTTTTTTTCTAGGATTAACACCCGCAGCCTTACAACAGGCCTATTTAGTTGACCCAAGTAGATTAGATCTAGCGAATAAAAAAGGGCCTTCTACTATAATAGGCTGTCAACTTGCCGCGGGGGTTACCGCAGCTCAAGTCGCTAAAATATTCTTAAATAGAGGTGATGTTTTAAACGTTCCTCATGGCTTGCATTTTGATGCCTATACAAATCAATACAAAAAAACATGGCGTCCTATGGGCAACAGCAATCCAATACAAAAACTGGCCTTTAAAATAGGGAAAAAACGTTTACTCGATAACCCTCCCCCTCAAAAAGCCGCTGACAATCATGAACTAACTAATGCTGAAAAAATAATTGATTTAGCAAGGTGGGCTCCAAGCGGTGACAACACGCAATGCTGGCGATTCAAACTGATTGATGAAGATAACTTTATTATTATCGCTAATGACACTCGTGATTCTGTTGTTTATGACTTAGATGGCCATTCGAGCCACCTAGCTCACGGAGCTCTTTTAGAGACTATTGATATTGCAGCAAGTCAATATGGATTTTCGGTAAATATTGAACCTGACTATTCAGACAAAACCCTTTTACAAATAAAAGTATCTTTAAGTAAAGATGATTCTGTTAAAACTCATGCTTTAGCGCCATATATCAAAACTAGAACAGTTCAACGTCGTGCTATGGGAGTTAACCCGTTAACGCATGCGGAAAAAGAACAATTAATACAAGCTCTACCTGAAGGCTATAGTATTCAATGGTTTGAAACTAAAGAAGATAAATTAGCGATCGCCAAACTGAATTTTTGTAATGCAAAAACCCGCTTAACCATGTACGAAGCTTATAACGTACACAAAGAAATAATAGAGTGGAATAAACAGTTCAGCGAAACCAAAATACCTGAGCAAGCATTAGGAGTAGACTGGCCTACGGCAAGATTGATGCAATGGTTATTTAAAAGCTGGGGAAGAGTTAAGTTTTTCAATACTTTTTTAGCAGGAACCATACTCCCCCGAATTCAGCTTGATTTCATTCCAAGCTTAAAAAGCTCTGCTCATTTCGCTATTGTAGCAAGTAAAGCGCCTGAAACGATCGAAGAGTATATTAATGCGGGTAGAGCGTTGCAAAGGTTTTGGTTAACAGCAACAAAATTACAATTAGGCTTTCAACCCGAACAAACACCCGTTATTTTTTCTAGGTATATAGATAATGACATTCAATTTACTCAAGATAATGACGTTATTGCAAATGCGAATAAAGGAAAGGCTATGTATGAGTCTCTTCTACAACAGCCTAAAAACACGGTATTTCTTGGTCGTGTGGGACGTTCTAAAGCACCAAAATCTCGTTCAATCCGTAAACCACTAGATGACTTAATCATTCGATAAAAACATAATAAGCCAGTAGGAAGCTATTGGCTTATTTATCATTAGATAACAACTTATCAAAAAAATGAATAAAGTTAAGCACTAGCAAAATACCATTCTATGATGATAGAAATCAATTTAACAACCTTTCTCTTTCATCAAACCAATAGATACAAAAAAGCCGAATATTAATTCGGCTTATAGTTTAAGTTATTTTGTTTACTATGCTTTACGGCGACGAGCTCCAGCAAAACCTAATAAACCTAACCCAAGAATAGCTACTGAAGCTGGCTCAGGAACATTAAAAGTCATATTTCCATCATGTTGAATTTGGAAGTTTTGCGTTCCACCAACTACTGGGTAATTAAAATTTAAGCCTAATATATCTTGTACTGTAACAATCAATGTAGCTGATTTCGCAATTGCAGCTGTAGATAAATCAACTCCATTTTGATCAAAGAAGTAGCCTGTTGAGAAGTTAAGGTTTAAATCTAGTCCACAAAAACCTTTATTTTGTAATGGCCCTGGTGTGATATCAATTGAACAACCTCCTTCATTTAAACCAAGTGAAGCAATTTGAGTTCCACCATCAAGCACTCCATTTCCAACATTAGTTGTATCTACGTATAAACCTGATGTACCAGCATTAAAAGTAACTTCTAAAGTACGTTTGCCATTGACATCTGTTGTTGTAGCTATTCCTGAAAAAGCATATTTATAAAACACTTCATAAGCAGCATCAACACCTAACTGTGTAGTACCCATCTTGAAGTTAACAATATCCGTAACACCTTCTTCAGAAAATGCTTCATTAACAGTGATGTTACCATTATTGTCAGAATCGGTTTGCGTTACATTAGCTTTATCTGTATCAAAATCAATAAAATCAAATACTACTTTTGAACCTGCAGTAAGGTTAAAAGAAGAATCGTCAAATGTAACAACATCAGCTGAAGCTGCAAAAGAAGCACTGGTAATTAAAGAAGCTAAAAGTAATTTTTTCATCGTTATGTCCTTGTGTTTTTCGTTAATTAATGATTTCTCTATCATTAAATCTACATACTAGCACGCGCATGAATGCAAAAAACACACCAAATAAAAATTAAATATAAAAAACAAAATCTTAAAAAAAACAAATTTATAAGAATTTTTTTTTTGTAAAAAAAACCGACACTATTAATATTAAAATTGTTTCATCAACGTATTATATTGAGCCTTTAAGTTTTCAGGAATACTCGTGAGCTTATCGAGTTCACTTTTAGCCTCACTTCTTTGGCCTAATAAAAGGTAAGTTTCAACTAAAGTTAATTGCAGCTTTTCATTAATAAAAGTCTTATTTTCTGCATTTTTAAGAAGCTCTAAAACCTTATTACTCTTATTATTAGCAATTAATACCGTTACAAGCGTATCGATAGTTGTACTAGATCTTTTATTCTTATAAGCTTTTTCTGCATATAATAATGCTTCATCAAAATTAGATTGATTGTAGATTGCCCACGCAAGATTATTTAAAACCGCTACATTATTCGGATATTTATCTTCTAAACTTAGATAAAGTTTCTCAGACTTTTGTGGATTATTCTTTAATAATAACTCAGCTAATAGCGCTTTATTGGGGTCGGTCAAAGGAAATGAAGCCTCATGCTTTTCCAGTATTTCAATAGCCTTATTATCTTCACCACTTTTAATTAAAGCTTTAGCCCAACTAAGTGCTAACTCATTACTAGGCTTATTCTCATACAATTTAGAAAATTGCTCGGCTGCATATTTAACTTTATTTTTCGTCAAGTTTAACTGAGCTTGAAGATAAAGAACGTTTGGATTATTAGGGTAGTTAGAATAAAGTTCGCTAATTATTGTTTCAGCAGAATCGTCCCTTTTTAACATTAAAAGCATATTAGCTTTTAATAAGAGTAATTGTTCCTTAGTATCAACAACATTTAATGCATCATTAATGACAGTTAAAGCAAGTTCAACGTTACCAAGTTGCTCTTCTACAGCAGCATATTCTACCCAAATATTATGGTCTACAGGTTTAAATTCTGCTAAAAACTGGTACAACTCTTTAGCTTCTTTTAATTTTAAATCACTTACATACAATTTTGCTAAGCCCCTTATATATCGAGGACTTTTTTCTTTTATGTTTGAAGTTTCAAGTAACTTTATAGCTTCTTTGGTTTTACCATCTGCACTTAAGTTTATTGATAGGTCAACCATAATATCTTCATTATTAGGATATTTATTAAGTAAACCTTCTAAATAACTAATTGTTTCATTTATTTTATTTAATTGAAGATTAATATAAGACAAGCGTGCTACAGAGGCTTTATGAGTAGGCTCAAATGCTAATATTGTTGTAAAATACGATTTAGCTTTTTTCCAATCCTTATTATTAAATGCAAATTCTCCCAGGTAATAGTTTGCCGGTATATTACCTTCATCAATAAGTAAAACCTGATTAAAAATCTCCTCAGCTTGCTTGCCGTCGCCTTTATTTACATAAATAAAACCTTCTAGCAGAGTCCCCTTTATTTTTTGTTTTTCTGTTGATTTTAACTGTTCAGCCACTTTAAATGCGCCAGCATAATCCTTTTTATTGATATAGTGAGTGGCTAAAATTAATGATGCGCCTACAGACTTATCACTACTTTGTGCTAACTTCTCTAACAGAGGCATTTGACTTTCGTCGCCTTGAGATAATTTCAAAGCACTATATTGGAGAGCGAGATCGCTGTTTTCAGGATTAGCCGTCACTACTTTTTTAAGCAGTCTTTCAGCTACATCGTTTTGCCCTTTTTTGGCAAAAGCTTTACTTGCTGCATTAATAATATTGATATCATTAATATTTGTTGCATTCATGTCTTCAAAAGATAATTCGGCTTCGCCATCAAAACCGAGTTGTAATTGCAGCATAGCTAGCAATTTTTTTACCTCGTGATTTGCAGGAAGGAATTGACCTATTTTACTTAAATGACTATAGGCTAACTCTAATTCGCCTAATTTAAATGCACTCATTCCTGCAATTAATTGCCCCATATGCAATGAGGGAGTTATGTTAATTGCTTTTTCAGCATGTATTTTTGCTTCAGCATATTTCTTATGATTGTAATCCACTTGAGCGTTATATAAGTTAACAATAGGGTGGTCTTTATATAATTGGTTCAGTAAAGATAAATGTTTTTCTGCATTTTCAAAATCTCCAGCACCCAGTAAACTATTAATTAAATAGAGTTTTACTTGAAAATGACGTGGGTGAAGTTTTAAATAAGCGGAATACATTTCAGTTGCTTTATCAAATTGAAATTGCGCTTGATGTAAATGCCCTGAGAGTAATAGCGCTTCAGAAAATTCATTTGATTGAGATAATATCTTGTTCAATGTGTTAGAAACGTCTTCAAACTTTTCACTTGAAAAATTTAACCAAGCATTACCAACTTGACTATATAGTGAGTCTTCACTGAGCATTGAAGCTTGCCCAATATAATCTTCAGCCATATCCATTTTTCCATCAGAAATAGCTGATAAGCCCGCATAAGTGAGGATCATGACATACTGTTCATCATTATATCCTCCTGAGTTATCCGCCAGCTCATACACTTCTTTGTATTTACTCAAAAGCATTTTAACTTTAGCTATCTTGGGTAATAATCCAGGAAAGTCAGCACCTAGTTCAAGTGCCTTATCCAATTCTTTTTCCGCTGAAAACAAGTCTCCCTCATTTAAATAAACAGTCCCTAATTCATAACGAGCTTCTATATTTTTAGGCTCCATTCTAACGGCATTTTTTAAAGATAATATAGCACTTGCATGATCCCCTTGCTCTACTTGAGATTTAGCTTCTGTAATATATTCATCATACGACAAGTTTTTCCCACAACCGCTTAAATTAGCCATAGCGATAATTGCCGTTAGCGTTAAAATTTTAATATGCTTGTTTTCCATTATTATATGCTCTTATGTTATTAAAACTTAGGGATTAAAGGCGTTTTTTTAGTTCCGCAACACGTTGTTTCTGCCCACTAGTTAAGAGAGTTATAGATTCGATAATCTGCTCTGCTTTTTTCAAGCGTTTATTTGCAATTAACACTTCGATGTAATTCAACGTCACATCATTATTTTTTCCTTCGGACAATTCGTAAGCTTTCACTAAAAGGCTTAGCGCCTCGCTCTTTTTATCCATTTTTAACAATATCATAGCCTGAGTATCAATAACATTTACAAACTCTGGCGCTAATTTATACGCTTCTTCAGAATAAGTTAATGCCTCCTCAAAATTACCTTGCTCCATAGTTAACCAAGCTACATTATTCAAAACCATAACATTGCCAGGATATTGTTGGAGAATTTTTTTATAAGAGGCAATAGCTTTATTCGGATCAACTGTTACATAAATACTAGCCAGTATTGCTCGTACAGCATTATCACTATCATTTTTTGCTAAATGCTTTTCTAACAAGGTTATTGCTTTATTATTTTCACGATGACCTTGATATGCTCCAGCTAGAAGAATAGCATTCTTAGATGAAGGAAAAGCGTCATAAAACTTAGATAATAAGAGTGTTGCATTAGCGTAGTCTTCACTTAAAAGTGCAATTCTCCCTTCAATTCCATAAGTTATTTCAGATTTAATACCTTCTTTTTTCAACTCTTGATAATATGCTTTAGCTTCTCTTACATCTTTATTATCGAGTAAAAGTTGCATCTTCCCCATTTTCAACATGTCATTGTCTGCATGTTGCCCTCTTAAAGCTTTATCAATTAAGTTTATTGCGTTTTCAATATTATTACTTCGTGCAAAGTAATCGGCTAACATGACTACTGGCTCGATATGATATGGATTTGTTTTGATCCAATCTTCTAATACCGTCTGCGATTTATGAACGTTGTTTAAACCGCTATGACTAAGTACTTTCAATTGCCATAATTTTTTAGGTGTTTTGACTGTTGTTTCGTATTTATCAATAACGTTAATGGCTTCATTAAACTTTTTAGCTTTTATCAATAGCTCTGTATATAACATACCTATCGTTTGGTTTTTCTCATCCGACTTATACAATTCTTTAATTTTATCAAAGGCTTCTTCATTATTAAAAACAGAATAATATTGTCTTAAAATGTTTACATTTTCAGGAAATGAGTCGATAGCAATGCCAGAGAGACGCTTAGCTTCATCTACATCTTTAGCAATAATGGCTAAATTGGTTAACTCGAGTAAGGCAAATACACTATTTTGAATTGCTAAACTTTTATCAAGCTCCACTTTGGCTTTTTCTATTGCACCTTGTTTTAAATAAACAGCCGCTAAAACATTATACCCACCTGGTTTTTCAGGATACTTCTCTTTCCACTTTTCAGAAATAGTAATAGCTTGTTCGTAATCCTTAGCCTGTATTGCAGCGTAAGCAAGTGCTAACTCAGCACCTAAAAAATCAGGTTGTAGAGCAACTGCATCTTTTAAATTTTGCATACCTGATGGGTCATTTAACATTAACTTTAAAATACCATCGCGCATATTTTGTTCTGCACCTTCTGGTGCGCTATTTAATGCTTTCTTTGCAACAGCTTTAGCATTATCAAAAGCGCCTAATTCAGCTAGTTGATAACTTAATGATGAAAGAAACTTTTCATCTTCTGCCGTAGTTGAATGGAAACCTTCTAGTGTTTCAGGGATGTCTTCTACCATGCCTAACTGTAACTGACTTACAGCAAACATTTTTCTTGCAGGATGCTCAGGCACTAAATATTTAACAACAGACTCTAAATGATAGTGGCTTTGTTCATAGTTGCCTAAAAAGTAAGCACTGACTCCTGCAATAAGTTTAAGTGGTCCTTGATTAAATTGAGATTTGAGTGCTGTTTCAGCATATTCTTTAGCTTTTTGATAATTTTTCAACTCAAATTGCGACATGGCTTTAACGTAATTTGCAAAAGGTTGGTTAGGAGCTGCACTTAAAATACTATCAGCATACCTTTCTGCTTCTAAGAATTTTTCTTCTTTTAACAAAGACTGTGCTAAAAATAAGACAATAACATTAGATTTAGGTTGTAATTTAGCATACTTTAAATAGCTTTCGGTGGCTTCTTTATGCTCTCCTAAAGCTGTACTTATTTGCCCTAAAAGTAATAAAGAATCAACCTGCGTTGGAGAAATAGCAAGAGCCTTATTAACATGACCTTTTGCAAGTTCTAGCTTATTTTCCGCCATTTCTAAATAAGCATTTGCTAACAGTGTGTAAGTATTATTAGGTAATAATTTATTTGCCGACTCAACACTCTCTGAAGCTAGCTCCATATTATTTGTGCGTATAGCAGCAAGTGTTTTATAAGCTAAATAATGAACCTTTGTGTCATCAATCAAATTAGCTGTATGTTTATCAAGATCTAATAAATCTTCATCTGCAGTGGTTAAAAGGTATGCTCGTGCCAATAATGGAATTAATTTATTTTCGTCATATTTAAAGTCGTATGCTTTTTGTAGCTCTTTTACAGCGCCGACACCAAAACCTTGACTTAAATATGCTTCACCTAATAAAAATCGAGCTTCCCCGTTTTTAGGTTCAATCTTCACTGCATTTTTTAATTCGATTAATATAGAGTCAATCTCTGTAGACTTAAAGCTTTTCGCTTTTTCAATATGAGTGCGAGCCGTATCGTTTTCACCACACCCAGCTAGTACGGATATGACCCCTACGCTTACCAATAACTTTGCTAGCTTCATTTCTACGAATTCCTTTATCAGTTTATTATCTAAGAGAAAAATGTATTCACATAATATTTTTATTTGATTATTCTAACGCTAAACTAAATATTTTACAGAAATTTTTATAGTGCAGTTAAGTTCAAAAACAAATGAAATTATAGAAACACCAAATTACTCATAGTCACTTCAATTAAACATTGTTAAAGTGCTATCTATAAACGGAAATGGAAATGAACTTTTAAATACGGAGTAATAAAAGCTAAATACAATAGCTTTAATCCATTTAGATATTCATAAACCTATCACTAAAGTTCGGTTGTACTAAAAAATGAATATACCAAACAATTACAAGCCTTTTGTTGGCGTAGTTTTATTATTTGCCATAATCTCTCTATTAAACATCCCTCTTTTAGCGACATTATGGAGACACAGCTTTGACGATGGGACATACTCTCACGCTTATTTAATTCCTTTTATTGTTTTATATCTTTATTTTAAACTTTCTGAAATTGGTAAATTAGTTTATCGCGACAAACTATCTTCATTATCTATTGTTATGTTATTGGTTTCAGGCGGAGCTTTATTTGTAACCTCTAACGCTCAAATAAGCATAGGTTTTTGGTTATCTTTTTTAGCTATTGCTGTAGCGGGTATTCATACTTTATTTCGATTTAATTGGTACGTTATTTTCCCTGCCTGTTTTTTAATATTTATTTTTCCTCTATGGGGGTTACTTACAAATATATTACAAGACATATCGGTAATTGCCGTAACTTATATGATGAGCTTTACCAACATACCTACCTATGTAGAAGCACAGTATATAACTATCCCTTCCGGTGTATTTGAAATTGCTGATGGTTGTAGTGGTTTACGTTATATCATTGTATCTCTTGCAATAAGTTCTCTGTTTATCTTTCTTTATATAAACAATATTAAAAAGGCATTGATCTTTTTATCTATTGCAATATTAGGAGCATTAATTACTAATTGGATACGAATAACAGCTCTTATTTTAATTGGCGACTATACCGAAATGCAAAGTAGCTTAATGGAAGATCATAATACTTTTGGTTGGTATTTATACATACCGTTTATGTTCTTACTATTTATGTGGGGTAATAAATTAGCCAATCATGACCTATTGTCAGACACGCCTAATAATATCGCATCAGCAAGTAGTGTTTATCCTGCACGGGTGAATACTTTAATTCTCTTCGTCACTATCATTATTTCATCAACGACGCTAAAATCATTATTTCTAAACGACTTATCATCAAGCACTGAAATATCAGAGATTAAACCGATCATTAAACGCTATACCACTGTAGAGCAAATATCATCGAGCACCGCCAACACGCCTGATATTTACTTAAAGTACTTTTTCAATGGTACGTTAGATAATGGCAAACCAACGGCTCATGACAATATTTATATACCACTCGGCTGGCATTCCATAAATCAAGAGATCATTGGTTCTTGGATGTATGTAACTATTTCTAATAAAGAAAAAACTGCATTAATTCGTTATAGCTTTGAAATTAATAACCAAAAAAGAGCCTCCAGTGGTTCATTCAAGAAGCTACGAATACTTGAAACATTAAAAGGTAATAGTGAAACTTATTTATACTGGCAGTATTCCGATTGTTCAAATAGATGTGACCAAAAGAAAAAGTTACTACAGCAACTCAATTAATCATTAAATAAAATTCATACGCAAAGATTTATATGATTAGTTAATTTTTAGAGCAGACTCAAAGATAGATTTTATCCAAAAAATAATATATGAGGTTATAAATGAGTAAATGATGGCATTAATGGCACATATCACTTAAAACTATGGATAAGCATTAGTGCATGTTAATGTTTGGTGAAATTCATATATAAGATATGTTTCATTGATAGAACGGTTACATTAACAAAATATATAACTCTAAAAAGTTCCTACTGAAATAATATTACATAATTTATCAGAAAATTAAGATAAGCAAAGATCAACAGACCTAGCTATAATAAGAAAATCGATGATAGTAATTGTTTATGAATTACTTACTTATTACTTTATATGAAGATCTGCGATTTTTATGTTGAAAAGGATGCTAAAAGATAATGAATGTTTGTCATAGTATGTTAAAGGTTAAATTTATTTATGTGTTTTTTATTCTGCTACTCATACTGTCGTGTGGTGAGAGTGGAGTTACAAAAACTAGTGATGAAGTTACGCAAACTAGTGATGAAGTTACGCAAACTAGTGATGAAGTTAAAATTATCTCAATTGAGAGTGATGGACTACTGTATGAAGCAAGCGACGTATCTGTCACTGGCAACATATTAGCACCAGATAGCAATCAATTGTCTTATCAATGGAACCAAATATCAGGTGTTCCCCTCACTTTAAGAAATACAACTCAGCAAACAGCAATGTTTACTATTCCTAATTTAAAAACTAATGAAGAAGTTACTCTCGAGTTAACAGTTAAAGACACTAACAATGCGACTCAAACTAGGCAAACTAAGCTTACATTATTATATATTAACACCCCCCCTATTATAGAAATAGAACCAAAAGTTACAGTTAACGAACTTTCAGAAGTCGTACTCTCCGGAAATATCATTGATGAAGAAGGTGATGTAACAAGTCAATGGCAACAAAGCTCAGGTACAACTGTAGAAATAACGCCATTGCAAGGTTTGGGAATATCATTTGAAACACCTAAAGTTAGCACTATCGAAACATTAACCTTTGAGCTAACAGCAGTAGACACTGATGGTGCCATGGCTGAAGAAACAATCACTGTCACAGTGTTACCTTACACAGATGAGATTCCACAACATGTTTTACTACTAACCAACGACAGAATTAACCAAGTTAAAAGAAAAATAGCAGAAGATGATACCGCATGGAATGATCTCACAAATAACCTTGTGAGATATTTTAACCAAATACCATATAATTCAGGAGAATACGCAGGTAGCTTTGCTTTAGCTTTCTATGTGTCAGGTGAAATGAAATACATGGAAAGGGTTATTGAACTATTAGAACATACCTACTTTAGTGAGCCTGATATCGGCTGGAAGTATTACCAGGACCGCAACGCTTTCAGAAGCGCATCTCGCTGGGCTATTATGGGTTACACATGGATAAAATTATATATACCACTTACGCAACAAATAAAAATAGAAAATATACTCTCTCTATGGGGTGAGTACTGGCTGGAATACATTGATTTTGAAAATGATTTTAAAAACTTCCGAATTGGTGATAGTGATGAAGTAACTTCGCTAGCTGAAAACCTAACTCTATTAGGCTATGCACTAAATGGTTCACCCAAATACATTGACTTAAGCCAACAACTTTTAAATGCAGGCGACGCTCTACTTAATCGCTTTGTTGTTGATTATTACATGAAAGACATAATGGCAGGCGGAGCTTGGGCCGAAGGCTCAGACTATGGCCCTGCTACACAAGCACATTGGATGAGAATATTTATGATCAATAAAGATCAGCGTGATATTCCTTATCCAATTAATTACGCTCATGACGCTCTTCAAGTGCTTATACACCAAACACTCGCTAACTATTCAGGAGTTTATAAATATGGTGATGAAGAACGCGCTACCGATTATGAGCCTGTGTTTGACGACAATCGTTACCTCTTTGCCTTTGAGTTAATGGGTTTGTTAGAGGATGAAGAAGATATTGCACAATTAACTCAATGGTTCAACACGCTATTAGCCAAAGAGGGTTATAAAACAACGTCAATAACCACTCATTTTCAACGTTTATTACATCATGATCCAAAACTTAAAAATAATGTGCCCGTTTTCCCAAAAAGCACAATCAACATATCCCCTGGGGTGGGTATTGTGAGTAGTAGAAGCAATTGGACGAGCTCAGCCACTAACCTCTATTTTATCAACAGAGAAATACGTGTTCATCATGAGCATAGAGATGCATTATCCTACGACTTAGCCTATAAAGGAAATTGGATTACTAAAGAAAAAACTGGATATGATGGTGTTGCTTCCTCAAGTTTGGCCCATAATACAATTTTAATAGAAAATGCTGACAAGGGCTCATCGAACCCAACTCTTAGAGCCGCAGGAACACCAAAATATCTGCATATATCCGATGACCAATATACAACATTGATTTCTGCCGATGCCACAGATACATACAATATGTCGGGTTATTATGCTACGAATTATGCGGAATTAGTCAATAGACAATTAGCTTTTATTAAACCAAACATAGTTATTGCCTATGATCATGTAAAAACTTTTCCTGATCAAATAAAAGATTTAATACAATATAGCGATCAAGGCTTAACTCAAGGTATGAGCCATACAAGATGGGTAAAAACCATTCAGCACTTTCAAGCGAAGCCAGAAAGACAAGAGCTATCAAGTAATACCTTTGTAATCAATGATGGTAAGAACCAAGTCTTATTTCAAAATATTTGGCCAATAAATACAAATATAGAAGTAGTTGATGAACAAAAACTATGGGCTGACATCGTTGAATATCAAATACCAGAGAATCAAAAAAAATGGCATTTAAGTATTTCTAATGATTCAAAAACCCCTGATAGTGAAATTATTAATATCATACAATTTGCTTCTGTAGATGAGGTGAAAAATTTTGATCAATATCCAATAGTGATGACAAAAGAAAATGGGTTAATAAAAAGTAACAACATTATTGGGGTGGCCGTTTCCTCATCTTCTGAAAAATTTGTAATACTCTTTAATCAATCTCCAAATAAAACTATAAACAATGTCGAATATATCCTCCCAAGTGGTTATGATGATGCATTAGTGTATGGCATTGGAATTGAATTAAAATAACATATAATAGATGCAAAATAGATTACCTTTTTGATTACAATAACTAACTTTACAAACCTTGAGAAAACATTCACATGAGAAAAGGCATTATATTAGCCGGCGGCAGTGGCACTAGACTTTACCCTTTAACAAAAGTTGTCAGTAAACAATTAATGCCTGTTTACGATAAACCAATGATTTATTACCCGTTAGCAACCTTAATGCAAGCAAGTATCAATGAAATTCTAATTATTTCAACACCTGAAGAAATACACAGATTTCGTGATTTACTTGGCAATGGTGATAATTTTGGCATCAAGCTCTGTTATGAAGTACAAGCAAGCCCTGATGGTCTTGCACAAGCATTTATCATTGCAGAAGAGTTTTTAAATGGTAATTCAGCCGCTTTAGTACTTGGCGATAATATGTTCTATGGTCACGACTTAGTCAAATCACTTAAAAATGCCAATGTACAAATGTCAGGCGGAACTGTATTTGGTTATCATGTGTCTAATCCTAGATCATACGGTGTTGTTGAATTTGACAAAAACGGTACTGCCATTTCAATTGAAGAAAAGCCTGAAGTGCCTAAATCAAACTATGCCGTTCCTGGTATCTATTTCTTTGATGAACGCGTAGTAGAATTTGCTAAAAAGGTAAAACCCTCAGCACGGGGCGAATTAGAAATAACCGATGTTATCGACCAATATTTACAAGCCGGTGAGTTACGTGTAGAAATAATGGGTCGAGGCACTGCTTGGTTAGATACGGGTACCCATGACGATCTTCTCGCGGCTGCACAGTTTATTGCCACAATAGATAAACGACAAGGGTTAAAAGTAAACTGCCCTGAAGAAGTTGCCTATCGAAATGGCTGGATATCAGATCAAAAATTAAAAGAAATTGCTGGACCATTACGTAAAAGTGGCTACGGCGAATACTTATTAAAACTAATTAACGAGACGGTTTTTTAATGAAGGTTATAGAGACCAAAATTGCGGATGTAAAAATTTTAGAACCAAAAGTGTTTGGTGATGAACGAGGTTTTTTTATGGAAACCTTTCGCGACGATACTTTTAACAAGTTATGTTGTACACGAACATTTATCCAAGATAATCACAGTAAGTCAACTCAAGGTATCTTAAGAGGCTTGCATTATCAACTACAACAAACTCAAGGTAAATTGGTAAGAGTTAGTGCCGGCGAAGTATATGATGTTGCGGTAGATATGAGAAAAGATTCCCCAACCTACGGACAACATGTGGGTGTAATATTATCAGCTGAGAACAAGCATCAACTGTGGGTACCAGAAGGTTTTGCTCATGGCTTTTATGTCATGAGTGAATCAGCTGAGTTTGTCTATAAGTGTACCGACTATTACGCACCAGAACATGAAGTTTCAATGTTATGGAATGATCCAGAATTAGCAATTCAATGGCCACTTATTAACAATGAGTTGCCCCAATTGTCTGCGAAAGATAAAAACGGTTTAGCTTTCTCAAATGCGCCAACATTTTAATAACATCATGACACTAACAAGGTTTTAAAATGAAAATTGTTGTTATCGGAAAAAGTGGTCAACTAGCAACCGAATTAAGTTACCTAGCAAGTGATGAAATAGAGATCACTTGTTTAGGTCGACATGATATTAATATCGAAGATAAAAGTGCCATTGAAAAAGCGCTAACGTACTTAAACCCTGATGCGGTAATAAATGCTGCCGCATACACTGCTGTCGACCTTGCAGAGAAAGAATCTGAACAAGCAAATCAAATTAATGGCTATGCAGTAGGTTATTTAGCACAAGTTTGTAATTCACTTGCCATGCACTTAGTTCATCTATCTACCGATTTTGTTTTCGATGGCAATAATTCAACGCCCTACTTAACTACCAATAAGCATGCGCCCGTTAATACTTATGGTGCAAGTAAAGCGATTGGCGAAAAATCACTCATAGAAATCATGCCTAAAAACAGCTGCATCATCAGAACCGCATGGGTCTATTCAACTCACGGTAATAACTTTGTAAAAACCATGCTTACTTTAATGGAAAACAAGCCTGAATTAGGTGTTATTAGTGATCAGATAGGTACACCAACTTATGCAAAAACATTGGCAAAGGCATGTATTCACGCAGCGGTAAATAAGCTACCAGGTATTTATCATTGGACCGACCAAGGTGTTGCTAGCTGGTATGACTTTGCTGTTGCCATCCAAGAGCTAGCATTAGAGAAAAATTTAATTAGTAAAAGCATTCCAATTAAAGCAATTACTACTGCTGACTACCCAACACCAGCAAAAAGACCAAGTTTTAGCGTGTTAGATAAATCACAAAATGTAAATACATTTCCATCAGGGTTAATTATGCACTGGCGACAACAGCTTAATGGCATGTTAAATGACTTAAAAAATAGAGAAAACTTATAAATGAAAAAATTACTCGTTACTGGTGGAGCAGGGTTTATTGGCGCAAATTTCGTGCATTATTGGACGCAACACTACCCTTCAGACAAGGTTGTCGTGATTGACGCGCTTACATACGCAGGTAATATAGCTAATTTAGCCTCAGTAAAAAACAATCAAAATTTTACCTTTGTTCATGGTGATATTTGCGATCAGAACCTGATAGAAACACTATTAACTGAGCATGATATTGACACGGTAGTGCACTTTGCTGCTGAATCTCATGTAGACCGCTCGATAACAGGGCCTGATGCTTTTATTGAAACCAATATTCTTGGTACATACGCATTACTAAAAGCCGCGAAAATAGTATGGTTAGACGCGCCTAAAGCCGAAGGAAAAGAACCTAAAGAAAATCATCGATTTCATCACGTATCAACCGATGAAGTATACGGCACATTATCTTCGGCTGATCCTGCATTTACTGAAGATACCGCTTACGCACCTAATTCTCCTTATTCAGCCAGTAAAGCAGCAAGTGACCATTTAGTTCGTGCCTATCACCACACTTATGGATTAAATGTCACAACCAGTAATTGTTCAAATAATTATGGCCCTTACCATTTCCCTGAAAAGCTTATTCCGCTTGTTATTACTAACATTCTTCACAATAAATCATTACCTATTTATGGTGATGGCCAGCAAATTAGAGATTGGTTATACGTAGAAGATCATGCTTACGGCATAGACTTAGTATTGCAAAAAGGTCTAATTGGCGAAAACTACAATATTGGTGGTAATAACGAATGGGCAAATATCGATATTGTTAAAGAAATATCAACACTCGTTGAAAAGGCCTTTGCAGATGACAAGTCATTACAACAACGCTTCCCAGACGCCAAAGCCGCCATTAGCGCCAATACGGAATCATTGATTACTTATGTAACTGACAGACCGGGTCATGATCGCCGCTATGCTATTGACGCAACAAAAACCAATAACGAACTTGGCTACAAACCCAAAGAGTCCTTTCAAACGGGTATAGAAAAAACTGTTCAATGGTACTTAAACAATGAACAATGGTGGCAAAGTATAATGGATGGCAGTTATGCGGTTTAAATAACTTAATAATCAATGCACATATAAAATCGTCTATAAAGAATAGGAATAATCAGTTTAAAGAGTCGAGTAATAAGTGAATAAAAATAACCTTTATAGACCAGTTCTGAATGCTCTAAGAGCAATAGTTTTAATAATACCAACATAGAATGCAGAACTTTTGTTATTTTCGGCTAAAGTCAGCTATTGCATCCCCCAATCACTTGCGACCATATACTATTAAAATGTTAAAAATAAAAAAATCATATCTAAATATTGTAACCCAAACATTATATTGGTTTTTATTTCTAACCTCTTTAGCTATTATTTTATCGAAAATATTCCCTCACAGTGATGCATTGCTTACGTTAAAGTACATAGGTTTTTCCTTGCCTCGTTATTGGTTTATATTCTGTTGCTTGCTTTTAGCGACTCAATGGCAGCGGTTAAGTGCCCTGAAAAAATACTCTTTTCCTCTGATTTTTGCCACGAGTTTTTATTATTTAGACTTTCAATTAAATATTATGCCTAAAGACCTAAATACAAAAAACTTGAACTCGTACACGCTTGTCTCTGCCAACCTCGGTGAAGGTGTAGAACTAGAGCGTTTGGAGTATTTAATAAGACTTTACAACCCCGATATCTTTACATTTCAAGAATCTCAAAATCTAAGTAATTTTGAGACCTTTAAAGATTATCCATTTAAAGACTGCAGAGGTCACTTATGTTTCATCAGTAAACATGAGTTTAAAATGATTAATTTTTTAGAATACTCCATGTTTAGTGGGTACGGTAATTGGGCTGCTTTTTATGAAGTAGAAATCAATAATATTAAAGTCAGTATTGCTAATGTTCATTTACCAACAGTTAGGAGAGTCTTTAACAATTATAGTAATTTTGATGATATTCATTCCAGTAGAGTTATTTCCGCAAGTATTTTGAACCAATGGGCTTCTTTGAAGAAAAACGTTATCATTGCTGGAGACTTCAACATGACAGTAACTGACAACTTGTATCAACGAAACTTTATCGAGTATCAAAATGCTATTACGGATTATGGTTTGGGTTTTAACAATACTTTTGACTACATCTACAGAGGTTTTACGATACCAGGAGTAAGAGTAGACCACATTTTATTTTCAAGAGAATTTATCATTGAAAAAGCGAATACTTTAGAGAGTTTAGGTGGTGACCATCGGCCTGTTTTATCGACGTTCACATCAAATAATGGTGAAATGTAATGCATAAGATTAACCTAGTAAAATTTTTATCTATAATCTTTATTTTGATAATCTCTTATACAGGACAGACGGAAGAATATTCTATTAAGTTTTTAGCTCCTGTCAATAAATCAATATTGCTCTTGCCTGTACCTAACATGCACATAGCATTAAATTCTGTATTAAAAATTAGTCAGCAAGATAAAGTAATAAACGCTTCATTCTCTTTACTTAACACATGGAACACAGATAAAAATCAAAAATTTGTCCGGTTATTAATCATTAAATTAGAAAATGTAAATCAAATAAAAAATGATGAGTATAAAGAACTCACCTTAAGTTGGTCTCATTCTAATCAGAACCTTCAACTAGAAGCTCCTATTTTTGAAACACAACCCTATTTAATATACCCAAATAAATCATGGTTAGCAGAAAGCATTTTATTGCACTCTGAAACTAAAGACACAAATAGTGCTTGGTACACACAAACACAATCTTTATATGCCAACTTTGTTACTAATGAGGAGTTATTAAATGAGAATGGCTATCCTAGCACTCAACATTCTCAATGGTTGTTTGATCGCCCGAGAGCCATTTATCAATTGTATATTTTAACTGGTGATAGTAAATGGCTAAAGAAAGGTTCTAAGTTAGCCCTCTTTTACTTAAAAAATTTAGACAATACAGGAAAATTCAAATTAAAAGAAAATTTCGACTTAAAATATTTAATGCCTAACGGCTTACTTTACCATTACTTTCTAACAGGTGATAACCAAATAAAAAACATATTAGAAGTTCTTTTTGAAAGATCATTAAGCTGGACTCCTCAATACGACAACGAATACTCATTCTGGACTGAACGTCACCAAGCTGCAGCATTAAACATAGCGATAGCTTATTGGGAATTATCTGGTAATCAAAGAGCTAGAAAAAGAATAGATGAAATTGTTGAGGCGACTGTTCAAATGGTTTTTAATCCTATAAATAATTGGCCATTAAGAGGCTGCCCTCAACATACATATAAATCACATGAAGGTAAATCAGGCGTTTCACCTGTTTGTTCACCATGGATGATGGCATTACTAGGTGATGGTTTATGGCGTTATTACCGTTTAACTGATGATAAAAAATCTGCTGCCTTACTCAATGCCTTTGGAGATTTTATACCTAACCATGGAATTCATTTTGCTGACAAAAGATTAAAAAATATGGTACTCCCACTCTACCTTTCTTCAATGGATAACAAACTCCTAGAAATAAAAAATCAATGGACTGATGGTCAACATTCATGTGATGTTGCTAGTCTTATTGGTAAATCTTTATATATAAAAAGAAAAACAAATGAAGATCTTTTTTTGCTAAAAGAGCTATTCAATGTGTTTTTACAACAATGTAAAGACATTAACAAAAAATCTAGAAATGCTAAAAAAGAATATCTACCTATGTTACCACCTCGACGATTTGGTTGGACATATTCAACAACAAGTGATTTACCTTGGTTAGATTATTGGTTAAATCAAACTACAAATAATGAATAAAAAAAATTTTGAATGGCATATAATTAAAAATATTGCCGAACTCAATAAAATATCTACGCAGTGGGCTTCACTTATTGAAAGCACCACAGGTACACCCTTCTTTTCTCATCCTGACTGGATTTTAAATTGGTACAATATTTACTGGCAAGAAAATTGGCAGCTATATGTTATCGTTGGTTTTCATAATAAAAAATTAACGGTAATACTGCCTAGTTATCTTCAACATTCAACGTCTTGGCCCAATATTTCTACTCTATATCCATTAGGTCAAGGAGAACCTGAAAATGAAGAAGTTTCATCTGAATATTGCGATCTAATTGTAAATTCTGAAGATCTCGAGCAAGTTATCACGGAACTTGCCCCTTTAATCTTAAACATAAAAATTGATCAAATTATATGGCGCTCAGTGTTAATTGATAGTGCAATCAATGAATTGTTAACAAGACTCTTTAACTCTCCAAACGTAATAACTAATTATCAGTACTACATTGAACAGCCAAAGTGGTCTATCGACCTACTAAGCAAAAATACACGATCACGCTATAAACGAGCTTGTAATCAATTCACTAAGTTAGGTGCCAAATTTCAATGGGTTAATCCTAACGAATATGATCTATACGTCCAAAATATGATTGAGTACCATCAAGGTCGATGGACTGAAAAAGGTAAGCTTGGTGCATTTTCACATAAAAATTTTCAACTATTCCACCAAAAACTAATGAAACTTGATAATGGTAAACTTGTAGCGATGAGCGCTATTATTATTAAAAACAACCCCATTGCAATAAATTATTACCTAGCCAGCAATAACACGTTATATTTTTACCAATGTGGTTGGGATGAATTAAACTATGCGCGGCTTTCGCCAGGATTAATTTTACATCTATGGTCTATTACAAATAGTCAGCACTCAATATATGACTTTATGATGGGTGAATTAACTGATAGCTACAAAGCGAAGTATGGTTGTGACAAAAAATCAATGACTAATATTATTATTCCTATTAATAAAGTAAAATTAATATTAAACAAACTAATAAAAAAATCAAATATATTAAGAACTTGAATTGTTCATTTGGTCTATTAAAATAACGTTGTAAACTATGAACAATATACTAAAATTAAACTTTCTAGAACCTAAGGCTTTTTTCTAATGACAAGGCAACTCCCTCAAGCTAAAGAAAAGGATTCCACTCTAGCCTTCTTTTTTCTATTTCTTTACACTTTTGCTTCACTCATTCGTCCTCACGAGATGTGGCAAACCAGCGTTGATTGGATAATTATTAAAGTCTTTGCCATTATTACCTTCTGTCTAGTATTAGTTGCCCAAAGACCGTTAAAATTCCCCCCTCAACACTGGATGTTATTCTTATTGCTACCATTAATTATAATGTCGGGTTTTTTCAATGGTTCCGGTATGTTTGGAATTGATGAAGCAAATAAATTGCTTGTTAGTGCAGTAATTCCTTTGTTTTTGATGACAACTTGTATCACGACCATTAAACGCCAACATATTCTTATGGTTGTATGTCTTATTGCAGCGATGTTAATGGTACATAACGGTTATGTACAACAAACCGCCTTTCAAGGGTTTGGCTGGGCGTTAAATTCTCATTCCGTAGGTTATATCGATTTAGGAGAAAGGCGTATTACCTATCTGGGTTTTTTTAATGACCCTAACGACCTTGGTATGTTTCTAGTCATGAATATACCCTTTGCGATTTATTTTTATAAAAAAGGACAATTTTTATTAAAATTAACTATGTTAGTTATTTTGGCCGCTCTCACTTATGGCATATACTTAACTGGTTCTAGAGGTAGTATGTTAGGTGCAGGCGGGTTAGTTGGTATTTACATTCTCGTGGTAAATGCAGGCCCAAAGTTATTTATTTCGGCTGTCATACTATCCCCCATTGCAGCTACTGTTGTAGCCTCATTACAAAGTAACATTGATGCCTCAGCAAATGGACGACTAGAAGCTTGGTATGCTGGAATACAAATGCTATTGTCTAACCCTATTTTTGGTATCGGTAAAGGCAACTTTTTTGATTACCATGGCTTAGTTGCTCATAATTCATACATCCATGTCGCTGGGGAGTTAGGGGTTCCCGGTTATTCTTTATGGGGAGGAGCTTTAATTTTTACGATCATAACTGGCTATCTATTTATTAAAGCAAGTAAAGTAAACAATAATACTGGCATTGATACATCGGCATTAGATGAAGATAAAAACAAAGCAATTAAAAACGAACAAATGCTCAACAAAACCTTATTCTTCTCAATGATTGGCTTTATGATCACAGGCTTTTTTATCAGCCGAATGTTTACGTTATTATTATTCATTTTTATGGGTATGGCTATCGCCTCTCATATTCGTATGGTTAAACTCAAACCTGAATACCAAGAATATTTCAATAACTCACTCGCTTTAAGGTCTATGGGTTATTGCTGGGTTGTTATCGTTGCTGTTTATATTTCTTTAAAGTTAGGACTTTAGTATATCATTACAATCCTGAACGACTTTTTATTTCAAAAGTTTCCTCAGCATTGATTATATTCATATAAGGCTGGGATAATAGGCACCATAAAATCTGGCATTCTGGCTGCTGTAAAGTTACGCAAGCATTATAAACTTCGTTGCAAAGAGATCTTATCCTAGTATTTTTTGTATTCATAGCATATGCGATAATACCAGTATTCATAACTCGGTTATTAGCGAAATAGCCTTGGGTTAGTTTAGCATTAATAAAATCAATAGTTTTATCCATATGCTTAGCATACCTTTCCTGCCCTTTAGCTTCATCTACTTCGTGCCATATGCTTGGTTTTAGCTTAGCCTCGTACCGAATAAGAATTCCTTTTTCGTTCCTCTGAATAATATTAAAAATATCATCGGTAATTCGTCGACTGTCCATATATATAATATGTTCAAAATGGCTAAAACTAGTATTATAAATCTGTAAAAACTTAACTTTCTTAGCAAGCAATGAGGAAGCTATACTTTCCCCATTACTAAGCTCTCCCTCAACAAAACAGAAAAGCCACCCCTTAAACTGAATTTCAGTTTTTAACTTTTTATTATTTGAATAAAAGTAACAGCAACCAACCCCATTAGGAGCATGAGGAATTATAGAAATAAATCCCAACGTATCTAAAAACTTAAATGGTAAGAAGTTTTTTATTGTTGCGTAAATCCATATCTTACAGGTCTTAAATGAATTAACTTTTTGTGGTTTATTAAATCTAAGACCAAACCAGCACGACAATACAGCTACGTTGTTCATTTATTCAACCCCTGCCACTTTGAGTTCAAAAGTATAATTATCCATAATTATGCTAGGAGTACCTACACAACATATATATCTAAGAATTAATCAAAGCGCTAATTTTGTCAAAATTCTCCATATATTTGTTAGTTAAATATTTTTCTTTGTTGATAAGATCTTGCTTAGGGATACTCATTGCTCTATCTATTGCATCTGACAATTCATTAGGTAAAACACCGCTAGGCATTTCTGGCAGATCCCACGTTGCCATATAATTTCGTTGTTTACGTAGTTTTGGTAATAAACCAACTCTTGGAACATAAAAAGCCATTGAAGTTATAAGACCATGTAAACTCGTACCGCAGTAACACTCTGAATTTTTTATAATATTCATCACATCGAATACGCCACCATCAACATATTCAGCAACCTTAATATTATTATCTAAATAGCGCTTTATTTTCTCTATTCCGTGAGAGTCGCTATGACCCGCGGCATTTCCAATTGCAATAAAAACAATAGTTAAATCATGTTTATTTGCTATAGCAGTTAAGTTCTGAGCAAACTCCTCTTCTAAACCTGCACTATGAGCCGATGAAATTTGGAAAACTAAATATTTGTTTTCTAATTTATTGATCAATGTACTTGCCTTCTCTCCTGTTTTTTTGTTTATTTCCTCTTCAGAAAATATACTTGACATCACAGTCGCAGAATCAGGATATATATCATTAACATTAGCACCTATTCTTCTAATATTATCAGATGAAAACTCGTCTCGAACTGTTACATAATCAGCATCATTTAAAGCTGCCGAAAGAGATTTAGCAGACTCACCTTCAACGCCTGATACAGCTGTAGCACCTACAGAGTTATAAATTAACTTCATGTTACTATCAAGATCTTTTGACGTTAGATCGAATGGGTTATCAGATTTCAAACCAATAATATTTTTTATTATTTTTTCAGTTAATTTAGGAATGTAACGAGCAAATGTGCGCTGAAATATTGAAAAAGAGAAATCAGATAGTAAATAACTATAAGCAGAAAGCCAATCACAAGAAACAACATCGCCTCCAGCAAGAATAATAGTAACATCAGGCTTACTCCCTTTTAGCGCTTTTTTAATGCTGACAGTAGGCAATGCATTAAACTCTGTTAAATCACTATCTATTAATCCTGCTATTACAATTTTTTTTTCAGGAAATTTTTTAGATAACATTTTTTCCATAACAAGAGGGAACAATAAGTCACCATAATTATGCCTATCAAATGCACCATACAATACAACGTCATTCATCTTTTTAATTTCCTTTAAATATTTTTCTTAGTGTAGGCATAAAAACACCACTTTTTATCATTTCATACAAATTTAAAATTATATTTTTGACTTAAATAGTACTCTCCCTTTAAACATTAATGCTTTTTTTTCTATACAGTGCCAAGAAAAGTAAGACAACAATGCAGTTATAAGGAGAGAATATAAACATAATTCTAAAGGGCTAATCCCTGGTATAAAAGCAATTACACTTTGCTGTATTGGCCATGCATAAATGTAAATACCGTAAGAATAATCACCATATTGGTTAAACTTACGAATCCAGCCTTTAGGTATATAAGCGATATAAAATATAACATAAAATATAACAACATTATAAACGATAAAAAAAAGGTCAATATGTATTGTTGATATTAATAGAGATACAACTGCAGCATAAAATATATGCTTAGATAGCACCAAACTATCTTTAAAAATATAACATGCAGTCCCTATAAAAAATAATGAGTACAGTCTGAAATCTTCAGAAGAAAAATATGAAATGGGTAAAAAAGTATAAAAGTAATCAGAAATATAAATTAACATACCTAATAAAGGTATCAGTAAATAGAGTAAACGATCATTTAAAGTGTGTTTTGACCATACAATCACTCGATGAATAACAATACTACAAAAAACTAACAGGCAATATGCTCTCACTTCAAATGGCAATGTCCATAATGAACCATTCACCACACCAGCCCAAGGTAATGATTCAAATACACCAGGTAAGCGGGCTTCTTCTCCCCAAAAAAGTACAGCATTCTTAGCAAGAAAAATATAGGTTTGGGTATCCATCAAGTATTCTTCTAATGGGTAAGTTGTAAAATATACACCAACAAAAAACACACAAAATAATAGAGCTACAAACAACCCGGGGTAAATACGAAGAAACCTTGCCCACAAAAAATTAAGTAAGTTCTTTTTAACAAATAAACTGTTTGCGATTAAGAAACCACTTGAAATAAAAAATATATCAACGGCAATCTGCCCAAATGACATACCAAAAAGCAGCTTAAAAGGCTCTGTATCACTACTTCCCATAGCTAAAGAAAAACTATGACTAAATAAAACCCCAAAAGCAGCAATAAAACGGATTAAGTTAAAATTATTATCTCTCGACGCTAAAAAATGTACCAAAGGTTTACGCAAAATGTCTTCCTCAATAAAGAGCTCTATTGTGAAAGACTAATACTAAAATAATTCAGCATGAAGCTTTAATTAGTTTTCACCACACTATAAATGACCAGAAATCACTCTACTGTTTACGAATGATTTTTTTACTAATAGAAATGAAGTAATCTCCTGATATTTTTCTTAAATTCGTATCGAGTACCAATAGCCAACTGAGTATTAAAAAGAATACAAAACTCACCGCGCCGTACAAAACAAGCTCAAACCAAGTAACTTCTATCATAACAACAAGAGAAAGCCATAAACCAACACCAAAGACCAAAAAATTAGCCCAGAATAATTTACGAATAATTAGCCAAAATTTTAATTTATTATAAAAACTGTACAACCATAAACTTAGCACGACATTAGCAATAAAAGAACCGATAGACGTACCTATAGCCACACCGATAAGTCCATATTTCAAGCCTAGTACAATAGACAATGAAATATTAGTAATAGCCCCTAAAAGACTCACTAACGAAATATATTTATGCTGAGCCTGTGCCAACAATACTTGATTAACTGATGTATAAATTGATTGGCAAAAGAAAGTAAAAATCAAAAAATACAGTATATTTGCAGCCGACTCAAACTCCTCACCAACCCAAAGAATGATAAAGGCTTTCCCTAAAATAATTAATGGTCCAGAAAATAGTGTCGCAAAGAACAAATTTATCATTATCGCATTGTGAAATAAGTCATCTAAGTTCTCATTCTTCGACATTTTCTTCATAAAAACCGGAGACAAAAAACCATTCACTGTAAAAACAAACGACTTAATATGTTCAGCTAAGCGATTAGCTACACCATAAACAGCAACTGATGAAAGACCAATAAGCTTAGTCACTATAAATGGATCAGCTTTTGAATTTAAGGTATTAGCAACACCATTTGCTACAACATGTTTTGAAAAGGCAAAAAGTGATTTCAACTCGTCTTTAGAAACTAACTTAAAGCTGAATCCCATTGCAGGGTAAAGTTTCTTTATGTAATAGATCTTCACTCCATTCGTTAATACATCTGCAAAAAGAGTGGCGATTATAGCCCCCCAGATATTCATCGTAGGTATCAATAAAAAGATCAAAACAGACTTTATTAACACATTAACCATAACCAAATTAGAGTCAATATCTAGCCTTAAGAAGGCCGTAATGAAGCCATGAAAAGGGTTCATTAGAAAGTCCATCAGTATCTTTGCTGAAAGAACAAATAAAGCCATCCTCAATGCATCAGCATCAACCGTAGCCCCAAAAAAATCAGCTGAAAATAAAGCAACGCAAGTTAATAAAGCAACAGCAGCAAAACCAAGACAACCAAAAAGTACAATACTTGTGGAAAAAACAGTATTTACTTCTATAGGATCGTCTTTCTCCAAAGCTAATATAGTATGGCGTTGAACTGCAGAGGGAAAGCCTAGTTCAATCACGTTAAACCAACCAATTATCGATAGAATCAGCAACCAAAATCCGTATCCATTAGCGCCAAGTACATTGATAAAATAAGGAGTAAGTAATAATGAAGATACAACTAATACAATTCTTTCTATAAACCTGAAAACCGAACTCTTAAAAAATAGTTTTTTAGTACTCATTGTTCAGTACTCGTGGAAAAACATTCATAATTAACTCTTTGTAGATAATGGCTTTGTCTTTTACGCTATTTAACAAATTAGATAGCGCGTTTGGTTTTTTGCATGAATCGCCAAATAAAATTAGGCACGATTTTAAATAACCTGCCTTTTACTGACAGTTTACTGTTGTTTTTTAATTTAGAGGCTTTAAGTAATGTGTCGCCTGCTAGATTAAACATCCCATTATAAATGTAGGTATTTGCGTATCTCACATGCAGATTCTGCTTAATTTCGTTCCAATCTACTGACTTGTTATGCTTCTCAGCCATAGGTTGAATTTTATCTAAACAGACTAACTCCGCAGCATGCATTTTTTCTTCATTTGATGAATAGTTATCACCATGAAATACATGAATAGCTAAATGCTCAGGTACAAAATCAAGCTCACAAACTAACGCAAGTTTTAACCATGCCAGCCAGTCATCTACTCCCATTAGGCTACGTTCATCATCAAACGCTTGAGTTTCTTGTAATAAGTTTTTGCGAGCAATAGCCGTACAGCATGTAAACATATTGACCTGTATAAGCTTATCGAAAACGTCGCCACGATATTTATTATCAAAACTGGGCTTATTCTGCTTATTTAAATGGGTATAGTCAGCAATAGCCCCACAGTAAACAAGACCCACCTTAGGGTTTTCAAATAAAGGAACTTGTTTACTTAATTTAGTTGGTAGCCAAAAATCATCTTGATCACAAAAAGCAACAAGCTCTCCACTCGCTCTCTCTATACCATAATTTCGAGCTGCCGCAACACCCCCATTTTTTTTATGAAAACCTTTAATAGAGTTATATTTTTCAACTAAATTATTTATTAATTGTTCAGAATTATCTTTACTGCCATCGTTAATTAGCAATATTTCAACGTTATCGTAGTCTTGAGCTAAAATGGTATTAACCGTTGCTTCTAGGTATTCAACCCCGTTATATACGGGTATAACAACAGAAACTAATGCGTTCATGCAAAGTCCTTAAAAATTAGTGTTCAATCAGCTATAAAGCTTTATATATTTTTGTGCGACTGTTTCTAGTGAATAACCTTGTTCCACTAATTTATAAGCTTCGCTACCCCACTTTTCAATAAGTTGAGGGGTTTCGGCTATATCAGTTAACCGTCTTGAAAGCTCTTTATCATCGTTATAATTGAATAACTGACCTGTTACATTACTTTCTACTAGTTTAGGGTTTCCACCAACCTTAGTCGCTAACACAGGTATACGTCGCGCCATAGCTTCTAAAATAGCAATGGATAAGCCTTCCATTTCAGAAGTCACAACCATGACATCGATGTGTTTATAAATTTCCTCTCGATCGACTAACATGCCATGGAAATAAACATTGTCAGGAAAAGCACTCTCGGCCGCTGTAGACTTTAATAACTCTTCACACGGACCATTACCAAAAAAGTGAATTTCAAACTTATTTGCTACTGATTTAGGCATTAATGAGATAGCTTTTAACAAACAGATCTGATTTTTCAAAGGTACCATTCTAGCGACGGAGCCTAATTTTATTTTAGTTTTTTGTTGTTCAATTGGCTGCTGATGACTTTCTTTTGGAATTAAAATACCGTTATCAACCACTGATTGTGGCTTACTTTGCCAACCATTTACTTGATTAAACACTGTTTGTCCTTCATTTGAAACAAAGGTAATTTGATCGACAATTGAATAGGTTATTTTATGCATAACTCGCCACTTAAACTGATTAAATGGTTCAGCTCCGTGACGTGTATAAATAACTTTTTTTCGTCTACATAATATTGGGCTATAACAAGTAAACAATAAGGTGAAGGGCGAATGAAAATGTAAAACATCAAACTCGCTTACCACACGTTTAAATGTTTGTATTTTCTCTAAGCGGCTACCTTTAACAAAATACACAGGAATATTATTTTTTATACATTCAGCAACTAAAACATCATCCTCTTCACCAAAGGATAAAATAACACTATTAAGCTTTAATGATTGACGTTGTTCAATAGCTAAGTCGATAACAAAACGCTCTGCGCCACCTATATTTAAACTTGATAATATATGCAGCACACTTTTAGGCTTACTAGTCACGTTTTCTCCTGATGTGCTTTCTATATTTTGCACACTGTTACTCGTCTTTTACCTGAAGGAGTTAGAGGAATATCATCCACAATATCAAAATTAATGGCTAAACTATCTTCCGAATATTTATTGATTATTTTCTCTATCGGCTGAAAATCTGGCGATGTACTTTGATCATTAAGTACAATTTTTACGTTAATAGATTCTAACTCTGTTTGTACAACTTGAAACTTTGCAATCCAAGAAAAATCTTTAAACATATGTGGAAATAACTCTCCAGGAAGTAACTGACCATTAGGACATTTTATAATGTCTAACTTCCTTCCATCAACAGAGTTCATCATAGGTAGCGGGTTGCCACAGTCACATGTTTCATGAGATAGGGTTGCACAATCTCCATTAAGATATCGCACAAGTGGCATGCCGTAATTCGTTAGGTCGGTTATGGCAATGTCCCCACTTTCACCTGTTACACTTTTGCCATCAACAAGGGTCTCAACCACGAGTTGATCAATGTTGATGTGCAAGCCTTGCTGTTTTTTACATTCAGAAGAGATAAGCATCACTTCACGACAGCCATAAGTATTATGCACAGGACAATTAAATGCTTTTTCGATGAGTTCTCTTTGATGTTCATAAAGGGCTTCGGCCCCTGTAACAATAGTCTTTGGCTGATGCATTTTGATATTGTTAGCGATAATATATTTTGCTAATTCAACAAGAGGGTTTACGTAGCTTACAATCGCATCGGGTTTTATTTTATTAATACGCTTGGCATATTCATCAATATTACTGCTGTTCATTTCAAAAGAGTTAAGCATGTAGTTATTAAAAAAACGATGGTAAAGATCTTCTTTAAGCTGACGAAATGCAGATACCTTACCTAAACTAGCACCCCATAAATATACAGCTTTAGTACCTAAATCAGCACCGACTTCACCATACCCGCGCCATGCGATAGCTAACCTGGCTTCATGGCTTTCCATATTTAACTCAAAATGAAAAGGTTGCCCTGTAGAGCCGCCTGTAGATTTTTTTATGTTTGTTGCTTTATTACATGCTGGCACAAGCTCGTCATAGTAGGTCATAACATCTTGTTTAGTTAATACAGGTAATGTTGAAAATTTTTCGAGGCTGTCTATTTGTTCTACTGATTCGATACCGATACTTTGCCAAACTCGCTTGTAGTAAGGTACATTGTTCCAACAAAAGTGGAGGAGTTTCTCAAGTTGTTGCCATTGATAAGCTTTAAGTTCGTCTTGCTTCCAACCTAAACGTTCATTCGCCTCATTAACCTTTTCTACAACATTACTTTTTTTTAAGGTTGTATAATAAAAAGGAAACAACACTTTAATAAAAAAATTTTTATAATTCATTTTTACTTCCAAACACTTTTATGTACTTTTCTTAATAAAAGCTTTAATAACTTATGAGATAGCTGTGTAGCGTTACAATTACTATCGACAGATATTCTTTCAATACAAAATTCATCTAAGTTTTTAGAAGTATTTATGCCTGAAATAAAAGAAAATGATATTTGGTAATATTTCTTTATAATTTTAACTGTCTCTGGAGTAAAGCTATCTTTACCGCCAACTGGATAAGCAAAAGCTTTAATACTTGTATTGAGCTCTTTTTCTATAAGTTCTTTGGAAGTTTTGGCTTCATAATCTTGCTCTTCGATACGTAAATGAGACATGATTCTATGACTGCAAGTTTGTGAGCCAAACTCCATACCTGCGGCGCTCATTTCTCTTGCCATATCCCAAGTCATGAATAGAGGCTCTTGGTCCATAAGTTTAGAGTCAGGTATTTGTAATTTTTGCTCTAGCTCTATGAGTATTTCTTCAATAGTTGAACCATTATTTATTTTAACAACATCAAGCACTTTTCTAATACTTGTAGGCACATCTTCTTTAGACAAAGTGATGCTATCAGGCCAATTATTAAGTTTAATTTCATCAACTTGAGCATGACGAACCAGATAAGCAATTCTATCCCACCATGGAATTTCAGCATTATTCATAAAATTAGTGGCTAAAAAGAAAGTTGCCGATATTTTATTTTCTAGCAGAATAGGAAATGCTTTAGTGTAGTTATCAATATAACCGTCATCAAAAGTAATTAATGCGTACCTTTTGTCTCGGATTTTTCCATTCAGTATTATAGAAATATCATCAAGAGTAATAATGGTGAAATGTTGCTTAATATATTCCATATGCTCAGAAAAATTCGCTTCATCACAACTGAAAACATTAGGATCATACTCGGTTAGGCTAGCTTCGCCTATTCGATGATAGTTAAAACAATAAAGTCCATTCGGCAGAACTGCATTAGCTATATATCTACCGACTGCATGTTTAACATTTGTAAGCATCCTGGCTCCCATACAGCTATAGCTGCTTAAATGTCGGTTTAGCTAGAATAAAGTCTCTGTACTCATTAGGATTGCCATCTTTACCAGCCTCTGCAGCTTTAGCAATATTGTACATCTCTCTTGCTGATACATAATGAAGAATGTAATTTTCACCATCGTTATATTTTGTTTCTAAATAGGTATGCATGTCATGTCTAGATTGACCAAGCAAAGTATCCATATCAGCTTCTTGAGTACCATGAGTATGCACTTTGATGAAAGTCCATTCTGGTCTGCCCTTTACATGTATATGTGAGCTAACCCATTGATCAATTCTACTTTTCAGTGGTGGGCATGCTTTTCTCACGTCAGCATTTTCTACATGCGGTAAACCTTTTGCCGTTCGCCACTTAAAGTTTATTCCGATAGGCCCTTGAATTAACATGATATCACCAGACTCATTTTTACCCACTTCAACATCAACACCACTATCATGACTCTTACACATACCCGGTCTTCCCGTTGCATAATAAATCGAATTAATCTTACTCGTTTGAGCTGGACTTGGTGTTGCAGGCAATGTCATATCGACATAACAACCTGTTTGATTTAACAAAGCCAGTTCATTATCAATACCACACATATAACCATCGGGTAGTGAATTATCAAGTGACCAATTACCATGGATAAAGGCATACATGATTTGTTCAGTTTCAGGATGAACAGGTAATGCACCATGTTCATGATGTAGTTTATAAGCAAAATCAGTCATGACTTTAGTGAAGTTTTCTGGCGTGTCATTATCGTGATGTAAATGTATTTCTATTTCACCAAAGCCGCGGTAACACATATCTGATAATTTGGCTAAATGTTCATGTCTGTATTCTTCTTCAGGATAAAAGAATGAATGTTTAGGCATCACGCCATCAGCATCTATATGTTGCTCAGCCATTAAAGGATAATCTTTAAACCAACGATCAACCCTTTCACGCTCTAATTCAATATTATCGCGATTTTTCCATTGGGGTTCAAAATGATCTACAAAACAAAATAAAACATGGATAGGTTTATCTGTTTTAGGGTTGTTTAATCTATTTTTTAAATAAGGAAAGAACCACATATCCATATTCTTCTTTTTTAATACTAGCCAAAATAAAGTACTTGCGGCTAACAATAATAGTACCGTGATAAAGCCTAACATTATTTAGTTTCCCCTTGTCTTGCTGTTCGTTGCCAGCCGCCGTTCTTTTGACCTTTTAAAAAGAGTAAGAAGCCTTTAGCTAATGCTGTATTCATAGATAAAAAGAAGCTGATAATAGCGACGATACTACCGACTTTAATGCCTTGACTGATTTTTTTAGTCCCGTACCAACCAATAGCATAAAAAGCTATTTGTCCAATTAATAGAGTAATATATAAAGGTTCTCTCAATAAAAATAAATTAGAAAAAAATACTAGCAGCATTAAGTGTGGCGCATACCATCTAAAGACTTTATGAGACCAATAACAAAAACTAAACCAGCCCTGTGTTGGCGACAAAGCCCATAAATTACTGTTGAAAGCTTTATAATTACCAACACCAATTCTTACTCGACGGCCCACTTCATCATGCAAAGATGGGGCAACCTCTTCGGAAGCGATTGCTTTATCATTATATAAAACCTCATAGCCCTGCTTTTTAACATTCATTGCAATGCAAAAATCATCAACAATTGTGTCTTTCGATAAAGGAATATATAACTCTTTGCGGATAGCATAAATAGCACCATTAGCTCCTAATATACCACCTAAAGCAGACTCACATTTTTTAAGGAATTGTTCGTACTTCCAATAGAGACCATCTTTATTTTGATTACCGTCGTCGGTAATTAATAAAAGCTCACCGGAAACCGCACCAGTTTTTTCAGAAAAACTATTCATTAGTATATTAACAGCATTAGTTTCAAATTCAGTATTTGCGTCGGTGAAAACTAAAAATTCAGCTTGAGATTCCGCGACCAGATCATTAAGAATTGATATTTTCCCTCGGTTCTCTTCAAAATCAAATGCCTTAACTCTAGGATCAGTGAAACTTGTAATTATTACACCGGTATTATCTTTACTACCGTCGGATGCAACAAGCACATTTAAATTGCCTTCGTAACTTTGAGCTAAAGCATTTTCAATGCGTTCTTTTATACATGACTCTTCGTTATACGCTGCAATAATGATATCAACATCAGGGTATTCTTTAAGCTCGGAACTTCCAATACTTTTTGGCGTAACAAATACTTTCAACAATAAAGGAAAAATAAGATACGAATATACCAATAGAGCTAAAGAGATCCAGAATAGGGTTAGCATTTTTTTTCCTGAGATTTATTAATTATTCTTCCGGGAATACCAACAACAGTTACATTGCTCGGTACGTCTTTAACAACAACAGCATTAGCACCAATTTTAACGTTGTCGCCAATAGTAATGCCACCAATAATTTTTGCTCCTGCTCCAATAAAAATGTTATTCCCTAATAGCGGAGCCTTCCCTTTTTCGTCACCGATAACAACACCACTTTCAACGGTAATATCGATTCCACCGCGTACTTTCGAATTGATAACAACACCTACAGGATGCATTATCACAAACCCTTTATCAAACATAGCTTGAGCACCAATAACACAGCCATTAATCACTCTATTTAACCAAAGGGTAATCAACGCTATAGGAGATAAACGGTACTTCATTAAAAACTGGGTAGCTCTGTATAGGAAGTTAGCTGAAGTGCCGTCACTCACTAAAGTTCTAAAGGTAGATACTTGATATCCTTCACCCATTAGAATTTGTTTTTTACGTTTTATATCACTTTTTAGGTATTGCATTAGCTGCTTCCATTCTTTGTAGAACACACTCTACGTTTTTTTGCCAATCAAACCCTCTAGAATGCTCCAATATTTTGCTTTGTTCCCATTCAATAGTTAGAGCTTCTGAAATTGCTTTTTCTAGTTGAACGGTATTTTTAGACTCAACTAATAACCCCACATCTTTTGTTACTACCTCAGGTATCCCTCCGACAGTTGTAGCAACAACAGGAATACCGCATGCAAAAGCTTCAAGTAACACGTTAGGCACGCCTTCTCGGTAACTTGGTAAAACAAGTAAAGAGCTGGCTCTAACCTTTTCAGCAACAAGATTTAAGGGAATTGAACCATGCACATTAATATTTAAATTTTGTGCTTGAGTGCATTGATTAATCGATTCTTTTAACGGTCCTTCACCTATAATATCTAGGTTTGCATCAGGATGGTATTTTTGCACTTCGGCAAAAGCTAATACAAGTTCATTTAGGCCTTTAGTGGGGATTAAACTACCAACAAATATAATACGCTTTTCATTAGTTGATTGGCTGTTTGGATAAAATATGTCTCGATTTACACCGTTATAATTCACAAGTAATTTTTCTTTAGCAATGCCTGTATTTTCAAGAGAATCAGCTAAAGCTTGGCTAGCACAAAAGATAGTACCGGCTTTTGAAAGCCACTTTTTAATAAGCTTACGCCTAGATGGAAATAATGTATTTTCATTAACATCAGTGCCATGAACTTTTACGAATAAAGGCAACTTCAACCATTTATTAATCATAGAAGATGCTACAGCATCAGGAAATCCCCATGATGTATATAAAACGTCTGGCTTGTGTTTCTTCATCCAAGGCAACATAAAGAACAATGAAAATGCCTGAAAAAAAGGTACCAATCTTCGACCTATCTTAGGTATATAAAAATATGGACAATATTGCAGATTATTATTCGATTTACAGGCGGCTCTATTCTTGAAAAATTCAGTCCAAGGGAGTAGTAATACAATTTGAACATTATTATTTGCTGCTAATAAGTCGAACTGTTGCTTATTAAAACTTGCTCGATTAGGTCCCCAAGGTACGGGATACAAATTAGTAATTATTAGAATATTTTTACTTTGTGCTGACATTACTTGGCCAGTCGCTCATAAACAGAAATATACTGTTTTGCGGTATTTAACCAGTTTCTCTCTTCGGTCACAAAAGCCAATCCAGTTTCACTAATTTGGGTTAAAAGCTCTTCATCATCAATCACATTTAAAATTGTATTAGCTAATGCTTCACTGTTATCAGCTTCAAATAGAAAACCTGTTTTATTGTGCTCTATAAGTTCACGATGACCACCGATATCAGAAGCAATAACAGGCTTGAATTGTGCCATTGACTCTAACGGTTTAAGTGGTGTTACTAACTCTGTTAATCTAATACTTTCACGAGGAAACACCATCACATTAGCCAAGCTATAATAGTCTCCAACATTTTCAAAAGGTACTCTGCCAACAAAAGTGACAAATTTGTCTAACTTCAATGCTGACACTTGTTTCTTTAAACTATCTAGCTCATTACCCGCACCTACGAGTAGTAGATGAATATCATCACGAGTCTTCGAAATAATGCTTATCGCATCAATAGCATATGACAAGCCTTCGTATTTAAAAAAGGTACCAATAAATGCAACCACTTTTTTTCCTGATAAATTAAGAGACTTTTCAAGTTCAGCATTACGTTCATGTAAAGGCTTAAAGTTATCGATATCAACTGCATTAGGTGTTACATAAAGTTTAGATTCAGAAATACCACGCTTTATTAAATCTTGTTTTAAGCCATTACATATACAACTTACTGCATCAGCTTTATCAAAAGCGCTTTGTTCGATGGCTTTAATTGTTTTATATTTTAAGCTACCTTCAGTAGTTTTTCCTGTATCAACCGCTGCATCTTCCCATAAAGCTCTAACTTCGTAAGTCACAGGAATATTATATTTTTTACCTACTTTAATTGCAGCTAAAGCATTAAACATTGGGGAGTGTGTTTGAATAACATCTGGTTTATCAGCAAGTACAGCTTGCTCAATTCTTTTAGCTAAGTGATTAATATGATGAAGATAGTTAACAAATGGTATTTTTGTTAAAAAAGAACGAGATATTTGAGTACGTTCGTATACAACGCCATCTACATTCTCTTCCATTTCCTTAAAGTCTTGATATCGCTGACTTGTAAGTTGTCTAGTGATAATACCAAGTTTTCTTTGATGTCTAATAATGGCATCAGATCTTAATGAATAACCACTGATGTTGGGTCGTGAATATTCTAATATGTGTAAAACTTTCAATTGAAATCCTTAAAACCACGTACAAAAACTAAAATTATCGACCCTTACCAAATAAGACTATTTCGACTGTTCTTATCAAAATCAATAAATCTAATAAAAAGCTTCTATGTTTTATATAATAAAGATCGTATTTCAGCTTTTCTAAAGAATCTTTTTCTGTAGAACCATATGGGTACTTTAATTGTGCCCAACCTGTAAGGCCTGGTTTTACATTGTGCCTTTCATTGTAGTAAGGTATATTTTTAATTAATTGCTGTACAAACTCAGGTCTTTCTGGCCTAGGCCCAACAAATCCCATATCGCCTAAAATAACATTATATATTTGGGGTAACTCATCAATTCTATATTTACGAATGAACTTTCCAATTTTAGTTGTACGATCATCATTTAGTTGCGCCATTTGTGCGCCATCTTTCTCAGCATCAATACGCATACTTCTAAATTTAATAATATTGAAGGCTTTACCATCTAAACCAACTCGTTCTTGAAAATAAAAAACAGGCGCCTTTAATCCTTCATCAAGTTTAATTAGAATCGTAGTAATTAGCATGACGGGCCATGTAATCAAAAGAAGAGTAAATGCCATACTCGCATTAAAAAACCAATCTAAAGTATTTCTTAAATGGTTAGCCGATGAAAAACCATTCGAGTATATAACCCAGCTTGGATAAATAAGATTAACGGCTATTTGCCCCGTTTCTCTTTCAATGAAATCTAAAATTTCAGTAATTTCAACACCACGAATTTTACAAGCAAACAGTTCATCAACAGGTAAGTTATTTCGTCGTTCATCACTCGCGACTACAATTTCATCTATTCCGTGTTCTAATGCGTAATTTACTAAAGAGCCATCAAAGTCAATGCGATTTTCATTTACAACACCGGCATCTAAATCACCTTCCATCACAATAAAGCCATGAACATGAAAACCCTGTCGATCAACATCTCTTCTCATTCTTTTTTCAATAATAGACGCTCTTTCTCCAGCACCTAAAACTAATATTTTTCTTTTATTAAAACCAAAAAAATCTAGTTTTAAAGTGATATAACGAAAGCTACAACCTAACACTAAACTCATCAATGATGACATTGCTAAAATATCAATAGGTAAAGATTTAATCCCATAAAAAGGATTAATTAAGGTAACGATAAAGAAACCTATAGCAACAGCAACTAATTGACGTCTGGCCACTCCTCGGAAATTCTCTCGAAGTTTAGAGTCATACAAGCCTAAAGCTAGTGAAGAAAGTTGAATAACCAAAGCAAAAACAAAGGAATACACGAAAAGAGTATTAATAGGAGTATTTATATTACTAATGAAATTAAATAGATCATTAATATATACAGTAATTAACAACGCACCTGCAAATAAAAGCAATTCCACTAATACTATTGTTTTACTACCCATAGACAGATCTTGAAACTTAGGACTAGACATATGAAATTAACATTCCCTTATGAAATATGCTTATAATGCTTTGAAACTGGTGCATATTAGAATTCATACCATTACAAATGTAAAGATACTAATAAGCTTATAGTATCAATATAATTAATTATTTAACATCAATTAAATAATGTGCATCGCGACCAAAAATAAAATACAATCATAAAAATATATATCTCTTTTAATTTTGACAATAAAGGTTACCACCATGGAAAATCGCTGGATTAAACAATTTATACTTACTATTTTGATATGCTCAGCCCAGTTTCTATTGGGCTGTAGTTCTCATAATACGCTACCATCGGCTACAGTACACTCATCTACCACGGTAGATGTATCATCTTACAAATATTTAATTGGTGCAGGTGATGTTGTTAACATATTTGTTTGGCGAGAGCCTGAAGTATCTGGCACATTTACTGTTAGACCTGACGGTATGATAACGACTTCATTAGTTGAAGATATTAAAGTTTCAGGCAAAACACCTACAGAGTTAGCTAGAACGATAGAAAATGTTTTAAGCACTTATGTTAAAGAGCCTGTAGTTACTGTTACTGTTAACGAATTTAATGGTCCTTTTAGCGAGCAGATACGCGTTATTGGCGAAGCTACATCTCCTCGTGCAATAAATTATAAACAACACATGACTTTGCTCGATGTTATGATTGGTGTAGGCGGATTAACAGAGTTTGCAAATGGTAATGGCGCTTTATTGGTTAGAGTAGAAAATGGCGAACAAAAACAATATCAAGTTTTAATTGAAGATTTAATTAAAAACGGTGAGATATCGGCTAATGTTGATGTGTTACCTGGCGATATTATTGTAATCCCTGAAACGTGGTTTTAAATATAGTTATAACGAATAAAATTTAAATTTTATTGTAATATTTTATCCCATATTTTTAGAGGTAGGGAATGCAAGAAATAATTGAACAAGTATTGGATTATTTGAAAGGTATATGGATAAAACGTAGATATCTAATGATATCTACTTGGATTATCTGTCCTATTGGATGGTTGTTTATTGCTCAGCTAGATGATGTATATGAATCCGAAGCTATCGTTTTTGCAGATACGCAATCTATTTTAGGACCATTATTAAAAGGTATAACTGTTGAAACTAATACAGAAGCCCAAATTCAATTAATGGTTAAAACCTTACTAAGTCGTTCAAACTTAGAGCGTATCACTCGTATGACTGATTTTGATGTACGAGTTAAAAACGATAAAGAATATGAATTGCTCATCGATAGCCTAAAAGAAGATATAATCATTAAAAAAACGGGGGGGAAACGTCAGAATATCTTCAAAATTTCTTTTGAAGACAAAGATCCCGAAATGGCCAGAGATGTTGTTCAAGCAGTGCTTACTGTATTTATCGAAACAACGATAGGTGAAAATAGAAACGATTCTGATTCTGCACAAAAATTCTTAACAACTCAGATTAATGAATATGAAAGTAGACTATTAGCAGCAGAAAATAGACTAACTGATTTTAAACAAAAATATAACGACGTTTTACCTAACCAATATGGTGGATATTACCAAAAACTGACCGTTGCGAAAGAACAATTAAAAGGTATTGAGCTTGGACTTCTTGAAACTCAAACGCAATTAAAATCAGCAAAAGCTCAGTTACCCGATAAAAACACCGAAAAAAGTCAAGCTCCTGACAGTATAAAAAATAATAATTCAATTGAAACAACTTATGATGAGCGCATAACCGAATTAGAAACATCATTAGACAGTTTACTTGTTAGATATACAGAGAAGCATCCTGATATTATTGAAATTAAAAACAGACTAGCACACCTTAAAAAGCAACGAAGTGATGAGATTGATAAGTATTTAGAAACATCTACTGATGAAAATGCTAATTACTCATTAAGTCAAAGCCCTGTTACTCAAGGGATTTTAATGCAAATAAATCAACTAGAAAATCAAGTTGCTTCATTTACTGTTAGAGCTGAAAACTATAGAAAGGAAGTAGCTGATTTAGAAAGCAAAATACATATTCTTCCCGAAATAGAGGCTGAGTTAGTAGCCCTTAATCGAGGTTACAACATCACCAAAGAAAAGTATGAAGAATTATTAACACGTAGAGAAACAGCTCAACTAGCTAAACAAGCTGACGACTCTAATAGTAAAATAAAGTTTAATGTCATTGAACCCCCGCGAGCACCTGCAGAACCAACAGGGCCAAAACGCATCTTACTTACTATAGTAATGTTATTTTTAGGGCTTGGTGCTGGAACAGCTTTATCTCTCTTGGTGAGTCAAATAAATCCTGTGGTAACTTCAGGCTCTCAAGTATCAAGGTTAACGGGTATCCCTATTTTTGGTGTGGTTTCAGCATCCGAACATTTAGGGTTGCAGAAATGGCATAAAAAGAAAACGCTGATATTTATCATATCAAATATACTATTACTGATATTATTAGCTGCTTTTCTAGCTTACGCTTTATATCCTGAAGCAATTAAAGCACCGTTAAGAAGGATTTTTTAAATTATGAGTACTATAGAAAAAGCTTTAGCTAAACAAAATAGTACAGATACATCTAAAGTTGAAGTATCTGCTCAAGAAAATATAATTCAAACACCTTCTGAACATATTAAGAATCAAATATCAGAAGATTTAAAAATAGATAAAGTATCTTTAGCTGAGCGCGGCTATCTTATTGATTCAGGTTCGAGACAAAGCATCAAAGACGAATTCAGACAAATAAAACGTAAATTATTAAATAATGCTTTTGGTGCCGCTTCTAAAACATTAGATAACAGTAACCTTGTAATGGTAAGTAGCTCAAAGCCTAATGAAGGGAAAACATTTGTTTCAATAAATCTTGCACTCAGCATCGCCTTAGAGCAAGATAAAACAGTTCTTTTAATAGATGCGGATGTATTAAGACCTAGTATCAATAGAGAGCTAGGAGTGGGCAATGTTCCCGGATTAATTGAATATTTATTAGGAGAAAAGGCGGGGATAGCTGATATAATTTATAATACAAATATTGATAAGTTAAAAATTATACCAGCCGGTGAACCTCACCATTTATCAAACGAATTATTAGCAAGCGATAAAATGGAATCACTAGCGAAAGAATTAGCAGAGCGCTACCCTGATAGAATAGTGATTTTTGATTGCCCTCCATTAATCGGCGTAACCGAAACTCTTGTGCTCGCCAACTTAATGGGGCAAGCAATAGTTGTAGTTGAAGAATCCAAAACTCAACTCTCTGACATTCAAAAAGCTACTGAAAACTTAAGTGATGATTTAGCTTTAGGTTTAGTTTTAAATAAAGCAATAAAATCCCATAAGGATATGTATGGCTACTATGGCTATGGATATGGTTCGAAAGCATAAATATTTATTAAGTATAGTTTTATTATCTACGCACTCATTAGTGCAAGCTAATGAGTGGACTTTTGATCCTGCTATAAAAATTAATGAAACTTATTCCGATAATATTAACTTTAACAACCAAAATAAAAATTCTACGTTTGTTAATCAAACCGGCTTAAGTTTAAGTTCAACATATATTGCTCAGTATGCTTCATATAATATTGATCTTGAATCATTCTATGCCTCTTATAGTCATGATAGCGCCCTTAATGATAGCTTCATTTCTTTGGATGGCGACTTTAATATTCAATTATGGCCAAATGGTATATCTTTAGTAGGCTCAGCATCAATACAAAACAGCCCTCGTAATACTTCTGCTAATGTTTACGCTGATATAGTATCAGGGGATACAGTTCAGGTGGAACGATACTCAAGTGGTTTGAGTTATAACATTAGCAATAGCCAATACAATTTATCATCGACTTTGGTATATAACACGACAAGATCAGAAGATAACATCTCTGAACAGGATGGCTATACTGCAACACTTAATTCAAGAAATGGTAATAATAGTCGTTATATATTCTGGGACTTATCCAATAACTATAATGAACGGGAAAATAACAACCGTACAAGCCGATCATATCAAAGTGAAACTAAAATAGGTTTGATCACACCTTACAAACTTAATCCCTTTATACGTTATTATGATGAAGATAACTCTGGTAATTTAGCTTCTAACCAGCAGATAGAATCAAATTCGTATGGTGCTGGTCTACGCTGGTTATTGACACCACGTTTGATAGTAGACCTATCGTACAATATCCCTTTAAACAAAAGTAAATTAACAGATAACGAACAAAAAGATAATTACTACGACATTAGTATTAATTGGCAGCCATCGAGAAGAACCACTTTAAACGCTAATATTTCTCAACGTTTTTATGGCGATAGCTACAATCTAAATTTAACTCATAAAAACAAGCGATTAACTAATACAATAATTTACGATGAATCAATTCAAACATTCACTAGAGATAGCTTTGAAATCGATAATGAAGGTTTTTTTCTTTGTCCACAAGACATAGATAACTTTACTTACGATCAGTGTTTTATCAATAATACAAACCCGTTAGACGATAATTCATTAAGAGTTATACCTAGCCTAAAACTAGTTGAAGATGATAATTTTTCTTTAAATAAAAGACTAAATTGGATTTCATCTTTAGCATTAAGTCGTACAACCTTTAGATTAAGCCTTCAGCGCAATGAACGTTTAAACCTTTCTACTAACGTTGAAGGTTTACGACAGAATGCTGACTTTTCAATATCTAGAAAGATAAGTGGTTATTCGACAATAGAAGCATCTGCTTCATATACAGAAACGAATAACTTTATTAATTTACCTCGCGAGCAAAATAGTCAATATAGATATTACAAGATCAACTACAAAAGAGAGCTCAACAAAACACTTTCATTTGATATAAATATAAGCCATTTAAATAGAGCATCAGATCCTGCAGTATTTGTATATAAAGAAAATCGTATAAGTTTAGAATTGAAAAAGGTTTTATAGCAGTATGTACGAAAGTTATTATGGATTTAAAGAACGCCCTTTTCAGCTTAGTCCTGATCCGCGTTTCTTCTTTGCATCTAATCACCATCAACGTGCAATGTCTTATCTACAGTACGGATTAGATCAAGGCGAAGGCTTTATTGTTATTACAGGTCCAATAGGGACAGGTAAGTCTACACTTGCTCGTAACCTATTAAACAATATTAAAGATTCTAAAATTGTTGCCGCGCAACTCGTCACGACTAAGCTTAATCCCCAAGAATTATTAGAACTGGTTATCTCAGAGTTTAATATACAGACTAACGGAAACAGCAAAGCAGAATTGCTTCAAGCCATTGAAAAATTTTTAATCTCTCTACATCAACAAGGTAAAAAAGCATTACTGTTAGTGGATGAAGCACAAAACTTACCACTTGAAACTGTAGAAGAATTAAGAATGTTGTCTAATTTTCAATTAGACAACAAACCACTAATTCAAAGCTTTTTATTAGGGCAAGAAGAATTAAAAGGAATTATACAGGCGCCATCAATGGAGCAATTCAGGCAACGCATTATTGCTTCAGCCCATTTAAAACCATTAACAACCGAAGAAGTTAAAGAGTATATCAATCATCGACTTCAACAAGCAGGCTGCACTAAAGAAAATGTATTCTCTGAGTCGGCTTTTGAGATTATTCATGCAAAAACCTTAGGCGTACCTCGAAAAATCAATATTTTTGTAGATCGTTTATTACTTTTTGGTTTCCTCGAAGAGCTTTCATGTATTGATGATAAAGCTATTAATGAAGTTGCTATTGAAATGGAAGTGGAGCTTACAGGTTCTATTAATAATAATGTTTTAGAAAGCAATGAACCTTCTCAAAAACAAGCTATTGTTAATTCACCTGAAAAAGTTGAAAATATTAAAGATGTTTTGCGAGAAGTTGAAGAAATACTCGAAACCTCAATTAAACAAAAAATAAAAATGGCGAGGTATGTCGATAAACTACTTAAGCATAAAAATAGACTTTACGCTGAAACAAACTTTGATGATAAAAAATAAAATCATGATAAAAGAGCTTAATTTTAAGCTCTTTTTAATTTATAACTAGCAATCACCTATACTCCTATCTTCGCTATAATACGCATCGACAGTCCTTTAATATTACGAGATTTTTATGAAAGTATGGATCCATTTTGTCAGAGCGCCTGTTCGCGTAATATCTATCAGTAAAAGGCGAACCCATTCTAAACTAAAACGCCAAATGGTAGGACTCAAATTAGCACTTTCTCAGGAAAAGGCTGAAACTAAAGAAATGCTAAGTACGTACAAAAAGTACACTCGAAAACAAGCCACTCCCGAAGAGATGATAAACGCGAATAAACAATTCATAGATATATTAAAAGGCTTAGGGTTAGGCGTATTTGCGGTTTTACCTTTCGCACCTATTACCATACCAATACTTATAAAAGTAGGCAAAATGGTTGGCGTAGATATTTTACCTAGCTCGTTTAATCGAGATAAAAAATCAAAATAAGTGCCTATGTTACCTAATTCTGTACTATTTCAAATAACTGATAGACTGATCAGTTACACATTGAGTAAAGCTTTTTTTTCGTTCTTCTTTAGATAAAGAAGAAATAGCTTTTTTCACCAATTTCATTCTTTCTACTTTTTTATCTTCAGGTAAATCATCTAGCTGACCATGAAAACATCCTAATAGACCATAATTAATAGCCGTATCAGAGCTTACTAACTCTCCTCCCAAGCAACTCTCAAGCTTCTCAGCTAATCTTTCCTTACTCATTTTTGTGATAAGTGTATCTAAAGTATATTTACCATAGGCATTATTATTGGCGTTATTGCACGCAAATAAAATATCTGCCACAGCAACGATAGGAATTAAATTATTATGCTGTTCATTGAACTTATTTTTGAGCCACTGCTGATGCTCTGTTAATTCATTTACTTTAGGATTTTCAGCTGATAAAGCAGTAAAACTAAGCGTCAGTGATACGACTACAGGTAATGTTAATACAAAAAACTTCATATAAGATCTTATCCAGGAAAACTTAGCGCTATTTTACTAAAAATACAGGGAAGTTCATATTCCAATTTGTAAATGAGACTTCTCATTCATACCACCCCATGGTTAAATAAGAAAATGTCATTAGTGAAATAAATTTTAGGCGAAATTAATTATGTTTAGACGCGTTATTTTTTCATGTTTTATTCTTATTAGCCTAACAAGCAATAGCTTTGCTCACCCCCCATCTGAAGAGTTACAGCAACTATTACAGCAACATAAAGGAAGTGTCATTTATGTTGATTTTTGGGCCTCTTGGTGCGGTCCATGTCGTAAATCATTTCCTTGGATGAATGAAATACAACAAAAATACGAAAACTTAAAAATTATAAGTGTAAATGTTGATAATGAAAGGGCTTTAGCTGCTGAATTTTTAAGCAAAGTCTCCGCAAACTTTCCGATCATCTATGATCCTAAAGGTAAAATAGCCAAAAAGTACAAACTAAAAGGTATGCCGAGCAGTTATATATATAACAAAGCGGGGCTACTTGTTAGCTCTCACGTAGGCTTCACAGAATCTAAACAAAAAAAATACGAAGAAGAATTACAATACCTTTTAGCTCAGTGAAGCGTTAACCCTAACAAGCAACCCAAGTATGACTGACTAAGGTTTTACCTTCGTGAATTATGCTTCCAGCAAAGCAATCTTTTGCGTTAATCACTCCAACCCCTTTTGGGGTTCCAGTCATAACAACATCACCATCTTCTAAAGTCATAAATGATTGTAACTCTGCTAATATTTCTGCAGGAGAATACATCATTAAACTAACATCTCCTTGTTGAGTTAATACATTATTTATTGTGAGTTGAACTTCGTAATTACTCCGCATATCCTCAATCAGGATAAACTCACTAAAAACTGCCGCGCCATCAAACGACTTAGCTCGCTCCCAAGGTAAACCTTTTTCTTTCAAGCGAGTCTGTAATTTACGTTTAGTTAGATCTAAGCCAAAACCTATAGCAGTAAATGCCCCTTTTTCATATATAAAGCAAATTTCTCCTTCATAATGTAATGGCTCATCATGTACTGAAATTAAGGTGCTACTAATCGATGAGTTAGGCTTAGTAAATACCACCATATTTTCTGGTATTTCATTACCTAACTCAGCAATATGTTCTACATAATTCCTTCCTATACATACGATTTTTGAAGGTGTTATTAATTTTTCATTTACCTTAATTTTATTCAAAATATTTACCTTAAATTTCTAATGCTTTATTGACCAAATTAGCTATCGCTAAACTTGCCGTAAGTCCCGGAGATTCGATACCAAACAAATTAACCAAACCTTTAATACCGTGTTTAGTTTCATCTTGAATGATAAAGTCATTAAACTGATTTTTATTTAATTTAGGTCGAATACCCGCATAGTCAGGCTGTAATTTACTTCCATCAATTAAAGGGAAGTAGTTTTGTATTGCTCGTACAAACTTGCCTTTTAATAATTCAGGAACAGTGTAATCTATCCCGTTAATAAACTCGGTATCTGGGCCAAACTTTAATTGCCCTGACATATCAATTGTTGCATGAATACCTAAGCCATTTTCAGACGGTACAGGATAAATTAAATGCTTGAATGGACTTACGCCTGAATACGAAAAGTAATGCCCTCGGCAAAAATTAACGTTAGGGATAAACTTTTCAGATAATGAACGAATACATCTGGCAATTTTATCAGCATGTAAGCCTCCACTATTAATTAAATTTCTACATTGAAATATAAAAGTTTCTCCCTGACAACTCACCTTCACTATAAAACCATTTTTGATCACTTCAACATTCATGAGTTCGGTCAGTGGTGAAAATAATGCGCCATTAGCCTCTGCTTCAGCAAGCAAACTTTGCATAAAACTATGTGAATCAATAATACCTGTTGAGGGTGAATATAATGCTGAAGTCGATTTTACTTGAGGCTCTAAATTATTAACCTCTCTACGACTTAATATTTTTAAATCTGAAACATGATTCGCTTTTGCTTTACATAAAATATCACTAAGTAAACTATCTTGCTCATTGTCAGTTGCGACAATAAGTTTACCGATACGAGAAAAGGATATATTGCGATTCGTACAATATTGATAAAGCAACTCTTTACCTTCAACACAAAATTTGGTTTTTAGTGTATTTTCAGGGTAGTAAATACCGGCATGAATCACTTCGCTATTACGACTACTGGTTTCTTCACCAAAAGAAGTATTTTTATCAATAATTAATACATTAGATAAAGTTTTACTCAGCTGAGCTGCTATAGCCAAACCAACAACACCTGCACCAACTATAAGTGTATCAACAGTTTCCAAGCGTCCTCTGAATAAATTTACAAAATAAATTAATCATACCAGTTTAATTAGTGAGATTGGTATGACTAAAATAAAAGCTACACTCAAAAAGCTTTTTTATTCATGTATTACTAAGTACTATACTGATGCCATATCAAGATGCGGATGAATAACCGATTACACGATAGTTTGACTCATTGTAAACATGCACCGACAAACAAATAACAATAAAAACAAAATATTAGGTATTAATTATGATCAAAAGAGCCATGGACATTATTATTTCATTAATAACCTTATCTTTATTATTCCCTGTGATACTTTTTACCGCGATCATATTATTTAGCCTCAAATGCCGTCCTGTTTTATTTAAACAACCTAGGCCCGGATTGAATAACCAAGTATTTAACATGTATAAATTTCGTTCAATGAACGATATGAAAGATAATAAGGGTGAGTTATTACCAGACAGTGAACGTTTAACGCCATTCGGTAAATTTATACGCAATACCAGTATTGATGAATTACCTGGGTTGTGGAGTGTATTAAAAGGCGATATGAGTATTGTAGGGCCTCGTCCTTTACTAGTTGAATATCTTCCCTTATACACAACAGAACAAGCTCGTAGGCATAACGTAAAACCCGGCATCACTGGTTGGGCACAAGTAAACGGACGTAACACCCTTTCTTGGGAAGAAAAGTTTGCATTCGATGTATGGTATGTGGACAACCGAACTTTTTGGCTAGACATTAAAATTATTTTTATGACAATTAAAAAGGTTTTTGCTCAAGCAGATATCAATGCATCTGGCGAAGCAACTATGACTAAGTTTAAAGGCTAAGGATTAAATATGAGTACATTAATTATCATAGGTGCAGGTGGCCACGGAAGAGTTGTTGCTGATTGCGCACAACAAATAAATACATATCAAGAAATATACTTTTTAGACGACAGCTTCCCTGAACGTAAAAACAATAGCATTTGGGACATTATTGGCAAAATAGATAAATATACTCGTTACCTTGATAACGCTGATTTTATTGTGGCCTTTGGCAACAACAAACTTCGTCAACAAATGCTAAACACCTTGATCAACGCAAATGCAAAAATTGTCTCTTTAATTCATCCCCGTGCTTACGTAAGCCCGCATTCAACTATTGAAGCAGGTGTTGTAGTATTTGCCCAATCGGTTATCAACATTGGCAGTACCATTAAAACCGGTTGCATAATTAATACAGGAGCAACGATAGACCACGACTGCACAATAGAAGCTATGGTACATATATCTCCAGGAGTTAATATTGCTGGAGGAGTCATCGTTGGTGAGCGTTCATGGATTGGTATTGGAGCATCCGTTATAGAAAGCATTACACTGGCACCCAATACACAAGTTGCAGCCGGCTCAAGCATTATTAAAGCAACACAAAAAAATTCGCTATACGCTGGTGTACCTGCTGTTTTTAAAAAGTCTATTCCATCAAAAAATAATTTATAGGATAAATCGTGCTAAATACTGAGTTTTCACCTTGGCCTAATTTTACAGAAGAAGAAATAACAGCAGTATCTAAGGTACTTGCTTCTAATAAAGTAAATTATTGGACAGGAGACGAAGGAAGAAAGTTTGAAACCGAATTTGCAGCTTATACCGACTGTAAATACGCGGTAGCCCTTGCCAACGGAACTCTCGCATTAGATCTCGCATTACAGACTTTAGATATTGGGCACGGTGATGAAGTTATTGTTACTTCAAGAACCTTCATTGCCTCTATTAGTAGTATTGTAAATGCAGGCGCAACGCCAGTATTTGCAGATGTAGAACTTGATAATCAAAATATTAGCGCTCAAACAATTTCGACGGTATTAACCGACAAAACCAAAGCTATTATTTGTGTACATCTAGCTGGTTGGCCATGTGAAATGGACGACATTATGACATTAGCCGAGCAACATAAGCTTTTCGTGATTGAAGATTGCGCACAAGCTCACGGAGCAAAGTATAAAGGCCGTTCTGTTGGTAGTATTGGGCATATCGGTGCTTGGTCTTTCTGCCAAGACAAAATAATGACGACTGGTGGCGAAGGAGGCATGCTTACAACGAATAATGAAAAATTATGGCGTAAAGCTTGGGCTTTTAAAGATCACGGAAAATCGTATCAAGCTGTATACGAAACCGAACATCCTCCAGGATATCGATGGTTACATGAATCTTTTGGTACCAATTGGCGCTTAACAGAAATGCAATCAACCATTGGACGCATACAAGTGAAACGCATGCCGCAATGGACAAAAATTAGAACACAATACGCTAAAGACATATTCAATGTTTGCCAAAATTATAACTTTATTAATGTGCCTCAAATACCTGATTATATCGAACACGCTTTTTATAAATGTTACGTCACAATAAACCCTGAAAATTTACCTCGCTCATGGAATCGAGATAAAATTATCAACGCTATAACAGCACAAGGCGTTCCATGTTTTTCAGGCAGTTGTTCAGAGGTCTATAGAGAGAAAGCTTTTGAAAATACATCATATTTACCTAAAAATCCGCTTAAAAATGCTCAAAACCTTGGCGAGAACTCATTGATGTTCCTCGTGCACCCAACACTAAAAAAAGAAGAAATATCAAAGACTTGCAAAACATTAACCCAAGTGTTCGATCAAATAGTATGCCTTTAACTTTTTTATATGAAAAAAAAGCATGACAACGCCATAAAAAATTGTGAAGATATTGTTACTATAGTGTTACACGGATGTCCTATTTTACTAATAAAAACAATAAAAAAGGCGTTGTATCATGATCAGAAAAATAGATCTCATTCCAAGTTATTTAAAACTTATTATGGGGGTTGGTTTTGACCTTTTAGCGTTATCCATTGCGTTCTTTTTGGCTTACTTTATACGAATGGGCCTTAATAATACTGCATTCACGTTATCTGAACTTTTTGTATACCTAACTATTACCTTATCTACACTCTTACTTTTTACCTATTTCGATGTCTATCGATCCGTTGTACGCTACTTTAATGCTAAAGCATTTCTGAAAATCTTTATTATATTAATTTGTACTACCACTATTTTTTATCTTGCTGGTTACATTTTTGATGCATTTATTCCTCGCTCTGTACCTATCGTATTTTTTGTACTCGCTATTTTACAAATTACCAGCATTCGCGCTTTATTTGGCATTATCTTCGAGAAAAAGCTTTTTAACGAACGCGAAGGCGTTGTTATCTACGGAGCAAGCACAACAGGCCGAGAGCTTGTTAACGCCTTAACGCTAGGAAAAAAATATCAACCTCTTGCGTTTATTGATGAAAAAACACGCTATCAAAACCGAAATGTTTTAGGCTTACATGTATATTCTCATAACAAAATAGGTAACTTACTTAAACGATTTGGCAAATTTAAAGTCCTTATTGCTGTGTCTAATGTTGATCCACATCGACTTAAAGAAATTGTTGCCGCCTTAGAACCTCATGCGCTTGAGCTACTTACAGTACCCACCATGTCAGATATAGTCTCAGGCAAACGAAGTATTGATCAGTTACGTGAAGTATCTGTTAAAGAATTATTAGGTAGAAAGTCCGTTGACCCCGTTCCTGAATTACTCTCGGCCAACGTGACTAACAAAGTGGTTATGGTGTCGGGTGCCGGCGGCTCAATAGGTAAAGAACTTTGCCGACAAATACTATTAAATGCACCTAAAAAATTGGTTTTGCTAGATATCAGTGAAGCTTTTTTGTATGAAATTCATCAAGAACTGACAGAATTTCTTGCAGAAACGAATAACCCTTTAGAAATAATTCCGCTTATTGGTAATGTACAAAATGACACCTTAATGAAATCTATTTTCGTGCAACAACACGTTCAAACTATATATCATGCTGCTGCTTATAAGCATGTACCTATGGTTGAAGGTAATGTTATTTCTGGTGTTAGTAATAATATTTTTGGTACTTATGCTATAGCAAAAGCAGCTGTCGCGAGTAAAGTAGAAACCTTCGTGCTTATTTCAACAGACAAAGCTGTTAGACCCACTAATGTAATGGGTGCCACCAAGCGTATGGCTGAACTGGTGTTACAAGGTCTTGCAAACAAACAAAAAGAAACACGTTTTGCTATGGTTCGCTTCGGTAATGTACTTGGCTCTTCAGGTTCCGTTGTGCCTTTATTTAAAAAACAAATTGAGCGTGGTGGTCCTATCACCATTACTCATCCAGATATTATCCGATACTTTATGACCATACCTGAAGCTGCTCAATTAGTTATCCAAGCAGGAGCCATGGGAAAAGGCGGCGATGTCTTTGTTTTAGACATGGGTGAACCTGTAAAAATTGTAGATTTAGCCCATAAAATGACTCACTTAATGGGATTTACTATCAAAAATGATGATAATCCTATGGGAGACATTGCTATTGAATACAGTGGCCTAAGACCAGGAGAAAAACTTTACGAAGAGTTACTGATTGATGATCATGCCCAACAAACGTCCCACGAACGTATATTAACGGCAAATGAAAAGTCTATACCGTGGGATGATGTCACTACTATCCTTGAGCATTTAAGCCAAGCCATTACTAATGATGACGACAAGCAAATTAGACAAATACTAGTAAATGCTCCCCTGGGTTATAACCCTTCAACGGCAGAACAGAAAGAAAAAACCCTTTCACAATTTACAGATACACTATCTATTCTAAAACCTAATATACAACAGCCCGAATTAATAGGCGCACTTTAAAGTAAAGCACGCTTTTCTTACTTTCTAATCAATAACCATGCTTGAGCATAATCAGGCATGGTTTTATTAGCCTGATGGTAATCTTCCCAACCTTTATAGCTATCAACCAATAAATCTAACTGAAATAGATTATTGTCAAATGCTCCACCTTGATCCGCTAAAACGCCCATTCTACTTACCTGCTCACCTTCTTGAATAAAGCTCACTAAAAAAAGCTTTCCTAAACCCAACTCTTTAACATTGCCAGCAAAGGTTACATGAGGTTTAACTGCAATTTTACTCGCCAATGTTTTCCCGTACCCCATAATGCTAGGTACCTCAGCAAAGTACCAATAACGCGCTTGCTCTCTTTTACCTATACTATAATCGTAAGCAATGCCATTATTACGATGCACATTAAAATAACGTATTTCGTTATTTACCGTCAGCACACCTGTGCCCTGCAATAACACATCGTGTAACGACTCTTCGCTTATCCATACCAAAGGTTTAGCTAAATTATTTTTTAATAACGCGCCCGCAATAACCTCTTGTCGAGTATATTTAAATCGTGTTAGCGCTTTGTTCTCATCGGCTTGTTCAAGCGAAAGTCCCTTTTCATCATAAGGTAAAGCATACAAAGCTTGATTAAACTCTGCCGTTTTTACGGGACTCGCTGATAATGTTTTAGTGTAGTATTTAGTTAAAAATATCTGATCATTAGGAATGTTATTCAACAACCGCGATTTAACTTCATTATTACTTTTTTGTGCGATAGCTTTCGCTGTTTTAACATCCGGCATCCAGCGATAAAAAGTAAAATGCTGTTTTAAAAACTCAATATTATGTAATCGACTTTGTCTTTTAGCTCTCACATCATCACGATACGTGTCGCAAATAAACGTTAAGGTATCTTTAACTTGCTGTAGTGATATTTTATCTTCAAATACATGCCCTACTTTTACCGCAAAGGTATCTTCAGCATAAGTATTTAAATAGTGTTGTGTATTTTCAGCAACAGCACACAACTGGCTAGCTTTAAAGTTTTTCATTACCCCTAAATCAGGATCTTTAACAATGCTAAAAGTAAACGCGAATGAGGTATGAGAAAATAAAATAACCAATAACAATAAAACTTTATTTAGCATGGAGTGCCCTAAATTAATGAAGTGTTCAATAATAACTAGCATATTAGCGTAAATATAATGGCCTGACTATTTTGCACTCTCTTTGCCCCAACCAAAACAAACTGTCATAATAGCCCCATCATTACTACTGGTTTTAACTTATGACTATTGAAAATACTTTACGCGAAAAACTACAATCTGAATTCTCTCCACTCTTTTTAGAAATTGAAAATGAAAGTCATAATCATGGTGGTAGTTCTACTACAAGTCACTTCAGAGTTGTTATCGTAACCGACGCCTTTGAAGGCTTGCGACTTATTGGCAGACACCGCAAAATAAACGCCTTATTAGCCTATGAACTTGCCAACGAAATACATGCGTTAGCATTACATACGTTTACCCCAAAAGAATGGGAAGAAAAAGAACAAAAAGCAGCGCTATCGCCTGCATGTGCAGGTGGTTCAAAAGCTTAATATGAAAGTCAGTGCTGCTTTATCAAAATCGCCTATTGAAAAAATCAGCCTTGATAACCACAGCATTTATATAAAACGAGACGACTTACTTAACCCACATTTCTCAGGTAATAAAGCGCGTAAATTTGCTTATTACCTTGAGCACAACTCAACAAGCATAACTAAACTCGTTAGCTATGGTTCAATTCAAGCCAACTCTTTATATTCTCTAGCGGCACTAGCCCACTTAAAAGGTTGGCAGCTTGATTATTATGTTAGCCGCATTCCTGATTGGTTAAAGGATTCTACCTTAGGTAATTACGGACAAGCATTAGCTTTAGGCGCAAAAATTATAGTGGTTGATAGCTCCTTACTTACCGACTCAAATAACCTTGATGGCTATATGCATCAGTATGCTGAAACCTTACCTGAAACCTCATTATTTATCCCCGAAGGTGGTCGAAGTTGTCACGCCAGCCTAGGTGTTTATACTTTAGCAAAAGAAATAGCTGACTATTGCAATACTCATAAGCTTTTTGAAAAAGATACTTTTGCAAAAACTAACCAAGCACAAGTTATGTTACCTTCAGGTACAGGCACTACCGCGTTATTTTTACAAACGTGGTTTAAAGAAAACAACCAGCCCATTAAGGTATTAACCTGTGCGTGTGTTGGTGATGATGTCTACCTAAAAAAACAATTCAATCAACTAAATCCTGATCAAACGCAATGGCCAACCATCATTTCTAGCCGCAAAAAATTTCACTTTGGACAGCTCAATAAAAATCACTACTTGTTATGGCAACATCTACTTAAAGAAACCGGTATTGAGTTTGACTTACTTTACGATCCCATAGGTTGGCATTGCTTACTTGATTACTTATCAAATAACTACGCATCAAACAATAACTCAACTATTCCCACCTTTTATATTCATCAAGGTGGTTTAGTGGGTAATCAAACCATGCTCCCCCGTTACCAACGTAAATACCCCGAACTGTTTTAAACAATTTGTTTCCTTTTAACTCTAGTTTTTATTTAAAAGACTAAAGCTATTTAACATCGCCTTTGATAAAATTAACGTTCCCAAGCCCTTTATTCAATCAGCCAAGGATAGCTTTCATGCCATCAAAATCATTACCTCTTTATAAACGCATACTATTTACAATACTTGCTTTTATATTTGCGCTTTACTGTTTAATTTGGGTGCTTTCTTCACCTATTATTAAACATTTTGCGAAAGAGCCTTTGGCTGAATACGGGTTAACACTTTCGTCTGATTCTACAATCAGCTTTAATCCGTTTTTAACACGTATTACCGTTGCTGATTTAGCGCTATTAAAAGACAACAGTCCGGTGTTAAAAGCTGAACAGTTAGCTTTACAACTTGCGCTACACAAAATCCCTTTTGATATCATTAAATTAGAAGAATTCTCTATCAAGGGTGTCGTTGTTAATGTTGAAAAAACTAACGACGATTTATGGGTAGCAGGCGTAAACCTTACCCCTAAAAGTGCCGAGTTAGATCCGCAAACCAAACCTGAAATAGAAGAAGCCACCGAAAAAAATAAAAAAAGCACACCCACAGAACCATCACCTTACCAAGTGCAACTAGATAACTTAGTCTTATCTAATACCACCATCGATATTTTGTTAAACGGTTCACCACATGCTTTCGATATTAAAGAACTACTGATCAGTAATATTAACGCAAGCCAAGCGCAACAATCGGCTAACCTTAAACTCAACGCTTTATTTGATAAGGCAGCTATCAAGCTAACCAGTGAGTTCAATTTACAGAATAATGAAGGCGATATAAGCAGTAAGTTAATAGTAAGTAAGTATTCACTTAACAACATAAAACATTTAATAGAACCTGTTGAATCACTTGACGGTTTGTTTTCATTTTCAAGTAATCAAAACGTAAAAATCACCTCACAAGGTATGGATATTACGGTTAAACAAGCCGAGTTAAGTACTGAAAATGTGATCACAAGTACTAAAGAACAAAACATTAGTTTAGAAAATTTAGTTTATAGCATGAATGATTTTTCAATGAACATTGCTAACAACGAGCTTGAAAAAAATCAGTTAAAAGCTATCACAGGTACAGCCCAACTCACCTTAAAAAATGCTTTAGTTGAAGCTTTGCCAAGTCATAATGAAAAAAGCGAAAACGACAAATCACAACAAATACTATCGTTCGCACAACTTAACGTTAATAACATTACGCCTAAATTATCTGCAGTGTCAGAAAGTGACTTAACATTAGCGCCATCAGTATTTATTGAATCGCTTGATCTAAACCAATTACTTTTTTCTCAAAACACGACAAACGAATTACCACCAGTTGCAACAATTAATAATATTAATATAAGTGATATAGCAGGCTCAGCCGAAGCACTGTCAATCAACGAAATTAATATTGATAGCATCACAAGCCATATTATTTTAAATAAAGAAAAAGCCTTAGCGAACCTTGTTACTTTAACTCCAGCGAAAGAAACAGAAAGTGAAGCAGTTCAGGAAGTTGAGCAAACCGCACAAACGCAAGATACGGCTACAAGCTCTCCTAAAGTACCTGAAACGGCAACGCCTGAAACAACCACTCAAAAGCCGTTTTACATTAGCGTAAACGCTTTCAATATCATTAATAAAAACCAAATCGACTTTATTGATAATAGTGTTAATCCCATTTATAAACGCAGCTTCATGATTGATGAACTTACTATGGGTAAACTTAGCAACTTACAAGAAAGCACAGAAGCTAAAACACCTATAACATTAAAAGGTCGTAGTAACGAATATGCAAACTTCGCCTTTAACGGTTTTATTCAGCCTTTCGCAAAGAAAAAAACCTATCACATTAAAGGTGATTTAAACGAACTATCATTACCTGATGTTTCAACCTACATGAAAGACGCCTTAAAACTTGAATTAAAAAGTGGTCAACTCAATACAAAACTTGATGTTACTTTAATAGATGACGATATAGATGGTGATGTAAGCATTAACATTAATGGTCTTGAAACTGCAGCTGCCAACAACCACGAAACAAATTTAGTAAAAGACCAAGTAGGCATACCGTTTAACGTAGCTTTAGGTATGCTTAAAGACGGTAACGGCGACTTAATACTCGATGTACCACTGTCAGGTAAAACATCTTCACCTTCGTTTGGTATTAGTAGTTTTATTGCGCTTATAACTAAAAAAGCCGTAATGTCAGCAACTCAAGATTACTTAATGACAACCTTTGTTCCTTACGCAAATATAGTATCTGTCGCAATGACGGCCGGAGAGTTTATATTAAAATTACGCTTTGAAGATTTACCTTATGAACCTAAACAAGTCACTCCTAACGAAAAACAGGCTGAATACATAAAACAATTTATTGCCGTAATGAAAGATCAAAAGAACACCCGCGTAAAAATTTGTGCCATCAGCACTCCTTCAGATATTGGTTTACCTGCTAAACACAAATTATCGGAAGCTGATATAAAAGCACTGAAAACAATAGGTGATGAACGTGAAAGAGCGTTCAAAGCGAGCGTAGTACAAGATAAACAAATAGAAACGGGTCGAATATTACTCTGTACACCTCAAATAGATAATAGCGAAGGTGCTATACCTAGAATGGTGATATCAGTTTAATACCCATTTAATCCTGTCACCAATCAAGATATATATTTCAAAATACTCCTTGAATGGTGACGGGTATATTAGAAAAATAAGTATTCTCAATAAAATGAGTACAGAACCTTTAATTAACCTAAAATATCAATAAAACAAAGCTCCAGTATTGTAAGATTTAAAAAACTAATATTTCTACTGAAGTTAAATTATATCCATTTAGCAAGTTGCTAATCCACCCTACAATTATGTTCAATCATCACAACAAATAACCACATTTATTAACTATTTGTTACCTAACTACTCTCTTACAATACCACCATAGATAAATAATTATCCAAGGCTAAATCACTACTCTTTATTCTAATTATTGAATAAAGACCTAGGTGTAGGATTGATATATACCCGTAACCATTCAGATGCTCTGAAATACATATTTTGATTGGTTACGGGTAAGCCCTGTATTCACTAACGTTAGAGGTATTTATGATTGTAATTAGGCCCGTATCACTAAACGATTTAGATAGATTGTTTCAACTTGCACAAAAAGTAGCACCGGGCATGACAACTTTCCCACCTGACCGAGCCGTGCTACTCAATAAAATACATGCTTCTAATAGCGCTTTTTCTATGAATGTTAGTAAAGAAGATGAAAACGCTTACTTAATGGTATTAGAAAACACAGAAACTAAAGAGATAATGGGCACTGCGGGTGTTTATAGCAATATAGGTAAAGAATCACCTTTTTATACTTTTCAAATACTGTCTCGCTATAAACACTCTTTTGAAACAAACAACAAAGTTCCTTCTAAAACACTACACGTAGTTAACGAATTTACTGGCGATACTGAAATAGGTACCTTAATTTTAGATCCTGACTATCGTGGACATGGCTACGGTAAACTTATCGCCAAATGTCGCTACATGCTTATTGCACAATTTAGCGAATTATTCGGATCGCGTCTTATTGCTGAATTACGTGGTTGGTCAGACGAAAAAGCCATATCTCCATTTTGGGAAAGTGTAGGTAAACACTTCTTTGGCGGCATGTCATACGATCATGCTGATTACTTATGCGCAACAACAAACAACCAGTTTATTGCCGATCTAATGCCGGAATACCCAATTTATATTGACCTGTTACCGCAAGACGCTAAAGCCGTTATTGGAAAACCACATAATCAAGGAAAGCCCGCTTTACAAATGTTACTCAACGAAGGTTTTAGGTATGAAAATTTTGTAGATATTTTTGATGCAGGCCCAACAGTACATGCCTACATAGAAAATGTAGACACCATAAAAAATAGCAAAATAGTAACCGTTGCTGAGTTTACCGAAAGCGAAGAAGCATCAACACATTGTTTAGTATGCAACACAGCAATAGACAACTTTAAAGTAACTTATATTCCTGTACATATATTACTTAATGGTACGGTGGCTATTAGCGCAAAAGCTGCTGAAGTTTTATCAGTTAACCTACAAGACAACATCCGTATTTACCCACTCAGTCATTAATATATTTACTCCAACTTATGAAGTCTGCAATACACTTGAATGGCAGACTTCATAACTTAATCCTCTCATAGATTAAAAGACCTGATCTTAGCATCATGCCTACCACATAAATAAATACCATTAAGTAAAAAAATTACATCATCACCACTTTTTTAAATCTATGTCTATACTCAGAATAACTGGCTGCACTAACCTCGCTGTGAATGCTTTATTTCAACCAGTAAACACCGTCAATTTATGAGTGGAATAGGTACTAACATCTTCTGTATACAGATACGGTAAGTTACGTACGAAATTTTGACATTTATCAATTACATTAAACTTTTACAGTATTAGTTGATTGTATACAGTGTTAGATTGATTAAAAAAACAACCACCACAATTTGTACGTACAAATTAAACATGAAAAGGTAGACCTATGAATTTTATAAGAAAAAGACTGGCTACAGGGATAAGTTTAGCGTTATTAACAACGGTTCATTGCGTAAGTGCTGAAGAAATTTCTTCGGAAGAGTCAGCAACAGAGCAAATAGAAAAAATTACCGTAACCGGTCGAAAAAAAGAAGAATTTCTACAAGACACACCCCTTTCAATCTCTGCATTTTCTGCCTCCGACATAGCCGACTCAGGATTAAGTGATGCTCGCGACATTGCTGACTTAACACCAGGGCTACAAATAAGTGGTGACTTTGGCCGAAATTCAGAGCGACCGGTAATACGTGGTATTTCAAACTTAAGACCTGAAACACCTCAACCTGTTGGTTTATTTATCGATGGCGTATTCATACGTACTGGTATTATTTCATCTATTTTAGACAACGTGCAACGAGTAGAAGTACTTAAAGGCCCTCAATCTGCCTTATACGGTCGTTCCACTTACGGTGGTGTTATTAACTACATTACTAAAACACCAAGCGATGAATTTAGCGGTAATTTTACCGGCAGTGTTGGCCAACATGGTCATCAAGATATTAGTGGTAATATTTCAGGCCCGCTATCAGAAAACGTAAAAGGTTCTTTTGGTGGTCGTATTTATAGCTACGACGGTGAATATGAAAACAGAAGTGAAAAAACAGCAGGCGCAAGAGATGTAGGCGAAGAAAGTACAACAGCCCTGCATGGCTCATTAAATATTCTAGCAAGCGACGACCTTGAACTAAACATTAGAGCTTTTTATTCAAAAGACGAAGACGGACAATTTGCAGGGTACCTATACGACTCAACTTATAATAATAGTGTTCCAGCAGGAGGAACAGCTTGTCCTAATGTTATTCGCTCATTTTTTTGTGGCGAAGTATCAGTACCTGATTTCACGAATATTGCCACCTCAATTGATAAAGGTGAAAACACAACAACCTTCTTCGGTGGTAGACCAGCACAATGGGATTTCAGAGCAGGCTTAGATCGCGAAGTTAAACGTATCACCGGTGATGCAACTTACGCATTATCAGATAACTTTGACGCACAATGGTTATGGGGATATACCTCAGAAGAAACAGAAATAGTAACCAACCAATCATACTCCGATGTATTTGTAAGCAACCCTTTTGGTTCATTTCCTGCCGATTGGACCTCACAAGATATATCAGAACGTGACTACTTTTCACATGAACTTAGAATTTACGGTGATATTACCGACAACTTAAGCGTTTTAGGTGGAGTATTCTTTTATAACGAACAGTTAGAAACCATCGACCGAGAACTTACCGCACCCGACTTAGAATTTGACGGCTCAACAGAAAACGAAGAAATTAAACTGTTTGGTTTAGCTGAATATAAATTTACTGACGACTTTAGCATTACTGCAGAAGTAGGTATTTATAAAGAAGATGTAAATACATTAACAGCTACCGCAGGACCTGATGGCGAAAAACTAACAGAAACCTTTGACGGCGCAGACTTTCGTTTAACGGCTGCATACCATGTTAGCGAAGACCTATTTGTATATGGTAACGTTGCTCGCGGACACAAAGCAGGTGGATTCAACGCAGGAATAGATCAAAACAACCCTGACGAAGCCCCACTATTAAGCTTTGATGAAGAAGTTGTTATTCAATATGAAGCCGGAATGAAATACTCGTTCGAAAAAGGTATTTTCAACTTAGCATTATACGCGCTTGACTTAAGCGACCAACAACTAAGCCAAGTAGTCGTATTACGCCAAGGGCAACCTGACCAAGTACAAGTCACTGTAGTACAAAATATTGGTGAGTCTGAAATTAGAGGGCTTGAAGCTTCATTTTCTTATTACCTAACAGATAGTCTCACTTTAAGTGCCTCTTATGCATTAGCAGATACAGAAATTACTGAAGGAACCGACGTAGATCAAGGCACCACTTTGGGTGATGAAAGCTTAGTAGGCTTTGAAATTCCAAGAGTATCTAAAAATACCGGTGTAGTGAGTGCCGCTTATAACGCACCTATTTCTGACAGCTGGAACTTTAAAGCCAAATTAGACGGTATTTATGCATCGTCTCGTTACGCACAAGTACATAACCTACAAGAAACCGGCGACAGCTTTAAAGTTAACTTAAGAGCAGGAGTTGAAAACGACAGCTACGAAGTAACCCTTTGGGCGAAAAACCTACTTGATGACGATACCGCAGGTAACATTTTCCGCTACGTTGATCCGGGCGACTTCCGCTTCTTTTCTAGAGCTCACATGGTATTTTTACCAAGAGGAAGACAAGTGGGTTTAACCGCCAAAGTTAAATTCTAGAAAAATAAAGCATTAAAAAAGGCACTTATAATAGTTAACTATTGTAAGTGCCTTTTTTTGTTTTTGAGAGATAATTATTCGATATTCTAAAGTTAATTATTCAAAAAATTCCTTCATAGAAGGTAACTCTTCAATTTCTTTATTTATCTCTTCAGCGGCTTCATTGATAATTTCAATACATAAATCGATATGCTCTATTTCTACTACTGATAAGCCTTGTTCTAATGCCTTACCTTTCGCTATGTTTACTCCGTTGCGTACTGACTTTACCACTTGGCTCATCAGTAATTGCATGCGAGATAATGATATTTTAAACTCATCAGCAAAGTCGGCTAACATATACGCTGAAATGGGAGAGTTAAAGTTACCTGCAGTTCCAGTATCACACTCTCCAATTGACATCGCATAGTGTTGTGGGATCCCGATGTTTTGAGCATGTCTGACGCCGATTTTTGACTTTTCTATTTCTCGAATAATCGCCTCTATATTCACAAGATCATAAAAAGGTGCTAGCTCTAATCCTTGCTTACCTACAAAAAAACTTATGTTTTTACCATGTGCATCATAGTTACGTACTAAAATATTAAACGTCATCCAACGAACAAGTTGGGCCTGATAAGCTGTAGAGTTAGTGGTTTCAACTGCAAATAATTTTGGGAACGAAGCACCATCCCGAATATAAATACCATCCCCTTCATCACCATATTGACGCTCATATTTATAAGATGGAGGAAGGTTAGTCGCTTGGCAGCCATCAATAACATGTCGGCGTAATACTCTGTTTCCTTCAGGCACAACACGTCTATCAAAACGCTCAATAACAAAGGCTCTCACACCACCATATGTACGCAGTTCAACAGAAGGGACATTAATGCCAGCCTCTCCAGCAAGTAACATGGTGAATAGTTCATTTACCGCAATGAATGGTGCTTTACCTGTTTCAAACTTAACAATTTTGTTAGAGCATAATTCGCCTTCACCAAAACCAAGCTTTCCGTCTATTTCCAATAAATTAAGTTTATCTTGAACACCAGCAACCGATAGTCGAGTTCTACCATCCCAATAGGTAATTGATTCACCAACATCTTTAAAACGAATAAGTTTTTCATTTAACTCCTCTACCGTAACTTCTCGAAAAGTAGTTTCTTTGACATCACTCTCTGGACCTCTGAAAGAAAGTGCACCAGAGGTTTCCTCGCCAATTATTTTGATCAATCCAAATGTATTATTTTTAGAAATAATAGTATTACTGGTGATTTCTTCAAACCCTTTACCTTCAGGTAATAAGTTTTGTAAATAATTTCTAACGGCTCGATGATCAAAGTTACCATCTACTGGAAGGTAAGGGATATTGCAAAGCCTTCTTCAACCCATTCAGGTTCATAAGTTAATGATATATCAGTGTCTGAGCCCACAGGAATACTAATTGTAGCAATTTTTTTATGAAGCCCTATAAACACATACAAATTATTTACATTAGTACCAATCGTCATCACTCACTCCAATTGTACTTTTATTTTTGATGAGTTCATCGGAGATAATACTGAATGACAAACCAAGATATTCCATCACTTTAAGTATATTGACGAGTTTAACGTTGATATCACCCTTTTCAATTTTTATCAAAGTAGGCTTTGAGAGTGAAAGAGCTTCAGATACATCAACCAATGTCAGCTTCATACCTGTGCGCTTAGCTGTAATCGCGTCAGCTAATTGTTCAGGTGAAAAATTTTTTGTTAAATCTGGCATGTTAGTACTTTTAACGACTCGACCTAATGTTTTCTTTACTGACATAGAACACCATAAGTTAACTTTAGATTACTTTTAAATACAAATTAATCAAAAAAAAACCAAAAGTCAACAGTGGTTGACTTTTGGTATGGATATGCTGATTTAAGACCTATAAGTAAACTATATTTAGCTTTTGATTAACTAAACTATTTGAACATACCTAAAGTAAATCATTATTTACTTTAGGTTACTTTATATCTATTCCGTAACTGGAAATTTTGCCATTGGAAGAATCAATTTCGCTACGAGCATATTCCCAAGAGTAAGTAGAGCTATCAAACTGAGCGACTAATTCATTTTGAACAAAATTTTCTGCGATATACCCTTTATAGTTAAAACGTTGATTTCGCTGTTTATCTTGATCCATCTAATAAAACAGGTTTTCTTGAATTTTGATTTTTCCAAGTGGCAGCTTATTTAACACTAATCGTTTCATTTTCATTCTCAATTCATCACTTAAAGAAAATACACTTTTATGCGCATAAAAAGTAAAATCAGTACACTTTATTGCGCATAAAAATGATGCATGAGAACTTTTATAAGTACAAATTAAAACTCCCCCTATAAAATTAGCAACTGAACTGAGAAATTAATCAACCATAAAATGCTTAGGATAAACAAATAGAACTATCAAAAAAAACAATAAAAAAAACACTTATCTGTACACTAAAAAATGCAATATCACGCAACATAAAATTTACTATGTTATTAACAAAAGACATAAGACACTAATAAATAACAATTTAAAACACCAATCCGACTCTACACAACACTATTCTATATTCTGAATTTGCTCTCTCATTTGCTCAATCAACACCTTCAATTCAACAGCTGAATTGGTAATGTCTGAGTTGATAGATTTAGAACCTAAGGTATTAGCTTCGCGATTAAACTCTTGCATCATAAAGTCTAAACGACGACCTTGAGCGCCACCCTTTTTAAGGATACTTTTGGTTTCTTTTACGTGGCTGTATAGGCGATCTATTTCTTCGTCTACATCCATTTTTTGTGCAAGCAGTACAAGTTCTTGTTCTACTCGGGTAGATTCTAGTTCTATTTTAGCGCTGGTAAATTTGTCGATTATGCGATTGCGTTGCCATTCAATAATTTCAGGCATGAAGGTTTTAACTTTTTCAGCTTCAGCCGTTATTCCATCTAAGCGCTGTTCAATAAGCACTTTCATGTTTTCGCCTTCACTTGCTCTTGCCGCAATAAAGTCGGTAAGCGCTTGATCAAAACCTGCGAGTATTTCCGTTTGAATTTTACTCATGTCAGCTTCTTCAGCTTCCATTACACCTGGCCAGCGCATTATATCAACAGGGTTAAGTTGGCTATTTAGCGTTTGTTCGTTAACCCAGCCAGCATGTTCAATTAATTGCAGGGCAAGGTCTTTGTTTAATGTTAGGTTGTTTTTTTCTGATGCGTTGGCGTTAAAGCGCAGGTTACATTCAACTTTTCCGCGATTAAGCTGTTTTCTAAAACGTTCTCTTAATACGGGTTCAATACTACGAAATTGCTCGGGCAGTCTAAAGTACGTTTCTAAGAATCGTTGATTTACGCTACGAATTTCCCAAACGGCGTTGCCCCAATCACCTTTTACTTCTACGCGTGAAAATGCGGTCATGCTGTGGATCATAATTTAACCTAATAAAGTATTTTGTATAATTATGCCCGAACAAGGTAGATGCTGCTAGTATCTACCTTGTTAATGTACCGTATTTACGGCGCTTGAAATTGTAAATCACCAAAGTTAGCGTTGAAGTCAATACACCACACGCTAAGGTATTCAAGATCATCTAATGTTTTATTGTTAGGTAATTTTAATGTGATACTTTCATTTTCATATGCAACACTGTCATCTCGTAAAATTCCACCGATTGTAAACGCATTATCTGATAAAAAGTTGCTACTTGTATCACCATAAAAGTACACAATAGGAGCACTGGCATCATAATTAAAGTTTTCAATTTGCAAAGTACAATTATCAAGAATAGTTACAGTGCCTGAAACATTGTGAGCAAAGGTGCTAAAAGTACCTGTGTAACCTACTTTTGCGTGGTCGTTACCACAGCCAGATGGCGTTGGCTTATTTAACATTAATGTATTACTAAAGTGCAGTACGGCGCTTTCTGCACTTATTAAACTATTGTTGATACCTGTGTATGAGGCTAACGCTGCATCAATCAAAGAGGTAAAATTGTTATCTGTAAAATTTACTGTTACATTTTCAGCTAATGTATGTGCTAACTCAATAATTTTAATACCATTTTCAGGCATACCATCTTCATCTAACGATTGCAGTAATCTCAGCATGTTTACTACACCTTGATCAGACAAGTCTTGAGTATTAAATATATCTAAAGGTGTTAATTGTGCTTTTACTGCAACGGGCGGAAAGCTAATACCACCAATAGAGAAAGTAACCATTTCACCAAGTTGATAAATAAACTCGCCTTTGTCGTTAGTTCTTCCTTCTTGAGTTTCTGTTTTGTATGTTAACCCTTCTACGGCGGAATCAATAAAAACTCCCGTATAAGTGGTAGGCGCTGGTGGAGGTGTTACAACAGGTGGTTTTGCTGGGGGAGGCGTTGGGGTAGCACTAGGAGCCGAATCTCCCCCGCCGCCACAGGCGGAAACAACTAAGCCAATAACAATAGATGGTATTAATTTATTTTTCATAACAGACTCAATTTATAGGATTATATGAGTAAATTGTGAACTATTAAAATCGTTAAGTCTTAACAAAAGTATCACAATTTAGTGTTAATTTTGCCTTAAAAAAATTAAACACCTCAATATCATCTACATGAAAATTTAACGCTATATTTTAAAATACTTAACCGTCATTATGTCAAAATTCTGATTGAACGATTATAATGCCCAGCAATTATTTAATGTTAGGAATTTAAACATGCGTCCAAGCGGCAGAACTCTAGGGCAAATTCGTCCTGTTACCATTACTCGTCAATTTACTACTCATGCTGAAGGCTCAGTGTTAATTGAGTTTGGCGATACTAAAGTTATTTGTACTGCCTCAGTTGAAGTAGGTGTTCCTCGCTTTTTAAAAGGCCAAGGTAAAGGTTGGGTTACTGCAGAATACGGCATGTTACCTCGTTCAACGCATACACGTATGAGAAGGGAAGCTGCAAACGGTAAGCAAAGTGGTCGCACGTTAGAAATTTCTCGCTTAATCGCTCGTTCATTACGCGCAGCGATTGATTTAAAAGCCTTAGGTGAAAATACAATTAGTATTGACTGTGATGTTATTCAGGCTGATGGTGGTACACGTACGGCATCAATTACAGGTGCTTGTGTGGCATTAGTTGATGCCCTTAACTACATGCGCGCTAAAGACATTATTAAAACAAATCCGTTAAAACATATGATTGCCGCTGTATCAGTTGGTATTTATAAAGGCGAAGCTGTAGCCGATTTAGATTACCCAGAAGATTCAGCCGCTGAAACGGATTTAAATGTGGTAATGACAGATACAGGTAAGCTAATTGAAGTACAAGGTACTGCAGAAGAAGAGCCGTTTAGCTTTGATGAGTTACAAGAAATGCTAGCACTTGCTAAAGCAGGCATTAACGAATTATTTGACGCACAAAAAGCCGCTTTAAATTAATTAGGACACGATATTCATGAAAAACTATCAACGCGAATTTATCGAATTTGCTTTAGCTAAAAATGTATTACGCTTTGGTGAATTTACTTTAAAGTCTGGCCGTACTAGCCCTTATTTTTTTAATGCCGGTTTGTTTAACACAGGTGGCGATTTAGCTAAACTAGGTCGTTATTATGCTTCGGCATTAACTGATTCAACCATTGAGTTTGATTTACTCTTTGGCCCTGCTTACAAAGGTATTCCTATTGCGACAACTACAGCAGTAGCATTAGCCGATCATCATAATATGGACTTACCTTATTGTTTTAACCGTAAAGAAGCTAAAACACATGGCGAAGGCGGCTCTTTAGTGGGTTCTCCACTTGAAGGTAAAATAATGTTAGTTGATGATGTAATTACGGCAGGTACCGCTATTCGTGAATCAATGGAAATTATTAAAGATCATGGCGCTGAATTATCAGGTGTACTTATTGCGTTAGACCGCCAAGAAAAAGGCCAAGGTGAGTTATCTGCTATTCAAGAAGTTGAACGAGACTTTGGTACAAAGGTAATCTCTATTGTAACGTTAGCCGATTTAATTAGTTATTTAGAAGAAAAAGTCGACCAAGACCCAAGCCTAATCGATAGTTTAAATAGTATTAAGCTATACAGAGAAAACTACGGTATTTAGCTTTTTATAACTAACCGGAACTTCTAATAAGAAACCCGCTAAATAGCGGGTTTCTTTTTATAAATAATAACTAAGCAGTTAATTCGAATTGATACGAACTTTGTTTCTCGTAAGCTTGCGTTATTCCTGAATAAAACCCTTCAATGCGTTGAGACCTTGCTTTTACGTCATTAGAAATTGACGGAGCTATTTCCTCTTGTGCTTTTAATGTTTGATTTATTTGCTCGTCAAACGACTTGCTTTGTACATTAGTGCTTTTTTCTTTATTAAACACTTCGCTAGCATCGTTATAAGGAGCCGATACACTTGCTTGATTTTCACTTTCAGAAAACTCTAAACCTAAAGCAATTAAATCGCTTTGCGCTTGAGTAATTAACTCTGCGGCTTTCGCTGCGACTTTAGTATCTTGAACCGAAGGATTTGCTGGCGCTAAAGCTGCTGCATGTACCTTCTGCATTTTAGCTATAGTCGCTTGAGGATTTCCCTCAACGGGAGATAAATCAACAGACACTTCACCGTTTACAGCATATTTTTTACCATCAGGTCCTACTTGAAATTCATACGACGGTGCACCAGTAGATGCTCCACCAACAGAAGCATGAGCGAGCTCGTGCGAACGTACTTCTTGATCACGTTGTTTAAGTTGCTGAATTTCTTTTTCGTGCTGAAATGCCTCTAAATTATTAGGCTCAGGAGATGTGTTTTCTGCACTTTCACCTTCTGTATTCTTTTTATCACTTTCTTGAGCACCTTGCTGATGCTCATTATTTTCTTGATGTTCTTGTTCTGCATTACCATTTATTTGGCTAGCATTTTTTTCAGCTGATTTTTGTAATTCAGCAAAATTAAATTGGTCACCCGTTTGACCTGAGGCTTTTTCTTTCTCTGCTGTACTTTTTTCTGCCGGTGATCCACTCGTTGCTGTAGGGGCAGTAATGATAGGTCGCTGAACATTTTCACGGCGCAAGTTATCTGTTGGCGGATTAACCGCTGTAGCAACAGGTAAGTTTTGAATATGCGGCGTAATGTTCATTTTATACTCGAACGTCTAATAGCGTGCCTAATGCTTCATCTGCTGTTTTTATAACTTCAGCAGAACCTTTCGCTTGGTATTCAGCTACTTTTAAATTAACAATTGATTGCGTTAAATTAGGTTGAGCCTCAGTGCTTTGTTGCGAGTTAGATTGAGTGCTAGGTTGAATAGCTTGTTGGCTTTCAGTAGCAGCCTGTTGATCAAGAACAGTACTCGATACTATATCAGACGCGGCTTTATTGGCGTCTTCAGTCGCTTTTTGAAAACCTTGTATCCCACTGTTAAATGCAGATTGAATTTCCACGGTTATCTCCTTCGTACAACATGAGTGTAAAACACTCAAAACAAACATATAAGCTAATGTTTAATTATTGACCATATATGCTAAAAAGTAAATGAATTAAACCCGTTTCATTATTGTTCTGTCCCCCTTTATACAAGGGTAAATCATCAAATACAGGCGTTTATTTAACTAACTCGCTGTTCTAATTATCAAATAAGTAACGCAACAGTTAATGCCTTTAACCAAAAAATATTAAACTATTTTTATGTATTACAACTGTCCCAACCATTCTAAAAGCACCTCATTAAACTCTTCAGGGTGTGAAATAAAGGGTGCGTGCGATGCTTTAGGAAAAATATGTTTTTGACTATGAGGCAATAAAGCATCAATGGGTTCGATTGCCGATTTAGGCACCAAACTATCGAGCTTTCCATATAGTCGTAAAAAAGGCATTTTTAGCGATGATAACTGCTCGCGTAAATCAACGGTTTCTAATAATTGTAACGAATCAGCTAACGTTTGCTCTGTAGGTAGCGAGTGTTGCATCACTAAGTCACGAATAGTTTTTATGTCTTGCCTAACATGAGGGCTACCCATGGCTTGAATTTTTAAAAAACCTTCAAGAGTTTTTTGTGTGTTTTGCGCCAGTTGCTGATAAAACATTTTCAACACGTTAGGTAATATACCTGGCCATATCGGTTCTTCATCAGATTTATTTAAAAAGCAAGGAGAGCTTGCCACAGTAACGCAAGCAACCACTTTTTCAGGAAAACTATAAGCTAATTGTGTGGCAACTAAGCCACCTAAAGACCAACCTAAATATATCGCAGGAGTATTAATAGCCGACTGAATTTCGTTAACAACATTGATTAACGAATAATCTGCTAATGGTTTATTTATATTTAAACCAAAGCCAGGTAAATCAACAGTAATAATATCAATATGTTGATGTAACTTTTGAATAGTCGGTTCCCAAACAGCAGAGTTAAGCCCCCAACCATGAATCAAAACTAAAGGTGTCTTTTGTTCTCGATTGCTGTGATTATTTGATATATATTTTTTCGTAATTAGCGAATTACTCATTTTATTTCTATACTGATTAACAATGGAATTAAGTTTACTTGAAGGGTATTAAAAATGGAATTTGATGCTGTAAATATTAAGCATGGCGCGTTTAGTTTTTTTGATAAAATTAAACAACTTATTCACGCATCAAAGCTTGCGCTATCGTCATGCGACTTATGTGGTAACCAATGTGAGGAACATCCTCTACTTTGCCAATTTTGCTTACGTGATTTACCTAAGTTTAATTATCAACTTATTTCTGCTGATTTACTTAATTGGCCAGCCATTAATAAAATAATTCCTAAACAATCATTCGATCACCTGCACAGTTTATCTCCACATACTTGGCCTTACACACAATGGATATCGTCATTAAAATATAAAGGTCGATTTGAGCTTGCCGATTTATTAGGTAAGTTACTTTACGAAAGTTGGAAAAAAGGCGTAGAGAGCGCCAATACACTTGATCAAACGGAGCAACCAGAGCTTATATTATCTGTGCCCTTATACATCACAAAATGGCAATACCGTGGTTATAATCAAGCGCATTTAATTGCCAAAAAATTCGCCAATTACAGCGGTATTAACTATCAGCACAATATTATTAGTCGAATATTGGAAACGGAAAGCCAAGTAGGTAAATCGGGAAGCCAACGACGCAATAACATGAAAAATGCGTTCGATATAAAACTCGATACCATAAAGTTACCTAAGCATGTCATATTAATTGATGATGTTGTAACAACAGGAACAACGGTTAATGAAATTTCAATTTTACTCAAAAAGCATGGTGTACAAACGGTAAGTGTTCTCAGTGTTACTATTGCATTACCTGACACAATATAAAACTATCATAACTTTTAATTAAGCTTCTCAGTTGAGATCATGTTTTTTACTTATTGATAAAATTTAAATGCTTGTTCTCAGGTCTGTTTATCTTCAATGTTTTAACAACAAGGCCATTATGAAAAACAATATTATTTTACTCATACTTATCGCTTTATTTACCAGCTTCAATCTATCAGCCAAAAACACCATTTTAACAGCTGGCTTTAATCATGTGGGTTTAACGGTAAAAGACCTAAAAGCCTCAACGCATTTTTTTGTTGAGACTTTAGGCTGGAACTTAAAGAAGGAAGATACAAGCTACCCTGCAAGTTTTGTAAGCGATGGCAAAATGTTTGTTACGTTATGGCAAGCAACTACACCTGAAAAAGCCATTAATTTTGATCGAAAAAATAATGTTGGTTTACATCACCTAGCAATATCAGTTGAAAACTCAAAAGATTTAGATGAATTATATCAGCGTTTTAAACGGGTTCCCTCGATTGTTATTGAGTTTGCACCTGAACTTGCTAATGGTGGTCCAGCTAAGCATATGATGATCAGAGAACCTAGCGGCAACCGATTAGAATTTAAATCGTTAAATTAATCAGCCGAAAATAACGTGTAGTGATGATTAAAACCACTACACGCTTAATTAAATTTAGCGTGTAGCAGGTGCATGAAACGCCTTGCCAAAGAAAATACTATTAGTTAATAACTTAACGCTACCATACCAGTAACCTCTAAAAGCTAAATTGTCTGTTGTTGCAATAACACGCCCTCTTCCCACATTATGTGCAACCAATGAAGAGGTGTTTGCAATTCGCTTAATTAAGTTTTTATCGGTATATCCACTCAATAAGGGCTCAGATGAATATGTGCCTACATTAGTAAATGGGTAATGTAGAGGCTCCATGATTAAGGTGTTATTTCTAAATACAGGTAATGTTTTTTTAGAAAACCCAAAGGCTAATGGATGCGTTATATCGAGTTGAGTTTCGTATATTGCCCCTGCAATGCGCTGTCTAGCGGCCAAATCACTTTTGTCTTCATAATTTAAGCTAGAACTATCAAATAACTGACGAAGCTGATTATTACTTACAAAAGAGGCTCTTAATATATCTTTTTCAGCCAACCATTTAGCCGCATGTTTTTGGGCAAATACAACGCCACCTAATTTCAACCAACTTTCTAACTTAATAACAACGCTTGGATTAAGAGATTGATAGTTACCATCTACCATTACAATATGTGTGTAAGTATTAAAATCGATAGCGCCTAAACGATCTTTTTCAACAACAGTAAGCGGTATATGTTGCGTATCGTCTAAATAAAATTTAACTTCTGCAGCTTCCCATTCAGAAACACCTTTCCCCCCTATCATTAACACTTTAACAGGGGGAGTTGTTTTTAAAGATGGACTACCAAAATCAACACCTTGGCTTGTATAACCAGACGATAAGGCAACAAGCTCAATATTGTTTTCTTGAGCTATGTTTATCGCCTGTTTTTGCCAATAAGTTTGTGTTTGAATGTTGGTAGGAATAATAATTGTGCCAGCTTTAAATTCTCGTTCTTTTCCTGCAACTTTAATAGCAAAGTTTTCCGTGGTTACTTTGGTTTTAATATTGTTTTGCTGTAATTGATTTAATAGCTTTGGCGCTAAAAAATGATGCCATTCAAAAGCATAAGCGTAGGCGTTATTGCCGTTTTCAACTTGAGTAATTTGATGTTCTTCTGTTTTAAAATCCCAAGCGTTTTTACTTAACTCTAGCCCCCAAGTGCTATCAACCTGATGATATTCAATATTCATCGCTAAGGGTAATGTCCAACCAGAAACATCATAAAAAGTGTTATCTTCAAACTCTTTTGGCGTATCGAATAACGCTTTAATCACTTTATATTTTGGCTGTTCCAGAGGAATGTAATAACTATATGATGGGCTAAACTCTTTAGACTTAAATTTAAAGCTTTCTGCTAAGCCGTATACTTCTATTTTATGCTGCTTCAGTTTGTCTAAAAACGCATTTAAACGATAATGATCATTTTTCTCTGTAATGATATATCCGCTAAAATTTTCTTTTTTCGCCTGCTTTTTAGCATTTTTGTAAAATGTTTTTCTATGCTCAATAAATTGTTCTTTATTATTCCATGCGCCTTCTATTGTTGATAAAGACGTTAACACATGGTTTTTAATACCATATTCGAAGGTTAACAACCCATTAATGGTGTCAACTTGCATACCTCGACTGGTAGCTTGCTCGAACAAAACCCCCACACTACCGTTAATATCTGGATAAGTAGAACCTTTGCCATAATAGAAGTCGTCAAAATTTTCTTCACTAAAATATAAACGATTTTCTTTATCTAAAGCTTTAGCGTGGTAGGTTGCGAGTAAATGCGTTAATTTAATATTATTTTTAGGCGTTAAAGGATTATTACGTGTAGCTACTCCTGGCTGAAAAAAATAACTGTTGTCTGACACCATTTCATGAAAATCGCCAACAACATGCGGCTGATAACGTTGAAAGAACGCCATTCTATTTTGTGTTTCAATTTGCGAAAGTGGTAACCAGTCACGATTTAAATCAAAACCAAAATGATTTGATCGCCCTGTTCTCCAATCTTGATGGTGTTCAATATGATTAGGATCAGCATTAGGAGCTGTTCCTCTATTATCGCTTACCCAACTTACAAAGCGATCCATTCCATCTGGATTTATGCTCGGCTCTAGCACAATAACCGTATTATCTAACCATGCTTTTACCTTTTCGTCTTCACTTGCCGCCAAGTAATAAGCTACCACCATAGCTGCATTAGCGCCGCTTAATTCATCGCCATGTACGCTATAACCTAACCAAATAACAAGAGGCTCGTCGCTGTTTTTACTCGACAAATTATTACGTGAATTTAAAATATTGTTAAGATTTTCAATATTTTTTTCGCTTGAAATAGTCACTAATATTTGATTTCGTAGCTGATGCGTTTGCCCCATAGAAGTTATTTTTAAACGATTAGAACTATCATCTAGCGCTTCAAAATAGTTTAGTAGTTGGTCGTAACGTACATGTCTGTCGCCCAAACCAAAACCTATAATACTCTTAGGAGTAGGAACTGTTTTATTGTATGTATGATTTTCAGGTAGATAGGTGGTTACGGATGCTGCTTGAGAAAAATAAACAAAAAAGAGGGTGAACATTAATACAATGGTTCGAAAAAAAGACATCTAATCATCCTAAAGTGATATTTATAGAAGGTATATAAAGTTGTTTTCTATCCAACGAGAATTTTATAGAGTTGAGTATTACAAAGCATTGCCTTTAATTGATATCACTCAAGTACTCTGAAATACGCATCTTGATTGGTAACGGTTTATATAAAAATACCAAACTATTAGCCTTGAAACTAGAACTAAAAACTAAATTAGAGCTTTTATTTTAATCTACCACTAGCACCAATCATCTTTGCAGAGTAAAATACACATACTTGAGTAATTTACTCGGGTATTTTTTACCTTTTTTGTTAACGTATATCTAGAGAGTAGAACACTGTTATGATCAATATTTCTGAAACCGCTCAAGAGCATTTTGTTAAGCTATTATCACAACAAGCTGAAGGCACAAGTATTCGTGTATTTGTTGTAAACCCTGGAACTGCTAGTGCTGAATGTGGTGTGTCTTATTGTCCTGCTGATGCTATCGAGCCTGAAGATATTGAAATACCTTTTGAAAAATTTTCTGCTTACGTAGATGGCGATAGCAAACTTTTCCTAGAAGATGCCGAAATAGATTTTACTACCGACCAAATGGGATCTCAGCTTACGTTAAAAGCACCTAATGCAAAATTACGCAAAGTCGGTGACGACGCTCCATTATTCGAACGTGTTGATTACTTTTTAAAAGCAGAGGTTAATCCTCAACTAGCCGGCCACGGCGGTGAATGTACATTAATGGAAATTACCGAAGACGGTTATGCAGTATTACAGTTTGGCGGTGGTTGTAATGGCTGTAGCCAAATTGATGTAACGGTAAAAGACGGTATTGAAAAACAGTTAATTGATATGATGGGCGATGAAATTAAAGGTGTTAAAGATATGACTGAACACGAACGTGGCGATCATTCTTACTATTAAACACTATTAGTTTTAGTTTATTAAGTAAAATTAATTGAATAGATTATTAGAAAAATTAGGCCGAAACCCACAACGCAGTTTGTCATTTTTTATGCGTGGGCTTGGCCTTTTTGCTATTGGCGCATTATTTATTTTTGTTGGTTACTATTTTCATTATTACTGGCAAATACTAGGACTGTGCTTTTTAGTACCTGCCATATTATTCGCCGCTTATGGATACATAGGAATGTTTGCTAATAGGTTGCTAAACATCTTTCAAAGAAATAAACCTTAACACTTATTCATTTAATCTAAACTTCTTATAGCGGACTCATAGAAAAATGATGACTCGCAATAATAAAGCCTTCACGTAAATAAAATTTATGCGCCATGTAGCGCTGCACACCTGAATCTATATGTAATTGCTGACAACCATTCGCTTTAGCATGTTCTTTCAGCCATTTAACGATTGTTGCTCCTGCAGATTTAGAGCGTGTATATTCGTTGGTAATAAGATCGTCAACATAAATGTGCTTACCCCAAGCGAGTTTTTGTCCAAATCTAAACCCTGCTACACAAACTACTTCATTATCTTCCTCAATGTAGGCAATTTGGTAACCTTCTTTCATCTGTTCAGTTATTTGCGTTTTAATATAGGCAACGGGAAATTGAGTACGTAACTGTTGTAAAACAACCGCAATGCCATATAAATCTGAATGACTATCAGCTAGCTTTACTTCCATTTTCATTCCTTAATTAGATTATGTAGGTTTGACACACTAAGAAAATAAACTGTAACGTTTATTTATATAAAAGTCCCTCTCATATGTAATATAATTTAAAGGTATTTCACCTTTCCTCTTATTTACCAGCTGAGATTATTATGTTTACAAAACTACTCACATTCGTTGTTTTTATATCTTCAGTATTATTTTCATTGCTTATAACATGTGAAGCTGCGGTAATTTTACAATATCATCACGTTAGTGATACAACACCTAAAAGCACTTCTATTTCGCCAAACCAATTTGAGCGCCATTTACAATACTTAACCGATCATCAATTCAATGTTGTGCCTTTACCTGAGTTGGTTAGCGCACTTAAAAGCAAGCAAACCTTACCGGATAAAACTGTTGCCATAACCTTTGATGATGCTTACAACGATATTCTCTTACAAGCGAAGCCTTTACTTGATAAGTTTGGTTTCCCTTTTACTATTTTTATTAACCCTAAACTACTTAGTAACAATGCCAATCATTATCTTTCTTGGTCGCAAATTACAGCACTAGCTAAGTTACCTAATCAACAAGTCACCTTAGCCAACCATGGTTTAACTCATGATTCGTTTGCAAGAAAGCCAAAAAACAGGACTAAAGATGAGTGGTTTGAACAACAAACTCAAGATTTACTACTCGCTGAAAAACTCATTGCAAAACACACAGGCCAAACATGGCGGTTTTTCGCTTATCCATATGGTGAATATACATTAGAACTGCAAACATGGCTGAGAGAAAATCAGTTTACCGCCTTTACTCAGCAATCTGGCGCTGTAGGTTTACATACTGACTTAACCATTATTCCACGCTTTCCAGCTTCTCAACCTTACGATCAATTAGATAGCTTAAAAGATAAATTATATTCATTACCTCTTAACATATCGGTTATTAATGAAACCATTAACAATAAAATAAGTGAAACAAAAACGATTGCACGTTACAACACCATAAGTAGTGTGAACTTTGAAGTACAAACTAAAGATTTTTATCCAAAATCTTTAAATTGCTATGTATCAGGGTTAGGAAAACAAAAGATAAAATGGCTAAGCCAAGAACGGTTCAGTATTGAATTTTCAGGGCCATTACCTATTGGCCGAGTACGTAGTAATTGTACAGCCCCAAGTATTAATAACCCTGAAAGATACTACTGGTTTTCACAACCTTGGTTTATTTTAAATACCGATGGTTCGTGGTATCCGTTGTAATAATTCAAAAAGGAATAAATTAATTCGCGTTAAAGCCACTCAGGTTAACTATTTTAGCGAAGTCGCTTACCAAGTCATCACCTTCAACGGTGGGTAATCTTCCTAACACTTGATGAGGCTGGAAAATAGCAGCTATATTGCCATTAGGGTTAATTAATACAATCGACGCACTGTGATCTACTGTGTACATGTTGTTTTCTGCTCGTTCGCCGTCATTCATGGCATACATGAGACCTAAGTTACGAGCGAATGGAAAGAGCACGTCATGCCCACTATTTAGAGCAATAAATTCTTTATTAAAATATTTAATGTAACCCGCTAGTTTTTCTGTAGTGTCGCGTTTCGGATCAACAGAAACTAAAATAACTTGCGTATTTGAGGCGATATTTTTCATATCATCGTAAACAAAATTTAGCTCTTGTAATGTTGTTGGACAAACATCGGGACAAGAAGTATAACCAAAAAACACCCACGACCACTTGCCCTTTAACTCTTCATTTGAAAAATTATTTCCGTTTTGATCTGTCATAACAAATGGTTTTATTTCTCTTGCTTGTTCATAAAATAAAGCATGTTCTGGCTGGTTCTGTTGGTTCAGCTGAGTAAATAATAAAACACCTGTTGTTAAGGCGGCTAATGCAATCACAACGTATATAATTTTAGTCATAACTTAAGTGGCTCTCATCATGTTTTATAGTAAATCATCAAGGTTATGATATAGGTAACATGTAATGATCTACTAATAAAATAATAAAAAGTAACATTAAATGTATGATAGAAAACTTAAACGTATCCATTGCTGTATTTTCATCGGCATTAAATTTAAGTTTCCATGCGTACATAAAGAAAATGAAATTTAAAGATACTGCCCCTATCAAGTACAACCAATTACACATACCAACCAAATAAGGTAATAACCCCACTACAAACAACAAAACGGTATAAAGTAAAATTTGAGTTTTAGTGAAGTTTACACCATGAGTTACAGGCATCATGGGAATATTTACTTTAGCGTATTCGTCTTTACGATGAATCGCTAACGCCCAAAAGTGTGGTGGCGTCCATGTAAAAACAATTAATACCAATAGCAAAGCATGCGGATGTATCTCATTTGTCATAGCGGTCCAACCTAACAAGGGAGGTATTGCTCCGGCTAATCCACCAATGGTAATATTTTGCGGAGTAGCACGCTTTAGGTACATTGTATAAATAAAGCTATAACCAACCAATCCCGACAAAGTAAGCCAAGCCGTTAACGGGTTAACCAAACCATATAAAACCACAAAACCGATGACCGCCATACTTACAGCAAAAATAATGGCATTTTTTGATGTTAAGCGTCCATTGGGTAACGGCCTATTATAAGTACGTCCCATTTCACTATCTATTTTTTCATCAACAATATGATTAATGGCTGCAGCGGCCGAAGAAAGCAAACCTATACCCAACATTGACGGGATCAATAATTGCCATGGAATAGTACCAGGAACCGACAAACTCATTCCCACCAAAGCAGTTAAAACAAGTAAGGCGACAACTTTTGGTTTAGTAATATCATAATAGTCACGCCATGTAGCATGTGAAATTTTAGCACTTAACTCGGTCGTAGCTGTATTCATATTAACCTCTATATTTTGCGCTGTAAGCCGTACGTGAGAAGGATCAAAGTTAGCATTAAACATGCTGCCACTACATTATGGGCAACAGCAACTCCTAGTGGTAACGAAAACCACACGTTACTAACACCTAACCCTATTTGACAAAATAAAACTGTAATTAGCCCTAAAGATGCCTGTTGAAAAAATTGTGAAGAAGCCCTGCGCATAACAGAAAACACAAGCCATAATAAATATATAGCCGTTACAATAGCGCCAAAGCGATGCATAACGTGAATAGTGAGTCTGGAAGCATGATTTAAATGACCAAATTCATAGGTGTCACGCTCTGGGGGAATAAGATCAAACGAGTTTTCAAACGTCAACTCTTGTTCCCACCCTGCTTGGCAAATAGGTAACTCTGTACAAACAAGTGCCGCATAATTAGAAGATGTCCAACCGCCTAGCGCTATTTGTCCTGTTAATATAACAATGCCAATAAAGCCAAATTTTGCAAATTTTCTTAAACTAGTATTACCTTCACGTACATGAAATCGTTTAAGTCTTAAATATAATAGAAACAATAAACTTAAAGTCGTTAATCCACCAAGTAAATGCCCCATTACAACAATAGGCATTAATTTCATTGTAACCGTCCACATACCTAATGCGGCCTGAAAAATAACAACTCCAAGTATCAATATGGGCAGAAAAACAGGTGTACCAACTTCTCTATTTTTAATCGATAAAAAAGTAATAACGAGTATCAGTAATCCTAAAGTACCAGCAAAATATCGGTGGATCATTTCATTCCATGCTTTTTCTGGCTCAACGGTTCTATCAGGAAAAGCCGCTTGTGCTTTTAAAATTTCTTCACTCGTATGAGGTACGTCATGAAAACCATAGCAACCAGGCCAATCTGGGCAACCTAATCCTGCATGAGTCAATCGTGTGTATGCACCTAAACTAACAACTACAATTGCTAATAAAATACTAACCAACACTAATTTTCTTATATTTTTAATGTTACGACTCATCACTGTTATCCACTTCTTAATAATTAACTAAATTCTTATTTAACCACTTTAATGTTTAACCAATTTTTGAATACTTTAATAACTTTTTCATGTCTGCCAGAATGTTTTTTCCAAACAGTGTTTGTTGTTCAAATAATTTAGGGGGTTGGTGCTCTAAAATAATATTGCCGAGAGGATCTACAATTAAAACTTTTTGTTGCTGAATAAGAGAATGGGGATTGCTTGGCGATAAGATAACGGACCATTTTGAAGGTTCTAAATGACTTAACTGTTTTTCTAATAAAGGTGATTTATAAAGGGCTACGTTTCTTACTTTTGGCATTTCGCGCCCTAACGCAATAAAAGTATTATTTACACTCAGTAGTGTTTGTTCACATTGCTCATTACAAATATCAGGTAACACATATAAAATCAGCCATTTATTATCAAGTTCAGAATTATTGATACCTATATCTTTTAAGGTTAACTCACTTTCAACTAACTTCCCTTTATTAGTAACTCCATAATCTAGCCAGTTTTGAGTTAAGGCGAGTTTGGCTAAAACAATGGGCAGCACAAACGCCCCTAAGACCATCAATAAATTACGACGAGATTTTGATTTTTGCGTTTCACTCATACATCTAAATCCTTAGTATTATTATTTTCACTCTTTGTTTTATTATTGTCGGTTTTATCAGCTTTATTAAATTTAATTGAAGCCCAAAACATCAATATTAACCATACTATGGCTAAACTAAACCACTGAAACGCATAAGCCCTGTGCTTCTCTGGTGGCATAACAATCGGCTGCCAATTTTTTTTATACCCTAAACTTTCATCTTCATTTACATAAACAACAAAAGGTAAAAGTGTTTTTTGGGCAACAAGCGACAATTTATCAATTTCAACTTGTTGTATTCTTAACGGCCACGACACGTTACTAAATTGCTGCTCCATCAACAGTATTCCTTTTTCAATCAAACGTATATGCCCATTCAATTCAAAAGAACCAGTAATCGCTTTAACATTAGGTAATTCATTCCTATTGATTGAACCTACAATCCAACCTAAATTCACTAATAATGATTGATTATTCGCATTAAATATTTGATAAACACGATAACCCAATTGCCCGTTGTTAGTTTGATTGTCTAACAAAAACAATACGCCCTTTTCAAATTCACCTTTAAGTTTAATGGGAAAGTCGTTGATATTGGTTAACGGGAGCTTTTGTATTTCTGACAAAGACAAAGCGGTGGTTTGGCTTAGTTGAGCAATATTATGTAAACGTTCTTCTTTTTCGATAGCTCTAGCACTTTGCCAAAACCCTAATTTTACTAATGCAGAAAAAACCAGTAGGGTAAAGATTAACCAAGGTAAACGAATGTTTGATAGTACATGTTTCAAACAACTACTTCCTTACAGCAAAAGATCTGGAGATTTAGCATTGATCATTAAAATAATACTCATTGGTTGCTTAATTTTTATGGTGTACAACCTTTTTAGAGCTTTGTTTATTATGAATAAAAACGATCCTAATCAGCCTTCGATGTCAAAATTTATAGGTCGTAGAGTTATGATTTCAGCATTTATTGTTATTTTAATGCTGATAGGCATTATGACAGGCCTTATAACCCCAAACCCAACGCCTTACTAAAAAGTACCTACTCGAAACAAGTAAGTACTTTGTTTTAACTCAATCAAACTTATAAAATATATACAAACACAAATAGCATTACCCAAACTACATCAACAAAATGCCAATACCAGCTAGCCGCTTCAAAGGCGAACGCGTTAGTTGATGTAAAGTGCCCTTTTAATACTCTCAAAAACACTACAATCAACATAATAGTACCAAGGGTTACATGCATACCATGAAAGCCCGTTAGTAAATAAAACGTTGAACCATATATCCCACTGGTCATATACAGCTTCATTTCTTCAGAATAACCATGAGCATATTCTTGTACTTGAAAAAACAAGAAAGTTACACCTAACAAAATGGTTAAACCTAACCAAATTTTTATACCTTTTCTGTTGTTTTTTTCTAATGCTGAATGTGCAAAATGAGCCGTAATTGAAGAAGTTAATAACAAAATCGTATTAATTAATGGTAAACCATACCAACCCATTTGAGTGGTTTCAGTTCCACCTGGTGTTTTAAGCAAAGGCCATGCTGCCGTAAATTCAGGCCATAACACTGCACCTGTCATTTCATTATTACCTGCACCGCCTAACCATGGCACCGACAATGTACGGGCATAAAACAAGGCACCAAAAAAAGCTGCAAAAAACATAACTTCTGAAAAAATAAACCAGCTCATGCCCTGTCTAAACGAATTATCCATTTGATGGCTATATTTACCTGCCATAGATTCATTTATAACATTACTAAACCATCCGTAAAGCATATAAACAACTAAACAAATACCAGCAAGTAAAAAGTACCCGCCCCTACTTTCTTCAGAGTTTAGTGTAGATACATAATTAGCTGCACCAACGGCAATTAAAAACAACGCGATAGCGCCTACTATTGGCCAATGACTTTGCGATGGTACGTAATAACTTTCATATTCTTTGGTAGTCATTAAATTTCCCCTCATTTATGCGTAAAACGCAATATTCTTTTTATGAGTCAACTTTGCCTGTTACATCGTACAAAGTATAAGACAAGGTAAGCGTTGAGATATCTTTAGGTAATTCAGGATCCACATAAAACTGTAACCCCATTTCTACTTCTTCATTACCTTTTAACGGTTGTTGGGTAAAACAAAAACATTCAATTTTTTGAAAGTATGCCGCAGCTAAACCCGGTGATACCGAAGGAACAGCTTGTCCGATAATATCTCGATTAGACTCATTTTTAGCGTAAAATTTTACAAATTTCGTTTCACCAGGATGAACAGTAATTTCGCGTTGAACAGGCTCAAATTTCCAAGGAATTCCTTGAGCGGTTCTACTAATAAATTGCACATTAACAGTGCGGCTTGTATCAATACCGTCGGTATACGTGGTCGCTGCAGACTCATTGGTTTTACCGTTTAGCCCTGTAATATCACAAAAAACGTCATATAAAGGCACTAACGCAAACCCAAAACCAAACATTCCAAAAACAATAAGCATTAATTTAGATAATACTTTTTTGTTATTTTTATTTCGTTCAGTTTGCTCTACAGTCACATTAATACCTTTATCAACATTAATTACTATTCAAACAATCACTAATCAATTTTTGGTGGTGTTGAAAACGTGTGATACGGTGCTGGGCTAGCCACAGTCCATTCTAGTCCTTCTGCTCCATCCCACGGTTTAGCTTCGGCTTTTGCTCCGCCCCTAATGCACTTAATAACAACCGCTAAGAATATTAATTGCGATAAGCCAAAGGCGAACCCGCCAATACTTACCCATTTGTTAAAATCAGCAAACTGTAAAGCATAGTCAGGTATACGACGTGGCATACCCGCTAAACCTAAGAAATGCATTGGGAAGAATAGTAAGTTTACTGAGATAAGAGAGCACCAAAAATGCCATTTAGATAATGACTCGCTATACATATGCCCCGTCCACTTAGGTAACCAATAATAAGCCCCTGCATAGATAGAGAATAACGAACCCGTAACTAAAACATAATGGAAATGAGCTACAACAAAATAGGTATCGTGATATTGAAAATCAACAGGCGTCATCGCTAACATCAAGCCTGAAAATCCACCAATGGTAAATAAAATAACAAAGGCAATTGAAAACAGCATAGGGGTTTCAAACGTTAAAGAACCGCGCCACATAGTCGCTACCCAGTTAAATACTTTTACACCCGTTGGAACCGCGATCAGCATAGTACAATACATAAAGAACAGTTCGCCAAATAACGGCATACCTGTTGTAAACATATGATGAGCCCAAACGATAAAAGAGAGTAATGCGATAGACGAGGTTGCGTAAACCATTGACGCATAACCAAACAGCTTCTTACGAGAAAACGCTGGAATGATAGTAGACACAATACCAAACGCTGGCAGGATCATAATATAAACTTCGGGGTGACCAAAAAACCAAAATATATGTTGGAACATTACCGGGTCGCCACCACCTGCAGCATCAAAGAAGCTGGTGCCAAAGTAAGTATCGGTTAAGAGCATGGTTACCACTCCGGCGAGCACCGGCATTACCGCTATTAATAAATAAGCTGTGATGAAAAATGTCCAAACAAATAATGGCATTTTCATGTAAGTCATACCTGGCGCACGTAAATTCATTATGGTTACAACAATATTGATTGCCCCCATGATGGATGAAATACCCATAATATGAACAGCAAAAACAAAGAATGCTGTACTACCATTTGAATACGTTGTTGATAATGGAGCGTAGAAAGTCCAACCAAAGTTTGGCGCACCTGATTCCATAAAAAACGAACTCAATAAAATAGCGAAAGCAAAAGGTAATATCCAAAAGCTCCAGTTATTCATACGCGGTAACGCCATATCTGGAGCACCGATCATCATAGGTAGCATCCAATTAGCAAAACCGGTAAAGGCAGGCATAATGGCGCCAAACACCATAATTAAACCATGAACGGTTGTTAACTGATTAAAAAAGTCTGGTTCAACAATTTGTAAGCCGGGCTGAAATAACTCAGCTCGAATTACCATAGCTAACGCACCGCCCGTAAGTAACATAATAAACGAGAACCACAAGTACAGCGTACCTATGTCTTTATGGTTAGTGGTATACAACCAACGTTTTATCCCCGTCATCTTGTGATCGTGATGCTCGTCGTGCGAATCGTGATCAGACTGTTCTGTTGTTATATTTTCTGTTGTCATGTCTACCTCCTACTTCGCACTGGCAGCATCAACTGCTGCGGGTTGCACTAAATCGCCTGTGTCGTTACCCCAAGCATTACGCTCATAAGTAACCACTGCAGCAATTTGAGTTTTAGTTAATTGACTACCGAACGCTGCCATCGCTGGATTTTTCTTACTACCATTAACAACCATATCGATATGAACCGCTACGTCGCCAAGAGCAATAGCACTACCTTTAAGGGCAGGAAATGCAGGTGGAATACCAGAACCCGTAGGTTGATGACAAGCAGCACACGAAGCTGTGTAAACTTCTTGGCCCATTTTCATCAATTCGTCTTTTGAATATTCTTTTGATAGGTCTTCTGCAGGAACTGCTTCTTCAACAAGCGCTGCTATATCTGCAACTTTGTCTTCAACTACAGCAGCCGCTTCTTTCGCCATATCTTTAACGTTATCAACAGAACCGCCAACCGCCGCTTGAACATCAGCCGCTTGCACAGCATCGCCCGTATTGTTACCCCAAGCATTACGCTCATAAGTAACAACAGCAGCAATTTGTTTTAACGAAAGCTGTTTGCCGTAACCTTGCATACCTGTACCAGCTTTACCATTAAATACCGTTGAGATATGAGTCGCTATATCACCCGTAGCAACTGGGCTGTCTTTAAGTGCAGGGAATGCAGGAGGAAGACCTGTACCACCCACTTGATGACACGCAGCACAATAAGCAACATAAGTTGTTTCACCTAACGTCATTAACTCTTCCATAGGAATAGAGGCATTTAACGAGGCTTTTTCAGCTTCAGCAGCTTGTGCAAGTAACTCATGTTGTTCATCAAGCCACTTGGCGTAATCTTCTTCAGATTTCACCTCAACCACAATGGGCATAAATCCATGGTCTTTACCACAAAGCTCAGCACACTGGCCTCGGTAAATACCTGGCTTATCAACATTTGTCCAAGCTTCGTTGATAAAACCGGGGTTAGCATCTTGCTTAACAGCAAACGCTGGCACCCACCAAGCATGAATAACATCGTCAGACGTAATTAAAAAACGCACTTTTTTATTAGCAGGAATAACAAGATGCTTATCTACCTCAAGTAAATAATGCTCGCCTTTAGCCGCTGAAGTACCTGATTGGTTTTCGTATTGATCGCGAGGTGTTGCTAAAACAGAATAAAACTCAATGTTTTGATCAAAGTATTTATAGTGCCATTTCCACTGAGAGGCCGTTACTTGAATGGTAACGTCTGAATCGTCGTTATTTTCCATTTCAATTAACGTTTTAGTGGCCGGAATAGCCATAGCAATTAGAATTACTATTGGAATAGCGGTCCAAAGTATTTCTACCTTAGTGCTTTCGTGAAAAGATGCAGCCTTTGCGCCTTTAGATTTTCGGTGAAAGACCATTGACCAGAACATGGCACCAAAAACAAAGATACCAATAACAGTACAAATATACATAACCAACATATGTAGATCATAAACATCTCTACTTACCTCGGTTACCCCCTTAGTTAGATTTAACTGCATATCTGCTAATACTGAACTCGAAAATAAACTCCCCAAGATCAGCCAACATAGGTTACGTCCCATAACTCGACATCCCCCTCACTCCTCTGTTAACGCAAAAAAGGCAAAACCTGCTCAATGAACAGTCATACTTTGAACGTTTTCGCTATTCTATATTTATTATTATTCGCTCTACGAGTGTATAAGTACCAAACATCAACTCAATATCATTTTGTATACTTTCTATTCTAGAATTACCCAAATATTAATCTAGGTCAAATTTTAAATTAGAGTGATTACATTAATAAATATTAATAAATACAATAGAGTAACAACTCTAAGGTGCTGAGAGCCTTACTTACAATGAGGCTAACGATTGTTTTATTTTTAAACAACCCTTTTATTTAAGACAATTATTTATTTTATTTCAAGAAATGCGAGGTGGTTGATTTTTAACCAGGTGGTAGGCAATTGCCTAATTTAAATGAATTGAAGTATTAAAACGAGGAACTAACCTCAAAAATAGGATTAAAAGGAGATAAAACAGAATTTACTTTCAATTAAAAACGATTAAAAAGCAAACTCTGCGGATTTATGAAACTAATAGCTTTGTGTACAAACAAAAATAAATATTACATCCAATCAGCTGATCGAATAACACCTACTGCAATACCCTCAACATTAAATTGCTGCGTAGTTAAATCAACAACAATAGGTGAAAACTCTTCATTTTCAGCATGTAAATACACAACATTACCTTCACGTTTAAAACGCTTAACCGTAACATCATCTTCTACTCTTGCTACAATTACCTGCCCGTTTTTTACATCAGTGGTTTGATGCACAGCGAGTAAATCGCCATCAAGAATACCAATATCTTTCATACTCTCACCATTTACACGGAGTAAATAGTCGGCGCACGGTTTAAACATAGTGCCATCAATTTTGTAATGCTCTTCAACATGCTCTTGCGCAAGAATTGGCTCTCCAGCAGCAACCCTGCCAATTAAAGGCAATCCATCTTGCTCTACAAATTGCTCGGTAAGTCGAATACCACGAGAAGTGCCCGGTAGCATATCTATATAACCTTTTTTAGCTAACGCTTTAAGGTGTTCTTCAGCAGCATTAGCCGACTTAAAACCAAAAAAGTCAGCTATTTCAGCACGTGTAGGTGGCATACCCGTTTCAGATATTTTTTCTTTAATCAGATCAAATATTTGTTCTTGTCTGGGAGTTAATGGGCGCATTATATTCCTTAGGTTATAACCTGTGTTTTTCAACAGTGATAACTGTTAGTATATACAGCCTGTAAATAAACGCAACCCTGTTGTATTTATTGGGGTTTGTGTGGAATTTAGATTCAGTGAGTTTTTCCAAATATGAGGTTACTCCCTTATTAGAAAAGGTCTAAAAATAAGTTAATAGCTCCAATCTTCATAAGCCAGAGGTAAACTATTGAGTAAATCTCTGCGTTCACGCCAATTAGGCATGTGTTTATTCATTAATAAACGAAAACGATCATTATGGTGCCGTTCAAGCAAATGAATTAACTCGTGTACCAAGATATACTCCATACATTCAGGAGGTTTTTTGGCGAGTTCAAGGTTAAGCCAAATTCGTTTAGATTGAATATTGCAACTTCCCCATTTGGTTTTCATCTTCTTAATGTTAAGAAAATCCGCTTCGACACCGAGTTTCTTTTGCCATAATGGAACCAACTTCTCTAATGAACGCTGCATTTCATCTCGGTAAAAGCGATTTAGCAGCTTTAGACGATTATCGGTTGAAGTCGCTTCACTCACTTTAAGTTCTAATTGACCATTTCCTTTTGCATTTACAGCATACTTACCTTGAGGCAGCTGAATGGCTAATCGATACTTCTTACCCCAAAGATAGTGGCATTCACCATTAACCATTTCACGAATAGATTGACGTTCTTGCCCAGCAAAATCCGCTTGCTGCTTTTTAATCCATGCAAGTTTATTAACAATAGCAAGTCTAATGGCTTGTTCTGTGGTTTTATTTGGTACAGATAGCCTAACTCTGCCGTTTGGCGGTAATACGCTCAAGTGAATATTTTTAATGTCTCTACGGTTAATATCGACATTAATACCGCCTATTTTTGTCACTTCAATATCAGCTTTAACCACTAACGATATTCCTTTTGCGCTTTTATAAGCTCCATTACATCAACAATATCCACTTGGTAACTAGCCGTTTCTTCTCGAATAGCATTGGCAATCTCACGTTCTTTAAATCTATCACCATTCCATTCAGCTTTTTTTGTATATCGCACAGCTGTATCTATTTTAGTTGTTAATACTTCATCATTACCAAAGTTATCGTAAATGGCCTGCTTGGCTGGCGTATCTACAGTTTCAGGGTAATTATGCGTACTATTTCCTGTCGGATTAACGACTTTTTTTGCTAAGGCTCTAATTTGTTCTAAATACTCTTGATAACTAATTGCTTGCTCTCTACGTTGCTTAATAATTGCATCAAGTAATGTTGCCATGCTATCAAAATACTTAGGGTTTACTGGATTTTCATCAACAATGGTTTTTCTAACATTATTCTCAATAGCTTCAGCCATTGCATCTTCATCTTCCCTAAGGCTTTCAGGTAAAGACTCAAGTCCTTTGCCGTTGTTATTTATCACTAAATCAATTAAACCAAGCTCCTCAAAGTCCATAAGCACCTCACTATCATCAGCGCGAATATACATATCAAGTAAATGACGCATTGCTGGTTCAAACTGTTTCATGTCAAGGTTATCGCCACTAGCCCACTTTACCTCATCTCTTACTTTTTCAAAATAAGCGACTTCTTTCTTAACCTTTTCTGACTCAGCTTGTGTATAACCAGCTTGTTCCATTTCATTTGCAACGTTGGTGTATGCACGAATAAGTTTGGCAACTGTTTGATAAAGCGTTAAGCGTAGTTCTTCTTTTTCATTTCGTTCATTTTCATCTTCAGGCTCTACACCCGATATACCACAGAAAAAATGAATGAAATCTTTAGTGTCTCTTGGTGCTTTTACTGGCTCACATAAAGTTCTAACGGCTTCCAAAGCATTGTCTAAATCCGATCTAGATTCTTTTAGTCGGTCTTTTAATAAACCAGCAACATCTTCTTCATCATAACCATCGAAAGCTTCTGCTGTGAAATCTTTTATGGCTTTATCTAAAGAGCGAAACAAATCTTTATAATCTACGATGTAACCGTAATCTTTATCTTCGCCATCAAGCCTATTAACACGGCAAATCGCTTGGAAAAGGTTATGATCAGCCATCTTTTTATCAATGTATAAATAGGTAGCAGAAGGTGCATCAAAACCGGTAAGCAACTTATCAACTACAATCAATAACCGCATTTGTCCAGGTTCTTCAACAAACCGCTTTTTAACCGCTTTTTCAAACTCTTCAACACGTTTAGCTGCTTCGTCTTCAGTTTGTTCAAAATAGTCAGCAAGCATTTTGCGATAAGTATCATACTTAAATAATTTTTCAGTTAATCCTTCGCCTGATTCTTCACCTTTTATAGTACTGGCTGTGGGCTGATAGCTTGTTACCACAGCACACTTACCCGCAAGATCTGTCTTGCTGAACAAATCATAAACAACACAAGCCTGATGAACACTTGCACAAACTAACATGGCGTTACCCCTGCCAGACATAAGGGCAGGTTTGATCTCCATATCCATTAAAATATCACTAACAATTTGTTCTAAGCGAGACTTGCTAGAGAGCACTTTTTGCATTGTGCCCCATTTCTGTTTGAGCTGCATTTTGGCAAGATTTGAAAGCCCTTTAGTTTTTGCTTCAAACCATTGATCGACTTTTTTCTCTGAGGTTAAATATTGGTCGATATCTCTTGCTTCATAGCGTAAATCGAGTACAACACCATCATTTACAGCTTCATCAAATTTATAAGTATGAATATAAGGTCCAAATACCTCTAAAGACTTTTTCTTATCCTTTTTCATCAAAGGTGTACCTGTAAAACCAACAAACATGGCTTCAGGACCTTTTCCATTATTGAGCAGAGCCTTCATGGCTTCGTGTAATTTTCCTGATTGTGTTCTGTGGCACTCATCAACAAAAACAAATAAATTACCTTTAGCAGCAAAGTCATTGGGTAAATTTTGGGTGAGGGCATCAAGGTAATCTTTAGTGGCGGCCTCATCATCTTCATCACTAGGAGCTTCACCATTACGTCCGAATTTATGCACCAGCGAACAAAATAACCAAGGGTTAGGTTGATTTAAGGTAGCAACCAGATCTCTACCACTTTTGGTACGATAAATTTCTTCATCAACGCCAGAGAACACCTTTTCAATTTGCTCATCAAGTTCTGTTCTATCCGTTACAATCAAAACACGAGAATCAGTGACATTTTCACGGATCCATTTAGCCAACCACACCATGGTTAGGCTTTTACCTGAGCCCTGCGTATGCCAAATAATGCCATCTTGTTTTGATTTAACATGCTTTTTCGCAGCTTGAATACCAAAAAACTGATTGTGCCGACAGGTCTTTTTAACCCCAGCATCAAATACAATAAAGTCGTGAATAAACTGTAAAAAACGTTTTTTATTACAGAGCTGAGCAATTTGAATATCTAATGGGGTTTCTACTGTTACACCAGCGCAACTGCTCTCTGGCTCTTTCCATTCTAAATAATATTTTTCTGAGGTTTCAATCGTGCCATAGCGAATACCTTGGGTATCGTTTCCCGCCATCACAAGTTGCATGGTGGTAAAGAAATTGCGGATAAACGCTTTCTTCTGGTTATCTAAGTTTTGGCGAATACCTTCACTGACTGATACCGATGAGCGCTTTAATTCAATCACGCCTAGCGCAATACCATTGACGTAAATCACAATATCAGGGCGTTTTCTTTTAGGTGAGAGCTGTTCGCCTTTTACGGTAACTTCTTCAGCGATGGCAAAGTTATTGGCTTCTGGGTTTTCCCAGTCAATTAGCCATACCGTTTGGTTTTGCTCACCCGTGCCTTCTTTTTCTTTCACGCCATAACGCAGCAGACGATATACTTCTTTATTGGCATCATAGAGCTTTTTACCTTCGCCAAGGGCTGCGGCAGCATCTAATTTTCTTAATGTGCGCTTAATAAGCGCATCGGATACTTTGCGATTTTTTAGCCACTTGGTAAGCAAGTCTGTTTCAATGTTGCTATTACCGTCACGGTATTCCCAATCACCTAAGTAATCATAATCAAGCTGTTCTTTAAAAAATTTAACAACTCGATTTTGGGTTTTACGTTCTAATTGGCCGACATTACTCATATTACTTCCTTTTAAAACTTTTCAATCAAGCAAGTATTGATTTAAAAAACACTTACTTTACAACAATTTAAGGACTTCGTATTAATGTAATACTTCCCTAATTGACAACTCAGTCAAGCAACGGTCAAGCAAATTAATACCAGTGTGGAACATAACGCATTGCTTTAGTTCCGGCATCGGCATCGTAAGGTTTAATTAGACCAGAATGGACTGTATCTTTTATTATTCTACTTACCATAGCGCTATTTTTTTCAGCAATAGCAAAGCGTTCACGCAAAGACTTGTTATTCATATGCTCCCTATTCACATGCTTCAAACAACAATGCTGATAACAAGCACGAATGCGATCTTCTTTATCCATTTCAGCAAACTCTCTATGGCCAAATAAAACGCTACGTGTGTGATTATCAGTTACTTCAAATAAAGGTGCGGGCAATTGATATAACTCAGTCTGAAATATCACTTTATCAATTCCCGTACCACGCTCTTCGCAAATATTAATGCGACGCATAAAAGAAGCTAAAGCTTCGTTTCTGCTTCGAGGTGGAGAATCTAAAAACCGATCGGTATCAACCAGCGGAATACCTGGGTTGGTTATTTCCATACGGGTATCGAATAACTCAACCATAGGCCCTGTTCCGGTTAACGAAAAGTCTTGATGGATAATAGCGTTAGCAGCTAATTCACGTATAGCAAGCTCAGGATACATAGGCACTTCTTTACGAAACGCTTTACCAATTTCTTCATTAGAGGGTAATAGGTTTTTTAAATAATCAATAAGTCCTTCAAAGCCAACGGCATAGCCTTTATTACCTTCAAGCTCTCGTACTGTTTCTACTCGGCTATTGCCCTTATATTGCACTAACCGAACAGCTTTACGAGCCAAGTGCTGAAAGTCTTGCAGTTTTTTGGCAAATAATATCGCACCAAGGTTCGTGATGTGCCATTTAGCTGATTCTGTTGCAATAATTAACTTATCAGCTTCAAGTGCATTTAAAATGCCTTGTCGTCCTTCAGGTAAAGGCAAACCAACTAAATCAAAATAAGCAGGGTAATCTATTAATTTAAGCACCTCTTCTACGCTACAGTTTTCAGCCGCTAATTGTTGCTCAAATGGGGTGTTATCAAACACACGCCATAATGCTCGCTCTTTCTCTGCAAACTCACGTAATTTCTTTTTATAACTACCGACACGAATATATTCTATGCCATCAAACTGAACAGGTGTATGAGTAGCCGCTTGAATCTCAACAATCACTACGTGCTTATCATTAGTATGAGTAAATTCATAAAACTGAAAGTGAATTTTGGGTGCGGTTTTTTGTAACAACCAGCTTTCTAACTCTTGCCCTTTGTGTTTTTGAATTAATGGCTTAAAAGTAGTACCAATTACCCCGTGGGTTTTATCATCAACACCATAAACTAAGTACGCAGTTTGCTTACCAAGGAGTGCTGCAGAGTTTGCTAGCGCTGAGATATATTCGCCAATTTTAATCACATCAGGATTATGTTTAAACTCCACCCATTCGGTTTCGTTAGGTAAATGACATAACTCTTTTAACAGAGCATGCAATTGTGTAAGGCTTTGTTCAGTTGGCATTTTCGACCTCCTGCTTGCCTTCAAAAGCATTTTCAAAATCACCTTTAGGGGCTGAATCAAATGGTAAGCGTGTGCGGCCTGTCAGTAGCTGTTGCATCATGCCTTGTTTGATTTGGCGGGTTTTCGCCAAGCGCTTTTCAAGGGTTTGGATTTCGTTATCCATATCCGAGAGGATAGTGGCGATAGCGGTTTGTTCTTCTTTTGATGGTAGTGTAATCAACATATCAGCAATCATTTCTCTGCGAACAGAATCCACAGACGACTTTGCTGTCATAGACATGATCCTATCGTAGAAAAAATTGCTAAAATAAATATAAAAGTAATAACCGTCAATTCGGTCACCAAAGTTATACATCAAATAAACTCTTTGGTGATAATCAAATTTTCCATTCATGTAATGAAAAATTTTGCCTGTACCAACCCCGTCACCAGCAGTAAGTACTGCTTCGCCATCAAAAGAGTAAGTATTAATACGCTCAATTGTTTGTGATCTCACAAAAAAAGGATATTGACCATCCGATAATTTATCCTGTGTATTTCTACTACCAGTGGTGATTGATAATACTGAGCCAATATTACTAACATCCCAATCCTCAGGTATTTCGCCTAGTTCACTGGATTTTGTGCCTTTAGGTTGACCTTGCTTTTCGCCTTCACTATAAGTAGCAAACTGCGGTAAACGGGTTTTACCTGTTAGCAGCTGCTGCATGGTGGCGGTTTTAATCGCTTGTTTTTTCGCAATCAGCTTTTCCAATTCCGTTAATAGTGCATCGACATCGGATAATGCATTGGCAATGGCGGCTTGTTCTTCACTAGTTTCAGGAAAAGATGCTACAACACTCTCAATAGTGCTCGCATTCAGGCTTGGTACTCCTGACGCTTCATTGTATTGCATCCAGTCAATCATGCAGAATTTGTAGTAAATAAACTTGGCTGATTCCTTTTTAGAGACTTCAGAGTAAAACAGTGTATCAACTGTCCAAAACGGAGTATCAATAAAGCGAGGTTTATTGATTGTTCCTTTTCTTCCAATAAGTACCGAAGGTTTGTCGTAAAGGGCTGTATTAGTTTCGCCCATCTTACCGCCAGTCCCAAATATTGGATAACGCCCATCGCTAACTTGCACTGCTTTTTGATCTTTACCATGCCTAATCTGCATTACCTGACCAAAAGTTTTTGCATTCCAATCATTAGGAATTACCCCAACATCAGTTTGCTTGTAACCATCAGGAATCACTTGCTCTAAAGCACTCATAACGACCACTCCAAGCCCATTGCTTTTAAGTGGTATGCGACTTTATCGCTTAAGTCATCAACCGATTTAGAAAGGGTTGGTAAGGGTGTGCTATAACGTTCTTCCAGCTCTTTAACTCGGTTTGCCATTTGTTGTGTGACACGTTCAATCTCAGCAACGATATTGGCTTGTAATGTGGCTAACCACTTATCATCAACAATCAGATTTTTAATTTCATTAATAGTCAGTTTTGGATATTGGTTAAATACGGCTAAATCCAAAGCCTCTTGCGCTTCTTTGACTGATTTTTTAGCGGCAGTTTCAGCGTTAAACAACTTAGTTGCTTGTTTAAGTACTTTAACTTCATCACTGTCAGTTGCTAGCTTAGCTCTGGCAGCAACACTGGCTTTAGTGATTTTGTCTTTGTCGTTGATGGCATCAACTAGTGAACCATCTTCACCACCATTTTCCTCTAGGTAGTTTTCTAGTACTTGAGTGGCTTCATCTTGTTTCGCTTGTAGCGCATCAACCTTGGCTTGTTCATCAGAAAAATAACGAGCGACAATAAGGCTTGGCGGAATAAGTTCAGCTTTGTACTTTTTCTTGTTAATGATTAAATCAGCCGTTTCTTTGAGCTTTTCGCCTTTTTTAGCAATCAGTTCTCGCAGGGTGTTGCCTGCTTGCCAATCATCTTGCGCCAATACATATACATCGTCTTGTAGGGTTTCAGCCCAGTAATCCATAAGGATTTGGTAAATGTCGTATTTACTTAATAAGTCGCTATTGGCATAAGCATTCAGTAAGTTTTCTGAAATGTTAAAGATAAAGTTTTTCGGGTTATCACCAACTTTAATGTCTTTAAGCTTTGCCTCAGGTATCCATTTTTTGAATGGTAATAAACTACGGCTGGCAAAGTCTTTAAACTCTTGATGAGCAAGAATGCTACTTTTAACTTGGCTGGCTTCAAGCATACAGAGACTGTAACCGTTGCGTTTAGGTTCTGGCGCTGGTTTGAATAGGGTTGCACGAATACTTGGGAATACTTGCCAGTAATGTTCTAGCGCATCAATATCACGGTTCGGAATGCCGCCTTGCAGGTGTGCGCTTAAATCGTGTAAATCTTCTGGCTCAGACGAGTCGATATAACGCGGAATATTAAGGTTGTAATCATTCTTAGCTATTTCATCAAGTGGCACTAAACGGCTAAAACGTTCAAGCTCTAACCCTTTGTTAAATACATCAACCACTTTATGAATGTCTTGGCTACGCAGGCGGTTTTTGTTGCCATCTTTAATAAAACCTTTAGAAGCATCAATCATAAAGATTGGGCGGCCTGAAATTGTTGGTAGGTTTTCATCATCTTCGTTAAAGTTAGTTACCGCTTGTTGCGCATGTTCTTTATCGATGATTATGATGCAAGCAGGAATACCAGTCCCGTAAAACAAGTTGGCGGGCAAACCAATAATGCCTTTTATGTAACCTTGCTTTATAAGGTTCGCGCGAATATTAGCTTCAGCGTTACCACGAAATAGCACGCCATGGGGTAAGATTACCGCACCTTTACCTGTGTTTTTTAAGCTTTTGATAATATGTAATAAAAAGGTGTAGTCACCATTTTTCTCTGGAGGTGTACCCCATGTGAAACGGTTATATTGATCTGCTGCGGGATTTAAGCCGCTGGTCCAGTTTTTGTTTGAAAATGGTGGGTTGGCAACAGCAAAATCAAACGTTTTTAGTTGTCCATCGGAGTTTTTCCATTGCGGGTCTGAAAGCGTATTGCCTTTCCAAATTTTTGCCGTTTCAGTATTATGCAAAATCATGTTCATACGGGCTAATGCGCTGGTGGCATTATCCATTTCTTGCCCGTAGATAGACAATCCACGAGGTGCTTCGTCACTGGCTTTTAATAATAAAGAACCTGAACCACAGGTTGGATCATAAGCGGTTGCATCTTGTGGTGTATTGTCTTTAATACCTACGACTTTAGCTAATATTTGTGACACTTCAGACGGTGTATAAAATTGACCTTTAGATTTACCTGACTCCGTAGCAAAATGACGCATTAGGTACTCGTAAGCATCTCCTAATAAATCATCACCGCCAGCGCGGTTGGCTGTTAGGTCTAAACCTTGAAAAATACCAACCAACTTGGTGAGGCGGTCAATCATTTCTTTGCCTTTGCCTAGCTTGTCTTCATCGTTGAAATCGGCAACGTCAATAACGCCTTTAAGGTCGTTTTCTTCGGCAAGGGCTGAGATGATTTTATTAATTTTATCGCCAATCTCTTTATCGCCTTTGGCTGCTACCATATCGTCATAACTTGCGCCTTTTGGTACAACAATCATACCGTAAGGGTCGCCTTTAAATTTGTCGCTCACGTACTTCATAAATAACATGGTGAGTACGTAGTCTTTGTATTGGCTGGCATCCATTCCGCCACGTAGCTCGTCACAGCTTGCCCATAATGATGAATAAAGTTCTGTTTTTTTAATTGCCATGGGAAATTTGTTTAATCCTTTTTAAGTTAGCCGTATTAAAGCTGGTTTGTGTTTAAACCAGCGGCTTTTAATCGCTGAGTGAGATTACGCATTTTTGAAAATTCAGTGCCGAAACTAGGTTTAAGACCAACACCTTCACAAAACTCTTTAGCGGTAATGCTTTTAAGATTATCAGCGTATTTGATCATTTGAAGATGCATTTCAGTGGTGAACTGATTGCGTGGTGCTTCGCCTAATGCATGTTTGATATTGTCGAATATTTTTTGTTCGTTCATAGGACGATTATTCTTTTTATGGAGATTTAGCTAATTTATCTAATTTATATAAATTAGCAAGAGAATAATTGTGAAACTTTATTTGCAGTTAATTATGAGTAAACAACGCGGCTATTCACAAACGGCACTGTGTCCTTATCTATTTGTGTTTTGTCCTTATCTCGACTAACATAAGGACAAAACCAAAAATAAATGTCCTTATCTTATGAATCTAAAAAAAAGATTACAGCAAGAATATAGCGTAATGCTAAATATTTTACGTAACGCATTTATTCCTTTGAGCCTTGGTGACATTAATACAGAAATAAATAAAAGCACTGAAAAAACAATACATAAAAAAACTATTCAACGCCGATTAAAAGATTTAATTGAAGAGGGTTTGGTACAAAAAGAAGGTAAAGGCCGTAATCAAAAATACTACGTAAATAAAAATAACAACTCTGTATTAGCCTATTCAAATAAGGACAAAGTGAGTTCTACTATAGGTGCATATGATATTGATGAAGACAAAAATCATCCTATATTTTCAAATAACGCCTTGTCTCTCTTAAGCTATTTAGAAACGCCCTCTTACGGCAGAATAAAAACCAGCTATCAAGTAAATTTAATTGAGAGTTATGTTCCTAATCAAACCCAATACGTTCCTGATGTTGTTCGTGAACAATTATTTCAATTAGGTAAACGCTTTGATCAAACGTTAGCGGCAGGCACTTATGCTAAGCACATTGGACAAAGGTTGTTAGTTGATCTTTCTTATCATTCAAGCCGTTTAGAAGGCAATACCTATTCAAAACTTGATACGCAAAACCTAATCGAAAATGGTTTTACGGCCGACGGTAAAATACATGAAGAAACTGTGATGATAATGAATCATAAAGAGGCTATTTTATTCTTAGTTGAAAATGCTGATGAGATTCCACTTTCTACATTCACTATACGTAATATTCATTACTTATTGGCACAAGATTTACTTAAAAACCCAAATGCCTGTGGCAGAGTTCGTGAGGTTGAAGTAAAAGTGGGTAAATCGTCTTATTTACCTTTAAATAACCCGCATCAATTAACTGAACATTTGGCGTTATTGTTAAGAAAGGCAGCTCAAATAGACGATGCCTTTGAACAAAGTTTTTTCTTACTGATTCATATTTCATATTTACAAGCATTTGAAGATGTTAATAAACGTACGGCTCGACTTACTTGCAATATACCTTTTATTAAAGGCAACCTTTGCCCCTTAAGCTTTATTGATGTACCGCAAGAAGATTACTTTAAAGCATTATTGTACTTTTATGAAAAGAATGATTTTCTTCCCGCGTTAGAGCTTTTTCAATGGGCGTATATAAAGTCGTGCGAGCAATATGATGTAGTTAAAGACTCGTTAGGAGAGATAGACAGCTATCGAATTCAGTACAGAGCCGAACGAAAAGAAGTGATTGCAAAGATCATTCGTAGCAGAATTCAGGGTAGTAAAATTGAACCTGCCATTACACGTTACTGCCACGAAAATAATATAGCCTCACCAGATAAGTTTATTACTATGGTATTACAAGAAATTGAAACTCTGCATTCTGGCGCTCTGGTAAGCTTGGGAGTAACAGAGTCGATATTTAAAGCGTGGAAGATTAGCTAGCGCTATATGTGAAAACGGCTCATGTAAGAGCCGTTCTGTTCAAGTTATTTAAATTTTATAACAACGAAATAAATCGCTTAGACAAACTATTTACCTGCTGAGTTTCTGCTACGTTGCCATCTTCTTAACGACATGGCAATACCGGTATACACCAATAAACACGCGAGTAATGACGCTAATCCCGCTAAGGTTTGCCCCACTAAACCGTATATTTCGCCTGTGTGTAAAAAACGTATGTAACTTCTTGCTTTGCGATAGGTTGAATAGTCTTCAAAGTTTTGCTCTGCAATAAAGTCTCCGTTTAAAGTGTTTACTAATACACTTTTACGCTTTTGTGGTTCGCCGCCATTACCCATATCTACTTGAAACGTTTGAATGCTTTGCGGTACGGCTGAAAGTGAAAGACTTACGGTTTGCCAATCAGGATTGTCTTTATTCACCTGTAACCATAGTGTTTGCATGCTAAGTTGTTGAGCTAAGCTTTCTTGCTTTAATGGTTGTGCCTTCGGCAGGGCTTCTTCATGTGAAGACACGTATGTTTTAAGGGTGTTACCCGGCCATTTAAATGAGAAAAAGAAGGCGGTAAATGTAATTACAATTAACAGTGGAGCCATATAAAAGCCAAAAGTATTATGCCATTGGTAATCTCTAGCTTGGCCATTTTTGTGATTTTTAGTGATTATAAGCTTTTGTTTAAAAGCTCTTTTTTTGAATTTAGCGGGTAACCATAAATATAACCCCGTTAAGGCAAGTAAACAAAAAATAACATTTGATATACCATTAACCCAACGACCGGTTTCGCTAAACTTTCCGTCAAGCGTTAACCACCGATGAAATGCTCTTAACTTGCCGAAAAACACCTTGGTTTGTTGGCCCGGTTCTAACATTTCTTTCCCTGTAAACGGATTTAAATAAGCCAGTGTTTTACGGCCTTCTTTAACAATAAAGGGTGCGTTGTTTTCGTTAGAAAAACTAATAGAGGGTTCTTTTTCAGTGTCATATGTTTTTGCTATTGCAATCACGTTATCAAGTGATAAGCGCGTGGCATTTTCGCTAGGTGCTACAGGAAAATCAGCCACTTGTGCTGATTGGATCATTTGTCTTTCGTAAGTAAGTCCAACGCCGGTAATCGACATAAGAAAAATAAAAATAGCTGCACTACAGCCAATAATAAGGTGGAACCAAAAAAAGAATTTTCTAATATTCATTTGCTTTTCTTACGTTAAAGCACCCCGAAGGGTGCTTGATTTGTTTAATAATAATTTACAGTATTTAGCTATTCTAGCATTAACAGCGACCGTTTTTAAAAAGAGGTTTTCACTTCAAAACGAGCCGTAGCACCATCGCCAATGGTTACGTTGTTAATACCACCGCCGGCAAGGTAGTCAGCATCAAATAAGTTTTCTACGTTTAGTCGTAAATCAACTTTTTTGCCCATTATTCTTGTTTGGTAAGTAGCACCAACATCTACTCGGCTGTATGAGTCTTTAGATACGGTATTATCGTTATCAGCAAAGCGTTCACCTTGGTAAAAAATACCTGCGTTTAACGCTAATTGTTCTGTTAATTCGTAACGCGACCATAACGATGCAGACCACTCTGGTGCATCAACAGGTGTGTTTCCTTGATACTTTGCATCTTCTTCGTAGTTAGCATCTAAATACATAACCGATGTGATCACAAACCATTTATCTGTAATAGCGCCTTGTGCTGAAAGCTCTACACCTTTATGTTTTTGAAGTCCGGCTTGCGTGGTAACCGTATCAAATAGCGGATCATCAAGTAGTCTTTCTGAAATTAACGTTCCACTTTTTTCAATATCAAAAATAGCCGCATTTAATAATAAGCGATTAGACACTTGCCACTTTGCACCTATTTCTATTTGCTTAGAGGTGGTTGCGTCGATTTTCATTCCGTCATTTCTATCACGAACATCATCTATATGTTCACGTGCTTGTGGCTCAAAACCTTCAGAATAGTTAACATAAATCGTACTATTTTCAGCAGGATGATACAGCACGCCTACTTTAGGTAATAACGATTCGTTGTCGGCATTTTCTTTATTTTGTTTGTCGTAACGACCACCAATAGCCACTTGCCAACGTTCGTTGAAAGACATTAGATCTTGAAAGTAAATGCCATAATAATCATATTCTGTAGTACTTAAACTTGTATCCGTTTTATAGCTAACATTAGGTCTCATTGGCTCAGTTTGACCTGGCGTATAACTAATGCTATCTGCTGATGTTCTTAACTGACCATAGTAATAATCAAGGCTGTTGGCACCAATTAAGATGTTGTGTTCAACACCACCAAAAGATACTTCACCGTTAATATCAATAAATGCTGTTTTGAATTTCCAATCATCGTGGCGATCATAAGGGTTAGATGAGTAACTATCACCTTGTTGGTAATTTGAAGGCATTTTAGGTGATGATTCAAAACGTTGACGTTCAAAGTCTTGTTCGTTGTAGCCTACTTTAACTTGCCATTCAGGGTTAACAAAGTACGTTAATTTAAGGCCTTTGTTTTCAACCGTAATATCTGTAAATGCCCAAGAGAAGTCATTAATGGTATGTTCATTACTGATCACATCGCCATCAGCATTTAACCATGCGCCGGTATCTAAACCTGCTTTGTCATTCGTTCGGTCGTAATAAGCATTTACAATAAAATTATCGCTAACTTGATGTTCAACAATAAGCGAACCTAAAAAACGATCACGCTCACGTTTTTCACCATTTTGGTATTCACGATCAAAATTTACGTCTTGCTTAACCAAAACCGCACGGTAATTGGTGTCAGCCATTATCTCTCCACCCGCATCAAGCATAAAGCGTGTTGAACCGTTTTGATCGGTGTCTGCACTGACTTCTAATAACGATGTTGACGTTGGTTGCTTGGTTACCATGTTAATCAAGCCACCTGGAGCCGATTGACCATATAAAATACTTGAGGGGCCTTTAATAACTTCTACACGTGATAAGGTTTCGATAGGTTGTTGATAATGAGACCAATGTTGATGACCATCGCGTAAATATCCGGTAGAAGAGCTTAATTCAAAGCCGCGCGAGCTAAATACTTCACGGTTTCTTTGCTTAGAACCCGGCGATAAACTTGCGTCGTTATTGAGTACTTCACCTAATGTCGTCGCTAGCTGCTCATCAATAATAGTTTCTGGAATAACCGTAACAGCCTGCGCAGTTTCAAGTAGTGAAACATTAGCACGCATAGCGCCTGAAGCATTATCGACCTGATAATTATTAAAGTAACTACCTTTAATTTTTATCACTTCAATATCTTTTTTATTATTGTTTTTGTCTTGCAGTTCGGCTGAACTTGATAGAGCAACCAGCCCTAAACTAACACCAATAAAAATTTGACTTAACTTCATTACGCTTCCACTAATTTGTTCAATTATGATAATTAGCGCAGATATTAACATAAACGCGAATGATATCAATTCTTATTTAGATATTATGATGAATTATCTTTAAATATTCTTAGCTTGGATATGAAAATAAAAATAAAAAAGCTCTGCGGCATATTGATATGCCGCACATAGTTACTGGAATACAAGCATAAAAGGTAAGCCATTAGGCGATATTAACCACGCTAATGCACAACAATTAATAATAACGGTAAGCCAAAAAACAAACCTAAAGTCTTTTTTCTGAGATTTATGCCTAAGTAATTGTTGCGCAATGGCTGCACCTGGCCAGCCGCCCACTAAGGCTAAGGCATGTAAAGTACTTTCTGGAGTACGCCACGCCCCTCGTTTTGCTTTAGACTTATCAAGCGCATACGCAAAAAAGGTAACAAAGCTCATACCTAAATATATAAATACAATATTTTCAGGTAAATATCCCATCATTAAAGCTAATGTTAAGCCCACTAAAAAGATCACAGATAAATAAATTGAAAACTTATTACTACCTTTAGCTTGTTTTACTTTTAACTTTTCGCCTGCATACGTTGCATCGTTTGCACAATAGCGACCTTGCTTATCTTTACTTATAGAAAAGGTTATAACATCGTTTATTTGAGGAGTGCGTATACGGTTTGAAAAACCCGTTCTGTGAATAAAAACCTGATCACCACCGCCATTAGGTGCAATAAAGCCAAAGGCTTTTTCGTTATTCCACTTTATTAACTTCCCTTTTAAACGCATTTTTAAGTCCTTATAAGCAATATAAACCGAGATAATATCATTTAGTTTGCAACTATCAATTTAGCTTTCTAGTAACGTCCACTCTTGAGATGATATGAGTATTTCTCAAGGTGGTATTCATTTATGTAAGAGCATAGTTAAGATATAGTTTCCTTATGTTATTTAAGCTTATATTTACAAGTCTCTAAGACTTTGCAGGAAATAAAATGAAGACCATATTAATCATTGCTTTATCAGCTGTGCTATTTACTCAAAGTGCAAACGCAACTAAAGCAAATAACTGGGAGCAATACGAACAGCTTGCAGAAAAAGTTGAGGCGAATATAACAACGGCTTCATTTAAAGAATTAACCGAAAAAAGTATTGAGCTTGTTAATCTGTCAAAACAACTATTACCTGAATTTATGAGTAAAGAAAGCGCATGTAAAAACTACTTATCAGCTGTTTTGTCTGCCTCTGATGAAATGCTCACCATTTCGCTTGATGACATTGAACGCGATTATCATTCTGACGGAAAACTACCTAAAGTAGATTCGCCTATTTGTTACTACGCTAAAGACTTATTAGTGCATCCAACCACCATGGCAATAGTGGCTAATACTCAAAACGATACAAAAAAAGCACGTGCTCAAATAAAACTAGAGCTTGAAGAAGTACTAACCCATTTTAGTTTTGTTAAACAAGCAGCGGGTTATAGATAACAACGGTTCGAGTAAGTTATTTAACCCTAAACACAAACCAAATCCCCTATAGGTTTAACTGTAGGGGAAATATTATTATCTCAACTTAACCAACACCGCACTTGCCGATGGTGTTACTACCTTTATTACCGTTACTTTTTCATAGCTATCCCCCTTATCATTAAGTTCCTTTAAAATAGATAGGTCAGCGATGCTTTTATGTTTCTCCCCTGCCCAGGAAAATATCGCTCATTCGTAAATAACGTGTAGTCAGCACGTTCGGCATAACGTTTGTCGGTTAAATTAAGAATATTTAGCGCAACAGATAATGAAGTTCCTATGTTGTAAGCAGCTCTTGCATGCATTAAAAAGTGCCCTTGATATTCATGTTCGTTTTCTACATCAAGAAAGTATTTACTGGTGTATTGACCATGAATTTCAGCGGTAAAGTCATTATGGTTATAGGTAATAAAGGCATTAGCCAGTTTACGAGGCGCTGTATCTACGTCATTACCCACAATGTTTTTGGCGCTAATGTTAGGATTGTTTCTATATTGATGAATATTATAAGTGCCATTAACCAACAGCGTAATTGACTCAGTTAACTTGTCAGAAACAGCTAGCTCTAATCCCTTATGTGATGTTTCTCCGCCATTAATATTAAAAAAGTCGCTGTTACGTACAATCACGTTCTTTTTATCGAAATAATAAGCGTTGGTTTCTACCTTAAAAGCATCGTTTATGTATTTCCACGATGCTTCTATGCCTTTAATTTTTTCAGGAGATAAATCTGCGACTTCTTGCTCGCGCTGTAATCTATACAACTCTGAAACTTGAGGTATTCTATAACCATGGCTGATATTGATAAACGCTGATTGTTGGCTATTTATTTGGTAAATAGCACCTAACTTCGGCGATACAACAGTAAAGTTATCGTCACTACTTGCAGGGCGCGTATATCTACAACCGCCAAAACCACAAGTATTGCCATTTTCATCAACGCGACCTGCGTTCATATTATTGGTGTAATCGAAGCGAGTATATTCTGCTCTTGCGCCAGCAATTAAACGCAATTTAGTAGTAAGCTGGGCATCAAACTGAACAAAAGGAGCGGCCGTTAAAGTGTTTACCGAAAAGTCGTAATGTTTACCGCTAGGAATAGTTGCCTGTAAAAAAGCAGAACCTTGTGTTGGGCTATTTTGATATTGCAGTAAATCGATTTTAGCGACTTCTGTATCTAACCCGTAGCTCATTGTTAAGGTATCAGAGATATCAGTACGTGTTTGATATTGAAAGCCTGCACTGGTTTGTTTGCTTTCTTCCGTTGGTTTACCCGGTAAAAAGTGCTGTAAAAATTCCATATTCGATGAGCGAAAATAAGGTTTGAAAGTAGCTCCTGAATCGAATTGATAAACTTGATGAACTCTTAACCCTTTTGCTTTGCGGTAAGCTTCTGGGTTTGGATTGGTTTTACTTAAAGTTTCGCTTTTATAGCTGTCTTTTCCTGTTAAATATCCTGCAGTGTCTTGGTCTAAATTAAACGCCGTAAAATAAGTATTAAGGTGTACATTATTGAACACGCTATTGTTAAGGCTGGTTTTGTGTTGTAACGAAAGCTTTTGTTGATCAAATCCTGAACCGTCTCTAAAACCCCCGTCATGTTTAATGGTTGTTGAAACCGCAAAGTTTTCGCTGCTGGCATTAACACCTAATTGCGCATAGTCGTTTTCACCTAACGAAACCTTTAAAGCATTTGAAGCGTCAAAACTAGCAGGTTCAACTATATTCACCACACCATGTAAGCCATTAGAGCCATAATGTGCAGTAGCTGGCCCACGTAAAATTTCAATTTGTTGTGCTTGCTCGCTGTGAGCTTCAAACAATTCATTTACGTTACATAGGCCATTCGGGCGTAAAGGAATACCGTTTTCTAACATTAAAAAGCTACCGCAAGATCCAGATCCAGTTAATACCGGAGAACGCACCGCAGGTAAATATTCTTGCCCATTATTACGCTGAAAATTTACCCCTGCCACACGGTTAAGTACTTGCTGAATATGATTAGCATCTACCGTTTGAATGGTACTGCTGTTTATAACAGAAATAGCGTTATTTACTTGAGTAATACTTTGCTTGGTTCGTGTTGCTGTAACGGTAATTACGTCATCTATTTCTTTAGGATTCGCGCTATCAACGTCGCTACGGGTTTGTATTTCTGCATAAAGTGGTGTGCTAACTAGGTTAAAAATAATAAGAGAAATAAGTTTTTTTTTCATGTTGTGCATGGAATAAGCTCGAGAAGAAGAATTAAGCCCTGACAATTCAGGGCATGAAGAAAATAAAGTATGAAGCTAAGCTATACGTTGTTATTTAACAGGGTCTAAACGATAAATTTTTCCGTTAGCCTTGCTGTTGTCGTTAACTACAATGTAAACATTACCGTCTGGCGAAACAGCTACATCGCGAACACGACCATCGTCTTGTAGTAAAATTTCATCTTCAATAACCTTGTCGCCTTCAATTACCACTCGGTGTAATTCTTTTGACACTAAACCCGTTGCAAATAAGTTGTTTTTCCATTGTGGAAATACACTACCTTTATAAAATTCGATACCGGCAGTTGCGATAGATGGCACCCAAAAATGTTTAGGTTGTTCCATGCCTTCTTGTGCTGTTTTTTCTGAAATAGGTTCGCCATTATAGTTAATGCCGTGGGTAATAATTGGCCAGCCGTAGTTTAAACTCGGTTTAATTAAATTAACTTCGTCGCCACCACGTGGGCCATGTTCAGTTGACCATAACTCACCCGTTTCAGGATGACGCGCCAAACCTTGAGGATTACGATGGCCGTAGCTCCAAATACTTTTAACGGCATCTTTTGTGTTAACAAATGGGTTGTCTTTTGGAATGCTGCCATCGTGATGAACACGGTGAATTTTCCCGTTAGGACGCGTAAGATCTTGCGCCATTTCCATACGACCACGCTCACCAATCGAAAAGAATAAGTAATCGTCATCAATGACAAAACGTGAACCAAAGTGAACACCTCGGCTAATTTGAAATTTATCTTGGGCAGAAAAAACCATTTGCTGCTCAGTCCATTCACCGTTTACAATTTTACCACGTGCTACAGCTGTCATGCCTGCAGGTTTACCATCTTCTTTCACGCCTTTATTTTCAGCGTAGCTAATATAAACCCAACCTTTTTTAGCGTAATCAGGATCAGCAATTACGTCGAATAATCCCCCTTGCTTAAATTGCCATGTGTCTGGCGTGCCTTTAATTAAACGTTTAGGTTGGTTGTTTTCTTTGTACCATAAGCGCCCTTCTCTTTCGGTAGCAAACCAACTGCCATCAGGTAAAAAGCTTAGCCCCCACACTAATCCTTCAAACGAATCGACTAACGATAAAGTAAAGTTATGTTTTTCAGTGTTGTACACGCCATTATTAGGTTTTAGGCTTTCTTTAACTTGTTCTTGTAATGAAAGAAATTTTTTCTCACTAATAAAAACCACCATCGCACGGATTTGATCTTCTGTGAGTGTTTTTTGCCAAGCTGGCATACCTGCATCTAAATTACCTAAACGAATACTGTTAGCAACGTCTTTGTCACTACTACCATGCAACCAAGTGTCATCAATTAAGTTAGGTCCCAAACCACCTTCTAGGTTGACACCATGACAGCTCGCACAGTAGGTTTCATAGCTTTTTTTAATTTCGCCTTGGCCTAAAACGCCTGCACTTGCAGATGCCATAAACCCAGTAACAAAAAATAACGGCGCTATATCAAGTAAACGGCGTGATAAAATATGTTTCATGTGTGCCTTCCTATATAAAAAGAACTGATTATGATTAATTTAGATTTATTCTCTATGCAAAAAACAATCAGCTACTAAAAATTAAATTGCTATACATCCTTTTGAATATGCCCATAATATACTCTAACTGGCTCCTAAAACAAATGTTCAAACAAAATTAGTTTTATCGACAAAAGTACTAAAAACCTCACAAAAACAAAACAAACCCCATAAAAAACAACAACAAAAATAAAACAAAATTTATTTAATGTAATAAAAAACACATTTATTAATTTATAAACATATTGATAAGCAATTCATCATATGTTTTGATGTATAACGTTCTAGGTTACTCGTTATTTAATATATTAATAAATCAAAATGAGTATAAATAAGTTTTAAAGGTTGGTTTTTAAATTTTTAATTAAAAGCCTGATAATTTTCACAATACTTAACCCCTTTAAATCATGCTATTTAACTATGCATTAAATACGCTGCTATATAGGTATCAAATGCAAGAATGTAATTTTTCAATCAAACAATTTCAGTTGGGGAAAGCTATGAAATTAAAAAAATTATTATTAGCAACTTGTGGCGCGTTGGTTATCAACTCTGCATGTGCATTAGAAAAAGGTATTGTAAACAATACCGATAGTCCGTACATCAAACTAAAAAGTATTAACATTGGCGACGCTCAATGGACCGAAGGTTTTTGGGCAGACAAGTGGAAAATGGCTGAACAAACCATGATCCCAAACCTAGGCGAAATATTTAAAGGGCCTGTAGGATTCGCTTACGATAACTTTAAACTACTTGCTTCAGGTAAAAAAGGCGAAGCAGGCGGTAAATATTGGCATGACGGCGACTTCTATAAATGGATGGAGTCAATGACCTATCTTTATGCACAAAATAAAGATGAAAAAATACTTGCCGAATTAGACGAAATTATTGCCGTAATAGGTAAAGCTCAAGCAGACGATGGTTACCTTTCAACGCATGTTCAAATTCGTGGTTTAAAGCGCTACGGTAACATTCATTATCACGAGCTTTATAATAGTGGCCATTTAATCACCAGTGCGGTAATTCATCATCGTATAACGGGTAAAACTAATTTTTTAAAGATTGCGTTAAAAAATGCTAACTTTCTTTATAAAACTTTTCAGCCGCAAGACCCTGAATTAGCACGCTTTGGTTTTAACCCATCTCAAATTATGGCTTTGGTTGAGCTTTATCGCGAAACAAAAGAAAGAAAATTTTTAGAGCTGGCTGAAATATTTGTCAACATGCGTGGCTCTGTACCTAACGAAGAACACCCTAGTGTTGCTGATCATTTCCGTGGCGACTTCAACCAAATGGCAACCCCTATTCGCGAAGAAAAAGATGCTGTAGGTCACGTTGTTTTAGCTATGTACTTATATGCGGGTACCGCTGATGTTTATGGCGAAACGGGCGAGCAAGCATTACTAGATGCTTTGGATCGTATTTGGTCGAGTGCGGTTGAACGTAAAATGTATGTAACAGGCGCTATGGGACAAGCACATCACGGTGCTAGCGGTAAATACGACATGGTACATGAGGCCTTCCAAGAAGATTACTTAATGCCAAACAAAACCGCTTACAACGAAACCTGTGCAAACATTTCAAATGCTATGTTTAACTGGCGTATGTTAGGTATTAAAGGGGAAGCTAAGTACGGCGACGTAATGGAACGCGTAATGTACAACAGTGCGTTAGTTGGCGTAAGTGTTGAAGGTAAAGACTTTTTCTACTCAAACCCACTTCGTATGATTGAAGGTGGAATTGACCCTACTAAGAAAGGCGTAACAACTGAGCGTGACGAACGTGTGCCTTATATTCCTGTATTTTGTTGTCCACCTAACTTAGCAAGAACATTGGCTAAGCTATCGGGTTGGTCTTACAGCTTATCTAAAGATGGTGTAGCCGTTAACCTTTATGGCGGTAACAAACTTAATACTAAACTGGTTGATGGTTCTGCTTTATCACTTACGCAAGAAACCAACTACCCATGGGACGGTAAAGTTAAAATTACCGTGAATAAAGCAAAATCTTCACCGTTCGACGTAATGTTACGTATTCCTGAATGGGCCGAAGGTTCTGTGATTAAAATTAACGGCAAAGCATTTAGCGGAAAAGTTGAAGCAGGCAAATTTGCAACGGTAATACGTAAATGGTCGAAAGGCGATGTAATTACCCTTGATATGCCAATGGAAGTTAACTTTATTGAAGGCGACCCACGTATAGAAGAAGTACGTAACCAAGTTGCTGTTCAACGTGGACCTGTTGTTTATGCAATAGAATCACCAGACTTACCTAAAAGCAGCGACATTCTTGATGTATACCTAAAAGAAGATACACAATTTAAAGTACATTACCGCCCTGACTTTTTAGGTGGTGTTGCAACACTTGATGGTACTTTAATGCTACGTAACGATGAAGGCACAGGCATGTACCGTAAGCTGAAAAAAGCTGAATTTACACCTTACGAAACTAAGCTAGTACCTTACTTTGCTTGGAGTAACCGCGGTAAAGCAGAAATGACTATATTCATGCCGCTAATGTGGGATAAATAACCCCTTCCCACTTTACTAAAAGCATTAATAAAGCAGTTAATAGCGTAAGTTATTAGCTGCTTTTTTATACTTAATATTGGGAATGTAATGCCAAACACATTAATAAATGATGAAATAAATTAAACAAGTACAAATGAGCGCTTGCTATAACACTTGTTTTTAATCAACCTCAACTCGGGTTAATGAATGTTAGATAATGAATTAAAAATCTTATTTATCAAAACCTTAATCTGTATCGTTGTTTTCCTAAGTTATATTAGTCTCTCAACATTGATATTTTTGTGTATAACAAGGCGAATTTAGGCATAAAAATAGCTTGTTGAGTAACTTTGCTTATCCCGAGCTGAGGTTAATCAGTATAATGTTAAACCATACCACCATTAACACGTAATGTTTGCCCATTAATCCACCCTCCTTCTTTGCTTACTAAAAAAGACACTGTATTAGCAACATCATCTGGTTCAGCTAAACGTTCTAATGGATTCATTTTAGATAATTTTTCTATTTGTTCATCAGATTTTCCATCAAGAAACAGCTTTGTCGCTGTTGGACCTGGAGCAACCGTATTAACCGTTATAGCACGTCCTCTCATTTCTTTTGAAAGAATTGCGGTCATTGTTTCAACGGCAGCTTTACTTGCAGCATAAATTGAATAGGTGGGTAAATTAACCCCAATAACTGAAGTAGAAAAATTAATAATTCGCCCACCGTTTTTCATTCTTTTTGCGGCTTCACGCAATGTATTAAAAGTTCCTTTAAAATTAACAGCCACTACTTTATCGAAAAGTTCATCGCTTGTTTCAGCTACAGTAGCTAGCTGCATAATGCCTGCTGAATTTACTAATACAGTAGGTATTCCTAACATTGCTTCAGTACGATCAAAAAGTTGTGTAACTTCATGCGGTTTTGATACATCACACTGAATAGCAACAGCTTCACCACCCAATACTTTAATTTCGTCTACCACATCAAGTGCATTTTTTTCATTACTCGCAAAATTAATTACTACAGAAAAACCTTCTTTAGCTAACTGTTTTGCAACAGCAGCCCCTATTCCTTTCGATGAGCCAGTAACAATTGCAACAGGGTTAATATTTAACATCGTTTTCTTCTTAATAAAAAGTTGTTATTGATAACCCGTATTTTATGTTTGCAAGCAACTTTTATTAATACACAAGCTAACTATATTATTGCCTAATTCTATTAATGAGGATTTTAAGTTATAAAAAGTATTTCATTTGATATACATTAAAGCCATATAAATAAAGGCATTTAATAATGGAACAAGAAAACACATTCATAGAGCTAGTCGAAATAATGACTAAATATTCTAAAAATGACGGTATTAATAATACTAAAATAGATGGTTTACATTGCTTTAAGATGTCTGAACTCCACATTCGATTACCTGTAATTTATCGCCCCTCTATTTTTATAGTCGCTCAGGGATCTAAGCAGGTATTACTTGAGAAAGAGATTTTCCAATATTCGCAAGGTCAATATCTTGTCGTTTCAGTTGACTTACCATTAATTGGTGAAGTAACCACAGCCAGTCAAAATAAGCCTTACCTATGCGCTCAAATAGATATTGATGCACAAGTCATGAACGAAATAGCGATTTCACTTAATTCAAAAAAATCATTACCGAGTACAACAGATAAAGGGATTTTTGTTGGCGATGTAAATAACAATCTAATGAGTTGCGTTTTGAGATTAATACGCCTGTTAGATACTCCTGAAGATATTCCTTATTTAGCACCTATGCTTTTTCAGGAAATATACTACCGTCTTTTAAGTGGGCCACACGGTGCAACAATTATTCAAACATGCTTACATGAGAGTAATACACAACGAATAGCTAAAGCCATTAACAAAATGAAGATGGACATCACAAAACCATTAGATATAAAAGAATTAGCAAGATTAATTAATACAAGTACCTCTAACTTTTACAGTATATTTAAAAAAGTAACAGGCTTAAGTCCTTTACAGTATTTGAAACGTTTAAGGCTAACAGAGGCACGTAACATATTAATATCGAATAATATTGACGTAACAAGAACAGCTTATTTAGTGGGTTACGAAAGCCCTACGCAATTTAACCGCGAATATGCCCGCCTATTCGGTACCCCACCGTTAAGGGACGTAAAAAATTTAAAGTATAAAACCCCTTATTAAACCGAGTTATATAAGGAGGGTTATATTTACTCCCTTTGATCTCTCGGATAAAATATCAGCAAATATTCAGCAAGGATAGCAAATGAATAAACGCAGAAAACGCACTTCTCTTTCTCGCCCTCGTTTTATCTTGTTATTACTTATTCCATGTATGCTTGCTTTTCCTATTATAAGTCAAGGAGTTGATATGTTTGGTTGGTTTAAAAAACAAGACGTATTTTTATGTTCTGAAGTCAATGGCATAGTCACCGAAAATGGCGAGCCTGTTGCTAATTTAGAAGTTATTCGTAAGTTAATATATACAGATGAAAAAGTAAGGAAAGACGTCGCTGTTACAGACAGCACAGGACACTTTTATTTTCCACAAAAAAATATTCGCTCTACTTTACCCAATAAGCCTTTTATTGAGGATAGTGTATGGCAAGAGATTTTTATTGACCGAGAAGGGAGACTTATTCCTTTTTGGGTTGCAAGCTCCCCTGGATCTAAAGAAACCCCAGAGTACTCCAAAAAATTAGCTTTTTTGAATTGTGAATTAACCAATAAACGCGTAAGTTTTCAGTTCAAAAATAACAAGAATGAACACCTTAACCATACAGCCTCTAGCATTTGCCGTTGGGATGAGGATTATATACCAACTTGGTTACATATTGATAATGAAACAAAATACCGCATCCATGATGGTAATTTTAATAAACTAACAGAACGCTATACAACGGAGGCATTATGACATACACCAGCCTATTTATAGGGTTTGTCTTACAACTTACCGTCGCTCCAATATGTGCCGTCTTTTTTTTAATAAGCGCAATCATAATATCGAGTAAATTTTCTTTACCGAGTATTATTTTAGATATTCTACTCAATGTAGGAATTTATACATTCCCAATCTCATGGTTTTTAAGTTTCTATATGATGTACGATACCTATGTGCGGAGTAACGATACATATAATACGCTTTGGCACGCTTTTCCATTTGCTGTCGTTTTTATTAGCTCAATTTTGGTGGGGATATATATAAAATTTATGCGGACACCTAGGTAACAAATTCAGTTTATTGATAGGCAAAAACTATCTATCAACATGAAGATTTTATAGAAACTACCTCAGGTAAATCAGGTAAAATAAAGGAGGGGCATATTTACTTTTTTTGATCTCTCGGATAAAATATCGGCAAATATTCAGCAAGGATAGCAAATGAATAAACGCAGAAAACGCACATCTCTTTCTCGCCCTCGTTTTATCTTGTTATTACTTATTCCATGTATGCTTGCTTTTCCTATTATAAGTCAAGGAGTTGATATGTTCGGTTGGTTTAAAAAACAAGACGTATTTTTATGTTCTGAAGTCAATGGCATAGTCACCGAAAATGGTGAACCTGTTGCTAGTATTGAGATTAAACGTTCGTTAATGTATATCGATGGCAAAGATCATATAGACACGGCTATTACGGATAATAAAGGGCATTTTTATTTTCCGCAAAAGAGTATTCGCTCTTCCATTCCGAGCAAACCTTTTTCAGAAGACAGGGTATCGCAACACATTACTATTGATCGTGACGGAGCCCCAATCCCTCTCTGGATAGCAACTCAACGAGGTTATCATGAGATACCCGAATTCACTAAAAAACTCAATTTTTTGAATTGTGAATTAACTAACAGACGCGTTCGATTTGATTTTAAAAATAATAACAATGAACATCTTAATCACGTAGCTTCAAGTATTTGCCGTTGGGATGAAGATTATACGCCTACTTGGCTTTATGGTGATGATGGTGAAGAGCAATATCGTATCCATGATGGTGACTTTAATAAACTAACAGATCGATTTACAGGGAAGGCAGTTAAATTATGAATGGAGTAATATCACCAAGCACAGCAGCGAGCGTTGCAGATAGAGTCTATGACATCAGAAAATCAGCCGATATTAATGGGGTATTTCATGATGACTTCCTTAATAACTTCAAAATCACCAACAGCCAAATACAAGGCATAAGTGGTGGCTTAGTTAATCAGTTACTTAACCGCAGTACGGGGTTTGCGTTAACCGCAGAAGGCACTTCACCACAATTTAAAAAACACCATATTATTGGTGTTCGCGGGACTAAATTTTCCGCCCCTGCTGACTGGTTAACTAACTTAAACGTAGGAGTTACCCTTGGGCCTAAAAATTTAGCAGTACATGCTGGGTTTCATAAAGCATTCAGTAGTATGCGCCCTGCATTTAATCAATATATAACTCAACACAAACCCCGTTGCTTACATGTTGTTGGGCATAGTTTAGGTGGCGCTATTGCTGAATTAACGGCTATTTGGGCAAGTGAATCGGGCATTAAAACAAAGCTCTATACCTTTGGCTCCCCTCGTGTTGTACTTCGAGATTCAGTTCATCGAGCAGCCATGAATATTGAGCACTACCGCGTAACTCATGGGGCAGATCCTGTACCTTGTGTGCCTACTTGGCCCTTTACTCATACGGTAGGTGAATATCAAACCGCGATGAATGATGGTTCCTTTTTTGCCTTTTCAGCACACTCTATGGCAAAGTCAGCACCGGGTTATATCAATACAGTAGCAGCTTATAAAGATTATAAGAGTATGGGTAGCTCACTTAAAACCATGCATTATAGACACACAGTACTTAAATATGAACAACGTCATAACGCCTCATTCTCTAAGCGTTGGCAGCAAATTATTACTGATGCATTATTAACGCTATTAAAAACAACAGGGCAATATGGGTTTATTGCTGGACAAGCAGCTCTAGGTGTTGGCTTGTCGTTTTACGACATTCTCGCACGTTGTTTACATGAATCTATAGTTAAGTCTCCTGAAGTTGCCGAAGAATTAAGAGGGGTTTTAGGACACATGTTAGTGTTTGTAGGAAAAAGAACACAAGCGGTTACAGAAATGAGTGCTAAGTTTATTCGTTGGGTATTAGGTTTAATGATAAAAACCTTATATACCGCAGCAAAACAAGCGATTGACCGTGTTTTTTAAAGATACACTACATTGGTAATTAATACTTTTAACTATTAATGTGAAAAAATCCGATGAGCCTGAGCCCATCGGATTTTTTATTTCTACAAGTTATTTATATACAAGACAATTAACTATCTATGTCGCTAACTTATTAATCGGATAACTTAGTAGTTTGCTAACTGAATATCGCCTTCGCCAATGGTATTACCGTCAGCATCTACTGCAAATATTTTAGCGGCATATCTATGTGTTTGGCTTGCTACAGAACACGGTGGTAAATACCCTAGAGATGTCCAAGCACCAAAACCTTTGTTGTTTTGTACTAAGCGTGTGCCTGTTGGATAACCTGTATCAATATCGCCCGGAACTTTAATTAACGTCGCTTCTGTACCGCCAGCATGCGTATAACCAATAATACCGTGGAAGCCTCCTGTTTCTTCACCTCTGAAATCTAGGTCGTTGTATTCAACCTGAAATTCAACTGTGCCAGCAGGTACGTTAGTTAAGCTCATTTCTGGTGTAGATCCGTCGCCGCCGTTTTTCTTACATTCTTGGCCTGCGGGTAATGTTACACCGTCCCAAATGGGATCAACAAAACTTACATTCATTGTTACTAATGTTAGTTCTTCAATTACAGGATCGGTTTTGCCCGAAAGCTCGCCTGATATAACTAACGAGTACTCATCAATACTTACCTGAGTCCCTACTGTTGGGGTGAATCCTCTAAACTCAGCAACCATAGGTGCAGGGCTGTCTTGAGAGAAACGTCTCCATGTTGTAGGAATGGTATACGTGTTACTTACCGGATCTGAACCTGAAACGGTAAACTCTTTATATACCCATTGGTTATTTTCAGCTGCTGTAATAGTAGCTTCTAAAATAACACCAGCTGCTCTACGTGCGCCAATATTACCACCATCAATAGATGACTCAGGGTAAATACCATGTAATAAGGTGTAGTCTGCCGCGGTTTCTTGCGTCACTTTAACCCATGCAGATATTTTAATTTGACGGCCTTGGTTTGGCGCTGTGCTTAATTGATCAAAAAAGTTAGCCTCGCTCCAATCACGGCTATTATTACTTAAGTCGTAATTAAAACCGTTGTTAAATGCATTAGCGCCACCTGCCGTTTTATTCCATAAAATAGCATTACCAATAACGCCTTCGTTACTTAATGAAACTTCACCAAACGCTGTACCGTTAATAGCGGTCCAAAGTGGGTCTAGTGTTGTAGTTTCAAAGTTAGCGTCTAATGTGTAAGTTGAGTCAACATCAGGTGCTGGTGTGTAACACGCTAAGTTTTCTTCAACGGTGTAAGTAAGTGTTTTTACATGCTCGTTGCTACCGTCGTTGTAAGTTGCAGTTACAATAATTTCTGTACCTGTAGTTACGTCATTCGTAGCAATTAGTACACTTTCGTTACCATTAGCTTTTACTTCAGAGTTAGCAACTACATTACCGCCTGTAGCAATGCTAAAGGTTACATCGTATTCAGCAACAAAACTTTCGCCTTCAATAGGGCTAGCGACTAATTGAATAGGTGTACATGAAGGAATAGTTTTGTTTGTTACGCCGCCATCTAGTTGTAATACATTAACAACGGGTGTTTCAGGCTCAGTAGGCGCTGGTGGTGTTACGGGTACTTCCGGAGTCTCAGGTTCAACAATTGAATCGGATGTTGATGAGCCGCCACAAGCGACTAACGTTAAAGCAACTAAGCTTACAATTATTTTTTTCATAGTTCTTCTTTTTTAAATGAGTTATTAACGGGCATATAACCCGCCAAAATATGGCTTACGTTAAATTTTGCCCGAATAAAAGCTCTCAGCCTATTCAATAAAATAGGCTAAGTCGCTCAAAATTACGGTGAGTCATACCAAAGAGGTTTGGCACCTGAATAACCTGAGTTCGGCTTAATAAATGTTCTTCTAGCGGCTATTTTTACTTACTTCGGCGTTAAATTTACTTGCAATAGGCCAGCTATTGACGCGTAAATTTGCCTTGAATTAAGTAAAAATATCAAGCTAGAAACAAGTCGAAATTTTAATGTTTATTTTTTCAAATAGTTAACTACTTATTAAACTGAACTCTGTTAAATTAGTATTTCGCTAGTTGAATTTTTCCTTCAGCAAGCTGCTTACCATTTACGTCTATAGCAAATACTTTTGCTTCGTAGGTGTGAGTTTGTTTCTTTGTAGAGCATGGAGGCATGTAGCCTTTATGTATTTTCCATGCACCAAAGCCACGGTTAGCTTTAACTAAGCGAGTGCCTTGTGGGTAACCTGTTACAATATCGCCCGGAACAGAAATTAAAGACGCTTTGTTTCCACCGGTATGTGTATGACCCACAACGCCATGAAAACCACCTTTTCCGCCTTCCCAACTGATATCACTATATTCAACTTGTAGCTCTACAGTGCCTGTTGGAACATTACTTACTGTCATTGCAGGTGTAGAACCTTTACCACCATTCTTTTTACATTGTTGCCCTGCTGGAAGCTTTATACCGTTCCAAGCAGAATCAGCAAAGCTAACGCTTAAAGCCGGTGCTTCGCTGCTATTAGCAACATCATTGCTTGCGCATGCACTTGTTAATGCAATAACAGCCAATAAACTCAGTGTTTTTTTCATATTGAAATCCTATTAATTTTATTTTTGATCAAATGTTTCAAGCATATATTTATGCGTTATATGTTTGAAAAACTCGTATTTTAAAATTATAACCAACTGAATTAATGAGCTAATTCAGTTGGTTTAGGATGTTTTACTTTCTTACGTCCTCAAACAGCTCTCCGCCAATACCCCAGTTCTCTTTTGGAACTTCTCTAATGAGTACACGAACAGCCTGTTTAGGCGCGCCTAAGCTTTCACAAATTGCATTAGTTACATTAGCAATTAAGGCTTTTTTCATTTCTTTACTTCGACCTTCAACAATTGAAATTTCAGCAATAGGCATGGTTATGCTCCTACTTTAAAGCCGACACTGCCTAAAGATTGAAATTGAGTTTCAATACTTTGGCCCGGCGCTAAAGCAATAGCTGCCGTAGCACTACCGGCTAAAACAATATCGCCAGCGTATAGTTTTTCACCTGCAGACGCGACAACACGTGCTGCTGAAACTAATGAACGGATAGGGTCACCTAAAATGGCCGCGGTAGACCCTACTTCAGCTGCGTGGCCGTTAACGGTCATCACAATACCTAAGTTACGAAAGTCTGTTTCTTTAGGAAACCAATTGCCTAATACAAAACCTGACGACGATGAGTTATCGGCAACTACATCACCTAAATCAAACTTAAAGTTATCGTAACGTGAATCAATAATTTCCATCGCTGGAGCAATAGCTTCAACCGCAGCAAGTGCTTCGGCTGGTGTTACGTCGCCCGATAAATCAGTTTTCAATAAAAATGCAATTTCAGGCTCTACACGAGGATGAATATAGTTAGCTAACGAAATTATGCCTCCATCTTCAACTCGCATGGTATTGGTTAAACGTCCCCAAATAAGGTCGTGTACACCCATTTGGATCATTTTAGCTCGGCTAGTAAAACCCATTTTAATACCAACACGCTTTTCGCCACGTGCGTAACGACGTTGCATAGACAGCGCTTGAACTGCGTATGCTTCATCAATCGAAAGAGGTTTTTCTGTCGAAAATTGTTTAATAGCACTGGCTGTTCTTGCGCCTTCGTCAACAATTTCAGCTATTTTTGCAAGATCACTCATCTTACGATTCCTTACTGTTTAATAAATCTAAAGCCACATCAACAATCATATCTTCTTGGCCGCCTACCATTTTACGAGCACCTAATTCGATAAGAATATCTCGTGTGTCTACACCATAAATTTTAGAGGCTTTTTCAGCATGACGAAGGAAGCTAGAATAAACACCGGCATAACCTAACGAAAGGCTTTCGCGGTCAACTCGCACTGGGCGATCTTGTAATGGACGAACTTGATCATCTGCCGCGTCCATTAATTTAAATAAGTCGCAACCTGTTTCAATATTCATACGGTTAAGTACGGCAATTAATACTTCTAATGGGGCATTACCTGCGCCTGCACCGTTACCAGCTAATGAAGCGTCTACTCGTACAGCACCTTCACGTATGGCAGCAACAGAGTTAGCTACCCCTAGTGATAAGTTGTGATGGGTATGAATACCAATTTCAGTATTAGCATTAAGTTCTGCACGTAATAGTTTAACGCGTGCTGTTACATCGTCGGGCAATAAATAACCTGCGCTATCAACCACATAAACACATTCTGCGCCGTAACTTTCCATTAACTTAGCTTGAGTCAGTAATTGCTCAGGCGTGATCATGTGCGACATCATTAAAAAGCCACAAGTGTCCATACCTAAATGTCGTGCGGCTTCAATGTGCTGTTTTGAAATGTCGCCTTCAGTACAATGCGTTGCGACACGAATTGATCGAGCGCCAGCGCTATAAGCTGCTTTTAAATCGCTAATAGTCGCGATGCCCGGAATTTGTAAAATAGTAACGCGTGAATGGTCAACAACATCAGCCACGGCTGATATCCATTCAAGATCTGAATGACTACCAAAACCGTAGTTGAATGAACTCCCCGCTAAGCCGTCACCATGGGTAATTTCAATAGCATCAACTTTTGCTTCATCTAACGATTTAGCAATAGACTGAACGGTGTCTAAGTCAAATTGATGACGTACGGCATGCATACCGTCACGTAATGTTACGTCTTGAACATAAAGTTTATTAGGATTTGAAATACTCATCTTAAACCGCCTTATTGTTCTGGTTGGAATGATTCAGTTTAATGTCTACCCAACGTTCAGCAGTCGATTTAGCCGCTGAAGTCATAATGTCTAAATTTCCAGCATAAGCTGGTAGGTAATGTGCCGCGCCTTCAACTTCTAAAAAGATGGTTGTTTTTAGGCCTGTCATTAACCCTTTACCCGGAATATTTACTGGTGCGTCAGCAGTAATATGCTCAAACTGTACCTCTTGCTTTAATCGGTAACCCGGCACATAGCTTTGTACTTTTTCAACCATGTCGTGCACGCTTTGTCGAATAGCGTCTTCATCACCACCTTGCGATAAAGTAAATACGGTATCGCGCATCATTACGGGCGGCTCTGCTGGATTCATAATGATAATAGCTTTACCAATTTCAGCGCCACCAATAAGCTCAATCGCTTTAGAAGTAGTTTCAGTAAATTCATCAATATTAGCGCGTGTACCCGGACCTGCTGATTTAGACGAAATTGAAGCAACAATTTCACCATAAATAACTTTATCAGTTGCTTGGCTTACCGCAGCAACCATAGGAATAGTGGCTTGTCCGCCACAGGTCACCATGTTTACGTTTGGCGCATCAATGTTTTTATCAAGGTTTACAACCGGAATGGTATACGGGCCAATCGCCGCAGGTGTTAAATCAATAACCTTTTTACCGTCAGCTTGTAAACGCTCGTTATGATATTTATGAGCGCCTGCCGATGTGGCATCAAATACCACTTTAATATCGTCGTAACACGGTAATTTAGTTAAACCTTCTAACCCTTCATGCGTAATAGCTACACCCATTCGACTGGCACGAGCTAAACCGTCTGATTCTGGGTCTATACCGACCATAGCGGCCATTTCTAAATTAGTAGAGTCGCGCAATATTTTGATCATAAGATCGGTACCAATGTTACCTGACCCTATGATGGCTACTTTAGTTTTCATCATCAGCTCCTATTTATCTTCACTTGAAAATACAGCACGAACAGAACCTAAACCTTCAATGCGCGCTTCATATACACCACCCGGTTCAGCAACAACCATAGGACCTAATGCGCCCGACAACACAACATCGCCTGCACGTAAGGGATAACCAGATTTAGCCATAACTTTTGCTAACCATAAGGTGGCATTTAGCGGGCTACCTAAACAAGCCGCGCCAGCGCCAACCGATACAGGTTCGCCATCTTTAAATATTGCCATGCCACATAAACGTGGATCAAAATCACCAATTAATACCGGCGTTTGACCTAATACGTAGAAGCCTGAAGAAGCGTTGTCTGCAATGGTGTCTGTAATTTTAATGTCCCAATCTTTTACGCGAGAACCTACCACTTCAATCGCAGGTAAGGCGTAATCAATGGCTGATATAATATCAACCATGGTTAATTGCTCTTCGGTTAAATCGTGTGCGATAACAAAAGCAATTTCAGCTTCAACTTTAGGTTGAAAACATTTGCTGTACGGGATTTCTTCACCGTCAGCAATGTCCATATCGGCATACAACATACCGTAATCTGGTTGGTCGACACCCAGTTGTTTTTGTACAACTTTAGCGGTTAAACCAATTTTTCTCCCCGTTAAACGACGACCACTTTCAACTAATCGTTTAGTATTAATTTCTTGTACGGCGTATGCGGCATCAACGTCTGATTCACCAATAAATTCACGAATTGGCGCAACTGGCGCTCCTGTTTCCCAAGCAGACCAAAGCTGATCGGCTGCTAGCTTTATATTTTCTTCTTGTGACATGTGTAAATAACCTCTATAACTTTGCTAAATTTTTCTACGTAAATAAGCGAGCCACATAAGCTCAGCTGCATAAAAACGGGTTTATTTCGATTTAACTAATGAATATCAGGATCTGGCACAGGTGCGCCAAAATCTGTTCTTAAAAAGTCAAAATCACAGCCTTTATCTGCTTGCTCAACATGCTTATTAAAAGCATAGCCATAGCCGCGTTCGTATCTCGGTGGTGGAGCTACCCAAGCTTTTTGACGTTTAGCTAACTCTTCTTCAGACACCTCCATATTTAAAATGCGTTTATCAACATCAAGGGTAATAATGTCGCCTGTTTTTAATAGGGCTAACGGGCCACCAATATAAGATTCTGGTGCTACGTGTAGTACGCAGGCACCAAATGAAGTACCCGACATACGCGCGTCAGAAAGACGAAGCATATCTCTTTGGCCTAATTTCAATAACGCTTTAGGCATAGGTAACATGCCCCACTCTGGCATTCCTGCACCTTGCGGGCCTGCGTTACGTAACACTAAAACGGTATCTGGTGTCATGGGATAATCAGGGTCATCTACAATAGCTTTTAACTCTTCATAACTATTAGCAACTAATGCGGGGCCTGAATGTTGATGATATTTTTTATCACAAGCAGCGGGTTTAATTACTGCGCCATTTGGCGCTAAGTTACCTTTTAATACCGCTAACGAACCTTCGTGATAAACAGGATTTTCAAGGGGGCGAATAACATCGTCGTTAAATACTTCAGCACCTTCGAGCTCAGTACCTAAAGTGCGCCCGCTCACCGTTAAGGTATTCAAGTCAAGCTTACTGCCTAAGGTTTTCATTAATGCAGGTAAGCCGCCCGCATAGAAAAAATCTTCCATTAGGTATTCATCACCCGTTGGACGAACATTAGCAATAACGGGTGTTGTACGACTTACCGCGTCTAAATCTTCTAAGCTCAGGTTAATACCAGCCCGTTGTGCCATCGCTAATAAATGGATGATGGCGTTAGTTGAACAGCCCGTAGCCATAGCAACAACAACTGCGTTATTAATCGCTTCAGGAGTAATAATTTTATTCGGTGTTAAGTCTTCCCACACCATGTCAACCGCACGGCTACCACAAGCTGCAGCCATGCGTTTATGACCAGAGTCAGCAGCAGGAATTGAAGAAGCGCCTGTGAATGACAAACCCATTGCATCGGCAATTGCCGTCATGGTGCTAGCTGTTCCCATAGTCATACATGTACCGTAACTACGGTTAATGCCGCCTTCTACGCCTTGCCATTCTTTAACTGAAATAGTGCCTGCTCGGCGTTCATCCCAATATTTCCAAGCGTCAGTACCTGAACCTAATGTTTTGCCTGCATAGTTACCGCGCAACATTGGCCCTGCTGGCATATAAATAAAAGGCAAGCCCATGCTTACAGCCCCCATAGCAAGTGCAGGTGTTGTTTTGTCGCAACCGCCCATTAACACTACGCCATCAACAGGGTGAGAGCGTAATAACTCTTCAGTTTCCATGGCTAACAAATTGCGATACATCATGGTTGTAGGTTTAACAAAGCTTTCTGATAAAGACAGCGCAGGGAGCTCCATAGGAAATCCCCCTGCTTGCCAAACACCACGTTTTACCGCTTCAACACGGTTTTTAAAGTGAGCATGACAAGGTTGTGCATCAGACCACGTATTGATAATGGCAATTATAGGTTTACCTACCCACTCTTCAGGTGAATATCCCATTTGCATTTGACGAGAACGATGACCAGAAGCTCTTAAATTATCAGGTGCCATCCAGCGAGCGGAGCGTAAATCTTCATATTTTTTATTTTTATCTGTCATCTTAGTTACCTGTATTAGTTCCTTTTTTTACATCCTGACGTCTTTGGAAAAGTATAATGACGAGAAGCACCGCCGAAAGCCCCAGTAAAGTTGCGCTGATAGGTCGCGTTAAAAACTGTGTCCAATCACCATCAAACAGCAACATGCCTCTTCGTAAATTAGATTCAACTAAAGTCCCTAGAATTAAACCTAAAATTACTGGCGCTGTACCAAAGCCATAGCGATTTAGAAAGAAACCTAAAACACCAAAACCTAGCATTAACCACAGTTCGAAAAAGTTACCGCTTACGCCATAAACGCCAATTACACAAAACATTAAAATAAGCGGTGTTAATATTTTTGCTGGCACTTTCAACACACGAACAAATAATTTAATACCCATTAACTGTGTTAAAAACATAAAGATATTAGCAATAATAAAAGCGAAGAATATGCCGTAAGCTAACGTTGTTTGTTGCTCAAATAAGGCCGGCCCTGGGCGAACACCTTGAATAGTTAACCCACCCATTAATACAGCCGTAGCGACTTCACCCGGAACACCTAACGTTAATACAGGAATAAGCGCTCCGCCTGCCATAGAGTTATTGGCGCTTTCAGAAGCGATAAGACCTTCGTCGTGTCCTTTACCAAATTTTTCAGGTGTTTTAGAAAAACGTTTAGCTTGGTCGTAAGCCATAAAAGAAGAGATTGAACCGCCAGCGCCGGGAATAGCACCCACAATAGTACCGATAAGCGTTGAGCTAGTGAGTATTTTCCACGAGCGCCCTAAAATGCCCCAATAAGGTTTTGCGTCGGCAACGTTGTTCGCTATGTTTAATTCTTTTTTGTCTTTTTTATGGGTGGCTAAATCTTGTAATACTTGCGCAACGGCAAACAAACCAATTAATGCAGGTAATAAACTAATCCCCATAATGAGCGCAGGTTCGTCGCCCGTAAAACGTAAATTAGCGTTAATACGATCAGCACCTACAGTTGATAACAGCAAACCAATTAAGCCAGCAACCAAGCCTTTCGACATTGAATTACCTGATACTGAGGCAATAATAACCAGCCCAAAAACACCTAAAGCAAAGAACTCGGCAGAGCCAAAACGTAACGCAAAATTAGCGATGGGCGGAGCAACTAACAACAAGAGTATGGCGCCAACTAAGCCGCCAACAAAAGATGATGAAATAGCAATACCTAAAGCCTTACCTGCTTGACCATTTTTTGCCATTGGGTAACCGTCTAAGGTAGTAGCCACTGATGAAGGCGTACCAGGAATACCTAATAAAATGGCAGGAATCGCACCACCAGCAACGGCGCCAACAAAACCGCCAAGCAACATACCAATACCTTGAATAGGCTCTAACCCAAAAGTTAATGGTATGAGTAATGCAATAGTCATCGCCGCGGTTAAACCCGGTAAGGCGCCCATAACTAAACCTAAAATAGTACCTGCTGCTATCATTAAAATAACGGTGGGGTCGAGTAACAGCTGAAAAGCGTCTACGTAATTAGTTAACATACTCATGATTAAAATTTACCTTTAAACATTTAATACAAACTCAAACCAAAACCGTGCACAAACACAGCATGGGTAAGCAAGGTAACGACAACAGAGGCAAGTGCTGCAGATAGTGTGTAACGTTTACTTGGAAGTAAATTTTTTAGTTGATCGTCATCGGCTTTCGTTAACGTGATATGGGATACCATCATGGCAGCAAACAAAAACACCATAGTGGCTAACCTAAAACCTATGCCTTCTATTAAAAAGATATAAATAACTAATAACGCCAATACAGCTAAGGCACCCAAAGCAGAACGCGGATCCATTTTTTCAACAGACTCACCATGGGTTCGTAACTCACGAAAGTCAGTCCACAGTACATTGAGCATCAGCACCATTAGCAAGCCACTGACAATGCTAGGAAAGAAAGATGACGTAATATGTTCTTGCATAAAAGACTCAGGGAATGCCTGAGCGGCACTAAAGGCCCAGCCCGTAATAGCAAGAATAACGACATCGAAAATAATTCGACCATTGATCATTTATGTCTCCTAAGACACGGTAAAAATGAATAAGCTTGAATCTAAAAGGTTATTTAGCCAGTGCAGTTCTTGTTAATGTAATCAGTTTTTCTGAACCGTCTTGTACAAAACGCTCAAGTTGCTCGCCGTAAGCTGGATTGACATCTACTCCAATATTACGAACCGCTTTTTTGAAATCTTCATCTTGAATAGCTTGAGCAATCGCATTTACCCATTTAGCTTTAACGTCAGGCGCTAAGCCCGCAGGTGCTGCAATACCACGCCACTGCAATGTATCTATTGAATAACCTTGCTCGGTAAATAAAGTAACATCAGGTAATTGAGTCGATGTACCCGTAGCAGCAATAGCGGTAAGTTTTCCGCTTTCTAAACCTGAAGCGACCCCAGCAGGAGTTAACACTACGCCGTCAATATGTCCGCCAAGTGTTGCTGCAACGGCAGCTGAACCACCACCAAAAGGAATAAGTTTGGCTTTTATGCCTAACTCGTTAGTGATTGCCTGCGCCATAATATGTGTTGAAGAGCCAACTCCGGCATAACCTAAAGTAATAGAATTTTTAGAAGCTGATTGAACGAAACGTTTAAGACTGCTCCATTCATCTCTTGTTTTAACTGCCAATACATAAGGTTCAGTTGCAACACGCGCGATTACATCAAGGTCTGAAGTTTTAAATTTCACATTCCCTAAACCTTGCAAGGTATACAGCGCATTACTCGTAATAGTAACTGTGTAACCGTCTGGTTTGTGGGCAAGTGCGATCATAGTACCAACCGCTCCACCGCCCCCCGAAACATTACGAACAACAATATTAGTACCAAAAGCTTTTTTTAAGGGCCTTGTTAATGCCCTAACAAAATTATCGTTACTTCCGCCCGCGCCATAAGGCACAATGATAGTAATAGGTTTACGGGGAAATTCTGCAGAAATAGCAGCAACAGGTAAGAAAGAAAAGCTTAATGCGATACTCATTATTATTTTGATACAGCTGCGCATATATTTACCTATTAAATAAATGATTAACTTTAAATGGTGTCAATTAAACAAGAGATAGTTGAATAAGTGATCGAACTGAAATCTACTACCACCACCTAACCAAGTCAATTATAAGTTTAAATAAATTCACAACTAAAAATAAATAACGAACAAAAACAACAAATTAAAAATAACACTTGACTAACACAAGAACTAATTTAAACTAATGACTACCAATTCAATGATTAAGAAGACTAAAAAACAATGACTGATCAATTAACTGAATTAGCCACTCAGAGGCTCCGTGAAGTAATAAATCACCCTAAATGGAAAACAGGTGGGCGTTTACCCCCTGAAGAAAAACTGGCACGTAGTATTGGTTTATCGAGATCGGCACTTAGGCGAGCACTTGTTCGTTTAAGGGAAGAAGGTCTTATTGTTTCTAAACGAGGTTCTGGCAATTACGTATTACCTAGCGTAAATAACGACAACAATGCCTTTATTGAACTGGGGATTGGTAACTTATCTGACGTAGAAAACTGCGTACGTTTTCGGTACGGATTAGAAGTGGCTATGTGTGGTGAAGCCGCAGAACGCGCAACTGACGAAGATATAGAAGCTATTATTGCAGCTAACCAACATCTGGCAGAAAATCAGGTAGATGGCTCTTTATTTGAGGCAGATTTTCAAGTGCATTTGAGTATTGCCAAGGCCACTCAAAACCCTTATTACCGTGCCGCAATGGAAAGCTTACGTACACCAATGCAAGTGTGTTATGAAATTGGGCGTCGCTTAAGAGATATTCCATTAAACGAAGCATCTCACCGTGTACACAATGAGCATGACCAGTTAATACAAGCGATTAAACAACGCAATCCTGTTGCAGCAAAAGCAGCAATGGACATACATTTAAGTGCTACCTTAAATCGTTTTCTTGGAAAGAGTGAAACTTGATCGTATAGCATTAACTCATTAAATAAACGGTTTACAGATGGGAAAACAGTTTATTTAGATAGGTTTTTAATTATGTTTTTTATTCCAGACTGTAACCCTGTCTTTGCCGTGGTTTTTAGAGTAATACATTGCTTCATCGGCACACTTAAGCAAGTCATCAGGGGTTACAGCATGCTCAGGAAAAAGACTAATGCCAATACTTAAAGTTACAATGCACTTGTTTCCTTCGAGTTCATATTTTCTATTGCATTTGGTCAGTAAGTTTTCAGCAACATTTTTTGCCTCGTCAGCATTGTTGATACCTTGCACAACCACCACAAACTCATCACCACCTATACGGTAAATTGAATCTTGCTTTCTAACACTGTTTGTTAATCGCGTGGATAGCTTTTGTAATAACTTATCGCCAATATCGTGACCATAAGTATCATTAACCCCTTTAAATCCATCTAAATCAATAAAAAGTAAAGAGAATTTCTGTCCATATTTAACATGTGAAGCCATAAACATGGGTAAGTTTTCAATTAACTTTTTCCTGTTGTATAAACCGGTAAGTGGATCTGTTATTCCTGCAGCTCTATGCTCATCAATAGTGCGGTATAACAAATAGAAGAGTAAAAACAAGGTCACCAGCGTAATAACAAGTATCAACGTGAATGTTAAAATTTGAGATTTAATCGTTTCATGCTTTGCATCGGTTTTAACGTAAATTAACGAGAGTTCATCAAACAAAGTTGTTAATAAGTCACTATGCTCAGCATTGAAAAATGCATCTCTTGCTTGGTGTGATAACACGATTTGATTATTCAATATTTTTAAATGCTTGTTGATTGCATTTACTGTTTTTATTTGCTGCTCAGTGCAATGAACACATTGATTAAAACTGTTCGGTTCTTTAAGGTTAATTCTTTGATTTAATGCTATTGATTTTGATAATTGATATTGCGCATCAGCAAGAAATTTAAGAATAAATTTGTCATTTTCGGCTTCTTTATTTAGAGAAAAAAGCAGAGTATCTAGATACTTTAAAGAATTTCGAATGATTGCGACTTCGGATAAATAATCATTCATTCTACTCTTTTTTTGTCGCGACAACGTAGGCAACAGCGTAGTGAAGTTATCGAAAGGTTCTTTAATATTTCTTGATATATCAAGGAACAACATCATTTCCTTGTGATAATGGTTAGCGGCTTTGTTAACACGATCAAAATGAGGAAAATTGTCACTATGAATACTATTTAATTCGTAATTCCAAACCGCGTCAGCCGATTTTAATTTAACTAACTGAAAAATAGTATTTTGAATATCCATTGTGTTTTGTAAATTACTGTAACGCTTGTAAGTACTGTAAATAGATATAATGAGCGTGCTAGACAATACAATTAATATGAGTATCAGTTTCTTTCTGTTCATAATACGCTACTCAATGATACTCGTTAGGGTTTTGAGAAAGTCATGTATTTGATCAACTTCAGTGTCTGTTAAGGTTTGACCCAACTGATACTTTGCCATGAGCTTTATAACCCCTTTTAATGATTTAACTGAGCCATCATGCAAGTACGGGGAAGTTACTGCTACATTTCTTAATGATGGCACTCGTAGCGTTTTAGTTGCGTAGTTACCATTCTCTCCTGAGAATGTATTAATAACACCAAGTTTTTGAAAAACATTTCCGCCAACATTAGCGCCTTGATGACAAGAAGCACAACCGTAATCTTTAAACTTTTCGTAACCTTTTTTTGCAGAAGCACTAATCGCGTTGATATCTCCTAATAAAAACGCATCAAATTTAGAGGGAAGAATTAAGTTTTCTTCATAATAAAGAAGTGCATTTATAATATTAGTTTTTGACACCCCTGTTTTATAAATTACCTTAAAAAGCTTCGTGTATACCACATCATTTGCAAGGGCATTGATTGTAAAGGCCCAATCAATGTTCATAACTTTAGGGTTATTGAGTATCATTTCTAAATGGGGTTTTAACTGATTATATTTACCCAACCAACCTAGGTAATAATTTTTACTCACATTAAAAACGGTTGGCGAATTAGTTGAAAGGTTTATAGAGGTTTTTAACCCGTCATCTCCTCCTGCTGTAAGGTTATGGCAAGAATAACAAGAGGTATTTTGATTTCCAGATAAACGATTGTCTTTAAATAATAATTCACCTAATTCAAATTTTTCTGTATCGATAGAGGGATTTTTAACGATTGGAATAATAGGCTCTATTGCTATGCAGCTAAAAGTAATACATGAGAAAAAAAAACATAAGTAAATACGTTTATTGATAAGCGTATTTAAAAGTAAATAGATCAAATTATAGTTTCCTAAACGACATCGCACACTCTAATTAGTATACAGTAAAGTTACAATCCGCAAGCAAAACTACATTTAAAGTTTAAACCTGATAGCTCAACACCTCCTTATTATGCCGCTTAACCACCTGACCACCAAATTAAATATTAGCGCTTTAGATAAAAAAAAGAGCTCCTAATTTTACTCAGAAGCTCTTTTACAGGGGGACTATTTTTACTAACGTAAGTGCTAACTAAAAGCTTGTACGAACACCAAATGCATAACGACGTCCGGTATCATCTAATTGTAAAAACTGGCTTTCGTAACGCCCATGTTGTTTAACAACCGAATCCGTTAAGTTAGTTCCTTCAATAAATATTTGTGTTGTTTCATTAAAGTTATAAGCAACACGTACATCAATTTGATCGTATTCTTCAGTAAACCATGGCTCTATGCCTTGGAATCGAGAGAAGAACTTAGAACGTTTGTTGTAAGCAATACGAGCTTCAATAGTTTCATCGTCATAAAACAATACAATGTTTTTCGAATCACCCAAGCCTGGTAACGCTAAGTTGTTATCAGTTTTAGATACATCAAAATCATGGTCTGAATCAACGTAAGTTAAGTTAGCTGAAACACCAATAGCATTGAATGGCGCAGGCAACATATCAAACACTTGTTGAAAAGCTATTTCAACACCATCAACACTGGTTTCTTCTAAGTTACGAGGACGTGTAACGTCTAAAAACAGAGTATTATTCGCAACATCTATTTTATTATCAGGGTCTGGATAACCGATAAGTGCGTCTAATTTAGGTATGGTTAACCCTTCTCGCTCAACGCCACTTACAATAAAACCATTGATGTCTTTACGGAAGAAACCTGCTGTTAAGAAACCTGTTTCGCTGTAATACCACTCTAACGATAAATCAAAGTTGTCAGCTACGAATGGTTCTAAATCAGGATTACCTGCTGTTGCCTCTAATCCTGTGTAACGAATTTCTTGAGCGGTAACTGCTGCTGGATTTAACATCGTCATTTCTGGACGCGTTAAAGTTTTAGAATAAGCTAAACGAGCCACAAAGTTATCAGTAATGTCTAAACGTGCATTAATGCTCGGTAAAAATTCACTGTAATCTGATGAAGCAATAAGAGGTGTTACTTCGCTCGACCGTTGTACTACCAATGAATCAGTTACTGACGGGCTTGGCTTAACTTCAACAAAAGCTTGCGCATAACCCAACGAGTCTAATTTAGTTTCGGTATAACGTACGCCAGCATTAATCACTAATGGCATATCAGCGACTTCCATTTCGAAAGTACCATTGACATAAGCTGACACAATGTCTTCTTCAATGTTATATGATCTTGGCGAGTCTTGAACAACATTGTAACCGCCCGGTAAAAAGTCACTTGCTGATGTGCCTGGTGCTAAGCCATTTTCTGTATCACGTTGAGCAAGTGTTTCTGGACGTTCTAAATATTCAAACCATGCTTCTTGGTTAAAATAAAGTGCATCAGATCTAAAGTCGCCTTTAGCGCCAGATAAGAAACCACTACGATTTACTGGCGTAAAAATATTAGCGGGTAAATCCACACGGCCATTTAGATAAAAGCCTGCATTAGGTGAAGTCGTATCATATTTAGATTTTTCTTGCGTTGATGTAATAGCACCAAAGGTAACTTCGGTAAGAAATTCACTATCAACAACCCAAGTAAAATCAGCTTTTAGCTCGGTAATATCATCTTTAAAATTTTCACCTTTACGTTTACCAAACCACGAACGTTGGTCATTAGGATCAGCAGCTAACACTTCAGAACCTAGCGTATAATCAAAACTATCAATATTGCCATCTTGATTCGTATCGGTTGAATTAGGCGTAAATTTAAATACTTGCATGATTGGTGCATCGCCACCTTGTGTATTATCTACACGTAAAATATGGTCGCTTGCACGAGATACTACGTAGTAATCTTTACCGCCGGCTTTCATTTCAGCCGTTGATTTTGATACATCAAATACAGCAGACAAATTATCAGAAAGCTCCCATTCTAATTTGGCACCAAATTGCTTAGCCGTTGACGGACGATTATTAGAGAACTGCACATACATAGGCGATTCAATCATGTCGTAACTAGTGATCACGTTATTTTCGTCGGCAACTAAATTATGTATAGCTGGTGGACTACGGTGTGAAAATCGGTCATTAATTGTTGATTCAACATCTAACTTCGAATAAAGCGCATCAATGGTTAATACCATATTATCGTTTGGCGTATATTGGAAAACCCCTGTAGCGCCTGTGCGGCTTCTATCTTCTAAACTACGAGCATAGTTATATTGTCTTTGGTAAGTATATTTACCGGCACCGTTACCTTGGTTATCTCTGAATTTCCATAAATCACTTCCAGTGTAATTTTGAGTATCCCAACGACCTGATTCCGGTGTTGTTCCCGTAAGAATTGAATCTTGAGTGGAAACACGCTCTTGATGAGAAACCGATAATAAAAGACCTACAGTATCATCAGCAAACGTATTGCTAATAAAACCGAAGATGTTAGGACTTAGCTCGCTCGATTTGTCTTCGTACATCCCCTTTGCACTAGCAACGGCTTTAAATTTTCCTATATCTAATGGCTTTTGAGTTTTTAAATTAATGGTTGAGCCAATACCTCCTTCTTGTAAAGCAACACTTGATGTTTTGAACACATCAGCAGCACCAATAAGCTCTGAAGAAAGTAAATCAAAATGGAATGCTCTACCTGGAGAGTCTGACGCCATACGACGACCGTTTAATAATACCGTATTAAATTCTGGACCAAAGCCACGCACTGTCACTTTTTGACCTTCGCCACCATTACGGTCAATTGATACACCAGAAATACGTTGTAAAGATTCAGCCACGTTTGAGTCTGGAAATTTACCAATGTCTTCTGACACTATGCTGTCTTTAATAAAGTTGCTGTCTTTTTTTAATGCGGCAACAGCAACCAAACTATTTTTAAGACCTGTAACGGTAATAACCTCAACATTTTCTTTAGCTTCTTCGGCTAGTAGTGGCGCGGTATTTAATGCACTCAATACAGTAATAACGGCAGCTGCAACTTTCGTTTTTTTAATGAACATATTGTCCCCTCGATGTCTTTGCTTTTTGTTGTATGTGTTTGTTGTATTAATTTTCAGATGCTGATGGTCTAAAGCTAAGCGACGCAAAACTCAAATTTCTATTCATTTAGCAGATAACAAACAGCACCTTTTTATTATTTTTTTTAGCAGGCTATTCATAACGTATTTAGTAAAAAACAGTTTATTAAATAGCTGTATAAAACTTACTCTTGAGAGATATATAAGTCAATATAAGTTAATTAAAATATTTAAAAGCACTAAAACTCAATAAGATACAATTAAACACAAAACAAAATAAAACCAATTAAAACTAATTTAAGTTAATCGTACGTGATTTAGTCAGAAAAATTAGCAGTAAAAATATAAATATTTGAGGAGGTTTTACAATGAATACGAAGATATTAGTAACAAGCTGAATTAAAAAAGGGAAAACGTAAATGAATAATAATGTGTGTTTTTATTAGAAATAAAAAAGGATAAACATAACGTTTATCCTTTAATACATATTTGGCTTAGTAAGCAGGTTATGAATCTTTAACGCTTTGTGTATTGCTGGTACATTTGCGATAAATCCACTTGATCTTCAAGGCTATTTTGTAATGTTATCAACTCTGAAAATAAATCATTAACTTTTGATAAATACATTGCGTTATTAGCTAGATCTTGCATTTCGTTAGGGTCTTTTTTCAGATCAAATAATTTCACTTTATTAGCGTCCGGATAAACAATCAGTTTATATCCGTCTTTTTTGATCATTCTTTGACTATTGATATAAGCACCATAAATAGCATCGTAATGGCTTTTAGTGGCATTCCCCTTAGCTAGGTCGATAATCGAATTAAAAAATACATACTCAGGCTTATCGGCACCGGCTAACTCTAAGCTGGTTGCCATAGCGTCTTGCAGGTAAATGTTAGCATCAACTTTATGTCCGCCTTCAATACCTGGCCCCCAAATAATGAATGGGGCTTTAATACTTTCTTCATACATGTTTTGCTTACCAAATAAACCATGCTCACCTACCGCTAAACCATGATCTGCAGTATAAATAATATAAGTATTATCCATTTTCCCGCTGGCTTTTAGGGCTGACATAATTTCACCAACTTGCGCATCTAAATGAGTAATAAGTGCATAGTATTCTTTTAGATGCGCACGCGTTGCATATTCGGTTCGAGGAAATGGTGCTAAAGCCGCGTCTCGTAAACTAGGACCATTACCTATTAAATCTTTATCTGGATAATTGTCTTGCCAGCTTTTAGGTAACGATAAATCTGCTGCTGTGTATTTGTCTTGATACGCTTTTGGAGCTTGTCGTGGATCATGAGGCGCATTAAAAGCAATATACATAAAGAATGGATCAGGTTTAGTTGCCACTTGTTCAATAAAAGATACCGCGTCATCTTTTAGTACTTCACTCCAATGTTTACCACCTTTATAAAATCCACCATGCTTTGGATCCGTTGGCGACCATGAGTGATCGTCAGGGCCTAATGGGCGGTTATAACCTACAGGCATAAACTCTTGTACTGATTTATATTGGGTTTTACCCGCGTAAAAATCGCTAAACAGCTGAACCATTTTATAATGGTCCCAGTGGTCTTTTGGCATGCCCGGCCTAACGTGAGTGCTGGTATTAAAAACTTTGTCTGCCTTTGCTGCAACATGCCATTTACCTGTCATGTAGGTATCATAACCTTGTGCTTCAAGTAGTTTTGCCCATGTTTGGTCTATCCCTTTGCCTTGGCTAAACTCCATATCCATTTTATGGGCTTGCCACACTGAACGACCAGAATTTAGCATGGTACGCGATGCTTGACATACCGCACCATTCCAAGCCCCCATATTATGAGCATTAGTAAAGTTAACGCCTTTTTGCGCAAGTTTATCTAAGTTAGGGGTTTGTATTTCGGTATTACCGTATGCACCTATTGTTTTAGCTGATTGGTCATCAGCGAATATAAACACAATATTAGGCTTTGTTGACTTAACAGATGCTTCGTTTTGCTCTCTATTTAATTCTGCCACTTTTTTAGCATTAACCGTGTTATTACTGCTAGGTTCTGAACACCCCATGAAAGTAAAAATAGCCGCTATCACAAGAGTAAACATGTTAATTTTTATAGTTTTATTTGGCATGGAGAGTAACCTCGTTACTTTTCAATTGTTCTGAATATGTAGATATTTAGCTAAGTCCTTGTGCATTTTTAGGTAAGGTAAATTTTTTACGCTACCAATCGCTTGCTAAGCACTGCCGTCGATTGTTGGGGATTAAGCGCCAGCTAAGCTCCCTTTTGAAAATACCGTGTCGTTATTAAAATCTTGTTTAACGCCAATTAACTCTCATGCATAAAGTAATCTAGAAAGCTTTATAATAATAAGTCCGATAAAAATAATGCTATACCATGTTAACTGCCTTGCCTCCCTTTAAGGGGGAAACTATTGGGCTATACATGTCATCTCTTTAAGATAAAATACAGTTCAATAATTAATTTATTGTATGACAATTTATATACTAAATAAATACATCAAATATAAAACAATATGTACAACCTAGTTTCTCACACAATTTAAAGCGAAATGAATAAATGCTATTAACGCCAAAAAATACAAATAAATTACAGCTCATAATTAAATTGCGTTTTATCGCCGTTTTTATTCAAATTATTTTAATTTTATTTGTTAATTTAGGTTTAGATTACCACCTACCTACTGTCCCTTTATTTGCCATTATTTGTGCTGAGTTGGTATTTACTAGCGCGAGTTTTTTCTATCACAAAAGTAATATTTACACCCTAACGGCACTTTCAAACACGAAAGCTATTTTTATTCAAATTTGTGCTGATTTGTTGTTTCTATCCTTAATTTTATATTTCAGTGGCGGAGCAACTAACGCATTTGTTTCTTTATTATTAATTCCTATTGCCATTGCTGCGGTGTCATTAACATCTACATTACTGGTAATAATCGCAATACTTGCCGCTGTATCATACAGCTTACTTTTATGGCAATTACCTATGAGTGTGATGCATGGCAACATGGAAGGACATTTCATAGGAATGTGGATCAATTTTTTACTGTCAGCCAGTGTCGTTGCATTAGTTGTAGGCAAAATGGCACGCAATATTAATCAACACAAAATTGCTATTGCCACATACCGTGAGAACCTATTAAAACAAGAGCAAGTAATGTCTTTAGGGGTTGCCTCTGCTCAAGTAACTCATCAACTAGCGACACCAATATCAACGGTTCAATTACTTGCCGATGAGCTTTTAGAAGACATGCCAGAAAATAGCATTGTTAAGGATATGCAAACGGAGTTACTCCGATGTAAAAAAAGTTTAGAGGCATTCAGGCAAATAACATTCAATATAAAAGCACAAACTTTATTACCTACCTTATGTGAAGATATTCTCAAACAAATTGCTGATCACATTGCGTTAAATTATCCCGACATAATATTAAAACAAACTCACAATAATAAGGTATTAACGGATAAGGCCATTGAAGCAGACGCTTCTTTACTCCCTGCTATTTTAAACTTGATGAATAATGCCATTAGGGCAACTAAAGCAAATAATAACAATACTATTGAATTATCAAGCGACATAAATACTCATTTATGGCAACTTGAAATTAGAGATTTTGGCACTGGGTTTAGTACAGAAAAAATGGCAGAATTAGGTACAAAACCTGTAGAGAGTAAGCAAGGTTTAGGCATGGCTGTTTTTTTAAGTTATACAACATTAGAAAGGTTAGGCGGTAAGCTAACACTTACAAACCATAAAGGTGGTGGCGCACTCGTCACCCTGACTTTACCCATATATGTTAAAAAGCGTTAAAGGAATCGTACTTGAAATTACTCGTTGTAGAAGATGATCAGATATTTGCTAATACCGTAAAACGAAGAGTTGAAAAAAACGGTTTTGCTTGTATACATGCAGATAATGTTTCTGATGCTTTATTGGCATGCCATAGAGAATTGCCAAGCCATATTTTACTCGATATGAAACTGCATACAGAAAGTGGTTTAAGCTTAATAACCCCCATTAGAAAACTATTGCCTAATAGCCGTATTGTTTTGTTAACAGGTTACGCCAGCATAGGTACAGCGGTAGATGCTATAAAACTTGGTGCAGACGACTATTTAAGTAAACCCATAGATACAAAAACCCTTTTAGCCACGCTGAATAACTGCAGTGTGAATAATTTATCGAGCATAACACAAGTCGAAGAAGACGAGCTCACCCTATCGCCAGAAGAAGTAGAGTGGCAGTATATTCAGCAAGCATTGAAAGTAAACAAGGGGAATATTTCGGCTACAGCAAGGCAGCTTTCAATGCACCGACGTACCCTGCAACGTAAACTACAAAAGCGTACTGCGCCTGCTGAAAGTTAAAGAATTATTAGGTTGTTTTATAAAAGCCACTTCCTAAGCAGAGCGGGTTCTACTAAGCCACTTTTACCATGAAACGTCCCTTTTGTATCAACAAAGTAACTGCGTGGTAACTCACCATACCATGTAGGGTCTATAACATAACGATTACGATCAGCGGTTCCTTCTTCAAAAAAATACGTGGTGATATCTAATAATTGATACTTTTCCATCACCTGATAGCTTTCAGCATTTGCTTCATCGTCACCATCGGTATTAACAATAATCACATCAATATTAGGGTTTTCTTTACGTAAGCTTTTAATTAACGCTAACTCTTTATAACAAGCAGGACAATCAACTGACCAGAGCACCATTAACCATTGTTTACCTAGATTTTTATTTTTAATTCGATTAAAAACATCACCATTAAAAGGGGCTACATTGGCCAGAACGCTATAACTACAAAAAGCGATACCACATATAATAATATTTAAAATTTTACTCATAATGCTTGTATCCAATGACCTTGGTTAGGACGTTGCCACGATACATAGTTCACCTTGTTGTGCTTAATAATAAAGGGTCTATCAATACCATTTTTTGCTGTTTGCAATACCTCAGCTTTACCAAATGATTGACCGTAATTGGTTGAACGTTGATGCCACAATGTATGCTCTATGCCGTTAAATTGTGTCCAAACAATATCAACAATATTCCCATTAGACATAACGTTACCATAAGCGGCTTGTTTAGATAATTCACCGATTGATAAAGGAATTGAATGCGTTGCGCCCATGTCATCAGTTTGTGCATAAAAAATACCTTTGCCTTTTTCACCTTGGTTAAACCAAACGGTGTGGTAAGTATTATTGTCATCAACTGAAATTCCCCCACCTTGGTGTGGGCAACCAGCTATATGCCAATAGTCTTGGCTATATTGCTGAATTTTTGGCTTTTCGTTTAGGGTTATCATGGCGAATTCTCGAATGTTATCTCCGAATACATGCCGCCACAAAATAGCTAAGTTGCCTGATTTGTTTTCGTCCATAGCAATTCGGCAACATTGACACGTACCGTCGGCAAGCTCTTCATTGGTAAAGCTACTTGATGTATTGTTTCTAAAATTAGCTTGAGCTAAATAAAGCGCAGATCCTTTCGATGATTTACCCTGTTTACGTAATGCGTGAGATTTACGACCATCTAACCAAACAATGCTTACATCTCCTTTTTTTGAAACATGCATTTCGTTAAAACTATGGCCCGCTAATAGGTTGTCGTTGTTCACAGTAATAGGAGCTGAAAAGCTTTTTCCGTAGTTGTTAGAATATGAAAAACGAACATTCGCGGTATATTTTTGAGACAACGGTGAAGCCCAAGAAAAATAAACACCATTAGCGTTATCAAAGGCTATTTTAGGTCTGTTTTCATTGCGTGCTGATACTTTTTCAGCCGGTATACCCACCTGCTTAGCTTGAGCAAAAGTAGTGCCTTTATCGAGCGATATTTGGTAGTAAATAGCACTGTCCGCCGCCCATACTCGCCATAAATCACCATTAGGTGCAAAAGCTAAAGTGACTGTTTTAGCGCATGTAATATCAACACCTTCACATACATTTTTATCTGGCTTTTCCATTGCTGCATGATTGTGTGCTGCCAGTACTGATGCAGATATACACAACAACAGCGATAACAAACTTAATACCTGTGTAATGCTTTTACTAACTGTATTCATGTGTTTTTCCATTTAAATAATTACGTTGTTGTCTATACCCGTTACCAATTGTAGTTAAACCCGACATACAAAGTACGAGGAGCACCTGCCGAAATTGAGTTTCTACCGTAGGTATATTCAATTTCTTGAATATATGCTTTATCGGTTAAATTAAGTACACGTGCATTTAATGTTAACTGAGGCGACACTTGGTAATAAGCTTTAAGGTTTGCAACGGTATAACCATTGTTAGTGCGTGCTTTATTGGTTGCGGGATCTGTTGAATTAGCATCGTCAAGCCAGTATTCACCAATAGATTGCACTTCTAACATGGTAGAAAGTTCAGGTAAGGTTTCAGGGCTGTATCTAAAACGCACATTAGCAATATATTCAGGTGCTGATTGCATTTTATTACCTGAAAGATCATTACCTGAAGCATCTATAAACTCATCAAATTCATGCTTACTTTTAGTGTAAGTTACACTCATATCAAAGGTATCGGTTACTTGCCAATCAACAGCAAATTCAATACCTTTATGAATAACACGACTGGCATTGGTTAAGTAGCGCTGTCCATTTGCCTTGTAAGCATGAACAATACCGTCATCTACGTCCATATAATATATAGCGGCATCAAATGTTACCTGCTCAAAATTCGCTTTATAGCCTATTTCAAACGTGTCTGATACTTCAGGATCTACCGACTGAGCTACACCATTATCTTTTGCTGTTAAGTGAAATAAGCTCCCTGCTGTAGGTAATCTAAAACTATTGGCATAACGAAAATAGGTACTGCTGTTAGCGTCAATATTATAATTTATACTTGCTTTAGGGCTTAAATGTGTGAAGCTGTCATCGGTATCTTCAATACTCCAATTTCCATGACCTATATCGCCGTAAACGCCTAACTTATTATCAAAATCATAGGTTGCGTAGTCAAAGCGAGCCCCTACAGTTAATACAATTTTTTCACTTAAATGTCTGGTGTGTTGAACATAAGGCGATATGCCTGTGTAAGTTGTTGTATCGTCATAAAACTTCTCACCTTTTACAAAAGTATCTGCTCCCCAGTCGGTTGTTGTAAAGTCTAATGGTTGATACGAAAATTGATCACCATTGGTGTATTCAGCATCAAACCCCACCGTTGTTTCACTGTTCGAATCATGTTCAAAATTAGCTAAACCTAACAAACCCAATGTAAGTACATTAGATTCAATGGCTGGCATGTTTTTGTTCCACGTAGCCGTGTAATTATTGGTGCGATAACGCGCGTAAGGAATTAATGAGTAAAACGCATCACCGCTTGATTTATCCCATTGTGTAGATAAACGCATGTATTGTGTTTTACGTAACGGGTCATTATTTAATACCGCTTCAGATAAACCTGAATTTGTGCGATCGTTCGCGTATAAGTCGTCGGTTAAACTACCCGCCATTTCTTGTTCTAAGTCTGATGCGATAAAAGACGTGGCTAGCGTTTCGTTATTATCAATATTGTATTCATGACGAATGTTAATCTCACCACGTTTTGAACCGGTATGATCACGCCAACCACCATTATTTAAATAAGACGCTGACACTCTAATAGCATTTTTACTGTCTATTTTTTGAGAATGACTTGCTTGAACTTTGCCGTAGTCGTCTTCACCTAAGGTTACGCCTAAACTGGTTTCAGTTTCATCGGCAATAGGTTTCGACAATATATTGATGGTTGCAGCAACAGCACCTGATCCATACAAAGCAGTACCGGCACCTTTAAGTACTTCCATACGAGAAACGTTTGAGTTAAAGCTAGACCACCACAAACCATTGTGATTAAAAAAAGCGGGTGACTGTAGAGGAATATTGTCTTGCAAAAAAAGGTAATAACCACTGGTATTCATGGGCATACGAATAGCCGTTTGATGACCTTGCCCACCTGATAACTGATTAACTAATACACCACTTATACTATTAAGTGATTCAGCAACATGCTGGCCGTTATCAATATTAAGTTCGTCTTGTCCAATTCCATGAACCGACATAGCTAAGTCTGTATCTAACATTTCTTTACGGTTTGACGTAACAGTCAATCGCTCAATTTGACTGGTTTTATTAGTATCAGCAATAACTTCAGGTGAGACATAAGCGAGTGTAGAGAAAGACAATGGGGCAAGAATAAGAGACAGCGCTGAGAGTTTAAATGATTGGTTCATAAGTAAATAACACGAGTTAACAAAAATAAAAAGTTAACGCTATGTTATCTACTTATGATCTATTTGAAATGTGACAAAATGTCTCACTTTTTCATTTAATTAATGAAATAGCTCTTTTTAAATCTAAAAACAGTATGAATAACCTAATCAATTAAATAAACAGCGTAGATATGTTGCACCACATCAATAGAACCAGCTTCAAACGCACCATCGACAACATTAGCAGGAGCTGATTTTAAGCTCGCCATTTCCATCATACCGCGACTTGAATACGGCGCTTCGCCTTGAATAGGCTCTTTTGATGCACGATATAATTGCCCTAAGTTTACTTCAAAGCCTTTTGCTAGATCTTTTGCTGACTGTTTAGCATCAGCAATAGCCAGTAGCGAGGCTTTTTTATTAAGCGCTTCCATATTTGAAGCAATAAGTTGTACGCCATGCATTTCGGTAACACCAGCATTCACTAAGCTTTGTACTAGGTGTGAATAACGTTCTAAATCTTTAAGATATAGCTGAACGGAACGAGTAACTTTGTGACCTATAAACACTTGTTTACGCGTTATATTGTCGTATTGAGTTTCGCGTTGAATATATAGCTCAGACGCTGAAATGTCTTTTTTATCAAGACGGTAATCTTTCGCTATTTTGATCACTTTAGCTGATAACGTATCGGCTTCTTTTTTGGCTTTGATCAGGTCTTTATCACGCGTAGTAATTGAAAAGGATATTTTTGCCGTATCAGGCACTACGGTAATTTTTCCCGTACCTTGTACGTAAAAATGTGGCACATTGGGTAATGAAGCTGCCGCAGTAAAAAAGCTCATACAACCTAAAAGTATGATGGTGTTTCGCAGTAAATATCGCATAGTGTTTCCTTTTTTATTAATGCTTAAATATCTTATAAATTATGACCCGTTTTATAACCTAGAATTCATTTAACAATTGTATCAATTTGTACATTTCATTCAGGCTCTGTTCATCTTTTTCCTTCAATTATTTCCGATTAAACTGAAACTCTACCTGCAATGCTTTACCTAAAGATGATTCAGGAGCATAACGCCATTGCGATAATGCTTCTTGAGCTGATCTTTCTAGATCTCGGTTCACGTTACTCTCTACCACGGCTATGTTTTCTACCGTGCCCTCGTCAGACAAAGTATACGTAAGTTTAACTCTCCCTGACTGACGTGATGCACTATGTCGGCTTAAGTCAGGCATCACCTTAAATGTAGGATGCACGAGATGAGGTTGTAATTTATTTGGCACTAGGGCTATTGCTTCAACATTTAGACTGTTTATGCTTATTGCCTTGGCAGGTTTAGGTTTAACTTGAATGTCTCTATTAATTTCAAAGTTTCTTGTTGGCTGCTCGGCTAGCGTTTGTCGTACCTTTTTTTGTTCTTTCGGCGGCGTTACATTAATAGGCTGATTCGCTTTATCAAATTTATCTATATCAATAACTTCAACAAGTGTCATTGATTCATTTGGCGACTGTGGTGTATTTTCGGGAAGCTGTGCTAAATGATTAATTACAGCAAAAATTCCAAACGAAGCAACGCCTCCTAACATTAATATCGAAATAACTTCTTTCATTCGATACCTTTTTTTAGGTGAATTTTCTGCCACAGCTCCTTCAAAGGTTATATGAGGTGCTTGAATGTTATTTTTTCGCTGTAAATAAAGAGCGTCGATATCTTTATCAAACTTATCGCTACCCTTTTCGGTACTCATGATGTGGTTCCTATTTTATTTTTTAAATGATTACGTGCATAACGTAATCGGCTTTTTATGGTTTCTTGCGACTCGCTCGTTAAGTCACTTATTTGAGATAACGAAAAACCTTCTTGTTGCAATATAAAAGCTTCTTTTTGTAAAAAAGGAAGTGTTGATAAAGCTTGATTAAATTGCGCTAGTTTATCTTTTGTTTCAAGCTGTTGTTCAAGACTATTTTCAGTGGCTATTTGGTCTTCAAATTCTATATGTTGCCATCGATTTTGTTTACGTAGTTCGTCAATTAAGGTATTTCTCGCTATGGTAAACAACCAACTTTTAACGTGAGTTGGGGTAACCGAGCTTTGCGTTTTCATGACTTTAAGCCAAGTTATTTGTACGACATCTTCTGCAGTCGCTTTGTCTGACTGACTTAATAAATAGTGATACAGAGCAAGATTAAACTCCCCAACTAATAAGCTTAAGTACTGTTTTTTACCTGTCGCAATATATTGCGCCATCACCTTTTCAGGGCTAGCGCTCATATCTACATTTGTTAGGCTGGTTTGTGTAGAATTAAACCAGCCTCTAATTTTTGAAGGTAAATTCAAATGATTCCCTAGCAAGTCAACAATCTAAATTTGTTGGTCCATATTAAAATCTAATTGCACCGTTTGATGTGTTTGATATACGGTTTTTCCGTTTAATAATTTTGCTTTATATTTCCACCTTTTTAAGGCTTGTTTGGCTGCTTTATCAAATGTACGTTTAGGATAAGAGTCAAGTATTGAAATATTAACCACTTCACCTACTTTGTTAATATCGAATGCTAACTTAACCCAACCTTCAATACCATCTCGCGCTGCTGTTATCGGATATTTAGGACTAATACGTACAATAGGTCGAGCATCGTGATCGGGTTTTGTAAAAATATCTCCTGTACCTAATGTTGTTGATGGTACTTTTACATTCACAAGTATTTCACCTATTCCATCTGTGGGTAAAGTTGGATCAATTTCAGTCATTACTTTAGGCATAGGCTCTGGTGCTTTGGGTGGTTCAGGTAGTTTTTTAACTCTGTCTACTGCCGGTTTTTCAGGTTTAGTTTGGTATACATCAACAATGACATCAGGTAATGGGTCAACAATATTAACCTCATCGCTGTTAACTAAATACGCCATAAATACAAATAAACTAAAAGTAACAATACTCGCTAACGATATAACACTCAGTAATTTTTTCATTTTAAATCCTCTATATACCCGTTACCATTCAAGATGCAGGTTTCAGTGGGAACTAAAAACAATTTAGGCAAGGCATTAAGTTTCAGTAATGGTTATTCCCTTACTAAAGTTAATAACGCGGCATAAATTGTTTTTAGACCCATCGAAGAAGCGCTTGAGCAAAATCACTTCTTCGTTAATGCTTTTTATAAGGGAACGACCATTATTACAAAGCATTGCCTTGAATTGATATCGCTCAAGCACTCTGAAATAGCCTCTTGAGTGGTAACGGGTATAAAACATTAAAGAGGTGTGATCACACAACAATTGATAGTAAACATGTTCCGTCATGTTCAGATATATAACGTTTGGGAATTAAGAAAGGGGTTAAATAAATTTAACTTTTTTATAGGAGGTTTTATTTGAGAAAGAAAATAAGATAATAATAAGTGAAAAAATCTCGTTATTACCTTATTAAAATATCATTACTGGTAAGTGGTAAAGTACAAATTAATGGATAGTATTAAACTTAATCAAGCGTCGACATTTTTTTACGCTTTTCAAAAGCAGAGCCTAATCCTTGAGAAAAATACACATCAGATTTAAGAAAGTACTCTGTGTCTCTCATTGAAGGTTCGTTTACTTCTTGGTGAAGATCGCAATCAAAACGAGCCAAAATACTGTGCCTATGTTGTCGACTACCTTGATGAGCAAAATGTGAAAGTCCCCATAAAATCCCTTTACCATTTTTGGTATCAATAAAAGCATCTGGTATGTATGGGCCTGCAGCAACAGGCATTAAGGATACTGAGCTTTTTACTTCAAAATTTACGCCGTCGGGAGCGTATTGAATCGTGTTATTCTCGTTGCCGTGCCTAATGCTTAAAGCGGCTATACCTTCTTTCCATGGAAATAGAGTTGTTTCATGACCTGAATTTAATACAGGGTTGAGTTCATGCTTATCAAAAGGCCCTAATGGATTTTCGGCAATGGCCAAACCTTGAGCACGATGTAATATACCGCTTTTACCAAAATCAGATTTATAATATAAGTAGATCTTGCCGTTATGTACTAATGGATAAGGGTCATGTATAGATTTAGAATCCCAAGCACCTTCAGGCCCATTAGGAATAACAACTTTATGAGTAGGTGTCCAAGGCCCTGTAGGAGAATCTGCAACTGAAACCGTTACGGGACAATCGTCTCCTCGCTTTCCTGACATTTCCATAAACCCTTGATAGTAAAGGTAGTACTTGTTTTTCCACACTAAAATATCAGGTGTAGAAACTGAACGCCAACCCACATTAGGTTTCTCAGGTCGCTTAATGGCAACACCTTGTTCTTTCCAAGTAAAACCATCTTTGCTGGTGGCATACCATACTTCGGCAAGATCCCAATCGCTAGACGGAATAACATCACTCCCCCCTTTAGCTCCTCGTGGCGGTATTGGGGTATCACGCTTTGTATACCAAACATAATATTCACCATCGACTTTGATAATTTTACTGGGATCACGACGACTAATAGTTCCGTTACCTTGTTTGTAATCAAACCCTTTTAAACGTGTGTAACGAAATAAGCTATGAAGTTCATTTTCACGATACGACGGTGCTTCATAATGCTCGTAAGCTCTTTCCATAGCTTTGCTAAGAGCCATATCAGGTTTTTTATCAGGCATATAAAATGGAAAGGGAATCAGATCTTCAGCATGAGAAACTAAAGTACAACAAAACAGTAAGCACGTTAAAAAATTTAACATCCTATTCTTATTAATTAAATGATAATACATAACCCATCTCATATTTATTTTAATCACACACCACTTAATCATAAAATTATCAATTTATATATAAATAACACTTGAGATTACAAAATATTACAATACAAAAATAAGGTTTAATTTAGAAAAAAGCTATACTACGGGGCATTGCTCGTACTAACAACGACAACATTTTACTTATAAATCTCTTATGTCTTCACAATTAAAAACTTTACTTATATTTATTAAAGTTTAACTAAAAAAAGCCGACTCTACTGTCATCATAAAATTAATCGTTTAACAATATTTTCTATGCGCTTTACTTCTCTTATTAGGATCACTATAAAATGTCAAAAGTAACTCAATTATTCACTTACCTCTTAATCGTTTTATTTATTGAGTCACTAGCACTTGCTTCTATTAACGAGACATTCGTTGAAGCCTTTGTTATTGGTCTCCCTAGCCTATTAATACCAATATGGATGTTTAAAAAACTCCCAAATTCATCTTTAACTCAACATACCGCAGCATTAGCAACCATGATATTTGCTTGCTTACATATACATCAATTAAGTGGCCTAATAGAAATTCACTTTGAAATATTTATACTTATGGCCTTTCTCATTGTATTTAGTAATTGGACCGTATTTATTTCTGCAGTAGGTTTGGTGGCTGTGCACCACCTATCTTTTTATTTTTTACAAACAGAAAATTACGGCGTTTATATATTTGATCAAGATAGGCTTATGTTCAGTACGGTATTAATTCATGCCGTTTATGCAGTCATTGAAGCGTTTATTGCAGGCTATGTTGCAAAATTAATGTACGACGAAAGTTATGTGGGTAAACAATTATCATACGTTTCTGAAATAATAACTCATAACCCTGAATCGATTGACGTACATGTTCGCGCAGAAGCAAAATCAAATGCGATTTTAGCTAACTTTAACAAACTACTCTCACTTTTTAGTTCTATGGTCATCCAAGTCAAAAACATATCAAATGATCTCGAAAAAAATGCTTATGCTTTAAATGATGCTAAAAATGAATTACATCATTCAATAAAACAACGCCAAGTAGAAACTGAAATTATTGCAACTTCCGCTGAAGAAATGTCAGTAACAGTGGCATCAATTGCACAAGACGCCTCTCAACTGAGTCAACAGATGCAAGAAGCAAACACTCTTACACTAGATGCGAATAAACAAATCTGTGAAGTAAATATTAATAATTCAGAGCTAACATCTTCATTACAAAAAACGAACGAGGAAATTAGTGAATTAGTCAATTCTAGTGCTGATATAGCTACTGTGTTATCTGAAATAACTAGCATTGCAGAACAAACCAATTTATTAGCATTAAACGCAGCCATTGAAGCAGCTAGGGCTGGTGAGCAAGGCCGAGGGTTTGCTGTTGTTGCTGATGAAGTGCGAGCTTTAGCCAATAGAACTAAAGAAAGTACAGATAAAATAGCTGATACTGTTAATAAACTATCATCTTATTCAAAACGCTCTACAGACTCTATGGATATGAGTATTAGTGCAATTAATATTATTATTGCGCGAACTCAAGAAGTAAGTGAAATAATTAATCAAGCATCTAGCCTCGTCTCTGACTCTAGTAATATTGCAATTAATTTAGCCGCATCGGTAGAAGAACAATCAGCCACTACAAATAGTATTGCTCAAAGTACAGAAAACTTAAATGCAATGGGCCATCAAGATTCGGAAAAGGTAATAGTATTAGCTAACGAGGCGGAAAAAATTAATGACTCAGCAGCAGCAATGGGTGTGAGTGTTGCCAACTTTAAATAACTCAATAACACATAATGCTAAAGCCACTAAGTATCATTATGGTGTTATTTGTATTTGGTTAATATTTACCATTTTTACTGCAAGCTATTTCATTCGCGATCGCCTAACGCTATTTGATCCTCAAGAGAAACTCACTAATTTAACTCAACGCATGTTAGTTAAAAATATTTTGGAGGAACTAAATTTACCAAAACATTTACCAAATACCCTCATCAATATTATTGATGAGGGTTGTCGTTGTAATCTTATTAGCAGAGATCATTTAGCTGATGTAAAACGCAATGCAATTAACAATAATATGACTGTAATCAATATAACTTTGCCGGCTCGCTTTAACGGTATTATCCCTTCAACGCCTTCCGTATTAGCATTAGATCATAACAGCGCACTTATTTATTTTGGTCCCTACTCTGAAGGTTTAGCTTGTGGGAAAGGTGAAGGTATAATTGATTTAGTATTATCAAATTATAAAAAAGGTTTTAATGCTCAACTGATAATGGCAAACTCTGAAGGCTGTTATTGCAACACACTATAAAATTTATTCAGTCATAAGGTATTCAAATGTTTGGTACATACAAACGCAAGACTAAACCGCTTTTATTTCACATAAGTACAATTGTATTGTTTTTTTTACTGACCATTATTAGTTCATATTCACACGCCGAAAATAACCCCAACAATGATCATATTACGTTTACCAAACCTTGGGTAAGACTACTTCCTCCTACAGTAATGAGCACAGCAGGATACGTTGAAATAAACAATTCAAGCACCGAAGCTGATAAATTGCTAGATGTTTGGAGTTCTACTATGAATAAAGTATCTGTTCATCAAACGAAAGAAGTTGATGGCCTTTTAAAAATGTTAGAAGCCGAAAATACAACAATTCCACCTATGGGGAAATTAGTATTGCAACCAGGTGGCTATCATTTAATGTTAATGGGTATCAAAAAGCCTTTAGTAGAAAATGACACGGTTACAATTCATTTTGAATTTGAAAGAGCGGGTGTAATCAATATTAATTTTCCGGTGCTTAAAAAATAGAATACCGCAGCATGAAACGACTGAGTGTTTATTTATTTTCATTACTATTAGCGAGCTGCGGCACGTCTGATATTTACACTTCAGAAGCTGTCTCATCAACACCTCAAACAGATACATTAGTTGAAACGTCTGATATTTCTTATGATGGTAAATACACGCTTATTGCTGACGATAAGCACGTATGTTTATGGAATAACCTCACTCAAAAGCTGCAGTTAAATTGCTTAGTTGGCAAAGCAAAAGACTATATAGAAATAGTGAAAATTGCTAAAAATAATCAATACTTTATAACATCTAATCGTGTATCAGTACGTTTATATTCATTAAAAAATGGAGCATTAATTGGTGAATGGTCGCTGCAAGATCACATCATTAACGACATAGCGTTATCAAAGAATTCAGACGTAATTTTATTAGGCTTTAGAAGCGGAAAAGTGAGCGTAATTAATCCATTTACTAAAGCGATGGCAACTTATCAAAAACATAAACTTGATATTAATTCGGTGAGTATTTCTGACGATGGCATGGTGGCTTTTACAGGAGCAAGCGACAAAACGGCTAAATTTTGGAGTACATTAACAGGCGAAACTATTCATACTTTTAAGCATATGTCGCGTGTTAATCATGTTGCAATCAGTGCCGATAACAGCGTAGGTTTTTCAATTGATGGAATTAAAGACAAAAATATATGGAATTTAAAAACGGGTAAACTTATCTCTGAGCTAGATTCAATCGAACGCTTTAAGGTAATTTACGACGCTGAAATTTCCACAGACAAAACATTGTTACTTACGGCCTCGCCTAAACAAACCCTGCAACTTTGGCGTATAGCTGACGGAAGATTAATCGCACAATGGCAAACAACTCACCTTAAAAAACGTGCGTCAGTTTTAAGTGCCGCCTTTAAAGAAAATACCGTGCTAAGTAGTACTAGCGACGGTATTTTAGAAGAGTGGAAACTGCCACCTTTAGCCGTTATTAATCAACCATGAACATGGGCGGCTTTAGCTTTAAAGCCACTAATATAAACAAACACTAAACGTAATAAGAGTACGGCTAATATTATAGACGTTAAGTAAGTTAACCACAGTGGTAATACTTCATGATGTTCACCCAACATAGGAGCCACTTGAATATGGTAATGCTCAACTAAATAATCGGTTAATAAGCCAAACAGTACCGCAACACCAACAACGCCAACTAAATAAGCCACAACAGCTCTTCTACCGAGTTCATTCGCCACTATGCCTAAGGTAGCAATATTTGTTGCCGGCCCTGCTAGCATAAATACTAATACAGCTCCGGGTGATACTCCCGACAGCAACAATCCTGCAGCAATAGGTGTAGAAGCAGTAGCACAAATATACATAGGAATACTCACTAAAATAACCACTACCATAGCTAATATGCCACTACCCCACTGTAGAAAGAAATCAGCAGGTATATAAGTTTGTACCAAGGCCGCAAAAAATAACCCAACCATCAACCACTTTGCTGTATCGGCTAATAAAGTCGTACTGCTATAAACAACCGCTTGGCTAAACTTATTCCAATGACTGTTAGCTGTGAGATCGGATATGTCTGATTTAGCACAACACGATTTTTCCACAGGTTCAGGCTCTTTACTGCAACAAGATTTTTCTACAGGCTCCGATTTTTTACTACAACATGAAACACTTTCAGCTTTCTCGCTACCGCTATCTTTATGCTCTACAGGTATTATTTTCTCACTACCAACTAATACCCCCGCAACAATAGCACTACATATGGCAGCAATAGGACGAATAATCGCCATAAAAGGCCCCAACAACACATAAGATACAGATATAGAATCAACGCCCGTTTCAGGGGTAGACACTAAAAAAGCCGTAGTCGCACTTTTTGACGCTCCGGCTCGTCTTAATCCCAATGCAGCAGGTATAACGCCACAAGAACACAATGGCATTGGTGCCCCTATTAAAGCGGCTTTAACTGTTGTTAAAAAACCCTCTTTACCTAAATGTTTAAGTAAAAAATCTTTAGGTAAATACACATTAATTAAACCGGCAATAAATAAACCTAGTAACAACCAAGGCGCTGATATTAAAAATAATTGACCAAAATTAGTGAGTAATTCCATTATCATCCTCCAAGGTAGAAAGTATTGAGCAATGTGCTGCACTTTCGTTACCGCCACAACAAGCTTCAACCAATTTTTTCAACGAAGACTGAATAGCAACAAGCTCGCTTATTTTATCTTCAACCTGTTGCAGTTTGTGTTCCGTAAACGACTTAACCTCATGGCAACTATGGCTACTTTTATCTACCTGAATAGACAAAAGTTCTTGAATATCGTTTAACGTAAAGCCACATTTTTTCGCGCTAATAATAAATTGTAAACTACGTAAGTTACCGTCGTTATATAAACGATAACCCGTATCAGATCGAGAACACGGTGAAAGCAGTCCATGCTTTTCGTAATATCTTAATGTATCTGTTGTTACAGACAGTTTTTTTGCTAACTCACCTATTTGATACATAATTACTCGCCTATGTCTCAGCCCAAATTTCTATAAACTCAGGGCACTATTTGTTGATAATACACCTACTGTACACCTTAGTCTTTACTCCAAGGTCAAATGTTTTTTTACTCACAACAAAATTTACAACATAGAGAATAAGAAGAGGTATTAAATACAGGCTTTTTGAATATCAGTAATGGTACAAGAAATCGCTTTTACATTTTCATAGCCTAAGCGCTGTAACTGTTCAGCGGCAAATAAAGCTCTAACACCTGAAGCACAATGAATATAGATAGGTTGAGTTGCATCAGGATAAAGCTGCAATATTTTCATTTCTAATACCCCTCTTGGAATATTTACAGCGTCTGGCACAACACTTTCTATTATTTCAGCAGGTTCTCGCACATCGATAACAATGCCATTATTGGTTTTGCTTTCATTAAAAGCAGCACTGGCTGTTATTGTGGTAACACTTTCTTTTATGGTATCAACTAATGAAGGGATTGATTTTAACATGGTCTACTCTTTCAATTTTATGGGGTTCAACTCATTATATTAGAAAAAACTAATATAACAAGTAACAATAAATTTATGTACTTTTAAAATATGATACCCATTCTATTATTGAGATAAGTAGATGAAATAAAAATTTCCGTTATAATCAATTAAATATACACCTACCATTCAAGATAAATGTACTTATAACTTTATGCTTCCATCCCTTGTTGAAAAATTAATAGAAAGTTGTACCCGAGAAGATCACATTGACATTAAAGCCTTCTGTGAAGCTTTAGGTGTAAATATTGCCATTAGACCTAAATTAAAAAACCTCTGTGAAATACATTTAGAAGGAGAAACAGATAAACCGGTTATTTCTTTAAGCCCAACATTAGATAAAAAAACTAAATTTACCTTTGTTGCTATCGCATTAGCAGAATACATATTGACACCTGAAAGAGTGGCTCGAACCGGTATTTGCTACGACATGTTTTTTCTAGAAGATATTTACCATCAACGCCATGGCTATAGAATGTTGCTTGCTACTCGTATTGCTGTACCTAAACATTTAATCAATTTAATTAGTTCAACCAGCCCAGAAGCAGAAAAATTGATCGCTCAAGCGAATTATTTACCTAAATTTTTAAGGTGTTGTGTAAGTAATAGCTCAGCGTTGTTTTTACTGGCAAATTTTAGTGATCTGCCACAAAGTTAATACGACGAAAGTTAAGCTTTGTAAGGTATATAACGAATTCTAGGAATGATCTGTTTTAACTCACTTAACTTAAGTTTATTAAATTGAACTAAGTACTTTGATAACTCATCTCTAGAAGGAATAATATTTACACTACAAACAACAACAACGTTCTTGTACTCATCAAAATCAATTAAAGCAATGTAAGGGAAATGTTTTTTAATTTCGTGCAGAGCCAGCAATAACTGCTCATCGGTTTCGACATACATGTTTAATAGCACCACACTTTTATCTAACGTTATCGTTTTTAAGCGCTGATAAAACGCTTCGTTAAACAAAAAGCTCGGGCTTTTTTCTTCAATAAACATGTCACACAAAACAACATCATATTTAGCTTGTGTATTAGCAATAAATTGTTCTGCACTTTGGCATTGTGCGTGTACCTTTTGCGGTAATTTAAAATACCGTTTTGCAATATCAAGAACAGGTTTCGATACTTCAACAGATGTTAGTAACACACTAGGAATCGTTGCCAGTGTGCGCTCAAAAGCCGCTCCACCTAGGCCTAAGTTAAGTACTTTTAATGGCGTTTTTTTCCATAAAAGAAACAGCAACATAGATTGAGGAATAGGTAAAACAAGTTCTTCAGGATTTTGCAAACTCATTAACGACTGAACCGCTTGCCCGCCATATTCGAACCAACGGTATTCTGCGGTTTCTTTAACCGTTAGCATATGCCCATCAACATCTTGCTGATGTACTGTGGTATTTTTTTTCGCGAGTAGCTTATTTAAATCCATAGAGCTTTATAATATTAAAAATATGTAAGTTGATGTTGTCGCTATATTATTAACTATTATTCATATATTTACTTACCCTTTCAAAAAATTAATTATTATTAAAGATAGTTAAAAACAAAAAAGCACATACATATTGCTAAATTAATAACATATATACGTGCTTCTTTTAAATCAGTTGAACTCTGCTATAAACAGGATTATCTACTTTCGTGTAACTAACCACAAAGCATGCAATATCCCCGGTATATAGAAAAATATACAGAGTAAAATATTAATCAATAAATGCTTACCTGCGCCGTTATTTAAAAACACAGCTAAAGGTGGAAGTAAGATTGAAAGTATAATTAGCACTAATTTATTCATTTTTTATTATCCTATTAGTAATAAAGAAAATTCAGTAAACAACTTACCTGTAAACCCACTGAATGTAAATATAATGTTAACAACTGGTAATTTACATTATATTTACATAAACAAAACCGCTATAAAAGCGGTTTTAATAATACATCAAAAAGTTAAGAATTAATTACAGTGACTTGGCTCACGTATATAAACACCATTTAATCTTGTTCTCAATGTTGCAGATAACGATTCCAACTCAGTACAATCTACCAATGGGTTAGAATATATCTCTAAGCCGAAAACAGCACTTGTGTTTGAATCAGTCAGGCGTGTTAAAGGTGATAAATCACTCACATTATTATAATCTAAGTCTATGCTTTTTAATGATGAAAGTAATTCAAAACTGCTAATATCAGTGACATTATTACTTTCCAAATCAATTATTTGAAGATTAGTTAACGATGACAATCCGCTAATATCAGTTATATCATTATTACTCAAATCTACGATTATTAGTTTTTCATAATTACCAGAAAAATCAGCCGTTGTTAATTTGTTATTTCTTAAGTAAAGCTCCTTTAAATTCGGCATCGAAGAAAAGTCAGGTATCGTTGTTAGCGCTTGATCGTTAATAGAAATTCGATTTAATGAAGTAAGACTATTTAATGGCTCATAATCCGTAATTTTAGTTCTGGAAAAAGAAATGCTCGTTAACGCTATAAACTGCTCGATACCTGATATGTCTAAAATTTCATTCGAATAACCTGAACAATCAATACTAGTAACGCGAAATACATCAAATCGATTATTTAAGCATTGTGTAAAACCTTCATCTTTAATTAAATTCCAATCTATTGGCAGCTGAACACAATTATAATATTTTCTAATAGTCGCATTTGGATAAGCTGTAGCTAATGCATCTAAATCAGAGCATGTTATAGAGCGTCCGTAATCTAAATTAATATTAGTAAGTTTAGGTTTACCCTCTAAGTATGAAACATACTCCAACTTGTCCATATTAGTTAATTGAACATCTTTTAATTCCATTAAATCACTCAGAAATGCTAATGATGTTAGGTTGTTATTTTCTGATATTTTAAGTGTCTCTAACTGGGTTAAACCACTTAATGCATCAAAATTTTTCAGCAAAGGAATCTTACCTAAATCTAAATATTTCAAAGCTATTAGAGATGACAAAGCCGAAATATCTTCAATCGAACTATTATAATTAGATATTACAAGCTCTTCTAAGTTTATTGCTCCTTCAATACCTGTTAAAGATTTTATAAAACGATTATTTGATAATGTTAATGCTTTAAGAGAAATTAATGGAGAGAAGTCAAATAATGACTCTAGATTATTTGACGATAAGTCTAAGCTTTCAAGTAGAGCGAGTTCAGATAATCCAGAGATATCCATAAATCGATTATTTGATATATCTAATGTAGTTAAACCTGTTATTTTAGTAATTGGCGTTAAATCTAATGATGAATTACTATAAAGGTTTGCCATTTTAAGCGATGTTACCTTAGTCAAAGACGCCAAAGGTAATAACTCACTTAAGTTACGATTAGATGAAATATTAAGTTTTTTCAATTCAGTTAAGCCAGCTAATGCGCTTATATCTGACAAGCGACCATTTCCACTAATGTCCAAAGTTTCTAAGTTTTGTAATTCATTTAAAAAACTTAACGTTGATAAATCAGTTGAAACTAATGAGAGTGTTTTTAACTCTGTTAACTTAGCTAACGAATTCAAATTTTTAGGTATATTACCTGAAAGATACAACTCTTCTAACGCTGTCGCATTTTCAACAATAGATAAATCAACACTATTACTTATATTTGTTAAATGAAGCTCCTTAAGATTAGTCAAGCCCGACACTGGCGATAAATCATCGACATTTAATCGGCTTACATTTAAAGTTGTAAGTAAAGGGACATTTATTAAGGCGCTTAAATCATTGATATTATAATTATTACTAATATCTAAGCTTTCTAATAACGGCATTTTAGATAAAAACGCCAATGAATTAAAATCACTACTAACATCACTCATTTTTAATGTAGTTAATTGAGTTAGTTCGGATAAAAATGCAGTATTAGTAACCCTGATTCCGTTTAGAGTTAATTCAACTAAGTTAACCAATGAACTTAAGTTTTCAATATTTAAATACAAATATACATTACCTCGTTCAAGCGATAATTTTTCAAGATTATTTAGATTTTTGATCTCTGAAGAAATACTATTTATTCGATTAAAGCCCAAGTTAAGTTCTTTCAAGTTTTTAAGACCATAAACAGTACTTATATCTACAATTCCATTATTCGATAAATTTAAAACCTCTAAAGACGTTAATTCTGATACAGCAGAAATATCAACAAGATTCGCATTTGTTATTGATACATTCTTTAATTGTTCAAATCCTTTCAAATCTTCTAACGAAGTAATATTAACTCCGTCACAATTAATACTAGTAATAGCAACATCGTTTTTAGCATCTGCTACAAGGCAAGATTGTAAGCCACTATCTACAAACGTCATTGTATCTATAGCGTCGTAAGTATTAACTAATATATCTACTGATTTTTTAGCGGTAGCGCCATCATCATCCGTTACGGTTACTTCAAAAGATAAGGTTTCTTCTGCCGTTAATGACGGGGCATTAAAAAAAAGGGTTTTACTATCGCTTACTAGTTCTACAACAGGCGTTCCTGCTGTTTGTGACCAAACATAAGAGCTTATAGAACCATCGCTATCGCTCGCTTCAAGTTCTAAACTATAAGTACCTCTTTCATTAACCGAAGATGCAGAAACTTCAGCAATAACAGGGGCTACATTTTGAGGTGTAGGTGGAGTGGGCGGTGTTGATGGGGTATCTTCACCACCGCCGCCACAACCGTATAAACTAAGTGCTAAACAACTTAAAAGAAGACCTTTGGCAGGCTGAAAACTCATTAAAATATCCTTTTATCAAATAACAATATGCAAAAGAATATGAAAATTATAACGAAAGAGTTCATTCCTTTGCCTCATGGCGCGCAATTCTATAGTGCTGAGCCATTAAATACAATTTTCCTTATAATACTTTACTCATATAAAGCCCATAAAAACTAAACGTTAAATTTCCCTCTATCACGTAAAAACACATTTAAAAGTTTGGCTAAACTCCGTACTATAGTAAAAAACAATACTTAAACCTTATGACTGCAGAACGATTTATTCCTTTTACTAAGCAAGATGTTATTACTTTATGTACGCGTGAAATCACTGAAAGTACTTCTTATGATGTTGATTCATTCACACAGGTATGCCAAATATTATCTAGCTTGCTGCATTTCCAATACCACGACTTACTTGAAAACCTTAAACGTTCATATACACCATTCGATCCCAATGCAGATACGCGCCAGCTTATTACTTTATCTGACAGTCAAATTGCGGAGCATCAACAAAGCTTTGCCGAAAATTTTGAAAAAGTATTAAACGCCGCGAATTTTGAAAAAATAACAGAAGCTGATATTCAAGCGGCGTTAAATGAAGAGTCGTTATTTAAAGTGAGGCTTGAAGTTGCTTTCGACGACTTTGACGAAATTGTGTTTTATCGCCGTGGCGAATCTCAAAAAACTGAAGTGCTACGCCAATTTTTTGGGCTAAAGAAAAAGTCACTCACTTTCACCAATTACGACCGAGTTGCTGTTTATATAAAATTTAAAGGCAAAGAACACTTTATCAATAAACAATTACCCATAGGTTTTGAAGCGGGTGCAACGGTGATCAAGTTATTTCAAAATGTACCTAAAGCTGATTTAGAAATGCTATTTCCTAATAGTGAAATACGTATGCGCCCTATCGATAAAGTGATTATTGGCGCTTCAGCTATTGTTGGCGGTGCTGTAGTATTAATTACTAAATTAGGTGCGTCACTCATTTTACTGGCAACACTCTTCGCTTTTTGGATAGGTATGAGTGATGAGTCGGTAGAAATTAACCAAAAACAACTTATCGCGCTAGCTTTAGGCATGGGTGTATTTGGTAGTTTTATTTTTAAAGAATGGAGTAAATTTAAGAATCGAAAAATTAAATTTATGAAGGCCCTTGCTGATAACTTGTATTACAAAAATTTAGATAATAACGCTGGTGTATTTCATACCTTAGTGAACGAAGCCGAAGAAGAAGACTTTAAAGAAGCCCTTATCGCTTACACCTTTTTATTAAAGCATCCAAATGGGCTAACAGAACAAGCGTTAGATCACGAAATAGAAGCTTGGTTTAAAAATAAATATCAATGTACTTTAGATTTTGAAGTGGATGATGCTTTAGGTAAATTAGAAAAGTTAGGCTTAGTTTTATCACAAGAAAACGTTTATCAAGCTATTGATGTAAACTCGTCAAAAATTGTATTAGATCAACATTGGGATAAAATTTTTCAATATTAACAACCCCTGATTTACCTTCATTACAATTGATTACATTCATTATCAATTAACAACAGAATCTATTCTCTCCCTCACTATAATTAACTCACTTTCTTTATTGTTGATTACTGATGAGGGCAACACAATGAAACACCATTCTGCAATAACATTAGGGATAATTTTCTTATGTTTAAGCGCATGCGATAACGATATTATTGATTTAAAAGATGAACGACATGTGCGTGTATATCAAGACGATAAAGCCATTGCCTGCCAAGATACCGGACAGATTTCACTAGCAACTCATGGTGAACTATTGGTTGACAAAAATATTGAAATTCATTGTTCTCAGAAGGGGCACGATGGAATGAATTACACTGAATCATGCGGTTCAGAAACTGGTTCAATTAATATATTTACCATACACGCAAAAGACCTACACACAGCAGAGTCTTTAGGTTTTTCGCAACTATCTGACTTACCAGACGCTCAACTAGATAAACAGTGTGAATTTAAAGTAATTTCAGACGTAAGAAAGTATGGTTTAATCAACCAATTACGTGATAAGTACGCTATATGGAAAGCCAAAAAAGCCCCAGATTATCAGTTTGAATTTAATATGAACTTCAGTGATTGCCCCAGCTTTGCCCCTACGCCTAATGTAAAAATAACAGTAAGTAACAACACAATAGACACAGTCTACGATCTTGATAACGAAACATTTCTTACAGATATTAATCATTACATGACCATTGATGAGTTATTTAAAACACTTAATTTACAGTTAGAACTCACACCAATTGAGGCAGGCTTAAACGCGAATACACCTAAGTTAGCGCCTGTGTTTCATGACTTAGGTGCACCAAAACAATACTTTATCGATTCAGGCGGAGAAGACTGCGATGCCGTTAATTACGCTATCAGCCATGTAATACTCCCGGAGAATTAATACTGCAATTTTTGAGATTTCCATGAATTGCCTAATCGTTGGCACCGAACACTACCTTTCTTTACTTAGTGTTCGGTTTTTTATGCTAAATTTCCTTAGGATATTGTCCAAACAGCGTATAAAAATCATGAGAAAATCGCCCAATATTCACAATTCCATATTTAGAAACCACCTCTTTAATCGTACATTGTTGCCTATGTATTAATTCTCTACGGATCAAATGCATTCGGCGAATTTTTAAATATCGCTGCGGCGAAATGCCAATAATTGAGTTAAAGGCGTATTCTAAACTGCGTAAGCTACAATGAGAAAAATCCAGTATACGCGGAATAGGAATATTAACATTAGGCTCTGAATCGATATAATTAATAGCCCTTTGCACAATAACCAATCGATGGTTAAAACAGGGCTGTGGGATAAGTTTGTTTGAATTTATTTCTAATAATTGACATATCATTACAGATAATTGTTCTTCAATGTCAATTAACGATTGTTGGCTAAACACTTCTCTTTGATGAAAAATTTGAATGATGTAACGATACAGCTCTATTTTTATTCTTTTCATTTTACAAAATTCTATTTTGCCATCGCGGATCAACGTCAGCCCATCAAGTAATTGACTTACCTTCTCTTCACCTAGGTAGCTGATTAAATGATTTTTTGATACGCCAATTGTTGCAATTGTACGTGCACAATAAGATCGCGTGTAAACATACTCACCAGGACCAATAATATTAAGTGCGTTGATATGCACACATACTCCATTAATAATGTGCAATGGCCCTTCAATACGTAACGGTATTACAAATTCGTCATCGGAAAATTTCCCTTTATGTAAAATAGTACATTCGTTTTTACTTTGGATCGATAAACGTATATTCGGTAAAAGAAAACAAGACGTTTTACCTTTATAGAGTCCATTAGACAGTTGTAATACTTCGAGTGTTTGTACGTTAAGTTGCTGCAACATCTCTTGATAACTTTCAATTGAGTTGTTTTCAAATGTAATAATCATCTAACCATACCTGGTATCATCCCTTAAATTTAAAGCTCCTGATCATTTAAAATTCTATTTAAACTGTAATTTTTAACGCCTCATTCGAAAATTTTGATGCTTTGTCAAACGTTTTAATTATTTTGTCCATGTTCCAGCAATACTCTCGAGAGAGACTGCTAACATCAAACCATTTGTTTTTTTCTATCATCTTACAAATCAATAATAAGTTCCCCACTACACCTTGGTGATATAACAATGATCGTGCGCAGTCTGATGATAAATTAAATTCAAAAAGTAACGTTTCAAAATCGGTTTCTAACATAACATCCAGTAATGAAATCAACCCCACTAAGTAACCAATATCGGTATATTCACCATGCTCTTCATTAAGCATTTCAATAATAAATTGCGCTCTAGCTAAACTAATAATAGAGAGTTTCGAGATGTTTTTTTCTACGGGGTTGGTCATCACCATAAGCATAAGGAATTGCTTAATCGCATCTTCCCCTATGTAAGTAATAGCCTGACTTATTGAGCTAAAACTAATATTTTTATCTTTTAATAAATTATTTGCGATCCTCAATAATCGCGTGGTTAAACCGACATCTTTTGCTATTTTTTGATAAATAAGAGGAAAGTTAAGCCGTTTATTATTTGCTAAGTTACTCAGTTCAATCATGATGTTTTGAGAGGGAACAATGTTGTTTAATTTCAACATTTCAGGCTTTTCAAAAAAGAATCCTTGAAAATAATCACATCCCGCATTTTTCAGTTGGCGAAAGGTGTTCTCATTTTCAATTCTCTCGACAATAATTTTTTTATTGGGATATTTGTATTTCAACTTTTTAATCTTAAAAAGCGTACGAATAAGAGGCTCTTCAACCTCTAATTTAATAAAGTCGACATCGCCTAAAATACCATCCCATTTTTCTGTACCATCGTAATCGTCTAAAGCAAATTTAACATGCTTCTTTTTTAAATCTTTAATCGCTCGATGAACTTCCACAATATTTTGAGTACGCTCAACAATTTCAACAACAAGATTATCAATGTTCAAGGTGGCTGCTATATAATTTAAAGAGTAATAATTAGACGTATTAATAAAAATCAACGCACCGTTAGATATACGCTCTATCTCTTGTACTAATAAAGAATTAAAAAGTAAGCGGCTTGTCGCAACGCTATCGTTTATATATGAAGGGAAAAAGTTGTTTTCAGAGTTTCTGTACAGAAGTTCATAAGCGAACACATTTTTTTTATTATCAACAATTCGATGTCTAGCAATATACTGAGTATCTAAGCAGCAAGTAAAATTCAGTGGATCTTCCATTATCAGCTAATAATTAAAATGAATATGTTGATTAATTACACCATATTTAATTATTGGATCATTTAAAAAAGACTCGTCTGATGCAAATGTTGCGTATACTGTATATTTTATGCCATTTTTCCACCTACAAAAGAACAAAAAACACACAAAAACAAAATATTTTTTTACAAAATAATGGTTTACTTTTTGGTTTCTTTTAATGCCATTTTAAAACCTAACTTTATTTTACTTTTCAGTTAGTTAAAACCTATAAAACTGATAACAACTTATTTACATTGTTAACATTATTACGCTATAAGTCTATTTTTATTTTAAAGTGTTTTATCAAATAAGTTAGGCCTAATACTGAACAGTATTAGGCCCTAGATTTAGACATAAAGATATGAGTAGCAAAATCTAAGGAATACGCGTACTTTTTTATAACGTTATCAACACTCCAGTCGTATTCTTTACAAAGCTTATTCACATCAAACCACTTATGATTTTCCATCATTTTACAAATTAACAATAAATTGCCTAAAACACCGTGATGATCGAGTAAAGCTCGCATAACATCTGAAGGTAAATGCAGTTGAAAAACAATAGATTCTATATCTTCGTCTAACATACAATCTAACAAAGAAAGCAGGCCAACTAAGTAGCCACTACCTCTATACTTTACGCCTTTTGATTTAAGCATAGCCGATATAAAGTGAGCTCGGGTTAAGCTTATAACAGATAAAGGCTTACTATTCTCACGACTTAATTCTTGCATCAAGGTGATCAAAATAACCTTTCTTAGCACGCTTTCACCAAGAAGAGTTACCATTTGTTTATAGCTTGTAAATTCAACTTTCTTCTTTTTAAAAAATACATTTAAAAAGTAATAAAATGGCTTAATTAAACCTTTATCTTGTATACATTTTTCGAACAATAATAAGAAGGGTATTTGTTTATCTAACACCGTTATAATTAATGCGAGGTCTACCATATTAGATTGGTTTTCATCTTTCGTCTTTTTAAACAATTGACGTGATACCTGCTTGCCTTGAAAATAATCACAGCCCTCTTCCTTTAACTGTTCCAAAGTATTTTCACTATCAATATGAGAAATAATAATCTTACTTTCTGGATACTGATGCTTTACTTTTTTTATTTTTAATAGCGTTCTAATGGTGGGGATTTCGGCTTTAAATTTAACAAAGGTTAAATCATGAAGTAGATCATTTACGTGACAACCTTTACCAAGCTGAACAGCGGGTATTTTTAGGCGAACGATTGAATCACCAAAAGACCCAAAGTTATTTATAAACTCAATCTCTTCTACTATTCTCTTTGCAACATTATGTTCTGTTGTAAATGTACACACAGGTAAACGAGTAAAAATTAAAATATGCTCAGGGATCTTTTCAATTTCATCAATAAATAACTTATTAATATACTCACGATGTTTTGAATTTAATAACACCGGTAGCGACTGCATTTTAGTATTAGAGTAGGTAACAAATAACTCGTAAGCAAAAACATTTTGGTAATGATCAACTATGGGTTCGCGAGTAATCTTCGGTGGTTTTATGGGAGCATCAGGAGAGATTAATTCAGAGTTCATCCGCAAGCTTTAGATTAGACATCATGTTTTATCAGACGGTTATCTTAATCTGCATCAAAACAAATCTGCTGTTGATTTCGTAAACAAATTATATCGCGTATAGTCTGGGTAAAATACGCTAATTACATTAAATTACAATTTAACCTATAAGCTTATATTGTAAGTCGTATACTAAATAACAGTATTGATAAAAGCTTTTAGTCGTTTACTATATCACCTTCATAAAAAGCATAATCCACAGGTATAACATGAAATCATTTGTTTTAGGTATCACCTTACTTTTCACCACTGCATATAGCTATACAATACAAGCTAACGAAATGGATACAGTAACGATTAAAACTCAGTCTGTGGCAGGCGATGTATACATGCTAGAAGGCGCCGGTGGAAATATTGGTGTATTAGCAACCCCAGACGGTTTGCTTTTGGTTGATGATCAATTTAAACCTTTAGCGGATAAAATTGAATCAGCTATGCAGAGCATTGTTGATAAACCTTTAAAGTATATTGTTAATACACATTTTCATGGCGATCATACTGGCAGTAATAGCTACTTCTCACATCATGCGCCTATATTTGCTCATCATAATGTCAGAAAGCGTTTATCGAGTAAAAGCGATCATGACCATGCCGCTCTCCCAGTTGTTACTTATGAAAACGGTATTACCATTCACTTAAGTGACGAAACAATTGAGTTATCTCACTACCCTAGCGGACATACCGATGGCGACACAGTCGTGTATTTTAAAAAAGCGAATGTATTACATATGGGTGACTTATTTTTTCAAGGTCGATTCCCATTTATAGATTTAAACAATGGTGGTTCGGTTAAAGGTTACTTGGCCAATGCAAAAAGTATTTTGAGTACCTTTCCTAGTACAACTAAAATTATTCCAGGTCATGGTAATTTAACAGATATGAATGGTTTAAAAGACTTAATAGCCATGCTTGAATTTAGTATTAGCCGTGTAGAAAAAGCGGTTGCAAACAAACTCAGCTTAGAACAAGTGATAAAACAAGGCATTGGTGAAAAGTATAAAAGTTTAGATTGGAATTTCATCACCGAAGAAAAATGGCTTACTACCTTATACACTGATTTAAAATAAAACCGCTTGTTTCGAACTTATACCAATTAACTACAGGCGATCAACTCGTTCGCCTGTTTAACTCAGCTCACAAACACTAAACCACAGTTAAATCGCAAGTAATTTAAACTCATCAACCAGAAAATCAATAAACTTTCTTAATAACATAGGCATATGTTCACGCGAACGATAAACACCGTGTATGTCTAAAGCAACACAGTCGTATTTAGGTAATATTTCGACTAACTCACCTTTTGCTATATGTTTCGATACTGAAGATAAAGGTAGCATGGCAATACCTGCATTTACCAATACAGCTTGTAACAACACGCTTGATTCGTTCGCATAAAAATTCCCCTGCACAGGGACACTTTCAACTTGACCGTTTACCAGTAACTTCCAGTGTGCATTACCAAAGTATGAATATGTTAAACAATTGTGTTTACTTATATCTTCTAGTGTTTTAATAGGGAGATTTTGCTTTATATACTCAGGCGTTGCACACAATTTAGAATGGCATTGCCCCAACTTACGGGCAATTAGGTTAGGATCTAAATCGTTACTAATACGAATAGCTAAATCGATTCTGTCTTCAATCAAATTAATGGTTTGATTGCTCACGTGTAAATCTAAAACCACTTTAGGATAAAGAACTAAAAATTTTTGCACCATCACCGCTAACACTTCTTCAGCTAAAAACTGAGAAGCACTTACGCGCAATACTCCGGTTATTTCTTTGTCTTTAGAAAGGGCTATATTTTCAATATTATCGGCAATTGCTAGCACTTGCTGACACTGGGCTAAGATTTGTTCACCTGCCGAAGTTAACGTAATACTACGAGTAGAGCGATGAAATAGCCTTGCGCCAGCCCAATCTTCCATCTCTTTTAAATAGCGAGTCACCATAGAGCGCGACATATCTAATGCTGTTGCGGCTGATGTCATACTGCCTTGTTCAACAATCGTTATAAACACTTTAGCCGACGTTATTCTATCCACAACTACCCCGTTATTTATACTTTATATTAAATTGATTTTACCGTTACTTCTCCGATTTAAGAAACAATAACACGGTTTAAAATACGCATTAGTCACGATTTGATAATAAAAAACCCGAATATACTTTCATATATTCAGGTTTTACTTAAAGTAAGTATTAATAACTCATTTTAGCTGTTCATAGTTCACTACATATTGTTTAGCTATGCCTTGTTGAACAAGATATTACTTAACCGCTTTCATTTCAATGTCGTCAATACGTAGTCTTGTACCCATGCGTTTTTTAGGTAAGTCCGCTTTATGAATCTCAATGCTTAACTTATCTTTAGCGCCAGAGTCTTTGGTAAAAGTTACTTTTTTCTCAAGTGTGATCCATTGACGTCTTTCTAATTTATCTATTTCGTCAAAGGTCACTTCTATGTCTTGCCCTTCAAAATTAATGTAAACATTTTTAGCAACACGGCCTTTATCAGCCCATACTTTCATCGATAAAATATAATCACCGGCAGGTAACTTAATTGCACCTTCTGGTGTAACCGCACGAATTTTATCAACTTCAACTGTTTCGTTTTTATCAATTTGTCTTAACTCTAGGCTATTAACACCTGTTGCATAATCACCTTCAATAATGCTTAAGTACTTCGCAGAGTTTTCATCAAAATCCCAAAACTTCTGATAATCGTTATTATCTGAATCCTCTGGTACCATAGTTAAAGGACGAGGGTTTTCTTCAAATAAAATAGGCCCTTCAAAACCAAAAAATGCCGGAGCTAGCAAGTTATCAATCGGTTTTTGCCAAACACGTAAATATTCAATTTCAAAATCTACCGGCAACTCTTCTTTATGTGGATAGCCTAACCAATGGAATATTTCTGAATCTAACCAGATTTCCATTGGATTATTTAAAACCCAATCTGTACCTACATCATCTTGAGTAAAATGATGCACTAAACGTCCATCAATAAATAATTTAAGAAAATCTACGCCCCACTCAGCACCATAAACATGAAACTCATCAGCTGTTCTAAACGGCAAGGGTTCAACATGTTGAAATACATTGGTAGGTCTTTGAGCTGGTGGACTCCAGTCATGTGCGGTAGCTAGAGAATTCATTTCTCTGATATTGCCTTTTTTATTTTTTGGATTACCCATTTGCTCGTAAATATCAAGCTCTTGTTCGTAACCTATTGCCCAAAAAGCGCCAGTAATAGCAGCATTGCCCACTTTAGACTTTACTTCCATATAACCGTGTAAAAAGCGCTTCTTAGTTAAAACACCTGCTGTGGTAACAGGCATTGGCGTACCGTCTTTTAACTTACCGTAAGGTGCAGACCCCATACCACCATCAGCGTAAGACTCTTTAATAAAATCGTAATCCGGTTCCCATTTGGTGCGTAATTTTAACTTACCATCTTCAACAATAACGTTTTCAGGAACAAACTGTGATGGCGCACGACCTTTCCAAATATAGTAATCGCCGTGTTGACCTTCAATAAACCATTTATCTTCGTCTAACTTTGTTCCTTCAAACTCATCACTAACATCTTGATTTAATACCCAACCACCTTGGTTAGTTTGATCACTAGCAGGCATTACTACACTTGATTGCGTCGCTTCAGAAACCACGGTTTCTGCTTCAGTTGTTTGACAGCCAGTCATAGCGCCCGTTAAACATAAGGTACTAAAGCATAAAGTAAACTTTTTTAAATTTAATTTTCTCATAGATTTTTCTTCTTTTTTCTCATCACTATAAAGTATTTAACTGATTAAACCTTAGCACAACAGCATACCTACATAAAGGTCATATGTTTATTTGAAATACAAATTTACAATATATGCATTTACCCTCAGCCTATAAAATAAAGCGTTTCCGCTAAGTAACTTAATATTATGAGGTTTATTCTACGACTCAAACACTCAACTCAATACCATCTATTTTAGTTGGGTGATGATCTATTCATGATTAATAATTTCATTGCCCCAATAATAGTTAAAACCTATCAATAAAATAGATTTATTCAATTATACCTATCGAGTGTCGTTCCATATACTTATCCCAACTTAAACAAAAGCACTGAACAAAACGTTCAAACTTACATTAACTTTGGAGAGCAACATGACTCAATCAATTATCAACTCAAAATTACTTCCATTTAAAGCAACAGCTTATAGCAAGGGTGACTTCATTGAAGTAACTGAAGCTGACTTAGCAGACAAATGGTCTGTAGTATTTTTCTACCCTGCTGACTTCACCTTTGTATGTCCTACAGAATTAGGCGACATGGCAGACCATTACGCACAACTTCAAGAAATGGGTGTTGAAGTTTACTCAGTATCAACTGATACACACTTTACACATAAAGCATGGCACGACAGCTCAGACACTATTGGCAAAATTCAATACCCAATGATTGGTGACCCAACAGGAAAAATTACACGTAACTTCGGTGTAATGATTGAAGAAGACGGTTTAGCACTTCGCGGGACATTTGTAATCAACCCAGAAGGCGAAATTAAAATTGCTGAAGTTCATGACTTAGGTATAGGCCGCTCTGCTAAAGAATTAGTTCGTAAAATTCAAGCAGCACAATATGTTGCAGCGCACGACGGTGAAGTTTGTCCTGCAGCTTGGGAGCCAGGTTTAGAAACATTAGCACCTTCTTTAGATTTAGTTGGAAAAATTTAATTACTCTTTTTTCCAATCATTACAAACCTTGTTTTAATGTTGTTTACTGTGCGTAAAACAAGGTTTGAATCTTTACTTTACATAGCAACATTCGCTAAGGATTTTCAACATGTTAGATACAAACTTAAAAGCCCAATTACAGAACTACCTACAAAATTTAACGTCGACAGTTGAATTAGCAGTGTTTTTAGATGACGGCGCAAAATCAAAAGAATTAAACGAATTAGTGCAAGAAATTGCAACCATGTCACCCCTTATCCAACTAGTAGAACTCGATGGTAGCAACGAACGCGCTCCATCAATGCTAGTAAGATCCGTAACCAACAACACTGAAATACGTTTTGCTGGGATCCCAATGGGACATGAATTTACCTCACTGGTATTAGCCTTGTTACACAGTGGCGGACACCCAATAAAATTAAGTGAAGAAATTATAGAACAGGTGCGTAATTTAGAAGGCGAATATGCCTTTGAAACCTACGTATCGTTAAGCTGTCAAAATTGCCCTGATGTTGTTCAGGCACTCAATATGATGTCAGCAATCAATCCACAAATTACCAATGTAATGGTAGATGGCTCGGTATTCTCACAAGAAGTTTACAGTAAAGATATTTTATCAGTTCCCGCAGTTTACCTAAACGGACAACCGTTTGCTCAAGGCAGAATGTCTGTGATAGAAATACTCAACAAAGTAGATGTAAATGCAGGTTCGCGCCAAGCAGACGCCATTAATAAAAAAGAAGCTTTTGATGTATTAGTGATAGGTGGCGGTCCAGCGGGTGCATCTTCAGCTATTTACAGCGCACGTAAAGGGATAAAAACAGGTGTAGTAGCCGACCGTTTTGGCGGACAACTACAAGACACCATGGCCATTGAAAACTTTATCTCGGTTAAAGCAACCGAAGGTCCAAAACTGGTTGCCAGCTTAGAAGAACACGTTAAAGAATACGACGTAGACATTATGAATGGTCAACGCGTTAAAAAGATCATTGAAAGTGATGTAGTGGGTGGGCTGATCCAAGTTCAACTTGAAAACGACGCCATTCTTCAAACTCGCTCAGCCATTATTGCCACAGGAGCAAGATGGAGAGAAATGAACGTACCGGGCGAGCAAGAATACAAAGGTAAAGGCGTAGCCTACTGCCCACATTGTGATGGCCCATTATTTAAAGGTAAGTCAGTCGCGGTCATTGGTGGTGGTAATTCAGGCATAGAAGCCGCAATCGATTTAGCGGGTATTGTAAGCCATGTAACGGTTTTAGAATTTGATTCAAGTTTGCGAGCTGATGCGGTTTTACAAAACAAAGCCCGATCATTAGGCAACGTGGAAATTATTATGAATGCACAAACCACCGAAGTATTAGGTAACGGCAATCATGTAACAGGTCTTAACTACTTAGACCGCCAAACCAATGAAACCAAAAGCGTTGAGTTAGCGGGTATATTTGTACAAATTGGTTTAGTGCCTAACTCGCAGTTTTTAGAAGGTACGGTAGACTTAACACCACGTGGTGAAATTATGACTAACAGCCATGGCGAAACAAGCGTTGCAGGTGTTTATGCGGCAGGTGATGTAACTCACACACCTTACAAGCAAATCATTATTGCAATGGGCAGTGGCGCAACAGCAGCACTAGGTGCTTTTGATTACTTAATTAGAACACCAAATGCAGCTGAAAAAATAGTGACCGAGAAAGAAACTCAAGCGGCTTAATTAAGTTCGCTCAGTTAAGCTAAGTAATTCAATAGCCATACCGTTATTTTAATTGAAGTAACGGTATAACTATTTTATTAGTCATGGGTATGTACGAGAAAATGCACAAAATCTTGTTCGGTTAGCGGTTTAGAAAACCAATATCCTTGAAAGTACAAACAGCCGTTATTCTTCAATTCAATGTATTGTTGTTCCGTCTCAACACCTTCGGCTATTACATCAAAATTATGAAGCTTAGCAATCGATAAAATAACATCAGACATTCCTCTAAGCGGAGATAAATTGTCCATATCTCCACTCACAAAGCTTCTATCTATTTTCAAACAATTTAAGGGATATTTTTTAAGTTGATTAAACGAGGTAAACCCCGTACCAAAGTCATCTAAAGATAGCCTAAAGCCTATTCTTCTTAGCGCTACTAATATTTCAATTACTTGTAAATCAGTCTCAACTAGGCTCGTTTCAGTAATTTCCAACTCTATTTTGTATGGGTCAATTCTATATCGATCAACCAATTGTTTTATTCGGGGTACAAACTCTTTATTACGGAGTTGATTGGCTGAAATATTGATCGAAAAAAAATCAATGTTTGATGACTTTAATACGTCGATTTTGGTAATTATGTTAAATGATTCATTAAGCACCCAAAAATCTATTTCTTCGATTAAACCATAAGACTCTGCTACAGGAATAAATGTATCAGGACCGTATTCAGAAAGCTCTTCTCTATCACACCTAAGGAGCAATTCAGCTCCAGCAACTTTTTTAGCACTGCAAAAAATAGGCATAAAAACCATATGAAACTGGTTGTTTTTAAGCGCTTTAACTAATTCCTTCGCTATATGTTTTTGCTCTACAAACTGTTGACCCAAAGACTCCTCAAATATTTGTACGTTATTTTTACCAAGCTGCTTAGCATGTCTCATGGTCATATCTAAGTTATCTATAATATTCGTAAACTTTCCATTTAAACGGTTTGTTCGTACAACAGCAACAGAAGCAAAAATTTTAGTTGGGTTCTCTAACATAATAGACAACTGGCTAACGGCTAATTTTAGCTCGTCAACAAGTGGAATTATGTCTAGTTCTTCAGGTAGGTTGGTTAAACCAATGATAAATTCATCACCAGAAAGCCTTGCTATATATTGTGATTTCGCGCTTTGAATTATTTCTTCTTTTTCTATAATGTTCAGTAACTTTCCTGCAAGTTGCTGAATCAACTTATCTCCTGTATCAAACCCAAAGGTATCATTAATTATACGAAAATTATCAATATCTAAAGTAATAGACGTAATAGACGTAATGTTGGTATTTACATGACATTCATCTAGCCACTCATTATACCCATGCCGATTAGCTACACCTGTTAGCGGATCTTTTTTGGACTCTTGATCTCGTGCATCTTTTTGATGCCTTGAAAAATAAGCAGAATAAGCTGTAAAAATAATAGTTAATATAAAAGACGAGGCAAGTTTTAAGGTATCAAGTTGCTCGCCATGCAAAATAGTCAGCGCCAAAAAAATAAATATAGAGGGTATTGAAATTAATAACGCTAACCGAATAGAAACTAAAAAGAAAAGCCCTACAATTGACGGAAATGTATAAAAAATACCATGAAGACCAATATAATAACTAGATAATGCTAAGCAGCACCACATCGAAATGATAATACTGGAGAGATTTTTATTACTGATTTTATTATCTTTGATGCTTTTAAAGTTAATAGCAAAAACAATTGCAGTAGTAACTAATGAAAATGCTAAAAGAAAATTCCCTTCTATGAAATGTACAACGGCAAATATAACGACAGGAATAAAACAAAGAACTAAAAACAATCGAGAATGACGCTGATTTAATACGAGCATCTGAGAATATTATCCTTAAAAATAGGTCCTTCTGTGAAGCCACGAGTATATAGTAACAAATATTTTAATTGCAAATTAATTATAAGCCTTACATATCAACAATTTAATCTATACAGTTGTTTTCCTAAGCTATATTAGCCTTTCAACATTGATATTTTTGTGTATAACAGGCGAATCTTTCCATCTAATAGCGGACTATTAGTAATAAATTCAACGAAGTTAGGCATAAAAATAGCTTGTTGAGTAACTTGGCTTATCCTGAGTTAATTAACAAAGCTTGATATAAATATACTCCTCCATTTGTTTTAATTGATCATACTTGTTCCCATTATTTCAGACGCTTCCATCACAATAACTAATGCTTGTTTATCGTGTTGGTTAATAATAGTTTTTAGCTTTTCAATTTCTCTAGAGCCTACCATAACAAAGAGTATTTCTTTAGAGCTCTCCATTGTTAAGTTTTGGCCTGATAATATTGTACCTGTTCTCCCTAGCTCTGCAGATATTTTACTTCCCAAAAATTGAGCATTATCTGAAACAATATGAACCACTTTTTCAGAAGCACCACCACTGAGCATTTTATCAATAATTTTTGCTGTAACATAAATACTTATTAAGCTCCATAACGCTAATTCCATATTTTGATAGATGATAGCAATAGCAATAATAATTAACGTATCTAATACAAGAATGGCTTGGGCAGGTTTAATAGATGAGTAGTTAGCAATTATTCTCGCTATTATTGTCGTACCGCCTGCAGAAGCCTGACCTTTTATAATTAAAGCGACGCCAACACCGATACAAATCCCCCCATAAAGAGTTGAAAGTAACATCTCTGAAATTGATGGAAATACAAATAAACTTGGATACACGCCAATAAATAGCGATGTCATTGAAACTGAAAAAACTGTTCTAACAGCAAAGGCAGATGAAATAAACTTCATCCCTGCCATTATGAGTGGAATATTAACGATTAACATAGCTAATGAAACAGGAATATCAGTAATATAATAAATAATTATCGACAAACCCGGAGTACCGCCAGTCGCAACCTTAGCCGGTAGCAAAAAGGCGGTAACCCCAAAAGCAAGCAAAGCAGACCCTAAGGTAATTAAAAGAATATTTTTTAACTCTGCTGTAACTACTTTCATTGTTATTTTTCCAAAGCATTGAACGTTTAAGACAATTGTATCACTTAACATCAATCATTAAGGTGGTTTACTTTCGAACTACCTATAATTTCACAGACATTAAGTGTCAGTAATATTGTTCAAATACCCCCTTTCATCGACCTTTTAACGCAACTAACAACAACTCTAATACATTCCATTTTTGAATAACCACTTTTTAGCATAATGGATAATTATTGAATTAGTTTTAGCTCAGTGAACAAAATAGAATTGATGCTATTGCAAATTGTTTTACTTCAGCTTACTAGCAATACTGGCCAGTTCGTTTATATCAAGCACGTTATAGTCAGGTTTTTCAGCAAGTGGAAATAACACTTTACCTTGGCGACGTACAAAAGCCGTTTGCAAGCCCGCCTTTTCAGCACCTGCAATGTCCCAACCATGTGCAGCCACCATTAATGCTTCATTAGTATTAATTCCTAAATGTTTAACTGCCCATTGGTAAGTAGTTAAATGTGGCTTAAATACACCAACAGATTCGATACTTAAATTTTCAGAAAAATACTGACTTAAATTGGCATTTTTAAGCTGTAGCTTAACCCCTTTTAACGACGAGTTCGTTAGAGTAACCAACTTGTAACCTTGCGCTTTTAATTTTGCTAAGCCTTGTGCTACATCATGATGCGCAGGCAATGAACGTAGTGGCGTTAAAATAGCATTTTTAGCTTGTTCTTGAGTTATAGCAATATCATTAATTTCAGCAACCATTTGCAATGAAGCAACTCCGATATTACCAAATGTTTGATAATCTCCAGTAGCAGAAACCACCAAAGAGTGATGTAACATAGTTGAAAACCATAGAGGTAATAGCTCTTCACGGCCATTCAGCGCCTTACCAACTGATGCTTTCATATTTTCAAGATCTAATAGTGTTTCATTAACATCAAAAATAATCACTTTAGGTTTAACTAAGTGAACCTCTAATGTATTGTTATTATTAGCTAATACATGACTACTCAGTATAGATAAAATGGTTAATAGTACTGATAAAAAACGTAATTTCATAAAACCTCAGGGTAAATATTATTGAATAAAATAAATGAGTGAGGATAGTAACATTAATTCTTGAACGATTGTTCAAGAATTTGAGGAATGAAAATAACGAATAAGTAATAAAATATTAATTTTTGTAGTTGATATAAACAATTCTAAACTCATAGCTTAAATATATTCATACCAACTACCTTCTATACTAATCTCTATGTACAATTATAATAATTAGCCACCATTTGTTCCCGGATCTTCTCCCCCTATACCAATTTCTTCCTCATGATATAACGATATCTTATAGCCAATAGCAAACTCACTTGGTACTGTTTTAGGCTGAGTAATAACTAAGCCTTGTCCGTTTAACTGCCAATCCACTCTTTCAGTGCTACCCAGCATTTCAATGCTTTTAATTTTTCCCTCAAGTACAGATAAATTAATATTAAATGTTTGTATTACAATATCTTGTGTTGGAGCGGCCATAACAAAAGCAAAAATTGTATTATTACCTTTTTTGGTAAAACGAATATCTTTATTCGTGTATTCAATTTTTTGTTTTTCAATTTTATGACCTCCGCGATTAATACGTGTAGGTCCTTCACCAAAAACAGCCCACGGGCGAGTTTCATAAATACCTTCACCATTAATTTCAAGCCACCCACCTAATTTGGCCAGCATACTTTTCATTTCAGGAGGTATTGATCCATCTGGATTAGGTGGAACGTTTAATAACATTAAACCGTTTTTAGCAACAATATCAATTAAGATATCTACAATTTCATTAGGGTTTACAAATTTAGCATTTTCGTAATAAAACCAAGCTCCTGGAGAGGTATCTGTCATCCAAAATTCATCTTTTAATTTATTCGGACGACCACGTTCATAATCTAAAACTCCTACGCTTTCTGGAAATGAGTTGTTTTTATAATTAATAACGACTTCTTTACCCCACTCTTTGCCTTTGTTGTAATAATAGGCGACAAACTTTTTACGGTATTCTTCATTCAGCACCTCAACCCACCAATCAAACCAAATAACATCTGGCTGATATTTGTCGATCACTTCTTTCAGCATAGCAAACCAACGTTCATGAAAGTTCTTATTGGGTGTAAAGTCAGTTAATTCATGTTGATCGGTATATAAATCTGCATTTTCTGCGGTAGCATCAAATTTATAAGCATTCGCATAATATACCCACGTAAAAGCATGGTGAAACGATGTTAAAAATTTTAAATCACGTTTTTCTAATGCTATTTTAAGTTCACCTGTTATATCTTTCCCGGTAAAATCTTTAGCATTCCAGCGTGTAACTTCACTGTCCCACATAGCAAAATTGTCGTGATGAACAGCAACAGGCCCTGCAAATTTAGCACCCGATAATTTAAATAAATCAGCCCACTCTTCAGCATCAAATTTATTTGGATTAAACTGCTTTATAATATCTTTATATCCAAATTCAGTAGGATTTCCGTGCGCTTCAACATGATGCTGATAAGCATAAGACGATTTAGGTTGTTTATCTTCCCCGTATAACTTTACTTCACCAGTTTTCCAGTCATACATTTCATCCATGTACATATCTAAGCCATACCAGCCAGAAGCCCATTTCATACCAATATTAGCAGTAGAAGTTGGCCCCCAGTGCGTATAAATACCTAATTTTGCATCTTGAAACCAGTCAGGTTTATGATTAACTTGGCTTAACGAATCCCAATCTTCTTGATAAGCATCTGCTTTTTTGGTGTTTATCTTTTGAGGTTCTGATTTTTGTATATTCGTAGGCTGATGAGGTTGCTCTTCGTTACATCCAGTTAAATTAAAAGCAGTTACTGAAATAATACTCAAAAAGCATAGTTTATAAAGTTTCATATGTGACAGTTGTTTTTATATTTAAATTTGTACTTTTAAATATAACAGTATATTACTTGTTTTAAAAGCGTATCTAATAAGTGCTCTAAGCATCGTCCCAGCAGTATGATTTATATACCCGTTATCATTCAAGGTGTAGGTTTTAGCCCCATAGAGAAGTGCTTAAGTGGTAACGAGTATAGATCAAATAACCCCTTTCATTGAGCCTTTAACGCAACTCACAACAGCTCGAATACATTCCATTCTTGAATAGCCTGTTCTCAACATAAGAGATATTTGTCGATTAGGCTTTGGATCAGTAAACGGAATATAGTTAATGGTATTGGTAGCCGTTTGATTAAGTGTTGCTAGCTGCGGCAATAAGGTAATACCCATATTGCTTGAAACCATATAACGTAAGGTTTCTAAGCTGGTAGCTTGAAAACGATGGTCTTCTTTAGCGCCAGCAGTAAAACAAAAACCTAATGCTTGGTCGCGTAAGCAGTGCCCGTCTTCTAGTGTGAGTATTTCGTAATTAGTTAATTGGTCTAAGTTTACCGTTTTTTTAGCCGACAATGGATGTTCATTTGAAGTAGCTAAAACTAAAGGTTCTTCAAATAAGTCGTATCTATCAAACTTATCCATCTCATCTAGCCAAGGTAAAATAAGTAAATCGAGCTTGCCCTCGTCTAGCGATTTTAAAAGATTTTTGGTTTTATCTTCATGTAAATAAAAGTTTATTTTCGGTAGTTTTTCATTTAAATCTTTCATTATATGAGGCAATAAATACGGCGCTAAAGTAGGTATTAACCCAATATGTAAATCGCCTGAAAAGGGATCTAACAAAGCTTTCGCTGAAGCTTCAAAACTTTGTGCTGCTCTTAATACATTGCGTGCTTCTGCCACTAAACGCTCACCTGCGGGTGTTAACATTACTTTTCGGGTTTGGCGTTCAACTAAAACAAGTCCAAGCTGCTCCTCTAACTTCATAATTTGACCACTTAACGTGGGTTGGCTAACAAAGCATGCTTCTGCTGCACGGCCAAAATGCCTATGTATATCAATAGCATCTAGGTATTCTAAATCACGAATTTTAATCATAGTACCTTCTACTTTAGTTACTTTATTTGTAAATAGCTAAAACCTATCACATAAATAAAATCAATCTATTTTAACTATAATACAGTAAGTCATATGATAAACGTACTAAAACAAACGAGGTACATATTATGGCTGAAGTAACGGTAAGAGAATTTATGTTAGAGCATCCACTAACAATCAAAGGTAATACGCCTTTAGTGGTTGCGGTAGAATTATTAATAAATAAGAAATTAGCCGGTTTAACTGTGGTTAATGAGGCAAATGAAGTAACAGGGTTTATCTCTGATTATGATTGTCATAAAGCCATGCTAATGAGCAGCTATCATTGCGATAATCCAGTATCAGTTGGTGATATTCAACATACGAATTTTGTAGCGATTGATCCTGACGACGGTATAGCAGACATTGCCATTAAATTATTGAAAGAGACATCAAGCTTATATTTAGTTATTGAAGATAAACAATTGATCGGTACGTTAACAAGACACAACATTTTAAATGCATTAAATAAAAACTTAACGCTATGTTCAAAAATTTCAGTAAACCGTTAACAACAAATAATAAATGCTTTTATCTATCTGTCATAAAAAGATAAAAGCATTTATTTTATGTTCCGCTTTAGTGCAACATTGATATCCCTCCGCCTATTTTAATGCACCCATCCTTCATTATATTTATCATAAAATAAAATTTCCAAATAAAAACAAGTAGTTAATTATTTGGTATTAGAATTGCTCTATTACTCACTACAACCTTCCAACATATTAATAATTAAAGTGAGAAATCATGGCTTATATTGAACCCAGTGAATTCGTAACCAAAATGGTCGATGCCGGTGAACAAAAAGTTTACATGTCGACTAAAGATACTATTATTCGTGCCTTTATGGCTGGCGCTATTCTTGGCTTAGCCGCTATTTTTGCGATTACCGTAGCAACTAAAACTGGCAGCCCTATTTTAGGCGCTTGTTTATTCCCTGTTGGCTTTATTATGTTGTACCTAATGAAGTTTGATTTACTCACCGGGGTATTTACGTTAGTGCCTTTAGCCTTATTTGATAAACGACCTGGCGTTACCTTTGGCGGTGTTATGCGCAATTGGGGCTTGGTGTTTGTCGGTAACTTTGCCGGCGCAATGACCACCGCTTTCTTTATGTCGTTTATTTTAACTTACGGTTATTCGGCTGATGGTGGTGCTATTGCCGCTAAAGTCGCTTCAATTGGTGAGTCGAGAACTTTAGGCTATCAAGAGCACGGTATTGGTGGTTGGTTGACTATTTTTATTCGCGGTATGTTGTGTAACTGGATGGTGTCTATGGGCGTGGTGGGTGCGATGATTTCAACTTCTGCTGGGGCTAAAATGGCGGCTATGTGGATGCCGGTTATGTTGTTCTTCTTCATGGGGTTTGAGCATTCTATTGTGAATATGTTTTTATTTCCGTTTTCTATGATCATGGGTGGTGACTTTACCGTTTACGATTACTTACTGTGGAATGAAATTCCTACAGTTTTAGGTAATTTAGCGGGTGGCTTGTTGTTGGTAGGTTTACCCCTTTATTTAACGCATGTTAGAACGTCGCCTGAGCGTAAAATTTCGTAAACGAATAACATTTTAGATTGTTAAAATATACAATGTTAGGCTTCGTAATTAGCGTTATGAAGCCTTTTTTTATTTATCTTTTACAACAAAGCGACTCTGGTAAACTAAGCTATCTTCTTTAGGAATAATACATGAGCAAATCACTGAGTGTCAGTATTGGTGGCGCAACCGATAAAGGTGTAAAAGCCGTTAATCAAGATTTCTTAGGTAGTATTACACCTAAAGAACCCATACTCAGTACTAAAGGTATTGTCCTTGCCATGGCTGATGGCATCAGCTCAAGTAAAGTAAGTCAAATAGCCAGCGAAAGTGCCGTGGGTAGCTTTTTAACCGATTATTATTGCACATCTGATTCTTGGTCGGTTAAAAGCTCAGTGCAAAAAGTGATTAAGTCGGTCAACTCGTGGCTTTATGCACAAACCCGCAATAGCCCTTATCGATTTGACAAAGACAAAGGCTATATTTGTACGTTTAGCGCCTTGGTTTTTAAATCAAATACTGCGCACCTATTCCACTCAGGCGATACCCGTATTTATCGTTTATCGGGTGATAATTTAGAACAACTAACTGAAGATCACCGTCGTATAGTTTCAGCTGATGTTACTTATTTAACACGTGCTTTGGGTATAGACCAAACCTTAGAAATAGACTATCAATCTCAAACCATCGAAAAAGGCGATATATTTATTATCGCCACCGATGGTGTATATGAATTTATTAAAGGTCCCGCAATTGTTGAAGCAATTAACTATTCTAAATCTTTAGATGACGCAGCTAATAACATTGTATTGAAAGCACTTGAATTAGGTAGTGACGACAATCTAAGCATACAAATCGCACGCGTTGAAAATGTTCCTCAATACCAACTAGATGAAGTTCATCAACTTACCATGCTGCCGTTACCGCCAAGATTAACGCCACGAATGGAGTTTGATGGTTATGAAATACTGCGCGAAATATACATTAGTAGCCGCAGCCACGTATTTTTAGCACGCGATAAAGACACCAACGAAACGGTTGTTATCAAAACCCCTTCAACCGAACTACGAAACGACACAAAATATTTAGAACGATTCATGTTGGAAGAATGGATAGCTAAACGGGTAAATAATCCCAATGTAGCTAAAGCGATTGAATCCAAACGTAAGCGTAACTATCTGTATTTAGTAACAGAATACATTGAAGGTATTTCGCTAAACCAGTGGATGATAGACAACCCTAAGCCAAAGTTAGAACAAGTTCGCGACATTATTGAACAAGTGGCTAAAGGGCTACAGGCTTTTCATCGTCAAGAAATGATCCATCAAGATTTACGTCCTAACAACATCATGATTGATAGCAGCAATACGGTAAAAATCATTGATTTTGGTTCAACGTTTATCGCTGGAGTGACGGATGCAAACACTGAAGACGTAATGCGTGGCACCATTCGATATTCAGCTCCCGAGTACTTTTTAGGGCAGCTAGGCACGCAACAATCCGACATATACTCACTAGCAGCCATCACCTATCAAATGCTCTCAGGTGAGTTCCCCTACGGAAATGCCATTGCACAAGCAAATAGTCTATCGGCTCAAGAAAGACTGACTTATCGTAGCTTGATCACTAAAGACTCAGAACTTCCTCTATGGTTAGACTATACTTTGAAAAGAGCGTTGCACATTAACCCATTAAAACGGTACACCGAATTATCAGAATTTATTCACGATATTCGTCACCCTAATAAAACCTATTTAGCTAAAACTAAACCTCCTTTAATGGAACGAGATCCGGTAATGTTTTGGCAGGGAATAAGTGTAATTTTATTTATTATTGTTATCGCTCAAGCCTTATAAATACTAGGATTAATACAGCGTGTATATTCAAATAAAAGCTTGTCACTTTATTTTCATGTTAGTGACTTAAAATACAAGAAAATAAACTATTTTAAAAAATAACGAATATTTATTTAAGATAGACGGTCTTATTCACAGAGCTTTGGAGATAAGTCCTCCAAAGCAGATAACATAAAAATATTACATAAATAACGAGGAATAATCATACACATGCTTACTAGCCAATTAGAAATTCTTGAGCAAGGACGCTTATATCTGAACAGTGTTACACAAGAAGATTACGTAGAAATTATTTCTCCAAACTTTATCAGTTCAGCAGGCTCTCATATTCGTCATATTATTGATCATTACCAATCCGTTATTACGGGAATGGAAACTGATCTTATCGACTACGATTTACGCTTACGTGGTAGTAAAGTGGAAGAAAATCCGCAATTAGCTATTAACAAACTTGATGAAATAGCCGCTTGGATGAAAAGTTTAACGAGTAGCGATTTAAACCGCACTATTCCTTTATCAACAGAAGTAAGCACCAGCAATAAAGAAGTGCAAGTAGTACAAACATCGGTGGCGAGAGAGCTTATTTTTGCAGGTAGCCATGCTGTTCATCATTACGCAATGATCACTCAAATAACCTTCGCACAAACCACTACCGCCAACACCGCATTTGGTATTGCGCCAGCTACAGCCACCTATTTACGTGAGAAAAACGCTGTAACTCAATAGTGATAAATAACTCATCACAATTTTAAATCGCTTCAAGTAGGTATGTAAAAATTTATCTTTACATACCTACTTAAATGTATATTTACTCTGGCTTATACCCGTTACCAATCAAGAGGCTATTTCAGAGCACTTGAGCGATATCAATTCAAGGCAATGCTTTGTAATAATGGTCGTTCCCTTATAAAAAGCATTAACGAAGAAGTGATTTTGCTCAAGCGCTTCTTCGATGGGTCTAAAAACAATTTATGCTTCGTTATTAACTTTAGTCAGGTTCCTACATGGATGTATGTACTTAGATTTTGTTTGGAACGTAAAATCTGTGCCTAAATTGTTTTTAGTTCCCACTGAAACCCGCATCTTGAATGGTAACGGGTATATAACTTAAATAAGCTTCTCTATCTTTACCCAAATACAACTTCAACAATTTGTCTGGTGCGTTAGGTAAATCAACACTTAACAATAATCCCGGTGTATGATTAAAATTAATATCTATCCCCGTACAATGGAAGTTAGCACCCAATTTATAATATTGTTTTAGTAATACGGGAATGTCTTTCCCGTCAGCTTCTATGCCTTCAACTAATGCTGATAACTGTTCTAAATTCACGGTATTTTCACGTAAAAAGTCTTGTGCTTCAGGGTGTAAGCTTCCTTTAAATGGAGCCTTAGCTTCAACACCTTCACGTTTGGTCACCACAACTTCATCAATTAAAGCCACTGATCTTGGATCATACAATTTACTTAGCGATACTGTGCCGTATAAAGTTCTGTATTTAGGATTTTTACACACATAAGCGCCTATGCCCTTCCAAAGCAATAACAAGCCATGAAAACTGTTTTGATGCTCTGCAACAATAAATGAACGCCCCATTTCTAAACATGGTTGATTTTGATTAATAAACTCAGGTTTAAAGTTAAACATTTGCGATAAATACAGCTTAGACACATCAGCGTCTTTTTGAAGTAAGTCGGTTTGGCCTATACGGTAAGCGCCAATAATTTCTTCATTTTGATGATCGAATATAAATAAGTGCATGTAAGTTGCGTCAAAGTGATCGGTATCGCACGCTTCGCCGCTACCCTCATTGAGTTCTCGAAAGGTTATTTCTCTCAAACGTGTAATTTCTTGCACACAGGTAGGTATTTGATGCTGATAACCGTAATACACAGTAAACGATTTAAACTTAACTAATTGCTGTTCTTCAGGTAATTCAGCGAGCTCTTTTGTCATTAATCCTTGGTCTGACATGGGAATAATATCTTTAAATTCTGTTACTTCATCGTCTTCTACCCAAGGTGTTAAATAGGTTTCGTCATTTAAATAACATTGTAATCTTACAAATTCGTTCATACTTTTAATACCACTAAATGCGTTAAGCTGTTCAGGCTTAATCAGGTTATTTGCCACTAAATTAATTTGATGTTGCTGTAGTTTTACCATTTCTCGGGCTAACATGAGCAAACGAAAACGGTAATAAATTTGCCCCATTTTATGAAACAGTTTGCTGTTAGTACCTGAAATAAACACAGGCAAAATTGGTGCTTTCTTTCTAACGGCAATTTGAATGGCAATTCGGTTCCATTCTGCGTCAGTTATACGTTGTTTTTCAGGCTGAAAAAACGAGACTCTTCCTGCCGGAAACACCACCAACAAACCTTCATTATCAACATGTTTAAAACATTGTTTTATCGCAGAAGTGTTTATAGGCGCTTTAGGTTTTAACGGGTTAGCAAAAATAAAATAATCTTCAATTTCTTTAAAAACGCGTAAACCTAAATTCGCCATTATTTTAGTGTCTGCGCGATAGGCGGTCAGTATTTTAGCAATAATAACGCCTTCTACCATGCCGTAAGGATGATTACATACAACAATACAGCGTCCTTCTTTAGGAATTTTAGATATAACGCCAGCACCACCGACAATTTGAACGCCTAATTGATTTAGTAGTCGCTCTGAGAATTCTTGTTTTTCTAATCCCCATAAATCACCTTTTACATAAAGCTGATGCAGCTTATCAATACCTAATATCTTATCTAACAAAGGTGAAATAGGCCTTAATACATTACCTAATAAGGTATCTGGTAGTAGCGACGCTAATCGTAAATCGGAAATATTTTCATTGGTTTTATTCATAAAGTTCGCTAACAACAAATTCTAAAATAGATATAAATTCAAGCTTATGCACAAAAGACCGAGTTTTCTACCAAAAGTATTCATTTCTCCTAATTAACGCTTAACTTCTTATTTCCTGACAATAATTGTACTAGGAGGTTACCTGTATATTGTTTACTATTGTTAACTGTCTACTATTTTAAAAAATACTATTGCAAGGGGATCATATGAAAACGGTTGTTATTACAGGAGCAAATCGCGGCATAGGCTTAGGTTTTTTAAATTATTATTTATCAAATGGTTGGCAGGTTATTGCGTTATCACGTAGTGCTATTGATCAATCAACATTAAATCGCAACATAGATGAATGCTTTCATAACCTAACAGTAAACTTACTCGATGAATCAAGCATTAATAATACGGCTAAAAGCATCAACAACTTGTGTAACGGTATTGATTTACTAATTAATAATGCGGGCGTGGCCGAACATGAAGTATTTGGTGAATGGTCACAAGCCGCTTTAACCACTAACTTTCAAGTGAACAGTGTAGCACCAGCCTTACTAACACAAGCGTTATCGCCTCAGCTCAACCAGCATTCAAAGGTTATTCAATTATCTTCTGGTTTAGCGTCTATCAAAAATAACTTAAGTCCACTTGAAGGTTTTGACAGCTATTGCATGAGTAAAGCCGCAGTTAATATTCTTTCAAGACGATTAGCTTTTAAACTTGCTGATAAAAAAATTATTGTTAATGCGATAAGTCCGGGTTGGGTAAAAACCGATATGGGCGGACCAGAAGCACCAGCTACCATTACTGAAGCGGTTAACACCTTAACTCAAACAATAGAAATGTTATCAATGGAAAATAGCGGTAAGTTTCTTGATGAAAATGGTAAAAAAATTGATTGGTAGCCATAACACTTGCATTGCATTACATTATTATTCACTTACACCGCTTAACATTATCTAAAGCGGTGTTATTCTCACACTTAATAAAAGTAACAAACACAAAAATAGGCTATTAAAATTCACCGTATGTTTCCCTGATGGATCACCAACATTTATGATAAATAAACGCTCAAAAAAATCATCATTAAAAAAACAGGCACGCCACATCATAAAAGCCGCCACGTTAAGCTTTACTTTATTGATTACCGCCTGCTCCTTTGCACAGCCTAGCGCACTAAAAATAAACACACAAAATAACACGAATACAATAAGTACCGAATCTTGCGCTGCGCTGAATCAACCTGACTCAAAACCTTTATCTGAACATTTAGCTCCTTTTTCACAAAAAATGGAAAATAGCACGGGTGTATATGTACTTGAAGAAGGCATTGAATCGCTATTGTCTCGTGGTTGGTTAACCCATAAAGCTGAAAAAACAATTGATATTCAGTATTTTATTTTTTCAGCAGACAATATTGGATTAATTGCTGCTGACTACTTAATACAAGCGGCTGACAGAGGTGTAAAAGTTCGTTTGTTAGTAGACGACTTAATGGTGGACGCGGAAGGTGATGAACTATTAAAACTCGACGCGCATAAAAATTTATCAATAAAAATATATAACCCTTTAGCAAATATAGGCAAAAATATTCTGCAAAAAATCGCCAACCTCACCACGAGTTTTCACGGCTTTAATCAACGTATGCATAACAAAACCTTTACCGTTGACGGAAAAATATCGATAACGGGTGGACGTAATGTGGCTGACGAATACTTTGGCTACGACCACAAATATAATTTTAGAGATCGTGACGTATTACTACTTGGCGGATCAGTCAGCACAATTGAAAACTCTTTTGAAGAGTTTTGGAATGATCCATTAAGCGTACCTGTAACTGAGCTAGTTAAAAGTGAGTTTGACTATACTGATGAAGCTGACTCTGGTTTTGGTAATTACGATGCACTTCACCAATACGCTTGTGATCCAGAAAACTATGTTCCGTCTGTACGTAAAAAAATGAATAAAATTCCTGAAGCATTTTTACAACAAGCGGCTAACGGCAAAGTACATTGGTTACAAAATGTTGAATACGTATCAGACATACCAGGTAAAAATAACCAAAATAAGTTTTTAGGTGGTAGCGGACTTTCTACTGACAAACTTATTGAGCTAGTGCGTAATGCGAAAAAATCAGTGATCATTCAAACCCCTTATTTAGTAACAACAGAACTCAGTAGAAATTTATTTAAAACACTTACCGATAAAGGTGTAGAAATAAAAATACTCACCAATAGCTTAGCCTCTAACGACAATTTAGAAGCTTTTAGCGGCTACCAACGTGACAGAAAAAAATTACTTAAAACAGGGGTTAAAATTTACGAATTTAGACCTGATGCAGCTATCCGACAAAAAATTATGTCGGAAGTTATGGATAAACAACTAACCACTCCGCCTATTTTTGGCTTACATTCGAAATCTATGGTGATAGACGATAACATAACCGTTATTGGTACTTTTAATTTAGACCCACGTAGCGCTAATTTAAATACCGAAAGTATTACTATCATCCCTTCAAAAGCGGTAACAAAAGACGTAAAGAAAGGTATGCTTGAAGAAATGGAACCACAAAACGCATGGCAAACTACATTAGATTGGAACCCAGATGACGAGGTTGGTTTACTAAAACGAATAAAAGTAAAGTTACGTAGAGTTGTACCTAAAAATATTCTTTAACTAATAGGTTTATGGATGAATAACGAAAGAGAAAACAAAATATACCTAAGCAGTCATATTGATGAACCGCTAAATGAATCAAATTAGCCGTATTTCAATACGTTCTTACACCAATAATATTCAGAGCCATGCACACAGTTATCATCAACTTGTGTTGCCCTTGCACGGCTCTATTGATATTAGCGTAGGTGAATTTTCTGGCTTAGTAAGTATGGGTGATTGCGTTATTATAAAGTCGGGTGAAACTCATCAATTTAAAGCGCACGAAAATGCTCGATTTATTGTGGTAGATACGCACATTCTGCCTGAAAACATTACAGATTCGCCTAACGAGAAAGTATCAATTAACGCCCCGCTGCTCGCCTTTATACAATTTATTGAAACGCAATTAAATCATCATATTAACCAAGAAATTGAAGCATTTACTTTCCAGTTTTTTTATCAGCTTTTAGCGCAACAACCGCTATCGAATAACATAGATAAACGTCTAAACAAAGTGCTCAGTTACATTAGCCAACATCTAACAACAGAGATCACCAATACACAGCTAGCGCAACTCGCCTTTCTTAGCGTTACACAATTTAAAAAAGTATTTAAAGACAACATAGGTGTAACCACTCAACAATACATCATTCAACAAAGAATGGACAAAGCTAAAACGCTACTGACTCATACCGACACGCCTATCGCCATAATTGCAGAGCAAGTGGGTTATCAAAGCCCTTCTGCTTTTAGCCGAAAATTTAAAGCCTATTTTGGTAATTCGCCAAAGGCGTTTAGTCGTTGGAAGTAGAAAAAACTGAATATTAACCACAGAGGTTGGTAAGGTTAAAAAAGAATAATCATTAATAACCCCGTCTTCTCAAACAAAAAAAGCGTCCTTTCTGCACACTTTAATTTATAAATAGTCAGATAATAGATCTTTTATAAAACACCTTGAGTCATATTGTTATGGCAACATTTTTTGGCATTTTAGCCATTGTTATGTGGAGCTGCTTAGCTTTGTTAGGCGTTAATACCGCTGATATTCCGGCGTTTCAGTTGTTGTCGATGTGTTTTTCTATTTCAGCTTTATTAATGTTTATTAAGCGACTCATTTTAAAAGAGCGTTTATTTGCTCAACCCAGTTTAGCTATTAAGCAATGGTTAGTCGGTATTGCTGGATTATTCGGTTTTCATTACTGTTATTTTGCTGCGCTGAAAGTAGCCCCAGCCATTGAAGTTAGCCTAATTGCTTATTTATGGCCAATGCTTTTAGCGTTATTTTTAGCAACTAAAGCGACTCGATTTAAAGCATTAATAGGTAGCTCAGTCGGTTTTATTGGTGTGAGTTTTATTATAGTGGGTGACGCTGATATTATGTATAACCCCACCTATGTAAAAGGCTATGTATTGGCCGCTTGTTGCGCGTTGTTATGGTCGACTTATTCTTGGTTCTTTTCAACGTCTGAGAGTGGCTCTGCTAATACTGTTGATAATATTGGTTGGCTATCGTTGGTTGTTGCTGTGCTTTCTCTTGTGGCACATTTTCAATTAGAGGCGAGTGATCCGTTAAACACATTAAATTGGCAGTTTACGAGTAAGCAATGGCTGAGTATTATTTTATTAGGTTTAGGCCCTGTTGGCGGTGCTTTTTACTTATGGGATATTGCATTAAAACAAGGTAACAAAAAACTATTAGCGTCTTTGAGTTTTTGTACTCCGCTAATATCTTCTGTTATTTTAGCTGTTGTAGGGCTTAACATGTGGTCTTCAAATATACTGATTTCGTTAAGCTTAATACTGTTAGGTGCGCTAATATCCAATATAAGTATTCAATCGATTACAAACTTTTCAATTAAAAATATAAGGCGAAAAAATGCAAATAAACTGGGATGATTTTCAAAAAGTCGATTTAAGAATTGGCACTATTATCGAAGTAACCGAATTCCCCGAAGCACGTAATCCTTCATATAAAATGAAAATAGACTTTGGTGAAGAAGTCGGCATTAAAAAGTCGAGCGCGCAAATTACGGTGTTATATAACTTAGAAGACTTATTAGGTAAGCAAGTACTTGCCGTGACTAATTTCCCGCCTAAACAAATTGGGCCTTTTATGTCGGAATGTTTAGTCACCGGCTTTTACGACAGCAATGGCGCGATAGCATTAGCCATGCCTGAATTTAATGTACCTAATGGCGCTAAGCTGATCTAATAATGAAATGGGTATAAGCTATTTTTTATAATATAAAAAAGAAAATCCCCATACTTACTACAACTGTTAACAAGGTATTGCGCGTAAAGTAAGCCAACAAGCAAGCGATAATCGCGCCTACTAAATAACTGTTATGAATACTTATATATAACGCATGCTCTTTTACAAAAACCAAAGGAGCAATAATAGCGGTAAGTACAGCCGGTGCTGCATAACTTAAAAATTGTAGTGTGCTTTTGTTTAATTTAAGTGGCAGCTTGGGCTCTAAAAACAAATAACGACTGATAAATATAATGAGGGTCATTAAGCCTAACGTTAACCAAATCATGATGCTTCACCTGTCATTTGAGCGTATAAGGTTCCGCATGCCATACCAATAAGGGCTGAAATTAATAAGCCAGCTTCAATATTTAACACGCTACATACTACCGAACCTACCAACGACACCAATACACAAACCAATATTGATTTAGCTTTGATCATAGGAATAATTAATGCGATAAAAGTAGAGGCAATAGCAAAGTCGAGCCCCCACTCTTCCATATTAGGAATGGCTTGTCCGGCAATAATACCGATGAGCGTGGCTATGTTCCAAAATACATAAAAACTTAACCCACCACCTAATGCATACCAGCGATCAAATGTATGCTGTTTATTCGGTGTTTTTCGTGTTGTAACTATGGCAAAGAGTTCGTCTGTTAATAAAAATCCTAACGATAAACGCCACTTTAGCGGTAAAGGGCTAATGTCTTTTCTTAGCGCCATACTATAAAGCAAATGCCGAGAGGTTATTAACAGCGTGGTAAGCAAAATACTGGTTAAGCCAATACCTGCCTTTATCATACCTAATGCAACCAACTGAGCAGCGCCCGCAAAAACAATGGCCGACATAGCTTGCGACTCTAACGATGTTAAGCCGACTTCAATGGCATAAGATCCGGCTAATATCCCCCACGGAATAACAGCAATACACAGCGGAAGCGTGGCAATAACACCTTGCCAAAAAGATTTATGATTTGATTGAGCAACATAAGTTTCAGGTTGAGTTAACGTAGACATATCAGCTTAAATTTAAGATAGAGAAAGTAAGAAAAGGAGAGTTTACCTTAAATTTATAATAGGGTCTGTTGATCTTTCAGGTATGCTTTTGTGAAATTAATTTTTTTTATAAATGAAATAAACAGAGAGCTTTAGCTCTCTGTTTATATATTGTTTGATGTTTATTATTTAATGCTGTGAATCAGCTTAAATGGGTAAATTTACTTACGCACTCATGCTAAAGTTTTCGTTATTTCTTGGGCTGCTTTTAGCAAAGCCGTGATGAACTTTGCTTTTTTCCACTGCCGCAAGATATTTCTTCCATAATGCCACAGGATATAAAGAGCTCGCATGAACTGATTCTAGATCACGCACAAATTGCGCTTCTTCTTCGTTTTCTGGTTGTAATAAACCATTAGCTAAGCCTTGCAGTGTATGTCCGTACTCTTCAAGTTCTAGCGACTCACGCTTATTAAAATAACCACTTCGAGAAAAACCGCGAGCAAACGTTCGATCGCCATAAAAAAATAAAGTGCCTTTACGAATTGTTGTATTCATACTATTCCCCTTTATCTGATGAGATAAATTCAATTAAACCGTTATATGAATTAAAAGTTTGATAAGCTGCCGTTATTAAATCTACATTAACGCAATCTAATAAGTATGTTTCCATATTAAAGTCATCTTGGTCTGAGTACTGTTTTTCTACACAAAAGTTGTAAATATTAAGCACAGTATCCAAATCAGGCGTTGACTCACTTAACTGCGATTCAAGGTCATTTGAATACCCGCTAAAACTAATCAAACTTAAAAGTAGTAAACAAGGTATAGTTTTCATTAAAATTCCTATTACGCAGTATTTGCCACTTGAATTTATGAAATATTTACCCTTTTGAAAAACAAAAAATATTTGTCGATAAGATAAGATTTATTTACAGTGTTGTTATAACCGATTATTAGGAATTTGGATGGATATCCGAGTATTTAAAACCTTTATTGCCGTTGCAGAAAATAAACACTTTGGGCGTGCAGCAGAAATGCTTTATATCACGCAAGCGGCAGTAAGTGCAAGAATCAAACAATTAGAAGAATTCTATGCTACACAACTACTTATAAGAGATAAAAACAATCTTAGGTTAACACCGTCTGGCGAAACTTTGCTTTCTCATGCACATTTAATGGTGAGTCAAATGGAGCAATCTAAAGTTGCGCTGTCTATCGCTAACCAACAAAAAATCAGCTTTAACATTGCTGCAACACCTAATATTTGGGATGCTTTTTTTAGTTCAAGAATTAAAGACGCTTTGGATCTATTTGAAAACCTAATGCTTGGCACAGAAATATCTGTAAGAGAAGCCATTCAACGCAAGCTCGATGACCGGACACTGGATGTTGGTTTACTGACAGATCCTATTAAAGACGATGGTTTTACCAATGAGCTTATTGGTCATTTTGATTTGTCGTTAGTCGGCACTCGACCTGAGTTTGATGCAGAGCTAACTGATTATATTTTAATAGATTGGGGAATAACGTTTCAAAAGGAGCATGTTTTACATCACAAAATTATTCCAAGCTTTAAATCATCAACCGCGATGATTGCATTAGAAGTTATTTTATCAAAAGGCGGATTTGCCTATTTGCCTAACGAATTTGTAGCAGATTTAGTTAACAAGAAAAAACTTTATGTTATTGAAAGCCCTATACAAATTAAAAGACCCATTTATATGGTGTACCGAAAAAATAACATTAACGAAAACCTGATCAATGAATTCAGACAATTATTTACTAACAGTCAGTAAACTCATTCATGAAGCTCTCAATTTATAAATAAGATTGAGAGCTTACAAATCAATTGCCAAAAGCTTTAATCAATAATTTGTACGGTTCCTGTTGTCCAAGCTTCTAACAATCCTTCCCAATACGTAACATCCCAGTTTCGGCTGTCGGCTTCATCAATCGCTGTTTTCATATATTTAACCACTTGGGAAAAATTACGATTTTTTCTATTTTTATGGGATATAGCTAATAAAAAGTAATACTCAGGATTCTCTTCTTTTATTTCGGTTTCTTCTATTTTTGCTAATAACTCAATTGCTTTGGGTACATCATGCAAGGTTTCATCAACCGCTAATAGTTTTAACTCAATCGCTTTTAACGTTGCACCTACATGACCTTTTTCGATCGCAGACTCGTACCAAAACAAAGCTTTTTTCTCATCATTAATCACCCAAGGGCTTTTATGTAAGATACTTCCTAGAACATATTCAGCTTTACTCATACCGTATTTACTGGCTTCTGAAAGCCAATGAATAGCCTCTTTAATATCTTTTTGTTCACGGTAAAGCTTAAAGCCGTACTCAAATTGCGCCTTCGGATGGCCACTTAAAGCCAACTTTTTCAATATGTTTTCAGCTTCATCTACTTCTTGTGGTAACCAAGTAAACGCCAATAACGCCATAGCATATTGATACTTGTCTGCCGTTGTAGTGCTTTTCCTAAGCTTTTTAGCTAAGCGACGAATACGGTCATACAAGCGTTCATTTTCCGCCTTCATTTGAAAGCCGCTATAGGTAGCGGTACCTAAATAACTACGATTAAAAAACTCAACTCGCGTACCTTCAAAAGTAGGCGGTGCTAGCGTACTACGCTCAATTAACTCAAGGCCACTACGTGGATAACCAATATTTTGCACACGCGATATATTACGTACCGAACCATCAGTTGCTACATCGTGATCTACAATTAAAAAATAAGGTCTACGGGTGAAATCAACCTCAGGACGACGAGAAAGTAACACGGCAGGATTGTCTGTTGGCTCTCGATCATATGTACTTAAACCATCATTAAGTCCAAATGCATCAGACCCTTCCTGAAAATCTAAAGGTGTTGCATCGTTAGCAGAAAAATTTTGGCTGAAACTTTCAAACATCATTTCAGGATCTTGATAATTATTTTCAAGTTTGCCTTCTCCACCAAAAGTGATTTTTTGAGGGAGGTTTTCAGTAACAATAATGGGGAAATATTGCTGATTTGTGGTTTGTTTCCCAAAGGTTTCTCTGAACACTAAAACAAGTTCATTGAAATAAGCTTGGTCCTCATTCGGCAAGCCCTTCAACATATCTTTTACAATTTTTTCAGCATCGTTAAATTGATATTCAGCCGCTAAAGCAAACCAAATCATCGCCTGTAGCTTATCGGCTTTAGTGCCTAAGCCTTTGTAATACATAGTACCTAATTGGTAATAAGCATGAGGACTACCTACGCCAGCAGCTTTTGAGTATTCTTTTTTAGCAAGTTCGTATTGTTGTGTAGAAAAGTAATCGTCTGCTTTAAAAACGTTAATAGCTAAAGCAGGGAAGGAAAAAGCGATTGTAAAACAAACAACCGTCCATAAATTTTTATGAAAATCCATTTTAATTATTCTTATCATTATTTTTGTTTTATTAAATAATTATAGCCGTTAATTATCACTTAAAAAATACAATAAACTTAAAAACAAATGTAACTTAATTTTTCAACCAAAAACGTAAGCCATTGATTAAAAACAAATATTTAAAAACTCATTAAAACTAAAAATAAATTAACCTATTTTATACAAAGAATAAATGGCCAGATTCACAAGCTCATCGTTCCAGGCTGAACCTAAGCACCTACTTCCTGTAGTTGAGGCATTTATTTTAATAATTAATTATCCTGATGATTAAATAAATAACGATGTAATTGACCATTTAGACGAGTATAAATACAAAAAAGCCAGCATATACCTTAATGGCAGCTGGCTTTAACGTTACACAATAACTTTAAAGATTACTGAGCGACTTTTACTCGAATTCTGTTACTAGCAATTCTTTTTTCATGCAAACTAGATAATGCTTTTTTTGCTTCGCCTTCATTAGGCATTTCTACAAAAGCAAAACCTTTTGATTTACCCGTTTCTTGGTCTAAAACAAGTGTACATTCTGTAACAGAACCATGAGCAGTAAATAAAATACGAATTTCTTGTTCTGTGGTTGAACGAGAAAGGTTACGAACTAAAAGTTTCATAATTAACCATTGGTGTGTTTCTTCTGCTGCAATTGTCTCACAAATACTCAACAGACTATATTCATTTGTGTATTTTATGAAAAATCTTCCTACTTACTCTATAACAGTCGCTTTATTATTTAGCGTATTAAAAAAGGTTTTTATTTCGTTAATTTCGTCTTTATTTAATTTAATGCCTAGCTGGTGCCAACCAGTATCTTCAATCGCTTGTTCTACCGTTGTTGCTGCTCCGTCGTGAAAGTAAGGTGCTGTGTTTAATATATTACGCAACGATGGAACTTTGAAAAAGTAGTTGTCGCCTGCTTTATCGGTGATAGCTCCTACGCCTTTATCTATTTTATTTGGATACGGATGAACGATGCCCATTTTCATAAACAACTGCCCTCCCAATAAAGGTCCGTTATGACAAGCCACACAACCTTTTTCGATAAAGGTGGTTAATCCTGATTTTTCTTCTGTGGTTATCGCCTTTTTGTCACCTAGCAAATATTCATCGAATCTGTCTTTAGTGATTAAAGTGCGCTGAAATGCCGCTAACGTTTTTGATATGTTTTTGATATTTATCGGCGTGGTCTCTAGAGGAAAAGCTTGTTTGAATTCGGTTAAATATCCTTTGTTGCTCAAACGGCTAGATACTTCTTTTTCAGAAGGCATAGCCATTTCTTTGGGATTAAATAAGGGAAATTTAACTTGTTGTTCTAGTGTTTTAGCTCGTCCATCCCAAAACTGAGCAACCTGCATACCCGCATTCCATGTAGAAGGGGAATTGCGTGTGCCAAATTTACCTAAAGCACCTATCGGCACGATCAGGTTATCGACTCCTGAAGCGTTATTAATAAGGTTATGACAGCTATTACATGACTGGGTTTGGTTTACTGAAAGCGCTGCTTCAAAGTACAGCTTTTTACCTAAGTTTATTTGTTGTGTCGTGTCCGTTTCGCTACCTTGCATAACCTTTGGAAGTGGTGCGAAAAACGATAAGGATACTGGGTTAATCGTGTTATTTGCGTAACTTTTACTTAAGGTAAGTAAAATAAGAAAGAGATAAAGTAACAGCGTTTTTTTATTCATAATTTTTAATGTACAGTTTTAATATACTGTTTTTAATGTAATTAATTTTCTGTAATAAAAAAAAGAGTTAGCACATAAGTATCGGCACTAACTCTTTTTATTTTATATCATGGTATTAACCTTTCAGCTCTATTTCAGGTCAAAGCGATCTAACTTCATCACTTTATCCCAAGCACTTACAAAGTCGTTTACAAACTTTTTATCGGCATCGGCAGAAGCATATACTTCAGCAATGGCTCTTAATTCAGAACTTGAGCCAAAAATAAGATCAACAGGTGTTGCCTTCCATTTTAACTCTCCTGAAGCACGGTCACGTCCTTCATAAATACCATTGTTAGATTTAGCCTTAACCCATTTATTCGACATATCTAATAAGTTAACAAAGAAGTCGTTAGTTAAAACGCCCGGTTTGTCTGTAAATATACCTAAAGATGAACCATCAAAGTTAGCGTTTAACGCACGCATACCACCAACAAGTACCGTCATTTCAGGAACATTTAAACCAAGTAAACTTGCTTTATCTACTAACATTTCTGTTGGCGACATATAGCTTTCGTCGCTGTAGTAGTTACGGAATCCGTCAGCATCTGGCTTTAAGTAATTAAACGACTTAACTTCTGTATTGGCTTGCGTTGCATCGGCACGGCCTGCTTTAAATGGTACTTCAACTTTATACCCTGCTTGTTTTGCTGCGCTTTCTACTGCGGCTGCGCCACCTAGTACAATAATGTCTGCTAACGATATTTGTGTACGAGACGATTTTTTATTGAACTGTTGTTGAATCGATTCAAGTTTAGCTAATACTCTGTTTAGTTCTTTAGGATTATTTACTTCCCAATTTACTTGCGGTTCAAGTTTAATACGCGCACCGTTAGCACCACCACGCATGTCAGTCACTCGATGGCTAGAGGCTGCTGCCCATGCCGTTCTTACTAATTCAGACGTTGTTAAACCAGAATCAAGAATTGTAGTTTTAAGCCTAGTGATATCTTTATCAGTCACTAGCTTATACGTAATTTCTGGAATAGGGTCTTGCCATGAAAGTACTTCGCTTGGTATGTCTGAACCCACATATCTTGCACGAGGTCCCATGTCACGATGCGTTAACTTAAACCATGCTTTAGCAAAGGCTTTATCAAACTCACGTGTGTCTTCTCTGAAACGTTCAACAATTTTACGGAACTCTGGATCTTCTTTTAACGCAATATCGGTTGTAAACATCATAGGGGCATGACGTTTGCCCGGAATATGCGCATCAGGCACTAAGTTAGCTGCTGCTGGATTGTCAGGCTTCCATTGAATCGCGCCAGCAGGGCTGTTAGTTTGTACCCAGTTAAAGTTCATTAAGTTATCTAAAAAGTTAGACGACCACTTTGTTGGTGTAACCGTCCAAGCACCTTCTAAACCACTGCCTGAAGCATCAGCGCCAACACCTGTACCACATTTATTTTTCCAGCCTAAGCCTTGTTCTTCAATTGGCGCGGCACCTGGCTCAACATCTAAACATTCAGATTTTTTAGCTCCATGAGCTTTACCTAGCGTATGACCACCGGCAATTAAAGCAACAATTTCTTCATCATTCATTGCCATACGCCCGAACGATGTTCTAATATCTTTTGCTGCTAATAATGGATCAGGTACACCATGCGGACCTACTGGGTTAACATAAATCAACCCCATTTCCATTGCACCTAATGGCTTTTTAAGTTTACCGTTTTTATCTCTTCGTTTGTCGGTCAGCATTTTTTTCTCAGGTCCCCAATATACTAAATCAGGTTCCCAATCATCGGCTCTACCGCCAGCAAAACCGAAAGTTTTAAAGCCCATAGATTCAAGTGCAACGTTACCCGAAAGCACCATTAAATCTGCCCACGAAATTTGACGACCGTATTTTTGTTTTACAGGCCAAAGTAATCTACGTGCTTTGTCTAGGTTTACATTGTCTGGCCAGCTGTTTAGCGGATCAAATCGTTGTTGTCCGCCCGATGCTCCGCCACGTCCGTCGTGTACGCGGTAAACACCTGAGCTATGCCAAGCCATGCGGATCATTAATGGTCCGTAATGTCCCCAATCAGCAGGCCACCAAGCTTTAGAATCAACTAAAGTGGTTTGAATATCTTTTTTCAACATCGCTATATCTATTTTTGCAAATTCTTTAGGGTAATTAAATTCATCACCATAAGGATTAGATTCAGCGCCGTGTTGACGTAACGGGCTAAGATTTAACTGTTCTGGCCACCAAAATTGATTGGTTTTAGCTTCACTTTCAGCAAAAGCTGTTGACGTGAAAGCCATAGAAGAAACAGCAACTGAAATTGCCGCCGTTATTGGAAGTGCTTTTTTTAACATGGTTAATCCCTCGTATTTCATCACTTTGTGTTAATTTGTTGTAGAAGTAATTTTCTGAATAAAGTGTAAATACGAGAGTATGTTTTGGATATTTGATTAACTGGAAGATAATGTTCTGTTTTTTGAATGAATGGAGTTTTTTCCTTTTAAATTATAGACTTGTTTTAATTTACAATTGATGTTTTGTATTTGTCATCCTATTCACTCCCCATAAACCACTGCCATTATTAGATAAAATTGATTAAAGTATCGATTACGTTCCGTTAAAACTAACATCAACTAGCATCAAATTATGATTTCATTCAAACAACTATATTATGCCTTGGCGATTGAAAAAACCTTACATTTCAAAAAAGCGGCTGAAGCTTGCAACGTTTCGCAATCAGCCCTTAGTACGGCAATAACCGAGCTTGAAAAGCAACTGGGGGTTACTATATTTGAGCGTAATAACAAACAAGTGCTTGTTACTCATAATGGGCAGCTGATTCTTACTAAAGCCAAAAAAGTAAAGCTTGAGTTAGATGAACTTTTACAAATATCGCAAACCAATAAACAACCTTTTTCTAACCCCATGAGTATTGGGGTTATTCCTACTATTGGCCCTTACCTTTTACCTAAAGTACTACCAGAAGTTAGAAAGCAACACCCAGATTTTAAATTAAGAATTATTGAAGAACAGTCTCACACCTTAGTAGATATGGTACGAACAGGCGACATCGATGCGGCTATACTCGCTCTACCTTTTCCTATTGAAGGGCTAATGAGTTTTAATTTTTGGAAAGAAGATTTTTACTGGATATGCCACAAAGATGAATGCCCAAGTAAGCTCCAAGAGATTACCAGCGAAGAATTAGAAATCGAAAAACTGATGCTATTAAAAGACGGACATTGCTTAAAAGAACATGCGCTCGCCGCTTGTAGCTTGCAAAATCAAACACAAAAATCAGACTTTGACTCAGCTACTCTACATACATTAATTCAAATGGTTGCAGGTAAGCTCGGTACAACATTGGTACCACATATGGCTTTAGATCAATTGATACACAACGAGTCTGAACTTAGAGCAATTCATTTAAATGAACCTAGCCCGCACCGCTCTATCGCCTTGGTAATAAGACCTAATTACGTAAGAACTAATGAAGTAACTGCCCTGATGAATATTTTTACAGAGCAGTTAACCAATAAGTGGGGATTGGCTCAAAAGTAATGTTTATTCAATTACATAAACGTGATTATGCGGCTATATTGAAAAGCCTTGAAGCCTTAATTAATAGGTCGACATACTTTGTGATAAGTTGGCAATTAAAAAGAAAAGTATAATGAAAAAGTTGTCACACCATAATTTAAAAACACTCAATCTTCATTTATAACAATACAAAGAAAATAATGATAATGACTAAAGGCTTTATAGTGATATTATGGGCTATTACATTCTCTTAAATTATCTACCCATGTTAGTTTTAATACCTAAGACAGGTTGCTGTTGACCTTACTTCATACCATTCATTCTGGCGATACAACATCGCTTTTTGAATCAATCACAAACGACATTATGGATAAGGGCTATAGCATTCGCCCTTATGCTTTACCTGAAAACTTAGCTCAATTGTTACTGCAACACGTTACGGTTATGTCTGACGAAAATTTTAAACGTGCAGGTATTGGCCGTGCTCAAGATCATACCGTTAACGACTTTGTTCGCACTGACGAAATATGTTGGATAACAGGCAACAGTGAAGCTGGTAGCGCTTGGATTAAGTGGACAGAGTCATTACGTGTTTTTTTAAACAAACGCTTATTTCTTGGATTGTTTTCGTTTGAAAGTCATTTTGCACATTATGCCAAAGGCGACTTTTACAAAAAGCATAAAGACGCTTTTAAAGGCGAAGATAACCGCATGTTATCGGTGGTGGTTTACCTTAATCAATTTTGGTCGCCTGACGATGGTGGCGAATTAGTGATTTACGATAATCAAGCCGAAGCGTCTACAATTATTGATAACAGCGTGATTAAAGTAACCCCTAATTTTGGTACTATCGTGGTGTTTTTAAGTGAAGACTTTCCACATGAAGTACTGCCTGCCAATAGAGATCGTTATTCAATTGCCGGCTGGTTTAGGTTGAATAACAGCATTGCGAATAATATTGATCCGCCAAGCTAAGTTTTGTGGATATCAGCCATTACGTCTGAATTAACAATATCATCCTTGTGGAAATTTTTGCTTCTGGTGTAAAACACGCATAATTCGGATTGTTTTTCCATCAACCCAATAAGATACAATCATTGAAACTTCAGGAATAATTAATAATCGCCCTCGAAATAGATCTCTTTGAACACCCATTAATGGGTGTTTGAGTAGACTTTTAACTTTAGCTTCAATAATTTGATCTTTTTTTCAGCTGAACAGGGGTAAAATCAAAAATACAGTTATACCTGCCCTCTAATTACGAAGCTTCTGTTTTCGATCTTCCATCTGAGCTTTAGCATCATCATGTGCGACAAAACGAGCTTTACCACTATCAAATTTATTAAATGCCGCATTTATTTGTTCTGATAACCATGCATCATGACCCATAGATTTTCGTTGCTTTTCAGCTCCCCTTTCAGCCATTAACTGTGCTAAACGTTTGGTTTCTTCATCAAGTCTAAACTGAATACGAGTGTCCATTGTAAGTGACCTTTTTACGTTTTTGTACCTACAATGTTAGCGCCTGCGAAACGTCAAGGAAACCTACAAACCTAACTCAGACAAGCTTGGAAAATCATCAGGTCGAACTGCGCCTTCCCATATGAATAATCGTTCTTTCTCGGTAATAGCTAAGTCGTTTATACACGCGAAGCGTTTACGCATTAAACCTAATTCATCAAATTCCCAGTTTTCGTTACCGTAAGCCCTGAACCATTGGTTTTCGGCATTTCGGTATTCGTAAGCAAAGCGTACTGCAATACGGTTTTCGGTAAATGCCCATAACTCTTTGATCAGCTTGTAGTCTAGCTCTTGTTGCCATTTACTTGTTAAAAACTCAACGATTTCGTCTCTGCCATTAATAAAGCTTGAGCGGTTGCGCCATTGACTATCTGCGCTATAAGCGAGAGACACTTTAAGTGGGTCTTTATTGTTCCAGCCATTTTCGGCGGCTCTTACTTTTATTTTTGCGCTATCTGCATCGAAGGGAGGTAAAGGTGGGCGTGAATTTTCCATTGTAATCATTCCAAATAGTAAATTAATAAAACAAAAAGTAGAACACTCTGTCTACCATTGAGTTATGGTAGACAACTTTGTATACTTACGCAACATTTTTATTTACCACCCTCCTTAATTGGAATTAATTTATGTCTGTAGCAAAAGCCAATGATAAACGCGTACAATTAGTTAATACCGCCTTACAGCTGTTTTATCAGCAAGGTATTCATGCCATTGGTATTAACGAAATATTGGCTAAGTCAGGCATTGCTAAAAAAACCTTATATAACCACTTTGCGAGTAAAGAGGCTTTGATACAAGCGTGTGTAATAGAGCGCGACAAACGTTTTATGCAATGGTTTAAAGCACGTTGTAGCAACACAAGTTCTACTGCTGAGTTTGTTGAACATCTGTTTAATGCATTGCATGATTGGATTAATAATCGCGAAACGATTTTAGAAAAATTTGATGGCTGTTTTTTTGTCAATACCGCTGCTGAATATGGCGATACAGGTAGTGAAATTTATCAATTATGTTTGCAGCATAAACTTAATATTAAGCAGTTTTTTCAACAACAACTAGCTATAAATATTAGTGATACAAAACAAGTAAATAGTTTAACTGATTTATTGGTACAGCTTAAAGAAGGCGTTATTAACTGCGCTTATGTAATGGATGATAAAGAAGCGGCATTAAAAGCAAAGCAACTCGCCTTAACGTTTTTAAAACATTAGTCTTACTTAATTTTCTGGTTTATCACGCTAAAAAACAATTACAAATACGCCACGCTTGTTTGATTTCGACCTGCATTTTTCGAACGGTAAAGTGCATCATCAGACAATTTTAAAAGGGCATCAAAACTGTTTTTTTCATTTTTATGGCTGACAACCAAGCCAATACTTATGGTGATACTGATGTTATCAATTACTTCATTTTCAACTTTTTTTCTCAGGTTTTCGGCTAATTTATAAGCATTAGCTTCATCTATGTCAGGTAATAGTAATACGAACTCTTCGCCACCAATTCTAGCGACTAGATCGTTTGCCCTGCGGTCTTCTTGCAATATAGTTGCTAGGTGCTTTAAAACTTTATCGCCAACGTGATGACCATAAGTGTCGTTAACCTGTTTGAAAAAATCGACATCAATTGACAATAATGCAAAGGTAGAAGGGTTTCGAGCAACCAAGTTAATGATTCTCGTTATCTGATTTTGTAGTTCGCGCCTGTTCATTAAACCGGTTAAGGGATCGGTTATAGCAAGCTGATAAAGCGCTTTAGATTGCTCTTCTAACTTGTCTTTAGCTTTTATTAATTCAGAATGAAGTTTATTCCGATTGCTGCATTCGTATAACGACCAATAAGATGTACCTTCTTCTCCTAATCTAATATTTACAACAACCGGTACCACTTGTTTGTTTTGATCTATAAAGGATAGCTGAATTTCTTGTGCAACGGTTTCAACAAGTAAAAGTGGGTAAATATAACTATCAATAAAAATATTAGATGCTTTTGTAAAACATGTAGCTATAGATGAATTAATCAATTCATTGTTAGGTTTAAAACTTAAATTGCAAATATAGTCATTACAAAAAATAATCTTGCGATATTTATTAACAATCATGTGCCCCGAACAAAAATCATTAAGATTTTGGCTGGCATTAATGGCGTTTAATGTTTTCAAATGAAACGGAGAATAATAGGAACAATGTCTTCATGATTGGTCATATGTAAGCAATGGCCTTCTGCATTAATCACTTCAAGCTCACAGTTATTTATATTTTCAGCCATGTATTTTCCAACTTGCACATCTGCCAATGAATCAGATTCACTTTGCAAAATAAGTGAAGGGCATGCAATGTCTTTTAGAATATGTCTGTAATCGGAGAAAAAAGTCGCTTTAGCAAAATTTTTCGCGATTAATGGATCTGTGCTACAAAAGCTTCCTGATAACTCAGCGATCAATTCAGGCGACTGAGAGCTTCCCATAACAAGTGGCGCTAAATAATTCGCCCAACCAATATAGTTTTTATCCATGAGTTCAACTAACTCTTCTAAATCACTTCGTTCAAATCCGCCTTCATAATCAGGAGGAACATTTAAGAAGCAAGGTGATGGACAGATCATAATAAGGTTAGTAATTATTTCAGGAATTTTGATTGAGGCAATTGAAGCGATAATGGAACTAACGGAGTGTCCGATAATACTGACATTGGTGAGTTTTAATTCGTGAATAATATCGATAATATCTTCAGCGTATCCTTCTAACGTTCCGTATTTTTCAGTCGAATAATCTGTCAATAACGACTTACCAGAACCCACATAATCAAAAAGTACGACTTGGTAATGTTTTTCTAATATGGGCTGCATAAATCGCCACATATTCTGATCACATCCAAATCCATGCGCAAGCATTAAGGTTGGACCATTTTTATTACCTGAAACTTTGACGTTATTTCTAATTTTTATGTTATTCATTACGACTAATTTTTAACAGCTCAATATTTGGAGTATAACCTAACTATTAAGCAAGACAAAACTAGCTGGTTTCGCCATGTTCAATATGAAAAGGGATGATGACTGACTCAATCGCCCTTTCAATAAAGAGCTCTGCAGCTTTAATACCTTTTTTCTCATTGTTCTGATGTATGGTTGTTAATTTAGGTTGAGAGCGTAACGCTTCGTCAATACCATCAAAGCCGACGATTCTTATGTCTTGAGGTATTTTAAGCCCCATAGCATTTATTTCTTGTATAGCGGCTAATGCAATCAGATCACTCATGCACAGTAAAACATTAGGGCGAGGCGTTGACGTTAAAGCTTCTCGCGCGGCTATCAATGCAAAGTGATGTTTGTTTTCAGGAATATTCCATACTCGATCAGAACGTAGCTCAACTCCAATCTCTTTAATCGCTCGGTTGTAACCATTCAAACGCTTGTGAGAAATAGAGCATTGATAATCTAAACCCGGTAAGTCATAAACACGCGAAGTTACGGTTGAGTCAAGTAACCTTAGGCCGAGAATAGCCACGGCATCGTCTTTTGAATGCAAAGCCAGTTTGGCTATTTCGTAAGCCGCTTGTTCGTTATCAATACCAACAGATGCTTTGCGATCTATGTCAAAGTCGGCAGTAACTACTTTTTTATTTGTAACTCTTAACTGCTCAATTAAGGCTGTATTGCGCGGGCTACCATAACAAATAAAGCCATCAACAAAGTCAGACACTGCATTAATATTTTCTGAAGTACCTGAAAACAATAACAAATTAACTTTGCTTTGTTCTAATACTGACGAGACCCCTTTAACAAACTTGCTTGCTACGGGGTCTGTAACCATATATTCAACACTGTCGGGCAGTACTAAAGCAACTATATTAAAGTGACCTTTTCTTAACGACTGTGCTGCTCTGTTTGGGCCTGAGTAACCAATTTCTTTGCAAGACTCAAGTATTTCATCTCGGCGCTTTTTAGAGAGTTGATCTGGCCGATTAAATGCATTAGAAACCGTGGCATTTGAAACACCCAATTTTTGGGCAACACTTTTTAGCGTCCAAGCTTTTTTATCTATCATGTTTACCTTTCATATTCTTGTTTGTCTAGAGTATCTGAATACTATGAAATCGACTTCAAATTAAACTTTATTTTTATGTTATTTATATGACATAAAAGCACTTTAAATAACATTAATTCCAGTAGGGTTACTTTGGCCTAAGTACATATTAATATCAACAAATTACTCATTTAAACTGATAAAATTACGGCTACTCATCAATTTAAAGCTTCATTTAAAAGCTTATCTAATTTGGTGGTACTGATGTCGTTGCCGTTTTTTATCTCGATCAATGCATTTCTATTAGTTAAATCAACAATTAAGGTAGCCATTTGTTCGTTATTTTTCCATGTCATTTTCAAAGTAGATTGGCCACTAGTTATGCTAAATTCACCATTAAATGCGTCACAGCTATTGCGCAATTTAATCAGCTGAATTAATGCTTTAGTAAAAGGCTTGTTTAGCGCTTGTTCAATACCATTCGTATCAAGATACGGACGGTTAATATCTCTGCCTACATTGGATTTTGATAATAATTCCATGGCATTTTTTTCAGCCAGCAAACCCGCGTAATAAACTTGTGGTGTACCAGGAGCAAAAAATTGAATAGCTCTTGCCACTAAATAATCAAAGTCGTTTTGTCCAAGTGCATCATAATATGTGCAATTTACTTGATACAAATCCACATTACTTGCCGCTGCGCCCGTAGCCATTTTACTTTCGCCAGCGCTATTCACATGAATAGTTTCAACCAACTTATCTATTTGCTCTTCGTTAAGTAATCCCGCTTTGCCATCCATAGGGCCTACATCAATAATGCCAATACCATCATGTGTATCTAACACGGTAATGCAGTTTCTTGGCGAAATAGTTAACCACTTTGTCAAAGCCGTAAAATCTTTACTAAAAATACTGTGTAACACTAAAGGAGGTAAGGCAAAATCGTAAACACGGTCTACACGTTTAGCTATTTCTATTTGTGTTTGATAATACGAATGAATTTCTACTAGGGTTTCAATGCCTAAATCGTTCGCTGTTTTGCTAAGGTCATCAATAAATTTGAAAGTTTCATCAAGCATAAAGCAACTGGTTCCGGCTTTTTTAAGCGCATAACCTGCAGCATCTAAACGAATGATCTTAATATTGTTTTCAGAAAAGGTTTTTAAAATGCGTGATAAATACTCTTTTCCTATTTCAGAAGTAACATCAATGTCTATTTGATTATCAGTAAATGTGGTCCAAAAATTTGCACTGTCATTATTGGGTAATGAAAATTCAGTGAAACAACTTCCCGGACGAGGTCGGTATATTTTTTCAGCCTGTTCTTCACTTAACCCATTTGGAAATACTTTTTCTTTTGTTAAAAATAAATCCCAAAATGGGGAATTTTTACCGTTTTTAAGTACATCTTTAAATTCTTTAGACTGCGCAGACATGTGATTTACAATAAGGTCAGCCATTAACTCATGCCCTTCGCCTAAGGCTTTTACATCATTCCAATCGCCTAATCGGCTATCAACCTGTGTATGGTCTATCGGGTCAAAACCTGCATCGCTGCCGTCAATTGGATAATAAAATGGCAACAAATGAACACCTGAAAATAAGCCAGCGAGCTGCTCATTTAAAAGATTGTTTAACGTTTGAGTATTTGAACCCGTTAACCTGTCTATATAGGTCATTAACTGAACATTGTTTTTCATAAGTTTACCGTATAATTTTAAGTTGCATCTTAATCGATTAAGAACTATCTTTATATACAATCTCATTTTAATCAAGAATAATTTTATATTTTATTTAAGTTGGCAAAACAATAAGAAAGAAAAATAGAGCGAAATAAAAGGTGAAACTTCTTTATTTATCAACTTTATAAAGTGCTATTTTTTAGTCATTAAAATGAGTAAGAATATATCGATATCAATAATAAAAATTAAATCATGCTTAAATTGTAATATATCCATATCAACTCAAAGTGCATGGTATATATAGAATGTAGTCAGGGGAAAATAAAATGACAACGAAATATAATTCACCACCCTTATCCTTCAAAGAAAAAGTCGGCTACGGCATGGGTGATATGGCGTCTAACTTCTACATGGGGTTCTTTTCACTCTTTCTGCTGTATTACTACACCGATGTTTATGGTATTTCAGCGGCAGCGGCAGCAACCATGTTATTAGTAACAAAAATTATTGATGCGGTAAGTGATCCTGCCATGGGATTAATTGCTGATAGAACCACGACTAAATGGGGGAAATATCGTCCTTATTTGCTTTGGATGGCGATTCCTTATGCATTACTGGGTTACCTTCTATTTCTAGGTCCTGAGTTTGGTGATACCGGAAAACTAATTTTTGCTTATATTACTTATTCGTTAATAATGCTCGCTTATACAGCCATTAACGTTCCTTACTCTGGCTTGATGGCTGTTATTCATCCGCAATCTGGTGAGCGAACAAAAGCGGCGCAATTTAGATTTATTTTTGCATCTGTAGGCTCTTTAGTGGTGGGCGCATCAGCCAAACCTTTGGTTGATTATTTAGGTGGAGGCGATGAGTTATTAGGTTTCCGCTTAACCATTATTTTATTTGCTATTCTGTCTGTCGCTGTGTTTTGGTATACCTTTGCTGTTACTAAAGAACGCGTTACACCTAAAAAGCATGAGTCGAGTATTAAAGAAGATTTCGCTACTTTATTAGAGAATAAGTCGTGGATAATACTCGTATTTACAGGGATATTCGTTGTGGTTGGCTTAGTGGCTCGCTTTGCTTCTATTGCCTATTACACTAAATACTATATGGGTGACGACGGTACTAATATATTCTTGTGGATGGATGAAACCACATTAATTATTTCATGTGGTTTACTCGGTCAACTATTTGGCGCACTTATTACCCCTAAATTAGTAACGCTTTTTGAAAAACACAAATTGATGTTCGCCATTAATTTAATTCATGCATTACTGCTGTTTTTCGCATTTACTATTTCCCCAGACAACCTTGCCCTGACAATTATTGTGCATACCTTAGGCATTATTACTTTTGGTATAGCAATTACTCTACTCTTTACTATGTATACCGATTGTGTGGAATATGGTGAATGGAAAACAGGTAATAATAGCGCCGGTTTAACGGTATCCGCCTCTATGTTCTCATTAAAGTTTGGTTCTGCTGTGGGTGGTGCACTACCTGGTTTTATACTAGCAGCCTTCGGGTTTATAGCTAACGAAACCCAAACGCCAGAGTCTATTGAAGGTATTCGCTATATGTTTAACATATTACCCGGCGTTTTCTTTTTATTCGGTGCTATTCTTATACTCTTCTACAAAATTGATCGGGCGCAATTAACTCAGATTGAAAACGATTTGGCCCAGCGCCGTAATTAACCTGAATTGTTTCTGCAAAAAATACATCACTTTTACTAAGTAATGTATTTTTTACTATGCGCCTCAATGTTATTAAGTGATTTTTAGGGTTTATTAACGCCCTATTTGTTATTTACAGTCTTGTGGCACATTAATTTCGTATATAAATCCAAACTAAATCGTTTTATTTTTCATCAGATTAATAGAAGAAACACAGTTTAAGAAAAAAAATATTTGCAAAATGCACTTGTTTAGTTAAATATTAACTTAATCGATTAAGTTCGAGTTAAAAATAACTATACTAAATAGATACACGGGGTGAACACATGAAACACATTACACATAAGAAATTAATACTAAGCACGTTAGCCATGGCGATATGTTCTAGCGTAAGCGCAGCAGATACCGCCACATCAGAAACAGTAGAAAAGAAAGGCTTAGACTTTGAACGCATTGTAGTAACAGGCTCGGCGGGTAAAGGCGCAACCGTTATGGCATCAAGTGTTTCAGTCAGTAGCTTATCTTCAGATCAAATAGAAGTGAGCACACCAAGAAGCTCAGCTGAAGCATTTAGATCTATACCAGGTATTCGTTCAGAGTCTTCTGGTGGCGAAGGCAATGCCAATATTGCAGTACGTGGGTTACCCGTTGCTGCTGGTGGTGCAAAGTTTTTACAAATTCAAGAAGACGGCTTACCGCTTTTACAATTTGGTGATATTGCTTTTGGTAACGCTGATATCTTTTTAAGATTAGACAGCACCATGGCATCTATCGAATCAATTCGTGGTGGTTCTGCCTCAACCTTAGCCACCAACTCACCGGGTGGTATTATTAATATCATCAGTAAAACAGGTGAATCTGAATCAGGTAGTGTAGCAACAACTATTGGCCTAGATTACGATCATACGCGTACCGATTTTGAATACGGCAGCGAAATTAGCGATAGCCTGTATTTTCATATTGGTGGTTTTTACCGTCAAGGCGAAGGCCCAAGAGAAGCTGGTTACACGGGTAATCAAGGCGGACAGATCAAAGCGAATATTACTAAAGAGTTTGATAAAGGCTACGTAAGACTTTATTACAAACATTTAGACGATAAAACTATTGCATATTTACCTATGCCGGCAACATCAAAAGGTAAATCAGTAGGTAGTTTTGACCCTTCTTCTGATACTCCACACTCAGCTTATTTTACGTCGTTATTAACAACTGATGCTAACAACAATCTACGTCGTTCAGACATGCGCGACGGTATGAGCCCAGAAGTTGATTCTGTAGGTGTTGAAGCCGTATTTGATTTAGGCAACGATTGGTCTATTGAAAACAGATTTAGAACATCAAGCACTAAAGGTGGCTTTACTTCTCCTATCCCTGAAAGTATTCAAAACAGCCAGACACTTGCTGAAAGTTTAGCGGGTACAGGTGCAACCTTGAGTTACGCAAACGGCCCTTCTGAAGGACAAGCCTATACGGGTAACAACTTAATGCGTATTCATACGTTTGATGTTGAAATGAATAACTTAGATTTTATGGTTAATGATTTAAAAATATTAAAATCATTTGGCGATACTAATGTAACTTTTGGTTACTACAAGTCATTACAAAACATTGAAACAACTTGGCTTTGGAATTCATACCTGCAAGAAGTTAAAGGCGACAACGCAGCACTTGTTGATGTAACCGCAGCTAACGGTACTCGTTTTTCTGATAACGGCTTAATTGCTTATGGTGTGCCAGCTTGGGGCAACTGTTGTACACGTAACTATGATCTTCAATACGATGTAACCGCACCTTATATTGCGGTTAATTCAATCTTTGGTGATTTAACTATTGATGCAAGTGTTCGTCATGACAGCGGAGAAGCAACCGGTACTTATACGGGTGCAGTACAAGCTGAATTAGATATGAACAGAGATGGTACAATTTCAGTTGCTGAACAAAGTGTTTCGGTATTAGATAACAGCAATCCTTCTTATGTAAATTACGATTGGAGTTACACCTCTTACTCTTTAGGTGCTAACTATATTTTAAATGATGATATGGCTGTATTTGCTCGCTTAAGTCATGGTGGAACAGCAAACGCTGACCGTTTAGCCTTTGGTAAAATTGCTACTGACGGTAGTGTAAATGATGAAGATGCAGTTGATGAAGTTGACCAATTCGAAGCGGGTATTAAGTATCGTCAAGACAGACTTTCGGTATTTGCTACGGCTTTCTTTGCTGAAACTCAAGAGCAAAACTTTGAAGCAAGCAGTCAACGATTTACTGACCGAGTATATGAGTCGTATGGTGTTGAGGTTGAAGCCGCATACTACATTGGCGACTTTGATATTCGAGGTAACTTTACATGGACTGACGCCGAAATTACGAAAGACAATAAAAACCCAGATCAAGTAGGCAATACACCAAGAAGACAAGCTGACTTAGTTTATTCATTAACAACACGTTATAACTTCGACGAAGGCTCTGCAGGTATTAGTTTAATAGGCACGACTGATGCTTATGCTCAAGATAACCTTGATCAAAGTGTAGATAATATTCTTAAATTCGACGGATACACGCAAGTAAATGCATTCGCTCAATATTATTTATCCGACGCATTTAGTGTTGCTTTAAACATTAACAATCTATTTGATACTACAGGTATTACCGAAGCTGAAGAAGGTACTGTTCCTGTAAATGACATTATCAGAGCTAGAACAATTAATGGTAGAACCAGCAGTATTACTCTTAAATACGATTTTTAATTTTTTCTAGTCAAAGCAATCAAAAGCCCATTTTTATGGGCTTTTTTTAAGGTGAATTTATGTGTTCTTTACTCAGTTATGGCGAAGTATTAGTCGACTTTTTACCCGCCTCAATCAACAACCCAAACTATATTCCACTTGCTGGAGGTGCTCCTGCTAATGTTGCAGTAGCTTTCGCTAAACTAGGCGGAGAAAGTTATTTTGCTGGAGGTATCAGCGAAGATAATTTTGGTAATATGCTTCTACAGCAACTAGAAAGCGAAGGCGTTAATACCTGTTTTACTCAAAAAATAAAAAATGCCAATACCGCTCTCGTATTAGTCAGTTTAGACGAGCACGGCGAAAGAGACTTTAACTTTTATCGCCACAACACAGCCGATACTTTATATACAAAAGCACATATCGATAATATTGAGTGGCAAGGCATTAGTTTATTTCACTATTGTTCAAACACGTTAACCAGTGAATCAATGAGCGATAACACCCTTTATGCCATTAAACAGGCCAAAGCTAACAATGTGTTAATAAGTTTTGATGTAAATTTACGCCAGCAACTCTGGAACGACCTCGCTTTATTACCTGAAAGAGTTGAAGCCTGCATTAAGCAAAGCGACATTATAAAATTAAGTAAAGACGAAGCGGAGTACTTAGCAAATATTCAACAACTTGATGTTCAAGATTACATACGATCTTTAATATCTCTAGGCGCTAAACTTATTGTAGTAACCGACGGGTCAAATGCAGTACAGGCTACCTGTAAGTATTTTTCAACCATGCATGAAGTGCCTAAAATAACACCAATTGACACAACAGGTGCAGGCGACAGCTTTATTTCAGGCTTTCTGTTTTATTTAACTCAAGAAACTTACAGTAATGAAAACAAAAAAACATTATTTGATGTTATAGAACAACCTGACCATATTTATGCTGCCGTATTATTTGCTGCAAAATGTGGGGCGTTTACTTGTCAGAAAAAAGGTGCATTTGCAGCACTCCCTAAAATAACAGACATTTAGTTTATCGCCAGCGGAATAATACTTTTGCTGGTAACTGTCCCTTTTATCTTACAAAAGGCGTGGCTTTACAAAATACGCCTTTAAATAATCAATTAACAAACGTAACTTTTTAGACTCTGCTCCACCTGGGGGAAATACGCCATACACATTAATGTCTTTCATTTTATAGTCATCAAGCACCGACACTAAAGTACCTTGCTGAATTTTAGGTTTGGCATCGTAAATTGGAATTCTTGCTAAACCATGTCCGCCTTCAACAAAAGCTGTGCGTGCTGCGGCATTGTTTGTGGTAATTGTGCCTTTCATTTCAATGCTAAACGAACGAGTACCTTTTGTTAACTCAATCGTGCCCGAGGTCAGTTTATACACCACCCATTGATGCTTATTTAAATCAGTTGGATGGGTAGGTACACCAAACTTTTCAAAATACGAGGGCGCTGCGCAAAGGCAAGTGCCTAGCGTAGAAAGCTTGATTGCTTGTAAGCCGGAATCCGCTAATGGCGCGCCACGTATAGCTAAATCAATCCCCTCTTTCATGATATTAACGACCTCGTCCGTTAGCATCACATCAAGTTCAATTTTAGGGTAAAGGGTTCTAAATTCGTTAAGTGCTGGCACAATAGTTTGTAAGCCAACATTGACTGGGCAAGTAATTTTAAGCAAGCCAACAGGTTCATGCTTTAAGTTTTCAATTTGCTGATTAGCCGCAGACGCTTGCTCGGCAATAACACGACAATGTTGATAATAATCGCTACCTGCTTCGGTGAGAGAAATGGTTCGGGTTGAACGATTAAGTAACTTTATCTCTAAGTGCGCTTCAAGCTTCTTAATATGATAGCTCACCACCGCACGCGACAAACCAAGGCGTTTAGCTGCACCGCTTAATGTACCTTGCTCAATAACTTGCGCAAATACCACCATACTTTTTAGTTGTTCAAATGAAATATCCATCACTTACTCGACTTAGCTTTAAAAAACACACGTCGCCATTGTATCATTTATTAATACAATGATATCAATTTTGTCTGCATTGTTAGCTACAACCAACAAGAGTAAACTGTTCCCAACTAGCAAAATACATGTAGCAAATTAAAATTATCGAGGTATAAAATGAATACGAAGAAAATATTAATGGTATTAACATCTCATGCTGATTTAGGTAACACAGGCGAAAAAACTGGCTTTTGGATAGAAGAATTTGCCGCTCCGTATTACACCTTTAAAGATGCAGGTATTGAAGTAACATTAGCGTCACCTCTTGGCGGACAACCACCTATCGATCCGAAGAGTGAACTAGACGATTTTCAAACGCCAGCAACGGTAAAATACTTTGCTGATTCAGAAACACAAAACCTTGTGGCTAACACACGCGTTTTAGCTGAATTAAACGCAGATGATTTTGATGCCGTTTTTTACCCCGGCGGTCACGGACCATTATGGGATTTAACTGAAAACACGACTTCTATTCAATTAATAGAGAACTTTTTAGCAAGTAACAAGCCTGTAGCCGCAGTATGTCATGCAACGGCCGCTTTCTTAAATGTTAAAAACAGCACAGGTGAATACGCCATTAAAGGTAAAGCTATCTCAGGATTTACCAATACTGAAGAAGCCGCTGTAGAGCTTACCGACATCGTACCTTTTTTACTTGAAGACGAGTTAATTAAGCGTGGTGGCGATTATCAAAAAGTTGAAGATTGGAATGCTTTTGCCGTGCAAGATGGCCTTATTATTTCAGGACAAAACCCTGCAAGCTCAACACTAGTAGCCCAAAAATTACTAAGCCAATTAAACGCTTAACTTTCCTTAATTACTATATTGCGAGGTATTACTTTGTTAAATTTTACATTTCATAGTCCAACAAAAATTCACTTCGGTGAAGATCAAATTAACGTTATTGCTGACGAAATTCCAGCAGACGCAAAAGTATTATTAGTTTACGGTGGTGGTTCAATTAAAAGTAACGGTGTTTACGACCAAGTAGTAGACGCATTAACTGACCATACTTGGTTTGAATTTTCAGGCATAGAACCAAACCCAAGTTACGACACATTAATGAAAGCGCAAGACATTATTAAACAGCAAGGCATTAATTACTTACTTGCTGTTGGTGGTGGTTCTGTTATTGATGGCGCTAAGTTTATATCTGCTGCGGCTTTGTTTGAAGGTGATGATCCGTGGGACATTCTCATCAAACAAGCGCCAGTAAAAAAAGTACTCCCTATTGGCGCAGTATTAACTTTACCTGCAACGGGTTCTGAAAGTAATGGTAACTCTGTTGTGACTCGCAATGGTACTAAGTTACCATTTTCGAGCGGCTTATTACGTCCACAATTTGCGGTGTTAGATCCAAAAGTTACCTTGTCGTTATCTGATCGCCAAATCAGTAATGGCGTAGTCGACGCTTTTGTTCATGTTATTGAACAATACTTAACTTATAGTGTTAATGGCAAAGTTCAAGACCGTTTTGCCGAAGGTTTATTACAAACCTTAATTGAAGAAGGCCCTAAAGCGTTAAATGCTGAAACTAAAGATGATTTAGCCATACGTGGCAACATCATGTGGTCAGCAACCATGGCGTTAAACGGACTTATCGGTGCTGGTGTTCCACAAGATTGGTCTACCCACATGATAGGACATGAATTAACGGGCGGCTTTGGTATTGATCACGCAAGAACCTTATCTATAATTTTACCTGCGGTTATGAAAGTAAAACGTACTGAAAAACATGAAAAGTTAGTGCAATTTGCAGAACGTGTTTGGCAGTTAACGGATAGCGACGACACCGTAAAAATAGATAAAGCGATTGCGTTAACTGAAGATTTTTTCAAACGTATGGATGTTCCAATCCGATTATCTGAAGTGGGTATTACACAAGATAATGTTGAAGGTTTATTAGAAAAACTACAGCAACACGGTATGACAGCGCTAGGCGAACATGGCGACATTAGCATAGACGTAAGTCGTAAAATATTAGAGCAAGCCCTTTAAAAAAAGAGGTAAGTGACATTAAGCTTACCTCACCAATTTCCTCAGCGACTCAAGCTAAAGCACTATTGGAGAAAAATCATGATAACAGTTCATCATTTAAACGAATCACGTTCAAGACGCGTATTATGGTTACTTGAAGAGTTAAAAACGCCTTATAATTTAGTTAATCATCAACGCGATGCAACAACACATTTAGCGCCTGACAGTTTGAAAAAAGTTCATCCTTTAGCAAAAGCCCCTGTTATTGTAGACGGAGACATAACCCTGTGTGAATCGGGTGCAGTTATCGAATATATTTTAAATACTTATTCACAAAATAGCTTACGCCCTGCCCCTAACACGCCTGAATATTACCAATATTTAGAATGGCTACATTTTGCTGAAGGGTCATTGAGCTTACCCGTTATTTCCTCTTTATTTATGCAAATGGAAAACAGAGACGGAACACAGCCGATGGACGGTTATATTGCGAAAGAAATAGCACTCGACTTTTCGTATATTGAAACCACACTAAAAAATAGAGATTATTTTGCTGGTGATGATTTCAGTGCGGCAGACATTATGATGGCCGTAATACTTGAAATAGCAGAAAAAAGAGGAATGTTAGACGGACGCACTCATACTCTTAACTACCTAGAAAAAGTACAACAACGCAGTGCATATCAAACGGCACTCAACTTAGGCTAAATACGCTAACCTCTTTGCTTATTAAAAAGTGGAATATTACGCACATTGTAATTGATTAGGTATAATAGCCTAATCAATTAAGCGTTATGCTTTCATATTTCAATTCAAAGATCATTCGTGACTGGAAAAACACATCATGCGAATAGCCGTTACTCAGCTTGCCACTTCATCTGATCCGCAAGAAACCTTAGCCAATTGCATTAGCGTTATAAGCCAAACCGCAGCGTGTAAACCATCACTTATTGTTCTTCCTGAACTGGGTAACATCTCTTTTTTACAAGAAATAGTCGAGCAAGCTAAAAAACATCATTGTTATATTACCCTTAGCCTAATTCAGCCAACGAAAAAGCATACGACTTCGTGTTTATTATCACCGCAAGGTGAAATTATTTATCCCGCAGAACAACAAGCATTAACGACGCCTTGGGTGAAACTTGGGCTTTTATCGAACAGCCAAGATACTAGCTTTGAAACATCGCGAGGTTTAACTTTACAAGGCGCACAGTTGTTATGCCATTCAATGAACACGTTTTCACTTGATCAACATAATATCCATGGCCCTGCTCGCGCCTGTGAAAATAAGGTATTTTTAGCTTCAGCAAATAAAATTGGACCATTTTTAACTGAAACTCAACAGACAAACGAACCGCTTGTTAGCCTTGGTCAAAGCCAAATAGTAGCCCCTAATGGTCAGCTATTAGCAAAAATAACGCACAATGAAACAGGCTTTGTTTTTGCCGATATAGACTTGGAAGACGCCCTTGAAAAACAACGCCCCGATGAAACAAATATTATTGAACAACGACGACCTCAACTTTATCAAGCGCTACAATCACAAATAAAAACAGCAACCTTAACTACAGACAATAACAAGGTTCCTGCAACCGCTAATGTTGCACTATTCACCACATACAAATCTAACGAACAAGCGATTGAAGATGTATGCCATTACATTGAAAATAACCTCAGCGATATTATTCAATTACCTGAGTTATTTTTTATTGCAGATAAAAGTATTACTCATAACACCGAACAACTCGCTGAAATAGAAAACTTAAGTACGCAACTTATCAGTCAAATAAGCGCTGAACTCAGACCGTTTCAATACGTGTGTACAAGTTTAGTGATTGGAGGAATACATCAAGCCGTAATAATCAACGAACAAGGGTTATTCGCTACGCAACAACAATTACATTTTTGCCAAAGATACTCGTGGAGTGCGCTAGGCAATAACTTACAGATTATTGAATTACCCTTAGAGCAAGGCAATATTAACATAGCCATGTTAACTGCCGACGATGCTAACATACCCGAAATAGTTAACCTTGCAGCATTAAATAACATTCACGTATTACTGGTTCCTTTTGATATTCAAGAGCCGTGCGAAGTAGAATATAACTTAATAGCTAAAGCCGCCGAGCACCGTATTTGTATTGTGGCAGCGAGTCGCGAAAAAAGCTTTGCAGCCGCAACACCTATTGATAAAACCGATAACAATATATTTAAGAAAAACAAAGTAAAAGCACAAAAATGTACAGGGTTTATTGCCAATTTAACAACAACGCCCACCCAACTTGAGCAGTGGCAGTTTAGAAAGTTTGAAGGTTACCTCAATCGACCTTTAGTTAAATATCAGCACGGTAAAATAACCAAAGCTTTGGTTTATCCGAGCGCGGCTTGTAATAAACTTACGATATTGCAAACGGATTAATCACTAACAGGCATTTTCTTGAAGCTCAGTAAAAGACTAAAACAAATAGATAAAATGGTTACAACACAGTATTCCCACATTTGGGATTGCTGTTGCGATCATGGCTTTTTAGGTGCTGCACTATTAAATAGACAAACTGATACTCATATTCATTTTGTTGATATTGTGCCTGAGTTAATGGCTGAACTAGACACTAAACTACAACGATTTTATTCAAACGCGGTTTCAAGGTGGGAAACACATTGCCTTGATGTAGCAACATTGCCTTTAGAAAAATACCAAGGTAATCACCTTGTGATTATTGCTGGAGTGGGTGGCGATTTAATGATCCAGTTTGTTGAAGCTATTTACCAAAAGCACCAAAATCTAGCTATAGATTTTTTACTATGCCCTGTGCATCACCAATTTGCATTACGCCATAAGCTAATAGAACTTAACTTTGGTTTGAAACAAGAAGTATTAGTGGAAGATAACAAACGTTTTTATGAGATTTTATTGGTTTCATCCGCACATAACGAGCATAAACCGATAACGGCAGTTGGCGATAAAATATGGCGTTCACAATCACCACAACAAGCTAAAGTAGTTGAAAGCTATTTACATAAAACGCTGAATCATTACCAACGTATTCAGCAAGGAGACGCCAGCAAAGTACAACATATAATTGATGCTTACCGTGCCCTAGTACCTGTGATTCATACTGATAGATAGTACCGATAAATAATAACTAACGTGCTAGCGATTTTAAACGAATGGTATTCATAAACAATGTTGGATCACTGATTTTATCCAGCATTGTGCTATCAGGCAAACAATCATCGTCTACGTAGTCGACATAATCCGCTGCTGAATCAAAAATTAAAATATCTAACGCTAATCGATCTAAACCATACAAACCTCGATGGATCATATCAGCCGAAAAAACGAGTAAATCACCTGCGGCTAACTCAATTTTTTTACCGTTAGATAAATCATCACTACTCAACCTACCCTTTCTTTCATCTCGTACATTAAATTCTTCTTCGCTGTCCCAGCGCTTATGTGTACCGGGAATAAGCTCCATACCGAGTTCGTCAAATAAAGGCACTCTAAGATGTAAAACCTGATCATCAAGAATCACTTTTTTTTGTGATTCTACATCATGATCATATTGACAATCTCTATGCCAAAAGTCTTTTTGTTGAGGGTTAACCGGATTAAAAAATAGCTGAGTGTTCATAAAGGCAGGGTTATTCGGTATAACCGAGTCAACCACTGCCATTACTTTTTTTGAGCTAATAAAGTTAAAAAGCTTTATTCGGTCGTCAAAACTCAAATATTGGCTGCCAGTAATTAAAGAAGAATTAAACGCTTCCGTTTGATAAAACTCAGCATTATCTTTTTTCCAGCGCTCATGAAATGTTAATATCACCTCTCTAAGAGACGACATTTCAGCAGTATTAAAATAATTTCGAATAACAAAGTAACCTTGCTCTTCATACTGGCTATTTAACGGGTTTATATTTTCTACCATTAACAACGTTGAACACTTTATTGTAGTAGGGCAACCCCATAATTTAATGAGATTGATAACCTATAATTAAAAACGCGTATTATCTTTATCGCTTGCTTGGCAGTCAAACATTAAACGAATTAAAACCTTTTATGCTTCTTGCGTTATTTGCTCTAATGCCTGTTTGAAGGTATTGGCACTTTGCCCACCCGATATCGAATATTTATTATTAATGATAAATGTAGGAACCGAATGAATACCGCGTTCTAAACTAAACTTTTGTTCTGTGCGCACTTGTTGTGAATAATCATCCGAATCAAGAACACGTTTCGCTTCTTCCACATCAAGACCAATAAAACCGACAAGATTAACTAAGTTTTCATTCTTATTTAACGGCATATTCTCAGTAAAATGCGCATCAAAAAAAGCCATTTTTAACTCATGCTGCTTACCTTGGGTTTTCGCCCATGCTAATAGTCGATGCAAATCAAAACTATTAATCATACGCATATCTTGCGAAAAGTTAAAAGTAAACCCAACGTCTTTACCTCTTTGAGTAAGCGTTTCTCTATTTGCATCACTTTGCTCTTGGGTAATACCGTATTTTTCCATTATATGTTGTGTAATATTTTGCCCTTCAGCCGGCATATCAGGATTAAGCTCAAAAGGCATCCAGTTAATGTTTGCTTCAATATTAGGAGCTAATTCTTTAAGTGCCGACTCTAAGCCTTTATAACCAACAATGCACCACGGACACATAATGTCTGACACAATATCAATTTGTACTTTGCTCATATTAAATCCTTACAATAAGTGACCTGTAGCCACTTATTTTTGAAAAATGTGGACTGATCGTTATAGTTTAACAATCAACTTACCTTTGTTTTCACCGGTAAAAAATAGATTTAAGCCATTAATAGCTGACTCTAACCCTTCTAATACATGCGATCTGTGTTTAATCTTACCAGCCATCACATAAGGGGTCATTTTTTCTAACAATGCTGGCACTTCATGAAAATGATCTGGCATAGTAAAACCTTGAATCGTAAGACGACGCTTAATTACATTGATCCAACTTGGCCCCGGTGTTGGTACTTCTTTATCGTAATCCGCTATCAAGCCACACACTACAACGCGACCATGAGCATTCATGCGATCTACAATTAAGCTTTGAATTGGACCACCTGTATTCTCAAAATACAAATCAATACCATCAACTGCGTGTTTAGCAAGTTGCCCATCTAAATCGTCACTTTTGTAATTAATCGCGGCATCAAAACCTAGTTCATTTACAATCCAATCGGCTTTTTCGTCTGTGCCTACAACACCAATAACTTTTAAGCCTTCCGCTTTTGCTAATTGACCAACAATTGACCCTACAGATCCTGCGGCGCCTGTAACAATAAGAGTTTCGCCTTTTTTAGGCTTGCCAACATTAAATAAGCCTTGTGTAGCAGTTAAACCCGGTAAAGCAAAAACCGACAATATGGTTTCGTCAGGTAGTGGAACGGTTATTTTATTAAGACCCTGGCCTTTACTTAAAAAATATTCTTGCCATCCCATTATCCCCATCACTCTATCTCCCACTTTAAATTCAGGGTGGTTACTTTCTATAACCTCTCCTACACCAGAGCTACGCATAACATCACCTAGAGCAACAGGTGGAATATAACTGTTAGTATCTGGGCTCATCCAGCCAAACATAGCAGGATCAAGTGACATATAATTTTGTTTAACTAAAAACTCGCCTTCGCCTAATGTAGGTATGTCTTTTTGTACCACTGCGAATAGCTCTGCATTGATTGGCTCACCAGCAATAGGACGTTTAATAAGATTAATAGCGGTATATGTTGTCATGTATGATCCCTCTCAATAAATTAATATGAATGTTTGTTAAGTGGGGTCATTATTCTCTTATTTTACTGTAAGATATATAAGCTAATTAGCGAATATTTATTGTTATAAAGACAATAATAAACAGGAGGATTTATGGATCAATTAAGAGCACTTAAATATTTTGTAAAAGTTGTAGAACACGGTAGCTTTAGTAAGGCCGCTGAGTTGTTTTCTGTACCCCCTTCATCACTATCGCGTAGAGTTGCAGACTTAGAGCAAAACTTAGGCGCAACATTGTTAAAGCGTACAACAAGAGCCGTCAGCCTAACTGAGATAGGGCAAATTTATTACCAACAAGTTACCGAAATACTCTCTTTATTAGCCTACAGCGACGAAACCGTAAGAAATTACCAAACAACCCCAATGGGCGTGCTAAACATAAGTTCAATGGTGGGTTTTGGTGAACGAATTCTACTACCATTACTTGATGAATTTAGTGAGCTATACCCACAAATTACATTAAACGTAAGCTTAAGTGACAACCTTACAACATTAGCTCGCGATGAAGTCGATTTAGCTATTCGCGGAGGTTATGCTCCCGACGAAAGAGTTATTGCAATAAAATTAATGCAAAACAATTTTATTGCCGTTGCCTCTCAAAGTTATTTAGAAAAATACGGTACCCCCGTAAATGCCATAGAGCTAAAACAGCACAAAGGCTTATACTTTAAAACGCCAAACGGACCAACCCCTTGGATTTGTGAAATAAACAATCAATGGCAAGACGTGTCGGCCGAGCAAGTTTTAATTAGTAATAACGGCAAATGGTTAGTCGATAAAGCTATTGCAGGAGCAGGTATTTTAATGATGCCTCGTTGGTCATTAAATCCAAGTATTCAATCAGGTGAATTAACTGAATTAACCATAACCCCTACAGTTCAAATATCTCAACAAGCAAACTTGGGAGTGTATTTGTTATACCAAAAACAGCGCTATCAAGTACCTAAAGTAAAGGCTGCAGTAGATTTTTTAGTTTCAAAAATAAAAGAAGTTGGCTAAGTTTGCTTACTAAGAAATTTTTATATGGTGAGATTAGTTTTACAGTAACTATTTGATACTTATAAAATCACCTTTTTTTGTTCCAGTAAGCACTCGCATAAAGCCTTGATTTATCGTAATTACAGCTTTCATTTAAATACTCTTTTAATTGTTTAACAACACTTGCCTCTGCTGCTATAAATATTGCTGTGCCCTTCAAGTTATTACCTCTTGATGCAAGCCCCGTTAAAAATTCATTGGTTAACTTATTAGGTGTTACAAGCCAATGCACTTTGATCCCTTTTGGTGCTTTTAATGGCTGAATATCTTCTTCACTTGGCACCTGTATGTAGGCATGTCCGGTTGCATTATTAGCCAACTTTTCTAAAGTAGTCGCTATAGCAGGTAATGCGGTTATATCACCAAAAAACAAATGGTTATCTGCCAATAAATCAGTATGTTTAGGCTCTCCTGGACCAGCGATACCAAGATAATCTCCCACTTTAGCTTGAAGCGCCCAATTACTTGCTAAGCCTTGATGATCATTTACCGCAAAATCTAGCGTTAGCGCTAAATTTTGTTTATCAAAAAATCGGATCGTATAAGAGCGCATCCACTTTCTAAAACCTAAGTACATACCAAGTTTTGGCTTTTTATCGTTTACCTCAGGATTAGGAAAAATAGCTTTAACATAGCCACCTTCTTTGTTTTCAGGAAAGTCAGAAAGATCATCGCCCGTTACAACAATTCGCTTCATATGTGGAGTTAGATCACACACGGATAAAACCTGTGTCATACGCATAGTAGGACCCATAATATATTTCTCCAATTCATAAATAATAAAACTCAAGTAGTTGATAGGGTCAACTATATTGACAATAGTAGACCTTGTCAACCAAATTGATTTTACACTTAATTTATTTCATGACTCACGTAAGTGTGAAATTACAAGAGAAAACAAGTTTATTAATTCGTAGAAAATGGCTATAGAGCAAATTACACAAGGTCTGTAGGAGTGAAAAACGGATTAACTAAGACACGAGATCTTGCTAAAACCATGTCTATAATTGGAACTAAAAAACCCAATATTCAGGAAAGCTATTAAACAGTTTTGATGCTAGTAAAGCATCGATGGCGACACAAGCTTGGAACTTTAAGTGCAAATGTCATATTGACGACTTTATCGGGTGGCCGTTAAAAATACTCTGGCGATTGCTCAGTTTAATGCCCTTATTTTTCGTTTACTCGGGCATATCTCTATGGGTAAAACGTAAATACAGCAGAGCGACATCAATTAAAAAGTCGCACTTACTCAAAATACTTAGCTTGTTTCAGTTATTTTAATTAATACGCCTGATTTGAACGTAAATATTATTAATGGAGCAGAATTAGATTTTTTAAATTTATAAATTAAATTTTCACTTTTTACTTCATTCCCTCCTGAAATAACCTCACTTTCTAATGGGGAACCACATAAATTAATCACCTTGTATTTATTCATTTCTTTTTTAACAAACCCACCTTTGCACCTTATAGAAAAAAGTTCACGGTTAAAACTGTCGGCTAAAGTAGAGATAGAGGTAAGCATTAACAAAAATAATAGCGTGTGTTTCATTTTTATATCCTTATATATAGTTACAGAGTAAATTATATGTTTGTTCACATTATTTATAATTAAATATCCATTCAAAAATATATTATCATCATTGATAAAGTTGCATCACAATAACATCAAACAAAGTATTTATGACAAAAACGGACTTTGCACTCAAAAGTCATTATATTTAATAAAAGACTCTTATGATATTAACTAAATCAATACTTTATCTTGAAGTTCGTAAAGGCCTTATAAAAGCGACAGAATTAAAGTCAGGCCGTACGACTACAAAAATCAGCAAAGCTTTAACTCACCCAAGATCATTGATGGGAGATTTTTTCGGCGTAACAAAATGTATCGAAAGTATTGTTAAAGAATTATCACCGAAAAAATTTCTAAGTGGGCCAACAACCATTATTATCCATTTGCTCGAAAATGGTGACGGTGGTTTTACCAATGTTGAAACTCGAGCGTTCAAAGAGGCCGCTTTAAGTGCTGGAGGACAAAGAATAAAATTTCCGAATAAGCCTATTGTTTTAAATAAAGATGAATTATTAAGTGGTAATTTTTCATGTTTAGATAATATTTAATCTACGTAAACACGCAAAAATAAAGCATTGTATTTCTAGGGATAGTCATGAAAAAATCGATCATATTTTTTATATTCTTCAGCTCAATAATAAATGCGTCAGAGTTTAATAAAGATATTGTTTTAAGTTTAATTGAAAGAACTACGCATAATATTAAATATGACGGTTCTTACTTATCAATTCCTTATCCAAATGGTGATGTTCCTCAAAATATTGGCGTTTGTACCGATGTCATAATCCGAGCTTATCGTAATTTAGGCACTGACTTACAAATGTTAGTTCATGAAGATATGGCATCTAATTTTGCGGTTTACCCTTCAAACAGAATATGGGGGTTAAACTCTCCAGACAAAAATATAGATCACCGTCGAGTTCCTAATTTACAAACTTTTTTTAAAAGGCACGGTGTCACTTTAACAAACAGTAATAATAAAAAAGATTACGCTGTGGGAGATATAGTGACTTGGATGTTACCTGGTAATCTTCCTCATATTGGCATCGTAATAGATAAAGTAAGCCCCATAACAGGTAATCCAATGATTGTTCATAATATTGGGGAAGGCCCTAAAATTGATGATATGATTTTTGATTATAAAATCACGGGCCATTACAGATATGAACCACCGAAATATAGCGAATCGAACAAGCAAAATTCAAAAGAGTAAATTATGTTTGTATCATAAAGTTTAGTCCAACAATTTAACCACTTAATAAACATTAAACCTTAAACTTCCTGCTATAATAACTACCGTTAATCTTATCGTTCAGAGTCGGCAACTCTGTATACATTTAACTAAATAATAAGGACATTTATGAAACACATTTTATTAGCCATGAGTATATTAGTGCTATGTGCTTGCGGTGGAAGTGCTGACGAAGAAGTTATCGACACCAATAACTCACCAGATGACACCAAAATTTTTACCTTACAAAATATCAGATTTGATGCAAGAGATTATTATGAAGGAGAAGAAATAACAGTTACTAAAGGTACAAGTTTTGAAGTTCAGTGGGTAGCACCCACCTCAGAATCTTACAGAATAGATTTACATTTATCCGCCAACGATCAAGAACCGTCTGACAACAATAAAATAGTTGGGCTTAAATGTGGTAATGCTTCTCTATCACTGTGTCCTAACGCAACAGGCGAAGTTCAATGTGAAATTGATAACAATGACCTATCTTGTTCAATTGGAAGTGACTTTCTAGGCAGTGAAAACTTTCTAGATAAAGACCTCTCAAGTCTAAAGTTTATGATCAAAGGTTGTGATGCCCTCAGTCATTGTGATGTAAAAACCTTTAATTTGTCGATACAAAATAAAACGAACGATTAAGAAAATTTAAAAACCTCCTAAGCGATTACTGAATGAACATTTTTAGCTAATCGCTGACATTAAGCCTTTGCAAATTAAGGAGCGTATTAGCCTAATATGCTGCTCATTTGTGGGGCTGTTTTTCGCTCCAAACGTTCGGTCAATTTTTCCATGATTTTATGCCAACACCAGACCTAAAGCAGATATTAAAAAACAGTTACCACTCTAAATTAATGGTGAGAAATTGTTTATATTGAGCGGTCAAAATAGATTAATTATTAAGAATTTAAGCCATAGTCACTTGTTAGGTGCTTGTGAAAGTAGACCAAAACTCTCGACTCACTGATTCAAAACTTTTTGAATCATCAAGGTATGCTGATTTATTCATAAGTTGATTTAACGTAAAAATAAATTCCTCTATTGTATTTAATATAGTTTCTGAGTCCGAAATTTGATGGCTATGATGCTCGACATTATAAAGTTGACCATTCTTAAAATCTTTATGTGCTACATATTTACGCCTTAAATCTCGCACTCTTTTATAAACATCGGATGAAATAAAACACTCATATTTATATAAAACATCTTTCCTTTTATTTTTAAATTCTACTTTTTTTTCTTCTATAAAAGGTTCATACCAAGAACTTGTATCAATGGTATTTAACTTTATTGTTTTAGGCGGTTTAGAATACCAATTTTCAAGGTATGAACTAAATGTATCATCTTTAAGTTTAGATATTACATGATGAAGACTTGCTGTCTGTTTATATTGATCAATAAACCACGAATTTATAGCTGTTATAGTGGAAAATAATAAAGCTTCTTGGATACATTTAACACCTAAACAAACAGTATTACTATTCAATTCCTTTATGTCATCAGAGTTTTTGGTTGACTCTTTCAACATTAAAACTTGACGCCAAACACTAAAATAACCGCAACATATCTCATTTAGCATATTTTGTGTCGTTGGAAAATTTTGTTTGAAATTCATTTATTAACCCTAATTATATTGAGCACCTGACAGTGTAATATCAAGATCTAATCCGCTTTCTTGTAGAACGAAGGATTTCTCGATGGCTGCATATAAAAATAGTACTTATTTGCTTTTTTAACTATTTAAGTCATTTAAACTTATGCTTGAATATGGATATTTTCATTTTTGATGAGATCGAATGTTCAAGCAGAATAGGCTGTAGAGAGAAGATGAAAAATTAAAAAAAGCCAACTTTTTTCATTAAGCGAGAGAATTTTATTCAAATTGTCATTAAGCCATAGAATTCTATGCAGCCCAGTAAAAATAAGGCATCTGCAATATTTATAATTACAAATATTCACGAAAAAAGCAAAAAAAAGTTAAGCAATTTGCTTAACTTTTGGCTCATAAATTTACTAGATTTAAATTTGAAGAGAAAGTTGTTTTCGCTTTTGGCAACTTGGGTGATAAAGGTTATTCAATATAGATACAAATTTAGGTGTTTTTTTATAAATCGAAGTCTCAAATATTGGGTCAATCTTATTTCTGATTAATGCGAGCATAATTGTATAAAGATCAACATTATGAATAGCACCCCATCTATCAATACATTCATAGTTTGCTAGAAAATTTGCAATGGATCTTCCTGTATATCTTTTGCTATCGGAAGATGGATCTAACTCAACTAGTATTCCCGCCTTGCCTAACTGACCAACTAGTGTTCTGGAAATACCAATAATCTTTGCTGTGGTGACTTTTGTAAAATTTGCACCAAATTTTTTTAAGTACTCAGTTTCCAAAAAATTAATAATAACCTTTTCATTAATCTTGATTGAATCAATTAACGAATTCTTAGTTTTATCGATATGCAAAGGTAATCTTGCTGCAATAATTTCAAATGCTAATAATTCATCAGAAAGTAAGTAATTGGACATCAACTCTTCAAGTTCTGAAAGGTATACAGTATTTTCTGGCACTTCAGTATCACATGTCCTGATCGAACTCATAAATAGGCGAATATCAATAATTGTATTTCTTCGGCTATTAATACTGTTCGTATTTTTAAAACACTCAAGCTTAAAAAGCTTGCGCGTAAGTGCTATACCACAGTTAAACATTTCGGCAAACCCTATAGGATCTAAATGATGGCGTAATTGCTCATTGGCTAGCTCATCGTTAAGCTCTTTTTTTGCCGATTCATTTCTGATCCTGCACGGTGAAATAGTGCTTTCATTTAAAAGCTCATTTTTAGGGGCAAACGAGACATAATTTGGTTTAACGCCTTTTATTAGCCAATTTCCTTGAAGTCTTTTTTGCAACTCATACACAGGAAAGTAGACGGCACGTTCACCTACAGCTTTATATTGATGCCTTACACTAGCTAACGATTGGCACCAAGTGTTTATTGCATTAATGTCTGTTAAAAGCGCATAACCCTGTTTAGCTGTATCACTCCAACTATCCACCATTGTAGGTAAAAGCTTTATTTTGTTATGCAGAGAGTCATATGGTCGAAGTACTCGATATATTGATTCCGCTAGATCTTCTAGAAAAGACGCTCGCTCTTCAAAACCTAAACTGTGAAAATGTAATACATGCTCTGGCATGATTTCAACTTGGCAGTGATTTGCAATATCATCCCAAGAACTAAGACATTTTGAACATCCGTATTCAATAAGGGTCGAATCCCAGTCAAACTTTTCCCCGCACGAGCACTTATTTATTAACTTGATTTGATGCTTCGCACAGTGGGTAATCGGCATCAACTGCCAATCTTTCACTAAATAATTCTGATCTCGCATACACATAGGACAAGCCACTGGATGTCTATCAATAAGGTATGACAAATGTTCTTGCTGTTCATCGGAAACAGGCCAAAATGAAGCATCTTCAACTGTATCAACGAGGTTACAAACGCATTCTATAATGCTGCTTTCACTACTCGCTATGTTGATAACCTTTATATTCCTGTAATGTGAAAATAGTTGCTTAACCTCAATGTAGTCATTTTCTGCTGACAGCCTAACAAGGTAGCTACGAGCACTTTCATTATTGTTGGGTAAGATTTGCGTCATTAATTCGTACATTCCGACTCCTTAGAACCATAGTAACTAATGATTTCGCCATCCAATTGTTTTGCACTCAGCTCAAAAGGGTTAAAAGTTAATGGGTTCTCAGTGCGATATTCATCGTAAGCTTTCACTAAGCACTCAATGTCGATAGTTTCAGTTGAACCAGCGATTTCAATCGCTTCCAAAAATAACGAAGATAAGTTTCTGAATAACCCATCTGTGGCTAGATAGAGGGCATCAGACATCCCAACTAAATCAAGCTCGCAGTTAAGAATCCCTTGGTAAAACTTTAGGATTTGAAACCAGCCCAAGTCCTCATTGCTATAAGGCGCTAAAATATGGTTTTTTCTGCAACGAGATTTAAGTTGCTGCTCTTCCTCAAATTTGCCCTTAACTTTGAGTAGTTCTATTGTTTTAGGCATGCCAACAAGGACTATCGGTATTTGTAATTCATTGATTATTTCTTTCAACGCATCTACATTGTCTTGCGTAATAGTCCCATTGCCTCGCAACAAGTGCTGTGATTCATCAAATATGATCAACTTCACTCTGGCTTTTCGCAATTTTCCGTAAATTTGTTTCGCAAGGTTATCTGTCCTTCCCGTCACGACTTTAGCGCCTGTTAAAGCCCTGAATATTTCAGCAGTAAGTGTCACGACTGTAGCTTTTTTGGGTACATCTAGAGATAAAACAGGCACGATTATTTGGTATCCTTCCTTGAACCTAGGGTACTTGTTTACATAACGCTTTATGGTTTGGCTCTTACCAACGCCAGCAACCCCTGACAGTACCATTGATCTAGGATTGCAGGTGTTCGCTGTTGCTTTACATTTATCAAATACTTCGTTCAAAAAACTAATACGAGGTGTTTTAGTTTTCTTTTCTAAAAATTCTCTAGTAGCAGGCAATAATTCTCGTTCGGTATTGTTTGAATGCACCTGTAAAATCTCGTTAGTTACCATTTCTCTTCTCCAAAGTCAGATTGATTTTCATCAGATTGAGGGACGGTACTTGAGTTATCTTCAGAATGATTTGTACTCGACTCTTCATTTTCAAAGTCTTCAGGCGTTAAGTACTCTTGAGGTACAGGTTCACCATTTCTACGCTTTCTGTTGATGATATTATGAGCTTTTTGGGCTGTTAATGGGTCTTCGGTATCTGGGCGAGTTTCCTCTTTTAACTGAGATTTTAATGTACTAAAGCTAACGTCTTTGAATTTATCTGAGCCTTTGCTATTCAGCAGCTCCAGCATCGTTCCATCAGGTAATATCGCTGTTACTGCTGAGGCATCAAAGTCATCAATTAGCACCGTAATTTTCTTCGCTTTACCCATTTGGTCGATGTATCCACCTAGAAAGCTCTTAAATTTAGAAGAATGGAATTGCTGTCCACGATGCTGAATTCCTGCCTTCAAAGATGGAGTTAGCCTCTTTTCACGGCCTCTTAACAATAGACGGTCATCCATATCTTCTAGCGTAATATGATCTGCAAATTGAATATTCTCATTCCATACCTCTAATGGGGTTTGGCGTTTTAAAGCCATTAGTGGTTTTTTGTGATAAACCTCATAAATGTAGTGTTCCAAACGCACTAAAAACTCTGTGACGGTGGTTCTAGCCATGCTTTTAAGGTTTTCTGCTGTAATATCCTCTTTGCGTTTTTTTGGAACATATCCTTTTATTTTAGTTAGTAGCTCCGCACGAATCTTTTTATTGAATGCCTCAACATATGGTTTTTCTTGTGGTGTCCTCGAAGCGCAAAATTTAATTTCTGCACCTAGCGCGCTTAAAAACCGTTTAGTCGCTTCAGCACGATAGCCGGGACCATTATCCAAAACATACGTTAAACCTATCCCACCTATTCCTTGACCAGAAGGCTTATTTTGAATTCGAACTGAATGAGAAAGTGAGTGCACAACTGCCGCTGATGATTCCCCTTTATCTAGTTGGACCGTATAACCAAGAATACAGCGCGTAAAGCAATCAATCACAAAAAAGAGAGAGACTTTTCCTGCATAACTACCATCATCATTAAGAAGCCCTAAATTTGGACTTAAACCGTCACACTCAACACGTTCTAATACGAATGTCGTCTCAATTGAAGACAGTACAGATCTATTTTCAAGCTTTGCGTAGGCTTTACCATGTCGTTTTTCATCAACAATATGCTTAGGTAACCTTTTAAGAAAACGTCTAATCTTCCCTTCAGTAGGACAAGTTTCAGGGTAAAACTCATTACGTTTTGCTTTGAATTTTCTTCCGACAATATCGATGAACTCACTCACAGGAGGCTGACTTCTAAGTAAATAATGCCTACACGCTAGTCTATATACAAAATCTTGGACTTCGGGAGACATCCGTTGGTCTCTAGCTCCGTGGTGACTATAAACTTGAGGTGCAATATCACGTCCATCGCTGATCCACTGTCTACGCCATTTATCACAAGTTTTAAAGGCTGGTTTTTTAGGGTGTTTGTCGTTAATTTTTTCGTAAACATTATCAATTACCTCGTTTGCATAAATCTCTACACAAGGGTTTGGTAATTTATCTAAAGCTTCGCAGTATGCTAGACGAAACTCGGCAACTTTTTGCTGTTCTTCATCAAGCGGAAAATATTTTAGAGAAATAGCATTCTCAACCAAGGTGTATTTATTGGAGTTTAAAGAGGAAATAAATTCACCCGTTTTAAGATGGTGATGCTTCCCATTATCAAATTCTAGAAAAACAACTTTTTCGTCAAAGTATTTAATGCTCCCAGACATAGTTGGGGTGTTAACTCTTTGGTGTGTTGATAGGTTAGCGATAGTAGCTCTCATTTTTATGCTCCTATCTCTAATTTTGTTTCGCTTGTTAATAATTCTGCATAATCAAAACGATACTTCTGATGAGCCAACATAAGCTTTGTCATACGAGGCGTAATGTTTAACTTTTTAGCGGTTTCCTGCATTGCTCCCCAAGTTGTTAACTTACCAACAGCATTTGCAAGCGTTAGAGCTTGCTCTTTGTTTAGAGATAACTTTCGTAAATGGCACAACCTTGTGAGGTTTTGCTGTGTAAACCCTTTACAAACCTCTTCATCCGTCAAATATTCAACTAGTTGATTTTTAGACTCTAAAAGCAATTCACGAAAATGTCGGAAACGTTGCTGTTCTGCGGGGTCATCAACAAAGACTTTTGGCTTTATCTCTAACTTTTTTATCGATTTCTCATTATCGATAACTTCCGTGTCTACGGTATAGCCAGTGTCTTTGCCATTTAGCCCCTCGTATATGTATTGCACTGGTTGTGCTTTATAGCTAACTATGTCGGCTTTAAAGTCGAGGTATCGATAGGACATAAGCTCTAGGTGGCTATCACACCATACTCGACTGCCATTTTTTACAGATTGGAAAAAACCTATCCCTCTTCCATTTCGATAGTTTGGTAAATATCTTGTTTTTTTAATTTGATTCATTTTCATCTCTTAGTTTCCAAAATCGGTAATTACTAAAAAATGCTAGACGATCAAAAAGGGGAATTCAATTTGGTTTCTAGTATAAAAATATCCGTAACGTATTGATAATAAAAAGCTATTATACAAATACGTATAATAGCGTTATACGTATTTGTATCTTTAAAGGTTAATAGAAAATAAGTAGCTTTTAGTTAAGTAAATGAAAAATAAGAATGAATTGATATTATTTTTTAATATATCAATTAGCCATTATTAGAAATTATGTATATAACGAAATTTATCTAATATCTCAAAAATTATAAGTAAACATTCTTAAGCCAAATCTGTCTTAAAACTCAATTTAGCGATGATTTTGAGTAAAACTTGCCATAGTTCTAAAATTTATATACTTTAGTTGCTGGCGCTAGCCACACTTGCACGCGAGTGAAAAACAGCAAATTAGTCTGAAAAGGCATAAAGAAAAACCAATATCTATTTAAATTTTGATTAATACATACATGGCTTGAGAGATCGTGTTGTAATCGCGTGTAGCAATGATTGATAACAGTTAACCACTGTCTCAAGCATATGGATATGTATATGAAAAATTTAAAACCTATCATCTTTACGGCTCATTCTGAGCTAAAAACAGTACTTCCATCGATTAAGAAAAGTCATTTATATGAAGCTTTTGCCTCATTTTGTGGCTTCAAAAGTTATGCTGCGTTTCAATCTGCGTTTAACGTTAATGTTGATAATCTTGAGCTAGCCAACAGACAGTGTTTTGAACGGTTGCAGGGGTTAGGGTTTGATGCAGGTGAGTCACTTCAAGTATGTCAGCATATTGAGCAAGCATGGGAGCACTTCAACAATGTTTCTTTAGATAACATTTACACGTTTTATATGAACGCGACTTTTGAAGAGGCATTAGCTTCAACGAGTATGCTCAATGTTTTAACGTCACTGGTTGACGAAAATGACACAGAAGCATCTTTAATGGGGTTAGTTTTTTCAGCGCAGCTATTAGCTGAATATGATGAGGACCCTGACAACAGAAGTGGGGAATATTGGTATAACAAGAAACTAGCTAACCATACGCTTAACGAGCTTCAGTCTGAAGTTGCTGGGCGATACAATTTAGTTAGCTCCTATCGCGAATTCTTTAATTCTTTGTTAAAAAAGCTTGAAGCGTGTGATGATATTGAGTTGCCCAGCCCTGAAGGTATAAAAGCATCCGCTTCGCTTTTTGAACCCAGTTACCAACAACATTGGACTAAATATTTCTCAGATGAACCACACCTTGTTCTAGAGGCTCAAGAGTATATTTTGAAACACGGTGATTTAGAATCGCCTTGCGTGTTCATAGATATGGACGATGCTTGGTTAAAAGCTGATGTATTGCAGTCACCTAGTCGATACAGCGTCATAGAATTAATTGATTCACTTGATAATAACGAAGAGAAATGGTTTTGGCATTATGTTGGTTTGTCAAAAGGTATCGATGTAACCAAATCTAATCTTCGCGCTATCAACGCTTATACTGGTGAAGATTATGATGATTATGGACCTATGGATGTTGTTGGTGATGAGGGTTTATCGCTTCCAGCCATTTCTGATGATAAAAAGGCGAAGATAGAGAGGCAAGTTAAAAAGCTTACACCTAGGTAGCTATGATGTGCCACAAAGGGGAAGCTCCCTTTTGTGGCAGTATCTATGACTAAAGAATTAATCTGAATTTAAAAAATTATAGGTATTATGCAACATATCTATAGTTTTTATTTTTTTCGTGACAACCCTTTTACTACATACTTTTTGGGACTTATTTTCTTGAGGTCCTTATAAAAACTTGCCAATTCATAATCCCCAGAATTATTTAAGTTTTCGATAATTTTCGGTTCTGTTACTTGTTCTACCATTTGATTATAGCGTTCTCTCATCCAAGAGTATTTTACTCGAACATCTGCTTTACTGTGATGGCTGGAACCCATCAATCCTTTGCGAATAATTGAACCTAGATTATTTATATATTCAGGAAAATCATATTCTGGATCATCGAGTTCAGACTGTGCTTTAAAGAAATAATCAATGTAATACATGCCATCTGAGTCTTGCTCTAATAACGACTTAACATATGCTAATTCTTCGCTAGTCTCATGCTCCATAATACTGTTCTGAGCACCTGCTTCAATTACTGTATGATCTAATATGACTCGTGGATACATAGCTGCTTTAGATTCTAAAGTATATGCTTCAACGAGAGCCGGGCCAAAAAGGTAGTGGTCAGTGTGAATAAATTTACCTAAAGAGACTGCACCTCTACACAATATTTTTCTCGAAATTAATCTCATAATTAACCACTTAATCTCTAATAAGGTGTAGAAAACTTGACTTGGTTGATTTACTTCGAATGAAACCACTAGGCAATCGGAAAAAATGGATACTTTTTTTGAGTCAGAAGATTGTGTGTCTAAATAATCAGATTTCTTATCTAAATCCCAAATATCTCTTATTGCTTCATAAGCGGATATGACAGCATTAATGGCTTTTTCGTCGTCAATTCCCTTCTTGTCAGTAGTTTCACTTAATAGTGATTTAAAGCCAAGAATGTCTATAAAAGCAACAATCCGTTGTTCGTATTTCATTTTACCATTTCCCTAAAATGTCTATTATCTATCGACGACCAGCGTCATTACCCTATGCTACCCATTTCTTATGATTTGCAGAAAAATCTACTACCAAATTATAAATCTTGTCGCACTTCTCTTTAAATTCAATTCGACCGTAGCTTTCAGGCAAGTCTTTATCTAACACTTCTTCAATGGCATTCTTAACCTGAAGCTGTGTTTGACCGTCTTTCCACCAATCTTGAACTAGTACTTTCGGATGCCCATCAAGTAACCTTAAAATCAGGTGCTTAGCTGCAAGTTTGACCTTTTGTTCTTCTGCCTTTGTAATTTTATCTTTTTTCAATAAATCAAAGAGTTCAAGTTCATCCTCGGTCAAACCTTCACGCATATGGCGCTCATCTTCTTCCTTCATGCTCTCGGTGAACTTCATCAAATCATCAAAGTAGTTTTCTGTTGATGAGCCGCCAGCATTATACTGCTCAACTATTTGTTGTAGTTTTTCTGCAAAGTCTGTTCGGGTATGATTTTGCTCCATCATTTTTCGAAGTTTATCTTCAATGAATGCCTTGAGTTCGGCAATCTCAACGTTTTTATATTTAGCTTCCTTAAAATCTTCCTTTAGCTTTTCGAAGTTAATTTTGGAGAGATCCCAAGTTTTACCTTTTTGAACAATTTGATAATTGGCTTTGTGTTCTTTAACAGCAAACTTTTCAGCGTTGTCTACAACAACACTTTCATCAAGCAACTCAGAGACTTTCTGTGTTAAATCATCTACATCAACTTGCTCGATGTGTGCATCAACAACACCTCTTAAATACTGGATAATTGCAATTAGAGGGCGACGAGCCTGTTTCAGTATTTCTGGTTTACATGCTTCGTATAAGGAAGAAACAGTATTGTCGTAAACATAAAAGTTTTTACGCCACTCATCCTTGCTTAGTAAGGTATCGGCATACTCTTCAAACAATTCGATGTTTTGAAATACATCCTCACTACCAGCAATAGCTTTAAGATTTATGTTTCTTTCCTTACACCAATTATTCGCTTGGGTTATTGCGTCATCCAATAAACGAAATAATTCTGACTTTTCTTGAACTGAAGGTGTTTCACCTTCTTTCTCGCCATCACCATCAACTTCGCCTTGTCCATAGTCTTTAAGTGCTTCTTTCATGTTACGGAAAACATTGTAGTAATCGACTATTTCGCCATTTTTCTTTTCGATGAATTTACCGCTATAACCTCTAATTTTGTGAGATGCTACTCGGTTTGCTCTCGCAATAGTCTGCATCAACGTGTGCCCCTTCATGGGCTTGTCCAAATAAAGTGTTGAAACAGTAGGGGCATCAAAACCTGTGAGCCACATGGCACAAACAAAAACTATCTGAAGAGGATGTTCTGGATCTTTAAAATTATACTCAACATCATGACCGTGTTTATCTAATTGTTCTAGTCGAGTTATATGCGGTTTTATATCTAAGTTAGCTTTCTCGAATTTTTCTTGATCTGCTTTAGGGTCGCTAATAACAACTGCCATCTCAACAGAGCGCATGTAATCAACAATTTTCTTGAAGCGAGCTTTCTCAATATCACTGGTAGACTTTTTGACAAGACCTCGAAGGCGCTTTATTTCTTCTTTCCAGTGATGCTGTACCTTGTCATACATTTTGACAGCGGTGAACTTGTCTAACGCTACCACCATGCCCTTGCCAAGATATCCGCGTCGAGGAAAATGGTAAACAATATCTTTGGCAAGTGTTTCAAGGCGATCATCACGAACTACAACTTGCATCTCTTTAGAAAATTTCTTTTCTAGCTTTTGTTGTTGCGCCTCATCTAAGTTTTCATCCTCTAGCAACTCATAAAACTCATCGCTTAAGTCATCATTTTGGATCAACATTTCAGGTACGCGCTTTTCATAATAAAGCGGTACTGTTGCACCGTCATCAGCAGCATCTTGGAAAGTATACTCAGAAACGTAATCACCAAACCACTCTTCAGTCTTACCAATAACTGAGCGATTTTTATATTTCTTACCTAAAAGAGGAGTACCAGAAAATGCTAAGAAGTGTGCCCCTTTTAATCCTTCCCTCATATTTTCCGCTAACGATTTATATTGGGTTCTATGTGCCTCATCAACGATAACGATTACTTCCCGTTTTTCCTTTTTCGGGTCAAACAATTGTGGGTATTGCTTACCTTTGTCGTAACGGAATTTTTGAATCAATGTAAATACAACTTTTTTATTTTTACCTAGGTAATCCCTTAACTCAGAAGAGTCAGCGGGTTGAGCCGCATCTTTTTTCTTAATAACTTCTGAATGCAAAAAGTTACGGTATATTTGATCGTCAAGGTCAGTTCTGTCTGTAACCACTACAAAGCTAAAGTTGCCAGTTACCTTTCTAAATATCTTCCTGACGTAAAACACCATTGAAAAGCTCTTACCTGAACCTTGCGTATGCCAGAAAATACCTAGTTTACCGTCTAATTCCCCGCGCCTTAAAAATCTTGAGTAAGCTTGATTAACCCCTATGAACTGATGGTTCTGAGCAATAATCTTGTTAGTTTCTTTATGAAACAATACAAAGTTTTCAATGTAGTCCAACAGTTTTTCAGGTGCCAACAAACCGTTAATGACGCGTTCTACACTAATCCCTTCTTCTTTAATCTGTTGGCGATTGATTTTTTCTTTTTCATTATCTACACGTAACCAACTAAAGAAATGCTCCCAACCAGCAGTGAAGCTGCCTATTTTCGACTCGATAGCATTGGACAAAACACAAAATGAGTTGCAATGAAAAAGCTGCGGGATGTCATGTTTATAGTTTTTTAAGTTGTCATCGTAAGCAGAACGTAATTTTACGTTAGAATTTTTAAGTTCAATAAAAACTAAAGGTAATCCATTGATGTACAAGATAACATCCGGTCTACGGTAGCCAGCCTTAGGTGCTTGAACTGATGACTTTATCCAAAGTTGTGTAACTGCAAGGTATTTATTTGGGCCGTCTTTAGGTGACGAATGGTTAAAGTCGATTAAGCGAACAGTCTCTTTTTGTTTTCTGCCGTTAGTATCATCAAATTCAACAGGGACACCATCACGGATAAAAATATCAAGTTCGCGGTTAGCCGCTATCGGGTTCATCGCGGCGCGACGATCAGTTATCTTCTCTATAACCTGCTCATCAATGACTTTTTCAGGAATATCAGGGTTTATAGCAAGGCAAGCTTCGCGTAAACGGTCGGCAAAAATCACATCTCGTTTATCTGTTCGGCCCGAACCATCGTTTAAATCGTCCGGTTTAGCTGTAAAACAATTTAATGAATCAATGCCATAAACATGCTGAAGTCGTTGAACCAATGTTTGTTCAATATCATCTTCACTGATAATATTTTTCACCTTGCCTTTGACCATAATATTCCTTGTTCTTATTCTTTGATTTCCTGCATGCTTGGTGGAAATTGTATATTTAAATCTGCCACTGCAAGTTTTCCTGAAATTAATCTTGGATGAAGCAATTCTTTAGTTTGCTTTAGCTCTTTTTGTAACTGATAAAATCCAACAATTTTCTCAAATATTGGTTTTACTTTGTCTTCAAAAATTACCAAAATTTCTTTTGGCGGCCTGATTACTTTCATTCGCTCAAGTCCTCTTTTCCAAACAGTGTAAGGCCTATCGGAACCATTGCTAATTTGCATTGCATAGTCGATCGTCGATTCTTTATATAGAGAAAGGTATAAATATGAATATAAATAGGCTTCTTTAGGCCTTATTACGAAGCAAGTTGTTCTAGTTATTCCATTAAACGGAGCAATATTAACTTTATGTTGATATGGGCGCATTGCTCCAAATATAAAATCACCTTGTTCAAAGGTAACTAAACTACTTTTTGCTTCCTCATAGCTATAGTCATCAATCGGCAAAAACTGCTTACCTCCCATTACATCTAATGGCAAGTAACGCCTCTCCCTCAAATGGTCGCCAGCTTTACAACTTTTGGAGCTTTCATCTGCTATTTGATTCAATTCAACAATGTCCCAGTCTTTAGGCATTCCCTTATAAAATTCAGTGTTTGCATGACCCGGAAAACGAAATCGGATAAACCACTCCTTGTAAATTTCAATAGCAATTTGTTGTAAAGCTTCAATTTTCTGCTTATTGCATTCTATTAATTCATCGTAGGAAGTCAAAATAGCAGCAATTTTATCTTTTCCGTTAGGTAATGGAGGGACTTTTATCTTGTGTAAATAATTTCTATTTACTCCGGGGACAGCTCCTGCGGAGTTAAAATTTTCACTTAAAACTGTTTGGAGATAATAATAAACAAATCTAGGGTTATTCCCTTTATAATCTTGCACGTACAAGCTTGTGTTTAAAGGCCAGTAATTTTCTTCTGTATAGAAAACCTCACCTAATGTCCCATATCGCCCAGTTACAACGCCCGGCGCTGTAACCATCGATTCATTATGCCAGCCAGTTAAACCGCTGGAGGACATAACAGGCACATTCCCTTCAACTCTATCTCTATGAGGTAAATCGTAACCACGTTTAAAATTTACAATATCACCAATAGTTAAGTTATTTTTGTTATTGGTCATCAGTAATCACTTTTAAATTATTGCGAATTATATCTGTAAGTTGACTTGATTGGTTCTCCAAGAAGTTTAACTGCTCTTGAGCAGAGATTAAGTCTGAAATAAACTCCTCTTCAGATTTCCCGTCCTCTTCAATTACAACACCAACGTATCGTCCCGGATTTAACGAATAATCTTGTTCTTTGACATCATCAGGGGAAGCCAATTTGCACAGGCCTGTAACGTCTTCATATTCAGCATTAGGAAACCTTTCTTGCAGCCAATGGATATGCTTAAAGAAGAGTTCCGCACTTTTTACTTCTTTATGTAGTTGTTCGAGAGCGGTTTTTAGCAACTTAGTTTGACGGTCAGTTGACGCTCTCTTTCCTTTAGCTTTCGCTACATCCGCTTTAGCTTTTTCTTGTTTGCGAACCGTTTTATCTATATTTTTTAAGCCTTGATGAAGAGCCTCAAAGAATGGCTCAAAGTTTTCTTGTAAGTTATACTGTTCTTTGTTGATTTCATCTACTTGATTTTTTTCTGCAAACTTTCCGTCTACCGAAGTTGTATAGGTTTGATATTTAGTTTGTAGCTGAGTTAACTCTTTCCATCGATTAACTAAATCACCAACAGCGATTTTTCCTTTTTCATCATCAAGAACTTCTAAAAGCTGTTCACTCACTGGCTCAACTTGCTTCTTATTTTCAACAAGCAGCTCCATACCTTTTTCGAAATAAGTATCAATTAAATGAACAAACTCTCTGCGCTTACCTTTGTGAAGCTTGCTAATAATTGCGAGGTTATTAATTTGTTCGGGACTAAACTCTCTATGTGCTCGATCTATTTGTGTAAATACATTGCGAGCGTCAATAAATAAGATATTGTCATCTTGTTTATCTTTATCAAAAAACCATAATGTTGCAGGTAATGTAACTGTGTAGAACATATTGGATGGCAAGGTTAACATACCATAGATAAGGTTATTTTCGATAAGCGTTTGACGAATATCAGCTTCAGAATGGCGAGCATCTGAAGCTGAGTTTGCCATTACCAGAGCAGCTCTACCTTTTTCTTTGAGCGAAGTGGCGAATAGATTAATCCAAAGGTAATTACCGTTAGGAACGGTTTCTTTGCCTTCGTCTTTTTTCTTAACTTTCGTTTTTTTCTTTGGGATGCCGTATTCATTAAAACGAATATCATCTTCTACATCGGTAACCGGAACATCATCGACATTGAAAGGTGGGTTGGCCAAGACGTAATCGAACTTTTGATAGGAGTCGAAAGGGTTTTCTTTATAACTATTTGCTTGCTGAATTTCTCCACGTAAGCCATTAACCGCGATGTTCATTTTGGCTAACTTTACCGTGTCTAACGTTTTTTCTTGCCCATATACGAATAGCTTGTTTTCATCATGTTTTTCGCCAAGTAGCTCAAGCTCTTCATTGTGATCTTCAATAAATTGCTGAGATTGAACAAACATGCCTGCTGAGCCACAAGCGGGGTCGAACACCGTCCCCTTGTATGGCTCAATCACCTCAACCATTAAACGAACAACAGAATTTGGCGTATAGAACACACCACCACCTTGACCTTCAGCAAGAGCGAATTTACCAAGGAAAAACTCGTAAATTTTACCAAGGATGTCGCCAGTTGCATCTCGCGGTATATCTGAGAATGTTTTTAGTAGCTGAGCTGGCAAAGTCCGGTCTGTACGAGTTAAAGCAAAGTATTCGTCTTTTGGCAAAATACCGTCGAGTTCTTTTTTATGCTCCTCGACGAGTTCCATTGCTCTTTTAATTGCTTTCGCCATATCTTCTTCTTCAGGACGATTAAGCAAATAGTCATAACGGGCATGCTCTGGTAAATAGAAACCGCATTTTTTAATTGCAACTTCTGACAAAGGCTTTTCTCTGCGACTACCTTTTAATTTGGCATGCTCTGCTACAATTTCATTTTCGACTTTTGAGTATTTGTTATCAGCAAACTTAAGAAAAATTAGCCCTAGAACGGGTGTGGCATATTCATTTGATTTAAGATCACTATTGGCTCTTAGGTTATCTGCTGCCGACCAGAGGCTTTTTTCTAATTGCTTTAATTGTTCAGTATTCATTTTTTCTCAGTCTTCAACTTCTTCAAAGCAGTCATCATTATAACTAAGTAATGTATAAACAAAGCCATCGTTTAACATTATTGAGCTTGTATATAACTCGGTTAAACGCAGCCCTTTTTTTTCAGGAGTTACCCAATCAATAGGGTCAACTACGTCAAAATCATTAGGGTAAGATTCTTGACTTACGTTAGTGCATAATTCTAGCTGTTCAGAAGTTAAGTTGGTTTGTTGAATATAAAAATCAAAGTGGTTCGTTGTTACGAATCGCTTAAATTGCTTGTTTTGGTGAATCACCATAGCTACAGATGCTTTTTCTAACCATGACAATCTACGAAATACGGCTTCTAAAGACGTGTCGCACTTATCCGATATTTGCTTAATGTTTTGCCAATTCACGTCGCCGTCAGTAAGCTTTTTAACAAGTAGTTTGGGCATTAATAGTCCTGCCGCAAAACCATTTGCTTGACGCTCTAACGGGTCGCGAAAATAATCACCTAGCTCTTGGTTTCCACATGAAAAGCTTTGAGATGTTCCCTGCATGACATGCATACAGACATGTCCAGCTTCATGAGCTGCGGTAAAGTTCAATCTTCGTGAATCAGGAATGTTGCTATTTATAATAATGCCAGCACCTTCATCGCTACCTATCGCTTTACCTAAAAATTGATCAGATGAAAATGCATGAAATTCCATCGTAATAGGAAAGCTGACATCTGACACGGCATCAATAAATTGCTTTACTTTTATGGGTAACTGGTCAAAGCCCAAGTCTTCTAATAGCGACTCCGCTTCCATTGCTCCTTTTTGTTCTTCCACTTGTACTCCTTTACTTCTTAGTGAAGCGCTCCATCATATCTCGTAGTATTTGCTGATCTTGTTCTGGTAATTTATCAAGATCTCCCCATTTACGAAAGAACTCGACCTTTTTATCTCCTGTATCTTCTGGAGCATCTTCACCAGTAATTTCGTAAGGTTTTACATTTAATGCTGAAGCAATTTTTCGCAATACAACGATCGTTGGCATTCGGCCATCACCTTTTTCAATTTTGCTTAGTGCTGCCGCAGTTACCCCAGCTTCGCTTGCAAGCTTTGCCTGCGTCCAACCAAGAGCTTCTCTCATATGTTTGATGTTTTTACTGATAAGCGCGGCTTGCTGATGTTTGTCAGCCATAATATATCCCTCCGTTAATTTAAATATTAACAGTTGTTGATCTATTTCGCTAGATGGATTACGATATTAACAGTTGTTAATACCTAAACTAAAGTTAATGAGGTGAATTATGGCTACAAATGGAAAAACAGGCGACAACAGACGACATGGCGCTGTCAAAAGTCGCTCTCAAACTAAAACCCCTTCTGGTCATTATGTTAAACGTGATGCAGAAACTGGAAGGTTTATGGATGTGAAAACATCAGATAAAACGCCATTTAAAGGCGTGCGGAAGGAGAAATAAATTTGGCAAATGGTCACGCACATAGCTTTGCAGGTACTGCTATAGGATTGGCAGTACCATTGCTAGATAAAGAAGCGATTAAAGAAACCCCTGAGCTTATAGTAGCAGGGCCTCTTGTTGGGAATTTTTTTGGCAAGCTGCCAGATATTATTGAGCCAGCATTTAAGAATCCTCACCATAGGCAGTTTTTCCATAGTATTACCATGCTAGCTGCTGTTGGATATGGAGTAAAGAAAGCTTATGACTGGCAACCTGAAGATAAATTTGAAAAAGTGATTCGCGGCATTTTGCTGTGTGCTGGTGCTGGATATTTAAGCCATTTGGCTTTAGATGCGATTACACCTAGAAGCCTTCCCTTGGTTGGTAAGTTGTAGGAGGCACTATGGCTACTGAAGTTACTCGACATATAAAACCAACTATAGAAAGAGAATTATGGGCAAGGTCTGCTGGTCGTTGCCAGTTTGACGGTTGTAATAAAATATTATTTCGATCTTCGGTAACCAATGAATCGGTGCATACTGCGCAAAAAGCACATATATATTCCTTTTCTGAAAACGGGCCGCGAGGCTGGGGACCATTTAAAACGGGTCTTGATAAGTTAAATGATATTAGCAATTTGATGTTAGCTTGCCATGAATGTCATTTGAAAATTGATAGAACGCCAGAACGTTATCCAGCGGATATGCTCATTGACTGGAAAAGTAAGCATGAAGACAGGGTAGAAATTGTTACTGGTATAGCTAGTGATAAAAAGTCGCATGTTGTTATGTATGGGGCAAATATAGGGCAAGAGTCATCACCATTGGTATTTCATGATTGTGTTTCGGCAATGTTTCCTGATTACTATCCCGCAAATGAAAAACCCGTTTTGTTGTCAATGCACTCATCACTTCGTGATGGTAGATACGAATATTGGCAGGCTGAAAATGCTCACTTAGAAGAAGAATTTAAAAACACAATTGCACGATATATTAAGCATGATGATTGTAAGCATTTTTCAGTTTTTGCATTAGCTCCCCAACCCCTTTTGATTAGGCTTGGAGCCTTGCTCACTGACAAAGTTGATGTTGAAACATTTCAGCCTCATCGAGAACCTAAAGGTTGGCGATGGCAAGCCTTCGATGGCGACTTTAAATTCATCGTAAAAGAACCCCAAGATAAGAATGCACCAGCAGTATTGTTATTATCATTGAGCGACAACGTTGACCATGAAAGAGTACGCACCGTATTAGGTGAGAACATCTCGTTGTGGGAAGTAACCGTTGAAGCGCCACATAACGACTTTCTTCAATCAAAGCTTCAACTCGTCTTATTTAGACAAGCTATACGAAAGCTTATGGTGAATATTAAAAAGCACCACGGTAACGCTACGCCATTGCACATATTTCCAGTTATGCCCGTAAGTTGCTGTATTGAGCTTGGAAGAGCAAGAATGCCGAAGGCAGATATGGACTGGGTAGTTTACGACCATAACCCTTCAAAACAGAAGTTTACCCAATCGTTAATAATATCAGGAGGCAGCAATGGCTGATAACTCAAGCAATGCAATTTTAGAGAATATTTTATCGGCTATTGAACTACCTGATAGCGCGTATGAAAGAGCAGAAGGTCGATATAAAGATCTTGGCGAATGGCTTCATCGCGAGGAATCAACGTGCTCAAGGTTTGAACCGAAAATTAGCCCACAAGGGTCATTTAGGTTAGGAACAGCGAACCGTCCACTTAAAGGTGAGCAATATGATCTTGATATGAGCTGTAATTTACAAGAAGGCATTACTAAAGACGTTGCTACTCAAGAGCATTTGAAAAATATTGTTGGCGATGACCTTGAACAATATCGAAAAGCTAGAGGCATACAAGCTGCCTTAGATGAGAAACGTCGCTGTTGGCGTTTAGATTATGCTGATGATATAAGCTTTCATATGGATATTGTTCCATGCATCCCGGAGGATTTGGATCAGAAATCTGTTCTGGAAAAGCGAATGATTGAATCTTCTAGTTTCAACAGTACTTTAGCTGAAGAGGTATCGGAACTAGCTGTATCAATAACGGATAACAGTGATCCACAATACAGCCTATATACCAATGATTGGCGTATCAGTAATCCCGAAGGATATGCCCAATGGTTTGAATCAAGAATGCGCTTAGCCGAAGTAACTCTTAATCAAAGAATGTTTGAAGCTAAAGCTAGTATAGAAGAGTTGCCTAATTACCAATGGAAGACACCGCTTCAGATGGTTATTAAACTGCTAAAGCGCCATCGCGATACTATGTTTGAAAACGACGATGATTCAAAGCCAATCTCAATTATTATCACAACACTAGCTGCAAAGGCTTATTCAGGTGAGTCGGATCTAGTATCTGCGATGGAAAATATCTTGAATAGAATGGGAACATTGATATCACCATCTATTCCTCGCGTTCCAAACCCCGTAAACCCAGTGGAGGATTTTGCTGATAAGTGGTACTCCGACGAGCACAGGCATTTAAGTCTAGAAAACAATTTCAATCGCTGGTTATTTCAGGCACAAGCAGACTTTGATGCTTTGCGCAGTAAAGAAAATGTCAAAAACATTCTTGAAGCGGCTAAAAGAGGCTTTAACCAAAGTCTAGATAGCACCTTTGTTTCTAAAACATTGGGGTTAGCTCCAGCGGTTGCTTCTTCGAAACCCAAAGCTATTCCTCAGTCCTCATCACGCCCTTGGTGCAAATTATAGATGACATGGCTAGAAGAATTAGGTGTGCGAGATTTTCTCGCTCACCACAGTACCCTCAGAATTACTCAATTGAGTGATGATTTTGTTGAGTTAGAAGGAACTTATGAGCTGTATGCACAGTTTGAAAACGGTCAAATAATAGATGATGTCATTGACCTAAAGATAGTAATACCAAGCAACTATCCGAATGATGTGCCTATTGTTTTTGAGACATCATACAAATTTCCCAGAACGCCTGACTTTCATACATATAAAGATGGCTCCCTATGCTTGACCTCTGAAGTTCGTTTGAGAATGGCTTGTTTTGACAATTCTAAATTTGAAGGTTTTTTTGCTTCAATTGTAGAGCCTTGCCTCTTTAGCATCGCATACAAGGTCAAATTTGGTAGCGCACCGTTTGGTGAGTTGGAGCATGGAGAAGAAGGGCTGATAGATGATTATGAAAGGCTATTCGGTGTAAACGGTAAGAAATCAGTGATGCTTGGGCTGAAGGCTTTGGGCTTAAAGTATAGAGAGGCAAACAAGTTGAAATGCCCTTGCTGTTGCGGCAAGAGGTTAGGGTGTTGCTCATTACGTTTTCGCTTGAAGTCTTTACGCAAGCTAGCAAAACGCAAATGGTTTAGGGAGCATTTAGCTAAGGGTTTTACGCCAATACCAAAACCGAAAAAGATTAAAACTAAACCTCGAAAACAAACTTTTTAGCACTTATGTGAAGGAAACTTTATGTCAGAAAAACAGACCGCCTTAACTCAACTTTTACCATTTGCAAAAATTGGCTCTGTATTAGCATTTATTGGTGGTGCGCTTGCCACTTTCAATCACTTTGCAGGGTACAGTTATTTAAAGGGTAGGCTTGAAGGAATGGGCCTTGGGTTGAGAGAAGTTGAAATTTCTCAGCAAGAAATTACGTTTCAAACGACTTTGTTTTTAAGAGATCTTCATCAAGAAACTTTGAAAGACACCGAATCGCTTTTTAGTATGGGATTCTGGCCCACTGTTATTTTTATAATTATTGGTGGATTATGGCTTGCCATTATATTCCCAAAGACAAAGAAGGTGCAGCCTGAAGAGAGTCAAAGAAAAGATAATCAAGAAAATAACTCTTCAAACAAAGCTAAGCTATGGCTAAAGAAAATTATTGCTTATCCTATAATGTTTGCTCTTGGGTTTTATGGGCTGGTACTTTTTCTGGTAACTTTTCTTATGTATTTAGCATGGGGGTTTTCTATGTCTTATGAGTACGGATTACAACGCGGAAAACTAGATATAGGCAGTGAAGTTTGCATTTTAATAAACAAGAACGATGAAAATAAAGGAAGGTTGGCTGGATGTTCAATTTTACATACCGACACTAATAAACAGTTGGTTGGTAGGGTGATACATAAAAATAAGGAGTTAACGGTTATGGTGACAAACACCGAAAGCCTTATTTTGGATCAGAAGGGTAAGTTCGTTGCATGCTCTCCAATTGTTGATTTATCTAAAAAAGAAGATGAGCAAGAACAACACCACTGTCTTATCCATTAAAACCTCAAGCATAGATGAATAGCCATTTCGAAGACAGGCTTATATTATTTGTCTTCGAAATAGTTACTAAAACACATGAATTGCTGATGCGTTTATTATATGACGGCATTTCAAGTTTACTGAAAGCTATATACGCCTAACTAACGAGTGCAATTACTACTGGTTGCAGTCAAAAATTGCTAGAAAACTAAAAGCCGACAGAAATTTGAAAAAAACGGATTTTAGAGCTAATTTTCATATTTTTTTAGTACAGCCCTTTAAAATTAAGGTGTTAAATTCTCCCCCAATGAAAAAATACTCTTGCCCAATGAATCTAACCAAATACTTCTGATTAAATCATATTTCCACAAATTATCCCTTTATTTAGAGTAAAAGCTTTACTTTACTAGAGTACATGCTCTATAATGCGCTTGTTCTTAGCGAACAGTTTATTGAATTTTAAGTTTTCCCCATAACTTATTCTTATTTGCCGGTACTTATTGTTATCGGCTTTTTTTTGCCTAAAATTTAGTTTTTCCTCTTTAATATCAAGTCAGTATAAAATTCATATTTACTATTCCTGCTTAAACGAACATAAAAAAGCCCTGCAGTATTATTGCAAGGCTTAGGGAATTACAGGTTGACTATTTATTATTTAATTATGCTCAAATTAGTCTTAAATAAGCTCGTCTTGCGCTAAATCTTCATCAAAGTCGTCTTCAAACCATGCTTGAATAACCGCAGTCGCTTGTTCTGAACCGGTGCGTTTTAATGATGAAAATGCTTGAACAGTAATATCAGCATTATATTCTTTTAGTATCTTTTTCACTTTAAGTACTTCAGTCGCGCTTTGCCCTAAAGATAATTTATCGCACTTCGTCAATAGAGCTAAAATAGGTAATTCGCTATCTACTGCCCATTGAATAAGATCTTTATCTAAGTCTTTTAACGGATGACGAATATCCATTAATATCACTAATCCTTTTAGGCATTCGCGTTTTTCTAGGTATTCGCCTAGTGCTTTTTGCCATTTCTTTTTCATTTCTAATGGCACTTGCGCAAAACCATAACCGGGTAAATCGATTAAACGTTTGTTTTCTGCGATTTCAAACACGTTAATTAATTGTGTTCTGCCGGGTGTTTTACTGGTTCGTGCTAAGCTTTTTTGATTAGTTAAGGTGTTCAAAGCGCTCGATTTTCCGGCATTAGATCGACCAGCAAATGCGACTTCTATCCCCGTATCATCAGGCAACCGACGAATGTCTGGCGCGCTAAGTGTAAATGTCGCTCTGTGTAAATTTATGCTTGATGATGACAAGGTAATTTCCAAATACTGTAATAATTATCGCCATTATATCTATTTTTTTCATTTATATTCAAAAAATAGATAAAAAATCACCTTATTTTTACTATGTTTATTACACGGTGCAATTATTTGTGTAAAATACTGCCAGTTTTTTTAAACACTTTTTTTTAATTAAGTAAGTTGCTTAGTTAAGGCAAGAAGAGATCTATTCAATGAAACGTTTTATTTTTTCACTATTAATAATTTTTACAGGTATGAATGTTGCTGCTGCCGCTTCTGGTGATGCTGAAGCAGGTAAAGGCAAGGTTGCTTTATGTGCTGGATGTCATGGTGCAAATGGCATTAGTGCGAGTGACGCATACCCTAACCTTGCGGGTCAGCATGCTGACTACATTGTTAAACAACTTAAAGCGTTAAAAAACAGTACTGACCGTAGCGATCCTGTAATGGGCCCTATGGCTGCAGGTTTATCTGAACAAGACATGGCTGACATTGGTGCATACTATAATAGTTTACCTCGTACAGCAGCTGACGCTGGTGCTGCAGGTGGCGATACAGGTGCGAGTGCTGCGGCTCCAGTAGCTAAATACGAACCTGATGCTGTAGCAGGTAAAAGTTTATACGAGTTAGGCGATGCTTCTCGTAGCATTGGTGCTTGTATTGGTTGTCATGGTAAAGACGGTAACAGTGAAGTACTTATTTATCCTAATCTTGCTAAGCAGCATCCTGAATATATTCAAAAACAATTACATAACTTTAAAGCAAATGAAAATCGTTCTAACTACCCGATGAATCAATTTGCTGGCCAAATGACTGATGAAGAAATTTTAGATATTGGTGCTTACTTTGCTGATACCAAAGCTGTTGCTAACATTAAACCTAAAAAGGTTACTGTAGCAGCCATTACTGAAGAAGTATTAGCAGGCGAAAAGAAAGCCGCAGTATGTGCAGCGTGTCATGGCACAGGTGGTAACGCGACTGTGGCGATTTATCCTAAATTAGCGGGCCAACATGCAAGTTATATTGTTAAGCAATTAAAAGAGCTTAAAAATGGTGACCGTAAAGACCCTGTTATGTCGGGTATGGCTGCTCCTCTTTCTGAGCAAGACATGGTTGAACTAGCTGCATATTTTTCAGCACAAAAACCTTTAGCAGGTAATGGCAAAGGTTCAGAGCTTGGTAGCAAAATTTATTACGGCGGTAAAGTTAACCATGTAAACCAATCTGTTACTGCTTGTGTTGCTTGTCATGGCGCTACAGGTAAAGGTATGGCTAACGCTGGTTTCCCTTCATTAGCAAACCAAAGTGTTGAGTATATTACGTCTCAATTAACCAAGTTTAAATCAGGTGAGCGTGCAAACGACAAATCAAAAATGATGCGTAACATTGCAATGAGCTTATCTGAAAAAGACATTGATGAGTTGGCTCAGTTTATTGCTACATTAAAATAAAACGCCTCTCACTTTAAAAAAACAGCATTTTATATGCTGTTTTTTTATGCCTAAATTTATATATTTAATCTTTGTTGTTATTTATCTACGTATTGTTACTATAATTTGCTTTACCTGTTTTAATTATTTAATCACAAGGAATAAGCTATTGTTTAATAAGTTACCTATTCAAATAAAATTCTTATTTATTAGCTTTTTTATTATTTTTGCACCTTCTTTTGTTGCCAATGCTACCAACACCCTTACCGTTAATGTCGTTGACACTAACCAAAAACCATTAGAAAACATGGTGGTATATGTTGAACCAATAGGTCATAAAGTCACATTAAAAAACACCAACACTTTAGAAATAGGTCAAGCAAACAAAGCCTTTATTCCTTACATCAGCGTTATGCAATTAGGCAGTAAAGTTAAATTTAATAACCAAGACAATATTACCCATCATATCTATTCCCCCGTTGGTGATAATAAGTTTTCCGTCAAAATTCGTTCTGGCCAAGAAGTCATTAAAAACGATTTTAACGAAGCAGGAGAAGTCTCTATGGGTTGCAACATTCATGACTGGATGAGTGGTTATATGCTTATTGTAGATACGCCTTTTTTCGCAAAATCGGATAAAAACGGTAATACTGAAATGGTTATCGATAAATCAGGTCAATATAAAGTAGTGGTTTGGCATCCTCAAATGACAGACATTAATAATAGAATAACCAAAACGATTAACCTAAATAGTGCTATGGCGGTCACTATGCAGTTATCAAAACCTATGGATGAAATTCCTAGCCAACAAAACGAAGACGACTTCGATTTTTTGTCTGATTATTAAATAACGATTAACTCATTAATTATACGTAAGGTAAAACCTTAATATGAAAAGCCTACAAACAAAGATATTTCTATTTTTTGTTTTATTACTGTTACTTGTACAGTCAATAGCGCTATGGACCTTAATTAAAGGTAATAACGCTCAAGAACAACAAGAAATTAGTAATAGGCTTACTACGGCTAAAACCATATTTACGGAACAGTTTAATAGTCGTCGCGATTATTTAGCAGCCTTTGCTGAAACTGCCGCAAAAGATTACGGTATAAAAGACGTATTTGAAGATGATACACGTAGCCTACTATTTGCTTTAAATAACCACCGTAAACGTATTAATGCAGATCTCGCTATGGCTATTTCAGCTAACGGTAACATAACCGCACAACTGCAAGTTTCTCATCTTGATAATGCGAAAACTAAAGTTCAAAAAGGTTCTGAACTCGGTAGCCAATTTAAACATACTGATTGGTTAGAAAGCCAAGAAAAGTCACACTTGTATATGCTTGACGGCACCTTGTATCAGTTAAGTTTATCGCCACTCTCTGTAGGCACTAGCACTATTGGCTGGTTAGCCTTTGGTTTTGAAATTAACCAAACACTAGCGACTCATTTTTTAGAAATTACACGTTTAGAGGTTGATTTTATTCTTAACCAAAATAATCAATGGTTGCTTATTGCCTCATCAAACCCTGATGCCGACATTAACTTTGCTAAAAACATTGTTAACGGACAAACTCCTGAGCAATACATAGCGATTGGTGAGTTAATTACAGAGTTTGACGATCAACAATTTGGTTTAGCTATGTACGGTTTAAGAGCCGATATTGTTAAATTACTGCAAGAACAATGGTGGCAGTTTTTAATTCTTACTTTCATCACGCTATTACTTTCATTAACAAGTGCTTATATTATTGCCGCTTCTATTACCAAGCCCATTAAACGTTTAGTAAAACAAGCTAAAATGATCGCCCGTGGTGATTATCAGCAAAAAATCGAATTAAAAGACAGCAGTGAACTTGGGCAACTTGCCGACGAATTTAACCTAATGCAACAAGCTGTACTTACGCGTGAGCAAGAAATTACACACAGAGCGAATCACGACCCTTTAACTGAACTACCCAATCGAAATATTTTAGTTAAAACCTTAAACCAGTGTATTAGTAACAAAACCAGCTTTCAGCTATTTCATCTTAATTTAAGTCGATTGAAAGACGTGAACGAAACACTAGGGCACGACGTAGGCGATTGGCTCATTCAACGTACTGCCGACAGACTAAAAAAACTTTCGCAATTTACCTTATTGTGTCACCTCGGTGGCGACGAATTTATTTTACTTTTTGAAAAAAAAGAAAAGCATTCAATTACTGAGCTCGTTAAAAATATTAATACGGCATTAGAAGCCCACTGTGACTACGGTGGAATTAACTTACAACTGCAAGTTCGTATTGGTATTTCGTCGTTTCCAGAACACAGCAATGTAGATAAAACACTACTACAAATGGCTGATACCGCTTTACAAAATGCCAGAAAAAACAACAAAAATTACCAATGTTATGATAAGTCGTTAGATGTAAATAGCGTAGAGCGCCTAAATCTGATTAACGATCTTAAACACGCTATTTCTGACAACCAACTAGAATTGCATTATCAACCTAAGCTTGATTTAAAAACCAACATTGTTACTCATGCTGAAGCCCTTGTACGGTGGTATCACCCCACATTAGGCATGATACCGCCAGACAGCTTCATTCATATTGCCGAACAAACGGGTCAAATTAATAGCCTAACACGCTGGGTTGTTGCTACTGCATTTAGCCAATCAGCCACTTGGCGAAAAGACAATATAGACATTAACGTGGCTGTTAATATTTCAGCTGAAAATTTAAAAGAGCCTGATTTTTACGAGTTTATTTGTAATACACTTACCGCCAATAAAGTACCAGCGAATAAAGTCACCTTAGAGGTTACCGAAAGCGCAGTTGTTGACAACCCTGAATCTGCCATTATGCTACTACAACGTTTTAAAGACGCCGGCATAAAAATATCGATAGACGATTACGGCACAGGCTATTCATCGTTAGCCCAGTTAAAACAGCTACCGGTACACGAATTAAAAATAGATAAGTCTTTTGTGCAACATTTACATGAAGATGAAGACGACCGAATTATTGTAAGATCAACCATTGAATTAGCTCATAATATGGGCTTATCTGTAGTATCAGAAGGAATTGAAGACGACTTCGCATTACGCTGGTTAGCAAAACAAGGCTGTGAACTTGGACAAGGTTATTTTATTAGTAGACCTAAACCCACAGACGACTTTACCGCTTGGATAAAAAAACAAGAAGTATTGAGCGTTGAAAAAGGCTAACGCGTGCAAAAACACTTTATCACTCTTTTATTTACCTTAAGCTTAACAGGACTTAATTTTGCTAATGCTTATGAAATGGAAACTACATTTCATGGGGTACTTGATTTAAGAGCAACAGTAACCGACTCCTTAACGGGTAACTATACACAAGGCGGATACGGAAAGTTTGCCCTAAACGATGGCGAAAGCTTTACCCTTGCGCAAGCAGGTGGAGAAATTGCATTAAATTGGGACAATGGTTTAAGTGTTCATGCTGTGGCTAACGCCTACAAAAACAACGGCGATTTTAAACTAGGCTTAACCGAAGGTTATATAAAATATTCAGGCTTACCCAATGCTTCTGGTTATCGATGGCAATCAAAATTAGGCGTGTTTTATCCTAAAATATCTCTCGAAAACAATGCCTACGCATGGGCCAGTAAAAACACCTTAAACTCATCAAGCTTGAATACTTGGATTGGTGAAGAAATAAGAGTTTTAGGTAACGAAATCACCCTAACCCGTTTAGGGAGAATAAATAAAGACCCATTCGATTTATCGCTAACCGTTAGCGCATTTGTAAATAACGACCCTGCAGGCAGCATGCTTTCTTGGCATGGCTGGACCATTAGTAATCGGCAAACCCTTTACACTGAAAAAATACAGCTCCCATACTTTAAAGCAAGAATGCAAGGCTACGACTTATACGAACAAGCCTCAAGCTCAGATCCTTTTTTAGAAGTAGACGATAGAGTTGGAGGTCATGTTCGAGCTGAAATTAAATTCCATAAAAAAGGCGCTATTTCTGCAGGCTATTACAACAACAACGGCAAACCTTATATTGTAGATAATGGTCAATATGCGTGGAAAACTCGCTTTACTCATATTGATTTAACGTGGTTATTACCACAAGGCATTGTACTAACGAGTCAGTTATTACATGGTGATACACTAATGCAAAGTCCTTTAAAAACCGATGTTGTAAATAACGATTACACTAATGGTTATATTGCCCTTTCAAAACGCATTAAAGCCCATAGAATCACCTCACGTATAGAACGATTCAACGTAAAAGATAACGACAAAACAGTAGGCGATAACAATACTGAACGCGGTAAAGCATTTACATTAAACTACACCTATCGCCTATCAAAACCTTGGTTTTTATCCACTGAATTTACTTGGATTGATAGCTACCGCCCAGGACGAATGTATACCAACCAGCCAATCAATTTAACCGAAAGACAACTTGCCTTTGCCGCTCGCTATTTTTATTAATTTTGTTGAATATACAAGGTAATATATTTAACAATCATTAAATTAGTGTAAAATGCGTTCATCTAGCGATACTAATCGAATTACTTAACCCATGACACGCTAATTATTAGCGATAAACAGAGAGTCATTTATGAAAAAAATACTTTTGACACTATTATTAGGACTAGGTGCACTTAACACGGCATCAGCTATTGAAGGCGACGCTGACGCAGGTAAAAATAAGTCAGCAGTATGTGCAGCATGTCATGGTGTAGACGGTAATGGAGCAGTTGCCATATACCCTAAACTGGCAGGACAAAGTGCAGATTATATTGCTAAACAACTTGCCGATTTTAAATTAGGTATGTCATCAGGCGGTAAAGAAGGTCGTGCAGATCCAATCATGGGCGGCATGACAATGGCGTTATCAGAACAAGACATGGCAGACTTAGGTGCATACTTTGCTTCACAAAAAATGGCTCCGGGTTCAGAAACAACAAATGAAACAGGCAAAAAACTTTATTTAGGTGGAGATGCTTCTCGTGGAATTACCGCTTGTGTAGCTTGTCATGGTGCTACTGGTAAAGGTATGGAAAAAGCAGGTTTCCCTGTTATTGGCCAACAAAGTGCAGCTTACATTAAGTCTCAGCTTGAAAAATTCCGTTCTGGTACACGCGCAAACGATAAAGCAAAAATGATGCGCAATATTGCTATGAAACTTGAAGACGCTGATATTGAAGCACTAACGCAATATATTGCTTCTTTGAAGTAAAAACGTTAACAAAACCAACATTAAAACCACTATTTATAGTGGTTTTTTTATCACTAAAATTTATCTTACTAAATCATACTGTTTTATTTAATATTTCTCCCTAAAAGATCAACAACCTCTAGCAAACCTCAACAAAACTGCTAATATTATACAATAACCCTATAAATTTTAATGTATTAAGAAAACAACCTTATACATCACAAACGTGGATCCCTTTATGAATGGACTCAGCAATGAAGTGACATTTTCTTCAACAGAACAATTAATTTCTATTACTGACTTAAAAGGTGATATTACCTACGTTAATGACAGCTTCTCTCAAATATCGGGATATTCGAGAGAAGAGCTTATTGGTCAACATCACAACATAGTTCGCCACCCTGAAATGCCGAAAGCAGCCTTTGAAGATCTTTGGGAGAAACTAAAACGAGGTGATTCATGGCGAGGCATGGTAAAAAATCTTTGTAAAAACAAAAAAGATTATTACTGGGTAGACGCTTATGTTACACCTGTATATGAAAACGATAAAATGATTGGTTATCAGTCTGTACGCACTTGTCCGACTCAAGCACAGAAAGTTGCAGCAACTAAATTATATGAAAGATTAAACAACGGAAAAGTATTATCTGAATTTTCTGTAAACATTCCACTGAAACGCCTTATCGCTATAATGCTTATTACTCTCAGTACCGCATTTATTGGGATAAATTACAGTATATCAGCTGCAATTATTCAGCTTATTAGCTTTATTTTATTTATCGCTATTTTTACTGAGGAAATGCTCGTATTACCTAAACAGGTAAAAAATATTAAAGAAAATTACGATAGCCCTTCTCGTTTATTATTCACCGGTACCGGTATTAGCGCATTATTAAGTTATCATTCATTTTTACTACAAGCTAAAGTACGTACTATTTTAGGCCGAAGTTATGACTCTGCTACAGTGCTAACAAGTTTAGCTTCTGGTCTTTCACAATCATCAGAACACACATTAAGTGGTTTACTTGAAGAAAATAATCAACTAGATCAATTAGCCACAGCCATTACAGAAATGAGCGCTACCATCAGTGATGTAAGCAAAAGCACAACAGAAGCCCATGATAAAGTAACTGATATTGTTGAGCAGTGTAATCAATCTATTTCAACCATTGATGAAAGCGAGATAAAAATTAACAAGCTTTCAAAAGAGGTGGAAAAGGCTTCCTCTAGCGCCCAAAGCTTAGTGAAAGACGCCGGTCACATAGCCAAGATAATGGCTGAGATTGAAGGCATAGCCGATCAAACAAACCTGCTAGCGCTTAATGCAGCGATTGAAGCAGCACGTGCGGGTGAGCAAGGAAGAGGCTTTGCTGTTGTTGCTGATGAAGTAAGAACGCTAGCAAGCAGAACACAGTCAGCCACCGAACACATTAGCCAATCAGTAGTTAAGTTACAAAATACATTAACCTCTTGGAGTAACATTATGCTGGTAAGCCATGATGATGCCAATAACTGTGTTGCAAATACCAATGAAGCTAAACTGAAGATGAACAGTATAAAATCTATGATAGATAATGTGAGTGATATTACCGCGCAAATCGCCACTGCTGCTGAAGAACAAAGTGTAGTAGCCAATGAAATCAATCAAAACATTTGTGCTATTGATAATATTTCAAAGCAAAATACAGAAAGTGCTGAGCAAGTAAACAAACACAGTATAAAAGTAAACGAAAATGCTAATGCGTTAGAAGCCCTGAGCTCAACATTTCGTTAGCCTGTATATACCCGTAACCAATCAAGATGCATATTTCAGAGCACTTGAGCGATATCAATTCAAGGCAATGCTTTGCAATAATGGTCGTTCCCTTATAAAAAGCATTAACGACGAAGTGATTTTGCTCAAGCGCTTCTACGATGGGTCTAAAAACAATTTATGCTGCGTTATTAACTTTAGTCAGGTTCCTACATGGATGTAGGACATTAGAGTAACGCAGGAGCAGTTACCGAGAATAACCATGACGTAAATTTAATGCCTTGCATACATGGATGTATGTACTTAGATTTTGTTTGGAACGTAAAATCTGTGCTTAAATTGTTTTTAGTTCCCACTGAAACCTGCATCTTGAATGGTAACGGGTATATGATAAAGAATATGTAGTTTGATCATTTAAAACAAAACGTACTTTATTATTATTTTTTTATATGTAATATCAAATTTAACATTACATATAATTGAAGAAATACAATGAAATTAAGTATTTTTATCATCCTATTAGCCTCTTTCGCAAGCCAAGCGGTACAGTTAAAAGAACAAGTAACTAATTTAGATCAACCTACAGATATAAAATTTTTCCCTAATTCAACTGAGCAATTACTCGTTGCAGGTAAAGAAGGACAACTAACCTTCACCAATTTATCAAATAAAAATAAGCATTTAGTACATGATTTTGATGTAAAAAGTGGTTCTGAGATGGGGCTTTTAGGGTTAGCATTTCATCCTTCTTATAGCGAGGATGAGCCTAAAAATAACTTCCTTTTTGTTAATTACTTTCCTAACAAAGGTGAACGTAGAACACGTGTTTCAAGGTTTTTACTTAATAAGTCAGGAAAAAACTACAGCTTAGCTAATGAAAAAATCATTCTAGAAATAAGTCAGCCATACGGTAATCATAATGGAGGTCAAATTGCTTTCGGCCCTGATGGTTATTTATATATTGGTATGGGTGATGGCGGCTCAGCTGGTGATCCTAAAGGGCATAGTCAAAATACTCAAACCCTGTTAGGTAATATGCTACGTATAGATATCAACACACCTGACAATATTCCTTATCGTATTCCGCAAGATAATCCTTTCGTGAAACAATCCAACTTCGAGCCTGAAATTTGGGCTTATGGTTTACGAAATCCATGGCGCTTTTCATTTTATCAAGGTGTATTAATTGCCGCAGATGTTGGGCAGTATAAATATGAAGAAATTTCAATTGTGGAAAAAGGTCAGAATTTAGGTTGGAATATTATGGAGGCTAGCCATTGCTTCAAACCTAAAAATAATTGTGATGCTATCGGCTTAACTTTACCGAAATTAGAATATGAACGTACTCAGGGTCAATCAATTACTGGTGGTTATGTTTATCAAGGTGAAATAAATACTGAGCTGAAAGATCATTATATTTATGGTGACTTCGTTTCAGGAAATATTTGGCGTGTTAAGTACCCTTCTTTCTCATCACCTACTAAGTTAATGTCGAACCAAGGGAATATTTCAGCCTTTGCATTAGATGCAAACGGTGAAATTTACATGGCTGAATTTGGTAAAGGTGTCATCTATCAACTTGTACCTTAAAAATCGACGCTTTAGGCACTACAAATAGATACTTAGCTATTTAAGGTTACTCTAGCATTTGTTGAAATAAAGCAACGGATGCTTCAGGATTTTCCGCTTCTGTAATAGCACTAACCACCGCAATACTGTCGACGCCTGTAGCTAAAACTTCAGGCGCTCTTTCATGATTAATACCACCAATTGCAACAACTGGAATGTCAGTGCTTAGCGCTAAAATATCTACAAGATTTTCAACGCCTTGAATTTGTCCTGTCATGTTTTTAGTTTTAGTTGGATAAATAGCGCCAATTGCCAAGTACGACGGTTTTAACTGTTGTGCTAATAAAAATTCGTAGCAACCATGGGTACTAATTCCTAAACGTATTCCTGCTTTATGTATTTGATCAAGTGGCGTGGTTTGTAAGTCTTCTTGGCCAATATGCACACCATAAGCACCATGTTTTATTGCCAACTGCCAGTAGTCGTTAATAAATAAGCGAGTATCAGGATAATTTTTTGCTAATGCGACTGCTTCAGCAATAATTACATCTAACTCGGCTTCAGTTTTATTTTTTACACGGAGCTGAATAATATGTAAACCCAAAGGTAACAAGCGCTCTAGCCAATAAAGCGAATCTATAACAGGATATAAACCTAATTTTTTTTCGCCTACATTATTTGGATCGCGGGTAAAATCTAACGATTTAAATGCGCTAAGTTCACAATATTTGTCGTTAGTCGCTGATGACACTACGGGGAAATATTTTTTTTGCACTGGCCAAGTTGTTTGTTCAAACGCGCCATAATGATCATGTTTGCCTTTATTTTTACTTAAACCTTGATTAATAAAGGCCTTCGCCAAAGTAAAGGCATCTCGCACCAAATGACCATGAGCAATAAAAGCAGCTAATGCGCTGGCAAAACTACAACCACCGCCATGGCTATAATCAGTATCAATTTTAATTGAACGTAAACCGTATTCGATGGTTTCGTCTTGACTCATTTTGCTTGAGTCGTCATCTGTTAAAGTATGTAGGCAGTAATCAAAACAAGAAATATTAGTTGGTACACACTTGGTTAATGGATGACCACCTTTTATAATGACCGAATTAACGCCTAAGCTAATAATACATTCAGCTAAGCTTTTTATGTTGTCGTGATCTAAACAGGCTAACCATTGTGCTTCTTGACTATTAGGCGTAATAACGTCGATAAGGTTTAATAATGGTGTAAGCTCAGCCACAGATACATTAGAAAACTTACCTCCTACCGATGCATGGCCTACAGGATCATAAACGACTTTGATTGAATGATGATGTTGCTTTAACGTCATTAAAAAATCAGTTAACCAAACAACTTGTTCAATATTCGCCAGTAAACCTATTTTGATCACATTCGGCATTTTATCGTTTAATAATAATTGTGCTTGCTGCGCTAAAATATCTACATCAACAGGATTAACCGACAGCAAGGTTTGAGAGTTTTGAACAGTATTCGCGGTACTTAAATGACAAACATCTACCCCAAGCGCATGACCTGTTTTAATGTCAGCGGCAATTCCAGCGCCACCAGAGCAATCGCTACCAGAGATAGTCCAAACAATCGGTTTATTGGATGTCGTCATATATTCAACTCTCAAATTATTTAACCCGAACTCGGGTTATTTAATGTTTATAATAAAAATATCACTCTATTTGATGTATTGATTTAGCAAGTAGTGAGCCAATAAAATAGTCAATTATTTATTACCATGGTATAGCTTAAGACTGAGTCTCTTTTGCACCAGAACAAAGCTAACATTCAAAATTTAATTAACTAAATAAACATATTTATCGCTACTACAGTGCGAACAACAAAGTTTCTATGCTTCATTTTGGTGCCAAAACGGCGTATCTAACGTGGGCGTTGATGGGTGTGCCGTTTGCCGCTCAGGCATAGTTCCACCTGAATACCCAAACTCTCCCGCTTGTAATGCCAATGCAAAAGCTTTCGCCATAACCACAGGATCATCCGCCAAGGCTACTGCACTATTAAGTAAAACTCCGTCGTAACCCATTTCCATGGCCAAACATGCGTCAGACGGTTTACCAATACCAGCATCTAAAATCAGCGTGGTATTAGGTAAGCGCAAACGTATAGTTTCAAGGTTATAAGGATTCATCAATCCTTTACCTGTTCCTATTGGCGAGGCCCAAGGCATAACCACCTCACAACCTAAATCACTCAGCCTTTGGCAAAGCACCAAATCATCGGTGCAATACGGTAAAACTTTAAAGCCTTCAGAAATCAGCTGCTCAGTTGCTTTTAATAATTCGATGGGATCTGGCTGTAAATTGTAATCGTCGCCAATAACTTCAAGTTTTATCCAATCGGTATTAAATATTTCTTGGCTCATTCGGGCGAGTGTTATGGCTTCTTTAGCATTTTTACAGCCGGCCGTATTCGGTAATAAAAATCCGTTAGTTTGGGTAACAATATCTTGTATGTATTGCCAAATTTTAGCGCCTGAGTTGTCAGCTGGATTTTGTCTTTTTAACGACAAAGTAACCACTTGCGAACCACTGGCTAAAATAGCCTCTTTCATTACTTGGGGTGAAGAATACAGCGCACTACCAATCAGTAAGCGACTATCTAATTGTTGTCCGTAAATTGTTAATGACATAAATTTATCCCTTCGCGTTAACCGCCTTGAATGGGAAATAGTACATCAATACTATCGCCATCTTTTATCGGAGTGTTGTCATAATCAGCTCTGCCAACAAAATCGCTATTTAGTGCAACTGCAAAAGTGGTTTGTTGCTGATCTTCATTTAAAAACTGCTGCAATGCTTGGTTGATAACACATTCATGCTGGTTATCTGAATGAGCAATAGTAAAATTTTTACCATTTATAAAAACATTCATCTTAATTAATACTCTTATTTTGAAGGAGGACTCTAGCTTATGGGCAATAAATGTGAATACTTAAAATGCGAGTAGTCACTATGCTTTAAAGAGCCACTACTATGATGCAAATTAATCAACTCGTTTACTTGAGCTAACACCACAGGGCTAATTAAATAGCCATGTCGGTATAAACCATTCACGTGTACTGTTTGATTATTCACAATAATTTGCGGCTGATTATGACTAAAAGCAGGTCGGCATTGACTAATGCTTTGCTCTATATGGGCTTCAGCAAAACCAGCATGAACACTATAAGCTGCGCTTAATAATTCCATAGCTGAACGTACTGTCATGGGCGACATATCATCACTTTCAATTTCAGTCGCACCAACGGCAAAATGGCCATCACCTTTAGGTGCAATATAAAGCTGATACCTTGGGTGCATTAACCTAATCGGTCGAGAAATATTAACGTTAGGCGCATAAAGTCGAAAGACTTCACCTCGTACTGCACGTAAGTCAGATAAGGTACTTTGCTTGTTATCCGTTAGATTTTTAACTGGCTTAGCACCTGTGCCTCGACAATCAATCACTAGATCAAATGTTTGCGTAACACATCCATTATTTAATGGTTCGACATCAAGGCCTTTATAACTCACCTGAGTATTTTCAATATTCGAGATAATTTCAACAACCTCGGTATTACTCAGCCATTGTATATCTGCTTGTTCAAGCTCAGTAGCTAATGCAATCAATAATTTACGATTATCTATCTGCCCTTCTTCTGGTAAAAACAATGCTTGGTTAAAAGCCCTGCCAATATCAGGTTCAAGTGCTTCAAGTTGTGAACGATTAAGGCTATTGACGTGATGCTGTGGGTAATGCTCTTTTATGTAACGAGCAAAATGTAAGTAATCACCTTGGTCTTGGGTGTGGCTGACCATAATAGCTCCATCTTGCTGAAAAAAGCTTTCACCGTTAAGTGTGGTTAATAATTCTGGCCACAACTTAAGAGATTCCATGCCCATTTCAACAATATTAGGCTCACAATGCATAGCTTCACCTAGTGGCGTAAGTAATCCAGCCGCCGCGTAAGCTGCACTATTGCGTGCATTGGTATCGTCTTTGTCTATCAAGGTTGGCTTATAACCTTGTCGTGTTAACGACAGGGCTATAAGTCTTCCCATTAAGCCAGCGCCAATAATGGCTATATTGATGTTCACAAAAATTATTACGCTTTAGCTGGGTGGTAAATTTCACTACCTGTGGCTTTAAATTCAGCTGATTTTTCTGCCATGCCCTTTTCTACTTCAGATTGGGCTTCTGCCGATGCGTCTAATACTATTGTTTCATCTAATAATTGAATTTCAATCTTCTGACCTGACTCTAAATCAGCGGCGTAATCACGCACTTCTTGAGATATTTTCATTGAACAGAATTTAGGACCACACATTGAACAAAAGTGAGCTACTTTTCCTGATTCTTGCGGTAAGGTTTCATCGTGGTAAGACTTAGCTGTTTCAGGGTCTAAACCTATATTGAATTGATCGTACCAACGGAATTCAAAACGCGCTTTACTCATCGCATTATCACGAATTTGAGCACCCGGATGACCTTTCGCTAAATCGCCAGCATGAGCCGCTATTTTGTAGGTAATTAAACCTTCTTTTACATCGTCTTTATTGGGTAAACCTAAATGCTCTTTAGGTGTTACATAACACAGCATGGCACAGCCATACCAACCAATGTTAGCCGCACCAATACCAGAAGTAATGTGGTCGTACCCCGGTGCAATATCAGTCGTTAATGGGCCTAAGGTATAAAATGGCGCTTCGCCACAGTGTTCAAGTTGCTCTTCCATGTTGGCTTTTATCATGTGCAATGGCACGTGACCTGGACCTTCAATAATGGTTTGAACATCATGCTTCCAAGCGATTTTAGTTAATTCGCCTAGCGTATGTAGTTCAGCAAATTGTGCTTCGTCGTTAGCGTCTGCCACCGAACCGGGACGTAAACCATCGCCTAACGAGAATGAAACATCGTACTGTTTTAAAATTTCACAAATGTCTTCAAAGTGAGTGTATAAAAAGTTTTCTTTATGATGCGCTAAACACCATTTAGCCATGATAGAACCACCGCGCGAAACAATACCTGTTACACGTTTAGCCGTCATAGGTACGTAACGTAATAATACGCCGGCATGAATAGTAAAGTAATCAACACCCTGCTCAGCTTGTTCAATTAAGGTATCGCGGAAAATTTCCCACGTTAAGTCTTCAGCTACACCGTTTACTTTTTCTAACGCTTGGTAAATAGGTACGGTGCCAATTGGTACTGGCGAGTTACGTAAAATCCACTCACGAGTTTCATGAATGTTACGCCCTGTTGATAAATCCATTACGGTGTCAGCGCCCCATTTAGCTGACCAAACCAGCTTTTCAACTTCCTCTTCAATGGAAGAAGTTACCGCTGAGTTACCAATGTTGGCGTTTACTTTAATTAAAAAGTTACGACCAATAATCATAGGTTCACATTCAGGGTGGTTAATATTTACAGGAATAATTGCGCGACCACGAGCCACTTCATCACGTACAAATTCAGGGGTAATTTGCTCGGGAATGCTAGCACCAAAAGACTGACCTTTGTGCTGTTGCAGTAACATTTCGTCTTTAACTTCTTCACGCTTGAGGTTTTCACGAATGGCGATGTATTCCATTTCTGGCGTGATAATACCTTGTTTGGCGTAATGCATTTGCGAAACGTTTTTACCCTTTTTAGCACGCAGTACTTTAGGTAAATGCTCAAAACGTAGATGGTCTAAGCCTTCGTCAGCTAAACGTTGCTGGGTATAAACCGATGTTTTTGAATCAAGTACTTCAACGTCGTTACGACCTTCAATCCAACTTTCACGTAAACGCGGAATACCTTTGTGTACATCAATTTCTACGTTTTCATCCGTATAAAAACCTGAGGTGTCGTACACACATAAAGGTGCATTTTTTTCGTATTGAGGGTTATCTTTAGGGCTACCGGGTAATAAGGTATCGGTTAAGGTAATTTCACGCATCCCCACTTTAATATCGTGAATTTTGCCTGGCACATACACTTTTTTTGAATTAGGAAACGATTGGTCTGACACGTTTTTTAGAAAAGCTTCAGCAGCTTCACGTTTTTCGCGTCTGGTTTGTGGTTTATTTTCTGTTGTCATTTCTCTCACCTGATTTAATTGTAATCAATAAAAAATAGGCGGAGCTGTATTGGGTATATTTTTGGTATAAACGAGTGAAACACCAAGCAATAGATACTCGATGTTTGTACTTGTTCCCTTCGCAGATGTTAATCTAATCAGGTTCTACGGTTCCCGCTTTCGCGATCTCAGCCCTTTGGCACTCCGACAAGTTTTCTACGTTAGCCTAAGCTAAACGCAGCATGATTCTAACGTGAACACTTAAGCGCACGCAAATGTTATTTCAACGGTTATGGTGTTGTAATGCCCAATATCGTTGATATTATCTTTAAAGGATAACAACTGATATGTAACAACTATGACAATAACTACTCTATTGAGCTCGCTGATCGTTTTTATTTTACTCTTAGCACCACAAGCTTTCGCCAAACAACTTTTTTCTGCTACCGATGAAGTTTCACAACAAGATATTTTACGTGGTTCAATTACACCAGAACGCGCGTGGTGGGATTTAACTCATTATCATCTTAATATTAAAGTTGATCCTGTAAGTAAGTCTATTTCAGGTACTAACACCATGAAGTATCGTGTGTTAAGCCAACAAAAACCTCTGCAAATAGAACTTCAGCAACCTTTGATATTAGAAAAAGTCACACAAAATGGCCAAGCTTTAACCTTTACTCAACAAGGTTATTCATATTTTATTAATACTCAGCCTAATGCCGAAATAGGTAAAGAATATGCAGTCGTCATGCATTTTTCAGGTATACCGAAAGAAGCTGTAAAAGCACCTTGGGATGGCGGAATCACATGGAATAAAGACGAAAACGATATCGATTTCATTGCTTCATCTTGCCAAGGTTTAGGCGCAAGTATCTGGTGGCCGAATAAAGATCATGCATACGACGAACCTGATAACGGCGTGTTGATGAGTGTGGAAGTACCTGAACATTTGTTTGATGTATCCAACGGTCGCTTAATCAAAATTGAACATAACAAAACCGCTAAAACGAAAACCTACTACTGGCAGGTTACCAATCCAATCAACAACTACGGGGTAAATATTAATATTGGCGATTACGTTAATTTTAATGAAACTTACCAAGGCGAAAACGGCAAGCTTGATATGAATTATTATGTTTTACGCGATAATTTAACCAAAGCAAAACAGCAATTTAAAGAAGCCAAACGCACCATTGAAGCACTCGAATATTGGTTTGGCCCTTATCCTTTTTATGAAGATAGCTACAAGCTAGTTGAAGCGCCCTATTTAGGTATGGAACATCAAAGTTCAGTGACTTATGGCAATGGTTATAAAAACGGTTATTTAGGTTCAGATCGTAGCCAAACAGGTGTTGGCTTACTGTTTGATTTTATTATTGTGCATGAAACAGGACACGAATGGTTTGCCAATAATATTACCAGTGTTGATATTGCCGACATGTGGATACATGAAAGCTTTACGAGCTATTCAGAAAACCTGTTTGTTGAATACCATTTTGGCAAAGAAAAAGCTTCTGAATATGTCAGGGGCCAACGAATGAATATTCAAAATACGAGCCCAATTATTGGCCAGTATAATATTCACCAAGAAGGTTCTAGCGATATGTACGACAAAGGCGCCAATATGTTACATACCATTCGACAAATCGTGAATAACGATACCACTTGGCGTAATCTATTACGCGGTTTGAATAAAGAATTTTTCCATAAAACGGTGACTACTCAACAAGTAGAACATTATATTAACGAGCATACTGGCCACGATTTTTCTAAAGTATTTGACCAATTTTTACGAGATGTACGAATTCCTACCTTTGAGTTTTTTGTTAAAAATAAAATATTAAAAATAAAATGGAGTAACGTGGTTAAAGATTTTACTATGCCTGTTAAAATATTTATTAATAACAAAGAAAAATGGATCACGCCTACGCCAGAGTGGGCTGAAATTGAATTAACAGAAGTTAATCCATCCATTACCATAGACCCTAATTTTTATGTGAATACATTAAACATATTAGGCAATCATTAGATTTAAACTCTACACTTTAAAAAATTTAACCGTGAAAGGTATCAAGCATGACAGACCAATTTATTAAATCAAAAGCCGCTATCGCATGGGGTCCAAACCAACCGCTAAGTATTGAAGAAGTGGATGTAATGCTGCCACGAAAAGGCGAAGTATTAGTTAAAATTATCGCTTCAGGTGTTTGTCATACCGACGCATTTACCCTTTCGGGTGAAGATCCAGAAGGCATTTTTCCTGCTATTTTAGGTCATGAAGGCGGTGGTATTGTTGAACAAGTTGGTGAAGGCGTAACGAGCGTTGCGGTTGGCGATCATGTTATTCCACTTTACACACCTGAGTGCCGCGAGTGTAAGTTTTGTTTGTCAGGTAAAACCAACTTATGTCAGCAAATACGTGAAACGCAAGGTAAAGGTTTAATGCCAGATGGCACTACCCGTTTTTATAAAGATGGCCAACCTATTTATCATTACATGGGCTGTTCAACGTTTTCTGAGTACACCGTTTTACCTGAAATATCACTCGCTAAAGTAAACCCTAAAGCACCACTTGAAGAAGTATGTTTATTAGGTTGTGGCGTTACTACAGGCATGGGCGCAGTAATGAATACCGCTAAAGTTGAAGAAGGCGACACGGTTGCTATTTTCGGTTTAGGTGGTATTGGTCTTTCAGCCGTTATTGGCGCAACTATGGCAAAAGCTTCACGCATTATTGTTATAGACATTAACGAAAGTAAATTTGAACTTGCTAAGAAACTAGGCGCAACGGATTGTATTAACCCGAAGGATCACGACAAACCAATTCAAGACGTTATTGTAGAGTTAACCGATGGCGGCGTAGATTACTCATTTGAATGTATTGGTAATGTAGACATTATGCGCTCAGCTCTTGAGTGTTGCCATAAAGGTTGGGGCGAGTCGGTTATTATTGGTGTAGCGGGTGCAGGTAAAGAAATTTCAACCCGCCCGTTCCAATTAGTAACTGGTCGAGTATGGCGTGGTACAGCATTTGGTGGGGTTAAAGGCCGCACTGAATTACCTGAATATGTAGAGCGTTACTTAGCGGGCGAATTTAAGTTAGACGACTTTATTACTCATACTATGTCGCTTGAAGACATTAACGATGCTTTTGATTTAATGCATGAAGGTAAGAGTATTCGCAGCGTAATTCACTTTGATCATAAATAAAATGGCTGAAAATAAAATTATGTTAACTAATTCTACTTTAACAAAAGTAAGCGAAGCTAAAATTTTTGAAGGTAAACAGCAACAGTTTACCCATCAATCAAGTACAACAAACTGTGTTATGCAATTTGCTATTTACTTGCCACCTCAAGCCAGCGAAACCGATAAAGTTCCTGTTTTATACTGGCTTTCAGGCTTAACCTGTACTGATGAAAACTTTGTACAAAAAGCCGGAGCGCAACGTATTGCCGCCGAATTAGGCATGGCAATTGTATGTCCGGACACTAGCCCGCGTGGCGAAGATGTCGCCAATGATGAAGGCTACGATTTAGGACAAGGTGCTGGTTTTTATGTAAATGCAACCCAAGCACCTTGGGCGGATCATTACCAAATGTATGATTACGTGGTAAACGAGTTGCCTGATTTAATTGAAGCTAATTTTCCTGTTTCAAACCAGCGAGCCATTAGCGGACATTCAATGGGCGGCCATGGCGCATTAACTATTGCACTTAAAAACCCATCGCGCTATTCATCAGTATCTGCTTTTAGCCCTATTGTTAACCCTATTGACTGTCCTTGGGGTCAAAAAGCCTTAACAGCATACTTAGGTGACAATGTAGAAGCTTGGCGAGAATACGACACATGTGAACTCATCAAAAAATCAGCACAACACTTACCCATGTTAATTGAGCAAGGCTTAGCTGATAATTTTTTAGTTGAACAGCTTAAACCTGAAAATTTATTAGTAGCAGCGAAAAGTGTTAACTACGACCTGATGCTAAATCAGCATGAGGGTTATGACCACAGCTACTTTTTTATCGCCAGTTTTATTGAGGAACATTTACGTTTTCATGCTAAATACTTCAATTAATTAGTTTACTGAGAAACATGTGATAGAAATTATTTCCCCTAAACAATTTAAAACAGTTCCGTGGAAAAACGGCTTAGGTGAAACCACTGAACTGGCGATTAATCCAGGGGGAATATTAGATAATTTCGATTGGCGTTTAAGTATAGCCAATGTGGTTGAAGATGGACTATTTTCAAACTTTACTGGCTACACCCGCAACCTAATTTTAATAGAGGGTAACGGTATTAACTTACAACACAACGACAGTAAAATAGACAAATTAAGTAACCTGCTCGATATGGCTACCTTTAACGGTGGCGATAAAACCGTGGGTAATTTACATTCAGGCGATATTACAGATTTTAATATTATTACCCGTACTAAACGTTTTAATACAAACGTAATAGCTAAACATAAACTGGTTGATTATCCGCTAGAAAAAGCCGATTTATGTTTTGTTTACAGTTTATATCGTGATGCTGAGTTGATCATTAGTGATACAAAAGAAGTGATTAGTTTACCTGCGGGTCACTTATTAAAAATACAGCCGATCTGCCAAACTCAAAACAATATCTTCGCGAGCCTAACAGGCACACATTTAATTGTGGTTTATTTATACCAACAATAAAGTCACACTTACTTCATAAAATATCCTTTTTGCAAACCAATATACATGCAACATATTGAAAAAGTTATATGGTTTGTTTAATACCTACAATAATAAACATGACTTTAACCTGCCACAGATAAATGGTAACTTATTGATATTAAAGTATTGTCATGTATCTGACGTGTTAGTGACGTGGTGCAAAGCATCATTTATCAGCCAAACTACGAAACAGATAACAGCTAAGGAAGAAATAATGATAGTTAGAAAATTAAGATTGCAGCAAGGCTGGTCTCAAGAACAATTATCTGAATTTAGCGGTTTAAGTATTCGCACCATTCAGAGAATTGAACGAGGTCAAAATGCCAGTGTTGAATCTTTAAAGTCTTTAGCTGCTGTTTTTGAAGTAGAGATAACTGATTTAACACAGGAGAAAGACATGCACGACAATACAATAGAAACGCCACACACGGTTCATGCAACATTAACAAAAGATGAACAATCTGCCATTGAATACGTAAAAGATATCAAAGGTTTTTATTCACACTTAATTACTTATGTATGTGTAATTACTGGTTTAGTTATTCTTAACCTAATGACCGCACCGAATTATATGTGGTCAGTATGGCCTGCGTTAGGCTGGGGGATTGGTATCGTTTCTCACGGACTTTCAGTTTTTGAAGTGTTTAATTTTTTCAGCCCAGACTGGGAAAAGAAACAAATTGAAAAAAGATTGGGCCGTAAGTTATAACACTTGTCTTTTAAGCTTAAAACGATAAAAAAACAAGCCCACTTTTGTTCATTAGTAGGCTTGTTCATTTAAAGAGTCTCATCTCAATTTATACTAAAATAAAGTGATATTAGTTTACTCTGCCCAATTATCAGTTCGAAATGATGTAGCAGGAAGACCTTCTGTATTATAAAGCGTCGCTACCGGGCAATTTTCAAATCCATAACGAACAGCCACCGGTTTTTTAACTTTTTTCGCCCAAACCGTCACACTTTTATTTTTTTCAATTTTAACTTCTGCAGGATGAAATACTTTATCTTTTCCAGCAATAGAAAAACCAGTGAGCTTTTTACCGAAACTTGTTAACCCATAATCAGCATACTTGAATTTAATAGACATTTTATTATCAAGCGTTTCAAATGTATCTAAAATCGGTCCACTATAAGCAATAGCATTATAATTATAGTTCTTAGCAAGTGCCCAGTACGCCAACCTATCACCCACAACTTTTTTGTATGGTGGATGAATAAAATTGCACATACCAGAATCCATTAACGACACCATACCTGTATTTTCAACATTAAGCATTGTTTGCAACTGAGTTTCTCTTAATAACGCACCATCTATATCTTTATTGTTGCCATAAGGTGCTAATTGAGCAAAATAAAATGGTAGGCTACCTTGTTTCCATTTATTACGCCACGAATGGATCATGGCTGAAAATAACTCGGTATATTGACTAGCCCTTGGTCGATTATTTTCACCTTGATACCAAGTAAACCCTTTAATGGTATAACCAATAAATGGATGAATCATTGCATTATATAATGCGGTTGGTGTTGTTTGCGGGCGTACTTTACGGATATCAGACTCTAATGGAGTAAAACCTAATGTAGAAAGAACCTCATTAGGAGTCCATGCTTCGGCACTTGAAGCACCATATGCACTTAAAATTAAACCCACAGGACTATCAAGTACATCATTTAATTTTTTCCCAAAAAAATAACAGGTGGCACCAAAGGTAGCAACACTTGCAGGGGTAGCTTGCTCCCACTCTCCGGCTACATCATTTTCAGGTGTTAAACTTAGAGTTTCTGCTACTTTAAATAAACGAATATTTTTATTTTCTGCATTTAAAATAGCTTCATTGCTGCCGATAACCGCTTGGTTAATGTTTCCTTTTAATGAGAATTTCATATTAGACTGACCAGAACAAAGCCAAACATCACCAATACTGACATTTTTAATTTTCTTAACACTACTTCCTTTAATCGTTATATCATGATTTAAACCTGCTGATGGGGTAGGTATTTTAATGCGCCAGCTTCCTCTACTGTCTGTTATCGTAGAGAGCTCTTTCCCCCAACTACCTAATACTGACACTTTGGTATTAGGTTCATCTTCTCCCCATATAGAAACATTTTCATTTTGTTGTAGCATCATGTTGTCGCTAAAAAATGACGGTAATTTCAATTCAGCAAAACAAGAGTAGGAAGTAAATAAAAGACTTATGATCAATAAATGATTTTTCATGAGAGTTGTATGTTGTTTTAATTAAATTCAGATTAAATTATCACAAACCAAAGCCATTTGATAGATTAAAAAACACATTAATTACATACACATAGAGAGAAAAACCATCACTTTTTGATGCTCAAATTTTTTGAAGGTATTAACATCGTTAAAGCTAGTGCTTGGCACTCAAAATGACTGATTCCCATCTCGAAGAGACAATAATAATAATATTAAATGTTTAAAAATAAATAGTCCACTGCCCTTACTTATGTAGCCTTGGTGTATATCAATTATTTAATAAATGCCATTACTGATTTAAGTACCATATCATCAGCTTTATTGATGTGATTAATAATGGATTTATGATCTCTGTTTTTTGCTTCAATCACTGCAATGTCGTTGTTTTGTATTTTCATGTTTTTAGCAAAATCTGCAATTTTAATGTCCATGTCTTTATGATCATTATCGCCATACATTATTAGCATGGGTATTTTATTTGGTGTTACGTATGAAGTTACCGATGCTGCGGCGTATACGCTTTTATCAGTTCCCCACACTTTTTGTAAATGATCAGGTTCAAGCCATTTAAGGTTCAATAATGGGCTAATAGGTATTGCCCCTTTAATTTTCCCTGCTAAATTTGGGTATTGCGCGTAATACTTATCATCAACTGAAAGTAATGCTGTTAAATATGCCCCTGCAGAATGGCCTGAAATGTACATATTAGAAGTATCGCAACCATGAGCGGCCATATTTTTTTCAGCCCAAGAAATGGCTGCTGTGGCGTCGTTAATTTGTGCTGGAAACTTATGTTGTGGTGCTAAACGGTAGTTAGGTGCTACAACGCATAAACCTTGTTTAGCAAAGGCTTTTGAGTATTCACGTGAACCTTTGTCTTTACTGCCCGATGTTAAACCACCGCCATGAAAATGTACTAGTACCGGTGCGTTTTTAGGATTTTGGGGTAAATACACATCTAACTTATCGCGATTGTCTTCATAGTCAACCGAAGTAAGGTAATCAATATCTTTTAGTACTGAAATGCCTTCAGCTGAATAAGCCTGATTCGTTAAGCCTGGTCCTAACAAAAACAATGGTATTAGCGCTAATTTTATAGTTGAAATTTTCATATGCTTCCCATGATATGTGATTTTATAGATTTTAATTTACTGTTATATAAATAAAAACCTGCATAATGCAGGTTTTTATCAAGTTGTTTTACCATTAAATATTGTGTTCTATCACTTCATACCCTAATGCTTCAAGTTGTGGCTTTAATACACTGGCATTACCTACCACCACCATCAACATTTCTTTTAAATTAAGATGTTTTTTAGCTAAAGCGTTAATTTCTTCAGCAGTTATAGTTTCTACAATTTCGGTACGTTTTTTCACAAAGTCAGGCGTTAAATCATGCTCTAAAATTTGCGCTAAAAAGCCTAATTTTGCATGAGGGGTTTCATACTTTAAGGCATCTTTTTGATTTATTGCTTTACGCATAAAGGCGAGCTCTTCTGCTGTAATACCGTTTTCAGCGTAATTTTTAATTTCTTTTACAAATTCAACAATCGACTTGTCGGTAACATCAGCTCTTACTTCAGCACTGGCTGTATAAGCACCGGCTAGTTTGTCTGCACTGAAGTATGAACGAGCACCGTAGGTATAACCTTTATCTTCACGTAAATTTAGGTTAATACGACTATTAAAAGCACCGCCTAAAGGAAAGTTCATTAAGTACGATTTATAAAACTCACCCGTAATGTCTTGTGTCATTGAGCGCTTACCTATTCGAATAACGGATTGTGCAGCGTCGTCTTTATTAACGAGGTAAATAACCCCCATTTTTGTATCAGGTATAGGTAACGTCAAATCAAGCTCTTCGCCTTTACCTTGCCATGTTTTAAATACATCAAATACTTTAAGTATGTCTTTTTCAGGTAAGTCAGATACAACAATAGCTTGTCCGTCTTTAGGTTTTACTTGTTTGTTATAAAATGCTTTTACGTCAGCTAAAGTAATATTTTTCAAGCTGGTTTCTGTACCGCTACTTGGTGTGGCTGCTATATTGTCTGCATGCAAAAGTTGGCGATAAGCTGTTGTAGCTAAGTAACCTGCATCCTTTTTATTGTTAATCGCACCTTGAATCGCATTATTTTGGTTACGTATAAAGTCGCTTTCTATAAAGGCCGGTTGCATCAGTTTTTCATTAACTAACGCCATTGTTTCCGTTAAATGTTTCGTTAACGCATTCACACTAATGGTTAAGTAATGATCCGTTGAAGAAATATTGACTGAACTGCCTAATTTCTCTAACTCGTTACTCATATCCTCGGCACTACGCGTGGTGGTTGATTCATTTAACATAGCGGCTAATAACGTGACTAAACCGGCTTTATCTTTAGACTCAAAGTAATGACCCGCTGGGATTTTAAGTAATAATGATGTAGTTGGGGTTTCAGTACTTTGAGTACCTAATATTTTAATACCATTAGCTAATTCGCTTTGCCACATTTGCGGAACATCAACAGGTTTATTGGCTTTCGCTATAGGCATAACGCTTCGATCAAAGTTGTCTTTTACTTTACGTACTTTAATTGCGTTTGCCGAGGTGGAAGCCGTTCGATCAAAGGTTCTTTCTTTTGGTTTAAAGGTGTCTTTTGCGGCAACCATATCAAGCTTACCTTTAGGCACAACACTCATAATAACGCCATGCTTACCCTTTAAATATTTTTTATACACACGCATAACATCAGCTTTAGTGACGCCAGCATAGCGAGCAATATCTTGTTCAATATAATTAGGGTTACCTTTAAAGGTTTGATTAGCGGCTAATTGACTTACTTTTCCTTGTACACTTTGTAAGCCAAAAACAAAGCTAGCTTCCATATTTGCTTTTGCTTTGATCAAATCATCGTCTTCTACGCCACGTGATTCAAATTCAACTAATGTTTCCCTCATTACTTTTTCTATATCCGCTAAAGACTTACCTGAAGCTGGATGAGGCAAAGCATACAAATTAAAAGTACAAGCAAGCTCTGAGCAAGGATGGCTGACCGATGCTTGTACCGTGAGTTGGTTTTTAACTAAGTTTTTATAAAACAATGACGTTTTACCACCGCCCAATATGCTTGATAATAAATCAAGTGGCGCTTCATCTTCGTCGCGTACTGAAACCGTTGGATACGACATATAAATAAGTGGGAGGTGAACATTATCTTCCATTGAAATATAACGGTCTTCTTTTATCTCAAAAGTGGGTTTTTCTGGCATTTTTACTTCAGGCCCACGAGGAATGCTACCGAAGTATTTTTTTACTAACGCTAACGTTTCGGTGGTATTAATATCTCCGCCAATAGTTAAGGTTGCGTTATTAGGGCCGTACCAACGTAAAAAGAAGGCTTTTAGGTCGTTTACATTCACGCGATCTAAATCTTCCATATAGCCTATAACGGGCCAAGAATAAGGATGCCCTTCTGGGTATAACGCTTGTGCAATACGTTCATTTACACGGCCATAAGGACGGTTATCAACACGTTGACCACGTTCATTTTTTACCGTTTCGCGTTGTACTTCAAATTTCTCTTGCGTAACTGCATCTACTAAAAAGCCCATGCGATCTGACTCTAGCCATAACATTTTTTCTAATTGATTGGCTGGAACCGTTTGAAAGTAGTTAGTACGGTCGTTATTAGTTGTACCATTCATGGTACCGCCCGCTTCAGTTACTAACTTAAAATGCTGTTCGTCAGCTACATGTTCAGATCCTTGAAACATCATGTGTTCAAAGAAATGAGCAAAACCTGATTTACCCGCCTCTTCTCTACCTGAACCTACGTGATAGGTCATGTCTACATGCACTAAAGGATCCGATTTATCCGTATGCAAAATTAATGTTAAACCGTTATCTAAAACATATTTTTCATATGGGATCACAGTTTCATGGCCGTCTTTTTTTACTTCTTCAACGAAGGTAATACCTGAAGCTGTTTGGCTGTCTGTTTTTGAATCTAAATGAGGTAAAGTGCTTTCGCAAGCGGCTAAGCAAGTAATAAGTAATGGCAGAGTCCATTTTTTCAACGTTAAAGCTCCTAAAGAAAACAATCGATGAGATTTGAATAGCAATAGCTTATTAAAACCGAAAAGCACACTATTAACCAGTAGTAGACATTTTTATTTACAATTAGTTGTTTAGCTTAAGTTAATAAAGGCGTTAGATCCTTTACAAATCTTTACATTACCTCGTATTTCCTTCTTATAAATTTAATGTAATATCGCGTTTTGTATCCATGCAATTTCAAAGTGACCATTTGTCACCGTAAAGAGGTATGGATACATGAAGCTATAACTGTGTAGCTGAAAAATTTATTATTGGAAGATAGAAGCATGAAAAATTTTCATAAAGCGTTAATTGTAGCCACAACTTTAGGCTTAGTTTTTACAGCCCAAGCAAAAGATGTAAGCAAAGCTGATTGGATAAAAAAGCAAGAAAGCAATGCTCAAAAGAAAGGCAAAGAGATGAAATCTGGAGCCTTAGAAAAAAGATGGAAAAAAATTGATACTAATGCTGATGGCGTCTTAAGCAAAGCAGAAGCGATGGAAGCTAAGAAAAATAGAAAAAAGAATCAATAAACAGACTTGCCTGATCCTGTAACAAATGTTGCTACAGCTCACTTACTTTTTAAAAGCCGCTTTAGAGCGGTTTTTAAACACTCAAAACATATTATTATGAAATTTTATTACATATTGTATATTTTTATTCTGTGTAGCGTTTTTCTTTTCATCAATAGATCTTCTACTTTTATACGCTAAATATTTGATCCGTTATCCCATATATTACACAATAAAAACGGATAAAAATTCCATAAATAATATTCTTGATGAATAAAACACTAAAAATAGATTTAAGCGAAGCAAGTGACATTCTGAATTATAGCGACTAAAAGTCGATATATAGAAGAAGTTAAAGAACAAGTCTGTCAATTAACATTGGTTGTAGCATAACGTTTATATAACTTTAATTTAGGCAAAAAAAAACCGACAACAGAGTCATCGGTATAGTTAGCTATGAGGAAAGCTTAAAATTACAATTATTACAACAAGCGTTCACATCAGGAACGAATTGAATTATAGAGCAAGAGCTCTATATATGTAAAGCAAAAATGTAAATTAATTACATTTTTGTACTTTTACACCAAATTAATCGATTTATTTATTCGAATCGGTATATGCAATAATTGCACTGCTAATAAAATCCATTTAGAGCCTTTAGCTAATGTGCTTCATCCCAGTTGTTACCAATACCTGCTTCGGCAATTAATGGCACACTTAAACTTACGGCATCATTCATAAGCTGAACAAGCTTTTCAGTAGTTTCTTCGACGATGTCTTGATGAATTTCAAAGATTAATTCATCGTGCACTTGCATAGTCATTTTAATGCGTGGATCATTTTGCTCTTCAATCCAAGCATCGACATTTAGCATAGCCTTTTTAATAATGTCAGCCGCTGTACCTTGCATAGGCGCATTTATTGCTGCGCGTTCGGCACCCTTTCTTCTCATACCATTTTTAGACTTAATGTCGGGTAGGTATAAACGTCTGCCAAATAAGGTTTCTACGTAACCATTTTCAGTAGCATTTTGACGTGTATCTTCCATGTAGTTTTGCACATTAGGATAACGCTCAAAATAGGTGTCCATGTACTCTTGTGCTTTATGGCGCGGAACATCAAGTTGTTTAGCTAAACCAAAAGCCGACATCCCATAAATTAAACCAAAGTTTACCGCTTTAGCACTGCGGCGTTGGTCGGTAGTTACTTCATCTAATGGTACTGAAAATATTTCAGCGGCTGTTGCCTTATGTACATCTAAGCCTTTGCTAAATGCGGAGACTAAGCCTGGATCATCAGATAAATGCGCCATAATACGTAATTCTATTTGAGAATAATCTATCGCTACAATTTTATGATTTTCTGGTGCAATAAAGGCTTGACGAATTTTTCGCCCTTCTTCACTTCGAATTGGAATATTTTGTAAATTTGGATCGGTTGAAGATAAGCGTCCGGTTGCGGTAACAGCCTGATGGTATGAGGTATGTACACGTCCTGATTTTTCGCCAACTAATAAAGGTAATTTGTCTGTATAAGTTGATTTAAGCTTACTTAGCCCTCTGTTTTCTAAAATAATTTTAGGTAAAGGATAATCAAGCGCTAGCTCTTGTAATACTTCTTCAGCGGTTGAAGGCGCGCCTTTTGGCGTTTTTTTAATCACTGGAATTTTTAACTCTTCAAACAATATTTTTTGTAATTGCTTAGGTGAACTCAAGTTAAAGTTTTGCCCTGCTATATTGTGTGCTTCAATTTCTAGTTCATTTAAACGCATACCCAGTGCATGGCTTTGTTCGTCAAGCAAATAACTATCAATCAATACACCATGTTGTTCCATTCGTGCTAATACGGGTAATAACGGCATTTCAATGTCACTGAATACTTTAAGCTGATCAGCAGATTGACTTAACTTAGGATAAATAGCTTGATGCAGTCTTAAGGTTATATCGGCATCTTCAGCAGCATAGTGACTGGCTTTTTCAATCTCAATTTGATTAAAAGTTAACTGTTTAGCTCCTTTGCCGGCAATATCTTCAAAATGAACGGTTTTATAACCTAAGTACTTATCGGCCAATGCATCCATGTTATGCCGTGTTGCTACGCTATTTAAACAATACGATTCAATCATGGTATCGAATTTAATGCCCTGCATTTGAATATTATAATGAGAAAGCACATTCGCGTCGTATTTTAGATTTTGTCCTATTTTAGCGAGGTTTTTATCTTCTAGTAATGGCTTAAGTTGTGCTAATACCCAGTCTAATTCAAGTTGCTCTGGAGCACCTTCATAGTCATGCGTAAGAGGTACATAGGCTGCTTTTCCGGCTTCTATACAAAACGACAAACCAACCAGTTTTGCTTTCATGTAATTAACGCTGGTAGTTTCAGTATCAAATGCAAAATATTCAGCTGATTTAAGCTTGCTTAACCAGTCTTCAAAAGCAGCTTTAGTTAATATAGTATCGTATTCTGATTCGATATCTGATGGTATTACACTGTCTTCTGTATTATTGGCAGAATCATCCGTAGTACTTTTTGTGTCCCCTTTAGATAGATCAGCTAATAAACGACGCAACTCATATTTAGTATAAAGCTCTGTTAGCTTTTCAACGTTACGCTCTTTAGGCGCTAGCGTTGTAGCGCTAACATCTAACTCTACATCTAACTTTATTGTCGCTAATTCATAAGATAAAGGCAGTTGTGTTAATGCATTACGTAGGTTTTCACCAATTTTACCTTTAACGCTATCAGCGTTCGCAATTACGTTGTCTAACGTTTCATGCTCAAGTAACCACTTAACAGCTGTTTTAGGGCCACATTTTTCAACACCCGGAATGTTATCTACCTTATCGCCCATTAAGGCTAAATAATCGATAATTTGATCAGGTCGAACACCAAACTTTTCTTTTACACCTTCAACGTCTAACTCTACGTTAGTCATAGTGTTAATTAAGCGCACATGCTCGGTAACAAGCTGAGCCATGTCTTTATCTCCGGTAGAGATAACAGTTTCTATTCCTGCATCGCTGGCTTGTTGAGCTAAAGTACCAATAACATCATCAGCCTCTACACCTTCAATCACTAATAGCGGTAATCCCATCGCTTCAACAATTTCATGTAGTGGCGCTATTTGGGTGCGCAAATCATCAGGCATTGGTGGACGATTTGCTTTGTATTCTGGGTATAAGTCGTTACGGAAGGTTTTTCCTTTCGCATCAAAAATAACGATGATATTTCCATTGGGATAGTCTTTTTTTAGGCTACCCAACATATTTAATACACCAGTTATTGCACCTGTTGCTTGTCCATCTGAAGTCGACAATGCTTGTAAATAAGGAACATGATATGCACGAAATAAATAGGAAGAACCATCCACTAAAATAAGCGGAGATAGAGATGATGTTGGCATGATAATCTTTTACTGACTGACAATTTGGAACAAGAATGCCATATTCCGCTAATTGTCTCTACTTATATGAAGTAAATTACGTAAAAAGTAAGTTTTAATTGTGGATAACTTTGTTGAAAACATCAGGAGTTCGCATAAAGATCTGATGACCGATACGCTAAAAAACAGGTAAACCTATGTTTTAAGTAACAAAATCAATAAAGATTGGCTTTAGTTAACTTATTATTATTTTTATACGTTATGTGGATAAACTTATTATTAGGCTTTTAAATGTGTTGTTCAATTTATGAACTACCTAATTAATTGTGACAAAAGATTACCAGAATTCTTGATGAATACCAGACAATTATTAAACTATTTTTAAAGAAATATTACATGGCTAAATAACAAAAAAACATAAGCGAGGAAACACGAGGCTTGTAGATATTTTTATTTTAGTTCAAATTAATTTAACAAAAAATTCACATAAAAAAATGAGATTTTATACTTTGCGATGAAGTGTATAATTCAATCGATAAAATACAAAAATCTCATTTCAAGATTAGGATTTACTAACCTTTAATAAACGCTATAAAAAGTTAACGCCTTTTTTCAACATTGCTGCAGCAGTACCGTAATTATTTTGTTCTAAATAACTCGTTACCGTATCTACTAATGGTAAAACGGTTTCTTTTGGAATACCTAATTTTTTAAATGCTGAATCTAAGTAACCCAAGCTTAAAGCTGCTTGACCTTCTTCACTGCCTTTACCTAAAGAAGAAGCTAAGCCACCTAATGAAGATTTAGCCGCTTCAGGAGCATTTTGAATATAGTTTTCTACACCCGGTATAGCTTCGCTTATTGAAGAAAAGTTGTCGCCTAAATTATCTTTAGCTACTTTAAAAAGCGCACCTAAAGCACCTGAAGTCATTTCTTTAGATAAACCTAATTGTTCTGCCGCATAACCAACAAGATCATTACTTGTTTGCGCCGCTTCTTCTTTCGCATCTTCAACTTTTTCTTTTGCACCAGCCGCACTTTGAACTTGTTCAGTTGATTGCTTTTCACCCATACCAAAAGCTTCTTTGATAGTGTCTAAAAAATCAAATGCGCTGGCTGAAAATGTTGTTGTCACTAACAGTGACGAAACTAAAATTGTACGTAATTTCATGTTATTCCTTAATTGTGTTTACTTTAAAATTGTTAAAACAGAGAGTTCAGCATATTGCTCAAATATTCGCTCTATTAATATTGTGGTTCGTTACCTGCTTTCCATTTTATATTACAACCTATAGAGGCTACTTGATTTTCACTTAACGTTTTTCCTGTTAATAACCCCTCTATTGCTGCTTTTAAATCTTCGCCAGTTGCCGGCGATTTACCTGAATCATAGTTACCTGAAGAAATACGTGTTGGACGTGTGCTGTCAAACTGGCCTCTGTAAGCAAGTTTTTGCTGTTGATCAAAAACAAAAATATCTGGCGTACAGGCTGCGTCAAATGCTTTAGCAACCGCTTGTGTTTCATCAAACAAATACGGGAATGAATAACCTCGTAAAGCTTTTTCTTTCACCATGTTTTCAAAGCTATCGGCTGGATAGGTATCTGTATCGTTACTGTTTATCGCAATAAATTGAACGCCTTGTTCTTTATATTGCTCAGCTAAATCAACTAATGTAGGTGCAATATGAATAACATAAGGACAGTGATTACAAATAAATAAAACAACCAATACTTTCGCGTTATCAAAGTCTGACAGCGATGTCATTGTGCCTTCTGTATTTTTTAGTGCGAATGCTGGAGCTTTAGTACCTAACGCCATCATTGTTGATTCTGTCATTGCCATGTCGTTCCCCTAAAATAGGATTGATCAATTTCACTGGCGCTATTTTGAAGGATTTCAATCAATAATAATAGCAGCTAATGATATTATTTTACTTTTTATTAACATTTCAAATTATGCATATATCCCCGTAACCATTCAAGGATGGAGGTTTCAGTGGTAACGGGTATATTCAACATATTCCAAAGTGATAGCTAATTAATATATGTCGTGACAGACAAATGCTACGATCAAATTTCATCCAGTATTTCAAAGGTGGTAATTTATGAGTAGTAATGGCGAGAGAATGCGTCGACAAGTAATGAGCGATGAGTTTGTAGATAGAGCGCTTAATAACGCTGATGAGTTTACCCAACCCATGCAAGATTATATTAATGACCACGGCTGGGGTTCTACTTGGCAACGTGAAGGCATAGACCTTAAAACACGCAGCTTAATTACTATTGCCATGCTCGCAGCACTTAAAGCCCCTACAGAATTAAAAGGCCATATATATGGCGCTTTACGTAATGGTGCAAGTAAACAAGAAATACAAGAAGTACTGCTGCACAGTGCTGTATATTGTGGTGCACCTGCAGCTCAAGAAGCCTTTAGAGCAGCTAAAGAAGTATTTGATAACCTTGTCGTTTAGCGGGCTAAGTAGTTCAATTGCTGAAACAGGTATTAACCTTAAGTTATTTCAGTGCAGACCAAGCTTTACTTAATAATACTCTTTGGCACTTTTGCCACTTCCTGTATACGCATTACCCATCAAAAGGCTATTTCAGAGTGCTTCTTAGATAGGTCTAAAAAATAATAAACCTATATAGAATCCTGTGAATCTTTATTCCCTTGAGGGCATATATCTTTATGCTTTTCTCTTCTTAATAACATCCAATTTACCCAACCAAACAATAACGTTAATAGCCAAATAAAATAATCAATCATCATTAATTCATTTCTTTTAATACCAATACTTCGAGTTAATGCACACCAGTTAAAAAAGCCGTTATTTTGCTTAAACTTAAAAACCTTTTCATCTTGAATAGCCCATAGGTAATTATATTTAAAACAAAAATCATGAATAATCACAGGAATTAACAATAAGCCTGTAGGTGAAAACAACAACCAAACAATCCAGGGGTATGAACTACCATCAAAAACAAAGCCTTTAGGAATAACAATCGTTCTATTATTAGGTAATTTATAACGCCAATCTTCAATAACTTGCCATTGACGTTTACGCATAAAAAGCTGCCATACTTTACTTAAAAAGCCCTGTTTTTGAGTTTTAATAGGGAAGGGTTGTAGCTTAGGCATTAACATAATAGTGATTAACTTAGATTTATCTATTGTTGAATTCTATATTAGGTCAGGTGAAATATTAAAACGTTAAATTTTTACCCTACGCATTAAAATTTTTTATGATAAGCAACATCAATCACGCTAAAAAATAGGCTCTGCGCATGCTTGTGATGCTGTGATTTAAATAGGTACTTTTGAATGGTTACAGGTATATAACCCTCCCTCTTATTCATCAAAATTTTTTATCTTCGAAACAAAAACATTTAGCTTTTCTTCTTCTTGTTTTCAACTCAATATCTAGCCAAATTCAATGGTGAATTTTTTTAGAGGAAAAGTTAATGAACGTGAGTGAATATGATGACGCAAGCTTAGATGAAGACATAAGCTTAGACGACGATTCGTATTTTAATTCAGGCATTTCAGGTTTTGAAATTGCCTATGGTTCTGGAAATAAGACCGCCATTAAGAAAAAAACAAAACATAAGCTTATTGTAAAAAAAAGGCTTGATATGCTGCGTGAAAAACGTTGGTTAGACCAAGAAACCAACACATTATTTGACGAGTGGGAACACTAAATTAGGACAACACACATGAAAAAATTATTATTAGTAACATTATTAACAGCCGTTAGCACATTTACATTTGCTGATGAAGACAACGAAGGCACAGAACAAGCTTCTGCAGCTTATATTCAATCTATTCTTACGGTATGTAAACAAGATGCTGCCGAAGATGAAGTAAGCGCTGAAGAATTAAATAATTATTTACTTGAATGTGTAAATGATGATTTAGTATCAAATGACTACAACGCGATAGATTCTTTACCTTCAAAAAAATAGTCAATCTTTGAAAGCAAATCAAAGTCGTGCATTTAAATAACTCATTTTATTTTGTCCGTTTTATGAAGCGAACAGGATAAGGTGAGTTATAATTTTACAAAAGGAAACAGCTCAATAGCCTGCTCAATCATTTCTACTTTTTGACTTTTTGCTAAATAATTTGCATAAATTTCGCGTGAATAAACAGGTGCATTTTCTACCACATAGAGTTTTTTCTTACGCACATATTCAAAAGTCATTTGCCTTGGTAAATAAGCACAACCGCCCACATCAAGTATAAAATTTAAAGCAACAATAGGTTGATTCATATGATGCTTAGCTGCTGGAGCATCTTGAAAGTCTCGCATATATTTCACGTTAACCGACTCCCCATAATCAACCATAATAAAATTTTCAAGATGATCTGCATTTTCAACATCGCTCGGATTAGTGGACACTAAATGCAAAGGTACTGTTGCCACTTTCTCGGTGATCAAATCTTCAACAAAAGAAGGTTCAAATAAAAAAGCAATATCAATAACCCGATTTAAAAGACTTTTTCTTAGCTCAATAGGACTGTAAGTTGCGGTAAGTAAACTGCAGTCATCCATATTTTTATGTAGTTTTTGCAGCCAGTCTTGTAGGGCAATATCCCATATAGACATCATAGAGCCGATCACCAACTGCGTCGTATTACTTTGCGCAATTCCTACATCTTGCTTCGTTTTTTGCCACATGAAAATTAATTCGTTCGCGTGCTTTATTAGCCTATGACCTTCAGGTGTTAATTTTAAATGTTTTTGACTGCGATCGAATAACAAAACACCTAAGTCATCTTCAAGTAATTTTATTCTGGCACTAACCGCAGATTGCGTTATAAATAAAGTTTCAGAAGCAACTCTAAAATGTAAGGTTCGGCTGACCTCAAGAAATGTTTTTAGCAATTCAATTTTCATCGTCTACGCTTAAACCAGTCTAATCAAAAATATTTGTTAAACAGTATAAAATATTTAGTTTTATTGTCCAGTTTGTAGTGTATACACTGCGGCTCATTAAGGCATTTAATGCATTTCGGCGGTTGTTAGTGTCACGCTTACTATTGAATGTCCCTTTATTCCAACTTCATTAATGAAGCTGGTATTACTTTTATTAGGAAGACGAACAACATGAAAATAGCCATTTTATCAAGAAACCCAAACCTATACTCTACTCGACGCTTAAAAGAAGCAGGTGAAGCACAAGGCCACGAAGTTGATGTTATAGACACATTACATTGCTACATGGATATTACGAGTAGCCGTCCAACGGTTCGTTACCACGGTAAAGAGTTACCAAAATACGATGCTATTATTCCTCGTATTGGTGCTTCTATTACTTTTTACGGTACCGCTGTAGCGCGCCAATTTGAAATGATGGGAACATTTAATGTGAACGAATCGGTAGCGATCAGTCGCTCTCGTGACAAATTACGCTCACTACAATTATTATCAAGAAAAGGCATTGGCTTACCAAGAACAGGTTTTGCAAGTAAGCCTGATAACATTAAAGATTTAATTAAAAATGTAGGTGGCGCACCATTAGTGATTAAACTACTTGAAGGTACTCAAGGCATAGGTGTTGTACTTGCTGATACCGCTAAAGCGGCTGAAAGTATTATCGAAGCCTTTATGGGACTAAAAGCCAACATATTGGTACAAGAATATATTAAAGAATCTGGCGGTGCTGATATTCGCTGTTTAGTGATTGGCGGACGCGTTGTTGCGGCAATGAAACGCCAAGGCGCTGAAGGCGAGTTTAGATCTAATTTACATCGAGGTGGCTCGGCCGAAGTAGTTAAATTAAGTAAAGCTGAAAGAGAAACAGCCGTTAATGCTGCAAAAGCAATGGGCTTAAATGTATGTGGTGTAGATTTATTACAATCCATTAACGGGCCTATGGTAATGGAAGTTAACTCATCTCCAGGTTTGGAAGGTATTGAAACGGCGACAGGTAAAAACATTGCCGGTATGGTTTTTGACTTCATTGAAAAAAATGAAAACAATGCGTCAAATAACAAAACACGCGGACAAGGATAATATCAACAATGAGTGATGTATTACGAATAGGTGAATTTGAAATTTTACCCGGAGAACAACGTAAAATTGAACTCCCTGTAGCTAAGTTATATACCGACGCGGATGTCTCTTTACCCATTCACATCATTCGCGCTAAAAAGCCAGGTCCAACAATATTTATCAGCGCAGCTGTGCATGGTGACGAGCTAAACGGTATTGAAATTATTAGACGTTTAATTAGTCAAAAGAATTTCAAAATTATTAGAGGTACCGTTATCGCGGTTCCTATGGTGAACGTATACGGTGTTGTTAACCAAAGTCGCTATATGCCTGATCGCAGAGACTTAAACCGCTGTTTTCCAGGCTCGGCTAAAGGTTCATTAGCTGCGCGTGTTGCACATATTTTTTTGAACGAAATAGTGAAACATTGCGACTATGGTATTGATTTACATACAGGTGCAATTCATCGCTCTAATTTGCCTCAAATTCGCGGTGATATGGAAGACGAAGAAACAAAATTACTTGCGCAAGTGTTTGGCGTACCCGTTGTTTTACACTCAACAATTATTGACGGCTCATTAAGAGATGCTGCAGTTAAAAACAACACCAAAGTGCTGCTTTACGAAGCCGGTGAAGCCTTACGCTTTGATGAGTTTTCAATTAGAGCCGGTATTAAGGGTATTGAAAATGTACTGCAACATTTAGGTCTTATGCGTAAAAAACCACGTAAAAAGAAACCAACAGACCCTTATATTGCAAATAGCAGTGGTTGGCACAGAGCCAATGCCAGTGGCATAGTAAATAACAAAGTCAATTTAGGCGACCAAATAACTAAAGGTGAACTATTAGCCGAAATTGGTAGCCCATATGGTGATGTGTTAGGCGTTGTAACCGCGTCACGTTCTGGCATATTAATTGGTAAACAAAATATACCGTTAGTACAAGAAGGCGAAGCAATGTTTCATATAGCTTACTTTAAAGAAAGTGATGAAGAGATTGCTGAGCACATAGAAACAGTACAAGATTTATTACTACCTGAAAGTGGTTTATACCTTTAACACATAAATCATTATTGGTTATAAAGACAATTTAGAGAATATTATGAATAGTGATACTAAAACAATTATCGGCCGATTAGAGTCTATCGAATTACCCGATCTTGCTATTACTGATTTACAAGTAAGAGTTGATACCGGCGCAAAAACTTCGTCGCTGCATGTGGACAACATTGTTAGATTAATGAAAAAAGGTAAACCTTACGTTACTTTTGATATTCATCCTGACATTCATAATGTTAGCCGACTGGTTTCTTGTACTGCACCGTTAAGCGATATCAGAAAAGTAAAATCGTCTAATGGTGAAGCTGAACAGCGCTACGTTATAAAAACACCGATAACACTGGGTGATAAAACATGGGCGATTGAAATTACCTTAACCGATAGATCTGACATGAACTACTTAATGTTACTCGGCAGAGAAGCACTTGGCGATCAATTTTTAGTTGACCCTTCACTTGTTTTTTTACAAACAATAACTAAAAATTAAAATATATAAGAGCACCTAAAATGAAATAGTTAAGTGCTCTTAAAATAAAACGGAGAACCTATGACGTTAGAGCAAGCAAGTACCTTCCTCAATACAAGTATTTTAGTAATAGGCGGACAACCTCTTACCTTGAAAAGCATTATTCTCATCCCTGTTTGGATAATGCTTGGTTTATGGCTAACCAAAATTCTGATTAAATTTATCTCAAGACGTTTAGTATCAAGACATACCGATCCTAATGTTATTCATCTTTTACAACGCCTATTCTATGTTGTTGCTATTACCATATTAGTCATCACCATACTCGACTTAATCAATGTTCCTATTACAGCCTTTGCGTTTCTATCAGGTGCCATCGCTATTGGATTTGGCTTCGGGGCACAAAATATTATTAATAACTTTATTAGCGGTTGGATATTAATGTGGGAAAAACCCATTCGTATAGGTGACTTTCTTGAAGTAGATAATGCAAAAGGTATTGTAGAAAAAATTAATACGCGTTCAACACGCATAAGAAGAACAGATGGCGTACATTTACTCATTCCAAATAGTAAGCTGTTAGAAAATACTGTTGTAAACTGGACGTTAGTTGACCGACTTGTACGTACTTCTGTGCGCATAGGTGTAGCTTATGGTACATCAGCAAAACTTGTGGCTAAGTTACTACAACAAGTTATTGATAACCAAGAGAACATTCTTAGTGACCCTAAACCTATCGTTACCTTTGAAGACTTTGGTGACAATGCATTGATTTTTGAAGCTGTATTCTGGATAAACTCTAATGTTGAAGGAGGATTACGAACAGCCAGAAGTGAAGTAAGGTTTCAAATTGACGAATTATTTACGCAGCATAATATTGTTATCGCCTTTCCGCAAAGAGATGTTCATATTGATGGTTCGTTAATGATTAAAAAGGTTATTGAGTAAAAAGGTTATTGAGTAAAAAACAACCCCGTTGCCTTATTTCAAGACAACGGGGTTGATATTTACATACTTTAGATTGAAAGATGTTTAGCTGCCCACAGGTGCATAAGTTCTAACCCTATAGTGGCTGCAGCTAACGCTGTAATTTCACTATTATCATAGGAAGGTGCAACTTCTACCACGTCCATTCCTACAATGTTAATACCTGAAAGACCACGTAATATCTTTAATACTTTATCTGTGGTTAATCCACCACATACTGGCGTTCCTGTGCCTGGCGCGTAAGCTGGATCTAAACAATCAATATCAAAGGTTAAATACACGGGCATATCTTTTACTCGTTCACGAATAATAGAAACAATGTCATCTGCCAGCATATCATTAGCTTCTGAGGCATTTATCACCTTAAAACCATGATCTTTCTGCTTGTAGTTTGTACGTATGCCTACTTGCACTGACGCATTCTTATCAATAAGCCCTTCTTTAGGTGCATGATAAAACATAGTGCCATGATCATAACGGCTACCATTACTGTAAGTATCGGTATGCGCATCAAAGTGTATTAACGCCATTTTTCCAAACTTTTTAGCGTACGCTCTTAATAGCGGCAAGGTAATAAAATGATCGCCGCCTAAAGCTAATATTGTCTTATCCGCTGATAATAACGTGCTGACTGCAGCATCTACCTGCTGACAAAACGCTTCTGAGTCGCCACAGTTATAAACCAAATCGCCAGCATCCACTATTTTACAGTGCTTAGTTAAGTTAAAAGACCACGGAAAACGCTTACCTTCCCACGCTAAGTTAACTGACGCATGCCTAATAGCAGTGGGACCCATTCGAGCCCCAGAACGTCCTGTAGTCGCCATATCAAAGGGAAAACCCAATACAACAATGTTTGAGTCGCTGTTGATTGGATCAACCACTAATGGCTGACGTAGAAACGTCATCGCATTAGAGTAGATTGAATTATCTACTTGGTTAAAAACACCTGCCATTTTATTCGTACTCACTTATAGCTCTTCTAAATAGGTATAACCCTTCAAGCCCGCAACAAGTTCTTTATAAATACTATCGCGTTCATGGCTTGGTAATTTGCTGTCTACTAATTCTTTGTATGTTTCTTTAAACGTTTCAGCATCTAAATGTACATAGTCCAGCATCTCTTCCACACTGTCACCTTCATTGATTTCTGACATTTCAATACTGCCATCTTCAGCTAGGTTAACAACAACACTATGGGTATCACCAAATAGGTTATGCATATCACCTAGTATTTCTTGATAAGCGCCTACTAAGAAAAATCCCATGTAATACGGTTTATCTTCTGTCCAAGCAGGTACTAATAAAGTACTTTCAATGCCTTGGCCGTCAACATAATGGTTAATTGCACCATCTGAATCACAGGTAATATCAAGTAAAACCGCGCGTTGTTTTTTCTCATTGTCTAAATGATTCAGAGGCAACACAGGGAAAACCTGATCAATACCCCAAGAATCTGGTAACGATTGAAACAATGAAAAATTAACAAAAAACTTAGCCGCTAATTTTTCAGATAGCTCATCCATAATCGGTCTATGGAAACGATTTTTAGAATCCATAAGTTGATTTAATTCAAAACAAATACGCAAGTTGACTTGCTCTGCCCACGAACGTTGCTCTAAGTTAATTAAACCTAACGCAAACTGATGATGCACTTCGCTAATATCGTTTTGTGTATCGTGATATATCTCAATTAACGCACGGTCATCATTACGCTCTTGTAATTGTTGCCACGATTGCCACATGTTAATCAATATTAATGGCACGGTTTCTAAAGGTTTAGCAATTTCTTCTGGCTCATAACATTCAGCACCAATAACGTTTGAAATAAGCACGGCATGATGTGCTGTTAACGAACGTCCTGATTCAGAAATAATCATCGGCATAGGTTGATTATAACTTTTACAAATATCACCAATGGTGTACACGATATTATTCGCGTACTCCGCTAGACTATAGTTCATAGAGTTATGAGATTGGCTTCGAGTACCATCGTAATCAACAGCTAACCCACCGCCCACATCCATACAAGAAAGTTCAGCGCCTAATTCTCTTAATTCACAGTAGAAACGCGCCGCTTCACTCACACCTAACCTAACATCGCGAATATTGGCAATTTGAGATCCTAAGTGAAAATGCACTAGCTTCAATGTATGTAGCTGCTTAGCCTCTTTCAACGTATTAATTACATGCAAAATTTGAGTAGCCGATAAACCAAATTTTGACTTTTCACCACCACTTGCTTGCCATTTTCCTTTCCCTTGCGACGCAAGTCGTACACGTATACCAAGCCTTGGTTCTACGTTTAACGCTTTAGCTTCAGCTAAGATCATTGCTAATTCAGACACTTTTTCTAAAACAATATGTACTTTATGACCAAGCTTTTCACCGATAAGTGCTAAACGAACATATTCTCTGTCTTTGTAACCGTTACAAACAATAACTGAAGACGCTTTTTGCGCTAATGCCAATACAGCTAATAGCTCTGGTTTGCTACCAGCTTCTAAACCCAATTGTTTGGTTTCATGGTTAAATTGACTCGAAATAATTTCATCAACCACTTCACGTTGTTGGTTCACCTTAATTGGGTATACCAATAAGTATTTTTCGTCGTAATTATAACGTTTAATCGCCTGATTAAAGGCGTCACACAAACTATGAACACGATGATGTAAGATTTGAGGAAAACGTACTAAAGCAGGTAAAGTTAACCCTTGCTCTTGAATTTTTTCCACAATATCACTCAAATCAGCTGTAATTTCAGGGCTGTCATTAATAGGTGCAACGTAAACGTTACCCTTATCGTTGATCCCATAATACCCCTGACTCCAATGACGTACGTTGTAGCATGCTCTTACTGCATCGAGAGAATTGTATTCTTTCATTGAATGTTCCAAATTGTATAATTACGTAATGATAGTATTAACTATCTAAAGATAAATCGTGAAGTGGAATTTAAGGAGCTATGAGATTAAAGTCCAACAAATAATAAAGTGTTTATCGAACAATAAATTTAATCACTTGTTTGTTGGGTATGTTATTCATTAAAACAAATAAGGAGAGATAGGATCTCTCCCTTATATGTAAAATGGTATTGACTGACCTGAATTCGCTTTAAGAGTTACTTAACAGGCTGGAATATAAGAAAAAATAGTTTTATTGAGCACCTAGCTTGATAGTTTTTCTTAATTCAAAGTAAATTTCGCGTCAATATCTGCTCTATTGCAAGTAACTTTAACGCAGAAATTAGGAAAAATGCGGCTAGAAAAGCATTTGTTAAACCGAGTTCCGGTTAACTATTTTTTTGCTGTTCAAACCAAAATTTCATCAAATCAGCCGTTAACTTTTGTTCTATATCCATGGCACGTTCTGTTGGGCAAAATATGGTAAACAAAATTTGCGTATCGCCCACGTCTGATGTGGCAACATGTATTTGCGGGTCTGGCCCTGCAATATTAATGTCTAAACGGCTTTCAATTAACTGATTGTAACGTATAGCAACTTCTTTAAAGTCGGCACAATATTCGTAAGCTTTTTTGTGTAATTCATCTAAAAAACTAAATGGGTTAACGCTGCCATCTCTCGTCACCGTAAAGTGATGCATGGCATAGCGTTTCAAAAAGTTTAGGTTTTTAATCGCTGAAGTGATTAATTGGCTATTGGGTAAATAAAGGGTTTTACCTGTGTATTCGTATGCGTCTATATTAATTTCTAATAATGTTAATTTAGCCCAATCTGTTGAATGAACTTCACCGTAATGATTGCCTACTTGCACCCAGTCACCAATGCGAAATGGCCTTGTAGAAATAATATATAAAAAGCCAATAAAGCATTGAATAAATTCTCTTGTTGCTAACACTATTGCGACAACAAATGCCGCAATTGAAAAGGCAAATTTTTGAATTTCAAGCGACCAAATATTAAAAAGGCCAATAATAATAAATACGGTAACCGCATTATTAACCATATTAATTTTTAATCGTTTGTTTTGCTTATCTTTACGCTTAATAAATTTAACTAAACTGAGCTTTGTAAGCATCACCAGTAAAATTAAACCGATAGAGAGTACAGCTTTGTTTTCTATTAGCACCTCGACTATTGAACTAACATTTGCACCTGCGGATAACAACATATCAAACACTTGACTAAACACCTTAAAACGCTATTGAGTTGACTCTATTTTGGCATTCATAGTTTGCAGTTTTTCTAACGTACCAACAACCCCTAATTTAGCAATACTTGAGTTTAACTCAGCTTGTTTGGTTTGTACTAAACTAATACCTTCAATAACAATGTCGAATATTTTCCAGTTATCGTCGGTTATTTTCATTAATTTAATGACTGCGGTGTTGGTTTTATTGCGGCTTTCAATATTTAAATATACTTGCGCAATTTTACCACTGTCGGATACCGAGCTTTTGTTAAATACAATTTTTTCATTATTGTAGTTACTTAACAAATTAGCATAGCTGTTGATCAGTTGAATTTGTAATGCTTGAATATAACTTAGCTTCGTCTCTTCAGACATGTCTTTCGCATATTTACCTAACGACTTTAATGCGAAATAACGGGTATTAATTTCAGGTAATAAATGTTGATTCAATACTTTTTTAATTTGCGCGCTATTAAACTCATTACGCTGTTTTAACTGTATTATTTCTTGTTCTATTATGCCAAATGCAACTTTAACTTGCTTTTCAGGTTCGTTATTTACCTCTGCCACAGCTAACATGGAAATAAATAAACTGAGTATAAAAGCAAAGGTTAAACGATTAAGTGTTAGGCTAAATTTGTTGTTCACGTTGTATTCTCTATGGATGAAATGTTGTTTATGGGTTTCAATAAAATACTATTGTAGTAAGAAACATTTTTATTGCTAACGCAATAATTTACAGGGTTTAATCAAATTAATTGATTGGCGCCGAAAATATCCCCATTTATAGGCAAAACTTAGTGGTTATTTAGTTTTATTCTTTGGGTAATTCTGAGGTTAACACCCAATAATAATTAAGTTCTTTCATTTTTATTGAAAACTCTTCAAATTGTAAGGGCTTAGTTACGTAACCACTTGCACCTAATCGATAACATTCCTGAATATCTGGGGTAATCGTTGACGTACTGATCATAACAACGGGTATGTCGCGGAGGTTTTCATCATTTTTAATGATTTTTAATGTTTCTATTCCGCCCTGCCTGGGCATTCTAATATCTAAAAAAACAATATCGGGTCGTATGTATTGGCTTTTATCTTCATACGGAGAGGTATTATTTAAATAAGCAATAGCTTGTTCGCCATCCAAAACATGTTCAATAGAGTTTTTAATATTAAATTCATTAAATGCATCCATCATCAATTGTGCATGATCAACATTATCTTCTACCATTAATGCCGCGATTGGTCTTAAATTGTCCAATATATATCCCTTATATCATTGTTAAGAATTTAAACTTTTATACTAAGTCGTTGATCTTTCAAGATAGATTTCACAGCGACTTTTTAATATTTAGAGACATAACGCAGTCTACATTTCAAATAAGCGTGCTCTTTGGGTTTATTTAAAACTTAACCCTGAAAGACCAACAGACTCTAAATCGATGATCAATTTTCCTTTAAGAAATTGAGAATAAAACAACTCCCAACACCTATTTCTGATTCTACCTGAATACTACCACGGTGATGATCGATAACTTGTTTTACAATACTTAAACCTATACCAGAACCTGGGTATTTACTTTTATCAGCAAGCCTTTTAAATGGGGTAAATATCTCTTTTGTTTTTTCAACATCAAACCCAATACCATTATCTTGTATATATATACTCACGATACGCCCGTTTTCTTTAGAGGACAAGAAAATCTCAGGTACGTTTTCGTTAAACTTTATACTATTGCCGATCAAATTTTGAAAAAGTAAATGAAGCAAACCTGCATTACCTTTAATTGTAGGAAGCGGTGTTTTAATATTCAGAGTAAAGTCTTTATCAACAGACTCTTTTAATAATTCAACAACTTCATTTACAACATCAGCTAAGTTAACTAATTCAAACACTCTTTTTGTAGAGCCCACTAATAAATACTGTTGAAGACTATAGACTAACTCATGAATAGCAGTAGTACTGGTGTTAAGATATTTAAACCAATTTTTTTCATCTGGCGTTAAGGTAACTCGGGCTTCTAAATCGGTTTTTAAAATGTCTGAAATTAATTTAATGTGATTAATTTGGCCATTAAAGTCGTGAGATAAACTCGCACAAAAGGCCTTCATGTCTTTATTGTGTTCTTCAATCACTTGCTGATGCCGCCATCTGTCTATCGCGTATCGGCAAGTGCGGTATAACAATTGCGGAGAGATCTCATTTTTGGGAATATAGTCTTGTATACCCTGGTTTAATAAGTCTTTTGCTATTTGTAAATTATTCAGCGAGGTTAAAATAATAATGGGGGTAGAAAAACGCTGAGAGCCTAACCATTCTATTGTTTCTTCAATAGTTGAATCAGGTAGTTGTAAGTCACATAAACAGGCATCATAGTTCCTATTTAATAGCATAGACTTCCCTGATTCAGCAGTAGCTGCTGACGATATTTTAACGCGTACATCTTTTATTAAATGCAAAGCGTCTTCAATCAGCTCTCGATGATCTGGGTTATCTTCAATAATAAGTACTTTCAAAATGGTTTTCCTTGCCGAGATGACTTATTTGATTAAACTAAAGTAATGCTATACTTGTTATCAATCAAAGTAATTATTTTCTTTTTTAACAATAAAATACGCTATTGAATACTAAAGATAGATACTTACAAATGCACTTATACATATGAACATATTCTGATTGTTATAACGTTATTTGTAGCTGATAAAACGACAATAAGCCAATCAAATGTAAATTAAGGGACGCATATGCACAGTTGCTTACAACAAGGAATGAATCTTAGGCTCATATCATCAAGGCCATCTCCTGTACAGAGCCCAATTAGTTTATTGACTCATGTTTTATCTGAAGCGGTAAATGTCATGAGTATTGCCAATATACACCCCCTATTCAACGTAAACTCCCTTTTTGTACTAACAAAATAAGTAGGCTTTATGCTGTTGATTAAACGATGAAAATAAAAAATATATTACTCACAACACTCCTGTTGTTTTTTTTCACTCTTGAGGTATTTATCACCTTCGACTTTATTGCTCAAGAAAAAGCACTGGAAAAAACGCGAGCACAGGTATACCAAACAATTATTCAATTACAAAATCAAATTGGTTATGTGGGACTTATCCATAATTTTAAAAATTACATGTTAAGGCCTAGTAAAACAGATTATAGAGACAAGGCCTTAAAAAACTTTTCGCAAGCCTCCAAACAAGTAAATACACTTGAAATACTCGGAACAAATATTTTAGGGAAGCTTGAAATGCCACAAACTAAAAGCATGCTATTTGCTTATAAAAGTCGGTTAGACACATTACCTAGCTTAATTAAAAAAAATGTTTCCGCTCGTGAACTCGACAAATACGTGCAATACAATGACATTCCCTCTCGTGATGAAATAGAAGCTGTTTCAAGCCAGCTTTCCCAAGCGCTCAACGAAAAATCTTTAACCCTACTTGATAATAGTACTAGAAATGGTTTCATCATTCTGGCCGCTTTAATGATGACGTTAATGACACTCGTGCATTTCTGGCTTAAAACACAACAAGCGGCACTCATTAAAAGTAACGCTTTAAATACCAAATTAAAAAATAACAAAACGGAGATTGAGCGTTCTCAAAAAATCCTCTTAAATGCGATGCAAGACATTGAAAACGAAAAACAAGCTGCGTCTCAGCTCAATGAACAACTGCTAAATAAAAATAAAGAAATGGAACAGTTTATTTATACCGTGTCACATGATCTTAAATCCCCTCTTGTTACTATAGGCGGTTTTACTAATAACCTCGCAACAGAGTTATCTGAACAATTAACCGAAAAGCAACAATATCGCTTTAGCAGAATTATTGAAAATGTTAACAACATGGAAACTTTACTAGGTGATTTATTAGAGCTATCGAAAATAGTACAACAAGCAATTACGCTAAATGATGTAGATGTAAAAAAAGTATTAAACGAACAATTTTTAGTCCTTGAAAACCCCATTATTGAAAGCAAAGCGGTTATTAATGTCGCGGATAACTTACATACTATTAAGGCTAATTATCGACTGTTTTCAGAGGTAATACTCAACCTGTTAAGCAATGCCTTTAAATACAGAATACCCATGCAACAACTGGTTATTGATATTTATACGACTCAAACAGAAACCACAACAACCCTACACATAAAAGATAACGGAATAGGTATTGACGCTAAATACCATGACCTTGTTTTTGGTATTTTTGAAAGGCTTTCAACTAAAGACGGTACCGGCGTTGGACTAACCATTGTAAGAACAATAATGGACAAACATAAAGGTAAAGTTTCATTAGAGTCAACTCTTGGCGAAGGCTGCTGCTTCTCGGTAGCCTTTCCTAATAATGTAGAAGTTAATGAGAATTAATAGTCAAAAAATAGGATCTAAAGATTGTTTTTACTTCAACTGTTTATAAAAATATCTGAAAAGTAATTAACCAACCACTTCTTTGCATCATTCAGTCAATCGAATAAAGCGTATAACGAGCTATGTTAAAGTGTTCATTACTTTTACTAGGGAAGTCAGGAAACATGTTTCAGATGATGAGCACTTTACCGTCCCAAAAGAAAAGTAGTGTGTAAATGTTTCACATAGTCATGAAAAATATACTCAACCATTACTCGAGTTACACACAGAAAGTTGCCACAAAACACAAACCTACATGATTTAACCACACATTAATCGCCAGAAAAATAAGGGGATTAAGCAAGTTATACCTTAAGAATTATCTTGTTGTTAATATCGGTACAAGTTCTGCATTATCAAGATTATATAAATACCTGTAATCATAAAGGAGTCTTTACTTATAATGCGATTAACAATAAAAACCCCTTGTTATGCGAATAAATTTCAACATTAAGAAATAATTAACGTGTCATTTAGATAATATTTCTTTATATTTGCGACCTTTTATCTATAAATCAGTAAATTACAAAATTTATCATCCCGAATTCGGGTTAACTTGTTATTACATACTGACCATTGAATAAGATTTACCAACTCAATATCAGTTAATCAATGTAAAAAGGAATGACTTTGAAAAAGCGAATCAATTTGTTAGCGGCACTAGCCGCACTAGCAATAACGTCCTCTTATAATGTATTGGCACAAAACGATACGAATAAAGTTCAAGAAGCTAAACAGAAACAAGAACGCCCTACTTATCGCTTTGACCGAAAATGGCTCAAAAATAAAGCAAAAGAGCTTGCGTCTCAAGATTATAAATTACAGCGGATACCTGAAGATAACCCATTAAGTAAAATGAGTTACGACGAATATAAAAAAATACAGTTTGAACGTGGTGCAACTATATGGTCTCGTGAAGATCGTAATTTTAGGCTTACACCTCTTCATCCAGGTTTTTTATTTAAAACACCCGTTAAATTAAATTTAGTCGTTGGTGGTGTTTCTCGCCGCATTTTATATACAACCGATATTTTTAATTACAATGACGAACTTCAAGATATTAAAAAATCAGAAGCCAAAGGTTATTCAGGCTTCAGTGTTACTCATCCTATAAATACGCCTAAAAAGTGGGATGAGTTTATGGTTTTTCAAGGAGGTACGTATTTTAGAGCAGTTGGAGAGTCAAATTGGTATGGATTATCTGCGCGGGGTTTAGCAATTAATACAGCAAAACCGTCTGGTGAAGAGTTTCCAGAATTTACTGAATTTTGGATTGAGCGCCCGAGTAAAAAGAACAAATATTTAATTGTTCATGCCTTAATGCAAAGCCCCTCAGCTACTGGAGCTTTTACTTTTACCGCATCTCCAGGGAAAAACACAGAAATCAAAGTAGAAAGCGTTATTTTTCCTCGTAAAGACATACCTTCTTTTGGTGTAGCACCATTAACCTCTATGTTTTTATTTAACCCTATCAATACAACTCGATTCGATGACTTTCGTCCAGCGGTTCATGATTCTGATGGCTTGTTTATGATAAAAGGTAACGGCGAAAAATTATGGCGACCATTAGCAAACCCTCGTCGTTTAGAAGTATCCGTATTTGAAGATGAGGCTATTAAAGGTTTTGGGCTAATGCAACGCAGTCGTAAATTTACCAACTTTGAAGATATCGAAGCACATTATCAAAAAAGACCGTCTGCTTGGGTTACTCCTATATCTGATTGGGGTAAAGGTCATGTTGAATTAATTGAAATTCCAACAAATGCGGAAATTCACGATAATATTGTGGCTTTTTGGCAACCCAAAGAACCTTTAAAAGCAGGCGAAGAACGCTCTTTTTCTTACAAAGTATCTTGGGGGAACTCAGTTCCAGCAGAATTACATGACGGTCGAATTGTAGCTACCGCTTCTGGGCGTGCTCTTGGTTCTAATACTGTTCGTGACTTTGTTATAGATTATGAAGGGAAAAGCATTCCCGCAGACATGATCATTAATGCTTCAAGTAGTACAGGCAAAATTGTAGGAACTATCAGTAAAGTCATTCCTGAAAATGGTCATTTAAGAGTAGTCGTTAAGTTTGAAGCCGGTGAAGAAGACGTTTCTGAACTGAGAGTTTCGTTAACAAATAAAGATAAGCAATGGGGTGAAACATGGCTTTACCGATGGACACGATAAACTTGAAAGAACAAGCGATACCACCCGAAGCAAAACTAGATATGCCAGCACAAGATTTTAAAAAAAATCTTAATGTGAAACATCGCTGGCAGGGATGGAGAGCTTTAGTAGCAAGGCTTATCACTTTTGGTGGCGCGTTATCTTTAACCGGATACGCAACTTATCAAATGGTATTAATTGTTTCTGAAGGGATGGTTACCGCACTTCAATGGGCGATGGTAAGTTTGTTTGCTATAACATTTGTTTGGATTGCATTAGCGGCATGTGCTGCAGTGTGTGGATTTGTTTTTTCTGGTAAATCTCAGTTTAAAAAAAGAGCGAGCATTTCCGGTAAAAAAACGGTTCTTTTAATGCCTACATATAATGAAGATCCTAGTGAAACATGTGCCGCTCTATATAGTATGGGTGAAAATATTGCAGCAGAAGGACTAGGTGATCTGTTTGAAATATTTATCATTTCTGATTCTAATAACCCTGATGTATGGGTTAAAGAAACGGCCGCTGTTCAACGGTTAAAAGATGCTTTGGCTGGTAAAGTTAATGTTTGGTATAGAAGACGTCACGATAACAAGGCCAAGAAAGCGGGCAATGTTCATGAATTTGTTAGCCGTTGGGGCGCACGTTACGACTATATGTTAGTGCTTGATGCAGACAGCCTACTCTCTGTTGATACATTAAAAACGTTGATGGAAGAAATGGCCACTGATGACAATAGCGGTATTATTCAAACCCTACCGTGCCTATATCGTGGTGATACCTTGTTTGCACGATTACAACAGTTTGCGGGGACTATTTATGGTCCCATTGTGGCGCGTGGCGTAACTGCTTGGCAAGGAGACGATGGTAATTACTGGGGGCATAATGCAATTATTCGTGTGAAAGCTTTCGCTGATACAGCCGGCTTACCCACTCTGGGCGGTATTAAGCCTTTTAAAGGTGATATTTTATCTCATGATTTTGTTGAAGCTGCTCTCATGCGAAGAGCGGGTTGGTCGGTGAGAATGCTGCCTGAACTAAAAGGCTCTTGGGAAGAAAGCCCGCCTAGTTTATCTGATGTTGCTATTCGTGACCGACGTTGGGCACAGGGAAATATTCAGCATTTAGCCGTATTAAAAGCTAAAGGACTCCGCTGGCCTAATCGTTTTCATATGATAACAGGCGTTATGGGATATATGGCTTCGCCATTTTGGTTAGCGCTAATTCTGGTCGGTATTGTTATGGCAATACAAATACACTATGTCAATATTGAATACTTTACCGACGAATATTCGCTATTTCCGAACTGGCCGCTGTTTGATTCTGAACGCATGCTTTTACTGTTTATGTTTACTATGGTTATATTATTAGTACCTAAAGCATTAGGCTTATTAAGAGCTTTTTTTCATAGCCCGTTACGTAAACCTCTTGGTATTATTAGGCTTACACTGGGTGCTATTGTTGAAATGTTTTTTTCAATTCTCTATGCTCCTATTTTTATGCTAATTCACAGTAAACATATTTTTGATATTTTTAGAGGCCGTGATTCAGGCTGGGCTACTCAACAACGACAGTACAAAGGAGCGCCTTGGGGCCTGTTATGTAAGCAGCACTTTTGGCATACCGTTATAGGGGTAAGTATTACCGCTGTTTTGTATTATTACTCACCTATGTTGCTTGTATGGTTATCGCCTACGGTAATTGGCTTAGTTTTTTCGATTCCATTATCCGCGCTAAGTGGTAGTAGAACATTAGCAAAAATGTTTCGTTTCTTTGGTATTTTAAATATACCAGAAGAGGTGAAAGAGTTGCCTATTATGCAGCAGCGCGATCAATTTTCTGAAGCTTTACAAAAAGATATTGAACATCTTGATATTGCTGCGTTACTAAATAATAGCAAGCTTCAACAAGCACATTTTAATATGGCAGGACAAGCACCGGAACCTAAACGAGGCCAACCTAATATAAATAAAATAAGTGCTGAATGTAAAATTAATGATGCCAACCTACAGCAAGAAGCGCTTGATTGGTTTACTAAGCAAGAATTAATGGAAGTGCTATGCGAACCTTTATTATTAAAAAAGTTAGCGCTAAAAGTGGCTTAGCACTTTTATACCCGTTACCAATCAAGAGACTATTTCAGAGCGCATCTTGAATGATAACGGTTATATAGCAAGTCCGTTAAGTTTTTCTCACTTAGCGAAAGTTAAAAAGCCAGTTACTTATGTAGCTGGCTTTTAAATTGGTAATAATGCTTCCAAATTTCACACACTAGCGTTTAGCTTTCCAAAAAGCTACATAGTGACAAATTCTTCGGCAGACGTAGGGTGTATTGCAATAGTATTATCAAAGTCAGCTTTAGTAGCGCCCATTTTCATCGCTACAGCAAAGCCTTGCAAGAGTTCATCACTACCAAAACCAATGCTGTGAATACCAACAATTTTTTCTTCTTTACCTACGCAAACAAGCTTCATGCGTGTTGGATCGCGGTAGTCTTCAGTAATCGCCTGATATAAAGCTGTAAACTGAGAGTTATATACTTTTACGTTTGCTTCGCCGTGTTCAGCAATCGCTTCTTTTTCACTTAAACCTACAGTTCCAATAACCGGATGGCTAAATACTACCGTAGCAATGTTTGAATAATCTAAATGCTCGTCAGGCTTGTTGTTAAATAAACGTTCACATAAACGACGACCTGCCGCTACGGCAACAGGAGTAAGTTGAGCACGGCCGGTGTTATCGCCTACAGCATAAATACCATCAACGTTGGTGTTTTGGTATTTGTCTGTTGGTATAAAACCACGCTTATCTAATTCGATTCCTGTCGCTTCAATGTTGATATTGTCGGTTGCAGGCTCGCGACCAATAGCCCAAATCAGTTTTTCTACAGGACCAACTGATTGACCATTTTCTAGATGAACGGTAATTTGGCCATCGTCATGTTTTTCAATTCGGCTCGGTGTACTGTTGGTATGTAATGTTGGTCCATGTTTCGCCATTTGTTCAACAAGAGTATCACTTAGCATTTCATCAAAAGCGCGTAGTGGTTTTTCTTTTCTTACCAATAAATGTGCATCGGTACCTAACGCATGAAAAACGCCAGCCAACTCAACGGCTATATAACCAGCGCCAATTACAGCAACACTTTTAGGTTGTTCTGTTAAAGCAAAAAAACCATCTGAATCTATGCCGTATTCTGCGCCTTCAATATTTGGAATACTTGGGCGACCACCTGTTGCAATGGTAATATGATCAGCGGTGTATAGCTCGCCATTAACTTCTAAAGTATTTTTATTCACAAACGTTGCAAAACCATCAATTACCGTTACATTATTCGCATCAAAGCCGCGCTGATACGCTGCATGAATACGTTCAATATACGCTTCTCTGTTTTTAACTAATGTTGACCAATCAAAGCCTTGTAATGGTGCTTTAAATCCAAAGTCTGCTGAATAGTTGAGTGCATCCGCAATTTGCCCTGCATACCACATCGCTTTTTTAGGTACACAACCCACATTAACACAGGTTCCACCAATATATTTGGCTTCAATAACCGCCGCTTTTTTGCCTAGTTTAGCTGCGCGATTAGCAGATGCGATACCGCCACTACCACCACCAATAGAAATGTAATCAAAATGTTGAGTCATGTGTGCCTCGATAAGTAAATTTAAATAAGTTAACTGTGCAGACCGAAGAAAGGTAAAAATGCTTTCGTACAGTCCACATTATTATGTGCAAGTCGCTTTAATGAAAAGTGTTTAAGCTCTCGGTTATCAATATATTAATTGATAACCGCAAGAAGTAACGACTTTAGTTAAACCATTATACAAAAATAATGTTTATTTCTCGTCAGAATCTTTTGATAGGTATTGGGTTGTACCTGCTGCATCCATTGGACGACTATATAAATATCCTTGGATATTATGACATTGACGCGCCAATAAATAGTCAAGTTGTTCTTGTGTTTCAACCCCTTCAGCAATGCATTTCATGTTAAGTCGTTTAGCTAACACTATGGTTGCATCCACAATTGCCTCATCGGTATCATCTACACCAATACCGGAGACAAATGAACGATCTATTTTAATCACATGTAGCGGAAGCTGCTTTAAATAAGATAAGGACGAATAGCCCGTACCAAAGTCGTCTAATGCCATTAAAATACCTAGATCCGACAAAGCATTCATTGTACTTATTGCTTTTTTCGGCTCAGCAATTAATGCGCTTTCAGTCACTTCTAACTTAATAGCGCTTGGCGGTAAATCATACTTTTTAAGTTGTGCTTTAATAAAAGGATACAAATTGTCATTAACAAAGTGAAACGGCGATATATTGATTGATAAAAACAATTCTTGATTATGTTTTCTCCACTCAACCAAACGTTGTAAGCCAATGTTTACCACTTGTTCTGTGATGGTAATAATCAAACCTAACTCTTCTGCTTTAGGAATAAACACTAAAGGTGAAATCAATCCACCTTTACTTTGCCAACGCAGTAATAATTCTAAACCTATCGTTTGATTAAGTAATGGGTTTACAATAGGTTGATAATAATTTACAAATTCTTGATTATAAATCGCTTGTTTTAAATTAGATTCAACCTGGAGCCTTTCGGTAGCTTCTTGATTCATACGTTCAGTAAAAAACTGATAGGTATTTCTACCTAACTGTTTAGAGTAATACATAGCAATATCAGCATGATGCAATAATTCATCTGAGTTTTTTGCGTCGTCTGGATATAAAGCAATACCTATACTAGCGCCTACACTCACTATATTAGAGTTCAAATTAACAGGTTCACCTATGGTGGTTATCATTTTTTGAGCAATTTGGCTAAGCTGGGCTGTACCTTTAAAATATTCAAGTAAAACAACAAACTCATCTCCACCAATACGCGCAACAGTATCTCTAGCACGTAAAATAGAGTTTAATCTTACTGTTATTTCTTTCAGCAGCAAATCACCGTTATCATGACCTAAGCTGTCATTTACCTGTTTAAATCGATCAAGATCGATAAAAAATAACGCAATAGAGGATTTCTTTTTATGTGAGTAGTTCATTGCGTCTTGAATGCGTTCTAACAAAAAAGAACGATTAGGTAGGTTGGTTAAATGATCATAATTGGCTAAATACCGTAATTCTTTTTCTGCTGTTTTTTGAGCGGTAATGTCAGTAAAAACACAAATGTAGTGAAGCTGGTTATTCGTGGTATTTCGACTAACCGTAATATTTAAAATAACATGATATTCTACCTGACTATTGATAAATATACGTTCCTCACCTCTCCAGTGTTCTCCTTCATTTAAAGACGAAAAAACCTCTCGATATTTTTTACGCTGGTCTTTATTAAAACCAAATAATTCATTATTAAAATCAAATTCATTTTTCTCCCAGCCAAAAACATCACACAGCGATTGGTTTGCCGTTACACGAGTAAAGTTTTCACTAATAATAAATACCCAATCTTTGGTCTGTTTAAACGCATCACCGTAATATAGAGCACGCTCTTCCGCGGCTTTATTTTCAGTAATATTAGTGTACGAACCCGTTACTCGAGAAGGACTACCATTAGGATAAAACTCAACAATTTTTCCTAAATCTTTATACCATAGCCATTGACCACTTTTACTCTTAAGTCGGTAAGTACAGTTAAAGTTACCTTCCGTATTCTTTTGATTTAAAAAGAGTCTCCATCGCCCAATAAAGTTTTCTTGATCATCAGGGTGAATAAGTTCTACATGCTTTTCAAACGAATAGGAATCGCCATATTTTTTTAACCCTAAATCTTCAGTAGCCCGCTTGGCAAAAATCAAATTATTATGTGCTTGCCAGTCCCATACTTCACTGTTACTTCCAATAAGGGCGAGCTGTAGTCGATTTTCTCGATACTTCACTTCTTCATGTATGCTGAGCAAAGCTTTTCTTTGTAATTGACGTTTATATATCCAGATAGTGATAATAGATAACGTTACAAACAAATAAATAAAGTAAGCAAACGGTGAGGCCCAAGGTGAATAACTGATAGAAAAAACAATTCGGGCAGGTTCCGAGTATTTTCCCGTTAGGGGCGATTTAATTCTTGCTTCAAGTGTATGATTACCTGACGCTAATGTAGGAAAGGTTATACTATTTTCGCTTGTTAACGGGTATTCAACATTATCATGTCCCATCAGTTTAAACTGATATTTAACCTCATTGTTTCTACCAAATGTAAACGCCGAAAAATCAACCCGTATTCCCACATCGTTATAATTCAGAAGTATCTTTTGATCGGGCTCAAATGTTATAGGTAAATTTAATTCTCTTGATAAGACATTAACGTGCGTTACTTTTAACTTAAAACTGGAAGTGTTTTGCGATTGCTGTTTTTTAAAGATTATAGGATCAAAAAGGCTCAATCCAGCCATACCACCATAAGCGAACTTATTTCCATTAACAACGCCACCAGCACCGCCATTAAATTCTTTATTTACTAAGCCATCTTTTACGCCAAAATTTCTAAAATGATGGCTCTCTCTGTTCATCATAAAAAGGCCATCATGACTTGAAAACCAAATATCCCCCTCATTATCTATTTTTAAATTATAAATATTATTATCGATAGGAGAATTACTACTTGAATAATAATACGTTGGCTTAAAGTCCGGAAGCGATAATCCTATAAGTCCTTTTCCAACGAAGCTAAGCCATAATGTTTGGCTTTTATCTATCACCCAATTATCAATGTAAGACCACTCTGAAATATTGGTGCGAGGATGTTGATAGAGACGCTGCGATTGCTTTGTCGTTATATCAATTCCCCAAAGAGAATCGTTATTTGAAAACAATAGCATTGAACTATTGGGTAAAAAACCTAGTATGTTATTTACGTCTTGTTTCACACTTTTATAATTTTTATCTAAAGCAGCATCAAAAAATTTTTCCACCTTAAATTCATCAAGCATTACTTTAAAAATACCTTGAGAATTAACAAGCCAAAGTAAGTTATTTTCATCAACAAAAAAGTTTATTACTTCAGAATGAAATAGTTTATCTATTTCAGGAGAAAAAGCATTTGGTACAATTTTACGAGTTATTGTGTCAAAGACAGTAATACCTTTATAAGTTCCTAGAATTAAATAGTTATTATAATAAGCCATCTGAAAAATATGACTTTCACCATAAAGTTCTTTACGATTTTGTACGGCTAAATAAGATTTTACCTTTTGGTTAACTCCATTAACCAAATTTAGTCCGTTACCGGTAGCAACCCAAAATAAGTCTTTGTTTTTATGGTGGGGTAATATTTTCCATACTTCGTTGTAACTTAAACTTCCAAAACTTTTTTGATTATAAGTAAAATTAGTCACTAACTCGGTTGATGGATCCCATAAATAAACACCAGAAGAATTAGTCCCTAACCAAAAAACACCATTACGATCTTTCGTTATAGAACGAATAATATTGTCTGATGCGTTATCAAATGCATCAGTAAACCCAAATAAATGTTCGAGCCTATTTTCTTTTAATAAAATAACGGATAAGCCTTGATGACTTGCAATATAAAGTTTTTCACCATCTTGATAAAATTGCCAAATCGCTATTCCCTCAGCTAATTTTTTATATTTGGGTAGTTTTTTATCTTGAAGAAAAAAAGCATCAATCTCACTTATATCTAGCACTAAAGCACTGATGTACGTACCAATATATAAATTGTTTTGATAGGTATGCAGCTTATAAACTTTTGATTCTCTAACCGCCGCAACACTTTGCCCTTTACTGCTAATATCGGGAAGTTTTTTCCATTTATTCTGAATCGTGTGGTAAACAAAAAGACCAACATCCGTCGCTAAAAACAAATAATCATTATTCATCACTATATGATGTATCCAATTATCATTTATTAATTCTAACGATAGATCTAGTACCTCAACTGCTGTGCTGTCAGATTTTTTAAAGGTAAATATTTTTTTAGAAGAAGAAATCCAAAACGTGTTGTCGTGTTCTAACACATGAGAAATATATTCATTTTTATTTAATAATGCTTGAGCAACAATCAATTGATACTGAGTGGTTTTAGGATTGTAAGTATAAATACCTTGGTCTAATACGTTAATCCATAAAAGCCCGTCAGAATCTTCAAGCAAAATTCTAATTTCAAATGAATCAAAGTCACCTTGCGGCCCTTTTAATGTTCGAAAAGAGTAACCATCATAAAAATTTAAACCACTCTCAGTGGCTAACCACATAAATCCGGTAGAATCTTGTAATAGAGAATTAACGGTGCCTTGTGATAAACCATCATCAACACTTAACTGAGACAGGCTTAAATTATTAACATTCGCATATAGCTTACTAGTGAATAAGCCACTAACTAAAAATAAAACAAACAACAAAAATGTTGTATTAATTGTCTTCAACATATAACTGAATTTCTACCTGTATTCATGGCAATTCCATTTTATAGACAAATTAAAAAAATTTTCAACGCTTGTCGGAACAACTGATACCTTTCTATCATAGAACACTTTTTTATAGCAAATGACAACACCAAAAAAAACTATTTTTTATATACTTACCACACAATTTATTCATATTACCAGCCAATATCATCAAAAGGCATTACTCAAAAAATCTTTAATTTTTCGCCAAACCTTGAAATATACGTTGAGAGTAATTACATATACTCTACTACTAATCACTAGGTCATCACTTATGGCACATTCGTTACCCGTATTCTCAGAAATTTTACCGAAAAATATTAAATCAAGCGTTGAACAAGCCATCACAAACTGTAAAAAAGTCATTGAAGATGTGCTCTCCTCAACCTCTGAATACACTTGGCAAACGTTAGTAGAACCCATTGATGAAGTAGACGATACCTTAGGAAAATTATTTTCACCTATTTCTCACATGAACTCTGTAGTAAGCAGCGATGAACTAAGAGAAGCTTATGAATCGTGTTTACCTTTGCTGTCTGAATACGGCACTTTTGTTGGTCAACACAAACCACTTTATCAAGCTTATCAACAACTCGCCGACAGCGAGCATTACAACACTTTAAATATAGCTCAAAAAAAAGTAATAGATAATGCCTTACGCGATTTTAAATTGTCAGGTATTGCGTTGGCAGATGATCAACAAAAACGTTATGGCGAAATATCAACGCGCTTATCTGAGCTTAGCTCACAATTTAGTAATAACGTATTGGATGCAACACAAGCCTTCACCATCAATATTACTAATGAGGATGAATTATCAGGATTACCCGAAAGCGCAAAAGAAGCAGCAAAAGCACTCGCCGCTGAACAAAATTTATCTGGCTGGTTGTTCACCCTAGATTTTCCAAGTTATTTACCCGTAATGACCTACTGCGATAACCGTGAATTACGTGAGAAAGTATACACCGCTTTTGCGACTAGAGCCTCAGACCAAGGCCCCAATGCGGGAGAATTTGATAACAGCGAAAATATGCTCGAAATTTTAAATCTTCGTCATGAACTTGCCCAATTATTAGGTTTTAATAACTACGCTGAAAAATCTATTGAAACTAAAATGGCATCACAAACCAGCCAAGTTATTCAATTTTTAGAAGACCTCGCCGCTAAATCTAAAAGCCAAGGCGAAACCGAACTTGCTGAACTTACCGAGTTTGCTAAAACAATTGATGCTTCAGCAACCGACCTTCAAGCGTGGGATTTAGCCTATTACGGCGAAAAGCTGAAACAAGAAAAATACTCAATCTCCGACGAAGAGCTACGTCCTTACTTTCCTGAAAACAAAATTGTTGCCGGTTTATTTCAGGTAGTTCATAAGCTATTTGGTTTAACTATTACTGAATGTAGCGATATTGATACTTGGCATAAAGACGTTAAATTTTATGACGTGTTTGATTCAAACAACAACTTACGCGGTAGCTTTTATTTAGACTTATACGCACGTGCTAAAAAACGTGGTGGTGCTTGGATGGACGACTGCATAGGTCGTAGAGAATTAGCCAATGGCGACATTCAACTCCCAGTCGCTTACCTAACCTGTAACTTTAACAAACCTGTTGGCGGTAAACCGGCATTATTTACTCACGACGAAGTAGTTACCTTATTCCATGAATTTGGCCATGGTCTTCACCACATGCTTACGCAAATTAATGCCAGTGGCGTATCGGGTATCAACGGCGTTCCGTGGGATGCGGTAGAATTACCTAGCCAGTTTTTAGAAAATTGGTGTTACGAGCCTGAAGCACTCGCCTTTATGTCAGGCCATTACGAAACGGGCGAACCTTTACCAAAAGAAATGTTAGACAAAATGCTAGCAGCTAAAAACTTTCAATCGGCTATGCAAATGCTTCGTCAATTAGAATTCTCGTTATTTGATTTTAAAATGCATTTAAACTTTGATGCTTCAAAAGATAACACCAACTACATTCAAAACATTTTAGATGAAGTAAGGGCCGAATACTCAGTAACAAAAGCTCCTAGCTTTAATCGCTTTCAACATGGTTTTGGTCATATATTTGGTGGTGGTTACGCAGCAGGCTATTACAGCTACAAATGGGCTGAAGTACTTTCTGCTGATGCTTTTTCAAGATTCGAAGAAGAAGGCGTATTCAACCAACAAGTAGGACACGACTTTTTAACCAATATTCTTGAAAAAGGTGGTTCACAAGAACCTAGCGAACTATTTAAAGCCTTTAGAGGTAGAGAGCCAAGTATCGATGCGCTACTTCGTCATAGTGGCATTCTTTAAAGGCACGCGCTAAAAGTTAAATTTTAGTATACTGATAAAACTTAAATGCATTGGCTTTTTGGCCAGTGCATTTTTCATTTAACTAACAAGACCCACTTCACTCCATGGACAAATTAGAATCATTTAAAGCGTTATACCAAAGAGCTGCAGACCGCAAAGGTGGTAAGCAAGCACTTAATCTTTTGTTATCTGATGTTGCGCCCTTCAGTAAGGCTGAATTGAAAAATACGCTAACTGATGACCGAGTGCTATCAGCCTTTACCAAAAAAATATTTCAATCGGGTTTTGTATGGCGTGTAGTTGAAAATAAATGGGATAACTTTGAAGAAAATTTTTTTCAATTCAACTTAGAAAAAATATTAATGATGCCTGAAGAAATGATGGAGAGAAAAGCCACAGATCCTAAAATAATTCGCAATTATAACAAAGTAAAAACCATTAAAGCTAATGCTCAAATGATGTTTAACGAACAACAAAATGGTCATTCTTTTATTGAATTTATGGTTAATTGGCCCGCCGATAACATGATAGGTTTATGGGCTTACCTTAAAAAAAATGGTGCACGCTTAGGTGGAAATACCGGCCCTTATGCATTAAGAGCTTTAGGTATAGACACCTTTTTATTAACGCGAGATATTGAAGCCTACTTTCGTGCACACGATATTGTTACTGGCGGCATTCAAACAAAAACCAGTTTAAAAGCCATTCAAGACAGCTTTAACCAATGGCAAACCGAATGCGATTTATCGTTAAGTCAATTAAGCCGACTCGTTGCTTATGCAACTGGCGATAACAACGTACAAGTTGCCTAATACAAAAACCTAGCAACATGAACAAACCAAATGAGTAAGTAAAATGACCGAATTAAATGAAAAATTTGCCCATGTTGCCGTTGGTTATGTAGATAGTACCGATACCGAATTAGCCAAAAAAATCGCTCAAAAATGGCGACTACAATACATAGGCGACGTTGCTTCAGTAACCAAACACCCACAACTGACTTTTTTACTACAAGTTAATTTTCAAACCCTTGAATTAATTAAAATAGACGAACCTAAACTCAGCGCCATTAAAGTCGACTTTGTAGAAGGTGCTGCCGCGCATCGACGTAAATTTGGTGGAGGCAGAGGTCAAGACATTGCCAAAGCCGTAGGCTTAAAACACGGGTTTACCCCACATGTATTAGATGCCACAGCCGGACTCGGACGAGACTCTTTTGTATTAGCATCTTTAGGCTGCCAAGTAACCATGATAGAGCGCATGCCCATTGTAGCCGCCTTATTAGGAGACGGTTTAGCACGTGCAATATTAAATACCGAAGTAGCAGATATTATTAGCAAAATGGAATTAGTGCACAGTTGTTTAACTAAAAACAGCTTTGAACACCTACAACCTGACGTGGTGTATTTAGATCCTATGTACCCACACAGAGAAAAATCAGCGGCAGTAAAAAAAGAAATGCGGGTATTTCAAACCCTTGTTGGTGAAGACCTAGATGCCGACGCATTACTCGCGCCAGCATTAGCGATAGCGAAATACCGAGTGGTAGTAAAACGCCCAACTTATGCGCCACCGTTAGATAACAAGAAGCCATCTACCAGCATTAAAATGAAAAAAAACAGATTCGACGTGTATGTCAATCAAGGTATTCCAAAACTTTAGGGTAGATGCCCTACAAAACAAGGTGTCGCTGAAACCATACTTTGCTAACAGCGACACAAAACATTTCTCGCTACAACCTTAAATTAATCTTATTCAAAATATTTAGTCTCGCTCATGCATCGGGGTTTGATAATACAATACCGATACTAACCCCCATTGAAAGTGCAAAACATATAACAGCAGCTATAGGTAATTCAACAGACCATTGAAACAAAGCAATATCTACTAGTGATTCATTATGAAAGATAACGAATACTGAAAATACCAGTAACAAAAATAGAACCGCCTTTAATATAGTTTTCATATTATCTCCCAATAAAAACTAACTAATACCCACAAGTATTATTTATATTCAAAAGAATTAGACGATTGAACTCACCAGAAGTCACAAAATAAATAACTGAATTATTTTGTGACTTCTACTACTATTGCCGCATCTAACTAATCAGTAACGTTTTTACCCTGCCCCAAAAAAAGTGGGGCAGAATTAATATTAGGAAATACATATGAAACACATACTACTTATTACATGTTTAGCAATTTTATTTACAGGCTGTACATCAACATCAAAATTAGAAGACTATGCGAATAACCCAAACGGCATGTGGGCAGAAGGTAAAAAACTATCAGAAAAAGGTGAAGCTCTTATTAGTAAAGGTGAAAAAGTCATAGAAAATGCGCGCATTAAGGCTAATCAAGGAGAAGCACTTATTCAATCGAGTAATGACGCGATAATAAGAGCAAGACAAGATTATCAATTAGAGGCAGCAAAATCGGGTAGATCAACCAGCCCAAAAGAAGTTGAATACGAAGCCGAACGTTTAGCTGCTATCGGTGAAAAATGGGAAAAAGCGATATCAAATGTAAATAAAGGAAAAGCAGCTATAGCGCAATCTAAAAAAGCAGAGAATGAAGGACAAGAACAAATAGAAAAAGGTCGTCAATTAGTTGAACAAGGTACCAACTTTATTCGTAATAGCCAAAAAATGAGACTTGAACAGACAACAACAACCTTATAATACCCCGTCACATCATTATCTCTAATCTGCTTATCATTAAACCCCATGTAGGGTTTAGGTAAGCAGATTATGTAAATAACGCCCCAAATATTAAATTAACAATAAAAAACTGATTAAACATATAGAGTTAAGAGTAAAGCGATAACGTATCGTTTTATTTTTTTATCACTTGCTAGTCATCCCATGGCTCACTTACACCCTCCCATTAAAGTCATGTATTTTTATTTGTAATCTTTACATGAAAGATAAAACATATTTTAAAAATTAATTTTTTATTATCTCTAAAGTTGTTTATTAAAAATTGAACCATACCTCTTTTTCGACTAAGTCGCTTGCAATTGTTTATAGCTTGTATATGCAATGTTAAAAAAATGAGTCCAAATTAGTATACAGTATATCTTACTGTTTTATTTACAATTAATTACATCCAAACGTTTATCTTTATTGCTTATTGATCATATGTTCATGTTAGTATAATGTTCTGGTAATTAGATATAACCAGTTTTTTTATTAAACTAAAATATGGACTAATTGATGAATAAAATATTCAAATGCTCACTTATTGCGTCGTGTTTATTGACGCAACCTGTTTTTTCTGCTTCGGCTGATAGTCGTATTGATAATCTTATTGAGGCTCTAGATAAAGTAAAAATTTCTGGCTATTTAAATTTAACTGCCGGTACGGCTAAAAACGACAAGCCCTTTTTTGATTATGATAAAAAGTTAAGCACCACGAATGAAACTTGGGGAGGTGTTCAAATTGATTTTAATGCTTCTGAAAATTTAGATTTTACCTTATTAACGAAATTCTTCGCAGAAAGTCGCCCTTATGATGATAGCTTTGGCGTTGATTTAGCTTATTTGACCTACAAACTCTCCGATCAAACTAAAGTGCGTGCAGGGATTTTACGTGTGCCTCTTTATAAGGATAGCGATTATAAAGACACAGGGTTCGCTCAGTTATGGTTGCGTACCCCCGAACTTGTTTATGCAAACAATAAAGTTCAACGACATACAGGTATAGAGGTATTACAAGATTTTTATGTAGGTGATGGAACTATACAAGTACAAGCATTTTATGGTCAAAATGAAGACCCTCGTGCTAAAGCATCAGTAAATAGCAATAAAACCTTTATTATTGATGACATTATGGGTGTACACGCTACATACACTATTGATGAACATTTATTTAAAGTAGGTGCAACAACACGAACTGAGCCAGGTGAATTAGAAGACTTTATTTTCGTGAATAACGCAGGTAAACAAAGACTACACGTGAATGGGTATTATGCCGGTGGTCGCCAAACATTCTATTCTCTAGGTTATGGATATGATAACGGTGAATGGAAAATTGATGCTGAGACTATATTTGAAATCACAGATGGTAGTCGTCAAGACAATGGTAAATATTATGCGTCTGCTGGTTATCGATTTGGAGCTATGACACCTTATATCATGTATCAATATAGAGAGACATTAGATGATAGAAAACGTGGTGTAAATTTTGATGTTTATACTGCACCTGACGGTACTAAAAGTCGTTTTAATTTCCAAAAGTCATATACGCAAGATATTTTATCTTTAGGCGCCCGTTACGACATTTCAAGTAACTTAGCATTTAAAGTTCAAATTGACAGCTACGGAGATACTTCAAAAGGCGTAAATGGTAACGTGCAAAAGCAAGATAATGAATTATACAGTGTTAGCTTACAGGCTGTTTTTTAAGGAGAAGTACCAATGAAAAAATTATTAGTATTAGTAGGTGCACTCTATCTACAAGCAGCATTTGTACAAGCCGAAGTTGTTGTGATTGGTAATCCAAGTATAAAAGCAACGTTAAGCTCTGCAGAAGTCAAAAACCTATTTTTAGGTAAACGTAAAGCATTACCTGATGGAACAAAAATTGATGTTGTTGAATTAGCAAAAGAAAGCCCTATCCGTGAAGAGTTTCATAGTAAGTTTACTAAAAAAACGCAAGCTCAATTAAATTCATATTGGACACGTTTAGTATTTACTGGAAAAGGCAAAATGCCAAAAGAAGCTTCTGATAGTAAGGATCTTATTAGCATGATAGCAAGTAATCCTGGCCTTATAGGTTATATCGATAGCTCAGAAGTAACTTCTGATGTTGTTGTATTAGCTAAGTAATAATATCTGTGTTTAATCAACTTATGCCTAATACCTTAAACGAGGCATAAGTTGGTTAGTGTAAATAAAGAACAGGAGTGTTCATGTTGAATTTAACTATAAGACAAAAAATAATATCAGTATCGTTTGCCGCGTTAGTGGGTTTTATTGCGATTTTTAGCATTAATCACTTTGCATTTTCATCTATGACGAGTAATGCTCAATCAATAAAAAGCAGTTACTATCCAGCATTAATAGCTATAAAAGAAAGTAAATTATATTTAGGTCAAATCGAGTCAACTATTAATATTAGTGTCACAATTAGTGATAGCGATATTCTGGAAGAAACGGTTGCTTTTGCCGATAACATTAGAAACAATTTCAAAATTATTGAAAGTAGCCCTGCTAAATTGAAAGGGGTAACAGACGTTTTACAGCAATTTGAACTGTACTATAAAGAAAGCGTAGGGCTAGCTAATAACTTTATTGTAGGTGATGTAGCAATCGATATGTTACAAAAAACAGCTCAAAAAAATAATGATATGCTTGCTAAATTAAAAAGTGCTTTAAATGCCTTAGACGTTTTAGCCGATGATCAATTAACAGACAGTGTTCAAAATATTGAAAGTAAAGCACACGATGCTCGGTGGATGGCTGCTGCAGTATCTATATTATGGGTAATTTGTTTATTTTTTTATAACTGGCTGCTAAGTAAAAATGTGGTAAGTAGTATTGCTTTAATTACTAAATCATTAACTGAGTTTTCTGATGGGAACGGTGATTTAACAAAAAGATTACATTATAAACATAAAGACGAATTAGGTGAATTAGCGGATAGTTTCGATAAGTTTGTAGACCAACTTCACACGATTATTTCAGAGGTTGTTCACACCACTTCAACGTTAGAAAATATTTCCACAGCGCTTATTGAAAGCACAAACATAGCCAACGAGCAGAATAATAAGCAAAATGACTCAATTCAAGACTCAACCACCGCTGTTAGAGAGCTATTAACTTGTGTTGGTTATATTACAGAAAGCTCTACTAATGCATCGGCCCTTGCACAAAGTATTACACAATCAGCTGAAGCTGGTAATGAGCGATCAATTGAATCTATAGGTTTTATTAATAATTTATTGAGTGAAATTAATGCTACATCAAGCAATGTAGACCAACTGAAAGAACAAGTAGGTAACGTAAGTGGTATTTTAAATACAATACAAGGCATTGCAGAACAAACAAATTTATTAGCATTGAATGCTGCAATAGAAGCAGCTAGAGCTGGTGAACAGGGACGAGGCTTTGCCGTTGTTGCTGATGAAGTTAGAAGTTTAGCGGGAAGAACACATCAATCTACAGTCGAAATTCAAACTTTGTTAAACGAATTAATCTCTTCATCTAATACTGTTGTGGATTCAATGCAACAGAGTGCCTCTGTTACAGAAAAAACGGTTCTAGCGACAGAATCAACGGGTAGTGCCTTGGTTGAAATCAAAGGTATGGTGCATGATATGTTACAGTTAAATGATCAGGTAGCATCTGCAACAGAGGAACAATCGGTGACTTGTAAGCTTATTGATCAATCAATACATTTAATTACTGACATGAGTGAAAGCTCATTGAAACATGGAGAACAACTGGTTGTTTTAGGTGACTCTATTCAAGATGCAAGTCAGAAAATGTATAGTTTAGTTAATCGATTTACGGTTTAATACACCATTAAATTTTTATTAAAACCAATCAAGTATGATTGGTTTTAATATCTAATTTTATTTACTCTTTGTTTCCTCACTACTTACTTGCATAGGATCTATTTCTAATACTGGCGCCGCATCTAAGTCGTCAGCGTCCATCATTATTGCAATACGTTGCATAGAAGAAAGTAGTAGTGATTGCTCCCATTCTTCTAATCGGCAAAAGTTCTTAATAAAATGCTCTTGTAATGGCTTAGGCGAATCAATTAAACACTCTTTACCAATATCTGATAAATATAAACTCACCCTTCTTTTATCTTCTGAACTTCGCACTCGGCGGATTAAGTTTCGGCTTTCAAGCCTATCAAGAATATTTGTGACCGTTGCAGCACTCAAATTAATGGTTTTTGCTATTTGGCTGGCGGTAATTGCTTGTGTTTTTTCAATCTCAAGCATAATTAATAATTGAGGACCCGTTAAACCAGAAGATTTGGTTAATTGCTTAGAATGCAGATCAATTGCTCGAATAACCTTTCGAATTGATATTAGTAGTTCGTCATATTTTTTCATTTAAATTTACATTATCCAGGCGCTATTAGCTTAGTTTAGCACTTTAGCTATACCTGTGAGTAGCCAGATAAAGGATAAACTTTAATTTATCCTTTATAAATCAGGAAATGCATTTAATTTTTATTGTTAACCCTATGTTTTTAATTGTTAATAATATTTAAATTTTATTGAGTTATTAGTGAATACCAAGCTATAAATTACTATATTACTTTGTACTAAATATATATTTAGTGATGCTTTTAATAGCAAAAGCAAAAATTAAACATCGTATTTCTAGCATGGAATTTGAAAACAATAGTTAGAATTGATACTATTTCAATTCGAATGATTGATTTACTTTTTATGAGAAGGTTTTTGTGAGTATTAATAATTGTATTTTTGAAGAATATGTAAAGGCCGCTGGTATTGAGTTTATACACGACAATATTGCAAACACATTAATTATTGAAGATGTGGGTAATACTGATTTAAATAGTTTTGTACCCTTAGTAAAAGAGTATGCATTTCAGCGAAAAATTGCCAAAATAAGCATTAAAGTAAAGGAGTCTAGCGCGGTATATTTTTTTCAGCACGGCTTTAAGGTTGAAGCTTCTATAATGGCTTACTATGGCTTACAAGATGCTTTTTATATTGTTTATTATTTAAAAGACTCCTACCTAGAAAATCAATTTGAAGAAAAACACGATGCTATTTTAGATGCTTCTTTTGTTAACAATGATGAACATCAAATTAATTTAGATAATAGTGATATTACAATATCGTCTGGTTCCATTGAGCCGTTAATAGCCGATAAAAAACAGTTAGTTTATTCTGGCAGAAAAATTCCAACCCCAAATTCTAATGAAAGCAATCAGTTTTACGCACAAATAAATAATGAAATTGCTGCTACAGTTAACGCTTACCATTGTAAAAAAAGAAACGTTGTCGAGTTTTCAAATTTTACCGTAAATGCTGAATTAGAAACGAATGATGTTATTACCCATTTATTAACTGAAATGGAAAATCATTATGCTTCTATTAATTGTAAAACAGCATACACAACAGTGCCCGCAAGCAGCTTGATGATTAATACAAGGTGTGCTGTAAATGATTTTGAATTTGGAGGTCGACTGATGAACGAGTCGTTTTTTAAAGGAAAATTAGATAGTTTAAATGCTTGGTCTAAGCAATTATAAGAGATAGCCCAAATGTCTTTCGTTTCAAAAGAAACATCCGGAGTTGAATTACGCGAATATATTGCTAATTACACTCTGGCACTTAATGAAAAATTCCATACAGATTCAATTCAATCTTTACTGGAAAAAAGAGCTGAATTTTTTGATGAATTATTAATATCACTCTGGACTTCGTTTGAATTGCATAACTCACCTTTATCTATTAATGCCGTTGGTGGCTATGGCCGAAAAAGGTTACATCCTCAATCAGATATAGATTTAGCAATTATAAGCGAAGGCGATATTTCTCAAAAAGTTGAAGAAACCCTTTCTTGTTTTTTAACTAAGCTTTGGGATTTAGGTACCGACATTGGCCACTCAGTCAGAACAATTGAAGAATCTATACAACTTTCTCAAAAAGACATTACGATAGCAACCAACCTCTTGGATTTAAGACCTCTTCATGGGCCTCAAGCACATGCCAAAACAATAAAAGACGCACTCTATGGCAATAAAATTCTAACGAGTAAAGTGTTCTTTCAAGAAAAAATGCTCGAACAAGAGAACCGTCATCAACAAGCCAAAAATACCGCCTTATATTTAGAGCCAAATTTAAAAAATAACCCCGGCGGTATGCGCGATGTACAAACTATTCAATGGATAGCACAAAAACATTTTTTGACCGATACCGCCAGTACAATCAAATCTACCGGATTTTTAACCGCAGACGAAACCTCCGAGTTATTAGAGTCTTATGATTTTGTTTGTCGTGTTAGATGGGCATTACACTCAGTTGTTAATCGTCCTCAAGAAAACCTATTATTCGATTATCAATCGGCAGTCGCTAGGTTCATGCGTTTTGGTAGTGGTGAAAATACACAACACGCCATCGAGAGTATGATGGGCTTTTTGTTTAGGGCCATGACACGTATCCGCGAGCTTAATCAAATGCTCAAAGACTCTTTCCTGTTTGACATATTAAAGCATCAGCCTAATCAGCCAGAATGTATTATTGATGAGTATTTTTCTGTTTGTAATCACCTTATTCAAGTACGCTACGACGAAGCTTTTATTGATAAAAGACAGGTAATAAGACTCTTTTTATTGATAGCTGAACACGATGATATTCATGGAATTGCCCCTGAAACCATTCGCTTATTAAGGCAAACGAGACGACGTTTATTAGGTGAACTTAGCTGTTACCAAGGCTGCCAAGAAGAATTTATTGCATTATTACAGCATCCGAAAGGACTTAAAACCGCGCTGAGTTTAATGCATAGATACGATATTTTAGCGTCTTATTTCTCCCATTGGGAACGTATTCAAGGCCAAATGCAATACGACATGCATAATGCTTACACAATAGACGAACATACTTTTAAAGCCGTGCAAGCTATTGATAGCTTTAGTCATGACTTTGATAAAAAGAGCTTTGTTTATATTGTTAATCAATATGTTAAAGATAAAAATGCTTTGGTTATGGCGACACTTTGTCATCATATTTCAGGTAAGCAAGTTGGCGATGATCATCAACTGAGTGCTGTAATTGCTAAAGAATTTGCAGAATTACATCAACTTAAAAGCTCAAGTATTAAACTGATTTATTGGCTTGTGACGCATCAAGAGTTACTGATCACTACCATACAAAGTCATGACATTGCAGATCCTGAAATTATTAAACGCTTAGCCAAAACAGTCGGTTCAGTTGATAAACTCAACGCACTTTTTGTGTTTACAGTAGCCGACATGATCGCCACCAACGAACAATACTGGAATGAATGGCAAGAGTGCCAGCTAAAACAACTTTACTTATCAACCCGAACGGCTTTAAAGCAAGGTATAGAAAACATATTTGAATCGCGTACCTTAATTAGAGAAAACAAAAGTGAAGCCAAGTTATTACTCGCTAATATGAATGTAGAAGAAGCCCGCATTACTTCGTTATGGGCTAATTTACCTAATCATTTTTTCAGTAGTAATAGTGTTGATGAAATTGTATGTATTAGCGATCAAATATTAAATCATTCAGTAAATAATAATGTTGTTTATATACCTGAGGGAGTGTCTTCAGGTTCAACTAATTTAATTGTTTACACAAAAGACAGGCCTAAACTTTTTGTAGATATATTCAACGTGTTAGCTGGCGCAAAACTCAGTGTAAAAGATGCGCAAATAATGCAAACGAAAGACGGGAATGTATTAGAAATTATTAAATTACTCGACAATAACAACGAACCCATTGTTGAAGAATACCGTTTATCTCAAATTGTTAAACGTGTTGAAAAGTCTATTCACAATGAAGTGTCTAATCACAATTTGACCACACCAAGGTTTGTAAAACATTTTGAAAACACCACAGCTGTTGAGTTTTTAAAGTCGAGTAAAAAGAATAAATCATTATTAAAAATAAATACCTTAGACGACCCCTGTTATATGGAAAAAATCTGTTTGGTATTTTCGCAGCTCAACTTAACTATTCATTCAGCAAAAATAAGCTCGCTAGGTGAATCGACAGAAAATGTATTTTTAGTCTCTAAAAATGGTGACGAGCAATTATCAAATGAAGAACAAGGCGAGTTAACAGATCTTTTGGTAGAACGTACCGCTTAATAGTCTTGTATACCCGTTGCAACCAACATATGGAAGATTGCAACGGGGATAGAATCCACAGGTTACTTTTTCAATAATTTCATCACCACTTATAATTATTCTTACTTCTCTTTTGAAAAATATGCCCTAAAGTAAAAATAAAGTACCTAACCCTAAAAAGGCAACAAACCCGACAATATCAGTTACGGTTGTTAAAATAACCGAACCAGAAAGCGCAGGGTCAATTTTTAGTTTATCTAAAATAACGGGCACAAAAATTCCAGCGCAAGCTGCTGCAATAATATTTAATAAAATGGCAATGCCTATCACCATGCCTAGTAAAGGATCTTTAAACCAAGCTACAGCTACTAAGCCTATTACTATTGCCCATATAATTCCGTTAAGACTACCCACTTTAAATTCTTTAACTAACAATATTTTAAAATTAGCTGGGTTAACTTGTTTTAGCGCTAACCCACGTATCATTAAGGTGAGTGTTTGGCTGCCCGCTATACCTCCCATACTTGCCACAACAGGCATAAGCACAGCTAAGGCAACAACCTGCTGTAACGTAGCTTCAAACATACCAATAAATGCACTGGCTAAAAATGCTGTTAATAAATTAATACCTAACCAAATAGCACGACCTTTGGCACTTTTTCGCACAGGAGAGAATAAATCTTCATTCTCATCCATACCTACGCTACCCATTAATTGCCTTTCATTGTATTCAAGCAAAAGTTCTGATGCGGTTGTTACATCAATTCTGCCCAGTAACTTTTGATTTTCATCGACTACAGGTAATGATCCAAAACCCGATAGTTGCACATCTTTTGCTACAAGCTCGCATTCAGCGTTTGCCGATATCACTAAAAAATCATCTAATGCAATATCTACCAGGGGTAAATGTTCTGGTAATCCATATAACTTAGCTATTGGTACAGCTTCAGAAAAATGCCCTGAACGGTTCACTAAAAAAATCATGTCTGTATGTCGAGGGACTTCTCTGCGAATTAGTCGCATCGCGTCTCGCACTCTAGCATTAATAGGTAATACTAAAAAATCATGGGAAATCCAGTGGCCTATTTGTTCTTCAGGATATTGATTCGCTCGGGTAAAGTATTGTTTTTGTTGCCTATCCATTGCTTCATAGGCACGTTCGACTAACTCAACAGGTAAAGAGTCTGCTAATTCAAGCAGGTCTTCAGAATCAATACCGACAAATAATTTATCCCATTGTTCTGGATTCGTCTCTTTAATAAGGACTTCTCTGGGATCACAACGCATCTGTAATAAAGTATTAAGTTGCTTATGTTCAGGGATCGTTTGCCATAAAATAATCCGTTCATCTATTGGCAAAGATTCTAATAATAAAGCCACTTCGTCTTCATTAGCCTGAGCAATAAATAGTGAAGCATTATCTATATCTGCATTGAGATCAGAATGGCTAATAACCTCTTCAATTAAATCAGGTAAGGGTTCTGACATATTATGCACTCCAGCGGCTGGGTTGATTATTGAGTTATTTTGTACGAGTTATATTTTGACGAGAGTTATAGCGTAAAAGTCACAATAAAAATATATTAATTTTTTTGTGACTTTTACGCTTCTGTATTCGTCTATAAGAACAATAACCTAAAAATAGGTTTACCGTGTGGATTAAGTCTGCAAGTTATGAGTCAATTGCAGGAAGAGAGTATAACCGACACATTGAAATACTTATTTTTAACTTAAACAAAGCTCATACTTGAGAAACGAATAAGCGCTAGAATTAATAAAATTTAATCATAGGATACATAAATGAATTTAGATGAAGACGAACTAAAGCTGATGTGGCAAGAAACAATTCCCACAACTAATGAAGATAAAGCCTTGAAGAAAGTGTTAGAGAAATCTTCAAAAGTAACAGCAGCTAAAGATGTTACTGGACTATTTTTTGGCTGGATTTGGGTCGTGTTTTTAGGTTTTGGTGCATCTATGTATTCAGCAAAACGTAAACTTGAGTTACATAGCCAAGGCAATGGAAAAAAACGCATGTTAAAACAAAAAATAGTAACTAAACAAGCGGAACAGTTGAACACTTATACCGGAGATTCAAAATGAATTTAGATGTTTGGACACAATCACTCAGTAATGCACTCTCCAAATTTTGGACAGAAATAGCAGGTTTTTTACCTAACTTATTAGCGACGGTTTTGGTTATTTTAGTAGGATTGTTTATTTCTAAAATAATCACTAAATGGGTTGCTAAAATTATAGAAAAATTAGGATTTGATAAGCTTTGTACAAAATTAAATGTGAGTAAAATTTTAAAAACATTGGGGTTAAAGTCGACTCCTTCAGAAATGATAGGACGCTTATTACACCTATTTTTTGTATTAATTATTCTTGTTGCTGGCGCTGAAACACTTGGATTAGATAGGTTTTCAGCCATTTTAGATACCTTTGTGCAATACCTTCCTAAATTATTAGGCGCACTGGTTATTACTTTACTGGGTTTATTTCTTGCTAAATCAGGTAAAAGCAAAGTTGAAACATCACTTGATAACATAGGCGTGGAATACGGTTCCTCTGTAGGGCGTGTATTACAAATACTGGTGTTAGCGATTACTTTTTCATTAGTTATTGGGCAACTTGAGCTTGAAACAGAATTACTAAATACCATTTTCACCGTATTAATTGCCAGTTTAGGTGTCGCACTTGCGTTAGCCTTAGGCTTAGGTACTAAAAGTATTGCAAACAGTATTGTTTCGGGCATTTACGCCAGAGAGCAATTAATGCCGGGTGATGAAGTAGAATTTGAAGGCTTTGTTGGTAATGTTGTTGCGGTAAGTACCGTAAATACATTACTTGAAAATAAAGAAGGCCGTAGATTAAGTGTACCAAATCAAGACTTATTAACTCGTAAGTTTATTGTTACGCCGTTGAATGATTCAATTAAGTAAAACACTAACAATGAGTTAATTATGAAAACACCAGAGAACGAGAAAAATCTTGTCTCTGATCGGTTATTACAATTAGATGATTTAGAGCTAGTGCGTATTGCGAGCCTTCAATTACCTTATGTAACAACAGCTTATGAAGTGCTTTTCCATCGATATCATAATAAATTAATACAAATATGTTATCGATACTTAGACTCGAAAGAAGAAGCAGAAGAAGCTGTTAATGACACCATGCTAAATGTTTTTAACAACCTTAAACGCTTTGAACAACGAGCGAGTTTTAAAACATGGATATACAGAATTGCCTACAATCAGGCGTTAACTAGGTTAAGAAAAAAGAAATTAGATCAAGTCGATTTAGATGAAGCTGAAAATATAATTTTAGAAGACGCCTCAGAAGATTTGACTGAGAGAAGTAGCCAACTTAATCATATGTTGGCTCGACTTAGCTTAGAAGAGCGTTCTATAGTTGTTTTTCGTATTGCTGGCGATCTTGAGTTTAATGATATTGCTCTCATAGTAGAGCAGAAGTTAAGCACAGTGAAGATGCGCTATAAACGAGCATTAGAAAAAATGGCTGGCACTGTAAGCGCTGACGATCAAGATATAGATAGTGGTTAATTAAGTAGAGGTGTTAGGTCTTATTATTCCTTATTTTAAGACCTAATAGCTCAAACTTAGAAGGCGTATAGGGTAAGTACCATTAAAAATATAACATTAGCCATCACTTCATTTGTAAATGTACTGTGATACATTTATTCGCATCAGTAACGGAATCACGCCCTTAGCATCTATGACTAAAGCGACGACAAGTTAAATAAACAGTTTGACTTTTTAACACTAAATATCATCCCCTACTTTTCGTATTTAACTCTCTTCTTTTTTATATTCTTAAAAAACTTATCAAATAATTAATTTAAATGTGACTTTTCAATTATTAGTGTCGTCTACCTTTATGAAAATAGTTTTATTAACTATATACCCGTTGTTATTCAATATCTGTGCAATAAGTATTTGATTGGTAATGGGTATATAAACATGAATTAAAAGGTGAAGTAAAAATGAAAAAGAAATTTATCGCATTAAATATGCTGGCTCTTATGTCTCACGGTGCACTTGCTGAAGATAACTCTGTAGAGAAAGAATCTTGGTTTGGTGGTTTTGTAGAATATTATAATGCAGACAATGAGAAGTTTCTTCCTGCTCCTCAGTTTAACGATGGCTTTGGTTTAGGTCTTGAATATGGAATCCGCTTTAGTCCTTCTTGGGCGAGCAGAATTGAATGGTCGCATGTGAACTTAGAGACTAAAGGACCGAAACAAAGTATTGGCGGAGATAGAGGAGGTATTGATGTATTGTTTTTCCCTCAGCAGTCTGATTACTACGTATTTACTGGATTAAAAATAGAAAAGTATGATGATACTCAACGTCTTGTTAATGTGGGATTAGGGCGTCATTGGAAAACTAATTCCAACTTTAAAATTATTACGGAAATTGCTGCTCATCACGACTTTGGCGAAGGCTTTAATGATCATAGTGTCAAAGTAGGCTTTTCGTATGCTTTTGGTGGTGAGAAGAAAGCTACCCGTTCAGCAGCACGTATTGAAGATACAGATAGGGATGGTGTTCAAGACAATAGAGATTTATGCCCTAATACACCCGCGAATAGTCGCGTAGATAATACAGGCTGTGTTATGGCTAAGCCGGTTGTTGCAGACAGTGACAATGATGGTATCCCAAACAATAAAGATGCCTGTGCTAATACACCATCAATCGACAAAGTAGACAGCAAAGGCTGTAGTATATTTGAAGATAAAGAAGTTAGAATGCAGCTAGATATGAAGTTTGCTCATAACTCGAGCATCGTAAATAAAAACGATATGTCTCAACTAGAAGCATTTTCAACATTTTTGACACGATTTCCTAATACGAAAGTCGTGATAGAAGGCCACAGTTCGTCACTAGGCGATAAGCAGTATAACGTTTGGTTATCGAAAAAAAGAGCTGAGTCAGTAAAAAACATTCTAGTTAAAGAATATAACATTAATTCTGATCGTATTGATGTTGTAGGCTACGGTGACGCTAAGTTACTAGATAATAGTGGAACGATTAAAGCGCATAAAGTTAACCGACGTATAATGGCTAATGTAACAGCTGTAGAACGCAAAAAAATCACCAAATAAACAATATAATTTAAGGGAGCTATAGTCTCCCTTTATTTTTTAGTTTCTTTTTAGAAGGAAATAAAAATTATAGATTACTCAGATCTTTCCATTCATCTTCATTAAGAATTTTTTCAGCGTCTAAAAGGATAAGTAATTCGCCGCCTTTGTTTGACACTCCTTCAATAAATTTGGCTGTTTCATCATTTCCTACATTAGGTGCAATATCAACATCACTTGCCTGAAGGCTAATCACTTCTGCAACACTGTCCACTAAAATGCCAATAATTTGTGTTCCAACTTCTAGAATAACAATACGTGTGTCATCCGTAACATCTTGCTCAGGTAAAGAAAACTTTTCTCGAGTATTTAAAACACTAATCACATTACCGCGTAAATTAATAATGCCTAAAACATAACTAGGTGCCCCTGGTATAGGAGAGATTTCACTATAACGTTGAATCTCTTGTACCTTTAATACTCGAATACCATAGTTTTCACCGTTTAAACTAAACTTTACCCACTGTGTGGTTTCATTTTGTGCATTATTTTCAGCTGCAGCTTGATTCATATTTAAACTCCGTTTGTGCATTTTCAAGGTAAAGTATTAAATACTTTAGTTGCTATAGTTTAATTATACAATTAAAAGAAAGCTAAGCCTTAATTTTATTAAATCTTACTGATTTATTAATATACGAACTATTTTATGATAAAAACAAACTATCCTGTTTTAATCATTACCTATTTATAAAACATTCATGAATTACATTGATTAACTATTACGGCACGCATAAAAAAACCTTTAACACAGGGCTACTGCGTTAAAGGCTCAACAACCTGATTTAAAAGGTTTAAGTTGGAAATTGCATTTCAGGTACGTGATTAGGTACGACGAGTTCACCGGCTGTAAGTTTAACAATTTCTTCAACTGATACACCGGGTGCGCGTTCAAGTAAATGGAACTTCCCTTCTTTAATTTCAAGAAAAGCTAAATCAGTCAGTACTTTTTTAATACAACCTTTGCCTGTTAGCGGTAAAGTGCATTCTGCTAAAAGTTTTGATTCACCATGTTTTGAAGCATGCGTCATGGTTACAATAATGTTGTCTGCGCCAGCCACTAAATCCATTGCGCCGCCCATACCTTTAATTAATTTACCAGGGATCATGTACGAGGCAATATTACCTTGGCAATCCACTTCAAAGGCACCTAAAACAGTTAAATCGACATGTCCGCCACGTATCATGGCAAAAGACTCAGCACTATCGAACAACGACGCACCTGTGGCCATGGTTACCGTTTGTTTACCGGCATTTATTAAGTCAGCATCCACTTCTTCGTCTGTTGGAAATTGCCCCATACCTAATAAACCATTTTCAGATTGAAGCATAACTTCTATACCTTCAGGCACATAATTGGCCACTAAGGTTGGAATACCTATGCCTAAATTGACGTAAAAGCCGTCTTGTAATTCTTGCGCTACGCGCTGCGCTAATTGTTCTCTTGATAAAGCCATAATATATACTCCTTAAGCTGAAGGACGTGTAGTACGTTGTTCAATTACTTTCTCAAAGTTACCCAAAATAACTCGGTCAACATAAATACCCGGTGTATGAATATGATCTGGATCTAATTCTCCCGGTTGAACAATTTCTTCTACTTCAACTACAGTAATTTTACCGGCAGTTGCTGCCATAGGGTTAAAGTTGCGTGCAGTTTTACGAAAAACTAAATTACCGTAGGTGTCAGCCTTCCACGCTTTAACTATGGCAAAGTCGCCTTTAATCGATTCTTCTAAAATGTAATGTCTGCCATTAATTTCACGCGACTCTTTACCTTCAGCAACGGGAGTGCCGTAACCTGTTGCAGTAAAAAAAGCAGGAATACCAGCACCTGCCGCACGCATTTTTTCAGCTAATGTACCTTGTGGTGTTAGTTCTACTTCTAACTCACCACTCATCATTTGGCGTTCAAATTCTTCGTTTTCGCCCACGTAAGAAGCCACCATTTTTTTGACTTGCTTGTCGTGTAACAAAATACCTAAACCATGATTTGTTGTTCCGCAGTTATTTGATACAACAGTGAGGTTTTTAGTACCTTTATTTTTAATTTCTTTAATTAAATTTTCTGGAATACCACAAAGACCAAAACCACCAGCTATCAGTGTCATGCCATCTTCTAAGCCAGACATAGCCTCTTCATAGCTGTTTACCACTTTATTAAAACCCGACATGATATTTGTTCTCCAAAATATAAATCAGCAAAAAAACATTTAATAGCTAATATTGAATCACGCTTAAAGTTTTATCAAATTTAAAGAATCAAACCATTAATAAATTAAATTTATATTTAACACGCATTGTTAAATATGCGTTAAATGCAATAACGTAACTTTTACATAACCCTTACTAATTAAAGGATGTAATAAATTCGTCACATTCCGTATGCCATAATTTATATACACTTATTAATTAAGAAAATAACATGCGTGTTTCCTCCTTCTTTAGACTATCAAGTATCACCATTTTTGCCTTTGCATTAACCTTTATCGCTACTTTGTATTGGGTTTTGAATACTTATAAAACCAGCAGATTAATCAGTAACGACTATCAAATCATAAAAAACCTTGTGTCTATTAAGCTCAACAACATCATTACAACTTATTTAGAAACAGGTAATGCCACACTACTTACAGAAGCCGATATTACATTAGAAGAAATCACCCATAACGCTAAAAATATGTCGAGCAACAACATAGCGTCAGACATTGAAAATAAAGTAACTGAGCTACAGTTACTGCTTTCCACCAAAATAAGAGCATTAGGCAAACTCAGTGGCGACCCTGCCGCACTTTTACGTAATAACGAGCAAACCATTAGCGCTATTATTATTGATTTAAAAAAATATGTAGATGTATCAAACAGTATTAACACAGCTCAAAAAGAACAATACACCAATATACTGCTTATCCTTTCCAACCAATTAACCACCTTAATTAATCTTAGAGAAAAAGTACTGGTTAATAACGCGATACGCGACTCGATTGATTTAGCCATAGCCGATTTGTCTATCAGCAGCCAAAAACTGCAAGCCTTTCCGCTGTTAGGTATTATTGAAGAAAAAACCGCTGACGATGAATTAAGTTTCGATGATGATGAAGAAGCCACAGATTTAAGTGAGGAAGTACTTGATGAGTTGCTATCGCTAACCAACAGATACAAAAATGAATTAAACACCACCCTCGCCAATCAAACTGAACAAATTAGCGGTAAAAAACAACTTTCAAGCCAACTCAATGAACTAAAAATTATTGTAGAAAGCGGCGAACAAAGCATTGTGGAACAACAAATAACAACGGAGCAACAAACTCAACGCATTACCATAGGGTTAGTGATTGGTTTACTCGTTTATTTATTAGGTAACTTTTTTTTACAAAAGCGCATTGTGCTAAAGCCTTTACAACTTTTAAGAAACAGCTTTGTACAACTCGTAGAAACAGGTGATGTAAACAATATTACAGGGATTAATGAAAAAACCGAACTGGGTGAAATATCTACAAGCTTTAATGAACTTGTTGGCATACTCAATAAACAAGATGCACAAAAAGCCGAGCAACTTGGCTTAGTTTCTAATGCTTTGCAAACCATGCAAAATCAAGCCACTGCTATTAACAACACCTCTGGAGAAGCAAGCCAACAGGTTGAAAATGCGCAATACCTGATGATCACACTGAGTGAAGCAACCGATAGGGTCAATGAGTTGTCAAAGCAAGTTGTAGACAACGCTAACAATACTCAACACGCCATGAACACAAGCCAAGAACATGTATCACAGGTGATTAAAGCCAGCGAGTTAACTAATATTGCGGCTCAAACAGGTAAAAATGAAATTTTAAAACTAATTCAATCAGTAAATAGCGTAAGTAGTATTGTAGAAGTGATAGGTTCGATAGCCGATCAAACAAATTTATTAGCCTTAAACGCGGCTATTGAAGCAGCTAGGGCAGGCCAACATGGTAGAGGATTTTCTGTAGTGGCTGATGAAGTAAGGCAACTAGCCTGTAAAACTCAAGATTCTTTATTACAAATTAGCGGTCGCCTTACCCAATTACAATCTGTCAGCAAAAGTATTGAAGAAACAATTTTAGGTATTGAATTCGCATCAAACAAACAACAAACCATTGCCACTCAATTACAAAGTAACGCAATACAAGTATCTGAACATGCGCAAGCTTCAGCAACCGTAGCTCAAGATACGCTAGGACAAATAACATTACAGCGTGAACAATACACTGTTTTTGAAAAAGCCATGATCCAAGTAAACCAACAAGTAGAGCAATCTAAACAGCTCGCTGAAATTATTGTTAACGACGTAACTGATCAAGTAAAAGACATTAATACTACTCTCAATTTAAGTACTTAATTTTTCTGGGCTTGTTAACCTTTCACGATTACTTTCATAGCCTATCAACAAAATAGAACATGTGATATGCAGCAAGCTACTCGATCATACGCAAATTACCACTAGGCAAGCTCTCTGAAAATCATCTAGAATGGATTGATAGCACAGAGAGGCCAAGCCAATGAGTAAGTCTTTATGTAAGTGGAAAAAAAAGGAAATTGAAAAAGGACTTCATGAACTAGCACATATTGTTGATAAACCCCGCTTTGTCTGTAAAGATTGTGCAAGAGCAGCACACGACAAAGGGTTTCTTTGTAAACCAGTTAAATTACCATTATCTAATTAAACTATTTTAAGGACTATTCATGATCAAGCAAAACGAAAAAATGCCAACGGGTGAACTACAAGAACTAACAAGTGAAGGTATGATCACGCACAATACCGACGAGTTATTTGCTAACAAAAAAGTGGTTTTATTTGCCGTACCTGGTGCCTTTACACCAACCTGTTCAGAATCACATTTACCAGGCTATGTTGTATTAGCCGATCAGCTACAGGCTAAAGGTGTTGATCAAATTATTTGTTTATCAGTTAACGATGCCTTTGTTATGAATGCTTGGGGCAAAGCAAGTAATGCAGAACACATTACTATGGTTGCAGATGGTGATGCTAGCTATACAAAATTACTCGGTTTAGAACTAGACACTGCAGCTTTTGGTGGCGTACGCTCTCAACGCTACGCAATGGTGATCGATAACGGCGTGGTAACTAACTTACTTGTTGAAAAACCGAAAGAATTTGAAGCAAGTAAAGCTGAAACGGTATTAGCAAGCTTATAAGCGACACTAACACTATTCATATCACTAAAAGAAATGAAAACCATTATCATTATATGTCACTGTTTTTATTATGGTTTTCTTTCTATTTTCACTTGAAGTCTTATGATAAACAAGGCAAGATCCATTCAACTTTAAAACACTAGAGAAACATCATGCTAAAAGCTCCAATGGTTGAAAAACTAAATACACAAATTAATTTAGAATTTTATTCGTCAAACCTTTATTTACAAATGAGCGCTTGGTGTGAAGAAAAAGGCTTTGAAGGTGCGGCTCAGTTTATGCGTAAACACGCTGCCGAAGAAATGGACCACATGACACGTTTATTCACTTACGTGAGTGAAACAGGTGCATTACCTATTTTAGGAGCTATTGATGCACCGCCACATGAGTTTAAATCTTTAGCTGACATTTTTGAAAAAACCTACGAGCACGAATGTTTAATTACCGAACGTATTAATTCTTTAGCGCATGAAGCTTTTACTAATCAAGACTATTCAACATTTAACTTCTTACAATGGTATGTTGCTGAGCAACACGAAGAAGAAACACTTTTCAAAAGCGTATTAGACAAAATTAACTTAGTGGGACACGACGGACACGCATTGTTCTTCGTTGATAAAGATTTAGCAGAAATGGCAAAAGCAGGTACTTCACCAAGTATTATGTCACCAGCTAACGCTTAAGTTATTCTATTTAAAAAGCTCGCTGTACCCTTTCAATCATTAATGAAACGGATATAGCGAGCTTTTTTGTTTAAAGATTATTTTGACTAAAGTAACTTTACGATCGCCTTATTGCGTTTGCTTCACCAGATTCACGCTATAACCCGACACTGAGTTAACATCGGTTTCAATAACCATAAACATATCGTTTGAGTCTTCATCCATTATCATTTCAAAGCTCGACAAAATAACACTGCTACCATCAATTTCTGCAATAGCGAACACCTGATAGGTGTTATTACGTAAGCTAATTGATTCGGCTTCTGAATATTTTACAGCCCGAGTAAGTGACGCGGTAGAAATGGTTTCATTGTCTCTCACAAAATAAACTTTAACCTGATTAAAATTTGTGTCATCAACTAAATTAACCATAGACACGCTATGATCATATAAGCTGTCTTTCGTACTATTGCTTACCGCTAAAGAGTTGACTTTAACTTCAATGTCATCAACCTTTCCATCATCATCTGTGTCTATATCTTTTTCTGTAAGATAAAAGAAAAAGGTTTTATAGGTGTTTTCTACCAAACTAAGTAAATGATTGCGCAATAAAAACCCGCCATTGTCGGTTGATTTAATATCAATACTGTAATCACCATTATTTAATGTTAACGCGCTACTTAACTGACCTTGCTCTAGCTCGGCAATGTCTTCGTTTTGATAAACCCCTCTTATAGCTACATCAAACTTACCTTGATAATCAGGTAATAATGTATGTGTTTTGATAGCATTGTAGGCTTTGAATTTAGCTACAGCGTCAGCGTCTAAATATTCTTCAGTAAACGAGTTAGATATTTTGTCTAATGCATAAGGTGAGGTTCCTGCTCCAATGTTTTCTCGTACTACCAGAGTATATTGTGCTGGATATTCGTAAGTCACTTCTTTTGATTTAAATAGCACCTCGGTTTGGCCCGCTTTGGTGATGTAAAAAATATAACTGCCTTGATCAAACTTTTTGTTTTCTGAAAGCTCGGTATAGCTGTATTCGCCTATGAGTTGAGCTTCGTTAAATGTTTCATCATTTTTAGATAAATACACATCAATGTCTTCGTTATTTACATAAGCATTAAGTATTCGCAGGTTGAACTGTTTGTTTTCTTTGTCTTCTGTATTATCTACTATCGCAATGTCATAAAAATTCACTTTAGGCGACGCTACACTGTTACTTAGCACAACTAACTGCATGGTTTTTTCTTTTACTGTGAAGCTACCTTCGTCAATTATTTTTAAGTTTTCGCGTTCACTACTGTCTTTATTTTGCCAAGCAACTTCATAAAAGTAGTCATTCGCTTTCACCTCATAGCTGGTATTGGCCTTGGTATATTCTATGTTTTTAAAGGTGGTTTCTACCTTATCTTTTTCACTGCTTTCAAGGTCTTCATCTACAGTAAAAAACATAGCGGGTGAATCTTTAGACGCATTGTAAAACTTCACAAAACCATTATTACTATTCTTTTTTTCTTCATCTTTACTGTCTGATCCACAACCCGTTAATACCAGCATGGCACTAAACACTAATGCAGTCGCTTGCTTAACATTCATGTTCACTCTATTACAAAAATTCATAATCCATCCTTCAATATGCTCAATAAAACATTAAAATTGATTAACTTCGATAAACAGACTACTAATGATCTACCGAAATTTGAAAAAAACTATATTGCTGAAAACGATTATAAATAGATGTAATAATTACATTTATTCACAATAATGATACACATGGTTACATCAAGCAGTGAGTAACTTTATTCGCTTATACAGCTTGTTCTCACTTATAATAAATCCATAAAATTTTGAACACTTAATTAGGCTGTATTTTGATTTCTACTGACGTACTTATTATTGGCGCTGGTGCCGCAGGTTTAATGGCTGCAGCTACGGCTGGATATCGCGGCAAAAAAGTAATTGTTGTTGATATGGGTAAAAAGCCCGGTAGAAAAATATTAATTAGTGGTGGCGGCCGTTGCAATTTTACAAACGAAAACGCAACGCCTGAAAACTACTTATGTAGCAATCCGCATTTTGTAAAATCAGCCCTTAGCCGTTACGGTTCTCAAAGCTTTATTGAATTAGTGGAGCGCCATGGTGTTGAATATCATCATAAAACATTAGGCCAACTGTTTTGTGACAACAGTGCACAAGACATCGTAGACGTTTTGATGACCGAATGTGATTGGGCCGGTGTAGAAGTACATTTACGTAGCGAAGTTTCTAGCATTACTAAAAACGAGCAAGGTTTTTTAGTGTCTACGACCAACCAACAATATCAATGTAATTCATTGATTATCGCTTCTGGCGGATTAACCATGCCTAAACTGGGCGCTTCCCCAATTGGTTATAAGATTGCAGAACAGTTCGGCCTAAAAGTATTACCTACAACCGCAGCTTTAGTGCCTTTTACCCTGCACGATTTTGACAAAGAACGCTTCGACGGACTTTCAGGTATTAGTATTCCTACCGAAGTTACCAGCGAAAATGGCGTTACCTTTAAAGAAAATATTCTTTTCACTCACCGAGGTTTATCTGGCCCCGCCATTTTACAAATATCGTCTTTTTGGCAAGCAGGACAGGCAGTTACATTAAATTTATTACCAGAGCAATCGATCACTTCGCTTATGGAAGAATGGCGTGAAAGTAGCCCGAAAAAATCACTTAAAAACATGCTAGCCACCCTACTACCTAAAAGCTTTATTGAAGCTATGGTAAGTAAAAACGAAATAACTGACAAAGCCATTAATCAGCTAAGTAAAGAAGAAATCACGCAAATAAGTAAATACTTACATACTTGGATAATTAAACCTAATGGGACTGAAGGCTACAGAACTGCAGAAGTAACCTTAGGCGGTGTGGATACCGACGAACTTAGCTCAAAAACTTTTGAAGCGAAAAAAGTACCTAACCTGTATTTTATTGGTGAAGTAATCGACGTTACTGGTTGGTTAGGAGGCTATAATTTTGCCTTTTGTTGGGCTGCAGGTGTAGCGTGTGGGTTGGCGGTTTAACCCAGTAGCGGCAATAAAATCCCCTCACGATAAGAATAAACGTCAAAAATTTTTACATACTTAATATTATTATTTTCAATAAATCACATAATAAGCTGTTAATAAAGAGTTTTATTTTTATGGCTTACTTTGTGCTAGAGTATTAGTTGTTTAAAGTATATTTCCATAAAATTTGGAAAAAATGAGAGGTAACATGAGTTCTAAACTATTAAGCATAGCGTTGACTATTTTGGTTTTATTTTCTGCAAGTAGCGTACATGCCAACCTGATCACTGGAGACGTTTATTTAGACGCTGCTGGTGAACGTTGGGAATATGTAACTCTTTTTGATTTAGTTGGCAACAACAATCCTAAAGCCGAATCCTCACCTCATTGGAGTATTGCTAAACCAGTTAATGGCTTAGAAGCTGCAGCATACTTTTTAGATGGAAACACCAGTAATTACGCTTTAAGTGCTTTTTCATCAACTTTTGATATGACAACAATAAGCACTGGTGCAAATATCGTAAACCATTTAGCTTGGTACGATGGTAACCTAGGCGCTATATCTAGACTTGCTGAAAATATTGTTGCTGACGCTAATGGCGACAATCAATACAATAATAAGCAAGATTTTTCGGCTTGGATTGATGACCGTGCAGTAAGTGGTGATTATATTAATTACATCTTCAAAAAAGTAGCTAACGTTCCAGAACCTTCAACATTAATTATTTTTGCAATTGCATTATGTGGTTTAAGTGCTCGTCGTTTTAAGGCTCTTGCCTCTAAATAGAACAATAATTTTCTTATTTTTTTTAAGTGGCGATATTGTAAAATATCGCCATTTTTATTTTTACTCTTCAGCCCTTTTACCTCATCATTTAAATAAAAGAACCTTCACCTTTCTAAGCCATTTTTATTTTCTTCTACTCTGTTTAAACACCTTCTTTATTTAATTAAATAATGGCGAGTATGTATTATCTAGATGAGTGGTTCATATACTGCTATAGTCTTATATAATAAGAGTTAATGTCCATATTTGTGAAAACAAATTAATAAACATTAACTTGGTGAATAATCTGCGTATGTAGTGATATATAAAACCTCATTATCAATTATTTCTACGTAAAGACTTCAACATTAGCAATTGATTAAGTAAATTATTAGGGATGTAGTTCATGAACAGTTTTGTGGCTTCAAAAAATGCAAAAATAACTGATATCAAGGGAATCGTTAACAGCGATCCAGGTGTGGATATTCCGTTAAATGTTGGTGATAACATAACTGCTGGTACAAAAATTGTTTTTTCAGAAAATAGTGAGATAACACTTACTTTTAATGACGGAAGTCAGCAACGTGTCTCTAGTGATACTTCAAGCGATGCGCTCACTATTGAGAATGTTGAAGATGATGTTAGTGAGATTGTAAATACAAATTCAGAAAACACAGTACTCGATGATATTAATGCGATCCAAGAGCTAATTGAGTCAGGCGATGATGTAGAGCTTCCTGATACTGCTGCTGGTGATATTCTAAATAATAGCGGAGGTAGTTTCACCAGACTTGATAGAAGTGCTGCAGAAACACTAGCACAAGCAGGTTATGACACAGCAGAATTGACTAATGGTTTTATCACTCCGACCGTCCCAAATACTGAAATTAACGCTCCAGCAACTCCGACTTCATCAATATCAGATCTTACCGACGCTAATGAAACATTAACGATCGGTGAAGATAATACGCTCAACGGTAACTTGCTTACAAACGCTTCAAGCACCGATGGCACGCCGGTTATCACGGAATTCACCGTGGGTGGTAATACCTTCACCCTCGATCCATTGGGTACAACCGCTACCCTTGCTGAAGGTGAGCTAACCATTAATCCTAATGGAACCTTTACGTTTGTGCCGACCGCCGATTACAACGGTCCGGTGCCTGAAGTGCTGTATACCGTTTCTGATGGTGTGAATACTGAAACCTCTACCTTGAATATCGAGGTGACGCCTGAATCTGATTTAACGGATGATAATGAAACCCTATCTGTGCCAGAAGATGGGACGTTAAACGGTAACTTGCTTACAAACGCTTCAAGCACCGATGGCACGCCTGTGATCACTGAATTCACCGTGGGCGGCAATACGTTCACCCTCGATCCAATAGGCACAACCGCAACGTTAGCGGAAGGTGAATTAACCATTAATCCTAACGGAACCTTTACGTTTGTGCCGACAGCCGATTACAACGGTCCGGTGCCTGAAGTGCTTTATACCGTTTCTGATGGTGTAAATACTGAAACCTCCACCTTGAATATCGAGGTGACGCCAGAATCTGATTTAACGGATGATAACGAGACTCTATCAGTAGCAGAAGATGGTTCACTTTCAGGTGATCTATTAGCCAATGCTACTAGTACCGACGGTACACCAACCATCACGGAATTCACGGTAGGTGGTAATACCTTCACCGTCGATCCACAAGGTACCACCACAACGTTAGCGGAAGGTGAATTAACCATTAACCCTAATGGAACCTTTACCTTTGTACCAACAGCCGATTACAACGGCCCAGTTCCTGAAGTGCTGTATACCGTTTCTGATGGTGTGAATACCGATACGTCTACCTTGAATATTGAGGTGACGCCTGAGTCTGATTTAACGGATGATAACGAGACTCTATCAGTAGCAGAAGATGTTTCACTTTCAGGTGATCTATTAGCCAATGCTACTAGTACCGACGGCACGCCTGTGATCACTGAATTCACGGTCGGCGGTAATACTTTTACTGTCGACCCCTTGGGTACGACCGCAACGTTAGCGGAAGGCGAGTTAACCATTAACCCCAATGGCACGTTTACGTTTGTACCGACTGCGGATTACAACGGTCCGGTTCCTGAAGTCCTTTATACGATTTCTGATGGCGTGAATACTGATACGTCTACCTTGAATATTGACGTAACACCTGAGTCTGACTTAACCGATGACAACGAAACCCTCAGTGTGCCTGAAGATGGTTCGCTAACGGGCAATCTATTAACGAATGCCGCAAGCACCGACGGCACGCCCGTTATTACGGAATTTACGGTGGGCGGTAATACCTTTACCATCGATCCGCTGGGTACAACCGCAACGTTAGCGGAAGGTGAATTAACCATTAACCCTGATGGAACCTTCACGTTTGTGCCAACAGCCGATTACAACGGTCCGGTGCCTGAAGTGCTTTATACCATTTCAGATGGCGTGAATACGGATACGTCAACACTCAATATCGACGTAACACCTGAATCTGATTTAACCGATGACAACGAAACCCTCAGTGTGCCAGAAGATGGCACGCTTTCAGGCAACTTGCTCACCAATGCGGCAAGCACCGACGGTACGCCAGTTATTACGGAATTTACCGTAGGTGGTAATACGTTCACCGTTGATCCACTAGGTACAACCACAACGTTACCGGAAGGTGAATTAACCATTAATCCTAATGGCACGTTTACGTTTGTACCCACGGCTGACTACAACGGCCCTGTACCTGAAGTGCTTTATACGATTTCTGATGGCGTCAATACTGATACGTCTACCTTGAATATCGACGTAACACCAGAATCTGACTTAACGGACGACAATGAAGTATTAACCACCGCTGAAGATACCGACCTTTCAGGCGATCTATTAACGAATGCAGCAAGCACTGACGGCACGCCTGTGATCACCGAATTTACGGTGGGCGGCAATACTTTCACCGTCGATCCGCTAGGTACAACGGCAACGTTAGCGGAAGGTGAATTAACCATTAATCCTAATGGAACCTTTACCTTTGTACCAACAGCCGATTACAACGGTCCGGTACCACAAGTGCTTTATACGATATCCGATGGCGTGAATACCGATACGTCTACTTTGAATATCGAGGTGACGCCTGAATCTGATCTCTCCGATGATAATGAAACCCTATCTGTGCCAGAAGATGGCACGTTAAACGGTAACTTGCTTACAAACGCGGCAAGCACTGACGGTACGCCAGTTATTACTGAATTTACCGTGGGTGGCAATACTTTCACTGTCGATCCGCTGGGTACAACCGCGACTCTTACTGAAGGCTCTCTCACCATTAACCCTGATGGAACCTTCACGTTTGTGCCGACAGCTGATTACAACGGTCCGGTACCACAAGTGCTTTATACTATTTCAGATGGTGTGAATACCGATACGTCTACCTTAAATATCGAGGTGACGCCTGAATCTGATTTAACGGATGATAATGAAACATTAACGATCGGTGAAGATAATACGCTCAACGGTAACTTGCTTACAAACGCTACTAGCACTGACGGTACGCCTGTGATCACTGAATTTACGGTGGGCGGCAATACTTTTACTGTCGATCCACTAGGTACAACCGCAACGTTAGCGGAAGGCTCGCTCACCATTAACCCTAACGGAACCTTCACGTTTGTACCGACAGCTGACTACAACGGCCCTGTACCTGAAGTGCTTTATACGATTTCTGATGGCGTGAATACCGATACATCTACACTCAATATTGAGGTGACACCTGAGTCGGATTTAACAGATGACAACGAAACACTCAGTGTGCCTGAAGATGGCACGTTAAACGGTAACCTCCTCACTAATGCGGCAAGTACCGACGGCACGCCTGTGATCACGGAATTTACGGTCGGAGGTAATACTTTCACTGTCGATCCACTAGGTACAACCGCAACGTTAGCGGAAGGCTCGCTCACCATTAACCCTAACGGAACGTTTACGTTTGTGCCGACAGCTGACTACAACGGTCCGGTTCCACAAGTGCTTTATACGATTTCTGATGGCGTAAATACTGATACCTCAACACTCAATATCGACGTAACACCTGAGTCTGACTTAACCGATGACAACGAAACCCTCAGTGTGCCAGAAGATGGTTCGCTTTCAGGCAACTTGCTCACCAATGCGGCAAGTACCGACGGCACGCCTGTGATCACGGAATTTACGGTCGGAGGTAATACTTTCACTGTCGATCCACTAGGTACAACCGCAACGTTAGCGGAAGGCTCGCTCACCATTAACCCTAACGGAACGTTTACGTTTGTACCAACAGCCGATTACAACGGCCCAGTTCCTGAAGTGCTGTATACCGTTTCTGATGGTGTGAATACCGATACGTCTACCTTGAATATCGAGGTGACACCTGAGTCGGACTTAACAGATGACAACGAAACCCTCAGTGTGCCAGAAGATGGCACGTTAAACGGTAACTTGCTCACCAATGCGGCCAGCACTGACGGCACGCCTGTGATCACTGAATTCACGGTCGGCGGTAATACCTTCACCGTCGATCCATTGGGTACAACTACAAGGTTAACGGAAGGTGAATTAACCATTAATCCTAATGGTACTTTCATCTTTGTACCAACAGCCGATTACAACGGTCCGGTACCTGAAGTGGTTTATACCGTTTCTGATGGTGTGAATACCGATACCTCTACCTTGAATATCGACGTAACACCTGAGTCAGATTTAACGGACGACAATGAAGTATTAACCACCGCTGAAGATAATACGCTCAACGGTAACTTGCTCACAAACGCTTCAAGCACCGATGGCACGCCGGTTATCACGGAATTCACGGTAGGTGGTAATACCTTCACCGTCGATCCACAAGGTACCACCACAACGTTAGCGGAAGGTGAATTAACCATTAACCCTAATGGAACCTTTACGTTTGTGCCAACAGCCGATTACAACGGTCCGGTACCTGAAGTGGTTTATACCGTTTCTGATGGTGTGAATACCGATACGTCTACCTTGAATATCGAGGTGACGCCTGAATCTGATTTAACGGATGACAACGAAACCCTCAGTGTGCCTGAAGATGGCACGTTAAACGGTAACTTGCTTACCAATGCGGCCAGCACTGACGGCACGCCTGTGATCACTGAATTTACGGTGGGCGGTAATACATTCACCGTCGATCCGCAAGGTACCACCACAACGTTAGCGGAAGGTGAATTAACCATTAACCCTAATGGAACCTTTACGTTTGTGCCCACCGCCGATTACAACGGTCCGGTACCTGAAGTGCTGTATACCGTTTCCGATGGTGTGAATACCGATACGTCTACCTTGAATATCGAGGTGACGCCTGAGTCTGATTTAACGGATGATAACGAGACTCTATCAGTAGCAGAAGATGGTTCACTTTCAGGTGATCTATTAGCCAATGCTACTAGTACCGACGGTACACCAACCATCACTGAATTCACGGTAGGTGGTAATACCTTCACCGTCGATCCACAAGGTACCACCGCAACGTTAGCCGAGGGTGAGCTAACCATTAATCCTAATGGAACCTTTACGTTTGTACCTACGGCCGATTACAACGGTCCGGTACCTGAAGTGGTTTATACCGTTTCTGATGGTGTGAATACCGATACGTCTACCTTGAATATCGAGGTGACGCCTGAATCTGATTTAAC
>NZ_MUZU01000030.1 GCF_002000085.1 Pseudocolwellia agarivorans
ATCGATGAGGTAAATGCTGACCCAGAGAATAAAACGCCGATTGAGTTTATCCGTTGGGGTATCGAGCCAACGCGTTGGAGCCTTGTAGAATATCTCGCAATGATCGCCTCATTGCCGCAAGGGCGACAGACGTTTGAGATCAACAACTTGAAATTCCTCACTGAAATGATAGCTCGCTACGGGGAGAAGCAGGGCTGGCAGATTTTCAACGATGTTGTGCCTATTTCCGACCCTGATTCCCCCACCGTCATCGCTGAGGGTGAAGATCTTGCGCCAACGCGGCCAATGCCAAAACCCGTTTTTTCACCTGTTCAGCTTGGACAGAAAAAAGGTGCCGACTTAACCAATGTTCGGGCGTTACAATACGATCTGCCTTCGGAAGCAAGCCGTTGCCTAGTGATAGGTCCAGAAAAATCCGCCAGCGGCAAGGTGCTGATGTTGCAAGCGACGTCAGATGGCCCTGAAATCCACCTCAAAGGTGGAGGGTTCGATAACGCAGGTTTTGTTACGTCAAACATAGGCTTGCCAATTATGGGCCGAGGTGCACAGCATGGCTGGCTGATGGTTTCAGGAAAGAGTGAGGCTGACACGGTATTCGCCGAAAAGCTCAATCCCAACAACCGCTATGAATATTGGTACAAGGGTGCTTGGAAAAAGATGGAGCATCGTACAGAGACTATTCAGGTTAAAGATGCTGCGCCGGTTACTCATGAGGTGGCAAGAACAATCCACGGGCCAGTGATCGCGTGGGATGTGAGCAATGGTGTCGCTTATTCACAAAAGATGGGTATGCATGGCAAGCAACTTGATACTTGGGCTGCTATGGCCGAGATGGGGCGGGCAAAAAACATCGAAGACTTCAAAACCAAGGGCGTGGATAAAATGGGCTGGAATGTCGGCGTTTGCTACGGAGGAGAAGACGGACAGATTGCCTATTTTCAAGCCGGAGCTATTCCAAAGAAGTCAACCGATGTTGATCCGCGGCTTCCGACTCCCGGTACTGGCGAATATGAATGGACAGGTTTCCTGACGCCAAATGAGAATCCAAGGGTAATCAACCCCAGTCAGGGTTACATTCATGCGTGGAACAGCAAAGCGACAAGTTGGTCCCCAGAAGGGAATAATGCTCGCTACGGAGCAACCTTTAAAACCTGGCTAGGCAATCGCCTGGCGTCTACGGAGGAACCACTGACCCTTCTAGAAATGCGCGAATTCAATCGCAAAATCTTTAGTGCGTTTAGTGCGGTGGATTCCAATCAGACTGCGCCAGACTTTTTCGCGCCTTATATAAATAAAGCGATTGAGGCGAGCGACGATCCTGAGGTTAAGCAGGCCGGTGAGTTGATGCTGAGCTTTGATGGGCTGTATCAAGACCTTAATTTAGACCAGAAGTATGACAACCCCGGCTTGACGTTATACCGAACTTGGCTCGAAGTTGCGCCGAGCATGATATTTGAAGACGATATCGGCACTTGGTGGAAAACGATCGATGAGGGGCGCCCCCTGAGAACTCAGTCTAGCTTGTTGCTTCGCGCTATCCAAGGTAACAACGCGGGCGCACCGCTCGGCATTGATTATTTCAATGGACGGGATAAGAACGCTGTTATTGCCGATACGATCAAGAAAACGGTCTCGGTGCTCAAGAAAAAATTTCCGGATAAGCATATGGCGGAATGGAAACTACCTATTTTTTGGAAGTACTACAACCCGGATGTACAGGCGTCTGATAAACCGTCGATTCCTAATGACTTTAACAGACGGCGCCTGTCTGCAAAACTGGGTCTAGTACCAGCAATGGTGCCCCATAACGGTGGTGAGTACTGGATTGGGGTAATGGAGGTGGACAGTAAGAACAGCGCACTCTATTCGGTTGCGGAATCTGGGGGCCAGAGTCAGTTTATTAACTCTCAGGGGCGTGGTAATCCTCACCTTATGGACCAGTTGCTGATGCACGAGGGAAGCGATTTAAAGAGAATTCCGCTTGAAGACCGTGATGTACAAGCCACCGCGAAGTCGAGCGAGACCCTTAAATATAAGCCGAAGAAAAAATAACTGCGGTTAGGTTAGGGTGTAGCCCCAAATAAGGGCTGACACCTAGTTCGGTTGGATCTACAGGCGAACAATATAACACGAAATTAAAACAATATTTTTCCAGGGGCATTGCATAATGAGTAGCCTAAAAACTGGAACATTCTCACTAGATAAATACAAAACGGAGAAGCCTTTATGTGGTATCCAAATCTGACACACTTGCGTAATTTAAGTGCCATCTCGCTTGCGATTACAGCCTTGATGACAGCAGCATGCACTACTGAAGCTAGCAAGCCAATCAAGCCAAAAGAGGTAACCATCCATCGTGATGAATATGGCGTTCCACACGTCGTTGCTAAAACCTCTGATGCTGTTATGTTTGGCGCCGGCTATGCGTTGGCCCAAGATCGGCTTGCCTCCATGGAATTGAGCCGTCGATCTGCTGTCGGGCGGCG
>NZ_MUZU01000031.1 GCF_002000085.1 Pseudocolwellia agarivorans
GAAAGCCCCTCAGGCTGAACCATACAAGCATTAACAGTGAAAGATAACAATGTTAATACTAAGAAACTTAAAAACTTCACCACAACTCCTTTTGTAATATAACGCCTCATTCAGAGGCTAAAAATTGTTGGCTAAAATAGCGAGGCACGAGCAACGGCCAACTGTTTTTAGTCCTTTGCAATGCCTTGTTATGTTTTTAATTATTAATATCGTTTATATTCACTTATTACTTCTAAACCAATATTTATACGATTTAGACAAGTGTTTACGTTTTCCATAGACCAACCGTGCTGCTCTACTAAAAATTTACCAACATGTTCCCAATTAATATTTTTACGTGAATACCTAGCTACAGCACAAATAAATTTATTTAATCGACTAATATCATTTGGGTGATAACTCAATGGGTGATTATTTAAGTATGATTCAAAAGCTTTTCTTGGGATCTTGGCAGTGATAATTTCACTTAGCTCTGGGTTGATATTGGAAATACTTAGCTTAAGCTGTTTCTTTTTTTGTTTATTCCACTCTTTAACCGTTTTGTAAAATGCGGTCGCTATTTCGTTGTACTCTTTAGTTGAAATCCTACAGCTTTTCTCAGGTGTAATGTTAGATATTTGAATATGTTTTGCTTTTACTTCTGATAACGCAATCCCATGCAATTGACCATCGTAGCTATAAGTGAACACGCAACCAATGCTTTCGGGTAAAGCTAACGAATAACTTTTACTTTTTTCTTCATCGAAAACCCAATCGCTTTGTAGAGAGGAAAATTCTCGTAAATCATTGATGATAGATAAAGTATCTTTTTTAGAGCGAATATCTACTTCTGCGAAAATTTGCACCGCGCTCTCCTAAAAACATAACGCCACCTTAAGCGGCAAAAAATTGTTTGCTAAAATGTTGAACGGAGTGAAAACAGCAAACTATTTTTTGTCCGTTTAAAGGTCTTGTTATATTTTTTATTCGACTGACTGAAGTTGTTTAAATTTAGAGTGCCAAAGATAAGTTCCACGCATAGCATTAAAATACAAAGCTATAAAGATCATCGCCATAGGCAGCCCTTGTACCTCCCCTAAATCAGTCCATTGTATATATTTGGATGATAAAAAATATATGAACATGGATGTTGCCGCTACCCTAGATTTTTTGAAAATAAAGAAAACCATTATAAGCATTAAGATCAAATCTATAAACATAAGGGGATCTCCAAAGTATACTACTGTGGCATTTTCTGAGTTAGAAAACATACCAATTAGAACCATTAAAAGAGTCAAACCAATAGAAATAAGTCCTGCGACCCACCCATTTTTAATTGCGCTTAAGCAGGCTTCAGGTGTACTTATTTTTAGTTTTTGTAAAAAGGTTGGTTTAGTTTCTTCTGTACTCACAGTGATACTCCATTCGATGGGAAAATATAACGCCTCATTCAGAGGCAAATAAATGCTGGCTAAAATAAGCGAGGCACGAGCAAAAAGCCAGCTGTTATTTGTCCTACTGCAATGACTTGTTAGCATGCTGTATTACACGACTAACATAATTTTTTAGATTGAGTTTAACCTCTTTAGCTACACTGGACTTTTCATTACCAGATATTGTAGATATTACTTCAACCGTCCAGTTGTTATCTGAGCTTTCGTGATAATTAATAGTTAAAGAATCTGATAGCTCTTGAGGCGTTACACTAAATCTTTTAGCTGCTTTGTTTAACCAGTTCTTTTCATGCTGTTCAGCCATAAAACTGTTTAAGACACCTTCAATACTAGAGTCTGGAAAATAAGATAATTGCGACTGAGTAATTTCAATTTTTTGAACAGCTTCCACATTAAAATTCAATTCCCACCCAAAGAAACCGAATAGGTATTTCAATAAAATAATAAAACCTATAAATGTAACGAACCCATTACCTATTTTCTTTAACACCGTACTCTCCATTGCATGCTAACGCAGTTTTAAGCGGCAAATTGTAGTTGGCTAAAATAAGTGAGGAACGAACAAAAAGCCAACTGTAATTTGTCCGGCTTGAAAACCCTTGTTATGTTTTCACTACAAGAAAATACGCTATTATTTTTAAATAGTAAATCGATAAGGTAGTTACAAACTATAAGCAATATTATGGTCATGAATAGGAAGCCACCTATAAGGGTATAACTGCCAAACATTAACTCATTTTGTGCATAATGTATTTGTTGATCAGCGCCTGAGAAAACCTTAGTCGCAATAGCGCCATATACGCCTAAGAAAAGTATTCCAATTATGCCAAAGCCTATTTTTTTAAACATATGCTTGGATCATCCTGAAAACATAACGCCCAATTAATGGGCTTTTATTGCTGGCTATAATTAGGAACGAGCACAGCCAGCTGTAAAAGTCCCGTTCAATTGCTTGTTATATGACTGATAAACCTGAAC
>NZ_MUZU01000032.1 GCF_002000085.1 Pseudocolwellia agarivorans
ACGCAGTAGCGCCGATGGTAGTGTGGGAGTTCCCATGTGAGAGTAGGACATTGCTAGGCTTCTCATTCAAAGAAAAGGCTATCCTAACGGATAGCCTTTTTTTGTGGATGAAGGGAAAGTATAACTAACCTCAGCTCAGGATAAGAATTAATTAAATAGAACTAAGTGCCCGTTCCACGATCCGATCTTTCGACCAAGAAAAAACAGAAAGATAATAAGGAACGGGCATGAATAAACTAGTTGAAATATTCTGTGATGTCGATGATTTTTGTCGTGTATTTATCCCACAATGGGAAAAACAATTAATTGCTGATGGAAGTATCAAGCGCAATCGTCCATGCCGTATGGCTATGAGTGAGATAATCACTATATTAATTGCTTTTCATACATCAAATCATCGCGACTTTAAAAATTATTATAAAGGTTATATTGCTAAGTTTTATCGTTCACATTTCCCTAGCTTATTGAGCTACACTCGATTTTTAGAAGTGATGCCTAAAGCTATCGTTCCACTTTGTAGTTACTTTTCAATACTTAAAGGTGAGTCTACAGGTATTGAATTTATTGACTCTACAAGCATAAAAGTATGCCATAACTTAAGAATTCCTAGACATAAAACATTTGACGGTATAGCCGAACGGGGCAAAGGAACAATGGGTTGGTTTTATGGGTTCAAACTACATTTGGTCACTAACTTTAGAGGTGAAATAGTTGATGCTAAATTAACTACTGGCAATGTTCATGACACAAAGCCAGTATTAGCCTTAGCTAAAAACTTAAAAGGTAAGTTATATGCAGATAAAGGCTACATCAGCAAAAAATTAACCGTTGGTTTGAAGGGAAAAGGAGTTGACTTGATAACAACCGTGCGCCGTAATATGAAAGCCAAAGCAATGTCGTTATGGGATAGAGCAATGCTATCTAGACGGTTTATTATTGAAACGATAAATGATCAATTGAAGAACATATCTCAAATAGAGCATTCTCGTCATCGTAGCCCTAATAGTTTTATGTTGAATTTACTGGCAGGTTTAGTGGCTTATTGCCTTAAAGAAAATAAGCCAACCCTTAATATTAATGATGTAGAGAAGAATGCTATGGTTAGGGCTTAACCCGATCTGAGGTTAATTGGTATTAAACCTAAACGTAGTTACACCAAAACTACTTTCAGTAACCATTGGATGAAGAAACATTCCAACTTATTAAAAGATATAACGCCCAATGCGCCCGAGGAAGTACTGGTCAGTGATATTACTTATGTTCAATCAGAGTAACAGGTGTGGTTAAAGCACTCGACATGACTGTGAAAAATCGTCAGCGCCAGTGTGAAGCTATTCATCACTCAGACAGAGGGTTACAATATTGTTCAAAGGTATATCAAGAAAAGCTGACGATAAATAATATAACCCCTTCAATGACTGATGGTTATAAGTGTTATCAAAATACACTAGCGGAGCGTATAAATGCTATACTCAAGCAGAGTTTTCCTACATAAATGCCAGAGCATGGAGTAATTAAAGCAACTCGTCGACGTGCCTATATTGATATACAATGAAATGAGACCGCATTTTAGTTTGTGAATGAAAACATCAAACCAAGTACGCATAGAAAGTTAGGATCAAAAGCTACTGACCTTCCATTAAAACCGCCAACTTATTTTACGACGGGATAGCGAAGGAGAATTTGAATCGGTAGTGTTCAAAAATCTGTGTCATTTCAGTAAACTAGTAAAAACAGGAATGACACATGACAAATCAATTCAATTTCGAAGATGCAGTTAAAGCACTTCAAGCAGG
>NZ_MUZU01000033.1 GCF_002000085.1 Pseudocolwellia agarivorans
TTACCGGGGCTTCGATCATGAGCTTCGCAGAGCTAACCCAATCAATTAACCTTCCGGCACCGGGCAGGCGTCACACCGTATACGTCATCTTTCGATTTTGCACAGTGCTGTGTTTTTAATAAACAGTTCCAGCCACCTGGTTACTTCGACTCTCCTGTGCTTACTCCGCAAGGGATTCACACCAGAGAGCGTACCTTCTCCCGAAGTTACGGTACTATTTTGCCTAGTTCCTTCACCCGAGTTCTCTCAAGCGCCTTAGTATTCTCTACCTAACCACCTGTGTCGGTTTGGGGTACGGTTCCTATATATCTGAAGCTTAGAAGCTTTTCCTGGAAGCATGGCATCAATGACTTCATCTCCGTAGAGACTCGTCTCGACTCTCAGTGTTAACAGCAACCCGGATTTACCTAAGTCACCCACCTACAATCTTTCACACGGACTACCAACGCCGTGCTCACCTAGCCTACTCCGTCCCTCCTTCGCAATATATAGAAGTACAGAAATATTAATCTGTTTCCCATCGACTACGCGTTTCCGCCTCGCCTTAGGGGCCGACTTACCCTGCCCTGATTAACATGGGACAGGAAACCTTGGTCTTTCGGCGGGGGAGTTTTTCACTCCCCTTATCGTTACTCATGTCAGCATTCGCACTTCTGATACCTCCAGCATGCTTTACAACACACCTTCAACGGCTTACAGAACGCTCCCCTACCACTTGAACCTAAGTTCAAATCCGCAGCTTCGGTGACTAGTTTAGCCCCGTTACATCTTCCGCGCAGACCGACTCGACTAGTGAGCTATTACGCTTTCTTTAAAGGATGGCTGCTTCTAAGCCAACCTCCTAGCTGTCTATGCCTTTCCACATCGTTTCCCACTTAACTAGTACTTTGGGACCTTAGCTGGCGGTCTGGGTTGTTTCCCTCTTCACAACGGACGTTAGCACCCGTAGTGTGTCTCCCGCATATCACTCATTGGTATTCGGAGTTTGCAAAGGGTTGGTAAGTCGGGATGACCCCCTAGCCTTAACAGTGCTCTACCCCCAATGGTGTTCGTGCGAGGCTCTACCTAAATAGATTTCGGGGAGAACCAGCTATCTCCCGGCTTGATTAGCCTTTCACTCCGACCCACAAGTCATCACCGCATTTTTCAACATACGTGTGTTCGGTCCTCCAGTTGATGTTACTCAACCTTCAACCTGCCCATGGGTAGATCGCCGGGTTTCGGGTCTATACCTTGCAACTAAACGCGCAGTTAACACTCGCTTTCGCTACGGCTCCCCTATTCGGTTAACCTTGCTACAAAATATAAGTCGCTGACCCATTATACAAAAGGTACGCAATCACCTAACAAGTAGGCTCTCACTGCTTGTACGTATGCGGTTTCAGGTTCTATTTCACTCCCCTCACAGGGGTTCTTTTCGCCTTTCCCTCACGGTACTGGTTCACTATCGGTCAGTTAGGAGTATTTAGCCTTGGAGGATGGTCCCCCCATGTTCAGTCAACGTTTCACGTGTGCCGACCTACTCGATTTCATGGTAAGTTTATTTTCGTGTACGGGGCTATCACCCTGTATCGCTCTACTTTCCAGTAGATTCCACTAACTTACAAACCACTTAAGGGCTAATTCGCGTTCGCTCGCCGCTACTAACGAAATCTCGGTTGATTTCTTTTCCTCGGGGTACTTAGATGTTTCAGTTCTCCCGGTTCGCCTCGCTACCCTATGTATTCAGGTAGCGATACCC
>NZ_MUZU01000034.1 GCF_002000085.1 Pseudocolwellia agarivorans
ATCAGTTAATATAAACATAACAAGCAAATCAACAAGGACTAAAAACAGCGGGCTGTTCGCTTCGCTCCATTTTAGCCCACAATTTTTAGCCTGTTATTTGGGCGTTAGCAGCTATAAGGAAGTTTTGCGTATGTGGTTAGCTTATGTATGATTTAAAGCCTTCGGAAGAAGACGTTATTCGAAATTCAAGACTAGAAACTTTATATAATCATAAGTTTGATAAAGGTCGCTTTTTTCAAGTTGTCTTTGAAGATGAAAATGAAGTGCATGTTAAAATAGCACCTCGAACTATGATGAAAGTGGTATACATCAAAGACAATGATGATATTGAAGGCATAAAACTTTGCAAAGTTGTAAGCGGCGAAGAAAAGCAATCGATTGAATTTACAAAATTTAATTTAGAGCAATTAAAAACATTCTTACTTTTTATTCAAGAACTTGATCTTAAAGGTATCGCTGAACGGAGGATTAAATTAGCTGATGATTCTCTAGATATCCTAGATTCTGAAACTAAGAAAAAAATAACGACATTACTGTCTGGTTCTGATGGAGGTGATCTTGTTAGAGGTCTTCTTTCCGATGGAATGATAACCACCCAAGACCTTGTTAATACTGGTTATAGAAAGTCTCAACTTAACATATTTAATAATTTGTTAAATCATAATTATCTACCTCAATATAAAATTGATATAGGTAAAATCAATACAAAAGATGAAACCGCTTGGCAGCATTTTTTTGCAGTAAATCAATGGATATTTGGTTATGGTCTTGATTATCGATTTCAAGGGATTTTGCAAAAAGAATTTCATGCATCTGATACAAACGCAGGTGGTAGTGAGGGCGTAATTGCGGATTACCTAATGGGTGATAATAACTTTACAACATTCGTAGAGTTGAAATTACCTAGCACACCGCTATTTGGCACAGCTCAAAATAGAGCTCAATCATGGAAACTTTCTAAAGAGCTAATGGAAGGCTATTCGCAAATACTTGAACAAAAAGCTAGCGGATCATTTAAGGTTCAATCTACTAAAAATTTATACGCTGATGATTATAGTAAAATCACTCAACACGCCTTTGATTCTAAAGCAATTTTAATTATTGGTAATTGGGGACAAATTAATGATTGTCAGGAGGGAATTCAAGAAATGAAGCGTAAAAGCCTTGAGTTATTTAGACGAGATTCCCGTAATATTGAAATCTTAACTTATGACGAGCTATATGAAAGAGCATTATTTATCGTAGGTCATTAATATATATGTAAATAGCTGCTAACAAGTTGCTCAAACGGACAAAAAACAGTTGGCTTTTGCTCGTGCCTCGCTAATTTTAGCCAACTATTTTTCGCCGCTTAGCAAGGCGTTATGTGTCTTCTACATTTAGTTGTTGGCACGAGCTAAAATATTTTTATTAAGCTCCGATGTTTTTTTCGTTTGCTGCTTACGAGTTTTCGCTAGTTTAGTTTTGTAATGGTCACTAATAGGCTTTGCCTTTTATACCTTTTTCAAAGGTGGCAAATCCATTAGTTTGTACTTAATTTGGTGGTGCGCTCAAAATTAGCGTATTGTGCAAAGCTAACGGTGTTTACTTGTAACTTCAGCGTTTAGAATTGAGTACAGTAAACACATAACAAGTTGCTTAAAAGGACAAAAAACAGTTTGCTGTTTTCGCTCCGCTCAACATTTTAGCAAACAATTTTTTGCCTC
>NZ_MUZU01000035.1 GCF_002000085.1 Pseudocolwellia agarivorans
AAATTGAAAATATAACAAGTCATTCAAAAGGACTAAAAACAGTTGGCTACTGCTCGTGCCTCGCTGATTTTAGCCAACAATTTTTAGCCTCTTAATGAGGCGTTATAAGGCGCATGAATTCTAGAGTCGAATTTGAAGTAACGGGGCGAAGTGGAAATCTCATCTACGCAGAAGAAGATATATTCGCAAAAGCATACGTTGAAATGTCAGGTTCAAACGAATTCGACATGCTCGTAGATGTTAATGGAATGGGCACCTGGTCAAATGGCGAGAGTATCTCAGAAGTAGACCTGATAAAAATACGTGAAGCTTTTAAGTCGTGGGCCCAAAAATCTAAATACCGATGTCAGTGGTAAAATCGAACGCCATTTAGAAATGTTGCCAGTAGAATGAAAAACCGAGGCGCGCCTTATAACAATTGCATGCAGTCGGACAAAATCGCTGCGCTTCGCTTGCGATTTTGCCGCTGATGCGGGCGTTAGCAGTCTTTTGTCATTGTGGCTTTTTGTTTTGTAAAAGCTAAACGTAGTTCGTGAATGAGTAGCCTATTTTAATAGCTCATTCATCTACTGCGGTTGTGATTAACCTTTAGTGTTGTCACATTAAAGCGGCTACTTAGTTTTATACACGCTGCTTAAGTTAAGAATTAGAATAAGGTTTTGCGTGCACAAAAGTGTAAAATTAAAATGTCGTGTAGTTGGAAATTCGGTGCGTTTTTAAAGCATGTGGGTAAACTGCTAACAAGGCATTTAAACGGACAAAAAACAGTTGGCTTTTTGCTCGTGCCTCGCTTATTTTAGCCAACAATTTTTTGCCGCTTAATGCGGCGTTAGCAGTCTTTTGTCATTGCGGCTTTTTTTTATAAAAGCTAAAAGTGGTTCGTGAATGAGTAGCCTATTTTAATAACTCATTCATCTACTGCGGTTGTGATTAACCTTTAGTGTTGTCACATTAAAGCGGCTACTTAGTTTTATACACGCTGCTTAAGTTAAGAATTAGAATAAGGTTTTGCGCGCACAAAAGTGCAAAATTAGAATGTCGTGTTGTTGGAAATTCTATATGTTTTTAAAGCGCGTGGTCAAACTGCTAACAAGGCATTTAAACGGACAAAAAACAGTTGGCTTTTTGCTCGTACCTCGCTTATTTTAGCCAACAATTTTTTGCCGCTTAATGCGGCGTTATATGCACTCAAATAGTATTGTTGGTTTAGCTAAAAATACGGTTATTAACTTTTACTTTTGTAAGTTCTGCTACGGGTTTCGCTATTATCGTTTTTCAATAGCCACTAATAAGCTTTGCCTTGTTAAAGACACTTTTGTGGCAAAGCTATTATTTCGTTCTGGTAATTGTGAGTAGCTCAATTTATAGTGCATTTATTACTACCGTCTTTTACTTCTGACTTATGTATTTTAGTTCAGGTTTATCAGGCATATAACAAGCAATTTAACGGGACTTTTACAGCTGGCTGTTTCGTTCCTCAACATTTTAAGCCAGCAATAAAAGCCCGTTAATTGGGCGTTATATGCACTCAAATCGTACTGTTGGTTTAGCTAAAAATATTGTTATCAAACGTACTTTTGTAAACGCTGCTTCGGGTTTCGCTATTATAGTTTT
>NZ_MUZU01000036.1 GCF_002000085.1 Pseudocolwellia agarivorans
AACCTAATAATATTATTGGTTTTGCTTCAAGGATGTCAATTGAGCTTCAAGAACAGTGCTTACGTTCATTTAAATTGGGTACGGTGGAAATAAACACCTAACAAGAACTTCAAACGGAAAAAATACAGTTGGCTGTTTTCACTCCGTTCAACATTTTAGCCAACTATATTTTTCCGCTTAAGTAGGCGTTATATGCACTCAAATAGTATGGTTGGTTTAGCCAAAAATATTGGTATCAATCTTACTTTTGTAAACGCTGCTACGGGTTTCGCTATTGTAGTTTTCCAATAGCCACTAATAAGCTTTGCCTATTTAAAAGACTTTTGTTGGCAAAGCTATTATTTCGTTCTGGCATTTGTGGGTAGCTCAATTTATAGTGCATTTATTACTACCGGTTTTTACTTTTAACTTAAGTGTTTTTGTTTAAGTTTATCAGGCATATAACAAGGCATTGCAAAGGACTAAAAACAGCTGGCCGTTGCTCGTACCTCGCTATTTTGGCCAACAATTTTTAGCCTCTGAATGAGGCGTTAAGTTCTTCAGGAGGCTCTTGTGAAAAATTTGGAATCAATGTTAAGTTTAATTTCTAAAGGCATGTCTAAAAAAACAGCTATCATTTTGATCCTGACTGTAGTTTCTATATTGTTATCTTTTTCTTCAATTAAACCTTTTGCAGAAGAACTTCCTGTTTTGATAGTTTTAAGCTTACTTACTGGGTTGTATATTGCTTTATATTTATTGATTTTTGATATTATCTCTTGGGTATTTAATCGGTTGAAGATTATTTTCAAGTTCCTTATAAAAAGCACAGCTAAAAAATATGCGGAATATAAATTATCTTTGCAAAGCAAAAAGAAACATGAGCTAGTTCAAAAGTTATTTATTGAAAAAGCAGGTGAAAATGAGATTAAATATTTATCGCTTTTTTTTGGAAAATCTAGTGAATCTATAAAAAATCAGCATGGGCTAATTCCTAATGAAGTAATTACATATTTTGAAGAGTTATGTAGTAATAGTTTGATGAAGAGAGAAACTATTACTAATGCAAGCTATATATTTTCTCTGGATAATAGTTTTGCGCAATCTCTACGAAAAAAATTGTATTCAGGATCTCAACTTTGTTGTTCGTTAACTTTAAACTTCACAGAAATTCAAACTAATATTGTCACTACTGGTGGTGGATTAGCGAGTGGAAATATCAGAACTTAACAAGTTACTCAAACGGACTGCTAACAGTTGGCTAGCACTCGTACCTCGTTTATTATAGCCAACCATTATCAGCCGCTTAGTAAGGCGTTAGCTGTATAGGGAAATTCGGCGTTGATCGTTCAAGGAAGATATAAAAGGTTAATTATTGGTTTCCTATTTCCACCAATATTAGGTGCGTTATTGTTAAGCCT
>NZ_MUZU01000037.1 GCF_002000085.1 Pseudocolwellia agarivorans
GTGCTGGCCGCATTGGTGAGCAAGTTACCGTTGAGCGTATTATCTTCACCGATCGTTAATGTTTCATTATCATCCGTTAAATCAGATTCAGGCGTCACCTCGATATTGAGTGTGGAGGTTTCAGTATTCACACCATCAGAAACGGTATAAACCACTTCAGGTACTGGACCGTTATAATCGGCTGTCGGTACAAAGGTAAACGTGCCATTTGGATTAATGGTTAATTCACCTTCCGCTAATGTTGTGGTGGTACCTTGCGGATCTACGGTGAAGGTATTGCCACCTATCGTGAATTCCGTGATGGTTGGTGTACCGTCGGTACTAGTAGCATTGGCTAATAGATCACCTGAAAGTGAACCATCTTCTGCTACTGATAGAGTCTCGTTATCATCCGTTAAATCAGACTCAGGCGTCACCTCGATATTGAGTGTGGAGGTTTCAGTATTCACACCATCAGAAACGGTATAAACCACTTCAGGTACAGCTCCGTTGTAATCGGCTGTTGGCACAAAGGTAAACGTGCCATTAGGATTAATGGTTAACTCGCCTTCCGTTAATGTTGCCGTTGTACCTAGCGGATCGACAGTAAAAGTATTGCCGCCCACTGTAAATTCAGTGATCACAGGCGTACCGTCAGTGCTTGCCGCATTCGTTAATAGATTGCCTGAAAGCGAACCATCTTCTGGTACACTGAGGGTTTCGTTGTCATCGGTTAAGTCAGACTCTGGCGTCACGTCGATATTCAAGGTAGACGTATCAGTATTGACGCCATCAGAAATCGTATAAAGCACTTCAGGTACAGGGCCGTTGTAGTCAGCCGTGGGTACAAACGTAAACGTGCCATTAGGATTAATGGTGAGAGAGCCTTCAGTAAGAGTCGCCGTTGTACCTAGCGGATCGACAGTAAAAGTATTGCCGTCCACTGTAAATTCCGTAATAACTGGCGTACCGTCAGTGCTGGCCGCATTGGTGAGCAAGTTACCGTTTAACGTGCCATCTTCTGGAACACTCAGAGTTTCGTTGTCATCGGTTAAATCAGATTCTGGCGTCACGTCGATATTCAAGGTAGACGTATCAGTATTGACACCATCTGAAATCGTATAAAGGACTTCAGGCACTGGACCGTTGTAGTCAGCTGTTGGTACAAACGTAAACGAGCCATTAGGATTAATGGTTAATTCACCCTCGGCTAATGTTGCGGTTGTACCCAGTGGATCGACGGTAAAAGTATTGCCGCCCACGGTAAATTCCGTAATAACGGGCGTGCCGTCGGTGCTTGCGGCATTCGTTAATAGATTGCCTGAAAGCGAACCATCTT
>NZ_MUZU01000038.1 GCF_002000085.1 Pseudocolwellia agarivorans
AAAGTTTATCAGGCATATAACAAGCAATTTAACGGGACTTTTACAGCTGGCTGTGCTCGTTCCTCGCTATTTTAGCCAGCAATAAAAGCCCATTAATTGGGCGTTATATGCAATTCATGTAGTAGGGTGTTTTAGCTAAGAATTTGGTTGTTAACTTTTACTTTTGTAAGTGCTGCTACGAGTTTCGCTATTATAGTTTTCCAATGTCCACTAATAAGCTTTGCCTATTTAAAAGACTTTTGTTGGCAAAGCTATTATTTCGTTCTGGCATTTGTGGGTAGCTCAATTTATAGTGTGCTTATTACTACCGTCTTTTACTTCTGGCTTTTGTATTTTAGTTCAGGTTTATCAGGCATATAACAAGGCATTGCAGCAGGACTAAAAACAGTTGGCCGTTGCTCGTGCCTCGCTATTTTGGCCAACAATTTTTAGCCTCTGAATGGGGCGTTATATTTTTATCGACGAGCGATGCGCATCGCGCTATACTTGTGTCATGATTAAATCTTTCAAACACAAAGGCCTTAAGAAATACTTCCAAACAGGAAGTGTCGCAGGAATTCAGGCTAAGCATCAACGTAAATTACGTATGCAACTTACAGCAATAGATACCGCGCAAGAAATTGAAGATATCAATTTACCCGGTTTTAAATTGCACCCTCTCAAAGGGGATCGTGATGGGATTTGGTCTATTACTGTAAATGGTAACTGGCGCATTACTTTTGAGTTTATCGATGGTAATGCATATATTCTCAACTATGAGGACTATCACTAATGGCTATGCATAATCCGCCACATCCTGGAGAGTTTATCTACGATGTATATTTAGAGCCAGCTGGTTTTAGCTGTCGTTATTTAGCTAAACAACTAGATGTGGCTTCATCTACTTTAAATAGAGTTCTAAAAGGTCAAAGCGCAATATCACCAGAAATGGCACTTCGCTTATCTAAAGCAATTGGTAGAACTCCCGAGAGTTGGTTAGCAATGCAAGATAACTATGATCTTTGGCATGCTAAGCAACAAATTAACTTAACAAATGTCCACACAGTAAACTTTGCAGTGGCATAAAAAATATAACAAGTTGCTTAAACGGAAAAATAACAGTTGGCTACCTTCGCTTCGCTCGTTATTTTAGCCAACAATTATTTTCCGCTTAGCAAAGCGTTAGCTGTATAGGGAAATTCGGCGTTGATCGTTCAAGGAAGATATAAAAGGTTAATTATTGGTTTCCTATTTCCACCAATATTAGGTGCGTTATTGTTAAGCCT
>NZ_MUZU01000039.1 GCF_002000085.1 Pseudocolwellia agarivorans
ATAGACTTAACAATTCTTTTTTGAATTCACACTCATTAAATTTGGTCTCGCATAATTGTGCGAAAGTATCCCAAGACGATTCATCCATGCCAAACCTCGTTCATACATATAACGCCTCATTCAGAGGCTAAAAATTGTTGGCCAAAATGGCGAGGCACGAGCAACGGCCAGCTGTTTTTAGTCCTTTGCAATGCCTTGTTAGGTTTAAAAGCACACCAAATTAACTAATTAAAAAAAGTAAATAACATACTAACTATCCATATGAGCAACGCGATTCCACCAAGCCCTTCTTTAATTCCTGTCCAATCAACCTCTAAACTTTCAATCAGCTTATACAACCCCAAAATCACAACACATATAATTATGAAAATAGTAAAGTCAAGATCACCACGCCCACCACGAGCAAACGCTTTAACAGAAAAAGTAAGCATTAATACAGCGAAAATCACTATTTTATTCACTGAATGATCCTTTAAACCTAACGCCTCATTCAGAGGCTAAAAATTGTTGGCTAAAATAGCGAGGCACGAGCAATAGCCAGCTTTTTTAGTCCTTTGCAATTACTTGTTAGGCAACATTTTTCGCCCAACTATCTCGTAAAATTTTAAACAAACAGTGCTCTTTAAAGCGACTATCATCTGGGACATCAGGATGTTCGAATGTAACACCAGTGTTTAACATGTTGATTCTCTCCATTACTGCTAACGAAGAATAGTTATTCTGAACAGCAAAAGAAACAATTTCTTGTAACTCAAGCTCTTCAAAGCCAACTTTAAGAGCTGCCAACGCTGCTTCTGTGGCGTATCCTCGCCCCCATTGCGGCCTCGCAAGTCGCCAAAGAATTTCTACACATGGCGAGAAAGGTAATTTTGAAGAAGACGAAAATAGCCCCACAATGCCTATGAACTCTTTTGAGACAATATGCTCTACAGCCCAAACACCCCATCCGTTTTGTGCGATTAGTGATTCACATTTTTTGGCGATGGCATCGCTTTCATTTCGATTCAAAGTCTTTGGGAAAAACTTCATTACTTGAGGATCTGACGACATTGCGAAAAATGGCTCTAAGTCATTAGAAGTCCACTGGCGCAGTTGAAGTCGCTCTGTTTTTGGCTCAATTATTCTGACCATACTGCGAACTATCCTTTTGTTGCCTAACGCCTCATTAAGAGGCAAAAAATAGTTGGTTAAAATAAGCGACGCAGGAGCAAAAACCAACTGTTTTTTGTCCTTTTGAATGACTTGTTATATTACAATTTAC
>NZ_MUZU01000004.1 GCF_002000085.1 Pseudocolwellia agarivorans
TTACTTAATAGAGACTTTAATTCCCTTAGTGTTTCATGTTTATTTATAGCGCATCTACTTTTGTAAATGCGCTTTTTTTTGCTTAAATTTTATCGTGTAAGATGGGCTTATAAATAAGGAATTAGAAAAAGATAAATATTTATTAAACATTTTTGAACTTATTTAATATTTGATGCTCTTACTAAATAGAGACTTTAATTCCCTTAGTGTTTCATGTTTATTTATAGCGCATTTACTTTTGTAAATGCGCTTTTTTTTGGGCCCAATATTAGACAAAGATATTATTTTTTGGGACTTGTAGTCGCTGTATCTAGCAGTTTGCGTAGGTCGTTTTGTGTGATGGGTTTACTAAAATAAAACCCCTGAAGTTCTTCACAATTGTTGTTATCAAGAAAGTTTTGTTGCTCAACAGTTTCTACGCCTTCAGCTATAACTGACATTTTTAATGAATGTGCCATCGATATAATAGCTAAAGTAATTTCTTTTGCGTCAATACTGGTATCTAACTCACTCACAAATAATCGGTCGATCTTGATTCTGTCGATAGGGAATTGTTTTAAATAACTGAGTGAAGAGTAGCCCGTACCAAAGTCATCTATAGATAACCTAATTCCCATACCTTTAAGTTTATTAAGTACACCAATTGCTTTATCTATATCTTTCATTAAGCAGCTTTCAGTGAGTTCTAATTCAATATCATGAGCTGATATTTGTGCATTGTTTAATGCATACGCAACCTGCTCAATTAAATCTGGCGCAGAGAACTGAACGGTAGATAAATTAACCGCTAACTTTAAGTGGTGATGTCCTGCCTCATGTAAGCTTTTTAAATGTAAACATGCATTTTGTAGGATCCAATTTCCTATAGGAATAATTAACCCTGTACTTTCAGCCATAGGGATAAAGTCATCAGGTTGAATAAGTCCGCGTTGGGGATGATTCCATCTTACAAGGGCTTCAACCCCTATAATCTTATATTCTTTCGCTGTAACTTGAGGTTGGTAGTAAATTTCAATTTCTTCTCTTTCTAAAGCATTATGAAGATCATTAATAAGCTTGTTGTGCTCAATAATATTAAGCTTGATCGTTTGATCATAATAACAAACACCTCGATCGGTTTGTTTTTTAGCTTTTTGCATAGCTGTTATTGCAGCGTCAAATAGATCATCTATTTTATTGGCATGCTCTGGATAAAAGCTAGCACCAATACTAATAGGTAATATAAATCTTTCGTTTTGTATTTGGTAAGGCTTTCCTAGAAGCTCATATAATGCATCGCAATATAGACTTAGCTGCTCTTGGTTTGACACATCTTTAAAGAAAATAGTGAATTCTGGGCCGTTATATCTTGCGCATTCATGCTTGTGATCTATACAAGTATTAATGCGAGTAGATGCAATGTTTAATAAATGATCGCCTGCTTTAAAGCCTAGTAGCTCGTTTACATCTTTAAATTTACCTATATTTATCACAACAATTGCAAAGTTTAGGCTGCCATTTGACTGTCTAAGTGCTTTCACAATATTCTTTTTAAGCTGCTGTTGAGTCGGAAGTAAAGTAACGGGATCGTACCCAATATGCTTTTCTAGCACAGCGATTGTTTTATGATTGTTTTTGGTGTGAATAAATGAGGTTAAGCAATAAATAAGGACTTGTGCAACAATCATTAACGCTGGTTCAAACCATAAATTAAAGCCAAATAGTAAGAAAGCACTAACACCTATACTTAATAAAATTTGAGCAATTAAGCTAGGAATTAGCCAAAGGTTAGAAATGAAATAAGCACAAAGTAAGCTGAGTAATATAATAACAAACTTAATTGAATGACTTATCCAAGGTTCTGTTTTTAATATAAATTTATCATTGATTAAACCATTTACAATATGCGCATTGATCTCTACACCTGTCATGTTCTGGTGATTTGAAGAGAAGGGCGTTGTAAACCTTTCACTAAGTCCTGTTGCTGTTAATCCAACAATAATAACTTTGTTCTTAAAGTTGTTTATATCGACATTTTTATTTAAAACATCGATATAAGAATAAATAGGGATGGAGCCTGAGGTACTCGTATAGGGAATTAAAATAGGCTGACGTCTCGTCCAATAGTTACCTATGGTGAGTGTTGTTGTTTCAAATGTTTTATCAGGTTTAGCTAATCTTGCTAGGGCTAAAGAAAAGCTTGGCCATTTTGACTCTTTCCAACCAGCAAATAAATACAAGGATCTAACAAAACCATCACTATCAACCTCTAAGTCTACATGACCTAAAGCTGCGCTTTTATCCGCGAGTATTGAAAATGGTATAAGTTCTGAAGTAATGTTTTTTTGTGGTGCAAGTGGTGCTATAGCTAAAACAACATTATTGTTTTTTTCTATAGCGGTAGCAAAGTTGGTATCACGTACAGGGTGTTCTTTATCTGCTTCAGTAAACAGTATATCGAAACCTATTGCTTTTGCTTTGGACGTTTCTAATGTATTGAGTAATGTTGCGTGAACATCTCTAGACCAAGGCCATCGACCGATTTCGTTAATACTTTTATCGTCAATCGCAATGATAACGGCATTTTTTTCGACTACAGGTGGATTGTTACTTAATAAAAAATCATAAATAAGTGTATCTAACTTATTAAATTCATTAGTAAATAAAACTAACAGTCCTAATAAAAATATAACAGCGCGCAACTTATTGTTGCGCCATGTTGTTGGCGATTTCAGAGTTTGAGTGCCAACAGTTAAACTCATATTAATATGATTAATAAAATGAAACCAAATAGAGACATTACGCCTTTATCTATTTGAGTTGTATGTTGAGTTTTACTCCACGGGCTTTCAATTGTGGAATTGTTATATGATGCTGTTATTTTACATCTAACAAATAATTCATCGTTTGTAGTATGTTGAATATGATTTTTTTCTGAGCTTATTTGGTAGGCTTTTAAACCTTGAGTAAATTGATCATTTTGAGCTGTTTCAACGATTATAGTGTGATCATTTTTAATCGTTTTCCAAGAAATATCAACAATACCTGATGAAGCAACAGCGTTACACTGAGGTGTTTCTATTGTTGTTGTCCAGTTGAACATTAATGGCGTAGATGCCGGACCTTTATCAGTATCAACAATTGAAGACACTCTCCAATAATAATTACCGAATGCTAAATTATTAGGTAAAGCTAATTGGTTGCCCGTTATGTTTTTATTTAATACAAGTTGGGTAAATTTCTCATCTTTTGCTACTTCTACTTTATAGCGATCGGTAAGGTCTACAGAGTTCTCCCAGCTAAGCATAGATAATGTGCTATTGCCTAATATACGCTCAGGTATGTTTTTTAATTGAGGAGCTCTAGGTGATAAATTTAACGTGAAATTTTTATAAGCTGGCTTGCCTTCAATGCCTAATGCATCAATAGCTGTAACACGATAATAGTACATATCATCATTTAATTTAGGTAAAACGATAAAGGTATCTGTGGTTATTTGGCCCCAAATAATACGTTTAAAATCTTTTTTGGGCGAAACTTGAATGTTATAACGCTTCGCTTTTTCAATGTTATCCCACTTTATTACAGGTGCTTGTTCGAAAAATGTTTGTGTAGTTAATATGTGAGGAGGTGCTAATAGGGGAACAGGTTTAGTTGGTTCTGTTCCTTTTTCTATACGTGTACCTTGGCCGGTAGCAACTTTTATCGAGTTGTTTGATTTTTCTCCAGCAACAGCTACGGTTCCTTCAATAACTTCCACGGTTGATATATTTTTTTGATTGTTGGAAACACGGTACATGGTTCCTCTAACTGAACTGATTGCTGAAGGAGTCGAAATGTCTAAACGAGAACCAGGGCCTTTATTTTTCTTTGCGTTGGTTTCTACTTTTCCTTGAATAACACTTACACGTGTATCCACCATGCCAGTTTTACCGTAAGACGATAAATGGTCGAAAGCAATAATTGTGTTTTTAAATAACACCATTTCGCTACCGTCAGCAAATACAACAGTGGCGCTACTTTTGTCTGAGGTACGAATTTCATCACCTAACACTAAAGTTGTTGAGGCTGTGAGAGGGATTAATTTGTTATCTCTAAGGAGCAGGCTTTCGCCTTGTATAAACGAAATTCTAGCAGAGGCTGGAGTATGTTTTATCCATTCCATTGGAATACGAATAACACTACCAGGTTGAATTCGTTTAGGATATTTTATGTTGTTTAATTGTTGTAATTTCGTGTAATAGTCTATTTTTGTTAGGAATTTAGAGGTTATATTCCAAAGACTATCACCATTAGAAACCACGTAAACCCATGCTTTTTTTTCTACCGCATAGGTCGTTTGTAGGCTGCTAAATAGCAAGACTGAACTGGTAATTAAATAGACAATAAATTTTTTCATCAATGTATTAGCTGCTAAAGTATTTTTTATAATGATAATTATCGTTAATACTACACTGAATCTTATATCGAAGAAAATTTTTCCGTGTTAATATTGTGTAAATCTTATGTAAAATTTACGTTGTTGTCAATTAAAGTTGCTCAATGTAAAGAATGATTTCTCCTACTTTTAAACCATATTTTATAATATCGGTTTTATTAAACAGTCTTTTGTCATCTAATAAGTACATCCAGTCATCTAAGGTAACTTGGTATTCGCTCCCATCAACAGTGATTATTAGGTCGTATTGCCAATAAAGTGCCGAGCCATTTGTTTGCCCTTTTGCTGTACCTACCACATCGTTTGCTGTGCCAGTGTAAGTGTTATTTTCTTGCTTAATTAATTGCCAAGTTCTTATTGATTTTTCACCATCGTCGAATATGAACCATTCATTAATGGTGCCTTTGTTATTCTCCCAATAAGCTTCAAGTTTAACGGTAAATCTGCGAGAGAGTTTGCCATTGCGATCAAGCACCATGCCGTAAGCAACTAATTCGCCATTAAAAAAATCTTCTAACACTAGATTAGGTGTGGTGTTGTTGTAGTCTTCTATTTTGGGGGACGAGCAAGAGGTTACACAGAACAGCACTATTAACAACACAGAGCTTTTTATTAATTTATTCATTAGGTGATCTCGCTTTTTAAATAGGTTGTAAAGGGGGAAGTAAAATGAATAACCATAATGATTTTATGCCTATTTAGAGTTTACTTTCCAATAAGTTGTTTTCTTAATTTTGGCTCTGTGGTGTGTTCAGATAACCATATAGACAGGAAGTAGTCACCAAAAGTGGCGTCTTCTATTGTGCCTAATACTTGGTAGGTTTCGTTATATTGATTTTTATTTTTATCAAAAGTTTTAAGATAAAAATGAGCTTGTTTTTGCTCTGTTAAAATAAAAAGAATCACATCTTTTTCTGTAATATTAGGAAAAATACCGTTGAGTTGTTTTACCCATTTATCTTCTTGGGTTTCAGAAATAATTCTTTCGTTGAAATGAGCATTTAACTTATTCCATTGATCTTTTGTGGCATCAATAAATTCTTTTTGTTCTATATTCCTCTGATAGGTTAATTTTAGTGCTTTTGGGTAGGTTTGCTCTTGGTAAACGCTTCCTGATGTATAAAATTCAGCTTTGTATACTTTCCAAAAAAGTACTTTCATTTGCCCTTCACCGATCTTGTTTAATGAAGACAGTAATGAAGAGTCGGTATTAACCTTAGCCACCACTTTTCTCTCATGATCAGTTAATTTATTAGCATACGTGGTAGTAGAAAAAATAAGAACGAACAATAAAATATAACGCATTTTGTTTACCCTGTTTATAAATCTCTTTTGCAGCTAAATTGACTATGACCTGAAAATATAGCGGTGAATATGTGTAAATAGTGGTAGTAGTAAAGCCCAAATAAATGCCATAGCGAGTACAAAATATAAGGGAGATAAAACACTGTTGAATACATTTAGTTGTAAAGCCACGTAATAGCTTAGCGAACCAAAAATTGCGCCAATAACTCCTACTTTCTTTGTTGATAACTTAATTAGCCATTGCAAGCTGTGATTTAAACACCAAGCAAAAGCGCACCATAAAAACATCAACCAAATGGGTATTACTAAAGGTGACACAGAATTTTCAGGCAATTGTATTACTTGTATTGTAATTAATAACTGATCGACCGCTATGCCTATTAAAGCAATAGGAAGTACTTTAATGTCCGCTTTTTTTTGGGGGCTTAATGCAAAATGAATACACAGTAAGGAAATGATTATTAATATTCCGCTTTGTTGATATGTAGCCGATACAAACCAACAAAGCTGAAAGGTAATAAAATTAATAAGTGAGAATAGTCTCATCATTCGCATCTTTATATTCAGGTTTGCGTGCAACAATATGATGTGTGCTTATAACTCTTTCAATAAAAGCACCTTCGCAGTAAGCAAAATAGTAATGCCATAAACGTTTAAATTGATCATCGAAACCAAAAGGTTGAATATCAGCCCAGTTTTTATCAAAGTTTTTGCGCCAATCACTTAGTGTTCTTGCGTAATGCAAGCCCATATCCGTTACGTTATCTATCATCATGTCGGTACAAAGTGCTATATGCTCACTTATTACAGCTATAGAGGGTAAGCAGCCACCAGGGAATATATATTTTTGAATAAAGTCGGTGTTTTTTCGATAATTATCGTAACGTTGATCTGCAATGGTTATGGCTTGTATAAGCATTTTACCGTTAGGTTTGAGTAAGCTATTACACTGTTTAAAAAATTCACCCATAAAATCATGCCCAACGGCTTCAATCATTTCTATTGAAACGAGTTTGTCGTATTGACCTTCAAGTAAGCGATAATCTTTTTTTAATAAAGTGATTTTTTCATTTAATCCTAGCTTATTAACTCGCTCTTGAGCGTAGTCAAATTGTGCATCTGAAATTGTTGTTGTGGTTACCTGACAGCCATAGTGAGTAGCGGCATAAATAGCTAAGCCACCCCAGCCAGTACCTATTTCAACTAAATGATCTTCACTGGTTAGATTTAATTTGTCACATATACTTTTTAATTTTAGTCTTTGTGCTTCATCTAATGTGGTATGTTCATCGGAATAAAGTGCGCATGAATACATCATTTCTGGGTCAAGGAAGCGTGTGTAAAGATCATTACCTAAATCGTAATGAGCAAGAATGTTTTTCTTTGAACCACCGAGTGTATTGGCGTTTTTAAAATTAAGTAGTTTATTTTGTAGTGTGTTTAGCCAGCTACTTTGATTTTCAACACTATCAAGCGCTTTTTGATTACGAGCTAAAACACGCACTAATTGCGTTAAGTCTGTTGATGTCCATTTTTGTGATAAATAGCCTTCAGCAGCTGCAATGCTGCCACCTTTAATAATATCGGTATAAATTGAAGCATCATGAATATGCATGTGTGCTTTTAATGAAGCTTTTGGGTCGCCGCAAATTTCACTGTAGGTGTTTTCATGTATTTCAATGCAAGCATCTTTCATCTTATTGAGGGTATTTAAAACAAGTGCTCTGCATTTTTGTTCAAACCAAGTGAGTTTTTTATTTAGTATTAAATGATTTGTTTGTTCCATAATTACCTCAAATTAGTGCTTTTCTTTGTCTACAATAGGTATTTTTTTAATAAATAGCTGTAGAGCCTGCCAATAAATTAACGTTACAACCTTTACTATAGTAAAAGGTAAGCATAACCATGATTTTATTAGTGTGAGTGATTTAAGAGGCTGCTTGGTTAGTTTCATATTTACCTCGAATACTTTTTCACTGTTGTCAGGTGTAAGGTTTTGAATATTAACTAATATTTTTTCTGACGGATGACTTATATGCCAGTGATAATTCATGTTTAATTCCATAAAGGGAGAAACATGAAAGTCTTTTTTAGTTATTTGTAATTTATTCTTTGTTTTACATTCTGACTCTACGTTTAAATTAACAAGGTAATAATGCCTTTCATTCCAAGGGGTATTGCTTACCTCAGCTAACATAAATAAACATTGTTCATTTTTATCAAAACAGTAATAAAAGTTAATTGGGCTAAAATACAAACCTAAACAGCGACATTGAGCAATCATCAACACTTTATGCCCATCCCATTCACCGCCTAAGCGACTTACTTTATTAGCTATACGTTGCTTTAACGTACCTGGTTCACTTTTTATATAATCTTTTTCATTAAATCGAACAGGGTTAAACCATTGAGTCCCCAACAACGAGTGTTGACTTGTTACTTGATCAAGTTCGTCTACTACAATACCTAACATAGATATTTGATATGAAAACTCATGATGTTTAGGTGATAACCGCTTATGAGAAACAAACCCTTTATATACACCGCTTTCAAATAAATGGTTATCTTCTATAGTCTGTTTACGCATATTTACAATCCAATACCAAATCGTTTAGCTATAACTAGAGCACTAACTACACCATCTTCATGGAATCCATTTCGCCAATAAGCACCTGCAAAATGAGTGTGGTTATGACCACAAATTTCATGTCGCCTGTATTGAGCATCCAAACTTTGTTGATTGAAAATTGGATGATGGTAAACGTAAATGTCGATAATTTTACTTGGGTCAATCTTATCTGTTTGGTTGAGTGTTACGCAGAATGTTTCGTCAGTATCCGTTAAACCTTGTAAAATATTCATGTTGTAAGTCACGCATGAAGGGCGAGTTAATTGTTCTTGAGTGCTGGTGTTATCTAATAAATAATTCCAACTGGCCCAAGCTAATTTACGTTTAGGTAATAGATTAGTATCGGTATGTAACACAACTTCGTTTCCACTATACATTATGTTGCCAAGTATATTACTTTCAGCTTTTGAAGGCGTTTGTAGTAAGGCTAATGCTTGGTCGGAATGACAAGCAAAAACTACTTCGTCAAATAGGCTGCTATCCCCGTTTTTGAATACAACTTCAATATTAGCTTTATGACGAATAACATGACTAATATCGCAGTTAAGCTTAATGTTATCAGCTAACGATGCCGTTAATGGTTTAATGTATTCTCTAGAGCCACCAGGAATAACATACCATTGCGGTCGATCAGTAATATTTAATAAACCATGATTATGAAAAAAGCGGATGAAAAAATGTAATGGGAAAGCTTCCATTTCTATTAGGCTGGTAGACCATATGGCTGCTCCCATAGGTAAAATATAGTTTTGTTTAAAGTATTCAGAAAAATTATGTTGTTTTAAAAAATCACCTAAAGTTTCATTTTTATCAATATTGTCTTCTAAATAGAGTGTTTTACAACGCTTATTGAAACGAATAATTGCTTTAATTAAACGCCAAAATTTAATACTGAAAATGTTGCGGCGTTGAGCAAATAGGCTGTTTAGCGTATGACCATTGTATTCTAAATTTGACTGTTTATTGAATACACTAAAGCTCATTTCAGTAGGTTGTAAAGTAACATTGAGTTGCTTTAATAATTTAAGAAAATTAGGGTACGTTTTATCATTACAGACAATAAACCCAGTATCGATAGCGTATGATTTATTATTAAGCGTAATATCTTTAGTGGCCGTATGTCCGCCGATATAATCGTTTTTTTCAAACACGGTAACTTTGTGTTTTCTATTAAGTAAATAAGCACAGGTTAAACCTGATATGCCAGAACCAATAATAGCTATATTTTTCATGGTGTTATTGTCCTTTTACCATTTTATTTGCAAGGAATTTCCATATAAAAAATGGTAACAAAGCAAGTAATTTTAATGAGTATGTAAAGCGTTTAGGGAAATTTATCTCTGTTTTTTTACGAGACAACCCTTTGAAAATATATTGAGCCGCCGAATCAGAAGTAATAATGCAAGGCATGCTAAAGGTATTTTTATTGGTTAACTGCGTTTCAACAAATCCAGGGTTTATAACACTGACATTTATTTTTTGTGGGGTTAAATCAATAGCTAATGTTTTAGCTAAATAGTTCAAAGCTGCTTTTGAGGCGCCGTAAGCTTCAGCTCGCGGTAAAGGTAAAAAACTTGCACATGAACTAGTTATTGCAAGTTGTCCGTTGGGTTTTATCAGTTTTAACCAAACATCTAAGCAATAACCTATTGAAATAAGATTGTCTGTTATAACGCGGGCAAATAAGTCACCATCAAAATTTACAGCATCATCTATATATTCACAGCCACCTGCATTTAGTAATAATATGTCTAAAGGTGGAAATGCTATTGTAATATTTTTTATGTTTTCTTTATTGGTTAAGTCACAAGAAAAGGTTGTTATATTTTCATGTTGTACTGAAAGCTCATTTAATCGCTGTTGATTACGTCCTCCAGCAAAAACAGTAAACCCATTTTGTGCATAAAGTAGGGCAGTTGCAGCACCAATGCCGGAAGATGCTCCTGTGATCAGTATTGTTTTCATTTGTTTATTCTTTTCTTTAAGAAGCCAATAACACCACCTAAAAATGGAATGTTTTCATATAACATTGCACCGGCATCTAGGTAGTCTCTATGATAAATTATTTTGTTATCTAGGGTTTTTAAATGGGAATGCCCCATGACTGAAATAGTTTTACCTGATTTGAGCTTAGGGTGTTGATAATGCATTTCCCAATAAATAGCTGCTTCATCAAAGGTATGAATAAAGTGGTTAATTTCGAAGGTACAACTAATTACATGGGTGTATAAGTTTTCGAAATAAGCAAGCAGGTTGTGCAATCCTTCAACTTTGTGTAGTGGATCTTCAAACACAATATTTTCATGATAAACCAAGGTTAAAGCATTAAGATCATCTTTAGATAAGTTTTGATATACCGCCTGAAATTGAACCAACCAATCGGGTGTGTTTATATCATTTAGTAAGTTTTCAGTTATATCACTCATAAATACCTTTTAATTCTTAATTTCAACAATAACCATACTAGTTAAATACGCAGCGATTCTTTGTTTGGATCATAATGTTGTTGATAAAATGCTTTTTATTTAAAAAAATAAGATAAAGTATAGCTATTGCTAGTGTTTTTATAGAGATAAATGATAAGAGATGTATTGAAAGAGGAAAGGTGGAGTGATTATAGTCACTAAAATGTTAGTAAATGTGCCATCCTTGGCAATATGTTTTTACTCGCTCAGAATATACCCGTTACCAATCAAGAGACTATTTCAGAGTGCTCAAGCGCTTCTACTATGGGTCTAAAAATAATTTATGGGGCTTATTAACTTTAGTCAGGTTTCCTGCATGATGTAGGGCATTAGGGTAATGCAGGAGCAGTTACCGAGAATAACCATGACGTAAACTTAATGCCTTGCATACATGAATGTAGACCTTATATTTTGTTTGGATCGTAAAATCTGTGCCTAAATTTTTTTTAGTTCCCACTGAAACCTGCGTCTTGAATGATAACGGGTATAGAGGACTATTTTGAACTTGTAGCCATTTTTTATAGCTCCATTAATTGAACATCTTTTATTTCTAGTTCATGTCCTTCTGCTTGTAAGGCAATCCAGCCTGATGTAAGCGGTGTACCATCATCTAGTTGTAGCGACTGATAACGTAATACCTCTTTACCTTCAATGTATTGAATAACTTCTTTGTCGGAAGATACTTTTATCTCCATTTCTACCCATTTATCATCCAAGTAATAAGCTGAGTTTGATTTTACGCAATGGCTTTCTACCTTCTTACCGTTTTGTGATATATCGGTACCCGGAGTACATACATTGCCAGTAGATTGCTTTTTGTGCTTATCTGAACCTAGGAATTGTGCTTCAACACTGATAGGAAATGCTTGATATTTAGCTACCGATGTTGGATTTTCGCTATGAAACATTAAGCCACTATTTCGGTAAGCGTATTTAGGTGCATTAGCCACTAAGTGATCTAAAAATCTGTATTTAAACTTTAAACGGTAATTAGAATAAGGTTTTTTATAGAATAAATGAGCAAAGCGACCTTCATGAGCAAAAAAGGCTTTATGATCTAAATGCATGGCTCCATCTTTAATGGAAAATATATTCCCCGGGTTTTCTCCTAATTCGTAACCAGCAACTTTAGGGAGCCAACCCGCGTAGCTATAACCATTGAATATACTTTTCCAAACATTTTTAGTAGATGGTAATTCTTTTATTTTTAAATTACGCCATTGTACTTGCAGAGTGCCTGTATCTTGTTTAGTCGCATGAACCTGTAAACCTATAGTACCTTCATAATGTTGTGCATAAAGCTTTTCGTCACTATAGTCGCTAACTAGTTGGCCGTTAACCCATGTTCGTATGCGAGGGCCATCGGCGATTATTTTGTAAGTATTCCAATCGTTGTTTTTAAAAAATGAATGACTGTTGTTTTTAGCTTCTGGTGTTAACCAACCAGTATTTATTTTTTCACCATAAATATAACCTGATTGGCCGGGAGATTGCTCTATTTCTACTTGCGGGCCATATAGATGGGTTTCAAACAATTTATTTTCATCTAATTTATCTTTTATGTGCGAACGTATTTGTACGCCTGAATTTAATTTGTTGGGTAAAAATACCTCAAAGGTTAATTCAAAATTAGCATAGGTTTTTGTGGTGGCTAAAAAGGTGTTATGTCGAGGACCATTAATACCCACAATAGCACCGTTTTTAATTTTGTAATTAGCGTCACCACCATATTTTTGCCAATGCCAGCCACTAAAGTTTTTACCATTAAATAAACTTTGCCACGATTCAGCATTAGCTTGGCTTGAGCAAAGTAGGATGAGTAGACATAAATTTATTATTTTCATAGGGATCCTTATTTATTCTTATTTTTATCATGTTATATAAATGAATATTTTTAAGGTATGAGATATTCGGTTTTATATGCAAAATAATCGGCGTTAAACTTACAAATTGTGGTCTTCTACTTTATGTTGGGGTATATATTAAATCGAATAAATGTAGGGGGAGTACTACAAAATATGAGGTTTATAATGAATATTAATAAAAAGACTTTCTTGCTGGCGGGCTTTACTTTAACGTTATTAAGTAGTTGCAGTAATATGGATGAAGTAAATAACACTTCTGTTCAAGAAGTCAGTACAAAGCCGAATGTGGTTTATATCGTTGTTGATGATTTAGGTTATTCTGATATCGGGGCATACAATAAAGACAGTTTCTATCAAACGCCTAATATCGATACGCTTGCTTCTCAAGGTATTCAATTTACGGATGGTTACGCAGCTAATCCTGTTTGCAGTCCATCTCGTTTTGCCTTATTAACAGGTAAACACCCAACACGAGGTCAAGCGACAGACTGGTTTCCTCATAAAAACAAACCATCGCGCTCTGGGCATTTTAATGCAGCAGATTTTGAACGTGTTTTGCCTCATAAAGAAACAACAATTGCCGAAGCTTTTAAAGAGCAAGGTTATTCAACCGCATTTTTAGGTAAGTGGCATTTAGGTGAAGACGAAAGCTTTTGGCCTGAGCATCAAGGATTTGATGTCAACATTGGTGGCACTATGAATGGTCATCCTCCCGCAGGCTATTTTTCTCCTTATAAAAATCCTCGTTTATCTGATGGCCCTAAAGGTGAATACCTAACTCAGCGATTAACGGATGAGGCCATCAATTTAGTTGACGGATATAGTAAAAAAAGTGATCCATTCTTCATGATGTTAGCTTTTTATACTGTACATACACCGTTGCAAGCGCCTGAAGAAGATGTTCAAAAATATAACGCTAAACGTGATGAGGCTAACCTTGAAAATTCTTTTATTGAAGGTGAGCAAGTATGGCCTATAGATGAAGCTAGAAATATACGTGTAAAACAAAATCATTCTACTTACGCCGCTATGGTTAATCAAATGGATACCCAAGTAGGACGTTTGTTAAATAAGTTAAAAGCTTCAGGGTTAGACAAAAATACAATTGTTGTTTTTACTTCTGACAATGGTGGTTTATCAACTGCAGAAGGTGCACCAACGTCAAACTTACCTTTACGAGGCGGTAAAGGTTGGTTATATGAAGGAGGTATTCGCGTACCTTTTATTGTTAAAATTCCGAATATGCCGAATCAAGGGCAACTTGTTGCAACGCCTGTTATTTCAAACGATTTATACCCTACCTTATTAGCCGCAGCAGGTTTACCATTAAAGCCACAACAGCATATTGATGGGCGTGATTTGTCTAAAATGTTAATGGGCAAGGCTTCATATAATGAATTAAGTGATCGGGCTATGTATTTTCATTATCCGCATTATTCTAACCAAGGTGGATTTCCTGGAGCTGCAGTCCGTTTAGGTGATTGGAAGCTTATTGAACGTTTTGAAAACGGTGTCGTTCATTTATATAACTTGAGGAAAGATATTGAAGAGCAGCATGATTTAGCCACTGAATATCCTGAAAAGGTTAACGAGCTACGCACTAAGTTACATAATTGGTATAAAGAAACGGACGCTCGCTTTTTACAAGCAAAAGATGGCAAGCAACCATGGAGACCTGAGGCTTAGTTTATAGTTAGGTTTGATAAAGAAGGTAAATAAATTATTTATTTACCTTCTTTATACCGACTCAATTATTAACTTGGGCTGAAGCTAATGAGTAGATTGATATTTTAATTTAAGGTTTATAAAAATCTAAAGCGTCTAACCTTGCTGTTTTATGATCAACAATCGCTTCTGGATAAATTTCTGTTTTATTAATATTTGCCAGATACTTATGAGGAAAATGTATATGCTTTGTAGGTACATCACTCAACTCAGGTATATATTTTTTAATAAAACTGCCATCAGGATCAAAGCGTTCGCTTTGCCTAATGGGGTTAAATATTCTGAAATAGGGTTGGGCATCGCAACCTGTGCTAGCCGCCCATTGCCAGCCGCCATTATTTGCTGAAAAGTCGCCGTCTATTAAGTTTTGCATAAAAAACCTTTCGCCCAAACGCCAATCAATTAATAAATGCTTTGTTAAAAAGCTGGCAACCACCATACGTAATCGATTGTGCATCCAACCTGTGGTCACTAATTGTTTCATTGCAGCATCAACTAACGGATAACCTGTGCGTCCTTCACACCACGCTTGAAAGTGTTGTGGAGTATTGCGCCATAATAAGTGGTCGTACTTAGTTTGAAAGTTTTTATGCTTACACAATTGTGGAAAATGAAACAGTAAGTGCTTATAAAAATCGCGCCATGCAAGTTCATTTACCCAACAAAAATTATCTGCTTTTGGATTTTCTAATAAATGAGGATGTTTTTGTAATACGTTAAAAAGTAAGGCTTTAGCGCTAATGGCTCCAATCGCTAAATAAGGCGATAGCCCAGAAGTACCTTTTAACGCTGGAAAGTCACGGTATTCTTTGTATTCGTCATGTTTATTTTCAATAAAATTAGGGATAACCTGATCCAACACTTCAGACACTAACGGCCATTTCTTTGAACAAACCTTAGGAGTATTTAATGTTATTTTCGCAGGCGTAACCTTTGGCGACTTGGTCGCGGTATTCGTAACTTTGGGTGGATAGCTCATCGTAAAAGAATATTTAGCTAATTGATCAGCCCAGTTGTTTTTAAAAGGAGTAAACACTTTGTACATGGCTTTATCACCGTTAAGTACTTTGCCTTTTTCTACAATGACGTCAGCTTCAAAAAGATGTAACGATAGAGTTGTGCTACTAATAACTTGTTGTAGTTTGTTATCTCTGTTTTGTTCGTTTATTTCAACTTCGCTGTTGGCATATATATTGTCAATATTGTGTGCTTCACAATAATTTAATAACTGTGATATTTGGTCGTTGTAATCAGTAGATTCAATATGATCTAAGGTTATACCTAATTCAGCTAATTGTTCTGCTAATAAATTGAGATGACGCTCAATCAAGTCCGCTTGAATTGGAGCCATATCATGCTCTTGCCACTGCAACGGCGTTGAAATATATATAGCCTTACAAGGGGCTTCATTCATAGCTTGTGTAAGGGCTGGGTTGTCGTAAATACGTAAATCTTTTCTAAACCAAATAACATTCATTAATAGTGTACCTAACTTAATAATATGATAGATATAATTTGGGCTAATCCATTTTTATTATTGATATTTATTGCCTAAAACGCGGTGAAGAGTAAGAAAATATTTTGTTATATTTATTACTATATCAGAGCGTGTTAACATTGTGTTTACATTTAGAGGGCCATTTACTTAAGTTTATTTTTAATTCCTCTATTTCATGTAATACGTAGTAATTTAACAATAAGATCAGTGTGTATTTCTTATTGTTTTGTTCTTATTTTAAGTGGTTAAGCTATATGGATATTTTTAATCAAATAACTAATGTAATAAACGAGTTCATATGTTTAATCAAAAAACTAAAGAAGAATTAAAAAACTGTAAAGCTCAGCTAGTTGAAGTTCAATCGACTATTGATGCTATAAAGAGTGGAGTTGCTACTATTGAGTTTTCACCTGAAGGTAATATTCTTGATGCAAACGAACTTTTTCTTAATATAGCCGGGTATAAAAAAAATGAAGTTGTTGGGGCGCATCATTCAGTTATGTGTGAATCTAACTATGTAGCGAGCAAGGCATATAAAATTTTTTGGGAAAACTTACGCGCAGGCATTTCAAATAAAGGGACTTTTGAACGACGCAATAAACAAGGTGAAGTTTTGTGGTTAGAAGCAACATACTTCCCCGTTATAGTTGACAATAACGTTGTAAAAATAATGAAAATTGCCGCCGATGTAACTAAAGAAAAGTTAGCTGCCCTAGCGACAGAACAAATACTCGATTCTTTAGATAAATCACAAGCTATTATTGAATTTACACCTGAAGGGCATATCCTAAAAGCGAATAAAAACTTTACCGATGCTGTTAGGTATGACTTAAGCGAAATTAAAGGGAAGCATCATAAAATGTTTTGCGAAAGCGAGTTTTATGAGAAAAACCCTAATTTTTGGAATGATTTACAGCAAGGCGAGTTTAAAAGCGGTCAATTCTTACGAAAAGATAAATATGATACGCCTATTTGGCTTGAAGCTACATATAACCCCATAATTGATAGTAATGGACATGTGATTAAGGTTATTAAATTTGCCCATAATATTACGGCTAATGTCGAAAAAGAATACGCAGTTCGTAATGCATCAAATATGGCTCATAACATATCACTTGAAACAGTTAAAATAACAGAGCACGCTGCAGAGTTGCTTGATTCATCGGTCACATTGTCGAATGAAATTTCTGAAAAAGCTAAAATTACTTCAGAACAAATTGCTAAACTTAGCGAACAATCTGAGAACATACAGGCTATCGTATTAACAATTAAAAGTATTGCTGACCAAACTAATTTACTCGCCCTTAATGCTGCAATTGAAGCCGCAAGAGCTGGAGAACAAGGAAGAGGTTTTGCAGTGGTGGCTGACGAAGTACGCCAATTAGCTTCACGTACGAGCCAATCAACAAGTGAAATTGAAACGGTGGTTCTTAATAATCAATCCATTACTGTAAGTGTTCAAGAAGGTATGAGTTCTGTGTCAGACTTTGTTGAAAAAGGAAAGGTACAAATATCTGAAGTCGCAGATGTTATGGAAGAAATTAAGAGTGGGGCGGCAAATATATCGGATACCGTTTCAGCGTTATCTCAAGGTTAATTGCTAAAGCCTATTTATTACTCTCTTGTTATACAATTAAACCCATTATTTTGAATTTAAAATAATGGGTTATTGATATTAGCGTGTACTTATTATACTCGCTTAAAAATGCTAAAACCCGTACCTAAGTTTTAAATCATCTGGATAGGGAGATAAATACACTTGTGCAGATAAATACTCCTCTGTGTGCTCTCTTAAATAATGATTAATTAAGGTAAGTGGTACTAACAAAGGTAAAATCCCTTCTCGATATTGGTGTATTTTTTCAACCAATTCTTCTTTTTGAGATTTGTCTAAATACTTTTTAAAGTAGCCTTGTAAATGCATTAACGTATTCGTATGGCTTCTTCTATTCGACAGTTTTTTGAGTGCGGTCATTAATCCTGCAATATACAAATCGGCTTGTTCTTCTAACGGTAAATCAGCTCTCGCTAAAAGTTGCCCTAATGCTTTGTAGCTATCTATGTGATGGCTCATTACAAGATATTTATGTTCGCTATGAAATTTTATCAATTTGTGTTTTGTAAGGCCTGAAGCAATAAGATCTTGCCAATGACGATAAGTAAAAATACGAATGATAAAATTTTCACGCAATGGCATGTCGTTTAAACGGCCGTTTTCTTCACAAGGTAGTAATGGATTGGCTTTCATGACTTCTCTGGCGAAAAAACCTACACCATCGTGTTTGCAGCCTTTGCCATGGTCATACCAAATTTTTACACGTTCCATACCGCAGCTTGGGCTTTTTTGGCAGAAAATAAAGCCACTAAGCGAGTCAAAAGTTTTTGCTGTTTTTTGTCCGTATTCAGTTAAGGCTTTTGTTACATCGCCTGAACCGTCTGGTTGACTAACGGTAATGATGTCGTCTTTTATGATTTGTCGAATAGTGGGACGAGGAATAGGTAAGCCAATAGCAACTTCAGGACAGTACGTTTTGAAATCAACATGTTTGCTTAATTCGTTCATGCAAAAGTCAGACTTTTTATGGCCTGTATCATAGCGAACAGGTTCACCATGCACGCAAGCACTCATACCTATTACAGGTTTATTAAGGGTTTTTTTCATGGTGCTCCTTGTACAAAAACGAATGTGAAAAACTTAATATTAAGCCTTTAATAAATAAAGGCGCCAATAGGATTTAATAATTTACTTAAGCCTTGGATAAACTGTAACGCATCATCAGCTACGGTGTAGCATAAGCAGCCTTCTGTTGTATGTGGTGTATGGGTGTTTTTATCGGTTAACCAAATAAAGTCACCTTTAACGTAAGTGCCCATTTCATCTTCAAAACTACCTTCAAGCAATAGGGTTAGTTCAAATCCTTTGTGGGTGTGCGAAGGCACTCCACCGTCTTTGTCTATATGCAATAAGCTTGAATGTAACGCACCTTCATTTAAGTTTAGTCGTGCTCGGCTTAATTTACCCATTTTTTGCCAGCCCATCATCGACATAGATCGAAGGGCGGTAGGTAACTGATAAGTAGAACCTTTAATTTCAATTTCTAGAGGTTCTTGCACAACGAGTTCGGCAATTGATTCATCTTCAGTGATAGAATCAATCATAAATTCATAACTTAGCTCATCTGTAGCTGCTGTATTACTAGCAGGCTTATCTGAATAACTATTGTAAGTTTTAACGTCGGGTGAAAAAAAGTTAGCGGCAGACTCTTCTGTAAGGTGCTGAATGTTTTTCGCACAAATCTCACACATTTCGGCATGCACAGCAATTGCGGCACTTAATGAAGCAGGTAACTCTCCTTCCACAAACGCACTAAGGAGTTCGTGTTTTGGATGATGAGTGATCATTTCGATTCTCCTATTTGTTGTTTCAGTTTAACTAAAGCGAGTCGTAATCTCGATTTTACGGTTCCTAGCGGAATGGCGAGTTTAGTTGCCAATTGTTCTTGTGATAAGTCTTGAAAATATAAACCATTCACAATTTCTTTTTGTGCTTCAGGCAGTGTATTGATGTGCTTAAGAATATGCGTGCTCATAAGGTGATCATCAAAAACGTTATCTTCTATAAGTTCAGCTTCTGCTATTGGCCATATATCATCACTGAGTGTGTCTTCTCGGTTTGATCTGACTTTTCTTAACATATCAAACGATAAGTTACGCATTATGCTGTAAACCCAAGTGGTTGCTTGACCTTTATCGCCATCAAAAAGGTGGGCTTTTCGCCAAATATTACTCATGGTTTCTTGTAAAAGCTCGTTGGCTGCACTTTCGGTATTCAGTTTTTGTATGCCAAATCTAATTATTTTGGGCGCAAACCAAGAGAATAAGGCAGTAAATGCTGCTTTATCTCTATCGGTAGCTATATCGTATAGCCAGCCTTTTAATTGCTGTTGTTCATCAGGATCCATTGTTGAATTTCTTAAAATGATTTCAGCTGGCGCTGAGTTATAGTTCCAAGGTGTATTCATAATATAACACTTAACAGCAAATAAAGTTTAGGCTCTGTTGTGTTATACGCATTGTTTTATATTAGGGATCACTTTGTTTTAGTAAAAAGCTTAAATAAGCTGATTTAAAAGAAGAAGGAGACAGGGCTATTTGTGTGATAACAAATAACCTTACATAGCATTCACTATTTCAAGCAACTCGTTATGTTTCTCCTGCAACAGTGCAAAGAGATGAAATTGGTTTTTAGCACGATCTAAATTTTGTTTAGTATATTCTGTTTGAAAGTAAATATTACCGTTTATATGGTCAGTTAAAAATCGTATACCCAACATAAAAGGGATGAGCTGCGAGCCAACCACTAAGCTTTCTTTTTCGTGTTTAGAAAGATTATTGTTAAATGCGGTAAGATAGCCGCGTGCAATGGCTTTAAATATATCCATTCGAATAGTCATACTATGTAAATCAGTGCTGTTCTCATCAATGTTAGGGCAGCATGTTCGTACTAAGTCACCAAAGTCATTCATTAAAAAACCGGGCATACAGGTGTCTAAATCAATTATCGCTATGGGTTGCTGAGTAAGATGTGAAAATAGCAAGTTGTTAATTTTTGTGTCGTTATGAGTAACCCTTAAAGGTAAGTGAGTACTCAGTTCATTTACTTGCTTTACAAATGTTTTTTGATGTTCAATAAAAGAAATTAACGTTTGGCTTTCTTGTATTCTCTGCGCTTTATTTTTATCTGAATTACTATTAGAACATGCATTCAATGCTGTGCTTAGTTGTTGCAGTCGAGTATTAATATGATGAAAATTTGGAATGGTTTCGTTAAGTTTTCGTGCGTCTAAATCACTTAGCGTTCTCGTAAATTGAGCGAAAGCATTGGCCATAAGTTCAGCTTGCTGTGTAGTTTCAATCGCTTCAATAGTGACTGAGTTGGGAATGTAATCAAGTGCGCGCCAGTATTCTTTTTTATCGCCGTTATTATCTGTGTTGTGAACGCTATTTTCATAACAAGTAAGTCCGCTTTGATGAATGTTTTTAAGGTGTCCAACACTACTAAATGGATAAGATTTATTTTGTATTTTTTGCTGTAAATGCTGATGAATTAATTCGGCGTTTTCAACGATAGATTGAGGTTTTGGAAATACATGGGTATTAATGCGTTGTAATACAAAACGAGCTTCTGATGATTCAACTAAATAAGTATCGTTAATTAAACCATTACCAATACGAGTGATTTTGCTGGCATTTAATGAACAATTATATAAAGGCAGTATGTTTGCTAGTGTATTTTTAATGCTGTTGCTTAGCTTGTTGTTATTGAGGTGTTCGTGTGTATTTGACATAAGCTCTACGTATAATTATTTTTTTAATGGAAACGATAAGCTAAAACTAGCGCCTCCGTACTGTGTTGAATTTTTAGCTACAATTTTACCTTGATGCCAATCCATAACTTTCGCACAAATAGCTAAACCTAATCCAAAGTGACCATTTTCTCTTGACCGATTGGTATCAAGTTTTACGAAAGGATCAAATATAACATCGAGTTTGTTTTCAGGTATACCTTTACCGTCGTCTTCTATATTAATAGTGAGTAAATTTGAGTTACTCGTAATGTTTATATAAACACTTTTAGACGCGTACTGAACTGCATTGCCTACTAAGTTTTGTATGGCTCGTTGGCACCAGTATTCGTCAATTAAGGCGGTTATGGGTTTTGAGGTTTTATGATAAATTAATGCAATGTTATATTGCTGAGCCAGTGATTGCAGTTCGTCGGTTACGTTTTGTAAAAAATCGTTAATATCAACTGTTTCTTTTTTGAGATTAAACGCTTTTCGTTCCATGCCCGCATATTCCAAAAACGCTGAGGTCATGTCTTCCATTCGCGTGAGTTCAGCTTCCATACGGTTGATGTAAATGTCTTTTTTCTCAAGACTTTTCGCATCTAGCGCAGCTTCTACGCCAAAACGTAAACACGACATTGGGGTTCTTATGTCGTGAGATAAACTGCGGGCAAGTATTTGGTTGTCGTTCACGAGTTTTTCTATTTTTGCTGCCATTTGATTAAAGCTATTTTCAAAGGAGCGAATGTAAGAATATTTACTAGAAGATACGCGAAGTTCTAAGTTACCTTCACCTATTTTCTCCGCCACAGAAGTAAGAATAAATAGCCGACGAGTTAATGGAAATAACCATAAAATAATAATGCTACATACACCTAAATATAAAATAGAGGTAAGAATAATATCTACGTTTTGGCTCTCTATTGGATCGGTAGGTAGATGAATTTCAATTAATGCATCGGGGTGTGCGTTTAGCTTTCTTAATAAATAGGGGTTACTTTCTGATGCCAATAATAAACCGCCCGTTTGTGATAGCTGTACTGATAAAGACTCAGGTAAAGCTACGTTACTTGCTTGTTCTAAAGAAATATCTATTTGGTAATATTGACTAAATTTTTTAACTTCATTAGATAGTTGGTTGTGAGGTATTAGATTAAGCTGCTGACTTATACCTTCGATCAGTTTTTTATAAAGAACAATGTCGCTGCTGTCTTCATAATCTGCGTGTTCTTCAACCAGAGCGTCTAGGCCCCAGCTAATAATAAATAACGAGCCAAGCACTGCAAAAACAATGCTGATGTATAAACGTCTCATTAATTTTCTTCGGTCCAAGCGTCAGATACAAATAAGTAGCCTTTTCCCCATACGGTTTTAAATTTTTTAGGCTTTTGAGGATCGTCATTAAAGAGTTTACGTAGGGTTGAGAGCATAACGTCGAAACGGCGATCTTGTCCGTCGTATTCTCTACCTTTTAGTGCTTTAAATACTGAATCCCTATCAACTACTTGCCCAGCATTAGCCGCTAAAAATAACAAAAATGAAAATAAACTGGTGGATAATTCAATTTCTTTACCTTGATAGATAACTCGTTTTGCATCTTCGTTAATGAGTAAGCAGCCGTGCTGTATTTCATTGGTTTGCTGAATAGGTGCATGACTGTTTTTTAATGCACTGGTAATACGTGCAAGTAGGGCGCGCGGCCTTACAGGTTTAATAACATAGTCGTTTGCGCCTGCTTCTAAGCCGATAACTTCATCAAATTCGTCGGCACGTGCCGTTAACATAATAATAGGGATTTGTGAGTTTTCGCGAATTAAACGACAGACTTCAATACCGTTTAATCCGGGCAGCATAACGTCTAATAACACAATGTCGGCGTTGTAGTTTTTTAGTTCGTTCATGACTAAGTCGCCGCGGTCAACATGTTGAACATGAAAACCTTGTTCTACTAAATATTCTGAGACCCAATTGGCTAAGGTTATGTCGTCTTCGACCAGCAATATGTTATTTTGTGTAGTCATTATGTACTCCTAAAACAATCGCCATCTGCGTTTACGAGGTGACTTTTTATGAACCCAGCTTACGTCTACTGTTGCTTCTGCAAGTGGTTCATTATTGTTATTTATTAGTTGGTAAGTGAGGGACTCACTTGATTCAAATTCAAATGAATATGAATTACCTTTGCTATTCTTCCAACACTTTATGTTTTTTTGAGGTTGTGTTGATTGTTTTTGTACAATACAAAAGTTGTCATTATGTAATGTACTCCACTGTATTTTTACTTGCGCATAACAGGTTCTGCCTTGGTTTAAAGCAACACACATAGCGGGCTTTATTTGAAAAACTACATTTTGTTGCTGTTGCGCAAAACTTACTTTGGGCAATAAACACATTATTAATATAATTGGCGGAAAAGCAGCTCCATTGCTTAACTTAGAATACATATATTACCCCAAGCAGAAATTGAGTAATATTTTGCCTATCAATCAATGGGCTTTTACCAATAGTATTAGAGTAATAAGTTTGTGTTACCCCCGCACTAAATGACCATTTTTTCGAAATTGGGTATTGGGCGTAAACTTCAAATGTACCTTTATAACCGGTGTTAGGATCGTAAAAAGATCTGGCGTCTGTAACGTCTTCTGCTTTAACGCCGTAATAATAGTCCATTACCTGATTTGAATAATAGGTAACGCCACCACCAATATAAATATCCCAATTTTTATAAAAAAACACTTCGTTGTAATATACGTCAATTAACCAGCCATTTGCTTTACTCCAATAGGTAAGATTGGCAAAGTCTATTGAGAAAATAGCATCGTCATTAAAACGTGAGTAACGTAGTGCTATTGCATCACCTATTTCTCTTTCTTTTAATCCTTCTAACGTAGGTATATTTTCATCTTTCTTTTCAATTAAAAGCTCAGGGTCGTAACCTGAAATGTATGTTTTAGCTAAAATATCTACGGCCCAGTCGTTATCTACATGTAACTGATACCCCACTTCAGCACCTTGCGTTATAGCAACTGAACGACGATGGTTTGATTGAATAAAAAAACCTTTGTAATAAAGATCTATCATTAAAGACAAGGATAGATAATCAACTATATCTTCTTGTTTAACATCTTTTAATGGGCTATGACCTGAATAAACAGAAATTCCCATCATAACTTGCCAACTAAACGTTTGGTTAAACAAGGTTGTTTCTTTATCGAGTTGTTGTTCAACGGCAAAACTTAACTGAGGTAAAAAAAACAATGCAACTAGCAGAGTTTTACCTAAAGTGAGTTTTATTTTATACAACAAATTTTGAGTGAGTTTCATGTTTATCTTTTTTGTTTTACTTTTCCCCCTATGTTAGCAAATGTAACAAACATTGTGCAGGTAAGACCTTTTGTTAAAGTGTTTAAAAATTGTAAGAAATAGAACAATAAAAGCTATAAATTTACAGTTTTTGTTGAATATTACGTGTTAAAACTGCATTTTTAAGCCAATTGATGGAAACATTTCCATGCCTTTTTCACCTTCTATTGTATAGTCGGCTAATGTTTCTGTGCCGTCGGGCGCGTAGTAATAACCTGATATATTATCGCTGCCTAGCGCGTTTAGCATAGCAAAGCTCCACTCAGCTTTATTGCCAAAGTAGGTAGTTTTGTAATTAGCTTGTAAGTCTAAACGATGGTATACGGGTAGTGTTTTTGAATTGAGCTCACCGTATTGTGGTAAATAATGTCCGTTATAGTCGGGGTTTTCGTATAACCCTATAATGGGGGTGTACTTTTGACCACTTCTAATACTTAATTTTACGCCAAAATCCCAACGTTCGTTTAGCTCATAGTTAGCCACTAAGTTAGCCAGTAGAGGGGTGTCTAAGTAGTATTCGGTGGTAATATCGGTAATGTCATCGGTTCTATCACTTTTCGACCAGCTGATAGATGCCCAGCCATACCAGCCATTTTGTTTTTCACGCTTTACAACCCACTCTATACCTTTAGCACTGCCTGATAAGTCACTTGTGTAATGAAGGGCTTCGTTGATTTCACCTTCGTTGGTTGAACGAGCCATGTCTTTTAAGTCTTTGTAGTATATGTCTAAAGAGGTTTGCCAAATGCCGTTTAAGTTGTATTCAAACCCTAAAGCGTAATGTGTCGCTTTAGGTGATTTTATTTGGGGGTTACCTATTTTGCGTAATGCCGTGTCTATGTCTGGAAAACGACTATAGGTGCCCACTTTCGTGTTAACAGTTAAGTTATTAGTAGCATACCAATGTAGCGCAACTCTTGGGTGTATAAACTTTTGGTCGGTGTAGTCGTCATGCTCAGCTCGTAAGCCTATATCTAACATTAAGCTGTCGGTGATTGTCCATTGGTCATGTATATATGCCGCTATATTTTTGTTAGTTAATGCGTCAGTATCTTGAATGCGATCACCTTTTCGGCTTTCGCAATCGTTGTCATGATCTGTGCAGTAATAAGGGATAGCATCGTAAGAGTATTCGGTATCTTCTTGTTTAAAATCGACGCCTGTAATCAATTTATGTGATTCAAACCAGTCAATTTGATAAAGAAATCTAGCATTGTAAATTTCAGAATCAATATTAATAAATTGACCTTGGCCAAAGGATTGCTTTTCTTTTTCGGTGGTATGGCCAACAGTAAAATGCATTATTTTTTGATTGTCGCCATAGTATTGCCACGAAGCACTTTGACTATCAAACTGAGTTTTTATTTTTAAGTCGCCAATTGAATCAGGGTCAACTCGGCCAGCTTCAGAAGCCGCGGATATATTAATCCCCCCTACATCACTTGCGCCTGTTATGGTAAATGTTAGTTTGTGTTTGTCACCAATTAGCCATTGGTATTTCCCTTGATAATCATCACTCATTGGTGCTTTAAATATGGTGTAACCTTCGTCTTCTTCACCTTCTGGGAGGAGCAAATGAATTAAACTTCTGCGATAAGCTAGATAAAAAGCATGATCATCAGCAATACCTCCTTCGATCATTGCGCTGGCTTTGAGTAAACTCATATCTAAGGTTGTTGATATATCTTGATTACGTGGATCACGGAGTTTTACATCAAATACACCACCTGTTACATTACCATAATGACTACCAAAAGCAGCAGGTTCTAGCCTGAAGTCTCGTACAACATTTTCGTTAAAAATACTGTCGCCAAATAAATGAAAAATATAACCTGAGGGTAAGTTATCAATATAAAAAGCGTTATCGTCTGGAGATGAGCCTCTAATTGCGGGGGCTCCACCGTCATCGCCACCCGCGTAGACAACCCCAGGCATTGAATAAACGGCACTTAGCGGATCGTGATCAAGGCCTGCGATGCTAAGTAGTTTTTCAGTTTCAGGCGTTAGCTCTGTTAAAGCTTGGTTTCTTCTCCCTTCAACCGTAATAACCTCAGTGCTTCTATCTTTTAAATTTTCTTCAATACTAATTTCAGGAGTAAAAGCGTAAGTTGGAGTCGTAGTTATTGAACCGGCAATTATTCCAGATAATAGTGTTAATTTATGTAAGCTAGTTTTATGAGTAAACATAAGGCTCTCAAGTAATCAGTGAAGTTATTAATTGAGTATATTGTTGATGAAAATCGTGTTTAAATCCGTTAGCTATTTGTTGGCACTTTGTAGGTAAATGTAATAATTTGTTGAACCCTCTTTTGGTTGTAAAGATTTATAGCCAAACGTTATAGTTGCTACAAACGATAACTATTTTCGCTCTGCTATTTTTTTCAATACAATAGCCTATCCATCTTTAATATGAGTGTGCTTTCATGTCTGATAACTTTCAAAAGAAACCTTCTTTTAATTGGGAAGATCCATTACTGCTTGAGTCTTTATTAAACGAAGAAGAGCGCCTCATTAGAGATAGCGCCTATCAGTATTGCCAAGAAAAATTACAACCTCGAGTTCTTGAAGCTAATCGTAATGAGCATTTTGATACCAATATTATGAAAGAGCTTGGCGAGTTAGGATTGTTGGGCGCTACATTACCTGAACAATATGGCGGTTCTAATATTAATTATGTAAGTTATGGTTTAATCGCTCGTGAGGTAGAACGTGTTGATAGTGGCTACAGAAGTGCCATGAGTGTGCAATCTTCTTTGGTTATGCATCCTATTTATACCTACGGCAGCGAAGAGCAAAAACTAAAATATTTACCTAAATTAGCAACGGGTGAATATATTGGTTGTTTTGGTTTAACTGAACCTAATTCAGGATCTGATCCGGCAAGTATGTTAACTAAAGCTGTTAAAGTTGAAGGAGGTTATCGCATTACAGGTAATAAAATGTGGATAACCAATGCACCTGTTGCCGATGTTTTTATTATTTGGGCAAAGCTTGAAGGAGTGATTAAAGGTTTTATTCTAGATAAAGGTCTAGAGGGGTTATCTGCACCTGCAATTAAAGGTAAGTTTTCACTCAGAGCGTCTATTACGGGGGAAGTGGTAATGGACAACGTATTTGTGAATGAAGATGCTCTATTACCTCATGCTAAAGGCTTGTCAGGACCTTTTGGATGTTTAAACAAAGCGCGTTTTGGCATCGCTTGGGGAGCTTTAGGTGCAGCCGAATTTTGTTGGCATGGCGCAAGGCAGTACGTATTAGATCGCAAACAATTTAATAAACCGCTAGCGGCTACTCAATTGGTTCAAAAGAAGCTCGCTGATATGCAAACAGAAATAACCATGGCGTTACTAGCTTGTTTACAAGCCGGTAGATTGATGGACTCATCAGAATTAGCACCAGAAGCTATTTCTTTAATTAAGCGTAATTCTTGTGGAAAAGCTTTAGATATAGCCCGCACAGCGAGAGATATGCTAGGCGCTAACGGTATTAGTGACGAGTTTCATATTATTCGTCATATGATGAACCTTGAAACGGTTAACACTTATGAAGGGACTCACGATATTCACGCACTTATTTTAGGTAGAGCTCAAACGGGAATTCAAGCTTTTTGTTAGTTGATAGTGACTATGAATTATCATATTGTAATATTTATTAACGAACTCGCTATGCAAATAGTTATTCAATTTGGTATTAATACACATAAATGACATATCTATTATCATTTTTTGAGATTATAATAAAATGTCTTCTATAACCCGTAAATCATAGAGTTAATATGCTAAGTAACCGTAAAAAAAATGAATCCGCCTTAATTCAAACTTTTAAAGGTTTGTTAAAAGATCAATGTTATGGTTCGCAAAGTCAATTAGCTGAAGGCCTTGCTAAACATGGCTTTGACAATATGTCTCAAGCTAAAATATCTCGTTTGTTGTCTAAGTTAGGCGCTGTAAAAATGAGAAATGCATCGAGCCAAGTGGTTTATATTTTACCTGATGAATTAGCTGTGCCTCGTACGAAACAAGCCATACAGTCAGTTGTTATTAGTGTTAAAAATAACGGTGTACAAATTATAGTCAAAACAGGTATTGGTGGAGCACCACTTATTTCTAGGATGTTAGACAGTATGGGCGAATCAGCTGGTATTTTAGGTACATTGGCTGGCGACGATACTATATTTATTGCTCCTGCCGACGTGAAGAATATCGATCAAATAACTGCAGATATTAAACAAATATTAGATATGTAGTTTTATTGAGTAAACGACTATCGACTGTTTCTAATTGAATAGTTATTTAAGCATTTACGATAAACATTCATTTATTGTGAAGCCTTAAGAAATAAGTCCTTTATTCATCGGATAGTGTTAGTTTTTTCCTTATAATTCGTCTATAATCTCGCGCAAAAATTATACTTACTTAATTATTACAGAGGGCTCTCATGGCTATCGAACGTACTTTTTCAATTGTAAAACCAGATGCAGTAGCAAAAAATGTTATTGGTCAAATATATAACCGTTTTGAAACTGCAGGCTTAAAAATTGTTGCTTCAAAAATGGTTCACTTATCTAAAGAGAAAGCTGAAGGCTTTTACGCTGAACATAGCGAACGTCCATTTTTTGGTGCTTTAGTTGAATTTATGACATCTGGCCCAGTAATGGTTCAAGTGTTAGAAGGCGAAAACGCAGTATTAAAAAACCGTGAAATTATGGGCGCAACTAACCCAGCAGAAGCATTAGCGGGTACTTTACGTGCTGATTATGCTGATTCGATTGACGAAAACGCATGTCACGGTTCTGATGCTTTAGAATCTGCGGCTCGTGAAATTGCTTATTTCTTCTCTGACGATGAGATTTGCCCTCGTACTCGTTAATATTAACTGTTATTTATAATAACAGAGCATAATATAAATGTATGATGAAAGGATTTTACTGAATACTCGGTAAAATCCTTTTGTTTTTTACGATAGCCTTGCATATTGGTATTACGTAAAAATTTCAATATTGAGTGTTTTTTATTAGAATACTCAATATTAAAATTTTAACGGTGTTATATCGTTAAACCTTATGAAGTAATTTTCTTTATTAATAAGAAAGTTACTTTACCTATTAAATGTATTTCTGAGATTTATTTATCATGAGTGAAGTGGCCGAAACATCGTCTGAGTCTATTAAAAAAGTAAACCTACTTAATTTGGACCATCAAATGATGCGTGAGTTTTTAGCATCGCTAGGTGAAAAACCTTTTCGAGCCGATCAATTAATGAAGTGGATTTATCACTTTGGTTATGATGATTTCGAGCAGATGACAAACATCAATAAAAAATTGCGTGAAAAACTTCAACGTAGAGCTGAAATTGTTGCACCTGTTATTTCAGAAAAACAAGTCTCTAAAGATGGCACTATAAAATATTCATTAAGACTTGAAGGTGGTCAAGAAGTTGAAACCGTTTGGATACCTGAAAATGATCGCGCTACTTTATGTGTTTCTTCACAAGTAGGTTGTGCGCTTGAATGTACTTTTTGTGCAACTGCGCAACAAGGTTTTAATCGTAACTTATCTATGGCTGAAATTATTGGTCAAGTTTGGCGTGTAGCGAACGATATTGGCGCAACACGTATCGCAGGTAAAAGACCTATTACAAATATTGTAATGATGGGCATGGGCGAACCGTTATTAAATATGAAAAACCTGATCCCGGCACTAGATACTATGCTGAACGATTTAGGGTATGGTTTATCTAAGCGTAGAGTAACAGTGAGTACTTCAGGGGTTGTACCTGCATTAGATATGTTAAAAGAAAAAATTGATTGTGCATTAGCTATTTCAATTCATGCACCAAATAACAAGTTGCGTGATGAATTAGTACCTATTAATAAAAAATACCCTCTAGAAGAGTTTTTAGTTGCAGCAGGTCGCTATATAGAAGGTTCAAAAGCAAATAAACAAGCAACTATTGAATACGTAATGTTAGATCACGTAAACGATAGTACAGAACAAGCCCATGAATTAGCGATTGCTTTAAAAGATTTACCAAGCAAAATTAACTTGATCCCTTTCAACCCTTACCCAGGCTCTCCATATAAAAGATCAAGTAATTCACGGATAGATCGTTTTGACAAAGTACTACAAAGTTATGGTTTAACCGTTATTACCCGAAGAACGCGTGGTGATGATATTGATGCAGCTTGTGGACAATTAGCTGGCGATGTATTAGATAGAACTAAGCGTACGGCATTAAATGAAGAAAAAAACCAAGCAAAAATAGAAGAAATATCAGTAAAAGTTGTCTGATATAGTTATGATGCGTATGCAAATAATTCTAAATTAAAGGGATCTTACCTACTATGCCTAAAATTTACCAAATAATAACGGTAGGTGTATTGTCATCTTTACTTTCAGCTTGTGTCACACAGAATTATGAAAACAATGCTGAAAACCCTGTTACCGAGCGTAATTCAACCGATAATGAAATAGCTATGACACGTATTTCGTTAGGGATGGGGTATTTAAATATGGGTAATACCACGCAGGCAAAACTAAATTTAGAAAAAGCGAAAAGATTTGCACCTAACTTAACGCAAGTTTATACCGCTTTCGCTCATTATTACGATGTAGTCGATGAGCCTGAACAAGCAATAACAGCATTTGAGAAAGCCTTATCATTAGATGCTGATGATGCTGATACATTAAATAATTATGGTGTATTTCTTTGTAAGCGTGAAAAATACGACGAATCAGAGAAATACATGCTTAAAGCTATTGCCGTGCCTAGCTATTTGCTAGTTTCTCAAAGTTATGAAAATTTAGCTTTATGTCAGCTTGAAGCTAAAAACTTTGAAAAAGCTGAAATGTATTTAGCGAAATCAATATCACATAGCCCAAGTAGCGCTTCAGCATTATTGCAAATGCTACGTTTACAATATGCTATGGGAAAGTATGATGAAGCTATTGCTTATTTAAGGCGTTATGAAAAATCAACGAGACGCTTTACGCCTAATGCACTCGCATTAGCTTATAAAGTATACGAAAAAATGAATAATCGAGGCATCGCAAAGAACTATGCAAGCCTGTTAGTTAAAATGTTTCCTAATTCGTATGAAGCTAAACAATATATTTTAAATGGATTACAGCATGTTGAAGCGGACGACTTAGCGTCTAAATTCTTATTACTGAACAAAAAAAATAGCGATAAACCTAAAAAGCGCACTATGGTATTGTCGCCTAATAAAAAATCAGGGATTTCTTTATCATCAAAAAGAAAGATAGCTAATAAATCTTTGAATAATAAAGGAAGTGAGTCAGTTAAACTTGCTACTAAAAAACAAGTAACGACTACAAACGCAAATGTTAAAAATGATATTGTAGCAGCCAATGATAAAGCTACAAATATCAATAAAACGAAGCAAGAAGCTACAACTACCTCGAAAGAGGGCGTTACAGGCGATAAAAATATTGAAAAGACAGCTAAAAAACTTTTAGATACATCACCAAAAGAGGATGTATTAGCACAATCATCAATCGATGATGATGGTAATAAAATGTTAACCTTACCGATTCATGTGATTGTAAAAGGTGATAGCTTATTCTCTATTTCTAAACGATATAATATTAAAATGCAGCAAATTGAACGCTGGAATGGATTTAAACGGTCAAAAATTTTAAAGGTTGGTGACGTTATCTATTTGGCTGATCCTAAAAAAGCACTTAAACGTTAATGAGCTTACTTACATGAGTAAAAAATTACCAGAAGTAGAAGAAAACGAACTACAGATTGCACAGGCTGGCCCCGGCAGCATGCTATCTGAAGCTAGAATTAAAAAAGGTTTAAGTATTGATGATGTGGCTAGTCGCTTAAATATTAGAGTTGCATTGGTGAAAAATATTGAGGCAGATATTTTTGACCAAACTTTGCCAGATACTTATAACCGAGGTTATATAAAAAATTACGCTAAATTAGTCGATCTGCCTGTTGCTGATATTATTGCGTATTACGAAAAGCTAAATATTCTTGAAGTCCACAGTACCAAAATGCAGAGTTTTTCTCGTGGAACAATGAAAAAAGCCGAAAACAGCATGTTAATGTGGATCACTTATTTGATCTTAGCTATTTTTATTGGTTTAACTGTGATGTGGTGGTTGCAAGAAGATAAAGCACCTGAACCTAAAGCTGCACTAAGTTCTGAGACTCCAATAGAAAATACAACAAATAGTAACGCCACAGATCAACTTGTTGAAACAATCGCTTCTACTGTAGAAGATACCGCCAATATTGAGTCTATTACTACTGAAACAAACCATTCAACATTAGATGCCTCAAATATTGATAGTTCTGAAATAAATACCTCTGAGACTGATTCCTTAGAACAAAGTGCATTAGTAGAAAATATTGGTGCCGAAGATATCACAACGGTTGAGTCAGAAGATGTTGCGCTAACGAAAGTTGTATTTACTTTTTCTGGTGATTGTTGGGTTAATATTCAGGATGCTCTAGGTGAACGCATCGCTTGGGGAATAAAAAAATCAGGTTACATAATGACCATTGACGCAAAAGCTCCCCTAAAAATAACCATAGGTAAACCAGAACTGGTACAAATTAATTTTGGTGGTGAAAGTGTTGATATGTCTACCTTTCCTGAAGGGCACATTGCCAAATTTGATTTACCTTTACTTTCGCAATCATAAATTATTAGTAACTAAGAAAAATAACTATGTTTAAAGAATCTCCTATTATTCGACGTAAATCTCGCCAAATCATGGTAGGTAATGTTCCTGTAGGTGGTGATGCGCCTATTACGGTTCAATCCATGACTAACACACTTACAACAGATGTTGCCGCTACTGTTGCTCAAATTAAAGCTCTTGAAGCTGTTGGAGCTGATATTGTGCGCGTTAGTGTTCCCACAATGGATGCCGCCGAAGCTTTCAAAGAAATTAAAAAACAAGTTAATGTACCTTTAGTTACAGATATTCATTTTGATTATCGCATAGCATTAAAAGTCGCTGAGTATGGCGCTGATTGTTTAAGAATAAACCCTGGTAATATTGGACGAGAAGATCGTGTGAGAGCGGTTGTAGAATCTGCTAGAGATCATAATATTCCTATTCGTATTGGTGTTAATGGCGGCTCTTTAGAAAAAGATATTCAAGAAAAATACAGTGAGCCGACACCTGAAGCCTTACTTGAATCAGCCATGCGTCATGTAGATATTTTAGACCGCTTGAACTTTGATCAATTTAAAGTGAGCGTAAAAGCTTCCGATGTGTTTTTAGCGGTAGGGGCTTATCGATTACTTGCTAAGCAAATTGATAACCCATTACATTTAGGTATTACAGAAGCAGGTGGCTTACGCTCTGGTTCTGTAAAATCTTCTGTTGGTTTAGGTTTATTACTCGCTGAAGGAATAGGCGATACTCTGCGTGTATCTTTAGCCGCAGATCCTATTGAAGAAATTAAAGTCGGTTTTGATATTTTAAAATCTCTTAAATTACGTAGTCGTGGTATTAATTTAATTGCTTGTCCTAGTTGTTCTCGTCAAGAGTTCGATGTTATTGCCACTGTTAATGCGTTAGAACAACGTATTGAAGATATTATGACACCCATGGATGTTTCAATTATTGGCTGTATCGTAAATGGTCCAGGTGAAGCGATAGTATCAGATTTAGGTTTAACAGGTAGTAGCAAAAAAAGTGGTTATTACCTTGATGGCATTAGACAAAAAGAACGTTTTGATAATACTAATTTAGTTGATCAACTTGAAACTCGTATTCGTGCTAAAGCTAAGTTGCTTGATAAAAAAAATAGTATTGATGTAAAAGAAATTGATTAATACCGTACTAATAATAAGGTCTATTCAAGGCCTTATTTACGTTTAGCTGTAATACGCCTATAATGCGCGCAGCATTTTAACCATTCTGATTTTGTAGAGAGAAGTACATTAGTGAGTAAAGCAATTCAAGCAATAAGAGGCATGAACGATTGTCTACCATCTGAAACCAATATATGGCAAATGGTTGAAACGGTATTAAGACGTGTTGCCAGCAATTATGGTTTTGCTGAAATACGTATGCCTGTTGTAGAATCTACTGCGCTTTTTAAACGTTCTATCGGTGAAGTAACTGATATTGTTGAAAAAGAAATGTACACGTTCGATGATCGAAATGGAGACAGTTTAACACTAAGACCTGAAGGAACCGCCTCTTGTGTTAGAGCTGCAAATCAACATGGTTTGTTATATAACCAAGAACAGCGTTTATGGTACATGGGACCTATGTTTAGGCATGAACGCCCACAAAAAGGTCGCTATCGACAGTTTCATCAGTTTGGTATTGAAGCTTTTGGCTTAGCAACGCCTGATATTGACGCCGAAATTATTACACTTTCATCTCGTTTATGGCGTGAACTAGGTATTAGTGAACATGTAACATTAGAGCTTAATTCTTTAGGTTCTAATCAAGAGCGAGCAGAATACCGAGACGCATTGGTTGTTTTTTTAACTGAACGTGAAGATCAGTTAGATGAAGACAGTAAACGTAGAATGCATAGTAATCCTTTACGTGTATTAGACAGTAAAAACCCAGCAGTTCAAGAAGCTTTAGTGGGTGCACCTAAATTATCTGATTATTTTGGTGAAGAATCTAAAACACATTTTGAAGATGTTTGCCGTCGTTTAGACGCTGCCGGCATTAACTATGTAATAAATGATCGCTTAGTACGTGGTTTAGATTATTACAACCGTACTGTGTTTGAATGGGTAACTACAAGCTTAGGTTCACAAGGTACAGTTTGTGCCGGTGGTCGTTATGATGGTTTAGTTGAGCAACTTGGCGGTAAAGCAACACCTGGGTTTGGTTTTGCCTTAGGTATAGAAAGATTAGTACTAATGTTAACGAGCTTAGAAAAAGTTAACAATGTTCGACCTCAAGTAGACGCCTACCTTATTATGTTAGGTGAAGAAGTTGAATTAAAATCGATTCAACTTGCGGAGCAATGGCGTAATTTAGTACCAGAATGTAGAGTACAAAACCATTGTGGTGGCGGAAACATGAAAAAACAAATGAAGCGTGCTGATAAGTCAGGTGCTCAAATCGCCCTGATTATAGGCGAAAATGAATTAGCAGAACAAAAAGTAACAGTTAAATATTTGCGCGGCCAACACGACCAAGAAACCGTGTTATTAGAGCAAGTGCCAAGCTTATTAAAAAAATTAATATAAGGGAAAAACGTGGAAATTTACGAAACAGAAGAACAGCAAGTTGATGCAATTAAAAGTTACTGGAAAAAAAATGGTAATGCCATTATTGCTGGTTTAGTTATTGGTTTATCAGGTTTTGTGGGTTTTAACTTTTATAAAGAAGCAGAATTAGAAAAACAGTTAGCTGTATCAGATGCTTATCAAACATTAGTTGAATCATCAGAAACTAAACCTGACGGTTTTATTGCTGCTGGTGAAAAGTTTATTGCTGACAACAAAGATTCAAGTTATGCAACTTTAACCGCTTTAACGCTAGCGAAACAGGCTGCAACTCATAAAGATTGGGCTCAAGTTGAAAAGTATTTAACTACGGCTATCGAGTCTTCTAAAGACGAAGGCATGAAAGCTATTGCTACACTGCGTTTAGCAAGAGTTCAAATTCAATTAGATAAAGTTGATGCAGCATTAAGCACATTGGCTGCACCATTACCAAAATCGTTTAAGTCTTCAATTGAAGAAATAAAAGGTGATGCTTATTTATTACAAGATAAGAAAGATTTAGCACGTACTTCATACCAAGAAGCTATCGCGGCAACGCCAGGTAATGCAAGTCAATCACTTCAAATGAAGTTAGATGATTTAGCGGAAAACATTGTTTTAAAATAAAGATTTAAAATAATGTGAAAAAATAACATATTGAGTGACTTTTTTTCGAATTCAGTTGTCTGAAGCTAAAGCTCAATATGTTTAATGACTAAATAAGTGGATCTTGATGTGTTAATTTTTGATAAAAATAGTTTAAAAAAGAAAATAGCTGTTGTGTGTTTAATTGCGCTAGGTATTTCGGCATGTTCATCAACCGATGATGTTGATGAAAGTTTACCTGTTGATTTAGAAGAAATTAACCAACAATTTGAACCTAAAGTTATATGGGAAGAAAACGTCGGTGGAGCTGGGAAGTATTTTTCTCGCATTTCTCCCATTATTGCTTACGATAAATTATTTACTAGTAGTCGTGAAGGTGAAGTGACCGCGATCGAGCCTAAAACAGGTAAAGAAATTTGGTCTGTTAACTTAAGTGATGTTGATGGCAAGAGTGGTTTTTTCGAAAGTAATAAACCTGCATTAATTAGCGGTGGGCCAGTTGCAGGTATTAACAAAATATTTTTAGGTAGCGAAAACGGTAAAATTTACGCACTTGACGCTGCAACGGGTAAGTTAGATTGGCAATCAACCATTAAAGGTGAAGTTTTATCAGCGCCTGCTCTTGATGCGGGAATATTGGTTGTTAACAGTTCATCAGGTGTTATGAAAGCTTATAATGCAGCTACCGGAGAAGAGCTTTGGAAAATAGACCAAGATACTCCAGCATTAACCTTACGTGGCATTAGCGCTCCAACCATTTCATCTGGCGGTGTTTTTATTGGGACACCAGACGGTAATGTATCTGTTTATATTTTACAAAATGGTCAACAAGGCTGGTCAGCTCCTGTAGGAGAGCCAACTGGCTCTACAGAGTTTGAGCGTGTAATAGATGTTGATTCATCTCCAGCTGTATTTGGCGATAAGGTTTATACTATATCATCAAGAGGAAACTTAGTTGCTCTTGAGTTAAGAACAGGTCAAGTGGTATGGGAACGTCAATATTCATCTTATACAGACTTATTAGTTACGACGAATACTATTTATTTAACTGATATTAAAGGGCATGTTTATGCTGTAGATCGATTAAATGGTACTGAAAAATGGAGTCAACTTGCTTTAACTAATCGTGATGTTACTGGCCCTGTTGAAGTGGGAAATTATATTGTTGTAGGTGACTATGAAGGTTATTTACATTGGTTAAATAGTTCGACGGGAGAGTTTGTTGCTCGTCATCATCTAGATTCAAGTGGTGTTCATGTAACGCCTACTGTTCAAGATGATATTATATATTCACAAGCACGTAATGGTGATCTGCAGGCAATTAAAACACCTTAAGACACTTAAAAATTTAAATTAATAACGGCTCCTCGCATAACGTGTTGGAGCCGTTGTTTATTTTTAAAAAACATAAATATATTGAGTTTTGGCATTAGCACAAAGCTTATCATTCTTTTTAAATCGAGGTATTCATGCTTCCAGTTGTAGCGCTTGTTGGTCGTCCTAATGTAGGTAAATCAACGCTATTTAATCGTCTTACTCGTAGTCGAGATGCACTTGTTGCCGATTACCCGGGATTAACCCGTGATCGCCAATATGGTAAGGCCGAAGTTGAAGAGCACCCATTTATCGTTATTGATACAGGCGGTATTCAAGGGGATGAAGAAGGAATTGATGCATTAATGGCTGAGCAGTCATTAATGGCTGTTGATGAAGCCGATGCGGTTTTATTTATGGTTGATGCTAGAGCTGGTTTAACCTCTGCGGATTTAGGTATCGCAAGCTATTTACGTAAACAAGATAAAAAAATCTTTCTTGTGGCCAATAAAGTTGACGGTATTGATGCAGATTCAGCTGTTGCTGATTTTTACTCTTTAGGTTTAGGTGAGACAGTACATCAAATTGCGGCTGCTCATGGTCGAGGTGTTACTCAATTATTGACGTTGGCATTAACACCTCATATTGAAGCATTATCAGCACCTAAAGCAGAAGAAAATGACGAGTTTGATGGCGACATGGAGAGCGAGTTATCCGATCAAGAAAAAATTGATGCAGCTCCGGAAGAAAATGATCGTATTAAACTGGCCATTATTGGTAAACCTAATGTAGGAAAATCAACATTAACTAACCGTATTTTAGGTGAAGAACGTGTTGTTGTATACGATATGCCAGGTACAACACGTGATAGTGTGTATATTCCAATGGAACATGACGGTCGTGAGTATACGTTAATTGATACTGCAGGTATTAGACGTCGTAAAAATGTTACTGATATTGTTGAAAAATTTTCGGTTATTAAAACCTTAAGAGCTATTGAAGACTCGAATGTCTGTTTATTAATAATAGATGCGCAAGAAGGGATCACTGATCAAGATTTAAGCTTACTGGGCTTTATTTTGGAGTCGGGTCGTTCTTTAGTACTTGCTGTTAATAAATGGGATGGTTTAGATGATCACGTAAAAGATCGCATAAAAACTGAGTTAGATAGACGCTTAGGTTTTATCGATTTCGCGCGCATCCACTTTATTTCAGCTCTTCATGGTACAGGTGTTGGACATTTATATGAGTCAGTTGAAGAAGCTTTTGTTTCGGCAACTAAGCGTATTTCAACGTCAATGGTGACTAAAATATTAGATATGGCGGTATTTGATCATCAACCTCCTATGCATCAAGGGCGTCGTATTAAATTAAAGTATGCCCATGCGGGTGGTTATAATCCTCCTATTATTGTTATTCATGGCAACTTAGCTAAAAAATTACCGCCATCTTATAAACGCTATTTAATGAACTATTACCGTAAATCATTAAAAATAATGGGGACACCTATAAGAATTGAATTTAGAGAAACTAGTAATCCATTTGCTGGTAAGAAGAAGCTTACATATACAGAGCAAAAGAAACTTGCTAGAGCAACACAAGGTTATAAGAAAGATTAATGACTTTTAAGTGATTCATTCAAAACAAGAAAAAGTAGCTTAAATAGCTACTTTTTTTATGGCTAATAATCCAGTTATATTGCTTTTAATCGCTGATTTAGCTACTGTAATTAATATTATTTATTGTTTATTGCAGGCTTAATCGGTGAGTGCGAAAGAAATTGATACATCAAACAGGTTAAGTAACCATCTTGCTTTGATCTTACCTGGCACAACTGTGTCATTAGATATTGCAACACCTGCGGGGCAACGTGCAAAATTTAGAACAATATTTATTGGTTACTTACCTAAAAAATATACGCTGGTTCAGTATCCAGATACAAGTAAATTAGGCAGCTTTGCTAAATATATTACACAAGGCTCCTCTATTACGGTTCGTGGATTAATTGAAGGGCATGAAGGCTCTGTTGTAGCTTTTGTTTCAACCGTTAAACAAACGCTCCAAATTCCCTCACGTATGATTGTTTTAGACTTTCCTAAAAAAGTAACGTTGCAAAGCTTACGTGCATCACTGAGAATTGATGTAGATATTGAAGTCAAAATAAAAGTAGATAATGAGTATTGGAAAGCTTCAATTAGAAATGTTTCTGCGCATGGTTGTCAAATTAATGTAAGTAATGGAGAGTCTTTAACCTTAGTCTCCGATAAAAAAATAAGTATTATTATTGAAGACTTTCAAGGTTTGAAAAATATGAATTTAGTTGCCAATGTTTGTAATATTAAGTCTCAGGTCGAAGGCGTTTCACTCGGTGTTCAATTTGACGAAGTAAGCACAGAAGATGTAATTAAATTAGTTCAGCATGTTGTGGTAGCTGAATTATAAAATACCTAGGTTTATTGGTGTTTATTCAATTGTGTTACTATTGCTGAAATAAACCCATTAGTTACTTGTACTGAAATTTTCTCATCTATACGAGCTTGTTCAATGCTCGTAATAACCTTTCCTTTAGCATTTTTAGTCACACTATAGCCTCGTACAATGGTCGCTAGAGGGCTTACTATATGTAATTGCTCAATAGTATGTTTAAATTGATTTTGCTTGTTTTTGTTAGTTGCTTGTATCGCGTTGATTAACCTGACTTCTAATGCATTAACTTTTTGTTGATTATTTTGAATGTTTTTTAGTGGTGACTGTAACAATAAACGTTGGTTTAGTTGTTGATTTTTAAGTTGTAAGCGTGTTTTTAATTGCTGTAAATTATGGTTAAGTCTAAAGCTTAACTCATCAAACTTTTGTTGTTGTACTGTCAGTTTTTGCGCTGGGTGCAATAACGATAATCTATGTTGAATATGACCGAGTCGATTTTTTTCATTAAGTAAATTTCGTTGACTAGCTTGGCGTATTCTTTGATTAAAGGTCGTAAGTTTTTGCAGTTTTTCTTCAATATTAGAAGAGACTAATTCAGCCGCAGCAGAAGGTGTAGGAGCCCTAAGATCTGCGGTATAGTCAGAAAGAGTCGTATCTATTTCATGTCCTACAGCACTAATCACAGGTATTTTACTGTGATAAATTGCTCTAACGACATTCTCTTCATTAAAACTCCATAGGTCTTCTAATGAGCCGCCGCCTCTACCGACAATTAATATATCGCATTCTTTTCTGTAATTTGCTGTATTAATGGCTTGTTCGATTTCGAATTTTGCTTCGTTACCTTGTACTAGAGCAGGGTATATAATCACGTTAAGTAACGGATTTCGTCGTTTTAATACGGAGAGTATATCTTTTATAGCAGCGCCAGTAGGAGAAGTAACAATACCAATGGTAGTAATATTTTTAGGAATTTCTTTTTTACTAGAAAGCTCAAATAAGCCTTCAGCGTAAAGCTTATTTTTAAGTTGATCAAATTGTTGCCGTAAAACTCCTTCTCCTGCATCGTCAAGTTGTTCAATTATAAGTTGAAAGTCTCCTCTTGGTTCATATAAAGAAACTTTTGCTCTTACCAGTACTTGTTGGCCATTTCTGGGTAAGCCAGACGATAATCTAACTTTACGATTATTCCCTTTAAACATTGCACATTTTACTTGCGATTTACTGTCTTTTAATGACAAATACCAATGACCTGAACTTGCAGCAATAAAATTAGAAACTTCACCACATAACCAAACAGTATTTAATTCACTTTCTAAGATAAAGCGTACTTTTTTGGTTAATTCGCTCACTTGTAAAATATGCTGATTCATTTTTTATATTCGTTAAAATTTCGTTTTATTAGAAAGGAAATCGCATTATATAGCGGTTAATTGTTTTAAAGGGAATTTATTTTGGTTTTTACAAAAATTTAAGTTTACCTTACTGATGAAAACGGTTAAAATTCTGCCGCAATATTTACTCCTGATCACCCCTTATTAGTGAGATATTGCGATGCTAAGAATTGCCCAAGAAGCGTTAACTTTTGACGATGTTCTACTTGTACCTGCCCATTCTACGGTACTTCCCCATACGGCTGATTTAAAAACTAAATTAACTCGTAAAATAAACCTTAATGTACCTATGATTTCAGCATCAATGGATACAGTTACTGAGGCTCCTTTAGCTATTACGCTTGCTCAAGAAGGCGGCGTAGGTTTTATTCATAAGAATATGACCATTAAAGAACAAGCCAAAAATGTTTCTAAAGTTAAGAAATATGAAAGTGGTATTGTTTCAGACCCTGTTACTGTTTTTCCAGATGAACCTATTGAAAAAGTAATGAAACTTGCTGATAAACTTGGCTTTTCGGGCTTCCCTGTTGTCGACAAAGATAACAACTTAGTGGGAATTATTACAGGACGTGATTTACGTTTTGAAACAGACCTTTCTTTACAAGTATCTGAATTGATGACTGTAAAAGACAAGTTAATCACCGTTAAAGAAGGTGCTGAGCGCAAAGAAATTTTAGGTTTAATGCACGTAAATCGTATTGAAAAAATATTGATGGTTGATGATGCGTTTAAGCTTAAAGGTTTAATTACAGTAAAAGATTATCAAAAAGCAGAAAGCAAACCTAACGCATGTAAAGATGAGCTAGGTCGTTTACGTGTAGGTGCTGCGGTTGGTGTAGGTGCTGGTACAGATGAGCGTATAGATGCATTGGTTGAAGCAGGGGTTGATGTACTACTAATTGATACATCTCACGGCCATTCTCAAGGCGTTCTTGATCGCGTAGCTGAAACTCGTGCTAAGTATCCTGATTTACAAATTATTGCGGGTAACGTAGCAACTGGCGCAGGTGCTAAAGCGTTAGCCGATGCTGGTGTCGATGCTGTTAAAGTGGGGATTGGCCCTGGTTCTATTTGTACAACGCGTATTGTAACAGGTGTTGGTGTTCCACAATTAACAGCTATTTCAAATGCAGTTGAAGCGCTAAAAGGTACAGGAATTCCTGTTATTGCTGATGGTGGTATTCGTTTTTCAGGTGATATAGCTAAAGCACTTGTTGCGGGGGCTCATTGTGTAATGGTAGGCAGCATGTTTGCTGGTACTGAAGAGTCTCCAGGTGAAGTGGAGCTTTATCAAGGTCGTTATTACAAATCATATCGTGGTATGGGCTCTTTAGGTGCAATGAACCAAAAAGAGGGGTCAAGCGACCGTTATTTCCAAAAATCTGATGGTGAAGCTGATAAGTTAGTGCCAGAAGGTATTGAAGGTCGCGTTGCTTATAAAGGACCTGTAGCGGCAATTATTCATCAGCAAATGGGCGGTTTACGTTCATCTATGGGGCTAACAGGCTCAAAAGATATTGAAACTATGCGAACTAAACCTGAGTTTATGAAAATAACGTCAGCAGGTATGGGCGAGTCGCACGTGCATGATGTGACCATCACAAAAGAAGCACCTAATTACCGCATGGGCTAATTTTGATTTATATTTTTGCTGATAACTTTATCAGAAATACTCACTTACATTCGTAAGCTCAGTGTTTCTTCTTCGTTATCAATCAAAACTATTTCTCAAAATATTGAAACAGAAATAATATTAGGCTGAAGTAAATATGAATTATTTCAGCCTTTTTACTTTAAATATATCGCTCTAGATTAAAACAAAGTTAGAGCCGTTAAATATGAGAGAAGAACCATGAGTAAAGACATTCATGATCACCGCATACTAATTTTAGATTTTGGTTCACAATACACACAACTTATTGCACGTCGCGTACGTGAAATAGGTGTTTACTGTGAACTATGGGCTTGGGATGTAACCGAAGAGCAAATTAAAGGTTTCAATCCTACCGGTATTATTCTTGCTGGTGGCCCTGAAAGTGTTACCGAACATAATTCACCTCGCGCTCCTGAATATGTATTTAGCGCTGGCGTACCTGTTTTAGGTGTTTGTTACGGTATGCAAACTATGGCTGAGCAACTAGGTGGGGGAGTAGAAAGTTCTGAACATAAAGAATTTGGTTACGCTGCCGTTGAAGTGATCACTGAGTCTGCTTTATTTAAAAATATTGAAGATAGTGTGAATGATGCAGGTAATGCATTGTTAGACGTATGGATGAGTCATGGTGATAAAGTTTCAGCAATACCTGAAGGTTTTGTTACTGTTGCACAAACGCCAAGTTGTAAATATGCGGCAATGGCGAATGAAGATAAGCAATTTTATGGTGTTCAATTCCACCCAGAAGTTACTCATACCAAGCAAGGTTTACGTATTTTAGAGCACTTTGTGCTCGATATTTGTCAGTGTGAAAAACTTTGGACTTCTGCTTCTATCATTGAAGATGCAATCGCCAAAATGAAAGAGCAAATAGGCGATGACGAAGTTATTCTTGGTCTATCAGGAGGTGTTGATTCTTCGGTTGTAGCGATGCTTTTACATCGAGCTATTGGTGACAAATTAACATGTGTTTTTGTTGATAACGGTTTACTTCGTTTAAACGAAGGCGAACAAGTTATGGAAATGTTTGGTGATCATTTCGGATTAAATATTATTAAAATTGATGCCGAAGATCGTTTCTTAGACCGTTTAGCGGGCGAAAATGATCCAGAGAAAAAACGTAAAATTATTGGTAATGTGTTTGTTGACGTTTTTGAAGAAGAGTCAAATAAATTAGAAAACGCAAAGTGGTTAGCGCAAGGTACTATTTACCCTGACGTTATTGAGTCTGCAGCATCAGCTACAGGTAAAGCACACGTTATAAAATCTCACCATAACGTAGGTGGTTTACCTGATTACATGAAACTAGGTTTGGTAGAGCCTTTACGTGAACTATTTAAAGACGAAGTTCGTAAAATTGGTTTAGAACTTGGTTTACCATACGACATGCTTTACCGTCATCCTTTTCCAGGTCCTGGATTAGGTGTGCGTGTACTAGGTGAAGTAAAGAAAGAGTATTGTGACTTATTACGTCGTGCAGACCATATCTTTATTGAAGAACTTCACAAGCATGATCTATATAACAAAGTAAGCCAAGCCTTCACTGTTTTCTTACCTGTTCGTTCTGTTGGCGTTATGGGCGATGGTCGTAAGTACGATTGGGTTGTTAGCTTAAGAGCGGTTGAAACTATTGATTTTATGACGGCTATTTGGGCACCACTACCATACGACTTTCTAGGTTTAGTATCTAATCGTATTATAAACGAGATAGATGGTATTTCTCGTGTGGTTTACGACATTTCCGGTAAGCCGCCTGCTACCATCGAATGGGAGTAATTTATTAAGCGATGTTTTAACTTGCTGTAATATATAACTTCATCGTCAAACGTACTCACTGACTAGCGTCAGCTCCGTGCGATTTCCTTGAACTAATAAATTACATCGTCGTTTAAACAACGCTTAAGCTGTATATTTGATAAAACCTCATTGTTGAAAAGCATTGGGGTTTTCTTTTGACAAGAATAAATTTGAAGAGTGATAAAAATGACAATAGAAAGAATTGAAACAAAACAACGCATGAGCCGTATCGTAAAACATAACGGTACTATTTATTTATGCGGGCAAGTATGTGCTGATGCGACAAAAGGGATTACAGAGCAGACTCAAACCATGCTTGATAAAGTTGACGAGTTATTAATTGCTGCGGGTAGCTCTCGTGAGCATATATTATCAGCCACTATTTATCTTAATAAAATGTCTGACTTTCAAGAAATGAACGCTGTGTGGGATGCTTGGGTACCTGAAGGGTATGCTCCAGCAAGAGCTTGTGTTGAAGCTAAAATGGCAAGAGATGTGCTACTTGTTGAAATTAGCGTAATCGCTGCTGAGAAATAACAGCTAAAAAATGAATGTCACTCTATGTTGTAAAATGAAGTGTGACATTCATTAAATATTGTATTAAAGCGCGAGTTCTATCACCATGTCTTTAAGTTCGCTTTTTGATATAGAGTTATCGTGATTTTTATCAAAACGATGGAAAATGGTTTCACACATTCTTATTCCTTTGTCTTGTAATAATACGTCAATTAATTCAACAAATTCACTACGGCTAATAACGCCGTCTTTATCTTCGTCAAATACTTCAAATAATTCATCGACCCATTGATTAAGTTCCATGAGTATTCCTCGTTAGAATTTCTACTTACCTAATATTTAGATAGACTTTATCTTTTATCACTCGCTATGTGAATATTTAATTGTAACTTTTGTTGTTTAGATCATAAAAAGATCAGTTGTTGTTTTATATTTGAGCCTCGCTAAAAAACACAGTAAATTTTGGACTTATTATTAATTGGTATAAGCTATAAGTTGTTTTGTTTTTTTATTCTAAATAAGTGATTTTATATTCATTTTTCTTTAAGGTGAATATACAAAAATATAGGTTGTATTAACTTTTTTAGTTTATCGCTATGTTTAGCTATAAGTTAAAATTTAACCATAGTATAAATTTACACATGAAATTTTTTCATTGTGATATGTAAGAGAATATTTACAGGGGGGTATATTGCTGTTAGTTTTTAGTACGAAACCTTTACTACTTTTTTATTGTTGCCTCTTCTTCAATCCTTTGTATTTAAATGTTTTTTATTTTTATTGATTTTATTTTTGAGTTTTTATAAGGAAAGCAATGTTTTCGTTAATGTTGTTTTTAAGTGGTAGAAACAAAAAAAAGAAAAATTTTGAAAACTTGTAAAGCAACACAGGCTGTTCTATAAAGAAATGAGCTTTTTACAAGTTATTTACATAATAATTGTTTTAAGTAACTATAAAAATAAATAAAAATTCATAAATTAAGAATTTAGTCCTCAAATTTAATAAGGGAAAAATATGTCTATAAAATTTCGTAATGCTACATTAGCTATTGCTGTTAGTGTTGCTTTAGGAACAACAGCTGTATCTGCTGCTGAAAATGAAGCCGGTGCTAAAGAAAAAGATGTTGAGCGCATTGCTGTAGTTGGTTCTCGTGCTGCACCTCGTTCAGTTGCTGATTCACCTGTACCTATTGATATTATTGGCGCAGAAGATTTAGCAAAAACTGGCTCAAGCGATATGCTTGACCAACTAGTAGGTACTGTACCTTCTTTTAACGTTCATGCTAACCCAATCAGTGATGCAGCAACGTTAGTACGCCCTGTAAATTTACGTGGTTTGTCATCAGATAGTACACTTGTATTATTAAATGGCAAGCGTCGTCACCGTGCTTCTGTTATTGCCTTCCAAGGTGGTGGCATAAATGATGGTGCACAAGGTCCGGATATTTCTGTTATTCCAAGCATAGCGTTAAAACAAGTTGAAGTTTTACGTGATGGGGCAGCAGCGCAATACGGTTCAGATGCTATTGCTGGTGTTATGAACTTTGTATTAAAAGACGCTTCAGACGGTGGTAGTTTCTCAGTAAAACATGGCGAATATTATGAAGGCGATGGCGCTACAACTACCTATGCAGGTAATGTGGGTATGCCTTTAACTAAAGATGGCTACGCTAACTTTAGTTTTCAATATAAAAACGCTGATGCAACTAGCCGTAGTGTACAAGTTGCCGATGCTGCAACAATTTCTGCTGCAGGTAATCAGTTTATTGCTGAAGAAGCTCAAGTATGGGGGTCACCTGAAATAAATGATGATGTTTCATTATTTGGTAATATTGGATTAGATTTAGGTAATGATAAAAAATTCTACATGTTTGGTAATTACTCTGAACGTGATGTAAAAGGTGGCTTTTACTGGCGTAACCCGCACAACCGTGGAAGTATTTATTCTAACGATGGTGGTGATACATTATTGGTAGGCGATGTTGGTTTTGCTAATAATGGAGTTCCTACGTGTTCTGTCTCTAACGTTTTCAATGAAATTATTTTAGGTGCAGTAAATGATAAGGGTCAACCCGATAGAAGTTCTTCATTAGTACCTGCAAATGTAGGTGATGTTCTTAGTACTGACGCATATAAAAATATGGCATCTGATTCAAACTGTTTTTCAGTTAATCAAACTTACCCAGGTGGTTATACTCCTAATTTTGGTGGTAATGTAACTGATACTGCATTGACTATGGGTGTTGAAGGTGAAATCTCTGGCGGTATCCTAAATGAAGTTTACTTTGACGTTAGTGGTTCTGTTGGGCGTAACGAAGCTAGCTTTAGCATTGTTAATACCATCAACTCTTCAATGGGCCCAGAATCACCACATGATTTTGACTTAGGTAAATATATTCAGCTAGAAAAAACCTTTAACTTAGATTTAAGTAAAGGTGTTGATGTTGGTTTGATCGATCCAATGAATGTTGCTGCAGGTCTTGAATGGCGTGAAGAAACCTTCGAAATTGGTGCCGGTGATCAATATTCTTTCTTAGCTGGACCATTTATTGATCAAGGTTTTAACTTAGGATCTCATGGTTTTCCAGGTTTTCAACCTTCTCAAGCTGGTGTTTTTTCACGTAGAAACGTAGCTGCTTATGTTGATGTTGAAGCTTATATAACAGAAGACTTTTTAGTGGGTGGTGCATTGCGTTATGAAGATTTCTCATCTTTTGGTGATACATTAAACTATAAATTAACAATGCAATTAGCAGTAACTGACGAGTTAACGTTCCGTGGCTCAGTAAGTACTGGTTTTAGAGCGCCTACGGTTGGTCAAGCTAACGTAAGTAACGTATCTACAGCTTTAGAAGATGGTGAATTAACAGATTCTGCGTTATTACCACCTACAAGTGAGTTTTCAAAACTGTTTGGTGGTAAAGAGTTAGAGCCTGAAGAGTCACAAAGTTATGCAGCTGGTGTTGTTTATCAAAATGGTGAATTCTTCTTCACTGCTGATTATTACAACATTGAAGTTACAGACCGAATTACTCAATCAGATCGTACTAAGTTGACTGAAAGTGATTATCAAAAACTAGAAGCTTTAAATGTTGCTAACCCTCGTTCTGTGGGTACAGTAAGTTTCTTCGCAAACGATTTTGATACCACAACTCAAGGTGTTGATGTTGTTGCTAACTATGGAATGAATTTATTTGACGGTGATACTAAGTTTAGCTTAGCGTATAACTGGACTGATACTGAAGTTGACAGAAGTTCAGATATTACCGGTGCTTTTAAAGTTAAGCGTTTAGAAGAGGCATTACCAAATCATAGAGGTACATTTACTGTTTCTCAAAGTTGGGATACCTTGAGCATGTATGTTCGTGCTAATTACTTTGGTGAATATCACGCTGTACATGTAGATTATGATTTAGCGGCACAAGATGCAGATGCAGCGGTAACATTTGACGCAGAGCTAAGCTACTTTGTTAATGATGAACTAACTATTTCTGTTGGTGCTCAAAACATCTTTGATCAAGATGCTGAAGAGTTGAATTTTGCAGAAGCTTCACGTAGCCATCCTGATGGATTCACTCCAAATAACCAATGGGGTGGTAAATATTATGAAACATCTCCATTCGGATTTAATGGTGGTTTCTACTACGCAAAAGCAACTTATACATTTTAATTAGTGTGTAAATAACCACTTGGATAACAAGTGGTTTAATTTTAAAAGTCAGCTATTTGTTAGCTGACTTTTTTATTTCTGTAATTTTGTTTAATCGCTCGTTTTCTATTGCTGCTTTTATTTCTTTCCCTTTTAAACCTTGCTCAACAAATACTTTTGCCGTTATGGTATTTGCAGCTTTAAGACATTGGTGTAAATAATCAGCTTGTGGGTATTCTTTATCTTCGAATCCTGTTCTACCGCGCATATCAGCGGTGCAAGCTAAAATAAAGTCGTTAAATTCCTCAGGTCTCCTCCATACGTCTAAGGCATTAAATAGTCTTAAGATAGTACTAGGCTTTAACTCAAAGGCTTTATGGCAATGTAGGTGGTATTCGCACACCTTGAGGGCTAATGTTTGGTATGAATTAGGTACTCTTAAGCGGTTACAAACGTTTTTTACTAAAGGTAAGCCCGATTTTTCATGTCCTCTATGGCTTGGCCATTCAGGTTCAGGAGTATTACCCTTACCTAGATCATGGCACAGTGCAGCAAAGCGTACTTCAGGTTTTTTTGATAGCTTTACTGCTTGTTGTAAAACCATCATGGTATGAAGTCCTGAGCATATTTCAGGGTGCCATAGTGCTGGATTAGGAATTCCCCAAAGCGTATCAATTTCAGGGAGTAGTGCTTTTAATGCGCCACACGCTTTAAGTGTTTCAAAGAATACTTCAGGATTGTCTTCAAGTAGGCTTTTATTGAGTTCAGTAAATATTCGTTCGCTACTCAAAGATTGTAGCTCGTTGCTTTGAGATATTTGTGTCATCAAGGCCATGGTTTCTTCGGCAATAGTAAAGCCGTATGTGTGATACCGCGCAGCAAAACGTGCCACTCTTAATACCCTTAATGGATCTTCAATAAATGCGTCGGACACATGTCTAAATATTCTATTTTTAAGATCTGTTTGACCGTTATAGGGATCTATTATTTCGCCGTTTGGCTTTAATGCCATGGCGTTAATGGTTAAGTCTCGTCGGAGTAAGTCTTCTTCAATGGTAACAAATTCGGAAGCATCGCAGGTAAACCCTGTATAGCCAGCATCTACCTTTTTTTCGGTACGTGCTAACGCATATTCTTCTTTGGTTTGAGGATGCAAAAATACAGGAAAATCTTTACCCACTTGAGAAAAGCCTAGTGAAAGCATTTGCTCAACGCTCGAGCCTACTACAACGTAATCGTGATCGTAGCTTTTTCTGTTAAGTAGTTTATCTCTAACTGCACCGCCGACTAAGTAGCTGGTGATTTGTGATACTGGGTTTTCCATTGATACATCCGATTAAATTATTACAACTTAAGTTTACCATAAATGATAATAGTGTTTTGACATCTGCTAAGCTAAAGGTTAGTTTCATGGTGTTATTTTTTATGATGTTGTTGATATGTATACCGCTTATTTCGGCTTAAAAGAAAAACCCTTTTCAATTGCACCTGATCCTCAATATTTATTTATGAGTGATCGTCATCGTGAAGCACTCGCGCATTTAACCTACGGTTTAGGTGATGCTGGCGGCTTTGTACTGTTAACAGGTGAGGTAGGAACCGGAAAAACAACCGTGAGTCGTTGTTTAATGGAGCGCTTGCCTGAAAATACTCAAGCGGCTTTTATACTTAACCCTACGCTTTCAAGTCACGAATTATTGGCCACTATTTGTGACGAATTAAAAATTCGTTATCGTAAAACAGGCGCAACATTAAAAACCTTAACGGATAAAATTCAAGAAAAATTACTAAAAAATCATAAAGAAAATACCAATACACTATTAATCATTGACGAAGCTCAACACTTGCAACCTGAAGTACTTGAGCAACTACGCTTATTAACTAACTTAGAAACAAATACTAAAAAGTTATTACAGGTTATTCTTATAGGGCAGCCTGAATTACAAACTCTATTAAAAAGAAGAGATCTTCGTCAATTAGCTCAGCGCATAACGGCAAGGTATCACTTACTCCCTCTTAATAAACAAGAAGTCGCACAGTATATAAAGCATCGCTTATCTATTGCTGAGGGCATTAGAGCACTGTTTTCAGTGTCGGCTATGAATACTATTCATAAGATTTGCGGCGGTATTCCTCGTTTAATTAATTTAGTGTGCGAACGCTCTCTCATTAATGCTTATAGCAGTAATACTGCGGTAGTTAATAAACGCATTGTGTTGTTGTCTGCTCATGAAGCGCTTGGTGATGATTATGAGGTTACTCCTTGGTGGAAAAAACCTGCAACTAAAATAGCGCTAGTCGTTTTATTGATAGGTATTATTTCTGCTGGAGCCTATTTTTTTGGTAGCTATCAAACTCAGAATAATACCTTAAAACCATTAGCCATCATTGATGCCTCTGAAAAAAACCTCAATGATATTAAACCATCAAAGCAAACTGAGATCACTTCAGAGGAAATTCAAAACGATGAAATCACTAACTCAATAGTAGATAAAAAAACGAATGAAGTATTGCCGGTAGATGCTAGTGCACAGCAAAAGCAGGAAGAAGTTGAATCACCTATTACCGAAAAAGAAAGTACGCCAGCACCTAAAGAGATTGTCCAACAAGCGCCTGCTAAGGCTAAGCAAGTTAAACAAGAAGTTCAGGCTAAAGATATAGAATTTACTCAGGTTGAAGGTGTATCAGACGAATTATTAAGCCAGTTTAAAAAAGCGTTAAATAATGAAGACGATACGAATGACACTATTGAAAATATTAATAACGAGGATGCAAGAAACCAAGAAATAGACCCTATCGAAAAAATGCCGTTATGGGTACAAAATGGTATTCCGCAATTACAGTTTGAACAACATATTTATGCAAGTGATGGTCAAGGTTGGGTAAAGGTAAATGGTAGAGATCGTTATGAAGGTGATACGATTGCTAGAGAGTTAATTTTAGTCGAAATCCTCCCTCAAAAAGTGGTATTAAATTTTCGAGGGGAGAAATTTACAATGCCTGCTTTATCGTCTTGGTAGTTTTTGCTAACTGCTTTTAGGGAGCATACTGTCTGGCATTAATACCGCGATAACTTCTCCTCTAGCGCATTCAACATTGTCAGCCAACAAGCTGATATTTACTATTATTTTTCGCGCTTTAATTTCGGTAAAAGTACCTATTAAGGTTAACTCTTTATTCTGTGGTGTTGGTGCTAAATAACTTACATTTAAAGCACCTGTTACAAAACGTAGAGCAGGGGAGCTATCCATAGGTCTCTTTTCGTTATGATAGGCCATTGCTGCAGCACTTCCTGTACCGTGGCAATCTATTAGCGATGCAATTAATCCACCATATACAAAACCTGGAATTGCCGTGTATTTAACGTCAGGTGTAAAATGAGCAATGGTTTTAAGGCACTTCCCATCTAGGTGATTTGTGTCTTCAAACCAGTAGCTTTTTAGTTGATGTCCTTCGGGATTATTTTTCCCACAGCCATAACAATGGCTGATTTCATCTGGATAAAAATCTTGGAAAGCTAATGTAGTCATCGTATTTCCTAAATTTAATTTATGGGACGTAGGTCGTCTATTACTTTGCCGTCGTTAGCTAAACTACCTATAGGTACTAGCTCTACGGTTCCGCTGAGTTTTGTCACTTGCCTCAACATGCTAGCAATATCGGTAGAAGTTAGTTCTATTTCTATATTGGTGAATCCGTTTAAATCCATTTCGCACTGCAAGTGCATTTTGTCGTTATGATTTTCTTTGCTAATTGATAGACGAACTTTTGCAATGTTGTCGTATTTTAAGCGAACTTTTTCTATTTGTTCTGGGTGAACAAACATACCTTTTACTTTGGTTGTTTGATCAGCTCGACCTAACCAACCTTTTATACGCATATTAGTGCGACCACAGGCGCTAGGTCCTGATTTTACTGCTGATAAATCACCCGTTGCAAAACGTATTAATGGGTAATCTAAATTAAAGCTTGTTACTACAACTTCGCCTACTTCACCATCACTTACAGGTTCTAATGAGCCGGGGCGAACAATTTCAACAATAATATCGTCATTAATAATAAAGCCGTCACCCGCTATACTTTCGTAACCTATTAATCCTATGTCTGCTGTCGCATAGGCTTGCAGCACTTTTATACCCGCTTTATTAAAGTCAGTTCTTAGTGTTTCAGGTAAAGCTTCGCCCGTAACAAGTGCTTTAGTTATACTTGAAGTATCACGCTTATCTTCTTTACCTTTATCTAATAATATTTTTAGAAAAGAGGGCGTGCCGCAGTATCCTTGAGGTTTTAAGTGTTCAATGAGATCAAGTTGTTGCTCTGTTTGTCCCGGTCCAGCGGGGATTACGGTACAGCCACATGCTCTAGCACCAGAATCTAGAATAAAGCCACCAGGAGTGAGGTGATAGGATAAACAATTCTGAACTATGTCGCCTTTTCTAAAGCCAGCAGCATAAAAAGCTTGACCTACTCGCCACCAATCTTCGCTGGTATTCTCAGGATCATATATAGGTCCTGGCGATTGAAAAATTCTATTTATGTTAGCCTTTTGGGTATTAAGTCCGCCAAGTGGGAAATTGTTGTTTTGTAGAGTCATTAAGTCTGACTTACGTGTAATGGGTAATTGTGCTAATAACGCTCTAGACGTTATTTTATCAGCGTCTATATGCTTTAATGATTGTTGGTAATAATCGCATTCTTGCGTTGCATAGCTAATGAATGATGCTAATCGAGCAACTAATGATTGCTCTCTTTGCTCACTGTTTTGGCATTCTTTTTCATGAAAGTAACTGTTCATAACAACTCTTTTATTTTATTTGTTATTTGTAAAAAATGGTTTGTTGTCATAGATAAATAAGGGAGGTTAATACATTAGAAATATGACGCTAAACCACAGTGATATGTTATAGCCAACGTTTACGACGTTTGTACGACTTCAGGTCTTTAAAGCTCTTACGTTCTTCATTACCGCCGCCGAGATAAAATTCTTTAACGTCTTCATTATTCATGAGCTGTTCTTGCGTTCCATCTAATACAACTTTGCCTGATTCCATAATATAACCATAGTTTGCAGCTCTTAATGCGTAGTTCGCATTTTGTTCTACAAGCAACATAGTAATACCTTGGTCTTGATTAATTTTTTTAATAATGGCAAAAACTTCTTTCACTAATAGTGGCGATAAACCCATTGATGGTTCGTCTAAGCAAATCATTTTAGGTCTAGCCATGAGTGCTCTACCTATAGCTAGCATTTGTTGTTCGCCACCAGATAAATAACCCGCTAAACCTGTTCGCTCTTTTAAACGAGGGAAATAATGAAACACCATTTCAATATCTTGAGCTATTTGCCTATCTTTACGTGTATATGCTCCCAATTTGAGGTTTTCGATAGACGTCATATCTTCAATAATTCTACGCCCTTCCATCACTTGGAAAAGCCCACTTCTTACCACATCTTCAGCATTCTTTTTATCAATTCGTTCACCCATAAAAGTAATGTCGCCGCGGGTAACTTCACCATATTCTGTTTTAAGTAAGCCTGATATTGCCTTTAATGTGGTTGATTTACCTGCACCGTTGGGGCCAAGTAAAGTTACTACTTCACCCTCAGGAACATCGAGAGATACGCCTCGAAGTACTTGAATAACTTCGTCATAAACGACTTCTATATTATTAACACTTAATAAAGGTGAAGCGGTTTCAATTTTTACTGCTGCTTGTGACATAAATACTCCGTTGAACTTATTTATTCTTTGCTGTGTATTTTTACTTGGGTTCTTTTATCTACAGATCCCATAATTAGGCTGGGGGATAAGTATGTGATCTGTAGTAAAAGAAACTTTTAGTCGTTAAGTAAGGTGTTTATTAATAACCTAACCAGTCATCACGACGCTTTAGAGTGACCTGAGAAACTTTTTCTATTTGAACATTACCGTTGTTGTAGTTACCTTTATAAACGTTAACTTGGTTTACACCACGGTGATCATCCATTGCAAAGTTTGCTTGCAAACAAACACCCTCTAAGCCTTTAGGTACCCAGTTTTTATGGGCGTACATACCTTTCTTAACGTTTTCGCCGGTAATGCCACCATTGTCTTTGGCCCACTCCATTGCTTCTTTCATTAAATAAGTAGAGCAAACACCACGTATATAGTGGTGAACACGCTCTTCTGATCCTGATGGATCTGACATTTTTGATATTTCACGTACTAACTTCATACCGGGTGCATCATCATTCCAAAAAGGTGTCATAGTTGGGAATATATAATCTTTTATACCTTCGCCTGCCGCTTCAAACACTTTCTTATCTCCCCCCCAAATGTTAGACATTAGTTGGATATTTGTGCCTACGGTATTACAAGACTTAACAAGAGAAAGTACTGAGCCCCCTAAGTTACCAATGTAACCATAATTAGACCCTGAGCTTTTTAAACTTAAACATTGTGCTTTAAAATCACCTGGTTTCATTGAAATAACAACAGGAGGTAATACTTTAAAACCAAGTTCTTCAGCATATTCGGCACATGCAGCTTTTGGTGCATTTGGGAATGGGTGGTTTGCGCCTATATGAGTAAATTTAGGTTGGCGTTTTCTCCCCTTATCTTTCCAATCTTTGTAAGCCCATTGAACTAAGCCACGACACGCATCTGAATAAGATGCACCGTAGAAAAAATTATATGGAGCAGGTTTTTTCGTATGAGGATTTTTACCTGTAGGATCTGTTAAATGTCCGGAGTAAGACGCTGAAAAAACAGGTGTTTTATCACGTGCTACGAAAGATATTAATGCTTCAGTATCAGCCGTGCCCCAGCCTTGCATTGCTACCATATTTTTACGTGATGTCCACTTTTTATAAGAGGCTATGGCTTGTGGCACTTTGTAAGCGTAATCAACTGTTTCAAATTCAAGCGTAGTTCCCTTAATGCCGCCGTTAGCGTTTATATAGGCTAATGAATCTCTAACCCCATTAGCATAGGGTTTACCAACGAACGCTGTTGGCCCAGACATATCAGCTAGGTGACCAACAAACACTGAATCTTCTGCTTTTACTTGGCTAGTTATACTTATTACGATACTAGTTGCTATAGAGCTTATAATGAGTTTTTTATTTATGTGTGTCTTCATTTGACTTTCCTCGAGTAATTGCTTTTTTTATGGTGTACAAAAAATGTACTTTTATTGCTATTTTCAAGTGTTACCGATATATCTAAATCCCCGCGATATAACGGCGCGTATTCACCATTTATTTATTAATAAGCAAATGGATAGAATTTCCAGTAGTTTTTAATTTGTGTCCAACGATGTGCTAAACCTTCAGGTTCAAAAATAAGAAAGGCGATAATTGCTAGTCCGATTGCCATTTCTTTGATGTAGGATAGACCGTCAACAACCATAGGGATGTTGCCCCAGTCTGTCATTTTCATTAGGCCGACAATGCTGGCGAGTACCTCGGGTAATAACACCATGAATATGACGCCCATTAATGTTCCTTTTATTGAGCCTAACCCTCCAATAATGATCATCGCTAAGAATTGAATAGACATAAAAATGGTAAAGCCTTCTGCAGACACATAACCTAAGTAATGAGCGTACAACGCCCCCCCAATACCGGCATAAAAAGATGAAATACCAAACGAAAGTAATCGATATTTATTAAGGTTCACCCCCATGATTTCAGCGGATAAGTAATGGTCTCTAACTGCAATAAATGCACGACCATCTCTGCTGCGCATTAGATTACATCCCCAAATAAACATGAAAACTAAAGAAAATAAGGCAACGTAATAAAAGCTTTTGTCAGTATTAAAAACGAAACCAAATAAGTTTAAAGATTCAGCCATAGAACCGGCGGAACCACCTGAGAACCACTCTGCACGAGCGAAAAAGTCTTGGATGATAAATTGAGCGGCCAATGTTGCTATGGCTAGATATAAGCCTTTAATACGAGCTGCAGGCATACCAAATATCATGCCGACACCCATAGTAAAAAAACCGGCTAATGGAATAGATAAAAATACCGGAATTTCAAAGCTGATATTTAACCAAGCAGAGGCAAACGCTCCAAAACCAAAGAAAGCACCATGACCTAAGGATATTTGCCCAGTAAAACCAACAAGAATATTTAACCCTAACGCAGCAATACCTAAATATGATATTTGAATAAGTAAAGTAATAAAGTAGCCATCAACCACTAAAGGGGCAAAACATAAAGCAATAATGGATATGATGGTTATCCAGCGAATTGTGCTGGTTTCAAAAATAGTATTATCTTGTTTATAGCTCGTACGGAAATCACCGCACGGACGCATACTTAAACTAGACATAATGAACTCCTAAATAATAATTTTTATAATTTTTTAACGTAAATGCAGATTTAGAAAATACACCCTATTGGAACGAGGTTATTTTGCTTTATATGCGCTCAATATCTTTGGTTCCGAATAATCCGTATGGTTTGAACCATAAAATAATTAATAAAACGTAAAAGGGAGCAATGTCGTACATATTGCCAACATGTAGGTATTGGCTATCGAAGAACTCAGCGACATTTTCTAAAACACCGATTATGATACCGCCAACAATAGCGCCAACTATTGAATCTAAGCCACCTAGAATAACTGCAGGAAAGACCTTAATTCCCATAATGGATAACGAATCAGATACGCCGTTTACCATACCTATAACTACACCAGCAGTTCCTGATACCGTAGCAGCGATTCCCCAACTCATTGCAAATACATGTTTTACCGATATACCTAAACTTTGTGCTACTTGTTGGTCAAATGCAGTTCCTCGCATTGCTAAACCATGCTTAGAATGTTTAAAGAATAAATAGAAGGCGACCATGATAAACAGAGCGATAACCGTACTCATTAAATAAGCCATTTCGATATTAAGGCCTAATATGCTTATACTTTGGTTATCAAAAACTTGCGGGTAACTTTGTGGCGATACACCAAATATCCATTTCATTAATGCTTGGAAGAATATTGATAAACCAATGGTTACCATGATCACTGAGATAATCGGTTCACCAATCATTGGTCGTAGTACTATCATTTGAAGTAATACGCCAAAGGCCGCCATAAACAGAAGTGACAGTAAAAATCCGACAAAGAACGGTAGTTCCAAATAGACTAATGCCGCCCAGCAAACCCAAGCACCTACAAGTAAAAATTCGCCTTGTGCAAAATTAACAATTTGCGTGGATTTATATACCAGTACAAAACACATACCAATAACCCCATATAACAGGCCAACAATAAGACCGTTAACGATAAGTTGAGTTAAAAGTTCAAAATTCATGATGTTTACCTCTTACCTTGATTGTTGTTAATAACGGTCTTAACGTTAAGCTGAGTTTTAATACGTGATTTACTACCGTCTTGGAAAGTGATCACCGTATCGATATCAACTACATCTTTGTTATCGTAAATGGATTGAATAATGTCTCCGTATTTATCGGCGATAACATTTCTACGAACTTTACGTGTACGAGTTAACTCACCGTCATCAGCATCAAGCTCTTTATAAAGCAGAATAAATTTATTGATTTTTTGAGCATCAGGTAAAGTCTCATTTACCTTGGCAATCTCTTCGCTCACTTTTTGATAAACTTCAGGTAAAGTTGATAGGTTGGTGTAATTCGTAAAGGAGTAACCTTTTTGTTCTGCCCACTTCGCGACAATAGAGAAGCGAATGCAAATCATGGCACTTAAGTAAGGCTTATCTTTACCGAGGATGACGGCTTCACCAATGAAAGATGAGAATTTAAGTTTGTTTTCAATATACTGCGGAGAGTATTGAATTCCGGCGCTTGTTTTCGCTAAATCTTTTATACGGTCAATAATAACGAGGTGCCCTGAAGGTTTAAAGTAGCCAGCATCACCGGTATGCATCCAGCCATCTTTTACATCTTCATTGTAAGCTTCTTGGTTATCTAAGTAGCCAGTAAACATACCAACTGTTTTTGCTAGTACCTCACCAACCCCTTCTTTATCCGTGTTAATGACTTTTACTTCAGCGCAATCAAAGGCATAACCTACACTGTCATAATCAACATCATCAGCATTATGTACCGTGTAAGCTCCACATAATTCTGTTTGACCATATAATTGACGAAGAGGAACACCTATAGTTTGAAAGAACTTAAATGTATCAGGACCTAATGCAGCCCCACCTGTAGCTGCTGACTTTAAGAATGAAAAGCCCAACCTGTCTTTTAAAGCGCTCATTAGTAAGGTATCAGCTAACCAAGAGCGTTGACCTTCTTCTTGAGCTTTTTCAGCGAGCTTCATTGCATAGTTATAAAGCTTTTGTTTAAGTGGGGTTGAATCCATCATTCTTGCTTGAACGTCAGCTAATATTCCTTCCCAAACTCGTGGTGCTAATAAAACAAAACTGGGACCTATTTCACGAAGGTCAGCCATTAAGGTTTCTTGTTCTTCAACAAAGTTAACAATTTGTCTTGCAATTAACGCTTGGCCTACTGCATAAACTTGTTCCATGATCCAAGGTAAAGGGAGAACTGAAACGTAGTTGTCGCCGGCTTCTCTAGGGTCTGCACGTAAATAAGAAGCACAGTGTTTAACAAAATTACCACCACCTAATAAAGCTATTTTAGGTTTAGATGTAGTGCCTGAAGTTGTACAGTAAATCGCGGTATCTTCAGCTTTAGTTGATTCAACTAAAGCGTTGTATTTATCTGGAGAAGCTTTATCAATGGCTTGACCTTGTTTATATATATCTTCAATACTGATCAAGCGTTTATCTGAATATTTACGCATACCACGAGGGTCACAATAAATAATCACTTTTACGGCATCTATTTGTTCGCCTAGCTCTAATAGTTTGTCGCATTGCTCTTCGTTTTCTGCAATAACAACCGATGCATTACTTTTATTAAGTAAGTAAACCACTTCTTCATGTAATGAATCTTGATATATACCTAATGAATAACACCTTATGGCATGAGCTGAAATTTCGCCCCAAACCCATTCTGGACGGTTATCACCTAATAGACCGATGGCGTCACCAGGGGTTACTCCTAAATTAAGTAAAGCTAAAGACAACCACTTAACGCGGTTTTGATAATCTAGCCAGGTAAACTCATGCCAAATACCAAATTCTTTTTCACGCATGGCGATATCGTTAGGCCAGTTTTTAGCGTTGTGGTTTAAAATTTTTGGAAAAGTATCTAACTCTCCCATTTCAAAGTTGTGTGTTTGAAGTGACATTAGCTAGCCTCCTGTGCATCAATTTCGTCGTCTTCAATGCCTAAGTAGGCACGTTTAACGTGAGGATCTGCCATTACTTCATCAGGTAAACCAGTAATAAGTTTTTTACCGAAATCAAGTACCATGACTTTATGAGAAATATCCATGACTACGCTCATATCGTGTTCAATCATAATAACGGTAATACCGTATGCTTCGTTTAGGTCAAGAATGTAGCGAGCCATGTCTTCTTTTTCTTCTAAGTTCATGCCAGCCATTGGTTCGTCAAGTAAGATCAAATCAGGTTTTAATGCGATTGCTCTTGCAAGCTCTACGCGTTTACGTAAGCCATAAGATAAGGTACCTGCAATAGATTTACGGATAGGGGATATTTCTAAAAAATCGATCACATCTTCAACATGACGGCGATGTTCTAATTCTTCTTTTTGTGCATTAGATGCCCAATAAATAGGGCCGGTAAGCCAATTGTTTTTTAATAAATGATGACGTCCCACCATAATGTTATCTAATACGGTCATGTGGCCAAAAAGCGCTAAGTTTTGAAACGTTCGGCCCATACCTAAATCAGCTCTATCATTAGGACGAAGGTTAGTGACATTTTTTTGATTAAAATAAATATCGCCTGAATTAGGCTGATAGCGGCCAGATATACAATTAAGCATGGATGTTTTTCCCGCGCCATTGGGGCCTATAATTGAAAATATAGAGCCTTTTTCAACTTCAAAGCTAACATCGGTAAGCGCTTTAACACCACCAAAGGCTAATGAAATTTTCTCTACTTTGAGTATTGACTCAGCCATACTCATACTCCTAAATTAAAATAATATTTAAAAAAACATTAACGAGTTAAAAAGCATTAGTGTGTATAAATAATGAAAATTAAGTATGGATAATGCGTTAAAAAAGAGGGGGAATACTCCCCCTCAAACAACGTAACAATTACGAGAGGCGTTACGTTAAAGGGGTTTAACTGAGTTAAAGCGTGTATCTAAAAGATAATTGTGCATAGTTGGAGTCAACATTTGCATCATCCATTTTAAACTGGCCAATTTCACCACCAATTGCTAACTCTTTAGTTAAGTTTTTAAACAAGTTGACACTCCACTGGCTTCTATCGCGATCAGTAACATCTGATTCTGCTCTGCCGTAAAGTACTGTTGTTCTTAAAGATTCATTCCAAAAATGACGATAAGCAACAAGATAAGAGGTTGTATCTTCTACTTCTTCTCCAATTAAATCAGGTGCGAATGCAACACCTACATAACGACCTAATTCACCTTTATGAAATTGGAAACGCAGATCATCTTGACCACCGGTTTTAATACGACCAGCAACTGAAGCACCAATAGCTGTTTCTTTTTCGCCAGTAGTTGTATTCAACTGGCGAGCTAATGCTGAAAAAGAAACACTACCCCAGTCGCCTTTAAGGTTGTAGCGACCAACAAAGTCAGGTAGTGCATCTTCAGCTGTATCTCCACCCCATGATTCAGGGTTTTCGATAGAGAATTGGAAGTTACCTATTGTGTAGCGAATTTGAGCTTGACGAATAAACACTAAACCTACCGTTGCACCTGCAAAATCAGCTGTTTCAGCGATAGCGCTAGTATTCATGAATGTTGACCAAGTTTGACCAGCTAAAATGTTTTTATAGGTAATAAAAGCATGACGAAGTCTTGGGTGATGTGAGTTAGAAACAATCTCATTTTCGCCGCCGCCTAAAAAGTCCATTTCAATATAACCCATGACATCGCCATGGTTATATTTCATGTTAAAACGGGTTTCTGAAGCATTTAGATTAAATTGAGACTTACTTTCCGCTAAAGGAGTGCCAGAGCCGGTAAAAAAATCGTTGTATGCAACATCACCGCTGACGTAACGAGCATCTACTTTGATGTAGCCGCCAAAAGTAATTTTGTCTTCATCTGATATTTTTATTTCGTAACTTGCATTTGCAGCGCTAGCAACAAGTAAAGATGAAGCAAGTAGTAATTTTTTAGAGTTTAGTTTGATCATTTCATGTTTCCCTTATTTTTTTATATAAGTGTTTTTGCTTTGTTCGAAATTTATAATAGGTAAGTTGAAATAATGCACAATTGACAATAAGGATTAGCGCTAAAGGCTTAAAACTAAAGGAGTAGTAAAAAAGAACTAGTACTAAAGTACTAATTTTTATGAGGTTAACTGTTTCGCTTTTTATCTTTGAATTATGTTAAGTTGCTTTTAAGTAACTTGAAAAAGAGCGCAGTATGTTTGCAAATTGGTTATTAATAAGTGTCAGTATTAGCTATATAGGTTTACTGTTTTTAATTGCTTACTTAGGTGGTAAGTACCGTCATAAAATAGCAGGCAAACAACATGCTATTATTTATGCGCTCTCGCTAGGTGTTTACTGTACTTCTTGGGGGTTTTTAGGCACGGCAGCTCAAGCGGCAAATAGGAATTTTACGTATTTTTCTGTTTATTTAGCGCCTATATTATTGTTTGTTTTTGCTTGGCCTTTCATTCAACGTATTATTAAAACCTGTTTAGCACTAAAAATAACCTCTATAGCTGATTTACTGTCTTCTCGATTTGGTAAGTCGCAAAGTTTAGGTGTAATGATTACTTTAGTGGCCTTAATTGGTGTAGTGCCTTATATCGCGTTACAACTTAAAGCGATTGTTTATTCGTATCAAATACTTCAAGAAGATACAGATTTTTCTGTATGGCAAGTTGCTCTATTTGTGAGTCTTATATTAGCTTGGTTTACTGTTATTTTTGGTATTCGCACTATTGATGTAACAGAGCGTCATCCTGGTGTTATGGTCGCTATTGCTTTTGAATCTATTGTTAAATTAGTCGCTTTTTTAGGTATAGGCTTGTTTGTTTCTTTTGTTATATATGATTCCCCAATTGATATATGGGAGTTATCAATGGAGCAAATGTTTGTAGATTATCAATTTGAACCTAGTAACCTTCTGAATATGTTTGGTTTGATGATTATCGCCGTTTCTGCTTTTTTATGCATGCCAAGACAATTTCAAGTGATGTTTGTTGAAATTAAAGAACAAAAAAATAGTGCTTTTGCTCGTTGGTTATTACCTATTTACGTCATCATTTTTGCTGTATTTGCTGTTCCTATAGGCTTAGCAGGAAGCTTGAATTACGGCTCATCTTTACCCACCGACGCCTATGTTTTGTATTTACCTGCTTATAATGGGCAAATGTGGATGTCTTTATTTGCTTTTTTAGGTGCTGTTTCAGCAGCCAGTTCAATGGTCATTGTTTCTACAATTGCGCTAAGCACTATGCTAAGTAATGAAATCGTTTTTCCGATGATATTTAAGTTTTCACGAAAACAGAATTATGACTTTAATCAGTTCCAATCAAGGTTGTTGCTTATCCGTAAGGCGCTTGTTTTATTCGTGATTTTACTTAGCTACGGTATGTTACTTTTATCTCCTCCTGATACATTATCATCTCTAGGAGAAGTTGCTTTTGGTGCTATTGCTCAGATAGGACCCGCGTTATTTGCGGCATTTTTATGGCGAAAAACAACCTTATATGGTGTTTTGGCTGGTATAAGTAGTGGATTTAGTGTTTGGTGTGTTTTTAATTTATTACCTCAATTAGGGTTTTACTCTCACCCTTTAAGTGGTTCAGGTTTACCCGCGACTACTGTCATTACTTTGATAGGCTTATTTCTGAATATCACTATGTTATGGGTAGTGTCATTATTGACTCGACAAAGTATACGAGAGCAAATGCAAGCTAAGTTTTTTTACAAAGAACGAGTAAAAGAGCAGTGGAACTTACCAATAAAATCAAAAATAGATGTTACGGAATTAGAGCTATTAATCGCACGCTTTATTGGTCAAGAAAAAGCACGTATATGTTTTCAATTATTTAATCAAAAATATGGTCAACCTTCTATAAATGCTAAAAATAATAAGAAGTTCAATGAAGATCTTATTCTTCATGTTGAAGATACTTTAGCTCGAGTTATTGGTTCAGCATCTGCCAAATTAGTGACTTCATTTGCTACAGGTATAAGAAAAATTGACTTTGAAGAAGTCGCTAAACTTGTTGAAGATAATTCCACAGAGCAACTTGAGTTCAGTAGAACAGTATTACAAAGTGCGATTGAAAATGTGAGTGAGGGAATATCGGTTATTGATGGTGATTTAAATCTTGTTGCTTGGAATAAACAATATTTAGATATTTTTAATTACCCTGATAACTTTGTTTATATTGGCTGTCCCATTAGTCAATTGATACGTTTTAATTTAATGCAGCAAAAGCATTTTTCTAATGATTTAGACAAACAAGTAAAAAAGCGTATTAAATACATGAAAGTAGGAAGTCGACACAGTACCGAGCGTAAATTAAAAAATGGAAAAACCATCCACATTGAAGGTAATCCAATTCCCGGCGGGGGATTTGTGATGATTTTTTCAGATATAACAATATATAGACAAGCTGAAAAGGTGTTGAAAGAAGAGAATTATGATCTCGAATCGCGTGTTCGTTATAGAACAGCTGAACTGGAATTAGCAAATAAAAAATTAGAACAAGCCAGAGAAAAATCAGAACAAGCTAATATTCAAAAAAGCCAATACTTAAAAGCTTGTAGTCACGATTTATTACAGCCTTTATCGGCGGCACGGTTATTTTGTTCTTCGGTTTTATTAAGTTCAAAAGCCCATCGTGTTGATAGAGAACAAATAAAACAAATTGATAATTCTTTAGAAATAGCGAATAACCTTTTATTAGACCTCAACGAAATAGCCAGAATTGAAAGTGGTAATATATCTCCAACAATTGAAGTGTTATCGGTAAATAAATTGTTTTCAATGTTATCTTCTGAATTTAGCGGATTAACGGAGGAGTACAAAATACAATTTCGTTGTATAACTACTCAATATTATATTAAAAGTGACATAACCTTATTATCTCGAATTATTCAAAACTTTTTAAGTAATGCATTTAGGTATGCTAATAATGGCAAAGTTCTTCTTGGTTGTAGAAAGCAAGGAGACGAACTGTCTATTCAGGTTTTTGATAATGGCCCGGGTATTCCGATCGATAAACAGCAGCAAGTTTTTGAACAATTTATGCAGCTTAAAACAAGTAATGTTATTGGTCCTAAGGGCTTAGGGTTAGGGTTGAATATTGCGAGAAGTTTAGCTGAGATTTTAGGACATAAAATTAACTTAAAATCAGAGGTTGATAAAGGATGTTTATTTAGCGTTAATGTCCCCTTAGATGAATCTTCTGTTCTTGTTAAGCCGAAACAAAATTCATCTGCAAGTATGAATTTACAAGGTGTTGGTGTGTTATGTATTGATAACGAAAAAGATATTTTATTGGGAATGGAGCACTTGTTAGATGCATGGCAATGTAAAGTTTTTCTGGCGACTGATGCGCAACAAGCACGAGAAATCCTGTTAAAACATGAAGATGAAATAGATATGTTACTGGTTGATTATCAACTCGATGTTCCTACTGGTGGTCTTGAGGCTATTATCAGCCAAGAGGGGATTTGTAATTTATATGATGTGAATGGTATTGAGCTTATTCAACAGTTAAGGGAGATGAGTCAATATCCTTTACCTGCGATACTTATAACGGCAACCACGGATGAAAACTTAATTAATCGAGCTCAGCAAGTTGATATAGGTTACTTAAGAAAAATGATTAAACCTATAGCGTTACGTTCTTTAATGAGTTCTTTATTAGCTAAAAAACTTGAACAAAACTACGCTAACTGGTCTTCTAAAGAGTAATTCAGGCGTGTTTAGAGCTTAAAACTGTTGTCCAATGCTCTTTAATTGATTTAAGAGGATAACGGCTTGCGTTCGATTGCGAACACCTAGCTTTAAAAAAATGGTACTAGCATGGCTTTTTACGGTGGATTCAGATAATCCAAGATCATAGGCTATCTGTTTGTTTAATAATCCATCAGCAAACATTAATAAAATTTTGTGTTGTTTAGGTGTTAACGACGCTATTTTATCGGCGGCACTGCCTTCTTCTTTTTGATTAACATTAAACTCGCCATCCGGCGTCCATAACTTACCATCGAGTACGTCGTTAATTGCTGAGATCATTTCGGGTACAGATGTCGACTTCGGAATAAAGCCAGCAGCACCATGATGCATAGCTTTGTGGATAGTTTGCTTATCTTCAAAGCCTGAAACAATAATGATCCCTAGCTCAGGATAATTGCGTCTAATGCTAACTAAATTGTTAAAACCTTGAGCTCCTGGTATATCTAAATCGAGTAATACTAAATCTATAGACTTATTTGTAGCTAATATTTCTTCTAGCTGAGGAATAGATTCTGCTTCAAGTACGCACATATTATCAAATTGTGCTTTAAGAGTGCCCATTAAAGCTTGTCTAAACAAAGGGTGATCATCTGCTATTAATATTTTCATAAAGGCTATTTACATCGACTTTTACTGTTTTTTAAAATTATAGGAATAATTTATAAAACTTATATTATAACTACACCATAGCAAATTCATGAAAACCTAGCTACTCAGCAGTTTATTGGAATAAGAGAATAGCATAAAAAAATGTGATAACTTTACATTATTTATATATTTTATTTTGCTGCTATTTATTAATGAATGACTATTTTTTAGTTGATGATAAATATATGAAAATTAAAATTAATCAATGCTTTACGTCTGTCCTTTATGAATGTCTTCTGTAAGCACTTACCTATTGTGCAAAGTCTTCAGCATTGTAATAAAGAGGTTTCATTGCTCCGCAATAAGTGAGTTTATAGTGAATTTCATTCTCTTTGGGAACAGCTGAAGATGCTGTGAAGTTAGTTACACAATTAACATTATCCGACAGGTAAATAAGGTGTTCATAACTTGGCGGTTGTTGAATTTGGTGTACTAATATTCGCTCATTATTACGTAGTTGTACAATGTCATATTTTTGTCTTTTATTTGACTCTTCTGGTTTGTCGATTACTTTTACAAATAACTGTTTATCAAAAGCTATTTTCATTCCTTTGTAGGTTAACATGCCATCTTTTTTATAGTTTCCCATGTACACGTCAGCATTAACTTCTATTTGCTCTCCACGCATCAATCGCTCTAAATTAAACGCTTCCGGCTTAATTGTAACTAGGTCTGCATCTTTAACTAATTGTAGTAAAGAGAGCTCATTGATATCTATTTTATAAATAATTTGTACATTATTTGGGGCTTTTAATGTCAACATATGAGAGGCATATACACTTGAACCTTTATTAAAAAGTTTCATTCCATGAATACCCATATATTTAGGATTTAAGGGGGGGAGAGGCTTAGGCTCTTCTTCTGCTAAAGCAATATTAGAGAGTGATAATATAAAAAGCGATAAAATAATTTTGATCATGAAGTTTAATAATTCGAGTCATATTTAATTATTATTCTAGCAGTTATATTGATAAACATTGGCAGAAAATTTTAATTTTTTAGGAAAGTTAATACCTTGTATAAACAGGGTAAACTCAGCGTAAATAGAGTTAGTCCAAACTAGGGGATACTCAAATTACGCTTATATTTTCAGTCAAATAGTTACTTATTTTATGCTTAGGTAATAATGTCTTGATTCCTCAATGCTGTTGCAAAGTTTTTCTAATTCACCTAGCAACCTTGGTGTCATTCGGTGTAATTTGTCTGAGTTAGGATGTATTAATTGTTTATGTTTTGCGGCTGGTATGTCGCTCCACTGTAACCAATTAACAGCATCTGGAGTTACGTGTCCATTCGATATGGGCTGAATAATTAATTGTGGTTTAGCGATTGCCACTTGCTCTAAACCTATTTGTGGATAGTCAGTTATGCTTTCTACAAAAGGATTTGTTGCTCCACAAACATTAAGATGTTGTTGCGGCCACGAGTTATTACTTACTGTGGTTAATGGGTTAGGCCAAAGTTCGTAAAATACAGTTATAGGTGGTTTATTGGCGAAAGTTTTACGTAAATTTTTCAGGTCTAATTCATATTGGCTTGCTAGCTCTTCGGCACGTTGATTTGTTCCTGTTAATTTACCTAATAAGCGTAATTCAGTTGCAACATCTTCTAAATTTTTAGGATCTGAATATACAACATTTAACCCTAACTTTTTGAGCCTGTCTAAATCATCTAAAGGGTTTCCTGTGCGCCAAGCAATAATTAAATCGGGTTCATAGGCAAGTATTTTTTCTATTTTTAAGCGTGCATAATTTCCAATACGAGGAACATTATTTGCTGCTTCAGGAAAGTCTGAATGCTCGGTGGTTGCTATGACGCGATCGCCTACACCTAAGCTAAAAAGCATCTCTATTAGGTGCGGGGCTAAGGTGATAATACGTTGTTTTTTAAACTCACTTTTATTGTTATCTACATTATCAATGGCGCTAGAGTCATTGGCATATAACATAGTAGATGTACTTGCGAGTGCTAAAAGTACTAAAGCAAATAATTTTGATGGAAGCTGCATAATAATTACCAATCGACACCTTTTTGAACTCTTATGCCGCTATCGAAAGCATGTTTGATAGATTGCACTTCAGAGACTGTATCGGCTACTTCGATTATTTTTCTATGGCAAGCCCTACCTGTAATAATGACATGTTGCATTGATGGTCTATTTGCTAATACGCTTAACACTTCTTCTAAATCAATATAACCGTAAGTCACCATGTAGGTTAATTCGTCGAGTAATACAATATCAACACTTTCATCGGTGAGGAGCTTTTTCGCTTCAGCCCAAGCTAATTGAGCTGCGGCCGTATCGGCTTCTTTATTTTGTGTTTCCCACGTAAAACCTGTTTTCATTGTGTGGTGTTTTACGCCATGTTGTTTTAATAAATTAAGCTCGCCACATTCCCATGTACCTTTAATAAACTGAATAATTCCAGCACTTAAACCATGGCCTACAGAACGGGTGATCATGCCAAAACCAGAAGTTGATTTACCTTTACCATTACCTGTAATTACCAGTAGTAGGCCTTTATCTTCTGTGGCGGCTGCAATACGTTCATCTACTTTTTCTTTTAATTTTTGCTGGCGCTTTTTATGATTTTCTTTTTTCTTATCGTCATCAATCATGAGTGATTCCTCTATTTATTTTTATTCAAATTCTTCAGGGGTTTGAGATACCGCTTTTAAAGGGGTAGAAATTGTTATTACATTACTATGTTGCAAAGCTGGGAAAGCGCTTGAGCTTATATTTGTAAGATTTTTAACTAATGTAATACTACTATTTTTAATGGTTAATTGACTAAAAAGTGTTTTATTACGGTAATCAATATTAAGTAAAAGAGCCAAAAGCATACGAATAACACCACCGTGGCACACGAGTAAAATGTTTTTTCCTGTGTGTGAGGTTAATAGCTCACACCATGAGCGCTCGACTCTATTATAAAAGCTTGATAGCAATTCAGCTTGAGGGGGAGGAGATAGGTCTGGATCATGCCAAAAATCTTCTAATTGTTGCCAAGTTTTTTCACTGTTTTCTGAATCTCTAATATCATCAAATGAAATACCATCTAATTGGCCAAAATTCATCTCTTGAAAGTTATCTACAACTTCAAGAGGTAAGTGGTTATCTTTTGCGAACTGGTGAGCTAAGTTACAACAGCGTTGGAGGGGAGATGTAATTACTTGGCTAATTTTGTTGATTAAATTTTGTTGTAATTGATTTAATTCAGTTAATATTTTCATATTTACTTCATCTGTTACACCTATATCTGTTTGACCATATAAGGCCGCTGGCCCGTTTACTTTTCCATGGCGTAATAAATAGATTGTGGTTGTTTGCATAGTGTCTTTTTGCATAAAGGTTATGCCTGACCAAAGGATGTAAAACTAGCAAGTATTACTAGGTAGATAAGTAATTCACTTAACTGTTGGCAAGCACCTAAGCAATCGCCGGTATAACCGCCTATTCGTTTTATTAACCATTGTTTAAAACCCGCTCTAAAAATAAAAAGCGTGAGTATTAACAATAGGGCTGTAGTGAGCGAAAAAAACAGCAAAGGAGCAAGGCCAACAATAAAAAGTAACCTTAATTCAAAGGGGCTTTGTTTATTTGCTAAAGGTTTACTTTTACTGGTGTCGATATCTGCCACATAAGGTAAGTCATATATTAAACTAGCCGCAACCGCTCTTGATAAGGCATAACCCAAAAATAATGAGGGAATTAAATACGCTATTTGAGCAAGCTCTATTAATACTAATAACTTTAACGCTAAAGCCATAAATAAAGTGACTGCGCCATAAGTACCTATGCGGCTGTCTTTCATTATGGTTAAACGTTTTTCTACTGTCATACCACCGCCAATACCATCAGCCATGTCAGCTAAACCATCTTCATGAAAAGCGCCAGTGAGCAATAAGCTAACAATAACAAGTAACGCGATGCTAATCGTATCAGGGAATAAGGGAGAAATAAGGGTAAAAAGCAAGCTTAAAATACCTGCTAATAAAAGCCCTATTAAAGAAAAATAACGGCCAGATTTATTTAAAAGCACAGGGCTGTAATACATGCTTTGTGGAACAGGTATACGAGTAAAAAAGCTTAACGCTAAATAAAATAAGTTGATCTGGCGCTTTAAATATCGCCTATATTTATTGTTGCTTGTATACCCGTTACCAATCAAAATGCGTATTTCAGAGCACTTGAGCGATATCAATTCAAGGCAATGCTTTGCCATAATGGTGTACCCTTATAAAAAGTATTAACGACGAAGTGATTTTGCTCAAGCGCTTCTTCGATGGGTCTAAAAACAATTTATACTGCGTTATTAACTTTAGTCAGGTTCCTACACGGATGTAGGACATTAGGGTAACGCAGGAGCAGTTACCGAGAATAACCATGACGTAAATTTAATGCCTTGCCTAAATTGTTTTTAGTTCCCACTGAAACCTGCATCTTGAATGGTAACGGATATATAACGCTTTTGTATGATCAAACGGTTACACCTGCATCTTCAAAACTTGCCATATTATTGTAAAAAGCAGCTGCTGCCGTTAATAACGGTAATGCGACTGCTGCCCCCGTTCCTTCACCTAGACGTAAACCTAAATTTAGTAAAGGTTTGGCTTTTAAATGGCGCAATAATAGTTGATGACCAAATTCATGAGATTCATGAGCGAAAATTAAATAATCTCTTACATTAGAATTTATTTTACAGGCAACCAATGCTGCCGCACTTACAATAAAACCGTCAACTAATACACAAACTCCAGCTTGTGCTGCCGCTAAAATTGCGCCTGTTATTTCAACTATTTCAAATCCACCTACTTCTTTTAGAACCGTTAATGGATTGTCTGAATCAAAGCGTGCAAGGGCTTTATCAATTAAGGTTTGCTTTTTAAAAAGTTGTTCAGCAGTTATACCTGTGCCTACACCAACACAAAGGTCAACTTCTGTATGTGTTAAGCAAGCGGTAATAGCCGTAGCTGAACTCGTATTACCAATACCCATTTCGCCTAATATAATTAGGTTAGAGCCGTTTTTAATTATGGGAGTTACTACTTGTTCGCCATAACTAAGGCCTAATTCAACTTGTTCCATTGTCATTGCTGATTCATGTACAAAATTTTTGGTGCCTGCGCCTAATCTCATGTTAATTAAATTAGACGGTAATTCAGATGAGGCTTCTGTAATAGGCTCTATAATGCCAGCATCTATTACGTTGAACTCAATATTATTTGCCTGACAAAAGCAGTTTATCGCGGCACCACCTGCCATAAAGTTTTGTACCATTTGGCGCGTTACACAACTTGGTGCAATAGAAACACCTTCTTCACTAATACCATGATCCCCAGCAAAAACTAAGGCTGTAGGTTTGTTAATTGAAATATGTGAAATAAGTGTATTGGCTTTATTACTTTGAATAAGCGCAAGCTGTAAGGCTGTGTTTTCTAATAAACCTAAAGAACCAATTGGCTTGGTTTTTTGATTGATTTTGTTTTTTATTTCACTTTCAAATTCAAGCCTTAATGCTTTTATTTCCATAATAAATCTCGCTTACATTTTTCGTAATAAGGCTAAAAAAAACAAACTGCCCATCGCTGAAGTAATAACACCTATAGGTATTTCTTGTCCGCCTAAGGCGGTGCGGGCAATAACATCTACCCATACTAAAAAACAGCCACCAACTAAGCCTACGGCTATAAATAACTTAGCGCTGGTAATACCTACAAAAGGTCTAACAATATGTGGGATCATCAAACCAATAAAACTAATACCACCACAATAAGACACAATAACGGCTGTTATTGCGGCACATAAAATAAGGGTAATAACACGCAAGCGTTCAACTTTCACTCCCAAGGTACGAGCGCTGTCGTCACTGAGTAATAACGCATCAAGCTGACGGCCTAATAAAAGAGCAATAAGCGTAGCAATAATAATTACGGGGGATATAAGTAATAACGCGTTGGTATCTGCTCTGGCTAAACTGCCCATTAACCAAAAAATAACGCGGTTACTTGAAAAGGCATCACCGCTGTAAAGAATAAAGGTGGTTAAAGAACTTAATAAGAAAGAAACCGCTACGCCTGCTAACAGCAAATGTTCAATACGACGCCAATTGTTTTGATATAACACTATTAAAATAAGTCCAACGGCTAATAAGGACCCTAAAAAAGAGGCTAAAGGTAACGAAACAAGCTGCATTGATACCGGTAAAAACTGAGTTAAAGTTGCACCTAAACCCGCGCCAGAAACAATACCAAATAAATACGGATCGGCAAGGGGGTTGCGTGTCACGTTTTGCATTAAAGCACCGGCTAAAGCTAAACCAAAGCCAGCAATAAACCCCAGTAACACCCTAGGAAAACGTATTTCCCATAAGATGGTATCGTAAATGCTTTTCTCGCATCCTTGAGTAACACATTGCCATACTGCTTTGTGACCTAATTCTACAACACCAAATCCAATAGAAGACAAAAGAGTAATAACCACGAGACTACTAATTAATAATAGTGAGTGTTTGAAAGATAATTTTTTTGTAAAGAGGTGCTTTTTCATGATTGCAGCCATTTTGATTCGTCATTTACTCTATTATTTATGCCTGCAAAGGTAATTCTTGTTTTTTGAGTGAAAGGATTTTTATCAATAGCGCATTCTAGTTTAAATACATCGGTTAATTTTTCTGCAGTAAATACACCTTCAGGTGTGTCGTCAGCAACAATTTCACCATTATTTATTATGACCACTCTGTCACAATATTGGGCGGCTAAATTAAGGTCATGAATAGTGATTAGTAAGGTTATTTTTAGTGACTTAGCTAACATTAATATTTGATGCTGGTAGTACATATCAAGATGATTAGTCGGTTCGTCCATAATCAATATATCAGGTGCTTGCACAATAGCTCTAGCAATTAATACTCGCTGTTGCTCACCACCAGAAAGGGTGTTAAATAATTGATGCTGCTTCTTTATCAGATCAACCTTTATTAAGGCTTGTTCAATATTGTGTTTGTCAGCATCAGTGTTTATGTCAAACAAGCCTTTATGAGGAATAAGCCCCATACCGACAATATCTAAAACGGTTAAGCTGAATGCTGACTCTGAATGTTGGCTAACTACTGCAACTTTTTGGGCTATATCTTTGTTATTAAGAGCTTTAAGTGGCTTACCATGTAAGTAAATATTACCTGAATAATCAGAGTGCTCACCGTATAAACATTTTAGAAGGGAGGTTTTTCCAGCACCATTAGGGCCAACAATAGCAACGGTTTCACCTGTTTTTATTTGTAGGTGAATATTTTGAATAACATTTTTTGAGCCTGCAGACCAAGTTACATTATTTGCTTGTAGAACAAAGGGTGACATATGTGCCTTAAACAATTATACCAAATACAATTTTAGGAAATACAAGGACACATAATAAGAAGCCTCCTATGTTATATAGGAGATATTCCTAGTTTTACGCGTTACCCGCACGTTCACTAAAGGCAATTAAGGCAGGTGTTCTGACTTAAGCGTTGAGTGATGTTAACCGTCACTAAACTCTTATTACAGTTGCGGGAACAGTTATGGATTTAAGCGCTTGTTAATTTTAGTCGTATTGTGCTTGCACCATATTCCCCTTTAAGTTTTACTCTTAATAAAATCAGAGTGAAAAACACCTTAAAAGCGCTTTCATATTATCATAGTTAATTCTTAATTAAATCAATACAGCATATAAACAGCCTTTATTTAGCTTGTAAGTGAATGACGCTAATCAATTTTTGTGAGGAAAACAGTAGAGTATTTGCTTTATAAAGATTTATGACTATGATTAGCAATAATATGACTTATACGGAAATTTAATTTGCATTATGTTTACAAACCTTTCATTTAAAAGAAAAATACTGTTCTTATTGCTATTACCTTTATCTAGTTTTTTATGGATGAGCGTAAGTTTAATTCTTGAGCATATTGATGTTAAAACAGAAATGACTGAACTAAGCGGTTTGACTGAATTATCCGTTGTTTATAGCGATTTGGTGCATGAACTACAAAAAGAAAGAGGAGCAACCGCTGGATTTATCGGCTCTAATGGAACATCGTTTAAAAATATCCTAAAAGAACAAAGAGTGCTTACAAATAGTCAAAATGATAAAAGAACGACTTTTTGGCAAAATAACAATGAACACTCTCCCGTTATTGTTGAATTACATAATACAATTAATCAACAGTTAAATGAGTTAAGTAAAATTAGAGCAAATGTTGATTCGCAAAGCATTTCATTAAAAGAAGCTCTAACTTATTACACGACATTGAATGCAAAACTCTTAAGTGTTTCTAAAACAATCAGTTTATTAAGTAATCAGGCTCACATTACTAAAGCAATGATTGCTTATTATTATTTTCTTCAAGGTAAAGAGCGTGCGGGTATAGAACGAGCTGTTTTAAGTCATGTTTTTTCTGTAGATCAATTCTCTTCTGAATCATTGAGCCGTGTTATTAATCTTATTTCTCAGCAGAACACCTATTTTGATAATTTCAAAGATTTATCTAATGCTGAAAATATTGATTATTTTGCTAATGCAATGAAAAACCCTGCAGTTCTTGAGGTTGAAAAATTACGAAAAATTGCCATGGAAAAATCATCAATAGGTCAATTCGGTATTGATGCAAGTTATTGGTTTGAGCAAGCAACAGGAAGAATAAAACAGTTAAAACAGGTAGAAAATAAACTAGATAAATCGGTCATGCAATTAACTCATAGTATTATGGATGAGGCGAATTATTCTTTAATTGTATGTATTGCTGTTATTTTATTAATTAGTGTACTTGTTACTATAATTAGTTTGGCTGTGATTAAAGACTTAGATAACCGTATCAAAGATTTAATGAGAATTTTTAGCAAGGTTAGGAAAGAAAATGACTTAACCGTTAGAGGTCAATATAATGACCAGAGTGAATTAGGCACTATTTCAAATGCCTTGAATCTTACCTTAGAAAACTTTTCTGTCGCTTTATCAAATATCACAAGTGCAAGTGTTTCGTTATCGTCAGAAGCAGAAGAAACCGCTCAAACGTGTGAATATAGTTTTAAAAATATAGAAGAACAACAAGCTGAAATTGTACTTGTTGCTACTGCTATTGAAGAGCTGTCTACAACGGTGAAAGAAGTTGCTATGAATACTCAAGGTGCCTCAGACGCAGCTAAGAGTACAGATAATGAAGCGAAAGCTGGATTAGAAATAGTACAAAAATCTTATCAATCTATTGAAGATTTAGCGGAAGAAATATCAGACTTATCAGTAAAAATAACCAGTTTACATGAAAGTAGTTTAAATATTACCAATATTGTAGATGTTATTAAATCGGTTGCTGCGCAAACTAACTTATTGGCATTAAATGCTGCCATTGAAGCCGCCAGAGCTGGCGAACAGGGTAGAGGTTTCGCTGTAGTAGCTGACGAAGTGAGAACCTTAGCTTTACGTACACAAGATTCAACGAACGAAATAGAAAATTTCATTAGTGAATTACAAGGTAATGCCAACTTAGCTTTTACTGTTATTGAGAACAGTCAAAACAAAGCGAAAGAAGCTGTCGACAATTCAAAAAATGTTGAACAAGTGCTCAGTAACATAACAGGCTCTATTAGTAATATTTTTTCTCTTACTGAACAGGTGGCTGCAGCTGTTGAAGAACAGTCTATTGTGACTCAAGACGTTGCGAGAAATGTGGTTAATATTGAAGGTAAGTCTTTAGAATCCGTTACTGGAGCGAAGCAAATAGCAGCAACGGCACAACATCAAGCTGAATTAGCTATATCATTACAAGATACCGTTAATATGTTTAAAGTGAGCTAAGATAAACGTTTATCTCTCAAATAAAAATACTCTATCAAGTGATAGGGTATTTTTATTTTTAGCCTTTGAAACCGAAGTTGAGCAATGAAATAATGTAAGCCATTCTAGGGTCTAGATATACTTCGTAGTACAATTATCCACATGCCTGCTAAATATATGGGCTTCTTATTAATACCGATCTTAAGGCAACATGATGATCACTAAAAAAATTATAACTATTTGTAAGTTATTAACCATTCCTTTGTTACTGGGTTTTCCTCTTGCCGTAATTGCTTATCGTTTGCACTTATGGAGCATGGGAACGTCTTTTAAAATCATTCAATTTACAGGGTATGCGAGTATTATTGTGCTGTTAATTGCAATAGTTATTGGTTTGTTTGCGTTATTTACAAAAAAACAACGAGTGTTTAAAAGTAGTGCTATAGTCGCGATTTTATTAGCTATACCGGCTGTTGGTTTATCACTGCAAGCAGCTAAAGCTAAGTCTTTACCTTTTTTACATCAGGTAAGTACCGATACGGTTAGTTTACCTCAATTTCAAGCTGTTTTAGCTTTGCGTGGAGAAGGAACTAATCCACTTGAGTACAACAGCGAAAAATTAGCTCCTCTTCAAGAAAAAGCTTACCCAGAGCTAAAACCTATTATAAGCAATTTGAACACAGAACAAGCTTTTAACAAAGCTGTTGATACAGCGATAAAATTAGGCTGGGAAGTTGTTGCTAAAGATATTAAGCAAGGAATGATTGAAGCTGTTGACACCACTTTACTCTGGGGTTTTAAAGACGATGTAGCTATTCGTATTCAAGCAACAGATACAGGAAGTAAGATAGATCTGCGCTCCATTTCTCGTATTGGTGGAACAGATCTTGGAGCCAATGCTAAACGTATAAAAAGCTTTATATCATCATTTTAATTATTGAACAAAGTACTTTACCTAGGTTTTCTACACAATATTCTACTTAATATTTGTTTATATAAATAATGTCTGTACTGCTAATTATCTGTTATTAGCAGTACAAATTTTCTGTATACGAAAAACAAAATAGCATTGTGGCCTAAAATAGCTTAACTAGAGTTTAGGCTCCCTACCAAGTGATTCTTTAAAACAATATATCAGCAAAACATTATTACATTATCCGTCACTTATCGGTCTCCTAGATAAAAGCGGTTCAGAGTATTCACGTTATGTGGCAATATACTGCACTTATTATAAGGCTTAGACTTTTATCAAGAAAAACACCGAACGCATGAGCCAAACTAGTATAATTTTCAAATGCCTTGAATATGCATATTTTATTTAATTTTTACAAGGGAAAGTAATGAAGAGAACAAGACTTGCTCTATTTTCATTTTTGTTAAGTATTACCGCTAATGCTGTGTTGGCGAATGAAGAAAACTCTGCTGTTGAGAACTGCCACCTTGATGGTATTCGCTCGCAAGTGCAATGTGGATCTTTAAATGTCCCCGAGAACTACAATAAGCCTGAAGGCAAAAATATTTCCATTAATTATGCTGTGTTACCAGCGATTGATAGCTCAAAAAATAATGCGCCACTTATGTTTCTTGCCGGGGGGCCAGGTCAAGCAGCTGTTGAATTAGCAGCACATATACGTCGAAGCTTTGCAGAAATTAGAAAAACACGCGACATTATTTTAATTGATCAACGAGGTACTGGTTTATCTCAACCTATGTTGTGTGATGAAGCTACTAAAGGGAATTTATACAGCATGATTCCTGAAGAGTTTTCTGAACAAGAAACGCTAGACTGTATTACAAAACTAAAAGAAACTAACGAGCTAAGCCAATACAACTCAGAAAATGCAATCCGTGATTTTGATGCAGTAAGAGAAGCATTAGGTTACAAGCAAGTGAATCTTTATGGTGGCTCTTATGGAACAAGAGCGGCGCTGGTTTATATGCGTTTATTTCCTGAAGCCATTAAAAGTGTTGTCTTAGATAGCGTAGGGCCGATTGAAGTACCTATCGGTTTATTTGGTTTGAGTTCAGAGCGATCATTTAACTTATTACTTGAACATTGCGCTAATGAAGAAAGCTGTAATAAAGCCTACCCTAATTTAAAAGAAGAGTTTGAAACAGTTGTTAATCGTTTATCTAATCAAGTGATTTCTTTATCTGTTAACCATCCTAGGTTAGGCACTAAAATATCCTTTAAACTAAGTAAGGGAAAGTTCATTAGTACTTTATTTAAGCAACTATACAGTACACAAACTCGCACTATAGTGCCTTTAATTATTCATCAAGCCTTTCTGGAAAACTACCAACCATTACTTGGGCTAATTGCTACCGGTGAAGACGCTATGAGTATGTATGTAGGACTTACATTTAATATTGTATGCAACGAAGATATGCCAAGAGTTACTGATGATATGCGTGTTAAAGACAGCAAGAATAGTTTTGATGGTGGTAGTAGCCATGCTATTTTTAAAACAGCTTGTGATGTATGGCCAAAGTATCAGGTTGATGACGCTTTTTATAAGCCTGTTGTGGCCAATATTCCTACCTTAATATTATCGGGTGATTTAGATCCCGTTACACCGCCAAGCAATGGCGAAAAGTCAGCGAGTACTTTACCTAATAGTCATCATATTATTTCAAAAAACAGTGCGCATATTGTGGCTTCTTCCGCTTGTGGTGTAGCAATGATTAATGATTTTTTACAACATTTAGATCCTAAAAAAGTGGATCAAACATGTTTGTTAGATATACCTGCCGAGTCATTTATGACAAGCCTAAACGGCAGCATATAAGGAAATTATTATGATTGAAGTTAACAATTTACATAAATCTTTTTTAGGCGCTAAAAAGAAACAAGTCATCGCCTTAAACGGTTTGTCTTTTACCGCAAAAGATGGCGAAATTACTGGAATTTTAGGACCTAACGGAGCAGGAAAAACCACCTGTTTACGTACATTATATGGTTTATTAAAAGCGGATTCTGGCTCCGCTACTATTGATGGGATACAGGTTACCAAGTCACCTATTGAAGCTCGTGCTAAGTTAGGTATTTTTCCTGATAAATTTGGATTATATGAACGACTAACCGCTTACGAGCAAATAGATTATTTTGCAAGTATTCATGGTTTGCAAGGCACAGTTAAGCATCAAGCAATTGAAGCTATTATTAAAGATCTAGAAATGGAAGAACTTGCACACCGTAAAACACAAGGTTTTTCTCAAGGTCAGCGGATGAAAGTTACTCTAGCGCAAGCTTTGGTTCACCAACCACAAAACTTTGTTTTAGATGAGCCAACACGTGGCTTAGATGTAATGAGTACTCGTGTTTTACGTAATCACTTAGCTAAATTTAGAGACAAAGGCCACTGCATATTATTTTCGTCTCATGTTATGCAAGAAGTCGCTGCTTTATGTGATCGCGTTATTATTGTGGCTAACGGAAAACTCGCTGCACAAGGAACACCTGCTGAGCTATGTGACTTAGCGAGTGAAGCATTATTAGAAGATGCTTTTGTTAAATTAATAGGATCTGACGAAGGGGTTGCTGCATGATCCAATTTAAAGCGTTATTAATAAAAGAATTTAAAGAAGCCTTTCGCGATAAGCGTGCGCTTATGGTTGCCATGACCATGGCTATGCTCGCACCAGTTATGATTTTAGTGTTGTCAAAAACCATGATTAAAGAAATGGTGGCAACACCACCTATTTATTTAAATGTAACAGGTGAAAGCTTCGCACCTAAGTTAATTAAACAACTTAAGCAAAATAATATTTACCCATTAAGCGACGTACCTGAAGACATCAAAAACCTTTGGACAGAGCGTAATATTGAACTCATTATTCCAGAAAATTTTGCTGAATATATGGAAGAAGGGCGGGTTATTACCATCAATTTACGTGCTGATTTTAGTGAAAAAGCATTGAATGCACCGATCAGACGAATTAAAAATCAAATTAATCAATATGCACAAAGTATAGGTGCCAAGCGGTTAATTGTTAGAGGGATAGATCCGCGTATTTTACGGCCAATTCAAATTAACGATCAAGATACCGCACAGCCAAGCAGTAATGCTATGTTTATTTCTTTAATGTTGGGTTTATACGTATTAATGGCCGCTTTTATGTCGGGGCTTTCGGTCGCAATTGACTCAAGTGCTGGCGAGCGAGAACGTAATGTACTTGAAATGCTACTTTGCCAACCGGTAAGTACCTTTAAAATAGTTGCCGCTAAGCTTTGTTGTGCCAGCACCATTTCTATAATTGGTGTTACGTTAACGTTAGTGTTGACCTCTTTTTCAGTCAGCTTCGTCGATTTAACTAAAATTGGCGCAACGTTTAACCTTGATTTACTCATGGTATTATTTTTAATTTTATTGTTATTACCGATTAGTTTCTTTGCCTCAGCTTTACAGTTATTTGTTTCCTTTCAAGCGAAAAGTTTTAAAGAAGCGCAATCAACGGTTAGTATGATCATTATGTTGCCCGCGATGATCCCTGTTGCGCTTATGTTTATTGACGATAAGCCTCAGTGGCTAGATTGGTTACCTGTTTCAGGGCAATCTTTATTAATGGACGATTTATTTAAAGGTATTCCTATTAACTGGGCAGCCTTTACAGGTACAGCCTTAGTGACTGTTGGATTAACTGCTGCACTAGTGATCATACTTTCGCTGCGATTAAAATCTGAAAAAGTAGTTTTAGCGCTCAGTTAATTGTTTTATTGCTAAAGAGCTTGTTGAAGTGTTATTTCAACAAGCTCTTTTTTGTTGTATTAAGAATAATAAAACAAGTTATTTTTATTATGTATGGTATTTCTGTTTATATTGAAATTAAATTCATTGATTTAATCTTTTTATCGTATTATATTTTGTTTTGTTGTGGTTTGTCATTTTGTAGTTGATATTGAAATCTTCAAGATATATTAGATTACTAAATCGACTAACATTTGTTTGTTTTAGCATGTACAAAATAGCTAGTTTCAGGCAAAATACCGCCCATAAAATTTATTGATTTCTTATTGAATTATACCCCACAGCCTACGTAGAGTAATTGGCTGACTACTTGAGGATTTTACATGCTTAAACGTGATATGAATATCGCAGATTTCGATGCTGAATTGTATGAAGCAATCACTAAAGAAACTGTTCGCCAAGAAGAGCACATCGAGCTTATTGCTTCAGAAAACTACTGTAGCCCTCGTGTACTTGAAGCTCAAGGTTCACAATTAACGAATAAATATGCTGAAGGTTACCCAGGTAAACGTTATTACGGTGGTTGTGAATACGTAGATGTAGCTGAGCAATTAGCTATTGATCGCGCTAAAGAACTTTTTGGTGCTACATACGCCAACGTTCAACCACATGCTGGTTCACAAGCAAACGCAGCAGTTTTTCAAGCGTTAGTTACACCAGGCGGAAAAGTACTAGGTATGAGCTTAGCTCATGGTGGCCATTTAACTCATGGTTCACACGTAAACTTTTCAGGTAAATCTTATGAAGCGTTTCAATACGGTTTAGATCCAGAAACCGGTGATATTGATTACGTAGAATTAGAGCGTTTAGCGGTAGAACATAAACCAGAAATGATCATTGGTGGTTTCTCAGCATTTTCAGGTATTGTTGACTGGGCTCGCATGCGTAAAATTGCAGATAAAGTTGGCGCATATTTCTTTGTAGATATGGCTCACGTTGCAGGTTTAGTAGCTGCTGGTTTATACCCTAACCCAGTTCCACATGCTCATGTAGTTTCAACAACTACACATAAAACATTAGCAGGCCCTCGTGGTGGTTTAATTGTTTCTGCGTGTGATGATGAAGACATTTACAAAAAATTAAACAGTGCTGTATTCCCTGGTGGCCAAGGTGGTCCTTTAATGCACGTTATTGCCGCAAAAGCAGTAGCATTTAAAGAAGCTTTACAACCAGAATTTAAAGCGTATCAGCAAGGTGTTTTAGATAACGCTAAAGCTATGGTGTCTGTACTTCAAGACCGTGGTTACAAAGTGGTATCAAATAGTACTGAAAACCACTTATTGTTACTTGACCTTATTGATAAAGATATTACCGGTAAAGATGCCGATGCTGCATTAGGTAAAGCGCATATCACAGTAAACAAAAACTCAGTACCAAACGACCCACGTTCGCCATTTGTAACTTCAGGTTTACGTTTGGGTACACCAGCGATTACACGTCGTGGTTTTGGTGTTGAAGAGACTAAAGAATTAACAAGCTGGATTTGTGATATTCTAGACGATATTACTAACGAAGAAACTATTATAGCGGTGCAAGGTAAAGTTAAAGAGCTTTGTTCACGTTTCCCTGTTTACGGTTAATTTGTAAGTTTCTCAGTTTAGCTTTAATTTTTTCAAACACTAGTTTGACTTATTAATATCGCATAGAATGGCCGCATTAGCGGCCATTTTTATTTATGCTCAAACAGGGTTGTAGGATCTTATTATGTTTTGTCCTTTTTGTTCTGAAACAGATACTAAAGTGATTGACTCAAGATTAGTTGCTGACGGTCATCAAGTCAGAAGAAGACGCGAGTGTTTAGCATGTCGTGAACGTTACACTACGTTTGAAACCGCCGAACTCGTTATGCCTAAAATTATTAAGCGTGATGGTTCAAGAGAACCCTTTAATGAAGACAAAATGCGTAATGGTTTAGTTAGAGCATTAGAAAAAAGGCCAGTTAGCGTTGAAAATGTTGAGCTTGCTATCAATAGAGTTAAATCGACATTACGCGCGACAGGCGAGCGTGAAGTATCAAGCGAAATGTTAGGTAATACTATTATGGAACAATTAAAAGAGCTTGATAAAGTCGCCTATGTTCGATTTGCTTCAGTGTACCGTTCTTTTGAAGACATCAAAGAATTTGGTGAGGAGATTGCCCGTTTGGGTAATGAAATAATTAAATAACGTATGACTTCATTTTCAAGCCAAGATCATCAATATATGCAGCGAGCATTATCGCTAGCTAAGCGCGCTCACTATACTACCTCGCCTAACCCCAGAGTAGGTTGTGTATTGGTAAAAAACAATGAAATTATAGGCGAAGGTTATCATGTTAAAGCAGGCTTTGGGCATGCTGAAGTTAACGCACTTAAACAAGCTGGCAGTTTAGCTAAAGGTGCTACAGCTTATGTAACACTTGAACCTTGTAGCCATTATGGTCGAACGCCACCTTGCGCTGAAGGATTAATTAAAGCTGGCGTAAAACATGTAATAGCTGCCATGGTAGACCCTAACCCTCAAGTGTCGGGCAATGGTCTTAAAATGCTTGAGGCGGCAGGTATTACGACGCAACATGGTTTATTAGAACAAGAAGCAAAAGCGTTAAATATTGGCTTTATTCAGTTAATGACCACTAAGCTGCCTTATGTTCGCTGTAAATTAGCGGCGAGTATCGATGGCAAAACAGCCATGGCAAGTGGTGAAAGTAAATGGATAACATCACCTGAAGCCAGACAAAACGTACAGCGCTTACGTGCACAAAGTTGTGCGGTTATTTCCGGTGCTGATTCTGTATTATTTGATAATGCAAAAATGAATGTTCGCTGGAATGAGCTCGGCGAGCTAAAAAATACCTATAACGAAGATACTTTACGACAACCCATTCGGGTTATTATTGACTCTCAAAATAGATTGTCGCCAGAATTAGATCTTTTTAAAACAGAATCTCCTGTAATTATATTTACTCATAACATTGAAAATAGCCACAAGTGGCCATATTTTGTAGAACATATAAGCGTTCCTTATGCGCAAGGTTTAACGTCAAATAAGTTAGATCTTAAAGCCGTTTTATCTATTTTAGGTGAACGTGGCTTTAATGATGTACTTATTGAATCTGGTGCTAAATTAACAGGGGCTTTTGTTGAGCAGAATTTAGTGGATGAACTTATTCTTTTTCAAGCGCCTAAATTGATGGGAGCAGACGGTAAAAGCCTGCTGAATATGCCTCACATTGAAACTTTGTCGCAAGCGAAACAGCTAATGTTTTCAGATATACGTATGGTGGGAAAAGATATACGTATAACAGCAAAAATAGCTAAAAATTAACTTAATAATCAATTTAACTATAAAAACTAACAAGAGTTATTCATGTTTACAGGAATTATAGAAGCCGTAGGCCAAATAGGTACTATTCAAATTAATGCTCAAGGTGCGCGTATTACGGTGTTAACCGGACAGCTTGATATGCACGATGTAAAATTAGGTGACTCAATCGCCACTAATGGCATTTGTTTAACGGTTGTTGATTTTAGCACAAACACCTTTAGTGCTGATGTTTCTAACGAAACCTTAGCGCGTACCGGCTTTGCTCATTATAAAAGTGGGCAAAAGGTTAACTTAGAAAAAGCTATGTTACCTACTACACGTTTTGGTGGGCATATGGTTTCAGGGCATGTTGATGCTTTGTCTGAAATAGTAGCAGTTGAACATGATGGTAATAGCATTCATTATTGGGTATCAATGCCTAATGATTTAGCCGGATATATTGCTGAAAAAGGTTCTGTAACTATTGACGGCACAAGCTTAACGGTAAATAGTTTATCGGAAAATAAATTTAGATTAACTATCGTGCCGCATACTACTGAACAAACAATTATTAGCAGTTATCAAGTGGGCTCTAAAGTCAATTTAGAAGTTGATTTGATAGCACGTTATATAGAAAGATTATTGACACACAAAACAGCTGAAAATAAACAACAATCAGGTGTTACGCATGAACTATTAGCACGCAATGGTTTTATCAAATAAAGAGGTAGATATGAAATTAAATACCCCACAAGAGATTATCGATGATATAGCTCAGGGTAAAATGGTTATTTTAATGGATGATGAAGACCGTGAAAATGAAGGTGACTTCATTATGGCTGCTGAAAAAGTAACACCTGAAGCAATCAATTTCATGGCAACTCATGGACGTGGCTTGATCTGTATGCCTATGTCTGTAGAGAAGTGTAAACAGTTGAAGTTGCCGTTAATGGTAGATAACAACAATGCTCAATTTAGCACAAACTTTACCGTATCGATTGAAGCTGCTGAAGGGGTAACTACGGGGATTTCTGCTGCTGATAGAGCTACAACCGTATTAGCGGCTGTAGGGCCTAATGCGAGTCATTTGAGTATTGTTCAACCTGGGCATATTTTCCCATTAATGGCGAAAGACGGTGGCGTTCTAAATAGAGCAGGCCATACTGAAGCTGCTGTTGATCTATCTCGATTAGCTGGGTTAGAAGCTGCATCGGTTATTGTTGAAGTATTAAATGAAGACGGCAGTATGGCTCGTCGTTCAGACCTTGAAGTTATTGCTCAAAAGCATGGTATAAAAATGGGTACAATAGCCGATTTAATTGAATACCGTAATGCGAATGAAACAACCATTGAACGAGTTTCATCATGTAAATTACCTACAGCGTTTGGTGAATTCGATTTAACTGTATTTAAAGATACAATTGACGGCCAAGCTCACTTTGCCTTAACCAAAGGTGAAATTAAAGCAGATGAACCTACGCTGGTACGTGTACATCTTGAGAATACATTTAGAGACTTATTATTGAGTGAACGAGAAAGTGTTGCTAAGTGGCCAATAGCTGACGCGTTAAAAAGAATAGCAGAAGAAGGCGGTGTTCTTGTCCTGTTAGGTAAACATGAATCTCCAGAGTCGTTAATTGCTCAAGTGCAAAAGTATGCTAAACAAGACGCTGGCGAAGTGGTTAAAGATATAGAACGTCATGTAGGATCGCGTAATGTAGGGGTAGGATCGCAGATTTTATCTAATTTAGGTGTTAGTAAAATGCGTTTATTAAGCTCGCAAACTAAATACCATTCATTATCAGGGTTTGGTTTAGAAGTTGTTGAATATATTGCTGAGTAAGCTTAATAAGTATTAAGTGATGTAACTTAAAAACGCTACCTCGGTAGCGTTTTTTTATTTGTCTCTGTGTAAATTAGAGCATTCAACCATTTAGAAATGACCACGGTTATTCCTTACGGCACTTATAAACATTACCAGATAATGTTACGTTGGTTTGTTGGCTTCCTCCGCCAAAGCCATCGTCATAATGACCTGTTTGACCAGCTCTTTGCGTTAAAATATAAATGGTGTCACCACCAAGCATCATGGCTTTATTTTTTAGATCATTACGTGCACCTGTTTCTAAATCAGCATTAGAGGTAAACGATCCTGTAAAAAAATCGCCTTGGCTACCTGTAATATCTCCTAAAAATAAACATTCTGGCCCTGGTTCATTATGGGTTAATCTTACATTATTAGCTTCAGGGATTATGGCTGTTGAAGAGCATGCCGCTAATGTAGTTACAAATATTATGACGAATATAGCTTTCATTACTAGTTCCTATGAGTGTTTTGATTCGATTATTTTATGGAGTTCGTTAATTATTAATACTTACAAAGTGTTGTAATAATGTAAGTACAACTTACATGTCACGATCAGTTTTTTACAATTTATGAAATAGTGGCGATTTATCGTTTGAAAACATTAAAGTAAATTCGTTGTGCATTGAAAATGTTCAGGTTAAGGTAAACTATTCTGACAACAGCCTCGAAAAGGAATCAATTATGATCGATTTTAAAAATTCATCTGTATTTAAGCTAAAGCGAATTGACAATGAAGATGCGAGAGAAGATTTCCATGCTTTTCTCATTGACGGCGAAACTATTTTTGCTACGTTCAAAAGTATTCGTGATCAAGTGGTATTTACCAACAAACGTGTAATTTCAGCCAATGTGCAAGGTATTACGGGCTCTAAAGTTGATTATACCTCTCTTCCTTACAGCAAAATTAATGCATTCTCTATTGAGACTTCAGGCACGTTAGATTTAGATTGTGAAATACAATTATATATCAGTGAATTAGGGCAAGTTAATTTTGAAATTAAAGGTAGTTTCGATATTGTTGGTTTTAATCGTTTAATTAGCCAATACGTTCTCGGATAACCTTTTTACTCTGCTACTACAATAAAAAAGCTTCTAGTGAGGCTTTTTTATGACGTTATATTTATTTTACTTCATCTTACTCTTACTCCTTATCTCTTATTTTCAAGCTTCCTTCTTTTTACAGTAAATCGTGAGATTTTAGCCAAGAAACCTCTTTTTATGAAAATGAATGTCAATGTTATAATGTTTTTAATGTATTGATTTATCTTGTTTTTATTTCTGCTAACCCTCTTTTTTATAAATCCACACATTACAAAAGCCATTATCTAGAGCTAGAGTTAAATATTATTGGTAATGTATTTTTTATAGGTAAACTTCATTGGTATTACAATTAAGGTTAAATTGGTTGACACTTATTTTATTGTTGGTTAGTATTGTTTGGCTGGTAATATCTTTTGTAAAACTGAATAACATTTAAGATAAAAATTTTAAAGTGTTTAGTAGGGCTAATAAATAAATGTATATATGTTTTTATTTAGCTTTATGGTCAGTTAGGTTAAGAACAAAATTAGTATTTGTACTCAAAACTTATTAAATCTGGATTTATAGCGGAATCTTACATGTACTTTTATAAATGGTGCTTCCCTATAAAACTGATTCACAAAGCATTAGTGCAATGGGTTATTTATTCAGACATTAATCTGAGTTTTAAGTGAATTTTTTCTTTTATAAAGAAAATAGTACGTCCACGAGGCGTTAGCGATTTTAGACTCAGGCAAACAACACCAATATATTTAGGAGTTAGATATGACAAAACCTATCATAGGTTTCATCGGCCTTGGCCTAATGGGCGGCAACATGGTTGAAAACCTACAAAAACGTGGTTTTCAAGTAAACGTAATGGATCTTAATAAAGATGCTGTTACAAAGGTAATTGCTCGTGGTAATGCGACTGAAGTTACTTCAGGTAAAGAATTAGCAGAGAAAAGTGACATTGTTATGCTTGCGCTTACTACTTCAAAAGTCGTTGAGATGGTTGTCTACGGCGATAATGGTGTATTAGCGGGCATGTCAGAAGGTTCTGTATTAATAGACTTCGGCACTTCTATCCCGGCTTCTACACGTAAAATTGGTGCAGACCTTGCGGCTAAAGGTGCAGGAATGATTGATGCGCCACTAGGGCGTACTCCGGCTCATGCTAAAGATGGTTTACTTAACATTATGGCTGCTGGCGATATAGAAACTTTCAATAAAGTTAAACCAGTATTAGAGCAACAAGGCGAAAACGTATTTTATCTTGGCGCACTAGGTTCAGGTCATACAACTAAGTTAATCAATAATTTTATCGGTATGACTACTGTTACAGCTATGTCGCAAGCGTTTGCTATTGCAAAAGCTGCGGGTGTAGACGGACAACAGTTGTTTGACATTATGTCAGCAGGTCCATCTAATTCTCCATTTATGGAATTTACAAAAACCTATGCTGTAGATGGCGAAGAGAAATTAGGTTTCTCTGTTGCTAATGCTAATAAAGATCTTGGTTACTTCAACCAAATGGTTTCAGATTTAGGTGGTGAGTCTTTAATTGCTCAAGGTACTTCTGCTAACTTACAAGCAGCAGTTGATGCTGGTTTAGGTCAAAATGATGTTCCTGTGATTTTTGATTACTTCAATACAAAGTTAGCTAAGTAACCCTAACTGGGCTTATTTATATTTTATTTATAAATAAGCCGATTACAAATTCATTATTCCGAGTTTGGGTTAAGTAAGAAAAATCCCGTTGATCTTAATATCCTTTTATTCATGAAATGGGTATAGCGGGTAATATTCTACAATACATTATAGTGCTCGTTGGCCTCTTTTTGAGGCCTTTTTTTTGGGAGTTAAAAATAGACTATTATGAGCTTTGAAAGTAGGTGTTTGAGCACGAATATGAGATTGATAAATGATTAATTTATCTAGATGGATTTAATTAAATTGTTGATTGTATAACTATTTAATTAAGCTTTCTAAAGAGTACAAACCTCTTTTTTCACTGTTTTTTCTTTTAACTTCTTCTAATGCTCTGGTTTCAACCGCATCAAATAATGCGTTAATTAAACGATTGAAATGTTGATGCATAGCTAAGCGTGCTTTAGTGGCATTTTTCTCTTTCAATGCATTATAAATAGCCGTGTGCTCAGTTAACGTAAGGTTATTGTCTTTGCTACAAACGCTTTTGTAGTCATCAATTATTTCAGATGTTGAAGCTCGAAGTGCCCATAAGTTGTTAACAGATAATATCATTGCACCGTTACGTGTTGCGCCTGCAATAATGTTATGAAACATTTTGTCAGCTTTCTCAATACTATCTGCATCTTTTGGATTTTCCATCATAACAAGCGTTTTGTGTAAATCTTCTAGTTCGTCATCAGTAATGCTGGTAGCTGCTAAAGCGGCTACTTCACCTTCAACTAATGCTCTTGCTTGTGTTAATTCAAATGCACTAATGTTTTGATTTTTATAGCTTTGAGTTGCAGTTTCTAATACGTAAACACCAGAGCCGGTTTTAACCTCAACCTTTTCTCTCACTTCTAACGCGATGATTGCTTCACGAATAGTAGGTCTACTTACTTCAAATCTTTCTGCAAGCTCACGCTCCGGAGGGAGACGGCTTCCCGGTGTAAAGTCACCTTTATTAATAGAAGCCTCTATACTCTCGACGATACGCCAAAATAATCGACGATTCTTCATTTTTCTTTCCCTTAATTCTCAACAACACAATATTCAGTGTTTATATAGTATCTATTTACAAAACCCATAGCAAAGACATTATATTTTTTCGATTTTAAATTGTTTATATGCTTTGGTATTAATGTAGTAAGTCTTGTTTTTTTGTTTTCTGGTAATAAAGTGTACAACACTTTTAATTTAATTGGTATAACAAAATGGTTGACAATTGGTGTATTGATTGGTTAGATTTAACAGCGTATTAAAAGTGATGGAATTTAAACATAATCTAAAAAAATAATTATTTTATTAAATAAAGAAAATTAAAATTTAAAAATACAATCTGGGGGGATTACATGAACAGGAACATCAATAAGCTAAATAAAATAAGTTCAGCGTTAAAAGCAAGCCGTATAAATACAATGAATAAAGGTGTATTGCTTGGTGCAACTTTACTGACAGCATTAGCAACACCGGCATATTCGGCAGAAGAAGCGACTAAAGCTGAAGTGAGTAATAAAAAAGCGGAAGTAGAGGTTATTGAAGTACGCGGAATGCGCGGCACCATGACTCGTTCGTTAAACGAAAAGAAAAATACGGTCGCTATTGTAGATGCAATAGCCGCCGCTGATTTTGGCGACTTGCCTGGCTTATCAATGTCAGACGTTATTGAAAACATCACTTCAGTATCAGGGCATCGTGGTAAAGGTAGTGCTTCTGAAATGTCTATTCGCGGTATGGGACCTTTTTTAGGTTGGGCTACAGCAAATGGCCGAGTAGTACCTAGTGCTGGTTTTGCTCGTTCTTCAAACTTTAAAAAATTCCCATCAGATTTAAGCGATAAAGTGGTGGTTTATAAGTCACAACAAGCCGATTTAGTTGAAGGTGGTACTGCGGGTACTATCAATATCAACTCGTTAAGAGCGCTTGACTACGGAAAACAAAAAGGTTCGTTTGAAGCAACAGGTTTTTATAATACTAAAGCTGCAGATATTGATGATGATAATGGCTTAGGAAATAAACTAACCTTTTCTTGGGTTGATCAACTTAGAGATACAGCCATTGGTGATTTTGGTTATACGATTGGTTTAAGTCGAACAGATTCTGCTAATCCTGAAGACGAATTAAATTCAAGTTCTACTATGTATGCATGTTCGATGTTAGATGCCAACGGTGCTCGCATTGATACGGATCACGATGGTTGGAATAAACGTTGTTATTCTGGCGACGGTGAAGTTACTCGTGGTAATTACGATACTTTTAAAGATCAAGATGAAGCTGGTGAAGTTTTTATTGGCGAAAAAGAATGGTCATACAGAACAAGAGAAGAAGAAGATACTCGTGAAGCCGTGGTTGCTAGCTTTCAGTGGCAGCCTAATGAACGATTTGACATAAATTTTGATTCAGCTTGGTCTAAAAATAATTTTACAGATCACCGTCATGATTTCGGTGTGGCTGCTGCAATGGAATACATCAATACAGATCCTGACTCATACGAGATTGCTGAAGATCGTCGTCTCGTTAAATGGGAAGGCGAGTCTAAAATGTACAACAAAGGTGAAATTCGTGATGAGTTAGAAACTTATTTTGGATGGGGCTTAAATGTTGATTACATTGTTAGTAACGACTTAACGCTTAATGTTGATTTATCTCATGCTAAATCTCACCGTAACCGTCGCGATTTTCAAACACGTATATTTACTAAAAACCGTGTAGAGTATGCAATGGACGCAAGTAATAAGTTACTGCCTGCATTGTCGTTTATTGGTGATGACGTTGACTTTAATGCTAATGATGCAAGTTCATGGGCTGGTGGTGAAGCAAAAAGCACACGTAAAAATGACTACCGTTATTCTTACATGGACGCTTTACGTGTAGATATTGATTACGCACTTAATAATGATTTTTTCTCTTCAATTAAAGCGGGTGTTCGTTTTTCAAAAGAATCTTTAACTGATGATAAAAACTCTCAGTGGTCACATTCTTCTCCTACGGATACTACATCGACTAAAGAAATGAAAACTAAGGATACGGCTTATACCGATCCTATTATAGAAAACTGTATGTCTGCTCATAATAATGATGCTTACATGAGTAATGCGAATAATGCAGGTATCACCAATGGTGATGGCTCAGCTAATTCATGGGCATTGTTACAAGCTGATTGTGCATGGCCAATTTTACAAGGCGTAGATGGTTTTACTGATATTGGTCGTAAACCTCAATCAATAGATGCGGGCGATGTTGAAGTAGATGAAACCATTTTTTCAGCTTATGCCATGGGTAATATTGATGGTGAATTATTTGGTTTACCGGTAACAGGTAATGTGGGTGTTCGTTTTGTTAAAACTATGGTGGATTCTGTGGGTTATATTTCAGATTACACTAAACAAATTGACGATTCAGATCCTGATAATATCAGATACACTTTAGATGGTGACAGCTCTACTTTAGAACGTTTCGAAACAAGTAACGATAGTATCAACGTATTACCGAGTGCGAATATTACCTTTCATTTAAATGAAGAATATATGCTTCGTTTCGCAGCATATAAAGCTATCGCTAAACCTGACCAACGTAATATGGGCGCAGGCCGTACCATTAATACCAGTGAAAGTGACGAAAACTCGCTAGATGCATTAATTAATTATGTTGAAGGTGGTAACCCGTACATTGAACCGCTTGAATCGATTAATGCGGATATCTCTCTTGAATGGTATCCGTCTCAAGACACGTCGATTTCTGCGGCTATTTATTGGAAAGAGTTTGAAGCTAACTTCCGTAAAATTTATACCCAAGAAACCATTACGATTGATGGTGAAACAACCGATGTAGAATTGCGTACTTCAGGTTACACCGCTGACTCAACAACATTAACAGGTCTTGAGCTTGCGGGTCAGCATAACTTTGCTGACTTACCTTATCCTTTTAATGGCTTGGGTGTGAAAGCCTCGTATAACTATACTGATTCTGGATTTTCTAATGAAGATGGTGCATTTGGTGATTCTTTCAATGAATTAGGTATACAAACGGCTTCGTCTCTTCCTGGTATTGAAGACGCCAACCTATTTGGTTCATCAAAACATACTTTCTCTGGTTCTGTTTATTGGGAAATTGATGATTTAACACTGCGTGTACTTTATAAATCGCGCTCAGAATATTTCCAACCAAATACTGGTGCTAAAGCTAATCGTTATGTTCAAGACATTAATTTTGTTGATGTAAGTGTTAATTATAAAGTGAGCGATAATTTATCTGTTTCACTTAAAGGCATTAACGTACTTGATGAAGAACAAATAATGAGACGTACTAACTCAACCGTTACTTTTGTTTCGAGTACCGGTCCAAAGTGGGCGTTGAGTGCTAAATACAATTTCTAATCGGTAACCTAAGTTAACTAATAGTGGAAAACTCTACTATTATCTAACTAATTAGAAATAAAGGAGTTCTATCTTGTTTTATTCAGTAGAACTCCATTTTTCAGTAAACCTTTTATTTATTAGAAGTGTTACTGAAGAATTCATGCATTACTTATCCAACGAATCACGTACAAAAAGCGTAAATTAATTTGGATACTTGCTAAATTACAAGAGAGTTATCAATGAACAATCATAATAAAAAGCTAACGTTTAATCGTTTATGTATTTTTATATTAACCACTTTACTCATTGCATCATGTGGCGCTAACAACACACAAAGTCGTAATGAAATATTAGTGAAAAATCAAAAAGAATATTTTGCTGCCGCTAAAGATTTAAAAGCAGGTGACACGGTTATACTTGCTAACGGTGTTTGGCAAGACTTTGAAATAGTGTTTAAAGCTATGGGCACAGAAAACTCTCCAGTAACTCTTAAAGCTGAAACTAAAGGGCAGGTGATTTTATCGGGGGCTTCTAACTTACGTTTAGCCGGTAAATATTTAGTTGTATCTGGCTTGGTATTTAAAAATGGTTTTACGCCCAGTAGTGAAGTGATTTCGTTTAGACGTAATAAAGAAGATCTTGCGTATCATTCTCGTGTAACCGAAGTGGTGATTGACAATTACAGTAACCCAGACCGATTTGAATCAGATTACTGGGTTGGTATTTACGGTCAATATAATCGTTTCGACCACAACCATTTAGTGGGTAAACGTAATAAAGGCGTTACTGTTGCTGTGCGTTTAACTACAGCAGAAAGCCAACAAAATCATCATAGAATAGATCATAACTATTTTGGCCCTCGTCCTATCTTTGGTTCAAACGGTGGTGAAACTTTAAGAATTGGCACCAGCCATCATTCATTAACTCACTCATTTACTACCGTTGAAAACAACTACTTTGATCGCTGTAACGGTGAAGTTGAAATTGTTTCAGTTAAATCAGGTAAAAATAGCATTATTAATAACACCTTTTTTGAATCACGTGGCACGCTAACGCTTCGTCACGGAAACGGAAACATTATTAAAAACAACGTATTTTTTGGTAATGGTGTTGACCATACCGGCGGTATTAGAGTGATTAACCGTGACCAAGTTGTACAAAATAATTATTTAGAAGGTTTAACGGGCTATCGTTTTGGTAGTGGTTTAACGGTAATGAATGGTGTGCCTAACTCAAGTATTAATCGCTACCATCAAGTGGTTAATGCACAAATAGCCAATAACACATTGATTAATGTTGATCATGTTCATTTAGCCGCAGGTAGTGATGCAGAGCGTTCAGCTGTTCCTATTAAAAGTACCATTCAAAATAACCTGTTTGTTAATGAAAACAATAAAGCGCCATTTTCTGTATTTGACGATATTAGTGGCATTACTTTTTCCGATAATATTTCTAATAAATTGAAAAATAATAAAATTACGTCAGGTATATCAGAAAAAAATGTTGTGTTAAAGCGAGCTGCTAACGGCTTGTTATACCCAAGTAATTATTCCGCTAGTTCTGCAGGGGTTTCAAAAGACTTGCAACCCACGCTAAAAGATCAAACTGGCCCTACGTGGTATAAAAAAACTGAACCTGAAGTTGCTTTTGGTTCAGGTAAAACAACTACGGTTAAAGCGGGCGGTGAGTCGTTATATCAAGCCGTTGAACAAGCTCAGTCAGGCGATACTTTAGTTTTAGAAAATGGCAGCTATAGCGTAGAAAAAATTATTAAACTCGATAAAACGCTTTCAATTAAAGCTAAAAATCAACATAAGGTGCTAGTAGATTTCAGTCGTTCAACGTTATTCGAAATTAATAACGGTGGCAGTTTAAGTATCGACGGTATTGTTGTTAGTGGTAAAAATAGTGCTGATTACTCAGGTAATACCTTTGTGAGAACAGCTAAGTGGGGCATGTTTAAAAACTATCGTTTTACTATGAAAAATAGCGTGATAAAAGATCTCGATATTAACCACTCATTTCACTTTTTTGATTCAGGTAGCAGAGCATTCGCTTTATCAATTGATGTTGAAAACAATGTTTTTGAAAATATTACGGGTGATATTTTTAGATTAAATAAAGAAACCGATGATTTAGGTATTTATAACGCAGAATATTTAAATGTGAAGAACAACACCTTTAAAAATGTTGAAGGTACCTTGGTTAACTTATATCGCGGTGGTTCAGACGAAAGTACTTTTGGCCCACATATACTTTTCAAAAACAACATGATAACCAATGTAGGTAAGGGCAAACGAAACAAGTCGAAATCTGCAATGCAGTTACATGGGGTGCAAGTAACTAACCTTGAAGATAATACCTTTATTAATAGTGCCTTAATTAATGTTGAGCACACAGTAGGTGAACCCGTTACACGTATAACAAATAATACCCTTAATAAAACGGCAAAACCTCATGTGGTTGAATTACGTGTTAAAGGTCCACACACGGCAATTTTACAAGGTAATAAGGTACTTTAATGATGACAACACAACCCTTAAAAAATAGGTATTCGATTACCTTCTTAGCGGCTTTATTACCGAGTGGTGTAACTAAAGTTTTAACACGCTCTGTTTTAGTATTAGCGGCATTATGTCTATCTTCAACGGCTGTATCTGCTAAGTCGCATCCTACATTGGTGATTAATGTTGATGATGTTGTTGCAATGAAAGCTGCTATTCATCAACAAGGTAAATTTAAAGACGCTTACTTAGCGAATAAAGCATGGGTAGACCAACAATTACAGCAAGTGATTACCGTACCTGTACCACAAGATGGTGGTGGTGGTTATACCCACGAACGTCATAAGAAAAACTATAAAGTTATGTACGATGCTGGCGTTATTTATCAATTAACGGGTGAAGCAAAATATGCTGATTATGTTCGCGATATGCTACTTGCTTACGCTGACTTGTATCCTACTTTACCTCCTCATCCTAAAAGAAAAATAGGTAAACAAAACCCGGGTAAACTATTTTGGCAAAGTTTAAATGAAGCCGTTTGGTTAGTGTATACCAGCCAAGCCTACGACCTTATTTTAGCTTCGCTGAACACCGCTGAAAAAAACAAAATTGAAACCGGTTTATTTCGTCCTATCGTAAGGTTTTTATCGGTAGAATCGCCGGCTACTTTTAACAAAGTTCATAATCATGGTACTTGGACAACTGCAGCTGTAGGCATGACAGGTTATGTATTAGGTGAGCAAGAATGGGTTGAACAAGCACTTTACGATTTAGAAAAATCAGGTAAAGGCGGCTTTATGAAACAGCTTGATGAATTGTTTTCACCTCAAGGTTATTACAACGAAGGGCCTTACTACCAACGTTATGCCTTAATGCCTTTTGTTACTTTTGCTAAAGCGATTCAAACGAATGAACCTGAACGTAAAATATTTGAATATCGCGATGGTATTTTATTAAAAGCGATAGATACCACGATTCAGCTGAGCTATAACAAATTATTCTTTCCAATTAATGATGCCATAAAAAGTAAAGGCATCGACACTATTGAATTAGTTAATGGCGTAACTATCGCTTACGGACTAACGAAAGACGCAGGTTTATTAGATATTGCCAAGCAGCAAGATCAAATTGTTTTAACGGGCGATGGTTTAAAAGTCGCTAATGCGATAGACCAAGGTTTAGCAACACCTTATCAATTTAAGTCTGTAGCTTTTGGCGACGGTAACAATGGTAAGCAAGGTGCTTTGGTTGTTATGCGCCAAAATGTGGGAGGCGAACAAGCGTTATTATTTAAACCTGCCGCTCAAGGTTTAGGGCATGGTCATTTCGATAAATTAACTTGGCAGTTTTACGATCGCCAACAAGAAATCGTATCGGATTACGGTGCTGCTCGTTTCTTAAATGTTGAAGCCAAATTTGGCGGGCGTTACTTACCTGAAAACGACAGCTATGCAAAGCATACTATTGCTCATAACACGGTAGTGGTAGATCAAACATCGCACTTTAACAGCGATGTAACAGTGGGTAATGCTAATCATCCAGAGGTTATTTTCTTTGACGCGAACGATAAAGTAAAAATATCGTCAGCAAAAATTGATACCGCTTATGAAGGCGTTGAACTCAAACGTACTTTAGCGTTGATCAACTTACCTAAATTAAATCAGTCGTTAGTGGTTGATGTATTTGATGTAAGCAGTGATAAAACGCACCAGCTAGATTTACCTATACATTACAAAGGTCACTTAATTGAAACCAATTTTGAATTAGGCTCCAAAACTGAAAGTATTTCAGCACTAGGTAAAAATAACGGTTACCAACATATGTGGTTAAAAGCTCAGTCTTCACCCAAAGCGGGATTAGCTAAAATTACGTGGTTGAATGAAGATAATGGACGTTTTTACACACAAACTTCGTTAGTTGATGGCAAGTCAGAGATGTTATTTACCCAATTAGGCGCTAACGATCCTAACTTTAATTTACGTAACGAAAATGCATTTATTGCTCGCGTAAATAATACTAAAAAACATAGTTTTGTCAGTGTATTTGAACCTCATGGCGAATATAACCCGTCAAAAGAATTCACTATAGATGCAACGAGCAAGCTTAAAACATTACAACACAAAAAAATTAACGGGTTAGACATTGTCGCTTTTAGCTTTGACAACAAGGTTAATTACATACTGGCTTTTAATAGCCAGCAAAGTGATAACGCAACACGTAATAAATTTTCTTATAACGGTAAATCTTTTGAATTTACCGGTCATTCTAAATTTTTCGAAATTAATAAGTAGTAGGAGTTCCACATGAGTCAAAGTGAACGTTTCACCATAGGTAACGAAGCAGTAATTGAAGACATAGGCGGTGGGTTAAAACGTCAAATGTTGGGTTATAACCACGAGTTAATGGCAGTAAAGATTTGGTTTGAAAAAGGCGCTATTGGTTATAACCACGCACATAGACACTCGCAAGTGACCTACGTGGTTGAGGGGGAGTTTCATTTTAATATTGATGGCGTAACTAAAATCATGAAAGCGGGTGACAGCTGTATGATACCTCCACACGCTGACCATGGTGCTACTTGCCCAACAGGCGGTATTTTAATTGATACCTTTAGCCCTCCTCGTGAAGACTTTGTTGCAGAAGGTACCTTTGACCCTATTCATAATAAGGAAAGCAGCTAATGAAAATGAAAAACTTACGTTGGTGGGTTATTGCATTAATCGCATTAGCTACCGTTATTAACTACATTGATCGTTCTGCGCTTGCTGTACTTTGGCCTGATATTGTTGAAGATCTTTTCCCTGATGAATCGGCTTTAGAGCGTAAGCAAATTTATGCAAATATCTCTATTGTTTTCATTTTATCTTATGCTTTTGGCCAAGCCATATTCGGCAAGATATTTGATTGGGTTGGTACTCGCTTAGGTTTTGTTTTATCTATTGGTGTTTGGTCTTTGGCTACGGCTGCTCATGCTTTTGCACAAGGTGTACTGAGTTTTAGTATTTTCCGTGCAATATTAGGTGTGGCAGAAGCGGGTAACTGGCCCGGTGCAGCTAAAAGTAACGCGGATTGGTTTCCAACGAAAGAGCGTGCTTTAGCGCAAGGTATCTTTAACTCAGGTGCTGCTATTGGCGGTATTGTGGCTATTCCTTTAATTGCTTATTTGACCGTATATTTTAGCTGGCAAATGGTTTTTGTTGTGATTGGTGCTGTTGGTTTATTATGGCTTATTCCTTGGATCATTCTAGTGAAAGCGCCACCTAAGTCACATCCTTGGATCACAGACGAAGAACGTGAGTATATTTTAACGGGTCAAAGAAGCTGCGACGTTGATGATAGTGCTGCTAATGGCACTGATGAAGAAGAATATAATCCATCAACCAAAGAATTACTTTCACGTAAACAAAGCTGGGGCGTAATAATTGCCTCTGCAGCGATTGATCCTATTTGGTGGTTGTTTGTTTTCTGGATCCCTATTTATCTTAACGAAGTTTATGGCATGGATGTTAAATCCATCGGTATCTATGGTTGGGTTCCGTATGTAGGAGCCATGGTTGGTGCTTGGTTTGGTGGTTTACTTGCACAAAACCGCTTACAAGCTGGTTGGAGTACCGACAAAACACGTAAGCTCACCATTACTTTAGGTTGTTTGATTATGTTGCCTGCTTTGTTAGCTATGGCAAACCCTGGCGGACCAACAACTGCGGTAATTATTATGGCAGTTATCTTATTTGGCTTTCAAACTGCAATTGGTAATGTGCAAACACTACCAAGTGATCTTTATGGTAAAAAAGCCGTAGGAACATTGTCTGGCTTTGCAGGTATGGCTGCAAAATTGGGAGCACTCGGGTTAACGGCTTTAGTACCTATTTTAACGGCTGACGGAAACTATACGCCTGCATTTGTTATTGGGGCTTCTTTAGCTGTTATAGCAATGCTATCTGTTTGGGTTCTTATTCCAAAAATAGAACCTTTAAAAAGGAAATAGGTAAGTGAAAAAGATTTTCCTATTTGGTGAGTGTATGGTGGAGCTACTCAATGTTTCACCTAACACTCAATTACCACAAACATTAAAACAATCGTTTGCTGGCGATGTATTTAATACAGCTGTTTACCTTAAACGTGTGTTTTTTGACACGCAGGTGAATTTAATTACAGCGGTAGGAACTGATGAATTTAGTTCTAATATGGTTGAGTACTTTTCGCAGCAAAACATTGAGACTGATTTTGTTTATCGCTCAAACGATAAAATAGCGGGCTTATATTCAATTAAAACCGATAGCGAAGGTGAAAGAACGTTTACCTACTGGCGTGAAAACTCAGCCGCTCGTGATGTAATGAAATTTATTGATGCTTCAGAAATAGAAAAGATGTTACACGGCGATGTGTTCTTTTTTTCAGGTATTTCTTTAGCGGTTATTAGACCTGAAGATCGTCCAAAATTTTGGCAAATGGTTGAGCAATTAAAAGCTGCTGGACTAAGCATTATTTTTGACCCTAATTACAGAGCAAGAATGTGGAGCTCTGTTGAGGAAGCACAGCACGAATTTGATAAAGCCTTTTGTTTAAGCAATATAGCACTGCCGGGGATAGACGACTTTAAACAGCTCTATAATTTAACCACTGCAGAAGCCGTTATCGAATTTTGTAAGCCATATGCATTCGACGAACTGGTTATTAAAAACGGTGAACAAGGCGTTGTCAGTGTTAAAAATAACGTCATACAAAATATTGAAATAACACCTGTAGAACATGTGGTCGATACAACGTCGGCGGGTGATTCTTTCAATGGTGTATTTATTAGTGCTCGCACGTCAGGTATGAATAGTTTTGACGCTATTAAATTAGCTTCAGCCTCAGCGGCTTTAGTTATTCAACACCAAGGAGCCATTGTCGATTCAAAACCATTTCAAGCCTTTATTGACCAAGAGCTACTATCAATTATTAAGTAAATTTTAAACCTAAAACTCATCGATAAACCATCATTGTTTCAACACTATAAGAATGGCTATTCGACTTTATTTATACTAAAGGAAAAAAACATGAAAACATTCTCATCACTCATGGGAAACCAAACACTATTACCTATCATTCAAGCTGCTACAGTAGAACAAGGTGTTAATATAGCTAAAGCCATGCACGAAGCAGGTATTCATTTAGTTGAAGTGGTTCTACGTACTGAAGCATCGCTAGACATTATTAAACAGATCAAGAAAGAGCTACCTGACTTACTTGTGGGAGCGGGCACGATATTAAATGAAAGTATTTTAGATGATGCATTAAAAGCAGGTTCTGACTTTATTATTACACCAGCGAGTTCGCCAACATTACTTCATGCACTTAAAAACTGTCCTGTACCTGTTTTACCGGGAGTTTCTACATCAGCAGATATTTTATTAGCAACAGAATTTGGGTATAGTGAATTAAAATTATTTCCAGCATCACTTTCAGGCGGTTCTCAGTTTTTAAAAGCTATGGGTTCTGTATTTAAGTCAGTAAGCTTCTGTCCTACAGGTGGCATTAACGCAAACAACAAAGCTGATTATCTTAATTTAAGCAATGTATTTGCAGTAGGTGGTACTTGGGTTGCACCAGCAAATTGGGTTGAGTCACAGCAATGGAATTTAATTACATCAGCTTGTAAAGATGCTCTTTTATAGGATTATAAATAAAGCTTATGAATATAATATCTAATAGGGTGTCGGTAGGCGTAGCCACGGGACAAAGTGTTACTGATCTTTATAACTACGCTAAAGATAATCAGTTTGCTTATCCTGCAGTTAACGTTATTGGTAATCATTCCATTAACGCGACTCTAGAAGCCGCCAAAAAAGTCAATTCACCGGTTATTATTCAACTATCTCATTCGGGGGCTGCTTTTTTTATTGGTAAAGGTGCAAACCTTTCAGCAATGGATGCTTCTATTCAAGGAGCCATAGCTGGAGCCCACTATATACATTTAGCCGCTAAGCATTATGACGTGCCTGTTATATTAAATACCGATCATGCAGCTAAAAATTTACTGCCTTGGATCGATGCTTTACTGACCGAAGGTGAAGAGCACTTTAAAAGAACAGGCAAACCTCTGTTTAGTTCTCATATGGTTGACCTATCGGCTGAATCTTTAGAAGAAAATATTGCAACATGTGGTCGTTATTTAGAGCGTATGAGCAAAATTAATATGACGCTAGAAATTGAATTAGGTTGTACTGGTGGTGAAGAAGATGGCGTTGATAATACTGATATTGATAGCGCTAAGCTTTATACCCAACCTGAAGATGTCGCATATGCTTATGAACAATTGATAAAAATTAGCCCTAATTTTATTATAGCGGCTTCGTTTGGTAATGTGCATGGTGTGTACAAGCCAGGTAACGTAACGCTGTCGCCAATGATCTTAAAAAATTCGCAAAATTATGTATCTGAAAAGTTTGCTTTACCTCCTAGACCATTAAACTTTGTTTTTCATGGAGGATCAGGATCTGACGTAGGGGATATTAAAGAAGCACTATCGTACGGTACGGTAAAAATGAATATAGATACTGATACGCAATGGGCAACTTGGCAGGGCGTACTAAATTACTATAACGATAAAAAACGTTATCTTGGTAAACAAATAGGTAACCCAACAGGTGAAGATAAGCCCAATAAACCATTTTATGATCCTCGAGTATGGATACGCAAGGGTGAAGACAGTATGGTTCAAAGGTTACTTCAAACGTTTGAAGATTTAAATTGCTTAAATAGATACTAATTAACCTCAGCTCGGGATAAGCAAAGTTACTCAACAAGCTATTTTTATGCCTAACTTCGTTGAATTTATTACTAATAGCCAGCTATTAGATAGAAAAATTCGCCTTGTTATAAACAAAAATATCAATGTTGAGAGACTAATATAACTTAGGAAAACAACGATACAGATTAAGGTTTTGATAAATAAGATTTTTAATTCATTATCTAACATTCATTAACCCGAGTTGAGGTTAATTAACCTAAATTACAATTAACTATCCGTTTAAGATGTCGCAATAGGCATTTTAAGCGGATAAATAAGTTTTCTGCCACGGTTTCGTAACCTGCTCATTATTCCTTTTCTTTATTACGCTAAGCGCTTTATATCTTTTTATTCCCCTCTTTTTTTATGTAACCGTGTTTTTTTTGGTAATGCCAATTTTATTTATTTAGTATTTTTGTATTACCAATTTATTGGGTGGATTATGTATTTACATGATTATTGCTAATATATCATTATGTTAAGGTGTGCTTTATTTTTAACTTTTTCTTAATCTTGCATAAATGTAATTAACTCAACGTTAATTTGAATATTATCAGATTCTTAATTTAAGTTTTTGTTATACAACGTTTTTGTATTTATTTCTCGTTGTTTTAATTAAATTTTTATTATTAAGAGCAAAATAATAAAAGTGACCTATTATTTATAATAGGTAGTACCTAGGCTAAAAACGAAAGAAATTTATTATCAACTTGTTTATTTGATTAATTTCTTTACTCATAATTTAATTAATTATGTTAGCTGTCACTTAGGATTTATAGATTATTCCTTTTATATACGAGTACTTACAGAAGTAACTAAATCCATCTACCTTATTGGTAAAGACTGTTTTCGTTTGTTATTTTAAATTGGTTTACCAAAATGGTTGACAATAATGGTTTTGTTGGTTAGATTTGGTTTAGTTTTTGAGCTAATAACAAATATTAAATTGGTAAGCTCAAATAAAAAATAAACATCATGTAAGGTTTAGGGGAAAAAGATGACAATTCAATTAAATAAAATAAGTTCAGCATTACAACGTAACCGTTTAAGTAATAAATCAGCTCTATATAGTTCTGCGTTAGTGGCCATGCTAGCAATGCCTACTTATGCAGCAGAAGAAGTTAACACTCAAGATGCAAATGAAGCTGAAGCGATTGAAGTTATCGAAGTGCGAGGCATGTTAGGTAGTATGAAAGCTGCTTCTCTACTTAAACGTACAGATGGTCGTATTGTAGATGCTATCGTTGCTGAAGATATTGGTAAGTTACCAGATAACAATATTGCTGAAGCATTACAACGTATTACAGGTGTATCAATTAACACCGATTTTGGTGTAGGTGATAGCGTTTCAATACGTGGCTTACCTCAAAACCGTGTTGAATTAAATGGCCGTTCAACTATCGGTGATTCTCGCGATGGTGTAAGTCTTCAAGATTTTCCATCAAGTTTCTTAAAAGCGGTAGAAGTTGTTAAGTCACCTACTGCAGACATGATTGAAGGTGCACTAGGCGGTACAGTAAGTCTTAAAACCGTTCGTCCGTTAGAGTTAGAAAAGCTTACTGGTGCTATGTCTTTAGATGCTGAGTACGCAGATAAAACAGAAAATATCGCACCTATTTTTAGTGGTTCAGTAGGTAATAATTGGGATTTAGGTGATGCGGGTACTTTTGGTGCTTTAGCCATGCTTTCTTACCAAGACCGTGAAATTCGTCAAGATGAAACTTCTAGCCGTGTTAAGCCTCAAGATATTCAAATTAACGGCCAAGATGGAAACACTCCAAGCGGTAATGCAATCGTTAGAGATGAGCACAGTGTTGAACAATACGTAGAAAAACGTGAACGTACTGCTTTAAATTTATCACTTCAGTGGGCGCCTAAATCTAATGACGGTATGATCTACCTTGATTTAAACACAACTAAGCGTTCTGGTGAGCAAAATGGTAACTCAATTCTTGGTGTTGTTGGCTCTTTATCTACAGATGAAAATACGACGCAAGATGCTAATGGTGTAAATAACTATACTCTTACAAACGACTTTGCTATTCCTAAAACTTACAGTGATTTCCGTGAAACTAAGTCTTTTTCACATGCACTAGGTGCTGAGTGGAATATTGCTGACGACGTGAAAATATCGGGTGAAGTTGCTGTAGCATCATCAGAAAGTATTAGACCTGACTCTGAATTTACCTTACGACCTATTGAAAAATCTACCTTTGAAGCTAGTGGTGGAACAGACCTTGTAAATCATCTTTATGATGGTGCTTTTTCTCAATCAGGTAATAAACTTCCAAGTATTATTCACTCAGATCCTACGGCATTTACTAGCCCTGATAACTTAGCGTTACGTACTTTTAAAAGTGAAGAAAAAATAACGAATAACGATGAAACTGCTGTGCGTTTTGATATCGCAATAACGGAACCACTAGGTTTAGAGTGGGTAACTACATTAAAGGCAGGTGTTCGTGCAACTAAACGTGAATACGAATATGAGCAATACAAAGTTGAAATTAAAGATATTTACAAGAAGGCCTTTAATGATTCTGATGGTTCATTAGCTACATTATGGATTGATGATTACAACGACCAATTTGCTGGTAGTTTTACTACCATGAGCCACGATAACTCTTTCGATCAATTAGGGCATTCAGGCCAAAACGATTTGTTAACTTTCGCGACTTACAACGGATTATCTAACCCTGCAAATGTATTTAATGAATTACAGCAACTATTGGTAGGTACTAATTTAGCAACAACGGGTAGTTTAGCCGATAACTTGAAATTTCAAGATAGTGCTTACAGAGAGGTCACTGAAGATACTGCCGCTATTTATGTATCAGCGCATTTAGATTTTGATGATATTACCGCGATTGTTGGTGGTAGATATGTAACAACAGATCTTGAATCAAGCGTATATCTTGATAGTGAAAAAGTAACAGGCGAAAATGATTACAGCGACTTTTTACCTAGCTTAAACGTAACATATAACTACTCAGACGAAACTCTATTTCGTTTTGCTGCAGCTAAAGTAATGCGTCGTGCTAACTTCAATGAATTAAGTCCGGCATTTGATATTAATAACGATATAACGGGGGCTACTCAAGGTGCTATCGATTTAGAACCTTTCCGTGCAACTCAGTTTGACTTATCAGTAGAGCATTATTTTGGCGAAGGCAACATGGTGTCTTTCGCAGTATTCTACAAAGATGTTGAATCTTTCTTAAGTAACGAAAGTAGCTGTGTGGCAGATGCTTCTACTGTTGGCCAAAACGTGACGCAATGGAATCAGGTTTGTCAGTTAACTACAGCAGGCGTATCACAAGACAACCTAGTTTTCTCTGATAGTACAGACTTCCCAGTAGATGCTGACGGTTTTGCTTTTGTTGATGCGCTAAGAGCTTCAGGAAATACAGGTATTGATACAACGAAAGATACCAATGGTGAAAATGGTAAAGTTCAAGGGTTTGAAATAGGCTATCAGCAATTTTTTACTTCTCTTCCTGATGCTTGGTCTGGTTTAGGTGTTAGTGCAAACTACACATATGCAGATAGTGAGCAACCAAATGGTAACCCATTATTAGATATTTCTAAAAACACATACAACTTACAGTTGTTCTGGGAATATGAAGGTGTTTCAACGCGTTTAGCTTATAACTACCGTGATAGTTTCTTAGATACTGAAAATGAAAAACGTGTAGAAAATATTAATGCTACAGGTGGTATTTCTGAAGAAGGTACTGTTTATGGTAATAACTACCGTGACGATAGAGGCCAGTTAGATTTCTCTGCAAGTTGGGATATTAACGAACACTTTACAGTAGTAGCTAACGCGACTAACTTAACAGGTGAACCTTCTATCTACTTATCTGAATTAGGTGGAGCTTGGAAATACACTGAAGCGGATCGTCGTTACACAGTTGGTGTACGCGCTAAGTTCTAATATCAAATTAATATAGACTAAATAAAAAACGAGCTAAGTAGCTCGTTTTTTTATGTTTGATTATTATTTTTGATAATAAAGTTAACCTTTATAAGTGGCTTAATATCGCTAGAATTAATTAACGAATTTGTTAATTTTACTTAATATACCTTCGCTATCTAAACCTAACTCTTTATGTATTTCTTCTTGTGTGCCGTGCTTAATAAACACATCAGGTAAACCAATATTTAATACTTTTATCGCTATGCCTTTACTGAGTATAAATTCATTTACGCCTGAACCTGCACCACCTGCAATGGCGTTATCCTCAAGGGTTACGATGCAAGAATGCGTACTGACTATTTCTGAAATTAAAGACTCATCTAAAGGCTTAATAAATCTCATATCGACTAAGGTGGCGTTTAGAGAATCAGCGGCTATTTTTGCTTCATGTAACAAGGTGCCAAAACTTAAAATAGCAATCTCTTTACCTTGTTGTGTTATTTGGCTTTTACCTATTTCTAACGTTTCTGAAATTGCCGGTGACTCGGCACCAGTACCTGAACCTCGAGGATATCTTACTGCTGCAGGCCCATTGTGTTGGTAGCCTGTGGTGAGCATTAATTGACACTCTCGCTCGTCAGAAGGAGCCATTACAACCATGTTAGGTATACATCTTAAAAAGCTTAAATCGAATGCGCCTTGGTGCGTAGGGCCGTCGGCTCCCACAATACCTGCACGGTCAATAGCAAATAAAACAGGTAAGTTTTGAATCGCTACATCATGGATCAGTTGATCGTAACCACGCTGTAAAAAGCTTGAATAAATAGCCACAACAGGATGATAACCACCAATTGCTAAACCTGCCGCAAAGGTGACTGCGTGTTGCTCAGCAATGGCGACATCGTAATATTGTTCTGGAAAACGTTGGCTAAACTCAACCATGCCTGAACCTTCACGCATGGCTGGTGTAATTGCTGCTAATTTTTCGTCTATTTCGGCTGTTTTACAGAGCCAATGACCAAAAATTTTAGAATAAGTGGGTAAGCTTGGTTTACTTGCTGGCAGCGTAGTCTCTTCAGGATTAAACTTAGGAACAGCATGGTACTTAATAGGATCTTGTTCAGCGGCTTCGTAGCCTTTACCCTTTGTAGTAGCAATATGTAAAAGCTGAGGACCTTTTAAATTACGCATGTTGCTAATGGTATCAACTAAACCTTTAACATCGTGTCCATCGATCGGACCAATATAATTAAAACCAAGTTCTTCAAAAAAGGTGCTAGGAACCACCATGCCTTTAATGTGTTCTTCTGCTCGGCTGGCTAATTCTTTAATTGGTGGAATGCCTTTAAGTATGCGCTTACTACCTTCTCGAAGCCCAGTATATATACTTCCAGATAACATTTTAGCTAAGTGGTTATTTAATGCGCCTACGTTTTCTGATATCGACATTTCATTGTCGTTTAACACAACGAGCATATCTTTATTAATATCGCCGCCGTGGTTTAATGCTTCAAACGCCATACCTGCTGTCATCGCACCATCACCAATAACAGCAACTACTTTTCTGTTTTTTGCTTCTTTCTCTGCAGCTACTGCCATACCTAGGGCTGCAGATATTGATGTACTCGAATGACCGACACTTAACACATCGTATTCGCTTTCTTCTCTCCATGGGAATGGATGTAAACCATCTTTTTGTCGAATGGTATGCAGCTGATCACGTCGACCCGTTAATATTTTATGAGGATAAGCTTGATGTCCAACATCCCAAATAAGTTGATCAAAAGGTGTGTTATAAACAAAATGCAACGCCACGGTGAGTTCTATAGTGCCTAAGCCCGAAGCAAAATGACCACTGCTTTTACTAACTGAACTGAGTAAGTATTGACGTAATTCGTTACTCACTTGGGTGAGTTTATCTTTACCTAATAATCGTAAATCATCAGGCGTATTAATATTAGATAAAAGAGGGTAGTCATTCAGGTCAATTGTCATGTGTATTGATTATTCTTATTAATGTATATCGGGTAACTAGCTGGTGCGTTTTACAATGAAAGTGGCAAATTCAGCTAAACTGTGGGTATTGTAAGGTAAAGTAGACAAAGCTTGAAGCGCTTGTTGATATAAGTCGTCAGCTTTTTGTTGAGCACCTTCTAAACCAAGTAAAGCTGGATAAGTACTTTTATTGGCTGCTACGTCTGAACCCGCTGGTTTTCCTAGCTCTTCTTCGCTTGAAGTAATATCAATGATATCGTCTCTTACTTGATAAGCTAAACCAACAAGTTGTGCAAAAGTTTTTAATTGTTCTTTTTCTTTAATTGAAATTTTTGTACTGCAATCAGCCGCCATAAGTACAGAAGCTTCAATTAAAGCGCCTGTTTTTAATGAATGTAAATGTTGCAGTGCTTCTAACGAAATAGATTTGTCGGTTGCGGCTAAATCTAATGCTTGTCCGCCACACATACCTTGATAACCTGAAGCCTTAACTAATTGTTGCACAAAACCAATACGTTTATTTTGAAGTTGCTTAGAAAAATGGTGATTAGCTAAAATATCAAACGCTAAGGTTTGTAAACTGTCGCCTGCTAATATTGCAGTCGCTTCGTCAAAGGCTTTATGACATGTGGGGTTACCACGTCTCAAATCGTCGTCGTCCATTGCAGGTAAGTCGTCATGTAATAACGAATACGCGTGAATGCATTCTAATGCCGCAGCAATACCATCAATATCTTCTAATTTAGCGCCAACACTTATACCTGTTATATAAGCTAAATATGGGCGCATGCGTTTGCCACCAATCAGTAAACCATAACGCATGGCTTCTAATAAACGTTCGTCGTTACACGTTAGCTGATCTAATTTATGGGTAAGAAATTGATTAACACGTTGTTGGTATTCATCTAATTGAGGTAACTGACCCACTTAGCTATCGTCCTGTGTTAATTCAAATGTAGAAAGTTCTTGTTCTGGATTGTTTTTATCGAGCAATATTTGGATTTTTTGCTCGGCATCCTGTAGCTTCGTTTGGCTAGCTTGGCTAAGATTTAAACCACGCTCAAATAAATTCATTGAATCTTCCAGACTTAGCTCACCTTGTTCTAAATTTTGAACAATTTCTTCTAATTCATTGAGTGATTCTTCAAAGCTTAAGTTTTCAATTTTTTTTCTAGCCATTATTTTTTTACTGCTACATTTAATAGATAGGCGCAAAGGTACCTTAGCTTAACATTTTGGTCAATTAGCGTCGATTTATTAATTGATTGTTATCTTTTAATGAAAAGAACTTAAGTTATTGACATTGCGGGCGATAATAAAGTTATTAGTATTCGCGTAACCCAAATCGTTAATGTATTATTATTTTATAAAGTACAACGAAAACATGTGAACAGGAGAATTTTGTGGATTTAGCTACGCTTCTTGGAATGGTTGGCGCCATAGGTTTTATCGTAATGGCGATGATTTTAGGTGGTGATATCAGCATGTTTGTTGACACCCAGTCTATATTAATCGTGTTTTGTGGATCTTTATTCGTTGTATTATCAAATTATAATATGGGGCAATTTTTCGGCATAGGTAAAATATGTGGTAAAGCCTTCCTCTTTAAAATAGAAAAACCAGAAGAACTCATCGAAAAATCAGTTGAAATGGCAGACGCAGCTCGTAAAGGTGGTTTTTTAGCCTTGGAAGAAGCCGAAATCACTAACGCTTTTATGCAAAAAGGTGTCGATATGCTTGTAGATGGGCACGATGCTGATGTAGTACGCGGTACCATGCAAAAAGATATCACCCTGACCAGCGAGCGCCATGAAAGAGGCATAGGTATGATGATGGCTATTGCCGATGTTGCTCCTGCAATGGGGATGATAGGTACGTTAATTGGTTTGGTTGCCATGTTATCAAACATGGATGATCCTAAAGCTATTGGTCCTGCTATGGCCGTTGCGCTTTTAACTACACTGTATGGTGCCTTTTTAGCAAACGTAATTGCTATTCCTATTGCTAATAAACTAAAACTAAGACTTGATGAAGAAAAAATGAATCAGCAACTTATTTTAGATGCTGTTTTAGGTATTCAAGATGGTCAAAACCCGCGTGTTATTGAAGGGCTGTTAAAAAATTATTTAGCTGAAGGTAAGCGAACCATCGACACGAATGAAGAATAGGGGAGGCTAAAATGGAAGAAGAATGTAAGTGTCCGCCCCCTGGGCTACCTGCTTGGATGGGAACATTCGCTGATTTAATGTCATTGCTAATGTGCTTTTTTGTATTGCTGTTATCTTTTTCTGAAATGGATGTTTTAAAATTTAAACAAATAGCAGGCTCGATGAAGTTTGCTTTTGGTGTACAAAATAAAATTGAAGTAAAAGACATCCCTAAAGGTACGAGTATTATCGCCCAAGAATTTAGGCCGGGTAAGCCTGAACCCACGCCAATTGAAGTTATTCAACAACAAACCGTAGAAATGACCCAACAAATGTTGGAGTTTCAGGCGGGTGACGAAACTTCGGCAGGTGGTCGACAAGAGCAACGTGGAACTCAGCGTGGCGGTCAATCACAAAGTACAGCTAATGAACAAGCCGAACAACAAATAGTACAAACCTCAGAAGAAGCTCAAAAAGCCTCTCAAGAACAAATGAACGAGTTAATCAAGAAAATAGCAGATCAGCTCGATAAGCAAATTCAAGATGGTGCTATAGAGTTAGAATCTTTAGGCCAACAAATTATTATTCGTATACGTGAAAATGGCTCATTTCCCTCGGGTTCCGCTTTTTTACAACCACAGTTTAGACCTATTATTAGAGAAATAGGTGAGTTGTTAATGACGATACCCGGTGAAATAATGATATCAGGTCATACCGATAACCAAGGTATCAGCTCAGAGTTATTTACTTCAAATTGGGATTTATCAAGTAAACGAGCTGTCGCAATAGCGCATGAAATAATAAAAGTACCAGATTTTGATCAAAGCCGATTAGTGGTTGCTGGACATGCCGATGCTCAGCCTTTAGTGCCAAATACTAATGCACTTAACAGACGAAAAAATCGTCGGGTTGAAATTGCTATTAACCAAGGCCGAGCGCAAGAAACAGAACCTGTGTCTATTATTCAATAACACAATCAGTTCACAGTTAAAAAGAGTTGCATTTCGCAGCTCTTTTTTGTTTTAAAGCTATCATGACTATTTAACCTCAACTCGGGGTGATGAATGTTGATGAGTTGCTTTAAATTTTATTTATCAAAGGTTTAATTTTTCCCTTTGTTTTTCTATGCTTGTTGAGTAACTTTACTTATCTTGAGTTGATGTTATTTAGTTGCCCTCTTTATTTAGCTGATAAATATGCACTATTTATTATTGTAGTAGCCTTTTACTTTTTATCTGTTTATCTAAGCTAAACATGCTATTAAAAAATTATGATAAATGGCTTTATTTATCGTGTATAATTCGCGCCATTATTTTTGAAGTACATTTGTTAGGTATTAGCGTCCATGAAATTTATTGTAAAGTTGCAGTCTGAAATCACCATTAAAAGTAGGCCTGTACGTAAGCGTTTTACTAAAATATTAGAATCTAATCTTAAAACTGTACTTCGTCGTGTCGACGAACAAATTACTGCCCGTATGACGTGGGATAACATTGAAGTAAACTCACCAAACGACTCTCCAGAAAATCGTGAAAAGGTGATTGAAACTCTTAAATGTGTTCCTGGTATTCCGATGTTTTTAGAGGTTGTGCAAACAGACTTTACAGATTTGCATAGCATTTACGAAAAAACAATTGCTTTACATGCCAAAACGATTGAAAACAAAACCTTTTGTGTGCGTGTAAAGCGTACGGGTACTCACGAATTTAAATCTATTCAAGTTGAACAATATGTTGGTGGCGGCTTAAATCAAGCGGTTGAGTCAGCTAAAGTAAAGTTAAGCAAACCCGACGTTACTATTCATTTAGAAATTAAAAATGAAAAACTGTTTATTGTTACAGAGCGTCACAAAGGCTTAGGTGGTTTCCCAATTGCCACGCAAGAAGACGTATTATCGCTTATGTCGGGTGGTTTTGATTCAGCGGTTGCCAGTTACCAAATGATCAAAAAGGGGGCTCGTACTCATTATTGTTTCTTTAACTTAGGCGGTTCAGCTCACGAAATTGGTGTTAAGCAAGTCAGTTACTATTTATGGAACAAGTTTGGCGCATCTCATAAAGTTAAGTTTTTTGCGATTGATTTTGAACCTGTAGTGGCTGAAATTTTAGAGAAAGTAGAAAACGGTCAAATGGGCGTTATTCTAAAACGTATGATGATGCGTGCAGCAGAAAAAGTTGCCGCTCGCGCTAAAATACAAGCGTTAGTTACTGGTGAAGCATTAGGGCAGGTTTCTAGCCAAACGCTAACCAACTTAAATGTGATTGATCGTGTAACCGAGACCTTAATTCTAAGGCCATTAACAGCTTACGATAAACAAGACATCATTGATATTGCTCGTCAAATAGGTACTGAAGACTTCTCTAAAACGATTCCTGAATACTGTGGTGTTATCTCAAACAAACCTACGGTTAAAGCGGTGTTATCTAAAATTGAGCAGGAAGAAAGCAACTTTGACTTTGATATTTTAGACGACGTAGTAAAGAATACTCGTTTATATGATATTCGTGATATTGCTACAGAAACAGAAGCTGAAATTAAAGCGGTAGAAATGGTTGACCAACTTGATGATAGCGCCATTGTTGTTGATATTAGAAGCCCTGAAGAAGAAGACAATAACCCGCTAGAATTAGATAAAGTAGAAGTTATTCACATTCCATTTTATAAACTGGCGACAAAATTTGGCGATTTAGCGAAAGACAAAGACTATTTTCTTTATTGCGACCAAGGTGTTATGAGTAAGCTGCAAGCCTTGTATTTATTAGATAATGGCTTTACCAACGTTAAAGTTTACCGTCCGTAATTTACATTCATCATTACTGAGCTATAAGGCTAACACCCTTTGATATAGCTCAGTGTTTTTTGGGGTAGGAATATTCAATTCTTGCCCTAATCGATGAATATAACCATTAATATATTCCACTTCTGTTTGCCTACCTTGCTGTACATCGCAACGCATTGATGAACTATTTTTTGCAGTATTTTGCGCAACTAAATATACGGTTTCTTTTAAGCTTTCTTTATTCAAACTTATGTTTTTTAAATGGGCTATAACTACTATTTCATCTATTAGTTGGTTGATTGTATTCTCAAACTTCTCGTGAATTAGAGCACCATTTTTAATGTTGTGTAATGCTGTTAATGGGTTTATTACACAGTTAATCGCTAACTTTAACCATTGCTTCGATAATATATCTTCACACCAAATAACTTCAGGTAATACCGAATGCAGTAACTGCGTTGTTTTTGTTTCAAGTAATGGACTTTTTTTCCCAAATTTTCGGCCTAAATGAGAAACGCCAGCACCCGTATGAACTATCTTATTCTCAGAAAGTTTTAAGCAACCGTGCGTGGTAAGTAAGTCGAATACATTATTATTTTGTAAAAGCTGTGTTGACTCTGTATTTAAAGCCCCTAAACCATTATGTGTTGTTATTACGAGAGTATTTAATGTAATAAAGGGGGCTATGTCAGCAATGGCTTGATTGAGTTGATAGCTTTTAACACATACTAAAATAATATCTATTGAATGCTCGTTGCTGCTAGTGATCACTTTACTTGGAAAGGTTGTTTTTTGATTACTTAGTGAGGCGAATAAAATGGAATGTTGTAAGGTTTTTCGAGTAGGAGACTGATATAAAAAACAGTTAACAGCTTTGTTGTTACATAAACAAAAATGGCTATACCACAATAAACCAATAGCTCCTGAGCCAACAATCATTACATTAGTTGTAGGTTGAGTGGTAACTGAAGCCATAACGCTGGTCATATCGTTTCTTTTCTACCGTAAACCACTACCATCCATTTAATAATAACGAAGGTTCCAATACCAATAACATCGGCAATAAAATCTCTAAACTCACCATTTCTAAAGCCTAAATAATACTGGCCGATTTCGGTAAGTCCTGAATATAAAACCAAACAAATAGCTAAATTAAACAAAGGTAATTTAAATAAACTATTTAAAATCCATGTTAAGCAGAAAAAACCAATAAAATGGCCAATAGTATCAATTTTAGTAAATTGAAAAACGACCTCTCGTACTTCATTTGAAATAGTAAGCATCACCACAGACACCAATATAACAAGGAAAAAAAGTAAGTGATGGAGATATTTCATAAAGTTAGCAACAAAGGGAGACGATTTATCCTCATCATAACATGATGGAATAAGCCTATTCCAACGTATATTCGTTTAAATGTAGGCAAATATTCAGCATTATTATCAGCTTAATATTGGTTATCGAGTATCAGACTGTTATTATTTGCCTATCGTATTTTGTTTTAAAAAGAGAAAAATTATGCCATCAATGGATATCGTTTCTGAAATTAATATGGAAGAAGTACTTAACGCAACCAACAACACTAAAAAAGAGCTAGAAACTCGTTTTGATTTTAGAGGTGTTACAGCAAGTATTGAATGGAAAAAACCAACCGTTATCATTAAAGCAGAAGCAGAAATGCAATTACAACAGTTAGTTACCATGTTACGAGGTAACCTGGCTAAACGTAATATTGATGCTAAAGCACTCACTGTGTCTAAAGCTGAGTTTTCAGGCAAAACCGTTACTCAAACCCTTTCTTTTCAAGAAGGTATTGAACAACCCGTAGCGAAAAAAGTGGTTAAATTAATTAAAGACAGTAAGTTAAAAGTACAAGCCGCCATTCAAGGCGAGCAAGTACGTGTTACCGGTAAAAAGCGTGATGATTTACAACAAGTTATGCAGCTTGTGCGCGAAGCTGACTTAGAGCAATCATTTCAGTTTAATAACTTTAGAGACTAAAGCGTTTTAGGGAAAGGAGTTCCCTAAATGTGCTATTAGCTGGTGTGGTTTAGCACTCCCCTAAGAACTTATATCTTAGGGGAATATCTTGTAGGTAGTTATAATCGGCCTTTAATTTTCTTTCTTGTATATTTTCAATATAATCTCTTCACTTATCCATCTTATGTCAACTCATAGGTACTAAAATCTTTACACTTAAAATTGTGCAATCTTCAACCTAAACACGGGTTTATTAAATTAATACTGTTGTTTTGCGAATACATTAAGTAAATTACTCCGTTATGATCCTAATAAAAAAGATAGATGTTCATGGCTGGAAGTAGAGGCGGATTTAGTTCGCGACTAGGTTTTATTATGGCGGCTGCAGGTTCTGCGGTTGGTTTAGGGAATATTTGGGGCTTTCCAACACAAACGGCGAGTAATGGTGGTGCTGCCTTTGTATTGATGTATTTAGTGTTAGCATTTTGTTTAGCTTATCCTGCATTTATGGCCGAAATCTTAATTGGTCGTTATGGGCAAGCTAATGCGGTTACTTCACTTCAAAAAATGTCTAAAAGCTTATTCCAAAAACGCTTTGCTTTTGTTGTGGGTTTTGCTGGTGTTATATGTGCGGCATTAATTTTAAGCTTTTACGGGATAGTTGCAGGTTGGATGATTGCTCATACCGCTGAACCTGTGGCTAAATTAATGGGGAGCGTAGAAAGTGCTCATTGGCTGGTGGCTTTTTCCTTCGAACGAAACCTCATTTTTACCGCAATATTTGTTAGTTTAACTATTTTTATTATTTCTCGCGGTGTTGAAGACGGTATTGAAAAGTGGTCTAAACGATTAATGCCGCTCATGTTAACGTTACTGCTTATTTTAATTGGCTATGTGCTTACTTTAGAGGGCGCTAGCGAAGGCTTAGAGGCTTATCTTAATCCTGATTTTTCCCGTATTTTTGAACCTACACTATTGTTAAGTGCTTTAGGGCAAGCCTTTTTCTCTTTGTCTTTAGGTACGAGTGTTATGGTGATCTACGGCTCTTATATTTCTAAAAAAGAAAATATGGTGAGTTTAGGTGCACAGGTTACGTTAATTGATGTATCAATCGCTTTTTTAGCGGGTTTATTAATTATTCCTGCTATGTATGTGGCTCAAGCACAAGGTGTAGAAATATTTGCTGCTGATGGCAGTTTATTATCTGAAGATACTTTGGTATTTACTGTACTACCTAGCTTATTTGAAAGTATGGGCGGAGTAGGCCTGTTTGTTGCTATTGGCTTTTTTGCTTTAATGACGATTGCGGCGCTAACATCTTCTATTTCAATGCTTGAAGGGCCAGTTTCTTATGCGGTAGAGCGACATAATATAGAACGTAAAAAAGCATCTATTATTATCGGTATTGGTATTTTTTTACTGAGCGTTATTATTATGGCTAACTTCGAGAGCTTGTTTGGCTTAGTGATTACCTTGTCTACTAAATACGGACAGCCAATTGTAGCTATGCTTTGTTGTGTATTTGTAGGTTGGATATGGCAACGTAATTCGTTATTAGACGAAATTAAGCAAGGTAACGAGTCTATTGAAGAGAGTTTCTTCTGGAAGATTTGGCCTGTTTATACCAAGGTAGTTTGTCCAACGGCTATTGCTATGGTGTTTTTACACTCGCTTTAGATACCAAATTTGTAGAATATTTGCTTATAAAAAAGCCCGTAATGATAGTGATATCATTACGGGCTTTTCTGATCTTTACCTACGGTGAGTAGGTTAAATAAGTGCTAATTAAGCAACAAATTCTTTTAATTGTGTTAAAGATAATGCGCCAACTTTAGTTGCACTTAACTCGCCATCTTTAAATAGTAATAAAGTAGGGATGCCTCTGATGCCAAACTTAGTCATTAACTCTTGTGCATGGTCTGCATCAATTTTTACGATTTTCAATTCGCTATTTTCTTCAGATACTTGATCAAGTAATGGAGCGATCATTTTACAAGGTCCACACCACTCAGCAAAAAAGTCTACTAATACTGCACCTTTGTGTGCCGTTACTTCTTGTTCAAAATCTTCAGCTTTAATTACTGTTACATTGCTCATTATTTACTTCTCTTTTAATGTTAATAATATATCTATACCAACCCCATAATTAATTGATCATTATTGCTGTTTTAAATCACCAATTAATTATGGAACTGATATTGTTTATTTGAGGGGGCATTCTAGGTGGTTTTCATTTAACTTAATAGATGGTTTAATAGAATCTATTGTTCTATATATGAGACAAACTTTGTGCTGAATTTAGATGATCTTATTTTCTTTTCTACCATTATTGATTCTGGCTCTTTAACGCAAGCGGCTCGAACTATGGGCGTGCCTAAATCTAAATTAAGCCGACGATTAGCTAATTTAGAAGCAGAACTTGGTTATCAATTGCTTATTCGTACTACGCGTAAGCAAGAGTTAACAGAAAGTGGCTTATTACTTTATCGTTCTTGTAAGCCTCATTTGGAAGCGCTAAGTAGTATTGAAAACGACATTCACGAGCTTAATACATCACCTAAAGGTCGGTTGAATATTTTGCTGCCGATAGAATTTTTTAGTCAGATTATTAGTCAAATCATTACCGATTTTGCCAAAATATATCCCGATATTGTGGTGCATTGCAGCCATTACAGTTCTGAATTTCCTGAAGAAAATTATTATTACGATTTGATTTTTGTTTTACATGAAACCGATTTAGCTCATTCGAGTTGGGTCGGTAAGCAGTTATTAAGTTTTCCACAATCTATTTATTCAGGTGTTAATGAATCGGTTGAGCATATACACACGCCTGAAGATCTCCAAAATGAAAAGTGCATTACATCGAATAACAACGAACAGTGGTTGTTTAGGGAGAATAATAAAATTCAACTTATTTCTGTGCATGAAAAAGTTATTTTATCCAGTCCACAAATGAGGTTAGAGGCAACATCGCAACACTTAGGTATTGCTAAACTTCCTGATTACTTGTGCCAATCGCAAGGGCATTTACTGAATGTTAAAAGGTTGAAACTAAGCCACGACCCTGTGGCATTACAGCTTACTGTTTTGTATCAAAGTAGGAGTATTGCTTTTAAAACACGAATGTTTTTAGAGTATTTTCAATCGAAAATGGGAAGTTTGTCTTAAAGCTATAGCCGTTACACTTTAGGCCAAGGTAAAAGCCAGGGGAGTTCTATTTGTTTGAGTTGTTCTGAAAATTCAGCTGACAAAAATAGCTCGCCAGAGCTAGGGGCTTGTATATATTCGTACTGAATATTGTTTAAAGTAAATTGTAAGGCGTAGGCATGCAGGTAACCTCTGTCGAACATAGGGTTATCAGTAGCGTTACTTCCTCCGTATACAGCATCGCCAATTATAGGTGAGCCTATACTGCTTAGTGCAACTCTTATTTGATGGGTTTTGCCTGAATGAGGTTTAACTAAATATAGCCTTATACCGTTTCCTATACTGAAAGACATAAATTGGCTGATAGCAGGGTTTTCTTGGCTTCTTAGTAGCTTCCATGCGCTACGGCGACTTTTAGCCATATCACCTTTAATTAGGCCTTGTTTCTTTTTCGGCTTTTTATCACTGAGGGCGAGATAATATTTTTGAATGTGGTGCTGTTCAAATAACTGCTGAAAAGCTTTTGCGGTTTCACTATTTTTGGCAAATATAAGCAGGCCTGACGTCATTTTATCTAAACGGTGTACTGGGTATAACTCGCTTGTAGACTTAAGCGACTGCTTAACTTCATTAAAAAAACCTGAGCCTATTTCACCTTCATCATGAAAGTTGGTATTGGCTGGTTTATTTACAACAATAAAGTTGGACTGCTCATCAATAATCCTAATGCTAGAAGACGACATATTAATAACTAAGCCCAATTAACGTATAAATCGCAATAGTGATCACTCCGCCAAATAATGTGTAGGGTAATTGGGTTTTAACGTGTTCGAAATGATCACAACCACTAGCTATAGAGGCAACTACGGTAGTGTCTGAGATAGGTGAAGCGTGATCTCCAAATACGCCACCACCTAAAACAGCGGCCACCATAAACTCAATAGGTAAGCCACTTTGCTGGGCTACAGGTACGGCAATGGGTACTAAAATAGCAAAAGTTCCCCACGAAGTTCCTGTAGCAAAAGCCATTATACCTGCGGCAATAAATAAAATAGGAGCCATTAAAAATAATGGAAATTCCACATTAATCAGCTGGCTAACATAAAGCCCTGTACCTAATAACTTTATTGCACTACCGAAAGCGAAAGATAAAACCAGCACGCCAACAGCTGGTAACATTTTTTTAGTGCCTGTTACTATGCCAGCTAAAATTTCAGTAACCGATAAAAGCTTATAGCTTAAAATGAATAGGGTTAAACACACTAAAGCACTTATTATTGCCCAAAATACGGAAAACGAACCTGAACCTTGTCGAATGTCTCCATTTCCCGTAAACCAGAGTAAACCTAGGGTGGTGACTAATAGCATTAATAAAGGAAACCACATAACCATAGCTGGTGCAGTTTTAGTGATTAATTCTTCATTGTTTTGTTCTTGAGTTATCGGTTGAGCTAAGCGTAATGAGCCATAAGCTTTACCTGAAAATGCAGTGTAATAAGCTAAAACTAAAGCAATAATAGCGTAAAAGTTATAGCCAATTGTGCCAATAAGAATACCCACAGGATCGTTAAAGCTATAACCGTCTAGCAGCCCTAAAACATAAGCTCCCCAACCGTTTATCAAAAAAAGAATACTGACGGGGGCGCAGGTTGAATCCAATAAATAGGCCAGTCTTGCACGGCTAAGTTTATGCGTATCAAATAATTTTTGGCTTGCCATGCCTGCTGTGAACATACTTAAATTAGTATCAGTAAAAATGCTGGTGCCAATAATGGTAGGTAACATAGCGGCTTGTCTTTTATTTTTAACCAGATTGAGTTTGGCTAAACTTTCAATAAACCCATTTACCGCGCCCGATTGATTCATCAAGGTAACTAACGCGCCTATTAATAAACTGAAAGCGACAATATAACTATTTCCAGTTGAACTAAACACACCCACTATGCCTAAAGCACTGTCGGTGAGCATAGTGAATGGATTGAAGTGGTTTATCATCAGAAAAGTAAACATTAACCCACATAACAATGCGATTAGGGCGTTTCTTTTCCATACGGCAATAATAATTGCAATTAAAGGGGGAAGTAGGCTTAGTGCGCTATCTTGCATTTTTGATTCACCTTTGGAATGTTGACGTGACTTTACCGTATAGCCGATAAATTGCAAATAAGCTTATGGGTTGTAGGGAGATAAAAATTATATATTGTAATTAATTATTTTTTAAGCGAACTATTTTGTAATAGATTGCTAGTATGTAAGGTCTGATAGCAAGTGACAAAAATTATGTAGCAATATTTTGTGTAAAGCTACAAATTTAATTGGCTATTTAAATGCATTATGGGATTGAAATATTTTTTTTAAGCCATAAATAGGTTCCATTAACGCTTGCGTAAAACGCATAGGAATTATTTTGAAATTATCTTTAACTGAGTATCTTTCTGTTTTTAATGAAGAAGCTAATATATCTTCTTTAATAGGTTTTGGAAGGGGCATAGAACGTGAAGCCCTACGTGTACTAGCTGAAGGTAAGTTATCAGAAAAACCTCATGCTTATAATTTAGGTTCAGCTTTAACTAACCCTTATATAACAACAGATTACTCTGAAACGTTATTAGAGTTTATTACTCCTGTTAATAAAAGTCCTGAAGATGTTATTGCACAATTACAAGACATTCAAAAGTTTACCTTAAGCCAAATTGACGGTGAGCTTTTGTGGCCAATGAGCATGCCTTGTTTTGTTGATGATGCGAATAAAATACCTTTAGCTCAATACGGCTCATCTAACATTGGTAAAATGAAAACTGTTTATCGCCAAGGTTTAAAAAACCGATATGGTAGTATGATGCAGGTTATTTCAGGTATTCATTTTAACTTTTCTTTTCCTGACTCCTTTTGGAATGTACTACAAACTACACTAAAAGATACGCAACCGCGCGATGAGTTTGTTTCAGAACGTTACTTTTCATTATTAAGAAACTACAAACGTTTTTGTTGGTTGATACCTTATTTGTACGGTAGTTCACCCAGTATTTGTAGCTCATTTCTACAAAATAAACCGCAGGTTTTACCTTTTAAAAAATCACCTAAGGGTTACTTGTATTTAGAGCATGCAACGTCTTTAAGAATGAGTGATTTAGGTTATACCAATAATGAACAGTCATCATTGAGTATATGTTACAACCATGTAGATACTTATGTTGAAGCGGTTAAAAAAGCGATTAACTTATCCTCAGATAAATTTGCAAAAATAGGGGTTAAAGTTGACGGGAAATATCAACAACTTAACGCTAACGTATTGCAAATTGAAAACGAATTGTATGCACCTGTTAGGCCTAAAAGAGTTGCTAAAGCAGGTGAAAAACCTTCTGAAGCACTTAGTAGCAGAGGGGTAGAGTACATTGAAGTACGTGCATTAGATGTAAATCCATTTGTTGATACTGGCGTTAGCTTAGAACAAGTTTACTTTTTAGATATATTTTTAATGTATTGCGCATTAACAGAGCATGATTATCTCGATGGTGAAAAACAAAAAATATATGAAAATAATATGGATGAAGTGGTATTAAGAGGCCGAGATCCTGAACTACGTTTGTGTGATAACGGCGAACATAAGTCAGTTAAAGAATGGGGCAACAGTATTTTTGATGAAATGCTACCTATTGCTAAATTATTAGATAAGGCAAATGGCACCACTAAGTATCAGCAAGTGCTGTCAGATGAACTCGATAAAATTAACAATCCTGAGTTAACCCCTTCAGCTAAAGTCATTGATTTGTTAGTTAATCAAAATAAAAGCTTAACGCAAGTTGCCTTATCTATGGCGCAAACATACAGAGATGGGCTATTAGCACAAGACTACAATATGCTAAATGAGCAAGATTTTATTGATAGCGTTAATAAATCACATAAAGATCAGCAAGTGATTGAAACAGCAGATACCGTAGATTTTGACCAATTTTTAGTTGATTATTTCGCACGTTAAAACAGCTATAAAGCTTTAAGCAAAAAAAAACGCATTTACAAAAGTAAATGCGTAAAACATGAAATACTATGTGGGAAATACAAGTTTTCAAAGGTATGAGTTATTTAAATGTAAAAGGTTCAATTTATTTTTAAGTTTTAATTTTTTAAATAATATTATTAAAAGTATTTTTAAAAATAATATCTCCTTTTTGTTTTTCTTCTTCCCACTTTTTAGATTTCAATTCAGGCTCATCCAAAAATTCATTGACATAACCCACACATAAATAAGCAATAAGTTCACTATTTTGTGGAGCATTAACCGCTGCTTTTACTTTTTCAGGATCAACAATACTTACCCAACCAATACCTACATTAAGTGAACGAGCCATTAACCACATATTTTGAATCGCACAAACAACACTAAACCTTCCCATGTCGCTCATACTAGTTTGCCCTAATATAGCTTTTTCTGATGGTTGGTAAAAAACAGCAATATTAATAGGTGACTCAAGAATTCCTTCAAGTTTCAATTGGGCATAATCTTGCTGCTTTTTACCTGAAAAAAGTGCTTTTGCATGAGCGTTTTCTTCGGTAAAAGAGTTAAACACTTTTTGTTTTATGTTTTGGTCATCAATAACAATAAACTGCCAAGGTTGTGAATAGCCAACTGAAGGGGCATACAAAGCTGCTTCTAGTATTTGATCTATTACCTCGCTCGATACGCTTTTATCTGTAAAGCGATTACCACGAACATCTCGTCGATATTGCATGATCTCTTTTAAAATATGGGTATCTGCGGGATTAAATTCTTTGCTCATTATATTTGTCGTTTTAGTTTTTATAGGTAATTCTCTTTAAGAGTAAAGGAGAAAAATGGTGGAAGTTAGGGGAGAAAAATTTAATAACAACAATATCATACCTTGTAAAATATAACTTTGTTAGATGTTCCATTCAACTTAATGCTAAACTTTATTTCTAAAGAAAAGACATTATTAGGGTTGTACAATTGTCTATTAAACATATTTTTATTATTTTTACGCTATTCTCGTTAGTTTCTTGTTCTACATTACCGCCTAAGAATCCTGAAAACATATGCAGTATCTTTGAACAAAATACAGATTGGTACTTTGCTGCTAAAAAAGCTAAAGATAAATGGGGGGTGCCGATTCATGTACCTATGAGCATGATGTATCAAGAAAGCTCATTTAAACATGACGCTATTCCTCCTATGGATTATTTTCTGGGTTTTATTCCCATTGGTCGAGTCAGTTCTGCTTATGGTTATTCGCAAGCTAAAACAATGACGTGGAATGACTATATGCGAGAAACGGGCAATAATGGTGCTGATCGTGACGACTTTGATGATGCGATGGACTTTATGGGATGGTTTATTTATAAATCTCAAAAACTTAATAAAACCTCAAAGTGGGATGCTTACAACCAGTACCTTAATTACCATGAAGGTTGGGGTGGGTTTAAGCGAAAAAGCTACTACAAAAAAAAATGGTTAATGGCTGTTTCTCGTAAAGTAGAAAAACGCGCTAAACGCTATAGTGCGCAATTGAAAAAATGCGAAGCATCGTTTACTCAAGGTTGGTGGTCTCGTTTATTTTCAAGTTAATTTATTCCCTTCGTTATTCATGACTTTTGTCAAATAAAACATAAAATAATGCCAATATTTTTTAGTATTGGCATTTTTTTTATAACGCATATTACTTGCCAATCGCATCATTTTATTGATTAATTTTTTGTAAATTAGCGCCAAATAAATGACAAAAGTTATTGTTAAAAAAACTTCATAAAATTGCAAAAAATCGTTTGCAAAACCTGAAGTCATAAATCTACTGGGCTTGCTTTTGTTATCCACAGAAATTGTGGAAAATTATCAGACATAAAATTACTTGTGGATAAGTCTGTTATTAACTTGATCTAATATTGGTATTATCCACAAATAATGACTTTTTCTTTAAAAATAAATAACTTACTTGTCTGAGTTATATATCACAATATAAATACATTCTTCTTTATATAAGCCATATATTTTTGAATCATCAATGCAGAGGATTGCATAATATTCACCAACAATAGATATGTTTTCCAGTAAAGGAATAAAAAGACTTATATAAATTTATTGTGTAACTCTTTGAACTTGAAGTAATAAAAATTTTAACAATACAAATGTTAATTTTATGTTAATATATTGTCATTATTCTATAAATAAATATTGTGTGTTTATTTTTTTATCGACTATACTTGCCGCGATCGTAACCTAAACCTAATGGTTTAGAACGACGATTAAAAAATACTCTAAATATTAATTTAGTGTTCAATAGATTTAATTGCTTTGCCTATTAAATTGTTTACTAGGGATATATCCTAAATGAAAAATTATATTGTGTTTCTTACTGTTTGTTTAACTTTTGCTGGTTGTGCTAGTAAGCCCTCGCTAAAAGAAGATCAGGCAATACAAAAATATTTACCTGTGTCTACATTAAAAGCACAGTTAGCCAATGAGCTTGATAGTGAGCTAGATGTTTTATCTCCAAAGTCTTTTGCCAAAGCAAATGAACTATATAGCGAAGCAATGAAACTTGCTAAAGCAGATAATCCAAAAGCATTAGAAAAAGCGAAAGAAGGTTTAAAACAATTAGCCCAAGCTAAAAAAACTGAAATGTTAAACAGAGATGTACTTGAAGAAGTGTTATCTGTTCGTGCTAAAGCGATTAAAAGCAAGGCATCTGCTGCTAGCCCTGAAGCTTTTGCAAAAGCAGAAAAACAATTACTTAAATTAACTAAGTTAATTGAAAACGGCGATGTACAAGAAGCAAAAGAAGAGCGTACTGAAACTATGCGTGCATACGCAGCAATCGAACTAGCCTCTATTAAGGTGAATATTGTTGATGCGGCAAAAGTGGCAATTGAAAATGCTAAAAAGAAAGATATTGATGATTTAGCTCCACGCACTATGAAATTAGCCCAAGAAGATTACCAATTAGCATTAAATACCCTAGATGCTGATCGTAGAGATACCGAGAAAGCTAATGGTCATGCTCAACGAGCTATTTGGAATGTAGAGCGCGCTGTTGGTATTGCGGAAGTTATTACGCATTTTCGACAATCAGATTATGAAGAAGAAGACAAAGTACTTTGGTACCAAGAACAAGTTACACGTATTGTTGCTCCAATTGAGCAACAGGTTGCGTTTGATGGTTCTAACAAAGTTATGGTGAAAGGGCTTAATAGCAAAATACAGCGTCTTGTTTCAGAAAAAGACAATGTAACAGTAGCTATGACAGAAGCGCAAGAACGCAACATGCAAATAGCTAAAGAAAAAGAGCAGGCATTAGCAGCAGCACAAGAAAAAGCTGAAAATGAAAAACGTCGTAACGATGCAATTACCGCTAAATTTAAAGGTGTTCAATCGTTATTTAATCAACAAGAAGCTGATGTATATCGTCAAGGAGACAATGTACTTATTCGTGCACATGGTTTCTCGTTTAAATCGGGTAACAGTGAAATCGATGCATCTAACTTTGCTTTATTAAATAAAATTACTAAAGCCATTTCAGCGTTTCCTAACTCAAATATCGTTGTTTCAGGACATACAGATAACAGAGGTAGCGACGAAATCAACTTAAAATTATCGACTGAACGTGGTAATAAAGTGGCTAATTTCTTAAGTGAAGTGGGTCAAGTTGAAAGCGGTAGAGTTGAATCAACGGGTTACGGTAAATCTAAACCTGTAGCAAGCAACGACAGTGTAGAAGGTCGTGCGGCTAACCGAAGAGTTGAAATACTTATTGTAAATAACGAAGTAGAATAATATTACCCTTTAATTTCATTAATGAGACTGATTAGGTAATCGCTTATTTAAAAGCCGCTTAATGGATTATTCATTAAGCGGCTTTTTTGTATTTATTGTTAGGTAAAATTTTAAAGGAGACTCTAAGGGGAGCAGTTTTTTGAAATTTATATAGTATTGTACATATTCGAATAGTTAGCTACACGTCACATACCTTGTCTTATCTAAATTTAAATCTAAAATAATTTACTGTAAAGCTATCAGAAAGAGCAACAGTGCCTCATTTTTAGTCATAAATAACTGGCTGAATCTATTGGTTGAATGTCTTCGAAGTGGGAAAATCCCCATCGAATGTGCACTTCAATGGGGTATTAGTAAGTAAATTTTGAGAAAGGCATTACTCTTCTGTTTCTTCAATTTCCTGATAAAACTCAGGCAGTATGCGTACTGTTTTAATCATGTTGTCGCTTACATCAATAATCTCAACAGGGTAACCTGAAACTCTTACGCTTAAATTAGCTTCTGGAATATCTTCTAAATGCTCGATAATCAGGCCGTTAAGGGTTTTTGGACCATCAGATGCAAAATTCCAAGACATTTCTTTATTAATATCTCGAATGTTTGCACTACCATCAACGAGGTAACTGCCATCTGGTTGTAAGTTCACTTCTTCACTGGTGGCAGGTGTCATGGTTGTTGTAAAGTCGCCTACTATTTCTTCAAGAATATCTTCTAAAGTCACTAAACCTTGAATGTCGCCATACTCGTCTACAACTAAACCTAAGCGCTCTTTAGCATGCTGAAATTTTAGTAACTGTACGTTAAGTGTTGTGCCTTCAGGAATAAAGTAAAGCTCTTTAACGGCTCGCACTAAAGTGGCTTTAGTAAATTGTTTTTTCGAAAGCAATTTCAGAGCATCACGCATATGAATATAACCCACTACATCATCAATAGAGTCTCGATATAAAAGCACTCGAGTATGATTTGCTTGGGTTAATTGTTTCTGAATTATTTTCCAATCATCGTTAATATCAATACCTTGTAATTCACTGCGAGGGATCATGATATCTTCAACAGTAATTTTTTCTAATTCTAAAATACTTACCAGCATGCTTTGGTCGCGTTTGGGGAGTAATCCACCCGCTTCGTTTACTACTGTTTTTAGTTCTTCAGAGCTTAGAGTGTGTTGTTCTCTTTGTTCTGAACTAATGCCAATAACTTTTAAAATACCATTGGTTAGCCAGTTAACAGCCAATACAAATGGATACAATAACTTTAATAAAATATTGAGTAAGATTGAGCTTGGAAAGGCTATTTTTTCAGGATACAAAGCGGCTAAGGTCTTAGGTGTAACTTCTGCAAAAATTAATATGACAAAGGTTAATAGTAACCCCGCATAAAAAATACCAGCATCACCATATAAACGTTCAGCAATGATACCTGCAATTAATGAGGCAAAAATGTTTACTAAATTATTACCAATTAATATTAGCCCTATGAGTTTATCGGGTGTTGCTAATAATTTACTTACGCGTATAGCACCTTTGTGCTTTTGATTTTCTAGGTGACGTAAACGATATCTATTAATAGACATCATGCCGGTTTCAGAGCTTGAAAAGTAGGCTGAAACGAGTATCAAAACACCCAATATAACAAAGAGTGTTTCAGTTGATATGTTATCCAAAAAGTGGATCCTATGTATGTTAAAAAATACGAGTGTTGACGAGTTAGTTTGTCAGTACACCAACAGTTCGCAGTTGTTTGTGCCTTATTGTAATATAAACTCTTTCACAAATCTGCTACCAAAATAGGCTAATGTTAATAAAAATGTCGCTATAATGGTTAAAACGAGCACTTTGTGGCCTCTCCATCCTTGTTTGAAGTGACCCCACAAAATCACAGTATAAGTGATAAGGGCAAGAAAAGAGAATACCATTTTATGGCCATTTTGTGCCGAAAAGAAATGCTCTAAAAAAACAAAACCAACAAGTAAACTTAAAGTTAAGCACAATGTTCCCATGGCTAATAAGGTAAACAATTGACCTTCAACTTGCATGAGTGGTGGTAAATGATTCACTGCTTTTAAATTTTTCTGTTTTAATTTGTAATTAATATATGAGACTTGAAACGCGTACAAGGTGGCAATAACTAATACGCAATAGGCAATTAGCGACAAGCTTACATGGCTAATTACACTTATTTTATCTGAAATTATCGGGTTTTCATGACCTTCAGGAATTAAAAATAAAACCATTTGCCAAAAACCGGCAAAGCTATAAACAACAGGTAATAATAAATTCACTTTAAATTTTAGTGCTACAGCTGTAATACTAAGTGTAATAAGTAAACTTACTAAAGAGACCACATTGGGTAAGCTAAAATTAATCACTTCTGATGAGTAGATTAAATGGCTGCTACTGCTCATTGCATGAGTAATTATTCCTATGCAACCTAAAAATAGTATTAAAACAATGTTTGGGCCTTTAGGCGTAAATAAGGTGGTTATGGTGATGAACGCGGCCAGCAAATAGCTTACTGATGCCCCAATTGATAAGATGTCCGGTAAACTCACAAAGTGCTCCACACTGATATAAAACTTTAAGATAAATAAAGCATAAACATTCCTAGACGTTTGATTCTATCAGAATGATTTTGCTACGCCATAGTTAATGATTGAATAACTGTTTAAATTAAATTTTTGATGATTTGCCTCAAAATAAAGGGCACATATTTTAGCGTAAAAAATTTTATACTTTCGCTTATTTGTTCAACAGGTATAATACCAAGTAATTTGTGGTATCCGTAATATATAGAGTTCTTCATGTTTGAAAATCTTTCCGATCGATTAACCAAATCACTCAAAAATATCAGTGGCCGTGGCCGTTTAACTGACGACAATATAAAAGATACGTTGCGTGAAGTGCGTATGGCGCTTCTTGAGGCTGATGTAGCACTTCCTGTTATTAAAGAGTTTATCAATAAAGTTAAAGAACGCGCAGTAGGGCAAGACGTTTCTAAAAGCTTAACGCCAGGTCAAGTGTTTGTAAAAATAGTTCAATCTGAACTTGAACAAGCCATGGGTGAAGTTAATGAAGGGCTTGATTTAAAAGCTGTTCCTCCTGCTGTAGTTCTAATGGCTGGCTTACAAGGTGCGGGTAAAACGACCTCTGTTGCTAAGCTTGCTAAATTTTTAACAGAACGTGAAAAGAAAAAAGTATTAGTAGTAAGTGCTGATGTTTACCGACCTGCGGCAATAAAGCAGCTTGAAACGTTAGCGAAAGAAGTGAATGTTGAATTTTTCCCAAGTGATATTTCTCAAAAGCCTATCGATATTGGTAATGCTGCAATAGCCCATGCCAAGTTAAACTTCTTTGATGTAGTGATTGTTGATACCGCAGGTCGTTTGCATGTTGATGAAAGCATGATGACTGAAATTCAAGAACTTCACGCAGCTATTAACCCAGTAGAAACGCTTTTTACTGTTGATGCAATGACAGGTCAAGATGCGGCGAATACAGCTAAAGCCTTTGGTGATGCATTACCATTAACGGGTGTTATTTTAACGAAAACCGATGGTGATGCTCGCGGTGGTGCGGCGTTATCTATTCGTCATATTACCGGTAAACCGATTAAATTTATGGGGGTTGGTGAAAAAACTGACGCTTTAGAGCCTTTCCATCCTGATCGTATTGCTTCTCGTATTTTAGGTATGGGTGATGTTTTATCTCTTATTGAAGAAGTAGAGCAAAAAGTTGATAGAAAACAGGCCGAACGTTTAGCTAAAAAAGTTAAGTCAGGTAAAGGCTTTGATTTAGAAGATTTTCGTGATCAGCTTAAGCAAATGCAAAACATGGGGGGCATGATGGGCTTAATGGATAAATTACCGGGTATGGGTAATATGTCTGAGCAAATCAAAGGCCAAATGGATGACAAAGTAACGATCCGTATGGAAGCTATGATCAACTCTATGACGCCGGGCGAACGTCAACGTCCTGAAATTATTAAAGGCTCGCGTAAACGTCGTATAGCTTTAGGTTCAGGTACACAAATTCAAGACGTGAATAAGTTACTTAAACAATTTACCCAAATGCAAAAAATGATGAAGAAAATGTCTGGCAAAGGTGGCATGCAAAAAATGATGCGTAGTATGAAAGGTATGATGCCTCCAGGCGGTGGCGGCGGAATGGGTGGTATGTTCGGCGGTCGATAACCTTCTAATAATAGTGCGCTAAGTCTGAAAATCATGTTAAAAAGGTAGCGAAAGCTACCTTTTTTCGTTTAAGTATTGAGGATTCAAATTTATATTACGTCAAACACATAAATGCTCTTACTATAAAAAGGCTGTTCAGGCCTTAAAATACAGCTTGAAAAAGGTTTATAGCTAGCATTCGATATTGAATGATCAAACGCACGCTGTGGCTCTATACATAACCCATATTGAGCTTGATAAATCGTACCGTTTTTACCTTTCTGGTTGTTATCTAAGTTAGCGTTTAAGTAATTTCCCGTATACAAAATAATACTCGGTTGGTCGGTATAGAGTGTGAGTTTTCTTCCTGACATTGGTTCTACTATTTTTGCGGCGTAATCCTTTAAGGTTTGAATTGCGTTAGTAGCATTAACCAACCAATAATTATCGTAACCTTTCGCTATTTTTATTTGCTCGTTTGATGCGTCTATAACTGTTGATAAAGAGGCGAGTGCAGTAAAGTCGTGTGGCGTATTTTTTACCTTTAATTTTTCACCTGTTGGATAGGCTTGATTATTCATTGGCAGAAAATAATCTGCATTTAACTGTACTTGATGGTTTAAAATACTGCCTTGATCGTGTCCTGCTAAATTAAAATAACTGTGCTGAGTTAAATTAATAATCGTGGTTTTATTGGTGTGTGCAAAATATTCAACCGCTAATTCGTTGTTATTATTTAGTGTGTATTTAACACAAAACTGAACTTCTCCGCTAAAGCCATTATGACCATCTGGTGAAGTGTGTTTGAGCGTCAGCGATACTTGTTCAGATAATATTTCGGTTTCAGCTTGCCATAGTTGTTTATTTAATGCTTGGTTTCCTCCATGTAATTGATTATTTTCATGATTTAATGAAAGTGTCATTATTTGTTCATCTAAAATAACAATACCTTCTTTTATTCTGCCTGCGTATCGGCCAACAATCGCGCCTAAATAATCCGAATCATTTTCATACCCTTCAATAGAATCATAGCCTAGTACTATGTCGGCAAGGTGACCTTTGTTATCAGGAGTCTTAATAGAAACAATGGCTCCACCGTAATTTGTAATACAAATTTTCATGTTTTTATTATTGGTTAAGGTGAATAAATGAGTTTCTTCACCTGAACTTAATAATCCGAATGATGATTTTGTAATAGCCAAAGTATTTAAATGTGTCGTTGTTTTTTTCATTTGCTCTTTCTATGTCTTTTTTCTGCAATAAAAGTGTTATATCAGTTTCATATTATCGTTGCTGATTTGTCACATTTCTCTCTTATCCTCTTTCTGTCTAAAAAGTTAACAAGCTTTTAACTATTTTATAATCTTTTGAAAAGGAATAAGCGATGAACTCATCTTGGGTTTCAGTATCAGCTTTATCATCAATGTTATTGTCTGCTGTTGCAACAGCTGATGTACTTCCAGCAGTACAAAAAGACAGTATGTGGTATAGCGAAGCAAAACAAACCGTAATGAATAAAACCAAACAAACTACACGCGATAAAGCTAAAAACGTTATTTTGTTTGTTGGCGATGGTATGGGCATATCTACATTAACTGCGGCTCGTATTCTTGACGGGCAAATGAAAGGAAACTCAGGCGAAGAAGGTTACTTAAGTTTTGAAACTTTTCCTTATTCAGCTCAAGTTAAAACGTATAACGTTGATGCACAAACACCTGATTCAGCAGGTACTATGACAGCGATGATCTCAGGTGTTAAAACCGATGTTGGTGTTATTGGTGTTGATGCAAATGTTGAACGTGGTAATTGTGACACAGCAAAAGGTAATGAGTTAATTACCGCGATTGAAGTCGCTGAGATAAAAGGATTATCTACCGGTGTTATTTCAACAGCACGTATCACTCATGCAACACCAGCCGCTACTTATGCTAAATCAGCAGACCGTAACTGGGAAGACGTTTCAGACATGCCAGAAGCTGCGGTTACTGCAGGTTGTGAAGATATAGCTTCTCAATTAGTTAACTTTGAGAAAAACCTAGAAATGCGTTTTCCAGGTGTAAATGTTGATGGTTTAGAAGTGGTTATGGGCGGTGGTCGTCGTCATTTCTTACCAAAAGATGCCGCATTTAACAGTGCTGATGCGTCTAGCGCAGTAGAAGGTGATCGTACCGATAGCCGCGATTTAACGGCAGAATGGCAAGCAACTTACCCTAATGGTAAATATGTTATCGACCAAGCCGGTTTTAATGCCATTGATGCAGCTACAACTGAACGTGTATTTGGCTTATTTAATGAATCACACATGCAATATGAAGCTGACCGTGCGAACGATATAGCAGGCGAGCCATCGTTAACAGAACTTACCTCTAAAGCGATTGATATTTTAGACAACAACGATAAAGGCTTTTTATTAGTGGTTGAGTCAGGTCGTATTGACCACGGTCATCATGCTGGTAGTGCCTATAACGCGTTAACCGATACTATTGAATTTGCCAAAGCGGTTCAAGCTGCTGTTGATTCAACCAACCCTGAAGAAACACTTATTCTTGTAACAGCCGATCATAGCCATGTATTTACCATTGCTGGTTATCCAAAACGTGGTAACCCAATTTTAGGTAAAGTAGTTTCAGTCGGTAGTACTGAACCTGCAATGGCAGCAGACGGTATGCCTTATACAACCTTAGGCTATACCAATGGTTTAGGTTTTAGAAATTTAGTTGATGAAACTGACGCAGATGCTGCTTATGCTGAAGAACATGCCGCAGGTCGTCATGACTTAACAACTGTTGATACAACAACATCGGGTTTCCATCAAGAAGCTTTAGTGCCATTAGGGTCAGAAACTCATGCGGGTGAAGATATTTCATTACACGCAATGGGACCTGGCGCACATTTAGCACAAGGCACTGTAGAGCAAAGTGTTGTATTTCACTTAATTAACCAATCACTTAACTTAATTCCTAATCAATAAGGCAAACACAATGAAATCTTTAAAATTAGTCTCATTATCTGTGCTTGTAGCATTAACAGGGTGTAACAGTGATGACGGTAAAAATGGTGCTAATGGCGCTAACGGTTTAAATAGCTTAGTTAAGCAAACTCAACTTGCTATTGGTAATGCAAACTGTGCAAATGGCGGCGTTCAAATAGATTCAGGTTTAGACAACAACAATAACAACCTATTAGATGAAACCGAAGTAGATTCTACACAATATGTATGTACTGCTGCGGTAACAGAAGCAACAGGTGAAGCGTTAATTAAAACAGTATCAAACCCTTGGTATACCGCTGGTGCAGCGCAAGTTAAAACAGCTAAAATGCAAAGTAAAAATATTGAAAACACCCGCGGTAAAGCGAAAAACGTGATCTTATTTGTTGGTGACGGTATGGGAATTTCTACTGTAACTGCTGCGCGTATTTTAGCAGGGCAACAAATGGGTAAAATGGGTGAAGAGCACGAGTTAAGCTTTGATAAATTCCCGTTTACTGGCTTTGCAAAAACATACAATGTTGACTCTCAAACACCTGATTCTGCCGGCACAATGACAGCAATGATTTCTGGTGTTAAAACTGATGTAGGTGTTATTGGTGTTTCTGAAGCGATTGAACGTGGTAAATGTAACACGGTTTCAGGTAACGAATTAGTTACCGCATTAGAACTCGCTGAAATAGCAGGTAAATCTACAGGTGTTATTTCTACTGCACGTATTACTCATGCAACTCCTGCAGCAACTTACGCTAAATCAGCTGATAGAAACTGGGAAGATGTTTCAGATATGCCTGCTGATGCAGTAACAGCAGGTTGTGAAGATATAGCCTCGCAACTTGTTAACTTTGAAGCAAATTTAGAAGCTAAATTTACTGGCCTTAATGTTGATGGTCTTGAAGTGGTATTAGGTGGTGGTCGTCGTCATTTCTTACCGAAAGATGCTGCATTTAACAGTACTGATGCAACAAGTGCTGTAGAAGGTGACCGAACTGATGGTCGTGATTTAACCGCTGAATGGAAAGCAACTTATCCAAGTGGTAACTATGTTATGGATAAGGCTGGTTTTGCGGCATTGAATGCAAACTCAACTGAACGCGTATTTGGTTTATTTAACGAATCGCATATGCAATATGAAGCTGACCGTAAAAATGATATTGCTGGCGAGCCCTCTTTATCTGAAATGACAAGCAAAGCGATTGATATTTTAGACAACAACGAAAAAGGCTTTTTCTTAACGGTTGAATCGGGTCGAATTGACCACGGTCATCATGCTGGCAGTGCTTACAACGCATTAACCGATACCATTGAATTTGCTAAAGCGATTGAAGAAGCGGTTAAAAATACTAACCCTGAAGAAACGCTTATTATTGTTACGGCTGATCACAGTCATGTATTTACTATTGCTGGCTACCCTAAACGTGGTAACCCAATATTAGGTAAAGTTGTGTCGGTCGGTCAAACAGAACCAACAAAAGCCGCAGATGGTATGCCTTATACTACAGTGGGTTACACCAATGGTTTAGGCTTTAGAAACTTAATGACTGAAACCGATGCCGATGCTGGTTATAGCTTACCGGCTGCAGCGGGTCGTCAAGATTTAACTACAGTTGATACTACGTCATCAGGCTATCATCAAGAAGCACTTGTACCTATGGGGTCAGAAACACATGCAGGTGAAGATGTAGGTGTTTATGCTATGGGACCAGGCGCGCATTTAGTGACGGGGACTAACGAACAAAGTGTAATTTTCCATGTAATGGATTACGCAGGTAACTTAGTTCAAAGCGCTGAAGCCGCGATGGAATAACATTCCTTTATTATTTTACAACGATTAAAAGGTTGGAGAATTACTCCAACCTTTTATTTTTATTTTAACAACCCAAACTTAATTTATGTGCTGAAAAGCGCTTTGTGAAAAACTATGTATACAAAAACTATTGTTAACGCGATAAAAAGCACAACAGTATTGGCTATGGTATCGTCGTTAAATGTAAGTGCAGCAACGTGTGATATAAACGCAAGTATTGTTCAAGCGCATTATACGATTGAAGCTGAGAATACCACTGAAGCAGGTAATACGCTTAAACTAAAAGATTCAGCAAACAATAAACACACACATCAAGTCAAAAAAACTGAACTGACCTTAATACGTAATAAAACTCAAGTTGCTTATGTTTATCCAGTATCCAATGTTACAGACGTTTGGCTAAAGTACCCTAACAATCAAGTGACGTTAAATCGTTATTTTGAAGAACAAAAACGAGTTATTGAATATCAACCAAATGAATTGAAACGAGCGGTTGATTGGCAAAAAAAATATCAACTGATCACACCTACACAAATTAAAGAATTGAATCTAATCACAAAAGTGGGTAACGGCTGTTATCAACAAGAAGAGTACCATTTAAAAAAAGATAATATCGTGATTAATTTAAGTTGGTTGCCTCAGTTAAATTTAGTAGAAAGGTTACAAATATCTCAACAAGGGCATACAAAAACTTGGCAGCTACATAATGTTGAATCATCAGAAGATGAAGTTAAACAGTTTTTTGCTAAACACTACCAATATCAAAGTACTGATTATGCTGATATTGGCGATAATGAGTCTGATCCATTTTTAGTTAAAATGATCAACTTAGGTTTTGTCGACCATTCGCCACAAGGTTTTTACAATAGCCAAGGGGATAATATTTCACCTGATCACCATCGTCATTAATTTTCAATGTATTCAATGAGAATACGCTTTTTATATCGCTAAAAATACAAGATTGAGCTACGATTATTAGACGAAAACTCCATCTGATTGTGGTTTTATGAGTATATAAGGAGCATTAATGAACATAAACCCTTGGCGTAGTACTTCTGTAAGGGCAGCATTAAATGGCTCATCTTTTATTGATCAAAAGCGGATGCATATTCATACCGAACAAGAAGCCCATGACTTTCTAGAAAGTTATGGGTTTGATCTTGAAGATGCTATGGATGTTCTTGAGTTAGAAAGTTTACGTAAAGAAGCGATTGAACTGATTCAAGAAGAGCTGTTATTAGAAAACGAAGTAATACCAGACGTATTGATACAAGAACAAGATATTAGGAAATACTTAATTAGCGCATCAGGACATGGAGAACGTGCATTAGCGCCTTGGAGTGCAGCCATATTACGGGTTATTCATACCTTGTCGCACAGTCATTCTTATCTCAACGATATTTATCATAACCCTATTAGAGAACAAATTTTCAATCGTTTTTCCCAGCATATTATTCGTAACGATAACGGCTGTTTTTTAGGGGACATTAAGCTTAACGAAATAGAGTTTCGGGAAGCTAAGTCACGTCGTTCAGTTGCTTTAAAGCTATTACATAAAGCTGAAAATGTTTCAGCAGACATTTTTGATTGGATAGGTATACGTTTTATAACTGAGCACCGCGCTGATGTTCTAGATGTGTTAGCTTATTTAAGAATGAATCATGTTATTACTTATGCGAACCTTAAACCGTCTCGCTCGCGCAATAATTTAATTGATTTAGAATGGATAGATAAGTGTTTAAAACGAGGTATGTCTACTGATGAAATACGCCATGAAATGGAATCTATCCATTTACCTCAAAAAAGCATTTCAACTAAACAAGCAGAAAAAAATCCCTTTAGTGGAGTAAGTTACCAATCTGTTCAAATAACGTGTCGTCATCGTATTAAAATACGGCAAGAAAACGGTTTTAATATGTCGTTCTTTTTTCCGTTTGAAATACAGTTAATGGATCGTAAAAGTTTTTTAGATACTCGAGAAGGTTTAGCATCTCATGGTGAATATAAAAAACGTCAAAAACAAGCGATTAGAGAACGCGTATTTCCTTTTTTTACTCATCATAAGTTATGAGTTTTTAGCTTTTTTATTGATTTAACCTTTTGAATTTTAAGTATAAATATTGTGTAAAAATAGCTTAACATGTCAGTCACAAAATGGTCATATAGTCATGAGATCCTTTAAGTAATTAAATTGAGGATCTTAATAAAATGTATAAAAAACTTGTCAGCATTGCCGTTTGCAGTGCTTTATTAACCGCATGTAATGATAGTAACGATAGCCCAGTAATTGAAATACCAGCTACACCACCTGCAGAAAAAGTTACTCTAACGGAAGGCTCTCTAACATTAACTAAATCGCTAGGCGATGTTGTTTTCACTAAAGGCGGCGTTTCATCTGCACCGTTGGCGTTAGATGTAGGCTTTGGTTCAGGTGCTTACCACCGTGCAGGTGACGACAGTAATGTTTTTTATACCATTACCGACCGTGGCCCAAATATTAAATGTTCAGATACTAACGCTGTGTTTGGCATTGAAGACTTTTGTATGCCTGGCGGCGATAAAGTTTTCCCACAACCTGACTTCACTCCCACTATTTACAAGATTAAATTAACTAAAGCAGAGAGTGGTGCTTATGGTTATGAAGTGTTAGAAGAATTGCCTCTTAAGAATACCCTTGGCGAAAATATTTCAGGTATTACTAACAACTTAACAGTAACTGATTCTGAAACGTCGATTGGTACTGACGGTGAGTTAATCGATTACGACAACGCAGGTTTAGATACTGAAGCGATTGTGCGTCTAAAAGACGGTACTTTTTGGTTAACTGATGAATATGGCCCTTCATTAGTGCATGTAGATGTAGACGGTACTATTTTAAAACGTGTTGTGCCTGAAACCGTAGCAACTGATTTAGATAATGCAGGTTATCCTGTTGAAGGTTTATTACCTGATGCCTTAAAGCATCGTAAACTTAACCGTGGTATTGAATCTATTGCATTATCTGAAGACGAAAAATCATTATATTTTATTATGCAAAGCCCGTTAGCCTTTCCAGATGCTAACGCTTATAAAACATCAAGCCATGTGCGTTTATTTAAGCTAGCCCTTACTGATGGCGATATTACCTCGGTTGAAGGCGAATATGTTTATAACATGGATCGAGCTTCTTCTTATGCTGGTCTCAATAACACCGGTGATCAAGGTAAAAAGCAAAGCGATGTTAAAATTTCAGAAATGGTCGCGGTAGGTAACGACGAATTAGTGATACTTGAGCGTATTAGTGGTGTCACTAAATTCTATCGTGTTAACTTAACTACAGGCGATAATATTTTAGGTGAAGCTATTGCTACAGGTACCGTGGTTAATAACGAATCGACAGAAGAAAAAACCTTAGAACAAGTGTACGACTTAGCTTCTCATAATGCGAAAGCGGTTAGTAAAGAATTAGTTTTTAATACCTTAACCGATATGCCTGCAGGTATGACGGCACCAACAAAAATTGAAGGTATCGCAGTATTAGATAATGAACATGTATTACTCATTAACGACAACGACTTTGGTATTTTTGGTGATGCAACACAGGCATTAGTATTAAATATTGCAGACAAATTTATGTCGGCAGGCGCTTCAATTAAAAAACCAGCAATGAACATGATCGCGCGTTATCAATCTAACATTTTGGGTGAAAGTGCTGCTGAAATTGTTGCCTTTCATTCAGAAAGTAAACGTGTTTATGTGATTAACGCTAAATCGAGCCAAGTCGATATTTTATCAGGTATTTCAAGCTCTGAAGCGTTAGCAGCACCTTTAACGGCGACTAACTTAACAAAAGACGCATCAATTGATGTAAGTGCGAATATTACAGAAGCTGGCGGTATAAATAGTGTTGCTGTTCACGGCAACTTATTAGCGGTTGCGGTAGAGCACGATAATAAACAAGCCAATGGCATGGTTGCTTTTTATCAGTTAGATGCAACAACAGGCGCGGCAACTTACTTAAGCCAAGTTGCCGTAGGTGCATTACCTGATAACGTTCAATTCTCGCCAGACGGCACTAAACTTGTTGTAGCATGTGAAGGTGAGCCAAGTGGCGATTACTTGTCAGATCCTGAAGGTTCAATCGCTATTATCAATATTGCTGACCAATCTCCAGCAGCATCAGCCACTATATTAGGTTTTACTGACTTTAATGCTGGCGGTAGCAGAGCCAATGAATTACCTGAGGGTGTACGTATTTTTGGTGGCGCTTTTGGTGGAACACCATCAACAGTTGCTCAAGATTTAGAACCTGAATACGTAGCTTTTGCAGACGATAGCTCGATGGCTTATGTTTCTTTACAAGAAAACAACGCAATCGCTTTGGTTGATTTAGCTACAAGTAAAATTAGCCGTATTATTGCTTTGGGTAATAAAGATTATAGCCAAGCAGAAAACGCTTTAGATGTATCAGACAAAGATAAAGACGCTGAAGTTTCAGGCACTAAACACCACAACGGCAAAGGCCGCATTAACATCACTACTTGGGACAATGTTGTTGGTACATATCAACCCGACACTATCGCAAGTTACGCGGTAAATGGTGTTAACTATATTGTTACGGCTAACGAAGGTGACGCACGTGAGTATATCTCGGGCGAACTCAACGATGATTTTGAAACTCAAGTTACTTGTGAAGCTGAAGGGTTAAATTGGGACACTAATCAAGAAGCATGTTTTGATGGTGATACACCCACTATGTGTGCAACAAAAGGTTTACTTAACCTAGAAAACGAAACGTGTTTTTCATATGTTGAAGAATTTAGAGTTGAAGACTTAACCATTAGTGGTTCTTACGGTGATTTTGTTGCGCCAATTCCAACCAGTGTTGCTGAAATAGCCGATAACTTTAGTGCTGAAATAACAGAAAAAATTACAGACGAAGCGCTAGGACGTTTAAAAATAACTACCGTAAACGCACTAAATAAAGTAACGGGTACAGTAACAAAACTACAAAGTTACGGCGCACGCTCATTCAGTATTTGGACAGAGTCGGGCGAATTAGTGTTTGATTCAGGTTCAGACATTGCCAAAATTACAGCAGGTAGAGTCGGTGAGTTCTTTAATGCTTCAAACGACAAAGAAGCAGACGATAAAAAGAATGATCGCTCTTCAGCTAAAGGCGCAGAACCCGAAGCACTTGCTGTAGGTGAAGTAAACGGTAGAACTTACGCATTTGTAGGCTTAGAACGCGTAGGTGGCATTATGATGTACGACATTACCAACCCTAACGGTGTGCAGTTTATCGAATATGTTATTAACCGTGACTTTACTAAAGATCCAACTGAGTCAACGGAGGCTGGCGATGTAGGCCCTGAAGGAATGAAGTTTGTTCCTGCAGATAAAAGCCCGACAGGTGAAGCATTATTGATAGTAGGTAATGAAGTGAGCGGTAGCACTAACGTATACGAAATAAAATAGCCTAAAAGCTATGTAAATTTTGTACTGCAAGTTAAATAAAAAGGCATAGCGCTAAAACGCTATGCCTTTTTTAATTGTGTTAATTGCAGATTACTTTATCGTTTTACTGTTTTTCTATAGTAAATGGCTTACCTTGCTTGGTGATGGTTTCACCTGTTTCTGTATCTGTTATTAATGCGGCCCAAGCATAATCACCCGCGCCAAAATCGCTTAACATACTGCTAATTGGAAGAGATTGCTGGCCTGGTTCTTTAAGTGCAAATTTTAATACAGCTTCTTCTTTCCAGCCTTTTTTGTTGAGTAACTTAAGCAGTAAAATTCTAGGTTGAGTTATGTCATATTTTATTGTTAATACTTGCTCTGTATCATCAATAATACTTTTAGGCCAGGTAATTTGCTTTACTTTATCTGCGGTACTAAATTGGGGGGGGGTAATGTATTTAGGTTTATCAACTACGGTTACATTAAAGTTAACGGGTTTGCCTATTTTTTCGTTCCAGCCTTTCCCACGAGGAGCAATGTAAGCGTTAAAGCGATATTTTCCGGGCTTTAGATCTACATCCATATTAAAGTGATAACTGCCTGATTTTTTAATACGTTTTTGAGTTGAGCCAACACGCTGCATTTTGTTGTTTAAGTCTTGTACTGCAACGAATAGTTCGCGTGTTTTTTCTATGTTTAACTTAATTCTAACTGTAGGCTTTTCTTCGGTACCTAAAATTTCTTGAACCGAAAACTCTAAAATTTCATCCTCATTTTCAGCATAACTATTAAATGACAATAAAACTAATCCAACCAATAGAGGGATTATTGATGTTATATATTTTGTGTTTAGCATAATGATCCTAAGTATGTGTTTAATGTAAATTTATTGTATTGGTATCATCAATGAAAACATTCGTCCTTTCGAATCATAATATATTCTCTATTTAATTAGAATTCTACTGTTGCTGAGAGGTAATCTTGAAAATGTCTGGAGGTAATTGTATTTTGAGGAAATAAATTTATAAGAGGGTTGGAAGTAATTAATAAAGTGACTAATAGAGTAATAAAAACGGCCTGAATTCTATATAAGAGAATTCGAGACCGTTTCGAGGTAATACTTTTAACGTGTTTAAGCTAATTGATAAGGCTTATAAGTTATAACCAGACTCGTCATGGTCAACTAAGTCTAAACCGTTTTCTTCGCCTTCTTCATCAACACGTAAACCACCTGTCATTAATCCAACCAGTTTAAGTAAAATATATGTGACGATAGCTGTATAAACAAGTGTTGAAACAATACCTGTTAATTGCACAAAAACTTGCTCGCTCATGGTCGTTATACCTTCAGCAAAACCAAAACCGCTAAATACACCTAAGCTTGTCGCAGATAAAATACCTGCTAAGAATGTACCTAAGATACCACCCACACCATGTACAGGGAATACGTCTAACGAGTCATCAATTTTTAATTTTAGCTTAATGTATACTGTAGAGTAGTAACAAACAAACCCAGCAGAAATACCAATAATTAGTGCGCCACCAGGGCCAACGAAACCTGATGCAGGAGTAATGGTACCTAAGCCGGCCACCATACCTGTAACGGCACCAATAACACTGGCTTTACCAAACTTTTTCCACTCAATAAATGCCCATGTCAATGTACCCGCTGCTGCTGAAATATGAGTAACTAACATTGCCATTGATGCATCGCCATTGGCAGCTAAAGCACTACCACCGTTAAAGCCGAACCAGCCAACCCATAACATACCTGCGCCCGTTACTGTCATGGTTAAGTTATGTGGTAATAATGGAGTGGTGCCAAAACCTCTGCGAGGGCCTAAGACAAGTGCTGCAACTAATGCTGCTGTACCTGCAGTTATATGAACAACAATACCACCAGCAAAGTCGAATATGCCCATTTGGCTTAACCAACCGCCACCCCATACCCAATGGGTAACCGGAGTGTAAACTGCTAGCAGCCATAAACCACTAAAAATAAGTACCGCAGAAAATTTCATACGCTCAGCAAAACCACCAATAATTAATGCTGGTGTTATTACTGCAAATGTCATTTGAAATAGCATGAATAAACTTTCAGGAATATCGCCTGATAGGCTTTCTTTTGTAATCCCCATCATAAACACTTTGCTAAAGTCGCCAATAAAGCCATTACCTTCACTAAAAGCAAGGCTATATCCGACTAAAAGCCATAAAATTGAAGATAATGAACCAATAGCAAAGCATTGCATTAAAATAGATAAAACATTTTTCTTACGTACTAAGCCACCATAAAATAAGGCTAAGCCAGGTAAGGTCATTAATAAAACAAGTGCTGTAGATGTTAAAATCCACGCTGTATTTGCTCCATTTAATTCACCTTCATTCGCAAACGCTAATGAAGGTAAACAGAGTAAAATTAAAGTAAGTAATTGACGCATAGTGTTTTGTTCCTACAACTTTATCATTATTAGAAATTTTAAATTTTTTATTTAAGTCGGGAAGTTGTCTGCACAAAATAGGCCATTATTATTTGTCGTTTTAAAACAGTTTGTTATGTTTTTTATTCACCAACATGTACAGAGGTGTGCACCACTTGTGTGCTTATTGTTATTTGTTGTGTTTTATTTTGGTGCGTTTTGTTTGTGTGTTGGTGTTATTTGGTGATGTCGGATCTATTTTAAATAAAAGCGATAAAAATTAATCACAATAGATGGATTTGTGTACGCGTAATTATTATTAATAAAGCACTAGGTAGATTATTCTTGTCTCTGCCCCTGTGAAACGAGCATCTTGACCTGATTTGAGTATATAATATTGCTCCATGCAAATTACAATTTTTCAGAATGAACAGATGAGGCTTAATTGGTGTTTCGAGTAAGAGGGGAAAATAAAGTTTTTAGCCAATACAATATAACAATCATTATTGTATTTTTATTTATTGTTTTTTCTACTCTCTCAATAATTACCTACCAATACTTCTCTGACTTATCCGCTCATAAAAAAACTGAAATTAAAGAATTAACTCAACAAGTTAAAAGTATTAATGAAGCGTTAGTGAAAAATACAAAAGCCCTGTTAAGTATTCAAAAGTTTGCAAATTATTTTTTGAAATATCCCGATGACCTTGTTACTAAAGCGCCCAAGTTAACCCAAGACGGCAACCATTATTACGTACAATATCGACATTATGATGTAATCGATCATAAAGATTATGTTAGAAATAATATTACGGGTATTGGTGATATAGATTCATTAGATAAAGCGCATATGGCTGAATTAGCCATGTCTAACATGTTAACCCCTGCTTTTGTCGCCACTAAACAAGCAAATGAAGAAGCCGTGTGGTTTTATTATGTATCTAAAAAACGTTTTGTAAGTATTTACCCATCAATAAATAGAAATAGTTGGCAATACAGCGATATTTTATTAGCAGGAAAGCACACGCAAAAAATATTACAAAGCGGTTTAGACAAACAAGAAATAGTTTGGTCTTCACCTTATCTTGGTTCTGCGGGTTCAGGTTTAAACACATCGCTGGGTATAGGTGTTTTTAATAAAGCCGGTATGGCAGGAATTTTATACGTTGATATAAGCCTAGCAAGGTTGCAAAAACAATTGTCTCCAATAACAAAAGATAATGTTGGCGTGCTTGTCCTCGACAGCCAAAATAAGGTGTTAATTCATCATAAATCAAGTAACGAAGCGTTTGGTAATATTGAACCTTGGGAAAATGTAGTTCCACAAAGCTTGTCTTCATTAACGAAAAACGACATTAATAATTTAAGTCTTTATCAAGAAAGAGGAGATTGGCTTGTACAAAAACAAACCTTGCCTATTAATGGTTGGAGTGTTGTTAAATACCAGTCTTTGCAGGACTTTCGTCAGCCTCTTTTAAAGCACTATAGCGTTACTTTTCTGATTTTATTTGTGGGATTAACTGTATTTTTTGCTTTAATTTATTGGATAACACATAGAACATTTGTTAAACCAACTAAACGTTTTATTAGTCATATTGAATATTGTGCACAAGGAGATCCCGGTAAAATTAAACCAACAGCAGATTGGTTGCGTTGGTTTCAAGTAGTAGAAAATATTTTTGGGCAAAACCGTAGTTTATTGCAACGCTTAACAGATCAAAATTTATTATTAGATACACGTGTTAATGAAAAAACTCAAGAATTGCAAGAAAAGGTTATTCAACACAAACGTGACTATGCCTTATTAAAATCGGTAATGAATGCCATACCTGAATATATTATTTTTAATGATATAGACGGTAATATTGTTGGTTTTAATGACACGTTTGGTGACTTTATAGAAAAAAGTCGAGATGAAGTTTTAGGACTTAAAGCTAACGAAATTATACTTAACGAATTGGGAACGGCACTGACCAAATTAAGTACATCTAAAAATGTGAAAGACGGATTACAAAAAGTTGTTCATACAAAAAACAGCACTTATGATATTTATTGTACGAACATTCATAGCGATACAGGTATAGAAGTTGGCACTATTGATATTATTCGTGATGTAACCACACAATACGCTATACAAGCCGCATTAGAAAATACCAAAAACCAAGCTGAGTTTGCTAACAAAGCAAAAAGCCAATTTTTAGCCAATATGAGTCATGAAATACGTACTCCAATTAATGCGATACAAGGGATGATCACTTTATTAGGTCGCTCCAATTTAACGAACAACCAACGCCAGCATATCGACAATGCTTACGGTGCGTCAAAATCCCTCTTATATCTCGTTGATCAGTTGCTTGATCTTGCAAAAATAGAGTCAGGTGAAATGACACTGGTGAAAGAAACGACTAGTCTCGACTCGATTATTAATAAAGCGATCATGTTGAATATAGGGCAAATAAATAAAAAGAATTTACATATTTTTGTTGATATATCGCCTAAAGTGCCTTTATTGGTTAATACCGATGAAATGCGTTTAACTCAGGTACTAACTAATTTATTACAAAACTCGGTTAAATTTACTCAGGAAGGAAAAATAACGATATCGGTAGAAGCTCTTCGTCAAAGTTCAAAAAATGCGATGATCCGCTTCAAAATAAAAGATACGGGGATAGGAATCGCACTCGACAAACAGTCTCACTTGTTTGAAGCGTTTAAACAAGCTGATGAGTCAATGACAAGACAGTATGGTGGTTCAGGATTAGGTTTATCTATTTGTCAGCAAATTGTACAACTACTTGATGGTAATATTTCATTTAAAAGCGAGTTAGATCAGGGGTGTGAATTTACCATAGAACTACCTTTTAAAATAAGCGCTGAAAACGAAACGTCTACTATACCTTTAACATTATATAATTACGGTATTAATTTACCTGATACATTGCTTAAGGCGATTGATACCTTCGGGTGGACTTACCTTGAAATATCTACATTACAAGACATTAAAAAGTCGAGCCTCAATGATAATGTTGTTGTGTTAGCTGCTGAAGATAAGCTGCTAGATATTCTTAAAAGTGATACACATAAACATATTGATTTACTTTGTATTTGCCAAACAAAAGCATATAACACCAGTGTATATGAGCCTATTTTAGAACAACTTACGATGCCATATATTATTCAAGAACAGCCTATTTATCGCTATATGCTAAGTTCAATAAAACAATCTATTTTGCGCCTAAATAAAACAGAGCTTTCTACTATTTCTCAAAAGAATGAAAACTTACAAGGAGTGAAAGTTTTATTAGTGGAAGATAATTTAGTTAACCAGCTAGTTGCCAAAGAACTGTTAATAAGTATGAAAGCAGAGGTTATTATTGCAGAAAATGGTCAAGTAGCTCTCGACCTACTTGAGAAGAATGTTATTCATATCATTTTAATGGATATACAAATGCCGGTAATGGATGGTTTAACTGCAACAAAACTGATTAGACAACAAAAACAATTTTCCGACTTACCTATTATAGCGATGACAGCTCACGCTCGAAAAGAAGATAGAGATAGCTCTCTTGCGGCAGGTATGAACTTACATATGGCTAAACCTGTTGAGTACGATACGTTACTAAATACTATTCTTAAGTTGACTAACTAGAATTGATGAGTAATGGGTATAAACCCAGATTGAAAAATAAGAGGCTTCCACAAGGTAACCTCTATTCGGATTTTACTGTGTTAGATCCGTTATGCTTTGTAATAATTCACGGGCATTAATATTTTTTGGCTCTTTAGCTAAAACATGTTTAAACGCTAATTGTGCTGACTCTACAGCATTAATTTTTATATATACTTTACCAAGTGCTAGCCATGTCATTAAATCTTCAGGATAGTCAGCCAAGTATTTGCTGTAAACATTAATTGATTTATCGTATTCACCAAGTAGATTTAATACTTTTCCGTACTGAGGGGTAAATTTAGCTGATATGCTAGATAGCTTTTCTAACGCCCATGATGTTTTTTCATATAAAGATAAATTTATACCTAAAAACGCTATTTGTTGTAATTCATCTTCAGAAAACGTATCAGCATCTAGTTGATCAAAATAGTTTAAAGCGCTTTGATGGTCTTGTTTTAAAATAGCCAAGTAAGCTTCAGCATTGATATAAAGCTCTTGTGCTTGATGATTATTTTTATCGTATAGCTTTAGACTGTGAGTTAACACCTTTAAGGCATCAATATTTTTTTGATTAAATAAAATAACAATTTTACGTTTAACTCCATCCAATGATGATTCGCGCTTCATCTTTTTCATATGTTGTGATTCTTCATCACTTAAAATATCTTGAAATTTTGTATTGAAACGCTCTAATTCACTTGCATAGTTATTTTTTAATATAGTCTTATATTCGGGATGTTTTGTTTGCCATACTTTTACACGCCCAAAGTGTTTGTCTTTTTCCCATTGTTCAAAAAGCTTAGCTATATCAGGAGATGTTTTTTCTTCTTCTTTTCTACTTTTTATACGATCTACGGTGTCTTCTAAGTGCTTAATAAGTGTAGTGCTTGAGTCAATGTATGCTTGATAATATATTTGACCAGTATCTTTTACTTGGTCATCAGACCAATATTCGTGAGATGTTTGTAGTGATTTAATAAATTTATCCAAACCGAAGTTTTTAACAAAAGCGGATGCCTTTTTATATTTTTTATCAAGCTCTATTTCTATTTTATCCATACGCAATTTGTATTTAAAATTCTCACTCTCTTTACCTTTTATTGAAAACATTTTTTCATTACATTCAAGTGCTTCTTGTGCAAGAATTTTGATTTGTTTTATATCTTTTAATATTTTACTTACTTTCGTTAATACAAAGTTATTATCTTCTTGAATAGAGTTTTGACTCTCAGGAGGAAGAGCATTATTGATTATTTCCCATGCGTTATTTACTTCATTCTCAAATGAAAGTGCTGATGTGGGAATGTGATCAATATATTCTGCAACAGCTGCATTCGCTGAAAGATTATATATGGTTACCCCCATGTCTAAGGCTGATTTTGCTTGCTTAGAAAGGGCTGATATTGCATTATCGAATGCTATTTGTGTTTCTGCTTTATCACCTGCATATGTTTGTACCCATATACCCGGTTGTCCAAGTGTAGGACCAACTTTAGCTTCATTACTGTCTTTTGCATGAGTAACACCTGATGACGCATAACATAAGTCTACACCCGTTAATAAAATATTAGCGAAGCCCATCTCTATTGCAGCTTTTAGAGCGGTATTAGTTACTGTGGGGCCACCTACAATGCTGCAGTTTTCATCTGACTCTTCTTTCCAAGGAAATCTTGCGCCAATACAAACATTACGGCCAGACCATTGTGACAACAACGGTGATGTTACACAGTTAGCATTAATAAATAGTACTTCTTTTGACATCAATAAAAGTTCTTTACTCACATCAAAGCTGACATCGTAAGGGTCAACACATACAACCATATGCGGGGTTATATTATTTTTTAATAATGTTTTAGAGACACGTGACACTGCGATAATGACTAAATTCTCTTGGTTTTCTTTGATCCATTCAAGGTCATTATCAAGAGAAGGCCCACCACCAAGAATTACACAGGTTTTTCCCTTAAATAAATTGTTTAATAAGGTTAATGAATTTTTATTTTCACTAATATTCACTAATTGTCGTGTCATAAATGGAAAAACTCCCACTAATGCACGAGTGAAGAAAAATATACTTTCTAATTCTTTAATAATTTGTAAGTTTGTTGAATGGTAATCTATTAAAAATGAATCGATAGCCGAAAAAGATTTTATATATTCGATACTATCTTTATAAATATAAACATTGATCTCAAATGCTTCTGCTGTTTCTTGCCATTTATCTAACGTGGTAAATTGAAAAGTATCTTTATCGTAATTAGTTGGAATGTTTTCTTTTATTTTGTCAATGATATAAGGGAGTTCTATAAATAAATACCGTGTATTCTTAGGTGTTTTATTTTGTAGCAAATAAGTGGGCAATAAACCTGAGTCGGTTCCTAATATAATGTATAGCTTTTCTTCTTTTTGAAGTTTTTCACCAAATTGTCTTTCAAACATAGAAGATGAACTTTCTCTTTCAAATAATTTTCTATTTACAGAGTGTAAATATTTTTCATTGTAGCGACTTATTTGAAACTGTTCAGATAGCACGTCTTCGTTTGATGTCATTTTAAAGCCTATATTCTGTAAATGATGTGGGTAAGTTGGTCTACTTATGTTTTGTTTGTCAAAATTATATTACTGTGTCTATTAAGCTAGTATAAAGCTAATATTATGCCAATAGTCTATGATTTAATGACTATTGGCATAATATTAGCTTGAATACTTTACTATAGAAAAGCGTCAAGATTTTAATCGTTAGATAGAGTTTATCTGATTATTATTAGAATGTTACTAAAATCATACTAAAGGTATAAAAATGCAAAAGAGCCCAAGTATTCAGCAGTTAGTGGAACATGTTAGGATTCATCAAGAAATGGGTAAATACGATACATTATTACCTGTAATCAATACCTTACTAAAAAAAGATCCCAATAATTCAGAATACCTATTATGGAAACTACAAGTTTTAGACGCACAGCAAGAAGAAATCTTAGATTTTAATTTATTACACCATTATGTAAATATGCGTAGCTCTGATGTGACGGGGTATTTATTATTATATAAAGCCTATATGTCTAAGAATATGGTGGCCGATGCTTTGATAGCATTAGCTTATGCTTTAAGTGTTGAGCCTGATGATGAAGAATGTCAGTACCTATTTAATAAAACACTCGCAGACATCAATCCTAAATACACAAGATTAAAATTAAATATTTTAACCACAAATAGGATTGGTCATTTAGCGATAGAAATAGAGCCTTGGTTACGTGATCAAGAGAACAAGGTATCTGATGATAATTGTTTGTATCTATTTATATCGAGTGGAAAGCCTCCTGCGAATACTGCTTTGTATAACTTATTAAAAAATTATGTCCATATAATTGAAAGTAGTATTTGGTTTAATTTTTATATTACTCGCGCTCAATTATTAGATGAACAATTTTTTATTCAATTTTCTTATGATATACATTCTATATTGAGAGGGAATACGAATGAAGAAATTGCTGCCAATGGCAGTCAGGCGCTCATCCGTATATATAATGAAAATCCTTCTGTGTTACAACTCGCCCCAGATGATATTACCCAAGGCTGGAGTTTACTTAGTCAATATGGCTTATCAAAATCAGATAAAATAGTTTGTTTACATGTAAGAGATAGCGACTATTTAAATAAATTATCAAGTGATACTGATTTTTCTTATCATAACTATAGAGATGTTAATATTGCTCATTATCAAAAAGCAGTCGAGTCATTGATTGATAAAGGATATAAAGTTGTTCGAATTGGTAATGGCTCAAATCAGAAGTTAAATATACTTTCAGAAAATTATTTAGATTTTTGTTTAGATAGAGATAAAGAGCACGGAGATTTTTTTGAGTTACTCTTAATTAGTCAATGTTCTTTTTATATAGGTGCACTTTCAGGACCAATTAGTGTTGTTGCATTATTTGATACTCCTACCTTATGTGTTAATTCAGTACCTTTTAACCCCCCATATTTGAGATCTTGCAGATTTATACCTAAGCATTTATTCCATAATAACGAGAAAGTTAATGTTATTGATGTTTATGAAGGGAAGGTGTTATCTGAGCAAGACGATACACCTCTTTTATTCTGTAGTGACGGAAATAAACTAAGTAAATATGGCTATCATTACGTTGAGAATACAGCAGAAGAAATTTTATTGGCCGTTAATGAATTTGAAAAGCAAATAGTTGATGGAGAGTTTTTGAATGAAGTCACTCCTCTACAAAAGAAATATACAGAACGTATACAGAACTTACCTACAGATTTTATTTTTAAAGACTCTTCTTCTTTAGTCTGTGACAGCTTTTTGTCACAATATCCTGAATTATTTTAATAAGTTAGTTAATTATGAATATAAAAAAAATATTAGTAACTGGTGCAACGGGTTATAAGGGGAGTGTTTTAGTTCCTAAATTACTAAATGCAGGGCATAAAGTTATTGCTTTTGATACCCAGTGGTTTGGTAACTTCTTACCTGAACATACCAATTTAACTGTTGTAAAAGGTAGCGTGATTGATACGCCATCCATTCCGCTTGATGGCGTTGATATTATTATTCATTTAGCTTCAATTGCTAATGACCCCTGTGGTGATTTAGATCCTAAATTAACATGGGAAACAAGTGCTTTAGCTACAATGCAATTAGCTGACAGAGCTAAACGAGAAGGCATTAAGCATTTTATTTATGCATCGTCAGGCAGTGTATATGGCATTAAAGATGAAGAAAATGTCACGGAAGAACTTTCATTAGAACCAATATCTGAGTACAACAAAACTAAAATGGTATCTGAACGTGTATTGTTAAGTTATTCAGACGATATGGTTGTACAAATAGTTAGGCCAGCAACTGTTTGTGGTTTATCACCCCGCCAAAGACTTGATGTCGCGGTTAATATGTTAACCATGCAAGCACTTAAAAATGGACGTATTACCGTGTTTGGTGGTGAACAAGCTCGGCCCAATATCCATATCGACGATATAACTGATTTGTATTTGTTTTTATTAGAAAACCCGCAAGTAACTGGCGTATACAATGCCGGTTTCGAAAACATAACGGTGGGTGAGATTGCTGCAATAATCAAAGAGAAAATAGATGCTGAAGTTGTTGTTACGCCCTCTAATGATCCGCGTTCATACCGAGTAAATTCAGATAAGCTATTGGCAACAGGTTTTAAACCTAAAAAGAATGTCAGAATTGCTATTGAAGAAATGATTGAAGCTTATCATGCTGGAAAATTAACAGATGAAGACCGTTGGTATAATTTAAAATGGATGGAAAAAGAAATTTTATGAGTACACTTCTCTGTAAAAATTATGCCGATAATTTAACAAATATTTTAGCTAGAACCGATTGGTCTCATGTTGAATTACTCGCAGCCAAATTAAAAGAAGTGATCGACAATGGTCAATCACTTTATATTTGTGGGAATGGTGGTAGTGCTGGTAATGCTCAACACTTAGCCAATGACTTTTTGTATGGGATAAGTCCCAAAAAAGCTAATGCTATTCGTGTAGAAGCGCTTTCTGCCAATGCATCGGTATTAACTTGTTTGGGAAACGATATAGGTTACGAACATGTGTTTTCTCATCAGCTCAAAGTAAAAGCTAATCAAGGTGATATTTTATTAGTACTCACGGGGAGTGGAAATTCAAGCAATATCATAGAAGCAATTAATATTGCAAAGTCTAAATCTATGTTTACTGCTGGAATACTTGGCTACTCAGGGGGAGAAGCAAAAGGGATACTCGATCTACCTATACATTTTGATATTAACGACATGCAAATATCTGAAGATTTACAGTTAATCGTTGGCCATATGATCATGCGCTTATTATGTGATGAATAATGTTAAAACTATTCTTTTTAACTATTTTTAGGGATATTTTATGAGTAAGACTGTTTGTGTTATTGGTAGTAACTCGTTTTCAGGTGCTAGTTATTGTAAATATTTATTAGAGCAGGGGTACCAAGTTATTGGTATTAGTCGTTCAGCAGCACCTGTTGCTGCATTATTGCCATATTCGTGGGCGAACAGTAAAAACCAAGTTAACTTTTTTCAACTTGATGTTAATCATCATTTACCAGAAATAGAGATATTATTAGATAAGTTAAAACCCAGTCATATCTATAATTTTGCTGCGCAAAGTATGGTTGGGCAAAGCTGGGACTTTCCAGAACATTGGTTTATGACTAATGCTGTATCGATGATTAAACTGCATAATATGCTTAGGCATAAAGACTACTTAGACCGCTATATTCATATTACAACGCCTGAAGTATACGGAAGTTGTACTGGGTATATTGACGAATCACAAGTATTTAACCCGAGTACACCTTATGCTGTTTCTAGGGCAGCAGCTGATATGAGTTTAAAAACTTTTTTTGATGTGCATCAGTTCCCCGTTATTAGCACTCGTGCTGCAAATGTTTATGGTGAAGGGCAGCAACTTTACCGTATTGTTCCTAGAACCATTTTATATATCCTATTAGGCAAAAAATTATCATTACATGGCGGAGGTCATTCAGAACGCTCATTTATTCATATTGATGATGTGTCAGCAGCAACTCATTTAATTGCCGAGCGAGGTAAACTTGGCGATTGTTATCATATTGCGACACCGTCAACGGTAACTATTCGAGAATTAGTTGAATTAATTTGCCAAAATATGTCGGCAGACTTTAATCAAGTTTGCGAAGTTAGTGACGATCGTAAAGGTAAAGATGCGGCTTATTTATTAAATACGAGCAAAATAAGAAATGAACTTGGTTGGCAAGATAGCATTAGTCTCGACACTGGTATTAGCCGCACCATAAAGTGGGCACAAGAAAATATTGCTGTACTACAGCAGCAACCCCTTGATTATATTCATAAGGCATAATTTATAAAATGGAAATTGATTTATTACGTAATTACCCTCAAAGCAAACGAGATCCGCATGCAAGACAAGATGCTTTGACTGAAGAAATGCGTGCTATCGCTCGTCAATTTGGCAAAGATTTTTTTGATGGTGACCGTTTATATGGTTATGGTGGCTTTAAGTATTTTTCGCGCTTTTGGCAACCTGTTATTCCTGACTTTGTTCAACATTTTCAATTATCTCCAAGTAGTAAAATTTTAGATGTTGGTTGTGCTAAAGGCTTTATGTTGTATGACTTTACTGAACTTGTACCGGGTATTGCAGTACAAGGGCTAGATATTTCAGAATATGCTATTGCTAACGCGAAAGAAGAAGTAAAAGAACAATTGCAAGTGGGTAACGCGATAAAACTACCTTATGAAGATAACAGTTTTGATGCCGTTTTTAGTATCAACACCGTTCATAACCTCGAATTAGATGATTGCGCTATTGCTTTACAAGAAATTATGCGAGTGAGTAAAGGTAGAGCATTTATCACAGTTGACGCTTATCGTAATGATGAAGAAAAAGAACGTATGTATGCTTGGAATTTAACAGCAAAAACGATTATGCATGTTGATGAATGGCAGGCCTTTTTCAAAAAGGTTGGTTACACTGGCGATTTTTACTGGTTTATTCCGTAATGATGAATACTAAAACTCCATTAACAGATAAAGTCAAAGTTTCAATATTATCAACTATGCTCAAAATACGTATGGTCGAGGAAGCAATCGCAGAGCAATATAAAAATCAAAAAATGCGTTGCCCCACTCACCTAAGTATTGGGCAAGAGGCACCCCCTTCGATTTTAAGCGCGTTACTTACTCACGACGATCAAGTTGTATCAACTCATAGAGCACATGCACATTATTTAGCTAAAGGCGGCAACTTAAATGCTTTTATAGCTGAGCTACATGGTAAAGCGTCAGGTTGCTCCGGAGGAATGGGGGGATCTATGCACTTAATAGATAAGGCTGTTGGTTTTATGGGAAGTACCGCAATAGTTGGTGGTACAATTCCTATTGGTGTTGGTTTAGCATTAGCAAAACAAATAAAGCAAGAGCGAGGCTTAGTTGTTATTTATATAGGGGATGGGGCTATTGAAGAAGGGGTTTTTTATGAAGCCGCTAATTTTTCTGTAGTGAGAAATCTTCCTGTTTTATTTGTCTGTGAAAATAATCGTTATTCTGTTTATTCATCTTTGGATTGTCGTCAACCTCAAGACAGAAAGATCTACGAACTTGCTGCATCTATTGGTTTACAAAGCTGGCATGGTGATGGTAATGATATCAGCAATACGTTTCAGCTCTGTAGTGATGCTGTCGAGCATATAAAATTGAACAATGGTCCGGCTTTTATCGAACTTGATACATATCGATGGAGAGAGCATTGTGGTCCTAATTATGATGACCATTTAGAGTATAGGCCTGCCGAAGAAATCGCTTATTGGAAATCAAAAGATCCTATCAAATTACTGACTAAGCAATTACTTGATAGCCAAGTTATTGATGTATCAGTATTAAATACTATAAAAAACAACATCAATAAAGACGTGTTAATAGCTTTTGAAAAAGCTGAGTTAGCTCCTTTTCCTGCATCAAATACACCTGAAAATTTAACTTATGCTTAAAGAAACTCACCAAATAAGCTTCGCAGAAGCAATAAATGAAACTACAGAGCAGTTAATGTCGTATGACGAAAGTATTATCTGCTATGGTTTAGGGGTTAATGATCCTGGTCGAATATTCAATACAACTAAAAATTTAGTAGAGACATTTGGTGATCAAAGAGTCTTTGATATGCCTACAGCTGAAAATGGTATGTTGGGTATAGGAATAGGTGCTGCAATTGCAGGGTTAAAGCCTATTATCATATTTCAACGAGTAGACTTTTTTTTACTTGCGATGGATCAGTTGGTAAACAACGCTGCTAAGTGGCGATTTATGTTTGGTGGTCAATCTAATGTGCCTATAACTATACGCCTAATTATTGGTCGTGGTTGGGGGCAAGGCCCTACACATAGTCAGTCACTTCAAGCTTGGTTTGCTCATATTCCCGGTTTAAAGGTTGTAATGCCTTCTACTACTGAAGAACTTAAGCAGTTGTTAACAGCAAGTGTACTTGACCCTAATCCAGTAATTATTCTTGAACATCGTTGGCTCTATCAACAAAAAGGTAACGTACCAATCCAAATTGATAATCGCTGGTTACTTTCAGAACAATCTAATATAAGCACTGGAGATGAGCTAACAGTAGTGTCATCTTCTTATTTGACAACCGAAGCTAAAATCGCATTGAAATTCTTACAAGAGCATCATGGTATATCTATTGAGCATATTACTCTAAGTGTTCTAGCGCCATTAAATACTTCAAGAATAATAGAGTCAGTAGAAAAAACTGGACGGCTATTATTACTTGAATCAGCGCACGAAACTTGCTCTATTTCATCAAGTATTAGTCATCAAGTTGTCGCATCCTCTTTTGATAAACTGAAGCTTGCGCCTGTAGTTATGGCAAAGCCAGATTGGCCGGAACCCACAACATATAGTGGAACAAAATATTATTATATTTCTGCATACGACATTGCTCAAAAAATATGTGAGATGTTAGCTATAACTCTTGATATTGAAGCATTGCAAAAACAAGGGCATCACGATGTTCCTGGCGATTGGTTTACAGGGCCTTTTTAAATAGGGATATTATGAAGATTATAATTATTTCAGCATCGAGTGACATTGGTTATGAGCTTTGCAAGCATTGGATTGCACAAGGTCATGAAGTTAGAGCAACTTATCGAAATTTATCTAGTAACTTAGCAAGTTTAACTAGCAATAAACTATCATTGTTACATTGCGATTTATCATCACAAGAAAGTATTGAGCGCGCAACGCTGACATTAAGTGAGTTTTCTGATTGGGATCAGTTAGTTGTTTGTCCTGGAACTATGATTCCTATTGGCTCATTTGAGAATATTAACTTTAAAGAATGGCAAGACTCATTTCAGATCAACTTATTTGCACAAATGCAACTCACGCATAGTTTATTACCTAGCCGAAATAAAACGGGTAATACAGGTGTTATATTTTTTGCAGGAGGAGGCACTAATTCTGCACCTATTAATTTTTCAGCTTATACATTAGCAAAAGTAACATTAATTAAAGCATGTGAATTATTAAATGAAGAAATGAATGATTGTAAATTTACGATTTTAGGACCGGGATGGGTTAAAACAAAAATTCATCAAGAAACGCTTTTAGCAGTTGATAGCGCGGGTGCAAAAGAAGCAACCGAACATAAATATGCTACGGATAATGAATGGACTTCTTTTGAAGATATTGCTTGTTGCTGTGATTGGGTATTTGAAGCAAGTAAATCAGAAGTTGGAGGAAGAAACTTCAGTGTTGTTCATGATAACTGGCGAAATAATCAGCTTTCTAAAAAATTACAAAATAACAGCAGCCTAGGTAAATTAAGACGCGCTGGAAATGATGAATTAATTCACCAATAAAAAGTAAAAGAACTAAATATGAAATTATCAGATTACGTAGCAGAATTCATCTATCGATTAAATACAAAGCATGCTTTTGTTATTACAGGTGGTGCTTCAGTTCATATTATTGATTCAATAGCTAAGCACCCAGACATGACTTACATTTGCCCTAATCATGAACAATCTAGTGCATTTGCAGCAGATGCTTATTCTAGAATTAATAATAATATTGGTGTTGCTATATCAACATCGGGGCCTGGCGCTACAAATATGATCACAGGAATTTGTAGCTCTTGGTTTGATTCTGTTCCTGTACTTTATATAACAGGGCAAGTTTCTACATTTAGACTTAAAAAAAATCTCGGTGTACGTCAGTTAGGTTTTCAAGAAAATGATACCCTCGATATGGTAAAACCTATTACTAAGTATGCTGTAACTATTACTAAACCTGAAGATATAAGGTATGAATTAGAGAAAGCCATGTACTTGGCTACGAGTGGTAGGCCTGGTCCTGTTGTATTAGATATTCCTGACAACATCTATCGACAAGATATAAATGAGCATGAATTACTACCATTTAATAAACCTATTATTGATCCTAAAACACAAACCCCCCATTTACCGAACATTGCTAATATTTTGAGTAACGCTAAACAGCCCGTGTTAATCATTGGCTGGGGAGTTAAACTAGCCAATGCTGAAAAAGATGTCGAAAAATTAATTAAAACACTTAACATCCCTGTTTTATTAACTTGGGCAATGAAAGGTTATTTAGACGAAAATGATGAATTATATGCGGGAACTTTCGGAACACACGGTTCGCGTTATGGAAACTTCGCTGTACAAAGTGCAGATGTTTTAATTTCTATTGGTTCAAGGCTAGATACTCATGAAACGGGTAGTCCTGTATCAGATTTTGCTCCAAATGCTGTGAAAATAATTGTCGATATTGATGAAAATGAGATCAATAAGTTTAATGAACTAGACTTTAATGTTGATTATCCTATTTGTACCGATGCAAAAATATTTACTCAAAAAGTGCTAGAGCAATTAGATCCGAAACCAAGAGAAAAACTTAGTCCTTGGATCAATAAAATTAATGGGTGGAAGGCGCAGTTTCCAAATGGTTATATTACTAACCCGCTAGGTTTAATAAACCCTTATAAATTAATGAGTGAAATGTCATATCGCTCTAAAGAAAATGACATTGTTGTGACAGATACAGGCTGCACTCTTGCATGGCTAATGCAAGGCTTTATCGCTAAAAAAAATCAAAAGTTTATACATGCTTATAACAATACACCTATGGGGTATGCGCTACCGGCATCAATTGGTTTATCTTTAGCAAGTAAACAGCAAATAACTTGCTTAGTAGGTGATGGCTCTTTGATGATGAATATTCAAGAGTTACCTTTGGTAGTAAACCACCAAATGAATATAAAGATTTTCTTATTTAATAATTCTGGGTATAGCATGATTTGCCAAACTCAAGAGCAATGGTTAGATAATAGTTACCAAGCATCAACAACAGATTCTGGCTTGTGTTTCCCTGATTTTGAAGCCGTAGCCAAGGCGCATGGTTTTAAATATTATGGTTTGTCTGCTGACAAAGATATTGCCGAGGTTATTTCATCTGTTTATGCCGAACCGGGACCTGTTTTTTGCAACGTAAATATCGACCCTAAACAGCGAGTAGTTCCTCAGTTAAAGTTTGGACATAAATTAGAAGATATGGAGCCCTTACTCGATAAAACGGTCTTATTAGAGATCATGAAAACAATATAATCAGAGGTTTATATGGAACAAAATAATGAATTTTTAAATGAGCTATTTGATTTATTGCCTGATATTTATCAGCAACATTCACCTTTGAATAAAATACATTCTTTTTTATTGAATATCATATCAAGATTTATCGCTGATGCTTTTAATAAAGGCGATAGCATAGTCCTTGGTCCTTATGAAAATATTATTTTTCCGTATCAAGCGATGGGGAATATATCTTCAATAAATTTATTCGAGCTTGATGAATTAATCATATTTGCTTTTTATTGGCATAACAAAGCAAGGTACAAAAATGTTTTAGATTTAGGCGCTAACTTAGGTTTACATAGTATTTTATTGTCTAAATGTGGCTACAAAGTTAATGCATTTGAGCCAGTTCCATTACATTATCAAGCTCTTAAAGAGAATATTAAAAATAATTGTTGTGAAAATATCACAACTCATCAAGCTGCTGTTTCAACGCATACTAATGGTACTGAATTCTTGTTAGTTAAAGGTAATACAACGGGTAGTCATATTGTTGGTTCTAAGAAAAATCCTTATGGAGAATTAGAAACACTGAAAGTTAATACGGTTACATTCAATAGTATCGTTGAAAATATAGATCTTATAAAAATGGATGTTGAAGGGCATGAATCTACTATCATTTTAGAAAGTCCACCAACGATGTGGGAAAATACAGATTTAATGTTAAGTATTCACGACCAAGAAAATGCTCAATTAATATTTGATTATTTTAATCAACATAATATTCCTATGTATTCACAGAAGCTAAATTGGGGAAAAGTAGAGAAAATTGAAGACATGATAGTCACACATCACGATGGTAGTTTATTTATCTCTAAAACTAATAAGCCTTGGTTGTAAAAGTTAAAATGTCGATAATTCCTAAAAGTTTTAAAGCTGCTGTATTGGTCGAAACTCAAAAACCTCTGGTATTGCAACAAATAAAAACCCCTATGTTAGCTACAGGAAAAATATTGGTAAAAATGGAGTTTTCAGGACTTTGTCATAGCCAGTTAATGGAAGTTAAAGGAGGGCGTGGAGAAGATAAGTTTCTTCCTCATTTACTTGGGCACGAAGGTGTTGGAGAAGTTGTTGCTATAGGGAAAGGTGTTAGCAAAGTAGCTATAGGTCAGCGTGTTGTTTTAGGTTGGTTGAAGGGAGAGGGGCTGGAGAGTGGAGGTCAAACTTATTTAAATGAAAGTAATACAACAATTAATTCTGGTCCTGTAACTACTTTTTCAGATTATACTGTGGTTTCAGAAAATCGAGTTGTATTATGCCCTAAAGGTTTACCTTCGAATGTGGCTGTATTGTTAGGGTGTGCTTTACCAACAGGCGCAGGTATTATTTTAAATCAGTTACAACCTAAGCCAAATTCATCGGTTGTGATATTTGGTTTAGGAGGTATTGGGTTAAGTGCTTTACTTGCCTTAAATCATTTTAACGTAAAACAAGTTATTGCTTTTGATGTTGAAGAACATAAGTTAGCTTTAGCCAAAGAGCTGGGAGCTACACATACTTATTTAGCTAACGAAGTAGGGCTAGTTAATTTTTTTAGTAACTTCCCTGATGGTGTTGATTATGCCGTTGAAGCTGCGGGAAAAAATCATACTATAGAAATGGCATTTTCATTAATTAAACGTGGTGGAGGAAAGTGTATTTTTGCATCACACCCAAAAAATGGAGATAAAATTCAGTTAGATCCATTTGAGTTGATTTGTGGAAAACAAATTCAAGGTAGCTGGGGCGGTGCATCAAAACCCGACCAAGACATTCCTATAATTGTTGATATTATTAATAAATATCAAATACCAGTAGAAAAGCTGCTATCAAATGAATATAGTTTAGAGCAAATAAACACAGCCCTAGATGATTTAGCAGCTCGTAAAATTATTAGAGCATTAATTAAATTAAACTAAGCCGTAACTTAAAAGTAATTAACGAGATAATTACGCTATGCAGACAATTCTATCGAGTATTGAAACTAATCGTCAAAACTTAGGTAAACTCGTTTTAGTCACCGGCGATTTTAACATTCTTCATCCGGGCCATATCCGCTTGCTTCGCTTTGCTAAAGAATGTGGAAACACTTTAGTTGTTGGGGTAAATGCAGATGAATTATTAACTCAAACCGATTATAACGATGCTACTCACCGATCAGATATTGTCGCGTCGCTAGCCTTTGTTGATTATTGTTTTATTAATTACGATTCAGCCACAACACTGATTGAAAAACTAAAGCCTCATGTTGTTGTAAAAGGTAAAGAGTACGAAGACAAACTTAACCCTGAGCAAAAGGCGATAGAAACCTTTGGCGGTAAGCTAATATTTAGCTCAGGTTATACCCATGTAAAGTCGTCTTCTGTTTTTAATCGTCAAACCGAACAACCCGTATTAAATGTCAGTAAACTAAGCAATTATATGAGCCGCCATCATATTAATAGGGCTGATATTGAGCAGGTTATGGCAAATTTTTCGAAGCTTAATATATTAGTCATTGGCGATACCATTATTGATGAATACATGCAGTGTAACGCTGTAGGTATGTCGCAAGAAGATCCTACTATTGTTGTAACGCCCGACGAGAAAAAGCTCTTTTTAGGAGGGGCAGGTATTACCTCTGCACATGCTAAAGGCTTAGGTGCGAAAAATGTATCGTTTTATACTGTCCTTGGTGAAGATAAAGCGGCCATTTATGGTTATGAGAAAATGCGCGAGTATCAGCTTAAAGCTCGAACTTTTGTTGATGATACAAGGCCAACCACAAAAAAACGCCGTTACCGTGTGGGTAATAAAACCTTACTCAGAGTGAATGACTTTCGCGAGCATGATATTGGTATCGATATTCAAGAAGCGATAATGACACAACTCGCAGAAGAAATTTCTCAAACTGATTTAGTTATTTTTTCAGATTTTAACTACGGAATTTTACCCCAGCCATTAGTGGATGGCATTATTGGTTTATGTCATAAGCATCACGTTATGGTGGCAGCAGACAGTCAAACTTCTTCACAGGTAGGGGATATTTCTCGTTTTAAAAACGTTGATTTAATCACACCTACTGAACGTGAAATACGTGTTGCTCTTAATAATACGCGAGATGGCTTGGTTGTTCTTGCTGATAAACTTCATCAAAAAATGCAATGCCCTAACATTATCGTTACGTTGGCTGATGAAGGAGCGTTATTGCACAGAACCGAAAAGAGTGAAGTGCATCATTGGAACAACGATAAAATACCAGCATTAGCGAGTAACCCTATAGATCCTGCTGGCGCTGGCGATTGTATGTTAGCGGCTACTGCGATGGCTTTGGTGAGTGGTGGCGATTTATGGTTGTCAGCTTTAATTGGTTCTGTTGCCGCAGCATGCCAAGTATCTCGCGTGGGTAATACGCCGCTTGAGTTTAAAGAATTGATGCAAGCGTTAGAGCAACTAACATGAGTAACGTAACTAAAGTAGCGCCTATTAAAAAAGCTATTTTACTCTCCGCTGGTTTTGGTACACGCTTAAAGCCTATTACTAACAATATACCTAAATGTTTGGTTCCTATTAATCAAACCCCTTTGTTACAAATATGGCTAGAACAATTATCTAAAGCGGGATTTTCTGAGTTTTTAATTAATACACATTATTTACCCGAGCAAGTTTATCAGTTTATTGAAAAATCACCTTTTAAAGATCAAATAACTACATTTCATGAAGAAGAGCTGCTCGGTACATTAGGTACTTTAAAAGCAACAAAAGCATTTTGGTGCGATAGCGATGTATTAATTGCCCACGCAGACAACCTTTGTATTTGTGATTGGGCAAGTTTTATTACGCGTTTTAATGAGCGTAAAGAAAACTGTTTAGGGAGTTTAATGTTATTTAAAACTGACTCACCTCAAAGTTGTGGAATAGTTGAACTTAATGACACTCATTGTGTGATTGCTTTTCATGAGAAAGTTAAAAACCCACCATCTAATTTAGCTAATGCCGCTGTTTATTTATTTGACCAACGTGTTAACACTTTGTTGAGTACACTTACAGATGATGAAACGGATATTAGTTATCATTTAATGCCTCATCTTATGAACAAAGTTAATGGTTGGGAAAATAAAGAGTATATGCGTGATATTGGTACACCTGAAAGCTTAGCAATAGCAAATAATGAAGCTTTTATTTGGCTTAAGTGATTGAATTATATGCTATGTCAAATAAATGGCTCATAAGCGTCAATTTTTTATTGATTATTCACTTAAGCAAGTTATTATTATAAGTATACAAAACGATAATAATTATTCATCAGGGAATTATGCAAGGACAGAAACATATTCTAGTTGTCGATAACGACTCGGCAAGGCGAAGTCAAATAGAAACTGTATTAGCATTTATAGGGGAAAAATTTTATGTTTTTTCTGAAGGTGAATTGGTTCAACACCTTGTAGATGTTCCTGACATTCTCACAGTCATAGTGTGTGGTGATATTTCTGAGCATATACAGGCTATTATTAAATCACATCCTGCTTGCCCATTTATTTATCATGACATTGTCGATAAAGCGCAAGCTTCTAGTTACAACAATATTATTGGTGAATTAGCTATTCCGCTAAATTACGGCCAATTAACCGAAATGATCCACCACAGCCATCAATATCATAATAATTTACCTAACAAGCGTAGTGGTAAATGCCCTGATATTTTATTTAGATCTCTGGTGGGTTCAAGTGAGCCAATGCAACAAGTTCGCTTTTTAATTGAACAAGTAGCAAGCACTGCGGCTAATGTTTTAATTTTAGGTGAGTCGGGTACAGGTAAAGAAGTTGTCGCGCGCAATATCCACAACTTATCTGATCGTAATAAAGGGCCTTTTGTTCCCGTTAATTGTGGAGCTATTCCTCCTGATTTATTAGAAAGTGAATTATTTGGTCATGAAAAAGGCGCTTTTACTGGCGCTATCTCTACCCGTAAAGGGCGCTTTGAAATGGCTGAAGGCGGAACACTATTTTTAGATGAAATTGGCGATATGCCACAGCCCATGCAAGTAAAATTATTACGTGTTTTACAAGAGCGTACTTTTGAGCGTGTAGGTGGCAGTAAAAGTATTAAAGCCGATGTACGCATCATCGCGGCAACACACCAACACCTAGAAGAAATGATTAAAACCAATGAATTTCGAGAAGATTTATATTATCGATTAAATGTTTTTCCTATTGAAACTCCAGCTCTGCGAGAGCGTAAAGAAGATATACCGTTATTAATGAAAGAGCTCATTTCTCGCTTTACTTCAGAGCAAGGGCACAGTGTTCGCTTTACTGAAAAAGCTATTGAATCTTTACAAGAGCACCCATGGCTAGGTAATGTTCGTGAATTATCAAATTTAATTGAGCGTATGATCATCATGTATGGTGAACAAGTGGTAAATGTAGGGCAACTTCCTTTCAAATATCGTCATATTGAAGTTGATGATTACCAACCTGATTACCCAGAAGAATTACAAGAGCGTGATGCGATTAATGATTTATTCTCTGGTTTTGATTATGGCGATGATGATGTTGATGAGAGTGAGATGCAAACATCAGAACCTGAACCAACAGGTATTGCAGTATTGCCAGCCGAAGGATTTAATCTTAAAGACCATTTAGCAGACCTTGAAGTTTCATTAGTAACCCAAGCGTTAGAACTGAACGATTGGGTGGTTGCTAGAGCTGCTGAAACATTAGGTATGCGTAGAACAACACTTGTTGAAAAAATGCGTAAATACAGTTTACAAAAAAACTAACGTTACAATTTTACAGAAAAAAAGGATATTCTGGTAATATCCTTTTTTATTGCCAGTTAGGCTACTCCTATCTTATTAATGTCTTGATAAAAAAACTATAAATCTTCACTTCTAGCCAAAAAATTGACCATGAATATTTAAACGTTTTAATTCTTAAAATGTAGTAATTTACTGATTTTAATGTAATTATTGTTTGGCATGGTAAATGCTTTGTTGTATGTGTTATCAATAATTGAGTGATGAATTATGACATATGCAGCTTCAACCGTTTCTAATATCAATAATACATTTGAGCAAACTGCTTTTCCTTTTAATGCAGTAGGCAGTTCAGCGAATGTATCTCTGCATTCTAATTTAAATGAAATTAATTTATTAAAAGAAAAAGTACAACAACTTAATCAAGTGATTGATGTTATGCCAACAGGCATGATTATTCTTGATGGTAATGGTGTTGTGGTAAAAATTAATGATGTTGCTCGCCAATTACTTGATGAACCTATTTTAGGTCAACCATGGTTTGATGTGATCAAACGCTCTTTTAAACCAAGAGCAGATGATTGGCACGAAGTTTCTCTTAACGATGGACGAAGAGTTAAATTAGAAATTACCGCACTGGGCGATCAGCCTGGGCAATTAATTATGATCACCGACTTAACCGAGACTCGCTTACTACAAGATAAATTAGGTCAGTTACAACGTCTTTCTTCTTTAGGCCGAATGGTATCAACATTAGCGCATCAAATTAGAACACCACTTTCTGCAGCTATGTTATATGGCGCAAATTTACAAAATAAAAAATTAACTAACGAATCAAGAGAAAGCTTTCAAGACAAGTTAATGACAAGACTACACGATTTAGAGCAGCAAGTTAACGATATGCTATTGTTTGCCAAAAGTGGTAAACAACAAGTTGTAGAACCTCTATCTATTAACGAACTGTTATCGAGTTCGGTTCAATCAATTGACGCTATTATTAAAAAAGAAAATGCACAAATATCGTTTTCGTTATGTGAAGATGATTGTCAAATATTAGGCAATCAAAGTGCCCTCACAGGTGCTATACAAAATTTAGTTTTAAATAGTATTCAAGTCATAAAAGAAGGCGCTAAAGTTGAACTATCTTCATATTGTAAAGACGGTTATGCACTGATTAGCGTACGCGATAATGGTAAAGGTATTGATCAAGAACTCGCAGATAAAATATTTGAACCCTTCTACACATCACGTTCTCAAGGTACAGGGTTAGGTTTAGCTGTTGTTAAGTCGGTAGTTAATGCACATCAAGGTGGTGTTAAGTTATTGAGTCAAGCAGGAGAAGGGGCACATTTTTGTATCCATATTCCTTTGTTAGAAACAACATTTAATGCGTCAACACAAAACGACTCAGCACAAGCAAATACATCAAAAGAAGAACACTCATCAGTAGCCAATTTTCATGGTTCACCAATGGAGAATGCTAATGAACACCAGTAAAATTTTAGTGGTTGAAGACGACTCAGGCTTAAGAGAAGCTTTAGTTGATACCTTATTACTCGCAGGCTTTCAGTGTATTGAAGCAGAGTCAGGAGAAGCCGCATTACTCTTACTTAAAAATCACAAAGTTGATTTAGTAGTAAGCGATGTTCAAATGGGAGGTATGTCGGGTTTATCCCTGCTTAAAAGTATCAAAAATAACCTTCCGCAAATGCCCGTATTAATTATGACGGCTTACGGTACTATTGATGATGCCGTACAAGCAATGAAAGATGGTGCTAGTAACTATATGGCAAAGCCTTTTTCACCTGAAGTCTTACTGAATATGGTGAATCAATACGTACCTCTTGAAATAACCAATGCATTTGAACCTGTAGTGGCAGACCCTAAAAGTATTGAATTATTATCTTTAGCTAAAAAAGTAGCTGCTACCGAGGCATCAGTTATGGTGTTAGGGCCAAGTGGTTCAGGTAAAGAAGTGCTTGCTCAATATGTGCATTACAATTCAGATCGTGCAGAAGCGCCTTTTGTTGCCATAAACTGTGCAGCAATTCCTGAAAACATGTTAGAAGCCACGTTATTTGGTTATGAAAAGGGCGCATTTACGGGCGCTATTCAAGCCTCTCCAGGAAAATTTGAGCAAGCTCAAGGTGGTACTATATTGCTTGACGAAATTACGGAGATGGACTTGGGGCTGCAAGCAAAAATATTACGAGTATTACAAGAGCGAGAAGTAGAGCGTTTAGGTGGTCGTAAAACCATTAAGTTAGATGTAAGAGTTATTGCAACCAGTAACCGTGATTTACAACAAGCCGTTGCAGAAGGCGTATTTAGAGAAGATTTATATTATCGATTAAATGTATTTCCACTTACATGGAAAGCACTTGCTCAAAGAAGAGATGACATTTTACCGTTAGCAAAACACCTTGTTGAACGCATAGTGCAAAAAAGCTCAGACAGTATCCCTGAATTTACAGTAGCCGCACGAAGTAAGTTAACCGCTTACGATTGGCCAGGTAATGTCAGAGAACTTGATAACGTTATTCAAAGAGCACTTATTTTATATAGTAATAATGTGATTGATGCGAGCGACTTACTTATTGAACAATTTGAAACAACAACGCTCCCAAGTACAAATGAAACTCAAACGCTTTCTGAAGACAAACTTGGTAACGAGTTAAAAATTCAGGAACATCAAATTATTTTAGACACCTTAAATGCTTGCCAAGGTAGTCGTAAAAATGTGGCTGAACGTTTAGGTATAAGCCCAAGAACTTTACGATATAAAATTGCTAAAATGCGCGATTCAGGAATACAGATCCCAGCGTAACACTGTAACGAATTATACTAAAAACCCAGTATCAGTATGCTGGGTTTTTTATTTTATATAAAAGTATAACCTATATTTTATATAATTTAATTCCTCCCAAATTGTTGAATATTAAATTTTTATTTTAATTCTGTATTCATTGTTTTACCTTGGCATCATGATTGCTTTATCCATAGTAACAATATAAACATCAAGAAATTGACACAAGCGAGATTGCTATGGATATCAAATCAAATTCCTTATTTGCACAAATGCAAAGCATGTCTTTAGAGGCAATGAACCATAATACGCAAGCCGTTTCATCTGACAATGCAATACCGTCAGTAAATAAGTCAGGTAGTGATTTTGGTAGTTTATTAAAAGATGCCGTTAATACCGTTAACGACCTTCAACAAACCGCAGGGGCCGAGCGCAAAGCCTTTGAATTAGGCGACTCTAATGTAACCCTTGCTCAAACCATGATATCTGCTTCTAAGGCAAGCGTTGCATTTGACGCTACCGTACAAGTACGTAACAAGTTTGTAGAAGCCTATAAAGAAATTATGAATATGCCTGTTTAGGTATGACTTTTTATTTGTATAACGTTACCAAATTCCCGGAGAAATTAAGTGTCTGATACAGCTGATAATACAGGTATGGTCGTAACTGACGACGGTTCAGACAGCATAGCTGAAGAACAAAAGTCAGGCTTCTCATCTGCCCTTGGTAATGTTGATGTGCTAAGGCAGTTAACGTTAATAATGGCACTCGCTATTTGTTTAGTGATAGCTATATTCGTGATCATGTGGGCAAACCAAGCAGAATATAGAGTGCTTACCAAACTGCCGACAGAACAACTGATCAAAACAATGGATTATCTTGATGCGAATAAAGTGGATTACCTTCAAGAAAACAACACGATTTCAGTACCTGCCGATGAATATCAAAATGTTAAAATGTTACTTGCTCGTGAAGGTTTAACTTATGAGAAAAAAGAAGGTAATGAACTTATCATGCAAGACATGGGGTTTGGTGTAAGCCAACGTCTTGAAAGCGAACGTCTTAAACACTCACGTGAACAACAACTGGCGCGAACTATTGAAGAGTTACAAACTATTTCAAGAGCTAAAGTTTTATTAGCTATTCCAAAAGATAATATTTTTGCAAAGCGCGTTAAGTCACCTTCTGCAACTGTGGTACTTACGTTACAAAAAGGTCGCCAATTATCTGAAGAAAAAGTTGATGCGGTTGTCGACATTGTTGCTTCAGCTGTACAGGGCATGTCACCTAATAAAGTGACGGTTACCGATCAAAATGGACGCCTATTAAATTCAGGCTCACAAAGCTCCCTTTCATCTCGTTCACGTAAAGAGTTTGAAATAGAACAAAAACGTGAATCAGAATACATGGAAAAAATTGATTCAATTCTTATTCCTGTTGTTGGTTTAGGTAACTACACAGCGCAAGTTGATGTAACAATGGACTTTACCAATACCGAAGAAACCCAGCGCCGTTATAACTCAGATTTACCTGCTTTACGTAGCGAAATGAAAGTTGAAGATAAAACCATAGGTGGCATGTTAGGTGGTATACCAGGTGCATTATCAAATCAACCGCCTTTAGATTCAGACATTCCTGAAAATGCTACGGGTGGTGAGCAAAAAAGAGCTATGCCAAGTCGTAATCATTTAGAATCAACTAAAAATTATGAATTAGATGAAGCTATAAGCCATACTAAACAACAAACAGGTGTTATTCGCCGTGTAAGTGTATCAGTCGCATTAGACTATTTAACAGAAACAGCTCCTGCTACTCCAACACCTGATGGTGAAGAAGCCAGTACAAGCGCACCAGCTGTATCTTATGTACCAAGATCTGAAGCTGAAATAGCTAATATTCGTCGTTTGCTACAAGGCAGTGTAGGTTTTGATTTACAACGAGGCGACGTATTAGAAGTTATTTCATTACCGTTTTCTCGAGAAGACGTTATAGTTGAAAAAGAAATACCTATCTACGAACAACCATGGTTCTTAAGTATGTTCAAGTTAGGTATGGGCGCATTAGTTATTATTGTTCTAATATTCTTTGTTGTACGTCCAATGGTTTCTCGTTTAATTAACCCTGAACAAAGACCTGATGATTACGGTGACAAATCACTTGATAGCCATATTGATTTAGGTGATGAAACCATGGATATGTTAACCACTGAATTTGATGCTGGCGCTGTAGGTTTTGCACCTGATGGAAGTTTACAATTACCCGACTTGCATCGAGATGAAGACATTTTAAAAGCTGTTCGGGCTCTAGTAGCAAATGAACCTGAATTATCCTCTCAAGTAGTTAAAAGTTGGTTAAGCGAAGATGAGTGATGAAAATCAAGAGCTAGCCCCTATGGTTGGCAGCCCAACAGGGTTCGACGTTGATAAATTAGACGGCACAGAAAAAGCAGCCATTTTGCTACTGAGTTTGTCTGAAGAAGATGCTGCGCAAATTTTAAAGCACTTAGAGCCTAAACAAGTTCAGCAAGTGGGTACAAGTATGGCGGCTATGCAAGACTTTACCCAGCAAAAAATCACGGCAGTGCACAAACTCTTTATTAACGAAATTCAAAACTTTAGTACCATAGGTTTCCAAAGTGAAGAATTTGTTCGTAAAGCTTTAACGGCTGCATTAGGTGAAGATAAAGCAGGCAATTTAATTGACCAAATTGTTATGGGCGGCGGAGCAAAAGGCTTAGATTCATTAAAATGGATGGACTCTAAACAAGTAGCCAACATTATTCGTAATGAGCATCCTCAAATTCAAACTATCGTACTCTCTTATTTAGAACCTGATCAATCAGCTGAAATTTTAAGTCAATTTGCTGACAAAGTTCGTTTAGACTTAACCATGCGTATTGCCAATTTAGAAGAAGTACAACCCGCAGCATTACAAGAATTAAACGAAATTATGGAAAAACAATTTGCCGGACAAGCAGGTGCACAATCGGCGAAAATGGGTGGTTTAAAAGCAGCTGCCGACATAATGAACTATTTAGATACCAATATCGAAGGCGCATTAATGGATGCAATTCGTGAACACGACGAAGAAATGAGTCAACAAATTCAAGATCTGATGTTTGTATTTGAAAACCTTGCCGATGTAGATGATAGAGGTATTCAAGCGATCCTACGTGATGTTCAGCAAGATGCCTTAATGAAAGCCATTAAAGGCGCTGATGATGCCCTTAAAGAAAAAATTATGGCTAACATGTCTAAACGTGCTGCTGAAATGATGGCAGATGACCTAGAAGCTATGGGACCAGTGCGCATTACAGAAGTCGAAGCAGCGCAAAAAGAAATTCTTGCCGTAGCGAGAAAACTGTCTGATGCAGGTGAAATAATGCTTGGTGGTGCTGGCGGCGGAGACGAGTTCTTATAATGAACCCAAAAATTGTAAAAGGTTCTTCTGAAATCGAGTCTGATCTTTGGTCTATTCCTAATGTTGAACAAGAACAAAAAATTGATGATGGAAAAACCAATGCTTTAGGAAAAAAAAGTAGCTGGAAATATGAGCCACCTGAAGAAACTGAAATTGAAGAACCCACACCACTAACCGCAGAAGACATTGAAGAAATACGTCAAGCGGCACACGAAGAAGGTTTTAATCAGGGCAAAGAAGAAGGTTTTGCCAAAGGTTATGACGAAGGGAAAAGCTCAGGTCATGAAGAAGGATTAAAATCAGGTCATGAAGAGGGGATAGAAACCGGGCTTAGCGAAGGTAAAGAAACCATTGATAACCTAGCGCAAGAATGGCAAACCCTAGTTCAACAACTCCATACACCGTTGGCCGGTGTTGAAAAAAATGTAGAAGAACAGCTATTACATTTAGTCGTACAACTTACCCAAGCCATTACCTTACAAGAAGCAAAAACTAATCCTGATATTATTACCGCAGCAATTGGTGAAGGGATCAAAATGCTCCCCAGTCAAGAAGCTCAAACACAAATATTAATACACCCTGACGATATCAAAATAGTCGAAGAACAATTTGGCCAAGACTATATTGTTGAGCAAGGTTGGAAATTACTCGCAGCACCTCAGTTAGAAAGAGGAAGCTGCCAAATAGAAAACAGCACATCTAATATCGACTTAACAATTAAGTCTCGAATGAAAGATGTATTGGAATCATTTTTGCAAGATGCACTACACCAGTAAGTAAAAGGTCGTAACGTCAAAAAACTATTATGCTTGACTATAACCGCATCACCGACAGACTTAAAAATTGCCAAACCATGATCCATCCTCACAAAACATCAGTGGCGGGGCGGTTAGTGCGTGTTGTGGGTTTAACCTTAGAAGCCGTTGGCGTTAAAGCCCCTGTAGGTAGCCAATGTTTAGTTGAAACATCACAAGGCGATCTTATTGCAGAAGTGGTGGGTTTCGAGCAAGAAAAAACCTATCTCATGCCAGAAGAAAGCCTACAAGGTGTTTTACCTGGCGCACGAGTTGTACCGTTATCAACAAAAGCTAAACTCCCTTTTTCAATGGAACTACTCGGGCGTGTTATTGACGGTGTAGGCAAACCTATTGATGGCAAAGGGCCCATTAAAAATCTCGATACTTATCAATACAGCGGCAAACCTATTAATCCACTATCTCGACGAGCAATTACTGAACCGTTAGATGTTGGTGTTCGATCTATCAATAGTTTTTTAACCGTTGGTACTGGTCAACGTATGGGGCTTTTTGCGGGGTCAGGTGTAGGTAAAAGTGTTCTATTAGGTATGATGACCAAAGGTACCACTGCAGATGTTATCGTTGTGGGGCTTATTGGTGAACGTGGTCGCGAAGTAAAAGAATTTATTGAAGAAATACTCGGTGAAGAAGGGCGAAAACGAGCTGTTGTTGTAGCCGCTCCAGCCGATAATTCACCATTAATGCGACTAAAAGGTTGTGAAACGGCCGTACAAATTAGTGAGTATTTTCGTGATCAAGGATTGAATGTTTTATTACTGATTGACTCTATTACTCGTTATGCTCAAGCCCAGCGTGAAATAGCACTAGCTGTTGGTGAACCACCGGCAACTAAAGGCTATCCGCCTTCAGTATTTTCTAAACTACCACAACTGGTTGAACGAGCAGGTAATGGTGGTGAAGGACAAGGTTCAATTACTGCATTCTTTACTGTATTAACAGAAGGTGATGACTTACAAGACCCTATTGCTGATGCGTCTCGGGCAATACTTGATGGGCACATTGTGCTATCACGCGACTTAGCCGATTCAGGGCATTACCCCGCGGTAGATATTGAAGCTTCAATTAGTCGTGTTATGCCTATGGTAACTGGGCCAGAGCACCAGCAACTTGCCCAACAATTAAAACAAGTTTATTCCTTGTATCAACAAAACAAAGATCTTATTTCTATTGGTGCCTACAGTAAAGGCAGCGATCCGCGTATTGATCAATCTATTACCTTACTGCCTGTTATTAATTTCTTTTTACAGCAAAAAATATCTGAAGTTATTCCATACGAACAAAGTTTAAGTCAGTTACAAGAAATTATCTCTGCGGCCCAAGCTCATGCACAACAAGGCCAATAACTTATGCGTAATTATAATGTTATTACGAGGCGCTATTTATTAAAGGAGGTTTTCTATGCCAATGAAGCAACTAAACACCTTATATAAATACGAGCAAACTAACGAAAACACCGCAGCTAAAAATTTAAGAGAAGCTGAGTTTGAATACCAACAAAATTTACAACGTTTAGATAGCGTAAGTGAATATCGACTCGAGTATATGAAGCGACTTAATCAGCGTTCGCTTGAGGGGATTGATAGTTATACCTTTAGTCACTTTCATGCTTTTATAAAAAAACTAGATAATGCCTCAGAACAAGTTCAAATAGCGTTAAATCAAGCTCAAGCCATGGTAAAAAAGCGAAAGCAAGAATGGTTAGCACAAAGACAAAAAGTACAAGCCGTTGAGTTATTAAGAGATAAAAAATTAAAAGCACTGGCCTTAATTGACAACAAACGAGAACAAAAAATGTTTGATGAAATAGCCACCCAGCAATTTGTTAGACGAAAAAGGTAATAATTTATACCAGTATGGAACATGTTTTGCTTTAATTTTAAAGTAGCTCCTTTTATACCTACTAAATAAAAGGTAATGGAAGCCCATTTTTTTCAGGAAAATTTATGTCTAATATGACTTTGTTAACACTAGAATCAACTCAACCCATTGATACAAAAGCATTAAGTGGTGGCTTTGACGATTCAAGTAAAGAAAGTTCTTTATTGTTTTCTGATGTAATGGAAAAACATAAAGGGCAAGCTCAAAGCGGCAACAGTGTTACAACAAACGGCAAAAAAGAGCAGCAGTTATATGCTAATGAAAATATTCATAAAGAAAATGAACTTAATGAGTACGAAAACCAAAATCAAACAGAAGAATTAGAAACACAAAACAATAATCATGCAGATGCTGAATTAAGCACTAAAACAAATAATGAAGCACAAGATACAACTCTTTCAGAAGCGGATGCCGCAGAGTCGATTGATCCTAAAAGTATACCTTCAACTAAAGAGCAAACAACTAACCAGCCAGAGCAATTATTATCTTTTTTAAATGCTTCTGAAAAAGTATTGGTAACTTCAAATAATACAGTAGCGTCTAGTAGTGAAAAAAATGCAGGTGAAGAAGCGTCTAAAATTGTAGAGACCAATAAAGCTGTAAATAGTGCGAATACGTTTAATAAAGTTGTAGGAGATTCATCTGAAACTTTAATTGAGAAAGAAAGCGCAGGCGCACTAAAAACAGATAAAACACTGATCGCACAATCAGTATCTAATCAAATCGATACCGAAGACTCAGACATTTTACAAAAAGTGAAGGCGTTACTTCAGTCTAAAGAAACAGAAAGCACGAACACATCGGTTAAAAATATCGTTGAAACACCAGTTAAAAATAATGCTGATAAGAGCACAGCTAAAGTATTAAGTAATGATAGTGCGGAAGCTACTGATGATGAAATGCTCATTAAAGCAGGTGCGGTTGCAACACAGCCTCAAGGTATACCTACAACGTTAGATGCTAAAAAAACAAACAGAAAACTTGAGAACATACCCGATAATAAAACGGGGACTGTAAATCATATAACAAATACAAAAAGTGAAGCATTAGAAGAGGTGATCGAACAATCTACCGACATACTTTCTGATACTGAAAAAACAAGTATAAAAACAGAGCAAGTTATTGCTCAATCAAATGCCCAATCAAAATTTCAAACACTATCTAAAGACGTCAGTAAAATCGATCAGAGCGTAAATGAAAGTAAAAATATTAACGCCACAGGGGAGTTATCAGAAGAAGCTATTGATAACGAATCATTTGATGAAAGTATTACCCGTAAATTAAACAATGTAACGAACGAAAAACACAATGATGTTAAAAATATTATTGGTGAAAAAAATCAGATCGAGCAAAACAAAAGTATAGCTCAGTCGCCTGTTGCAACAAAAGAGTTTGAGTCAAAAGCTGAAACTGCAGCTGAAAGTACAGAAGAGAGTGTTGATATTGTTATCGAAGAAATAATGCATAACGAAGCAAAAACACTTAATAGTCATGCTAAATTAAACCAAGGTGTTAATCCTTTATTTGATACGTTGTCTCAAAGGGATGTTAAGCATCTTACACAGGGCGAAGAAAGATTTATCGAGCATGAGCTTTCATTTGAAAATACAATGCAAAACATTTCAGCAGATTTAGCCCAAACACAAAAAAGTGCGGTTATTCAACAAATAGAAACCATTTCTATTATGCGTAAAGACTTTACCGATGCTGTAAAAGAAAAAGTTATGGTGATGATTAACCAAAAAATACAGCAAGTTGATATTCAGTTAGATCCTCCTGAATTAGGTCGAATGCAAGTTCGTATCAACTTACAAAACGAACAAGCTGTGGTTAATTTTGTAGTACAAAACCAACAAGCAAAAGAAGCTCTTGAGCAAAATATGGATAAGCTTAAGCATATGATGTCAGAAAGTGGGGTTGATGTTGGCGGGGCCAATGTAAAACAACAATCGAATCAATCATCAGCACAAGAGCAAAATAATCAAGGATCAAATGGACAATTTGAACAGCACGAAGATGGCGCTACAGAACAATCTATAACGGCACAGCAATCAAAAGTGATTAAAGCTTCATCAACAGGCGTTGATTACTATGCTTAAATTAATAAAACACATTGGCTAGGTTGCCATTCAAGGCTATAGTTATACCCAATTGATTATTCGAATATATATACCCTTTATTATTCAAGCAAATATGCATCTTGATTGGTAACGGGTATAAGCTTAAGGAATCGAAATGGCTGACGGTAAAGAAGAAGAGTTAGAACTAGATAATGCCGGTGGTGGCAAAAAGAAAATGATCATCATTATTGCCGCCGTTGTAATTTTAATTGCAGGCGGTGCAGGGGCTTTTTTCTTTATGAGTGGAGGCGACGAACCTACCGCTGCAGAGGTTGAAGCTGCATTAGACAGCGGTGAGAGTGGAAACAGTATGCCTGAAGCCTCTTCTGCAACGGCAGAAATAGGAACCGCAATTTATGTTCCTATGCCCAGGCCTTTTAGATTTAATGTACCTGGTGCAGCACGTGATAGATTTGTTGAAATAAGAGCGCAGCTATTAGTTCGCGGTGGTGATGATGAAGAAACAGCAAAGAAACACATCCCTTTAATTGAAAGCACTTTATTAGCGGTATTTTCTCAATCAAACGCTGATGATTTAGCTACCAGCGCAGGCAAAGTGTCATTAAAGCAAAAAACCTTATCTGAAATTCAAAAAGTATTAATGGATATTGAAGGTAATAAAATTGTAGAAGAAGTTTTATTTACGGGTTTTGTAATGCAGTAATTTTACATCTCGCTATAATGCGGCTGATAAAAGTAAATAACAATAACCATAACAACTATAAAGAGACTATCGAGTGAGTGATTTATTATCGCAAGATGAAATTGATGCGCTATTACATGGTGTTGATGACGTTGAAGAAGAGGAATTAGTAGAAGACAGTGCCAATGCAGATGGCATGTCCGACTACGACTTTTCATCACAAGATAGAATTGTGCGTGGGCGTATGCCTACCCTTGAAATGGTTAACGAACGTTTTGCCCGTCATATGCGCATTAGCCTATTTAATATGATGCGCCGAACAGCTGAAGTTTCTATTAACGGCATTCAAATGATCAAATTTGGTGAGTATGTTCACACTTTATTTGTACCTACAAGTTTGAATATGGTTCGATTTCGTCCATTAAAAGGTACGGCATTGATCACCATGGAAGCTCGCTTAGTTTTCATTTTAGTTGATAATTTTTTTGGTGGCGATGGTCGTTATCATGCCAAAATTGAAGGGCGAGAGTTTACCCCAACAGAACGTCGTATTATCCAAATGTTACTTAAATTAATCTTCGAAGATTATAAAGAAGCTTGGTCACCTGTTATGGATGTTTCATTTGAATATTTAGATTCAGAAGTCAATCCATCAATGGCAAACATTGTTAGCCCAACCGAAGTGGTTGTTATTAGTTCCTTCCATATTGAACTTGATGGTGGTGGTGGCGATTTTCACGTCGCTTTACCTTATTCAATGTTAGAGCCTATTCGAGAGCTTTTAGATGCTGGTGTGCAAAGTGATAAAGAAGACACTGATATGCGTTGGTCTAAAGCATTGCGTGATGAAATTATGGATGTTCCAATTGGTATATCAACAAAATTCATAGAAGTAGAATTACCTTTATCACAAATAATGGAGCTTGAAGCTGGCGATATTATTCCTATCGATATGCCTGAGCATGTAACCGTATTAGTAGAAAACTTACCAAGTTTTAGGGCTAAATTAGGTCGTAGTCGCGACAACTTAGCGCTGAAAATAGAAGAAAAAATTAAACGTCCAGAATCAGTTAAAAACGAACTAACCATATTAACTAAAGGTGGTAAACGTTTAGACAGTGATGCGGAACTTCATCTTTTGGAAGATGATTTAGAATATTAGCTATACACATAAATGAATACCAATGTGTTGTAGATAAATAGAATTAAATAAAAATATGATAGAGGTCAACAGCGATGAGCGATGACAACGAAGATTTAGGCATGTGGGACGAAGCAATGGAAGAGCAGGCAGAAGCAGAAGCGGCTGATGCGAAACCCGTTGAATTAGATGAATTAGAAGCTGATGCTCCAATAACCGGAGATGAAAAGCGTAAGCTCGATGCTATTTTAGATATTCCTGTCACGATTTCTATGGAAGTAGGTCGTAGTAATATTAGTATCCGTAACTTATTACAATTAAACCAAGGTTCTGTAGTTGAGCTTGACCGAGTCGCGGGTGAAGCACTTGATGTGATGGTAAATGGAACCTTAATTGCTCATGGTGAAGTGGTCGTCGTTAATGACAAATTTGGTATTCGTTTAACCGATGTTATTAGTCAAATAGAGCGGATTAAAAAACTTAAATAATGGATCATTAATGCAAGTACTTTGTTTTTTTGTTGGCGTATTTTTTACTTTTACCAGCTTTGCTGAAGAAAAAACCGTACAAGTAGGTAAACATGTTACGGCGAGTACCGATCCGGTTACTATGATCTTGTCGTTATTTCTTGTTTTATTAGTTGTTATTGCAAGTGCTTACCTTTTAAAGAAATTTCAAATTACTGCTCAAGGGAGTAATCAGGGATTAAAAGTTGTTACAAGTTTGCATTTAGGCACAAAAGAACGTGTAGTTGTAGTGCAAGTAGCAGATAAACAATTAGTGTTAGGTGTTACTGCAAATCAAATTACACTTTTAGATACGTTAGATAAGCCGCTAGAAACAGGTAAAAGTGCAACTGAATTTTTTGATAAATCCGTTGTTAGTCTGTTAAAAAAAAGCATCAAAAAAAATGATTAAACCTATGGTAAGTAACGTGATAAAAAACGTCGTAAATGAAGTGCCAACAGCAATAATAAGTACTGTAAAGCAGCGCTTGCCTATTTTAGTATTTGTTCTTTTATCAATGTTTGCTTTTAGTGGTGTTAGTTATGCTGAAGACTTAAGTATGTCAGCGTTAAAACTCACCACTAACCCTGACGGTTCACAAGAATATTCAGTAACGCTTCAAATCCTCATTTTTATGACTGCCCTAAGCTTTATACCAGCGGCAGTTATTATGATGACTTCTTTCACACGAATTCTGGTTGTTATGGCGATATTGCGTCAAGCGATTGGGTTACAGCAAACACCGTCTAATCAAGTGGTTGTTGGTTTAACCTTGTTTATGACGTTATTTATTATGACCCCTGTATACAATGAAATTAACGCACGAGCTATTCAACCTTACTTGCAAGATCAACTTACCTCCGTTGAAGCCATAGACAGGGCCAAAGTACCTTTAAGAGCTTTTATGCTTGAGCAAACACGTATAAAAGATCTAGACACATTAGCAAGTATGGCGGGCATTGAACAAGTCGGTGAACCCACAGATTTACCTATGACGGTTATCGTGCCTGCATTTGTTATCAGCGAATTAAAAACAGCCTTTCAAATAGGTTTTATGTTGTTTATTCCTTTTTTAATCATCGATTTAGTGGTGGCCAGTATATTAATGGCAATGGGGATGATGATGTTATCTCCCATGATCGTTTCTTTACCTTTTAAATTGATGCTCTTTGTATTAGTAGATGGTTGGAATTTAGTGATTGGTACTATTGCCACCAGCTATGGGATGGGAGCCGGCTAATGAATCCAGAGGTCTTTGTAGACATCCTCAGCGATGCTTTATTTCTGGTTATTATATTAGTAAGTGCGGTTATTATTCCTAGTTTACTTATAGGTTTAGTGGTTGCGGTATTCCAAGCGGCAACTTCAATTAACGAACAAACATTAAGTTTTTTACCTCGCCTGATTGTTACTTTGCTTGCTTTGATTTTTGGTGGGCACTGGTTGGTACGACAACTCATGGATTTTACTATTCGATTAATAGGTAGTATTCCCAGTGTTGTTAGCTAATGGCGTGTTCAGCTAATGGAATATACCGACGCGGTAATTAACCAATTTATTGCTGACTTTATTCTGCCTTTTACGCGTATTTCAGCATTAATTATGAGTATGATTGGTTTTGGTTCTAAAACCATTCCTTCATCAATCAAATTAGGTTTATGTGTTGTGGTTACTGTTGCGGTAATGCCGGCAATTCCTCCGTCACAAGTTGATAATATTTTTTCTCTTGCAACCGCTTTATTAATAGCGAAACAAATCATTATTGGCATTATGCTAGGGTTTGTAACGACCCTTGTGATTAATACGTTTATTTTAGCGGGACAAATTATAGCCATGCAAACGGGTTTAGGTTTTGCGTCTCTAGTGGATCCCGCCAGTGGTATGAACGTACCTGCTGTTGGTCAATTTTTTCTTATATTATCTTCTCTATTGTTTTGGGTTATGGATGGGCATTTAGCTTATTTGCAGTTTGTTGTTACAAGTTTTGATACCTTACCTATCGGTTCTAACGATTTTGATAGTACAAAGTTTAGGGAGTTGGTTGAATGGGGAGGTTGGATGTTTGCTACAGCATTATCTTTATCTATTGCGCCTTTAACCGCTATGTTACTTATTAACTTTTCTTTTGGTGTTATGACTCGGGCCGCTCCCCAATTAAATATTTTCTCTATTGGTTTTCCTATTACCATGTGTGCAGGACTACTTATAATGTGGCTAACCATGGGGAATTTTTTCACACACTTTCAAATACAATGGCAAAGAGCGCTTGAGTTCTCTTGTTATTTAATTGACTGTAAGGCTGCATAATGGCTGAGTCTGATAGTGGTGAAAAAACCGAAGAACCCACGGCCAAAAAGCTTTCTGAAGCGAGAAAAAAAGGGCAAATAGCTCGATCCAAAGATCTAGGTACAATGTTTGTCTTGGTAGGAAGCGCTGTAGCAATAATGATGGTTGGCAGCTCTTTAGTGGAGTCGCTTTCACACATTATGACTCGGTTCTTCAGTTTATCCCGCAAAGAATCTTTAGATATTCACGCCTTATTTAATGTTGCTCAAGGTACAGTATCCGACATTATTGCTCCACTTTTATGGATTTTCTTCATTATCATGTTAGCTGCTTTTATCGGTAATACGATGTTAGGTGGTATAAGCTTTTCGGCAGAGGCTATGGCACCTAAGTTAAGTAAAATGTCACCTATTGCTGGCTTTAAAAGAATGTTTGGCGTTAAAGCTTTAGTTGAACTGATCAAATCATTACTCAAATTCTTTGTTGTGTTTATTGTTGCTTTTCTTTTATTAACTAGCCTATTCGATCAAATATTAGGCTTAAGTTTAGAAGCTATTCCTATAAACTTTGAGCATGCGACAGACATGCTGCTGTGGATGTTTTTAGCGTTAGCTTTATCTATCGGTATTATTGCTGCTATCGATGCCCCTTATCAAACATGGGAACATAATCGACAGCTAAAAATGACCAAACAAGAAATAAAAGACGAATTTAAAAATTCAGAAGGTAGCCCCGAAATTAAAGGGCGTATCAGGCGTGTGCAATACGAAATGTCGCAACGACGAATGATGCAAGATGTGCCTGATTCAGATGTGGTTATTACTAACCCAACGCATTACTCTATTGCATTAAAATACGATGGTTCTTCAGGTGGTGCTCCTCAGTTAGTGGCAAAAGGAATAGATGAAATGGCTATTCATATTCGCACTATAGCTAAAGAACATCAGGTAGAAATTATTCAATCACCAGCTCTTGCACGTTCTCTTTATTATACTGCTGAAGTCAATGAAGATATCCCTGAAGAATTGTTTGCAGCTGTCGCTCAAGTACTCGCCTTTGTTTATCAGTTAAATGAACATAAAAAAGGTAAAAGCAAAAGGCCTACTGCATTAGCTAAAAATTTACCTATCCCTGATGAGTTTAAATATTAATTTAACCCCAATGCGGGTTAATGAATGTTAGTGAATTAATTAAAGTCCTTATTTGTCAGTCGCTTAATGTTTGTCATTGTTTTCTTGAGTTTGTTGAGTAACTTTGCTTATCCCGAGTTGAGGTTAATTTACGCCTTACCATTCTATATTGGTCTAGATATTGCTGAGACATTAGTATGTGTCAATTAATTAGCAGCCTTTAGATGCAATTTTCATCAGCAATAACTCAAGCAAAACAACTTCGATTTAGTCAATTAAAAGGTATTGGTACGCCGTTTTTAGTCATGGCGGCGTTAGGTATGGTTATTTTACCCATGCCAGCTATTTTATTAGATGTGCTTTTTTCTTTTAATATCGCGTTATCCCTTATTGTGTTGCTCATTACGGTTTATACCTTAAAGCCATTAGAATTTGGCTCTTTCCCAGCAGTACTACTTATTGCAACTATTTTAAGATTGGCTTTAAATGTTGCCAGTACGCGTATTGTTTTACTTGAAGGTCATGAAGGACCCGATGCCGCAGGTAAAGTTATAGAAGCGTTCGGTTCTGTTGTTATTGGTGGTAATTATGCTGTTGGTTTAGTGGTATTTTTAATTCTTATTATTATCAACTTTATGGTTGTTACAAAAGGTGCTGGACGTATTTCAGAGGTAACAGCTCGATTTACCCTTGACGCGATGCCCGGAAAACAAATGGCGATTGATGCTGATTTGAACGCCGGTTTTATAACAGCCGAACAAGCAAGAGAGCGCCGTGTTGAAGTAACAAGTGAAGCTGATTTTTATGGTTCAATGGATGGTGCTAGTAAATTTGTAAAAGGTGATGCAATAGCCGGTATTCTCATATTATTGATCAATATTATTGGTGGCTTAGTTATTGGTATGGTTCAGCACGACCTATCTTTTGATAGTGCTGTTGAAATTTATACCCTATTAACCATTGGAGATGGCTTAGTTGCACAAATACCAGGGTTATTATTATCGGTAGGCACCGCAATTGTTGTTACTAGACAAAACACCTCCCAAGACATGGGAGAACAAGTTAGCTCACAACTCGGACAAGAAAAATCACTTTATATTGCTGGCGGCGTTATGTTTATTATGGGCGTCATTCCTGGAATGCCTCATTTAGCTTTTTTAACTTTTGCTGTAATTATTCTCGCGGGAGCATTTTTTGGGGCTAAGTTGAAAAAGAAAAATGCAGCTGACGTCATTGAAAAAGAAAAAGCAGCCGAAATTGAAAGCCAACAAATAGAGTCTGAAGTTAAAGATTTAGGCTGGGATGACGTTAATCACGTTGATATTATTGGTTTAGAAATAGGATATCGTTTAATACCACTCGTTGATAAAGCCCAAGGTGGTGAATTATTAAATCGAATTAAAGGGGTGCGCAAAAAGTTATCTCAAGAATTTGGTTTTTTAGTGCCTGCTGTTCATATACGCGATAATTTAGATTTAGACCCTAACACTTATCAAATTTCATTAATGGGTGTAACGGTTGGCGAAGCAGAAATAAGACACGATCACGAGCTTGCGATTAACCCAGGGCAAGTATTTGGTAACTTAGAAGGCACACCGACTAAAGATCCAGCTTTTGGCTTAGATGCTGTTTGGATAAACCAATCGCAAAGAGAATATGCACAGTCTTTAGGTTATACCGTTGTTGATTGTGCAACCGTACTCGCAACCCACTTAAGTCAAATTTTAACTAATAATGCTTCACAGTTACTAGGGCATGAAGAAGTTCAAAACTTGCTTGATATACTAGCTAAGTCATACCCTAAATTGGTTGAAGGATTTATTCCTGACACATTAACGCTTGGTTGTTTGGTTAAAGTACTACAAAACTTAATGAATGAAGGCGTGCCAGTAAGAGATATGCGCAGCATTGTTCAAACACTTGTAGAGTACGGACCTAGAAGCCAAGACCCTGAAGTACTAACGGCTGCAGTTAGGATCACACTGCGTAAGTTTATCGTACAAGAGCTTGTAGGGCCAGCCAATGAAGTTCCCGTCATAACATTGTCACCAGAGTTGGAACAGATGTTGCATCAGTCTATGCAGATGGCTGGAGATGATGGTGCTGGAATTGAGCCCGGTTTAGCTGAGCGTTTACAAACTTCGTTAAGCGAAGGAGCCCAGCAACAAGAAATGGCGGGTGATACGCCTGTTTTACTTACATCCGGTATATTAAGAACTGTGTTAGCTAAGTTTGTTAAATATACAATTCCAGGATTAAGAGTTATTTCTTATCAAGAAATACCAGACGATAAACAAATAAAGATCATAAGCGCGATAGGCAATACATAGCATTATTCGCTCGCGATAGTAGATAAATAAGGGGTCCATAGTGAAAATTAGACGTTTTGTTGCCGCAGATATGAAAACTGCATTAGCGCAAATTAAAGAAGAGCTAGGGGCGGATGCTGTTATTATGTCAAATAAAAAGGTTGTTGAAGGTGTCGAAATTATGGCGGCTATCGACTATTACCCATCACAAGCCAAAGAGACTATTGCTCAAGAACCAACAGCAACGAATAAAAATCCTCAAGACTTGAGTAACGATATCGTAAGTTTGAGTGGTAACTCAGTTGCAGCACAGACTAAGCAAAGTGAAGAGAAAACAGAAGCAGCTTCAGCTCCTGTAGATAGCTTATCAGCTTTATTGAATCGCAAAGTACAGCAAGAGGCTCAAGCTGAAACTCATAGTAGCTTGAAAGAAACAGTACCGTCTTCAAGTAGTGATATTGAATTACAATTCAAAAATTTTACAGATCGCTTACAACAAACAACTCAACAAAGAAACGAAGAGCAACATACAGAGCAAAAAAATAGTGCTCAAACGGAATCAGCATCGTTTAATGATGTAAGTCATACAGAAAATACCAATGATACCCAAGCCTTTGATGAACCTTCTATAAATTCTTATACACCTGAAACTTCAGGTGAATTCGAAAATATGAAAAAAGAAATGCATACCATTCGTCATTTGTTAGAGCATCAATTATCAGGGCTGATGTGGCAAGATATGGCACAAAAAAATCCTCAAAAAGCATTGCTTATAAACAAGCTAGTTGCTTTGGGATTAACTGACCACATGGCAGACCAAATTGCAGGATTTATTCCGCCACAACAAAATGAACAAGATGCTTGGGAACAAGCTAAAAAGTTTATAGCTCAACAATTAAATACAACTAATAACGACATAATTCATCATGGTGGTGTTATTTCTTTAGTAGGGCCTACAGGTGTAGGAAAAACAACAACTATCGCTAAACTAGCTGCAAGATTTGCTCAAATTCATGGGGCTGACGAAGTGGTTTTAATCTCTACAGATAGTTTTAGAATTGGTGGTTTTGAACAGTTAACAACCTATGGTCGTATTATTGGCTGTCAGGTAAAACTGGCTAACGATGCACAAGCATTAGATGCCTTATTACAACAGTTTAGCCAAAAGAAACTTATTCTTATTGATACCGCAGGCATGGGACAAAGAGATATGCGTTTAGCGCAGCATTTAACCGATTTAATTGCTGATGCACGTGTACGAATTCGTAACTATCTTGTCTTATCAGCTAATACTCAGCAACGTGTTATGCAAGAAAATGTAGAAAGATTTAAAAAAATTCCATTGGCTGGCTGTATCTATACTAAACTTGATGAGAGTATTAGTATTGGTGAGATTATTTCTACCTCTATTCAGAATGGACTACCGATTGGATATTTAACCGATGGACAAAGAGTTCCTGAAGATATTAAAGTGGCTAACGCTGAAAAGTTAGTTACCTTAGCAGACAAAATGAGTAGCAGAATAAATCACCAACATGCTAGTACATGGCGACCAATGCCGAAAAAAGAAGCAAGTGCAGCATAAATTGAATATGTTTAGCAAAACAAACTAGCTTAAATTAAGTAAATTAGTTAAATTGAATGAAATTGATAAAAACTGCTTATAACTTCACGAGTTAAGATGTACTGAGCTATAATACACATACTTAGCAACATCTTTTCAGTGGATATGTCAGTGACGAGAAGATTTAAATGATAGACCAAGCGAGTGGTTTACGTAAGATGCAAGATTTACAACAAATTAAAGTAATAGCAGTTTCAGGTGGTAAAGGTGGCGTAGGTAAAACTAACGTATCTTTAAACACAGCCATAGCATTAGCTCAATTAGGCAAGCAAGTACTTGTTTTAGATGCCGACTTAGGGCTTGCTAATGTTGACGTTATGTTGGGACTTCGTGTTCAGCGTAACTTATCACATGTACTATCTGGTGAATGTGAATTAGACGATATTATTATTGAAGGCCCCGCCGGAATTAAAATTATTCCTGCAACGTCAGGTACTCAGTCTATGGTGGATCTAACACCTAATGAGCACGCCGGACTCATTCGTGCTTTTAGTGATATGCAAACAAAGTTTGATATTTTAATTGTAGATACCGCCGCTGGTATCTCAGACATGGTATTAAGTTTTTGTCGTGCTTCACAAAATGTCATGCTAGTTGTATGCGACGAACCCACATCAATTACCGATTGTTATGCGCTAATGAAACTGTTAAGCCGTGACCATGAGGTATTTAAATTTAAAGTTGTAGCTAATATGGTGCGCAGTCCTAACGAAGGGCAACAACTATTTGAAAAACTCTCTAAAGTAAGTGACAGATTTTTAGATGTAGGATTAGAGCTTGTTGGTGTTGTTCCTTTTGATGAAAACATACGTAAATCTGGTCGTAAACAAAAAGCAATAATTGAAGCATTTCCTAATTCACCTGCTTCAATAGGTTTTAGAAACTTAGCAAAAAATATCATGAAATGGCCTATTCCGCATCAACCATCAGGCCATTTAGAGTTCTTCATCGAACAATTATTAGAACATTAATATGCCAACTAACCTGACGTGAGTATATAAGTTTGGGAAAAGCAGATGCTTACAGTACTCAAACAGATAAATCTGTTCTAATAGAACAATATACTGTTTTAGTTAAACGAATTGCCTACCATCTACTTGCGAGGTTACCTGCAAGTGTACTTGTAGATGATCTCATTCAATCTGGAATGATTGGTCTTTTAGAAGCCTCAAATAATTTTGACCATACTAAAGGTGCAAGCTTTGAAACATTTGCAGGTATAAGAATTAGAGGAGCCATGTTAGATGAAATTCGACGTGGAGACTGGACACCTCGCTCTGTTCATAAAAATAGTCGTATGGTAACAGATGCAATAAAAGAATTAGAAGCCGAGTTAGGAAGAGATGTAACCGATAAGGAAGTAGCAGATAAACTTGATATTTCTTTAAATGAATACCATCATATTCTTAATGATGTAAGTTCTGGGAAAATAATCGGAATAGATGATTTAGGCATTAGTGAAGACGCTTTGAATTTAGAAGATAAAGAGAAAAGCAATGAACCCTACAATCAAATAGAACAAATTGTTTTTAAAAGAGCGTTAAGTGAATGTATTTCTACTTTACCTGAGCGAGAAAGTTTAGTACTTTCATTGTATTATGATGAAGAGCTTAACTTACGCGAAATAGGACAAGTTCTTGATGTAAGTGAATCAAGAGTGAGTCAAATTCACAGTCAGGCCATGCATCGTTTAAAAGCGCGTATGCATTCTTGGCAAAGTTAAGTAGAATACAATTAATTTAAAATTTTGAATGTTCTCACCGGAGGGTGCCTTGGATAAAAATATGAAAGTTCTTGTAGTTGATGATTTTTCAACGATGAGACGAATAGTGAAGAATTTGTTACGTGATTTAGGTTTTACTAACATTCAAGAAGCTGATGATGGCAATACAGCTTTACCTATGCTGCAATCAGGAGAGTTTGATTTTGTAGTAACCGATTGGAACATGCCGGGCATGCAAGGTATAGATTTATTAAAAGCTATACGAGCAGATGCAAGTTTGTCTCATATACCTGTTCTAATGGTAACAGCTGAAGCTAAAAAAGAACAAATAGTCATGGCTGCTCAAGCTGGAGTAAATGGCTACATTGTTAAACCTTTTACTGCTGCTACGTTAAAAACTAAACTCGATAAAATATTCGAACGTTTAGGTTAATTGAAGCTTTTTCATTAAAACCTAAATAAAGGATATTTTGCATGAGTAACTTGCCTAAAGTACATATTTCATTAGAACAAGCGAAGTTGTTAGTTGAATATTTAGAATCTGATCAACAAGATAAAGCTGATGAATTAGTTGCAGATATTCAAAACCCGATTAATACAGAATTGTTTGCTGAAATAGGGAAATTAACCCGTCAGTTACATGATTCTTTGAATAATTTTCAGGTAGATTCACGACTGACCGATTTAGCAAAAGCAGACATTCCTGATGCTAAAGAACGCCTCAATTATGTTATAGAAAGAACTGAAGAAGCTGCCAATAAAACAATGGATGCAGTGGAGGCTATTTTTCCTGTAATAGAGTCTTTACAAAGTAGAGTTGAAAACGTTAATCCTTTATGGACAAAGTTAATACAAAATAAACTCGAGCTACCTGAGTTTAAACAGTTATGCTTAGATATTGATCTACTATTAAAGTCAACGGGAAGTGAAACCGATAAAATTCGCGTATTAATGACAGATGTTTTAATGGCGCAAGACTTCCAAGATCTTACTGGCCAAGTTATACGTAAAGTGATTGATCTTGTAATAGAAGTTGAAGATGGTTTAATTGGAATGCTAACCGCATTTGGCATGTCTTCAGACTCAGTTCAAAATAAAGCTAAGCCTTCAGTAGGTGATAATTTGGTTGAAGGTCCGATTGTAAATACTAAAGAACGTAATGATGTTGTTTCAGATCAAGACGATGTTGACGATCTTTTATCAAGTTTAGGGTTTTAAGGAGTTGCTAAATGTCGTTTGAGCAAGATGAAGAAATTTTACAAGATTTTTTAATTGAAGCAGGTGAAATTCTAGAAGCCTTATCTGAACAATTAGTTGAGCTTGAAAATGATCCTGATAATGCTGATTTATTAAATGCAATATTTCGAGGATTTCATACTGTAAAAGGCGGCGCAGGCTTTTTATCATTAACTGAACTTGTCGATGTGTGTCATGGCGCAGAAAACATATTTGATCTACTAAGAAATAACCAAAGAACGGTTACTTCGGCATTAATGGACGTAATTTTACAAGCAACAGATTCTATTAATGAAATGTTTGCTTTAGTACAAGCAGGCGAACCATTAGTCCCAGCTGAACCCGAATTAATCGCTGAATTACATCGATTAAGCGTACCTGAATCTGAAGATGCTCCGGCCGCTGCTGTTGTGGCAGAACCCGAAGTTTCAACCTCATCTAATTCATCTGACGAAATGTCTGAAGACGAATTTGAAAAATTACTCGATGAACTACATGGCGGAGGTTCTGTAACGCCTCCTCCAGCTTCTACGCCGCCTAATGTAACAAGTAATAGTAACGAAATTACAGACGATGAATTTGAAAGTTTACTTGATGATTTACACGGACAAGGCGCGTTTTCTCCAGAAGTTAATAAACCTGCAGCTGCAAGTAATGTTATTGATGATGACGAATTTGAAAACTTGTTAGATGAACTTCATGGACAAGGAAAAGGACCACAAACATCAAATAACAAACCACAAGCTACTCCCGCACCAGCAACACCGCAACCAACACCTGTAGCACCAGCTAAGCCTACACCTGCTGCCAAACCTGCAACTTCTGAGAAAAAAGTATCACAACCTACAGCTTCTCAAGGAGAAACAACGGTTCGTGTTGATACTAAACGACTTGATCAAATCATGAATATGGTTGGGGAACTGGTATTAGTTCGAAATCGTTTAACCAGTTTAGGAATGACAAAAGAAGACGAAGAGCTAACCAAAGCGGTTTCTAATCTTGATGCTGTAACTACTGATTTGCAAGGCGCGGTAATGAAAACGCGTATGCAACCAATTAAAAAAGTGTTTGGTCGTTTTCCTCGAGTAGTACGTGACCTCGCTAGAAGCTTAAATAAAGAAATTAAGCTTATTCTAAAAGGTGAAGAAACTGATTTAGATAAAAACTTAGTTGAAGCGCTTGCTGACCCATTGGTGCATTTAGTACGAAATTCAGTAGACCACGGAATAGAAGATCCCGATGTACGTGAAGCTAATGGCAAAGAGAGAGAAGGTACTGTAGTACTTTCAGCTTCACAAGAAGGTGATCATATTCTACTAACCATCCGAGATGATGGTGCAGGAATGAACGCCGAAAAGTTAAAAGAAATAGCGATAACCCGAGGCGTATTAGATGCAGATGCAGCTGCAAGAATGTCAGATAGTGAAGCATTTAATTTAATTTTTGCACCAGGGTTCTCAACTAAAACTGAAATATCAGAAGTTTCTGGCCGTGGCGTAGGAATGGATGTTGTAAAAACTAAAATTACACAATTAAACGGTACAGTTAATATCGATTCTGAATTAGGAATTGGTACCATACTTGAAATTAAAGTACCTCTAACGTTAGCTATTTTACCAACCCTTATGGTCATTATTGGTAAGCAAACTTTTGCTTTACCGCTAGCTTGCGTGAACGAAATATTCCATTTAGATCTAACAAGCACCAACATAGTTGACGGACAATTAACGATTATCGTTAGAGATAAAGCCATTCCTTTGTTCTATTTAGATCAATGGCTAGTTCGAGACTATGTTGAAAAGCCTAGAGATACCGGGCATGTAGTTATTGTACAAGTAGGTACTCAGCAAGTTGGCTTCGTTGTAGACAGTTTAATAGGCCAAGAAGAAGTTGTTATTAAACCTCTTGATCGTTTATTGCACGGTACTCCAGGCATGGCAGGCGCTACAATTACAAGTGATGGCGGTATTGCATTAATTGTTGATGTGCCAAATCTACTCAAATATTACGCTAAGAAATCTAGTGTCCATAAAAAATTACGTACAAGATAAAGAGATAGTTAATGCCATATAAGGTATTAGTCGTAGATGACTCCAGTTTTTTTAGACGTCGGTTAACTGATATTTTAAATGCTGATCCAAACCTAAATGTTATTGATGTTGCAGTAAATGGTATCGACGCTGTAGAAAAAGCTAAAATACTTAAGCCTGATGTTATTACCATGGATATTGAAATGCCTCATTTAAATGGCATTGACGCGGTAAAGCAAATAATGAAACACTCGCCAACCTCAATTATTATGTTCTCTTCGTTAACACATGAAGGTGCTAAAATAACGCTTGATGCTCTTGATGCAGGAGCGTTAGATTTTTTACCTAAAAAGTTTTCTGAAATAGCTAAAACCACCTCAGATGCAGGCATAGTTTTACGTCAACGTGTTACTCAGTTAGCTCGGAAAAATTCTACGATCAAAGCAAGAACAAACTTAAGAGATATAGTCACTAATAAAACACCTATAAAAAGGGTATTGAGCGACGTTACTCAAAAAAGTAGAGTTGTGATTCAAAAATCACCACAAAACTATAAAATTCTCACAATAGGAACCTCAACCGGCGGACCTATTGCACTTCAAAAAGTACTAACCCAATTACCTGAAAATTTCCCTGTACCAATTCTTATTGTGCAACATATGCCAGCGTCATTTACTAAAGCCTTTGCTAATCGATTAAATAACTTATGCAAAATATCAGTTAAAGAAGCCGCTACCGGGGATGAACTAAAAGCTGGACATGCTTATGTAGCTCCAGGTGGTAAACAAATGGTTATTGATGGCAACGACTCAAAAGCTAAGTTAAAGATAATAGATGATCTTTCAGAAAGAGTTGCTTTTAAGCCCAGCGTTGATATTACTTTTGCTTCAACAGCTAGAGTGTTTGGTAAAGATGTATTAAGCATAATCTTAACGGGTATGGGCTCTGATGGTAAAGATGGATGTCGTTTATTAAAAGATAAAGGTGCCACTGTTTGGTCTCAAGATGAAGAGTCTTGTGTTGTGTATGGTATGCCGCAAGCTGTGGTAAAAGCAGGTTTATCTGACGAAGAGCTAGCATTAGATAAAATATCATCATCAATACTAAAAGTTTTTGATCTAAAATAAACGATTTAACTCAAAAATAGTATTAACTAATTGTTATTAATAGCTTTGATAGGAAGTTTTCTTGGTAGTTTGGACTGTAGCAAATCAAAAAGGTGGCGTTGGAAAAACTACATCAACAATAACGTTGGGCGGTTTATTAGCTGATCAAGGTTTGCGAGTGCTATTGGTTGATACGGATCCTCATGCATCATTAAGCTACTATTTTGGTATCGAGTCAGAAGAGTTAGACTTAAGTGTTTATAATTTGTTTCTTGAGTCTTCAACTAAAGAACAAGTATTACAAACCTTATGCCCAACACAATATCCTAATATTGATATTTTGCCCGCTACTATGGGGTTAGCAACATTAGATCGTGCCCTAGGTAAAAAAGGGGGCATGGGGCTAGTCCTTAAAAAAGCGATACATTTAATCGAAGATGAATACGATTACGTTTTAATTGACTGCCCGCCTATTTTAGGGGTGCTCATGGTTAACGCACTGGCCGCATCAGACAGAATAATTGTTCCAGTACAAACAGAATTTCTTGCATTAAAAGGGTTAGAGCGAATGATCAACACCTTAGATATAATGCAAGGAGAGCAAGCAGATCCCTTTAAATATACTATAGTTCCTACTATGTTTGATAAACGCACTAAAGCATCATTAATAACCTATAGAAAACTACAAGATATATATTTTGGTAAAGTATGGTCTGGTGTTATCCCAATTGACACTAACTTCAGAAATGCAAGCCAAGCACGTAAAGTACCGTCTGATTATTTGAGTAGTTCAAGAGGTGTGGTTGCTTATAAAAAATTATTACATGCCTTAATAGATGAACATAAAAGGTTGATATCTTAATGGATAAATCATTAACTGCTAGTAAGAAATTAATGAAAAATTACTTATCTGAGCTGTTAACAGAAGATAAAGAAGATTTAATTGAACAAAAAGCAGCGGAAGAAGAAAAGTTAAATAAACTACTTCAAAAAGCGAGTGCAGCCGAGCGTGTTAATGAAACGATAGCAAATACGGTTATTTCAAATAAATCTACTAATATTAATATAGACGAACAAAAAGTAGAGCTATTATCTAAATCTAACAAACAACCAGTTAAAAATACGCTACCAAAAGAAGAAGATAAAAATAAGCTTAAAGCAAAAAATACCAATAAAACATATCGAGACAAAAGTTTCCAAGCAATGTTTTTTGACGTTGCAGGCCTAACCATAGCCGTACCTTTAGTTGAATTGGGTGGAATTCATAACGTAGACAAAATAACCAACTTAATGGGGAAACCCAAATGGTTTGAAGGCGTTATGCTTCACAGAGAAGAAAAAATTAATGTAGTTGATACCGCACTTTGGGTAATGCCTGAAAAGTACAATGCAGAATTAAGAAAATCAATAAATTATCAATACGTTATAATGTTAAGTGACAGCAGTTGGGGATTGCAGGCAGAAAATTTAGTTGATACTGTTACATTAAAACCAGAAGACGTAAAATGGGTTAGCTCAGCTAAACGTCCTTGGTTAGCAGGATTAGTTAAAGACAGAATGTGTGCTCTTTTAGAAGTAGAATCATTAATTCAACTATTGAATAATGGTATAGATATACAGCAAATATAAATATTTGAAATTGAGGGTAATTAAATGTCTGACGAAAAGCGTAATGATAATCCTAGCCAAGCTAATGATGATGAAGTTTTACAATGGGTTACTTTTAAATTAGACACTGAAACGTACGGTATTAACGTAATGCAAGTGCAAGAAATTTTACGTTATAGTGAAATTGCACCTGTTCCAGGTGCTCCTCAATATGTTTTAGGTATAATTAACTTACGTGGCAATGTAGTTACCGTAATAGATACGCGCTCAAGATTTGGATTAGAATCAAGTGAAATCACAGACAACACACGAGTGGTTATTATTGAGTCTGACAATCAAGTTATTGGTATCTTAGTGGATAGCGCATCAGAAGTTGTATATTTACGCGCTTCAGATATTGATGTTGCCCCAAATGTTGGCAATGACGAAAGCGCTAAATATATACAAGGCGTTACCAACCGAGAAGGTGAACTTCTTATTTTAGTTGACTTAAATAAACTACTTTCAGACGACGAATGGGATGCAATTAAGCAGTCTTAATTACTGTAAATAAATATGTTTAATACCCCTGAATTTATAGTGCTAGGCGCCTTAATAATATTATTACTATGCATTATTATAATATTATTTATATCCGTTCGTTCGCTAAAAAAGCAAGTTCGTTTAACCGCAACAAGTATTGCTTCCAACGAATTACTTGTTAACCAGTTACAAACACTATTTTTACAGATTGATAAATCTTTAGCTGAAACTAACACTCAACATAGCGTACAAAATACAGAACTAAACCAAGTATCAAAACAGTTAGAGCATAGAATTAAAAACCTTCAAGACGATATTCTCAAATTACAACAAGTACAATCTCAACAACCAGAAGACAAATTATACAGCAGAGCACTTAAATTAGTTGAATTAGGAGCTGATGCAGAAGAACTTGTGAGAGAATGCGATATTCCTAAAGCAGAAGCAGATATCTTGATAGCTATTCATCAAAAGAAAAATCCACTTTAACTGTTCAATTTCTTACAAGATTTAACATTTTTACCGATAAATACTGTGATTATTGCAGACACATCATGTTAAAATGCCAAAAAATTACATTATATTCTCTACGAATATAGGTCAGCTAATCTCATGGAACAGCGAATAGTCATATGAAGATCCCCTCAGAAAAATCTATTTTAATTGTATTTATAGTTGGTTTATTAGCTATTAGTGGTTGTTCTTCCACCCCGTCGAATAACGCATATGCAGACCCTAAAGATCCTTTAGAATCAATTAATAGACCTTTTTGGACCTTTACATGGGACTATGCGGATAAGTATGTTGCAAGACCCGCCTCTTCAGCTTATGCCGAGTATGTACCTACCGATTTAAGAACAGGCGTTTACAACATGGCGCTTAACCTTAACGAACCTTCTGCAATTATTAATAACTTACTACAAGCCAAGTTTTCTGACGCAGCCGTAAGTACTGGTCGATTTTTATTAAATTCTACTATTGGCTTATTCGGCTTTTTTGACCCCGCGAGCGATTTTGGTTGGGCCAGAAAACAAGAAGAATTTGGCGAAGTATTAGGTAGCTATGGCGTAGGCGATGGACCTTATCTTGTTGTACCGGGCTTAGGTCCATCTTCAGTAAGAGAAGAGGTTGGTGACTATGTTGACAAATATTATTGGCCGTTAGCTGCCATAGACTTTTGGCCCAATATTGTAAGAATGGCTGTGGTTGGGCTAGAGCAAAGGGCTTCATTATCGCAACAAGAAAAACTGATAGATGAATCTATAGACTCTTATGAATTTGTCAAAAATGCTTATTTTCAAAACTTAAAGTTTAAAGTTTATGACGGTAACCCACCTATTGAAGTTAATGCGGCTGATGAAGCTGAGCTTGAAGCATATTTAGATGAGATAGATTAAACTAATAAATATTTGTTTATTTTATAATTTATACACTGTGGGTTTCATGATAACGCTTTAAGCTACTTTATGCTTAGAGCGTAAAGTGATAGAATCCTTACCCGAAAGATTTGTACCAACTTATGGTATTTATAATTAAATTTTGCTCTAGGACAACTTTTTTAATGATAACTTTTTTACACAAATCAACGCTGTTACTTTTAGTGTTTTTATCATGTTTTTCTTTTGTCGCACTTTCTGCACAGTTACCCAGTAATATTTCTCCTCAACAATTAGAGCAATTTAAAAAATTATCTCCAGCACAACAAAAATCATTAGCATCAAGCATGGGAGTTGATTTAAGTACAATTCAATCTCAAGTTAAAAAAAATAATATAAGTGAAGACGAAACAAAAAACTTACAACAATATTACCCTAGAGGAACCCAGTTTGATGAAATGGGAAACCCAATAGGTTTATCAGAAGAAGAGTTAGCTGAAGAAGACGAAGATGAATTAAAGCCATTTGGTTACGATGTTTTTGCTAACGCACCATTAACTTTTGCTCCTTCAATAGATATCGCTATACCTGATGATTACACTATTGGAACAGGGGATGTACTCAGCGTACAAATGTTTGGTAAAGAAAATAATGAATACGAATTAATTGTTTCAAGAGAAGGCAAAGTAACCTTTCCTGAGCTCGGTGCATTTAAAGTCGCAGGTATGACTTTTGAAGAAGTTAAAAAATATTTAAAAAATGAAATTCAAAATAAAGTGCTAGGTGTTGATATCGTTTTAACATTAGCTGAGCTACGATCTATTCGAGTTTTTGTTTTAGGAGAAGCTTTTAAGCCTGGTAATTATTTACTTAGTTCATTATCCAGTATTACTCATGCTATTTTTTCTGCAGGTGGGATAAGTGATATAGGATCTTTACGTAATGTTCAATTAAAAAGAGCGGGTAAATTAGTTTCTTCGCTTGATTTATATGACTTATTAATTAATGGTGACTCCAGCAGCGATGTTTTACTAAAATCTGGAGACGTTATTTTTATTCCACCAGTCGGAAGTAGAATTTCCATTGATGGTGAAGTAAAAAGACCCGCAATTTACGAGTTAAAAAAAGAAGAAAATTTTAACTCTATTCTAAAAATGGCCGGAGGAATGTTACCTTCAGCTTATCCATCATCAACCATTGTTGAACGTTATAATAGTCGCAATTTACGTTCAGTTGTTAACATTGATTTATCTATTGCAGAAAACCTAGCCAAAAAAGCCAGAGCTGGCGATTATATTCGTGTAATGGCAACATCGAGTAATTTTGAAGATAGTGTATCTATTATAGGAGCTGTATCACGTCCAGGTAATTATCAATGGAAGCCTGAGCAAAAGGTATCCGACTTACTACCGAACATTTCTTCTTACTTACTTGAAAATGCAGATCTAACGTATAGCATTATTGTAAGGCAAATGAACCATTCACGTGATATAGAAATAATACAGTTTAGTATTGCTGATGCATTGTCTGATAAAAATGCTATTGATAACGTTTCATTAAAGCCTTTAGATAAAATACTTGTATTTTCAAATGTTGAAAGAAATAGCCAAGAACTGACAAACTTAGATGAATTTCTTTTAACCGAAACAGAGCTTTTAGAAAAAGAAAAAGAAGTATTAATTAAAAGCTATGAAGATAATTTATTTTGGGAGCAATATGGTGAAAATGCAGAACCTGTTAATCCATTTAAAGAAGAAGATAAGGCAGAAGAAACTTACAACGCTACTAAAAAATCATTAAAAGATCTTAAAGAAAAAAATATAGAACAAGAACTAAAACCTAACGAAATAAGTTTCTTTTCAAGACAAAGATTATTAGCACCAGTAATTAAACAACTAAAAAGACAAGCCTCTTTGAACCAACCGTTAAAGCTAGTTGTTATTGACGGAGCTGTAAAATATCCCGGTACATATCCCTTAGCCAACAATGCTAGCGTAGTTGACTTAATTAAAGCCGCTGGTGGTTTGTTAGAGTCTGCCTTTTTACAAAAAGCCGAATTATCAAGGTTTGAAGTGAACAATAAAGCAGCCAATAAAACATTGGTTAACCTTAATTTAGCTGATGCCTTAGCTAGCTCAGAGACAAGCTTTCGTTTAAAAAGTAAAGATCGATTAAATATAAATCATATTCCCGCATGGCAAAAAGATCAAACAGTAGAATTACTAGGAGAGTTTAAGTTTCCGGGACGTTATACCGTTAGAAGAGGCGAAACTCTTGCTAAATTAATTGAAAGGGCTGGAGGTTTTACTGAGTACGCAGACATTCAGTCTTCTCTTTTTACGCGTGAGAAATTAAAGCAAGTTGAATTACAAAATTTAATCGATGTTTCTCAAAATTTACGAAATGAAATTGCTTCAAAATCATTATCTCAAAGAGAAGGCAGCCAAATTTTAGATTACGAACAAGCTAACTTATTATTAGCAGATCTTACTAAAGTTGAGCCTGTAGGGCGTTTAGTCGTTGATATTGAGAAAATAAACGATGGGCGTTCATTTGATATACTACTAGAGGATGGAGATGCTTTATACGTATCGCCAAAGCAAAACACAATCAATGTAGTCGGCCAAGTTCAAATTGCATCGTCTCATTTGTTTGAAAAAGGCTTAACGGCTTTTGACTATATTAAATTAAGCGGCGGAGCTAAAAAACAGGCTGATGAAGACAGGATTTATATCATAAAAGCTAATGGAGCTGTTGAAATACCAAATAACGATAATTGGTTTACAGCCAACAGTGGTCAATTACAACCGGGTGATACGGTTGTTGTACCATTAGATTCATACTTTATGGATGATCTAACCTTATGGCAAACCGCAACTCAAATTTTATATCAAGCTTCAGTTGCCGTAGCTGCAATTGCAAGATTGTAAAGGTAAATTTATGTAATAGAATGTAATGCTTATGTGCAAAATGCATAAACAAAGATATACTAAACACATTCAACTTAGTTACAATATGTATTGTAACTAATTTAATTTTAATAACTTTCAACTGGTATACATTAAATGTTATTTATAATACCTGCTTTATGCGTGGCTTTTTTTTCATCTATATTTACTATTAAAGTACTGCTTCCGTTAGCGCCACAAATAGGTCTAATTGATTATCCATCAGATAGAAAAAATCATGATGGTGCTATTCCTCTTATAGGGGGTATATCAATATTTACCGGTGTACTTATTGCTTCATCTTTATTTGTAGAGCAAAGCCAACTTTTAAATTTATACTTAATTTCATCCGCACTCCTTGTGTTTATAGGTACAATGGATGATATTTACGATCTTAGTGTAGCACCTCGTATGATCTTTCAAGGTCTTGTTGGTGCAATTATGGTTTTTGGTGGTGGTATATACATCAGTAATCTTGGTGATCTATTTATACTAGGTGATATAGACATCGGGTATTATGGAATAATATTTACCATGCTCGCTTGTATTACTGCCATTAATGCTTTTAACATGATTGATGGGATAGACGGGCTAGCGGGGTCAATGAGTATTGTCTCTATTTCATCTATCGCTATTTTAACTTTGTTTGCTGATAGTCAAAGAGATGTGTTACTACCACTTATTATTGTGGTGGCTATTATCCCTTACCTTTTTTATAACGTAAGTACACGTAACCCCAGAGGTAAAAAAATCTTCATGGGAGATGCTGGTAGCATGTTTATGGGCTTAACGGTTATATGGTTACTTACCTTAGGCACTCAACATACAGAAACGCAAGAAGCGGCTTTTAGGCCCGTTACTGCCTTATGGATAATCGCTGTTCCTATTATGGATATGTTTGCCATAATGTTTAGGCGTATTCGTAAAGGTGTGTCGCCTTTTAAAGCTGACACCGGTCATTTACATCATATTTGTTTAAGATTAGGACTTACTTCTAGGCAAGCGCTTTGGGCCATATGTGGTTTAGCTATATTTTGCGCACTTATTGGTATTGCAGGAGAAGTCGCTTCTGTTCCTGAATGGATAATGTTACATTGTTTTATAGCTTTATTTTTATTGTATTCGTTTGCTATTCAACATTCATGGAAATTTGTTAGAGCGCTTAAATAATAACGTAATAAAGTAGTGATATATTACATTAAATAAGTAAGCATAGGTATTGTTATAAAATTGTTATAAAACTGATGTTTTTTGCTTGAATTTTATACGCTTGCTTGTAAAGCACGGTTTATTGACACTAATAAGCACTTTTTTGTATTAACTTATTGACAATAGACCAAGTAATCATTAAATTTCACACTCATTGTAATTTAATTGAGCATTTAGTTAGTAGTTATGATGCAGTGATGCTTAATTGATAAATGAGGGAGGGCATGCCAATAAATTTCTTTATTTGTTTGTTATGGCTGAACGAATTGAAACAATTAATTAATAGCAAAATGTAAATACAATGATTAAAAACTAATATAGTTTTAAAAGAACACGTGTTCACAAGTCTTTAACGTTACATATAAGTAATTAAAGGCTTAAATATATAAATGGAGTAAACTTAGAATGAAAAAATTTAATTTAGCAGCATTACCATTAGCAGTTGCCGGTGTTTTAGCATCAACTTCTGCACTTGCTGGTACAGAAGCTTGTTTTGAAGTATATAAAGGTGGGGATGCTTTAGCGACTGCTGCTTTTGCTACACCATACAACTTAGCTGCATGTAAAGAAACTCGTGGTGGCGCTGCTGCTGATGATTTAGCCATTAATGATGTTGTTGCAATAGCATATGAACTTACTGGTAAAAATTCAGACGGTGAAAAAGTTTTTGATATCGATTTTGACGATATTGATAACACAGGTGCTATAACTGGTGATGATCAATACATTGTTTACATCCCAACAACTGATATCCCAGGCGGCACAAAAATTGATATGATGCTTTCTGGTTCAGAAGCTGAATTTTCAGGTAACGGTAACCAAATTCATTTAGTTAAATATGATGAAGTTGCAGCTGATGGTTCTTTTCTTGCTGTTGCATCATCAGATGGTACATTAGATGGGACTGATAGCATTACGTTTATTACAAAAGCTGGTACTACAATCGGTGCTGGTACTCGTTTAATTTTCTCTAAAGTATCAACTGGTGCTGCTGATGCTGATTTAGTACCTGTAGGTATTAAATTGGGTAACACACAGTGTACTGATGCAACTCGTTCTTCTTCAGTAATGTTAGAAGTAACTGATGCAGTTACGGATGGTGGTACTGGTTACTCTATTCAAGGTGCTGTTTCAAAACCACAAGTAATTGCTGAAATTTCTCCACAATTTTACGCTTTACATGGTGGCACAACTGCTGAAGCATTAGTTAACGCTGAAAGTGAAGACTCTGCTAACACTGCAATCATTGCTCGTACTGAGTTTGTATACAATGCTGGTGATGCTTCTGATCAACTAATTGTTAAGCAACATGAAGCTGTTTACAAAACTTCATTTTATGATCGTGCAGCTGTATTAGACCAAGCAATTAGTTTAGATGCAGACGATCACTTAGAAACTAAATTTGTAGCTAGCTCTGCTCCTGGTGATGAAGTTGAAATGGGTCTTTATAATGGTCGTACTGCTGCTACAGGTGTTTTAGCTGGTCAAGAAGATGTTGAAACAGGTACTACTTGGGGTAAGTTTGGTTTAAATGAAGCTGCTGCTACTACATATAATACAGAAGCATTAGATTTATTCCCGGCGGTTGTACCAGTTGGTTCAGATGCTGAAACTAACCCTGCACTTGCTGCATCTAATCTTTTTGGTGCTGTATATAACGAAATGTACTATGTTGTAACTAACGATCGTGCTCCTGGTGCTGCTTCTGAAGAAATTATGAACTTTAACTACTCAGTTGACACTCATTACACTTTAGACTTTGGTACTGACAACGAGTTAGATCACTGTGCACAAGAGAAAAAATCTCATCAAATCGGTGTTAACGGTGCGGTTCTTAAAGTTCCTTACGTAGTAAGTGCAGCAGGTAACTTTGTACGTATTACTAACGAACATGACGAAGCTGCTGAAGTAACATTTGATATGTTTGGTGAATCTACAGATGGTACTGTTGAAAATCGTAAAGTTACAGCTATCTCTTTAGGTACTGTTGCTGCACAATCTTCAGTTGTTTACCTTGTTCCTGAAATTTTATCAGCAGCACAAGCAGCTGGTTACTTAGGTCAAGACGGCGGATACGCTGCTGCAGATTTCGGTTCTAACGCTAAGTCTGGTGATAACCGTCACACAGTAACATTTACTGTTACAGCGCCACGTGATTCAGTTCACGGTGTATCTGTACAGAAAATTATCGGTGGTTTAGACCGTGTAATGCCAGTACTTGACCAAAACGAATGGTCACAGTAATTTAGTATTATAATTAAAATACGACATGCTTTTTTACAATTATTTAAGCATTATTAAACAGTAATAGTTTGTTTACTAATTGCTAATTAATAACGAAGCAGTACAATAAAGCCCTCGCATTTGCGGGGGCTTTTTTTTGTGATCATTTTGTATATTTTATTTTTAGAGGAAAATACGTGAAGAAATTAATAATAGTGGCATTAGTTGCATTTTTGAGTGCTTGTCAAACAACATCAGATACTACTGAAATTGAGCAACTTAAAGCCGAGATAAAACAACTTAAACATATACAAGCTTTAGTTGCACAAAAAGTAGGGTTAGGTGAGTTAGTACGTCCTGATGAAATATCAATTACAAATGGTCAACGTGTAGGTGAAGAGTCAGCTAATATTGTTTTACTTGAATTTACAGATTTACATTGCCCATTTTGTGCTACATATCATAAGAATGTATGGCCACAAATAAAAGCCGATTATGTTGATACAGGTAAGGTGTTATTTGTAGGTAAAGAGTTACCATTGCCTAAGCTACATCCTAGAGCTGCTTATGCAGCCGTAACCTTACGCTGTGCAGCAAAACAAGGTGCTTACAGCGACACTAAAAATTATTTGTTTGAAAAAGGCCAAAAGTTTGCAGAAAGTGATTTAACTGAAATTACTACGTTAAATAATTTAGATGTAGAGGTATTTGAAGCCTGTTTGAAAGATGTGAGCGTTCATAATGCTATTACCAGTTCGTTACTCGATGCCAAAAAATTAGGCTTTGCTTCTACGCCTACTTTTATTATTGGTGTACGAAAAGGCGATGCAATTACTGATTACGAAATTGTTAATGGCGCAGGTTCCGTTGAAAGTTTTACAGATATTTTTGATAAATTATTAGCAAAAAACAAATAATTTAACATTGTTAGTGTGTTACGCATAGAGTGAGGAATCAGCTTTCCTCACAAGTCTGTTTAAATACCGAGACTTTAGATAAAATAACTATAGATAACTTTTTTATCACCATGTTAGTAGGCATTAATGTGGTGATTATTTTATGTGTTATTAGCAAGGTAAATATTCAAGTTAAGGTAAGGGTTTTAAGTAATATGAGAAGTTATAAACGAATTAATAAAGGATTTACTCTAGTTGAATTACTTATTGTAATGGTAATTTTAGGGTTATTATCAGCCATTGTTGCTCCACGTATGTTTAGTAAAGTTTCATCAGCTAAAGTTGGTACAGCCAAAGCTCAAATGCAAGTAATTGCTACTGCATTAGACTCTTATCGTTTAGATATTGGTTATTACCCTGAGAATTTAGATCAACTTGTTAAGTCTGAAGATCCTGCTTGGGATGGACCTTATTTTCCAAAAGCGATCCCTCTTGATCCTTGGAAAAATGATTATGAGTACAATAGAACTAAAAATGAACAAACCGGTGAAGATTTTTCACTTAAAAGTTTAGGCCGCGATAAGAAACCGGGCGGAGAAGGTGAGGATTCAGATGTGGAATTCTAAAGTTGAAGACTACATTCGTCATCACGAAATAATTGATAATAATCGATTAGACGAAGCCAAAAAATATCAAGCGAGCTCTGGTCATTTTATAGAACAAATATTATCTCATTCGGGCTGGATTGACGAAGAACAACTGTGTGAGATGTATTGTCATTTACTATCACTTTCACATTGGATACATGGCTTTCAACTGACATCTGCCCAACTACTATTATTAGATAATGTTAACTTTAAATTTTTAGCTAAATATCAAATGATCCCAGTGCACTTAGATGATGGCACTCTCACTATTGCTATTTGCTCTCCACATAATCAAGAGGCTTTTGACTATAGCCGTTTTTTACCCTATAGCGTTAATTTTGCCTGTATAACTGAAAAAGATTTTGAGTTATTTCAGGAACAATATAAAGCAATGTTACCTAACGCACAGCAAATCGACATTAGTGGTGACAATGTAGAAATGCTGAAAGAATTAGCATTGGGAGCTCCAACGGTTAATTTAGTGAATAATTTAATTAATAAAGGTATTAAGCTTGGAGCATCAGATTTACATATTGAACCTATTAATGGGCGGTTTAGGGCTCGTTATCGAATAGATGGTATTTTAAAAGAAGCAGATCCTATTCCTTATAGTTTGCAATTAGCGGTAATTTCAAGAATAAAAATTTTGTCTAATATGGATATTGCTGAAAAAAGACGTCCCCAAGATGGAAAAATTGAAATGAGGGCGGGTAGTACCGATTTAGACATCCGTTGTTCTACCTTGCCGTTAGGGCAAGGGGAAAGTGTTGTAATGCGTTTCCTAATCAGAAATGCAGTTAAATTTGACTTACAAAAGCTTGGATATGCAGAAGATCTAATTGCACGAGTTAATGAAGATTTAAAGCGTACTTCAGGTGTTATTTTAATGACTGGCCCTACAGGTTCAGGTAAAACGACGTCTTTGTATTCATTTCTTAACCAAATTAATACTTTAGATATTAAAATTATTACTCTGGAAGACCCAATTGAGTATCAGTTACCGGGTATTAATCAGGTACAAGTAAACCCTGATATTGGATTTGATTTTTCGGCAGGGCTTCGTAGTATTGTACGTCAAGATCCTGATGTGATCATGGTTGGTGAAATTAGAGATAATGAAACTGCTAAAATTGCTTTGCAATCGGCACTTACTGGTCATTTAGTGTTTAGTACTGTGCATACAAATGATGCTCCGTCTGCATATACTCGATTGATGGAATTAGGCATTGAAGAGTATTTGTTAAATGCTGGTTTAGTTTCAATAATGGCACAACGCTTAGCTCGAACATTATGTCATCATTGTAAAAAAGAAAGCGATGAACCTAATGTTATTAGCAAGTACGATCTGGCCGACTTAGCTAAACGTTACAATATAGAAAACTTTACGATATATGCTCCTGTTGGCTGTTCACACTGTGAAAACTCTGGTTATTTAGGTCGAGTGGCATTTTTAGAATATTTACCATGTGATGTTGAAGTAAAAAGATTACCGAAAGATGAAAAATTATTAGATAATTTATATCTTTTAATGAAAAACAATAATCTACGTTCACTTAAAGAAGATGGGTTTTTAAAAGCATTACAAGGTGTTACTTCCATAGATGAAGTATTAAGGGTTGCAGGTTGAGCCAGTTATTCCGCTATAAAGCTTATGATCGCTCGGGTAAAAATGAAGAAGGCGAAATTAGCGCTCAAAATAAAGCTGAAGCAGAGCACATTTTGCTTGAGAGAGATTTACTCGTTATAAAAATTTCTCCTATTAAACTGGGTAGCCGCTCTAATAAAGTTTCGCTTGCTGACATTGAACAATCTACTGAGCAATTAGCTATTTTATTAAATAATGGTTTGAAAATAGATAAAGCTTTAGAGGTTTTGGCGAAAACTAATAGTAAAAGTGGTGTTGGACGTGTATGGAAAAGTATTCTTGATGAAATTAAAAAAGGTAAGTCATTAAGTGAGTCAATAGAAACACAAGTTGATATTTTTTCATCATTGTATTGTGAAATGGTTAAAATAGGTGAAAGTACTGGTAATTTACCCATTGTTTTCACTCGTTTAAGTGAAAATTTACGTTTTCAAATTAGTTTAAGAAGTAAAGTTTTACAGGCAATAAGCTATCCATTTTTTATTTTACTTGTATGTGTTAGTGCTATTTGGGCTATTTTTAATTTTGTTGTACCCAGTATGTCGACTATGTTTGAGTCTATGGAAGAAGTACCATCTTATACACAGTTTTTACTCGATGTTAGTCAAAATGTACAAGAGTATCAAATACATGCGATTGTTGTTGTTTTTACCGTAATATTTTCTGGAATTTATTTTTTTAATCAACCCAAAACACGTAATAAATTTATTGCCTTCATGGTGAAATTACCTTTAATAAAAGGCATTACAAATAAGGCTGATAGAATTCGTTTTGCCACTGCTTTACAGTTAACCTTAGAAAGTGGCGTTAATTTATCAAGCGCACTTAAACTTGCAGGTGAAACTGTTATTGATGTGCAACTAAAGCAAAAGCTTGCCACTATTGCTAGCCAAGTATCTTCAGGTAGCCAATTAAGCGATGGTTTACAAACTGCCCGTTTATTTGACGATGTTGCTCTTTCATTAGTTGCCGTAGGAGAAGAAAGTGGAACTTTAGATAATTCATTTCGTGAAATTGCCTCTCGTTCACGTCAAAACTTTGAAAGTTGGCTAATGAGATTTACAGCATTACTTGAGCCTTTACTTATTTTAATAATGGGTGGAGTTGTTGGATCTGTGGTTATCATTATGTTGTTAAGTATAGTGTCGATTAACGATGTTTCTTTCTAAAAAAAATAGAGCAAAAGGCTTTACGTTAATTGAGTTGCTTATTGTTTTAGTATTAATAGGTTTAAGTTCCTCTTTTGTTCTCCCATCTATGTGGCAACAGCTTGAACAAACTAAATATCGATCAGAAATCGCTAAAATAAAATCGCTGTTTAGCTATTGTAAACAGTATGCATATTATAAAGGCACTGTTTTAGAAATTGAGGTTGTTGACAGTAAGTTTTTGATTAAAGATACCCGCAATGGCAAATTATTAAGAACCGTAAATTTTGAAACGTTTAGTTTTGAAAAAGGTATGCTTTTTTTCGATGTGAAATCTAGTTTTAGCAAGACTAGCTTAATGATTATTCGGAATAACGAAAAAGGTTCATTTCAGCTTGAAATCTAAACAGAAGGGTATGACATTAGTTGAGGTATTAATTGCGGGTATAATTCTTTTTATCTCAATTAGCGTTATTAGTATGGTTGCTCGTACAAAAATACTTAATGAGCAAAAATTAATTAAAGCGATTAATCAGGCATATTTAGCTGAGTTTTCACAAGGCACGATTAAATACCATTTACAATATACACAAGATAGACAAGGGCGGATTGTTATTGCAGGTAATATTTATTTATGGAGTGCACAAATAAAAGATGCGAAACCTGCAATGAGGGCGTTAGTTAACTCTGATGGTAATGATGTGAGTACTAATGATAGCTTACTCACAATTTATAACGTTGTTATTACACGTGAAGGTAGTGAAAATCAGGTTTTTGAATTTGCACAGCTATTATGGAAAAGCTCATGAAGAGCAATAAAGGTTATACCCTTATTGAAGTGCTTGTTGCTATGGTTATTTTTAGTGTACTAATAACATTGGCTGTTTCTTCGTATCGTTATTTTTTTACTTCTGTTGGAGATAAGAAAAATCAAAGTTATGCATTATCTTTACTTACACAACGTAAGATAATTAATACAAGTATTAAAGGGTTAGAGGCGTATTATTATCTTGATTATGATAATAAATCTGTTTTGTTTTTTAATGGTAAAAAAGAAAGTTTTTCTTTTGTTTCTTATCAACCTAGTTATCTTGATGAACCTTTGGTTGTATCAACATTTTTTATTGCAGAGTCAGGCAAAGAGCTGCGTTATTGTGAAAGACCGTTAGGAAGTTTAGCGTTAATTAATTATATGTTTAGGGACTCAGATTGCCCTGTAAGTCATTTGTATTTTGAAGGTGAAAGTATAAGTTTTTCTTATTTTGGTTGGAAGGATGCTTTTGAGCTTGATAATTTTTATTCAGAGTATTTAAATGTTGCAATTAAACCTCAGCCTAAGTGGCGCTTTCAATATAATAGTGCTGAAACACTGACTTTACCTTTATTTATAAGAATTCAGCACGCTACGAGCAATAGTTTATTACCCAATGAATTTATGTTTGAGTTACCGCAAGAGTTACCTGAAGCTAAGCGAGAGAAAAATGCATTTTCAGGTTAAGAAAAAAAATCAAACAGGGGCTGCATTGCTAATTGTTATAATGATTACGGCAATTATGTCGATTATTATGACCTTGATGTTGCATCAAAGTCGTTTAGATATGAAGTTAACTGCACTTGTAAAAAATAGAACAATAGCAGAATTAAGTTTAGAAACGTTACAGTCAACATTTGTTTTTGATCTGATGACGACTCCACTTCATTTAGTTGGCCCTAAATATACAAATGATGAGTTTATTTTTGATTCATTAGTTTCTGATTTTAAAGGTTCTGTTGCTGTAGTTGATAAAATGTCTATATCAGTACAAGATCTTGGGGGAATGGTTTCATTAAAACCTTATGATGAGAAGAATTTTAATCGATTGTTAATTCAACAAGGATATTCTAACGATATGTTATTAGCCTTTAACGATAAGCTAGAAGATTGGCAAGATGTTGATTCGTTAGTGCGCCTTGAAGGAAAAGAAAAAGGAGATTATGCTGATTATCCTTTTTTTCCTTCAAATATGTCTTTACAGTCAGTTAATGAGCTTGCTTATATATTAGAACCTACTGTTTTTAAAAATATAAAACCTTGGATTGTTCTTTATGGTCAAGGGGATATCAATAGACAATTTACCCCTGAGGCTTTATACTCCGCGGCTGGTATCGAAGTAACAAAAAATAAGGAAGGCACCTCAAATTATAGTGGTGGAGAGGGGGCGTATGTATATCCATCAGGACGTTATTTTATCAAATTATCATTTAAAGATAGGGGTGTATCTTTAAATAAACAATTTCTCTTAATTAGGGGGCTAGATACTTTTCAGCCTTTTTTTGTAGCAAATGAAAAACTATTTTAGTCGTCTATTTTCTATCGGTACTTATTTTAATATTAGTTATATTTTTAATATAAAAGAAGGATTAGGCCGATTAACCGATATTACAGATAAACGTAAAAGAGTAAATATTTGCTTACTTGAACGTGACTCATATTGGTTAGCCGAACGACGTTATACTAATATTAATATTATTGATTTACCTAAACTGATAAAAGCTGAAATAGCAACTATTGCACCATTTCCTGGGCGTGTTTTTTGGAATATTAAAACGTTAAATACCTCTCAAGCTACTGTTGTTTATGTTGTTGTTCCTATTAAATATATTGAAGAAATTATTGGTAAGTGTCATTTTGTATATCCAAAAGATTATAACTTTTTTTCTTTGTCATCTAATGCTAAAAATTTAGATCCTAGTAGTAATTTAGCTCTTGATTTACCTATTGTTCAAGTTGAAGCGAATACGAGCTTCACGGAAGATTTCAAAAAAACTAATATATTTAATTTAGCTGGTTTTTATTTATTTAAAAACAAAGATAAAATTAATACAAAACAGAAGGTTTCTTTTAAACAATTGGCTTTAATTATCTGTGCTAGTGTCACTCTCTTTACGGTGGTCTCTTCCGCTTATCTTAGCTTTAATTTAAGTTACGTTGAAAGTGAAATAGCTGAGAATAGTTCTGCAGTTGAACAAGCGCTTAAAACCCAAAGTGAATTAAAGGTTAAATTTGAGTCTAAAAAAGAGTTTGATACTTTTTCTAAAGAAAATAAAAATGTACTAGCTATTTTTAGCCATTTGAATTTTAAAGATGAAAAGTATCGAATTGAACGTCTCGAACTTCACCCTAAGGGTTTTAAAATAACGGGGACTTCTGAAACGTCAGCCACTAATTTACTCTCTATTTTACTAAGCTCTCCAGGAATTAGCGAAGCTAAGTTTGACCGTGCAGTTTCAAAAAATAGATCCGGTGAGGATGTTTTTGTTATTGAGGTAACTTTTTCATGAGCAGTTTTACATTAAATATTAAATCTGTAGGGTTAATCGCAATTATCGTTATATTGTTGTCAGAATATGCTGTATTACCTTGGTTTGATTGGGTTGATGAGACAAAGCAATCAATAGAAATGAAAAAATTGACATTATCGAAACAAGAAAGATTAATTGCTAAAGCGGCCTTATTAGAAGAGCAAAGAGACTTATTGGCTACAGAGTTTATTCCTCGATTAGCTGATTTAAGTATTGTTAAAAAAAATCAAGATTCAGCCGTTCTTTGGCTACAAGAAGTTGAACTGCAATTAGCTAAGTACGATGTAACAATTAATTTAAAATCACCACAACGTGAAGTTGATATTAATGATGATTTTGCTGTTTATGCAGGTAGATTGAATGTAAAAGGCAATTACAGTGATATTCTAAATTTACTCGATAAGTTAGAAAATTATAAAATAGGTAATCGTATACGTCAGTTACGATTAAATAGTAATAAAGCTAACCCTACAAATGTAACGGCAGATGTTGAATTTTTGAAGGTGTTTAAACGCTCATGAGGAATTTAGCTATTGCATTGGTTGTGGTTTGTGGTTTTGTGTGGTTGTTTTTTACTACAATTTTGCTTGAAGATACGGATAATGATAACGGAGTATCTTTAGAGGAAGTGAGTAGTCTTCAGATGAAAAATTCAGGTGACGCTACTGCAGATATAAAAAATCTTGCTCTATTACTTGGTGTTGAATATCAAGAAGAAAATGAAAAGGAAGTAGAAATTAAAACTACTTTAGATGTTGAAATTGGTGTTGTTGTTATATATACCTCTGAAAAAAATCTAAAGGTTCGCGTTAGAACACTTGTTAACGGCAAGCAAGAGCAGCGAGATATGGTTATAGGAGATAAGCTTTATAATTTTGTATTGACGGCTATAACTCCAAGCTCAGTAGAGTTAAATGACGGCGAAAATATAATAATACTCAAAGTTTTTAAAAATACTGTCATTTCAGTGACTGATTTACCGAAGGAATCACCAGACTTATTATGAAAACGTTTCATATAAAAAATTTAGTGTCTACGCTAGCGTTATTATCATTAGTTGCTTGTTCTAATATAGGGCGAGTTGACAATAAAACGCTAGACTCAACTCAACTCAGAAACTCTGAAATAAAAGTTTCTCCCTCTATTTTACGCTCTAACGATATATCTGATACGGAACAGAACAACAAAGAAGTACCTGAAGATAGAAATAATTCAGTACTTAAGGTAACCAATGTTCCAGATTTAGGTGGTATTAATCAGGTGTTAGATAACTCTACATCAACACTTGAACTAGAGGGGGAGCCTGTTACTTTTGTTGCAGATCAGTTAAGTATTAAAGAGTTTTCACATAAAGTGTTTAATGAGTTGCTTAATATTAATTATGTACTCGCTCCAGAATTAGCGAGTTCTAAAACGAATTTAACACTCAATATCTCTACTCCTATTTCGCGTACTGAATTTTATACTTCAGTTAATGAAACCTTAACTCAAAATAAAATTAATACTTATAGAAAAGGCGATATTTTATATTTAACAAAATCTTCAGGTGATAATAAAAAGAATAATATTGCATTAGGGATTGGCGTTAATGATGATGACGTTCCTGATATTAGTGGTCAGATCACTCATATAGTGCCTTATACCTATAGTGAAAGTCGTAACATATCAAGTATTATGAAAAAGCTGGCTACAGCCAAAGTAACGATTAATTCAGCCCAAAAGCTGATTATTTTGGAAGGTGAACGAGAAGAGATTATTCGTGCACTGAAAATCATTAATATGCTAGATGTGCCAAGAGCTTTTGGCCGTAAAATTAGATTATTCGAATTTGCACACATGACTCCTGAGGATGCAATAGACCAAATTACGTCTTTATTACAGGAAGATGGTTTTTCAATTAATGCTCCTGGTGATATTTCTTTTGTACCAATGGCAAGAATTAATTCTTTTGTTGCTTATGCTGCTAGTGAAGAAGTTATTAACAGAATTAGTTATTGGGCTAATAAATTAGATGTTCCTTTAGCGGGTGATCAAAAACAATATTTTGTTTATAAGCCTAAATATGCAAAAGCTGAAGAAATGAAAAGTGCGTTGAGTGGTTTGTTATCTGGTAGTTCAACTAAGGCTTCTAATCAGTCATCAGGAAGTCAGAGTAAGCAAGTAGGTGTTGATTCTAGTAATAGTTCATCTATGCAATTTAATTTAGATAAGCAACAGAATGCTTTGATTTTTAATACAACGCCAATAGAATATAAGAAGATATTGTCTTTATTAGAAAAAATAGATGTGTTGCCTGGACAAGTTATTTTAGATGTAACTATTCTTGAAGTAACACTAAAAGATGATATGAAATCAGGAATTGATTGGCTATATAATAATGCAACGTCTTTACCTAATGCCACTAAGGTGGATTTTTTGAGTTCTGGTTCTATTGCTGGTTTTTTTACTTCAGGTGATTGGCAATCGAACTTTAATTGGAGTGAGGAGCAAGACGATGCTCGTGTTATCTCTAGGCCTTATTTAATTGTAAGAGATGGTGAATCTGCATCGATCACGTCGGGTGACCAAATACCTATCATTACTCAAGTAGTTGAGGACACAGGTAATACAGGATCAGTATCGAATTCAGTTCAATATCGTTCAACCGGTGTGAATGTATCGTTAACGCCTACGATTAATTCTAATGGTGTTATTTCATTAAGTGTTTCTATGTCAGTAAGTAGCAGTAAGGCGAGTGCAAACACACAAGTACAAACACCGACTATTACTAATCGTGCTATTACAACTGAAATTATTGCAAGAAATGGTCAAACAGTAGCTTTAGGCGGATTGATTCAAGAAAATAAAAATGCGATAGATAATGGTGTGCCAGTGCTTGGTAGTCTACCTATTTTAGGTAAGCTCTTTTCAAGCACAACAGACACTTTTACTCGAACAGAATTAGTCATGTTAATAACAACTAAAATTGTTAGAGATTCGTTACAAGTGGATGAATTTAGTGAAGCAATGGCTGAGCTTTATAGCGCACCAATTGTTATTAAATAGTTATAGAGACCAAAGCGTTTCCAGTGTTTTTATTTTAATATTTAATAATCATGTATTTAGTGAATAAGTACATGATTATTAGATTACCATACAATTCAGAGTTATCAGCGCAGCAGGCAATTGTTGTGTAAAGTGTGAGAATTTCAATAATTTTGCCTTCTTTTATCAAATGTTTATCTCGAAATAAAATCATTAGGAATGTTTTAATTGTTTCTAGTGGAACTGCGGGCGCTCAAATAATCTCATTGCTTGCGTCTCCAATTATTACACGCTTATACACACCTGAATCAATTGGAATGTTAGGTAGCTTCATGGCAATTGTTGCTATTTTATTACCTATAGCAGCATTAAGTTACCCTATTGCTATTGTTTTACCTAAGAGTCATGGTGATGCGATCAAGGTTGCTAATAATTCTTTACGGATAGCAATTTTTTTTACTATTGCTTTAACTGTAATGATTTTACTTTTTCAAGAAAAATTAATTAACCTTATAGGCATGGAGGGGAGTAGTACTTTATTTATAGCGTTAAGTTTACCCTTAGCGATACTTATTAACACTTTACTTGCTATTTGTACTCAATGGGCGATACGTCATAAACTGTTTGTTATTAATGCGCAAGCAGTTGTTGCTCAATCTTTAACACTTAATGGTACTAAAATTCTATTCGGCTTACTCGCTCTTCCATTAGGTAAGGTCTTAATAGTATTAACGATTTTAGGATCTTTATTACAAAGCATAGTGCTATTGCTCTTAATGAAGCTTAAAAAGAAAGAAGAGCTTAAACTCCCTCTGAATGCTTCTTTTGATAGTACGTTAATAAAACAATATAGAGAGTTTCCTTTCTACCGCAGTCCTCAAGGCTTACTTGCTAACCTTAATCAAAATATTCCAGTAATATTATTGGCTAGCTTATTTGGGGCTGCTTCTGTTGGGTTTTATGCTTTATGTCGAACAGTATTGCAGCTTCCAGTAACACTTATCGCCAAGTCGGTAAATGATGTTATTTACCCACAAATTAATCAAACGAGTATTAATAATAAACCAATTAGCACTTTGATTATAAGAGGCACACTGTGGTTGTCTATTTTAGGACTTGCGCCTTTATTGCTTTTTATTGTTGTTGGCCCTGATCTTTTTTCGTTAGTTTTTGGTGATACATGGCAGAAAGCAGGAGAAATTTCTCAGTGGCTTAGCGTATGGTTTTATTTTAATTTTATCAATCGTGCCTGTGTTGCTGCTATTCCTGTGTTAAGACTAGAACGATTTTTGTTACTTAACAGTTTACTCAATTTTATTTTATCTAGTTTAGGTTTTTACATAGGCTATAACATTTTTGATAATGACGTGTACGCGGTTGCTATGTATAGTTTATTTGGGATAATCCCTCAGATTATTATTATTTCATTTGTTATTTTTTCTGCGAAGAAACATGATAAGCAATTGCTTGACTACAAAGAGTCTACGGGGAGTTCAGTTTGAAAAAGATAGTGCTATACGGTGCATTCGATAGATATAATTATGGCGATAATATTATGCCAATATTATTTGAAATGTTTATTGAAAAGTATGTAAAGCACCTCTTTAATGAGTTTTCTTTTGAATATGCAGCAATTAGTGATTCTAATCTTACCAAGTATCTCTGTAATGAAACAAAAAGTATCAATGATTTGACTGATAGCTTGCCAGAAGGCTCGGTTATCGTAGTGGTAGGTGGTGAAGTTTTATGTACGAAGAATCAATCATTATATTTACACATGCAAGGTAATGGTTTACACCATTTTGCTCTAAAAGTATTCCGCAAGATTTTTCCTGATTTTTTTGACAGATATGCCAATGCACGTTATTCAAGTCGATGGCAATACCCTTTTATTCCACCATTAAATGCATTCTCTCAACCTATTAAGGTTATATTTAACACCGTTGGCGGTGACGTGAAAAGTTTATCGGAAACAGAGTTAAAAGATGTTTCTTCTCGATTTTCACAGGCGAGCTACATTTCTGTACGTGATAAAAGAACCTTTGATGAAATCAGCCCGCTTTATAAAGACACTGTTTTAGCCCCCGATTCTGCTTATATTATGTCTGATTTACTCAGTCAAGGTGAACTACTGGCTAAGGCTGGCAATTCTATTGCTGATAAATTACCTGAGCAGTACCTTGTTTTTCAAGCTGCTCCTGGGAAAGTTGGTTGTTCGGTTAGTGATTTAACGAGTTTAGTTGCTGATTTAGCCAAGGGTTGCGATAAGAGCGTTGTATTGTTACCAATAGGTTATGCTTCGGGACATGATGATTGTGATTTACTAAAAAAAGTGCATAAAGCTTTGCCAGCACAAACGATGTTATTGCACGATTTAAATATTTGGGAAATTATGTATGCTATTAAAAATGCCGATGTATTTATTGGTACTAGTTTACATGGTGTTATCACGGCAATGTCTTACAGTGTGCCTCACTTTGGCATCAACCCTAAGGTAAGTAAACTTGATGCCTTTTTGAAGGAATGGAGTGTAGCACCTTTTAATCAATGTTATGCCATAGAGGAGCTTGTAACCTTGCCTAAGCTTATTAATGAAAAAAGCATGATTGAGTTTCAGGCTAAATCTAAAAATAGCGTAGAGCAGGTTAAGCAAAACTTTCATCGTATTATTGATGCTATAAGTACAAGATAAAAGTCTTTAGCTTATTTAATAGACATAAATAATAGACTGTATGTGCTATTAAAATTAATTGATGGTACGTTGAAAATTTATTAAACTTCAACGTACTTTCATTGTAGTGTTACCTATCAAGTATTGTACTTATTAAGGAGCGGGTGTAAAAGTGTATATCGCATTATCGACTACTAGATACCAAGTATCGTTAATATACATACTTTTACCTACACTTGCGCCTAAGGTGGTTAATTGCCCATCGGCTTTACTAAAATAACGCTTGTTACCAAATGAAAACATAACATCGCCGTTATCAGCAAGTGCTTCTAATGATAAAGATGGAGAACCATAGCGTCCATCATAAGTAAAAGATGTTCTTTGTTTTATCTCACCACTAGGAGAGCGACTTACGAAATTTACTGGTGATGCATATATTATCCAATTATTATTTATTTTGTATTTAATTTTTCCAGGATGGTTAGTGTCTCTTTGACCGCCATAACCGTACAGGGCAGACTCACTCTCGAATAGTACATTATCGCCATCATGCAATATCATTTGATAACGTTCTCCAATTCCGGTGTGCATAATTTTAACTGAAAGAAATGCTGTGCCTGTTTTATTTATGACAGGTTGCTCGCTATCATTGGTGATAAGTGTCGGCTGATCATTTTTATATAATAATATACCTGGGGTGTCTCTTATACCCCAATGGCCTATGCCACTTGCTACGATGGTTCCATTATTAGCAATGTCGTAAGTACAACGTGGGTCTGTATCTATAACCGTATTGGTTTGGGTGGATAGTGTTCTTCTATATAGCATGTCATCCACACAAAATACGGCATAATCCCCAGCAGTTTGTACAGGTGAGGTCGCTCCTAATGGATAGAGTTCATTGTTATTCCAATCGAATGATGTATTGTACTCTGTTTCAAAAACAGCACCTCTAGGTGTTAAATAATTCCCTCTAACTGATAAATATGCACCCGATGTTTTCACTCTATAAAGCCCTGGTACATCGATGCTCTCAATGTTATCGGTGGTTAACTCCGCGATATGTAATTCGTTAACATCTAAACCGTTTGAGGTTAATTCTTCTTTAATTAGTGCTCTTTGTCCGTCAAAATCTAGCACATCTCCTGTGAATTTTTTTACTAACGTCACATTCACAGCATCTTCGCTAACAAAAAGGGAGATTATTTTTGTGGCTACTTGACCTGTATTATTTGTAACCTCAATCGTTAACGAGACCTTTTCGCTGCTAAAGTTAGATAAATCAATTGTCTGGTTAAGTTGATTGGTTGATGAAGCTAATATAGTGTCTTCGTGCTTTATTGTTATTTGACAATCACCTGAGCTTTCTTCAGCACAACTTATATCAAAGAGGGGTTGGGTATTAACAAAGTCATCATCCTGGGGTGCTTTAATGCTAATAACAGGAAGGTTGTCGATGGTTATTTGTTTGGTAGCGGTCGAGGTTATATTAAATATATCTTCAGCGATAATATTGAGCGTGTAATTACCATTAGGCAAACTAGTTAAGGGGAGATAACCTGAAACTAATATATCATTATTATTATTATTCGTACTTCTATTGCTTATTATTGCACTGTGACTTTCAACTTCAGCTGTAACTCTTCTAAGGGGATCATGCGAAATAACTTTCAATTGTATATAGGTATCATCATTTACAGATTCATCGTCTCTTGGGTGGATAATATCGATGATTCTTAACGGCACAATTTCAATTGTTAAAGGAGTGCTGGCTTTGACACCTGCTGCATTCTCAACAGTCAAGGTGTAGGTAGTAGTATTGTTAGGTCTTACTGCTTTAGAACCTCCAGAAGTAATATTACCAATACCGAGATCTATCGTGCCTTGACCATTGCTAAACACAGCTGTTAATTTTACTTCTTCACCGATTGTTATTTCGCTCATTGAAGCAGTAAAACTTGATATTACAGGTGCAGGAATAGGTTCCGATGCAGGTTTGTCATCTCCACTGCTGCCGCCACAAGCGGATAAAAGAAAAGTTATTGCTAAATAAATACTAAGTAGTAGTTTGTTCAAAATATTCCATCCAAATATAAGTCCATTTTTATTTGGGTGGATTATATCAGTAACAACCATCGAATGTTATGGTTTTTACATTTACATTTACATTTACATTTACATTTAGATTTACATTTACATTAGATGAGAAGATAAGTTTTTAATTTCAAAGTGTTATTTTTTGTTTTTATAAAGAGCGGGACGAGGCTTTATAGTTCAACTTTTTAATACACTCTGTTAAATGTCTAGTCCAATGTTTGCTTGGTTCAATAGGATAAGAATTACTAGCATTTAATAAGCTGAAAATTGGTCTTGTTGCTGGTGTTGGGTAACTACTAGCAGGGATAGGTTTAATTGGGATTTTTTTTGATAGTAATTTATTATTAAAAGCGATCTCTTGTATTGCAACAGCAAAGTCATACCAGGAGGCAACACCGTAGTCACTCCAATGATAAATAGGGCTAATGGTTTCTTTTTTAGTAAGCTTCCATAAAAATTTAGCCAGACCTTCGGCATAGGTAGGGCAACCAATTTGATCACAAACTACGCCAAGCTCTTCTTTTTCTTGCATCAATCTCAGCATGGTTTTAACAAAATTATTACCATGAGATGAATATAACCAAGAGGTTCTAACAATGGCACTATTTTCAGAGTAGTGCGTTGTGATAGCTTGCTCACCAGCTAATTTTGATGCGCCATATATGCTACAAGGATTAGTTTTGTCGTCAACGTTGTAGGCTTTGTTCTTTTTACCATCAAAAACGAAATCGGTAGAAACATGTATTAATCTTGTATTGCTTTTCTTGGCAATAATGGCAAGATTTTCTACTGCTTGTTGATTTAATAAATAAGCTGCATTGCTGTCTGTTTCAGCCTTATCTACTGCGGTATAAGCTGATGCATTAATAATAACTTTAGGTTTATAAGTATTAATAGCTTTTTCTAGAGATGTTACATCACTAACGTCAATATCGCTTCTGCCTAAACAGAGATGCTCAATACCTGTTGGTTTGTTAGACGTTAGTTCATTTGCTAATTGGCCACTTTTGCCAATAATTAATACTTTCATTTTATTTGTCCTAAAAAAGGCAGCATAAATGCTGCCTTAATAATTAGCTGATTATGCCGTTTAGTTACCTAATCTTTCTCGTTGATAACTACCATCTTGAACATGTTTACACCATTCAAGGTTTGCAAGATACCATTCGACAGTTTTTTTCATACCTGAGGTAAAAGTTTCTTCTGGCTTCCAGCCCAACTCTGAGCTTATTTTATTGGCATCAATGGCGTAACGTACGTCATGACCTGGTCGGTCAGCAACATAGGTAATTAATTGATTAAAATCTGTAATACCATCTGGCTTATTTTCAACTAGGTCATTTAGGTGGTTGCAAAGGGTATTAACCACTTCAATATTTTGTTTTTCGTTAAAGCCACCTATATTATAGGTTTCGCCAATTTTACCGGTTTCAACGACACAAAATAGTGCTTTGGCGTGGTCTTCTACATATAGCCAGTCTCGCACCTGCTTACCATCACCGTAAATAGGGAGTTTCTTTCCATCAAGTGCATTTAAAATAATTAATGGTATAAGCTTTTCTGGGAAATGATAAGGGCCATAATTATTTGAGCAATTAGTTACCACTACAGGTAAATTAAATGTTCTACACCATGCTCTAACGAGATGATCAGAGGCAGCTTTTGAAGCCGAATAAGGCGAGCTAGGGTCGTAAGATGTTTTTTCGGTGAATAAGCCTGTTTTGCCTAAGTCACCATAAACTTCATCCGTTGAGATGTGATGAAATCTAAAACCTTGTTTAGTTTCATCATTGAGTGTCGAAAAGTAACTCCTCGCGGCCTCTAAAAGAGCATAAGTACCTACAATGTTAGTTTGAATAAACTCACCTGGACCATCAATAGAGCGGTCAACATGGCTTTCTGCAGCTAAATGCATTATGTAGTCAGGTTTAAACTCTTTTAAGGTTTTAGTAACAAGGATTTGATCACAAATATCACCTTGAACAAAGTGATAACGTTCGTTATCTTCAATTGATTTTAATGACTCTAAATTACCGGCATAAGTTAATTTATCAAAATTCATTACTATGCTATTTGTTTCATTTATTAAATAGCGAATGAGGGCGGAGCCAATAAAACCTGCTCCACCTGTTACAAAAATTCTTTTACTCATAATATAATTCTACTTTTAATTTATTTAAGCGTAATACTATAGAAAGTATTTAGCATTTTTAAATTGTTTACCTGCTTTGTCTTTTGCTGAAAGTATTGGGCTCTCTCCTTCTGGAATAGGCCAATCAATAGCCAAATCAGGATCGTTCCATAGCACACTTTCTTCATATTCAGGTGCATAATAATCTGTACATTTGTACACAAACTCAGCTGATTCAGAAGTAACAAAAAAGCCATGCGCAAATCCTGCAGGTATCCACATTTGTCTTTTGTTTTCGGCTGATAAATATGTACCAAAAGCTTGGCCAAAACTAGAACTGTTTTTTCTCATATCAATGGCGACATCGTATACTTCGCCTGAAATTACTCGTACTAATTTACCTTGTGCTTGTTTTAGCTGATAGTGCATACCGCGTAATATGCCATGTGAAGATTTGCTATGATTGTCTTGTACAAAAGTAACATCGGCTATATGTTCTTTAAACCAGTCGCTACGAAAGGTTTCAAGAAAAAAACCTCGGTTGTCACCAAATACTTTTGGTTCGAGTATTTTTAAATCAGGAATAGTTGTATTAATAATATTCACTAAAATATTTTCTCTTCAAGTAGATTTAATAAATATTCACCGTAGCCACTTTTTCGTAATGGCTCAGCGATTTCTCGTAACTTTTCTTCAGAGATCCAGCCATTACGAAAAGCTATTTCTTCAGGACAATTAATTTTGAGTCCTTGTCTTTTCTCTACAGTAGCAATGAATTGTGCGGCAGCCAATAAATCATCGTGGGTTCCTGTATCTAACCAAGCTGTACCGCGACTCATTATTTCTACTTTTAATTCTTCTGCTTGTAAGTACTGCTCTATTACATCAGTAATTTCTAATTCACCGCGAGCTGAAGGTTGCACATTTTTTGTTAATTCAACGACTTTATTATCAAAGAAATATAAACCCGGTACAGCGTAATTTGATTTAGGTACTAAAGGTTTTTCTTCTATAGAAATAGCCGTACCTGCTTCATTAAATTCAACAACACCATAAGATCTAGGGTTTGATACATGGTAACCAAAAATTGTAGCTCCAGATGTTTGTTTGGAAGCATTTTGTAAAGATTTAGATAAATCATGTCCATAGAACATGTTGTCACCTAATACTAGTGCTGCAGATTGACCATCTAAAAAATCTTCAGCAATTAAGAAAGCCTGTGCTAGTCCATCCGGACTTGGCTGTATAGCGTAGGTAATATGAATACCAAAAGAGTCACCATTACCTAGTAGGTTTTCATACCTGTGAATTTCTTCAGGTGTAGAAATTACTAAAATCTCTCGAATTCCTGCTTGCATTAATGTTGCAAGAGGGTAATAAATCATAGGCTTATCGTAAACAGGCATTAGTTGTTTACTAACAACCTTGGTTAATGGGTAGAGACGAGTTCCGCTTCCACCAGCTAAAATTATTCCTTTACGCATTAATTAATACCTTATTTAATAAAATTTTAGTTCAATAAATTTAAATATTGCTGTTTAACTATCTTCCATGTGTAGCGACGTTCAGCTATTTTTAGCATATTTTCAGCATTATCGACTGTGTCTGACTGGTTAATAAGCGCGACTAGATCATCAACATTAGAGAAATAGTGAGCACTATTTTCGGTGCTAGCCTTATTATAATTACAATCAAAGGCTAATATTGTTTTGTTAAAGTGCATCATTTCAACAAGAGAAGGGTTTGTTCCACCAGCTGAATGGCCATGAACATAAAAAGAGCACTTTTGTCTGATTTCAAATAATGTTGTTAGGTCATATACGGGAGAGAGCATCTCGATGTTTTTGAAAGTTTGGTATTTCACTTTCATCTTTTTACCAAAATCACTATTATCCCAATTACCAATAAATTTAAGGTTTTTATTGGTTTGACTAAAGCTTTCTAAAATCATTTCAATATTATTTTCAGGTTCAATTCTACATAATGCCATAGCGTAGTCATTATCAATAATTGATAATGCTGATGTTATCGCATGATCGCCACCATAGGCTATAACTTCTGGTATTACGCCATATTCATCAGTGACATAATTAGCTATGGCCTGATTGTCTGCAATTATAGTATCAGAATATTTTACTGCTAGCCTTTCAGAATATTTTAGTAAGTTTTTTGCAAATTTATTCCATTTGCCTCTGCGCCATTCTAAGCCATCAATGTTTGTTACTATTTTAACCTTCGAAAATAACCGAATAAACGGCAAGCAAATACACCCTGATACACCTAAAATAAGTACTTTATCAGCTCCTGTGTAAATAGCATGCAATAATGACCAAATATCATACGGCATACTTTGCACACCATTTGCTTTGAGAGGGATAAAATGCAAATGTGCATTTTTATATTTGCTCGTTTGTTTGTTATATGATTTACTTGAACAATATACGGTTATATTATGTTCATTGTCTTTTTCATCGAGTAAGTTTTCTACTAGCGTTTCAAAGCCGCCGTAACATGCAGGTACTCCGACAGTACCAATAATTGCGATATGGCTCATATTTATTCTCTATTATTCGATTGTATTAGTTGGTCTAGAACGTTTTGTAAACTAACATCTAACTTCCAATCATCTTGAATGGTATCAGATATTAATTTATTACCAGACACTGCATACATGTCTTTAATATCTTCTTGTAATCTTTGGCTTGTATTATAATTTCTTATGAATCGACTATCTATTATTTCGTAGTCTATAGATGTTAAGCAAGGGATGTTATATTTCATATATTCATAAAGCTTTAGCGGGGAACCGTCATGACTTTTTTCTGCTAAATAAGGTAATAGACCAACTTTAAACGTTTGGCATATTTGTGGCACATCCTTATAGGCAAATTTACCGAATGTAGTTATATTTTTTATTGAGGATAATTCATTACCAATTCTTTTATCCATAATTTGACCGTAAATAGCTACGGTGTATGTTTTTGCTATTTCTTTTACAAACTTAAGATCAAATTTATCAGTTATAAAACCTATAAAACCAAAGTCGTAATCAGTTTTTTTTTGTTTTTTATCAATGTTTTCAATAACGTTATTAAAAATTTTATTTGATATAACTTGGGTGTTGGGGGTTTTATACGGGCTGTTGACTTCTAAGCAAACATCAGAGACCCCACTGATAAAGTTAGCGAACTTAGCAATAAAGTGATATTTTTTTTGCACTAGTTGTTTTTCATTAGAGGTAAAGCGATTATGTTTCTTGAAATTATCAATAAAGTCGTACCAATATAGCCATCCATTTAATTGTGCAGGGTTAAAAGTACCAATAGGTAAGAAGTCAAGAAAGACATTAATACATTGTTGTGATTTACTTTCTACAAGGTGCTTATTAATAACTTCAGCATATACATCTTCCGCCCAACTACGTCCTTTAATTGCACCTAATAGGTCTTTTGAAGTGGCATCGTATGTATTGATTTTAGTTATATTTATTTTTTTAGGGCGCGTTTTTTTTAATAGAAGGCGTTCTAAAATTGATACAGGTCTATTTAGTACTGTAATAGAGTGTATGTCGTTAAGTTTTGCGAGTGTCTCTATAAATTGTAAGTCACGTACAGCGGGTCCAAATTCCTCATGAAAATAGGCATCTCTGTAGGGAGCTATGAGTAAATTAATTTTCATTATGAGGCCGCCTGTTTTTATGTTCAACGAGGTAATTTAAATATAAACTTACCAATGATACTGCTCCTATGTGGGTTGTATAGCTATACATATGTATTTGGCTATATTAGCTCTTAATGTGCATGAATAAGGCGCACGCAAGTAGAACTTTAGAGCTAAGTTAGAGCCTTTTTATTTTAAATATGTATTGAATTAATTGTTAATCGTTTTGTTTAATGTGAAACCGTCACGAATAGCTTTGATAAATATTTTGGTTTTTTTTAATTTCAATGAAAAAATAAATTGTAAAGAAAAAATAGTACTAAAGACCGCGATGTTTAACATATATAGGACTTTTGATTGATTACGCTTTAAGCCTAACCAAGTGTTATTTCTAACGGAGTAATAAAGTTGTAAGTCTGATGCGTTACTGTATCTATTATTTAATAGCTTTATACCTTTATGTAAATGAAAACTTTTCTCAAGATCTTCTATTAAGAGAGCTTCAGAGAAAATAATTTTAAAGCTATATTGAGATACTAGTCGGTAGGTATATTCATAATCATCAGCATATAGATAGAGTTCTTTTATTGGGAGTACTCCTGTACTTAATGCTTCTCTACTGAGTAAAAGACCACCATATGGAGCTGCAGCTAAATCGCCAAGGTATGAAGCTGACTCTTTTCTTATTAACGAAAACAAATCACGCCCTAGAAATGAATTAGGGCTACCTAGTACATGTTCTGGTTTTTTTAACTCACTGGCTATTTTGGGTAATGTCCGGTCAGGTCTATGAAAGTAATATAACTCATCATTGTTTATAGTTAAGTTTGATATTGTTTCATAGCAATCTACAGGAACAAGATTGTCATCATCAAGTAATAAAATATATTCAGCGTTATCATGCTGTACTATGTATTGCAGTAATTCACTGTAGCCGCCAGCTGAACCTAAGTTTTCTTCAGAATATAAAAAAAACAATTGTGGCTGCTTATATTTTTCTCGTAATTTTTGATAATTGGTAAGTGATATACCATTGCAGTAAACATAAATATGGATAAATTTTTGTTCAAGTAATCGATCTATAGATTGAAAAAGGAAATTGAGTCTATCACCATAAGTAAGAGTTGCTGCGGCTATATTTTTTGACATATTAATGTTGGGGGCATTTTGAAGCAATGACTACTATACCTTTGTGTAGAATCCGAAAATATTTTTGTTATTATACTCTGTTTTGAATACTAACAGTAAGGGGAATGACCAATAAAAAATCAAGAATATATTTTCATAAAACGAGTTATTTAATATCATTGCAAATAATCCACCTATAAATAGTGTTAGGCAGGCTGCCGTTTCATTATCAGGGGACTTATTGTATATCCATTTTAATTTTATAAACGATATAGCTACAATAATAAAAAAGAGTAATAGCCAAAAAACACCGTTTTGGCTGATAAAATAGTAAAACCCATTATCAAGATAAAAAGTCGTTTGGGCTAACCCTTGAACGAACCCTTTTCCAATAAGTAATTCAAGGAAGTTATTAGGACTTAAAAAGTCAACCCATGCGTTAAATCTTACACCTAAAGTACTCAGTTTTGTAAATATACCTGCAGTAGATGAATGACCAAATCCATAATCAATTATATTTAGAACTAATGGAGTTAATAGCACACCAATGACAATGCATATTATTATTGTTGATATATAATATATAAAAAAGGGGGTTAGAAAACGCCAACAGAAGTACGCCGAAATACTAATTGCTGCTACTGCAATTCCATTACGATTAAAAGTCATAATTAGTAAAGGAATAATAATAAGTAACATCAGTATTTTTTTTATTGAGCTTTTTATATAAAATAAAGCAAACACTATCATAACATTACAATAAAGAGCTAAAGAATAAGCAGAATAAAAAATACTACTGAATCTTAACTGAGTACCTCCTTTATGTGTCTGTATAGGATTTACTATGAGATCGTTTTTCATAAGTACTACAAAAAAATCAGTGACTTCTTTGGGGTTAATAATAAAAGAAATGAATAATAAGGTTGTCATTATTATAGTAAATACGCTCAAGATTAAATTTGATTGTTTAACCGCATTAAACATTTTATCTGGATGTAAATAAGCTAAAAGTATTAGTGTTATTGGAATGATACCTTGAAAAAACAGTGCGATGACGAGATTAAAAAAGGTGTAATTATATGAGTTATCAAAAAGGTAATACAAAATAAATGAAACGTTGTTCCAAGTAAAAAAAACAATTAACAAAAAAGCTAACATTGAAATTTGCTTTCTTAAATATATATGCCCTAAACATAATAAAAAAAACATAGTGTATAAGGGTAAGAATATATAATTAATATTAACAGGGATAAAATGGGTCATTATCTTGAAAAAATCTTTTAAAAGTAAACTTAAAACTAGGAGTGTTAAAAGATAAAATAAACCATTTTTTTTTATATTCGGGAGTTTCATTATTAAGTATTAAAAAAATAATGGTTTATTTCATCTACACAAAGCTTTACATTATTTAAAGATTTTTGTTCTTCATTAGTAATATGTTGCTTAACAAGATGTGCTGTTGAATTTGCTTTTTCAATATTTTCAAAGCCATAAGCTATACCATAACGATCCGTTTCTTTTGGGTACCATTCTGTTTCGCTTGTGTTTTTATCTGGTATAACTATTGATTCACAACCACATAGCACGGCAAATATAGAATATGCTGTATAAGTATCATAAGAGATAAATTGTTTAGATTTTTTAAATACTTTTGCCACCTCTTTGTGAGATAAGTTATCTATTAAAGTTGAGCTGGAAAGATCATGAACTAGTTTTTTATGTTTCCCTTTACGAATACAGTAAGCAACCCCTTTCTTTTTAGCAGGTAATTCTTCAAGATTGTAGTGCTCTAAAGGGTAGTGGATTACTTTTAGCTCTTGTGTTGACGTTTTAGACCCCGGATAGTTGAAATCATCTATAGCACTATTAAATTTGAATAGTAATTCTCCAGGGTTATACATAACTTTTCCTGTATGAAAACCTGGTTGATGTAATAACCATCTTACAACATTCTTAGCTTTAAGTGGATTGCCTAAAACTAATTCAGAATAAATTACAATAGTATCATCACTTATTTTTGGTTTTTTTTGAGGATTCATTATTGGAGTATTTAAACTACTATTGGTCTTATAACCTTTAAATAATGCTTTTATTTCAAATTTTAAAAAAACTATAAGAGTTTTAAAAAAATTATTTTTATCAATAATGAATTGTTCATTATGTGGGTAGAGTCTAGCATCATGTCCTAACTCATTTAATAAATGACACAGCTTGTGTAAAACGACAATTCCACCACTTTTTTCATTGTACGGTGGCGAAAATATGATAAATTTTTGCATTTAGGGTAAATTACTTCTCTGTAACCAATGATATATTGTGAACAATAGTCGTTATGCGACTTTTTAATAACCAGATTGATAATATTAGAATACTAACACATAGTAATCCTACAGTAGCTAGAAGGAAGAATAACTCTAACCTCTCAAGGTTTAAGTGTTCAATAATAGTGTGAAAACTAGCTTGTATTCCCAATGAAGCTGCTGAGACTATAATGATAGCAGGAATTAATACGGTGCTAAAGTATCTAGTTAAGTAAAATTTGAAAGTATATCCGCCCCATAAAATTAAAAATAAGCAGTTATGTAGCATCCAAAATATAGCTGTACCTTCGCCAGGCTGGTTTTTTACAACAAGAAAGGTAATGGGGATTACAATTACACTATATATGATATATGCAATTAAATGCTTCTTTAAATTTTTTAAGGTAAATTGCAATAGAAATGCAAAATTTACCAATACAGCTGCTACATTTCCAATGGCTAGCCATATAATATAATGAGATGCATTTTCAGCCGCTTTTATATCACCGGTCCATGCCCATACTAATTCTTTACCAAAGAATGATATAAATACAGCAAAAGGAATAAATAAAACGGCGGAAAATAATGATGCATTAATCAAAAGCTCACTGTATTTTTTATTATTATTATTTGCTATCAAAGAGGTTAGTCGTGGCATTAATACTTGGTTTATAGGCATGTTTAGTGTGAATATAACTCCTGTAATAGTTACGGCTAATGAGTAATAACCAAACAGTTCTAATGACATTGCTCCAGACAATAATAGTTTGTCTATTTGTGATACGAGTACCCATAATATAGACAGAATAGATAGTTGGGTAGAGAGAACGAGTAAAGTTTTTATGGAAGACGTGATTGGCTTTGCTGATACTTTTGCATTGTTTATTGTCTGTTTAGACTTTATATAAAAGAGTACTTGCAGCGCTAGCCATTCAAGAATGGCAATAACGGCTTGATATGAAAAGTATGCTTTTAATGAGTTATCATATAAATAAAGGATTAATAGCCCAACAGGGTATCGTAATGTTGTAAAGAAAAGGTTGAATATACCGAGAAGGCCATGGAACTCTAAACCAATTAAACCGCTTCGTAATGGTCCACTAAGATACTTGAAGCTCAGTGAAACCATCATAGATTTTATACAAAAAGAAACTACATCAATTGAAAGCGAGGTTTCAAACCAATGTTTAGAAAAGGTTTCTGCAGTGTACGTACCTATTAAGAAAATGATGACTGATATAATAGCGAAAAGTGTATAAATTTTATAAAAATTTTTGAGAAAACTATTAAGGGATAACCTACAGTTTTTTGATAGTGCTATTTGTCTTGAAAGTGTTCCACTAATCCCTGCATCAAAAATCTGTAACCATGTTTGTAATATTAGATAAAATCCAATTAATCCAAAGCCCTCGGCCCCAACAAAAGATATAAGGAGGGGCGTTAGCGCCAGAGTTATAATTGTAGAATATATTTGGGCTGAATAAGTGATCACAAGTGACTTTTTTATATGCACAAAAAACTCTATTATTTAAAAAAATTGTGAATATGATTACAAATATTATCTACATCATCTAGTGATAAGCTGAAGTACATAGGTAGCCTAATAACTCTTTCACTTTCAGTTGTCGTGTATTCATCTTTTCCTGAAAAAGAGCCGTATTTAAGCCCCGCTTCTGCTGAATGCAATGGAATATAATGAAATACTGAAGTAATATTTTGTTTTTTCAAATAAGAGATAAAATGAGAGCGAGTATTAATGTCTTTTACTTTTACGTAAAACATATGTGCATTATGTATACAGCTATTAGGGATGAAAGGTAATGCTAAATCATCTGATTTTTGTAAAGAGCTTAAATTTGATAAGTAACGTTCCCAAAGGCTTAAACGTTTCTTATTGATAGTATCGGCATTTTCTAATTGTCCCCAAAGGTATGCTGCTTGTAATTCGCTTGGCAAATAACTGCTACCTACATCTACCCATGAGTATTTATCAATCATTCCTCTAAAGAATTTACTTCTGTTTGTGCCTTTTTCTCTGATAACTTCAGCTCGTTCAGTAAATAAACTGTCATTAATTAGCAATAGCCCACCTTCGCCACCGCTAGTATAGTTTTTAGTTTCATGAAAACTGTAGGCTCCTAAATGGCCTATGGTACCTAAGCTTTTCCCTTTATAGCTACTCATAACTCCTTGAGCTGCATCTTCAACTACAAACAGATTATTAGCTTTAGCTATGTCCATGATGGTATCCATTTCACAGGCTATACCTGCATAATGAACTACAACGATGGCTTTTGTTTTGTTGGTAATTGCAGAAGATATTTTTTTTTCGTCAATATTCATTGTATCTTTACGTATATCAACAAAAATGACTTTTGCTCCTCGAAGAACGAATGCATTTGCTGTACTGACAAAGGTGTAACTAGGCATGATGACTTCATCACCTGGTTGTATGTCAAGTAAAATCGCAGCCATTTCTAGCGCTTGAGTGCAGTTAGGCGTTAATAAGCACTTAGTTACATTAAAATGCTGCTCAAACCATTTTTCACATTTTTTAGAAAAGTGACCATCCCCAGCCATAGCATTACTTCTTGCTGCTTCTAATAAATATTGTTCTTCATTACCAGTATAAGGTGGCTTATTAAATGGGATCATTGTTTTTTTCCATTAAAAATTTTTTTTCAAGTTTTAGAATTTCTTTATTACGCTCTTTTATACGTTTTGCAGGAATACCAATATAAATTCCCCATGGTTTTGTGCTTTTATTAAGTAAAGTCATGGCTCCAATTGAGCAACCATCTGCAATATTAGCTCCAGGCATAATAGTTGAGGCAGTACCAATAATTACATGTTTACCTATACTGATTTTGGTAAATTGTTCATTTTTAAATTGTACAGGTATAAGGCTGTTTACCATTGTACTGCCTGAGTAATCATCGCTCTGAGAGAAAACATTCACCCTGTAAGCTAAAGTTGAAAAGTCATCTATTTCAACTCCAAGTTTTCCTCCTGCAATTAAACAGTAAGGAGTAATGTGACAGTATTTACCTATAGTAATTTTTCCCGATAATATACAAAAGTCATCGACTCTGGAGTTATCATTTATTGAAACAGATTCACAATTGTAAATACTTGCCTTATCGCTAATTTTTACATTATCACCTAAATAGGCAAAGCCCATTGATTTTAAAATTTTTTGTGATAAATAAGCCAATTAATTAACCTTATAAAGAATGTTAGAGATAATGGTGATTAAAGTGTTTGGTGTGAGAAATCAGTAAATCATTAATATTGATAATGGTAAGTATAATATTATGTGACATTAAGTTATTGATTTTTCATTTTTTTTATCTTTAATTGATTTTTCATTATCTGCTTTTTTGGAAAAAAAGCGAAATAAGACAATAAGTAAAGAAAGTATTCCCCCTAGTAATGTACCTAGAATAACAATAAGTGCTCGTGCAGGTTTTGCTTTTTCATCAGGAACTTGTGGTGGTTGTATTGTTTTCAATACGTACTCCGGCTTCACTTCTATGAGCATCATGTTTTTTGTCTGTTCTTCTATTAATTGATAGAAAATGTTTTCCATATTACTATTCTTAATATTATCTAATTTTTTAGTTAAGTAATTTATTGAATTTTGAGCTTCTACTTTATCCTGTTCACGCATAAAATTATTTATATCGGAGATAAGCCAAGAAAGCCACTGTTTAGCCATGTGTGGGGAGTAATATTCTATTTCTATAGTAATCATTGAAGTTAATTTAGATTGTGAAACGGAAAGCAACTTAGTGAATTCGGTATATGTTTCCCATGGGGAAGGTTTTGCCTTTTTAGGTAATTCTACTTGCCTGATCCATTTATTCTGTTTGCTATCGTAGACATCTTCATCATAAATTAATTGATTTAATGCGTAGTCCCACTTCTTTGCTGCCATGATGGGAACAGTTAATTGATGCCTATCAATAAAGCTCTCAATAAAAGCTCTTGTTTTAATGATTTCCAGTGCGAGACTAGTCTTATCTGTTGTATCTCCACCGCCTATATTAATGCCTGCTATACCTGCTAATCCACCAAATTTACTGGCTAACCCAGCTAAGCCGCCTGCTCCTCCTTCCGAGCTAACAGGCGCCATTAAAGCTGACGCCTTATAAATGTTAGGCATTGATAAGGCTATAGTCACGGAGGCAACTGCAAATATAGTGCAAACGAATATAATGAATATTTTGCCTTCCCAAATAGATAATATCAGTTCAGTAAATGTAAATTCAGTTGTTTTAGGGAGGCCTTGGCTTTTTGGGGGAACGAATGAATCAGAGAGCCTTTCGTTATCGTTTTTATTTATCACAAATCATACACTTATTTATATTAAGGAAGTTACTAGCATTGAATATTATAAGGAGAGCAAACTGCACTGTAAAGCCTTATTAAAAAGGACGAAGTCTTATTTAATAAGAAAAGTATTTAAAAAAGTTAGTATATTTTTTTGCTACGGAGTTAATGAGAATGTTTTTATTAAATGCTCTTAAATAAAAAAATTGGGTATTCTATAAAATAAGCGTAGGTAATTTTTAACTTTGTGAGATTGTTTTCTGCAAGTTATAGCAATAATCAAAGTGGAGTTTTAAATTATCTATTTTCTTAGTGTTTGATTTTTATTGTTTTTATGTTGTTTTTTCTATGGTTTAGACTGTGAGCTATGACTATTGAATTTTTTTATCCTTTTATCCATTAGTCTTTAATTATACATTTGAATTATCTATAAAAGATTAACAAAGAAGTACCTAAATCTTCCATTTTTTGATAGAATCGCGTCAATTTTTTACCGAGAGGTTATTTCCATGAATGTAATTGAAGCTAATTTCGATGCTAAAGGCAAAAAAGTTGCCATTGTTGTTTCTCGTTTTAACAGTTTTGTTGTTGAGAGTTTATTAGAAGGTGCGGTTGATGCACTTAAACGTCATGGTAATGTTGCGGATAGCGATATTACAGTTATTCGTGTACCTGGTGCGTATGAATTACCTGTAGCAGCTAAGCGTGTTGCTCAAAAAGGTGGCTTCGACGCTATTATTGCTATTGGCGCGGTTATTCGTGGTGGTACTCCACATTTCGATTTTGTCGCTGGTGAGTGTAATAAAGGCCTAGCGCAAGTTGCTATGGAATATACATTACCTGTAGCGTTTGGTGTAATTACTACCGATACAATCGAACAAGCCATTGATAGAGCAGGCCTTAAAGTAGGCAACAAAGGTGCTGAAGCTGCATTAAGTGCTTTAGAAATGATTAATGTTTTAGAATTATTATAGGTTCTACTGTTTATTTAACGTTAGTTAGTAAGTTTAATTTTATATTTGGAAATACGAGTGAAACCATCACCTAGAAGAAAAGCCAGAGAGTTAGCTGTTCAAGCTGTTTACTCTTGGCAGTTAAGTCAAAATGCAGTTAATGATATCGAAACCAACTTTTTAGTGGATAATGGTGCTCGTCGTTTTGATATTCCTTTTTTTCAGCAGTTATTTCGCGGTGTAACATCATCAGCAAGTGAGTTGGATTTACTTATTTCGCCACATGTTGATAGACCTATAGATGATGTTGATCATGTTGAAAAAGCGGTTCTCAGAGTGGCTATTTTTGAATTAAAGGAATGTTTAGATGTTCCATACAAAGTTGTGATCAATGAAGCCATTGAACTCGCTAAATCTTTTGCTGCAGACGACAGCCACAAGTTTGTTAATGGTGTTTTAGATAAGGCCGTTAAACTAATCCGTAAAGAAGCTTAGTGAGTAAAGTCTACTTTCTGTAGTTTTAATCAACACACTTTAAGCCTACTCAATTATTTGATGTGTTTTTGTGACACATCAAATAATCAAAACTGAATATTCCCCTATGAAAGAATTTGATTTAATTAAGCATTATTTCTCAGAGCAAATAGTTAAACGCAAAGATGTTATTTTAGGTATTGGCGATGATTGTGCCTTGTTAGCTCCGGCAGAACATCAGCTTATTGCTGTAACTACAGATACTTTAGTAGCTGGTGTTCATTTTCCTGTAAATACATCACCAAAAGCTATTGGCCATAAGGCTATTGCTGTTAATTTATCTGATTTAGCGGCAATGGGCGCAGAGCCTACATGGATCTCGTTAGCATTAACATTACCTGAAGTTGATGAACAATGGTTATCAGAGTTTTGTGCTGGGATTTTTGAGTTATGTGAATTTTATAATGTTCAGCTTATTGGTGGAGACACCACTCAAGGGCCTTTAAGTATTACGGTTACTGCTCAAGGTTTAGCACCCAAAGATAAATTTATTACTCGCTCTAACGCTAAGGCGGGTGATTGGCTTTATGTTACTGGTGAATTGGGCGATGCCGCATTAGCGCTTAAAAACCTTCAAGGTAAAGTTGATCTGGTAGAGGCTGATAAAGGTAAAGTGTTTGAACAGTTAGATTACCCTAAGCCTCGCGTTTTGGCCGGGCAAGCATTAAGAGATTATGCAACTTCTGCAATCGATATATCTGACGGCCTTATTTCAGACTTAGGGCATATTTGTAAGGCGTCAAAAGTTGGTGCCAAATTGAATTTAGAGAATATTCCTATTTCAACGGTAATGCGCGAAACATTAGGAAGAGATAAAGCAATAGCATTAGCTCTTAGTGGGGGTGACGATTATGAGTTGCTGTTTTCTGTGTCTGAAGATAATAAGGTTGGAATGGCAACTGCGTTGTCAAATATGGGCATTCCTACCACGTGTATTGGACAATTAAATGGCACTGAAAAAATTACAACGGTTTTAGATGGTGAAGCGATTACGTTAAATGCTCATGGTTTTGAACATTTTGCTAAGTCTGAAGCTTAAATATGAATAAACCCGTAGTTAAATTTACTTTATCGAATCCTATTCATTTTTTAGCCTTAGGTTTTGGTAGTGGTTTAAGTCCTAAGGCGCCAGGTACATTTGGTACTTTGGCTGCTATTCCTGTTTTTCTTTTATTTGCTTTACTTACTCCTTTGTTTTATTCCTTAGCGGTATTAGTTGTGTGTATCGCTGGTATTTATATTTGTGGAAAAACAGCTGAAGATGTTGGTGTGCATGACCATGGCGCTATTGTTTGGGATGAAATAGCAGGTTATTTAATTACTATGTTTTTAGTGCCTATTAGCTGGCAAAGTATTCTTGTTGGTTTTGTGCTGTTTCGTATATTTGATATTGTTAAACCTTGGCCTATTTCTTATTTAGATAAGTATGTACATGGTGGCTTTGGTATTATGATTGATGATGTGGTTGCAGGACTAATGGCATTAGCTTGTATGCACTTTATTTTTTAAGAGATTAGTTTATATATTTCTGTATTTTATTAAAAAGTAAGCAATAAAAAAGGTAGACCATTGGTCTACCTTTTTTGTATTTAATATTCACATGTAACAGTGAGTATCAATAACGTACCTTTAGTGAAGTATTCTAGCTTTCACTGTACCTTCAATTTTCTTAAGCTCTTTAAGGGCTACAGCACTGTCTTCTGTTTCAATATCTATTACAACGTAACCAATTTGATCGTCTGTTTGTAAGTACTGAGCAGCAATATTTATATTTAATTGAGTAAAGGCTAAGTTAATTTTATTTAAAATACCTGGTTGGTTCTGGTGTATATGTAAAAGTCTGCTTCTACCTTTACCACCATGGCTTGGTAATGATACCTCAGGGAAATTAACAGCCGATAACGTTGAACCGTTATCAGAGTATTTAGCTAATTTACTTGCTACTTCTAAACCAATATTTTCTTGTGCTTCTTTTGTGCTACCGCCAATGTGTGGCGTTAAAATAACATTATCGAAAGCACGTAATGGTGATACGAATTCTTCGTCGTTACCTTTAGGTTCAACAGGGAATACATCGATAGCAGCGCCAGATAGTTTTTTACTTTCTAGAGCTTTAGCTAGTGCGTCTATATCTACAACCGTACCGCGAGAAGCGTTGATTAATATTGCTCCATCTTTCATGTTAGCTATTTCTTCGGCGCCAAACATGTTTTTAGTTTGTGGGTTTTCAGGAACATGTAAACTAATAACTTCACATTCTTGTAGTAATGATTTAAGTGATGGTGCTTGGCTTGCATTACCTAGTGGTAATTTAGTTTCAACATCATAAAATTTAACTTTCATACCTACAGTTTCTGCTAAAACACCTAGCTGCATACCTATGTGACCGTAGCCAATAATACCTAATCTTTTACCGCGTGCTTCAAATGAACCCGCAGCTGATTTATTCCATTCGCCACGGTGTGCTTGTGCACTTTTTTCTGGAATGCCACGAAGTAATAATAAGGTTTCACCTAGTACTAATTCAGCAACTGAACGAGTATTTGAGAATGGAGCATTAAATACTGGAATACCTAAAGATTGCGCTGCTTTTGTATCTACTTGGTTAGTACCAATACAAAAACAACCAATAGCAACAAGTTTTTTAGCGTGGCTAAGTACTTTTTCATTAAGGTTAGTACGTGAACGAATACCAATGAAGTGAACCTTAGCTATTTTTTCAATTAAATCTTCTTCCGATAAAGATGTTTTTATATATTCTATATTGTTGTAGCCTTGCGACTTCAACTCTTCAAGCGCGCTTTCGTGTACACCTTCTAACAATAAAATTTTAATCTTTTCTTTAGCGAGTGAATTAGTACTCATGATATTTAAATTCTCTTAATGAATGGGTTTAGCCAGTGGCTAACAAAATTTAAAGTTTTGTTTTGGAAGTTTAGATGTCCAAACGTATGTGTAAATTAGCATATAGTGCTTAAACTCTAAAGCACTAATTTATTATTTTTGCGCCTTCAGGTGTACCAATAATAAGTGTGTCAGCACCTCGGTTGGCAAAAAGGCCATTAGTTACAACGCCTACCAAGGCATTAAGCTCTTTCTCTAATGTTATTGGATCGATTATGTCTAAGTTATGCACGTCAAGAATTACGTTACCGTTATCGGTTACTACGCCGTTTCTGTATACAGGATCTCCACCCAATTTAACTATTTCTCTTGCAACGTAACTTCTTGCCATTGGGATAACTTCAACAGGTAACGGAAATTTACCTAAAACTTTGACTTGTTTTGAACTGTCTGCAATGCATACAAAGGTTTTTGCTACGGCTGCAACAATTTTTTCTCGTGTGAGTGCTGCACCGCCACCTTTAATCATGTACATGTGCGAGTTAATTTCATCGGCGCCATCTACATATACATCAATACCGTCAACGTTATTTAAATCAAAAACCTCAATGCCGTGTGCTTGAAGACGTTTGGTTGACTCTTCAGAGCTTGATACTGCACCAATAATGCGATCTTTTATGGTCGCTAAAGCATCAATAAAATGGTTAACAGTTGAACCGGTTCCAACACCAACAATTGTGTCATCTTTAATAAAGTCTAGGGCTTTAATTGCCGCAGATTTCTTCATATCGTCTTGTGTCATGATGGGCCTTAAATATGAGCAAACAAAGTATTCACTTAATGCTGAATGTAATTGTTTCAACATTGAGTGAGTAATGAACAGTTTTTGTGCGCGTGATTATACACCAACTATCGTAATGAAAGCGATAGGAGAGATTAGCTCGTATGATTTATTTAAATAAGTAGTTTTGGGTAGGTGTTATTATTTGGGGGATGGGAATGTCCCAGTGTTCAACGGGTATAGCTTCAACTCGCTGGCAGTTGTGTGCTAATCCTATGGGGTAAGGGCGTGCTTTTTTATTTTCTTTATATTGCTCAAACCACTTTTGTAATGTTCTATCATAAAATCCACCACCCATACCTAAGCGAGCGCCTGAATTGTCAAAAGCAACTAAAGGAGTGAATATAATATCTATGTTATGTATGAGTTGAATAAGACGAACATCGAGCTTAGGCTCTAAAATTCCAAAGCGGTTTTTAAACATTGGAGTAGTAGGAGTGTACTCTAAAAATAACAAATGACCTTTACTGAATGGATGAATTACCGGTAAATATACCTGCTTATTGTGTTTCCAACACCAATCAATAAAAGTAGAGGTATTCAGCTCGCCATCGTTAGCTAAATAAATAGCAATGTGTTGTGCTGAAAGTATGTTGGTATTAGACGTTAATTGGTTGAGTAGTTGTGCTGCAGCATTAGCTTGTTCTTGCTGTGTTAATGATGATCTTTTTTGCCTAATGGCTTTTCTTAGTTGTACTCTACTGTCCAAAATAACATCGCCTTTATTGTTGCTTTAACTATCTCCCTATAGAGGGAGGATCCTCTAACATACAAGCATATGTTAGAGGAAACTTATTGGCTAGGCTACTTGAGGCGAGCTTTTTTCTTCTTTATCTTCTTGCTCTGCGAGTAATTCCCAAAATCGAGTTTTAAGGCTAAGTAATAAAATTACGATACCGATACCAATACTAAATAAACTAATTTGAATATACAGTGATGGCATTTGTTCAACGTTATTTGGATCAAAGCTTCCAGCTAGTAAACCTGAAATAATATTACCAATAGAGTAGGTTAAAACAAACACGCCCATCATTTGTCCGGCAAAACGCTTAGGTGATAACTTACTAACCGCACTTAATGCGGTTGGGCTAAGAATTAATTCACCCACGGTATGTAGAAAGTAAGTTGCTATAAGCCAGTAAGGCGCTACTTTTAGTCCTGATGCCGCATATTGCGCGGCAAAAAACATAATAATAAAACCGCTGGCCATAATAATTAAACCAATAGCACATTTTAAACCGTATGCCGGAGTCACTAATTTTTGACCTAGTTTCATCCATAAAGCTGCAAAAAATGGCGATAAAATAATAATGAAAAAAGCATTAGCAGAACCCATCCATGCTGGTGGTATTTCAAAACTGCCTATCATTCTATCGGTGTAATCTCGCGCAAATAAATTCAGTGATGAGCCAGCTTGCTCAAACCCAGACCAAAAACAGGCCGAAGCAATACATACTAATAATAATGCGGTTAATCTGAGGGTTTCACTTTTCGATAATTTTCCAAACATATAAATAGCAGTGTAATATAATACAAAAATTGCCGAGAAGGTGATGGCAGTATATTGAGCTAAAACAACCGCATTAATTATAATTTGTCCTTGAAAAACAAGTGTTGTAATAACGGCTACTGTAATTAAAAAGCCAACGATAACAAGCCAGGCTGTTTTGGCTCCTTTAGGTGATAAAGGTGAAGGAGGTAAAAGGCCAGCACCATTTAGTTTTGGTGCGGTTAATTTATATTGTATTAAGCCAAGCCCCATGCCTATTGCTGCAGCACCAAAGCCCCAGTGCCATCCCATATTGGTTGCTAAGTAGCCACATATAATATAGCCAAAGAAAGAACCTAAATTAATGCCCATATAGTAAATGGCATAACCTGCATCTCTGCGTCTATCTTTTGATGAATATAGCTGGCCAACCATAGCGCCAATATTCGGTTTTAATAATCCAGTACCTAAAATAACGAGTATCAAACCAACAAAAAACGTTTTATCGTTAGGTAGGGCAAGTACTATATGTCCTATGGTGATAATTATACCGCCATACCAAACTGTTTTTTGCCCCCCTAGTAACCTGTCGGCAATCCAACCGCCGGGAAGTCCCATAAAATAAACGCTACCTGTATACAAACCATAAATTGCACCAGCTGTTGCTACGGTTAATGCTAACCCTCCTTCTTGCAGCGTGGCTGTCATAAAAAGAACTAGTAGGGCACGCATGCCGTAATAACTCATTCTTTCCCACATTTCTGTAAAAAAAAGTGTGGTTAATCCTGAAGGATGGCCGAAAAATTTTGTATCTTGTGATGATTGTTCCATTCACATTACCTTTTTTATTGTTTTATTATCGTTTTGATTTTTTCTAACAAAAGTTAATCATTAAAAATTGTTAAATTGACTTTATTTAAAAAATACCACACAAAGCAAATAAATCAGTTGAACTGTTTATATATAAGGATCAATTACCCTAGAATTAAATGGTTTTATAGTATTTATACCCGTTATTAAGTTTATAGATAAATGAAATGTTAATATAAAGTATAAAATATCTTATATGTAAAATTATTTTAAAGAGAACAATAAATTAGTCGTACGAGTATTATTTACGTTATAGGTTTATTTTGTTTAATCTTTAATAGTAATATAAGAGCAATTATTTGAAATTTTAACGAACGGGTTAACATAGTATATGTCGCAATCATTAAACGATGTAAAAATTGGTATCATTGGTTTAGGTTATGTAGGTTTACCTTTAGCCGTTGAATTTGGTAAAAAGTATCAAACTGTTGGTTTTGATATTCATGAAAAACGTATTGCTGAATTAAAATCAGGGCATGATTTTACATTAGAAGTTTCTTCTGAAGAATTAGCGGAATCAAAGCATATTAGCTATTCGTGTAATGTAGAAGACTTAAAAAGCTGTAACGTTTACATTGTTACGGTACCAACACCTATCGATAAACATAAGCAACCTGATTTAACACCTTTAGTTAAAGCAAGCGCAATGCTAGCAAAAGTCATTTCTAAAAACGATATCGTTGTTTATGAATCAACGGTTTACCCTGGTGCAACGGAAGAAGTTTGCATCCCTGAAATAGAAAAGCATTCAGATTTCATTTTTAACAAAGATTTTTTTGCTGGTTATAGCCCTGAGCGAATTAACCCTGGTGATAAAGAACACCGTGTTACTAATATTCTAAAAGTAACATCAGGTTCAACGCCTGAAATAGCAGAGTTTATTGATCAGCTTTATGGTTCAATTATTACTGCGGGTACTTATAAAGCTTCATCAATTAAAGTCGCAGAAGCTGCAAAAGTTATTGAAAATACTCAGCGCGATTTGAATATTGCCTTGATTAACGAATTAGCAGTAATTTTTAATAAACTAGATATTGATACAGAAGAAGTATTAAAAGCGGCTGGCACAAAATGGAACTTTTTACCGTTTCGTCCAGGGTTAGTGGGAGGTCACTGTATTGGTGTAGATCCATATTACCTAACGCATAAAGCTCAATCTATTGGTTATAATCCTGAAGTTATTCTTGCGGGTCGTCGTATTAACGATGGTATGGCTGAATATGTGGTTTCTCAATTAACTAAAACAATGATCAAGCGTAAGTTACAAGTTAATGGCGCTAACGTATTAGTTATGGGGTTAACGTTTAAAGAAAATTGCCCAGATGTTCGAAATACTAAAGTTGTAGATATTTTGTCTGAACTTGCTGAATACCAAATGAATGTTGATGTTTACGATCCTTGGGTAAACCCTGAAGATGCAAAACATGAATACAATGTTGACCTTATCTCTGAACCTAAGCTAGGTAATTACGATGCTGTTATTTTCGCCGTTGCACATAACCAGTTTAAAGCGATGAGCAATAGTGATATTAAAGCAATGATGAAAGCTGAGCATATTATTTATGATTTAAAATATATGTTAGATATGGATTTTTCGGATATCCGCTTATAAATTGTATTAAATACTTTTAAATATAAAACCTAGAAACCAAACTTTTACCAATGTAGATGTTTGGTTTTTTTATATAGAGATTCGTTTTATATCGTAATTTTTTTATTAGGCGTGAAATTTATTCAGCTATGGCTGTTGAGGCTTAAAATCCTTCACTTATTAATGTTATACTTCTTTTATATTTGGGATCAGTATCTCTACTATAAAATTATCGCTCACCCATAAATGGAACATTCAATGAATCGATATCAAGAAATTCAAGCAAGCTTAAAAAATAATACTAAAAAATGGCTGATTACGGGCTGTGCCGGTTTTATTGGTTCTAACTTACTTGAAACTTTACTTTTGTTAGATCAAGAAGTTGTAGGTTTAGATAACTTTGCAACTGGGCATCAAAAGAATTTAGACGAGGTTAAAACTCAAGTTTCAGCAGAGCAATGGGCTAAGTTTACTTTTATTGAAGGTGATATTCGAAACCTAGAAGATTGTCATAAAGCTGTAACTGATGTTAATTATATTCTACATCAAGCTGCTTTAGGTTCTGTACCGCGCTCTATTGCTGATCCTATTATGACAAATTCGGCTAATGTAACCGGTTTTTTAAATATGTTAGTAGCAGCAAAAGAAGCGAAAGTTGAAACGTTTGTTTATGCGGCTTCAAGCTCTACTTATGGTGATCATCCTGCGCTTCCTAAACTTGAAGACAATATTGGTAAACCTTTATCGCCCTATGCGGTTACTAAGTATGTAAACGAGCTTTATGCAGATGTGTTTTTTAAAACCTATGGTTTAAATACTATAGGGTTACGCTATTTTAATGTATTTGGTAAAAGACAAGACCCTGATGGCGCTTATGCAGCTGTTATTCCTAAGTGGACTTCAGCCATGTTTAATAATGAAGATGTATTTATTAATGGTGATGGTGAAACTAGTAGAGATTTTTGTTTTATTGAGAACGCAGTACAAGCGAATATTTTAGCTGCTACCTCAAATGATGAAGCTAAAAATAATGTATACAACGTAGCTGTTGGCGACAGAACCACATTAAATATTTTATTTGATAGCTTAAAAAATGCCTTAAAAACAAATGATATTAGCTATGAAAAATCGCCTGTTTACCGAGAGTTTAGGGCTGGAGACGTTCGACATTCTCAAGCTGATATCGGTAAAGCCAATAGCTTATTAGGATACGACCCTGAATATCGTATTCAGTCAGGTATTGAAAAAGCGATGACTTGGTACGTAAGTAACTTATAAAACATTATAATTAATAAACAATTTAAAAAAACGAAGACAATAAGGAAAATTGATGACTAACAAAATTAAAAAAGCAGTAATTCCAGTTGCCGGTTTAGGAACTCGTATGTTACCTGCCACTAAAGCTATACCAAAAGAAATGCTGCCGATAGTTGATAAGCCTCTGATTCAATACATTGTGAATGAATGTATTGCGGCAGGTATTAAAGAAATTGTGTTAGTAACTCATTCATCAAAAAATGCTATTGAAAACCATTTTGATAAATCGTTTGAATTAGAAACAACCCTAGAAAAGCGTGTTAAGCGTCAATTACTTGAAGAGATTCAAGCTATTTGCCCTAAAGGGATTACGATTTTACATGTACGCCAAGGCGAAGCTAAAGGTTTAGGTCATGCGGTATTAAAAGCTCGCCCAATTATAGGCAATGAACCTTTTGTTGTTGTGTTACCTGATGTAATTTTAGATGAAACAACGGCTAACTTAAAAACAGAAAACTTAGCTGCAATGCTAACGCGATTTGACGAAGTAGGACATAGCCAAATTATGGTTGAACCTGTACCTATGGAGCAAGTGAAAAACTACGGTGTAGTTGATTGTGGTGGCGAAGAGTTAGTTGCCGGCGAGTCAAAAGCTATGACTGCTGTTGTTGAAAAACCTGATGTTGATGATGCGCCATCTAATTTAGCTGTTGTAGGTCGTTATGTATTATCTGCTGAAATTTGGAACCTACTGGCTATTACACGTCCAGGTGCGGGTGACGAAATTCAGTTAACTGATGCAATAGATGCATTGATGGAAAAAGAAACCGTTGAAGCATTTCATATGACAGGTAAATCTCATGACTGTGGCTCTAAATTAGGTTATATGAAAGCGAATATTGAATATGGTTTACGCCATCCAGAAATTGCAGAAGAGTTTAAAGCTTACGTAAAACAACTTGTTTGCTAATAGAAAACTCTAATACTGCTTTATAAATAAAAAGACCTATAACGTTTGTTATAGGTCTTTTTGATGACACACCTATCTTTCCAGTTTTATTTATTCTTATTTCGTCTAACCAAGTCATTTCTTATATGGAAGTGTTGTCTTAGCTGTGTCATTATAATCTCACTTATATTTTACTAAAAGTTAGTATTACAGCGATGAATTTAACTCACTTACAGAAACTTGAAGCTGAATCAATCCACATTATGCGCGAAGTTGCGGCAGAGTTTGATAACCCTGTTATGCTTTATTCCGTAGGTAAAGATTCAGCTGTATTATTACACCTTGCTCGTAAAGCTTTTGCTCCGGGTAAAATTCCATTTCCTTTATTACATGTAGATACTACGTGGAAGTTTAAAGAAATGATCGCCTTTCGTGATGAAATGGCTAAAGAATATGGCTTTGAATTATTAGTACATAAAAACCAAGAAGGGATTGACGCCGGTGTTGGCCCATTTACTCATGGTAGTGCTAAACATACCGATATAATGAAAACTCAAGGATTAAAACAAGCCCTTGATAAATACGGTTTTGACGCTGCTTTTGGTGGTGCTCGTCGTGATGAAGAAAAATCTCGCGCTAAAGAACGTGTTTACTCTTTCCGTGATAAAAATCACCGTTGGGATCCAAAAAGCCAACGTCCAGAGTTGTGGAATATCTACAACGGTAAAGTAAATAAAGGTGAAAGTATTCGTGTTTTCCCATTATCTAACTGGACAGAATTAGACATTTGGCAATATATCTATTTAGAAAGCATCAAAATTGTTCCTTTATACCTATCTGCTGTACGTCCTGTTGTTGAACGCGATGGTACATTAATTATGGTTGATGATGATCGTATGCCGATTGAAGAAGGCGAAGAGATACAAATGAAGAATGTACGTTTTCGTACATTAGGTTGTTACCCACTTACTGGGGCTGTTGAGTCTGACGCAACAACCTTGCCTGAAATTATTCAAGAAATGTTATTAACAAAAACTTCTGAGCGCCAAGGGCGTGTTATTGACCATGATTCATCTGGTTCAATGGAGAAGAAGAAAATGGAAGGTTACTTCTAAGTACTGCTTTCATTGTTAACTAAACATTAAAGAAAATATTCGTACAGTGGGTTTAAATAAATGAGTTACCTAAACCCGCTATACCGTAAAAAATTAAACGTAAATTAGGCGATAGGCATTGGCTTTCGCACAAATTTCGAAAGGAACAATCATGAGTCCAAACACAGGCTTACTTGAAACAGATATTGAAGCTTATTTAAAACAGCATGAAAACAAAGAAATGGTGCGTTTCTTTACATGTGGTAGCGTTGATGATGGTAAAAGTACTTTAATTGGTCGTTTACTGCACGATTCAAAAATGATCTTTGAAGATCAATTAGCTGCCATCGAAAAAGACAGCAAAAAGTCAGGTACTACCGGTGAAGCCGTTGATTTAGCTTTATTAGTTGACGGTCTGCAATCAGAGCGTGAACAAGGTATTACTATTGATGTTGCTTACCGTTACTTTGCTACCGATAAGCGTAAGTTTATTATTGCCGATACTCCGGGCCATGAGCAATATACACGTAACATGGCAACGGGTGCTTCAACATGTGACTTAGCAATTATATTGATTGATGCGCGTCATGGTGTACAAGTGCAAACTCGTCGTCATTCATTTATTTGTTCATTATTAGGTATTAAGCATGTATTAATTGCTGTGAACAAAATGGATTTGGTTGATTACAGCCAAGAGCGTTACCAAGAAATTAAAAAAGAATATCGTGAATTTGCTGACGATTTAGCGTTTGAAGATGTACGTTTTGTACCTATTTCAGCGTTAAACGGCGACAACGTAGTAGACGAAAGTGTGAACATGCCTTGGTATCCGGGCGCTACTATGATGAAGCTATTAAATACTATTAAAGTAGATGGTGACGAAAGCTTTACTCAGTTTAGATTCCAAGTGCAATATGTTAATCGTCCTAACTTAGACTTCCGTGGTTTTGCGGGTACTGTGGCATCAGGACATGTACGTGTTGGTGATTCAATTGTTACCTTGCCATCAGGTAAAGAAAGTACTGTTAAGTCTATTGTTACTTTTGAAGGTGAAATTGAGCGTGCTGATAAAGGCATGGCGGTTACACTAACATTAGACACTGAAATCGATATCAGCCGTGGTGAGTTAATTGTTAAGAAAGATAACTTACCGATCACGTCTAAAGAAATTAATACCACAGTGGTATGGATGCATGAAGACGAGCTTGAACCGGGTCGTGATTACTACATTAAACATGGTAGTAAAATGACAGCAGGGCATGCAATTAATGTTGAACATCGTATCGATGTAAACAACATGAAAAAAATTGATGTTGACCAACTAGCGTTAAACGAAATTGGTTCAGTAAACTTTGAGTTGGAAGAAGCGTTACATTTTGATGCTTATAACGACAACAAAACATCTGGCGCATTTATCATTATCGACCGTTTAAGTAATATCACGGTAGGTGCGGGTATGATCAATCATGCGATTGATGCTAAAGATGCAAAAACCTATTCAGAGTTCGAAATTGAATTTAATACATTGGTTCGTAAACACTTCCCTCATTGGGGTGCTCGAGATATTTTAAAATCTAAATAGCCCTTTTAAAGAGCTAGACTCTATGAATTATTATAATTTGTACACCAAAGGCTCTTTTTAATGGGTATATCTCAATGGTTAATGGTTGCTATTTTTATAGCAACCTTTGCCGGTCTGGTTAAATTTCAACATGTACCTGAACGTGTATTTTCAGCGGCTATGCTGATGTGTTTAGGTGTATCTTTTGTTTCTTATGAAGATATTCTTGCTAATGCGGTTAATCCAGGGTTAGTCACGCTTATTTTATTGGTTTTATGCTCATTTTCTTTTGAGCGAACCAGTGTGTTACGACGCTTATCGACCTCTATGATCAGTGGTTCTGCGTTCGCTTCTTCAATTAAAACCTTAATTGGTACGGCATTCTCCTCAGCATTAATGAGTAATACGGCTGTTGTTGCTTCGCTTATTTCCACCATTAAAAATAATAAAGTAGTTAACCCCGGTAAGTTGTTAATTCCTTTATCTTTTGCTGCGATTTTAGGCGGCACATTAACTTTAGTGGGAACATCTACTAACTTGATCGTAAACAGTATGTTGATTGATCAAGGCCATGAGAGTTTAGGTTTTTTTGATTTTACTATTATTGGTGTGTGTGCCTTATCAGTATGTTTACTCGTAATTTTTTTACGTATTAATACTTTACCTGATATGGAGCTGCAAGAGCTTTCAACCAACGAATACTTAGTTGAAGCCAGAGTTAGCTTAGAATCAAAACTGGTAGGAAAAAGCATTGAAGAAAATGGTTTAAGAAATTTAGACTCGTTATTTTTGGTTGAACTAGTACGTAATGGTCGGTTACTTTCCCCTGTAAGTCCTGATGAAGTGGTGCAAGCCAAAGATAAGCTTATTTTTAGTGGTGATATTTCTAAAGTATTAACCCTTCAGCAGTTTGATGGTTTAACGCTATTTGCTGAGCAAGACGGGCTATTACGTGAAAACTTAACTGAAGTTTTAATAAAGCCTGATTCAGCCGTAATAGGTAAAACATTAAAAAGTGCGGGCTTTAGAGCTCGATTCGACGCTGCTGTTGTGGCGATAAGGCGAGAAGGTTCAACTCTATCAGGTAAGCTAGGAGAAATTACTCTTCAATCGGGCGACTTTCTAATTTTAGCTGTAGGTAACGATTTTAGTTCCCGTACCAATTTATCCAAAAACTTTTATATTTTGTCAGGTCATCAACCAGAAAACATGTTGAGTGGCTGGCGTGATTCTTTAACGGTAGGTGGTTTTTTAGTCACAATAGCGGCATCAGCACTTACGCCTTTATCGTTAGTAACGTGTTTGATTTTTTATATTGCCTTACTTATTTTTACGGGTTGTTTAACAGTAAACGAAATAAAGCGCCGCTTCCCATTAGAAATATGGATGATAGTACTTGGTGCGTTAACTTTGGCAAAGTCGCTAGAAAATAGTGGTGTTATTAGTATATTAGCCAATGGCATAGAAAGCTTGTTACAAGGTCAAAGCCATTATGTGGCACTTATTTTAGTTTTTATTATTACCTTGTTTTTAACCGAAATTATTACCAATACTGCGGCAGCTGCTTTAGTGTTTCCTATTGCTTACAGCATGAGTGTTGGGTTAGGCGTAAGTCCGTTACCTTTTGTTATGGCAGTAGCTTTTGCGGCAAGCGGCAGTTTTATGAGTCCCTATGGTTATCAAACTAATGTTATGGTTTACAACGCAGGCAATTATAAATTATCCGACTTTGTTAAATTTGGTTTACCCGTTTCTATTACATATAGTGTGGTTGTATTAGCCATGTTACCTTGGGTATTTCCTTTTTAAAGCGACTTAAGCGCAATGATTAGACTAAATATCTACACAGAACATAGAGAAGAATGATGAAAACAGAAAATACCGTTTGGCATGAACAAAACATCACTAAAGAGCAGCGCTCAGCGCAAAAAAATCAAAAGCCATGTTTATTATGGTACACAGGTTTAAGTGGCTCAGGTAAATCAACCGTTGCGAATGCCGTTGATGCCTTATTATTTGAACGTGGTTGTCATAGTTATTTATTAGATGGTGACAATGTTCGTCACGGCTTAAATGGTGATTTAGGTTTTAGTGATGAAGACCGTGTTGAAAATATTCGCCGTATTAGCCAAGTCGCTAAACTGTTTGTTGATTCGGGTTTAATTGTTTCAACTGCTTTTATTTCACCTTTTGCTGCTGATAGAACGATGGCGCGTGAGATGCTTGAGCAAGGTGAGTTTATGGAAGTTTATATTGATACGCCTATTGCTGTGTGTGAACAACGTGATCCTAAAGGCTTATATAAAAAAGCCCGCGCAGGTGAAATTAAAGACTTTACGGGAATAGATTCAACTTACGATGTGCCAAGTGCTCCAGAAATTCATGTGAAAACTGATGAAAAATCAATTAAAGAATGTGCTGAGCAAATCGTGCAACATTTAATTGATAATCAATTTATTCAGTAAGCTTGTTTGCTTAAATAAAAGCTTGGTAGAAAGAGGAAGAAAATTCATGCATTTTGATGTATTTAATGGTGACGCAGACGGTATCATTGCGCTGGTTCAATTACGATTAGCCCAGCCGAAAGAATCCACGTTAATAACAGGTGTTAAACGCGATATTAGCTTATTAAAACAAGTTGATGTTACCGCTGCTAATTCTATTACTGTGCTTGATATTTCTCTTGAAAAGAACGTTGAAGCGCTTAAGTTACATTTAGAAAATAATACAGAAGTGTTTTACATTGATCATCATCGTGCTGGCGATATTCCGCGTTCAGAACATTTAACCACCTTGATTAATACCGATGCCAATACTTGCACCAGTTTGCTTGTGAATAACTATTTAAAAGGTGCATACGTGCATTGGGCTGTTGCTGCTGCTTTTGGCGATAACATGACTCAATCAGCTATTACATTAGCTGAAAGCGTCGGTTTATCTAAAGGCCAGCAAGAACAGTTAAAAGCCCTAGGTATTTACATTAACTACAACGGCTATGGGCGTGATGTTGATGATTTACATTTTCATCCAGCGGATCTTTATAAAGCCTTGTTAGCTTATGCTGATCCTCTTACGTTAATTGAGGAAGAAGGTTCTATATTTCATCAATTAGAAAAAGCCTATCAAGCGGATATGCAAAAAGCCTTAACTGCGAAGGTACTGGCTGATAGTAAAATAAGTAAAGTGGTTCAGTTAGAGGATGCTCCTTGGGCTCGACGCGTAAGTGGTGTTTTTGGTAATGATTTAGCTAATCAGTCGCCTGATAAAGCCCATGCTGTCATTACATTGAACGCTGATAATACTTATACCGTAAGTGTTAGAGCACCATTAACTAACAAACAGGGTGCTGATGAAGTGTGTATTCAGTTTCCTACCGGTGGTGGCAGAGCTGGCGCTGCAGGTATTAATAATTTACCACAAGATATGCTGTTCAATTTTATTGAGACACTAAACGAATATTATAAATCTTAGTGTTTTCTAGCCGTTATTTTCTTTTGCTATTAGATATCTTTTGGTTTTGTTAAAAATAAAATCACCCACTATTGGGTGATTTTTCGTTTTTAGCTTTTGTTTTATTCTTCAGACCTAAAGGCTTCAGCTGTTAGGTGATGACGATTGAGCAGTTTATAAAATTCTGTTCTGTTACGTTGCGCTATTTTGGCTGCTTTAGATACATTACCCGCGGTAATTTGTAGTAATTTCGCTAAATAGTCTCTTTCAAATTTATCTTTAGCTTGCTGAAATGATGGTAATATTGTGGTTTTATCGCGCAGCGCATTTTTTACTAAAGTTTCACTAATCAACGGCTCTGTTGATAGGGCGACACTTTGCTCTACAATATTTTGCAACTGTCTGATATTTCCTGGCCAAGGCGCACTGATCAGTAACTCCATAGCTTCTTGAGAAAAACCTTTAATATCGGCATCAATTTTTTCAAGAACATTATTTAAAAAGTGTTGAGTGAGTAGGGGAATATCTTCACGTCTTTCTGATAAAGGGGGTAATTCTAATTCAACAACATTAAGCCTGTAATATAAATCCTCTCTAAAGGTTTTATCTATAATGGCTTGCTGTAGGTTTTTATGTGTTGCTGCAATAATACGAACATCAACCTTTATTGACTGTGTGCTACCGACTGGACGCACTTCTCGTTCTTGTAGGGCTCTTAGTAGTTTTACTTGAAAGTTCATTGGCATATCGCCAATTTCATCTAAAAATAACGTGCCGCCATCGGTTGCTTGAAATAATCCTACATGATTTTTTTCTGCACCGGTAAATGCGCCTTTTGTATGACCAAACAGCTCAGACTCTAAAAGTTGTTCAGGTATTGCCGCACAGTTAATTGCTGTAAATTTTTTATCATGTCGAGAGCTTGCTTGATGAATAGCATTAGCAAGAAGTTCTTTACCTGTACCACTTTGGCTGTGAATTAAAATACTAAAATCACTTTTTGCTATTTGTTTGGTTTGATCCAGTAATGAGGCCATTACCGTACTACGACTAATAATGTTTTTACGCCATAGTTCGTTTTGTTCTGGATTGTCTATATCGATTGGTTGTAATCGAATAGCTTGAGAAACCGTATCAAGTAATTCTTTACTTTCAAAAGGTTTAGTTAAAAAACTAAATACCCCTTGTTTGGTTGCGCTGATAGCGTCAGGAATTGTGCCATGAGCCGTTAAAATAATAACGGGCATACTTGGGTACTGCTGACGTATTTGTTCAAATAACGCCATTCCGTCCATTCCTTCCATACGTAGATCGCTGATCACAAGTTGCGGATGAAAACTCTTTAATTTTCCTAGGGCAACTTTAGCATTTTCTGCTGATTCCACTTTATAATTAGCAGCTGAAAGTCGAATACCTAATAAGCGCAATAGGTGAGGATCATCATCAACAATAAGGATATTTCCATTAACAGGGCTGGTTGGGGTAGATTCATTCATAGGTTATTTCCCGTGTTCGTTAATGTTTTTTTCTATTCGGTGTAGCTGGCTTATTTGCTCTTCAAGCATTTGTACTTTTTGCTGTAATTCTGTTATTTCTTTACTGTTTTCTATTAGTTTTTTGTCTTTAATACCTGATTTTTTTTGTAAAGCTGACAGCATGTTTTTCGCGTTGTTAAATTGCACTTTTATATCGCTTTGTTTTTGTCTGGTTAACAACTGTTCGTTCAATAAGTCTCTTAACAAGGTAATAAGTGCTAAATTTGTTGGGTTGTAACGAGACTCAACATATTGCAGTTGTAATTCATTTAATATGGTTTTAGCGGTATAAGGATTGTAAATAGGCGATTGAGGTAAGCTATGTAAGAGCAAAATATAGATATCTGCATCAGGGCTTTTAACATCTTGATTCTTTTTTTGCTGTTCAATTTCTTGCAATAATTCATCATTATCTAATGTTTTTAACCACAGGTAATAATCCCCATAGGTTGGGATAGTTGTATTTTTTTGAGGTGTAATTTCACATGCAGATATACTGAGTAATAAGGTAACTAAGCATAAAGACTTCATGCGTTTGAGTATTATCCAATGAACGGATTTTTGTTTTTTGCTAAGTAAGCTCATAATTAATTTTCCAATGAAAATGCACGGGGTATTTTTAATGTAAAGGTGGTTCCACTCGGTTCTTGTGTTTTACTTGATACGCTAATGTCACCATTAATACGCATTAATAATTCTTTTACTATGGTTAGCCCTAAACCACTGCCCTTAATTTCATTTCCTTGAGGGGCTGGTCCTTGATAAAACGCATCAAAGACTTTATTGATTACTTGCTCATTTAAGCCCATGCCTTGGTCACTTAGGGTTATTAATAATTCTTCGTTATGTAATGTTGTCGTAATTGAAATCGCGCTGTACTCAGGCGAGTACTTGATCGCATTTGAGAGTAAGTTATCTAAAATTACGGCCAGTTGCTTAGCATTACTATAAATAGCAATATTACTAAAAGACGTTTGAATATTGAGGGACTTACGCTTTATATCAAGTTTTCGTTCTTTTAAAACGTTAGTAATGACTTGTGTAACAATAAGTTTTTCTGAATCTTGTAGGCTTGTTGAATCTAATACAATATTGAAGTCGAGTAAGTCTTCAATTAAGCGTTGCAGCCTTGAAACACTGGTTCTTATAATGTCGCTAATTTCTTGTTGATCAGGGTTAAGAGCACCTACGCTGTTATCGTATAATAATTCAGTGCCTTCTCTTATCGCAGCTAGCGGTGTTTTGAGTTCGTGGGATATATGCCTAATAAAACTCGATTTTTGTAACTCAAGGGCATGTAATCTTGTTCGCATTACTTCAAGGGCATCAACAATTTCATTCACTTCGGGTGAGCTTTTAAGATTAATTTTATGTTCAAAATTACCTTGTTCTAATTGCTGTATTTGCGCGATTAATTTTTTTAATGGCTTAGTAATAATAATAATAAAAAATATGGCAATAAGAATTGTTACAGGAATGATGAGTAGGCTATTCAACATAGTTTGACGTACAGTTTTAGCCGAAGTTTTAACATTTCTAGCTTGATTGTATATCAGCTCGTTACTGCGTTGATTTATACGTTGGTTGGTTTTTGCTAGCAGTTTAAATTGATCTTGTAATTGAGTTAAGTACAAAGTTTGCTTGTTATTGGGTGATAGTAGTGTATTGATCACCTTTATTTCATTAAGGAATTGACCGCTCATTTTTTTTAATTGAGTGTCGTGATGATTAACCAAGCTTTTACTGATTAGGTTGAGTAGTATCTCTTCTTCAGCAAAATAGTTATTTGTTAGCTCTTTATTTTTCAACACTATTGACTGACTTGCATATCTTTCCATTTTTACCAGCAGCTCACTGAGTTGTTTAGTGGTTTCTGTAAACTCTGCTGCATTAAAAATAGCATCTTCACTTTGATTAGATAACTGATTAATTTGTGCCGCACTATAAAGTAGTGCTGCAACTAAAGGTAATGCAACGAGTGAAAACCCCAGTAAGGTGAGCTTTTTAATAGAAAGCGTTTCTAACCCTAATATTTTTTTGATGTTAAAAAAGTTAGATGAAGATGTATGGCCCACTGTATTTGTAATCCTCAGGTGTTGAATTGCCTATTTATATCCATCTTTTAAGGGAAATAGGCATGAAACGCAATAGTGTCTCCAATTTGATACACTCGTGGTTTTTGGGGTTTTGTATTTTAAGTTGTTGAATTTAATTGTTTTATTTTTGGTTCGGTGTGTTCTTGTTCTATTGAAATATTATAAACTTATTTATCTGTCTCTAACGGGAGACAGTAATTAAGGTGTTGTTTTGTTAATTCCTTTAAAAACAATGGTTTAAAAGTTGGTACGGCTTGTGCAATAGTCTCCTCGGTTATAGTGATATTTGATTATTATCTACCGCTAAGTAAATAGCGCAATGTTTACTTAAGAGATAAAAATCTTAATTCGCACTATTAATTTGAAATCTTATTGAATTTAAATTTTATTGAAAAGGAATCATTATGAATAACGTAAGTTTAGTAAAAGTTACTTTAGGTGTTGCATTTGCAGCAGTTGCTACTTTTATCGTAAATGCGAATGAAATCAACCCTACAGTTGCTGACATAAAAAATGAAATAGCAGCAGAAACTACTGCGTCAATGCAAAGCCCATCATTTTCAGATCTTTTATCAACTTTCGATGCTGATGAAAACGGTTCATTAAGTGAAAGTGAATTATCTTCAAGTGCACTTCAATCTGACTTTTCAAGCATTGATACAGATGGTGACACTAACATTAGCGAAGATGAATTCAATGCTTATGTAGCTTCAAAATAACAACCAAACATTATTATTAAGCACATCGCTTTTTTTATTTCCCCCAGCTTTGTGCTTTATTAAATCGTTTTACAATATTTTATAAATGAGGAATTACCATGACTAATACTAACGTAACAAAAATGATTTTAGGTGCAGCATTCGCAACAGTGGCCACGTTTAGTGTAAATGCTTACGAGATCCTTCCAGTAGAAACAACGGAAGAAGTTGTTGAAAAGGCTCCAGTTGTAGTTGCTGATAGTTTTTCACAATTATTAGCTGCGTTTGATACCGATTCAAACGGTTCGTTAAGTGAAAGTGAATTATCTTCAAGCTCACTTCAATCTGATTTTTCAAGTATTGATACAGATGGTGATACCAACATTAGCGAAGATGAATTCAATGCTTATGTAGTATCAAAATAATAAGCAAACATTATTAATAAGCACATCGCTTTTTTATTCCCCCCAGCTTTGTGCTTTATTAAATCGTTTTACAACATTTTATAAATCAGGAATTACCATGACTAATACTAACGTAACAAAAATGATTTTAGGTGCAGCATTCGCAACAGTAGCAACGTTTAGTGTAAATGCTAACGAGATCCTTCCTGTAGAAACAACGGAAGAAGTTATTGAAAGTTCCTCAGCAGCCGTAGATAGCTTTTCACAATTATTATCAGCGTTTGACGCTGATTCAAGCGGTGCATTAAGTGAAAGCGAGTTATCTTCAAGTGCACTTAAATTAGACTTTTCAAGTATTGATACTGATGGCGATACCAATATCAGCGAAGACGAATTTAATACCTACGTAGCTTCAAAATAATAACCAAAAATTACTAATAGATACATAGCTTTGTATCTTATTAAATTGTTTTACAAGATTTTATAAATGAGGAATTACCATGACTAATACTAACGTAACAAAAATGATTTTAGGTGCAGCATTCGCAACAGTAGCAATGTTTAGTGTAAATGCTAACGAGATCCTTCCTGTAGAAACAAACGAAGAAGTTATTGAAAATGTTCCAGCAGTATCCGCTGATAGCTTTACACTATTATTATCAGCGTTTGATCTTGATGAAAACGGTGCGTTAAGTGAAAGTGAATTGTCTTCAAGCTCACTTCAATTAGATTTTTCAAGCATTGATACTAATAGCGATACCAACATCAGTGAAGATGAATTCAATACATATATTGAATCAAAATAGTACCCATGTTTAGTTAACGAGTGCTGAACTTTATCGTTCATCCTGGGTTCGGCACTCTATTAATAACGTTATATAAAGAGAGTAATTATCATGACTAATACAAATTTAGCTAAAATGATCTTAAGTGTTGCATTGGCAACTGTTACAACCTTTAGCGCAAGTGCTAATGAAGTACTTCCGGTAGAAAAAGCAGAAACGGTAATGGAAAATTCAGCATCATTACATGCAGACACTTTTTCTCAATTGTTATCAGCGTTTGACGCAGATAAAAACGGTTCTTTAAGCGAGGTTGAATTATCTACAAGTGATAATGATGCTCTTAAAATAGCGTTTAAAAATCTTGATGCAAATGGAGACGCTAATATTAGTCAAGACGAATTTAGCGCTTATATTAGCCAAAAGTTAGATTGATAATGTAAAACGATTGGGTTTTCTTCCCCCTGATATTCAATCGTTTTTTTGTTATTCACAGACACCTACTTAGGATTCTTTGTTAATCCACTCATGCCGACTGGCTCCCAATTTTATCAGTCGGCTTTTTTGCGAATGTAACAAACATATTATTTAACTCGAATGGGGTTATTTAACATTAACACTAAAAAGGTCAGTAAAATGCAACAAAACTTAGCACAAAATACAGCACAAGACATAACACGATATATAGAGTTGAATAATTGGATTTTTGAAATTAAAAGTATTAAAGCGATTAAAGTCGAAAAGTATGGCGAACCTTATAGCGCAACGGCTAATTTATGTATTAATAATGATAATGCTTTTGTTGATGGCGTGATGACACGTGATCAAATGGATTTAGATCAGGAAGATTATGTAACATTTATGGCATTATGCCGAAAGCTTGGCATTAAAAAGGTTAAATTTGATGACTTTACCAACCAAAACTTGTTCACTAGGCAAACTGAACAGAGAAAAGTAAAAATTGCCTAACTCTTGTTTAGTTAATCATATTATAACTTCTGTAATAAGGATCATTCATGATGGTTATAAAATATAAATATATTACTGCAACAACAACTTATAAAAATATTTTCTTAATTACCTTTAAATAAGGTTTGTTTTTGAATAAAGCAGACCTTATTTAAATTAACTATTATTCCTATCATCTCAAGTCACTTAACGATAAAATAACGCTTTAATCCTTAAATTTATCAAATACTCATGACGAAGCCATTCTCATATTCCCATACATTTATTTTAGATAAAGCTCATTTTAATGAATGTTACAGTCAATCGGTTGTAAATGACCAATCTTTAAAAGCCTATTTTAAAGCCATCATATTAAGTGTGTTTGGTATGCTTTTAGTGTTACTTAGTGATGTTAATCCTTACGCTGCTTGGTTTGTATTTGCCTTAGGTATATTAGAAGCTGTTAGTATATATTACCGTCAAGCTTGGTGGGTTATGCGTCAATTATTAGGTAAATCAGCTAAAGGCGAAGTTACTTTAATTATTGACGATAAAGGTATTGCAACAGAGTCTTTTTATGTAAAAAACATGGTGCTGTGGGACAATATTTTAGGCTTTAAAAAAACGCCATTAGGTTGGGTTGTGAGTCACGAAATGGGTAATAACTATATTTCAGATAGTTGTTTATCAGCACAGGCATCTGAGCTTTTTAATGAACAGCTAGCATCTTTCAATGCTAAGTCGACAAAACAAAATTAATCCCTCCACATTAAGAAAACATACGTGCTTAAAACACAAAAAATATTACTAAGCGGGTTATTGCAGAGGAACCAACAAGTTAAGGTTGCCCTTATTATTGGCGCTTTCTGGCTATTATGCTTTTATTTTATTAATGCTTCAGTTGACAATTTACCTGAGTACAGCCCTTTTTTATTTTTAGGCACTTTAGGGGCTTTTTTTGCTAATGCTACAGGCGCAGGTGGTGGGGTTATTTTTATTCCTGCTTTTAATCAATTGGGTTTTACTGAAGTACAGTCTGTAGCAACAAGTTTTGCTATTCAATGTTTTGGAATGACGGCTGGGGCTATTACTTGGTATAAATATTACCAATCGCAAAAAAGTCATTCATCGTCATGGCAAGGCTTTCATTTAATTATTGTCGTTTGCAGTATATGTTCTGTTATTGGGGTATGGCTGATTTATGGCAATCAATTATCTGCACCTGCGAGCTTACACGTAAGCTTTAGTTGGTTTTCTTTATTTTTAGGTCTAAGTATTTTTACCAGTGTTTATCTTTTAAAAACAAATAGGGTTAATAACCATTTATTACTTATTGATTGGTTAATGCTTGTTGTAATTAGTTTATTGGGTGGTGCTATTACTGCGTGGCTGTCTGTTGGTGTAGGTGAATTGATTGCTATTTATTTAATTGTTAGACGTTTTGATGTCACTATGGCAGTTTCTACTGCGGTCGTTATCTCAGCTATAACAGTGTGGGCAGGTATATGGCAACATTTACTTGTTGATTTTCAAGTGTATTGGCAAGTTGTTTTTTTTGCGGGCCCTGGAGCTATTATTGGCGGTGTTTTAGCAAAAAAATTAGTGATGTATATGTCGGTCACTCGTTTAAAGTTATTTTTCGCTTTTTGGTTATTTGTTATTGGTGGTGTTGGTATAACTTAAATTGCAATTTTGTTACAAATCATAAATGAGAATTATTCTCAAAGTCTTTGTTGTACGATATAATCATTTCATTCAATAGGGTTAAATAAATTTATCAGGTAAATCTTTATGTTTAAAAAAATAGTGAGTGTTTTGGCCTTTACGGCTTGTTTTGCTGTTAATGCTGCGCAAGAAGTTAACGTGTATTCTTATCGTCAGCCTTTTTTAGTTGAACCTCTTTTTAAGACGTTTACTGACAAAACGGGTATTAAAGTGAATGTTGTTTTTGCTAAAAAGGGGATGGCTGAACGTTTAAAGCGTGAAGGTAAGCATAGTCCTGCTGATATTTTATTAACAACCGATATTAGTCGATTAATTGAATTACAAGATAATGGCTTATTACAAGCGGTTAACTCTAAAAATCTTGAAGAGGCTGTTCCTGCTCAATATCGTTCTGCTGATGATACGTGGTTTGCATTAACAACACGCGTAAGAAATATTTATTCAGCTAAGCGTTTAGGGAAAATCGATTTTAATTATGAAGATTTAGCAAAACCTGAATGGAAAGGGCGAGTATGTACGCGTAGTGGTAAGCATCCTTACAATGTTGCCTTAGTTGCTTCAATGATCGCTGAACACGGCGAAGCCGGAACATTAGCTTGGTTAGAAGGCGTTAAAAGTAACTTAGCACGTAAGCCTCAAGGGAACGATCGTGGTCAAGTTCAAGCCATTAATCAAAAGCTATGTGATGTCTCTTTAGGTAATAGCTACTATTTTGGTAATATGCTGAGCGATGAAAAACAAAAAGTGTGGGCCGATAGTGTTTATATTAATTTCCCTAATCAAAGTAATCGCGGTGCACATGTAAATATTTCGGGTATGGCAATGGCTAAATACGCACCTAATGAAGATAATGCTAAAGCGTTAATGGAGTTTTTAGTGTCAGTGCCAGCTCAACAATTATATGCTGAAACGAATATGGAATATCCTGTAAGAAAAGGTGTTAATGCATCTAAACTTGTAGCATCGTGGGGCGAATTTACAGCCGACAAATTACCCCTTGAAGTGATTGCTAAGCATAGAAAAACCGCATTAAAACTTTTAGATAAAGCGAAGTTTGATTTATAGTCGGTTCCATGAATACGTTGATTTCTTATTTTTAGAAATGATTAAGTCAGTGGGATTGAAATTATTCTCTATTGAATCGATAGAGACATTAATTAAAGAATAAAATGGTAGTACAATATTGTGATATCGGGTAACCGCAGCAAGGTTTGGCAAATAGTTAGCTGGGCTACCGCGAGTATTTTAGTACTACCAATTTTTATTATGCTTGTTAGTGGTTTTAGTGCCACCACCGAGTTGTTCTCCCATTTATGGGACACGGTTCTACCTACTTACGTTTTAAATACCTTATACTTAGCCATTGTTGTTGGCATTTTATCTATTTTCTTCGGCGTAATATCTGCCGCTCTTATCACCCAAACCAATATTAAAGCAAAAAATATTTTAAGATGGCTGCTAATGTTACCTTTAGCAATGCCTGCTTATTTGGTGGCTTATTTATATACTGATCTGTTTGATTATGCAGGCCCTGTTCAACGTAACCTAAGAGAATTTTTTGGTTGGGAGTCACCTGCAGACTATTGGTTTTTTGATATAAGAACCTTATTCGGGGCTGGCGTTGTAATCTCACTGGTTTTATTTCCTTATATTTATATGCTGGCGCGTACAGCGTTTGAGCAGCAAGATCAAAACCTGCATCGTGCGAGTCGTTTGTTAGGACTTACTACCTTTCAAACCTTTTATAAAGTTTGCCTACCTTTGGCTAGACCAGCCATTGCTATCGCGGTGAGTTTAGTACTGATGGAAACCTTAGCAGACTTCGCAACGGTACAATACTTTGCTGTAAATACATTAACTACTGCTGTATACGATACTTGGTTAGGTTATGGTGATTTATCAACAGCTAATGCTTTAGCAAGCTTATTAACCTTAATGGTGTTTTTTGTTATTTTATTTGAACAAAAAGCACGACTGAAACAAAGACATCAATCAAATAGGCCTACACGTGGTAATCACATTATTGTGTTATCTATATCACAACAATTTTTTGCAAGTTTATTTTGTTGGGCATTAGCCGTATTTGGTTTTTTGCTGCCTATGTTCTTACTTGTGTTAATGGCGTTAGAGTATGCAACGATAGAACAACTTGATGTACTTATATCTACAGGATTCAACAGTATTGAACTCGCTATTTATACGGCTACTATTGCCACACTTATTGCGATAGTACTTGTGCTTTATAAGCGTTTACATCAAGACAAATATAAAGCAGTACCTCTTAACGTTTCTGGTTTTGGTTATGCTATTCCGGGTACTGTTCTCGCGATGGCAATGTTAGCGACCTTTGGTCCGCTAGATGGTTTCATCAATGAAATGGCTGTTAAGCTGAGCATTGAAGAACCGGGTCTTATATTATCAGGCACCATTTTTGCCATAGTTTTTGCTTTGGTGGTTCGATTTTCAGCGATTGCCAACGGTACTATTTCTGGTGGGGTCGAGCAAATATCACAATCGATTGATTTAGCGCCACCTAGTTTAGGCGTAAAACAATTAAAGAGTCTTTTCACCGTACATATTCCTCTACTTAAATCGTCAATTTTTATTGCTTGGTTATTGGTTTTTGTTGAAGCAATGAAAGAACTGCCCGCTGTGTTATTATTGCGTCCTTTTAATTTTGATACTCTAAGTACGCAAATATATCAGCTAATTTCGGATGAAAGGCTTGAACAGGGCGCTATTGGTGCAATTCTAATTGTGGCATTTGGCTTGATCCCTATTATTTGGCTAAATAAAAGTGAGGATAAAGTGTGACCAATATAATAGATATTCGTCAATTACAGGTGAAGTTACAGCAAAGATCTATTTTATCTGGCATCAGTTTTACTCTTGAAGCAGGCGAAATATTAGGATTGGTAGGCCCAAGTGGCTGCGGAAAAACCACCTTGTTAAACACTTTAGCCGGCTTTATTGAACAAGAAAGTGGCGATATTACTGTTGGTAATACTCTACTGATTAATAAACAAAATAGAGTGCCGCCAGAGCAGCGTAATATAGGGATGATCTTTCAAGACTACGCGCTGTTTCCTCACTTAACTGTTGAAAAAAATGTAGGTTTTGGTTTAGATAAACTGTCAAAAGCCGCTAAGCAATCAAGAATTGATGAACTTCTTACTTTATTAGAACTGCAAGAGCTTGGCCAGCGCTACCCGCATCAGTTATCGGGTGGTCAACAACAACGTGTTGCTATTGCTAGAGCTTTAGCGCCTCAGCCTCAAATATTATTATTAGACGAGCCTTTTTCAAATATTGATGCGCGTTTACGTAATGAATTGATGATAGAGATTCGTCAATTACTTAAATCGTTAAATATGACCGCGATTTTTGTTACTCATAACAAAGATGAAGTTTTTACTTTTGCCGATAAAATTGCCGTTATGTTTGAAGGACAAATATTACAATTGGGTTCACCTATTTATGTTAGTCAACAACCCAATAGCTGGCAAGTGGCAGATTTTCTTCAATTAGGCAGCTGGCTTCCTTTTCAATTAAAAGAAGATGCAGGTAAAAAGCTAGCTGAAACTGCAATAGGAACAATTGAGCTTACCCGTGAACAAAGCTATGCTAATAAGTCATCAACTGAGGATGTAAATCATAGCGGTAAACAATTATTGTTGATTAAGCCCAAAGAAATTGAAGTTAACATTGAAACCGATAAAAATGATAACTCTCAAGCTATCCCCAATGTTATTGTGAATCACATTGGTATCACTGAACATGGTTATCATTATATTGTTAATAGCCTAGATAACTCACCAGAATTAACTTTTGATCGTTTAAGTTTTTATCATGATCAGGTTTTTAGTCTTGGACAACAGCTTTCTATCTGTATAAAACATCATCAATATTTAACCTTTCAACAAAATAAAATGTAGTATTTAATCAGGATCCTTTCTACTAAGAATAAAAATGGGATTTTATCCCCCACTTTTATTCTTCTCTCTCTCATTTTGTATAAAATCTGATTAAAAAATTTAATTTTCAGCAAAAATAAGGGCTGTAGATCCACAAAAGTCCACATTTTCATAAACTTCCTTTAAAGCCTTTATTTTATTGAGATCTAGGGGGATCAATTTACTGATTCTTTGCTTGACATAACCTTGTATTCCTATCTAAACTGTCCAATGTGGATAAAAGTGGGAAAAAGTGGATCAAATTAGGTTCACCTAACAAAAAGACAGGTATATGTTCAGAGGCACCAGCTCAATCACATTAGATAGCAAAAATAGGATCACGATACCTACAAAGTATCGTGAAGAACTATTTGCTGATTGTGCAGGAAAAATGGTGTGTACAGTCGATATTCAGCATCCTTGTTTACTACTTTATCCGATACATGAATGGGAAGAAATTGAGTTAAAACTGTGTGAACTGTCGAGTATGAATCCTCAAGAACGTCTTGCTCAACAAAAATTATTGGGTAATGCCTCTGATTGCGAAATTGATAAAAGTGGACGATTACTGATCAACGGACCTTTAAGACAACACGCAAGTTTAGAAAAAAATATTATTTTAGTCGGCCAGTTGAAAAAATTTGAAATTTGGAGTGAGCAAGCTTGGCAAACACAAATGCAACAAGACATTAGTGCTATGCAAGCGAGCGATATTCAGCTTACAGAAAGATTACTCGATTTGTCTTTATAGCAATAAACATACGGTTATTAAATAAAAATGCAAATAGATAATTCACACATTTCAGTATTGCTCAATGAAGCAGTTAATGGACTAGCTATCAAACCAGACGGTGTTTATATCGACTGTACCTTTGGTCGTGGTGGACATTCAAGCCTGATACTTTCACATCTCTCAGACGCGGGACGATTAATTGCAATCGATCGCGATTTAACCGCAATTGCAGCAGCAGAAAAGTTTGCAGATGATCCACGTTTTTTAATTGAACACAGTGGTTTCGCTGATTTAGAAGATATTGCGGCTAAACATGATTTATTAGAAAAAGTTGACGGAATTTTATTAGATTTAGGTGTTTCATCACCACAACTTGATGATGCCGATCGTGGATTTAGTTTTATGAATGATGGTCCATTAGATATGCGAATGGACACCAGTAAAGGTCAAACAGCAGCTGAATGGATAGCTGTAGCCGATGTTGAAGATATTACTTGGGTACTTAGAACCTTTGGTGAAGAAAAGCATGCATGGAAAATTGCTAATGCAATTGTTGATGCGCGCGAAGAAACACCTTTCACGCGTACCTCTGAACTCGCTAAATTAATTAAAACGGTTGCTCCACAAAGAGAAATTAAAAAGCATCCTGCAACACGTAGTTTCCAAGCGATTCGCATGTACATTAACAGCGAGCTTGAACAGATAGAAAAAGTGCTTGCGGCGTCATTGTCGGTACTGGCAGAAGAAGGTCGATTAGTGGTTATTAGTTTTCATTCATTAGAAGATCGTTTAGTTAAACAGTTTATGAGAAAACATTCTCAAGGTAAGCAAGTGCCTAGAGGGTTACCTATTAGTGAAGTTGAATTACAAAAAGGTAAAAAACTGTCACTTATCGGTCGAAAATTAAAACCAAGTAAGGACGAGTTGGAAGTTAATAATAGATCGAGAAGCTCTGTATTAAGAATCGCTCAGAGACTTCCAAGATAAGTGAGATGCAATAAATTATGGCATCTAAAAAAATCGTTCTAGCATTTGAAATATGGAAAGACCTAAAACGTAATATCGTCGTACTTATTTTATTGATGTTAGTGGTTGTTTCAGCGTTTTATGTGATTTATTTCACGCATTTACATCGCCAAACCACCAGCGCTTATGAAAATTTATTAGTAGAGCGAGATGAACTCGATATTGAATTTCGCAACTTGTTATTAGAACAAAACAGCTTAGCCGAACATAGTGCAATAGAAAGCAAAGCGGCTAAACAATTAAATATGAAGCGTCCCGACGCTAAATCAGAAGTGATTATTACATTGCCATGAGCAAAAAAGTGACTAAACGAAATGACAAATACAAGCCTACCACCGTAGCATGGCGTTTTTACGTTGTGCTAGGTGTGATCTTGTTCGTTTATTCAGGATTAATGGCTCGTAGCGCTTATATTCAGGTTATTGAACCTGATATGTTGAAAGAACAAGGCGATATGCGCTCGTTAAGAACGGCATTTAAAACCGTTCAACGTGGTTCTATTTTAGATCGTAATGGTGATGAACTCGCTGTAAGTGTTCCTGTTGAAACTATTTGGGCAGATCCTAAAATAGTAATGCAAAATAAAGCGCTTGAAATGAAAGAACATTGGCAAGCATTAGCTGATGTACTTGACCAAGATGTAAACGATTTAACAAGCCGCGTTTTGCGTCATCCCACTAAACGTTTTGTTTATATAGAACGTCAAGTTTCTCCTGCAATGGCGAACTATGTTCGTCAATTAAAAATTCCCGGTATCCATTTAAGAAAAGAATCTAAACGCTTTTATCCTGCTGGTGAAATAAGTGCTCATCTTGTTGGGTTTACTAATGTTGATGATAAAGGTATTGAAGGTGTTGAGCGTGTTTACGATCAATTACTCACGGGCACTGACGGTAAACAACAATATAGAAAAGACGCAAAAGGTCGTAAGATTGAAATTGTTAAGGTAGAAGATGCTACTCCACCTAAAAACCTTCAATTAAGTATCGATCAACGTATTCAAGCACTGGCTTATAAAGAACTTAAAGGTGCTGTAAAAGCGTTTAAAGCGACGTCAGGATCAGTCATTGTAACCAATGTTAATACAGGGGAAATACTAGCTATTGTTAATAGCCCTTCGTATAACCCGAATAATCGTAGAAACACAGCTATTCATCGTTTTAGAAACCGAGCTATTACCGATTTTTATGAGCCGGGTTCAACGATGAAGCCTTTAACTATATTAAGTGCTTTAGAATTTGGTTCAGCTAATACAGATACTATTGTTAATACTTCGCCAGGTTACATGAGATTGGGTGGCCGTCGAGTAAGCGATCCTCGTAACTATGGTAAACAAAGCTTAACGGATATTTTGGTGAACTCTTCAAATATGGGAACCACTAAATTAGCATTAGAATTACCGAAAGAGTTTTACTTAGATAAGTTTTTTGAAGCAGGGTTTGGTGAAGACACGGGCACAGGTCTTATAGGTGAAAGCTCGGGTATTATGCATGATCGTAATCGTTGGTCTCAAATTGAACTTGCTACTCTGTCATACGGAATGGGGGTTGCTGCAACACCATTACAATTAGCTCGATTTTATTCTGCAATTGCTAACGGTGGTATAAAACGTTCATTAAGTATTTTAAAAGCAACGCCTGAGAATAGTCAGTTTAACAAAGCTGAACGTATATTTTCAAAAGAAAACAGTAAGTTAGTTTCTAATATGCTTGAGCAGGTTGTGAATCATCATGTTGAAGCAGCAGTGGTTGACGGTTATCGCGTAGGCGGTAAAACAGGTACTGCTTTTAAAGCCATGGCTGGTAGTTATGGAAATGACTACGTAGGGCTATTTGCGGGTTTTGCACCTATCACAAAACCTGAACTTTCAGTTGTTGTTGTTATTAATGAGCCAAGTGGTGATATGTATCATGGTGGCGAAGTGGCTGCACCTGTGTTTTCACGTGTTATGAAAGGTGCCTTGCATTTACTAAATATCGCACCAGACAAATTAGAAAACGAAGTAAAAGTTACACATGTTCAAAAAAACGAGGATGATGACAATGCCTAGTTATTCTCGTTTTTCAATTAATTTAGCACTTAATGCTTTCAACATAATGGTAAATGTTGAGTTGTCTGAGAAAGAAGATCGTAATCTTATCAACGACAGCCGAGATGTTAAAAAAGGTGATATTTTTGCTGCCACTATTGGGCAACTGTGTGATGGACGCGATTATATTGATAATGCCATAGCCGCAGGTGCTGAGCTTATTCTTGTTCAATGCGAAAACATTAAAAAGCATGGCAAAGTTAAAGTGAAGAATAAAGTCACGTTAATTCAATTTTTTGAGTTGAATAAGCATCTTTCTAGATTAGCTAGTTTATATTATCAACAACCTCATAATAAGCTGACCACTGTTGGAATTACAGGAACAAACGGTAAAACTACGACTAGCCAAATTATTGCTCAGTTATTCGAAAGTTGTGGAAAGTCTTGTGCTGTTATCGGTACGGTAGGGGCGGGTAAATTAAATAATTTACAACCTGTTATTAATACAACGCCTGGTCCAACAGAATTAAATCGATTATTAAATAGTTTTGTTAACGATAATATTAGTCACGTAGCGATGGAAATATCGTCACACGCGCTAGATCAAGAGCGTATATCACCATCAATGATAGATATCGCGGTATTTACTAATTTAAGCCAAGATCATCTTGATTATCACCACACGATGGAAAGTTACGCACAAGCTAAAGAAAAACTTTTTACTCAACGTTCTGCGCAAATAGCCATATTGAATGGTGGTGATGCTTGCGCGCAAAACTGGTTGAGTAATTGGTCTAGCGACTCAACAGTTATTATTTATGGTTTAGGTAAAAACATTAAAAATAATGCACGTTTTGTTTGTGCCACCAATATTAAACATACACTTCAAGGCGTTGAGTTTGAGTTAGAGACGCATCTAGGTAAGGTTTCTGTAAACAGTGCATTAATGGGCGATTTCAACATAAGTAATTTGCTTGCGTCTGCTGCGGTGTTATTAAGCCAAGACTTTACCTTAGCACAACTTGCAAAATCTATTAGACAACTGAAACCCATTGTTGGACGAATGGAGATGTTTTCTGCTCCTAATTTACCTACATCAATTGTTGATTATGCTCATACTCCCGATGCTTTAGAGAATGCATTAAAAGCCTGTAAACCGCATTGCCAAGGTAATTTGCATGTGGTTTTTGGTTGTGGCGGTGATCGCGACAAAGGTAAACGACCTTTAATGGGCGCTATAGCTGAACAATATTCAGATTTTGTTGTATTAACAAATGACAATCCACGTAACGAATCACCTGAAGCTATCGCAAATGAAATTCTTACCGGTTGTAAATTTCCTGACAAAGTTAAGGTTATTTTAGCGCGTAATAAAGCTGTAGAACATACGATAGAAACCTCTGCCGCTAATGACATGATCTTATTTGCAGGTAAAGGGCATGAGGATTACATCGTTATAGGTAACGATAAAATAGCTTATAACGAACGTGGGCTTGTTCAATCAATATATGCCAATAAGGCGGTCTCATGATTTCATTAACACTTTCAACTATCGCTAGCGCTGTTAATGGGCAATTAATTGGTAACGATTTATCAATCGATAATATTACAACTGATACTCGTTCTTTGAATAAAGGCGATTTGTTTTTGGCGTTGAAAGGGCCTAATTTTGATGGGCACAAGTTTGTTGAACAGGCTGAAAAAGCTGGATGTTTAGCTCTTATTGTTGACCATCAGGTTGAATCAGCTTTACCACAACTCATTGTTAAAGATACTCATCAAGCTTTAGGACAAGTTGCTGCCTTTGTGAAAGCACAGATTGCGCCTAAAACAGTTGCTATAACAGGTAGCAGCGGTAAAACCACGGTTAAAGAAATGGTATCAGCCATTTTATCGCGTATTGGTAATGTGTTAGCGACAAAGGGCAACTTTAATAATGATATTGGTGTGCCATTAACATTATTACGACTTGAGCATACACACGATTTTGCCGTGATTGAGCTAGGTGCTAATCATATGGGCGAAATAGCTTATACAACAGGACTTACCCAACCAGATGTAGCTGTAATTAACAATATAGCTGCAGCCCATTTAGAAGGTTTTGGTAGCTTATGTGGAGTTGCTCGAGCGAAAGGCGAAATTTTTGAAGGTTTATCTGAAAATGGCATTGCGTTGTATAACCAAGATTGTCAGTTTGCAAATAAATGGCAATGGCGTTTAGAAAATAAAACGGTACGTCGTTTCTCGTGTGTAAGTGAGTCAGATTGTTTTAGTTCAAACGTAGTTTTAGACGATCGCGGTTGCGCAAGTTTTACTTTAAACACTCATGTGGGCAATACCTTTATTGAATTAACGGTACCGGGTAAACATAACGTTTGTAACGCCGTTGCTGCAGCACTTATTGCTATAGAATTCGGTGCAAGTTTAAATGATATTCGAATTGGTTTAGCGGAAATGCAACCAGTGAGTGGTCGTTTAAATATACATCAACTTTCACCCGATTTACGACTTATTGACGACACTTACAATGCCAATGTTGAATCAATAAAAGCAGCAACTGAATTATTAGCAAGTTATCCCGGAAAACGTATTTTGATTTTAGGCGATATGGGGGAGTTAGGTGCAGAAGCGAGAAGTTATCACCAAGAAGTCGGTGAACATGCTCTTACTTGTAAAATAGACCACTTATTAACGGTTGGAGTATTAAGCCAAGTAACAACGGATGCTTTCAACCAATCACAAAAAACAGGTTCACATTTTAGTTCAAAAGAAGCGCTAGTAGAGGCACTTCATCCCTTGATTGAAAATGAAGAGCAGCAAATATCAATATTAATAAAAGGTTCAAGAAGCGCACATATGGAAGATGTAGTAAAAAAAGTTATTTCACACTATCAACAAGTTAACGAGGGAATAGCGTAATGTTACTTTGGTTAGGTGAATATTTAACTCAATATTTTAGTGCGTTTAATGTTTTTTCATATTTAACATTTAGAGCCATTGTCAGTACGTTAACAGCGTTAGTTGTTTCGTTGTATTTTGGCCCGAAATTAATTAGATATTTACAAGACATGCAAATAGGGCAAACGGTTCGAGATGATGGCCCGCAAAGTCATTTATCTAAATCAGGCACACCCACAATGGGCGGTATTTTAATATTAGCTTCTATTGTTTTTAGTGTTTTGTTATGGGCTGATTTATCAAACACTTACGTTCAAGTGGTGCTGTTTGTGGTGATAAGTTTTGGTTTGATTGGTTTTGTAGACGATTACCGAAAAGTTATTAGAAAAGATTCCAATGGGTTAATTGCTCGTTGGAAGTATTTTTGGCAAACAGCCGCAGGTCTTTCTACTGCCATATTTTTATATTGGTTTGCTCAAACACCAGAAGAAACATCGTTAGTTATTCCATTTATAAAAGACGTGCTACCTCAATTAGGTATTTTCTACATTGTAATGACTTATTTCGTGATTGTAGGCACCAGTAATGCGGTTAATTTAACAGATGGCTTAGATGGGTTAGCTATTGTTCCAACAGTTATGGTGGCGGGTGCACTGGGTTTATTCGCTTATGTAACGGGTAATGCCAATTTTTCTGAGTATTTAAATATTTCTCATATTCCATTAACCAGTGAGTTAGTGGTGGTGTGTACTGCTGTTGTTGGTGCTGGTTTAGGATTTTTATGGTTTAACACTTACCCTGCGCAAGTATTTATGGGCGATGTTGGCTCATTAGCTTTAGGCGCTACTCTAGGCGTTATTGCGGTACTCGTTAGACAAGAACTTGTTTTATTTATTATGGGTGGCGTTTTTGTTGTAGAAACCGTGTCGGTTATTTTACAAGTGGGATCCTATAAATTACGCGGACAACGCATATTTAGAATGGCACCTATTCATCATCATTACGAATTGAAAGGCTGGCCAGAACCTAGAGTTATAGTAAGGTTTTGGATCATCTCTGTTGTTTTAGTTTTAATTGGTTTGGCCACATTAAAACTGCGTTAAGGGCTTTAGATAATACTGAGTACAAAGGTAAAAAATATTTACATGCAAAAATTAGCACACTTTAAAAATAAGAATATAGTCGTGTTGGGCGCAGGCCTAACAGGACTTTCTTGTGTGCGATTTTTACAAAATAACAATATACCTTGTGCTGTTAACGACAGTAGAGAAAATCCAATAGATTTATCATTATTCAAAACAGATTTTCCAAATACAGAATTGTATACGGGGAGCTGGAACGCTAACCTTATTCGACATGCTGAAGTTTTATTAGTTAGCCCTGGTGTTGATTTAAACGATGCAGCTATTCGCGATAATATAAGTAATACGTGTGAAGTGATTGGCGATGTTGAATTGTATTGTCAATTAAGCAATACGCCAATAATAGCTGTTACGGGCTCTAATGGTAAATCTACCGTTGTGTCGTTATTGCATTACTTAGGTAATCAGTTGGGCTATAAAACTCAATTGGGTGGCAATATTGGCGTACCAGTTTTAGACATAATTAATGAAGAGATTGATTATCTGGTATTAGAGCTATCTAGCTTTCAGCTTGAAACATTACGTAGTATGAAAGCTAAAGCAGCTAGTATTCTTAATATTAGTGATGATCATTTAGATCGTCATAAAACGATAGAAAACTATACTGCAATTAAACACGCTATTTATCCGCAAAGTTCTGTTGCTGTAATAAACCGTGATGATAGTGCCACACATACTGCAAACGATGTGGTGAGTAAACAGGTTTCTTTTGGTAGTGATCAACCAAAGCTTGAAAATTTTGGTATCACTGCATTTAATGAACAATCGTACTTAATGTATGGCGATGAAAAATTAATCGCGTTAAATGAATTACCATTAGCGGGTATGCATAACGCATTAAATTATTTAGCTGCATTAGCATTGGGTATGAACGCTGGTTGGTCTTTATCGTTAATGGTTAGTCATTTAGCTGGCTTCAAAGGTTTACCTCATCGTTGTCAACGTGTTGAAAGTCAAGATGATGTGCATTGGATAAATGATTCAAAAGCAACAAATGTCGGTGCAACTATAGCCGCTATTAAAGGTTTGTCTTATTTAGCAAAAGCGGGTCAAAAACTTATTTTGATTGCGGGTGGAGACGGTAAAGGTGCCGATTTTTCACCACTAAAAAGTGTAATTGATAAACATGTCGATTTACTTTATACGCTTGGTAAAGATGGCGACAAAATTGCTGAGTTAGTTAAACATTCTGCAACCAATAGTATTCACGTATCATCTATCGATGAAGCTGTACATCTCGCTCATATTGTTGTGAAGTCAGGAGATATCGTTTTATTATCTCCTGCTTGTGCAAGTATCGATATGTTTAAAAACTTTGCTGAACGCGGACAAGTTTTTACACAAGCTGTTTATTCAGTGCAAGGAGTTAGTTAATGACGACTCTCGCTGAAAAAATGAACCTTATTACGATCCCACAATGGTTAACTTTAAATTCGTCGCGTGCGGCAACATTTGATCGTAGCTACATCATTTTAGCGTTTGCTATGTACATGATAGGGCTAATTATCGTGGCAAGTGCTTCTATGCCTATTGCCGATAGATTATTTGGTAATCCATTTCATTTCATTATTCGTCATTCTATCTATATTGGTTTGAGCTTATTTATAGCGTCTATTGTGATGCAAGTTCCTCTGGCTACATGGCATAAACATAGTACCCATTTATTAATTTTCGGTATTGTTTTATTAGTTACAGTATTGATTATTGGGCGCGAAGTTAATGGTTCTCAACGTTGGATCATGGTTGGTCCTATAACGGTTCAAGCGGCAGAGCCCGCTAAATTGTTTTTCTTTTGTTATTTGTCTGCGTACTTAGTTCGACGTCGTAATGAAGTGATGGAAAACGTTAAAGGCTTTATTAAACCTTTGATTGTTTTTGGTGTGTTAGCGAGCTTGTTATTGTTCCAGCCAGATTTAGGTACGGTTATTGTGATGTTTGTGACTACCTTTGGCTTGCTATTTTTAGCGGGTGCAAAGTTATGGCAATTTATTTCTATCGCATTAGTTGGATTAGCCTCTATTTCAGCATTGGCTTACTTTTCACCTTACCGTTGGGCACGTGTTACTGGATTTTTAGACCCATGGAAAGATCCATTTGGTACGGGGTATCAATTAACTCAGTCGTTAATGGCTTATGGTCGTGGCGAAATGTTTGGTCAAGGGTTAGGTAACAGTATTCAAAAACTTGAATATTTACCTGAAGCACATACTGATTTTGTTATGGCAGTATTAGCCGAAGAGTTTGGTTTTGTTGGTATCGGCGCAATTTTGATATTGAGTATGACGTTGGTTATTAAGGCGCTATTACTGGGCCGGAAAGCGGTAAGTAAAGAAAAATATTTTGAAGGTTTTTTTGCTTACGCTATTGGTATTTGGTTTAGCTTTCAAGCTGCCGTAAATGTTGGAGCAAGCGCTGGAATTGTTCCTACAAAAGGTTTAACTATGCCGCTGATCAGTTATGGCGGTAGTTCAATGATTATTATGACCATTGCACTAGTTGTTTTATTAAGAATCGACCACGAAATTAGGTTGCAAAGTATTCAAGCAACCAGTAAAGGGGGTCGAAAAAAATGAGTGACAGAAAAATTTTAAATAACGAAAACACGAATAACGACAATAAGAAAAAACCGACTATTTTAATTATGGCGGGTGGTACAGGCGGGCATATATTCCCGGGAATAGCCGTAGCTGATAAATTAAAATCGATGGGGTGGAATATTCATTGGTTAGGTACTGCTAAACGTATGGAAGCGAGTATTGTTCCTGAGCATGGTTACGAAATATCTTTTATTAATATTGCAGGTTTACGTAATAAAAATTGGAAAGAATGGCTTAAAACGCCGTTCAAATTAATGCTATCTGTTTATCAATCAATACAGGTTATTCGTAAAGTTCAACCTGATGTTGTATTAGGTATGGGGGGTTACGCAAGTGCTCCGGGTGGCGTTGCCGCTTGGATAATGAATAAGCCGTTAGTTTTGCATGAGCAAAATGCGGTAGCGGGTATGAGTAATCGTTTTTTATCTCGGTTAGCTGTTCGGGTTTTAAGTGCTTTTCCTGGAGCGTTTAGCCAAGAAATTAAACATCAAGTTATTGGTAATCCTCTTAGAAGTGACATTATTGCTATTGAAAATGTTATACCGCAACAACCTGCTCGTAGCAAAAAAGTATTAGTTGTCGGTGGCAGTTTAGGTGCACAAATATTGAATACAACAGTGCCACAAGCAATGAAGCAAATTAAGCTTCAAAGTATTGATGTATGGCATCAAACAGGTAAAGGCAATCAAGACGCTGTTTTAGAAAGTTACCAAGAATATGGTTTACCTGAAGATAAAGTAAAAGTGACTGAATTTATTGATGATATGGCTGAAGCCTACAAATGGGCTGATGTCGTTATTTGTAGAGCTGGCGCATTAACTGTTTCTGAACTAGCGATGGCAGCTAAACCCGCAGTATTTGTGCCTTTGCCTCATGCAGTTGACGATCATCAAACAAAAAATGCGATGTATTTAGTAGAACGTGGCGCAGCGAAGCTTATTCCACAAGCAGAATTTAACGGAACGACATTAGCGCAAATGTTAAATACCCTTTTTATATCAGATACCGTAGTACAAAAAATGGCAAAAGAAGCACACGATGCAGCACATGCTGATGCTACCGCTAATCTTGCTGAAATTTGTGTTGAGTTGGTATCAAAATGAGTAGAACAATGACAGATAAAAAACACAATCCTTCTTTGAATGCCAATGCTTTAGGTGCAAGAACACCAGAAATGAGACGTGTAAAGTGTATTCATTTTGTCGGTATTGGTGGTGCTGGTATGGGCGGCATAGCTGAGGTGTTGTTAAATGAAGGTTACGATATAAGCGGCTCAGATATTGGCGAAAACCAAGTGGTTAAACGTTTAGCTCGTTTAGGTGCAAAAATTACCATTGGACATCATAAAGATAATATTGAAGGTGCGAGCGTTATTGTTGTTTCAACGGCTATTGATGCTTCTAACCCTGAAATAGAACATGCCTTGAAATTACGTATTCCAGTGGTTAGAAGAGCTGAAATGTTAGCCGAGCTTATGCGTTTCAGACACGGTATTGCTATAGCGGGTACACATGGAAAAACAACAACAACGAGTTTAATTGCAAGCATATTTGGTGAAGCAAAACTTGATCCTACCTTTGTTATTGGTGGGCTATTAAATAGCGCCGGTACTAACGCACAGCTTGGTAGCAGCAGATATTTAATTGCAGAAGCAGACGAAAGTGATGCGTCATTTTTACATTTACAACCTATGGTCGCTGTTGTTACTAATATCGATGAAGATCATATGGAAACTTATCAAGGGGATTTTGAAAAACTTAAAGATACCTATATTGAGTTTTTACATAACTTACCTTTTTATGGGCTTGCTGTAGTTTGTATCGATAATCCAGTAGTAAGAGCGCTTTTACCTAGAATTAGTCGCCAAGTGATCACTTATGGTTTTTCAGAAGATGCTGACGTACAAGCAACCGACTTTAAACAAACAAACGGAAAAAGCTACTTTACGGTTAAGCGAGCAGGTAAAGAGTTGATGGAGCTAAGCGTTAATCTTCCTGGTGAGCATAATGTATTAAATGCTTTGGCTAGTATTGCCGTAGCAACAGATGAGAATGTTGAAGATACAGCGATTCAGTCTGCATTAGAAAAGTTTGCAGGTATTGGCAGAAGATTTGAACAACTTGCCGAATTAAAAACAGAAAATGGCGATATGGTGCTGGTAGATGATTACGGGCACCACCCAAGAGAAGTGCAAGTAACCATTAAAGCTATGCGTAATGGCTGGCCAGAAAAACGTTTAGTGATGGTGTTTCAACCTCATAGATATTCTAGAACCCGTGATTTATATGAAGATTTTGTAGAAGTGTTATCGGAAGTGGACTGCCTATATCTTTTAGATGTTTATGCCGCTGGCGAAACACCCGTTGCGGGAGCTGATAGTAAAAGCTTAGCGAGAAGTATTAGACAACGTGGTCAAGTCGAGCCTATTTATGTAAGTGATGTAAATCAATTAGCTGAATTACTGCAGGGTCAGCTGCAAGATGGTGACATGGTTATTACTCAAGGCGCCGGAAACATTGGTGCTATTGCTAAATCATTAGCAACAAGTTCTTTATTAGGAGCATCTAACTAATGAATACTTCTATAAATAAAGTGCTACAAGAACAAAAAATAGCTGTTTTATATGGCGGTAACTCGGCTGAACGTGAGGTTTCGTTGAAGTCGGGGAAAGCCATATTTAATGCCCTTAATACGACAGGTTATAACGTTGAACTTATCGACACAAAAGACTTTTGTTTAAGTGACCTTGTTAAAAAAAATATTGACAGAGCTTTTATCGCACTACACGGACGAGGTGGTGAAGATGGCTGCTTACAGGGCGCTTTAGAGTATATGAATATTGCATATACAGGTTCAGGCGTATTAGGTTCAGCGCTTTCAATGGATAAAATTAGAAGCAAGCAAGTGTTTCAAGCCGTGGGGATTCCTACAGCGCCATTTTGTATTGCAGAAAAAAATATTTATCAAAAAGCTAATGCACAAACCATCATGGCTGAATTAGGTCATAAAGTGATGGTTAAGCCAGCGAATGAAGGGTCAAGTATTGGAATGGCAATGGCGGTAAATGCTGAAGAATTACATAAGGCATTAACTACAGCGTTTGAATACGATGAAGATGTATTGGTAGAAGCTTGGATCACTGGGCCTGAATATACCGTCGCTATTTTAGGCAACGAAGCGCTTCCTGCTATTCATATGGAAACCCCAAGAGGTTTTTATGATTACGAAGCTAAGTATCAGTCAACAACAACCCTGTACCATTGTCCATGTGGATTATCAGTAGAAGATGAAGAGCAACTTAAAGCGATTGCTTTACGTGCATTTAAAGCTACTGATGCTAAAGGATGGGGACGTGTCGATGTTATGCGTAGCGAAGTTAATGGTTGGCAGGTGTTGGAAGTAAATACCGTGCCGGGTATGACCGAAACATCGTTAGTACCTAAAGCGGCTAAAGAATATGGATTAAGTTTTAATCAATTAGTCGCCAAAGTTTTAGAAATAAGCTGTTAACAACAAATTTTACTTATAGTTTTTACTGAGAAAGATAAAGCATAAATATGACAAAAGAGAACACTACTGAAATTAAGCAAAAAATAAATATCAGCTTTTGGGCGGGTGTTGTTTTTTTTGCTGTAGTTGTGGGATCAATATCTTCTTTTGCGTATTTTTTAAATAATAAATTATCTGAAGATGAATCTGCGCCAGTAACATCTTTAGTCATCAGTGGTGAAATGGCTTACACCACTAAAAATGATATAGAAAAAGCGATTGAACATATTAATTTTGGTAACTTTTTTAAGGTAGATGTAAATAACGTACAAAAAATGGTGGAAGCATTGCCTTGGGTTTATTCGGTATCCGTAAGAAAGCAATGGCCAAATGAATTGAAAATTTATGTTGTTGACCAAGCGCCGATAGCGCAATGGAATGGCGATTCTTATATCAATGCTTATGGTGAAGTATTTCAAACAGGGGAAAATAATTTAGCTGATAATTTACCCGACTTTTTTGGACCTGAAGGTACAGAAGATGTGGCGTTAAAAAATTATAAAAATTTAAACGAATTACTGAGCTATGGCGGTTTTAACATTTCAGAATTGGTATTAACGGAAAGATACGCTTGGCAATTAACGTTAAAAAATGGCGTTATTTTGAATTTAGGTAGAGAAAATAGAGTAGAGCGCATACAGCGTTTTATGGATGCATATCCACATATAAAATTAGAAGAAGATGTACAAATTAATTATGTAGATCTTAGATACGACACCGGCTTTGCAGTTGGGTTTAAATCCATTGATAAGAATGAAAGAGTTTAACTTTAATGTCAAAAATAATAGATAGAAACCTCGTAGTAGGATTAGACATAGGTACTTCAAAAATATCTGTGGCTGTTGGGGAAATTACTCCAGACAAGAAGTTAAGCATTGTAGGTGTAGGTAACCAGCCAGCAAGAGGTATGGATAAAGGTGGTGTAAACGACTTAAATCTTGTTATTCAGTCAATTCAACGAGCAGTGAATGAAGCTGAGTTAATGGCCGATTGTAATATTACTTCTGTGTATTTAGGCATTTCAGGTAAGCATATTAGTTGTCAAAATGAACAAGGTATGGTGCCAATTACTGATAATGAAGTTATTCAAGAAGATGTAGATAACGTTATTCATACAGCTCGCTCAGTACCTATTTCAGCAGAGCGTAGAATGCTTCATGTATTACCGCAAGAGTATAGCATTGATTGCCAAGACGGCATAAAAAGCCCAATAGGTATGTCAGGCGTAAGAATGGAAGCCAAAGTTCATATTGTTACTTGTGCGAACGACATGGCTAAAAATATAGTGAAATGTGTTGAACGATGTGACTTGAAAGCTGATCAGTTAATTTTCTCTGCACTGGCTTCAAGTTATTCAATACTCACAGAAGATGAAAAAGAATTAGGTATTTGTGTTGTAGACATGGGCGCAGGCACTATTGATATTTCAATATTTACTGGCGGCGCATTAAGACATACCGCCGTTATTCCTGTTGCTGGTAATCAAGTAACAAGTGATATAGCCAAAATATTTAGAACACCATTAAGTCATGCTGAAGATATAAAAGTGCAATACGCTTGTGCATTAAGACAAATGGTGAGTATGGAAGAAAATATTGAAGTACCTAGTGTTGGTGGTAGAGCTGCTCGTTCAATGTCGAGACATACATTGGCTGAAGTAGTCGAACCAAGGTATCAAGAACTTTTTGAGTTGATACAAGAAGAAGTTCGCGAAGCAGGTTTAGAAGATCAAATTGCTGCTGGTTATGTATTAACTGGTGGAACTTCCAAAATGGAAGGCGTAGTTGAGTTTGCCGAAGAGGTATTTCAAATGCCAGTTAGAGTGGCTACACCTCAGGATATATCAGGCCTGCATGAGTATGTTAACGATCCTATATATTCAACTGTTGTTGGTTTATTGCACTATGGTATGCAAGCAAACGAGCAACATGGTAACGAAATTAAAACAAGTGAAGGCGTAAGATCTTTAGGATCTCGCGTCGTTGCTTGGTTTAAAGGTGAGTTCTAAAAGTAAAAAAAATGTAAATAAATGAATATTTAGCTTTATGTCTTTAATAAATCTAAATAAAATGTCGTTTTGGTGGAACAAAACATTATATAAATCGGAGAATAAAAAATGTTTGAATTAATGGAAGACCACAATCAAGAAGCAGTAATTAAAGTTATAGGTGTTGGCGGTGGCGGCGGAAATGCTGTTGAGCACATGGTGACACAAACTATTGAAGGCGTTGAGTTCATAACAGCTAACACAGACTCACAAGCTCTTCGTAATTCATCAGCTAATGTAACTCTGCAGTTAGGTACTGACGTAACTAAAGGTTTAGGTGCAGGTGCAAACCCTGAAATTGGCCGTAGAAGCGCAGAAGAAGATAGAGAAACTATCAAAGAAGCTCTTCGAGGAGCTGACATGATTTTTATTGCAGCTGGTATGGGCGGTGGTACAGGTACTGGTGCGGCTCCAGTTGTTGCTGAAATAGCTAAAGAAATGGGAATTTTAACGGTTGCTGTTGTAACAAAACCTTTCCCGTTTGAAGGTAAAAAGCGTATGAACTACGCTGATCAAGGTATTGAATTTTTAACTAAAAATGTTGATTCATTGATCACTATTCCTAATGAAAAATTATTAAAAGTATTAGGCCCAGGCACAAGTTTGCTTGATGCATTTAAAGCAGCAAACAATGTATTGCTAGGCGCAGTACAAGGTATTGCGGAACTAATTACTCGTCCAGGACTCATAAACGTTGATTTCGCCGATGTTAGAACAGTAATGTCTGAAATGGGAACGGCAATGATGGGGTCTGGTACTGCATCAGGTGAAGATCGTGCAGAAGAAGCTGCTGAAGCAGCAATTTCAAGCCCATTACTTGAAGATGTAGATTTAGCTGGTGCTCGTGGTATTTTGGTAAATATTACCGCAGGTATGGATATTAGTATTGATGAATTTGAAACAGTAGGTAATGCGGTAAAAGCATTTGCTTCTGAAAATGCTACTGTTGTTGTTGGTGCGGTTATCGACCCAGAAATGACTGACGAATTACGAGTGACTGTTGTAGCTACAGGTATTGGCGCAGAGCGTAAACCAGATATTACATTGGTTAATCCAGCTCCACAGGTTGAACAACAAGTTGTTGGTGGTGATTACGTGCCTAGCCCACAAATTGATTTAAATTCAGCAGCAGTTGCAATGCCAGAAAGCAATGCACAAGTACAAAAAGTTGCGGCAACTGATTTAGATAATTATTTAGATATACCGGCGTTTTTACGCAAACAAGCTGATTAATTGACTCTACAGAGTTCTATTTTTGATTATATCGGGTGAATTTGCTATATTACGCGACCGCTGAAATTCAGTGATCATGTTCAATATTAAAGAAGCAAATGGTTAAAGGCTATTTATGATAAAACAACGTACGATTAAAGACAGTGTTTCAGCTGTTGGCGTAGGCTTACACAAAGGCGAAAAGGTGCAGATCACTCTCCGTCCTGCTCCTGCCAATACCGGAATAATATTCCGTCGTGTAGACTTGTCTCCAATTGTAGACATTAAAGCAACGCCTGAAGCTGTGGGCGAAACAACTTTATGTACGTGTTTAGTTAATAAAGAAAATGTAAAGATTTCCACCGTCGAACATCTTCTTGCAGCCGTAGCCTCACTCGGTATTGACAACTTGATTATCGATGTAGACTCAGCTGAAGTTCCTATTATGGATGGAAGTGCGCTTCCATTTGTTTATTTGATCCAATCAGTAGGTATAGAAACATCAAAAGTTGCTAAGCGCTTTATTCGAATTACTAAAACAATTCGTGTAGAAGAAGGCGACAAATGGGCAGAATTAAAACCGTATGAAGGTTTTAGAGTTAATTTTTCGATAGAGTTTAATCACCCAATTATTGCTAATACTTGTCAAACCATGAGTATGGACCTATCAAGTAACGCTTTTATTAAAGAGATCAGTCGAGCAAGAACGTTTGGTTTTATGCAAGATATTGATTTTCTACGTTCTCATGACTTAGCCTTAGGTGGCAGTTTAGAGAACGCGATAGTACTTGATGAATATCGTATGTTGAACAAAGATGATTTGAGATACGATGACGAATTTGTAAAGCATAAAATATTAGACGCTATCGGTGATTTATATATGGGCGGCACCAGCATTTTAGGTGAACTTAACGCATTTAAATCAGGGCACGCACTTAACAATCTTTTATTAAGAGAAGTGTTTAAGCAAAAAGAGTCTTGGGAATGGGTAACATTTGAAGACAATGAAAAAGCGCCTATTGAATATCAAGAACTGAATACTTCAATTTTTTAATACTTATGTATTAGTTAATATTTAAAACCAGCCTTTAGCTGGTTTTTTGTTTTAGAAAGATCACTAAAATTTGTACATAGATTGATAAAATAACCATCGCAATAACCGATTGATCATTTATTCTTCGTATTAAATAGGTCAATTGATTAATACATTTGGTATAAAACGTTATTTTTTTACGTGTTGGGCGAGTTTTTCGAGCTTTTCTTTTAGCCCTTTAGGTGCATTTTGAGCGATATTACGTAATTCAGAGGCTGTTTTTTCTGAAATAGTAGACGATGTACTAAGTGTATTTTTAGTCGCTTGAGGTTGCGTTGCTCTTAATGTGTTGCGGTTGGGAGATACTTTAATTTCAATTTGAGAATATTTACCTTGGGTTGCTTCAAAGAGCTTTTGGTTTATTTTCATACGTTCAAATTGAAGTCTTTGCCCCCAAACGGAAGAGCTTACGTTAATAACAACACTTTTATTATTGAAATTAGCAATATGCCATACCTCTTGTGGAAGGTCAGGGCATGTTTGTCGTACAATATCTGTTAATATAGTTAAAGAGTTGGTTTTTTCAGTGATGTATGCCAAAGTGCCTTTGTTTGAATTAATCAGCGACGACATATCTGACGGGCTTTTTGATTTTCGAGCCATTTGAAAAACCTAAATAGAGATAAACCAATAACAATGAGTTTAACACTACTATACCGTGGAAAAAATGTAAGTTTTCTGATGAAGTTAAAAAAGCTTCATTGGGTATCATTACTTATTGTCTTTTTTTTATTATCTGGAGGGTTAATCCATCTTATTTTTTCAGGTAACGCCATTCCAGAACAACCTCTTTATAGCATGGCAAGTGAGCTAGAAACGCCTCATAATATACAGCAAGGTAATCCGCAGCAACTTACTGCCTTAACGATGAAATTAGCTGAGTTACAAAGCCAAGTATTACGCATAAATGCGTTAGGTGAACGTTTAGCTGAAGCGTCGAATATTCCTGAAAAAGAGTTTAATTTTAATGAGCTTCCTCCCAGTGGCGGTCCGTCTGTTGAATATGAAGATATCACCGCAAAATCCATTAAAGAGTTATCAAAAGATATTTCATCTTTAGAAGATTTAATGTTTTATGAAGAAAAACAACTTAATATGCTTGAATCTTTAATGTTGGGTCACCATATTGAAAGTATGAGCTATTTATCTGGTCGGCCCATCAGAAAAGGGTGGCTTTCATCTTATTTTGGTACCAGAAAAGATCCATTTAGTGGGCGACCTGCAACGCATAAAGGTGTAGACTTTGCGGGTAAAGAAAATGCAGATATTATCGCTACTGCCGCAGGCGTAGTTAGCTGGGCTGGAGAGCGTAGTGGATATGGTCATTTGATCGAATTAGATCATGGACAAGGTATAAAAACACGATATGGCCATAATAAGGTACTATTAGTGTCAGCAGGGGATGTAGTAACGAAAGGACAAGTGATAGCTCGAATGGGAAGTACGGGTCGTTCAACTGGACCACATGTGCATTACGAAATTTTGCGTAATAACCAGCAAATAAATCCAATCAAGTTTATTTACAGAAAAGCTAAGTAATACAATAGCTCTGAGTTCTACATATTATTGAGTATATAGTTAGTTTACTAATTATATTAATTTTAGGCGGAAGATTTCTTCCATAAGTGGTTTAACAAGATGTTTGTAAAGTTAATAACAAAGCTGTTTGGTAGTCGTAACGATCGATTATTAAAACAAATGAGAAAAGAAGTAGCGAAAATTAATGCATTAGAGCCGGCAATTGAAGCATTAACCGATGAAGAATTAAAAAATAAAACAGCTGAGTTTAAAGAACGTCTTGCTAATGAAGAAACCTTAGATAGCCTTTTACCTGAAGCTTTTGCTGTTGTTCGTGAAGCCAGTAAACGTGTTTTTGGTATGCGTCATTTTGACGTTCAAATGATCGGTGGCATGGTGCTTAATCAAGGTAAAATTGCCGAGATGAGAACAGGTGAGGGTAAAACCCTAACTGCAACACTACCGACTTATTTAAATGCGCTTACAGGAAAAGGCGTTCACGTAATTACTGTAAACGATTATCTTGCTAGTCGTGATGCGGACTGGAGTCGACCTTTATTTGAGTTTTTAGGAATGACAGTTGGTTGTAATATTCCAGGCTTAATGCCACAGGAAAAACAAGCAGCATATCAAGCCGATGTTACCTACGGTACGAACAATGAATTTGGTTTTGATTATCTTCGCGATAACATGGCGTTTTCACCAGAAGAACGTTCTCAAAAGCCGTTACATTTTGCTATTATCGATGAAGTTGATTCGATACTTATTGATGAAGCACGTACTCCTCTTATTATTTCTGGTCAAGCGGAAGATAACGCAGAGTTATATAAAGTTATCAATACTGTAGTGCCTACGCTAGAGCAACAAGCAGAAGAAGATAAAGAAAACGAAGCAAGTACTGGCGATTTCACTATTGATGAAAAAGCTAAGCAAATCTATTTAACAGAGCGTGGTCAAATACGTATTGAAGAAATTATGCAAGAAAAAGGGTTGATCCAAGAAGGTGACTCTTTATTCTCTGCAAGCAATATAACCTTGTTACATCATGTAATGGCTGCACTTCGTGCTCATAAACTTTTCCAAAAAGATGTAGATTACATTGTTAAAGAAGGCGAAATTGTTATTGTTGACGAACATACAGGTCGTACAATGGAAGGTCGTCGTTGGTCAGAAGGTTTACATCAAGCGGTTGAAGCGAAAGAAGGTGTAGATATTCAAAATGAAAACCAAACATTAGCATCAATCACTTTCCAAAATTTCTTTAGATTATATGACAAGCTATCAGGTATGACAGGTACAGCTGATACTGAAGCATTTGAATTTAATCATATATATGGTCTTGAAACCGTTATTATTCCAACAAATCAGCCAATGATACGTGATGATCGTTCAGATTTAATCTATCTAACTGCTGAAGAAAAGTTTGAGGCTATTTTAGAAGATATTAAAGGTTGTGTAGAACGTGGACAACCTGTACTTGTTGGTACTATTAGTATCGAAACCTCAGAGTTTTTATCAAACTTTCTTAAAAAAGCTAAAATTAAACACAAAGTACTAAATGCTAAGTTCCATGAGCAAGAAGCAGAAATTGTTGCTGATGCAGGTAAAATTGGCGCAGTAACTATTGCAACTAACATGGCTGGCCGCGGTACAGATATTGTTTTAGGTGGTAACTTAAACGCTATTCTTGCCAAACTAAATAACCCGTCAGAAGAGGCAATAGCAAAAGCTAAAGCTGAGTGGCAAGAACAACACGAAAAAGTGTTAGCTATCGGTGGTTTGCATATTATAGCAACAGAGCGCCATGAGTCTCGTCGTATTGATAACCAGCTACGTGGTCGTGCAGGTCGTCAGGGTGATGCAGGTTCTACACGCTTCTACTTATCAATGGAAGATGGCTTAATGCGCATTTTTGCCTCTGAGCGTATTGGTAACATGATGCGTAAGTTAGGTATGGAACATGGCGAAGCTATAGAGCATCCTTGGGTTACAAAAAGTATTGAAAATGCTCAACGTAAGGTTGAAGGTAGAAACTTTGATATGCGTAAACAGCTGTTAGAGTTTGATGATGTAGCTAACGATCAACGTAAAGTTATTTACGAACAACGTAATGAACTGATGGACGAAGCTGAAATATCTGACGTTATTACCGCTATTCGTGCCGATGTTGTTAATGGATTAATTGATCAGCATATACCACCACAATCATTAGAAGAAATGTGGGACGTTGAAGGCTTAGAAGAGCGTTTAAAAGGTGACTTAGCACTTGAATTACCTATTGCACAATGGCTTAAAGAAGATAGTAAATTACACGAAGAAACCTTACGTGAAAAAATACTAGAAACAGCAAATACCGTTTATGCAGAAAAAGAAGCGGTTGTTGGCAGCGATGTTATTCGTCAATTTGAAAAAGCCGTTATGCTACAAAGTTTAGATTCTCATTGGAAAGAGCATTTAGCTGCAATGGATCATTTACGTCAAGGTATTCATTTACGTGGCTATGCACAAAAGAACCCTAAACAAGAATACAAGCGTGAATCGTTTGAGCTATTTTCCGAGCTTTTAGAGAACTTAAAATATGATGTAATAGGTATTTTAAGTAAAGTTAAAATTCAAGCTGAATCTGATGTTGAAGCGGTAGAAGAGCAACACCGTAAGGCGGAAGAAGCACCTAAAGAATTTACTCATGAATCTTCTAGTTCAGCTACTGAACCTCAAGAAACAAGACGAGTTGGCAGAAATGAAGTTTGCCCTTGTGGTTCAGGCAAAAAATATAAACAATGTCACGGTAAATTAACTTAGATACTATTTATAGTTTATATAAACTTAAAGCCAGTCAATAGACTGGCTTTTTTATAATATTTTTTAATTTCAAAAGAAGAATAAAGATGAAAAAAATTGTTGAAGTTGCTGTTGGTGTTATTAAACGTAATAAGCTTTATTTTATGACTAAACGTTTAGAGCACGTACACCAAGGTGGAAAATGGGAATTTCCTGGTGGGAAGGTTGAAACCAATGAATTACCAGAATATGCATTAAACCGTGAGCTTAAAGAAGAAGTCAATATTGATGTACTAAGTAGTAGCCCATTAATCACCATCAATCATGATTATGGCGATAAAGCCGTATCTTTAATTGTTTATTTAGTGGAAAATTTTTCAAATGAACCTAAAGCACTAGAAGGACAAAAAGAGGGATGGTTCACTTTTGAAGAATTACTGAGTTTAGATTTACCTGACGCAAATAAAGGGATTTTAGATGCGTTAAAAAGTATAGATGAAGCTGAATAATAAAGGGTTTATAAGTGACTAATTAACTCAGTATTATTCAGGCTCAACAAAAAATTTGTTATGTTGTAAAAACTCACCTTCTAAAGCATCTAACATTTCTTCAGTGATTTCTTGGTTAGGATCAATGTTTTGAGCTATTTTGTGGCCTTCATCAGCCCATTCGCCTAAATCAATGAGTTGACAACGTTTACTACAAAACGGTCTATATGTGCTTTCTGGTTGCCAAATAACATCATTTTTACAGGTAGGGCATGAAACTGTCAGGGACATAAGGAAACTCTTTAAATAAATAATTTGAGTATTATAAAATTAAATAACGCTAAGTGCTAACACTTTGCTAGCTCAAAATTTGTTGGCTGATTTAAATAACGCCTGCCCATTTCATTGCAGGGCACAACAAAACGAATTGAATATCTAAACTTATTTCCACTGACTGTAGGGTAAAAATTGGCATTGTTAGGTGTTTTAATTCTTAGTAGAAGTAAGTTTTCACCGTTGTCTTGATAAAAACCATTATCGGTTTCTATATTTTCAAACTCACCTCTTAATCGAATGAATTTTAACGTAAGACACAAGCTTAAAGAGATTGATGAAAATAAGTTGATCCACGATTTCATTTCTGCAACAAGTATGGGTTCGTCACGACTAAGCCAAAAGTGTAATTGAGGTAGATCAAACACACAAGTTCCACCTTGCATCGCAAACCTTTGTTTAAGCCCCGTAAGAAATTTTATTTCTCTATAATCTAGCCATTGTTGCTTAGTTTTTTTGAGTTCACACAATAACGTAATTGTTTGTTTAAGGTTCTTTTCTAAAAGTGAGGTATCAATATCAGGGGCTTGCGACCAAACAACTAAACTTTGTTCAAGCTTTTCGAGTTCTTTAATTAGATCACCACGTATATCGTTTCTCTCAAGCGTGTCTATTATTGAAAATAGCGCATTAAAATAAGTAATATGTGAAGAACTAATATTACTAGAAGAGCTCATATCTAAATGCTTAAACAATTGTTCAAGCTTTAAATAGTTACGAATACGTTCGTTTAGTGGGTGTTCAAATAATACTGATGACATAACAATTAACTAGACCTTAGAATGTCACCATCTTAGCGCTGCAAAGTTAAAATGGCTAATGTATTTCATAAAATCTTACACTTTACCGTGTTAACGGGCTGTTAAAGTAAAGTAAATTGGCTAATCTGGTTTTTTAACCAAACGATAATATAATTTTACTGTTCTTTTGCCATGCTAATGTAGATTTTATGAAGTTGTTCAACTTGTTTTTGAATTACGTTTAGATCACTTTCTGAGTTATCAATAATATCATCGGCGTGTTTTAATCTCTCTTCTCGCGATATTTGACTTGCTATAATTTTTTCAATAACGCTTTTCGCATTGTTATCTCGTTTTACCGTTCTTTCTATTTGTGTGGATCTATCAACGTCAATAACTAAAGTACGATTTACGTATTGAGTAAGTTTGTTCTCTAATAATAGGGGAGCCACTAAAATACAGTATTCACCTGTAGTTTCTGTAATTTTAGTTAATATAGATTCACGAATAAGAGGGTGTAATAAACTATTAAGCCATTGTTTTTCATGTTCTGAGCTAAAGATTTTATGGCGTAATTTAGATCTGTCTAAAGAGCCATCAGGTAATATGACATCAACACCAAAATGTTCCTTTATTTTTGCTAAGGCAGGTGTGCTAGGTTTGACTACGTCTCGTGCGATTATATCAGCATCAATAAGCTCAACACCTAGCTTATTAAACATATTCGCGACAGTGGTTTTTCCACTACCTATACCACCCGTTAAGCCAACAACAAATTTTTTCATAGTTTTAAGTCTTTATAGATTCGAAAAAGGTATTTATCTATGCCTATACGAGTGTGCTTAAATACCAGCCCCAGATGTTATTCCCCCATATCATAGTGATCCAACCTGCAATAGCTAAATATGGTCCAAACGGGATTGCTTGTTCACGTTGATGATTTTTAAATACCATTAAACTAATACCGATAACTGCGCCAACCGCTGAAGCCATTAATATCAACAAAGGGAGTAATTGCCAACCTATCCAAGCACCAAATAAAGCCACCAGTTTAAAATCACCATAACCCATGCCCTCTTTACCTGTTATTAACTTAAATAGCCAAAATACACAGTATAAGCTCATATAACCAGCAACGGCACCAATTACAGCATCTTGCAATGGTACAATTGCGCCATTGATATTTACAAGTAAACCTAGCCAAAGGAAAGGGAGAGTAATTTGATCGGGTAATAACATGTGATCAAAATCTATCATGGTTAAACAAATTAACGCATAAGTTAATAAAATAATAAATAATGCGGTACTCGTAACTCCATAATTAACGGCGATGATGGTACCTAAAAATGCTGTGGTTAATTCAATAATAGGATAGCGAACAGATATTTTATTTTTACATTGGCTGCACTTTCCTTTTAAAAACAACCAACTTATGACAGGAATATTCTCGTAAAAACGTATTAAATGACCACAGTTAGGACAGGTAGAGTTTGGCTTAGAAAGAGTTATTGCTGTTTCTTTTGTATCGGACTTATTTTCTTTTGTTTTAGGTAATTCATCCGCTAAAAATTCTCGGCACTCTTTATACCATCCTTGCTCCATGATTTTAGGCAAACGATAGATAACCACATTGAGGAAGCTACCAATTAACAATGAAAATAAAGCAACAACTGCATAAAAAATCATTAAGTTATTTTCAAAAGCAAACATTAAATCTGTAAACATTAATAACCTCAAATTAAAAATATTGTTCTAAAAAATTAAGCCATTCAAAAGAATGGCTTAATCATAAAATTATGAGTATATAAACTAGTGTTGTTGTTAATATTTAAAAAATTAAACAACCATACCTATTTGGAAAATAGGCAAGTACATCGCAATAATTAAGCCACCAATAACCACACCTAATACTGCCATAATCATAGGCTCTAATAATGCTGTTAAATTATCTACAGCGTCATCAACTTCGCGTTCATATACGGTAGCCACTTTTGATAGCATATCATCAACAGCACCAGACTCTTCGCCAATTGCCACCATTTGAATAACTAAATCAGGGAATATACTACAGTTACGCATAGCTAAATTCATTTGCATACCTGAGGTCACTTCAGAACGAATATCTAAAATTGCATCGCGGAATACGGCATTACCTGAAGCTCCAGCAGCTGATTGAAGTGCATCGGGTAAAGGTACACCCGCGGCAAAAGTAGTTGATAAAGTACGTGCATAACGTGCAACAGCTGCTTTTTTTAATAAATCGCCTATAACAGGTAGTTTAAGGATTTTTTTATCTACGTTATCTCTTAATTTTTGACTGTTTCTATGGGCGCGTTTAAATAAGAAACCTGCTAAAAATAAAGCACCTAACCCCATATACCAATAGGCTTGCATAAATTCTGATATACCAACAACAAATAAAGTAAAGGCAGGTAACTCAGCCCCGAAACTTGCAAAGATTTCTTGGAATACCGGAACAACAAAAATAAGTAAAATCGATGTAACAACTGCTGCTATTACCAAAACAGCAATAGGGTAGGTCATAGCTTTTTTAATTTTAGCTTTTAAAATTTCAGCTTTTTCTTTATACGTGGCTATTCGATCATAAATGGTTTCTAAAGCACCTGACTGCTCACCAGAATTAACTAAATCGCAATAAAGGCTATCAAAATACAAAGGATGTTCACGCAAACAATCAGATAAAGGTAAACCAGATTGTAATTTATTTCCTATTTCAGCTAAAAGTTTTTGCATTTTAGCATTGCTATGACCACTGCCTATCATTTCAATGGTTTGTACTAAAGGTACACCTGCACCTAACATAGTCGCAATTTGTCGGGTTATCGCTGCAATATCTCCTTGCGTAATGGCTTTTTCACCACTCATACCAAATAAAGGTTTAGGTTTTTTCTTAACTCTACCTGGCGTAATACCTTGTTTGCGTAATTGAGCTTTTAAAGCCATTAAACTAGGAGCTGATAATTCGCCCGATATTTTTTTACCTTTACGGTTAACTCCTTGCCAAATAAACACATCTAAGGCTTTTGGGGCGAGAATTTTAGCTTGTTTGGTGTTTGATACTGCCATGTAAAATTACCTAATTTTTATAGTTTGTATATCTAGTTTTTATCTACATTATTTTTATATTTTTTAAGAACTGGTTACCCGATTAATTTCTTCTAAGCTTGTAATTCCGTTCATTGCTTTTATTAAACCTGATTGACGTAAGTTATTAAAACCTTCTTTTTGGCATTGTTCTGCCACTTCTAAAGAGTTGCCACCTTCCATAATAATAGTTGCAATACTGTCTGTGATTTTAATGACTTCATATATGCCCACTCGGCCTTTGTAGCCCCCGGTGCAATGGTCGCAACCAACAGCCTTATAAATTTTTACTTGTGGAAGTTGTTCAGGTAAAAAGCCTTGTCGTAATAGTTCATGTTCTGGAATATGTTCTTCAACTCTGCATTGTGTACATAATCGACGAGCTAAGCGTTGTGCAATAATAATACTGACTGAACTCGCAACGTTATAAGCCGGAACGCCCATATTTAATAAACGGTTTAATGTTTCAGCAGCTGAGTTGGTATGTAATGTTGATAATACTAAATGACCTGTTTGTGCCGCTTTTATTGCAATTTCGGCGGTTTCTAAATCTCGTATTTCACCCACCATTACAATATCAGGATCTTGACGTAAAAATGAACGTAATGCACCTGGGAAGGTTAGCCCGGCTTTAACGTTAATTTGTACTTGGTTAATACCTTCTAAATTTATTTCTACAGGATCTTCAGCCGTTGAGATATTACGCTCAGGGGTATTTAAAATATTTAAACCGGTATAAAGAGAAACCGTTTTTCCTGAACCTGTAGGTCCAGTCACTAAAATCATACCTTGAGGCTGGTCAAGGGCTTCAGTGTAAATTTTCTTTTGTTCATCTTCGTAGCCTAGCATTTCAATGCCTAACATAGCACTTGAAGAGTCTAAAATACGCATTACTATTTTCTCTCCCCACATAGTAGGTAGCGTACTTACACGAAAATCGATAGATTTCTTCTTAGATAGCGCTATTTTAATACGGCCATCCTGCGGTACTCGGCGCTCAGCAATATCTAGCTTAGACATAACTTTTAATCGGGCAGCCATACGAGACGCGAGTTTAATACTCGGGCGAGAAACTTCTGATAAAATGCCATCAATACGAAAACGAATTCTGTAAGACTTTTCGTAAGGTTCAAAATGTAAATCTGAAGCACCTTTCTTAATTGCATCTAATAGTATTTTATTAATATAAACAACGATAGGGGCATCTTCTTTATCGCTTGTTACTGGGGCGTCCTCGACATCCTCTTGTACATCCATATTGGCGAGTTCTTCAGCATCAATGTCTGAAATGTCTAAGCTGTCACCTTCATCTTCTAAAACTTTATCTATGCATTGGTGTAAGGTAGTTTCGTCGGTTAAAACAAGCTCTGTGGTATAACCGGTGTTAAATTGAATTTCTTCTAAAGCATCTAAGTTAGTGGGGTCTGACATCGCAACAAATAGCACTTTACCACGTAAAAATAAGGGTAAAGCATTATGTTTTTTTATTAGGTTCTCATTACGAACGCCTTCAGGTACTAAAGTGGTGTCAAAGGTTTTAAGATCGATTAAAGGGTAACCAAAGGTGCGGGAAAGTATACTGGCAATATTTTTAGCGTCATATTTTTGGTCTTCAACCAAGAAACTGATAAAAGGTTTCTTTTGTTTAATAAAATCGGCATTAATCTTTTCAACCATATTGGTTGGAACAATATCGAATTTTGATAATGCGGAAAGTAAACTGGATTGTTTATGACTACCTTTCATATGCCTTTATGTACATCAATGAGTAATATACTGAGTGTACTTATTTTTGATGTAAAAACAAAGGATAGGTTAAAATTTAATAGTGAAATATATTAAAGACATAAAAAAAGCTTCAATTAGACGCTTTTTAATAATATAGAGGTTACTCTTGTGAAGTAACCTCTAGTTATGATTTGTTTATTTAAATTAACAAAGAGTTGTATCAGAACAAGTTCTAACCCATGAAACTTTGTTGTTAGCTAAAGTAGGCGTTAATGTTACTGTTGCACTATTTATACCTTGTCCAGCTATACCTGTAGCAACAATTGCACCATTAGTAGTTGCTATTGATGATACATAACCTGAAGCACCTACTGCAGCAATAGACCAACCATTACCCTGTGTACCATCAGTACAACCAGTCACTGTTGCTAAATCAAGAGCACATAATTCAACTTGTGTTTTAAGACCAGTGGTCGCTAGAACAACTTCTGAGAACTTGGCTTTAGTTGTATATTGTTGATAAGCAGGCAACGCAACCGCTGCTAAAATACCGATAATCGCCACAACGATCATCAATTCAATAAGAGTAAAACCTTTTGCTTTATTTACGTTATTAATTTTATTTAAAGTTTTCATAGTAAAATTTTCCATTAATTTTTACGGGGTTGTTGGATATATACTGCGACACTTTTTTAAAGATGTAAAACATTCTTATACATTTTTTTGCTTTTTTTTTGTTTTTTTTTAATATTTAGCATGTTTTTTACATTTTGTTAAAAAAGCTACTTTATTTTAACAACTTATCTCGGTTATTTATTTAGGTTTTTATCATATTGTATACAAATAAATAGATTTTATGTTTAATTAAACAGCAGCTCACGAGGTGAATACTATTTTTTAAGCTTTTTAAATTTGCAATTACTTAATAAAAGTTGTTGGGTATTTTGATTATGAAAATCGCATTGATAAATCTATGGCATTAACTTGTTTAGTGAGTGCACCTACCGAGATAAAGTCGATTCCTGATTTAGCGTAATCAGCTAATGTAGTTAGTGTCATATTGCCAGATACTTCTAATTGGGTTCTTTTTACTTCCCTTTGAGTTTTTGAATTTTCTATTCCTGAAGTGTCTAATATTAAGCTTTCTGCTGCTTGGTTACGTAATACAACCGCTTCTTCAATCATGGCATGGCTGAAATTGTCTAACATAATGATGTCGGCTTGGGCCGCTAATGCTTGATTAAGCTCATCAATGGATTCTACTTCTACTTCTACTTTTTTATCAGGGTGGTTTTGTTGTGCTCTATTGATTGCTTGCGTAATTCCACCACAAGCTGCTACGTGATTTTCTTTTATTAAGAAGGCGTCGAATAAACCAATACGATGGTTATAGCCACCACCACAAGTAACTGCATATTTTTGAGCATTACGTAATCCCGGTATGGTTTTGCGTGTATCTAATAATTTAGTGGTTGTATTTTTTAATGCTTTTACGTATTCACTTGTGATAGTTGCTGTACCTGATAGCGTTTGCACAAAGTTTAAAGCGGTACGCTCACCTGTTAATAATGTACGAGCGTAGCCTGATAACTCAAATAAGGTGGTATTGGCTGATATATGCTGTCCGTCATTTACAAACCATGTGATCGTTGTCGGTACAAATGTTAGATTTGGCTGACTTTCAGCAAGTTGTTGAGCAACAATAGCATCTAATTGTTTAAATACTTCGTTTACCCATGCTACACCACAAAAAATACATTTTTCTCGTGTGATCACGGTTGCGTGTGCTGTATCAGTTTCTGGAATTAATTCAGCGGTAATGTCAGTGCCATTATTTAAGTCTTCTTTAAGAGCAAAGGTAACTGTTTCTTTAATGTCATTTAGAAGTTGTGGAGTTATGTTTGTTGATAATTGAGATGCTTGCATTTATTTTTGTTCTCGTAATATGAGTGTTTTGCCACTTTGATGAAGTTCTAGCTGCTTTAATGCGCTCATGCCTAAAAGGATTTCATCACTGTTAAATGAAGGGTTAATATTCGCTTCTACATTATATAAGCTAATATCACCAATATTTAACTCGTTAATTTTTGAACGGTAAACTTGCGTATTACCATTGGCTGTAGATACTTGATAGCTATTATAACGTGGTAAGTTTAATTTTTCTGCTATATGTTCAGGAATAGAAACGTCAGTTGCCCCCGTATCAAGTAAAAAAATAACAGATTGTTGATTTATTTTACCTACGGTTAAGTAATGGCCTTGTTTATTTCTTTTAAGGTGGACTTCATTTAAGCCATTATCTGATAGGTAATTTTTTGGGGAGCTATTTGGGTTTTGTTGTTGTTCAAGTATTTCTTGAAAAAAAAACACAAGCAAACCAATAGCGAGTATCCAAGCAATCCAACCAAAATATTTGCCTATTTTGTTTGTTGTATCTTCTTCAGTCATAATACCCGTATTGTTTTAGTTTATTTTAAATAGAGACTGATATTGTATGACTAATGATTCGGTTAGCCAATTAAATGAAGGATATTTTCTTAATAAAAAAAGTAAGAAAATTGCTATAGATAATGGCTGGTTTAACTCTGATGCTAATGGTATTAAACATTTTCCTTCTCCACACTTTACTCCGAGAGAAGAGAATTGCGCTATAAGCTTATTGGTAGTACATAATATTTCTTTACCTCCTAAACAATTTGGTGGAGATCACATCACTGATTTTTTTCTCGGTAAATTAGATAAAGATACTCATCCTTATTTTGAAACTATTTATGAGATGAAAGTTTCTGCTCATTGTTTAATTAAAAGGGATGGGAGTTTACTACAATACGTTTCTTTTTTAGATAAAGCATGGCATGCGGGAGTTTCTTCTTATAAAGGTAGAGAAAAGTGTAATGATTTCTCTATTGGAATTGAGCTAGAAGGCGCTGATGATATTCTTTATACTGAAGAGCAGTATCAAGCATTAGCATTGGCATGCTTTTCAATTCAACAAGAATATCCTGAAATTAAAAATAATATAGCAGGGCACAATCAAATAGCACCCGGTAGAAAAACGGATCCGGGTGAAGCATTTGACTGGAATTATTTTTCTCGTTGTTTAGATATATATAGTTGTACCAAATAATTCAGGTATATTGAGTTTTGGTTATATTGAGTCAATTCGGCTCAAAATCTGTTTGAATTAACGTACTATTTAAACAGTTATTTTTTAACAAAAAGGTTGGTTTGTATGAGTTTAATCAGTTTATTAATTGCATTGTTATCAGAACGCTACTTATCAAATAAGTGGTGGCAATTTAATACCTATTATAAGCGTTATAGTAAACTGGCTTTAAATGATATTAAGGGGGACTCAAAAGATAAGTCTCCTATTATATTACTGTTATTTTTATTAGTGCCTACTGTGCTTTGCTATATTGTACTAACGCAATTGAATAATGATTTTTTATATTTAATCGCTTCAACGGTTATTTTAATTATTTGTTTTGGGTGTTTAGACACTCGTTCTATATATAAGCGTTATTTAGTCGCTGCCTTTCGCGGGGAAACCACAACGTGTGATCTTATTCATAAAGAGTTATTACAAAATAAACAGTTACCAGAAATGGGCTTTGGACAAGCTTTGGTTTGGCTAAATTATCGATACTTTATAGCCATAATGCTATTTTTTGTTATTTTTGGAGCACCCGGCGCTTTGTTTTATCGACTATTAACGAGCATAAATGAGCGCTGTGTTACCGTTAATAGTGAGCAAGAAGCACCCAACGTGTGTGTATCTAATCAATTACTTTTTATTATTGATTGGCTACCCGTAAGAATTATAGCCTTAGGTTATATGCTAGTAGGGCACTTTTCTAAAGCGATACCTATATGGTTAGGAAATTTGTTTGATCTTGAAATGCCGTCGTATGAAGCATTAGTTTCAGTCGCTCAAAAATCTGAAGACTTTATGGTTGACTCTCAAGACTGTACTGCTGAACCTTGTACCTTAGTAAGGCTAGCTAAAAGAACCTTGTTATTATGTTTAGCCTTTATTTCAATTCTTATATTAACGGGCGTGCTGTAGCTATTGTTGTTTTATTACAAACATCATTTATTTTTGCTTAGTAATCACGAAATAAAATATTAATGGAATATACAAATAATCAGGTTACCGTTTATAGGTATTAAGTTATTGTTATATTGTGTTTTTGATTGATATAACTCAATGGCGCTAGCGTTTTTTAAACGACCGTTTTAAGTTTTGACTCTAAAATTTTCCTTGGAAAATGGGGCGAATTAATCTATGTTACATTTACAAAACTGCAAAGTTTTGTTATTTTTACAACAAAATATCATTGGTAATACCAATTTACCAAGCTTTTTTTAGTTCGTTTAGGTTGTAGAGGTAATAAAAAAGATGTCGTATGGCAGTGTAAAAAAAGCAGTTAAACAGCCTAAGTTATCAGATGTTATTCAAGAACAATTAGAAACAATGATCCTTGAAGGCAGTTTACAACCAGGTGAAAAATTATTACCTGAACGTGAACTAGCAAAGCAATTTGATGTATCGCGACCTTCATTAAGAGAAGCGGTACAGAAACTAGAAGCAAAAAAATTAGTTACAAGAAAACAAGGTGGCGGAACCTTTGTTAGTCATACTATTTTGTCTGGCTTGTCAGACCCACTGTTTGAGCTAATGTCACAAAGTAATGAATCGCAATTTGATTTATTAGAGTTTAGACACGGTATAGAAGGCATGGCGGCATACTATGCTGCAATGCGTGGGACACAGGCTGATTTTGATGAGATTCAAAGAAAGCATGACAATATTGGTAATGTTCAGCTAGAAGATAGCTACAATCTTGAAGCGAATGCCGTATTTGATTTTTATATGGCTATTTGTGCAGCTTCGCATAATGCTGTTATTTTGCACTTAGCTAGAAGTATGAGAGCTTTGTTGGTTGATAATATAGAACAAAATTTAACAATGATGGCTAAGCGGCCAGATGTTTTTTCTCAGATAACGGATTATCGAAAACACTTGTTAGAGGCTATTATGAGTGGAAAGCCCCAACGTGCTTGGGGAGCTAGTCATAGTCATTTAGCTTTTATTGAAGAAGTTTTGTTGAAGCTGACCCAAGAAAATAGCCGGGTTGAGCGTTCAATGAGACGAATGCAAAGAAAAATATAGATGTAATATCTATACATTATATTTGATTAGTAATTTGTCGTTTACATGTAAACGTTAATTATTTTTTATGTTTAAACATTTTAAGTAAATTTTAATATTTAACTTTAATCCCAAAGCCACATATGTAGTGGCTTTAATAACATTTGGAGACAAAGTAATTATGTCTGAGCTCCCGAAAATTGATATTGATTCGTCAGAAACGCAAGAATGGTTAGAATCAATGGAGTCTGTTTTAGAAAATGAAGGGCCAGAGCGTGCTCATTTTCTATTGGAAAAATTAATTGATAGTGCACGCCGTAGCGGTACACATTTACCGTTTGATGCTAAAACAGCATACGTAAACACTATTCCACCAGGCCAAGAGCCTCATATGCCTGCAGACCAAACCATTGAATCGCGTATTCGTGCCGCAATTCGTTGGAATGCTTTAGTACTTGTATTACGTGCTTCAAAGAAAGATTTAGACTTAGGTGGTCATATTGGTAGTTTTGCTTCTTCAGCAACACTTTACGATGTAGGTTTTAACCACTTCTTTAAAGCAGCTTCAGAAAAAGACGGTGGCGATTTTATTTTTGCTCAAGGTCATATTTCTCCAGGTATATATAGCCGTGCATTTTTAGAAGGTCGCTTAACTGAGAAGCAAATGAATAACTTCCGTCAAGAATGTGATGGCGAAGGTTTATCATCTTATCCTCATCCACATTTGATGAAAGATTTTTGGCAGTTCCCTACAGTTTCTATGGGCTTAGGTCCATTACAAGCTATTTATACTGCACGTTTCTTAAAATATCTTACCGATCGTGGAATTAAAGATTGTTCAGGCCAACGTGTTTATTGTTACTTAGGTGACGGTGAAACTGATGAGCCAGAATCATTAGGTGCTATTGGTTTAGCGTCTCGTGAAGGTTTAGATAACTTATGTTTCGTTATCAACTGTAATTTACAACGTTTAGATGGACCAGTACGTGGTAACGGAAAAATCATTCAAGAACTTGAAGGTACATTCCGTGGCGCAGGTTGGGAAGTTGTTAAAGTTATTTGGGGTTCATACTGGGATGCATTAATCGCCCGTGATACTTCAGGTAAACTTTTACAATTGATGAGTGAAACAGTTGATGGTGAATATCAAAACTGTAAAGCGAAAGGTGGTAAGTACACTCGCGAAAACTTCTTTAATAAATACCCAGAAACAGCAGCATTAGTTGCTAATATGTCTGATGCTGATATTTACCGCTTAAACCGTGGTGGACATGATCCTGTTAAAGTTTACGCGGCTTACAAAAAAGCAATGGAAACTAAAGGTCGTCCTACTGTTATTCTTGCTAAAACCGTTAAAGGTTTTGGTTTAGGTGCATCAGGCGAAGCGCAAAACGTTGCACATAACGTTAAGAAAATGGATGTTGAATCTATTAAGAGATATCGCGATCGTTTCAATATGCCTATCGCTGATGATCAAATTGAAGATTTACCATTTTACAAATTCCCAGAAGATAGCCCAGAATACTTGTACATGAAAGCGCGTCGTGAAGCCTTAGGTGGTTCATTACCTGCACGTCGTGAACAAGCTGAAGAACAATTAGAAATGCCTGGATTGAAAATATTCGACGCTATTTTAAAAGGTTCTGGTGAACGTGAAGTTTCATCAACAATGACGTTTGTTCGCGTATTAAATGCTGTTTTAAAAGATAAGAAGATTGGTAAGCGCGTTGTTCCAATTATACCTGATGAAGCACGTACTTTCGGTATGGAAGGTTTATTCCGCCAAGTGGGTATTTACGCAAATGAAGGACAAAAATATGTTCCTCAAGATGCTGATCAAGTTGCTTATTACCGTGAAGACAAGAAAGGCCAAGTATTACAAGAAGGTATTAACGAACTAGGTGCTATGGCATCTTGGGTTGCTTCTGGTACGTCTTACTCTACTTGTAACGCGACAACTATTCCGTTTTACATCTACTACTCAATGTTTGGTTTCCAACGTGTTGGTGATTTAGCATGGGCAGCTGGCGATAGCCAAGCACGTGGTTTCTTATTAGGTGCTACTGCTGGTCGTACAACCCTTAACGGTGAAGGTCTACAGCATCAAGATGGACATTCACATGTTCAAGCTAACTTGATCCCTAACTGTGTGACTTACGATCCAACATACGGTTATGAAGTTGCCGTTATTGTTCAAGACGGTTTACGTCGCATGTATGGTGAAAACGAGAATGTTTTCTACTACATGACATTAATGAATGAAAACTATCAACATCCAGCAATGCCTGAAGGTGCTGAGGGCGAGCAAGTTGCAAAAGATATCATCAAAGGTATTTATAAATTAGAAACTGTTGCTGCTAAAAAATCTGCTGCAAACGTTCAGTTATTAGGCTCTGGTACTATTTTATTACAAGTGCGTGAAGCTGCTCAAATTCTTGCTAAAGACTATAACGTTTCAAGTGATGTTTACTCAGTAACATCTTTCAACGAATTGGCCCGTGAAGGTCAAGAAGTTACACGTTGGAATATGCTTAACCCTGAAGCAGCACAAAAAACTGCTCACATTGGTACTGTCATCACTAAAGCCGCAGGTCCTGCTATTGCTGCAACCGATTATGTTAAATCATATTCAGACCAAATTCGTGCCTTTATCGATACAGATTACCGCTGTTTAGGTACTGATGGTTTTGGTCGTTCAGACAGCCGTGCTAACTTACGTACTCACTTTGAGGTGAATGCTGGTTATGTTGTTGTTGCTTCATTATATGAATTAGCTAACCGTGGTGAAGTTGAGAAGAGTGTTGTTACTGAAGCGATTAAACGCTTTAACATTAACACAGATAAACTTAACCCACTTTACTCTTAATTTAGACTAGAGAAGGAATCAAAGATATGTCTGATATTCAAAAAATTCTAGTCCCTGATGTTGGTGGCGAAGAAGTTGAAATTATCGAGATTTGTGTTGCTGTTGGCGACACATTAGAAGCTGATGAAGGTATTGTAACGGTTGAAACTGATAAAGCTTCAATGGATATTCCTGCACCTTTTGCTGGAGTACTATCGAGTCTTTCAGTATCTGTTGGCGACAAAATTAAAGAAGGCGATGTAATTGGTGAATTAAAAGCGTCAGGTGCAGAGGCTTCGGCTGAAGCTCCTGTTGCTGAAGCACCCGCTGCGCCTGTAGCTGAAATGCCTGCTGTTGAAGCTCCATCTGCTCCTGCTGCACCAGTTACTTCAAGCGCAAGTGAAGTTATTGATGTAGCTGTACCTGATATAGGTGAAGATGGCGAAGTTGATGTTATTGATGTACTCGTGGCTGTTGGTGATGTAATTGAAGCGGAAGACGGTTTAATTACTTTAGAAACTGATAAAGCAACAATGGACGTACCTTCAACACATGCGGGTACAGTTAAAGAAGTTTACATTTCAAATGGCGACAAAGTTAAACAAGGTACGCTTGTTATTAAACTAGAAACTTCTGGTGGTTCTGTTGTTGCTGAAACTGCACCAGCTGCACCTGTATCTGAAGCCGCGCCTGTTGTATCGGCTCCAGTAGCACAAGCTGCTGCACCGGTTGCCACTGAAAGTGCAATTATTGATATTGTTGTGCCAGATATTGGTGAAGATGGTGAAGTAGACATTATTGATGTACTTGTTGCTGTTGGTGATGAAATCAATGAAGAAGATGGCTTAATTACATTAGAAACAGATAAAGCAACAATGGACGTACCTTCTTCACATGCTGGTACGGTTAAAGAAGTTTTAGTTGCTGTTGGTGGTAAGGTTAAAAAAGGCTCTTTAGTTATCAAGCTAGAAACTAGTAGTGGAGCACCCATTGCTTCAGCTGAAGCCTCATCTGTTGAAGCTCCTGCTGCTGCAACAAGTGCTGTAGTTCAAGCGCCTGTTGAAGCTCCTGCTGCTACTAAGTCAGCACCTGTTCCACATCATCCTCAAGCTGGCACATATAAAGCGACAGGGGCAATTTATACGTCACCTTCAATTCGCCGTGTTGCTCGTGAATTTGGTGTTGATTTAACCTTAGTTAAGGGGACTGGTCGTAAAGGGCGCATTCTTAAAGAAGATGTTCAATCGTATGTTAAATATGAATTGTCTCGTCCTAAAGCGAATGCAGGTAGCTCTGTTGCAAGTGGTGAAGGTGGCTTGCAAGTTGTTAGTGCTAAAACTATTGATTTCTCTAAATTTGGTGAAATTGAAACAAAAGCCTTAACACGTATTCAGAAAATTTCTGGACCATTCTTACATCGTAACTGGGTAACCATTCCGCATGTTACTCAATTTGATGAAGCTGATATTACAAATGTTGAAGCATTCCGCAAAGAACAAAATGTTGTTTGTGAAAAGCAAAAACTTGGTTTTAAAATTACACCACTTGTGTTTATTTTAAAAGCAGCAGCAGATGCTTTACGTGCCTACCCAACATTTAACTCTAGCTTAAGTGAAGATGGCGAAAGCTTAATTCTTAAGAAATACATCCACATTGGTGTTGCTGTAGATACACCAAATGGATTGGTAGTTCCTGTTGTTCGTGATGTTGATAAAAAAGGTATTTACGAATTATCTCGTGAGCTTTTAGAAATCAGCGTTAAAGCACGTGAAGGAAAACTTAAAGCAGCAGACATGCAGGGCGGTTGTTTTACTATTTCTAGTTTAGGTGGTATTGGCGGTACAGCATTTACTCCAATTGTTAATGCACCAGAAGTCGCTATCTTAGGTGTTTCTAAATCTGAAATGAAACCTAAGTGGAACGGAAAAGACTTTGAGCCTAAGTTAATGTTGCCATTGTCTATGTCTTATGACCATCGCGTAATTGACGGTGCTCTTGCTGCAAGATTCACTGTGCATTTAGCAGGTGTAATGTCAGACATTAGAAAGCTTGTTTTATAAATAGCAAACTCTATTGTTGAATTAGTTCGGCAACATAACTTAACAGTAATATCCACTGAAAGTTTTTATGTTGCCGACATTATCAGCATAAAAGATAGAGATTTTGGTCAAGTTTAAGTAGACTTCTTGCCAGAATAATAAAAAACATTCTTGATTGTGCTTGTTTATTAATTAGCACAATGAATATTCATACGTAAATTGAGGTTAGCATGAGCAACGAAATTAAAACTCAAGTAGTAGTTTTAGGAGCAGGCCCTGGTGGTTATTCAGCAGCATTCCGCGCTGCCGATTTAGGTTTAGATGTAGTATTAGTTGAAAGTCGTGAAACACTTGGCGGTGTTTGTTTAAATGTTGGTTGTATTCCGTCAAAAGCATTATTGCACGTAGCTAAAGTTATTGATGATGCTGCAGCTATGGCATCTCACGGTGTAACTTTTGGCAAACCAGAAATTGATTTAGATAAGATTCGCGGTTGGAAAGAAAGCGTAATCGGCCAATTAACAGGTGGTTTAGGCGGAATGGCTAAAGCACGTAAAGTAAATACTGTTTACGGTTACGGTAAATTTACAAGTGATAAAACTATCGCTGTTGAAGGCGCTGACGGCAAAGTAACAACAATTACATTCGACAATGCAATTATTGCTGCTGGTTCTTCAGTGGTTGATTTACCTTTTATACCAACAGAAGATCCTCGTGTTATCGATTCTACAGGCGCTTTAGAACTTAAAGATGTGCCAGAAGAGTTGTTAGTATTAGGTGGTGGTATTATCGGTTTAGAAATGGGTACAGTATATAAAGCGTTAGGTTCTAACGTTTCTGTGGTTGAATTTGCAGACCAACTTGTACCTGCTGCTGATAAAGACATCGTTAAAATTTATACTAACTACAATAAAGCTAAATTCAACATTATGTTGTCTACTAAAGTTGTTGCAGTTGATGCGAAAGACGATGGCTTATATGTAACATTTGAAGGTAAGAACGCTCCTGAAGGTCAGGTTCGTTACGACAAAATTTTAGTTGCTGTTGGCCGTAAGCCAAATGGCCACTTAGTTGATGCTGATAAAGCTGGTGTAAATGTTGATGAGCGTGGTTTTATCAATGTAACTAACGAATTACGTACTAACGTAAATCACATCTTCGCAATTGGTGATGTAGTTGGTCAACCTATGCTTGCTCACAAAGCTGTTCATGAAGCACATTGTGCAGCTGAAGTGATTTCAGGTAAGAAACACACGTTCGAACCTCGTTGTATTCCTTCAATCGCTTATACTGATCCTGAAATGGCTTGGGTTGGTGTTACAGAGCGTGAAGCTAAAGAACAAGGTTTAAACATTGAAGTTGCTAACTTCCCTTGGGCAGCTTCTGGACGTGCTATCGCTTCTGCACGTACTGAAGGTAAAACTAAGATGATCTTTGAAAAAGAAACGGGTCGTGTTCTTGGTGGTGCTATTGTCGGTATTAACGCTGGCGAAATGCTAGGTGAAGTTTGTTTAGCGGTTGAAATGGGCGCTGATGCTGAAGATGTTGGTTTAACTATTCATGCTCACCCAACGTTAAACGAATCTATTGGTTTAGCGGCTGAGATCTTTGAAGGTTCAATCACAGATTTACCTAATGCTAAAGCAGTAAAAAAGAAAAAATAATATTTTAAACTGTTAATTTTTAATGAAAAGCCAATATTTATATTGGCTTTTTTGTTTTTATTCGTCAAAATAAAAGTTTATATTTTAAAATCAACAAGGATGTATTAATGAAGAGTTTATTCATTTTAGCAATTACTTTGTACAGTATTGCTTTCAGCAGTTTCTCCGCCCAAACAAAGCTTTCCTATAAAGACTTCGGTGTTTTACCAATGTTCCAAGATCCATCTGTTTCTCCAGAAGGTAACAAAATAGTTGCCATCTACAATACAGAAGATGGGCCTAGTGTTGTGGTTAGTGATTTTGGTGGACAAGAAATTACGACTCTTGTTAAGTTGAAAAAAGCTAAAGATAGAATAGATAATGTTTATTGGATAAATGAGAAACGTGTTTTAGTTTCTGCAAGTTATTCTGAAAGAATTGTTGATCGTTACTTTAGAATGACGCGTTTGTTTGCTATTGATATAGACGGTCAGAACTTACGAGAAATTAAACAAAGAGGCAGAAGAGACTTAAACAATTGGGAAAAAATTGCAGCAGGTGATGTGAGTTTAGTTTCTTTACTCAAAAACGATAAAGAACATATTTTAGTTCAGTTATACGATAAACGAGATAAAGATCACGCTGTTTTTAAATTTAATGTTAACGACGGTAGTTTAGAGAAGTTATTTGCTAATACATATAATGTTCACACTTGGGTAGTAAACAGTGAAGGTGTTGTTGTATTTGGTTACGGCACAGATAAAGTTGAAAGTGATGTAAGAACGATTTGGTATCGTAAAGATGCATCATCCAAATGGACCCTTTTACATAAGCAAAAAGCTTATGCTGGGGAAACCTTTGAGCCTAAGATTGTGCAAGACAATAAGTTGTTGGTTATCAGTGACAGAGAAACTCGCAGAGCCTCTTTATGGCAGTACGACATAGCAAAAGGTGAGTTTGAAAAAATTATTTATAGTCATGAAAAATATGATGTTGAGGGTGTTATATATACAGCTGATAGAGATAGAGTCTTAGGTGTTTATTATTTTGATAACTTCCTTAGAAGTCATTATATCGAAGACGCTAATAATAATATTGCGACATTAGTTAAGAATACATTTAAAAACTTCGAAACAAGCATATATAGTCTTAGTCAAAACAAGCAAAGAATGCTTATTTTAGCTGCCAGTGATAATAGCCCAAGTAAATTTATTTGGATGGATTTGAATGTTAAAAAAGCAGGGATTTGGTTTACACAATACCCTTATTTAGAAAAGAAAAACTTCCCTAACGTAACTCCTTATAGCTATAAAGCTAAAGATGGAACGGAGCTTTCAGGTTATTTAACTTTACCACATAATGCGAGTCCAGAAAAAACACCTGTAGTTGTATGGCCACATGGTGGTCCAATCGGTGTGCGTGATTACCAATATTTTGATACCTTTGTTCAATTCTTTGTAAATCAAGGTTATGCGGTTTTACAAATGAACTATCGAGGCTCTGGTGGCTTTGGATCTGATTTCCAAGTATCGGGTTATCGGGAGTGGGGGAAATTAATGCAAGAAGATGTATATGATGCATTTGATTGGTTAAAATCTCAAAAACTGGTTAACACAAATAATGCTTGTTTAGCCGGTTATAGTTATGGTGGTTATGTGGCATTAACAGCATCTTTTCAAAAGCCAAATACATTTAAATGTATTATAAGTGTTGCCGGCGTAAGTGACTTACTTGAGTTGGCTGAAGATGATTATCGATGGGAAGGTAGTTTACGTGCTCATGTTATCAATGAAATTGGTGACCCTTCAAAAAGTGACATTGCCAAAGAATTAGCAAATGTATCTGCAATTAATCATCTTGATAAAATAAAAGCACCTATTCTTCTTCTGCATGGGACTTATGATACACAGGTTAGATTAGATCAATCGAGCAACTTTTATGAGAAAGCCAAAAAAGCGGGTATTGATGTGGAATACACTGAATATAAATACGGAACACATTATTTAGATGAACCTGTTAATCGCATGGATGCATTTAAGAAAATAGGTGAGTTCTTAGAAGAGCATTTAGATTAGAATCGTTCAAAGTAAGTGGCTTAAAGATAAAGATTGCTGTATCAAAGAAGCTAATTATCATTAACCGTTTGAAACGAATATAAAAAGTCTTCTTACCAAAAAGTGGTCTTAGTTAGCTGACACTATTTCAAAGCACCTATTTAGGTGCTTTTTTCATTTTTGGCCTTAATGTGGAGAGTAGGCGTTTCATTAGGACTTTAATAAATTTATTAACCTATGAAATAAAAGTCCTTTATAACCTATCTTATAAGTAGTTATTTATTTTTAAGGAAATGAAGATGTTTTTAGTTAAAAAGTCAGCTCAATTAGCTACCTTTATGATGATGTTTTTTAGTTTATCTGCTTTCGCAGTTGATGATGCCGTAAATACCGGTCGTTTCAATACTATCGCTATTGATGGTTACGATACTGTTGCTTATTTTACACAAAATAAAGCTATTGAAGGTGATAAAGCTTTTCAGGTGAAATGGCGAGATGCTTATTGGTATTTTGACAATAAAGAAAACAAAGCGCTCTTTATAGCTAATCCAGAAAAGTATGCACCGCAATATGGTGGTTGGTGTGCTTACGCTATGGCAAATGAAGGTGATACGGTTCGTACAGATCCTGAAGCTTTTCATATTTATGAAAATAAGCTTTATTTAAATTATAGTGAAGGTGTTCAAAAAAGGTGGCTTGAAGATAAGCTAATTAAAATTGAAGATGCAGATCATTACTACCCACTAGAAACTAATGTGAATAGTTTTCATGAATAACATATTGTATACGGCTATAAGGTATTTTGTGTAACTGCTAAGTTTAAATAACCTCAAGTTGGATTAAATAACTTCTTTTCAATGGTCTTTGAATTTAACCATTTATCGTTTCAAGGCGGTTTTCCAATGAAGGTAATTAGTAAAATAAATAATTCTTTATCTTTACGTTTATAGAAGATCTACAAGCATCTATTCGATAAATATTTTTATATAAATATGTTAATGTATGAGTAGAGCGTATTTAATAAATACAGTATTAATCTCAAATCTAGCGTTATTTAGTATGAGTCTAACACTTATTCCTAATTGTTTATTTCTTATTTATCAAATTTTTAAAAGTAATGCTGTATCACATGAATTTTGATAAAATATAAATAATTATACTTCACGAAAATTTAATAAAATGGCGATTAATTGGTTTCCTGGGCATATGCATAAAGCCCAAAGAGAAATAAAAGACATCCTTCCTCAGATTGATGTTGTTATTGAGGTATGTGACGCACGCTTACCTTTTAGTAGTGAAAATCCTATGATCACTGAGATAAGAGGTGATAAGCCATTAATTAAAATATTAAATAAATCTGATCTTGCTGATCCTATTAAAACACAAATGTGGTTAGATTATTTAGAAGCACAACAAAATGTAAAAGCTATTGCTTTAACCACAGATAATCCGGGTGTTGCTAAAACCCTTCCTGCTTTAATACGTAAACTTGCTCCTAATAAAGATGAAACAGGTAAGCAAATTAACGCCGTTATTATGGGGATACCCAATGTAGGTAAATCTACATTGCTCAATACTTTAGTGGGTAAAGCTAAAGCTAAAGTAGGGAATGAGCCCGCAGTAACCAAAGGTCAGCAGCGTATAAAGCTTGAAGAAGGTTTATATCTTTATGATACGCCAGGTATGTTATGGCCTAAAATCGTAAACGAAAATAGCGGTTATCGTTTAGCTATTACTAGTGCTGTGAAAGATACTGCCTTTGATCATGATGATATCGCTTTTTTTGCCGCTGACTATCTTCTTCTTGAATACCCTGAACGATTAAAAGAGCGTTATAAGCTTGATACTTTACCTGCAACAGAAATAGAAATGTTAGAAGATATTGGACGGGTTAGGGGGTGTGTTAAGAGTGGTGGGCGCGTAGATCTCCATAAAGCATCAGCCATTTTAATTAATGAAATACGTGATAGAACACTAGGTGCTATAACTTTTGAAACGCCTGAAATGATTGAAAAAGAAATTATCCATTTTGATAAAGTGGAAGCGGATAAAATAGCGGCTCGAGAAGCTAAAAAGTTAGCACGTGGTCGCGGTCGTAAAAATAAAAGATAGGTGTAAGCTAAATGAATATTGATTTTCAACTTCACGACATGTTAGCTAAAGATTGCATTGAAGTTTATGAATTTCCATTATGTAAAGTGTTACTCATGAATGACAGTCAATATCCGTGGTTTATTTTAGTACCGAAAGTAAATGATGTGTTAGATATTTATGAGCTTGAATGGGAACAGCAAATTCAGTTTTTAAATGAATCTAGTTTGTTGAGTGAAGTTTTAATGGCAATGTTTAAAGGGACTAAACTTAATGTTGCTGCAATTGGTAATATCTGCCCTCAATTACATGTTCACCATATTGTTAGATTTAGTGACGATATCGCTTGGCCTAAGCCTGTATGGGGAGCATTTCCTGCAATTGCATATGATAACGATGCGCTAGATAAGATAAAACATGAAGTGAAAACTGCTTTATCCAAAGTAGCTGAGTAATCAGTTATTTTTAAATAAGTAACAGACTGCCCAGCCTATAGTATTTAATCGTTATGCGACATTTTTGTTATAAGTTTCAACTTTATATAAGGCTTGTTTTAAGTCAGATATTAAATCGTTAACATGTTCTAACCCTACTGATATTCGTATTAAACTATCACTTATCCCCGCTGCTTCTCTTTCTTCTGGAGTATAAGGTGAATGAGTCATGGATGCAGGATGCTGAATTAATGATTCGGCATCTCCTAAGCTAACTGCAATAGAAAATAGCTGCATATGATTAATAAAAAATGCACCGCTGTTAATATTACCTTTTAATTCAAACGCAATAACCCCACCAGCCGCTTTCATTTGTTTATCTATAAACTTATAACCTGAATGTGAAGGTAAGCCAGGGTAATAAACTTGAGATATCATAGGATGCTTTTCTAAGAACTCAGCAATTAATTGAGCGTTTTTACAATGCCTTTCTATACGAATAGGTAATGTTTTAAGGCCTCTAATAATTAACCAAGCATCGTGCGGACTTATCGTTGCTCCTATGTCTTTTAAAACAGTCATTTTGATATTGTTAATCATTTCAAACGAACCACATACAATGCCTGCTACCACATCACCATGACCATTTAAGTATTTTGTTGCGCTATGTACTATAAGATCAGCTCCGAATTTAGCTGGTTGTTGTAGTACAGGGGTTAAGAATGTATTGTCGATTATAGAGAGTAAGTTGTTATCTTTTGCGATAGCACAAATTTTCTCTAAATCTAAAACGATTAAATTAGGGTTAATGGGCGTTTCTAAAAAGATCAGTTTGGTGTTTTCTGTTATAGCGGCTTTTATGTTGTTTGGTTCTTCCATATCAACAAAGGTTACGCTAATGCCAAACTTAGTTAGTTGATGATTAATAAGAGCAAAAGAGCAGCCATATAATGCTTTTGAGGCGATTAGATGATCCCCACATACTAAGTTTGCTAATAAAGCGGCTGAAACAGCTCCCATGCCTGTAGAGGTTGCAGCAGCATCTTCGGTGCCTTCCATCGCTGCTAATCTCATCTCAAGTTGTCTTGTCGTAGGATTACCTAAACGGGTATAAATATATCCTTCTTCTTCACCAGAGAAACGATTAGCACCTTGTTCAGCATTCTTAAAAGTAAAAGTAGATGTTTGATATAAAGGCGTTGCTAAAGAACCAAATTGCTCGTCATTAATTCGGCCTGAATGTATGGCCTGTGTTTCAACATACTTACTGTTATTCATTATTTTCCTTATGTTTATATCGTTATTTAGACGTTTATAAATAATGTATAGCAACTTAGTGACCATGTTTTTAATAGCATTATAAAACATATGCTTAAGTGTTTTTATTGAAATACCTTAGTGTTTTGTAATGAATTTATTACGTTTTGTAAGGTTTTTTGTAATAAATTTAATACAAGAGTTATTAGTTAATGTAATTAAAGGGCTATAGTGGTTTTATGTCATTTTTTTATTACATATTCACCTGATTAAACAAAATTTTTACACGGTACTGGTAATGCGCATTGAAATTAAATCAAAAAATAGATTAGGTATTAGCCAAGAATTTTTAAAGGTTTTTGCTGCAAATACATGGAATTTAAATGCAGTAGAGATTGTAGCTGAATATATTTTTGTTGATTTTGAAAGTAACGAAATAACATTGCAGCAAGTCAGCAGAGCCCTTGAGCGTATTACGGGTTTTATTTATTGCAAAGAAATAGATCTTTTACCTACTGAAAGTAGAGAAAAACATTTAAAAGCATTACTTGACAGATTACCTGATCCCATTATTGATATTGATAATAAGGGAATAATTGTCGCAATAAACCAAGCGACGAAATTATTACTTAACAAAAATCCGCCCGTACTGATTGGCAAGTCGATTGATGAATTTGTTGATCAAAATATTAATGAACTATTAACTCCTAGCGCAATGTCTTTATCACTCACGTTTTTAAATAAGCCTTATATTGCAGAAGTGACACCTGTTATATCGAAAAATAAAACTTCAGGTGCTGTAATTACTTTGAAAAATTTAAATAAACTTGGACAGCAAATTTCACTATTACAGTCGCAAACTGAAAATGGAATACATAATATTATTGGCCAATCAGTTAAAGTTAAAATGTTAATTGCTCAAACTATTAGATACGCAGAACTTGAGCTTCCTGTGTTTATTAGCGGTGAAACGGGGACGGGGAAAGAATTAATAGCACGAGCTTTACATGATGAAGGTGGTAAGAGTTCAGCGCCTTTTTTAGCGATAAACTGTGCAGCTTTACCTGAACACCTATTAGAGAGCGAGTTGTTTGGTTATAGTTCAGGAGCTTTTACCGGAGCACAAAAAGGAGGTAAACCAGGACTGTTTGAAATGGCTAATGGAGGCACAGTATTTTTAGATGAAATTGCTGAAATGTCTATTTATTTGCAAGCGAAGCTATTACGTTTTTTACAAGACTTTACCTTTAGACGAATAGGCGGGACAACGGAAATTCATGTAAACGTTAGAGTGATTAGTGCAACTCATCAACATATTCCTGAATTACTTGATAAAAAGCAGTTTCGAGAAGATCTGTTTTATCGATTAAATGTATTAAGCCTTACATTGCCTCCTTTACGAGAAAGGTGTGAAGACATTCCTTTATTGGTTGAACATTTTATTTCTCATGCATCAAGAGTAGTAGACAGCCCCAAACCGAGTATTAATGACAATGCAATGCAACTACTAAAAAGTTATGAATGGTTGGGAAATATAAGAGAGCTACAAAATATTGTATTTAGAGTGGTTGCAAACAACAGCGGTGGTGCTATTAGCCAAAGTGATGTGAAAAGCGCGTTATCTCAGTTTTCTAGAAATGTAAATTTACACACTAGCAATAAAGGTCTGAATGAAAAAGTCGTAAACGAGATATCGTCTTATGGTAATTGGGAAGACGAACAAGAAAACTTTGAACGGAATTTACTTATTACTCTTTATCCTGAGTTTTCTACTACGCGTTTGTTAGCTCAACGATTAGAAGTATCCCATAATAAAATAGCTATTAAGTTAAGAAAATATGGGATATTGAAAAGCTAATTTATACCTTATGAATAAATTAGTGATTAATAAGGTGATAATAAATCAAGCTATTGAAGCTGAGTTATTAATGTTCAAGAAGTTTATATAAAATCTGCTTAACTACTTGAGGTTCAAAAGGTTTGTCACAAAGTGCATTGACGCCATCTTGTTCAATGTTAGCAAGATGAGTATCGTTACTTTCACTGGTTACCATTAAAATAGGTAAGTGTGATTGTTGGCTTTGCTCACGAACATAACGGGTTAATTCTCTTCCATCTACTTCCGGCATATTATAATCGGTTACTATGAGGTCAAACATACTGTCTTGTAACAAGTTTATTGCTTGTTGACCATCTACCGCTTCGGTTACTTTCATCATACCTAGGTTGTTTAACACGCGTTTAATGTGATTACGGGCTAAACGACTGTCGTCTACCAGTAATACTCTAATTTCGTGAACATCAAAGTGTTCAAGTTCCATTTCGTCTGCAGATAATAAATCAATCGTTGTATTAATAGCTGCTGCGAGGTGATCGTGGGTAAAAGGCTTAGGAAGTAATGCAATAACACCTGACTGTTTAAATTCTTCTAAATTTTCTCTCTTATGTTCGCTACTTACCAGCATAAAAGCGGTATCAGAAATCTTATCGTTTGCTCGAATTTTTTTGAGAAGATCTAAGGCAGTGCCGTCATCAAAATACATTGCACTTGTTATTAGGTCGTAGGAATGGCGTTCAACAATGCTTAATGCTTCACTTACACTTTTTGCTGATGATAGTTCTGTTACGCCTTGTTTTTTTAGTTCATTAGTAATTATTTTTCGTTGAGTATCTGATGGCTCTACTACTAAAATAGAGATGTCACTCGGATTCATTGTTGTCATGTTTTTCCTTTGAATGAACACAATTCATTAGTGCTACTAACCACCAATAAATTTAACCTTAAAACCATTTTTTTCAAGCACTTGCTTGATAGTATCCCTTTTGTCGCCTTGAACTTCAATAACTTCGCCAACAACACTACCACCCGTACCACAGGTCTTTTTCAATTTTTTTGCTAGATCTTTTAAAGCAGCAGTATCAAGGCCTAAACCTGAAATAGTAATTACACCTTTTCCTTTACGTCCTTTGGTTTCACGTCTTACTTTTGCAAAACCATCTGATGGGGTAATTGTATTGCTTTTATCTTGTTCTTTTATTCTTCCGCTATCAGTAGAGTAGACCAAAGTCGAGTTATTGTCGTTCATAAATACCTAGTTATTGATTTTTACATATAAAAAAAGCCACATATTAGTGGCTTTATTATACGGCGAGAATAATAAATTTTATAGTTTACTTTCTAATTCCGGTAAGGCATCAAATAAGTCAGCAACTAAACCGTAATCTGCTACTTGGAAAATAGGGGCTTCAGGGTCTTTGTTAATAGCAACAATAACTTTAGAGTCTTTCATGCCCGCTAAATGTTGAATTGCACCAGAAATACCAACAGCTATGTATAAGTTAGGAGCAACAATTTTACCTGTTTGCCCAACTTGCATATCGTTAGGAACAAAACCCGCATCAACTGCAGCACGAGAAGCACCAATAGCTGCACCTAATTTGTCTGCAATACCTTCAAGTAATGCAAAATTTTCACCATTTTGCATACCACGACCACCAGAAATAACGATGTTAGCAGCACCTAAATCTGGACGTTCTGATTTAGATATTTCGTCACTAACATGTGATGAAATACCTGCATCTTGAACTGAATCAATAGTTACTACTTCAGCATTACCGTCAGTAGCAACAGGATCAAAACCTGTAGATCTAACAGTGATGACTTTTTTGCTGTCTAAGCTTTGCACAGTAGCAATAGCGTTACCAGCGTAGATAGGACGTACAAAGGTATCTGCACTTTCAACAGCAATAATATCTGAAATTTGAGCGACATCTAATAAAGCAGCAACGCGAGGCATAAAGTTTTTACCTGTTGTTAATGCTGTTGCTAAAATGTAGTCATAATCAGCAGCAAGCTCGGTTACAAGTAAACTAATGTTCTCTGCTAGTTGGTGTTCATAAGCGGCATTATCCGCAACTAAAACTTTACTTACGCCATTTACTTTTGCTGCTTCAGTTGCAACATCAGCACAATTTGAACCAGCAACAAGTATATGAATATCGCCATCAATAGCTTGAGCGGCCGCTACAGTTTTTAAAGTGTCTGCTTTTAAGCTTTTGTTATCATGTTCTGCAAATACTAGAATACTCATGAGATCACCTTCGCTTCATTTTTTAATTTTTCAACTAATTCATCAATACTGCTAACAACAATACCTGCTTGACGCTCTGCTGGTGGAGTTACCTTAATAACATTACTGCGAGGAGCTAAGTTAATACCAAAATCAGCAGCAGGCTTAACATCTAAAGGTTTACGCTTAGCTTTCATTATGTCAGGTAATTTAGCATAGCGAGGTTCATTTAAACGTAGGTCTGTAGTTACAATTGCAGGTAAATTTAATGCAACGGTTTGTAAACCGCTGTCTACTTCACGAGTAACATTAACTTTATCGCCTTCTACAGCAACGTTTGAAGCAAACGTACCTTGTGGCATACCTGTTAGAGCAGCAAGCATTTGGCCAGTTTGGTTATTGTCGCTATCAATAGACTGCTTACCTAAAATAATTAATTGAGGTTGTTCTTCTTCAACAACTTTTTGAAGCAACTTAGCAACATTTATTGACTCTAGTTTTTCTTCAGTATCAATCTGTATTGCACGATCAGCACCTAGCGCTAATGCTGTTCTGAGCTGTTCTTGACAAGATTTATTGCCAATAGAAACCACGACAATTTCAGTTGCTGTTCCAGCCTCTTTAAGACGAACAGCTTCTTCTACTGCGATCTCACAAAAAGGGTTAAGTGACATTTTTACGTTAGCAAGATCAACATCTGAATGGTCTGCTTTAACGCGAACTTTTACGTTGTAATCAATTACACGTTTTATAGGTACTAATATTTTCATCGTAGCCTCTGATGGTGCATGTTGTTTGTAATTATTAAGTATTTAAATTTTTCTCTGTTTAATCTTAGTTGCTAATACAAAGATTGTGAGAAAAATTAACTGTGTAGAGTAAGCGAAGCTTAGCTATATTGTGTAAATCACGCAATGTAAACTAAGCGATAAAAAACTTTCTCAGTAAATATTTCATTACAAGATAGTATTTACATACCATTTATCTATAATTGTTGATATTATCAAACAGGTGTTTGAAAATCAAACGAGTGTTTGAATTAATTTGATTGTCTACTTTTCTGGGGGAAATTATGGAACGTGAATCTATGGAGTTTGATGTGGTAATTGTTGGAGCAGGCCCTTCAGGCTTGGCTACAGCATGTCAGCTTATGCAACTTGCACAAAAAAATGAACAAGAATTAATGGTGTGCGTCGTAGAGAAAGGTTCTGAAGTTGGTGCTCATATTCTGTCTGGTGCTGTGTTTGAACCTACAGCGATGAATGAGCTATTTCCCGATTGGAAAGAAAAAGGCGCGCCATTAAATACCGCTGTAACAGGTGATGATATTTACTATTTCACCGGTGAAGAAAAAGCTATTAAATTACCTAACATTGCGGTGCCTAAAACAATGCATAACGAAGGTAACTTTATTGTAAGTATGGGTAATGTATGTCGTTGGTTGGCAGAACAAGCAGAGCAATTAGGTGTTGAAATTTTTCCTGGATTTCCTGCTCAAGAAGTTATTTACAATGACGATAATAGCGTAGCAGGTATTATTACCGGTGATATGGGGTTAGATGCAGAAGGTAACCCTAAAGACTCATTTGAACCGGGTATGGAGCTACGCGCAAAATATACCGTTTTTGCTGAAGGTTGTCGCGGACATTTAGGTAAAGAATTGATCGCTAAGTTTGGTTTAGATGCTGATTCTTCTCCCCAACATTATGGTATTGGTTTTAAAGAAATTTGGGATGTAGCACCAGAAAAACACCAAGAAGGTTTAGTGATACATAGTGCTGGTTGGCCTTTAGAGTCCGACACTAATGGTGGTGGTTACTTATACCATGCAGAAAATAATCAAGTGTTTGTTGGTTTAATTGTTGATTTAAGTTACAGCAATCCACATTTAAGCCCCTTTGATGAGTTTCAGCGTTATAAGCACCATCCCAAAATTAGTCAATATTTAGCTGGTGGTAAACGCGTATCTTACGGTGCTCGTGCCATGGCAAAAGGTGGTTTGAATTCTTTACCTAAAATGACAATGCCGGGGGGCTTACTTGTTGGTTGTGATGCGGGTACGATTAATTACGCTAAAATTAAAGGTAATCATACCGCAATGAAATCAGGTATGCTCGCCGCCGAAGCTATTTTTGAGGCCATTTCAGCTGGTGATGAAGGCGGAAAAGAGCTTACTTCGTTTACTGATAAAATTAAAGCCTCGTGGTTATACGATGAACTTTATAAAACGCGTAATTTTGGCCCTGTTATGCATAAGTTTGGTACCTTTGTTGGTGGTGCGTATAACACAATAGATCAAAACTTTTTTGGTGGTAAATTACCTTTTAACTTTAAAGATGATTCTTTAGATCATGCGCAACTTAAACTTGCGGTGGATGCACCAGTAATTAATTACCCTAAGCCTGATAATGTACTTAGCTTTGATAAATTATCTTCGGTGTTTATATCAAATACCAATCATGCTGAAGAGCAACCATGTCATTTAAAACTTGCCGATGCCAGTATTCCTATTAGTGTAAACTTAGCTAAATATGCAGAGCCTGCACAGCGTTATTGTCCTGCCGGCGTTTACGAAATTGAATCGACAAGTGAAGGTGATAAGTTTGTTATTAATTCGCAAAACTGTATTCACTGTAAAACCTGTGATATTAAAGATCCAAGTCAAAACATTACTTGGGTAACCCCAGAAGGTACTGGTGGACCAAATTACCCTAATATGTAATTTCATCATGTCTAACAATTTTTATTAATAACAGCCTGCTTAATTAATTTTAAGTGGGCTTTTTTATATGTGTCGCTTGAATAGCCTCTATATTTATTACGTCAATTAACACCAAATTAATTGTTTGTTTTTCATTAGGTAGTTATATAATCCCCTTAAAGACTTATAAAAATGATGACTTTGCATTAATTGGTGTGAGAAAAAGTCATAAAAAGAAATAAGAGAGTAGAGTATGTCCTCAGATAGATACGGCACAAGTGCTAATTATAAAAGCCAAGAAAAAGGTTATAGAGATAGAGCATTAAAGCTATACCCATGGGTTTGTGGTCGGTGTGCACGTGAATTTGAATATTCAAATATTCGAGAGCTTACGGTTCATCATATAGATCACGACCATACAAATAATCCGAATGATGGTTCAAATTGGGAGTTGTTGTGCATTTACTGTCATGACAATGAACATGCTAAATACACAGATCATGCGAATTATAGTACTGAAGTTAAACCGGGCGAAAGCCAGCAAGAACAAGCCACTTACAATCCTTTTGCTGATTTAAAATCGATGTTAAAAAAGTAGAGTTTTAAAAATTATAACAGGAGGTTTTAAAGGATTGAGAAGCCTACTTTTAACTTAGCTGTTAGGCTTCAATTGTTTTTTATTCGCTAATAAATAGGGGAGGTTACTCTTCAGTATCAGTTAAATGCTTTTGATACCCCTCTGCACCAAAAAAGCGGATCGACTTTTTAAGTTTGATTTTTTTTGCGATAAGTTGGTTATTGCAATATATCTTGACTACATGCTTGTCGCCATTGTTATCTACGTCATATTGATGATCTGTATTTAATCTAAGATTATCAAATTCAGTTTTCATTATTAATTTCAAAGTAAATCCTACTTAGTAAATACCTAAATAATGGTTATCTTAATGTATCAATTTGGTGGATTTGCTCCAACATATTTTCCATATTATTGTAGTCTAATCCTATTGAGTAAATTTTATCGCCTACTTGATAAGCTAAACTTGGAAAGCTATTCATACCTAACTTTCGTGTATATAACAATTCTTGCTGGAATAATTCATCAATTTTTTCTGACTGAATATCTTGTGTAAATTGTTCTACGTTTAACCCTATTTCTTTAGCTAATTCAATTAGAATATTTTCATCTGATGGATTTTTAGCTTCCGTGTAATAAGCCTGTTGAATACGGTGTACCATTAATTCATCATATTCAGTCTTTTGCTGGCGAGCTGCAATAACAGCACGATTGGAAGGATAAGTTGAGCGCCTTGGCTGGCAATTACTCCAAAAATCATAATTAAATTCAGTGCCAGGTATTGTCTGTTCGATTTTGCGCCATGTGTTTTGTAGCATGGTTTGCATTTGTTGTGACATAGGCTCATTAGAATCTGGAGCCAAGCCGCCAACATATCGCTTAATGATAATTGCAGGCGGTAAACTGTTAAAAAGTTTCTTTCTAACGGGTTCAAATCCCCAGCACCAGCTACACATAGGATCATGAACATAAATAAGTGTTTTATCCAAAATAAGTCCTTATGTTATAACTTTAATGAAGCTGATTTTATTTTTAATTTATCGCTATTTTTATAGCGGAATTAATTATATTTAATGCTTACTAATTAATAAGTTAAGTTCTTTTTTAGCTAAGTAATTTTCCATTTTTGAACGTAATAGTTTATACAATAAAATTGAACCATCAATTTCTTCTTTACGATTGGTTAAACTTTCAATGTTTAAACCTAAAGGTAAATCGTAAGGTAATATCGCATCTAAAATTTGCTGTAAACTGTTTGAGCAAATACGGATAGATTCATATAACGAGTTGTTAGCATTTAGTATACGTAAGCTGGTTGCTTCTGGAACACTTACACCTAACCAATCAATAAATTCTAACGTTTTTTGGCTGCCACAAGGTGAAAAAGTAAGTATTAAACGCTGCGGCTTTAAGCCTTGTTTTTTGCATTCAATCGCATAGCGCGTCAGCATATCAATCGTTGCTTGTGGGTTGTAAATCGCTTGCGAGATAAAAAAGTTACAACCTTGTTGATGTTTCTCAATTAATCGTTGATGTTCATTACCTTTACTTGCATGGCGCTCGGCTATGGTTACACCACCAATGAAAAAATTGTTTTCATTGCTAACTAGCGTGTTATAAGCATTTTTTAAAGAAAGGGATATAGTGTTGTTTTTAGATGGACTGCCCACTAAAACAATATCTTTAACGCCATATTTTTCCCAAGCTTCACTTGCCCACTGATTAAAATCGTCAGCGTTTGATTGAATAACACTTTTATAAGTAATCACTGGACGCTTAGACTTTTTGTTTAACAGTGATGAATATAAACGAGGATCATGAGTCGATTTAAAAGGAAACGGTCGTGGTTTATTCGTACGTGAGTTTTCATCTTGAATGTCGTATACAATCAAACCATCAAAATCTATATCGCTTACACGCTCTAATAATTTATTTGCTATGCTTTCAACTTCTTCAAGTGGAGTGTCACTTTTAGGAGGAGTTGTACCAATAAAATAAACACCTCGGTGAATATCGTTGTATCGTGCTTTTAATTCAGATTCTGTTTTCACAAGTAAAATTCTTTTATAGACGTTTAGACGTCTATATAGTCTTACAGTTTCTAAAATTTGTCAAGACTCATTCATCGAGTTAATACATTAATTGGGTATTAGCTATACGTTTTTAAATGTTAAAGTTATGCGATTTATTTTGATGTTGATATTATTTGTTGTAATTACAGCTAGAAGCTAACCCTGAGTAAAAAGAAAAGTAATGGAAAAAAGTAGGATTGATAAATTTATAAGCTCCGCATTAGCGATTAATAAACGAGATGTTAAGCTGCTTTTAGCGCAGAATAGGGTTGAAGTAGATGGGGCTGTTATTACAGATGCTGCCTTTCAAATAAATAAGTTCTCGCTTGTTAAAGTCAGCGATAAGGTATTGCAAGACGATAAACCCGTCTACATTATGCTAAATAAGCCTATAGGTGTGGTAAGTGCGACCAAAGATAAAATTCATAAAACCGTAATCGATTTATTACCTTTTTCATATAAAGAAGAGTTACATATTGTTGGTCGTTTAGATCTCAATACTTCAGGTTTAATGCTATTAACTAACGACAGCAGCTGGTCTGAACGTTTAACACTACCTAATAGTAAAGTGCCTAAAGTGTATCAAGTTACCTTAAAAAACAAATTAACAAGCGATTATATTGAAGCTTTTAAACAAGGTATGTATTTTAACTATGAAGATAAAACAACCGAGCCCGCGGAACTCACCATCGAGTCAGACTACATTGCCCAAGTTATTTTAATGGAGGGAAAATACCATCAAATTAAACGTATGTTTGGTCGTTTTCAAAATCAAGTTATGGCGTTACACCGCAGTAAAATAGGGCGTTTGTTATTAGATGAAAATTTACAAGCTGGCGAAAGTCGCGAATTAACGGCTGATGAAGTAAAAAATATTTTTAACCTATAATCTATTGTTGTTTAAATCAACATAAACATAGCTTACCCACCATACACAGGGCCTTTCAATTCAAGTTGAGTTAAATATACACGTAATTCAAATTCTAATTGATGATAATTAGGTAACATGTGCTCGCAGAGCTTATAAAACGGCTTATCATGATTTTTTTCTTTTAAGTGTGCTAATTCATGCACCACTATCATCTGTAAAAAAGGCTCTGGCGCTACTTTAAACATACTGCCAACTCTTAACTCATTTTTACTTTTAAGCTTACTACCTTGCACTCTAGATACATAAGTATGTAATCCTAACGCATTATTAATCACGTGAATTTTATCGTCGTACTTTACTTGGCTTAGCGGGTTAGATTTTTTCAAATATTGATTTTTTATATTCATTACATATTCCCTCAAGGCTTTATCATTATAAATAGTATGAGGGGTAGGGTATTTATTGAGTAAAAACGTTTTTAACGTGTTCTCATTCAACATTATTTGAATTTTATCTTTAATCTCAGGTGAGTATGCAGAAAGGTATTTTAATGGCGTAGTCATAATAAATTATTTAGCTTAAAACTTAGCAGCATTATATGTTTTATATTAACAACTATCTATGTGGCTTACATGTTTTCAGAATCAAAAATAGGTATAATCTCGCCGTTCTAAGTTAGTAAATTAATATAAATAAAATGAGTTGTTTAAAATGAGTAAAAAAGGATACGCATGCATTGGATTATTTAATCCTAAATCTCCAGAGAATGTAGGATCTGTTATGCGAGCTTCAGGTTGTTACGGTGTACATTCGGTTTATTACACAGGTAAACGATACGATTTAGCCAAAGCGTTTTATACGGATAAAAATAAAGTTCATTTAGACATTCCATTAATTGGTGTTGAAGATTTAAAAAACACAGTACCGTTAGATTGTGTGCCAGTTGCAGTTGAGTTAGTTGAAGGTGCTAAGTCTCTAGTGAATTATAAGCATCCGCCTAGAGCTTTTTATATTTTTGGCCCAGAAGATGGCACGTTAAAAAAACACATTACTGATTTTTGTAGAGAAACGATTTATATCCCCACTAATGGTTGTATGAATTTAGCGGCAACTGTGAATGTTATTTTGTACGATAGAATGGCAAAAGGCGATGATTTTTCTAATCATTAACTTTGTATTAAATAATAGATAAAAAAATCCCCATTAAAAACTTAATGGGGACCAAGAATTACAGCGAACAATGAATTCTTAACGGGGGAAACTTTTTAGTAATGAAATGAGTGCTATTTAGTAATTGAAGCTAATTCTAACGTTACTTGCTCAATACCTTCTTTAGCAATGCGTTGACTTAACTCTGCTTGTTTACTTGAAAGTAGTGAAATGCCTTCTACAACCATATCGTATGCTTTCCATTCAAGTGTTTTTGGGTTTTTACGTAACTTGAAATCAATATCAATCGTAGGTCGGTTACCATCAATAATTTGTGTACCAACAGAAACTATTTTTTGACCTTCAGTACTTCTTTCTTTCTCAAAAATGACTTTTTGGTTTTTATACTGAGTTAAAGCATTAGCATAGGTGCGTATTAAATATTGACGTATAGAAACTACAAAATCTTCACGTTGTTCTTTAGATGTAGATCTTAAGTTTTTACCTAAAATTTTATAAGCAGCATATTTATAATCGATATGAGGCATAAGCTCTTCATCAACAATGTTTCTCATTAACTCTGGAAACTTTTCAATTTCTTGCTGATTATTGGCAATACGCGTAAATAAATTATTACCTACATTTTCTATCACTTTATATGGAGATACCTCAGCAGAAAAAGCTGAAACACTAATAAAGAGTGTGAAAATAAAAGAGAAAACGGAAACTAAATTTTTCATGAATGCGCCTTAATAACGGTAAAATTTATATTGTGGTAATACTACCATACCGACCGCTCGGTCTGCCAGTAATTAAAAGTACTTTATTTATATCTATAAGTTATAACTAATAAGGTTTAAATAATCTTAATTGTGTTTTAGGTTTCTTAAATATTTACAAAGTTCGTCCATCACATGTTCAAATAACTCTTTATTTCGCGAGCTTTTACTTAAACTAGTTGAACCGTGAAATGTAGAAACGATAAAGTAAGAGACTTGACTATAGTCAATATCATTTCGAAGCTGATTTTTTATTTTGCGTAAACTGTCTGAAATAAGCTGATTAAGTTGCAATTGCATATCTAAAATTCGTAGTCTGAACCCTTCATCAACTCCTGCCATTTCCTGACATAAATTATTTAGAGGACAACCACAGATCAATTCATCACAGCTCATGTTTACACTCATTTCACTAAAAAATGCACAAAGGCCTTCAATAGGATCTTCGTTGTTTACCGCTGGCAGCCATGTACTTAAAAATAAAGGAGTGTATCTTTCTTCAAATACGGCATAGCCTAATTCCATTTTATTGGCAAAATGGTGATATAAAGCACCTTTAGATATTTCACATCTTTTTAGAATAACTGACAAGCTAGTTGCGGTGAAACCATGTTTATGAATTTCATCGGCACTAACGTCTAATATTTTTTCTCTGGTTTGTTCTGCGTCTCTCATACTTAAAACCTGATTACATGTGAAATGTAAAACTAATACTAACAGACCAACCGGTCGGTTGTAAAATGAATATGAAAAATTACCGTTTTTTCGCTATTTTTCAACATTCACATATTGTTTATACCACTCTGTTTCGCTACATAAGTCTTGAACCGATTCCACTCTATCTATAAAAGTTAGGCCATCTAAATGATCTATTTCGTGTTGAAAAATACGTGCTAAAAACCCAGATAATTCTTTATTATGTTTATTTCCTTGTAGATCAAAATAGCTGACTTTTATGGTTTTATACCGAGGAACTAAGCCTCTTATTGATGGCACGCTTAAACAGCCCTCCCAATCTTTTTCTTGTTCTTTGCTGGTTGTTATTATTTCAGGATTAATAATCGCGGTAGGTTGCATAAGTGGAGCTTCAGGATAGCGCTTATTAGGCTTTGAACACATAATGAATATGCGTTGGCTAATATTTATTTGAGGTGCAGCAATACCCACGCCACCAGCTTTAGCTACTGTGGTCAGCATCATATCAATAGTTTGTTGAGTTGCATCTGACATTATGTTTTCAACAGGCGATGCTATTTGAGCTAGAACAGGATTACCGAGTTGGAGAATTTCGACTTGTTCGTTCATGGACTTCCTTATTATCAATTTTATTGAAAGAAGTTAATATTCATTCATATAAAATAATTTTTTAAATATTGAGGTCTTACTATTAAAAAAAAGCTGAAACAGGTGTTCAGCTTTTGGGGTCAGTTATCAATTATCAAGTGTTAGTGAATATCTTGATACGTTATCCCTTTAGGTAACTGTGCGTCTTCACTCTGTAATTGAGATTTCATTGCTTCGAGCATATATTTCAATTGCTTAGGTTCTTTCTTATATAAGTTATTTTGTTCAGAAGGATCTTGAACCAAGTTATATAATTCGTAAGTTAAGTGTTGCGTATTGTAGTTAGTGTGTTTTTTTCCAACAGGTACATGTTTTGGAAAATAATGATAAACAAGCTTCCACTCTTTTTCACGGTATGCAGTAAAATATGAACTACGGTGTTCATGGGGGAAATGCATCAAAAAGGTTTCAGGTTTGTTATTATCAGTTTTATTTTGCAAGGTTTTTTGTAAAGGGTAGCCATCAATTTTTGACTTATTATCTTTTATATCAAGTAATTGAGTAATTGTTGGGTATATATCTAATATACTTGCCATTTGTTCTTGTATTTTACCTGTAGTTATTGGCATTTTTTTCTGCCAATAATTGTTTTTATTAGACTTTACCCAAGCGGCAATAAAAGGAACTCGCATTCCGCCTTCATAATGAGTGCCTTTTTTACCCCTTAATGGTGCAGAACTAGCAATATCATGGAAGCCTGCTATTGGAGCGTCTGAACCATTGTCACCAACAAAAAGTATGAGTGTGTTATCAGCAATATCTAATTTGTTAAGATGTAAAATAATATCCCCTAGTGATTTATCTACACCTGCAGCCATAGTGGCGTATTGTTTAGTTTGTGTGTTCATTTCTTTAATATTTTCGTAGTCATCAGCAAAGCGTTTATCAGCAGTAAATGGGGAGTGAATTGCATAATGAGACATATTTAAAAAGAAAGGGGTATTACTTTTAACTGCTTGAGTTACTGCTTTGTTCGCTTCAAGGGTTAAGGCTTCAGTTAAGAAAATATCTTTACCGTGATATTCAGCTAAATGAGGAACTTGATACGGAGAATTACTTTTTTTTCTTTTAAAGTTTTTAGTGCCAAGATAACTTCCCGGAGAACCCCAAGCACCACCACCAATATTTTTAGAAAACCCAATATTTAATGGATCTTCGCCAACTGAATTAAGAGGCCCGAAATGCGCTTTACCTACAAAAATAGTTTCGTATCCAAGAGGCGAAAGGGTTTTTCCTAATGTTTGGTGACTTTTATTAAGACCTTGCCAATTCCAATTTTCAGGGCCAAATTGACCTGCATTATTTTCGTCATGTTTTATCCACTGAGTGGTGTGATGACGAGTGCTATTTTGTCCGGTAAGTAAACTCACTCGTGAGGGAGAGCACACACTATGTGCATAAAAATTACTATAACGAATGCCGTTATCCGCGAGTAATTCCATATTAGGTGTTTTGTATAATTTGTTTAATGGCTGAGTTTTAGCATGGCCGTGTCCGTCGGTAATAAAAGGAACCGAGGTGTCCATTAGGCCCATATCGTCAACTACAAATAAAACAATATTAGGTAATGGCTGCTTATTTTCAGCGTGAGTAAGCCCTGAATAAGTAAATAAAAAAGAGATGAATAAGGTAGTAATGTGTTTCATTATTGAAATGTCTGCTATTTATTATTTTTAGTACGACTATTAATAACGGAAAATGTCATACATAACAATGTATCACCTATATTATCACGCCAAAATGTAACGTTTGATGTATAAACGTTACATTTATTAATTGGCTGTTTTAATCAGAACAAACGATATTTATTAGTGTGATTATTATGCATATATTTTATTGGCCCAACGAGTTAACCCTGCTGTTACACTACCAAAATTATCTCCTAATACAATGGGGGTATCTTTAAATTGTTGTTTGAAAAATTCATGAAGTACAGGAGACTGTGCGGTACCGCCAGTAACAAATATTACATCAGGTTGATGGCCTGATTGCGCTACGGCTTCATGCATTAAATGAGCAATACCTTTTAATTCGCGTGTTATACCGGTAAGTAATGTGTCTTTAGTTACCGTACTCTTTAACGAATCATCTAAGTCGTTAAGCTCGATAGTATGTTCGTTATGATCGGTTAAACCAATTTTTGCCTGTTCAGCTCCATTAACGAGTCGATAACTAAGCTTTTCTTGTTGAACTTTAAGTAATCTATTTATTAGCTCTGGCTGTTGAGCATAACGTATTAATTCTTTAAGGAAACGCTGATTCTCGCTACTGTAAAATTCACTTTGTTCATTAATTTTATTAATAGCAACAGCTTGATAAAATGAGTTTACTGGCATAGGTTTCCCCGATTTTAAAAAGCTATTAAGTCCTAACTCGGGCATTATTCCCGTTAATGCTAAACCAATATCAAAGTCGTTACCGCCAATACGTTCACCGCAATGCCCAAGTAAATGATGAGTTCTATTATCGAGATCACGTAAGTTTGGTCCCATCAATAGCATTGAGCAATCGGTTGTTCCTCCACCTATATCAACAACAAGCACTTTAGTTTCTTTATCTAAAGTGGATTCAAATTCAAAGCCGGCAGCAACCGGTTCATACTGAAATTCTACATCTTTAAATCCTACACGTTTAGCTGCATTAGTTAATACGGTAATCGCTTGTTGGTTGCTTTCTTCACCTTTTAAGCCTTGAAAGTTAATAGGACGACCAATAACCGTTTGTGTTATTTCTCGGTTTAAAGATTGTTCTGCTAAGCTTTTTATATTTGCCATCATGGCCGCAACAATATCTTCAAATAATTGTACTTGCTGAGGATATAAACCGCTTGCTCCTAGAAAGGATTTAGGTGACTTAATGTAATAACCTTCTTCGGGGTCGGCTAAGTATGCTTGTAATGCTTGTTGACCAAAAAACAAGTCAGGTGGAATGCCATCTTGTTTTAATTCTCGTAAAACGCTGTTACTTTTTTGTAGTTGAACTTTACGTTGTTCTTGAAATAATAACTGCTCTTTTTCAGGTAATTGTTGGAGAAGCCAAGTTACAATAACTTCTCTACTTGGCGCATATAAAGTAGAGGCAACATATTTTCCGTGTTCGCTTAAAGATAATATCGATGGAGCACCGTTTTGCATTACACCTACTGCGCAATTTGATGTGCCGTAATCAAAACCAATCATATGTTGTACCTACGTTTAAAAAATCGCGTAGGATACTGCTGATGTGTAGTATGTGCAAGTGGGAATTAATGCTTAGTTGTATTCGCTTGATTTTTGCAGAGGAACTGAGTGAAATGAATAAAAATTATTCATGAATATTAAAAAATTTACTAAAAATAAAAGGGAACAAAATGCGCTCATTACTTATTTTATCTTTAATTTTGTCTGTATTTAATGCACAGGCTTATCAAAATACAGAAAGTTATAAAAAGTCTATTGATGAAAAAATAGAAAAGATGAAAAAGAAAAAATCTTCTTGGACAGCTGAAGAAAAACAAATGATGAAAGATGCTAGCGATAATCTAGCGAAAGCATTACCTAATCCGGGTATTCAAGTAGGGGAGAAAGCCCCAAGTTTTTCTTTAAAAAACGCTCAAGGTGAAAACATTACTTTAGAAGGTGCATTAGCTAAAGGCCCTGTAGTATTAGTTTTTTATCGTGGTGCATGGTGCCCATACTGTAATATGCAGTTACGTTCACTAAAAGAAAATTTACCTGAGTTTGAAAAATATAATGCACAATTGATTACAATTACTCCACAAACACCTGATAAGTCTGAGGCGCAATTTAAGAAAGAAGGTTACCCGTTTGAAGTCTTAACTGATACAGATTATCAAGTAATGAAAGACTATAAATTGTATTTTGAAGTGCCTAAAGCTTTAGTTGAACTATACAAAAAGCATGGTTTAGATTTAGAAGATTTTAATGGTGAAGGCCGTACGGCATTGCCAGTACCTGGTACTTTTGTTATTGACACTCAAGGAATAGTGAGAGCGATGACAGCACAAACAGATTATAAAGTTCGTATGGAGTCTGCTGATATAATTAAGGCATTATCTGAACTTTAATTCATAAATTTTTATAAACACCTTATATAAAACGCTTTTTAGGTAAACTAAAAAGCGTTTTTGTTTTTGGAGTAACCATGAAATATCCCTATCTATTTCTTGTATTAATAAGCTTTTCAAGTGCTGGTGCTGATACATTAAAACCCTTTACAAGTGATGGCTGTAGTGCATTTCCTGATGGAACATTTCAACAACAAGCACTTTGGTTATCGTGTTGTCAGAAGCATGATTTTGATTATTGGAAAGGCGGTACATTTGAGCAGCGTATGGCATCTGATCTTGAATTAAAGCGTTGTGTTACCCAAGTTGGCAAGCCTAAAATTGCGATGCTGATGTTATCAGGTGTAAGAGTAGGAGGAACCCCTTATTTACCTACAAGTTTTAGATGGGGGTATGGTTGGTCATATCCTAAGGGGTACGGAGAATTAACACTAGAAGAATTAGCCCAGGTTGAAAAATTATCAAAACTTATAGTGATTAAGAATACAAATTTACCATTAAAAAATAACTAAAAGCGCTTGATCAAAATGAATAGAAACCTGAGTCGAGGAAAAAATTTTTGATAGATGCTTAAATAATATTGTTGAGTAAAATAACTTAACGTAAACTGGAGTTATATAGTAAGATAAAGATAGTATTATTATATACTTAACATTAATGATATTTGAATGTTAAAGGGAAGTTACCATGAGGTAAATGTACTATCATCTTATGGAAATGCAAATTAATCTTTTTTGATTAGTGCTAGAGATTTAATGACTCATATAAAAAGCATATTTAACTATTTTTTCTTATTATCATTACTCTTTCTGAGTAATTATTCGTATAGTAATATCGCAAATAAAGTTACTGTAATATACCCTGATATAAATGCGCCATACGATAAAATATTCTCTCAAATTATTGAAGGGATCAGATCAGAATTTAAAGGTGAAGTTATTACCCTAAAGCTTCCTCGCACCTTTGATCGTCAAAAAGTTTTTAAAAATATATCAACAAAAAAGATTATCGCTCTTGGTAAGCGGGGGATGGGTATTGTTAAAGATATTTATCAAGAAAAATCGGTAGTTGTAGGAGCTTTTCCATTAACACCTAATAAAATATCAGGTGTTAGTTTAATGGCTTCACCTACCGCTTTATTTAACTCTCTACATGAATTAGCACCCCAAGTAAAAATAATAAACGTTGTGTATAGCAAATCTTCTGCTTGGTTAATGGAAGAGGCAAAAGAAGAGGCTAAAAATAAAGGTATTACATTAAAAGCTATACCAGTTGAAGATATAAAAATGGCTGTACAAGCATATAATGATCTATTTAAAAATACGAAAAGTAAAAATGTCGCTATTTGGTTACCTTTAGATCCTATTACGGCAAACGAAAAAATTATTGTGCCCGCCATACTCGAAAAAGCTTGGGAAAAGAAAATCGTTGTATTTTCAAGTAAACCAACTCATGCAAAACGAGGTGCATTGTTTTCAGCATTACCAGACAATGAGAGCTTAGGTAAACAGCTTGTAACCTTAATGAAAACAGTAAACAACAATAATAATGTGTCTGTTGTTAAACCTTTAAATAGCATTCAACTGGCGGTAAATTTACGTACGGCTGCTCATTTAGGTTATAACTATCAGCCTAGTATGGTGTCTGATTTCACTTTGATTTTCCCTAAATAGGCTACTAAATGGATAATGTAAAAGTAACAAAATTATCTGAGCGTAGTATAAAAGCACAAGTTATTGTTTTCATTGTTATTGCTATTACCTTAATGATTTTTGTATTGAGTTTCGTTACGTCTTCGGGCGTTAATCAACAATATCGTCAACTCATGCTGAAAAATGCAATGCAAATAACCGAGGGCTTAGCCAAACAAGCGGTGTTTTCTGTTTTATCTGGCTCTGAACAAAATGCCCAAGACGCCATGGAGCAAGTTCAGGGGTTTGAATCGGTTTCTGCTGCCCGAATTTTGTCAGATAATTACCAACCTTTTATTAGCCGAGGCGAATTTCCTAAGAGTATTCAAGACCATCATTCACATTTATTGAGTACTAATATCTCTGTTGAAACCGATGATTTTTGGTTTATAACTTCTCCTATCGTGATAAAAATAGAAAACAATGAGGATGACAGTGGTGAGTTGGGTTTTGAAAATACTCAAGTCGCTAATGAGGTTATAGGCTACGCAGAAGTTGTTTATAGTAAATCTCACCTAATTGAAGCTCAAACTCAGCTTACCCTTCTTATTGCTTTAGTTGGCTTGATCTCCATTATTATTTTGAGTTTTGTTATGCACTTTGGGCTTGTCAAATTATTTATACCACTACGTAATTTAGCGGTAACCATGCAGTTAGCTGAAACAACGGGTGAATACGTGTTTGCTGAAAACACTGGCGCGAAAGAAATTAAAAGTATGGCGCATGCCTTTAATAGCATGATGAAAGTTTTGAAAAAACAAGAGAATGATATAAAACGCCATAGAGATAGACTTGAGAGCGAAGTTAAAGTAAGAACCTCTGAGTTAATTGAAGCCCGAGATGCAGCACTAACGGCAAGTCGTCATAAATCTGAATTTATCGCAAATATGAGCCATGAACTACGTACACCGATTCAATCGATTATCGGATATGGAGAGTTAGTTACCGAAGAGTTAGAGCTGGAAGGACAGTTTGATTTAATTGATGATATGGACCGCATCGCTAAAAACTCTCAACGATTACTTAATATGATTAATAGCTTGTTGAATTTAGCTAAAGTTGAATCAGGTAAAGTTGATGTAAGCATTGCAGAAGTAGATCTTGAAGGATTAATTTTAACGATTAGTGATACCATTTCACCGTTAGCATCGAGAAACAATAATACATTTTCAATAGTACAAAATCAGAAAGTAAGTACGCTTCAAACAGACAAAGAAAAAGTTGAACAAGTACTCATTAACTTATTGAGTAACGCCTGTAAATTTACTGAAAATGGAGAAATAATTTTTACAATAAACAATTCTGAAAACTTTATTGAATTTATTGTGAAAGATTCAGGTATAGGCTTAACGAAAGAACAACAAATCTATATTTTTGAAGAGTTCCGCCAAGTAGACTCTAGTCAATCTAGAAAGTTTAGTGGAACAGGACTTGGGTTAGCTATTTCAAAAGCCTTTGTTGAGCTTATTAATGGCACTATAATCGTTGAAAGTGAGTTAGGTAAAGGGTCTGTGTTTGTTGTTAAAATACCTGCTCAATAATTTGAGTAGGTATTTTAACTCTAATTGAGCTTGTATTGGTGTTATTTGACTGTTCTTAATGCTTTACCTGTATAGGTAACATCTGAAGTCTTCAAAGGAGAAAAACCACCTTTAATTCTTTCCCTCGTATCGGTGTAGCATGCGGTAACACCACTGATTACTAATGACGAGAATATACGATAAACTTCTTCAGCACTATAGCCTTGATCTGATAAAAATGCTGAAACATAACCATTCACATTCATGGTCTCATCAAACCTTTTATTGAGGTGCTCTTCAATTTTATAAGCTAATGACAGATGCTTTCCAATAGTGAAATTCAAATCTTTGGTTACTTTTTCCATTGCTGGTATGCGTTCATCTCCCTTTGCAATAGGTCTTATATAACCCATTAAATAAGGTTTCCCTCCATTTTTTTTCACTTCATTTGTTATGAAGTCGTCAATAGAGATGCCTTTCGTTATTTCTTTATAAGCATATTGAATGAACCCAACTCCACTAATAAGAGGTTTTATACCATATGATTTAGAGTCTGCTGCTAATACACCTAAAGTGGATGCTGCAACTGCAGTGGTGCGTGCGCTCCCTGCTAGGGCTCCAATTCTGTTACACCATATTCTAGGATCAGGCCAGCTTAAACAAATATGTATTGCTTCAATCCAGTCAGCTAGTTCTTTACTGGGAAGACGGCCTGTAGCGTTTAATATTACTACTTGCATATAGGTTTTTTTACCAACAAGATCTTCCATCATATCGTAACCACAACATTGAACACCTTCCCCTATTTTCCATCCACCTCGAGCGCTTACTATACACCCATGATAATGTTCCCAGTCTTGATAATTATTCATTTTTTAATTTCTCAATTGTATAGGCTTCATCAGGTTCGAATACCATAGAAGTTAAAGGTTTGTTGCTATATTCTAGGCCATGTGCCAATAAACCAGGCGCTGCGAATAGTTGCATTACAGAAGCACCTTGGCGCGGTTGAAAACCTAAATCAGCTAGTATTGCTGCGCATATACTGGTTTTAGTTATACCTATATTTTCATTATATATAAGGGATTGAAGTTGATATAACCAAGAAAATATTTTTCCATCTTTAGCATAGGGTAAGAGGTTTTCAATAAGTGTATTGGCATAAGTGTCAGCATCACCATAATGTTGAGTAATGCTAGGAATTTTTTCTTGTAAAGCTTCTTCTTTCGCCTCTATTGCTGGCTTTTTAGCATACTTTCTAAATAAACGTATTGTTGCCTCTATTTCTCCTGCTCCATCAAATGTACCCCCATAAACTCCTAAAGAAATAGGAAGAATATTAACAGTATCAGATTTTCCTACTCCAGCAATTATACTTGCTTGGGCTGCTGGGTGACGTACACCAGGATTAATAAGAGCAATAGCTAGTTTGTTAAATAATATACTTTGTTCTTTCGAGGGGAGTTCTCCTCTAAGTAGCAAATATATAACGTCAGCAAAGTTACAGTTTTCTAGTAGATCTAAATGGTCATAGCCATGTATAAATTGTTTTTCGACTAAATAGGGGTTGTGTTCAGGCGATTGCTCTAGGGTTATTTTAGTTTCTATTTTTACAGAAAACTGTTCGCCACGTGATTTAACATCACTAAAAGATGATTTCATTAGAATTTATACCTAAGTTCAGTATGTAAATAACGTTCAGATAAAGGGAGGTCGTTTGGAATGTTTACAGTTGAGCCGTTATTAAATGAAGGCTCTCTAGCGTCTTTATCTAGGATGTTTTTAGCTATTATAGCCAATTCAATAGGCGCATTATCACTTTTCCAACGCATACTAATATCACTTGTCCAATAATTAGAAATATTATCACGAGGGTCGTCAAAATTACGTAATCTATTTTTGACAAAATTATTTTTAAAATTTAGTGAAATGGTGTCACTTATATTCCAGTTAATTTGAGTATATATTTGCTGTTCGGGGACATTGGCAATCTTGGTGTTTGTATTTTTATTTTCTGCTTTAGAAATAGCATAGTTGGCAGATATACTAATATTATTGCTAACTTTCCAATTAAGTTCTAATTCACTGCCATGAGCAATTTGTTTCCCAAAATTTTGAGCTGTATTACCATTTTGATCAGGAATATATTGAATAATATTATCCCATTCGTAGTAGTAAAAACTTAAAATAGCGCCAAAGCCTGAGCCAGGGTGATAGTCAAAAGCTAGTTCGGTGGTTTCAATCTCTTCAGGTTTTAAATCAGGATTACCTAAAGCAACAGGGTTATTAATATTCCCTATATCAGCATAGGAAGGCGCTCTAAACGCTTTACCGTAAAGAAACTTTGTTGATAAGTTTAAATTGGTAGACCAAACTAGGGCTAAACGAGGATTTGTTGTATTTCCAAAATCAGAATAGTTATCATATCTAACTCCTGCAGTTAATTCCCAATCATTGGCTATACTCCAAAGATCTTGAACGAATATATATCTATTTGTACGATCTGTTTCGCGCAAAAAAACGTAAGGGGTATCTGATACATCAATTAATGGGCTTCCAGGAGTAATAAACTCACCATTAGGCCCTAATGCAAAATTTTTAGTTTCTTGTGTTCGGTATAAGTCACTATAAAAATACCCCATACCTAATGTTAGCGTATGTTTATTAATACCATTATAAATTGAAGATATATTTATTCTACTGTGTTGTTCCCAATTCTCAGGATTACCAATTAATCCATCTTTGAAAGGACCTCCTAATCCAATATCTGTACCTTTGGGGTAAATTAGGTAATTGTTTTTAACTTGTTGTGAAGTATTGAAATAGCTTGCTTGTGCTGTGAGTTGCCAAGTATCTGTTAAATGTTTAGTGTAATTGATATCTATATTATAGCGTGTGCTTTTTTGTTTAACATCAAGATCTAATGCTTCCCCAAGTCCAGTTCCTACACCTGTATTATTTCTTAATTGATAGCCCGCTCTTAGTGTAAAAGTGTGGTAGTTTACTTCTGTCCTAATATCTATATTTTCGGTACTTAAATTTAATTGTCCTGGTGCATTACTGACATTAGTTTTAAACACCTTATCCAGTAATGTTTGCGCATCCTGCTCTATAATTTTATTAGAGCCATCTGTTTTGTGATATTCAATTACCGCAGAGTATTTTAGGTCTTGCTGTTGGCCTGATATATTGAACCAAGCATCTTTTGTTGAATTAGTGCCTAACCTAGCCGATATTTCGTTTTTTTGAATATTATCAGCATTTTTCGTTATGATGTTAATAACACCCGAAAATGCATCAGCGCCATATATTGCAGAGCCGGGGCCGCGAATAACTTCGATACGTGCTATTGCTTCAACAGGCATTCCTCCCCAAACTTGGCCTCTATCCCCGACAAAGTTATTAGTGATGGGAATACCATTAACCAACATTAACACTTGAGAATTATAGGAACTATGTACTCCTCTAAAGCTATAAATAGGGTTGTAACCAACAGCGTTTCTAGATACATGTAAACCAGGCACGGCTTCCAGTACATCATCTATATCTGTAGCCCCCATGTTTTTTATTTGCTGGCTGGTAAATACGCTGGCGACAGCAGGTGCTTTATATATTTGAGTTTTTATTCCTGTTGCTATTTCAACTAACTCTTCACTGCCATAAAAATCTACAAAATAATCGTCGTTCTCTTCTAAGGTGTAATCTTGCGCAAATGCATTGGGGGCTACTGAGAAAACAGCTAATAAAGAAAGGGTGATCAATTTCATAAACAGTACAGCTTCCTGATGTTAAAAAATAGAATTAAATTAACAATATCAAATTTATACATGATAATTTAAGTGAAGTACATTATTTTAAATCTTTAAGTAATCTCATTATTTCCGGTAAGAAAAACAGCGCCTTCTTGCAAGCTTTTTACGCGATCCATCATCGGGGGGATTTCATTACTATCAATTCTTACATCTAAAACAGTGGGCACGTTTTTATTAAAAAAAGCATGAACATCTAAAGCCATTAATTCTTTGGGCGACTCAATGATATGGCCGTCTGCACCTTGTGCTTGAGCAAGTAAAGCAAAATTAATTTGGTTTAACTTCCAGCCCACTTGTTCAGCATTACTCATTCGTTGCCCAAATTTAACCATGCCGTAAGCACTATCATTGAGTACGATAAAAAGTATCGGGAGATTGTTGTCTACTGCTACACCTATTTCGTGAGAACTCATTTGCCAAGCACCATCACCAATTAAACATACGTGAGGTTTGTCGGGAGATGCCATAGCAGAACCAATGACGGCGCCCATTGACCAAGCCATACTGCCAAAACCCATGGCTATACGGTAACAACCTGAGTTGTTAGAGGTAGTTAAGTAGTGTGTTGCCCATGCCCAAATATTTCCAGCATCAATAAAAAAGCGTGTATCTTCGGGAAGTTGTGTTGATAGATAACCCATGAGTCGTTGTGGTTTGATGGGAATGTCATCAGATATACATTTCTGTTCATCAATAAGTTCTGCATAGCCACCTAATATATTTTTATTGCATTCTAGCTCTATACCTTCCCAAGTTCTTCGCCAGCTTTGTTGGGATATTTTATTTAATAATCTATTTACAATACCGTTTAGGTGCCCACATACATGGAGTTTAGCCATAGGTGAGCGACTAAAACTTTCGACGGAAGAATCTATATGGATAAGCTTTTCGTTTAGTAGGTCGCTACTTAAGCCACCAATACCTGTTTCAGTAATTGAGGTACCAAAAGCAAGAATGAGTTCAATGTCGTCATTTTTAAAAAGCTCACGCGCAGAACGATGGCCAGCATAACCATATACACCATAGTAAAGAGGGTGTTTTTCGTTTACCCACCTTTTTCCCATAGGGCCCGACACAAAAGGAGCGTTAATCGTTTCAGCTAATGTTTCTATTTGTTGGTAGGCTCCTGCACAACTATGTCCTAAATATATAACAACTTTATTTACTTTGATTATCTCTTCAATAAGTTGCTCTACGGCAAGCGTGTCTTCTAAGGAGGCTTTGTTCATTAAATAATTGATATGAGCATTTGGATTATCATGTCCATAAGGCATACGCAATATATCGGATGGAATACTGATATGAACAGGGCCTCGTGGAGCTTGGTAGGTTTCCATTAATGCTGATATTAATTTACTTTCTAGTTGTAATTCGTGGGAAACTAACGCGTTATATTTTGTACAGTTTCTAAATATACTAACGGTATCTATTGCTGTTTCACTGGAGTCTTGTAAAGAGCGTTTACCAAACTTGGGTAAGGCGGTTTGTGCTGTAATTACAAGCATTGATGATTTATCAACAGAGGCTGAGGCAACACCGGTTATAAGGTTAGTTGCACCTGGGCCTGTTGTTGAACATACAACACCTAATTTACCGGTTTCTCTAAAGTAACCGTCTGCCATAAATGCTGCAGCGCATTCATGCCTGGCTATTACAAGTTTAGGTCCGCCATTTCTTTCTGAGCGTGCTAAGGCATTGATAAAAGGCTCTATTGCGCCTCCAGGTACTCCAAAAACACACTCAATACCGAGTTGCTTAAGGTAGGTAATGATCAGGTCTGCATAATCAAATGCATGTTCTTGAGGTGCTACTAAATCTTGGTGACTCATAATTTTCTCAGTTAAACTTACTATTAAAATACGACAATTATTTATCGAGCTAAAAAATTAGCTTCATAAAAATTAAATGTAATAGAACAATTTCTTGATTAAATTTTAGTGCTTGTTGCTGTTAAGTTAATCTGTCTTGAGATATTTCCTTGATACATTTGGGTTTTGCAATGTGATACCCCTGCGCAAAATCAACGCCTAATTCGTTTAATTTAATTAGGGTGGCTTCATCTTCTACAAATTCAGCAATTGTTTTTTTATTCAGTGCTTTTGCTGTTTCGTTAATCGCTTTCACGAGTGCGGCATCGGTTGAATCTTTTAGCATGTCTTTGACAAATGAACCGTCAATTTTTACATGCTCTGCTGGAATTTGTTTTAAATAAGCAAAGGTACTAAAACCTGTGCCAAAGTCATCAATAGCAAAGCTACAACCAATTTCATTTAAGCGATTTACTAGGCGTTGGGTGCCAGTAATGTTTGATAAGCTGGCGCTTTCAGTTAGTTCAAAAATAATACGCGAAGGTTCAATGTTATATTGCGACAATCTTTCTTCTATATATAACACTAAGCGATCATCACTAAAGGCTTGAGCAGATAAGTTAATGGCTACTTTTTCTAATAGTTCGTATTCATGCATGAGCTTAATGGCTTTATCTATAACATGGCGATCTAATATGTTCATATCGCCCGCTTTTTCTAAGTGGGGGATAAATTTATCAGGGTACACAAGTTGCTCGTCTACAATAATCCTTACTAGGGCTTCATAGCATTCTGTTTCACGAGTTTTAACATCAATTATTGGTTGAAAGTGCAATATTATATTGTCTTCACTGAGTGCTCTTTGTAGTTTTTGAGCCCATTCAAAACTTTGTTTTATTTCATCTGTTAGTTTGTCTTCTTGGGTGAAAGTATGAACTCGGTTTCGTCCATTATCTTTAGCAACAAACATTGCTATATCAGCTTGTTGTAGGTAAATGTCGCTTGATAAGGCTTTACCATCGATGGCCGAAATACCTATACTGCAACTCACTTTATAAACTTTGTCTCCAAATCGAAAACTTGCTTCTTCTATGGTTTTACATATTTGTTGAGCTAATTTTTGCGCTTCTTCTACATTGGTGTTTTGGAGAATAATAGCGAATTCGTCACCGCCAATTCGACATAGATAATCACTTCCTCTCACTCTTTCAGAAAGTAAGCGTGATATTTCTTTTAATACTAAATCACCTTGCTGGTGGCCTTGCGAATCGTTAATTATTTTGAAGTGATCTAAATCTACATAAAGTAATGAATTTACGGTATTTGAGCGTGCAGCTGTTTTAGCTATATTAACGAGAATGTCATCAAAATAGTAACGATTGTGTATACCCGTTAAAGTATCGTGTAAAGCTACATGTTGTAACTTTTCTTCCGCTTTTTTTCTTAATGAAATGTCATCAATAGTACCTGATATTCCCATGAACTGATCTTGTTCATTGTAATAAGAGGAAAGGGTGATTTCACACCAAAGAAAAGCGTTAGATGATGTTTTTAACGTAAGTTCTATGATTTCTTTTTCTTGTTTACCTTGTTGTAATGTTTGAAAAATTTCGTTTAAAAACGGTTTTATTTTACCACTTGATTCATGAATATATTCAGTAAGAGGTTTTCCAATGCTTTCAGATAATAAGTAACCTGTAGTTTTTTGCCATGCGTTGTTCAAGAAAGATATATTACCTTCTGCCGTAAGCTCTATAACAATATTATTTAAACTATTTAATATTCGGTAATGAACTTTTGAAAGTGACTCAAACTTTTCTTGTTCTTGTATTAATGCTTGTGTTTTGGTTGAGAATTGCTCGTTAGCGATAATAAAGTCTTCGCGCTTCTCGGCAATACTACATACTTTTCTTAATTGTTCGGCTTTAAACGGTTTTTGAATATAATCTGAAGCACCTTTTTTCAGCATTAACTCAGCTAAATCAGCATTGCCGTGTGCTGTCATAGCAATAACGGTTTGGCTTGGTGTTATGGTTATTATGTGATCTAACACTTCATCGCCAGACATGCCTGGCATCATAATATCTAGCAGTACAATGTCGTAAGGTGTGTTTTTGAATTTTTGTAAGCCGATTAACCCGTTTTCAGCTAGCTCAATATCATAATTATGTCTTAACATGCGTTCAATAAGTTGAGCTGTATCAGGGGTGTCTTCAATGACTAATATTTTAGTTTTCTGGTTTAAGTTGTTTTTTCCTATTATTGCTTCTTGAATAATACTGGGGAGTAATTCAATTTCTTGAAATGAAACAACTTTGTTTATATCAAATATTTTTGCGGTGGTTTCTGCAATACGTTCACTATGATTTTCTGTAATTAATATAACGGGGATATCTGGTTTTTCAGATAAAATGCCAGAGCGAATTAATCGGGTTAATTTCCAGCCATCTACTTGCCCAATTGCGACTTCTGTAATAACAGCATCAATATTTTTTGAGCGAATAAGTGCTACAGCTTCAACACTATTTTTTGCATGAATAAGTAGAGTTTCATTACAAGAGAGAATTAAATTTACTTTATTAACCATTAAATCATTCGCACTAATGATCAATAAAGTTAATGGTTTGTTACGAGAAGTTTGTATTTTTTTTAATAGCACTATTTTTGGCAAACTACTTGATGGCAATTAAGCTATGTTTATATATTTTTTCAATTAAAGCAATGAATTAAATGTAAATTTTTTTTTGAAAGGTCGGAGTAGTTATTAAATAAATAAGATGATTTGGTGGTTTCTATCCATTAAAAAGAGATAGGTTTTAAGTGGTAATGGTTGTAACTATTGAGCTTAAGCACATTATCTCTATTTTATTGTTTGTCTATTTATATCGTGGAATATGAAATATAAATTTTAAACATAACTAAAACTTATTATTTAAATGTAATCATATAAAAATTAATTTTTAATTCATTGTAAAACCGGTAACCATTTAAGATGCTGATTTCAGTGGGAACTAAAAATAATTTAGGCGCAGCTTCCCGCTCGAACAAAATCGAAGTACATTTATGCAGGAACCTGATTGAAATTAATCAGCCTCATAAATTGTTTTAGACCCATCGCAGCACTTGAGAAAAATAACTTTATCAACGATGCTTCTTTAAAGGAATAGTCTTTATAACAAAGTATTGCCTTGAATTGATATCGTTTAAGTATTCTGAAATAGCCTATTGATTGGTAATGGGTATATGTTTTTTTGAATTTTTGTTGTTTTTTAGAGATTTATTTTTATAAAAAATACTTATATTTAAAGGTACAATACAGCGCATACAAAATTAAGATTAAAAATAGGGAAGCTCAGTGAAAATTAAAGCGTGGATAATTACTCTTATTGTTATAGCACTAGTATTATTTGGTTTGTATTCATACAAGAAAAATTTAATGTCGCCTAGTGCCGAGGCATCAGCAGGAGGCTTTGAGCCTGCTGCAACTGTTGAAGCAACTGAAACTAAAATGAGTGTGTTTCAAAACACTGTTCAAGTTACAGGAAACATTAAAGCACCACAGCAGTTAATATTAAAAAACGAACTTGCTGGGAAAATCACTGGGCTATTTTTAACTTCTGGAGAAGTTGTCAAAAAAGGACAAACACTACTAACACTTGATACGAGTAATGAGCAGGCCAGTTTAATTGCGGCTAAAGCGCGTGTTACTTTGTCTGAGCAAACATTAAAACGCTATAAAAATCTTGTTGCTCGTAATGAAATTAGTGCTGAATTAGTTGATAAAGCGACATCTGATCTTGCTATAGCAACGTCTGAAGTTATGTCTCTTAATACTCGCATTGATAAAAAAACTATTACCGCACCTTTTGATGCTGTTGTTGGTTTACATGATTTAACGCAAGGTCAATATTTGGATGGTAATAGTCAAATAGCTGATTTAGTTGGTGTAACGGATCACTTATGGGTTGAGTTTTCATTACCTCAATCGTTTTCTGAACTTGCTATGAATGAAACCGTCATGATGAATAGTTCAAATGGTTTAGCATTATCTGCCAATATTATTGCGGTAGAACCTGTGCTTACTTCACAATCTCGTCATTTAAAATATAGAGCACAATTTAGTGTGAAAAATAATGGCATTAAACCGAATTCATTAGTGAATGTAGTCGCTCCTATCAGTGACGTTGAAAACCGTATTACTATTCCTGATATTGCTTTAACTCATGACCAGTTTGGTGATTACGTATTTATACTCACACCAGAAGAAGGTGGACAAGGTAGTTATCGTGCTCAGCGTAAACAAGTGACAATAGCGCTGAAAAATGAAACAGACGTTGTATTAAAAAGTGGTTTAGAAGAAGGGCAAACCATAGCGACTCTTGGTGCTTTTAAACTTCATGATGGTATGAAAGTTTTTATCGCAAAAGCTGTAAAAACTGCTGAACAATAGGGAATATTATGGCCACACTTGAGTACAACAAAGCCAGCATAATGGATATGTTTGTTCGTAAACCCGTATTGTCTATTGTTTTATCGTTAGTTATTTGTTTATCGGGCATATGGGCAGCGTTTGATATACCTGTTATTCAGTTTCCTCAAATGGAAAGCTCATCATTAGTCATCAATACCTATTACACAGGAGCTTCAGCTAAGGTTGTTAAAGGCTTTATTACTGATCCTATTGAACGCGTATCTTCTACAATACCGGGTGTTGATTATGTTGATTCAATAACAACAGCGGGAAGTAGTACGGTTACTGTGCATTTAAACTTGAATGAAGACAGTACAAAAGCTTTAGCCGAAATTAACACTAAGTTGAGTCAAATTCGTTTTGAGTTACCTGAAGGTGCACAAGATCCTGTTGTGTCTGTTGTTCGAGCGGATAGAGCTTTTGCGGCTTTTTATCTAAATGTGAATTCAGATAAGAATAATCCGTCTATGTTAAGTGATTATTTAACCAGACAAGTACTTCCTACTCTTACGAGTATTGACGGGGTGCAAAAGGTTGAACTAGAAGGCGGTCGAAAACCTGCCATGCGCGTAAATTTAAATCCTGAACGTGTTGCTGCTTACAAGTTGAGTACAGTTGATATTTTTACTGCTTTAAGAGCTAACAATACCATAGCAACGTTGGGATACAGCCAAAACGATCGTCAGCAAATTGATATTGTGACTAACTCTCAGTTATCTAGCGTTAAAGAGTTTGAAGACTTGGTGGTGACAAAAATTAATGGAGAGGTTATTTATTTAAAAGATATAGCGAATGTTTCTTTAGGAGCTGAAGAAGCGAATGTTACGGCCCGAATAGATAATACCAATACTATTTATATTTCAGTTTGGCCTTTACCCGGTGCTAATGAAATTTCAATTGGTGATGCACTTTATCAATCGGTAGAAGAAATAAATAAAACACTACCAGATGGTATTGATATTGAGTTTGCTTACGACGGCACGCTGTATATGCGTGATTCACTTAAAGAAATTATTATCACCTTATTTGAAACCATCACCATTGTGGGTTTAGTGGTTTTAGCCTTAATGGGATCGTTTAGAAGTGCATTAGTGCCTTTAATTACCATTCCAATTTCAATTTTAGGTGCTATTTGGACCATGTCGTTAATGGGGTTTTCATTAAACCTGTTAACTGTACTTGCCATTGTTCTATCTGTGGGGTTAGTAGTTGATGATGCGATTGTTGTTGTTGAAAACGTTGCGCGCTATATGCGTGATGGTAAAACTCGTACTGAAGCGGCCCTGCAAAGTTCAAGGCAATTACTTGTACCTATTATATCCATGACATTAACCTTGGCTGCGGTATATGCACCTATTGGCTTTTTATCGGGGTTGACGGGGATGTTGTTTAAAGAGTTTGCTTTTACTTTAGCTATTGCTGTGTTGTTTTCGGGCATTGTAGCAGTAACTTTGTCGCCTATTATGAGTGCCCATATATCACCGTCTGACGGGAAAGAGGGCAGCATGACAAAATATGTAAACGCCATCTTTTTCCGTATTCAGCGTGCCTATGCAAAATTGTTAGATTTCGTTTTTACCATTAAAACTCAAATTGTGTTAGTTGCTGCTATTGTTGCAATGCTTACCGTACCTTTTTATTTATATTCTGCTAAAGAGTTAGCGCCCATTGAAGATCAAAGCATGGTGGTGGTTATTATTCAATCACCACCTGAATCATCTATGGCGTATAACATAGAACATACCACTAAAATGGTAGATAAATTATTAACTATTCCTAACAGTGAAGCTATTTGGCAAGTGGTTTTTAAAAGTGGTGGTTTTGGTGGTTTAAACTTTGTAAAACCAGATGAGCGTAAAGAAAGCGCTGAAGAGCTTGTTCCTATGGTTTATATGAACTTAGTGGGAAACTCGGGTTTAGATTCACTTCCTATATTACCTCCGTCATTACCAACAGCAGGACAATTTGATGTTGAGCTAGTGATCAAATCGCCTGATTCTTATGAAACTATGAAAGGTTATACCGATAAATTGGTTGGAGCAGCTTTTGCTAGCGGACAGTTTTTATTTGCGGATACTGATTTAAAGATTGATTTACCGCAAATGGAACTGAGTATAGACAGACAAAAAATTGCTGATTTAGGGCTGAGCTTTGCAGATATAAATCAACAGCTAAGTGTTTTTTTATCAAGTAATTATGTTAATCGGTTTGATTCAAATGGAAAAGCTTATCAAGTTATACCTATGGTAAATAATAAAGTGAGAGCTAATCCTGAAGATATTTTAAGTTTAACAATTAAAACGCCCAATAATAGTTTAGTGACCGTTTCTAGCTTTGCTAAAATTAAATGGTTAATTGGTCCAAGACAACTCACCACATTTAATCAGCAAAACTCTATTAAAATCTTTGGCGGTGTTTTACCAGGGGTAAGTAAAGAAGCAGCATTAGCTACATTAGAAAAAGCTGCTGCTGATATATTACCTAAATCATATCGATTAGATTACGCAGGTGAGTCTCGCCAAATTAGATCTGAAGGTAGTACGTTAATGAGCGTATTAGGGGTTTCATCTATTATTGTATTTTTCATTTTAGCGATTCAGTTTAATAGTTTTAGAGATCCGTTAGTGGTGTTATTCGGTTGTGTACCTTTAGCCTTATCAGGTGCATTGCTTTTACCTTTTATTGAATTAACAACAATCAATATTTATTCACAAATAGGCTTAATCACCTTGGTGGGCTTAATTGCTAAAAATGGTATTTTGATTGTTGAATTTGCTAACCATGTTCAAGAACAAGGTAAAACCAAATTAGAAGCGGTAACCGAAGCGGCTATAACACGGTTAAGACCTATTATGATGACAACGGCGGCAACTGTTTTCGGACATCTCCCATTAGTATTTGTAACCGGTGCTGGCGCAGAAGCGCGTAACAGTATTGGTATTATATTGGTAGCGGGTATGTTAATTGGTACTGTGTTTACATTATTTATATTGCCTGTGTTTTATTTATGGTTTGCTGAAAAGCGAGAAAAAACCGTTAAGACTATGTAAGTAATGTACAAAAGTAGTTAACGTAATAAGGATAGGTAGGAGAACTCAATTCTCTTTAACAACCTATCCTTTTTTATTTCTTTAATTTAAATCACAATTGGAAAATATTCCTAAATGTTGTCTCTCTTTTCTTACGAACTCTCTTATAACGCTTTACTACTGTTATTTCTTGTGGCTTTTTTTATTGGTATGGCTAAAACAGGTGTTAGCGGTATTTCAATGTTTGCCGTGCCTTTACTCGCGTTAAATTTTGGTGGTAAAGAGTCATCAGGCATTATGTTACCGTTATTAGTTATGGCAGATCTTTTTGGTGTTTTTTATTATCATCGTAGTGCTAATTGGTACTACTTAAAAAAGCTATTTCCTTGGGCTGCTATAGGGGTAATTATAGGCACTTTGATAGGAGAATATGTTGATGACCAAATATTTCGTCAACTTATGGGGATTATTCTCTTTGGTAGCTTAGCGCTAATGATTTGGCAAGAGCAAAATAAACGTGTAAATGTACCTGATTATATGTGGTTTGCTATTTTAATGGGGCTACTAGGTGGTATAACGACCATGGTGGGTAACTTAGCTGGAGTGGTAATGGCCTTATACTTATTAAGTATGAGATTACCCAAAAATGAATTTATAGGAACAGCCGCTTGTTTCTTTTTAGCGGTAAATTTATTCAAAGTACCATTTCATGTTTTTGTATGGGAAACCATCACTATAGATTCGTTTTTATTGAATATCATAAGCTTACCGTTTATTGCATTAGGCGCTTATGCAGGTGTGTATATTGTTAAAAGAATACCCAATAAACAATATAGGTGGTGGGTTATTGGTATGACGGTATTAGCGGCCGTTTTTATGGTTTTATAACGAGCTAGGATAAGAAGATATGGAAATCGTTTTAATTAACCTCAACTCGGGTTAATGAATGTTAGAGAATGAATTAAACCCCTTCTTTATCAAAACTTAATCTGTATCGTTATTTTACTAAGCTATATTAATTTCTCAATATTGATATTTTTGTGTATAACAAGGCGGATTTTTCTATCTAATAGCTGGCTATTAGTAAAAAATTCAACGAAGTTAGGCATAAAAATAGCTTGTTGAGTAACTTTGCTTATCCCGAGCTGAGGTTAATTAGACATGGTAAGCCTGTCGCTGCAGTTAACAGCATGATGAATGCTATCAGCTATGTCAAATGGGTAAGGCAATACCACCTATCCGAAATATCAAATAACAGTAGGCCCAACTATCAACATGTTCAAGACTACAAGTCTCACTTTGTTGTATCAAGTGATCTTAAAAGAGCATTGCATTCTGCACATATATTTACCGGTAAATCACCTGAATTAATAGATCAAACATTAAGAGAAATGGAATTACCGCGTTATAAACTTCCCTTATATTTACCTACAGTGGTTTGGCTTTATAGCTGTCGTATTTTTTGGTTACTTCGGTTTAAAGGGCACTTTGAAACTTATAAACAATCTAAAATACGCTCTATAAGAGCGGCACTTATTTTAATTCGATTAGCTGAAAAAGAAGAAAAAATAGTTGTTTTTGGGCATGGGCTAATTAATCGCTTTATTCGAAAAGTACTTATCAAAAAAGGCTGGAAATTAACAACTAAAAGTAGCGATTATTGGGGAGTAACTCAATTAAAATTATAACTGTACGCATTAATATAATTTACTGTATAAAACTAATAGAAATTAAAAGAGTAACTTTTTTTTAAATTTTTTTAAAAAGTTACTAGTTAATGTAAAGTTGTTATTTTTCAATGGATAACAAGTCTTGTTGTTAATTTATTTTCCAGTATAAAAAATAAATTAATAAAAAACTTGATACTGTACGACCATACAGTATACTTGTTTCATTAAAACGAATTAAGCACCTAAATCATCTTGGAGCAATAAATAATGAACGAGAATAAAGAAAAAGCACTTTCTGCTGCGTTAAGTCAAATAGAACGTCAATTTGGTAAAGGCTCAATAATGAAGTTGGGTGATAACCGTAGTATGGATGTAGAAACTATTTCTACAGGTTCGTTAGGATTAGATATCGCACTAGGTGCTGGCGGTTTACCATTAGGCCGTGTTGTAGAGATATACGGACCAGAGTCTAGTGGTAAAACAACCTTAACATTAGAAGTTATCGCGGAAGCTCAGCGTAATGGAAAAATTTGTGCTTTTGTTGATGCCGAGCATGCACTTGACCCAATTTACGCAGGTAAACTAGGTGTAAATATTAATGAATTATTAGTATCTCAACCTGATACGGGTGAACAAGCTTTAGAAATTTGTGACATGTTAACGCGTTCAGGTGCTGTTGACGTAATTGTTGTCGATTCTGTCGCAGCTCTTACACCTAAAGCTGAAATTGAAGGTGACATGGGCGACTCGCATATGGGTCTTCAAGCAAGAATGTTATCTCAAGCAATGCGTAAACTTACAGGTAACCTTAAACAATCAAATACCATGATGATTTTTATTAACCAAATTCGTATGAAGATTGGTGTAATGTTTGGTTCTCCAGAAACCACAACGGGTGGTAATGCATTAAAGTTTTATGCTTCAGTAAGATTAGATATTCGTCGTATTGGTGCTGTTAAAAATGGCGATGAAATTGTCGGTAACGAAACACGTGTTAAAGTTGTTAAAAATAAAATAGCTCCTCCGTTTAAACAAGTTGAATTTCAAATTTTATATGGCGAAGGTATTAACAGCTTAGGCGAGTTAATTGACCTAGGTGTTAAGCATAATATGGTTGAAAAAGCTGGTGCTTGGTATAGCTACAATGGCGATAAAATTGGTCAAGGTAAAGCTAACTCAACAAAATATCTAGCTGAAAATCCGGCAATAGCTAAAGAATTAGATTCACGTTTACGCGCAGAACTTTTAACTAAGAAAGTTCCTGAGAGTGAAAAAACTGAAAAAGTAGAAGAAGCTGCTGAATAATCAGCAATCGTTTTCATTAAAATCTCGGCATGTCCGAGATTTTTTTTGTTTAAAATTTGGATAACATTAGGGAATAACTAATGAAGGTATGTATTTACCATTTTTTATAAATCAGTAGGTTAAAAAGCCATTATCTAAATATCTGACTAAGTATTACTGAAGTTTAAGTTGTTATATATTTTCAAGTTAGCTAATATCTATCGTAAAGCGTTTAGACGTCTATACGTTTAGATGTTGACATAGCTATAATGAAAAATGCTATAATCCTTTAAGCTAAATTTTGTACATTCTATAGGTTAAGTCTTATGCCCATTAAAATTCCGGATCAATTGCCTGCTTTATCTATTTTGAATAATGAAAATATTTTCGTTATGTCTGAGAATCGAGCTGCCCGTCAAGAAATTCGTCCAATGCAAGTGGCAATACTTAATTTAATGCCCAATAAAATTGAGACAGAAGTACAAATATTAAGAATGTTATCGAATACACCACTACAAATTAATATTGAATTTGTACGTATTCATGCTAACGAATCGAAAAACACACCTAAAGAGCACTTAGAAAACTTTTATTGTTTGTTTGATGATATTAAGCATAAACAATACGATGGGTTAATTGTTACAGGGGCTCCATTAGCTTTAATGGATTATGATCAAGTGACTTTTTGGGATAAAATTTGTGAAGTATTTGATTGGGCTGAAGACAACGTAACTTCTACTATGTTTTCGTGTTGGGGAGCACATGCTGCTTTATACTATCATTATGGTTTGCAAAGGCATTTAAGAAAACAAAAGCTTTCAGGTGTTTTTACTCATAAACCTAATGATATAAAAGAACCGCTTACGCGTGGTTTTGAAGATTCATTTAAAGTACCTCATTCTCGTTATGGCTACATAGATAGAGAAGATTATTTATCTATAGAAGGTCTTAAAATTATTGCTGAATCAGAGCAAGCCGGTGTGTATGTTGCCGCCAGTAAAAATAAAAAACAGGTGTATTTAACTGGCCATCCTGAGTATGACGCGGAAACTTTACATGAAGAATTTCTGCGCGATATCAATGCAGGAGCAAAGCCTGCTATACCTGAAAACTATTACCCTGATGATAATCCTGAAAACGAGGTGAGTAGTACGTGGCGTAGTCATGGTAGTTTGTTATTTACTAATTGGCTTAACTATTACGTATATCAAATTACTCCATACAAATTAGATGCAAATAACATAAAAGCTATTAACCCTAATGATTAAATAGAACCAAGGTTCTTTTTATAGTAAATACATTTATACCAGTTTCATTCATGAGATTGTTATTAACGACCTTTTATCGGAAAAAATGATGCAAAAGTCAGCCAGTTTTGAAACATTTGAACAACAACTTCGTAAAAACATCTTAATACTTGATGGTGCTATGGGAACTATGATCCAAGCATACAAGTTTGAAGAACAAGACTATCGAGGTGATCGTTTTGCCGACTGGCATTCAGATGTAAAAGGCAATAATGATATGTTAGTGCTTACTCAGCCTGATATCATTAAAGCGATACATACCGAATATTTGGCTGCTGGCGCAGACATACTCGAAACCAATACGTTTAATGCCACAACTATTGCTATGGCTGATTACGATATGCAAGAGTACAGCGCTGAAATTAACTTGGTTGCTGCACAAATTGCTCGCCAAGCAGCTGATGAATTTACGGCTAAAAACCCTGATAAACCACGCTTTGTTGCTGGTGTTTTAGGGCCAACAAACCGCACCTGCTCTATATCTCCTGATGTAAACGATCCTGCTTTTCGAAATGTAACTTTTGACGAATTAAAAGACGCTTATATTGAATCAACCAAAGCATTAATTGAAGGTGGTTCAGATCTGATCTTAATCGAAACCATATTTGATACGTTAAATGCCAAAGCCGCAATATTTGCAGTTGAATGCGTATTTGAAGAATTAGGTGTGCGATACCCTGTTATGATTTCCGGTACGATTACCGATGCCTCAGGTCGTACATTATCAGGTCAAACAACCGAAGCATTTTATAACTCTTTACGCCATGCTAAGCCCATTTCATTTGGTTTGAATTGTGCTTTAGGGCCGGTTGAATTACGTGAATACGTACAAGAATTAAGTCGTATATCAGATACCGCAGTATCAGCTCATCCTAATGCGGGCTTACCTAATGCATTTGGTGAATACGATTTTACTGTAGAAGATATGAATGCGCATGTAAGTGAGTGGGCAGAATCAGGCTTTTTAAATATTATTGGTGGTTGTTGTGGTACAACACCAGAACATATAAAAGGTATGGCTGATTCAGTTGCAGGTATAACACCTCGCGAAATTAAACCACGTGAAATTGCTTGCCGCTTATCAGGATTAGAAGCATTAACAATTAATGGTGATAGTTTATTTGTAAACGTAGGTGAGCGAGCAAATGTTACGGGTTCAGCAGTATTTAAACGATTAATCACAGAAGAGAAGTTTGACGAAGCCATCGCTGTAGCTTTACAACAAGTTGAAAACGGCGCGCAAATCATCGATATCAACATGGATGAAGGCATGCTGGATTCAAAATCCGCGATGGTTCGCTTTTTGAATTTAATTGCCGGTGAGCCTGATATCGCCAAAGTACCAATTATGATCGATTCCTCTAAGTGGGACATCATAGAAGAAGGTTTAAAATGTATTCAAGGTAAAGGTATTGTTAACTCTATCAGCATGAAAGAGGGAGAAGATATCTTCCGCAAACAAGCTGAATTGTTACGCCGTTATGGCGCTGCCGTTATTGTTATGGCTTTTGATGAAGTAGGTCAAGCAGATACTCGTGAGCGTAAATACGAAATTTGTCATCGTGCTTACCATATATTAGTCGATGAGATTGGCTTCCCAGCAGAAGATATCATTTTTGATCCTAATATTTTTGCTGTAGCTACCGGTATTGAAGAACATAACAATTATGCCGTTGATTTTATTGAAGCCGTAAAAGATATTAAAGACAACCTACCGTACGCCATGATTTCAGGTGGTGTATCGAACGTTTCATTTTCATTTCGTGGTAATAACCCAGTACGTGAAGCGATTCATGCCGTATTTTTATATCACGCCATTAAAAATGGTATGGATATGGGAATTGTAAATGCAGGTCAGTTAGCCATTTATTCAGATATTCCGAAAGACTTATTAAAAGCTGTTGAAGACGTTATTCAGAACAGTGACGACGGAGCCACTGAGCGTTTATTAGATTTAGCTGAAGGTTATCGAGGGCAAGGCGGTAAAGCGAATAATAAAGCTGATTTAACATGGCGCGAACTACCTATAAATAAACGTTTAGAGCATTCGTTGGTTAAAGGTATTAACGAATTTATTATTGAAGATACCGAAGCGGCACGTTTGATTGCAGCTCGACCACTAGATGTCATTGAAGGTCCATTAATGGATGGCATGAACGTAGTTGGTGATTTATTTGGCGCAGGTGAAATGTTTTTACCACAAGTGGTTAAATCTGCGCGTGTAATGAAACAAGCAGTAGCTCACTTAAACCCATTTATTGAAGCCGAAAAAACTGAAGTTAAGTCTAATGGTAAAGTGCTATTAGCAACAGTAAAAGGCGACGTACATGATATTGGTAAAAATATTGTAGGCGTAGTTTTACAATGTAATAACTACGATATTGTTGATCTTGGCGTTATGGTTTCAACAGAAAAAATTCTTCAAGTAGCAAAAGAAGAAAAGTGCGACATTATTGGTCTGTCAGGTCTTATTACACCATCACTTGATGAAATGGTACATGTTGCCAAAGAAATGAAGCGACTAGATTTTAATTTACCTTTGTTAATAGGTGGTGCAACAACATCAAAAGCACATACAGCGGTTAAAATTGAACCTCAATATGATCATCCCGTTGTTTATGTGCCTAATGCATCGCGCTCGGTTTCGGTAGTAAGTGCGTTGTTATCTGATGAACTTCGCCCAGCATTTATGGAACGTCAAAAAGAAGAATATGTACGTGTAAGAGAACGTCATTATAAAAAAGGCCCTCGTTCTACACTTATTTCATTACAAGATGCTCGTAAAAATGCTGTTCCAATAAGTTTTGACAATTACACGCCAACTACACCTAAAAAGTTAGGCGTAACAGTATTAGATGATATTGATTTATCGATAGTGAGAAAGTACATCGATTGGACGCCATTCTTTATGACTTGGCAGCTATCGGGTAAATACCCATTGATCCTTAAACACGAAGTGGTAGGCGAAGAAGCAACTAAGTTGTTTGATGATGCAAATGCTATGTTGGACGATGTGATAGGTAATGGAAAACTAAAAGGTAAAGCGGTATTTGGTTTATTTCCTGCTCATCGTGAAAATGATGATTTGATCCTTTTTACTGATGATACCAGAACCACTAAATTAGAACGCTTACACCAATTGCGCCAACAAAGTAAAAAACCGGCAGGGCAGTTTAATCGCTGTTTATCTGATTATGTTGCAGACGAAGCGTCAGGCATAAAAGATTATGTTGGGGCTTTTGCTGTATCCGCAGGTTTTGGTGTTGAAGAAATTGTAAAAGCCTTTGATGCGAATCATGATGATTACAATAGTATAATGGCTAAAGCAGTAGCCGATAGGTTGGCAGAAGCGACCGCAGAATATTTACATGAAAAAATTCGTAAAGAATACTGGGGTTATGCTAAAGACGAAAACCTAGAAAACGACGATTTAATTCGTGAGAAATACCAAGGTATTCGTCCCGCTCCCGGTTACCCTGCATGCCCTGAACATACTGAAAAAGGCTTGTTGTGGAAGTTACTTGATGTTGAAAACAACATTGGCATGGAGTTAACTTCTAGTTACGCGATGTGGCCAGGTGCTGCCGTAAGTGGTTGGTATTTTGCTCACCCTGAAGCTAAGTACTTTGCTGTAGCTAAAGTAGCGAAAGACCAAGTAGAAGATTACGCTATAAGAAAAGAGATGACTATGCCGCAGGCTGAGCGTTGGTTATCTGCTAACTTAGACTACGAACCCGAGTAATATTTTTAGTATTAAGTGATAAATGAAAGGCTACTGTTAAGTAGCCTTTTTTTATCTTGGGTCTCCAAATAAGTGATTATTTTATTATCGCGAGTAACTCATGAATGGTTTTAACTGGAGAAATGGTCGCTCCTAACCCCTCCATAGACTTATGATAATTTCTAAACGGAATAATTATTTGAGAAAACCCATGCTGTGCGGCTTCTTTTACGCGAGGAACGCCACTGTCAATGGGCCTTATATCTCCATTTAAACTTAACTCGCCCATAATGCAGGTTGTACGCGGGATAATAAAATCATTTAAACTACTGAGTAGTGCGGTGACTAACGCAAGATCAATACAGGTTTCCGATTCATCTATTTTTAAGCCACCTACGATATTAAAAAAGGTATCATGAAAAATTTTTGTTTTTGTATGTTTACGTAATACACCTGTGAGCATTTTTATACGATTCATGTTTAAGCCTACGCATACTCTTTGTGGAAACTCTGCTTCAGTTTCTGTCGTTAAACATTGTATTTCTAATAATATATTTCGGTTACCTTTTCTAATACAGGTAATTGCTGAACCAGGAGATTCGGTTGTAGAGCCGGACAGAAATATCTCACTAGGGTTATCAACACTGAGCATGCCTTTTTCACACATTCTAAAAATACCCACGGTATCTATATCACCAAAACGGTTTTTGTTCGCTCTGAGTGTGCGTATTTGACCGTCGTTGGTATCAATATGTAATAACGCATCAACAATATGAACTAAGGTTTGTGGGCCTGCAATTTCATTGTTTTTATTTACATGGGCGATAAGAAACATGGTGACATTATTTTGCTTACAATATTGGGTAAGTAATTGAGCAGCACCTTTTACTTGGGAGGGGGAGCCTGGACTACCATTAGCATTATCTGTTACTACCGCTTGAATGGAGTCGATAACAGCAAACTTTATTTTTTTTGAATCAAGCTCTGCAATAATTGATTCAACACTTGTTTCAGACAGCAAATAAAGATTATCTTCGTCATAACTTAGCTTTAAACGATTCACTCTATTTTTAAATTGAGAAAGTGATTCCTCAGCTGTACAGTACAGTGAAGCGGTTGTTTTAGACATTCTGGCTACAAGATCTGAAAGTAAGGTGGTTTTTCCGGCACCGGGATCTCCAGATATAATATTGACCGAGCCAGTGGTAACTCCACCGCATAATACTCGATCAAGCTCGCCTATACCGGTAAGTTGCTTTTCAGCTTCAATAGATTCAATTTCATGTATTTTTTTTGAACCACCACCAATACCACCAGCATAACCGCCACTATTACCTGTCGACTTTTTAATATGATTTGTAGGTATTTTTATTTCGGTGATTGTATTCCATGCACCACACTTACATTGCCCTTGCCAACGAGAATGATTCATTCCGCAATCAGTACAAACAAATTCAGCTTTTGATGGCTTTGCCATATGGGTTACCTATTTTTTAATGTGTTACTTGATAAGTGATTTATCATATAAATAATGGACACAATATTAAACTTATCAGAAAGGTCAATTTTATGACAAATCTTAAAGGGAAGAATTAATATTATAAATATTTTATTACCCATGAATGCTTCATAAAGTGCAGATGTGCAATATATCTACTTAAGCTTCAGTTTTTAGCATAATGCATTTTCTAGGGCATGAAAATTGCTGTATTTTGTTAATTGTTTTGTGATATACAATTACATGAGTATTTTGTATATAACTTAATATACTGAATTGTTACCTCTTTTTAACTGATATACAAACTTGAATGACTAATAATTTTACTAAGTACCAAAAAATCATTGATGAGTTTCGCGGTCAAGTTTTAAATAAGGATTTTGAGACTAAATTTACTGCGAAAGTTGCGCATATACCCAAAACTGAACGTTTCCTTATAAAGATGGAATTGAAGCGGTTGGCTGGCCCATGTACTCGATTAGTTGATTTACGAGGACATGTAGATGGAGAATGTAAAGTATATGAGCATGAAGGACGTTCTCATTTTCTAGATGATACCGCTATTAAGGTGTTTGAAGAAAACCTTGCGTTTTATGGAAAGTATACGTTTGGTGTTTATGAAGCGGTTACCAATACAGAAAATAACTTTAGGGTAATTTACCAAAAAGAAAAAGCAGGTATTAAAGCCCTTCAAATTAATAAAAAAACTACTCAAAAAGTTCAGGAAAAAACTCAATATCCAGCTCAATTGTTTAAATTTGGAAACTATCATAACCGTATTGAAGAGCGCATGAATTTCTCAATTGCACTATCAGTAACAGTAAATGGTAAACAGATAAAATGTAACAGCTCAGATATTAGTGTTAATGGTTGTAAGTTTAGGCTCCCTAGCATTGAACAAATTGTTTTAGGGCAAGTGATAGAAATACGTTTTCTCGGCTTAGAAGAAGAGTTTCAGTTTGGTTCAAGTGATGTTTTTGAGTATGAAATTAAAAACATTCAGTTAATTGATAATATTCAATTGGTTGGGGTAAAGCGTGTTTATCCCAACGAAGGTATTAAAGATGGTTTTAAGCAATTCTTAGTAGACTTTATACAAGGAAATAAAAGACGTTATAAAATTAATTTAGACAATAGCATAAGCGCTTTACAATCACGTAACTTTGAACAATATGTTTTACCTAAACTCAATGAACTACCCATTTTTATTGGGAAAAAAGACGAAGGCTCTTTACCTAAATATGTATTAACTTGTCCAAATAACCAAAATATTTATCAGTATTGGCAATATGAAAATAAGCACTCAGCATTAAATTGTTTAATAACTCCTGACAGGATTAAACGTTTAATGAAAGCATCTGTTTTGGGTAAAAAATTAGTGGTTTATAGCTTTATCCATAAAAGCGATGGAAAGTACTATTTCTATACTGCAGATGAACAACAGTTACTAAAAGCCCCTGAATTTATGACTCAATTTCTTGGTTTTGGAAGTAATAAATCTCATTTTGCTATTACCATGTTAAGCATGTCTAATATAAACAAAGATAATGTAAATTCTTTTTTTACACTATCGGAGTCACTCAGTAAGCAAAATCAATATTTAAATTTACCTGTAGGCGAAGAAATCTCTCAAAAAATAGAAGACTTATCTTCACTCATTGTTGTTAGTGATATCACGTGTGATAACTTAATTGCTACTTACAAAGAGTTTATATATGACAATATATCAGCCACTAAAATTAAAGCCTTTGGACATAAACGTTATAATGATGCCTTAATGGTTGAAGAGGTTGGTGTTAATTATAAAAATCATAGGCAAGAATCTCGATTTAAATACAACACTTTAGTGGATGTTAGTCTTGAAAATACAACATGGGAGGCCGAGTCTCTTGATTTCTCTGCTTCTGGACTAAAGCTAGAGTTTAAAAAAGAAGTTAGTTTAAAAAAAGGTGATGTTGTTTTTTTGTCATTTCCGGAACTACAAAAGATAACGTCATTATTTGATTTAAAAGCTTTAAGTTATGCTGTTGTTAGAATAAATGAAAAGAAAACCATTGCTAATCTTAGGGTTCAAGTTGATAAGCATAAACATATTGGACGCGCATTTTTTAAAGCATTAATTGAGAAAAATAAAAATAAATTAACGCCTGATGAATATGAATCAATGGTACCAGGCTTAGCGAAGCCATTGCGGAATATTTATAGTAGTAGTTTAAATATCCCTAGTTTGATTATTCAAACGAGTGGTAGCCGATATAAAATCGAAGCTATTGCTTGTGGGCAAGAAGACAGTCATTTAATGCCATTAATGCGGCAGTTAAGTGACAAAGTTAATTATTACAACTTGTATCCTCTGTTGAGTCATTTGAGCGCAACTAATGCTTTTATGGTTAATTTAAAAAAGATGCACTCATCAGATGCCCCAGTATCCGATATTTTATATGTTTCTATTAAACCTGATGCAGAGACAATGGAAAGTAAAGTGATAACAAAACTCGCTTCTGAATTAGATACAACCGCATTACAAAATATGTTTATACGAAATGCTTTGAAGCGAGGTGTTTTTTTATGTTTGCAATTAAAATTATCAAGAGCTGATGCTCCGGATATGGACTATTTAAGTCCCGAATTGAGTTACATTAGTTCTTATGCGATACATAGAGGAAAACAGATAGAGCAAAATATATGGAGTGTTTCTGGCGTTGTACAAGTTTTTGATATTACACAAGAAGCAATGCTCAGATTTAAATTGTCATCATGATAGGAATGAAATTAAAAAGACTTTAATTGAGGTTATGTAATACAAGGCTTATTCATAACGTGAGGGTCTTGTATCAAAATACTTATATATCCGTAACCATTCAAGTGATCTGAAATAGCCTCTTGATTGGTAACGGGTATATTATGAATAAGGCGAGTTTAATTTATCGTGTTAAACTGGCTATTATGCCAACCAATGAATCATACAGTCTAAACCTGAGGTATTAATTGCTGTATCGGCTTTTGCCTTTACGATTGACTTAGCATGAAAAGCCACACCTAAGTTAGCTGCTTCCATCATAACTAAATCATTAGCGCCATCACCCATAGCAACTGTTTGTTGATGAGGAATGTTATATTCTTCACTTAATAGTAATAAAGAGTCGGCTTTCACTTGTGCGTCTACGACCTTTCCAAGTACCTTGCCTGTCAGTTTTCCATCAATAATTTCTAATGTATTTGCATAAGCGGCATCCAATGACAGCATGTTTTTTAAGTGATCTGCAAAATAAGTAAATCCACCAGAGGCTATCGCTACACGCCATTGGTGTTTTTTCAATTCAGTAATTAATGTTTCTAACCCTTCCATTAAAGGAATATTTTTAGCAACGTCGGCAAGTATTTGTTCCGAAGCGTTTTCCAAGGTTGCTACTCGTTGATATAAGCTTTCAGAAAAGTCTAACTTACCTTGCATGGCAAGCTCCGTGACTGCTGATACTTGCTCACCTACACCGGCTAATATTGCTATTTCATCAATACATTCAATTTTTATCGTGGTGGAATCCATGTCCATGACGAGTAGACCAGGAACGTCCAATTTAGGTGCATTAAATAAAATAGCTGCTTCAATATTATTTTTTTCAGCAAAAGAGATGAGCTTTTGTCTAGATAAGTTAAGCTCATCAGTTGTGATAGCAAAGCGATAACTTATTAGATTATTTCTATGGTTAATTGCGGTTAATGCCGTTAATGAAATATCGCAAGTTTGTGTAAGTTGTGAAAGTAGGGCAAGAGAAATATCACTGAACACAACAAGCTCAATTCTTGAATTTACATTGGTTACTGTATTTGTTTGTTGCGAATCTACCATAAGAGATTCATCACATTGGCAGTTAGAATCTATAGCAAAGGCACTTGTTGATAAATCAACACTAAAAGGAAATGACTCTGGCGCTTGAGTGGGTAATATTACTTGTGCAAGTGGAAGTGTATTAATTTTTTCTAGAATGAAGTTGTGTACGTTATTAGTCACGTTAAAGCCTACTATGATTGAGGTAAGTTTATTTGTATATTTGAATACCATTACGTTTAATTATTCAGCAGTTAATAACGCAATAATTAAACGTAATAGTGCCCATCATTAAAAAGATGTTCTATAGATATTTTAAATACATCAAGAACCCTCTATAGTGTATCCATAGCAAAACAAATATCATAGAGGATTATGGAAACATCTAATCTGCCTTTATACCCTAAATTATCATCTATTTATAATAAATTAATGCAATTAGCTATAGCGATTGTGTTGATTATTGTATTGCTTAATTTATGGGTAACGAGTAATTATCGTTCTGAAAAAACGATTCATGATCATTTTTATATTCTAGCTGAACAACATTTAGAACAAGCTGTTTCTAGTATTGTTTTTTTACAACTTATTGATAATAAAGTTGAATTGCAAAAGTATGTCGATGGTATAGCAAGCGCTAAGTGGATTTATGATGTACATATATATGATGAAACAGGTAAAACAATCGCCGCTTCAAAGAGTAGTGCAAGCATAAAAGATGTTTATGGTATTACACTAAATAAAAGTAATAAAAGTGATGAGAATGTTCCTTTTATTCAAGAAATTAGAACAGATAAACTGATTGGTTTTATGCGGATAACTGTGAAACAAAGTTATTTTACCGACGATTTAAATACAACCAGTTACGATAATCACGCCTTGTTACGTTTAATGATGATCATTGCCGTGTGTATTGGTTTTTTACTGACTCGAGGTTTGAATCGTTTTAGCCGCCAAGGCTTCAGACCGCCGACTGAAAAATAAGTTATCAATGTTGATTTCAATTGCTTGAGCAATTTTATCAACACTTTCACATCTGATTTCAGCTAAACATTTTAGTATATCAATAAGTCGTAAAGGAGAGTTATCTTCTCCTTGATGCCCTTGTAGTGGCATGCTAGGAGCATCAGTTTCTAGCAACAAACTTTCTAGTGGAAGCTTTTTAATTGCCTTAATTGTTTTTTGAGCACGTTCATAAGTAAGTGTACCGCCAATTCCTAATTTAAAACCTAAATCTATATACGCTTTTGCTTGCTGGTAGCTTCCGGAAAAAGCATGAATAACACCGCAGGCTTGAGGCTTATGTTTCTTCAATATTGGGATGATAATGTCATGAGAGCGCCTATGATGCACTATTATCGGTAAGTTATATTGGTTACTTAGTGAAAGTTGGTGTTCAAAAAATGTGATTTGTTTATCTAAATTATTATTATTTTGAGCGATCACTTTATCTATACCTGCTTCACCAATCGCAACAATATTGTCTGCATATTTGGCTACTAGCGAAGTAAGTTGTGCTAATACGCTTTCATCTAAATCATTCAAGAACCATGGGTGAATACCTAAGCATGGAAATAACTGACATGACGCTCCGTGCGATTGTTGATTATTATTTTTGTTTGAACAAGAGGGGATTACTTTATTATATGTTGATAGCTCTAAAACTTTCTGCCAATTTTTAGGGGCAATAGATGGAACAATTATTCGATGAATACCTTGAAGATAGCACTGCTCTAAAAGTGAGGCCAACTCATTTGAAAAGTTATCAAAATCTATATGGCAGTGGCTATCTGTTAATAACATAACGTTCCATTTAAGGGGGATTGAACTTTAATATTTAAATTTTTTCGAATTAACGTATCCGTAGAACAGCGTTTATTACCCATTTCTACTACGTTACCGCATATTAGAGTAGAACAACTACGAAACATATGCTTTGTCTTGTATAAAAGGCTAATAAGTAGCTGTAAAAAGAGTCAACAAAGATCAAACAGACCCTATTGTTTAACGTAATCTATTGGCTCTTTGTTCAATCTTATCTAGCACACCTTCCATCTTATAATGTTTAATAAAAGCAGCATCAGGCTCGCGTTCTTTTAATAATGTATTCGCTAAATAAACGGCTTGCGCTACATCAAATGATGATTTTAATAATTTGTCAGGACTGCGGTGTAAAATAACCGCTTCAATTAATGAATAAGAAAAGCTCCATGTATGCAATAAATATCCACCTATATGACAGTGATCTGTTCCAAAAATTTTGAGTTCAAGTGGAGTGTTATCTTCTTTTGGATTACGACGTTTGAAAAAGTTTTCTGTTAGATCTGGCTTTATTTCATAAAGTACGACTTTACCAATAGCGTGTAATAACCCCGCGATCATAGCTTGTTGTTTTAATTCTGGCTTCACAATAGAGGCAGCCAATTTAGCGGTAGCGAAGCTATGTAATTGCTCTTTCTCTAATGAAAAATTTGGAATGTCTGGTGAATAAGTAAATAACTCTGCAGTCATTACGATACAGCAAAGAGTGTCAACGCCCATTTTAGTAATAGCGTCATTAATACTGGTAATATTTTTACCTTTCGACATTAAGGAACTATTAGCAAAGTGTAATACTTTAGCGGTTAACCCCGGATCTTGAAGAATGATATCGGCTATTTTTTGGGAATCCGTATTGGAGTCTTTTAGTGCATGAGTTAACTGCATATACACTTTAGGTGGACTGGGCAGGGTTTTTACATTAGCAATCGTTTTAACAATTAAGTCTTTAGTAATAGCTTGGCTGTGTTTTTGACTTTGACTCAATTTAGTTTTTATAGCAGCTAAATTGAGTGGTTGAGCAAAATTAAAATGGGCATGCTTTGTCGTGTAATGTTCGTGATTAATAACTTGCACACGGATCATTTGAGGAAAGCTGCTTGTTAAGGTTCTTAATAATTCATCGCCATTTATCTTGCCGAGTAAAGAGGGGGTAACTACTACATCAAACTTTGTTTGTTGTAGTAGTTCTTGCAAAATAGCTAAATTAGTAACGTGAGTAATGTCATCTTTACTTGCATTAAATGCAGGTTTTATTGCATCTAATGCGTGTTGCTGTGTATCTATCAACAAGATTTTCATGAAGCGCCTTATAGGGTGGTTTGCTACATTCTTTCCATAACTTCAATACCTAAAATATCTAATCCTTTATTTAGGGTTTTAGAAACGAGAGCACATAATGCTAAGCGAGATTTTTTCACATCTTCACTAATATCGTCTTTAAGGATAGGACAAGCTTCGTAAAAGCTCATGTATAAACTCGCTAACTCATATAAATAATTACAAAGTAAGTTAGGTGTACATTCAGAAATTACTGAGTCGATCACTTCTTCAAGTTGTAATAATTTCATCGCTAATGCTTTTTCTTGTAACTCTATAAGCTGCAATTGTGAGTAATCTAATTGTTCAGCTGAAATCCCAGCTTTAGTAAATATACTTTGAATACGAGAATACGCGTATTGTAAATACGGTGCTGTAGCGCCTTCAAAACTTAGCATGGTTTTCCAGTTAAAGATGTAATCGCTGGTTCTATTTTTTGATAAGTCTGCAAATTTAACTGCGCCAATACCTACTTTTTCAGAAATTTCAGATAATAACTCATCGGAAAAATCAGGATTCTTTTCTTTAATTAAAGCCGATGCACGTACTACGGCTTCATCAAGTAATTCAGCTAGCTTTATTGTACCGCCCGTGCGGGTTTTAAATGGTTTTCCGTCGTCACCCATCATCATACCAAATGGGCAATGATCATAACCAACATGCTCAGGTAAAAATCCTGCTTTGCGTGCCACAATTTCTACTTGTTTAAAGTGAAGCGCTTGGCGAGCATCGGTAAATATAATAATGCGATCTGCTGCTAATTCACCGCTACGGTATCGACAGGCTGACAAATCAGTTGTTGCGTATAAGTAACCACCACCTGATTTTTGCACAATAAATACAGAAGGTTCGCCGTCTTTATTCGCCATTTCGTCAATAAATACAACTTTAGCGCCTTGATCTTCCACTGCAATATTTTGAGCCATTAACTCGTCTATTACTTTGGGTAAATCAGGATTGTAGGCACTTTCACCCATAATGTCGTCACGGGTAAGCGTTACATTTAATTTTTTATAAATGTCTTCACTGTGTGCGATAGAGATATCAATAAATTGTTGCCATAGTACAGCACAATCAGCATCGCCACCTTGTAGCTTAACAACGTAGTCGCGTGCTCTGTCTGCAAAGCCATCTTCGTTATCAAACCTGACTTTTGCTTCACGGTAAAAATTTTCTAAATCAGCAAGGGCAGTTTCAGCCACTTCGTCAGAGGCTAATTTGTCACTTAAATGAGCCAAAAGCATACCGAATTGTGTACCCCAATCGCCCATGTGGTTTTGACGAATAACCTTGTCGCCACGAAATTCTAAAGCTCGTACAACCGCGTCACCAATAATGGTTGAACGCAAATGACCTACGTGCATTTCTTTAGCAAGGTTTGGCGCTGAATAGTCAACAACAACGGTTTGAGCTTTTTCGTTAGGTAGTGAACCACGTTGTGTTACACCTAAATTTACGTCACTTGAACTATTAACTAATTGCTCACTTAACCATTTTTTATCTAAATGAATATTAATAAAACCTGGGCCTGCTAATTCAATTTTTTCAGCAATACCTTTCGCCACTAATTCTGGTTCTAACACGGCTACAACTTGAGTCGCTAATTCGCGAGGATTAGTTTTTAGTTTTTTAGCTGCGCCCATTACACCATTTGCTTGGTAATCACCAAATTGTGGCTTAGTTGAAAGACTAATTGCAGGGTTAGTACCTTCAGGTAAACCTGCAGAAAGCATTGCAGTAGAAACGATGTCAGCTAATAGGTTTTTAATATTCATTTTTAAGCTCTTTGTGTTTGTTGCGGTTAAACATTAAGTTAAACCAACTAACTGCTTGAAGTGATAAAGCAGGTAGTTAAAAAATCTCATTTATTTTACTTCTAAAGTATTTGGTTAAGTTGTTAGTTTTTTATCAAAGTATTTTATTATTTTTATGAGGAGCTTAGTTTACTAAGTGACAAATAAAAATAATGCCCAGAAAAATTAACTACCGCACCAAACAAAATATTTCAAAGTATATGTTCTTTTAGCAAACCCGCCGAGGCGTTTTTGATAGGAGCATAGTTTACTATGTGACTCTCAAAAACAACGACAGCAATGTAGCTAAAATATCATATACGAAGAAATTTAGTGTTCACGTGTCTTATGGAATACAATATCTGGCGCTCGCTCTTGCGCCAAACTCAAGTTAACCATAGTCGGAGCAATATAGGTTAAGTTATCGCCACCATCTAACGCTAAGTTGTCGTAAGCTTTCTTTTTAAACTGCTCTAACGTGCGTTCGTTATCACATGTACACCAACGAGCTGTTGCCACACTGATTGGTTCATAAATCGCTTCAACTTTGTATTCCGTACGTAAACGTTGAACAACTACTTCAAATTGTAGTACACCTACAGCGCCTACAATTAAGTCGTTTGAATTTAATGGTCTAAATACTTGTACGGCACCTTCTTCAGAAAGCTGTATTAAGCCTTTTTGAAGTTGTTTCATTTTAAGCGGATCACGTAAGCGAATACGGCGGAACATTTCAGGTGCAAAGTTTGGAATACCGCTAAATTTCATGTCTTCACCAGCGGTAAAGGTATCACCTATTTGAATGCTACCGTGGTTATGTAAACCGATAATATCGCCTGCGTAAGCTTCTTCAACGTTTGATCTGTCACCTGCCATAAAGGTTACCGCATCGGCAATTTTTACATCTTTGCCAATACGTACTTGTCTCATTTTCATGCCTTTTTCATATTTACCTGAGCAAATACGCATGAAGGCAATACGGTCACGATGTTTAGGATCCATGTTGGCTTGTATTTTAAAGACAAAACCAGAGAATTTTTCTTCCTCGGCTTTTACTTCACGAGTTGACGTTAATCGTGGTAAGGGTTTTGGTGCCCATTTGGTTAAACCGTCAAGCATGTGGTCAACACCAAAGTTACCTAAAGCTGTGCCAAAAAATACCGGTGTAAGTTCGCCTTTTAGAAATTCTTCTAGATCAAATTCGTGCGATGCACCCTGAACAAGTTCAAGTTCTTCACGTAAATCATCAGCATAGTTACCAATTGCTTTATCAAGCTCAGGGTTATCTAAGCCTTTTATTACTCGTTTTTCTTGAATAGTATGACCTTGGCCCGTTTGATAAAGAAAAGTTTCGTTAGTTAACAGGTTGTACACGCCCTTAAATTCTTTACCCATGCCAATTGGCCAAGTAATAGGCGCACACTTAATTTTTAATACGTCTTCAACTTCATCCATAACTTCCATAGGATCACGCACATCGCGGTCCATTTTATTCATGAAAGTAATAATTGGTGTGTCACGTAAACGGGTAACTTCCATCAGCTTAATCGTTCTTGCTTCAACACCTTTTGCTACATCAATTACCATTAAGCAAGAGTCGACAGCGGTTAATGTTCTATAAGTATCTTCCGAGAAATCTTCATGGCCGGGAGTATCAAGTAAATTAACTAGACATTTATTATAGGGAAACTGCATTACAGAGGTGGTAATTGAAATACCACGATCTTTTTCCATCTCCATCCAATCAGACTTAGCGTGTTGGCCTGATTTTTTACCTTTTACTGTCCCTGCCTTTTGTAAAGCTTGACCAAAAAGTAATACTTTTTCAGTAATGGTTGTTTTACCCGCATCAGGGTGAGAAATGATAGCGAAGGTACGACGTAAATCGACTTCCTGCTGTTGTACCGACATGCAAATTACCTATTGTTAGATATAAATGAAAATAGATGAAATTAAGAGCGCAATATTATAGCGAAAAGTCGGGCGAAGGGCAGTAACAATATGTCGTAAATCTGTGTTTTTTTGGTAGCTTTCTAGAAGTGGGTATAAATAAGTGACAAAACAGGTTGGTTTTATATATACCCGTTACCATTCAAGATGCAGGTTTCAGTGGGAACTAAAAACAATTTAGGCACAGATTTCATGTTCCAGACGAAATCTAAGTACATACATCCATGTATGCAAGGCATTAAGTTTACGTCATGGTTATTCTCGGTAACTGCTCCTGCGTTACCCTAATATCCTACATCCATGTAGGAACCTGACTAAAGTTAATAACGAAGCATAAATTGTTTTTAGACCCATCGAAGAAGCGCTTGAGCAAAATCACTTCTTCGTTAATGCTTTTTATAAGGGAGCGACCATTATTACAAAGCATTGCCTTGAATTGATATCGCTCAAGCACTCTGAAATAGCCTCTTGGTTGGTAACGGGTATAAAACCAACCTATTTCTTATAGCTTATTTTTGTATGTTTAAACTAATTGATTGTGGCTTAAATCCTTTAGCTGTAGCGGTAACTGTCACTCTATTTGCTACGGTATTTGATTGTACAATAGCGAGTGTTCTACCTTTAGCTGTTACTATGCTTTTTGATTGGAAGTCTTGTATATTCTCAGGAACTCCAGAATCTACACCTAACCATCTAGCATCACCGTCAACACTAAAAGTGACTTTAGTATTATCGGTTTTTATTGGGCGGCCTTTTGAGTCAATAAGTTGAACCACTAAATGTGCTAAATCGTAGCCATCTGCCGTTAATGTGGTTTTATCTGCTGTTAAAGTAAAACCTACTGCTCTTCCTGCGGTTTCAAGCTTGGCTGCAATTTCTTGGCCTTTAAAGCCAGCTCTTGCCGTTAGTACGCCTGATTGATATGGAACAACCCAGCGGAAAATTCTATCAGGCGATTCAGACATGCTGCGAAATCCAAGTGATTCACCGTTGAGTAGTAGCTCAACAATAGAGTGATTTGAGGTCACTTCAACAAGTACAGGTTCGCCTTTCTTGTAATTCCAATGCATATTAGAATTGCGCCATGTATAACTTGCTTGATCTTTAGCTACAGCCAATCCTGATAGTGGTTCTGCTTTAAAACCTGATTCAGATAAAGGTAAGGTGCCTAATGAAATGTGCGGTTCATTAACCCAAACACTTTTAAAGTAATTCCAACCTTGTTGTTTGAAGCCGGCTAAATTTAGCATATCGCCCCAGCCGCTTTTAGCCGGCCATTTTTCGTGTCTTTCGCCCATGTAGTCGATACCCGTCCACATAAATTGACTAAATACACCAGGAAATTGCAGTACTTGTTTCCAGTCATCCCAACTACCTGGATTTTCATTAATAGTCACTTGTTTGTCAGGAAAGTGAGTTTGTGCCCAGGGAATAACACTGTTGCGGTAACTGTATCCTGCAATATCTACGGCATCAGCATATCCACTTACGTGACTTACTTGGGGTAAAATAAAATTAGCTGTTGTAGGGCGCGTTGTATCAAGCTCTTTTACCCATTTATTTAACTTAACAGCAGTATCAGCAAGAACATGCTCACCTTTGGTTGATTCATCGTATCGTTTCTTTAGCTCTTTGGGTGTAAATTTAGGAGCGGATCCCCAAAAGCTGCCATCCATTTTCATTGGATCATCTAAGTCATTCCAAAACCCAGTAACGTAACGGTAATGTACATAAGTCCATTCAATTTCATTACCTATACTCCACATAAATACACTGGGATGATTTCGATCTCGAAGCATAGTACGTGTTAAGTCACTTTTTGCCCATTGTTGAAAATGTTCAACGTAACCTTTAGTAAGATTGTCATCGTGGCGTTCATGGTAGTTAAGACGTTTATCTTTAGCATAATCAAATTCATCAAAAAATTCGTTTTGAACTAATATGCCCATCTCATCACACAAGTCTAAAAATTCTTGAGAAAATGGGTTATGCGTTGTTCTTATTGCATTCAATCCAGCATCTTTTAGTGAGGCAAGGCGTCTACGCCATACTTCTTTTGGTACTGCCGCACCGACTAAGCCGCCGTCATGGTGTAAAGAAACGCCTTTAACTAAAGTTGATTTTCCGTTAAGAAAAAAGCCCTTCTTAGGAATGAAAGCAATGCTACGAATACCAAATGGTGTGGTGTAGGTATCAACATTTTTACCATCAATAGATAATGTTGTTACTGCAGAGTACATATTAGGTTCATCAATATCCCACAATTTAGGGTTGTCGATGGTGAATTTAGCCGTGTATACATCTTTACCGTTTGCTCTTAAACGTTCTTTATCTGTATTTGTAGCAACAATGTGACCATTATTATCAATGATTTGAGTGGTTAATTTGAAACGATTAGTCGAGCTATGTTTGTTTTCAACATTGATTTTTATATTCACTTTAGCCTGTTCAGCTGATACTTCAGGTGTTGTTACAAAGGTTCCCCAAATTGGAATATGTAACTTATTAACAGTCACTAGTTTTACATTTCTATAAATACCACTACCGGTATACCAACGGCTATCGCCATAACGAGAATGATCTACATGAACAGTTAATATATTGTCGCTACCGTTAGTGCTTAATTTATCGCTTAAATCGAAGTTAATAGGAGAATAGCCGTAAGGGTTATGACCTAACTTATGGCCATTAAGCCAAAAAGTGGCATTGTTGTATACGCCATCAAACATCACAAAAACTTTTTCGTTAGCTAAATCAGCGGTTGTTTTAAAGTGCTTTTGATATATGCCAACTCCCCCTGGTAAATATCCTGTAGCTCCTTCTAACGATTCAGAGAAAGATGCTTCAACACTCCAGTCATGAGGTAGGCGTAGGTTTCGCCATTCTTTATCATCAAGCGGTAGTTTTTCAGGTAACTTAGTGGAATCTACTAGGGTAAATTTCCAATCAAAATTGAAGTCTACCTCTCTTGGGATGCCCTCCGCTCTAGCATTAAAGCTCAGCATTATACTTATAATAATTAATGTAGTAATGACTCTCAAAATATTGCTCCAAATAAGTTCTTGTAGAGGTAATTAAATTTATGTTGTTTTGATTTATGGCTTCAATCTTGAAATATATACAGTTAATTGTCAACAAAATGGTGTTTGTAAGTGCTCTGGTGTATTTAAATATAAAATATTTTTTTATTTGTTAAATTTTTCATAGATAGAGTCCTTCCATAGAAGCTAAATAAAGTTGACCTAAATCAACTTTGTTTTAAAGGTAATAATGTATTGTGTAGCCTATGTACTAAAGTTAAATATCTATAATCATGTAGGTATGCGTAAGTCATTCTTTTAGGTGTGTAATGGTTGATCTTGCTAGACGAAATTTTTTCAATGTAACTAAAGAAAATAGCAAGCCAGCTATACGTTTACCTTATGTTATTAATGAAAAAGTTTTTACAGATAATTGCACTCAATGTGAGGAATGTATAAATGTTTGCCCAGAAAAAATTATTGTAAAAGGAGATGGTGGCTTTCCTGAAATTGACTTTAGTAAAGGGGAATGTACGTTTTGTGATAAATGTGTAGATGCATGTAAAGAGGCTCTTTTTACTCAAGTTGAAGATGAAAAACCTTGGGATTTAGCGATTGAAATTAAGGCTAATTGTTTAGCGAAAAACCAAGTGTATTGCTTAAGTTGTCAAGATAACTGCGAAACCGAAGCTATTTCATTTACTTATATTAGCGAGTCAACGCCACAACCTCAAATTTCTTTAGATAGCTGCACTGGTTGCGGTGCATGTGTTGCTGTATGCCCACAAACGGCTATTGAATTATCACCCAAAAATGAATTTTTAAACTTAACTGGAGAAGCTTATGAGCGCTCTTGAATCTTTAATTTGGAATATTTTAGGTTATTCATCTATGCCTATTATTTTCTTGGTGGGTTTTATTGCAACGGCTGGCGTATCAATGCTGGCGTTAAAAATTATCGGTGCAAAACCACTAAAATGAACAATGACCTTGTATTTTTTTGCGTAACCGAAAATACAAATAAAAATGAAAATAAGGATCGAATATTTTGATCAATTTATTAGAAGAAACCCCAGTAAATATAGCAGGAGTTATGTTTGTAGCTCATCCCTCTAAAGTATCTGCTGTTGCAAAGGAATTGGGTCAGTTTCCTGGAGCAGAGGTACATGTAACCGGTAATACTGGAAACATGGTTGTTACCATAGAGGAAGTTATCACTAATCCTAAAAAGAGTAAATTAATAGACATTATTACAGACATGGGATTAGTGAATGGTGTTATTTCTTCTTCTTTAATTTTTCATCATAACGATGCCGGATTGCCACAACACCAAGAGGTAAAATCATGAAAGTAACAAGACGAGACTTTATTAAAGCAAATGCTATTGCTGCAACTGCTGTTGCTGCCGGTGTGGCAATACCAAGTTCAGCATCAAACCTTATGACTAAATCGTCAGATACCACAATCAAATGGGATAAAGCTCCCTGTCGTTTTTGTGGAACTGGTTGTAGCGTTTTAGTAGGAACTCAAGAAGGCAAAGTTGTTGCTACGCAAGGTGATCCAGAAGCCGAAGTGAATAAAGGCCTAAACTGTATTAAAGGCTATTTTTTATCAAAAATTATGTACGGTAAAGATCGCCTAACTCAGCCATTGTTAAGAATGACAAATGGTAAATACGACAAAGAAGGTGATTTTGCTCCAGTAAGCTGGGATAAAGCTTTTGATGTAATGGCTGAAAAATTTAAAGCGGCTATTAAAAAGAAAGGCCCAACGTCTGTAGGTATGTTTGGTTCTGGTCAATGGACTGTTTGGGAAGGGTACGCAGCGTCAAAATTAATGAAAGCGGGATTTCTTAGCAATAATATTGACCCAAATGCACGTCATTGTATGGCCTCTGCAGTAGGTGGGTTTATGCGTACCTTTGGTATGGATGAGCCTATGGGATGTTACGACGATTTAGAGAATGCCGATGCTTTTGTGCTTTGGGGTTCAAATATGGCCGAAATGCATCCTATTTTATGGTCACGTTTAACAGATCGTCGATTAAGCGCACCACACGTAAAAGTCAATGTATTATCAACATACAAGCACCGTAGTTTTGAACTTGCAGATAACGGTATGGTGTTCACACCTCAAACGGATCTAGCTATCTTAAACTTTATTGCAAATTACATTATTCAAAATGATGCTGTTGATAAAGAGTTTTTAAAGAAACATGTAAATATTCGTGAAGGTGTCACTGATATCGGTTATGGATTACGCCCAACTCATCCTTTAGAAAAGTCAGCTAAAAATGCGGGTAGTGGCGCTTCAATGCCAATGAGCTTTGAAGAGTACGCTAAGTTTGTTAGTACTTATAGTGTTGAATATACGTCTAAAATATCAGGTGTTCCTGAAGCTAATTTACTTGAAATGGCTAAGCTATATGCTGACCCTAAAGTGAAAGTTACATCATTTTGGACGATGGGATTTAACCAACATACTCGAGGTGTTTGGGCAAATAACTTAATTTACAACATCCATTTATTAACAGGAAAAATATCTGAACCGGGTAACAGTCCATTTTCTTTAACTGGGCAGCCTTCTGCTTGTGGAACAGCGCGAGAAGTTGGAACGTTTTCACACAGATTACCCGCTGATCTTGTGGTAAATAATCCTAAACATAGAGCCATAGCGGAAAAAATTTGGAAACTACCCGAAGGCACTATTCCACCTAAACCCGGCTACCATGCAGTATTGCAAAACCGTATGTTAAAAGACGGTAAGCTGAACGCGTATTGGGTAATGTGTAATAACAATATGCAAGCGGCGGCCAATATAACAGAAGAGGCATTTCCGGGTTACCGCAATCCTGAAAACTTTATAGTGGTTTCTGATCCTTACCCAACGGTTACAGCACAAGCGGCAGATTTAATTTTACCTACAGCTATGTGGGTTGAAAAAGAAGGCGCTTACGGCAATGCGGAACGTCGTACTCAGTTTTGGCATCAGCAAGTTAAAGCACCGGGCGATGCTCGCTCAGACTTATGGCAATTAGTTGAATTTTCAAAACGCTTTAAAGTGGAAGAAGTATGGCCAGAAGAATTAATCGCAAAAATGCCAGCCGTTAGAGGTAAAACATTATTTGATGTTTTATATGCTAATGGCAATGTGAATAAATTTCCGATGAGTGAATCTAAAGGCGATTTAAACTTTGAGGGCGATGAATTTGGTTTTTATATCCAAAAAGGTTTATTTGAAGAGTATGCCGAATTTGGTCGAGGTCATGGGCATGATTTAGCTCCTTTTGACCGTTACCATGAAGAGCGCGGTTTAAGGTGGCCTGTTGTGGATGGTAAAGAAACTAAATGGCGCTACAGAGAAGGGCACGATCCTTATGTAGAAAAAGGAAGTGAAGTTCAGTTTTATGGTAAGTCTGACAAAAAAGCGATTATTTTTGCCTTACCTTATGAACCAGCAGCTGAATCACCAGATGAGGAGTTTGATCTTTGGTTAAGTACCGGGCGTGTTTTAGAACATTGGCATTCAGGTTCTATGACAAATCGTGTACCCGAATTACATAAAGCCTTTCCTGATGCTGTGTTATTTATTCATCCAGACGATGCGAAAGAACGCGGTTTACGCCGAGGAGATCAAGTACTGATTGAATCTCGACGTGGAGAAGTTAAATCGCGTGTTGAAACGCGAGGAAGAAATCGTCCACCAAAAGGGCTTGTTTTTATGCCTTGGTTTGATGCAAAGCAGCTTGTAAATAAGTTAACCCTTGATGCCACCGATCCTTTGTCAAAACAAACGGATTACAAAAAGTGTGCAGTAAAAGTTAGCAAGGTTTAAATTAAACTTACACCAATTAAGGTGGAGGAAAACATGAAATTATTAATAATTATCGTCACCATACTAGGTCTTTCTTTTGCTGTTTTATCTCAGGAGAAAGTAACCGTAAATACAGGTTCTTTAGATACGATTAGAGGCGCAGCTAGCTTAGATGAAACACGTAAAGCAGATCCGTTTAAACGTGTGATAAAAGACAAAAATCCAATAGCACGTAACTATGTGCATCAACCACCTGTTATTCCACATCAAACACGTGGGTATCGTATAGATTTAAACAGTAATAAGTGTTTAACGTGTCATGGTTGGAAGTATGCTGCGGAAACAGGAGCAACCAAAGTAAGTTTAACTCACTTTGAAACTCGTGATGGCAAGGTACTCAGTGATGTATCACCTCGTCGTTACTTTTGCTCTCAATGTCATGTTACGCAAGCGGATGTTAGACCTTTAGTTGAAAATACTTTTAAACCCGTTGAGTCATTAACCAACAATTAATTACGGAATGTAGGAGGTCATATGTCTCAACAATCAAAATTTAAACAAATATGGCAATATTTGAAATCTCCAAGTAGTGCCGCTTTATGGGTTATCTTAGCGCTTGGTTTTGCAGGTGGTGTCATTTTTTGGGGGGGATTTAACACCGCCTTAGAAATAACTAACACTGAAGAGTTTTGTATCAGTTGTCATGAAATGGAAGACAACGTATACGAAGAGTACAAAGAAACTATTCATTATGCTAACCGTTCAGGTGTTCGTGCTACTTGCCCTGATTGCCATGTTCCTAAAAAATGGACACATAAAATTGTACGTAAAATTGCCGCCAGTAAAGAAGTATGGGGTATGTTAACGGGTATGATTGATACACGAGAGAAATTTACAGAACACCGTAGAGCATTAGCAGAGCGTGAATGGAAGCGCATGAAAGATAACGACTCGCTTGAGTGCCGTAACTGTCATAACTTTGAATACATGGACTTTTCAGAACAAGGTAATCGCAGTGTTAAAATGCATTCTGATGCACTAGCTTCAGGCGAGAAAACCTGTATTGATTGTCATAAAGGTATTGCACATCAACTACCTGATATGAAAGGCGTTGAAAACTGGTAAGCATTCATTTTTTATAAAATGCATACAAAAAATAAAGCATCGATAGTATTTAATACTGCCGATGCTTTTTTATTTCTTCGAGTTAATGGACTTATATTTTTCGTTTAATTAAATCTCTTATCACAAAACGATTCGGTGACAGATTAAATAACATTTTACTATCTATAGGGTAAGGTGTTCCGCAAATATCTGCGGCTAAAATTTCAGCTGCAAGTGGTGCGCTACATAAACCTCTAGCACCTAAGCCCGTTAACACATATAAATTATTGATAGTAGGGGCGGCCTGATAAAACTTCCAATTCTTGTCTTTACGTAAATGGGCATAAGTTGCTGTATGCGCTTCAATATTTGGCATGGCGCCTACCATAGGTAAGTGATCTGGCGTCATACATCTTAACCTTGCTTTTGCTGACGCTACGTCGTTTATGCTCCAGTTAGTTAATTCAGGTAAACATTGGTTTAACATGCTGAGGTTATATTCATCGCCTTGCTGATTTGCTGTAATATCAAAGCTATTTTTATCAAAGGTTGCGCCGATACAATGAATATTTTTATGTGCAGGGGTTAAGTAACCTTTATGGCAAATAACCGTTGAAAGCTTGCCAATACTATTATCGGTTTGCATACTTGTTATTTGTCCTCTAACTGAAGTTAAAGGTAGCCGGTTAATGGTGTTGATGTTAATAGAGTCAGCGCCGCCACACACAATAACAATACTTTCTTTCAGCTGTTTTTTAACACTACCCTTATCAGTATTGAGTATCCATGACTGATCCGCTTTTTGTGTTAACGACTCAACTTTTATACTATTTTCTACTCTTAACCTGTTGGTCGATTTAGCTGCATTTAGTAAAGCTGATACCAACTCTTGTGGGGCAATCCAACCGGCTGATGGCATAAATAAACCACCATGCTGCAAAGGTAAGTTACTTAGTTGACTTGCTTGCTCAGCAGTAACTGAATGAATGAGTGTTTTAGGCCATGCTTGTATTTCTTCAAATAAAGTTTGGCGTTTTTTAAGGGCGTCTTTGTAAGATATTTCTAATAATCCACACCATTGATGTGAAAAATGAAAACCTTGCTTTAATAATGAATGATATAAATGTAGAGCTCGCCAATATGCGGTTTCGTAAAATTCGCTAATATCATCTCGTTGCTGATGCAGTAGAGGAAACAGTGCTCCTATAGCATTACTTGATGCACCTTGAGCAACCGTATTGTCTTTACAATATAAGGTGACTTTTACACCTTGTGTTGTTAAATAATAAGCTGCACATGCTGAAGCAATGCCACCACCTATAATAGCAACGTGTTGTGGTTTAGTAATGCGAGGGCGTGATTGATAACCTTTTCCTATCAATTTTGTTTGTTGGTAAACCGCGCGTAATACTTCTTTTTTGAGTCCTGACGTTTCTATTTTTTGTAATCGAAACCCCACATCTATTAGCTGGCGTCTAACAAAACCAGCAATAGTAAAAGTAGATAATGTCGATTGTTCCTTGGCTAAGCGAGCAACTTGTTCAAATAACTCAAGGCTCCACATTTCTGTGTTTTTTCTTGGCGAAAAACCATCTAAATACCAAGCGTCTACTAAACCTTGTTTGGGCGATTTTAACGCTGTATATGTTTCGGTAGCGTCACCTAAATAAAGAGATAAAGATACACTTCCATCATAGAAGCTAAATGATAGTAACTTGTTTGTTACTGTTTCAATATCATCAGGGTATTGCTCAAGAAAAGGTTGGTAAAACTCAGCAAGATCAGGAAATAACTGGAGTGACTGAGTGAGTTGGTTTTTGCTTAATGGAAATTTTTCAACACTAATAAAATGAAGTTTATGTGTGTTTTTTTCTTCAGTTTTTTTATTTTCAGTGCTTAGAACATCTGAATAAGTAGATAAAACGCTTTCTTTATAAGCTTCTAACGTTAATAAAAAATTTAATCCTGTGCCGAAGCCGGTTTCAGCAATAGTAAATAAACTATCATTATTTTTTAGTCGTTCTACAATATTATTAGCTTGTATAAAAACGGTTTTACTTTGGTCGCAACCGGTTTTACTATCAAAATAAATGTCGTCAAAATGAGTGGAGTAAGGCGCGCCATTATCTTGAAATATAAGAGAAGTTTTTGAGCTCACTAGGTATAAAATCTTATGTTAGTAAATGAACAGTTCAACAACATTTTATCTTTTTTAAAATGTAATTGATATTGAATTGAAGAAATCAGTGTACAGGTGTACACTGAGCAGACCAGATGGCGGGTAATTATCTGTATGATATGCTCGAATTTTTAAATTTTTGAATGGTTATATAAATGAAACGTGTAGTAATCACCGGATTAGGCATTGTGTCAAGCATTGGCAACAATAGCGAAGAAGTTTTAGCGTCTTTAAAAACAGGGCGTTCAGGTATCTCTCGTTCAGAGAGTTTTGCTGAAGTAGGTTTACGCAGCCAAGTTTGGGGCATGCCAACCATTAACGTTGCTGAACATATTGATCGTAAAGCTATGCGCTTTATGGGTGATGCAGCAGGTTATTCTTATATTGCTATGCAGCAAGCTATTGATGACGCAAAATTAACACCTGAGCAAGTATCTAACTTTCGTACAGGTATCGTGGCTGGTTCTGGTGGTGCATCATCAGAAAACGTTGTTAAAAGTGCTGATGTTTTACGTGAAAAAGGCGTAAAACGTGTTGGCCCTTATGCTGTACCTAAAACAATGTCGAGCACAGTTTCAGCTTGTTTAGCAACACCATTTAAAATTTTAGGTGTTAACTATTCAATGAGTTCAGCTTGTGCAACAAGTTCTCATTGTATTGGTCATGCTGCTGAGCTTATTCAATTAGGCAAACAAGACATTGTATTTGCTGGCGGTGGTGAAGAAGTTCATTGGTCATTAGCTATGATGTTTGATGGCATGGGCGCATTATCATCTAAATATAACGATGCTCCTGAGACGGCTTCTCGTACTTACGATGCAGACCGCGATGGTTTTGTTATTTCTGGCGGCGGCGGTATGTTAGTTGTTGAAGAACTTGAACATGCATTAGCACGTGGCGCACATATTTATGCTGAAATTGTTGGTTACGGTGCAACATCAGACGGTTACGATATGGTAGCTCCAAGTGGTGAAGGTGCTATACGTTGTATGCAACAAGCAATGCAGGGCGTAGAAGGTAAAGTAGATTACTTAAACACCCACGGTACTTCAACACCAGTAGGTGATGTTAAAGAGCTTGGTGCTATTCAAGAAGTATTTGGTAAAGATTCTCCAGCTATTTCAGCAACAAAAGCAATGACAGGGCATGCACTAGGTGCAGCTGGTGTTCATGAAGCTATTTACACTCTATTAATGATGGAAAACAACTTTGTTGCTCCTTCAATTAACGTCAACACATTAGACGAAAAAGCTGAAGGTTTAGATATTGTTACTGAAGCTCGTGATGCTGAAATTAACCTTGCTATGTCGAATAGCTTTGGTTTTGGCGGAACTAATGCAACATTAGTGATGCAAAAATATAAATAACCTTGATTGAACGCAACATCGTTCAAAAAGTTAAGGTGTAATAACATACGCTAGTTACAAATAAACAAGTGTAATAGTAATTAAATTTAAAACCACTAAAGATAGCTTTAGTGGTTTTTTGTTTTGTAGGGTAAAATAGTGTTATTACACTAAAATATTCCATTTTAAAGTATTATGAATATATACCACGATGAAAACATGCCTTTCGCCAAAGAATTTTTTGGCGACTTAGGTACTCTTTACCCCTTTGCAGGGCGTGAACTAACTGCTGATATGGTCGAAAATGCTGATGTTTTATTAGTGCGATCTATTACGAAAGTTAATGAAGCTTTACTAGCTAATAATAAATCACTGCAATTTGTAGGTACTGCAACTATAGGCGTTGATCACATCGATCAAGCTTATTTAAAAAGTCGTGATGTATTTTTTACTTCAGCTCCTGGTTGTAACGCAATTTCAGTGGCTGAATATGTGTTAAGTGCATTAGTTGTAATGAGTGAACGTTATTTAATTGATTTGTTTTCACTTAAGGTTGGCATTGTAGGCGCAGGAAATACAGGTACTCGGTTAAGCGAAAAGCTTACCGCATTAGGTATTAATTACGTAATGTGTGATCCTGTGTTAGCTAATAACCCGAATGATACGAGGAGCTTTGTATCGTTAGATGAAGTGCTAGCTTGTGATGTGATTTCTCTTCACGTACCGCTTACAGAAACCGGCGAGCATCCAACCTATCATTTATTAAATTCAGATCGCTTAAGTCAGTTAACAGATGAGCAAATATTAATAAATGCTTGTCGTGGTGAAGTTATAGACAATAAAGCATTACTGTCTCTTAAACAAAATGGTATGAAAACTAAATTAATACTCGATGTGTGGGAAGGCGAACCTAACTTACTACATCCGTTAATTGAATATGCAGAAATAGCCAGTGCACATATTGCTGGTTATAGCTTAGAAGGAAAAGCTCGTGGCACAGAAATGCTCTATCAGGCATTATGTAAACAGCTTAATATTCCCGTAGAAAAAGTACTGAAAGATTTATTACCTAGCGCGTCAATTAACGCAGTTGAAATAAAACAAGACTTTGATGAAATATTACTAAACCAGCTAGTAAAAATGGTTTACGATGTAAGACGAGATGATGGAATATTTCGCCAGCAAATAAATACCAAAGGATTCGATCACATTCGAAAAACATACCCCGCTCGCAGGGAATTTTCGGCAGTTACCGTTTCTATGAATAATCAAGCCAATGAAGATGTGCCGCATCGTCTTGGCTTTAGCAAATAGTTAATTAAAAAAGAGAGAGGACCATGGCACAGAAATTTGATGTTTGCGTACTTGGCGCAACAGGCTTAGTAGGCAAAACCATTATTGAAATTCTTGAACAACGAGACTTTCCAATTAATAAATTATACCCATTAGCAAGTGCACGCTCTGCTGGTGAATTTATTGAATTTAAAGGTGAAAGTATTGAAGTTTTAAATGCAGATAACTTTGACTTTAGCCAAGCACAAATTGGTTTCTTTTCAGCTGGTGGTGCTACCTCAGCTAAATTTGCTCCAATCGCTGGTGAAGCAGGTTGTATTGTAATCGATAATACATCAGAGTTTCGTTACGAAGACGATATTCCACTAATTGTGCCTGAAGTTAATCCTCAAGCATTAGGTGAATACCGCAACCGTAATATTATTGCTAACCCTAACTGTTCAACTATTCAAATGTTAGTTGCATTAAAACCCATTCAAGACGCAGTGGGTATCTCACGTATTAACGTGTGTACATACCAGTCTGTATCAGGTGGCGGTAAAGAATCAATGGACGAGTTAGCTAAACAAACAGCTGATTTATTAAGTGGTAAGCCTGTTGAATCTAAAAATTTTTCTCGTCAAATAGCGTTTAATGTTATTCCACAAATTGACGTGTTTTTAGAAAATGGTTACACCAAAGAAGAAATGAAAATGGTTTGGGAAACTAAGAAAATTTTCGGCGACGACAATATTTTAGTTAATCCTACTGCTGTTCGTGTTCCTGTATTTTATGGACATGGCGAAGCACTACATATTGAAACAAACTCACCTATTTCAGCTGAAGAAGTTAAAGACTTGTTAGAGCAAGCTGAAGGTGTAGTTTTATGTCGTAACGACGAAGACTTCCCAACACAAATTGGCGAAGCTAGCGGCAAAGATGAGACATTTGTTGGCCGTGTACGTGAAGACATTAGCCACAACTGCGGCATAAACATGTGGATTGTTGCTGACAATACACGTAAAGGCGCAGCAACAAACAGTATTCAAATTGCTGAATTATTAATAAAAGATCATTTATCTTAAGTAAATAATTTTATCAGCGAATATATTTTAAACCCACTATTAGCTTCTAATCGTGGGTTTTTTTATAGGAGAATGCTACATTTAGCAGATAAAACTATAGAAAAACAATAAATTACCGATATAGTGAAGATAAAACCAAAACAGTCCTTTAGCAATCTCAGGGGAGATAAAGAACAACCCTAGCATTATGTAATGAGTTGGAATAAACTTTGCTTTGTTTTATATAAACTTTTTGTGACAAGTTATTGGCTCTACTAGGGGCTGTTGAACTTTCGAGTATGAATTTTGTTTAAGTTAAAAACGCGTTTAACTGAACCTTCGGGCAGTATAATTTTGTTCTTTCTACGGCGTTATAGTGATTTAATGAAGAATAACTACAGCTCAATCACTATGCCTTGTATAAAAATAAAACTTATTGCTGCCAAAATATACCTGAAAAATCAGCAGACCCAATAATAAATAGGAATATTGTAATGGAACCTTTTTTACGCCTGTGCCTCTGGCAGGTAGTTATATTTACTGCTTTTGCTACTCCTACCGTTATGGCTGCGGAAGCAGGAATAACAATTAAAGGACCAAAATCATCAGATGTATTTCGCTATGAGCAATATGGTCCTATTACCGCACAAGATACCTTATGGAATATTGCCTTAAAAGTTAGGCCAGAAAAAAGCTTAACTATTTATCAGGTTATGCAATCATTATACATGCGCAACCCTCAAGCGTTTGTTGGCAATAACCTTAACCACCTCGTTACAGGCGCTTACCTAAAAATTCCTTCTATTGATGAAATGCGCTCAGTAGACAAGCAAGCTGCTCAAAAAAAATCGAGTACTGATGATAAAAACTGGGAACAAAAAGTTGTTAAATCAACGCCAAAAAAAGTTGTTAAACCAGAAGAATTATCAGTTAAAAAGAAAGATTTAGAGGCAGCTAAAGTCGAAATAAATGAACAACTGCAAACTTTCGGAAATGATCAAACTCAACGTCTATCAACTATCCAACAAGACGTACTAGATTCTATTGACGGCTTACAAGCTTTACTTAAAGAAAATGAAGAATTAAGAAATAAGCTTTCTTCGTTTAATGAACAACTCGATGTTATGCAAAATGAAGTTGCTAAAAGTAAAGAAATTAAGCTTCAAATGGATGACATGTTAGCGTTACAACAAGCCCTGATAGATAAAGCTAATAAAGCCGAAGAAAAAGCCTTAAAACTTGAACAAGAAAACAAAGAAAAAAATAACACCTTCATATCTAAATTATTGGAAAGTGCTTGGTTTTATATTGTCCTTTCCACCATCTTTACAGCCTTACTTGTTGGTGGCGTTGTTTGGTTTTTACTGAAAAGAAAATCAGAAGATGAGCCCGACAAAGAAGTTATCACCAAAGAAGCCGAGCCAGAAGTAGAAGTAAAAGCTGAAGAAAAAGCTCCCGCAGAAGCTCCTGTTGAAGAAGAACTCACCTTGGATGATGAATTATCATTAGATGACGAATTATCTTTAGACGATGAGCTGGCTATAGATTTATCAGAAGATGGGGAAGATGATGACTTGTTCTCTAATGATCTACTGAGTGATGAAGCCGAAACTGATGACGAAGTTATACATTTAGACGATGAAATAGATGACTTAGAAGATATCTCGTTAGAGGGAGAAGTGCTTGAAGGCGGTGAATTAGGGCAAGACGACTTAGATGCCTTATTAGCTGGTTTCGATGATGATCCGATAGAATCTTCAAATGAAGATGAATCTGTAGAAGATAGTGTTGATGATTTATTAGGTGGTTCAGATGAGTCTGAAGATTTTTCTGTTAGCTCTGAGCCGGAAGTAGAAGCTATCCCAGAACCTGAAGAAGATATGTCGGGAGACTTAACTGATCCAGACGATATCGATGCGCTAATGGCGTCAGTATCTGAACCTGAGCCTAAACCAGAGCCGGAAGCTAC
>NZ_MUZU01000040.1 GCF_002000085.1 Pseudocolwellia agarivorans
CAAATTGCTTATCAGTGATATGACATGACATAGCGCTACTGAAAAAGGATACAAAATAAAGTAACAAAACTATCCTCAACCCCATTCCTCCCTGAAAATATAACGCCGTTTTAAGCGGCAAATTGCAGTTGGCTAAAATAAGTGAGGCACGAACAAAAAGCCAACTGTAATTTGTCCTGCTTGAAAACCCTTGTTAGGTGCGAAATGGCAGAGGATATTTTAATGTGATTTTCTCTGTACTTATTTCTCGTGAACCAAACCTTGGATCGAAGAAGTACCAAATATTAAATTTTCTTTCACTATTCCAAGTGTCGTGCTTAAGGTTATCCCATCCCAAATACGAAGCAATATTATTTGCTACTGCCAATTTAGCAGGTGAAGATGCTTTACCTTGAAATGCACTCATTACAGCACCCAATAAAAAATCTGCTATTTGGATATGCTCAGAATCCTTAGAGTCTTTAGTAACTACACTTTTAATTAGTGCTTCACCACCAAGTTCCTTTTTTAACATGCTGTTAGCTATTTTATGAAAAGCTTCATCTGCTTTTTTATATCTTGATGGTAGAGGATCTACTTCAATTCGAAATTCACATTCACGATTAGGGTGAGCTTTTAACACGGCCTTAATTTTCGCGGAAATAAGCTGTGTGAAGTGTTTTCTCATTGCTAAATCGTAATCACCATCATGAAAAGATTTGTCGACCATACCTTTTCTAATAACAATACAATGGAATGCTAACCAAGAATTTTTAAAGAACATATCAATTAGTTCGGAATAAAACTCTGCATACCTTTTACTGTGCGCTTTTTGCCACTTGATTTCATCATGCATGCGATGCTTTTCACGAAGTTCACGGATTATTCGAGTGAAATCCCCTCGTCTTTGGTATTTCATCCACAGAGAGCCAAACCCATAATAGACTTGCCCATCAATACCTGATTCATCGCATCCAACATGCCAGATTAATTTACCAAGACTCATCCGTGACTCCTATAGCACCTAACGCCCAATTAACGGGCTAAAAATTGTGGGCTAAAATGGAAGCGAAGCGGACAGCCCACTGTTTTTAGTCCTGTTGAATTGCTTGTTATGTGTATGGTACAACAA
>NZ_MUZU01000041.1 GCF_002000085.1 Pseudocolwellia agarivorans
CAAAACTATTTAGGTGTTGTATGGTTAAGCCTCACGGGCAATTAGTATCAGTTAGCTCAAGGCCTCACAACCCTTACACACCTGACCTATCAACGTTGTAGTCTCCAACGACCCTTTAGGGAGCTTAAAGCTCCAGTGAGAACTCATCTCAAAGCCTGTTTCCCGCTTAGATGCTTTCAGCGGTTATCAGTTCCGAACGTAGCTACCGGGCAATGCTATTGGCATAACAACCCGAACACCAGCGGTTCGTCCACTCCGGTCCTCTCGTACTAGGAGCAGCCCTCTTCAATTCTCAAACGCCCACGGCAGATAGGGACCGAACTGTCTCACGACGTTCTAAACCCAGCTCGCGTACCACTTTAAATGGCGAACAGCCATACCCTTGGGACCGACTTCAGCCCCAGGATGTGATGAGCCGACATCGAGGTGCCAAACACCGCCGTCGATATGAACTCTTGGGCGGTATCAGCCTGTTATCCCCGGAGTACCTTTTATCCGTTGAGCGATGGCCCTTCCATACAGAACCACCGGATCACTATGACCTACTTTCGTACCTGCTCGACGTGTCTGTCTCGCAGTTAAGCTGGCTTATGCCATTGCACTAACCGTACGATGTCCGACCGTACTTAGCCAACCTTCGTGCTCCTCCGTTACTCTTTGGGAGGAGACCGCCCCAGTCAAACTACCCACCAGACAGTGTCCCCAAGCCCGATTAGGGCCCTAGGTTAGAACATCACGCATACAAGGGTGGTATTTCAAGGTTGGCTCCAACACATCTGGCGACGCATCTTCAAAGCCTCCCACCTATCCTACACATGTAGGAGCAATGTTCACTGTCAAGCTATAGTAAAGGTTCACGGGGTCTTTCCGTCTAGCCGCGGGTATACGGCATCTTAACCGCAATTTCAATTTCACTGAGTCTCGGGTGGAGACAGTGTGGCCATGATTACGCCATTCGTGCAGGTCGGAACTTACCCGACAAGGAATTTCGCTACCTTAGGACCGTTATAGTTACGGCCGCCG
>NZ_MUZU01000043.1 GCF_002000085.1 Pseudocolwellia agarivorans
ACACACTCAGGAATTATTAATTTTTTACCAGCGATCTCTAAGGTAAATGATTCTAGATCAAACGATGATGGTTCATACTTATTAGGTAATCCGGCCAGAGAACCGTTCTGTTGAAGCTCTAACCCTGTATCTTTATGGGCGAATGAACAATTGCTATAAATAGCAAATAGTATTAAAAGTAACCGCATACAGAAAACACCTAACGCCAAGCTAAGCGGAAAATACGGTTGGCTAAAATGTGCGAGGCACGAGCGCAGCCAACTGTAATTTTTCCGTTTAAGCGCCTTGTTAGTTTTTACTTACAGGTAAATCCCACATTCCCTGAACCTGCATCAAACCTATACCATTTATCTACAGATATACGTTGATTCATTCTCGATGTGATTCTTCCATTTTTTGAAAAATTCACAGTAATTGGTCCATTTCTAATACCCAAATAAACATAAACGTTACCTTCTTTTCTTCTAAACTCTAGGAGGCCACAAATAGTAGAATTGAACTTCACTGATTTTGTGTTTGAATTATTGGGGATACCATTTTTGACATCCTCTGTTACAGGAAGATCTACAGACTCGATTGAAGCATGATTCTTAGATATTATTTCAGATTTATCATTTTGTATTTTTATTAAGTCTGATTTTAGGGTTTTCCAATCCCTACCATCAGCAACACATTGACCATTATCATTACAGATTTGATCGTTTTTACATTCAGCATCTGAACCACAAGCAAATGTAAAAGGAGAGAAAATCATTATAAATGTAACCAGTAGTAATTTGAGTTTAATTTTATAAGACATAAAAATATCCTTAATAGTAGCCAAATAAACTACTACGATTAGTAAGGCCGTACTAACCGCAACAACAAAAAACTAACGCCCAATTAATGGGCTTTTATTGCTGGCTTAAAATGTTGAGGAACGAAACAGCCAGCTGTAAAAGTCCCGTTGAATTGCTTGTTATATGCCTGATAAATTTGA
>NZ_MUZU01000044.1 GCF_002000085.1 Pseudocolwellia agarivorans
ATACAACCACCACGCCACATTAGCGCAATAGCACCACAATCAAGTTCCCATTTGTATTCTTTCGCTGCTTCACGCATTACCGCGTAACCTTGGGCGTAAGATACAATTTTAGACGCTAAGAGTGCTTGTCTTAAGCTTTCAATAAAGGCGGCTTTGTCGCCAGTAAATACTGGCGTTGGGCCAGAAATAACTGAAGACGCTTGAACACGCTCTTCTTTAATTGCTGATAAACAACGAGCAAATACGGCTTCACCAATAAGGGTTAATGGTACACCTAAGTGTAATGCCGTAACCCCTGTCCATTTACCTGTACCTTTTTGGCCGGCGGTATCAAGAATACTTTCAACTAGGGCTTTTCCGTCTTCTTTATACGCTAAAATGTCCGCTGTAATTTCTACGAGGTAGCTGCTCAGTTCTGTTTTGTTCCAATCTGCAAACACGGCTTGCATTTCATTAGCAGACATACCAAGTAAGTCACGCATTAAAATGTAAGCTTCACAAATAAGTTGCATGTCGCCATATTCAATGCCGTTATGTACCATTTTGACGAAGTGCCCTGCGCCGTCATCGCCCACCCAGTCACAACAAGGTACGGTAAGGTCGCCATTGGCATCGGCTACTTTAGCTGAAATGCCTTGGAAAATAGGCTTAACATGTTCCCATGCTTCTTTAGCGCCACCTGGCATAATTGATGGACCTAATAAAGCACCTTCTTCTCCACCTGAAACGCCTGTTCCTATGTAAAGGAGGCCTTTTTCGCGTAGGTAATGTGTACGACGATTTGAATCTTCAAATTGGCTGTTACCGCCATCTATGATGATGTCGCCTTTATCTAAATGAGGAATTAACAATTCAATAAAATCATCTACCGGCTGACCAGATTTAACCATAAGCATGACTTTACGAGGAGATTCTAAAGAAGCAACTAAGCTTTCTACTGAATCAGCACC
>NZ_MUZU01000045.1 GCF_002000085.1 Pseudocolwellia agarivorans
AAAACTATAATAGCGAAACCCGAAGCAGCGTTTACAAAAGTACGTTTGATAACAATATTTTTAGCTAAACCAACAGTACGATTTGAGTGCATATAACGCCCAATTAATGGGCTTTTATTGCTGGCTAAAATTGCGAGGGACGAGCACAGCCAGCTGTAAAAGTCCCGTTCAATTGCTTGTTATATGCCTGATAAACTTTAAATTAACTACTGAAGTTTAAAGTAAAAGACGGTAGTCATAAACGCACTATAAATTGAGCTACCCACAAATACCAGAACGAAATAATAGCTTTGCAACAAAAGTCTTTTAAAAAGGCAAAGCTTATTAGTGGCTATTGAAACACTACAATAGCGAAACCCGTAGCAGCACATAAAAAAGTAAAAGTTAATAACCAAAATATTAGCTAAAGCACCCTACTACATGAATTGCATATAACGCCCAAATAATGGGATTTTATAGCTGGCTTAAAATGTTGAGGAACGAAACAGCCAGCTGTAAAAGTCCCGTTAATTTGCTTGTTATGAGTAACTTAGGCTAACTCAAAACAATACCTTATTAGTAAACACCCAATTTGTAAATAAAGCCTAACTTGAGCTACTAAATACACCTTTACGAACTGATGAATTTGCCAACAAGGTTTTTAAATAAGCAAATTCTATTAGTGACTATTGATAAACTAAACCTAGCTCAACTCGTATGAAGCGAATACAAAAGTCACTTGGTACAACTACCCTTTTAACTAAAAAAACAGACCAAAAGCAGCATACTCATAACGCCCAATTAATGGGCTTTTATTGCTGGCTAAAATAGCGAGGAACGAGCACAGCCAGCTGTAAAAGTCCCGTTAAATTGCTTGTTATATGCCTGATAAACTTT
>NZ_MUZU01000046.1 GCF_002000085.1 Pseudocolwellia agarivorans
TGCGTATTTGATGAACGATACACAATTGAATTTCAGTCTCTGGGAAAATAGCTTTTATCGCCTCAGGAAACCCTGTTAGCCCATCAATACAGGCAATAAGGATATCTTTAACACCTCGGTTATTTAAATCAGTAAGCACCGATAACCAATAATTAGCCCCTTCATTTTCAGATAGGTGTAAGCCAAGGATTTCTTTTTTTCCGTGAATGTTTAAGCCGAGTAAGGTGTAAACAGCTTTACTGATATAGCGTCCATCTTCTTTCACTTTGTAATGAATAGCATCAAGCCAAACAATTGGATAATGGCTATCTAGCGGCCGTTGCTGCCATGCTTTTAACTCTGGAATGAGTTTATCAGTAACGGCACTAATCATGCCCGTGGCGACATTCATGCCGTACATGTCTTCGATGTGCTTATTAATATCACGATAACTCATGCCCATGCTAAACATGGAAAGAATTTTTTGATCTATTTCATCGGTAAGTGCGGTTTGATTTTTCTTAACGAGTTGAGGTTCAAAACTCCCATTTCTATCTCTTGGTGTATCGAGTTCAAAGTTACCAACAGAAGATTTAACGGTTTTGGTGCTAGAGCCATTTTTACGATTAGGCTGCTGTTCGTTGGCAAGGTGTTGTTCAAGCTCTGCTTGGAGAGCCGCTTCACTTAATTGTTTAATAAGTCCAGTAAGTACACCGTCTTTACCATTAAGGTTTTTACCTGCTTGAAGTGCTTTAACTGCATCTTCGAAATTGAATTGATTTGTCATGTGTCATTCCTGTTTTTACTAGTTTACTGAAATGACACAGATTTTTGAACACTACC
>NZ_MUZU01000047.1 GCF_002000085.1 Pseudocolwellia agarivorans
CCCGCGTCATTACCACCAAGCTCTAAAGTCAATCGTTTAAGATTGCTAGACGCTTCTCGCATTATCCCTTTACCAACATTTGTTGAGCCTGTAAAAACGACTTTATTAATATCTTGATGACTTGCTAATGCATGACCCACTTCACGTCCACCAATAACTATATTCAAAACTCCTGGCGGTAAGACTTGTTGTACTAATTCTACAAAGCGTAATGTAGCTACAGGTGTTGAAGATGCAGGTTTAATAACAACGGTATTACCACTGCGTAATGCTGGAATTACATGCCATATAGCAATCATAAGTGGCCAATTCCATGGTGTTATTGAAGCAACAACCCCTAACGCTTTACGATGAACTTCTACTGTTGCTACTTCATCATCTTGAATAATATCAACAGGTAATGGAAAGGAGGCCGTGGCTTGAGTCCAAGCTATTGAGCCACCAACTTCCATACCCGAACCAACACCATTTAATCCCCCTAATGGCTTACCTGATTCTTTAGTAACAAGCTCCATTAACTCTGGCATGTTTTGCTCAAGTATACCTGCAATAGAAGCAACTTTTGCTGCTCGCTCTGTATCTGGCATTGATGACCAAGATTTAAATGCCTTACGTGCTGCTTCTACTGCGCTATCGACAGTCGCTTTATCAGCTATAGCACAGGTTGCAAAAACCTCTTCTGTTGCTGGATTAATAACACTCAATAAATTTGATGATGTTACTGATTGACCATTAATAGTCATATTAAAATTTAGCATTGAA
>NZ_MUZU01000048.1 GCF_002000085.1 Pseudocolwellia agarivorans
TCGCCGCTACTAACGAAATCTCGGTTGATTTCTTTTCCTCGGGGTACTTAGATGTTTCAGTTCTCCCGGTTCGCCTCGCTACCCTATGTATTCAGGTAGCGATACCCAACTTACGTTGGGTGGGTTTCCCCATTCGGATATCTTTGGCTATAACGGTTTTTATCACCTCACCAAAGCTTTTCGCAGATTAACACGTCCTTCATCGCCTCTAACTGCCAAGGCATCCACCACATACGCTTAGTCACTTAACCATACAACCCTAAATAGTCTTCTCTATAAATAGAGTCGAAATCCAGTACAAGAAGGTGACAAAACCTTCTCAATTGTAAAGTCTGACATTTTCACGCACACATTGTGTGTCTTGAATAAGAGTTGATATATTCTTACGAATATATCGGGTTGATAGCGTCTCCGAGGAGGAGCCACTATCACCATCATTACTTCCCGATAAAAGAAGTAACAATAGCTTGGTATTTACAATTATGTATAAGAACGCGCGACACGCCTTACACCTCATAAATACCGGTATTTATATCAGCTTTCCAGATTGTTAAAGAACTTAATCTCAGCTCGCATTCGGCTAAAATTTTGGTTTAAAAAACCAAACTTAATGTGTTCACTTAGAACAAGTTAAGTTTGGTCTCTTTCTTTGAGAAGAAGTGGTGGAGCTAAGCAGGATCGAACTGCTGACCTCCTGCGTGCAAGGCAGGCGCTCTCCCAGCTGAGCTATAGCCCCATATTTTTTATGAGGTGTGCACTTC
>NZ_MUZU01000005.1 GCF_002000085.1 Pseudocolwellia agarivorans
CTGCCGCCAGCGTTCAATCTGAGCCATGATCAAACTCTTCAATTATAAATCGTTTGTGCATCTTGCGATGCTGCTCAATGAATTCTGTCGTGTTACCTACATAAGTAGATAACTACATAAAACGTACAATTTAATATAAATACTAAATTATACTTTTTTGTGTGACATCAACATAAGCTGTTTTACGTCTTTCTTATTACCTAAGTAATAAAACCGACTATGTAAAATCAATCTTAATGTGAATGTTCACACAAATTGCATGATAACTAATTTTTAAAGAAAGGCTTCTTTTTATAAAAGAAGCAAGAGGTTAATCGCATTCGTTAAACTCTTGTGCTGCAGGCCTTGCCTGAAGCGAGATGCGCATTCTACGCGCCTCAGTTTTGATGTCAACAACTTTTTGAAATTCTTTTTAAAAGATTTTAAAAGTTATCTTTTGTTTAATCGGCCAATTAAGCCTAACTAAACCTATCAAAACTATCACTTCGCTGTCCTTATTAAGTGAACTAAGTATTTCCTATACTTACCTTCTCTGGGTTTCCCTGAAGAAGTGGAGCGCATTTTAGAGATTTTTGAGGTGACGTCAACACTTATTTTGAAAAAACTTACCGTTTGCTGGATTTTCACACAGACCTTGGTTTTGTTGTGTTATTTATCAACACTTCGTGTATTTAAAGAGCTATTTATCAGTGATATATATGACTTGATATACGTTAACTGTTTTCTTATTTTTGCTTTTTACGTTATTTTTATGGTTCTTTGTTAAAATAAACAAAATTAAAATTGGAAAATCTACTTAATATGAATACGATTAACATTAGATCCTTTAAAAACATCTCCCCTACTTTTGGTAAAAACACTTATATTGATACTTCCGCGGTTCTTATTGGTGATATATCAATTGGTGACGAAGTGAGTATTTGGCCATTAGTTGCTATAAGAGGTGATGTAAATTCTATTTCTATTGGTAATAGATCAAACGTACAAGACGGTTCTGTATTACATGTAACTCATAAAAATTCGAATAATCCTAATGGCTACCCTTTAATTATCGGTGAAGATGTAACTATTGGCCATAAGTGCATGTTACATGGCTGTACTGTTGGAAATCGTATATTGGTAGGTATGGGCGCTATTATAATGGATGGGGTTGTAGTTGAAGATGATGTATTTATAGGTGCTGGAACTTTAGTACCTCCAAACAAAATATTAAAGAGTGGTTATTTATATGTTGGTAATCCCATGAAACAAGCACGTAAACTTAAAGACTCTGAGTTTCAATTCCTTAAAAAATCTGCTGAAAACTATGTTCGCTTTAAAAATGAATACTTAGATGAAGAAGTATAGGAAGTAATTCGCCACCTTCTGTATAGACCCGTTTCCAATAAAGGTGCATATTTCAGAGCATATGATTGGTAACGGGTATACATATTATTTAATCGTAATTTCTACTGTATTATTATTTGGCTCGTTTTCTTCGAACCATTCCTCTATTACATATTCCCAATCAAATTTAATAGCTTGCGTTAGCTCATTAGATGAAACACTGCTATTAATTATAATAATGACTTTTTCTCCAGACAACATGGCTGAACATTGCCAATACTGTTTGTTGTGATTAAATTCATAATCGTCATTAATAATAATAGCTTGATTCATTTACTGACTTAACTCTTTACGTAATTCGTTTAATACCTTGCTAGTTTCTGGACGAACACCACGCCAAAGGTAAAAGCTTTCAGCAGCTTGCCCTACTAACATCCCTAAACCATCAATTATCTGTTTAGCGTTCTGCTTAGTAGCCATTTGAAGAAAGGGGGTTAAGCTTTTACCGTAAGTCATATCGTAACATGCAGTATTATTAGATATAAGAGTTTCTGAAATAGGTACACCATTACCTGATAATCCTGCTGATGTAGCATTAATAATAAGATCGAATTCTTGTTTATTAGCATCTTCAAACGACATGGCTGTTATAGGTTGGTTAGCATATTGCTGCGCGATTGTTTCTGCTTTAGATACTGTTCTGTTAGCAATTGTTAAATGTTTAGGTTTTTGATTGAGTAAAGGCAAGACAACACCTTTTGAAGCACCACCAGCTCCTAAGAGTAAAATACGACTATTTTCTAGCTCAACGTTGTGAGATAAAAGATCATTCACTAATCCAACACCATCGGTAGTATCACCATAAATTTTGTCATTTTTGAAGGTTAGTGTATTTACTGCACCAGAAAATTGAGCGTGTTCAGATAATTCATCACACATTGCCATAGCTTCCTCTTTAAAAGGTGCAGTAACATTGGCCCCTTTACCTCCTTCTTTAATAAAGAGCTTAACCGTTTGTTCAAACTCGCCTAATTCTGCTAACTGACTTTTATATTCAATGTTTTGATTTGTTTCTTTTGCAAATGCAGTATGAATAAAAGGGGATTTAGATTGTTTTATTGGGTTACCGTAAACGAGATAGTGATCCATAATTAATTCTATTTAACGCTGTTTTTTTTAGCTTAAATCAGAATCAACAAAAAAGCATCGACTTATCGATGCTTTTTTAGATGAAATTGTTTTATTAAAAGTGTGTAGTTAAAATTTATACCCTAGCATTATAGAATAAACCATAGGATCTACATCTATGGTTGCCTTGCCTATGCTTTCGCCACCAACATCAAAAGTCGCATCGGTAGATATATCAATATAACGAGCCGAAGCATTAATATGGAAGTTATCATTAATTAAGTAATCAACACCTAACTGATATGAAAGACCGAAAGATCCATCTAGTTCTAAATTACTTAAACCTAAACTTTTTGGTGCATCTTCAAATTTCTCATCAAAAAATATGGTGTAGTTAATTCCCAGGCCAACATAAGGCTTAAAAACTGATTGGTTTTCAATATAATAAAGTACGCTAATGGTCGGTGGCAATTGTGTAACTTCACCTAACTTTGCTCCATCAACATTAAGTACAGCGTTTTTATCATGAATAGTTACATCATGTGTGAAAGGGGTTGCAGCTAAAACCTCTATCGCGATATTGGTACTATAGAAGTATAAAAAATTTAAACCTAACTGAGAATTATCATCAACCGTTAAAGTCATTGATGAATCAGTATTATTGAGAAAAATGGAGGTATGATCACTGCTTGCGTTTACATTCGTGATACCACCACGTACAACAATATCACCCGATTGATAATCAGCAGCAAATGTAGATGTGGATAATATAGTACAAAGTGTTAGTGTTAAAATATTTTTTTTCATGATGATTCCCTTTAAGTTATTGCCGATATTTTAAAGAGGATCATTAAACAAAAATTTGATTTAGCTCAATTTGTTCTATTCATATAGCTCAAGGAACAAATTAAAGAATTGAATTCTGATCTAAATCAACTTAGCACAAAATACTGATAGACTTTATAACCCCAAACCATCAAGAAAAATAAAATCGCAACAAATACTGCAGCGGAAGCAATATCTTTTGCACGACCGCTGAGCTCATGATGCTCTAACCCAACCCTATCAACAACAGCTTCTATCGCAGAATTAAGGAGTTCAGTTACCAAAACAAAAACAAGAGAAAACACTAGTAAAAATAATTCAACAAAACTTGCACTGATCAACCAAGCGATCGGCGATAATATTAAAAATAGAAAAACTTCTTGTCTAAAAGCGATTTCATTTTTATAGGCTAAGAACAATCCCGCAATACTATTTTTAATTGCAGGTAAAATTCTTTCAATATGACCTGATTTATTTTTACCTGACATGAAACGCCCTATGCCTATTTATCTCGGTGTATAACTATACCCAGTTTCTAGGAACTAAGTACTGACTTAACTTATGTTCTTCAGAACTTTCGTCAACTTGAAAATTGTATTCCCATCTCGCCAGAGGTGGCATCGACATTAAAATAGATTCTGTTCTACCGCCAGACTGCAAACCAAAAAGAGTTCCGCGATCAAAAACTAAATTAAATTCTACATAACGACCACGACGATATAATTGGAATTGACGTTGGCGCTCACCGTATTCTTTATTTTTACGTTTTTCTATTATAGGTATATAAGCATCGATGAATCCTGATCCCACAGCTTTTATATAATTTAAACAAGTTTCGAAACCCCACTCATTTAAATCATCAAAAAATAAACCGCCAACCCCTCGTGTTTCATCACGATGCTTTAAGTAAAAGTAGTCATCGCACCATGCTTTATGCTGCTGATAAACAGAATCACCGAAAGGCTGACACAGTGTTTTAGCGGTTTGATGCCAATGAACAATATCTTCTTCAAACGGATAAAAGGGAGTTAAATCGAATCCTCCACCAAACCACCATACAGGCTCTTCACCTTCCTTTTCTGCAATAAAAAAGCGAACATTAGCATGTGATGTAGGAATATAAGGATTTTTGGGATGTATAACTAAAGATACACCACAGGCTTTCCAAGTTCGTCCAGCGAGTTCCGGTCGATGAGCGCTTGCTGATGGTGGAAGTTTATCACCTGAAACTAAAGAGAAGTTAACTCCTCCTTGCTCAACAACGCCTCCGTTAGTTAGAACTCGTGTACGTCCGCCACCACCTTCAGGGCGAACCCAATTATCTTCAACGAATTTAGCTTGGCCGTCGGCATGTTCTATCGCAGCACAAATTTGGTCTTGTAAACCTTTTAAAAATTCAACAACAGTTTCTATATTTACAGCACTCATGTGCGAAAAACCTCTCCAGTTAAACCATCAATAATTTTTGATGGTTGCATATAACCTAACGTTTCACCTTTTATTAAGTGATCAATCATCTGAGTTAATGTGGGATCTAATGTTTGCCATGTTCTGGCTGGCTCTAGCCCTGATAAATTAGCACTTGTTGAAACGATAGGTTTTTTGGTTTGTGAACACAATGAAACAACATCAGGCTGATCGGTAACTCTCACTGCAATAGTAGAAAAGTCGCCTGTTAAGTATGAAGAGACACTAGCCTGAGCAGGCAATACTTGAGTAACACCGTTTGGCCAACGACTTAATATTAAGTCAATTTGTGTATTAGTCAGCTTAGAAAGATCAATGTATGGCGTTAATTGTTCAAAACTACCCGCAAGTAAAATAAGCCCTTTGGCTTTATCTCTATTTTTGATTTGTAATAATTTTTCAATTGCCGTTTGATTATCAGGATCACAACCAAGACCAAATACGGCTTCAGTTGGATAAGCAATAACGCCACCTTGTTGAAAAATTTCAATTGCTGTAAACATTAGACCGTATTTTATTATCAATAATTTAAATTAGACATATCACGACGACTTACTACTAAAATAAAAAAGCGCTAAACGCGCTTTATATTTAACCAGCTATATTAGAGTGTACTCACGTATTCGTTTACATCAGGAAAATCAGCATTAGGTAACATTGTTGATAATTGAGTTAACCGACTAATTAATTCAGTTCGAGTTGAACCACACACATTGATGTGTCCCATTTTTCGCCCCGCCCTTTTACCTTTACCGTACCAATGAAGTGTTACACTAGGTATTTCAAGAATACTATGTGGAACGCTATCTGTACCGAGTATATTTATCATAGCTGTAGGTCTAACTAACTCGGTAGAACCTAAAGGCAATTGACAAACAGCTCTTATATGGTTCTCAAACTGACAAGTATCAGCACCTTGTTGAGTCCAGTGTCCAGAGTTATGCACACGTGGAGCAATTTCATTTACTAATAAAGAATCTCCCACTTGGAAAAACTCTATAGCAAGTACACCTACATAGTCTAAAGCATTGGCGATTTTATCAAAGGCTTCAGTTGCTTGAGCTTGCAAATTTTGATGCTCGTTAATGGCTAACGAAACACTTAATACACCTTTACTATGATGATTTTCAGTAAGAGGATACGCTAAGGTTTGTCCTGTTTTACTACGAACACCCACCATAGAAACTTCACGGTCAAAAGGCACCATTTGTTCAACAACAATAGCTTGTGGCCGACCACTGGTATCACCTTCAATAAATGATTTAATCTCTTGCCAAATAGCTTCTGCTTCAGATTTATCTTTTAAGCGCCATTGCCCTTTACCGTCGTATCCTGCTAGCGCACTTTTCATAATAAGGGGTAAAGTTAGCGACTCTATGGCTTCATCAAATTCAAACTTATTCGCTATAATTTTATGCTTAGCATTGGCAACGCCAGCTTGTGCAAGTAAAGTTTTTTCTAACCTTCTATCACCACCGGTTTTAATAGCTTGGCTACTAGGAAATAACTTTCCTGATTGTTCACAAGCTGCAAGTACATCATGAGCGATATGTTCAAACTCAGCGGTAATTGCATCAGCATCTAAAATTCCTTGGGCTAAATCACCATAATCTACACTCAGTGATAAAGGGTCAACAACGCGTTCGCTACCAACATCGTAAGCTCTAACATTAATATTTAGAGGTTTACTTGCTAATGCCATCATTCTGGCTAACTGGCCTGCGCCTAATACTAAAACATTCATTTAAATAACCTATTCCGCAGGGTTTGGGTTATCGAGAATATTTTGGGTTTGTTCTTTTCTAAACTTTTCAATCGCTGCCATTACGGTTTCGTCATGAGTACCGATAATTTGTGCCGCTAATAAGCCAGCATTCGCAGCGCCAGCATTACCAATAGCTAAAGTCCCTACCGCAATACCTTTAGGCATTTGCACGATAGATAATAAAGAATCTTGACCACTTAAAGCTTTTGATTGCACAGGAACACCTAAAACAGGCAAACTTGTGAACGCTGCAGCCATACCCGGTAAATGAGCTGCACCACCAGCGCCAGCAACAATAACTTTAATACCGCGCTCTTTAGCACTTTCTGCATATTCAGCAAGTAAGTGAGGGGTTCTGTGAGCTGATACTACTTTAGTTTCATATGGAACATTAAGAAGATCTAGCATATCTGCTGCATGTTTCATTGTCGGCCAATCCGACTTAGAACCCATGATAATACCTACTTTCATGATCAAACGCCTTTAAATTATATTAAGTTAAATTTTAAAATGTCTCGTATCGAGACGTTAACAGTCGAACATTATAACCTTGTTCGAAATAGATAAAAACTCAAGTCGCTATCAATCTTTGTACTTTAATAGTTAAACTTGGTCTTAATAATGGTTAAGCACGTTATATAACCTTCCGCTTAAAGCTACACTTCTTTTGCGGGCACATAACGATGTCGCCACTTGCCATTTTACGAGAAACTAAAATTGCCCAATGACATTCAGGACACGATTCATTAATAGGTTGATAGTTTATAACGTATTTACATGATGGATACTGATCACACGAATAAAAGGTTTTCCCGTAACGATTGGTTTTTTCGAATAATTTACCTTTGGCGCAATTCGGACAATGCACATCCATATCGTCATTTTGATTGGTATCTTCGATATGCTCGCATTCGGGGAAATTAGTACAACCAATAAACATACCATAACGGCCTTGCTTAACAGCTAACGTGCTATCACATAGTGGGCAGTGAGTTCCTGCTAATAAGGTATCTTCTACTTTTTCGTGCTCAACAACGGGACGTGTATATTCACAATTAGGATAATTGTTACATCCCAAAAAAGAGCCAGACTTACCATGTTTGATTGATAACTCAGCACCACAAGTAGGGCAAGTTTCATACGCTTTTTCTAACGCATGTTCATGATGTTTAAAAATTGAATCTTCAGATTTAGACATAAAACGCACCTGTTTCATACGAACTAAGTCATAGTTTTAGTTCAAGTTGCGCATTATGCCATAAAATTGAGGTGATTAACTAACCAAAGATAGCTAATGAAGTGGCCCTTCTTGCTCATCAAATATAAGGTCTTCCATTTGTGAGTATGCAGTTTCTTTACCAGGCACATTAAAAAGCACCATTAAAACCACCCATTTAAGATCGTCAATTGAGAAAAACTGAGTATCTAACTCCATAACACGGTCAATAACCATTTCACGCGTGGTAAAGTCTAATACATTAACTTGCTCAAGAAACATTAAGAACCCTCGAGACTCTACATCTAATAATTGCATTTCTTCACATGTGTAAACACGTGTAGATTTACTCGCAATACGTGTTAAGTAGGGATAGGCATCGCTGTCTTGAAGTGCTGCAAGTTTTTCTAACCAAGTAAGCGCTTTATATATTTCATCTTGATGAAAACCAGCTCGCGTTAATTCATCAGTTAAAACATCATGGTCAACCATAACTTCGGCTTCACTATGAATATAATTTTCAAATAAATACATTAAGATATCAAACATAACTAACCCCTTAATAAACACTTATATAACAAACTAACGATAAATTTTACTTATTAAATTCTCAGGTAACCACCTGGAACAGCTGACACTAAACCTTTCAGCTCTAATATTGTTAACTGTGTTAATACTACATCTATGGGTAGCTTACTCCTAGATACCACGACATCAATAGGAGTAATTTCATATCCCACATTATCTAACAATGAATCGTTAAACAAGTCCTCTTGATGATTTTTTTTCTCTTGTAGATTAGACTGAAGCGCTTCTTGCTCACTCTTTAAATTTAAGTGTAGACCAGTTTTTAACGGAATATTAAGATCTTCAATAATATCATTACATTCCTCAACTAACTTTGCTCCTTGTTTAATCAACCAATGACAACCTTTACCCTGTGGATTTTTTATTGAACTAGGAATAGCAAACACTTCCCGGTTTTGCTCAACAGCACAGCGTGCAGTAATTAATGAGCCACTTTTGATCGTCGCTTCAACGACCAAAACCCCATAGCTCATACCACTGATAATCCGATTTCTTTTAGGAAAAAAGCCAGCTTTAGGCACTGTACCAGGAACAAATTCACTAACAATAAGACCATCGCTATTCACTATGTCGTGAGCTAATTTTTTATGTCTACTTGGGTAAACGCGATCTAAACCTGTAGCAACTACAGCGATTGTTTTACCATTATTAAAAAGTGCTCCTTTATGTGCCTCGGCATCTATGCCTAAAGCCAGACCACTGGTAATAACAATACTTTTTTTAACTAAATCTCCAGCAAAAACAAAAGCATTTTCTCGTCCAAAAGGTGTAGCTCCCCTGCTACCAACAATAGCAATTTGAGGTTCTAACAGAAGCTGTTTATTACCTTGAGTAAATAAAACTAGCGGAGGATCATATATCTGCTTAAGCCTTTCTGGGTACTCTTCATCATCAAAACAAACGATATCACTGCCACATAGCTTACTATCGGTTATAACTTTATTAATCTTATCCCAATCTGGATGAGTAATAGCAGACTGTTGTTTCTCTGTTAAATGAAGTGAAGGTATCGATGTTACAGATGAAAAAAGCTTCATCAGTCCAATCTCTTGAACTAAACGAAGCTTTTTATGAATGGCTAGCCGAGGTATAAACTTTAACGCTAGCCAATAATGTGCATTAGATTTTTTTGTAGTTGATGTAACTTCAGTAGCCATATATCTTCTCCTTAAGATCAGGCTGTTTGCATTATTATTTTATGGTGCAGTTACTATATCAGACAACCTCAAAGGTTTAGATGTACGTAAGATTAATGCCATACTCACTTTATCGTAAATTTTAAAGACCATCATATTGCCTACAGGTTCAACGGGCATATTATATTCACCTTCTGCTGATGATAGTAAATTCCACCGTGAACTATCTTTTTTATACATAGGCCCTTTACCCGTTTCAATAACTGCAGGACTTTGTCTTCTAACAGACAATACATCACCCAATTGAACATCGTCTCGCTTGCCCCGGTTGATCATAACTACTTCAAGCTTACCAAACTCACGAGCATCAGATGATGCTTTTACAATTGAGCCTGTTAATGTTGTTTTAGCCGCTTGCATAGTAAAGAACGATGGTAACATTTGCCCTTCATTAATTGGGGCAACAAAATCACCAGAATGTATTTCGCGCTTAGCGCTATCAACATAAAGAGTAGATGGTTCTTTCTTACTTATATCACCTGTTCTAATTGCTTTTGATGTACCAACTAAACGTGCGTAGTATCCTAAACTCTCAAAGGTTTCAGGGTCAAAAACTTCATCGCCTTTTTCATAAATAGCATAGCTCTTGCCTACATCTAAATCACCATTAACATAAACATTAAACCCTTCGATACTTGATTTAAAACCTTCGTTACTCCCTAGAATATAAGGTAACTTTTCATATTCTTCTTCTGAAAAAAGAGCATCATACTTAATGTAAGGAGCAATAATATTTAAAGGAATAGTATTTACAGGAGAATGATCTTTTAACGTGGTTCTAACTTTAGGAGACCACTTTAATTGAGGTTTACCCCCCCCCTCTCTTACTAACATAGGGTTGCCGTCTTTATCATACACTAGGCGTAAAACATCACCTGGGTAGATAAGGTGTGGATTACTGATGTCTGGATTAATTCGCCATAACTTAGGCCACAACCAAGGCTGCTTTAAAAAAACACCTGAAATATCCCAAAGCGTATCACCTTTTACTACGGTATAAGATTTAGGGGCATTCTTATTTAACGTTAATTCATCCGCTAATAAGCTCATAGGTAAAAGTAAGCTAATTATTATTAATAAGACCTTTTTTTGCATGCTAGTCTTCCTATTCTTAAGCATTTATCCTAAACCACTATTATTAATTAAAATTAGTAGTTAAAATTGAAACATAACATTCTATGCGAAATTTCGCGAACCCTTTTGGAAAATTATGGCTATTTTATCTGTTTTACGCTTTCCAGACGAAAGACTAAGAACAAAAGCAACACAAGTTACTGAAGTTAACGACAATATTAAAAGCATTGTTGATGATATGTTTGAAACCATGTACGACGAAAACGGTGTCGGTCTAGCAGCAACTCAAGTTGATATACACCAACAGATCGTTGTAATGGATGTCTCTGAAAATAAAGAAAATCCGCTTGTCTTCATAAATCCTGAAATTATCGCGAAAAGTGAAGAGACTTTAATTAATGAAGAAGGCTGTTTATCTGTGCCTGGTCATTATGCAAAAGTTGATAGACACACAAAAGTAACAGTAAAAGCGCTTGATGTTAATGGTAAAGAATTTACCTTAGACGGCGAAGAATTATTAGCGATTTGTATTCAACATGAACTTGACCATTTAAAAGGCGTTTTATTTGTTGATTATCTTTCACCGCTCAAGCGCCAGCGTATAAAAAAGAAACTTGAAAAAGAAGCGCGTTTGAATAACGCCAACTAACACTACATTTAGGAAGTCAATTGTCTAAAGCTCTTAATATCATATTTGCAGGTACACCTGATTTTGCTGCACAACATCTAAAAGCATTAATCGATTCAGAACACAATGTCGTTGCTGTTTATTGCCCTCCTGATAAACCAGCAGGTCGTGGTAAAAAAATGATGGCATGTGCTACCAAGCTGTTAGCCTTAGAGCATAACTTACCCGTAGAACAACCAATTAACTTTAAAGACACTGTAGATCAACAACATTTAGCCACTTATAACGCTGACATTATGGTTGTTGTTGCTTACGGACTCCTCCTCCCTGAAGTGATATTAGAAACACCACGCTTAGGCTGTATTAATGTACACGGCTCAATTTTGCCTAAATGGCGTGGCGCAGCACCTATTCAACGATCACTTGAAGCTGGCGACAGTAAAACGGGTGTCACCATTATGCAAATGGATAAAGGTCTTGATACTGGTGATATGATATCTACAGCGACTTGCGAAATTACCACTAAAGATACTAGTGCAAGTTTATATGAAAAACTAGCTATCGCAGGCCCTAAAGCATTAACCGATGCATTAACACTGATGAGCACATCTGCTTATACACGCGAACCACAAAATCACGAACTATCAACGTATGCAGCTAAATTAGACAAAGCCGAAGCTGAGTTAAACTGGAACGAAAACGCTTTAGTACTACACCGCAAAATTAGAGCTTATATTCCATGGCCTGTTGCACAATTTACTTATATTGAAAGCAAGTCAAAAAAAGAACATCGTATTCGTATTTGGCAAGCAAGTATTATTGAAACACAGTCAAATGCAACAGCAGGCACTATTATGTCTGTAGATAAAAATGGAATTTTAGTAGCAACAGGCACAGCTGACCAAGCCATACAATTAGAAACACTTCAAATTCCTGGCAAGAAAGCCCTACCTGTTAGCGATATTATTAATGCTAGAGCAGATTGGTTTGTTGTAGGACAACCTATTACAGGTATAGCCTCTATAAACCAAGGAGCACAATAATGGCTAATAATAAGCCGACTAACATTAGAGCGCTTGCTGCTAAATGTACTTATGCTGTAATAGATCAAGGAAGAAGTTTAGGTGACGAACTCCCTAAACAAATGGCTAAAATTGATCTTAAAAATAAAGGCCTACTACAAGAGATTTGCTATGGCGTTTTACGCTACTTACCTGAATTAGAAAACGAAGTTCAACAATTAATAGAAAAACCATTAAAAGGAAAACAACGTGTATTTCATTTTTTGATGTTAGTAGGAATATATCAATTAAAATACATGCGCATTCCAGACCATGCTGCGGTAAGTGAAACGGTAGAAGCCGCAAACGCTCTAAAAAACAGACATTTAGGTGGTCTAGTTAACGGTGTTTTACGTAATTATCAACGAAAAGTCGAAAAGCAATTAACCAATACAACCCAAGCTGAATTACCAGATCCTATTAAATATAATCATCCCGGTTGGTTTATTAAAAAAATTCAAGCTGCCTACCCTGAACAATGGCAAAGTATTTTAATAGCTAACCAAGAACGACCGCCTATGTGGCTTAGGGTAAACCAACAGCATAACTCTATAGACAGCTACCTTGAACAACTCAATAACACAGATATTGCCTTTGAATACGTAGACCCAAAAAGCCAAGCCATTAAACTTAACCAAGCTGTTGGTGTAGAAAAGCTCCCTGGATTTGCGCAAGGTCACGTATCTATACAAGATGGCGCTGCACAACAAGCTGCAATACTCCTTGATTGCAAAGAAGCTGACAACGTACTTGATTGCTGCGCAGCTCCCGGCGGAAAAACCTGTCATATGCTAGAACGAGTACCTAACCTAGCAAATATGACAGCAATTGATATAGATGAAAACCGTCTTGTGCGAGTTAATGAAAACTTAGCGCGTTTACAGCTTAAAGCTAAAGTTATTACGGGTGATGCCGCCAGCAAAGATTGGTGGGATGGAAACCTTTACGACAAAATATTACTTGATGCACCATGTTCAGGTACAGGCGTTATTCGAAGACACCCTGATATAAAATGGCTTCGCAAAGCTAACGACATTGAAAAGTTAACAGAACTACAAGCACAAATACTAAAAAACATATGGTCATTACTCAAGCCAGGTGGTACTTTGCTGTATGCAACTTGTAGTATTTTACCTGAAGAGAATAACCTACAAGTTCAACGTTTTATTGAAAATAATAATGACGTAGAACATATTTCAATTACAGATAATGATGCTGATGTTGGTTGGCAAATATTGCCTAATGAGCATTCGATGGATGGTTTTTACTACGCTAAATTAGTCAAAAAAGAACAATAAAATGAAAATAGTTATTATTGGCGCAGGGCAAGTAGGTGGAACACTAGCTGAAAACTTAGTTAGAGAAGAAAACGAAATTACCCTTATTGATATCAACAATGAAACCTTGCTCGAACTACAAGACAAAATGGATCTTCAAGTGGTTCAAGGGCAAGGTTCTCATCCCGATGTTTTAATCAAAGCAGGTATCGAAGACGCTGATTTAGTTATTGCGGTAACAAGTGATGACGCAATTAATATGATTGCTTGTCAAATTTGTTATTCGTTATTTAGAACCAGTACCAAAATTGCTCGTATTCGCTCTTCTAAAATACTTAAATATCAAGATCAATTATTTCAAAACGAAAACATTCCTGTTGATCATATTATTGCACCTGAACAACTCGTAACCCGTGATATAGCACGTTTAATTGATTACCCTGGCGCTTTACAAGTATTAGAGTTTGCTGATGGAAAAGTCAGTTTAGTTGCTGTTAGAGCTTATTATGGTGGATTATTAGTAGGCCATGCTCTTTCTACCATTAAAGAACACATTCCTAATGTAGATACTCGTGTTGCTGCTATTTACCGAAACGGTAAACCGATCAGGCCTCTAGGCACCACAATCATTGAAGCCGATGATGAAGTATTTTTTATCGCAGCAAGTATTCATATTCGTGCGGTAATGAACGAACTTCAAAAGTTAGAACCCGCCTATAAACGTATTATGATTGCTGGTGGCGGTAACATAGGTTCTGGTTTAGCGCGTATATTAGAAAAAAACCATCAAGTAAAATTGATTGAGCGTTCGCCTGAACGTGCAGAATATTTAGCATCTGAATTAAATGATACCCTTGTATTTACTGGCGACTCTTCCGATCAAGAGCTACTGCTTGAAGAGCATATAGATCACTTTGATGTATTTATCGCAGTAACTAATGATGATGAAGCCAATATCATGTCTTCATTATTAGCTAAGCGCTTAGGCGTAAGAAAAGCTATGGTACTTATTCAGCGTGAAGCTTATGTAGACTTACTACACGGCAGTAATATTGATATTGCAATATCACCACAACACGCAACTATTTCAGCGTTATTAACTCATGTACGCCGTGGTAATATAGCTAATGTATATAGTTTACGAGGGGGGTCTGCTGAGGCAATTGAAATAGCGGCCCAAGGTGATGAAAAGTCATCTAAGGTTGTAGGTCGTACCGTTAAAACCTTAAAACTTCCTCCGGGTGTAAATATAGGAGCAATAGTAAGAGGAAACGAAGTTATTATTGCTCATTCGAAAACTAAAATTTTGTCTAACGACCAAGTTATTATATTTTTAGTTAATAAACGTTATATCTCTGAAGTAGAAGCTTTATTTCAACTTGATGCGCTTAGTTTTTACTAATAGCTAAACTTAAGATCGCCAGAATGCTGGCGTGAATAAAACAAGTAGAGTAAATATTTCAAGTCGCCCAAATAACATAGCAACTATAAGCACCCACTTACTAAAGTCACCAAGACTTGAAAAGTTAGTCGCCACCTCTCCCAATCCGGGACCTAAATTATTTAAACAAGCAGCAACCGCTGTAAACGCGGTAATGTTATCAACTCCCGAAGCAAGTAATAACAACATACACACAACAAATACAGCAGTATAAGCTGAAAAGAATCCCCAAATAGCTTGAACAACCTTATCTGGCAATGCTTTTTTACCTAATTTAATGGTAAAAATAGCTTTAGGGTGAACTAACTTATTAAGCTCTCTAAAGCCTTGTAAGTATAATAAAAGAATACGAACAACTTTCATTCCACCACCAGTACTACCAGCACAACCACCAATAAAGCTTGAAAATATAAGAAGCAAAGGTAATAAGGTTGGCCAGCCAGCAAATGAAACAGGTGTAACACCATCAACAATAGGCACCGATGTGGCAAAGCCCGCGGTGGTACTCATAGATACCGCATGAAATAACGCTTGATCTAAAGCCTGCCATTCATTGCTATATGTATTATGTGCCAATAACACAATAAAACAAATTGCCGTTAAAACAAATTGAATAGCAATAAAAACTTTAAACTCAGGATCATAAAAATAATTACGTAACGATTTACTGTGCAATACAGCAAAATGAAGCGCAAAGTTAACACCAGCAACTAATAAAAAGAATACACAAATAAAGTTAATTAGTGGACTACCAAAAGCCCCCATACTTGCATCATGCGTAGAAAAACCACCTATTGCGATGGTGGAAAACGCATGACAAATGGCGTCAAATGTTGACATCCCCGCCAGCCAATAACATAGCGAACAAAGAATGGTTAAAGAAAGATATATATACCATAAATGCTTGGCAGTATCGGCAATTCTTGGTGTCATTTTTGAATCTTTGACTGGCCCAGGAGTTTCAGCTCTATAAAGTTGCATACCACCAACGCCAAGCATAGGAAGAACAGCTACGGCTAACACAATAATCCCCATACCACCTAACCACTGTAATTGCTGGCGATACCACAACACAGCATGCGGTAAACCGTCTATTTTTGTTAAAATAGTGGCGCCTGTGGTAGTTAGTCCCGAAAAAGACTCAAAAAAGGCATCGGCAAAAGATAAATTAGGGGTTTCAAGCAATAATAAAGGAATGGCAGAGAAGCTAGCTAAAACGGTCCAAAAAAGTACAACAATTAAAAAACCCTCTCTGGGTCTTAAGTCACCTTTATACTCCCTATTGGGATACCAAGAAATAATACCGACAACTAAACAAAAGATAAAAGACATTAAAAAGGATAAACCACCACCATCTCTATATAACAAAGAGATTAATGCCGGTGGCAACATAGTCACACTAAGTATGGTAACAAGTAGCCCTAAAATTCGAATTATATTTTTGTATTGCACGTTTTGTTGTCGTTATTCTTAATGTTTTATTAATAAATTTAAGTAACTGACTCTACTTAACCTGAACTCGGCTTAACAAATGCTTATCTAGCAGCTATTTTCCTAATTTCTGCGTTATATTTACTTACAATAGACTTGCTATTGACGCCAAATTTGCATTGAATTAAGAAAAATTATTTTTTGTTATATTTCTATTTACTAAACACCTATTAAACCGAGATCAAGTTACTTAGTATCTTCAGTTGTATTCACTTTACGCAAGGTAATAGAACCCGATGAAATAATTTGTATTTGCTGTTCGGTTACTTCAAGGTTGTCTTCAGGCAATTTAACTAATAATTCAATATGCTCTAAAAACTCTTGCTCAACAACAATACCCTCTGACTTATCAATAACATGTAGTACGTCGTTTATTTGAGTATATTGACACGCTAGCGTTCTAGAAACCATAGGTATTTTAGTTTTACTCGTTAACAGGGTTAATGCTTGACGAACACTGGCACCATAAGCTCTTTGTAAACCACCAGTTCCTAACTTTGTACCACCAAAATAACGAACAACAACAGCACAAATCTCACCTACCCCATGTCCTTGTAGCGCAGACAGCATAGGTCTTCCTGCTGTGCCAGAAGGTTCTCCATCATCTGAAAAGCCATAGTGTTGACTACTATCGGCTCTTTCAGATAAATAAGCATAGCAATGATGGGATGCTTGAGGATGTTGTTGCTGAAGTTCTTTCAAAAATGTTTTTACCGTATCAATTGATGAACACGGCGTTAAATAACAAATAAACCGACTGCGGTTAACAACAACTTCCTCAATAACATTATTTTTGGCAACTAAATACGATTTTGACACAAGCTACAGTTCTAAGTCCCTAGTCATATTTTCGTTATGAAGTTGATGCACAATAATATTATCTTCAATTCTAATGCCGCCATACACTCGCATTTCTTCAACAGCACTCCAGTTAACCATTGATGAATGTTTAGAGGCCTTTAAATCCCCTAATAAAGAATCAATAAAATAAAGTCCAGGTTCAATAGTAAACACCTGATTAACTTCAATAACTCGCGATGTTCTTAAGAAGGGATGTTCATCAGGTGAAGCTACATGCGTACCTCGTTCATCAGCCATAAACCCACCAACATCATGAGTTTGTAGACCTAAATGATGACCTAATCCATGAGGAAAAAAGGTAGAAATAATGCCCGCTTCAAAAGCTTGTTCTGCGGTTACATTAATAAAACCAAACTCAGCTAAAACATTACCTATATCTTTATACGTTTGAATATGCAAATCAACATAGTTCACACCCGGTTTAAGACCATCTACGGCATTAAGCATTAAAGTATTCATACGAGTGATCAGTTCAGCAAATTTGTCACGTTTAAAAGAATAGGTACGAGTAATATCGGAGGCATAACCATTAAAACTAGCACCAGCATCTATTAGGAAAGATCGATGTGCTTGAGGTACCAATTTTTCTAATGCTGTATAGTGTAAAATTGAAGCATTTTTATTCAGAGCAACAATATTGCCGTAAGGTGTATCATTACATGTATGTTCTGTTGCTTTTAAATAAGCTTGTTGAATATCAAACTCTGACGCCCCCTCTAAGAATAAAGCTTTAGCGGCTTTATGCCCTTTTACAGCAATAGCATTTGAACAGCGCATACACTCTTGTTCATATTTTGTTTTATAGGCTCTATGATAATGAATATAATTTAATGGCGACTCTGGATTAATTGATTCAAAACCCAAAGCCTTTGCTACTTCAATATGTTCACCTATATAAGCAAAGCCTTTTTTATCGTAAGGCAATAACTTATCAACGTCAGTGGCATTTGTAATAATTTTTATATTGAAATGCTCGTTCCAATAATTATCTTCTAACACTTCCACTTTGTGCCAAAAATCTACAGGTTGATAATAAATAAGTGTTGGTTTGTCTTCACCATTCACAATTAACCATGAGTTAGGTAAATTAGTAAGTGGTAACCATACTTTAAAATGAGGGTTTACTTTAAAGGGATAACCATAGTCATCAAGAAAAACTTTGATCTCTTGTCCAGAATGAATAACCAACCCTTGGAGGTTATCTCTTTGTAATGCGCTTTTACTTCTTTTTTGTAGTTCAGCTATATGGGCAGGATAATGTTTTAGTAACTCATTCATTTTCATTTGATCAATTCCGTGAAACGTTTCCTATATTGTAACACTAGAATGAGACTCTATATTTATATTTACAGCTATTCAACGATAAGAATAGCTGTTTTATCCTAAATTTTATTTTTAACTAGGTCGGCAAATAAAGGTTCTTTTTTACCAATTTTATGCTGATAAATTTGTTGATATGCCATAACACTTTTTACATACTCACGCGTTTCTTTAAAAGGTATGGTTTCAATCCACATATCAATAGGCATTCCTTTCGCTTCTTTCGCCCACTTTTTAACTCTATGTGGTCCTGCATTGTATGATGCCGTTGCTAATACATTATTGCCTTTATATTGATCTGAGAGTATTTTTAAGTATTTAGTACCAAGCTTTATGTTATTTTTTGCATTGAGAAGATATTTAGTTGATACCCTTTTACGCTCTAACTGTTTAGCTGTTCCTAGCATTATTTGCATTAAGCCTTTTGCTCCAACACCTGAATTAGCGTCAGGCATAAACGAACTTTCTCTACGTGCAATAGCAAAAGCCCATGCAGGATCTATATTATTTTTCTTGGAATATTTGGTAATATTTTTGTGAAAAGCTAAAGGAAATCTTAAATCAACATCATTCAAATACCCTACTTTGGATAAAGTAAAAATAGCGCGGTCAAACCATTTTTCATCATAAGAAATTGTTGAAGCTATCAACTTGTCATGATCATTTAACTGAGATAACCAGTAATTCCATTCTTTTCTTGCATCACTATATTTACCAATATGAAACAACTCGAAGGCACGTTTAGCTGCGGAGTGCTGTAATAGCGTATTTTTTTCAATCTCTGTGGTTTTAATGGGTTCATCTTGCAAATTAAAAGGGATGTTTAAATAACCGGCGGCTAAAAATCCATAATAATGGCGTGTATTAGCTAACTGTTTTAATGCCGCGACGCCTTGCTCTTTATTATTGGTTTCTATCAAACTTCTACTGTGCCAGTACTGCCATTGTTTCGTCTGGTGCAAAGCTTTAGGAAAACTCTCTAACTCTCTTAAAATAAGTTCCCAGTTTTGCTTTCTCAATACGTCAGCAATTCTCCACTGTACAACACTCTCATTAAGAAAATCCTCATCAACCATATGTAGCCACTTTTGAGCTTTAGGATGATTTTTATTTGCTAAAGATAATGCAAAGCTTTGTGTTATCTCTTTTTGTTGTACGCTAGTTAACTTTAATTTAGTTTTTAACTTAGTAAAGATATCAATCGCTTTGTCAGGCTCTCGCCAAATAAGTCGCTTTACGCCATAAGTAAAAATTTCAGCTTCACGTTCGTTGAATTTTTTAAAGACATTACTACGAAGGATATAAGCAGGATTGCGTCTAACTTTATGCCATAAGCTACCTAAATATTTTTGAGAATTAGGTAGCAATGTTGTTAAATATGGTAATAGCGTGTGTTCACCACCATCTGCTGCTTTACCTATACGTTCCCAAATAATGCTTTCAGTTCTATAACCAGCCTTTTGCCATTTTTTAAATAAGGGATCGCAAATCTTAGGTTGCGATTTACCTACCGTCCAAAGTTTGGTTACTTTAGGGAGAATAGTTTTTTCAGCAACGCCTTTTTTTAAGCTATAACGATAATACGCACAATTTAATGTTGCACTGCTTGATGATTTATAATGATATAAAAATAAACTTTCCTGTTTATTATCAATTAAATATTCTAACCATTTTTTTCTTAACGGCCAATCAAGTGGAGTACCTTGGTATTTATCTAGAAACGTTGTTATTTCTTTACCATCAGTAATGCTTATTTTATGCATTAAGCGCTGTTGATCTAAATATGGCTGTAATGGGTAATAATGTAATTGTTGATACAGCTTTTTAAATTCATCAGGTTTAGATAACCATATTTGTTTTTCTGCATCTAAATACATTTTACGAAAAGCGGTATTTTCAACAGCGTTAACTATAAAACTCGATAAAAGAATAAAAACGAATAAAACATTTTTTAAAAACAACTTGGCCCAAGCCTTAAAAAGTAAAGAGATAAACTAACTATAGATTATTCATGCGACGCTTTATAAATCAAGGTTAAATAATTATTTTTAATGGTTTTTTGTAACTAAATAACCGAACTCAATAACCTTATATAGATTTTATGTCACTTTTTTGATTTCTCCTCTTTTATATCTCTATCTAAACGTAAATATTTTTATTTTATAAAGTTGATTAATGGTTGATTAAAATAACGCTAAGTTTAAAATTAGCCGACTTTTACCCTACTTTAGAGTGTTAGATGACTGAACAAACAAACCAGTTATTTGAAAAAGCTAATCACCAATTAGATACAATTGGTTTACGATGCCCAGAGCCTGTGATGATGATTAGAAAAAAAATAAGACAGCTGGAAGTAGGTGAAACGTTATTGATCACCGCTGACGACCCTTCTACGACTCGGGATATTCCAAGTTTTTGCAGATTTATGGATCATGAATTGCTTAGTATGAAGGTTAATGACAAACCTTATTGTTATTTAATAAAAAAACAATAAGCATACAACTCAATATTTCAAAAACAAAAAAGGAAGCATAAAGCTTCCTTTTGAAATTATATACTTTAATTACGTAAGTTTATTGGAGTACTGAAATATCAGCTATTGCCAAAAAGCTATTACGAATATCGTTTAATAATGTTAAACGATTCACTTTCACGTTTTCATCATCAGCCATTACCATCACATTATCGAAGAAGGTATCAACAGGATCTCTTAATAAGGCTAATTCAGACAATGCAGCTTGGTATTCTTTAGCATCGGTTAATGGTTTAACTTTAGCACTTACTTGCTCAAAAATAGCTAACAAGTCTGTTTCTGCTGATTCACAAGCATAGTCGGCATTTACGCTAGTAAATAATTCACCTTCAAACTTAGCTAAAATATTACCAACACGTTTATTTGCTGCAGCAAGAGTTACTGCTTCAGGCAATTGTTTAAAGTGTGTTACCGCATGAATACGCTTATCAAAATCTAATGGCGCTGTTGGTGAATTATTTAATACTGCTTGAATTACATCTACACTAATATTTTGTTCTTGGTAATACGCTTTATAACGACCTAATACAAATTCAATGACTTGCTCAAGTGTATTATCATTTGTTAATTTTGCACCATAAAGTTCAATACTTTTAGTTAATAGATCCGCAATATCTAAGTTAAGCTGTTTTTCAATAATAATACGGATCAAACCTATAGCTGCTCGGCGTAGTGCAAATGGGTCTTTGTCGCCTTTAGGTTGTTGGTTAATACCAAAAATCCCAACTAAAGTATCAATTTTATCTGCTATTGCTACAGTACAGCCGATATTACCTTCAGGTAATGTATCACCTGAAAACCTAGGTTTATATTGATCTTCTAATGCTTGAGCAACAGCATCATTTTCACCGTCATGCTGTGCATAGTATTTTCCCATAGTACCTTGTACCTGTGGGAATTCTAATACCATTTCAGACATTAAGTCTGTTTTACTGAGTAATCCAGCTCTATTCGCATCAGTAGTATTTTCGCCAAGCTTACTTGCCACAAACTCACTTAACGCTGCAATACGTTCTGATTTAGCTTTAAGCGTACCTAATTGCTTTTGAAACAATACCGATTCTAAACTAGCCAACCTACTTTCAAGCGTTTGTTTTTTATCAGTTTTAAAAAAGAACTCTGCATCAGCTAAACGTGGTCGAATAACTTTCTCATTACCAAATATGACTTGATTTGGATCTTTACTTTCAATGTTGGTAATAAAGATAAACTGATTTAATAATTTTCCATCTTTACCATTTACAGGAAAATATTTTTGATGGTCTTTCATTGAATAAATTAAAGGCTCAGGTGGAACATTTAAAAAATCTTCATCAAAACTTCCCACTAAAGCAACAGGCCACTCAACCAAAGCTGTTACTTCATCAATCAGGTCGTCGTCTAAAAGTGGTACACCGTTGATCTCCTCAGCCACTACTTTTATTTGCTCTAAAAGAAGTTGCTGACGTTTATCATAATCAACCATAACATAAGCACTGTGCATCAGCGATTCATAGTTGTTAGCATGATCAATAGTCACTAAACCGTGATGGTGGAATCTATGTCCTGTAACAAGATTATTTGATGATACACCTAAGCTTTCACCTGCAATAATTTTTGAACCATAAAGCATAACTAAAGTATGAACAGGTCTGATAAATTGAGTTCTAGTACTCCCCCAACGCATTGGTTTAGGAATAGGCAGTTTGCTAATTGCTTGATTAACAAAAGCTGGAATTAATTCATCAACAGATTTACCTGCTTGAATAGCTTTATGTAGTAACCATTCACCTTTATCTGTTTTTAATCGTTCAGCTTGCTCAACGGTTATGCCATTTGAACGTGCCCAACCTTCAGCAGCTTTACTTGCTTTTCCAGCCTCATCAAAAGCAACATTAACTGCAGGGCCTCTTTTTTCAATTTCTTTATCTTCTTGCTTTTCATCCAAATCGATAACTTTAACCGCTAATCGTCTAGGAGTAGCAAACCATTTAATATCGCTATACGTTAAATTAGCACTATCTAATTGAGATTTAATTTGCTCAAAAAAAGTAATAGCCAGCGTTTTTAAACTCTTTGGTGGTAACTCTTCAGTACCTAATTCTATTAATAATGTTTCTTTAGACATATCGGTTACTCCTGCCCCACTTTAGATGTTTGATTTTTGCAAAGTGGAAAACCGAGTTCTTCACGTTTAGCATAATAAGATTCAGCACATGCTTTAGATAATGCTCTTACTCGTAATATATAACGCTGTCTTTCCGTCACAGAAATCGCATGACGAGCATCTAAAAGGTTAAATGCATGTGATGCTTTCATTACTTGCTCGTAAGCTGGTAATGGTAAATTAGCTTCATTTAAACGCTGGCTTTCTAGCTCACATTGATCGAATTGTTTAAATAGTGCATCTACATCTGCATGTTCAAAGTTATAAGTTGATTGTTCAACTTCGTTTTGATGAAAAATGTCACCATATAGTACTTTCCCCATCGGGCCATCAGTCCACACTAGGTCATAAATACTATCAACATTTTGTATGTACATAGCTAAACGCTCTAAACCATAAGTAATTTCACCAGTTACTGGTGCACACTCCAATCCACCTACTTGTTGAAAATAAGTAAATTGGGTAACTTCCATACCATTTAACCAAATTTCCCAACCTAGACCCCAAGCACCTAACGTTGGTGATTCCCAGTTATCTTCTACAAATCTAATATCATGTACTAACGGATCTATACCTAACTCTTTCAAAGAGTTTAAATATAACTCTTGGATATTTTTTGGCGATGGTTTCAACATTACTTGAAATTGATAGTAATGTTGAAGTCTATTAGGATTTTCACCATAGCGACCATCAGTAGGACGTCTACAAGGTTGCACATACGCGCTACTCATTGGCTCAGGACCAATAGCTCGTAAGAAAGTCATAGGATGGAAAGTTCCCGCTCCTACCTCTAGATCCAAAGGCTGAATAATTACGCAGCCTTGTCTTGCCCAATAATCTTGTAACTGTAAGATTAAACCTTGAAATGTTTTTATATTAAACGTACTCATGAATATCCAGTTTTCAATAGGGTTATAAGTTTATATTTTGTTAGCAATTATACGCATTGTGCTTTTGTTAGCCTAGCCATGTAGCACATATTTATTAATTATTTTTATTCTTTAATTTATTAGTGTTGAAATCAACACCCGGACATCAATATTTATATATAAAAATTAATAGTGATATGATTAAGTTAAAAAAAAACCATTCTTTTTATAAGAATGGTTTTTATAATATTGATTTAATTAAATTTTACTATATATCTAAGTTAGCTACTTTAAGAGCATTCTCTTCAATAAAGTTTCTTCTAGGTTCTACATGATCACCCATTAGCGTTGTAAACAGTTGATCAGCAGCAATTGCATCTTCAATTGTTACTCGTAGCATTCTGCGTGTTTCAGGATCCATTGTAGTTTCCCACAATTGGCTAGGGTTCATTTCACCCAATCCTTTATAGCGTTGTATATATTGACCACGTTTAGATTCAGCCATCAACCAGTTAAGAGCTTCTTCAAACTCAGATACAGGCTTAATTTTTTCACCACGTTTTACATAGCCACCTTCTTCAATTAAACCATTAATTGAGGTATTTAAATCAACTATTTCTTTAAATTCATTAGACTCAATAAATTCATAACTACAGTTATATTCAGTATCAATACCATGTTTACGTACGATAAAGCTCGGGTAAAATATTTGTCTTTCTGGATCTTTTTTAACAACAACAGAGTAAATTGAACCATTACCATCTTGGTCATCTAACTGTTTAAGTAAATCAGCAGTCCATATGTCTACTTTACCTTCATCATTAAAATCTTCTTTAAGGATAGGTTTTGAGTAAATCATTTTTTCTAAAATATCAGCTGGAATTTGTCTTGATACACGTTTAATTGTATCCATTGTTTTTCTGTACTGATTCACTAATGTTTCTAATGCAGCACCAGATATTGCAGGTGCAGATTCATTGACATGTAACTCTGCGTTATCTAAAGCAAGCGTAGTTAAGTATTCTGTTAAACCTTCATCGTCTTTAATATACCTTTCTTGCTTACCTTTTTTAACTTTATATAAAGGAGGTTGTGCAATATAAATATAACCACGCTCCATTATTTCAGGCATTTGACGATAGAAGAATGTTAGTAATAAAGTACGTATATGCGAACCATCGACATCAGCATCGGTCATGATAATGATACTGTGATATCTTAATTTATCTGGATCATATTCATCTCTACCAATACCACAGCCTAATGCAGTGATTAGCGTTCCGACTTCCTGTGAAGATATCATCTTATCAAAACGAGCTTTTTCTACGTTTAATATTTTACCTTTTAGTGGAAGTATTGCTTGGTTTTTTCTGTTTCGTCCCTGCTTGGCTGATCCGCCAGCAGAGTCCCCTTCCACTATATATAGTTCAGATAATGCAGGATCTTTTTCTTGGCAATCTGCTAACTTACCTGGTAAACCTGCAATATCTAGAGCACCTTTACGTCGGGTCATTTCACGTGCTTTACGAGCAGCTTCACGAGCTCTTGCCGCATCAACAATCTTCATAATAATTGTACGAGCAACAGCTGGCTTTTCTAATAAATATTCACCTAACTTTTCACCCATAGCTTGTTCAACGGCCGTTTTAACTTCTGAAGAAACTAGCTTGTCTTTAGTTTGCGATGAAAATTTAGGGTCAGGTACTTTTACAGAAATTACAGCGGTTAAACCTTCACGAGCATCATCACCTGATGCATTTGTTTCGGTACTGCCACCTTTTTTAGTTTTGTTCAGGCCTTCTTTAACCATATAACTATTGAGTGTTCTGGTTAATGCTGTTCTAAATCCGCTTAAGTGAGTACCACCGTCACGTTGTGGAATATTGTTAGTAAAACAATGAATATTTTCTTGGAATCCGTCGTTCCATTGCATAGCAACTTCTACAATAATTCCATCGTCTTTAGCTAAATCAAAATAAAATATTTCTTCGTTTACAGGTGTTTTATTTGTATTTAAGTAATCAACAAATGCTTGAATACCACCTTCAAAATGGAAGTGATCTTCTTTACCTTCTTCTCTGTCATCAATTAATTTTATTGATACACCTGAGTTAAGAAATGAAAGTTCACGTATACGCTTAACAAGTAAGTCATAATGAAATAGAACATCAGAGAATGTTTTTGAGCTTGGCCAAAATCTTACTTCTGTTCCTGTTTTATCACTAACACCGATTTCAGCTAATGGAGCTTCAGGCTCACCATGATGATAAGTTTGCTCATAAAGTTTACCAGCCCGACGTATGTTAAGTTTTAATTTATCACTGAGAGCATTTACAACTGAAATCCCAACACCATGCAAACCACCCGAAACTTTATAACCAGAATCTTCACCACCAAATTTACCTCCGGCATGTAGAACAGTCATAATAACTTCTGCTGCTGATACACCTTCTTCAGGATGTAATTCTGTAGGAATACCACGACCATCATCTCTTACTGATACTGAGCCATCTACATGTATTCTTACTACAATTTCACTACAATGACCTGCCAATGCTTCATCAATTGAGTTATCTAAAACTTCAAACACCATATGATGTAATCCAGATCCATCATCTGTATCACCTATATACATACCGGGTCTTTTACGAACTGCATCTAGACCTTTTAGTACTTTTATACTGGCCGAATCATATTCATTTTCTATTGTCATAGCTATTAGCCTATTTCACTCATTTCAAAAATTTTACCATGTTTCACGTGAAACATTTTGTAATTAAGGTCATCAGGAACCAAAGGTTCAATCGCGACTTTATCTATTGCTGTAATAATTACTTGGCAATTTAGTTGATTGATGGCTTCGTTCAAAACAGTTCTTGATTGAGAATCTAGCTCTGCCCCAACATCATCTATCAATAAAATTGGTTTTACTCGTTTTACTTTTTCTATAAGTTTTGCTTGAGCAAAAGTTAAAGCGAGTAAAAACAACTTTTGTTGCCCTCTAGAAAGTTGATTTTCTATTGGTTGTTTTTTCATAAGAAATCGCACATCAAATTTATGAGTCCCTGAAATTGAGTATCCTAGCGTAATTTCACGGGTACGATTACTTTGTAAAACATCTTCAAGCTTAGTATTTTGTTTCCAACCTTGAAAATATTGTATCTCTATATTTTTGTATATATCGGGTAATAATAACTGAGACCAAATTAAAAACTCTTCTTTAAAACTATTTACATATTTAATTCTTAATTCAGAAACGTTATTAGAATGAATACAAAAAACTTCATCCCAATATTTAATTCCATCTAAATTATGACCTGATCTAAGATAAGCATTTCTTTGTTTTAGAATACGGCTAAACTCTTTCCATTCTGTAGAAAAAGATTGTTCCACGTGAAACAATCCTAAATCAACAAAACGTCTTCTTTCTTTAGGTCCACCAAAAAATAATTTAAAACTTTCTGGTGTAATAATCTGAACAGCAATATTTTTAGCAAGTTCGGATAATTTAGTGTGCCTTTGACCATTAATTTTTATTTCTGTTTGATTTGAAATAAAATCTCTGGAAATACCTATTTGTGTATCTTGATCATCTTTAACGCTAACAACAAAAGTAGATTGTTCAAATGAAACTAAATTTTCAACTTTGGTTGTTCTAAAAGATTTACCATGGCCAAGAAAAAATATAGCTTCTAAAAAGCTGCTTTTTCCACTGCCATTGTCACCAATTAAAAAATTTAAATATGGATGTAAATCTGTTTTACATTGTTCAATATTACGAAAATTACTAGTAATTAATCGAACTACACTCATTACAAACGCATAGGCATAACAACATACGTTGCTTCACCAGTATCAGCACCTTCAATAACTACACTACTATTCGCATCAGCAAGAGTAAATTTAACATTAGTATCTTTTATCGCATTAAGTACGTCTAATACATAACTTACATTAAAACCCACTTCTACATCTTCAAACGGAAAGTCAATCTCAACAACTTCTTCAGCTTGTTCTTGCTCAGGGTTATTAGCTGTAATTTTGAGTTCAGAGCTTGAAAAATTAAGTCTTACTCCTCTAAATTTTTCATTTGATAATATAGCGGCACGAGATAAAACTTGTCTCATTTCTTCACGACTAGTTTGTAAAATTTTATCACCGTTACGTGGTAACACTCTTCTATAATCAGGGAAACGACCATCAACTAACTTACTCGTAAATGAAAACTCAGTATCAATAATACGGATATGGTTAGAGCCTAGAAATACTTTTACCGTTTCTTCTAATGGATCAAGTAATCTTATTATTTCTAAAATTCCTTTACGGGGTACTATGACTTGTCTGGTCGGTAAGGCTAAAGTGTCGTTTGAAATTTTACAAATTGCTAAACGGTGACCGTCTGTTGCAACAGAACGAATTTCGTTTCCTTCCGTCTCAATAGACATTCCATTTAAGTAATAACGAACATCTTGATTCGCCATCGAGAAATGTGTACTTTCAATAAGTCTTAAAAATTCTGATTTCAATAATTGAAATTCTACATCACCTTGCCATTCTTCAATATTTGGAAAGTCATCAGCAGATAATGTAGAAAGTGTATATTTACTTCTGCCTGTAGAAATTTTAATTATTTCGTTTTCTAACTCAAACTCCAAAAGAGAATCGTCAGGTAAGCTTTTACAAATATCTAAAAGTTTTCTAGCGGGAATGGTAACTTTAGCATCTTGTGCATGGTTATCAATTTGTGCATAAGAAACCATTTCAAGCTCTAAATCTGTGGCTGTTAGGGTAAGTGACTGCCCACTAACCTCTAACAATACATTACTTAAAATGGGTAATGTACTTTTTCTTTCAACAGCGCCAGAAACAAGTAACAACGGTTTTAAAAGTGATTCCCTATTTATTGAAAACTTCATTTTTATACCTATAAAAATTTTAATTAACTAATTAAGATGAAAGTGTTCTTATCAAGTTTGAATAATCTTCTTTTATGTCGTGAGTTTCTTCTCTCAAAGATTTAACTTTACGACATGCATGTAAAACAGTTGTATGATCTCTCCCGCCAAAAGCATCGCCAATTTCAGGTAAGCTATGATTTGTCAGTTCTTTAGAAAGTGCCATAGCAATTTGTCTTGGACGTGCAACAGATCTATTACGTCTTTTAGATAACAAATCTGAAACTTTAATTTTATAATATTCAGCGACTGTTCTTTGTATGTTATCAATTGTGACAAGTTTATCTTGAAGTGCAAGTAAATCCCGTAAAGCCTCACGAACAAAATCTATTGTTATAGCTCTACCGGTAAAATTAGCATTAGCAACAACTCTATTTAAAGCACCTTCAAGTTCGCGAACATTAGAGCGAAGGCGTTTAGCAATAAAAAATGCAACTTCGTCAGCTAAATTAATATTACTCTCTTCTGCTTTACGCTTTAATATAGCAACACGCGTTTCTAATTCGGGAGGTTCAATTGCAATAGTTAACCCCCAACCAAAACGAGATTTTAATCTGTCTTCAACATCAACTTCTTTAGGATAACGATCACTCGTTAAAATTATTTGTTGATTACCTTCAAGTAAAGCATTGAATGTATGGAAAAATTCTTCTTGAGTGCGATCTTTACCAACAAAGAATTGAATATCATCAATCAATAATGCATCAACAGAACGATAAAATTGTTTAAACTTTTCCATTTCATTGTTTTGCAAGGCACGAACCATATCTTGAACGAAACGTTCTGAATGCATATAGGCTATTTTTGCATCAGGATTATTAGCTAAAATACCATTGCCAACAGCGTGTAATAAATGGGTCTTACCTAAACCAGTACCACCATAAATAAATAATGGATTGTAAGCTGAACCAGGATTGTCAGCTACTTGTGAAGCTGCTGCTCTAGCCAATTGATTAGATTTACCTTCCACGAAGTTATCAAAGGTATATTTATCACGAACGTTGGCTGTTTTAGGTAAAGTCGTTTCTGAAGGTGCTTTAGATTTTTTAACCGTACTCGATTGCGGTGTAGGTGCTTTACTTACCACTTGGTCTGCATTATTAGTAGGAATACTACCAACATCAAAGCGTAACATAGGTGGATTTGTAGGATCATTTAAAGAAACCAATTCATTCAAACGATTCAAATATTTATCTCTTACCCAATCTAATACAAATCGATTAGGTGCAAACAGTGTTACAACATTGTTATCTATAATGCATTGAAGTGGGCGAATCCACATACTAAATTGTTGAGCAGGCAATTCTTCTTGTAAGATAGACAGACAACGTTGCCAATGTGATTGATCCAACCAAAACTCCTAAGATGCTATATTTAATTTTTACTCATTAATAAAAAATTGAAGTAATATAAAATAGCGGAAAACTGTTAAAAAAATTATCTATAAATAGCATTATCTACGTAGTTATCCACAAGTTCAATATTGACATTTACAATAAACCAATAAACCCGCTAAAAATACTATTAACTATATAATTATAATACAATTAATAATTCAATAATAATAATATTTTGATGTTAAAAACCAAGACTAATCACATAAAAACCCTCTGAAATAGTTAATAAAAAAGGTTATATGTGATGAAACTGTGGATACTTAATATTTAATACGAAAGATCAGCTAAGGATCCTTTGAAAAAATACCTATAGTTCATGTTGACGCCTACAATTAATCTGTATATAATTCTGCCTCTTTTTTAGACCAGTGTGCTCATTTTAAGGCGACTTGCCAGGGCAACAACAACCGACGGATTAGCGTAATGAAAAGAACATTTCAACCTAGTGTATTAAAGCGTAAACGCAACCACGGCTTTCGTGCTCGTATGGCAACTAAGAACGGTCGTGCAGTTATTGCACGTCGTCGTGCTAAAGGCCGTGCAAGCTTAAGCGCATAATCTCTTTTTTGATTTATCAAATAGAGTTCGAGTAACTACCATGGTTACTTATGAATTTAATCGGGAGTCACGTTTGTTGACTCCCGGTCAATTCCAATCAGTATTTACTAAACCATTACGTTTTGGTTCTAGTCATATAACAATTCTTGTCATCCAAAATTCTAATAAACTTAATCGTTTGGGTTTAGCTATAGCTAAAAAAAGAGTTAAATTAGCTGTTCAAAGAAATAGAATTAAACGAGTAATTCGAGAAAGTTTTCGTTTAAATCAGCACAACCTCCCCCATATAGATATAGTTGTTATGGTAAAATCAGGTACTGATAAACTAGACAACAAAGAAATTAATCAACAATTAGAAAAAATATGGCGAAAAATAATTCAGCGCCACAAAGTATAGTAATTTATATAATAAAAGCTTACCAACGCTTGCTGAGCCCTTTATTGGGCAACAATTGTAGATTTAATCCAACATGTTCTTTTTATGCTATTGAGGCAATTAATCGCTTTGGAGTGTTAAAAGGTTGTTGGTTAGCGAGCAAACGTATACTAAAATGCCACCCACTTAATGCGGGAGGATCTGATCCCGTGCCACTATCAAAAAAAGAGAAATAATTCATTATGGAATCTCAACGCAGTTTTTTGTTTATTGCGCTAATGGTTGTTACCTATTTATTATTTACTGAATGGCAAAAAGATAATGCCCCAGTAATTGAACAACCAGCACAAGTACAAACTAATACTATTCAAAATGCTAACGGCGAATATATTCCCGAATCATCAACTAATAGCGCCGTAATTCAAGAATCAATTAATCCTGTTAAACAGCTTGTATCTGTAAATACAGATGTTTTAGCAATAAAAATTGATACTCGTGGTGGTGATATTGTTGAAGCTAAATTATTAGAATTTAATACCGAGCAAGGTAATGGAATTCCATTTACATTAATGCAAAATGGTCCAAAAAAATATATAGCACAAAGTGGCTTAATTGGTGAACAAGGTATAGATCGTGTTATTAAAGGTCGTCCAATTTATCAAACTCAAGCAACAACGTATGAACTCGCAGATAAAGATTCAATAGCTGTTGATTTAAACTTTGTAACCACTGATGGATTGGCAGTAACCAAACGCTTCACCTTTAATAAAGCAAGCTATAGCGTTAATGTTGAATACATCATTAAAAATGACACAGCAGCTGTCGCTAGTGTGCAAATGTATGCTCAACTGAAACAATCAACGCTAGTAGAAAGCGGCTCAGCACTTATGCCAACATATAATGGAGCTGCATATTCTACAACTGACGAAAGGTACGAAAAATATGGTTTTGATGATATAGCAGAGAAGAAGTTATCTCTTTCAACCATAGGTGGTTGGATTGCAATGTCAGAGCATTACTTTGTATCATCATGGATACCAAATAAAGACGATTTAAATCAGCTTTATACTACATATACTTCAAATCAAGATGCTGTCATTGGCTACAAAGCACCTATAATTTCAATACAACCAAATACCGAAATAACCACGTCTGCTATTTTATATGTAGGACCAAAGGATCAAGATGTACTTGAAACAATAGCTCCAAACTTAGATCTTACAATTGACTACGGTTTTTTGTGGATGATCAGTAAAGCATTGTTTTGGTTACTAATACAAATTCAATCTATTGTATCAAACTGGGGTTTAGCTATTATAGTAATTACTTTAATAGTTAAAGGTGCAATGTACCCGCTAACAAAAGCGCAGTACACATCTATGGCAAAAATGCGTGCTTTAGCGCCTAAAATGGCTCAATTAAAAGAACGTTTTGGTGATGATAGACAAAAAATGTCTCAAGCCACAATGGAAATGTACCGTAAAGAAAAAGTAAATCCTGCTGGTGGTTGCTTACCATTACTTATACAAATGCCTATATTCTTAGCTTTGTATTGGGTATTTTTAGAAAGTGTTGAATTACGCCATGCACCTTTCATGTTATGGATACAAGATTTATCTGCAATGGATCCTTACTACGTATTACCTGTACTTATGGGTATCAGTATGTTTGTAATGCAAAAGATGCAACCCATGACAATACAAGATCCAATGCAACAAAAGATAATGCAATACATGCCTGTTGCTTTCTCAGTGTTTATGGCATGGTTCCCATCAGGGTTAGTACTTTATTGGTTTATAAGTAACTTAATTTCAATAGCACAAATGAAAATAATATTTTCAGGATTAGAAAAAGCTAAAGAAAAATAATCAACACGAAAATATATATAAAGGTGACTTAGGTCACCTTTTTTTTTATCAATAATTTCTACATCCCCTTCCACATAATAATTCACATCATGCATATTTAAATACTTTAGGGTTATAATACACACAAAATAAAAGCGTTAAATCGAGTAATAAATGAGTGAAATAAGTTTAGCTAACCTAGCCAAAGAAACCATTGCGGCACAAGCTACTGCACCAGGTAGAGGTGGAGTTGGCATTATCAGAGTATCTGGTCCAGAGGTACAAAATGTAGCTAAAGCTATTTTAGGTAAATTACCTGAACTTAGAAAAGCTGAATATCTTCCTTTTAAAAACTTAAGGGGTGAAATTTTAGATCAAGGAATAGCTTTATATTTTAAAGGCCCTATTTCATTTACTGGTGAAGATATTATTGAATTTCAAGGGCACGGTGGCCCTGTAATTTTAGATATGCTACTCAAAGAAATTTTATCCTTGCCTAAAGTCAGAATGGCAAACCCCGGTGAATTTAGTGAACAAGCATTTTTAAACGATAAGTTAGATTTAACACAAGCAGAAGCCATTGCTGATTTAATCAATTCAAGTTCAGAACAAGCGGCTAAATGTGCACTTAACTCTCTTCAAGGCGACTTCTCTAGACTTATTAATCAACTGGTTGAAGATACTATTCATTTAAGAATGTACGTAGAAGCAGCGATAGACTTTCCAGAGGAAGAAATTGATTTTCTCGCAGATAAAAAAGTTGTAGATAAGCTTAAAAGTATTATTACCCAAGTAATTGATGTGCGTAAACAAGCACAGCAAGGTGCCATTATTAGAGAAGGTATGCGCGTTGTAATTGCAGGCAGGCCTAACGCTGGTAAATCAAGCCTACTCAATTCCCTTAGTGGTAAAGAGAGCGCAATAGTGACAGATATAGCAGGTACCACTCGAGATGTATTATCAGAGCAAATACATATTGATGGTATGCCTTTACATATTATTGATACAGCAGGACTACGAGAAAGCACAGATAAAGTAGAACAAATAGGGATCGAACGAGCTTGGAATGAAATTAACCAAGCAGATCGTGTATTACTTATGGTTGATTCATCACTTAATATTGATGAGGATCCTAAACAGCAATGGCCAGAATTTTTTGCTAAATTACCTGAAAAAATTGGCTTAACCGTTATTCGCAATAAAGCAGATATTAGTAAAGCTCAAACGGGATACTCAAACCCAAATAATACACCTACCATAACATTATCAGCTAAAAATGGTGATGGTGTTGCTGTACTAAAAGAACATTTAAAAGAGATTATGGGCTATCAGGGGAGCACTGAAGGTGGCTTTATGGCCCGTCGTAGACATTTGTCAGCATTAGAAAAAGCCCATAACCACTTAGAAATAGGCTTAGAACAACTAGAATCTTATGTAGCAGGTGAAATACTTGCTGAAGAACTCAGGTTTTGCCAAGAAGAGTTGAACCAAATAACAGGTGAATTTACTAATGATGACTTATTAACTGAGATATTTTCATCATTCTGTATTGGTAAATAGCCGAATAAACAACGAATAAAATCACTTATTTAACCCCATTTATGAGATAAATATGAGTTCATATCAAATTATTGTTGGCAGTATGTTAGGTGGAACTGAGTACGTAGCTGAAGCTTGTGAAGAACAATTAAACGCTTTAGGGCATCAAACTAAGCTACATTTAACACCTAATTTTGAAGAAATAAAAAATAAAAACACAAATTGGCTAATTTGCACTTCAACTCATGGCGCTGGAGATTACCCTGATAACATCCAAAAATTTGTTTTAGATCTTGAAAACAGCACACAGGATCTAACAAGTATTAATTATATGATCATAGGGATCGGTGATCGTAATTATGATACTTATTGCTTAGCTGCTAAAAACATAGATAAACTATTAAATTCAAAAGGTTGTGTAAAAATAACAACAATAAAACTATTGGATATGTCACAAGATATAGATCCAGAAGATCTTGCTCAATGCTGGATTACTGAAAATAAAGATCTATTGTAATGATCTTACTAAGAAGTTATTCACAGAATTACAAAAATAAAACATGTAATGTGTATAACTCTGTGATTAAGCTATTATTTTCTTATTATTATTCAGTGTATATAAATAAAAATTATTCTTCTTGTGGATAACAGCCCCTTTTGATCATAGGTTTAAAGTTAAATGATCCAAGGTTGTAAACAAGCTTTATAGCACCCTAAGTAATTGAAGATTAATAAATAAAAGTACTTATCAACAGAAAAAAGGATCCTTAATAAGTAATAACAACAAGATCTTTAAAAAGATCTTATATATATTTAAGAAGATCATACTAAGATCTTTTTCGGTATTTGATCATTCCCCTCCTCTCAAAAACAAGCTAAAATACGCTCCCTAATTTAAAAAGATCATTAATCTAAAGGTTAAAAAAATTTATGTGGTATCAAGAAACTTATGACGTGATTGTTGTTGGCGGTGGACACGCCGGAACAGAAGCTTGTTTAGCTGCTGCACGTATGGGTTGTAAGACATTATTGTTAACTCATAATATTGACACTTTAGGGCAAATGTCATGTAACCCAGCAATAGGAGGTATTGGCAAAGGTCATCTTGTAAAAGAAATTGATGCTTTAGGCGGATTAATGGCTACTGCAACAGATCATGCTGCAATCCAATTTAGAACTCTAAACGCAAGTAAAGGTCCTGCAGTAAGAGCAACCAGAGCTCAAGCTGATAGATTATTGTATAAATCTTTTGTTAGAAACGCTTTAGAGAACCACGAAAACTTAACTATTTTTCAACAACCTTGTGACGATCTTATTCTAGAAAACGATGTTGTAGTTGGTGTCTCAACACAAATGGGATTAAAGTTTAAAGCTAAATCTGTCGTTTTAACGGTAGGAACATTCTTAGCTGGCCAAATACATATTGGTTTAAATAATTATCAAGGCGGCCGTGCTGGTGATCCTGCAAGTGTTAACTTAGCTAAAAGTTTAAGAGACATGCCATTTAGGATCGATCGTTTAAAAACAGGAACACCTCCTAGACTAGATGCTAGAAGCTTAGACTTTTCAGTGATGCAAGAACAACCAGGTGACGATCCTAGACCCGTATTTTCTTATATGGGAAATAGATCTCAACATCCTGAACAAATTTCTTGTTTTATTACACATACAAATATTAAAACACATGACATCATTCGCGGAGGTCTAGATCGCTCTCCAATGTACACAGGTGTTATTGAAGGTATTGGACCAAGATATTGTCCATCCATTGAAGATAAGATCCATCGTTTTTCTGATAAAGACTCTCATCAAATATTTGTTGAACCTGAAGGTTTAACAACACATGAAATTTATCCAAATGGTATTTCAACAAGTTTACCATTTGACGTACAAATGAACTTAGTAAGATCAATTGTAGGTTTTGAAAATGCTCACATTACAAGACCTGGTTATGCTATAGAATATGACTATTTTGATCCTAGAGATTTAAAACAGACTCTTGAAAGTAAATTTGTTAACAACTTATATTTTGCTGGCCAAATAAATGGAACAACAGGATATGAAGAAGCTGGTGCTCAAGGTTTAATAGCAGCAACAAATGCAGCAGCACGTGTTCAAGGCAAAGAAGAACTTATTTTAGGTCGTGATGAAGCATATATGGGGGTACTTATTGATGACTTAGCAACATTAGGTACTAAAGAACCTTACAGAATGTTTACCTCTCGTGCAGAGTATAGATTATTACTTCGAGAAGATAATGCAGATATTCGCTTAACTGAAAAAGGTTACAAGCTTGGTTTAGTCGACGAAGCTCGTTGGAAACGTTTTAATGAAAAAATGGAAAATGTAGAACTAGAACGTCAGCGTTTAAAAACTACATGGATCCATAAAGATCATGCAGCAGTAGCTGATATTAACCCACTATTAAAAACGCCTATTAGTAGAGAAAATAGCTTAGAAGATTTAATTCGTCGTCCAGAAGTTACTTATGATGATCTAATGAGTATTGAAAGCTTAGGACCAAAATTACAAGATGTACAAGCTGCAGAACAAGTAGAAATTCAAATAAAATATGCAGGCTATATTGATCGCCAGTTAGAAGAAATATCAAAAAAGAAAAAACATGAGCTAACTTTGATCCCTCATGATTTCGATTTTTCACAAATATCAGGCTTATCAAATGAAGTCATTGCAAAACTAACAGATACTCGACCAGAAACTATTGGTAAAGCTTCACGAATTTCAGGTATTACTCCTGCTGCAATTTCGTTATTATTAGTTTATCTAAAAAAGCATGGTTTATTACGTAAATCAGCTTAATCTTTAATCATATGAGCCAGTAATTTATATAATGTTAACTGATAAACTAAAAACACTAATAAAAGAAGCACAATTACAGCTCACCGATCAACAAGTAAAATTGCTTATTGATTACGTAGAATTATTAAATAAATGGAATAAAGCTTACAATCTAACCTCTATACGTGATCCACAAGATATGATTATCAAACATATCATGGACAGTTTAATGATAGGTCCTTTACTCGATGGTCAACATTTTATAGATGTAGGAACAGGTCCTGGTTTACCAGGTATCCCGTTAGCTATAGCCTATCCAGATAAAGAGTTTATTTTATTAGATAGTTTAGGCAAACGAATTACCTTTTTAAAACAGGTTACTTATCAATTATCCCTTAAAAACGTAACCGCAATTCAATCAAGAGTAGAAAAGTATCAACCTGAAAAGCCATTTGATGGTGTTTTAAGTAGAGCATTTTCTTCACTTAATGATATGGTTACCTGGTGTGATCATTTAATATCAAAAGATCATGGAAAATTTCTAGCGCTAAAAGGACAATTTCCAACAGATGAAATTGAAAATTTACCTAGTCACGTAGAAATGATAAAAAGTCATACTATAATTGTTCCTCAGTTAAATGCGGAAAGACATTTAATTGAATTAGTTAAAAAACAATAAAATATTGTAACCGAGAAATTCGAGGGATTTGTGGGAAAAATAATTGCAGTAGCGAATCAAAAAGGAGGTGTTGGTAAAACAACAACCTCAGTAAATTTAGCTGCATCCTTGGCTGCTACAAAAAGAAAAGTATTACTTATCGACCTTGATCCACAAGGTAATGCATCAATGGCCAGTGGTATTGATAAATATGATGCCCCTGCTACATGTTATGAATTACTGGTTGAAGAAAAACCATTTGATGACGTTGTAATAAAAGAAACAACGGGTCTTTATCATTTAATTGCTGCCAATGCTGATGTTACAGCAGTAGAAATTAAATTAATGGAAGTATATTCAAGAGAACAACGATTAAAAAGAGCATTATCTAAAGTAAAAAATGACTACGAATATATAATAATAGACTGCCCCCCTTCATTAAATATGCTTACAGTTAATGCGATGACAGCTGCAGATTCTGTTTTAGTTCCAATGCAATGTGAATATTATGCATTGGAAGGTTTAACGGCACTAATGGATACTATTTCTCAATTGACTTCTGTCGTTAATGGAAATCTACATATAGAAGGTATTTTGCGTACCATGTATGATCCAAGAAATAGATTAGCCAATGATGTATCAGAACAACTTAAGCGCCATTTTGGTGATAAAGTTTATAGAACTGTAATCCCAAGAAATGTCCGTTTAGCTGAAGCACCTAGTTTTGGTTCACCAGCAATGTATTACGATAAATCGTCTACAGGTGCTAAAGCATATTTAGCATTAGCTGGCGAAATATTACGTAAAAATGAAAAGAAAGCTAATAAAGAAACCGTCACAAGTTAACATTCAAGGAAAAGTATGAGTCCAACTAAACGCAGAGGACTAGGCCGTGGTCTAGATGCCCTATTAACACCAGTACCTAAGGACTCAGACACATCTGCTAATCCATCAACAGATTCTCAGCAAAGTGAACTACAAAACCTTCCTATAGAGTTGCTAAATACGGGTAAATATCAACCACGCAAAGATATGTCTGATGAAGCGTTAATTGAATTATCAAATTCGATTAAATCTCAAGGTATTATTCAACCTATTGTGGTCCGACAAATAGATCATCAAAAATATGAAATTATTGCAGGTGAAAGACGTTGGAGAGCAGCGCAAATTGCTGGTTTAGAATTAGTGCCTTGTTTAGTTAAAGATGTTCCTGATGAATCTGCAGTTGCTATGGCGTTAATTGAAAATATTCAACGTGAAGACCTTAATGCCATGGAAGAAGCTATAGCGTTAGAAAGACTTTTAATTGAATTTGAATTAACTCACCAAGAAGTGGCAGACGTTGTTGGAAAATCAAGAACAACGGTCAGTAATTTATTACGACTAAATAACTTGAATAGTGAAGTTAAAACTTTTTTAGAACATGGTGATATTGAAATGGGCCATGCACGAGCATTACTTGGTCTTTCTGATGATGAACAAACAAGTACAGCAAGAATTGTAGTTGCTAAAGAATTAACAGTAAGAGAAACAGAAGCTCTGATAAAAAAATTACAAGAGCCTGTAAAAGAAGTTAAAACAAAGGAAATAGACCCAGATACACAATCATTAGAACAAAACTTATCAGAAAAAATAGGTTCACAAGTTTCGATTTCTCATAATAAAAAAGGTAAAGGTAAACTTGTAATTTCTTATACCAATTTAGATGAACTTGATGGAATAGTTGCTCGATTTAATACCTAAAAAATGTATTAAATGGGTATATAACTATTCACGATAATAAAATTAAAATAATTCGCACAATTTTAGGGCTTACATAGCCCTATTTTGTTGCATTAAAAACGCAATTAAGTATACTTGCGCAGACTTTTTATGTTTAAAGTATTTACTTTAAACATCTGTATGTTTTACGAATATTTTCGTATGGAGCTTTTAGTGAATCTCTTTTCAGAAAACGAGTTAACTAAGCCAGGACTGAAATTAGCGTTTAAACAAATATTCATTAGTTGTATTGTCGTAATGAGTATAACAGTCGGTATATATTTTTTAGGGGATAAAACTTCAGCCAAATCAGCGTTAATCGGTGGTTTGATTGGAATAATACCTAATATAATTTTTGCACTTAAAGCATTTAGATATGCAGGTGCAAAATCAGCTAAAAAAGTAGTTGAGTCCTTTTTTAGTGGTGTAAAAATAAAGATGGTATTAACGGCAATTTTATTTTCACTAGCCTTTAAGTTTTTAGTGATAGAGCCGCTTCCTTTATTTGGCATGTTTTGTTTAGTAATGGTTATGCCGTTACTACAACCAATTATTAATAAACAATAATTGGCATAGTTTTTTTAAACTTTAATCATTAGGGTAATTTAATATGGCTTCAGGTGCTGAAATAACCAGCCAAGAATATATTAAACATCATTTGCAAAATCTTACTGTGGGCGAAGGCTTTTGGGCTGTCCACATAGATACGCTAGGATGGTCAATATTTTTAGGCTTAGTTTTTCTTTACATTTTCCGTTCAGTTGCTAAAAAAGCAAACTCGGGCGTACCAGGAAAACTGCAATGTGCAGTAGAAATGGTAGTAGAATTTGTAGATGACAGTGTAAAAAGTACGTTTCATGGTAAAAATCCAGTTATTGCGCCTTTAGCATTAACTATTTTTGTTTGGGTATTACTAATGAACGCAATGGATTGGGTACCAGTTGACCTTATTCCTCGTATTTTTGAGTTGTTTGGTGTTCATTATATGAAAGCCGTACCAACAACCGATCCAAATATGACTTTTGCATTAGCTTTAGGCGTATTTGTTCTTATTATTTACTATTCAATTAAAGTAAAAGGTGTAGGTGGATTCATTAAAGAATTAACAACGCAACCTTTTGGACATTGGTCTTTATATCCAGTGAACTTTATTCTTGAAATGGTTACTTTATTAGCTCGTCCATTATCATTAGCGTTACGTTTATTTGGTAACTTATATGCAGGTGAGTTGATATTTTTACTGATTGCGACAATAGGTTTATTCCAATTGCCAGTACACTTTTTATGGGCAGCGTTTCACTTGCTGGTTATCCCATTACAAGCGTTTATTTTTATGATGCTAACGATTCTTTATTTGAGTCTTGCGCATGAAGATCACTAACTCTTCGGGACTGAGTTAGAACGACACTAGTCGGGCCGAAGGGTTTAGGGCAGGAAGCCCGTAAAAACAAATTTTTAACTTTAAACTTTAACTTAAATAATCGGAGATAAATATGTTATATATCGCTGTTGCTTTACTAATCGGTTTAGGTGCTTTAGGTACCGCTATCGGTTTTGGTTTACTAGGTGGCAAATTCTTAGAGTCTGCTGCACGTCAACCTGAATTAGCACCTCAACTTCAAGTAAAAATGTTCATCGTAGCAGGTCTTATTGATGCTATCGCAATGATCGGTGTTGCTATCGGCTTATACCTATTATTCGCAGTTGGTGCTTAATTTTTTTTAAGTTGTTATTTACGCGAATTAGAATAGGAGATACATAAATGAATCTTAATATGACCTTAGTTGGTGAATTAATCGCATTTATCGTATTCGTAATTTTTTGTATGAAGTTTGTATGGCCACCAATTATTGGTGCTATAGAAGCGCGTCAAGCGACTATCGCTGACGGACTTGCTGCTTCAGATCGTGCTGCTAAAGAACTTGAGCTTGCTCAAGAGAAAGCAACAGCACAACTAAGAGAGGCGAAAGCTCAAGCTGCTGACATTATTGAAGCAGCTAAGAAGCGTGAAACTCAATTAGTAGAAGAAGCTGCAGTTAAAGCCCAAGCTGAGAAAGATAAAATCTTAGCATCAGGTCATGCAGAAATAGAAACAGAACGTAATCAAGCAAAAGAAGAACTTCGTCAACAAGTTGCAGTTTTAGCTGTAGCTGGCGCTGAGAAAATTCTTGAACGTTCAATCGATGCCGCAGCACATAGCGACATTTTAGATAAACTTGTAGCTGAACTTTAAGAGGGATAGAGCTTATGTCTGAATTGACAACCGTCGCTCGTCCCTACGCTAAAGCAGCGTTCGATTTTGCTGTTGAAGCAAATGCTATTGATAACTGGTTATCAATGTTAGCATTTGCTGCAGAAGTTTCTGAAAATGAAACAATGACAAACTACCTTAGTGGTGGTGTGTCTTCTGATCAAGCCGCAGACTTATTTTTAAAAGTTTGTGAAGATCAACTTGATAGCAATGGTCAAAACTTAATAAAAGTAATGGCCGAAAACGAACGTTTGTTGGTACTACCACAAGTTCTTATTCAATTTAGTGCATTAAAGGCTGAATATGAAAAAGAAATTACTGTGGATGTAACATCTGCTGTTGAATTAGTAGCGGATCAAGTAACTACATTAAGTGCCGCGCTTGAAAAGCGTTTGGCTCGAAAAGTAAAGCTCAATTGTATTGTAGACGCGAACGTAGTATCAGGTTTAATAATTAAAGCTGGTGATACGGTAATAGATGGTTCAGTACGAGGTAAATTGAGCCGCTTAGCAACAACAATGCAATCTTAACGGGGACAGAGCATGCAACTGAATTCCACTGAAATCGCCGAACTTATCAAAAATCGTATTGAAAAGTTTGACGTAGTTAGTGAAGCTCGTAACGAAGGTACTATCGTTTCTGTAACTGATGGTATCATTCGTATTCATGGTCTTGCAGATGTAATGCAAGGTGAGATGATCGAACTTCCTGGCAGCCGCTTCGCAATAGCGTTAAACCTAGACCGAGATTCGGTAGGTGCGGTAGTTATGGGCCCATATGCGGACCTAGCTGAAGGCGTAAAAGTTAAAAGTACTGGCCGTATTTTGGAAGTACCAGTAGGACGTGGCTTATTAGGCCGTGTAGTAAACACATTAGGTGAACCAATTGATGGAAAAGGACCTATCGAAAACGATGGCTTCTCTCCTGTTGAAGTAATGGCACCAGGTGTTATAGAACGTAAATCTGTTGATGAACCTGTACAAACAGGTATTAAATCAATTGATGCAATGATTCCTATTGGTCGTGGTCAACGTGAACTTATCATTGGTGACCGCCAAATCGGTAAATCAGCGATTGCACTAGATGCAATCATCAACCAGAAAAACACAGGCATTAAGTGTGTTTATGTAGCTATTGGTCAAAAAGCCTCTACTGTTGCGAACTTAGTTCGTTCTTTAGAAGAGCACGGCGCGTTAGATAATACTATCGTTGTTGTTGCCGGTGCTTCTGAAGCTGCTGCATTACAATACTTATCAGCTTACTCTGGTTGTACTATGGGTGAATACTTCCGTGACCGCGGTGAAGATGCGTTAATCGTATATGATGATTTGTCAAAGCAAGCAGTTGCTTACCGTCAAATTTCATTATTATTACGTCGTCCGCCAGGTCGTGAAGCATACCCTGGTGACGTTTTCTATCTTCACTCTCGCTTATTAGAACGTGCTGCTCGTGTAAACGAAGCTTACGTTGAGAAATTCACTAACGGTGAAGTTAAAGGCAAAACAGGTTCTTTAACAGCTTTACCAATTATTGAAACTCAAGCGGGTGATGTATCAGCATTCGTACCAACAAACGTTATTTCAATTACTGATGGTCAGATTTTCTTAGAATCTAACTTATTTAACTCAGGTATTCGTCCTGCTGTTAACGCCGGTATCTCTGTATCACGTGTTGGTGGTGCTGCTCAAACGAAAATCATCAAGAAACTTGGTGGTGGTATCCGTTTAGCATTAGCACAATATGCTGAGTTAGCAGCATTTGCTCAGTTCGCATCTGATTTAGATGACGCGACTCGTGCTCAATTAGAGCATGGACAACGTGTTACTGAGTTGATGAAGCAAAAGCAATACAGCCCATTATCAATTGCTGAAACAGCCGTATCATTATTTGCCGCAGAAAAAGGCTATTTAAATGATGTTGCTATTGAAAAAGTTGTTGATTTTGAAGATGCACTTCGTTCATACGTGAACAGTGATTACGCTGAGCTTATGGCTACTATCAACGAAAAAGGTGACTATAACAAAGATATCGAAGCTGGTTTAGCTAAAGCAATTGAAGCTTTTAAAGCTACCCAAACTTGGTAATTTAGTTAACCTTTTCGCGGAGAATTAGTCATGGCTGGTGGTAAAGAGATTAAATCAAAGATCGGAAGTGTAAAAAATACACAGAAGATCACCAGCGCAATGGAAATGGTTGCAGCTAGTAAAATGCGCAGAGCGCAAGATAGCATGGCTGCATCTCGTCCATACGCTGAAAATATGCGAAATGTGATCGGTCACATCGCGCTTGGTAATTTAGAGTTCAATCATCCTTATATGGTTGAACGCGAAGTTAAGCGCGTAGGTTATATCGTTGTATCAACAGACCGTGGTTTGTGTGGTGGTTTGAATATTAATTTATTTAAACAAGTACTTGCTGATGCTGGTAAACAGCAAGCAGCTGGCGCCGAAGTTGAATTTGCAGTTGTTGGCTCTAAAGCTACTGCATTTTTCAACAATATGGGTGCTAAAATTACTTCACAAATTTCAGGTTTAGGTGACGAACCTTCACTTACTGATTTAATTGGTAGTGTGAAAGTGATGTTAAATGCCTATGATAATGGTGATATAGATAAGTTGTTTGTTGTGTATAACAAGTTTGTTAATACAATGACGCAAAAACCGACAATCGATCAACTTTTACCTTTGCCTAAGTCAGATGATGACGCAATTAAGCATCGCTGGGATTATATATACGAACCAGATGCTCAAGCTTTGCTTGAACAACTACTTGTTCGTTATACAGAATCTCAAGTATATCAAGGTGTGGTTGAAAACCTCGCATGTGAACAAGCCGCTCGTATGATTGCAATGAAAGCTGCAACAGATAATGCGGGTGACTTAATTGATGATTTACAATTGGTATATAACAAAGCTCGTCAAGCAAGTATTACTCAAGAATTGGGTGAAATTTGTGCTGGCGCGGCAGCGGTATAAGCAAAGGTTCTTTGTTTATTTTATTAGTAAATAAGAGCACAAGATTAGAGGATTAAACATGAGTACAGGTAAAGTCGTCCAAATCATTGGCGCAGTTGTGGATGTAGAATTCCCACAAGATGCTGTACCTCAGGTATATGACGCATTAAATATAACCGAAGGTGACCTTAGTGGCTTAGTACTAGAAGTACAACAGCAACTTGGTGGTGGTGTAGTTCGTACTATCGCTATGGGTTCTTCAGATGGTTTGCGTCGTGGTCTGAACGTAGTAAACACAGGTGATAACATTCAAGTTCCAGTTGGTACTGCAACTTTGGGTCGTATCATGAACGTTTTGGGTGAGCCTATTGATGAAGCTGGCCCAATCGGCGAAGAAGAAAAATGGTCAATTCACCGCGCGGCACCAGCTTATGCTGACCAAGCGATGTCTAATGAACTATTAGAAACAGGTATCAAAGTAATCGATTTAGTATGTCCATTCGCTAAGGGTGGTAAAGTTGGTTTATTCGGTGGTGCTGGTGTTGGTAAAACCGTTAACATGATGGAACTTATTCGTAACATCGCGATTGAGCATAGCGGCTACTCAGTATTTGCTGGTGTAGGTGAGCGTACTCGTGAAGGTAACGATTTCTACCATGAAATGAACGACTCTAACGTACTTGATAAAGTATCGTTAGTTTACGGCCAAATGAACGAGCCTCCAGGAAACCGTTTACGTGTAGCGTTTACTGGTTTGACAATGGCTGAAAAATTCCGTGACGAAGGTCGTGACGTATTATTTTTCGTAGATAACATCTACCGTTATACACTTGCTGGTACAGAAGTATCTGCATTGTTAGGTCGTATGCCATCAGCCGTTGGTTACCAACCTACACTTGCTGAAGAAATGGGTGTTCTTCAAGAACGTATTACGTCTACGAAGAAAGGTTCAATCACTTCAATCCAAGCGGTATACGTACCTGCGGATGATTTAACCGATCCATCACCAGCTACAACCTTTGCTCACTTAGATGCAACAGTTGTACTTTCTCGTGACATCGCTTCGCAAGGTATCTACCCTGCAATCGATCCGCTTGATTCTACTTCGCGTCAATTAGACCCGTTAGTAGTAGGTGCTGAGCATTATGAAACAGCTCGTGGCGTTCAATCTACATTACAGCGTTATAAAGAACTTAAAGATATCATTGCTATCTTAGGTATGGATGAGTTATCAGAAGAAGACAAGCTTGCGGTAAACCGTGCTCGTAAGATTCAACGTTTCTTATCACAACCGTTCTTCGTTGCTGAAGTATTCACTGGTTCTCCAGGTAAGTATGTATCACTTAAAGACACTATCAGTGGATTTAAAGGATTACTTGCTGGTGAATTTGATGATTTACCTGAGCAAGCTTTCTACATGGTTGGTTCTATTGAAGAAGCAACTGAAAAAGCTAAAAACATGTAATGAAGGCTGGCGACTAATTGCTTAAGTAAACTACTAAGTCTATTTAGTCGCCCATTTGGAGGTCAACATGGCAATACTTTCTGTAAATCTTAATGTAGTAAGTGCTGAAGAGAGCATATTCTCTGGTAGCATAGAATCATTACAGATAGCAGGTAGCGAAGGTGAATTAGGTATTATGCCTGGTCACGCACCTTTGCTGACCTCACTAAAACCTGGTATGGCAAGAATCGTTAAGAAAGGTGGTGACGAAGAAGTTATTTACCTTTCTGGCGGTATGCTTGAGGTTCAACCAAACAACGTTACAGTGTTAGCAGATGTAGCTATACGTGGTGATGATTTGGACGAAGAAGCTGCATTACAAGCTAAAGAAAGAGCAGAAAAGCACTTAAATGATCATGGCGGTGACGTCGATTATGCTGAAGCTGCATCTGAATTAGCTCGTGCAGTAGCACAATTACGTGTTATCCAAGCTTCAAGTAAAAAATAGTTTAAGCTTTAACACTTAGTTTTAGTGATACAAAAAAGCGACCTTTACGTTAAGTAAGTGGTCGCTTTTTTTATGGGAAAATAGTTACAATAGACAAGCAATATATCTTCAATCAGATAATGGAATAAATAAATGTCTCTTTCAGTCGTAATTTTAGCTGCGGGTAAAGGTACTCGCATGCGTTCATCATTGCCTAAAGTTTTACATCCAATAGCGAATAAACCTATGGTAAATCATGTTATTGATTCGGCAAGACAAGTTAATGCTGAAAATACCTATGTAGTTTATGGATTTGGCGGTGATATATTAAAAGATAAAGTAAAGGGTGATGATTTAACCTTCGTAGAACAAAAAGAGCAATTAGGGACTGGGCATGCAGTTGATATGGCATCACCATTTTTAAAAGATGATGAAGATGTATTAGTACTATACGGCGATGTACCACTTACAAAGGTTTCTACCTTAAATAGATTGATTGATGCTAAACCTGAAAACGGTATGTCATTGTTAACGGTTCATTTAGGTAATCCTAATGGTTACGGTCGTATAATGCGTAATAACAACACCGTTGTTGGTATTGTTGAACAAAAAGATGCTAACACTGAGCAATTATTAATTAATGAGTGTAATACAGGAATTCTACTAGCGAATGGTGGTGATTTAAAAAGATGGCTTGCCAACTTATCAAACGATAATGCTCAAGGCGAATATTACCTGACTGATATTATTGCTGCTGCTCATCAAGAAGGTAAAAAAATAGCTACAGCGCATCCTGATAGCGAAATAGAAGTAGAAGGTGCAAATAACAGAGTTCAATTAGCATCACTTGAAAGAGCTTTTCAATATCGTCAAGCAGAAGAATTGATGATTGCAGGTGCAAGTATACTTGATCCTAATCGCATTGATATTCGTGGTGAAGTTACTGTAGGTCAAGAAATTACAATTGATGTTAATTGTATTTTTGAGGGGAAAGTAAGCATTGCGGATGGAGCTAAAATAGGTGCAAACTGTATTATCATTGATAGTTGTATTGGTGAAAATGCGCTGATAAAGCCTAATTCAATTATTGAAGGCGCAATTATAGGCGCAAATGCTTCTGCAGGTCCTTTTGCTCGTATTCGACCCGGTTCTGAATTAAAAGAAAATGCCCATATTGGTAATTTTGTTGAAATGAAAAAAACTGTATTAGGTGAAGGATCTAAAGCAGGTCATTTATCTTACTTAGGTGATACTGAAATAGGTAAAAACTCTAATATAGGTGCAGGCACAATTACCTGTAATTATGATGGTGTTAATAAATTTAAAACCATTATCGGTGACAATGCTTTTATTGGTTCAAATGCATCAATCGTAGCGCCTGTGAATATTGGTAATATGGCAACAACGGCGGCAGGTTCAACTATAGTAAAAGATGTGAAGGATGATGAACTAGCCGTTGCTCGTGGTAAACAACGTAATATAGATGGTTGGCAGCGTCCAGTTAAAAAATAGAAAGGGGTGATTGATTATTTTACTTTCTATATAAAAAGAGCAATTATACGGTTGCTCTTTTTTTTGCTTTATTGATATTGTTTCACTTTAAGGTATAATTCTTTCGGATCGAAACTTAGGAGATGATTTTTGTCAAAACGTAATACGCAACAAAGACGACATACCATTATTACTCTGCTTAATTCGCAAGGTGAAGTTGGGGTTGATGAACTAGCAAAACGATTTGATACATCGGAAGTTACTATCCGAAAAGATCTTGCCATTTTAGAGAACAGTGGTTTATTACTTCGTCGTTATGGCGGTGCAGTACCATTGCCTAAAGAGATAACTGATAATAAAGATGAAAATCTTTCACAGCGTAAGATTATGATCGCACAAAAAGCTGCAATGTTAATTAAAGATCATAATCGAATTATTATTGATAGTGGTCATACAACGTCAGCATTAGTATCGGCATTAAATAATAAAAAAGGATTAGTTGTTATGACTAATTCTTTAGCTATAGCAAATAAATTACAGACATTAGAAAATGAACCTACATTATTGATGACCGGAGGTACATGGGATACTCATTCTGAATCTTTTCAAGGACAAGTAGCTGAAAATTCATTGAGATCTTATGATTTTGACCAATTATTTATAGGCGCAGATGGTATTGATTTAGAACGAGGAACAACAACTTTTAATGAATTAATTGGTTTATCTCGCGTTATGGCTGAAGTATCAAGAGAAGTGATTGTTTTAGTTGAGTCAGATAAATTTAATCGAAAAATACCTAATGTAGAAATACCGATAAATCAAATTCATACAGTAATAACTGATGATGATTTATCCATTGAAAAACGTAAACAGCTCATAGATCAAGGCTTAAACTTGATCATAGTTAATTAAAGAATAAAGAAGTTTAAAGGAAGAGTTATGTGTGGAATAGTAGGCGCAGTTGCGCAACGTGATGTAGTAGATATCTTAGTAGAAGGTTTACGTCGCTTAGAATATCGAGGTTATGATTCTGCTGGCGTTGCAATTGTTAGCGATAACAAAATTAATCGCGTTCGTCGTTTAGGTAAAGTACAAGAACTAGCAGATGCTATTCAACTAAACCCTCTTGTTGGTGGTACCGGTATTGCTCATACACGTTGGGCAACTCATGGTGCCCCAAGTGAAATAAATGCTCATCCGCATATTTCTAGCGATAATATAGCTGTTGTACATAACGGTATTATTGAAAATCATGATGAATTAAGAACAAGGCTTTCAGGTTTAGGTTATGTTTTTGTTTCTGAAACTGATACAGAAGTTATTGCACATTTGGTTCATCATGAGCTTCAAACGGCTCAAACATTAACTGAAGCTGTACAAAAAACAGTTAAGCAACTTGAAGGAGCCTACGGAACAGTAGTTTTAGATACTAACGACAAAGATCGTGTCGTTGTTGCTCGTTCTGGTAGCCCTCTAGTTATAGGTTATGGTGTAGGTGAAAACTTTATTGCATCAGACATGATGGCGTTATTGCCTGTTACACGTAAGTTTTCCTTCTTAGAAGAAGGTGATGTTGCTGAAATTACTCGTTTTGAAGTAAATATTTTTGATGTTGACGGAAAGCCAGTAATACGTGAAGCCAAAGAATCTGAAGTAAGTCATGATGCTGGCGATAAAGGTGAATATCGTCATTACATGCTAAAAGAAACATACGAACAACCAACAGCAATCAGAAATACACTTGAAGGACGCTTTACCGATAACAGCATTGAAACAGATGCATTTGGTAAAAATGCGGATGAAATTTTCAAGAATATTGAACACGTTCAAATTATAGCGTGTGGTACAAGTTATCATTCAGGTATGGTTGCACGTTACTGGTTAGAATCACTTGCGGGGGTATCATGTAACATCGAAATCGCGAGTGAATTTAGATACCGTAAATCACACGTACCTAAAAATGCTTTATTAGTTACTATTTCTCAATCAGGTGAAACAGCTGATACATTAGCTGCGTTACGATTAGCTAAAGAAATAGGTTATCAATCAAGTTTAAGTATATGTAACGTACCAGGTTCATCATTAGTACGTGAATCTGATCTAGCCTTCATGACAAAAGCAGGCGTAGAAATAGGTGTAGCATCAACTAAAGCCTTTACAACTCAGTTAGTTGGCTTATTAATGATGACTATAGCTATTGGTTCACACCATGGAATGAGTTTAGAAACACAAGCAAATATTACACGTTCACTACAAAAGTTACCTAACAAATTAGAAGAAGTTCTTGCACTAGCGAGTTCAATTGAAGATTTAGCTGAAGACTTTGCTGATAAGCATCATTCATTATTTTTAGGTAGAGGTGATCAATACCCTATCGCAATGGAAGGTGCTTTAAAGCTTAAAGAAATTTCTTATATTCATGCAGAAGCATACGCTGCGGGTGAATTAAAGCATGGCCCATTAGCGTTAATAGATGCTGAAATGCCAGTAATTGTAGTGGCGCCTAAAAATGATTTAATTGAAAAGTTAAAATCAAATGTAGAAGAAGTAAGAGCGCGTGGTGGCTTAATGTATGTGTTTGCTGACGTAGATGCTAAGTTTGAAAGTGATGAAACAATGAAAGTAATTAACGTGCCTCACTGTGACGACATTATTGCGCCAATCGTTTACACTTTACCATTACAACTACTTTCTTATTATGTGGCCATTATTAAAGGTACGGATGTTGATCAGCCACGTAATTTGGCCAAGTCTGTAACTGTTGAATAAGTATTTTATGCTAAATTACATCAATTGTGAGAGAGTAATAAAGTATCATACTTAGTATTAAAGTATCATACTGAGTAATAAAGTTGCATACTGAAACCGTCTTAACTATGCTTGATTTATGAGCATAAACAAGGCGGTTTTTTTATGGCATCGAGAAAACTAGGCAACTCGGAGGCTAAAAATAATAAATGGATTAAAGAAGGTCGGGGCTCTGGTCAACATGCAGAGTATAAACCTTGGATAACCGTTAGGGATTTACCTTCTGATGGTCGAGTACATCGCGTTTTTGGTCATAAATCACAACGTACTCATCATCTGCTTTCAGATATAGAGCTTGCCGTGTTTTTATTGCTCGAGTGGCATCAAGACGTTTTACAAATTCGTGAACAATTCCCATTAGAAATAGAAACTACACAGCAAATAGCTTTAGAATCTGGAATTGACCACCCAAGCTTATCTGGTGTTAAACAGTATATGTCTTCAGATTTTCTCGTTAACTCTCAAGATCCTAAGCAGTCTAAATTTGTTCTTCAAGCAAAGCAATCAGAGGCGTTAGATGATGCTCGAACTATTGAAAAACTTGAATTAGAGCGACGATATTGGCAACTAAAAGAAGTACCTTGGTTTTTGATAACGGAGAGGGATATACCTGAAACCGTCATCAAAAATATCAAATGGTTGTACCCTGCCCAGCGTGATGAAATCGATATGGAGCTGTTAATTCAGCGCGTTGATTATTATGACCATCACTTTTCTAAGAACCCCAATAAAAACATCATCGATATTTGTAAGAACTTAGATATAGCATATGAACTTCAAGTTGGTGAGTCACTAGCAGAAGTTAGGCACTTAATGGCTAAACGTTGTTTTACCTTTGATATTTTTGTCCTAGCGCCAAAATTAAAGGCAAAGCAATTAAAAACAGGAACAGTCAAACTGTTGCAGGAGGCTTATTGTGTTTCAAATCAATGAGGTTGTTGAGTACAACGAAGTGCCTTTTAGAGTGCTAATGCTTATGTCCGATCACCTGATATGGATTTCATTAGATGACACCTCTGCGTTTCCACAGTTGGTAAACAAAAAAGAATTACAGATTGCCGTTGATGAAGAAGTTTTAACTCGAATGGATGATCCCTATTCTGAACTTGCTTTTCAAACCCCAGAAGAAGGTACAATTGCAAAAACAAAAAGAGATAACAACTATCAGTTGATAAAGCCTTTAGTAGAATCACCTGAGTTTTACCTTGCTAAATCGCGATCTGCGATTATTAATCAAATTATCGAGAAGCAAGGTTCGACTAAACAAACGCTTTATCGCTTAGCTCGTCGTTACTGGCAACGAGGACAAACTCAAAATGCTTTGCTTCCTGATTATAAAAATTCAGGAGCAAAAGGTAAAAAACGTATTGCCACTAATAAGAAACTTGGTCGACCAAGAAAGTATATGCCAGGTACCGGTGCAATTATTGACTCATTTATTGAAAGGCTATTTCGAATTGCAATTGATAAGTACTTGTTAACTGATAAAGGTTACTCATTTCCTTATGCGCACCGAAGATTTAAATCTTTGTATGAAAATCATTTCCCGAATACTCCTGAAGAAGAAATCCCGACTAATTGGCAAATGATGCATTTTTATAAACGGGAGTATCAACAGGTAAATAGAATACAAAAGCAAGTATCTCGAATTGAATACAATAAAGACGTAAAACCACTAAGTAGTACAGCCAATACGCAAGTACTTGGCCCTGGTTCTAGATATGAAATTGACGCGACAATTGCTGATATTTATTTAGTCTCAGATAGTGACAGAGCCAATATTGTTGGTCGACCAGTAATTTACATGGTTAAAGATGTTTTTAGCAGAATGGTTACTGGCTTTTATGTCGGTTTTGAAAATGCATCATATATTGCTGCAATACAGTCATTAGCTATGGCTATGACAGATAAAGTTGAGTTTTGTCGAGAATATGGCTTTGAAATAACGAGCGAAGATTGGCCATCAGTTGGATTGCCTGATGCTATTTTAGCGGATAGAGGCGAAATACTAGGCTATCAAATAGAAAGTTTAGAAAGTAATTTTTCTATACGCATTGAAAATACACCGCCTTATCGAGGTGATGCAAAAGGTATTGTTGAGCGAAGTTTTAAAACTTTGCAAGCCGATTTCACTCCGTTTGCTCCTGGTGTTGTAACAGGTACCAAAATTAAAAAGCGTGGCGATAAAGATTATCGATTGGATGCAAAGTTAACTATTTGTGAGTTTAAAGAAATTATCCTTTCATCAATTTTATATCATAACCAGTTTGCTGTTCTTGAAAAGTATGATCGGGATGTTGATATGCCAAGCGATCTGCCATTAGTGCCAAAGGAACTGTGGCAATGGGGACTACAGCATAGAACAGGTAGGTTAAGAACTGCATCATATGATGCATTGAGAGTTTCTTTATTACCCCGTATTAAAGCTACGCTTTCAGATTTAGGTATTTGTATTTACGGCGTGTATTACACTTCTGTTGAAATAGTTCAACAAGGTTGGTTACATCGTTCTTCTGAAGCACGAAGACCCGAAAAGCTAAATGCAGCATATGATCCTGCCTCGGCTGATCACATTTATATTTTCCCTGAGAAAAACTCTACTAAATACTGGATCTGTAAACTAACCCCTCGTTCCCGAGAGTTTGAAGGGGCATCTTTTTGGGACGTATGGTTGGTTCAAGAAACGCAAAAACAAACAATGGCTAAAAGTAAGCTGGTAGCAGAGCAGAAGAAGCGAGAGCATGAAGAGTTCGTAGCAAGTAAAATAAAACAGGCTGTTAAGAAATCTTCCGATACAAGCCATTTATCAAATGCTGAAAGAATTTCTTCGATAAATGATAATAAGCGTAAAATTAAAGCTTTAGAGCGACAAGAAAATGCTTATAGACCCGATATTGGCACCAAGGATAAAAAAGCGGAGGTAATTCATTTGAATGAACATGTTGAAGAAGATTATAGCTACCCTGATCATATTGATGAATTATTCAGTGAGGATGACTAGTAATGACATTACCGAGTAATTTTGTATCCGCTATATATAAAGATCCTGGTATTGAACGATATCGTGGGAATCCGTTTATTGAAGCATTAACGCCCATTATGTCAGTACAGCAAATCAAAAAAAGGCTTACAGGAAAAATTAAATATAATCCGCAAGATGTGTTTAGTAATGCCCGGGAACGAGCACATGAAGTTTCTGCGCTTCTCGATGATTTTTTTCAACCAATAGCGAATCACCTTCAACTAGAAGAAAAGATTTCTATTATGATCCGTGGAGGTTACGTAGGGCGTAACTTAGCAGACGGTTCACTTAATACTCATATGCAAAATGGATATGAGCGAATTATGTCTGGTGAGTTAGATAGTTTTCGTTTTGCTCAAACCAATTCAACAGCCAAGAGCTTATCTTTAATAGGTTGTTCCGGTAGTGGAAAAAGCACAACCATTAATCGAATTTTAGCGACTTACCCTCAAGTTATATATCATGAACGACATAATTATATTCAGTTGTCTTATCTAAAAATTGAATGCCCTCATGATGGCTCCTTAAAAAGCTTATGCTTAAATTTTTTTCGTGAACTAGATCAGGTACTTCATACAAACTATGAAGATAAATATGCTAAAAAGCGCCATAGCACGGAAGTATTGCTAGCATTAATGAGTCAAGCTGCCACTCAAAAGGCAATTGGTATATTAGTCATTGATGAAATTCAGCGCCTTAGCCAAAGACGCTCTGGTGGTAAGGAAAAAATGTTGGAATTTTTTGTCGCCTTGGTCAATGTAATTGGTGTACCTGTCGTTATGGTAGGTACACCAAAAGCAAGGCCAATTTTTGAACTGGAGTTACAATCAGGACGAAGAAGTGCCGGATTTGGTTCATTATTTTGGCAACCAATGAGAGCTGAAAAACCGAGTAAAGATCGTAAAACTGGAGAATTACGTAAAACAGAATGGATAGCGTTCAGTGATAAATTGTGGCGATATCAGTGGTTATTAAAGCGAGAAGAAGTATTAACAGATGAAATTAGAGAGTGTTGGTATGACTTATCGCAAGGGGTACTTGATATTGTTGTTAAGTTATTCGTATTAGCTCAGCTTAGAGCAATAGCTACAGGTGTTGAGCGTTTAACGGTTAATTTATTGAAGCAGGTTTATCACGATGAACTTAAGCCTGTACACCCTATGCTCGCAGCATTACGTTCAGGTGATGTTGAATTAATTGCTAAATATTCAGATTTACAGCTAATTGATATTGATAAAAAGGTATTAGATTTACGGCAGAAAATAGATGAATTAAAAGCTGGGCAAGATAAAGAACAACCATTTCAGAATAATGGGCAAGCGATGCGGCTTTATAATTTATTATTGGCAATGGACTGTGACTCTCAAATATTACCACCACTCATTGAACAGGCTTTCAAGGATTACCCGAAATTAACAGTACGAGAGCTTATGCCTATTGTATTGGATTGGTATGAAAAACCAGATAAGTCTATAGCTAGTAGAAAACAGAAGAAGATCCAACAAAAAAACTGGCATACCTTGGACACAGATGACATGCGTTTTAAATTCTCTCAGGCTAAAAAAGGAGAGCTATATAAAACCTTAAACTACGGTGATGAATTGTTTGATTTACCTAACTGGATAAAAAAAGTCGGATAATATGTTTAACTTCCCTTTACCTTATCGCGATGAACTGCTTTACAGTGTTATCGCAAGGTATAGGGTTCACCAAGGGATCGTTTCCCCTAAAGAGCTACTGGATGATGTTTATAATGATAGGAAAATCGTTGCTACTGTTGATTTGCCTAGTCATGTTAACAAAGTCTCTAGTTTGTATCCTCAGAGAGAAGCCTCGTCTCCGGTTGAATTGATTTATTCACATACCCTTTTTCCTTTGTATGCCCCGTTTGTTGACGAAAAGCGCAGGAAAAGATGCATTAATTTCATGCTGAAACAAGCAAAAGGAAGCACACATTTAGCCCTGGGAGTTGCTGCTTCTCGAATTAAACAACCTAGATGGTTAAGGTATTGCCCTGCTTGTCTTATAGAACAACAAAATACGTTTGGCGAGTATTATTGGTCACGCAATTGGCAGATTTCAGGTGCAGAGAGTTGTTTGTTGCATGGGGCGTTGATTGATTCCAATATACTCAGGCATCCAGATCATAAACATGAATATACCCCTGCAACTCACCATTCTTGCCAAACGGATGCGAAACAGCAACCAAGCAGCATTCAATCTGAGTTAATAACTCAGAGTTTAGATGAGTTATTGCAGCTTAAACCTTTACATTCTCCGACCCTTGAGCAATGGAGCTATTTTTATAGAACTTTATTGTTTGAGCATGGATTAAATCGTGGCAAACATATTGATTACAGCAGGTTAAAGGAAAAAATAATTTCGTCCTTTGGAAGAAAATGGCTTCGAAAGTATGATTTATACCCTGAAGACAGTGAAATATGTTGGCTTAAAACTATTTTTCGTAAACACAGAAAAGCATTCAGTTACTTAGAGCACCTAGTTGTTTGGCATAGCATATTAGGAAGTGGTTGGCAGGTTGCTGATATTTTTAAACAGGTAAGTTTGCAACCAAAAGAAAATAAAGCATCAGTAACACCACTGCTTGATGCAACAGAAAAAGACAAGACGAAGTATCGAGATCTATGGCTAGTCGCGGTAGTTAAAAATGGTGTTAATTATGCTCGTAATTACAAATTCGGCTATGTATATGCTTGGCTTTACCGCCATGATAGAGACTGGTTACTACAAGTTAATAATCAACATAAAGTACCTAATATTACTAAAAATCAGCGTATTGATTGGCATAAACGTGATCGACATTTAGTAAAACTATTATGCCGAATTAAAAATGATATCGAACTTCAGTTAGATGATCCGCGCCACTCAATGAATTGGTATTTATCAAAACTTTATTGTGGATCAACGGTTGGAAAACATTTAAATGACTTACCACTTTGTAAATTGTTTTTTATGAAGTTTTGTGAAAATATAGCTGAATATCAAATAAGAAGAATAACATGCGCTGTTATTGCACAAAGCCTATCGAATAATACATTACGGCGATGGCAAATATTAAGGATGTCAGGGTTAAGTGATCAAAGATTAACTCCCCTTGCTGATACTTTTCTACTTAGGATTATAGGGATTTAATGGATAAGTTTAGAATAGATGGATTTAGAGATGATTCAGTCATCAATGGTATAGGCTCTTTGTTTCGGAGAACTGGTGGTTCTCTCTGGCGTATCAATTTATCCACTTCTCCTGTAAAAAGTGAGCGTTCGTATCTTACTTTGTCTCAATCTCCCATTATTGTGCGTCAACGGGTTTTAAATTCAAAAACTGAAGTCAGCAAAAAAGGCTACTATAAATCTTTTACTATCAAAGATACTCATGGCTGGCAGGTTGCTAAGGTAAAAGATTGCCAAGTTATTAAACATCATCGTAAAGCTGACGGTGAGCAGTATTGTTTTGTTTTTCAAATAGGTGATGGTACAACTGTTTACTTACCTCAATTTGAATTAGCTAGAGCATTATTTTTACATGATGGCTACTTATCTCGAACGGCTATGACACCAGATGTGTTACAAGCTGAATTCGATGTAATAGTAAATAAGGACATAGGCATAGCAACAATTGATGTAATGCCTAACTGTACTTATAAAGTTGACTATTATAATGAACCAAGCTGTAGGAGGTTACTTAGCTGGATATTGATAAATGATAACGTGCGTCGTTCGTATGAAAGTATTGGTCGTTATCAACTTTTGGAAGGCGAAGAGCTTGGTAAATACAGAGTTTGGGACTTCAAGTTCGATCCACCATCTTTGGAAAATACACGTTTTTCAGTTAAAGGGTGGTTTGATCCTGATTTAAACTCAATGTTCGTGCATGAAATAGAGGGACTTGCTGACATACCAATTGACTTACCAGATAAAGTACTATTTTCACATCCTAATTTTACTAAAGATGTCAGTGGTAAAGGTAATGGTGGATATGCCGCAGGAACAGAGCGACCACTTGAGCATAATATTAATGATGAAGCGAGTGCTAGTGCTGATAACAAGGTCGTAATAATAAAGCCTCCTAGCATTGCCATGTCATTTGATAAGGCTGTAGAAACGATAAAAGTAACTCAAAAAAGTCGTATTAGTCGAAGTGGTCACCTAGATGATCAAACTGACGATAGTCATTTGTATTTAAATAAATTTGAAAGCTATTTCAAAATGCTAGATTTGCTTAAAGATAATTACGGATGTAAATTAGTAGTTTACTCGTTACGAAAGTTACCTAAGGTTGCTCGCTGTACAAAACATATTCTGGCTACAGACGGTAATCCTAGGTGTGTGTCAGTGTCTTATATTGAAATTGATAATGGTGCATATTACCTGTTAGAAGTTGATACTTCAGATACAAATAAACCTTTGTCTACAAAAGCAATTCAGGCCTCTGCGATAGAAAATATTGATGATTTCATAGAAAATGTTGAAAAGCAGCTGCTTAGAGGTTCTCTTTCGTGGCCTAAAGAGTATTTTGATAATTTTGTAGGAAAAAATAATCACTTCGGAATATCTCATCAACAGTCAGATAAGAATGGAAGCTTAACGCAAGAAGATATTAATAACTGGGGTAAACGATTTTATCAAAAACTCAGCTAACCTCATAAATATGGTGAATAATATGAGCTTTTTTATTAAGTATTGAAGTTTATTCTTGAATACAGGTATTATGATGATGGATTTTTAGCTTGGTATATTAAGGAATAATCTTCAGAGATAAGGTATATTAAATTTAGAAAAATTAATATCTTGGTAGCAAAGCATCTCTAGTCGATAGAAAGGAATAAATAATTAAAATGAAAGAAATCCCCTTTAAAGTATCAGCTCGTGCTGCTCGATTAATTGGTGCAGAAAATATTGCCAATGCTGAAAGCGCAGTTATAGAGTTGATAAAAAACTCATATGATGCTGATGCTGAAACTTGCCTTGTTTATTTTGAACATGTTTTTAATGAAATCCCTTCCTGCTTTACTGAGCAAGAGTTTGAATACCTTTGTACTTCTCCCGCTTTCGATGATTTTTCATGCCACTTCAAGGCTTTACCAAAAAAAAATTATGAAATAGAAATAATATTAACTGACAAAGACATAAAGTTAGGGCTTACAAAAAATGAGCTGTATGAATCATTAGTCAGCTGGTTAAGCAATCTCTGTCGGATTTGGATTGTTGACGATGGCCACGGAATGAATGAAAAAACCATTGAAGACAATTGGATGACAATTGGCACAAATAACAAAGAGAAATCACCAATTACTAAAAAGTTTGAAAGGATAAAATCCGGAGCTAAAGGGCTTGGTAGATTTGCTCTTGATAAGTTGGGTGCCCTATCAAGTGTCTATATCTGTCCAGATTTAGAGTATTATCAGCTAAATAAAGAAAACTCAACGATGGAGTGGTATAACACATGGGAAAGTTTTCTAGAAGAGGGCCAAACACTTGATAATGTTAAGGCTCATCTTGGTTACGGTGAATTAGATGGGTTATTTCATTTAAATTATCTACCAAATGAAATTTTCATAAATGAATTAGACTTAAAATTTGAGAATCATGGCGTAATTATTTGCTGTGATTACAATAAAGAAAATTGGCATAAAGAAAGACAAAAGAGACTCAGTGACAGCCTAGAAACTCTTATTCCTCCAACAGAGAAGGATAATTTTTCTTTATTTTTTGTTTCAAATAAATTTAGTGATCTTAATAAAAAAGTATCGTCCGCAGTAAATACAAATTACGATTACAAGGTTAATGCGAGGTTAAACGATGATCATTCTATTATTATAGAAATAGATCGAAATGAATTTGAAGTATCAGAGTTTCCTGAAGAGTTTTATCAATCAGAAAAATTTAAAAATTTAGATACGACGGTAGATGATTTCAAAAAAGGTATAAAGGTTCACAAATTAACCCTCAAAAACCTCTTTCCAAAAATTGATGAGTTTGAATCAATTGGTGGTCTTTCGCTTAGCTTTTACTTTTCTAAGCAAGGAAGTCCAGGTGCACCTGATCGCGATAAATTTTTGTATAAATCATATGATTTTGCTACGAGAAAAAGTTGGGCAGAGACTTTTGGTGGTATTAGAATTTTTAGGGATAACTTTCGGGTTAGGCCATATGGTGAACCAGGCTCGGCGAAAGATTGGCTTGGGTTAGGTGATAGATCTGCAAGTAGCCCAGCAGGTATTGGTAAACCTGAAGGTGGTTGGAGGGTGAGGCCAAACCAGATATCAGGCGTTGTGAATATATCAAGAGTTAAAAATCCAAAATTAGCAGACAAATCAAGTCGTGAGGGGATACAGGAAAACGATGAATTTGCGCAATTTAAATCTGTAATAATAAAAATAGTAGAAATTTTTGAAAATGATCGTGCAGAAATTGGTGCTGAACTTAAAGCTATTTATGACCGTAAAAATGCGGACGCTCTCAAAGAAGAGCAAGCAAATGCACTTTCTAAGCAGTTATTAAAAGTTCCAAATCGTGGAAATAGTAATACTAGCACAAAAGAAACAACTCCAGAACAAGATAACTTAAAGCTTCTAGCCTCTCAATATGAGAAGAAAAAAGAACAACTAGAGGAGTTAATGGAAGAACAAAAAATTCTAAGAAGTTTGGCTACGATAGGAACGATTAGCTCATCGTTTAGTCATGACCTGAAACTTCTACATGGAAAGCTAATAAAGAGATTTATTCCTGTTCAAAAAGTTTTAGAGTTAAATTATCAATACTCCATTGATAATAACCTTCAATTTACAGAAGACTTACATGACTCATTGGAACGTGTTGAGATGTTCAAAAACCAAGATAGCTCTATGAAAGATTGGATAAATTTCTCACTCTTAGGTGTCAAAAAAGATAAAAGAAGAAGGCGTAAAGTTTATTTCGAACAATATTTTAAACAATTGAAAAAAGTGTGGGCAAAAAAGTTTGAAGATAGAGATGTAGTCTTCGATATTGATGAAATATCCCATGAGTCAGCTTTAAAGTGCTTTGAAATTGACCTAGATTGTATCTTTAACAACTTAGTCGTGAATAGCGTGGAGGCCTTTTCTCAAAAAGACGCTCCTCCAACAAGAATAATCAAGATAAAAATAAAAAGTAGCGATAAGGATATTATTATATTTTATTCGGATTCAGGACCTGGCTTGTCAAAAGATATCGTCAATCCACAACGTATTTTTCAATGTTTTTTCACTACAAAGGTAAATGAACATAGTGGAGAAGATGAAGGGACTGGTATTGGAATGTGGATGGTTAAAAGCACCATCAACGAATATAGAGGAAGCACAAAGCTGCTACTAGATAAAAGTGGATTTGGATTAGAAATAAAAATTCCAAAAAATATATAAAGGAAGAAAATGAATTCTAAGTTTAAAGTGGTCTACGTTGATGAAGATCCGGATGCCCGAAAAGAATTTGAACTAAATTTTGTAAATAAAGAAATGTGTGATCTTGTGATTGTTCACCCTAAATTTCAACTTGATGAAATGGTAGATTTTATCATAGAAGAAGGTCCAGAAGCCGTAGTTTCAGATTTTCGGTTGAAAGACAAAGAGCCGAGTGTAACATACGATGGGGTTGATTTAGTTAAAAAACTGAAAAGTATTAAAACAAAACTTCCTTGCTTCGTCTTAACAAGTTATGAGGGTGAAGCAATCAACGTCGCTTTAGATGTGAACTGGATTCACGATAAAGAAGAAATTCATGAAGATGAGAATGATAGGCCTGTATTTAGTCAGAAAGTTCTTCAACAAATTCATGTGAACAGGGGGTTGTTGGATAACTTACTTAATAAGCAACAAGAACTATTTAATAAACTACAGCAAAGTCAATTAACAGCCGAAGAAGAACGAGAACTAGTCGAGTTAAGTAATGAGATAGAGTTGTTCATTTTTGACGATAAGAAGATTCCAAATGAAATAAAATCTTACGACGGCTTAGCTAAATTAGACTCTTTGATTAAGTTGTCAGATCAGCTTTTAAAAGAAATAGATAAAAACATCGTAAAGTAGAAAGGACTCTTTATGTTATTAAGACGGATAGTTCCTCAACGACGGGATGAAATTAAGCAATATGCATCACATAGAAGTTACAAACCCTATCTAAGAGAAGATTTCAATAAACGCTGTGGTTATTGTGATGCCGATGATAAATTTTTAGGAGCAAGCGCTGCGTTTCATGTAGATCATTTTGCCCCTCAAAGGTTTGAAGAGCGGAAGACCGATTATACTAATCTAATATACTCTTGTCGCTACTGTAATGGTTCAAAATCTGATTATTGGCCATCAGATTGCTCCCAAACTTCAGTTTTAAAAGAAGAAGGTGTGATTGATCCTTGTGAAGCTAAATACGATGAACACTTAGCTAGAAATGAGAAAGGTTACATTTATCCACTGACAAACTTAGGCGGGTTTATACACAAACTTTTGAAATTAGGGTTAACACGGCATAGTGTTTTGTGGAAGCTTCAGCATATAGAATCAAATTTAGATAAGATGGACACCCAGATAGAGGAGCTATCAACAGAACAGTTAAAGATATATCAACTTTTGTCTTCTGAATATCGAAATTTGATCTCCTATATTTGCGAATATGGAAATAAATAAAGTGTAACGTTTATTATATACCTACTCTACTATCATTATAGGTGAATTAGAGTATTTTGACTTCGATGTAAGTGTTTTAGAGCTTAGTTGTGGCTGAGATTTGTTATTCAAGCCTTTGAAGTGGAGAATATTGAAGAAAGTATGTCTAAAAAAATCTTAAATTTTTATTTACCTGCAGACAACACCCCCACAATTACTGTAGTATCTAAACAATACATCAACGGTTGTTTTATCAAACAAATACTTGTTTGAATAATGAGCTCAAGGATTTAATACAAAGTGAGTAAAAAGAGCGGCTCTTATTACACTCCAGAAAATTTAGCTAATTTTATAGTTAAGTACGTGCAGGAAAATAACTTTTTCTCCAATAAACCTATTCATATTCTAGAACCTAGTTGTGGTGGTGGGGCTTTTCTGAAAGCTATCAGTCAGTATTTCTCTGAAAAAAACATATTTATTGATGCGATTGATTTTGATACTTGTGCGATAGAAAAAACAAGGAAAGTAGTTAGTACGCTTCACGGTGAATATACAGTCACTAAAGCCGATTATCTAAATTGGAGTGCTAATACTGACAAGAGGTATGATTTAGTCATTGGTAACCCTCCTTATATTTCTAAAAAGCTTTTAACAGAAGATCAAAAAGAAAGTTGTAAAAATATACATGCCAAGAATGGTGATTTTGGTACTGAAATTCATAACATATGGACTTCATTTTTATGTGATGGAGTAGAAAAGCTTACCTCTGATGGAACATTAGCTTTTGTTTTACCAGCAGAGATTCTTAAAGTTAAGTTTGGTGAAAAAATTCAAAGAGCATTACTTAAATCATTCCCACGAATTGAAATTTTCACTTTTTCTAAGAATGTATTTCCAAATATTGAGCAGGACACTGTAATTCTTTTTTTGTATAAGCAAAGTAACGAAGTAGGGTTATATTTTACAACAATACATGACTCCAATTGTTTAATAAATAATAGGTTTAAGCTTAAAAGGAAACGTTCACTTGAAGCAATGAAATTAAAGTGGAGTGCTTATCCATTAATGGAAAAGCAAATAAAAAGTGTTGTGAGCCTTAAAAAAAAGCTACCTCCAATAATTTCTTATTGTGAAACTATTCCAGGAATTGTTACTGCCGCAAATGATTATTTTATTGTTAACAAGTCAGTGGTGGATGAATTTGAATTAGAGGCTTTGTCTAAACCTATTGTACAAAAAGGAATTTTTGTTAATGGATGTGTGAGCCTTAGCAAAGATAAATTTAAAAGCTTGATCGATAAAGATAAACCGACATACTTTTTAGATTTGTCACAAGCGGATTTAACAAACCAAAAACATAAAAACTACATCAGTATAGGCAAACAAAGAAAAATTGATGAACGTTATAAGTGTACCCTTAGGAACAAATGGTACGAGGTGCCCGGTGCTTGGGTATCTGACGGCTTTTTCTTTAAAAGATGTCATGACTACCCTAAATTTATTTACAACGATGCTGATGCTCTTGTAACAGATTCATCATATAGAATAAAGATGAAAGATGGGTATGATATTCGTTCATTAATATTTTCATTTTATAACTCTCTAACCTTGGCATTTTCAGAGGTTCAGGGAAGGTATTATGGTGGTGGAGTCTTGGAACTTACCCCATCAGAATTTAAATCTTTACCTATTCCATACATGGAAGTTACAACAGAGCAATTTAATGAATTTGTTGAAGCTTTCCATAATAAGAAAAGCATCGATGAAATAATAGAGCGCAATGATGCCATATTACTGTCAGCTCAACTTGGGATGACTGATGATGCTATTGAATCTTTAAAGATTGTTAGAAAAACTCTTATGGACAGACGCCAAAATATTAGTAAGTCACAGTTTAGTTAATCTAGAGCTATTACTTATTTCGGCTGAATTGTTCGTTAATTCAGATTACCACATTATATAATATGGTAAGCCGACCGTTCAATATTTGTTAAGGGCTCATATAGAGGGGTACTCAAGTTTAAATTACATTTCAAATATAAATAAAACATCACACTTCTCAAATATGACACTTTTTTCTTATTATGAACCATCAAGTTTAGTATCTAAAAATCAACAAGCTTTCTTACGATAATGATTATCATAGAAGTAAGTGGAGCTCGAAATAAGTACAAAAGTAGCTCGATATATTATCAAAAAAAACAGGGCCGCCTAAAACATAACCAACTGAACAAATAAATATGAATATTATCTTTACAAGTGTAATTAATTCCACTTAATATGTGCCCGTTTTCAAGGAAGCTGTATTTTAGGAAGTAAATGCAGTTATGAATTATTAATAGGGATAAATGGTATGCAAGGAGGCTTATTTCGAAAAGAAGTTATTGACAATCAAAATAATCGTTTGCATGGTGATGTCATACTTCTTCCAAAGTTTTCTCATACTATTTTAATCATCAGTCTCATATTTTGGATTATTGCTGTAGCTATATGGCTAATAAATAGCTCTTATGAGAGAAAAGAAACCGTTGTTGGTTGGATAACACCTGATAACGGAATTATCAAAGTTTATTCTAAAAAAGCTGGAGTCATTAATAAAATTCTTGTTAAAGAAGGACAGAAAGTACAGAAAGGACAGCCTTTACTTATAATCGGTAATGATAAGAATCTAGCTGATGGGCACGAGCTTGAAGCAACGCTATTAAATGAATATGATTCACAGCGGTTATTGATCAAAGCACAGTTGGTGAGAGCTAATGAAATATATCAGATGCGTCTTATCAGCCTTCACCAAAAAATTAATTCATCCAAACAAAACTTATCTTTGCTTAGCAAACAGATTGTTAGTGCTAATATAAGATATCAAACCCAATTAAACAAAACTGCACAACTGACAACCTTGAAAAATCAAGGGCATATCAATCAAAACGATTTAGACAAAGCTAAAGAAAAAGAATTACTGCTAAAGAGTGAAGTTGAAGAGCTATCTAGAACTCACCTAAATCAAAAAAACCAAATAACTCAACTTACATCAGACACAAAACTACTTCCTGTACAGAATTTAAATGAAATAGACCAATTAAAAGAAAAGCTGAGCAAAATCGCTCAGAATGTAACAAATATACGTGGCGAACAGTCATATGTTGTTAAAGCTTCTAAACTTGGCACTATTACTAACTTGCAAGCGATAGAAGGTCAATCAACCAATTCAGCCTTGCCATTATTAACGATAATTCCTAGTAATTCGGTATTACAAGCAAAATTACTCATTCCTGTTTCTGCTTCTGGTTTTTTAGCTCAAGGTCAAGATATAAAAATTCGTTACGATGCCTTTCCATATCAAAAATTTGGAACATATTCTGGAAAAATACTACAAATTTCTAATTCTGTCCTACTACCCGGCGAACTAGTAACGCCAACTATTAAAGTGACTCAACCTGTATATTTAGTAGTCGCACACCTTGCGTCACCTCATGTAAAAGCATTTGGAAAAAACATTGATTTAAAGGCAGGAATGACACTCTCAACAGATATTACTCTTGAAGAACGCACACTTATAGAATGGTTATTATCTCCTATATATAGCCTTAAAGGGAAAATGTGATGTCGGGTGATTCATTTAAGTTGTTGAATTTTAATGATAAAAGAAAACTTCCTTCAATACTGCAAAGCGAAGCTTCGGAATGCGGTCTAGCATGTTTGTCGATGATATCTAGCTTTTATGGTAATAACTCTAGTTTAAATACAAATAGACAACATTATCCGGTTTCTATTCACGGTATAAACCTTAAGCAACTAATTGATATAGCATCAAAAATGAATTTTACTGCAAGGGCAGTAAAGCTCGATAGTGATCAGGTCGTTAATTTGCCCACTCCTTGTATTCTTCATTGGGATTTAAAACATTTTGTTGTATTGAAAAAAGTATCTGGAAACCAGTTTACAATTCATGATCCAGCTAAAGGTGTACAAAGGTTAAATCTCAAAGAGTTTAATAAGCATTTTACAGGAGTAGCTTTAGAATTAACGCCAACAAATGACTTTGATACTGCTCCAGTAAATGAAAAAAAATTAAAAATAAGAGATTTATGGGGAGATATTTCAGGTTTAAAACGCAGTCTACTTCAAATTTTAGTGCTTTCATTACTATTGCAAATTTTTGGAATTATTTCGCCATTCTATATGCAAACGGTAGTGGATGATGTCCTCTTAAGGAACGACACTAACTTACTTATAACTCTAGCTATTGGTTTTTCATTACTATTAATGATCCAAGTCGGGACTACGGTACTACGTGACCATGTGACTTTATACCTATCTAACCGTTTGAGCATTCAAATGGTCTCAAATCTATTTCGACACCTAATTAGGTTACCAATTGACTACTATGTAAAGCGACACATAGGAGATACAGTATCTAGATTTAATTCTCAAGAGAAAGTACGAAATATTTTGACCAACACAATTGTTGCTGTATTTATAGACGGCTTACTTGGCGTAATCACTCTAATTGTAATGTTTTTCTATGATATTAAGCTTACTTTAATAGTTGTTATTATTGTAGTGCTGTATGCATTAGTTCGATGGATACATTACCACCCTTTTAAAGTCATGACTGAAGAAAGTATAGTTTCAAAAGCCAAACAAGATTCGCATTTTATTGAGTCTGTTAGAGCGATCCAAACTCTAAAAATGTTTCAAAGTGAAAACGATAGACAAGGTCAATGGCAAAACTTAGTTGCAGATACTATGAACAAGAATATTAAAATAGCCAAATGGAATATTGGTTATGACTCATTTAATAAACTTTTATTTGGGTTTGAAAATATTCTCGTCGTATATTTTGCAGCTCAATCAGTAATGTTTGGGGGAATGTCATTGGGTATGTTGTTTGCTTTTATGAGTTATAAGAACCGCTTTACTAATGCTATGAATAGTTTAATCAATCAATGGATATCTATTAAAATGCTAGATCTTCATCTGAGTCGGTTAGCCGATATTGCTTTAACACCAGTAGAAAAAATTAGCAATAATTTGTCAAATTTGCATGATACCCCTTCGATAAAAGGGAAAATAGAAGTTAGGAATCTTTCTTATCGTTATAGCGAAACAGAACCATATGTTTTTGATAATGTAAGTTTCGTTATAAATGCAGGTGAAAACGTTGCAATCACTGGCACTAGTGGTTGTGGTAAATCTACGTTATTAAAATGCTTAATGGGGCTGCTAGAACCAACAAAAGGTGAAATTTTAATTGACGATGTACCATTGAAAAAAATTCCTGATTATCGAAGCCAAATTTCCGGTGTGATGCAGGATGAGCAACTACTTAATGGGAGTATATTTGATAACGTTGCTTGTTTTGAGACTACACCTCACTTAAAGAAAGTTCATAATAGTTGTTACTTTTCAGCTATTCATAGAGAAATAGAAGCCATGCCTATGCAGTATGAAACCTTAGTTGGTGACATGGGTGCAGGGTTAAGTGGTGGACAAAAACAACGGATTGTTATGGCTAGGGCGCTTTATCGTCAGCCTAAGATTCTGTTTATGGATGAGGCAACTAGCAATTTAGATGTGAAGACCGAATTGGTTGTAAATAACAATCTTCGAAATCTCGCTATAACTAGAGTGCTAGTAGCTCATAGACCTGAAACGGTCAAATCTGCCGAAAGGCAAATAAACTTAACCGGCTAATTAAAGCCAAATTTAGTATTTATAAAGGAAAAAAAATGGAAATTACTACTAAAAAAAGCATTACCGAATTATCTGCAAAGGAATTATTCATTGTTGCAGGAGCTGGGGATCATGAACCTGGAGACAATGGCGAACATTGGGAAGATATTGGTTTCAATGGTGGTAGTGCGAGTGGAAACTTAGGCCAGATAGCTGATGGTTTAAGTGATTTTGGTGATTGGTTAAATGATCTAGGTTCAGATCTGGGGGGCTGGGCATACGACACGTGGGGCTAAAATAAAAGCATAATAATAAGCAATTGGATTATCTAATTGCTTATTAAAAAATATCTAAGAAGTAAGTCTATTAACAAATAAAAATTGATACAAATGGACTTACTTCTAATTTAATAAGTGTCAACGCTTATGAGTTTAAAGAGTGGAATTTAGCCTTCTCAAGGCAAAATTAATTAAATGGGCTAATGAAGCCGTATGCGCACTTATAAGCAAAAAGATATGGAAATAATTATTAAAAATATTTACAGAATTAACTGCAAATGAATTATTTGCTGTTGCTGGAGAATATGGGTTTGATGACATTTTTTTAAGATGTCTGTGTTGGCGCGGGCTTTAGTGACTTAGGTGATTGGAACATGATACTTGGGTTTAGAGTAAAAAAACAATAAGAAATCTTCAACGTAATTCTATAAGTATAAAAATATGAAAATTGATATAAATGAGCTCACTCCTAATTTAATAAGCTTTAAGGCATATGAATTAAAGGAGTGTAAGTTATTTTGGCATAACCCCTCACTTCTAAAATCTATGAATATAGAAACAGCTTCTATTCTTTCTTATGCAACATTAAGTAATCAGTATATAAATAAGAGTAGGCTTAATTTAGATAAAGAAATTACTTTTACTGGGGAGCGTTATGGAGGTAAAGGTATCGGAACTAATGGCGGTGGCGCCAGATGTGGTAACTATAATAATTTACAATATAAGGGAATTGGAAGTAATATTTTAGCTAATAGTACAACGAATCATTCGCATACAAATGGAACACTATCATTATTGGATGGTGTTACTGAAGCCATTTATTCTGAAGTATTGAGTCATATATTGCCTAATGGTGTAGTAAAGGTTATTGGACTTATAAATACAGGGAAAGATACTGCATACTGTAATTATTCAGGTAAAGGAAGTAAAAAGATAACAGCTGGAGCTATACTTATTCGCGAAACATGTATTAGGCCTGCTCACTTTTTCCCCATTCCTTATTATCAATCTAAAGAAAACGACTCAGAATTTAATGATGTGATAAGAATCAAAAAATTACATCGTTTATTAGCTAAAAAGTTTAAAGATTTTGATGATTTTGCAAAATATGTTGGCCAAGTGATGAACCTTCATGCAAATCAATTTGCTTTCTCAAGAATTGCTAGGATTAGTCATGGGGCGGTCACCCCATCTAATATATCATTAAGTGGAAAATGGTTAGATCTAAATACAATCAATTTTTTAGATTCAAATAAAAACTATACAACTAGTGAACAACAAGTACCCTTTCATCAAGAATCTGATAGCATTAACCAAATATTTCAAGAGCTAGTTTATACTTTTTGTAAATACAATAATTTAAATTTTTCGTCAAAAAGTTTGTCTTTATTTTATAAAAATAATTTAAATCAGATGATTGAATTTCATACTCCTTGGGTTTTAGGGTTAGACCGCGATATAGTGAATGGTGATATTGGTTATATCAGCCAGTATATTATGAAAGCCATCTCTGCTGATTCTAATATTGTATTTGCTCTATCATATATTAAAACTAAAGATCCTATGACACTGCTTATTTCATCTCTATTTGAAAGTGTTTTTAATAGAAAAAAAACATTAATTCAACAACCAAATTCTGATATCAACAATCACTTCATCAAGCTGTTAAGAGCTGTATATCAGAAGAATATGTCAAGTGGCATGAGCTTTTTTAGCTTTCTTATTCAAACGTATTTAATAGCATCTAAACGCTCTTATTTTCATCAAGTGTTTAATAGAAACCGTATCACAGAATTAGTCATTCCAATGATTAACACTGCTCAGCTTAATAAACTCCCTCTATTTATAGATCAAATTACCAAAGCTTCAACTTGGATATTCGATGATAGTCATACAAAACTTACTAAAATATTTAGCTCCGTTGATGTCTTAATTACTTATAATTCAACGACTGAAACATTTGAATTTAACAACCTACTAATTAAAGATACCCACACTTTTAAGTATGCTTATCAATTAAAAGAATTTATGCAAACTGAAGATAATACAAGATTGGAAACAGCCTCATTTGATTTTAAGCCTGATCTCATAGAGATATTAGGACATATTTCTCATGTCTAAAGCAATCCAAATTTTAAATTATAAAGATTATTATGATCTTAGTCTTATAGCACTTAATTCTTGTGAAATCATTGAAAAAAAAAGGTATGGGTTAATAAAAACAGCATTTGGATATACTAATTTCAAAATTTTTAGAACTGAGAATAAACAACTTCCCATCGCTTATATATTGTGGGCTGAAGTAAGTCATGAAAGTTATAGTCAATTAATAAATTTTGGACGGCTCCCTCAATACAACTATGAATGGGTCGAAGGAAGTTACTTTATTGTTATGGATCTTGCAATTGCTAAAGGGTGGAGGTATTCGGCTATACCATTACTACGACAATTCTTACGGAAACAGTCGAAGTTTGCTTATAAGAGAAATAACAAAATTAAAATTATTAATCAGCCACTAAAAGAAGAATTATGATGCATCACACCCTAGAAAAAAAGCGTAAACTTTCTTTCATAGATATTAAGAAAATAGCCTATTTCACGGCTTTGTCATTAATCACAGCAATTGTTTATAAGTTTATATACATAATCATCGCAAATCTCTTTATTCTAAAAGATCCAATCCCTTTGAACATGATGTTTGAATCAGGGTATCAGATAAGCTTATCAAGATATATTTCATCAATATTAGTAGCGCCTATATTTGAAACGGCAATTTTTATTATATTAATTCATGTGGTTACAAATAAGTTGAATGATAGCCGTTTGTTTTTTATTTTATGTAGCTCGCTTTTATTTGGTATATATCATTTTCCAACAGGGGGCTGGTTCCTTACCATTAGCACGTTTTTGGGTGGTATTATTTTTGCTTGGTCATATCACTACTTTCGTAATAAACTCATTAAAGATCATGCTGCTTATGCAGTTATTTTGATACATATGTTATTTAATTTTGTTTTTTTACATTTGTAATAGTTAAGAACTATTTATTAACATGGAAGCATTTTAAAATGCCACAGAACTTAGTTAACATTCCCACTTCACATGTGAATTTATTTCACAAGTTACTCATTGAGCTTAATAGAGATATAACTATTGAAGCAATTATCGGGTATGGTTCCTTTTTTCAAAAGGAAAACAGCAAGAACAGTGATATCGATATAGTTGTATTAACAAAGCGTTCTATCCACCAAAAAAAACTACTACAAATTGAAAAACAGGACTTTGAAGTTTTTTATTTTGGTGTTGAAAAGTTTGCTACAATATTAAAAAATTTTGATGAGTGTTATGTTCCCGCTATGGCTAATGGGACCATCGTTTATGACCCTAATCAATTAGCCATTGAAGTGATTAATGCTGCGAAAACAATCTATCGAAAAGGCCCTAGAGATTTATTAAAAGATACGATGTTTATGAATAAACTCAGAAGCCGTGCCAGAACACACCTTTTGGATATGAAGGACTCAGTATCCAATCCAATACTATTTAATGTTTGCCATTATCGATTGCTATTTATAATTTATCGATTGATTTGTATGCAATACAAGGAATGGGAGCGTAGTCCTAAAAAAATGTTTGATCATGTTGCCCTGCTATCAACTCACTTACATGATATGTTAATAATTAGCTTAAGTAACATAAACCATAAGACAAGAGTTGAGGCATCTGAAAAATTAATCGAGGAATTATTGGCACCACACGGAGGGTTGTTGCAGCCTAATGAAATAGTATTCTACTAAGATATATTTAGTTGGTTTCTCATTACAGTAGATATTTCAAGTTACAAGTTTGGGATATGCATTCGTGTTCGAGTGATTATTATCTCTATGTTAGTCTTTGTAATAAAAAATTCTTACTATTTTAGTATGAAACTTTATTACTTGAAAAAAGCTATTATATATATTTTAGTATGATACTTTATTTTTTATATTCGTGTATTTTTATACATAAAATAGGCTGTACAGAGTGATTTAGTATGAGACTTTATTACTCTCCTACATCAATAATTGAGATTGAATGTATTTTACTTAAAGTTATAAATAAAAACGATACCGTTAAACGTATCGTTTTTTGTTATTAAGCGTTATTAAAATAGTACATATAAATTAAAATGAATATATAGCACTGTATTTTGAGTAAGTTATATAATTTCATTAGTAATATTTGGTATTAATTAAAAAAATTTGTGTGATATAATTAACGTCAGATTAGGTTTAATTATCATCTAGTCTCTGGCGTGAGTAATACAACCATTTAAGTCGTAAATTAGGGCTAGTTGCATACTTATATAACTCTACATTGATATAAGGTAAATCGCTTTGCGTGTTACGCCGCCCTAATATTCCTAATACAAAGCCATTCAATTTAGTGTGGCGCCCTCATACCGTTTTTCGGTGGGCACGTCAGTGCCAGAATTATTAATAAACAATTAAAAAGCGTTAAAGCATTAAATAAAATTTTTAGTTTAATAATATTGAGCTAAATATCGCATAGGCGTTTTGTTAAACTTATTACAAGGTTATTTATGTTAGAAAAAATGAAACTAGATTGGCTCTCTAATGTTCGAGGTGATCTACTCGCAGGTATTGTTGTAGCGCTGGCTTTGATCCCCGAAGCTATCGCTTTTTCTATTATTGCAGGTGTTGATCCTAAAGTGGGCTTATACGCATCATTCTGTATTGCTGTTATTATCGCTGTTGTTGGTGGACGTCCTGGTATGATCTCTGCGGCTACAGGTGCTATGGCATTGTTAATGGTAACCTTGGTGAAAGAACATGGGCTTGAGTACCTTCTTGCTGCAACCTTACTAACAGGTGTTTTTCAAATATTTGCTGGTTATTTAAAGCTGGGTAGCTTAATGCGATTTGTTTCTAGCTCAGTAGTCACTGGTTTTGTAAACGCACTAGCTATACTTATCTTTATGGCGCAATTACCTGAGCTTACAAACGTTACATGGCATGTATATGCGATGACAGCAGCAGGGCTTGGTATTATTTACTTATTCCCATACTTACCTGTTATTGGTAAAACTATTCCATCTCCATTGGTGTGTATTGTTGTGCTAACGGGGGTTGCTATGACCGTAGGGCTAGATATTCGTACCGTTGGTGATATGGGCGAATTACCTGATACTTTACCTATCTTTTTATGGCCTGATGTACCGTTAAACTTAAATACATTAATGATTATTTTACCTTATTCAGTGGGGCTTGCTGTTGTTGGTTTACTTGAATCTATGATGACAGCAACGATTGTTGATGACTTAACCGACACAAAAAGTGATAAAAATCGTGAGTGTAAAGGTCAAGGTATTGCAAATATTGGTGCTGGTTTAATGGGCGGTATGGCGGGTTGTGCCATGATTGGTCAATCTATTATTAACGTAAAATCAGGTGGTAGAGGTCGATTATCTACGTTTGTTGCTGGTTTATTCTTGATCATCATGGTGGTGTTTATGGATGAATGGATCAAGCAAATTCCTATGGCTGCACTGGTTGCCGTAATGATCATGGTTTCTATTGGAACCTTCTCTTGGACATCAGTGATTAATTTAAAGAAAAACCCGCTTTCAAGCAGCATAGTGATGATTGCAACTGTTGTTGTGGTTGTTGCCACACATAACTTAGCGATGGGCGTTTTAGTGGGGGTATTATTAGCAACCTTATTCTTTGCCAATAAAATTGGTCGTTTTATGGTAGTCAAAGCTGAAAAAACTGGTGAAAACGTGCGTACTTATCAAGTTATTGGTCAAGTCTTTTTTGCTTCCTCTGAGCAGTTTGTTGAGTCGTTTGACTTTAAAGAAGTAGTAAGTAAAGTTGTTATTGATTTAACTAATGCGCATTTTTGGGATATAACATCGGTATCAACACTTGATAAAGTTGTTATTAAATTTAGGCGTGAAGGTGCAGAAGTCGAAATTATTGGTATGAGTGAAGCAACAGAAACAATCGTTGATAAGTTTGGTGTACATAACGATCCGAAAGAAGTTGAAAAATTAATGGCCGGACACTAAGGAGAGAACCATGAAAAATATTATTACATGTGTAGATAGTTCGGCTTATGCGGATGATGTATGTAACGCAGGTATTTGGGTAGCTCAAAAACTGAATAAAACACTCTTATTTTTACATGCTATTGAAAAGGTGAATACGCCTGTAGTAGAAAATTTAAGTGGTAGTATTGGTTTAGGTGCTCATTCATCTTTACTCAAAGAAATGTCTTTACTAGATGAACAGCGTAGCAAACTAGCATTAACGGTAGGTAAAGAAATGCTAGAACAGGCTTGTGAAATAGCAGTTACTCATGGCTGTAGCTCAGTTGAGAAAACTCAGCGCCACAGCGATATCACTGAAGCTATTTGTGATCTTGAAGCCGATGCGCGTTTTATTGTTATTGGTCGTTCAGGTGAAAATCATGGCAAAAACTTTAAAGCTTTAGGTTCGCATATTGAACAAATTATTCGTCATGTAAATACGCCTGTACTTATCGCTAATAAAGGCTTCAAGGAGCCTGAAAACTTTATGTTAGCTTACGATGGACGAGAAACTGCTGATAAAGCTGTTAAGCGTATTATTGATGGTGGTTTACTGCATAATTTAACGTGTCATTTAGTGACAGTAAAAAATAAGCAAAGTGCTTTAGCTGAAAAATTTGAGCAAACTAAAAGTTTACTAATCGAAAGTGGATTTAATGTTAAAGCAAGCCTTTTAGAAGGTAACATTTATGATGTTTTAATGAATTATAAAACTGAAAATGATATAGAAATGCTAGTGATGGGGGCATTTTCACACTCTAAAATTGCGCAAGTATTTTTAGGTAGTAATACGTTAAAAATGATGGAAAATACAAACTTACCTATGGTGATTTTGCGTTAACTTAACCTGTTTATAAAATATCGTATTTTTATTTTAAAAAGTTAATTAGCTATCAAACGCTTTAAAGCTTAGCGTTTGATAGCATCATCATAATGATAAAACAGGTATAAATTATTTAAATACACCTATATATGAAGGGATAGAAATATCTAACTTCATATCAGTACTTGTTAATAAGCCTGTTTTCACATCACGTTTTAGAACCGTTACGGTATTAGAATTTTGATTAGCAATTAATAAGTGATTTTGGTTAGCCGACAATGTGATATCTCTTGGCCAGTTACCTAATGTAGTATGAGATTGAATAAACTTAACCCTTCCATCATCATTAATTTTTAACACAGCTATCTCATTAATACCTCTCACGGCAGCATAAAGATATTGGCCATCGTTAGATATTTTTATGGCAGATGAAATGTTTTTATCCCCTCTTCCTTTTGCAATATCAACGTGCTGAATTTGAGTTAACTTACCTGTTACTTCATTTTGGGTAAATACAGCAACAGTATTTGATAATTCGTTAATAACATATACCCAAGGCTTTTTCGGATGAAAAATCATATGTCTAGGGCCATCACCAGCAGGTAACTTAGCTGCAACAGCTGGCGTAAATGTTTTATCATTTGAATTAAACACTTTTACTTCATCTGTACCTAAATCAACCGCATACAAAAAGTTACCAACATTATCCCAAGTAACAAAATGCATATGTGGTTTTTCTTGTCGCCAACTTGGCCCTTTACCTGAGTTTTTAAAGTAACCCGATTTTGATAACTCTTGTGTTTTTGTATCAATATTAAATAAATGCACATCACCAGAGCCGTAATTAGCAATAGCTATTTGTGTTTCTTGGGGGTTTAACGATATGTGGCAAGTACCTTGGCCTAAATCTTTCATTTGTTGCGCTAAACTGTATTGTCCTAAGTCATTGTTCCAAGTAAGACGATCTACACTACCTGATTTACTTCCTGTTGCTGCAAACAATGTTGATTGGTTTTTTGATAGAGCTAGATAAGAAGGATTTTCAGCGGTCGCAATTACACCATCATTAGTAAAAGATTGTGCTGCTGGGTCTAACGTTACCTTATATACACCTTTACTCGACTCTTTAGTGTAAGTACCAATTAAAAAGTGTTCTTTAGTATCTATTATTGGTGATGCGGTATTTTCTGTTGTTTTACAACCTGTTAGCATTATAAGAGAGCTAATAAGTGCTGATTGTATTATTTTTTTAGATATAACGTTCATTCGAGGCCTTGTTGTCGAAATGTTTTTTAATGGCATTATCATATATAAATTCGTAAATATTTGTACAATTAATCATTTATTTGAAATGAACAAGCCAAATTTTTTATGTGTGAAGGCTATTGACGATATTTTTGATAGTGCGGATGAAATTCAAGAGAATCGCACCAGGTACTAAAACTTGTTTGATCATATAAATGGCTCGCTGCGGAGTACCATTTTGATGCTTTAAAGGGTTCTAATATAAATTTTTTTTTATGGCCATCAATAGCAATATAACAAGCTAAAGTTAATGCAGTTTCATTAGTTACCTTTATTCTTGGTGCTCCTTGTAGATTGGTACTATGTTCTATATTTACTTTAGGCAAAGCCTGTACAGATAAGGTAAACGTTCCTAAAATAGCAAAATAAAAGCAATAAGTTGTAATAGAATAATTATTCATGGTGTGAAGCGCTTAATGTTAAATGAGTCGATAAACTATAGTTAAAGCTAGGGTCTATTGATAAAAAAAATACGATTATTTAATATTTACTATTGAAAGCTTGAATAGCTGCCACCATAACCTTTATAAGAAATTCATATATGCTGCTATCTTTGAATAAAATAACCAGTAGCGATAATAAAAGAGAAAATAAAAATGGCTAATAATGTTCCAGTAAGAAGCGATCAGCATAAAAATTTAAAAGTAGCATCACAGCGTAACTTAGCACATGTAGCAGATCAACATATTGCTCCAATTAACGCGTTAGAGTTCGCACAAGCGGCAACAAGTTACCCTGTTATCATGGTAAAAGATCCAGAATCATCACGTTACCGTAGTGTTGTTATGTTAGGTTTAGAAGCTGGCGAAAATTTATATTACAGTGAAGACAAATGGGATGCTATCTATGTTCCACAAGGCATCTCTATGGTGCCATTTGGTTTAGGTTTAGATCCAGAAAAAGAAAAAACATTAACAACGTGTATTGATTTAGATAGTCCATTTGTTGGCGAAGATAAAGAAAACGCTCTTTTTGATGCTGATGGTAAAGACACTGAATTTTATAAAAATGTACAAGATTCATTAGGTCGTTTATATGAAAGCGAAATAATGACAGATAAGTTCATTAAAGAATTAGAAGAAAATAATTTATTAATGGAATTAGAACTTAATATTACTTTTAGCAACAACCAAACTAAAAAATTAGTAGGTTTATTTGGTATTAATGAAGAAAAACTTTTAGAGTTATCTGACGAAAAAGTTGTAGATTTCCACAAACGTGGCTTATTTATCCCTATTCATGCAATGTTAGGGTCAATTGCTCAAGTTAATCGTTTAGCACAATTACGTAACTTAAGTAGCTCAGAACAGAAAATTGCCGGCATTAAATTTACTCCAGTAGTTGCTGAAGAAAAAAAATAAAGCTTAGGTAGTTATATATAAAGAGGCTTAGGCCTCTTTTTTATTACCTAAAATAAATGAATGAGTTTTTTACCAAGGTAAATGAAGCGATGTTATTAATAAATTTTTAATCGTGGTATAACATTCACACCAGAAAATTATTCATTAACACATTGATTGACCTGTGTTAGTTTAAGCAAATGTTTGGAAAAACTATTGAGGGATATATGACACAGCAATCAAAAGTGCCTTTGGATATTGAGGAGCAAATTCAAAGTCTTGCTGGTGATATTTACGTTCAAATTGAAGATAAGGTATCAGCATTTGTTTCTACGTACGCAAAACCAGCAGAAATTACGAATGAAATAATAGAAAACCATCTAACTTATCAATCACTAAAAGCTGACTTTACAAAGTTAGAAGCAGACTTAGAAAAAGTTAATTCGGTTAATACGACTGAAATCGAAGAATATAAAAAAATTATTGCAGAGCTAAATACGCAAGTTACTAATCGCGATGAAGCTATTAAGAATAATGAGCAGTTAAACACCGCAAAACTGACCGATACTGAACAGGTGTTAAAAGAAAAGCTTGCTGAGTTGTCTACACTGACAGAAGCTTTTAATCAGTTAACACTTGAAAATAAAGAAAAATCAAAAGCTTTAACTCAGGTTACAGAACAGTTAGATGAGTCACTAAATAAAATTAAAACGTTAGAAACATCTGAAAGTTCATTAGTTAAAAATAACAAAGCTAAAGCTGCCACATTAGAAGTTCAAAACCATCAAATATCAGATCTCACATTACAACTTAATAATATAACCAGTGAACTCGATTATCTTAAAGCAGAGCATAGTCAGCAGGCTGAATCATCAAATAAACAATTATCAGAAGAACAACGTACAGTTAAACAATACCAGCAAGAAATAACGGATTTAAAACAAAAAATTACCAATGTAGAAAAATCTTTATCTACTGAAATGTCAGAGAAACAAAAGTTAGAAAGTCAAATTAATACATTAAATCAATCTATTACCAATATTGATAAAACATTAGATAATGAGAAAAATGTAATAGTTAAACTTAATAAAGAAATCGACGTATTAACACAAAAAAATACAGAAATAGAAACATCGCTACAAAGTGAAAAACAAGCGGCTAAACTTTTACAGGATAACATCATTCAATTATCTAAAGAAAGTTCAACACTAGAGCAAAAATTATCACAAGAACAAAAAAACATAGAGAGTTATAAAAAAGACATCGCAGAGTTTTCAGACAAGGTTACTGAGTTAGAAAAGCTTCTTGTAATAGAGAAAGATAAAACCAAACAAACTCAAGCAGGCTCAGAATCCCTTCAGAAAAAACTTAAAGCATTACATGAGCAACTCACAACTAGTGAGAATGCTAAAAAAGAGGCTGAACGTTTACTTAATGTTGAACGACAATTACAAGGCCAACAAAAGAGTAAACACTTATTAGAAATAGACTCATTGAAGAAAAGCATTGATGGGCACAGAGCTGAATTAGAAACGCTAGTTTCTACCAATGAAAAAAATAAAGCGGATGCTAAGAAATTAACTCAGACTATTACTGATTTAGAGAAAGAAAAAAGTCAGCAACAACAAGCCGTGGCAGAAAAAGAAAAATCTCACCAATTGGTATTAGCTGAATTAAATAAAACGCTTTCTCAAGAACAAAAAGTAGTTAAATCATTTGAAGAGCAACTGAATAATCAAAAAGTAGCGTTAGAAGAGCAAATTAAAGCTCATAAAACGCTAACAGAAAACTCAGCTAAGTCTGATAGCGAATCATTAAAACAAATAGCTGAATTAGGTAATAAACTCATATTGTTAGAGAAAGATGTAACAGAGTTAACGGCAAAAAATAAAGACTTATTGGACAACAATAAAAAAGCAGATAAAGCGATTGAAGGTTATCAACAAGAAATAAAAACCTTAAAAGAAAAATATGAAAGTACGCACAATAATGCTGAAGAAATTAAAAAACGGGTTGAAGCCAATAAAGAAAAACAAGAAAATGAGTATAATAAAGCGCGCGATACCATTAAATATCTGCGTGATGAAAACTTAGAGCTACATACTAAGTTAGATCAACAAGTCAGCGAGTTAGAAGATAAGCTACGCGAGTACCGTTTGCGTTTTGAATATGCTCAAAAACAGTTGAATCAACAATAATCTAATAATGAATAAGTATTAATACTTATTCATTATGTTGTAATGGAAAAATCTTTTGTCTAAACCTCTTTCTTTTAATGCATTAAGCCAATGGCAACAAATTGCATTTAGTGCGGCCCTATTAGAACGTATGCTACCTAATTATAAACTTTTTTCTGAAGCGACTGAGTTTGGGGAATATGCTGTATTACGTAATCAACTTGACACCGTTTGGCAGTGGTTAGATAAAAATAATCGCTGTAAAATTAATTATGAAGCACAGCTAACCAAGTTAGAACCGCAAATACCTGAACCGGAGTCGTTTGACTTTTTTGGTGTTTATCCTGCTTTAGATACTTGTATGGCCATGGTGTCGTTATTTCAAATAATGCAAGATAAAGACTCTGATGGATGCATGAATGTTAGTAAGCTGTCTGAAAATAGCGTAGTAAAATATGTAGAGTTAATGCTGAGCCAAGAGATGGAAGAAGACGCTATTTCTGATGAGCATATTGACTCGCACCCTTTAATGGAGTGGGAACTTGCAACCCAGCAAGAACTTTTTAATTATATTAGCATTGCACAAGAAAATAAAAAATCGTGTATACATGCTAAAGCACTCGTTCTTGAAGAAGGTTTATCTAATTTAGGCATAGAAATTTAATCATCAAAACCTAGATTAGGAATATTTAATGTGTAGAGTGACTAAATGAGACTATTATCATTATTCAGTTGCTTACTCATATCCTTATATAGCTGTTGTAGTTGTGCGGCGACTTTATCAAATAAAAATCTGAAAGTAGAACAAGCAATTATTAACGCCATGAATGTATTTAACGTTCCTGGTGTAGCTGTTGCTGTTGTGCAAAATAATCAAATAGTATTCAGCCAAGGATTTGGTGTTAAAGAATACGGTAAATTAGATCAAGTCACACCTGATACCTTGTTTGGTATTGCTTCAAACACGAAAGCTATGACGGTTGCACTATTAGCACAGCTAGTTGATCAATATAAAATTTCTTGGCAAACCAAAATCGTAGATATTTTGCCAGAATTTCAATTGTATAACGATGCCGTAACTCAAGATTTTACCTTAATTGATTTGTTGTCTCATCGTAGTGGGTTAGGTATGGGAGCTGGCGACTTATTAATATGGCCAAGTAATGTAAACACTGATGTAAATGTTATTCGTCGTTTAAAATACCTTCCCCAAGTTTCTCGTTTTCGAACAGAGTTTGCCTATAACAACTTAATGTATATTGTTGCTGGTAAGGTTGTAGAAAAAATCACAGGGAAACCATGGAGCAATGTTATTCAATCTAATTTGTTCAACGGATTAGGTATGCATAATTCTTTTGCTAGTTTTTCACAATTAGGCGATAAACAAAAAGATATCGCTACACCTCATGTATTTATAGAAAAAGAATTAATAGCGGCTAAAAATCATTATTTAGAAGGATTTTCATCCGCGGGTTCTGTTGTTTCTTCAGCGAATGATATGTCGCAGTGGATAAAAACATTACTAAATTCGGGAAAACTAACCTCTGAGAAAACAACCCTATTTAAACTGTTATATACTTCAGAACAAGCAAGAAAGATGTGGCAACCACAAACATTGCGTATAGTTACAGAAGTAGCAACTGAACATGATAAAACACACTTTTCAGCTTATGGTTTAGGCTGGTTTTTAAATGATTTTCATGGTGTAAAGCTGGTTCATCATAGTGGTAGTATCCAGGGTATGGTGTCTAAAGTTGCTTTAATACCAGAGAAAAATTTAGGCGTCGTTATTTTATCAAATCAAGAGTCAAGAGCTGCGTTAAATGCTATTTATAGAGAGATTTTCGAAGCTTATTTAGGTTTAGCTGAAAAGGATTGGGTCGAATACTACTATCAACAAGAAAACAGGATATTAAAGCAAGAGAAAAAACGCTTAAATAAAATTGAGTCTCATTTAGCTGAACTTTCTAGCCCACCACTCGCTTTAGAAAAGTATGCTCAAACTTATGTTGATAAATGGTATGGCGAAATTAAAGTTCAGCTAAAAAATAATAAATTATTGATGCAGTTTAGCAATACTCCAGCTTTAAAAGGCGAACTTATTCATTATAAAGATAATACTTTTATTGTACGTTGGTATGATAGAAAGTTAGAGGCAGATGCTTTTGTCAGTTTTGTAGTAACCCCTGAAGGGTACATTAGTTATGCCACTATGGAAGCTGTATCGTATTTAACTGATTTTAGTTTTGATTTTCAAGATCTTAAATTAAAACCCCTAAAGTAAATGTTATAGTATTTTAATTATTCTGATATAAACGATAAGCGACTTGCCCTGCTTTTTTCTCTTTTAATAATTGCCAGTTATTGGGTATCGCTTTAATTTCTTCTTCACTTTCCATTTCAATATAGATCAAGGCACTTGATTCAAGTCGATTATTATTTAACAAATCGATAGTTTGCTCAATTAACCCTTTACGAAAAGGTGGATCAATAAAAACAATTGAAAATTTTTGTGTACACTTTTCTAAATAAGTTAAGGTATTGGTATTTTCAATCGTTATATTATTGGCTTTCAATAAGGCTTTATTTTGTTCTAATTGCTGTGCTGCTGCTTTGTTGAGTTCAATAAGCGTAACGCTCTTAGCTCCGCGAGACTGCGCTTCAAAACCTAAACCACCAGAGCCAGCAAAACAATCCAAGCATATGCTTTCATGCATATAAGGCATTAACCAATTAAAAACAGTTTCTTTTACTCTGTCTGTTGTTGGTCTTAGCCCTTCAGCCATTAATACAGGGAGTTTTCTACCTCGATGTTTACCTGAGATAATTCTAATGCTTCCTTTAGCTGAGCTTTTTGATGTTTTTTGCTTATTCATGAAAGATGTTGTCGCTGATTATGACTGTTTATAAGGTATACATTTACAAAACCTTAGTTTTATCAAGGAATACCCGAAACAATCTTTAATGTCAGTGATATTAAATGATACTATGTGGGTAATATTATCCCTGTTTATTGCATTAATGCCATCAATATGTGTGGCACATAGAAGAAATAGTTTTATGTCTAAAAAGAAAGGTATGTTTTCTTGGTTAGGTTTTGGTAGCCAAGATAAAGAAAAACAAGAAACACCTATTGAAGAAAAACCTCAAGTAGAAGAAGTGTCTGCTGAAATTGAATCTGTAGCGGCAGTAGACGAAAAATTACTTGAAGATAACGAAAATAGTATTGTAAATACTACACTAGAAAACGAAACTATCCTGCCAGAGCCAGAGCCAGAGCCAGAGCCAGAGCCAGAGCCACAGCCAGAGCCAGAGCCAGAGCCAGAGCCAGAGTCAGAGCCAGAGCCAGAGCCAGAGCCAGAGCCAGAGCGTGGTTTTTTTGCTCGTTTAAAGCAAGGTTTGAAAAAAACCAGCCAAAATTTAGGTGGTGGAATATTTAGTTTATTCCGTGGTAAAAAAATTGATGATGAGTTATTTGAAGAACTAGAAACTCATTTACTACTTGCTGATGTTGGTGTTGATACCACCACTAAAATTATAGATTCATTAACGGCTTCAGCATCTCGCAATCAATTAAAAGATGCCGAAGCTTTATACGACTTATTGAAAGTTGAGCTTAAAAAAATTATTGAACCTGTAAATCAACCTCTTGTTATTCCTGAAGGTAAAGGCCCCTACGTTATCTTAATGGTCGGTGTAAATGGAGTAGGTAAAACAACAACAATAGGTAAACTTGCTAAACAATTTCAAGCTGAAGGCAAATCGGTTATGTTAGCCGCAGGTGATACTTTTAGAGCTGCTGCAGTTGAACAGTTACAGGTATGGGGCGAGCGAAATAATATTCCTGTTGTTGCTCAACATACCGGCGCAGATAGTGCGTCTGTAATATTTGATGCAATTAGTTCAGCCAAAACAAAAGGTGTTGATGTGCTTATTGCTGATACTGCCGGCAGATTACAAAATAAAGATCATTTAATGGAGGAGCTGAAAAAAGTTGTTCGCGTGATGAAAAAACTTGATGAAAATGCACCACATGAAGTCATGCTAACTCTGGATGCTGGCACTGGACAAAATGCATTAAGCCAAACTAACTTATTTGATAAAGCGGTAGGATTAACTGGGCTAACACTCACTAAGTTAGATGGTACTGCAAAAGGTGGTGTGGTATTCGCTATTGCAGACAAACATAATATTCCAATTCGTTATTTAGGAGTTGGAGAAGGTATTGATGACTTAAGACCTTTTAAAGGTGATGATTTTATTGATGCTTTATTTTCTCATGATAACGAACAGAGCTAACACTGCTAATTTATGATCCGTTTTGATAATGTAAGTAAAGTTTACCCGGGGGGATTTGTTGCACTTAAAGATGTCAGTTTTCAAGTGGAATCGGGGGAAATGGCTTTTTTAACTGGCCACTCTGGCGCAGGTAAAAGTACGTTGTTAAAACTTATGTGTTTAATGGAAAAAGCCACAAGTGGTACTGTTGAACTTAATAACACCGATCTCTCAAAAATCAAGTATAACAACATCCCTTACGCTCGTCGCAATATCGGTATGATCTTTCAAAATCATAATTTGTTAATGGATCGTACTGTTTTTGATAATGTTGCGCTGCCCCTCATTATTGAAGGTTGTAGTTTAAAAGAAACACGTAAGCGAGTTGAAGCTGCATTAGAAAAAGTACATCTACAAAATAAACTTAAGTATTATCCTAATATGCTTTCTGGTGGAGAACAGCAACGCGTTGGTATAGCAAGAGCTCTTGTTAATAAGCCTCCCATATTGCTGGCGGATGAGCCAACAGGAAATTTAGACCCTAAACTATCATTAGATATCATTAAGCTTTTTGAAGAGTTTAATGATTTAGGTGTAACTGTGCTTATTGCGACTCATGACTTAGGCTTAATTGCGCGCATGAAATATCGAACCTTAACCTTAAAGCAAGGTAAAATGATCACCGACGGATTAATTGAAGGCTTACATTCAAAAGGGAAACAAGATGCAAGATAGCGAACATTTTGCTCGTCCTTCGAATAAATTAGGCTTTTCGGCACGTTTTGCTGGCTGGGTTATTCGTCATGTTCAGCAAGGTATAGGAAGTTTAGGTGATTTATGGCGTACACCTTTTACTTCAGTGATGACTATTTTAGTTTTAGGTATTAGTTTAACCTTACCTGCTACACTTCACCTTTTTGTTAAAAATGCTAAAACCGTTACAGAACAGTGGAATTCAGCTTCTGAAATAACTTTGTTTTTAAAGCTTTCCGTTTCTGATAAATCAGCTCAGCAACTTGTTCAACGACTTTCTTTGTATCCTGATATTGCCAGTGTGAAATATGTATCGGCAGAGCAAGCATTAGCTGAATTTAAAGTGCTTTCAGGGTTTGGCGACGCTCTAGAATATTTAGACGATAACCCTTTACCTGCGACCGTTTTAGTGACGCCTACTCAACGAGCTAGTCAGGCCGAAGCAGCTGGCGACTTATTACTTAAATTAGAGCAAGAAAGAGAAGTAGAACAAGGTAAACTTGATTTAGAATGGTTAACTCGATTACAAGCTATGGCTGAATTGATTGAAGATATAGTTATCGGTTTAGCGTTATTGTTATGTTTATCCGTAGTGTTAATTATTGGTAACACTATACGTTTGGCTATTTTAAATCAGAAAGACGCTATTGCTATTATGAAGCTTGTAGGCGCTACCGATGCTTTTATTCAACGACCATTTTTATATGCTGGTATTTGGTACGGTATATTAGGTGGTTTAGTCGCTTGTTTATGCGTATATGTATTAGGTACATATTTATCTTACGCACTAGAAAATCTAACACATCTATATCACAGCAACTTTAAACTTGAAGGTTTAACTTCTTCTGAAATTCTATTATTAATATTATCCGCTATAATTCTAGGCTTTTCAGGCAGCTATATTTCTGTTCGTAAGCATATTAAAACAATAGAACCTACAGCTGATTAATACCACCAATATCATTTTTTTGAAATTACTCTGTAACTTTATCTTGTTATTCTAGGTCTTTTATTTTGAATGTAACTATAGATATGGCGAAATCATCCATATTCTTATTAGTATTGCAAAAGTAACAATTTCATACATATTAGCTTTTAAAAGTTGCGATAGCCTGTTGTATCGCTATCCCAGTTAAGTTAATGTGTTCTTATAAATGGTCGCGATATAAATAAAGGGATGTTATAATCGCGAGGAAAGCAAGGTAATACGGAGAAAGTAAATGAGTAATTCGATACAAACTACAGCATTGACTGTCCCACAAAGTGGCAGTATTGAAGCCTATATGCAATCTGCGTATAGCATTCCTATGTTAACGGCTGAGCGTGAGAAAGAATTAGCTACTCGTTTATACACAGAAAACGACTTACAAGCGGCGCAAGAATTGATTATGTCGCACTTACGTTTTGTTATACATATTGCTAAAGGTTATGCTGGATACGGTTTAGCACAAGCTGATCTTGTTCAAGAAGGTAACGTTGGTTTAATGAAAGCGGTAAAACGTTTTAATCCTGAAGTGGGCGTTCGACTCGTGTCTTTTGCCGTTCATTGGATTAAAGCCGAAATACATGAATTTGTATTACGTAACTGGAGAATTGTTAAAGTTGCGACAACTAAAGCCCAACGTAAATTATTCTTTAACTTAAGAAAGAATAAAAAACGCTTAGGCTGGTTCAGTAATGAAGAAGTTTCAAATGTAGCTGAAACATTAGGCGTTACAAAAAAAGATGTACTTGAAATGGAATCTCGAATGAGCAACCAAGATCAAGCATTTGAACTTTCTGCCGATGACGATGACAACGCCAATGCGACTACCTTTTCACCCGCTCAGTATTTGGAAGATAAATCGTCTGACTTAGCTGACTCGGTAGAAGCAAGTGATTGGAGTGATCAAGCTAACCAACGTCTGAGTAATGCATTAATATGTTTAGACGATAGAAGTCAGCATATTATTCGCACACGCTGGTTAACGGAAGATAAAACAACGCTTCAAGACTTAGCCGATAAATATCAAATATCAGCTGAGCGCGTACGTCAATTAGAAAAGAACGCATTAAATAAATTAAAAGCATCTATGGCTGCTTAATAAATATAAATGTGAGTAGAAAACCGACAGTAGTCGGTTTTCTTGTTTATAAAAAGATTTATAATAAGGTAAATTATTCTATTTAATTACCTTATATTTAAAAATTAAAACCTAACTATAATACTAATAAGCATAGGTAATTTTTGATGCAAGTGGGTGAAAAAGAAAATACTTTAGCTACTAAGCAGATACCAAAACTAAAGTCTTTACTGAAAAAGTACCGCCAAGCTAGAACTATACAGTCAGGGTTGTTACAACTTTCTGAGTTGGCTAGCTCTGTCACTGATATGAATTCTTTTTATTCTGCTTTAGAAGCTATTATTAAAACGATCCTGATAACCGATAGCTTTCATATTACATTACTTAATTCCCGCCAAAATTTATCATTAGCCTATTCCCATAATCCAAGTGAAAAAAGTATTCTCGCAAGACATGATAGTGATAATTGGGAAAATAGCTTAACAGGTTTAGTTTTTTCACAAGCAAAAATTATTTGCTGTAATGCACAAGAAAGAGACGAGTTAAGTAAAAAATACCATTTATCTTTATATAATTCATTATGTCATAGTTGGTTAGGTGTTCCTCTTAAACGAGGTAATCAAATAATAGGCGTTATAGCATTACAAAGTTATGATAGTATTACTGTTTTTGGTGAAAGAGATTCACAGTTACTTGAGTTTATTGCGGAACATTTAGTTACAGCGATTGATAGAGTAAGAAGCCGAGAGCTTTTAGAAAAAAATATTATTGAACGTACTCAAAAACTTACAGAAACCAATGAAAAATTACAGAAAGAAATAGCTGAACGTCAAAAGGCAGTAAAAATACATAAAGCGTTGTTAGCTATTTCTGAGATAACAGCAACAACAACTGATCTTGATTCCTTTTACCAAGTATTACATAAAGAAATAACCACTCTAATCCCTTCTAATAATTTTTATATCGCATTAACTTCTCAAAACAACCAGTGGATAGATTTTCCCTATTATAAAGATGAATACTACGATATAGCTGAATCTAGACAGTTTTCAAATGGTCTTACAGAACTAGCGATTAAAGTAGGAGAACCTTTATTGGTTAAAGGTTCTGAAATTATTACACTGGATGAGGATGGAAATGCAAAATATCATATTCATGCTATTAATTCGTTAAAAAATAAAACACCTAAAACGTGGTTAGGGGCTCCGTTGATTGATCAAGGCGTAGCTTTTGGTGTTTTTGCTGTTCATCATTATCAAGATGTTAATGCTTATCAATTAAGTGATTTAGATCTGGTTGAATTTGTTAGTCAACATATTGCCACTGCTATACTCAGAATTAGATCACAGGCCGAAATACAAAAAAGTAATGAAGCTCTCGAACAAGCTATTAATGAAAGAACTAAAGAGCTACAAAGTACAAATTTAAATTTGCGTATGCAAATAGAAGAACGCAGAAAAGCAGAAGCTCAGCTATATTATGAGGCGCACCATGATGCGTTAACTAAGTTACCTAATAGAGCTATGTTAACCGACCGATTAAGCTATTCGCTTCGTCATTTAAAACGTCACCCCTCTCATCAATTTGCGGTACTTTTTATTGACTTAGATCGATTTAAAGTTATTAACGATACCTTAGGTCATCATGCTGGAGATTTATTTTTAGTAGAGATTGCCGCTAGGTTACAAGACTGTGTGCGAGATAATGATATTTTAGCTCGATTAGGTGGAGATGAATTTGTTATTTTACTTGATTCATTACAATCAGAAGATGATGTTGAAGACGTTGCAAGCCGAATTATTAATAAAGTTGCAATGAGCTTTGAACTTGAAGGTCACACGGTACATTCTAATGCCAGTATTGGTATTGCTATGTGTGGTAAGCATTACAACGATTCAAATGAAATACTTAGAGATGCTGATGCTGCTATGTATCAAGCTAAAAGCTTAGGCTGCGGTCGCTATGTGTTTTTTGATGAAAGCATGCGAGAGCAACTAATAGCGAGTATGACTTTAGAGCAAGAGCTACGAGTTGCAATAAAAGAACGTCAGTTTGAACTGCATTACCAAAAAATATCTGATCTTGAAAATACTAAAACTATTGGCTTTGAGGCTTTACTTAGGTGGAATCATCCTGAAAAAGGTTTATTAACGCCTAGTGAATTTCTTTTTATGGCTGAAGAAACAGGTATGATTTTAGATATTGAAACCTGGGTAATAGAAGATGTATGTCTTCAACTTAAGCATTGGCAATCATCCGTTGAATATAAAAACATTTTTATTGGTGTTAACTTATCAGGAAGGCACTTAACTCAAGCCAATCAATTATCAAAACTTATTCATTTGATTGAAGCTAATACAGTAGAGCCGCAACGTTTGATTTTAGAGTTTACAGAATCTGCTTTTGCACAACATACTGAACTAGCTTTAAAAGGGCTGAAAAAACTTAAAGAGTTTGGTGTTAAATTGGCACTTGATGATTATGGTGCAGGCTTATCTTCACTCAACTTTTTGCACGGCTACCCGTTTGAATTTATTAAACTTGATAGAAGTTTTATTAAAACATTAAATTTAGATAACAAAAACTTATCGTTAGTAAAAGCGTTACATGAATTAGGCGGTAATTTTGGTTACAGATTGGTTGCCGAAGGTATTGAAAGTGCCGAGATGTTAGAAAAACTGAAAAATGTAGGTTGTGATTTTGGGCAGGGCTTTCATATTAATCGTCCATGTCGAATAGATAACGAAGATAACAGTATTATTCATGTGATAAATGGCTAATTAACCTTTATAAAAGTAGCCTTCAACCCTAAAGGCTATACCTGGCGTAGTACTATAGTTTTCAACTTCAGGCCATTCCAAAAAGGGTTCTACCTCAAAGAAAAGCCATTTTTTATAAGCATTAAATCTGTATCTATATCCAACTGTGTAGTTATCAACAATAAAACCTCTTTCACCGTTACGCTCCCCTTCTACTTGTAAAGAAATAATTGAAGCTGTTTTATCATTTAAATGTTTTAATTTATATACGCCGTGTTTCCATCTTATGCCGCTGAAGGATTCCGAGCCTTTTATACTGTAATTTATTCTATATTGAGTATGAGAATCTTGCTGAAAGTTATATTCTAATAATAGTCGAGCACCTAACCCTTCGTCTAAAAAGTAAAATATTGAAGGTTCTATTTTAAATGCACTATTTTTATTCCAATTAATATATCGTTTATGACGACTACGTATGAAAATATCACCTCCTGAGATGCCTATTCTGGTATCTGTGTATTTTCCCGTTTCACTTTCATGCATATACCTAAGAGAAGCTGAAAATTTTTCTTCCTCGGGCTGTATATGAGTGGTTTCTAGTGGGAGATTGTTTTGCTCTGATTCGTCATCATCAGATAAAATGATATCCATTTTATTTTTAAAATGAGGGAGTTTAACTTTAACTTTAAATCTTGCTTTTATTTCAGCCCAATCTCGGCTTCTTGGCCTCCATTCTAATTTCAGTCTTGCATTAATTTTGGGGTTTTGCTTTGTGTTTGCTTCGTCAATAAAAAAATCGTCAAACCACGCCGCTGATTGATACACTGAATCAGAAATAGTGTCATGAAAAGCATTGATCCAAGGCGTGTTTTCATCATTGGTTTGAGAATTTTCTGTGCTTATCTCTTCACTAAAACAGTAAATGGGCAATAAATTGAAAATAATAAACACAAGCTTACAAATGTTTTTAAACAAACTTTGTTATACCTCATAAAATTAGTGTGAGAAAAGGTGCTTTTTACATCTAAAACTTTATAATAACTATAATTAAATAATAGGAGATTTTTCATGAGTAATATAGGTATTTGGCAATTATTAATAGTGGTTGTAATTGTTGTCTTGTTATTTGGAACAAAAAAATTACGTAACTTAGGTGGTGATCTAGGTTCTGCTGTTAAAGGATTTAAAAAAGCGGTTACAGATGAAGATACAGCGAAAACTGTAGAGTCAGATAATAACGATTCAATTGTAGATAAAGCAGCGGTTGAAACTACAACAGAACAAAAAGAAAAAGACCAAGCTTAATTATGTTTGATATAGGCTTTTGGGAACTTTTACTTATAGGGTTATTGGCTTTAATTATATTAGGGCCCGAACGCTTGCCTGTAGCTATTAGAACAGTACGCAATTGGATCGCGAATGCCCGTAGAATTAGTGAAAATGTAAAAAGCGAGCTGACAGAAGAGCTACGTATTCATGAGCTACATAGTAATTTAAAAAAAGCTGAAGAAGCGAATATGGAAAATTTATCTCCAGAGGTTGCTGAGTCATTAAAAACTTTGCGGGATGCAGCCGATATGGTGAATAAACCCTATCAAGTGAAAGTAGAAGATGCTGAGCAAACAGCAGAGCCTATAACGAAAAAGAATAACTAATGAGTACCACTCCTAATAATTATACCTTGTTTGATCATCTGCTAGAGTTACGTTCACGTTTATTAAAATCTTTTGTTGGGGTTTTAGTTATATTATGTTGCTTAATTTATTTTGCACAGGATATTTATCATTATGTTGCTGAGCCATTACTTGCAACTATGCCAATAGGTACACAGATGATAGCAACGGATGTTGCATCTCCTCTATTTGCCCCTTTCAAACTGGTTATTGTGTTATCTGTTTTTATTGCAATGCCTTATATTTTATTTCAAATCTGGTCTTTTGTGGCCCCGGGTTTATACCGTAATGAAAAACGCTTAATTGCCCCTCTAATGCTGGGTAGTACTTTACTTTTTTATAGTGGTATAGCCTTTGCCTACTTTGTTGTTTTTCCTGTTGTTTTTGCTTTTTTTAATTCAGTTGCTCCTGAGGGAGTAACAATTGCCACAGACATAAGTAGTTATTTAGACTTTGTGCTTAAACTCTTTTTTGCCTTTGGAGCTGCTTTTGAGATACCAGTCGCTATTATCTTAATGTGCTGGACCAATTTTACTTCACCTGATAGTTTAAGAGCTAAAAGGCCGTATATTGTTGTTGGTTCATTTATTATTGGTATGTTGCTGACACCTCCCGATATTATTTCTCAAACAATGCTTGCTATACCTATGTTGATATTATTTGAAGTAGGTGTATTTATTGCCTCTTTTTATTATAAAGAAAACGAGGTTGAAGAAGTTGAAGATTAAGCAGCATAATTCAATGGTATAAGTAGTTTTACTACGATTAAATAAAACTATCATTGTGCTTACAAGGATGTAGACGTGTTGATTACTATAAAAAAGCAGAGCAGAAAATTGAAATGTCATTTGTTTACTAGCAGGTACTTTTTTGATTGATATAGGTGTGAATTTAACCAATAGTCGTTTTGAAAAAGACGTAGATGAAGTGATATCTCAAGCTAATGCATGCGGTGTTAAACACTTATTGGTAACGGGTACAAATGTGTTTGAAAGCCAAAAAGCTTTAGAACTTTGTTTGAAGTATCCGCAATCTTTATCTTGTACTGTTGGTGTACATCCTCACGATGCCGATAATGTAGCTAATAATTATTTAGAAGTCTTACAATCATTAGCTAGTCTACCAAGTGTTAAAGCTATTGGTGAATGTGGTTTAGATTTTAATCGTAATTTTTCAACGCCAACCAATCAAAAAAAAGTTTTTACTGAGCAAGTTAAATTAGCTCAACATTTACAACTACCTTTATTTTTGCATCAAAGAGATGCATTTAAAGAATGGTTTGAAATTCTCACACCGTACTTTACTCATGTGCCCTTCATGGTTTCTCATTGTTTTACGGGTACAGAAGAAGAGCTTAATTTATGTTTAGAGGCCAATATGTATATTGGTATAACGGGTTGGATATGTGACGAGCGAAGAGGGCAAGGTCTTCGAGATATTATTGAGAAAATCCCTTTAAATAGATTGCTGATAGAAACGGATGCGCCCTATTTAACGCCTAGAACAATACGACCTAAACCTAAAAGTAGTCGAAATGAACCCAAGTATTTACGTTATGTTGTAGAAGAAATAGCGAGGCTAACAGATTATTCAGAGCAAGATATCATTAATAACACAAGTGAAAACGCACAACGTGTTTTTGGATTAGGAGTAAAGGCATGATCCAAAAATTAGCACTGCTGTCAGCTCTATTTTGTGTTTTTCTTTTGTCTACTTTTTTTATTTATATAACTGACGGTGTTATTGGTTTTCATTATGATGATTTTAAAGAGAATGTAAATGCGTATTCTTATTTGCTAAATAACCCAGAAACCACTTATTTATCTAAAGAAAATAGCTTTTTTACCGATGGTTTAGCAATTGGCTCCGCTTTTGCCTTAGCCTTTTCAATGTTTTTTATTTACTTGGCTAATGGTCGAATAACCGTGCTCCTGTTATGCGGATATTTTTTATCAAGTGCTATGCTGCTTTCCCTGTTCTTAGGCTTTCCGCTTTCAATTGTATCAGCAGGCTTTTATCAATTACACAGTGTAGATATTCCGGTATTAATTGTAATTTCTAAACTTTTACTTATGTGGTTTTCGGTACTCATTTTTAAAGCTAAATCTATTTCAATAAGAGTTTATTGGGTAATAAAATCAATCTGTTGGCTATTACTTTTTTACCTACCAATATGTTTTATTTTACCGATTAAAATAAGCTTATACCTTAGTGTTTATATTGAACTATCCATTAGTACATTATTGTTAATAGTCGGGGTTTATTTAATACAAAAATCTCACCGTCTATCTGTTTTGTTTACACTTTTTGTTTTCATACAATTTATTTTTGCGCTACTTAATTTTGTCGCATTATATGTTTTTAGTATTGATGTTTATTATAAGTATCCTTATTTGTATACCGTTTCTTTTTGGTTGAGTGGCAGCATTACGGTGTTTATGTTGAGTCGAGGATATTATTATCAAATTCAAGATAAAAAAATTGCTGAGCAGAAGGCCCTAAAAAGTTTAGATAAATCTAAAAAAGCCCAGGCTGAGTTATTAATGTTACAAGAAGAGAGTCAGGAAAAATTAGAAAGCAGGGTTCAAGAACGTACATTAGAACTAAATATTGCCTTACAAGAACTTGAAAGTGTAAATAAAGAGTTGGCTGAAAAAAACACATTAGATGAACTTACAGGCTTATATAATCGTCGCTATTATGATCAAAAAGTAGTTGCTGAATATCGTCGAAGTCGTCGTAATTTAACACCGTTAAGCTTAGTTGTTATTGATATAGATCACTTCAAAAAAGTGAATGATAATCATGGTCATATAGCAGGTGATCAATGTTTAATATGGGTTGCAGGTAAAATTAAAGCAGCATTAGGACGAGTAACCGATTTAGGGTGTCGTTACGGTGGTGAAGAGTTTTGCTTAATATTACCTGAAACAGATACTAAAGGTGCTATTTCGTTAGCTGAAACACTGCGAGAGTCTATCGAATCAGAAATTTTTGTTTTTGATAAAGTAAAAATACCCATGACAATAAGTTGTGGCGTTAGTACCTATTGGCAGCAACCAGATATAACACCTGAAAATATATTCGCAGCAGCAGATGAGGCATTATACAGTGCTAAGAAAAATGGCCGTAATCAGGTGCAGAAAAAAATACTTACCGGTTCTACAGAGTCCTAATTAAGGTTGAAAAATGAATAATACATTTGGTCAATATCCTGCCCGTCGTTTACGTAGAATGCGTGCAGATAGCTTTTCTCGACGTTTAATGTCTGAAAATCAATTAACCGTTAATGATTTGATTTATCCTGTTTTTGTTTTAGAGGGAGAAAACCAACGAGAAGTCATTAACTCAATGCCAGGTGTAGAAAGAAAGAGTATTGACTTATTGCTTGAAGAAGCTCAGGAACTTGTTGATTTGGGCATTCCAGCGATAGCTATTTTCCCTGTGACACCTAGTGATGCCAAATCATTGATGGCTGAAGAAGCTTATAATCCTGATGGTTTAGCACAAAGAACCGTAAAAGCTTTAAAAGAAAAATTCCCTACCTTAGGTGTTATTACTGATGTCGCCTTAGACCCTTTTACAACACATGGTCAGGATGGAATTATTGATGACAACGGTTACGTGCTTAATGAAATAACAAAAGACATTTTAGTAAAACAAGCCGTATCACATGCTCAAGCGGGTGCTGATATAGTTGCTCCATCAGATATGATGGACGGTCGGGTGGGCGCTATTCGCCAAGCCCTAGAAGCAAAAGGTTTTGTTAATACCAAAATTTTAGCTTATTCAGCTAAATATGCATCTAATTACTATGGACCTTTTAGAGATGCCGTCGGCTCTGCAGGCAATATTAAGGGAGGTAATAAATACTCATACCAAATGGATCCTGCAAATAGCGATGAAGCTTTACATGAAGTTGCACAAGATATTTACGAAGGTGCTGATATGGTTATGGTCAAACCAGGCATGCCTTATTTAGATATTGTTCGAAGGGTTAAAGATAATTTTCATGTGCCTACATACGCTTATCAAGTGAGTGGAGAGTATGCGATGCATGTAGCGGCGATTCAAAATGGCTGGTTAGCGGAAAAACCTTGTGTTATGGAAGGGCTTCTTGCATTTAAGCGGGCTGGCGCTGACGGTATTTTAACGTATTTTGCTAAAAAAGTAGCATACTGGTTGAAGGAAGATTCTAAAATTTAAGTCTGGTTGAGCATTTATTAAAAATATATTGAATTAATAGTGGTAGTTTTTGTGTATATGCTTAAAAATATGTGTGTGATATCAGTTTTATTTGTCGACTGGTATCGTATTCATTGGAATACTAAAAAGGTCTGAAATGAAATACCAAGATTCCATTAAACAAGCAGATGTCATACTCGCTCAGGCCATTAAACAACTACAACTGTGGCATTTAGCAGCCACGCCTATAAATTATGCTATTAGTTACGAATTTGTTGCACAAACTAACAAAGCACTTACAGCAGCTATAAAATACCAACTTTCCACAGGAAAAAAATTAGATAACTTTTATATGGAAGCTGTTTATCAACAATTTATTTTAGGACAAAGTAAATTTAGGGATGAGATGCTTAGCGAATTTGATGGTTTGATTAATTCTGTTCAAACAAATGTTAACGATTCAACCATATCTGTAGATAGCTTTATTTCTAAACTAGATTCTAATTTAAATGATTTAAAGTCAGGCGATAAAGAAAAGGTAAATCATGCTTGCAATAATTTAGCTAAAGCAACGATTGTATTTAAAACCGAGCAGCAACGTTTAACTGAGCGTTTGCAAAAAGTGCAAAAAAATAGTCAAGAGTTGCAATTAGAGTTAGAAGATATTAGAAAAGAAATATATTTGGATCCATTGACGGGGCTGTATAACCGCAAAGCCATGTCGAAAAATATTGAAGCTTGGTATAAAGAAAATCCTGATAAAAGTGTTGCAGCTATTGTAATTAATGTTGATCAATACAGCCAAATAACACAGCGTTTTGGTACACTTATTGGTGATGTATTACTATCTAAAATTGCGCATAAAATCGAAAGTTACGTTGACGATAGTGGTTTACCTATTAGAACTGGTGGAGATGAATTTTTAATTTTATTGCCAGAGGTTGATAGCCAAATTGCCTATGAAATAGGTGAAAAAATCAGAGAAGGCGTTAGTAAGCTGCGGTTTATTAGCAGCAAATCTGGTGTTCGGTTACCGCAAATGACTATTTCGGTAGGGGTTAATAAGTTTAATGTATCTCAGAACGTTAATGCTGTTATTGATAAAACCCGCAATTCTATTAGTACTTAATTCAGCTATTAGACGTTAGGTTTCGCTATTGTTGATTGCATCTATTAATGCATCGATTGTTTTTTCTGAAAATACGGTAATATTATGTTTTGTTAAAACTTGAGTAGTAATACCTTGGCCGACAATTTTTGTATTAGAAAATTCACCATTATAAATTGTATTACTGCCACAAGAAGGGCTTGATTCTTTTAATAAAGCAAATTTTATATTGTTTTTCAAACATATTGATAATGCTTTTGATGCGCCATTATTGAAGCTTTCAGTTACATCTCCCCCTTGAATAGTAATGATTTTTTTGTCTTTTTGTTGAATTTCCGCCGGTTCTCTTGGTACGGGAAGGCCTCCTAAACATTCAGGGCAACCACTTACTAGCCTATTTTCTTTTTTCCATTTTTCAATCACCTGATGAGTTAAACTTTGGTGACCTCCATCATACCTAACATTCTCACCCATAAAGCAGGCACTAATAAATATTTTTTCCATGTTTAAGGTGTCTCTATGTATTGTTTTATTAAGTTTAATAATGGAGTGTTAGTTTTTGTTTCGTTTTCAATCCAGCATGACTCACTATAACATTCAAAGTTAAGTATAAAATAATCATCCTGCCATTTAAAACGTGTGTATTCTCGGTCAGCCCCTTGTGTTGTTTCAATAAGGTAATGATCTTTTAAAAGGCTTAATACTAAAGAGGTTAATAGAGGAATATCTTCTTGATACCAACCTGCAACAAAAGTAATTTGTAAACTGGTTTGATTAACCAATTCAACAGACGATATTTTAAGAGTTTCAGTAATAGCCATTGATTAAATCCCTCGTTTTTGTAGGGTTAAAATAGATAAATTCAATATTGACAAAGATCTTACTCTAAAAAACTTAAGACAATCGATATATTTTTTTCTATAATCAATGTAGTCTAAGTAATAATATCAACATTCTTAAGTTTAGAGAGATAAATATATGAAAAAATTGACTATAGCTGTTGCATTAACAGCACTAATGGCATCTCCTGTCTTTGCGGGTGATATTGCTGCTGGTAAATCAAAAACTGCTATGTGTGCAGCTTGTCACGGAGCTATGGGGGTTTCTGCTGTTCCTATGTACCCTAACTTAGCAGGACAAAAAGAAGCATATATTGTTAAGCAATTAAAAGATTTTAAAGCGGGTAACCGTAAAGATCCTGTTATGGCTCCAATGGCTATGGGATTATCTGATGCTGATATTGCCAATGTTGCAGCCTACTATGCAAGCCTAAAATAGGTTTATGTCTTAATTAATATTAAAGCGCCTATTGGCGCTTTTTTTATATCTTAAGTATTATGCTGTTGAATCAGTTCTAAAAACGGCTGGCCATACCTAGCCAATTTAGTATCCCCAATTCCACTTATTGCCAACATTTCTCTTGAATTCATAGGTTTTACTCTCGCTAGCTCTGATAATGTTGCATCACTAAATACAATAAAAGGTGCAATGTCTTCAGCGTCGGCAATATCTTTTCTAAGAGAGCGTAATTTGGCAAATAATACTCGGTCGTATGTTTGAGTTGCTTTATCTCTTTTCCAATAACTTGCTTTTTGAAGGCGTGGAGATGCAAGCATGAGTGGTTCTTCAGCTTTTAATACAGATCGCGAAGCTTCTGTTAAACAAAGGGTTGATTGTTGAGAGATGTCTTGCTGTAAAAAACCCAAATGAATAAGTTGTCTAACAATAGAAAACCAATATCCAGGAGTTTTCTCTTGGCCAATACCGAAAGTTGAAACTAAATCATGTTTTTTTTGTTTAATGGCTAGAGTATGTTCGCCTCTTAATACATCAATTACATGTTCTATATCGCCCTGTTGTTGAATACGATAAACACATGAAAGTACTTTTTGAGCTTCTATGGATGCATCAAATAAACTGGGCGGATCTAAACAAATGTCACAGTTACCACAGCGTTTTTGCGTGTATTCAGCAAAATAGTTTAAAACTACCTGTCTTCTACACGTTTGTGCGTCAAAGAAGCCAATCATGGCTTGAAAGCGTTGTAACTCTACATTTACCCTTTGTTCATTTTCGCCTTCACTAATGCGTTTTTTGATGCGTTCTACGTCTTTAGCGTCATACAAAAATAAGGCTTCTGCTTCTAGCCCATCTCGTCCGGCTCGGCCTATTTCTTGATAATAAGATTCTAGCGTTTTAGGAGGCTCAAAATGAATAACATAACGGATGTTTGATTTATTAATACCTAAGCCAAAAGCGATAGTGGCAACAACGACTTGAATATTGTCTTTAGCAAACGCATCTTGCACTGTGTTTCTAATATCGACTTCCATACCTGCATGGTAAGCTGCACAGTTAATACCTGAATTACCTAAATATTTTGAAATTTTTTCAACTTGCCAGCGGCTATTACAATAAATAATGCCACATTCATCACGTCGTTTTTTTATATAACCCAGTAACTGTTGTTCGCCGTTATATTTTTCGGCCATGGTTAAGCGAATGTTAGGTCGATCAAAACTATCAAGATGGATATAAGGATTAACTAAATCTAATTGAGCTAATATATCTTTTCGTGTGGTTACATCAGCTGTTGCGGTAAGTGCCATAACAGGCACATAAGGGAAGCTTTGTTTAATGGTATTTAATTTTGTATAGGCAGGTCGAAAGTCGTGACCCCATTGCGAAATACAGTGAGCTTCATCAATAGCAAATAAACTAATGTTAAGTTGCATCAATTCTTGAATAAAATAATAACTATTAAGTCTTTCAGGCGCTATGTATAAAAGCTTTATTTCGCCTCGGTATAGCGCCTGCATGGTTTGCGTTATGGTCGCCTGATCTAAACTTGAGTTAATGTAGGCAGCTGAGATCCCTTGGAGTGTTAAGCTATCAACTTGATCTTTCATTAAGGCAATTAAGGGTGACACTACAATAGTGACGCCGGGTAGTAAAATTGCTGGTAACTGGTAGCACATTGATTTTCCGCCACCTGTTGGCATTAAAACAAGACTATCTCTACCCATAAACAGTTGTTGAATAATATCTTCTTGCCCTTGACGAAAAGATTGATAACCAAAATTATGTTTTAACGTATCGAGTAGTACAGAGGTTGATATGCTCGGTTCAGCGTTGTTGATCACATTATTCTTCAGTGTAATGATAAGAATTGTATTTTAACGCAGCTGGAGCCAATGGTAGAGAATTATTTTGTTCGCTCTTGATTTATTTGCTAATCTACATCTAAATAAAGAGGTCTGATGAGTTTATGATTAATAAAACAATAGCTTCACAAGTAATAGAGTTTTGGAATGAAAAAATGCCTTTTAATCAGTTATTGGGCCTTAATATTACTCAATTTGATAGTAAGCAATCTGAAGTAAGGTTTTTATGGCAAGATAAACTCATTGGTAACCCTATTCAAAAAATATTACACGGAGGTGTTACGGCTGCAGCTTTAGATTTAGCTGGAGGCGTTGTAGCTGCTGCGAATATTCTTGAAGGGGTAGAGCTTACCTCACCGCAATCGGTGCAAGATAGTCTGAGTAAACTGGGCACTATTGATTTAAGAACTGACTACTTGATACCGGGTAGAGGGAAAGAATTTATTGTGACTGCTCGTATTATCAGAGGCGGCACAAAAGTCGCAGTAGCTAGAATGGAAATGCACAATGAAAAGGGTGAGCATATAGCATTTGGCACCGGAACTTATATGGTGGGTTGAGTTATACCAACTTCATATTAATTTAATACGAAGTTGGTATTTATTTAAAGTGCTTGTAAATTTGCGTAAGCGACAACTAACCATTTACTACCCACATCAGCAAAGTTAACTTGTATTCGGCTTTGCGCACCAGAACCTTCATAGTTCAGTACAACACCCTCACCAAATTTAGCGTGCATAACCGACTGGCCTAATGAAAACCCTGTGTTGTCGAAAGTTTCAGTCGTAAAGGTATTTGAAAACTTACCAGTACTTGCTGGTCGAGATACTTGGTTTTGTAAACGTATTTCTTCAGTACATTCGTTCGGTAATTCTCTTAAGAATCGACTAGGCTTATGGTATTTTTCTTGGCCATATAAACGTCGGCTTTCTGCATGGCATAAGTATAATTTCTGCATAGCGCGAGTCATACCTACGTAACATAAGCGTCTTTCTTCTTCTAAGCGCCCTATTTCTTCAACCGATTGCTGAGAAGGAAACATACCTTCTTCTAAGCCGGCAATAAACACTAATGGAAATTCTAATCCTTTAGCTGAATGCATAGTCATTAATTGCACTGCAGATTCATACTCATCAGCTTGAGACTCGCCTGATTCAAGTGCGGCATGAGTTAAGAATGAAGTGAGTTTTGTTTGCTCTTCTTCTAGTTCAGGATCAACTTCAAAGGTTTGGCAAGCGGTTACTAATTCATTTAAGTTTTCAATTCTTGCTTCAGCTCGTTCGCCTTTTTCTGCTTGATACATGGCTTTTAAACCACTATTTTTTATAACAAAATTAGCTTGTTGATCTAAATTTAAGTTACATGAATCATCTTCAAGTTGATTAATAAGCTCAACGAAGTGAGTAATAACTTTTGCGCTTCGCCCTTTGAGATCTTGATTGCTGATCATATGTTGGCAAGCTTGCCATAACGTAACATTCAGGCTTCTCGCTGCATCCCTTATTAGTGAAATACTTTGATTACCGATACCACGTGTAGGGGTATTGATAATACGCTCAAAAGCAGCGTCATCGTCTCTATTATTAATTAAGCGTAGATAAGCAAGCGCGTCTTTAATTTCTTGTCGTTCGAAGAAACGTTGACCACCGTATATTCTGTACGGTAAACCACCTTGTAATAAGGCTTCCTCTAATAAACGAGATTGTGCGTTACTACGATATAAAATAGCGACGTCGTTTAATGAGCCGTTTTCTTTTTGCCAATCTTTAATTCTGCCTGCTATAAAGCGTGCTTCATCTATTTCGTTAAATGCGGTGTAAATAGATATTTTTTCGCCTGATTCGTCTTCGGTCCACAGGTCTTTACCTAAGCGATTATTATTATTTGAAATGAGTTGGTTAGCTGCATTTAGTATATTAGCGGTCGAGCGGTAGTTTTGTTCAAGTTTGATGGTTTGTGCATTATCAAAGTCTTTTAAAAAACGCTCAATGTTTTCAATTTTTGCTCCACGCCAGCCATAAATAGATTGATCATCATCACCGACTATCATCACTTTACTTGATGTTTTACCTAAAATATTTAGCCAAGCATATTGAATGCTATTGGTATCTTGAAATTCGTCTACCAAAATATGTTTAAAACGTTGTTGGTAATGTTCTAATAATACTGGGTTGTTAAGCCAAAGCTCGTGAGCTCTAAGCAGTAATTCAGCGAAATCAACTAAACCTGATAAATTACAAGCATCTTGATAGCCTTTGTATACCTTTACAAAGGTTTGCTCTGTAGGATCGTCGTACACTTCAATGTGTTGGGGACGAATACCTTCGTCTTTTTTACCGTTGATGTACCATTGTAATTGTTTGGGTGGATAACGTTTTTCATCGATATTGAGAGAGCGAACAATACGTTTAACTAATCGTAATTGATCGTCAGAATCTAATACTTGAAAAGTTTGCGGTAATTTTGCTTCTTGAAAGTGCATACGTAATAAGCGATGGGCTAAACCATGGAAAGTACCTATCCACATTCCGTGGGTATTACCGCCAACCGTTTGCTCTACTCTAGCGCGCATTTCGGCTGCGGCTTTATTGGTAAAGGTTACCGCTAAAATACTATGAGACGATGCGTTTTCAACCTGCATAAGCCAAGCAATTCGTTGTACAAGTACACGTGTTTTTCCACTACCAGCTCCCGCGAGTACCAGCATATTTTGTAGCGGAGCAGCGACAACGTCACGCTGTTTTTCGTTTAACGAGTCGAGTAATTGAGAAACATCCATAGATAAACCAAATTATTGATAAAGTTACAAAAGCGTAAGGCTTTTTTATGATAAAAATTGATGTAGTTCTTCTACATCAGATAATTCAAGGTGAGGCAAAATAGATAAAGGTTTACCTACATTAAAACTAGATACCCAAGCCGTTTGGCAGCCAGCCAATATGCCGCCTAAAATATCTGCTTTTCCGCAATCACCTATATGTAAAAGTTCTGAAGGCATTATGTTTAAATGGTTACAGGCATTATCAAACATATCTGAACACGGCTTTTGTCTATTTTGCTTACCTAAGCTTTGCCCACCTGCATGATATACAGCACTGAAATATTGATTAAGTTCAATGGTATGGGTGTTTACATTACCATTGCTGATGGCAATTAAAGGCCACTTTTTAGCAAGGGAAGATAACAAGTTATGTATGTTATTCGGCACGGTAAAGTTGCTTCGATGAAAATCAAAATGAGCGAGTGCTTTTTCTGCCGCTTGGCGAGCTTGTTTTTTAGCAATGCCTAGGTCTATTAATCCTAAATAATATGTTTCCAATCTGAGTTCGGTAACGTTATGTGTGAGCTCAGGATTAAAAGTGATGGCTTTATTTTTGTATGGCGACCAAAAGTTGATGTCGTATTCCGTTTGAATATCTGTAGTATCTTCAAGTAGCTTAGGCAGCTCATTATGAAAATAAGCAATCATTGCCCTGCTGGTGAGCTGCATGATTGGATGATTGCTATATAGCGTATCATCCAAGTCAAAACTAATGGCTTTAAAGGGGGCGAGTTTACGGTAAAATTTCATTAAACTTCTTTAAAGGTTAAATGTTGTTTAAGTAGTTTAGCGACTAACTTTTTAAATTGACTTAACAATAAAGTGTCCATGCGAGGATCAAAGTGTTCAGCATCTGCACTGCTAATGGCTAAAAATCCTAATACTTTATTTTGGTGTTCTAGTTTTACCAGTACAACAGAGCCTTCGGTGACTTGTGAAAATACAAGTTCTTGTTCACTTTGTTGTAAACGGCCAAAGTAATAATCGTCTTTATCTAATCTGTTTTGAATAATGCCGCCACAGTCATTTTTAATTAAGCTATGGTGATCAACAGCTATTGGTTTTACAAGCCATAATTTCAAATTTGATAATGATAAGAGCTCAGTTGTTGCTTGAAACAAACAATCCAGTAATTCATTTGCTGAAGTACAATCAAGCAAACGTAAATATAAATCACTGTACAATGAAAACAATTGTTCATTGTTATTAGCAATAGACATTAATTGCGTAATTTCATCTTCTAATGAATGAATTTTCAATCTCAGTTGTTGTTGCTGGCGCTCAACTAAAGAAACCGTTCCACGTTGATGATCAGCAAGGCGTATGCTGGTTAATAACTCAGGATGTCGAGCGAAAATTTCAGGGTTATCTTGTAAATAACTCACCACAATATCATCTGAAAGTATTAGTTCTGCAGATTGCATTAAATTAGCCTTAGTTATTTGAGTCTCTGTGCTTGAACTCTTATCTGAACTCATAAATGTAATTGTCCATCAAAAACATGAACGGCTGGACCTGTCATTTTTACAGGGTTACCAGGGCCTTTCCAAAATATTTTCAGTTGGCCACCAGGTAGTTCTACCGTCACTTCTTTTGCTAATTTTTTTTGTGTTTGCCCTATAACAACTGCGGCGCAAGCTCCACTACCACAGGCTAATGTTTCTGCAGCACCACGTTCATAAACGCGTAGTTTTATAAACTCAGGTGAAACCACTTCCATAAAACCTACGTTTACATCTTCAGGAAAACGTTCATGAACTGAAAGAGCTTTACCTAATGTTTCAAGTGGAGCATCTTTAACTGAGTCAACTGTGATCACACAATGAGGGTTACCCATAGAAACAGCGCCACATAAAACGGTTTCATCGTCGCAGCGCAAAATATAAGTGCCTTCAGCTTTTTGTGCTGTAAAAGGTATTTTATTTGGCTCAAATTGAGGAACAGGCATGCTCACAGTAATATTACCATCGCGTTCCACAAACAGGGTCATTTTCCCTGATTGAGTCGACACTTTGATTTTGTTTTTGTTGGTTAAGTTTTTTAATCTAACAAACCGAGCAAAACAACGTGCGCCATTCCCGCATTGACCAACTTCACTACCATCTGCATTGTATATACGGTAGTGAAAGTCTAAATCAGGGTCGTAAGGAGGCTCTACAACCAATAGTTGGTCGAAGCCTACACCAAAGTTACGATCGGCAAGTTGTTTTATTTGTTCGTTCGACAAATAAACATTTTGGGTAACGTTGTCTAATACTAGAAAATCGTTACCTAAACCATGCATTTTTGAAAAATTTACAAGCATCTATTTATTGTTCTCATTACTAATTCTGTTTTTCAATGAACTGTTTATGCTTAAGGAAGCAATGATTCGCCTTGCCAAAGTTGTTCTATTGTTTCGCGTTTGCGGACCACATGAACGTCTTCACCGTCTACCATAATTTCAGCAACACGTGGTCGGCTGTTGTAGTTTGAGCTCATAGTAAAGCCATAAGCACCCGATGAACGAATCGCAAGTAAATCGCCTGCTTCAATAGCTAATTCACGTTTTTTACCTAAGAAATCACCAGTTTCACAAATAGGACCCACAATATCGTATACTTTAGTTGGAGCATCTCTTTGTTCTACAGGAATAATCGCTTGCCATGCTGAGTATAATGACGGTCTGATTAAGTCATTCATTGCTGCATCGACAATAGCGAAATTTAGCTCTTCGTTTGATTTTAAAAACTCAACTTCAGTAACTAATATGCCTGCGTTAGCCATAATAGCGCGACCCGGTTCAAATATTAGCGTTATTTCACGGCCCTCTAATTTATCGGCAATAGCTTTTGCGTATTGTTCTGGATGTGGTGGTTTTTCGTCGTCGTAACAAACACCTAGTCCACCACCTACATCAATATGCGATAAATGAATGTCTTTCGCTGCTAAGTTATCTACTAGCACTAATACGCGGTCTAATGCATCGAGGAAAGGTGCAACTTCTGTGATTTGAGAACCGATATGACAATCAACGCCTTTTACAGCAATGTTTGATAATTTAGACGCGTAAACGTAAAACGCTTCCGCATCATCAATATTAATACCAAACTTATTATCTTTTAATCCCGTAGAAATATAAGGGTGAGTACCTGCATCTACGTCTGGATTTACACGTAAAGAAATAGGGGCAACAACATTGAGTGATTTTGCTACGTTTTGAATACGATCAAGCTCAGCGCCAGATTCAACATTAAAACAGTAAATACCTTTATCAAGTGCATAGGCAATCTCATCAGAGGTTTTACCAACACCAGAAAACACCACTTTTTTAGGATCACCACCTGCCTCTAAAACACGTGCTAATTCACCTTTTGATACAATATCAAAACCTGAACCTAATCTAGCCATTACATTTAATACGGCAATGTTGCTGTTTGCTTTTACGGCATAACATACAATATGTGGGCGACTACCTGCAGCGTTATCAAATGCTTTCCAATGTCTTTCAATGGTGGCTCTTGAATATATATATAAAGGCGTGCCATGTGCATTTGCAATGTCAGATACTTTGCTGTCTTCAGCATATAAAGATGTATTTTTACGATTAAAAAAGTCCACCGGTGTTTCCTACCTTCTACTAGTGCTAATATTTAAATTTATTTATTGTTGACTCATTTCCGTCTTTTCAGGAGGATTAGGTTCAACATTTTCTGATGGTGTTTGATACAAAGGACCTTTTATACCGCACCCTGTAATTGCCGTTAAAGAGACAATACAGACCAAAATAATTGAAATTTGTTTACACATAATTGATTAATTCGATTTTTTTCCCATGATAGACGTTTTATAATCAGATTGGTATAACAGCGATCTTAAATAATTTACCAAATTAGGTATAAAGGACAATTAATGAACGATAGTGAATATAATATAGCAGCTGAAGATTTATTACTGGCTGTAGAAGAGTCTATTGAAGATTGCGGTCACGATATTGATTACGAAGGTTTTGGTGGTTTACTTACGTTAACATTTAAAAATGCCACTAAAATTATCATTAATAAGCAAGCTCCTCTTCATGAAATTTGGGTGGCGACAAAGTTTAATGGCCATCATTTCCATTTTGAAAATGATCAATGGATAGATAAACGCGGCGGAGATGAATTTTGGCAATTTATTTCAGAAGCCGTTAGCGTACAGGCTGAAGCTGAAATTTCATTACAAGCTAATTAACCTCCACTTAAGGTATCCATATCCGTAAGCATCGAATAAATATTTGATTGGTAAAGGGTATATATTAAATAAGCACGATCATCAGAATATAAAATCAGGCAACAAACTATGAACAATAACATTGTACGCATTGCAACCCGTAAAAGCGCCTTAGCACTATGGCAAGCAGAATATGTAAAAGCACAACTTGAAAAGTTTCATAACAATATTACCGTTGAACTTGTACCTATGACCACCAAAGGAGATGTTATTTTAGACACGCCTTTAGCTAAAGTTGGCGGTAAGGGGTTATTTGTAAAAGAACTTGAAGTGGCTATGCTCGAAGATCGTGCTGATATTGCGGTTCATTCAATGAAAGATGTTCCGGTAGAATTTCCTGAAGGACTTGGTTTAGAGGTTATTTGTCCACGTGAAGATCCTCGTGATGCTTTTGTTTCAAATACTATCACCAATTTCGAATCGTTACCTGCTGGCGCTATTGTCGGTACTTCAAGTTTACGTCGACAGTGTCAAATTAAAGCAATGCGTCCTGATTTAGTGATCAGAGACTTACGCGGTAACGTAAATACACGTTTGAAAAAATTAGACGATGGTGAGTACGACGCAATAATACTTGCAGCAGCTGGCTTGATCAGATTAGAAATGCCAGAGCGCATAAAAGAATATATAGCGCCAGAACTTATGCTACCCGCTAATGGTCAAGGTGCTGTAGGTATTGAATGTAGAACTGATGACGAAAAGATTAAAGCGCTACTTGCTCCACTTGAATGTAAAGAAACACGTATTCGAGTACTCGCTGAAAGATCAATGAATAGAGCACTAGAAGGTGGTTGCCAAGTACCTATTGGGAGTTATGCTGTTTTAGAGCAAAGCTCATCTGACCCCGTGCTTTATTTACGTGGTTTAGTCGGGGCTGTAGATGGCAGCACAATATTGCACAGCGAAATTCGTGGCCCTATTGAACAAGCTGAAACGTTAGGTAATACATTAGCGCAAAAATTATTAGCACAAGGTGCAGATAAAATATTACAACAGGTATATGCTGATCAATAACCTTAACGTGCTGATCACTCGTCCTGAAAATGAAGGGCGAGTGTTAGCTAGCAAGCTAGAAAAACTTGATGTCAATTCACTTTGTCAGCCTATGTTTGATTATCAAGGTAATGATAATCAAGAAATACTACATAAGCTATTAAGACAAGTTCAACAGCCTATTGTTATTTTTATTAGTGTTTCAGCCGTAACTTATGCAAATAAACTTTATGCGTTGTCGTCATGGCCTGTCCGACAATTTTTTGCTGTAGGTACAGCTACTGCACAAGCATTAAAAGCGCTTAATATAAAAGCAACATCACCAGAAATACAAACTAGCGAAGGTTTACTGACTTTTGCTGAACTACAAAATATTACCGACCAAGACATCATTATTGTTCGAGGAGATGGCGGACGTGAACATTTAGCTGACTCTCTTAAAGCTAGAAACGCGAATGTAACCTATTTTGAAGCGTATCAACGCATTTGGCGACAATTACCCAGCAATATTGAACAACATTGGCGAAATCACCATATTAATTGTATGGTGATAACTAGTGACGCTATATTACAAAACATAGTACAATTAATTAATCGATCAGATGGATATTGGCGAACCGCTTGTTATTGGGTGGTTGCAAGCGAACGTATTGCAATGAATGCAAAAGCGTTGGGCTTTAAGCGTGTTATTAACGCTAATGGCGCTAACGATAACGCTATTTCTAAAGCAATAATATCTGATGTAACAAATAACATGGAATAAGATGATGACCGATAAGCCAACGTCTAAAAATAGTGATAATCCAAAAGAGCCAACCAGTAAGGCGAATACAATTACTAAATCTGCTCAAAAGTCTGCTGATAGTTCATCTTCAAATACGTCCCAAACCAAAGTCTCGGTTAATATGTCTAATAGTACAGATGCTATAAAAAACAGTGAGCCTAAGGATAAAATAGATAAAGCTGATAGCAAAAGTTCAGCAGAAAAATCTATTGAGCCGCCAGTAAGTGATAAAAAGGCTGTTACAAAAACGCCATCATCACCTAAATCTTCTTCAGAACAAGCAAAAAAAACTATGAAATCAGAATCTCGCTCAGAAGCGCCATCTAAAATATCTAAACTGGCTATTTTATCTTTTCTTATTGGTCTACTCGCCATAGTAGGTGTTGTTTTACTTTATTTTTGGCATGTTCAACAGCAAACTGACGTTATTACTCAGTTACAACAAGTTAAAATTGACGCCTCAAAAAGTAATCAATTGGCCCAAGAAAAAATAATGAAAACTTTGCAAGCTCAAGAAAAAAGTCTCGCGATGCAATTTACTGATTCTGCTAATAATATGAAGCAAGAAACACAAAACAATATTGAAAAGCTTAATCAAATGGTTGAAAAGTTTAGTCAAAATCAACCAACCGACTGGCTAGTCCATGAAGCGGAATATTTAGTGCGAATTGCGGCTCGCACCTTATGGTTAGAAAAAGACACAACGGCTGCAATTGGCTTACTACAAGATGCTGACGCGCGTATTACTGAATTAAATGATCCTCAAATATTACCTATTCGTCAGCTTATTTATCAAGATATTGAAGCATTAAAACTCATACCTAAGCTTGAAACAGAACAAACCATTTTGTCGTTAATGGCATTAGGTGAACAAGTACAGTCATTACCCTTAATTACCTTGACTGTTGCTCGAGAAGCTGAAAATGCAGACCGTTTTACATTATCAGAAGATGTATCTGACTGGCGTGAAAATATTTCAAAAACATGGCTGAAATTTTTAGAAACGTTTGTTGTTGTGCATAGTAAAGTGGGCGAATTAGAACCTATTTTACCAGCAGAGCAACGTCAGCATTTAAAAGAAAATTTAAACCTTAAACTGCAAGTAGCACAGTGGGCAGTGAGTAAAGGTAAGCATAACATATTTATTAAATCGTTAAACGATGCGCAATCATGGTTAACCCAATACTTTGATTTGAATGATGTAAAAAACAAAGCCTTTATCGAATCAATTGAAAGCTTAAAAGAGAAAGTAATTTCAGTAAATACCAATCATAAATTGGTTTCTTTAAAGGCGATCAGAAAAGTATTAACCGATAAAAAATCAGTTAGCTTACCTATTACACCGATTCAAAAAGAGGTGATAGAAACGATTGATGAAACAAAAGAAAACGTAAATGAAAAAATTAAAGATGTAGAAAAAACCGTTCAACCTGAAGTTCAATCTAATAACGTAGAAAGCCCTAAAACTATAGATAACTCACCTAAAAACATACAAGACGAAGTCATAGAAAAAAGCGCTGAACAAGCCACTAAAGTAAGCGAGGCAGCGTAATGAAAAAACTCGGTGTTTTGCTATTAATATTTTTTACCTTTATTGCGTTTGCGCCAATGTTAATTGACGATCCTGGTTACATCTCTATTGCTATGGGGGGCATGATTTACGAACTTACTCTATATACGGCAATGTTCTGGATCTTATTTGTTTTTCTTATTCTTATCTTACTTTTTATCCTTTTACGAGGTGGTTTTAGGTTCAGCTTAGGTACATGGAATAAATTGGCCTTTGCGAGTAAGCGTCGTGGAGTAAAAGATTTTGAAAAAGCAGTAGCGGCTTACATTTTAGAAGATTACGTACAAGCGGAACATTTGTTCGCTAAAAGTGCAGAACCCGCTCAACAACAACGTGTTGGATATTTACTTGCCTCCTCTGCTGCATCTAAGCAAGCATTACGTTCGAATACGCAACATTATTTGGGCTTGTTAGACAGTATTGGTAACAATGTCAAAAATGGTAATTTAGAGTCAGTCCTTGTGACTATTAAATTGCACATTGAACAAGATGACTTTGAAAAAGCACGTGCTTTAATTGATGAACATCATAAATTTATTGGGCATGACGCTCGCTTGCTTTCATTAGATATTGACTTAATGTTAATTGAAAAACGTTTTATTGCTGCTGTTGAATCTTTAGTACTGGCTCGTAAGCAAAAAACGATAACAGAACAAACCATTAAACAATGGGAAGAGACGGCTTTTTACGGCGCGTTTAACCAGCTAGTGCTTGAAAAAAATGCGGAAGAACTTTCTCGTTACTGGAACAACTTATCAAGTAAAGTTAAACAGCGTGAAGTTATTGTTATGGCTTACTGTAAAGTACTTGCAGAGCAAAATATAATACAGCCATTAAATAAAATATTACTGCCTGTTGTTAAAAAAGGAACAGATAAAGCCTTTTTACAACAAATGCGAAACTTACCGTTAAGATCAGCGGATGAACTTATTGCTGTAGTGCAAAAGCATTTACACAAAGATCCACAAAATGGTACATGGTTAAGTTGTTTGGCGCATTTAGCCGTTTCAAGTAAACAATGGGATATGGCTGAAAAAGCGTTTAATAGTTTAGTTAACTTAGGTGAGATTCAATACGATAATGTTGACCTAATTGCCTTTGCTAAAGTATTACAACAACGAGAGCAGTTTGAAAAAGCAACGCAGGTTTACGCTAAGTTGCATTGATAAGGTATTTATCTTAATTTATTGAAAGCCAGTATTTTGTTGGCTTTCAATATTATTCATTCATAAGTACTTTAGTCATCATTTCATGTCGATTTAAAAAATCTCTAGTAACTTCAAAATGTTCAGTATCTTCATAGGTAGTTTCATGAATGCCAGAGTCACTAAAATGGTATATTTTAGCTCTAGGATAAGCGAGCAGAATGGGTGAATGCGTAGCAATAATAAGTTGAGAATTATTTTTTACTAGTTCATGAATAACAGATATTGCAGTCATTTGTTTTGTTGGTGACAACGCCGCTTCAGGCTCATCCATAAGGTATAACCCATGACCTTTTAGTTTATTCATAAACGTCGCCATGAAAGATTCCCCATGCGATAGCTCATGTAATGATTTTTCACCATATCCATGAATTTGTGGGCCTAGTAGAGGATCAACGTCTAAATTTTCAGTATAAGTAGCCACATTATAAAAACTCTCAGCACGAAGGAAGTAATAGTCTTTTGGTTTTTTATAACTTCTCACTGTTTTAAGATAGTTACCAAGTTCAGAGTGAGTTTTCTCAGTGCTAAAATTTGTATTTTTATTACCACCTTCAGGGTTTAGACCCAGTGTTACTGCAATTGCTTCAAGTAACGTAGATTTACCTGAACCGTTTTCACCTACTAAAAATGTCACGTCTGGATGGAACTCTAAAGAATCTAATGCCTTAATTGTAGGAATACAAAAAGGAAAATCATCAAAGTTATCCACCTTATCGCGTTTTAATGTTATCTCTTTAAGGTATGGCTTGTGATCAAAACTCATAAAAAATCCATGGTTAATAAGTAACCTCAACTCTGGATAACAACTTGCTTTCTAGCAGCTGTTTTTCCTTATTACTTCGTTAAATTCGATTGCAATAGCTCGCTATTGACGCTCCCATTTAACTTGTACTAAGAAAAAACATCAAGCTAGAATATATAAAACCAATAACAGTTTATATTTCAGACCGTTAGCTAATTTCTTATCCAGAGTTGAGGTTAAGTAAGTTGTCTGTTAATTAGCAAAAATAGTGGCTAAGACATATTAAGGCGTAATAAATTTATTTGCCTGCGCTGAATACATTTTATTGTATAGACTATTTTTTTCCATTAACTCATCGTGTGTTCCGTCTGCAACTATTTGGCCTTTATCCATAACTAAAATTCTAGTGGCATAACGAATAACTGATAAACGATGCGTTACAAAAATAGCGATTTTATTTTTACTCATTTGCTCAAAACGCTTAAAAATTTCTTCTTCGAATAAAGGGTCAATTGCAGCGGTAGGTTCATCCATAACAAGAATATCTCTATTTTGAGCAAAGTGCAGGCAGCGTAATACAGATAACCGTTGCCATTGCCCTTCTGACATTTCTTCACCATCAAACTCTTTACTTAGTTGTGTATCCATCTGAAAATTTTCTTTGTAAAAGTCTTTTAAAAAATTGTCGTTTAATTCACTTAAATCAGTATCAAAGCCGATATTTTCACCTAAGGTAAATTTATATTTAGGGTAGTCTTGAAAACAAACAGCGCAGCGTTCCCAAAAACTTTGGCGATTCAATTTTTTCAATGATAGAGAATTGACATTAATGTCACCAGAAGTAGGTTGGTAAAGGCCAAGCAACAATTTAACGAAGGTACTTTTTCCTGCTCCATTAGGACCTACAATAGCAATTTTTTCACCTTTTTCTGCAAAGAAAGAAATATTATTTAAAACCAATTCGTTTTGTGGAAAAGAGAAACTACATTCAGATAAACTTAAATTATTAACTGTTAATATTTCTTCTTTGTTATTTTTATCATCAGGTAAAGGTTGAGAAAGGGCTTTGATATAAGCGTAATATTGTTCAAAATAAACTAACCTGCCAACAATTCCTCCTAAATAAGCAGCAACCCCTCCAATTGATGAACGTAGTGCTAATATAGCGGAAAGTATAAAAACTACATCTCCTGTTGCTGAAGCTTCTGTAGTACAGACTTTAATAACGACAAAAAGTAACCAACTTAATAAAACTAGAGACGGTATAATTGCTAATAGTTGTATAGATACGCTGCGCCATCTTACTTTATTCATTATAAGTCTGAATGAATGAAAGGCATTGATAAACTTTGATGTTAAAAAGTTGGGTAAATTATATAAGCGAATTTCTTGGCGACTTTCTCTGTGAAATGATAAATCCATTATATAATGCATCGCACGAGAGTCTTTTGAATGGCCAATTATTGCAGACCAACTAAGGCGACCAACTTTAACGTGGATAATGTATTCAATTATACCGAGAATGAGGACTATAAAAGAAATTTCCCAAGCATAAAAAAATGTTGCTAATGACAATGTACCTACTGTGAAAATTGACGATAACAATTGAGCTAATGTATTAATTAAAATATTGGGAGCATTTGCTATTTGGGATTTTATGGCCTCAGCTTCATTGAATATTTTTTGCCCTTCAAATACAGCTAAATTTTCGGCTTTATTGGTTGCTGTCATTAATTGCGTGCAAAAATATTTATAACAGTTTTCGCCTAATACCTGGTTTGATATTGAAGTAATAAATCCAAATATTTTAGGTATTATTTCGATTCCTACCCAAGCAATAATAAAATATATCAGTGTTGGGTGAGCTATAATTGCCGCAAAAGAATACTCGGTATTAACGAATGTAAATATGAGGTCTATTAAGCTAGCAGTAATAAATATTTTGGCTATAGGAATTAAACCTACAACGAAACTTTGTAGAATTACAATAGAAGTAAGCCACGGAGACACTTTAAATATGGTTTTAATTAACTTCCAAGCGAGCCTTAAATTATTCCCATAACTCGTTAAAGCCGCTGATACTTTACTGACTTTGTTATTTTCGGCTTGGTCTGCATTATTAGTTTTAACCTTTCCATTTGTTTGCATATATATCCTTATTTTTACCTTTTAAAACAGGTGAGCACCTTAAAATAAAGCTGCCTTATAGCTGGATTTACGACCTATTAACGGTTTGTTATACCTCTTCAGGATCAACTCCTAATGCTTTAAGTAATAGAATTGAAGATCTAACATTGGTTAACTGCTGTTGCAGAAGGTTTTCTTGTTCTGAAATTAAAATACGCTTTTGAATAGAAACATTGAAAGCTGAAACACTGCCATATTTATATCTTTCCTGAGTTTCAAACGTTAATCGCTGTTGGGCTTTTAATCTTAACTTTGCAATATCTAGTTGTCGCTTACCTGAAGCTTGTGATGCTAGCGCACTTTCTACATCTTTAAGAGCATTTAAGATAACTTTGCGATAGTCGTTTAATTGCAGCTCCGCGTTTATTTTAGCTTGCTGTATATTACGCTCTCTTGTACCTGTATCGAGTAATGTGTAAATAATGTCGGCTCCTAGCGTCCAATTTAATGCATTATTTTTTAATAAATCGCTTAAAGCATTTGAAGCAAAACCTGAATTAGCTGTTAAGGTAATATTTGGGTAAAGTGATTTTCGTGTTAAATCAAAGGTTTTATAAGCAGACTGTAATTTTGCTTCCGCCAATTGAATATCTGGCCTATGTCGTAATACTTGGGAAGGTGTTTCAGCCGTTAATAATTGAGCAGGAAAAATAAAGTTTGCTCGTGGTGCTAAGCTAAATTGATGTGGTGGTAAACCCAGTAAATTTCCGAGAGTTAATTCTGAAACAATGCGTTGGCTTGTTAGATCTTCAATACGCGCTTTTACAGTTTGTATCTCTACATCTTGATTGTTAATTTCTAAACTGGTGATAATACCTGCTTTTTTTCGCGCTAATAACATCTCTTTTTGGTGTTCTAATTCTGTTAATGTTGCACGTTGAAAATCAAGTTGCTTATCTTGCAAACGAACAGTGAAATACGTTTCTGCAATGGATGACGTTAATGAAATTCGTGCCGTTTTTAACAATATTTTTTGGCTTAAAACATTCAGTTCGGCTATAGCAAGTTTGTCTGTTTTTTTATTCCAAAAATCTATTTCATAACTTGTGTTGGCGTTAAGTGCATAATTTGTTTGTTTATCATCCTTACGGGTTTTGTTAATGCCCGTTCGCGCCTCAATATTATAATTAATACCGTTATTTGCTTCTTGCTCTTTAGTTGCTAAATCTGCCGATTGAATAGCTAAAACAATAGAATAAATGTCAGGGTTATTTGTTAAAGCGAGTTCCGTTAATTCTTTTAGTTTACTATCTTCAAAATCGCGCCAAGTAAATGAAGGATGTTCAATTTCATTTTGTTGTTGTTCCCAAAATTCTGGCGTTAATGTAGCCATAACATCTTGCTTATCAAGTTTTATTGTAGAGCAAGAGGCTATACAGATAAGTGATAAATACGCGAAAAATAATGGGAGTTTTTGGCAAAAATTCATTTTAGTTATTCTCAGCTGCATTATCTGTTGTTTTAATTGGAAAGCGTACTAAAACTTGTTGACCAATTAAAAGAGGGATTTTACCTGCAGCAACTACAATTTCTATTACGTAATCATTGTTAGAACCACCTCTCATACTTGAAGAGTCGTTCGTGGTTTTTCGACCAAATATTTCTCCCACTCGCAATACCTCTCCTTGGTATTGTGTTTCAGGGTTAGCATCAGGAGAAATAATCGCTTTGTCGCCAACTTTTACCGCGCCAACAAAGTTTTGGTCTAAGTCGGCTCGTACTATTTTTTGAGTATTAGGCATTAATGTAAATGCAGCTGATATATTTAAGGTTGACGCACCCATACCGGGTCTTGCTTTAGCTTCGATAATACGACCCGCAACTGGAGCACGTATTGTTCTTTGTTCTAACTTAAATTGTGCACTTTCAACGGATGCTTGAGCGCGTAAGATTGCAGCTTCCTGTAGTTCAATATCTAATGTAATCTGATCAATGTCGTCCATAGCTCGATCTAAATCTAATTGCGATGATGCATCAATTGTTAATAACGGTTTTAATCGGTCATATTCTCTTTGTGCAATTTTCTTACGTAATAATAAGCTATTCATTGTTGCTTTAGCCGACATCAGTTGTGCATTAACAGACTTTAGTGCAATTTGTTCTTCGTTATCTTCTTGCACAGCAAGTACATCACCAGCTTCAACAATATCTCCTTCTTGTACATATACTTTGCGAAAAGTACCGCCTAAACGAGCAGACACTTCAATAATGCCGCCATCAACATCTATTTTTCCTTTAGCAACGGCTGTATAGTTTGAAATAGGAGGCTTAATAGCTCTACTTTCAAATGTTGCATTTTCTTGGGTAAAACTTTCTTTAAATAGGAAGCCGATAAAAATGACAATGAGAATAGTAATCCAAAATTTAAATGACTTCAGCATGGTTTTCCTATTAATTTTTAAGAGGTTGTGGGCGGTAATCTGAAGAGATAATACCGTCTTCAAGTGTTAGTATTCGATCGGCATGAGAACTCAAGCGATCATCATGGGTTACACAAAGCACCATAGCATTGTGTGATTTGGCGCTACGGTGTAATAGCTCTGCAACTATTCTTCCATTTTTACTATCAAGCGCCGATGTAGGTTCGTCAGCAAAAATAATTTTTGGCTCTTTAGAGAACATACGAGCGATAGCAACACGTTGATTTTCACCTCCAGACATTTGTGCTGGGCGCACGTTTTTTCTGTGAGATAACCCTACTTCTTCAAGTAAAGCATCAGCTTTTATTAGTGCTTCTTTTTTACTAAAGCCCATGTGTTGCATTGGAAATAAAATTTGTTGGCGTGCTGTTAATGAAGCGAATAGCCCCATACTTTGAAAAACAAAACCGACATGTTGGCGACGAAATTTATCTAAATCATTTGATGACAGGCTCCAGAGCTCTTGTTCAAAGCTAAATACTTGTCCAGCATCAGGTTTTTGTAATCCACCTAAGATTGCTATTAAGGTTGATTTTCCTGATCCTGAAGGACCTTTAACTAAGGTCATTTCACCTGCAGCTAAATCTAAATCTAGATTGTTCATGGCGATTACACTTGCGTCGCCTTCACCAAATTTTTTCATTAAACCTTTGGCGCTAATTGCTATTAAAGATTTACTCATCGTAATAACTCTGCAGGTTCGGCTTTAAAAATGACGGTTAAGGAAAATAGCCCCGCGAATAATGCGACAACCAATAAAAGAGCGGAGCTAGCAGCCATTAAATATACGGGTAAATCAATAATAATATCAAAGCGCTTTGATACTATGCGGATCAAGTGAGCAATAATAAAGGAAAGTGGTATGCTAGCTATTCCTATCCAAAATGCTTGCTCCATTGCTATACCTGCCAATACTCTACGACGTATACCTAATGCTCTTAATGAACCAAATTCTTTTATTTGCGCCAGAAAAGCCCCACGTAAGGTTTGACTTGCAATACCACAGCCTACTAATAAAGCAAAAGCCGCTGAGCCAAGTAATATTTTTCCTGGTCCTTGGAATATGTCACTAATACTATTATTTTTTGAGAAGCCTTCTACTGTTGTAGCTATTAAATTTTTGCCGCTTAGCATTAAATTTAATTCTGCGATTGTTTGTTGAATAAGTTGGGGATTTTTAACTTTTACAAGGTAAGCAGAGATATCTCTTTCTCTATCGCTAATTAATCTTAATGTTTGCTCAGAAGTAAATACATTTGGAAGCTGTGGGGTTGGTAAACCATCAAAAATAGCACCAACAATTATTTCTATATTGTCTATAGTAACTTTCTCCCCAACGCTTGCTGATAATAGTTTAGCGGCTGATCTGGATAGAATAACGGTACCTGGTGTTGATAATAATGCTCTAAAGCTTTCAGGAAATTGTTTCGGAAAAGACATTGAATGCTGACTAGGATCAACAGCTATGAGCATTACACGTATGATGGGCGGGCGGCTATTTGATGAACTTATAGTGTTTTCCTCTATTTTTTGCCATTGAGCCATGGCTCCAAAGCTAGACCAACCTGACACCATTTCAACTTGAGGATGCATCCAAATACTACTTTCATAACGAGTATCAATAGGTTGGGCTCTATAATGAGATTGCGTAGCAATAACAACATCTGCTGTTATTTGTTGCTTTATTAGGCCAAATGTTTTGATATAACCGACAACAAAGCCGAGTTGTATCGTCATCAGTAAGCCAGCTAATACCAATACAAAAATGGCTGTAGAATGACGTCGCCAATCATGTATTAAATTTGCTCTAGCTAATGAGATCATCATGTAAAGTGGTATTTCCTATAGTAACTTTTTTATTGGGTCGTTTATTTTTAGCAGGGAAAGTTATGGCTGATTGATGTTCATAAAATCAACAGAAGTCCTTCAGAATTTAGGGGGTAGGTTGTTTTGTTATACTATATATCAATTCGCTATTAAATTAAAATAGAACACCGTAAAAAGTTAATTTTAATTTGTAACAATATTACTAGGTAATTGTTGTAAAAGATCTACTTCATCGTTGTATGATAAAACATAATAATAGAACCTAAAGCAACATGAAGGAAAGTAGAGTGAAAGATGAAATATCTTTTGAAAACAATGAAGTGAATGTTCAATCTTTACCTCAAATTGAACAACTTAAGCTTGTAGCTATATCCAGTAAGCACCGTATGGCTAATTTAGGTATTAATATACTTTTAACCCTACTCGCGCTTATTATTGCCTTGTTTGTTCATTTTCAAAATTTTATGCCTATATCCCCTAACGCCGTAAAAACGGTCCCAATTATTTGCGTGATATTAGCACTCATATTGTTAGGTAAAACTATCTTTGGTTTTTTTGCTGATAAACGAAAATTTTACGCATTAAGAAACCAAGATTTAAGTTACATATCAGGCCTTATATTTAAAAAAGCAGTTACCCAACCTATATTACGTATTCAACATGTTGAGCTAAAGCGTGGGCCTATAGACCGTAAACTTGGATTGGCTAAAATACAGGTATTTAGCGCTGGCGGTGCGACACATACTTTTGAAATTCCGGGATTAGAAGTCGATACTGCAGAGTCTATTAGACAATTTATACTTGATCATAAAGATGTTGTTCATCATGGATAATATTGAAAGTTCGCCTGAACAAGACAAACAAAAAGATACAGAGTTGTCACAGGCTAAAGATAATATCGTTAATGAACGTTTAACTCAAACGTGGCAACGGCTTGCTCCTATTGCCATGTGTTATTTTTTCGTAAAATTGCTTTATGTCTTTTTCAGTAATTTATTCTTTTTAATTCCAGCCGTTATTTTTGGCTATAAGCATATTATTAATAACCCTTGGATATGGTTACCTGCATTATTGGGTGTGGTTATTTTTATTGGCTTGATTGTATTTTTAAATTTTTACTTTTTTCAATACCGTTTAGTTAACGAACATATTGAAATTCGATCAGGTGTTTTTTCTAAAAAGCATATCAACTTACCTTTTACTCGTATTCAAAACGTAAAACTTGTTCAACCCATTTATTACCGCCCTTTTGGTTACACTTGCTTGGAACTTGATACCGCAGGCTCTGCCCAGCAGGAAGCTAAAATTGTTGCATTAAAACTCTCGTTTGCTGAAGCCTTAAAAAAAGAAATTTTAACCACACATGGTCAAAATGATATTCAACCTACAGAAATAAACGTAGAGCAAAGTAATGAACAAATAGTTGAAAACGACACTCAAGATGAAACCATATTAAACACGCGTTCCCTCAAAGACCTTATTATTCATGGAATAACCAATAATAGAGTATGGATATTTTTAGGGGGCTTAGCACCTTTTTTAGATGATATAGGGCGTTATGTTGATAACTTTTTTCAGAATTTAGGGATTGATATAGAGCAGTTGCTAACCTTTGCGGATAAGTCTTGGTGGCAAATTAGTTTATGGGCGTTAACATTAACCCTTTTGATTTTATTGCCTATTGTGCTGTTTTCAATAATTGGTTCCATCATTACTTTTTATAACTACACCTTGAGTAAAATAGGCGACAGATATATTCGACGCAGTGGGTTATTAACTAAGCATGAAGTAACGATGAAATTACCCCGCTTACAAATGGTGTATAGGCAACAAGATTGGTTAGATATACTGCTTAATCGTATTAATCTAACCTTTGAACAAAACAATGTGATCGGGCAAAACGTTCAACCTGGCGGCTTAAATAATAAAATTATGGTGCCGTCGATTACTGCGGATGAATGCCAAACGCTGATCAATGATGTGTTTCCTGACAATACCATGGAAACATTAATTTATACGCGTATTAGTAAGCGATTTTTGTTACGCAATATCGGCTATATATTAACGCCTTTATTTATCGTGCTATCGGTTTTCGCGGCTACTACAGGGAAGTTCACATTACTAAATTATTTAGTACCTGCATACTTAATATTGAGCGGATTAGTCTTTTGTCGTTGGTATCGTTGGGGTTATGCACAAGACAAATATTTTCTATATGTGCGTAAAGGAGTTTTAGGCGTCGACTATTGTTGCTTTCCTATCTACAAAGTACAACAGACTAAATTTATTCAAAGTGTGTTTATGAAACGCCACCAACTTTGTTCGTTATCTATCGTATTAGCATCAGGTGCGGTAAATATTCCGTATATCAATGAACAACAAGGTTATAACATGACCAACGAGCTTTTATATCAAGTAGAAGAAAGTCGTCGATCTTGGATGTAATTCTTAAAAAACGTTAACGTATTTGTTGGCGGGGGGATTTGTCATGCTTAGGATTTATTTTAGCCGTTAGAATATGGTCTTGCCAATGGCCATTAATTTTCAAATAAGACTTAGCTAAACCTTCTTTTTCAAATCCACAACGTTGCAATAAACGTTCACTTCTTTTATTTTCAACCATGTAGTTTGCCATTATTCGGTGTAAGTCATATCTATCGTAAACGTAGGCAATACATTCGCTTAAAACATCATACATAATGCCTTGCCCTTGGTATCGAACGTCAATTGAATACCCTAAATAACATGCTTGAAATACACCATGCACAATATTAGTAAAGTTGCATGACGCGACCATCTCTTTGTTTGTCGTATTTATAACTACAAAGTGTAGTGAGTTACCTAAGCAATAATTTTGATAGTGGCTCATTATTCTGGCTTTTGTTTCGGCCTCATTATAATAATGGCTATCACGCAAAGGCTCCCAACAAGCGAGATGTTGCTTATTTCTAATTTCGTATGCGTTAACTAAAGTAAAATGTTCGGGTGTTAAAACATTGATTGATAAATTATCTTGAGTGCCTACAGTAAAGGTAGGAATTTCCTTATTCATGTATTTATTAATCCTTTTATATATACCCGTAACTATTCAAGGTGCAGGTTTCAGTGGGAACTAAAAACAATTTAGGCACAGATTTTACGTTCCAAACAAAATCTAAGGTCTACATCCATGTATGCAAGGCATTAAGTTTACGTCATGGTTATTCTCGGTAACTGCTCCTGCGTTACCCTAATGTCCTACATCCGTGTAGGAACCTGACTAAAGTTAATAACGAAGCATAAATTGTTTTTAGACCCATCGAAGAAGCGCTTGAGCAAAATCACTTCATCGTTAATTCTTTTTATAAGGGAACAACCATTATTGCAAAGCATTGCCTTGAATTGATATCGCTCAAGTGCTCTGAAATAGCCTCTTGATTGGTAACGGGTATATTGTTCAATTTCATTTTACGTTAATTGAGTATGAATTCTAATGAAAACCCCATAAAATACGCACCATCTTATTAAAAATCGTCATTTGACCATCAAGGTAGCGAGCATTTCGTAAAACGTTTATGTTAGCTAAACACATATGAACTTATCAATAACCTTTAAAAAACCAACGGTAAAAGGCGCGTACGATTGGCAATTGTCGCAAGAGATCAACGTGAGTAATGAAGCTGGCGATGTTATCGCAAAAGCGGAAATAGAGCTTATAACCCTTAACAAACATCGCGATGCTGATAAAAGCTTTGCAATGCTTGATGAGCAAGAAGCTACCGATTGGGAATTACCATTAGGTGTTTATTTTAAAAAACAAAATTTAATAGCAGAATATTGCGAAAAGCTTTTAGTTAAGCCAGATACTAACGCAAAAACACATATTATGATTGAAGCAATAAGTGTACAGCCTGCTTACAGAAAACAAGGCGTAGCTAAGTATTTATTGAATGAAATTGCTCTACATTACCCTAAAGTTCAATCGTTAAATGTGATGAGTATGGCGATGAATTTATTTGTAGATTTAGAGTTTTGTAATGGTGAAGAAAATACGCAATATTACACAAAACTAGCACTTGAAAATGAAGCCATAGCAAACGAAGAGCTAAAAGCATTTTTTACAGCAAGTGGTTTTATGCAGGTAGAAATAGATGAAAGCTTATTAGCTGAACCACTGCCTTTTGAATTGTTTATTGCAAGTCCCGCAACGATTAAAGCTATTGCTTAAGCATACAGCCTTACTCAATAGAAGAGTGAGTTATCCATTCATAAGTATGATTGGATAACTTTAAACGCTTACTTACTCGCCATTAAAAATTGCCACTGTTCGTTAAAATCATCACTTGGTTTTTTAGCAAAGCTCGATCTTACATATTGGCTGATTTTACCTTCAGCAAAAGAAACAATAATATTAGCTAAGGCAAGTTCGTTAATGGTAAAACCTTTACCTTCTCTTAATTTACGTTCTCTTAATACTTGTTTGAATTGAGATTCTAGTTTTTCAAAAAACTGATTTACACGCGCGCGTAAACGTTCGTTCTCACCCATTAAAGCATCGCCACTTAAAATGCGGCACATACCCGGATTGCGTTCAGCAAATACTAGCAACACATGTAAAATATGATGGCAGCGTACTAACGCTTCTTTATGATCTGTTAAAATAAGATTTATTCTTGAGAAAATAGATTCTTCTATAAAATCAATTAACCCTTCAAACATTCTCGCTTTTGATGGGAAGTGACGATATAAAGCGGCTTCAGAAACACCTACATCAGCAGCTAATTTTGCGGTAGTAATACGTTGTCCAGGGCTAGTTTCAAGCATGCTAGCTAAACATTCTAAAATTTGCTGTTTACGATTGGTTTTTGGATTTACAGCCACTGAAATTCTCATTATTTTAATTATTAATAAACGAATTCTAACGGTTTTATATTGGTGCTTTCAACTACTTTAATATGGAAGTTATTTATTATCCTGAAAATGGCTTATTAATCAGTAAGTATATTTAAATTAATAAATGTAGGGTATGTGGTTACTTACTATTTTTAAAAATAAAGTACGTTATTTAACGTACTTTTTAGCTATTTCAGCGACTAAGGTTTGTGCTAGTTTTGCTTTGCTGGTAAGTGGTAAATGTATTTCATTATTCGCCGTAAATAAGGTTAACGAATTATCATCACTGTTAAAACCTTGCCCTTGTATAGATACATTGTTTGCACAAATTAAATCTAAATTTTTGCGGGCTAGCTTAGCTTTAGCGTATTGCTCTACATCTTGTGTCTCTGCGGCAAAACCAACGGTATAAGGCTTATTAGTTAGTGATGCAACATCAGCCACAATGTCTGGGTTTTTCACTAATTCAATGGTTAGGTTGTCGTTATCTGAGGTTTTCTTAATTTTGTGATCAGCAACTTCAGCAACGCGGTAGTCGGCAACAGCAGCACAGGCGACAAATACATCGGCTTGTTCTGCTAATACGAGTGCGTGTTTATGCATATCTCTTGCACTTTCAACTTTTATTACCTTACAGTTTTGTGGTGTGGTAATCGTTACAGGGCCTGAAATAATCGTGACTTTAGCACCTGCTTTTTGTGCCGCATCAGCAATTGCATAGCCCATTTTTCCGGAGCTATGATTAGAAATGTATCTAACGGGATCAATCGCTTCACGCGTAGGGCCAGCAGTGATCACCCAATGTTGATTCGCTAATAGATTATTTGTTTTATTTTCTTGATAAAAATCGCAAGCAAGGGTGACTAAATCAGGTACATCAAGCATTCTGCCCAAACCTATATCGCCACAAGCTTGTTCGCCTGCACCTGGTCCCCAAAGTGTTACGTTACGAGCTTTTAAAATACTTATGTTGTTTTGAGTAGCTTGTGCGTGCCACATTTGTTGATTCATCGCTGGCGCAATAACCAAAGGAGCGTCGCTCGCTAAACAAATGGTAGTGAGTAAATCATTCGCCATGCCATGACTAATACGGGCGATAACATCGGCTGTTGCTGGCGCAATTAAAATTAAATCAGCCCATTTAGCTAATTCAATATGTCCCATGGCAAGCTCTGCTTGCGTGTCTAGTAAGCTGTCTGAAACTGCATTGCCAGAAACGGCTTGTAGGCTTAATGGGGTAATAAAGGCTTTCGCACCGTTGGTCATTACTACTCTAATATTAGCGCCTTGCTCTTTTAAGCGGCGAACTAACTCAGGTGTTTTATAAGCAGCAATTCCACCACTTATTCCCAGTACAATATTTTTACCTTTCAGCATTTTCTAACTACACGTATATAAATTCAATAAGTATAAAGATACCACTAATCGCTAACATATTGAAATTTTGAGTGGAATACTGGTATAACTATTCATGTATGAATTTTGTACAAAAAAATATTGAATTTACGATACGCAATACAAGGATGTCATTATGTTAAAGGATTGGCCAAGTGTAGAAAGACCTAGAGAAAAATTATTAAATCAAGGCGCTGCAAGTTTAAGTGATGCTGAATTATTGGCAATATTTTTAAGAACAGGTGTGCAAGGCTGTAATGTGGTTGATTTAGCTCGCCAGTTATTAGTGAGCTTCGGCAGCATTTCTGCCATATACAAAGCGTCTGAAGAAGAGTTTTGTACCCGAAAAGGCTTAGGTACGGCTAAATACGTACAGTTGCAAGCTTGTTTAGAAATGTCGAAAAGGCACTTAGCTGAGCAGCTTCAACAGGGTTATGCATTAACTTCTTCACAAGCCACTAAAAACTACCTTATTAGCGAACTACGTAACGAAACTCGAGAAGTGTTTGCCGTGTTGTTTTTAAATAATCAGCACCAAGTAATTAAATTTGAAAGACTGTTTTATGGCACCATTGATGCGGCAGCGGTTTACCCTCGTATAGTAGTTGAACATGCTTTAAAGAATCAAGCTGCAGCCGTTATATTAAGTCATAACCATCCTTCTGGAATTGCAGAATCTAGCACGGCAGATAAACAGATAACGAGTCGTCTTGAAAAAGCATTAGATTTAATCGATGTGAGGGTTTTAGATCATATCATTATTGCAGGTCATCAATGTTATTCGTTTGCGGAGCAAGGAGAATTAGGGCGCTAAAAAAGTTGCAACTAAGGTTAATGACAGTTAGTTTTACATTATAAAGATGGGATTAAGGAATCTATATGTCTGATATTACAAGTAATGAGGAAGACCGCCGACAGTCATTCCGATTAGATATGGAAAAAGAGCTAGTTGATATTGTTTGGACTGATAGTGCTGGTGTAGAACGACAAAAGAAAATAGCATGTCTTGATTTTTCTAGAGGTGGTTTAAAAATCGATTGCGACCAAGCTATTGAACCGCAATCGCAAGCTGTTGTTATTTTTAAAGCGGCCAATCCTAATAGCCAAAAACTGCACGGTCGTGTTATACGTTGTATTAAACAAGATAATGGTTGGTTTGAAATCGCTTTACGCCTTGACGAAAATGCGCAGTAATACGTTAACAATGTTTGTTAAAATTTGAACTATAATTGGTGCATATCACTGATTAAGTGATAGCAGGAGAAATAGGTAATGATGATATTAGTAGGCGGTGAAAAAGGTGGTAGTGGTAAAAGTTGCCTTGCACAAAACTTAGCGGTTTATTTTGCCAGAGATAAAGAAGCCATTGTATTAATGGTTGATTGTGATCCGCAACGTACAACGTCTGACTGGATACAAGCCCGAAATACCGATCCTAGTTTGCCTGCCATTAACTGTATTCAACTTTATGGAAAAATTCGTAACGACTTATTAAGCCTTAATCAACATTACGATTACGTGATTGTTGACTGTGGTGGTCAAGACAATCTCGCCTTACGTGCTGCAATGTCGGTAGCTGATCATGTTATTATTCCGTTAAGACCAAAACGTCGCGATTTAAAAACTGTTCCGCACATGGAAGACATGCTCAGTACATGTAAAATGGTTAATCCTAAAATGCTAGCTTCGTTTGTTATTACCCAATGTCCTTCGTTACCCAATCAAGCAGGGCGTATATTAGAAGCCAAGGATGTGTGTAGCTCGTACGGTATAAATGTTTTAAATGCTGTTACGTTTAGCCGAAATGTATACGACGATAGTGAAGAAAAAGGCTCTTCTGTGTTAGAAATTGATCCGGATGGTAAAGCCGCCGCAGAAATGATTTCAATTGCAGAAGAATTAATGGCAATGAAACCGGACAACTCCCATGAGTTTAAGTGATCTTAAAAAATCCAAGGACGGTAATACAAAAAAAAGACAATTCACTGTAGACGAATTTATTTCTGACGCAGAAAATTACGCAAAGGGTGCCCCTGAAATTGTTAGTAGCGACATTAATAATCAGCTCAATTTAACACAGGCGGTTATTGCAGCCAAAAAATACGTTGCTGATAAAAAAGCAGAACAAGAAGCAGCCAATAAAACCAAAAAACCTTTCAGGCATGCCACCTTTACTCTCAGTGAGGAAGCTATTACACAACTTTCAGAATTAGCTATTGAGACTAAACTGGCTAAATCTCACATTTTACGTATTTTAATTGATGAATTATGTAATAAAGCGCAGCAAGAAAAAATACATAAATTATTAGGATCTAAAATAGACTAAGGTCGTTTGTTTTTTATGCTATCTGTTGGCAAATAAACCATAAACCACCTTGTAACACTGATTTTTACTTCCTTTTTTATCTTTTAACTTATTGAAAAACAATGGTATTGTATAGTTTTTTAATAGGATCTTTAGAAAAGCTAGCAATAACTTTTCAGTTTCTCTATAATATGCCACCTTTTTCAGGATCCCGAGGCGACGGTCTTGGGGAATAATAGCTCGAGCTGAAATTAATATTGGAGTACTCATTATGTCTAAAGTTTGCCAAGTAACAGGCAAAAAGCCAATGGTTGGAAACAACCGTTCGCATGCGAGAAACGCGACACGTCGTCGTTTTTTACCTAACCTTCAAACTCACCGTTTTTGGGTTGAAAGTGAAAATTGTTTCGTTAAATTACGTTTAACTCCGAAAGGAATGCGTATTATCGATAAAAAAGGTATTGATGCAGTTTTAACTGATATTCGTGCCAATGGCGAAAAAGTTTAAGGAATCATCATGCGTGATAAAATTCGTTTAGTTTCTAGTGCTGGTACTGGTCATTTTTATACTACAGATAAAAATAAAAAGACTATGCCTGAGAAAATGGAGATCAAAAAGTTTGATCCTCGTATTCGTCAGCACGTTATGTACAAAGAAGCAAAAATCAAGTAATTGATAACTGCTTATTTAAAAACCCAGCTTTTGCTGGGTTTTTTATTGCCTAAATTACGGTATTATTGTTGTTCTTCAATTTAACTGATCAGAGTTTATGAAATTATCTCGTACAGGTTGGAACAACGTTATTATCTTCGCAGTAATGGCGTTTATTTTGTTAATTAATGTCACTAACAATAAAATATTTTCTGAAGATGAAAACACCTCAAATACGGAACAAGCAACGTTATTTGGCGCACATGCCACTATTCTCACGTTAACCTTTTATCCCAATGTAACAATTGAACGTATAGGAAAAACATGGCGCTCTACCCCTGCTACGCTAAATGAACAAGGGCTAGAGCAAATGATGCGGTCATGGAAACATAGCGAAGGCGATACCGTTAAGCATCCTCCATTACTCGACGAAAAAATGGCTTTAGTGGTTAAAGTAGAACTTGCTGGGCAAGATGAACCTCATACGTTAAACCTATATGCCACTGATACAGAGCTCCTTATATTTAATCGCACCACACTGGTATGGAAATCTTTCCCTCTCGCTATTTTTTCACAGCTCGTACCGAATGAAATTTTTTCAGTATAACGATAATTATCGCCTTAACTATGAATGGGAATTTCAACATGAGTTCAACTCAACAGCACTGTGTTATTTTAAGTATGGACTGCTTAGATGATTTTGAAGTTTACGACCACTTAATTGACGAACCACTACAAAAATTAGGTTGGAAAACTCATACTATTTCATGGAAAGCAGAAAATGTGGATTGGAACAAATACGACGCTGTAGTGATTCGTTCGCCATGGGATTATCAAGATCATGCGGATGCTTTTTTAAAAGTACTCTCAAATATTGAAGCTTCATCGGCACATCTAGAAAATAGCTTATCAATTATAGAGTGGAATATTGATAAAATTTACTTAAAAGCCTTAGAAGAAATACGTATTAATATAGTACCTACGCTGTGGGAAAATGAAATTTCTGTTGCGTCAGTTAACCGTTTTTTTAATTATTTCAATACTGATCAGTTAGTGATCAAACCTCGTATTTCTGCTAATGCCGATAATACGTTTTGGCTGACTAAAAATAATATTGAAAGCCACTTAGCGGAATTAACAGCCATATTTAAAAATGAATCATTTATGGTTCAACCCTTCATGGAAAGCGTGATAAACGAAGGTGAATTCTCGTTGTTTTATTTTAATGGTACGTTGAGCCACACAATCCTTAAAACGCCAAAAAACAACGATTTTAGAGTACAAGAAGAGCATGGCGGCAGGTTAACTACCGTTGAACCTGAAGCCGAGCTATTAACACAAGCTGAAAACACATTAGCGGCCATAGCTAAAATTCATAATATGCCTTTGTATGCACGGCTTGATTACGTACGCGATCAAACATCTTTCGCTTTAATGGAAGCTGAACTGATAGAGCCTTCGCTGTATTTTAATATGGATCCTGAATCACCCACGCGCTTTGCCCAAGCATTTGTTGATAAAATGAATACTCACAATGCATCTTAACCTCCTTAACTTGGTTCTAAATTATGCCTGAATTACCGGAAGTAGAAGTATGCCGACAAGGCATTACACCCCATATACTTGATCAAACCGTTACCAAGGTTATTGTACGTAATGCTAAATTACGTTGGCCTATTCCTGATAGCGTTCAGACCATGGTTAACAGCAAAGTTGAATCAGTAGAGCGTCGCTCTAAATACTTATTAATTAAATTTTCGCACGGTACTTTAGTTTTACATTTAGGGATGTCGGGTACGATCCGTGTTATTGATGCTAATACCGAAGTGGCTAAACACGATCATTTTGATTTAGTGTTAAGTAACAACAAAGCATTAAGATTGAACGATCCAAGACGTTTTGGTGCGGTATTATGGTTTGATCAACATATTGATGAACAAGGTTTACTGGCTAAATTGGGGCCTGAACCATTAAGTGATGATTTGACCCCCGATTATCTGTTTGAAAAGTCGAGAAATCGTAAAGTTCCCATTAAAACCTTTCTAATGAATAGCCATATTGTTGTGGGCGTAGGTAATATTTATGCCAATGAATCGTTATTTAAAGCGGGGATATTACCTACAGCACTTGCAGGAAGTATATCGAAAAAACGTTTTAACGCCCTAACTGATATTATTAAAGAAGTACTTGCTGCAGCTATCGCACAAGGCGGCACAACCTTAAAAGATTTCACCCAAGCTGATGGGCGCCCTGGGTATTTTGCTCAGCAACTTTTAGTGTATGGCCGAGCAGGGAAAAAATGCATGGTGTGTGAAACCATATTAGAAGAAGTAAGGCAGTCCAACCGAAGCTCAGTTTTTTGTCCTACTTGCCAGAAAAAATAAGCTGGGCAGTTTAGTTTAAGGCTTTAGTGCTTCATCTAAAGCCGTTTTTACTATCGGATGTACAAAACTACTCACATCACCATTATGTAAAGCCACCTCTTTCACTATTGTTGACGAAATAAAGCTATTCTCTTCAGAAGGCGTTAAAAATACAGACTCTAAATCAGGCGATAAACGTCTATTCATGTTCGCAAGCTGAAACTCATATTCAAAATCAGAAACAGCACGTAAACCTCTCACTAAAACAGAAGCATTTTGTTGTTTAGCAAAATCAACCAATAGTCCTGTAAAGCCTACCACCGTTACATTAGGTAAGTGCTGTGTAACTTGTTGTATCATTTCAACGCGCTTAGCTAAATCAAAACAAGGCTTTTTACTTGGGTTAGATGCCACCGCAATTACCACCTCAGAAAACAAATTACTTGCACGTGTAATTAAGTCAGTATGACCATTCGTTACTGGATCAAATGTTCCCGGATATAGCGCTTTTATAGGCATAAAATAATCTTCATCAAAAGTAGTGAAAGCTATTGTAATGGCCTACCGTTTTAAATTCAAAAGACATTATTAAAGATATTGCATTTTAAAAAGAGAAAACTTAAAGTATTTACTCGAAAAACCTTTCAGTCTTATTGAATTTGATAGTAATATAGGTTGATCGGCAGTAAGCAAAAAACACAAGAAGTGGGATTAATGAAAACTCGTGATAAAATAATTCAGGCTAGCATCGCTCTATTTAATGAAAACGGCGAAAGGAATGTTACAACGAATCATATTGCGGCAGATCTCGGTATAAGTCCAGGTAATCTCTACTATCACTTCCGTAATAAAGAAGACATTATTTTGTCTATTTATGAAGAATATGCCCGCACACTTTTATTAGAAAGTATGCCCGAAGTATCCCCAGACGTAAAACCACTTGATGCCATTATTCTTTACATGGATATGGTTTTTCAGGCCATGATGAAATTTCGTTTTTTCTACAGTAATCTTCCTGTTTTATTGGCTAAAAATCCCTTGTTGCACGACAAATATGTTGAAGTGCAAAGCTTTATTGCAGACAGAGTAAGCCAATTACTACTTTCGTTAAAACAAGCTGACATGATGGAATTTGACGATGAAGACTTACCTGAAATTGTAAGTATTCTACGTTTAGTTAACACGTTTTGGTTAAGCTTTTATCAAACACAAAACAATGAAGAAGAAATTAACGACTCTGTTTTTTATCAGGGCGTGTTGAAAATCTTAGTCATTATTCATCCATACATTAGCGATTCAGCTAAAGAAGAGTTTTTGGCTGCTCGTACTATGTACCGTAAGCGCTTAGAAGCGAGTTTGTCTGCGGTTTAATATGCCAAATATAGCGAATGATTTTTCATAATTATTCGCTTTTATATCCTGCTAGTAACAATTCCCACTCACTTTCTTGCCAATGTATCGTATTACATTTTGTTTTTTCTTTATTAAACGAACGTAATAATCGGCTCATATTCTCTTGTTTCCAGTTACCAGAGCTAGAGCGAATTTCACCTTGGTCAAAGTCGATAATCCAAACCTTTTCTTGGTCATCAATTAAAATATTGTGAATATTTAAATCATGATGATAAACATTATGATCATGAAAGCTTTTGATGGTTTTACCAATACGCTGCCAAAGACTAGAACTAACCGATTGTTTCATAAGTAACGATATTAAGTCTTGAGCATTACACACGCGTTCAGTCAAAATATCCGCTTTATAAAACAAGCCGGTATTGATAATACGATAAGCGATGGGTTTTGGTGCCGGTAAGCCTAAGTCGCAAAGTTGATTTAATAATTCAAACTCTTTAGCCGCTCGGGTGTTAGCATTTGTAGAAAATAAATAAGAATCTTTATTAAATTTACCAATCAAGCCGCCACGATAGTAATGTTTTAATACCCAGTTTTTATTATTAACTTCAATAAACCAAGTAGTTCCTCGGCCTTGAGCTGTGCCTACAATATGATTGTTTTTTTGCCAGTAGCTGCTATCAAGAAAGGCTTCAGAAAAGTTTTCCACTTCATTTTCATCATAAACACAAAATATATTGTTGTTTTCGCAAACTTTTTTGCTACAGGGTTTTACAAATGTTGAAGGGTTCAAGATAATAGACCAATTATATTACTTTAATTTGTCTATTGTGGTGAATCCTTTATGCTGGGTCAATTAGCTGCACCAAAAAATTTATGTGTTTTACGTTTATCTGCCATCGGTGATGTTTGTCATGCCGTTGCAGCGGTGCAAAATATTCAAAAACAATGGCCACATACTCAAATCACTTGGGTGTGCGGTAAAGTAGAAGCTAATTTACTGAAAGGGCTAGAGAAAGTAGAAATTATTGTTTTTGACAAGTCTGCTGGTTTGAAAGGCTATTCTGATTTACGCGATCACATGAAAGGCCAGCACTTTGATATTTTATTGCATATGCAAGTTGCCCTAAGAGCCAGCTTAGCGAGTTACTGTATTCCAGCCAAAACAAAAATAGGCTTTGATAGTAAACGCGCAAAAGAGGGTCAATGGATATTCACTAACTATAAAATTGCACCGCAAAACGAGCCACACGTGCTCGATGGTTTTATGGGATTTACCCAAGTATTAGGTTTAACGGTAAGCGAGCCAGTATGGAATATGCCATTACCTGAAGAAGACGAACAGTGGGCGCACAACACGTTATTTGAAAAAAACATCAAACCCGTTGCTGTTATTAGCCCTGCAGCCAGTAAAGCAGAACGAAACTGGCATGTAACAGGCTATGCACAAACGGCTGAATACCTACAACAAGTGGGTTTTCGTGTTGTTATATGCGGTGGCCCAACGGCGATGGAAAAACAACTCGCTGAAGATATTTGCAAACAAAGTAACGCCTCTATTACCAACTTAGTTGGTAAAACCTCACTTAAACAACTACTCGCTGTTTTAAAATTAGCACACATTACCATAGCACCAGATACTGGCCCTGCACATATGTCGGTAACAGTTGGTACACCTGTTGTTGGCTTATATGCTCATAGTAACCCGCGCAGAACAGGACCGTATTTATATCAAAAATACGTAGTCAGTTGTTACGACCAAGTGATCGAAGAGCAAAAAGGTAAACCTTATACACAACTACCTTGGGGCGTTAGAGCGAAAGGCAGTGATTTAATGGAAAGACTAACGATTGAAGAGGTTAAAGCTAAAATTAACCTCGTGGTTGAAGATTTTTATCCAGAGCTTTTAGCATTCAAATAAATCGAGGCAGTAACTTAAGCCACCTATTGCAGTAATTGATCCAAATGAGCAAGTGACCGGTCACTTGCTCCTTGGTTTTGTAGCACTACGTTATACGCATTTTCACCAAGGGTTAGCTGTTTGTCGCTATCATTTAATAGCTCAGTTATTACCTGAACTAACTCGCTTTCATTATTAATACCGTTAAGTTGCACTATGCCTTTGGCGTCAGTTAGTTGTTGCATTACCTCGGTAAAATTGCTCATGTTAGCGCCGACTATCACGGGCTTTTTAAATAAGGCGGGTTCTAAAGGATTATGTCCGCCAATAGTGCTAAAGCTTCCGCCCATAGTAACAATCGACGCTAATGCGCACATTGGCATTAGCTCACCTAAGGTATCTAATACCCAAACATGAGTTGCTGTATTAACTTGTGTGTTCTCACTGCGTTTACATGTAGTAAAGCCGCTGTTTATCGCTAATTGGGCCACGTCAGCAAAACGTTCTGGGTGTCTAGGCACAATCACAAGTAACAATTCTGGATACTGTTGATGCAGAGGTTGAAAGGCTTTTAAAATTATTTCTTCATCACCTGGGTGTGTACTGGCAACAACCCATAATTTACGTGTACCTTCAATAAACGCAGCTAACTCGGCTTGTTTGCTGGTAATACTTGGTGTAATTGATATATCAAACTTTAAGTTACCTGAAAGATCACAGTTTAATGCCTTACCACCTAATGCCAGAAAGTTGTTTTGATTGATTTGGCTTTGGGTGAGTATTTGATCGAAAGCTTGTAAACAAGGTGATATTAACCACGTTAATTTTTTATAACTTTTCATTGATTTAGTCGATAAACGGCCGTTTACCAATAATAATTTAGTTTGTCGGTTTTTACATTGGCTGATTAAATTTGGCCATAACTCGGTTTCCATAAAAACCATAGCTTTGGGCTGTAAGCGTGATAAAAATAGCCAAGTACAAATAAAAGAATCTATGGGTAAATAACAATGTTGAACACGATCACCAAAAAGCTTGTTAACTTGTGCTGAGCCGGTTGGTGTAAAGGTGGTAATAGTTACAGGTGTATTAGGTTGGCTAGCGAGTAATTTTTCGATAAAGGCTTTTAAGGCAATAACTTCACCGACACTTGCTGCATGAATAACAATGCCATGTTTGCTTAATTTTTTATCAATAAATCCGAGGCGCTCAAATAATCGCTGGCGATATTCTGGGTGATTTTTAGATCTAACCACTAATATTAGCAACAATACAGGCAGTAATAAGAAAAATAAAACGCGATAAAAGAGTAAAGATAAAAAGTATTTCACAAAAATTCTCGTTGCTAGCAGTGCGCTAAGTATACCTAATAACACTTTTACAATGATAGCGTTTAGTATTTTTGAGTATAAATATGGAGATGTTATTAAAAGTTTACAGTGAAATTTTTATTTATAACGTAAACTATTTTCTTTTTGTGCGTTAAAACGTACAATCAAAATTAAGAGGCTATATTTTTAATTAAAAAGGCCAATAAAGTCGCAACATTCAATTAATAGTAAGCGATAAAAATATAACAACTATTACTTTTACAACAAGCGGAGCGTTAAAACACATGCGTACATCTCCTTTTTATTCACATATTACGAGTCAAATCGATCAAGTAAAAACTGACGGTTTATATAAAGCCGAACGAGTTATTACAACCGCTCAGCAACCATCAATTGCCGTAGCTAATGGTGATAAGGTGATTAACTTTTGTGCAAATAACTATTTAGGTTTAGCTAATCACCCTGACTTAATTGCGGCTGCAAAAGAAGGGTTAGACGAGCATGGTTTTGGTATGGCGTCGGTACGCTTTATTTGCGGCACGCAAGATATTCATAAAACCCTTGAGCAAAAATTAAGTGAATTTTTAGGCATGGAAGATACTATTTTGTATTCGTCATGTTTTGATGCAAATGCGGGTTTATTTGAAACGTTACTTGGTCCAGAAGATGCGATTATTAGTGATGCGCTAAACCATGCGTCAATTATTGATGGTGTACGTTTGTGTAAAGCCAAACGTTTTAGATACGCCAATAATAACGCTGAAGAATTAGAACAATGCTTGAAAGATGCTGATGCCGCAGGCGCAAGATTTAAGTTAATAGCTACCGATGGTGTATTTTCAATGGACGGTGTTATCGCTAATTTAAAAGCCGTGTGTGATTTAGCTGATAAATATAATGCTTTAGTGATGGTTGATGACTCTCACGCAGTAGGTTTTGTTGGCGAGCAAGGGCGAGGCAGCCACGAGTTTTGTGATGTAATGGGGCGTGTAGATATTATTACCGGTACTTTAGGTAAAGCCATGGGCGGAGCTTCAGGCGGTTATACATCAGGTAAAAAAGAAGTGGTTGACTGGTTACGCCAACGTTCACGTCCTTATTTGTTTTCTAATTCGCTAGCGCCCGCTATTGTGAATGCGTCAATCAAAGTTATTGAGTTATTAAAAGGTGGCGATGCTTTACGTAAGCAGCTTATCGAAAACTCTCAATACTTTAGAACACAAATGGAAGCCGCAGGATTTACTTGTGGTGGTGCAGATCACGCAATTATTCCTGTAATGTTAGGCGATGCGGCTGTAGCAACACAAATGGCCAATAAGCTGTTAGAAGAGGGCATTTATGTGATCGGTTTTTCATTCCCTGTTGTGCCGAAAGGCCAAGCTCGTATTCGAACGCAAATTTCGGCAGCACATACTAAAGAGCAATTAGATCATGCGATTGGCGCGTTTATTCGTATTGGTCAATCAATGAATATTATTAGTTAAAGGTTGAGTTAACATGAAATCATTAATTAAATTAAAAGCAGAACCCGGTATTTGGATGGGCGATAGCCCTAAACCAGAAATGGGACACAACGATTTATTAATTAAAATTAATAAAACGGCTATTTGCGGAACAGATATTCATATTTATAACTGGGATGAATGGTCGCAAAAAACCATACCTGTTCCTATGATAGTAGGCCATGAATATGCTGGCGAAGTAGTTGAGATAGGGCAAGAAGTTAAAGGTTTTACTATTGGTGACCGAGTGTCAGGCGAAGGGCATATTACTTGTGGTCATTGTCGAAATTGCCGAGGTGGGCGCACACATTTATGTAGAAATACTGTTGGCGTAGGTGTAAATAGACCGGGCTCGTTTGCTGAATACCTAGTGATACCCGCTTACAACGCGTTTAAATTACCTGATGAAATTACAGATGATTTAGCTGCCATTTTTGATCCCTTTGGTAACGCTGTTCATACTGCATTATCGTTTGATTTAGTGGGTGAAGATGTACTTATTACAGGTGCCGGACCTATCGGAATTATGGCTGCAGCTGTAGCTAAACACGTAGGAGCAAGGCATGTCGTTGTTACTGACGTAAACCCTTACCGATTAGACTTGGCGTTAAAAATGGGCGCAACAAGAGCCGTTGATGTAAGTAAAACTAAGTTAACAGATGTAATGTCTGAATTAGGAATGAGCGAAGGCTTTGATGTAGGTATGGAAATGTCAGGTGTGCCTACAGCCTTTACCGATATGCTGAATAACATGAACAACGGTGGAAAAATTGCCATGTTAGGTATTCCAGGAACGGATATGGCGATTGATTGGAGTAAAGTTATTTTTAAAGGGCTTACCATTAAAGGTATTTATGGCCGCGAAATGTTTGAAACATGGTACAAAATGGCCAGTTTAATTCAGTCAGGTTTAGATCTTACTCCAATTATTACTCATCACTATTCTATTGATGAATTTCAACAAGGTTTTGATGTGATGAGATCGGGATTGTCGGGTAAGGTGATTTTAGACTGGACTTAATCCCTTCAAAAAAGCCCAAAGTGAAAATTTTGGGCTTTATACCCGTTACCATTCAATATGCAGGTTTCAGTGGGAACTAAAAACAATTTAGGCAAGGCATTAAGTTTACGTCATGGTTATTCCCTTACTAAAGTTAATAACGAAGCATAAATTGTTTTTAGACCCATCGAAGAAGCACTTGAGCAAAATCACTTCTTCGTTAATGCTTTTTATAAGGGAACGACCATTATTGCAAAGCATTGCCTTGAATTGATATCGCTCAAGTGCTCTGAAATACGCATCTTGATTGGTAACGGGTATATACCTTTTGAACAATTCTCTAAATAATCCTTTAAACAATGATATTATTCTTATCAACAAATGAGTTAACACATATAATTATTTAAATTATTTACGAGAAGGTGAGATACGTGTCAGACAGTACAACGAATTTTAAGCACATGCAGATAAATGAACTACACCAAGCGTTAGCCGAAAAAACTTACGTTGTTGTTGATATTCGAGATCCTAATTCATTTAAAAACGGACATATTCCTGGCGCTATAGAGTTAACCAACGAAACCCTTGCTGATTTCATGCGCGAAGCGGATCTTGATGCACCTGTTGTTGTTTGTTGTTATCACGGTCACTCTAGCCAACAAGCTGCTCAATATTTAATAAGCCAAGATTTTACAGACGTATATTCGTTAGACGGTGGTTTTACACAATGGCAATTAGAGCATCCGAGCGACGTTAGTACTTCATGAGTAATCACGATGCGTCTATAGAATTAGGCGCTTTTGTAAAGATAGAGCATCACAATATTGCTTTATTGTTTTGTAATTATTTATTGAGCCAAAATATATCAGCTAAAGTTTTGTCTGAAGATAACACGTTTGTTATTTATTGCGATATTCACCAGCAAGATCAGGCCAAAGATATTTTTGAAGATTTTATAAAACAACCGCATCACCCTAAATATCAACAAGCAGCCTGGGATAATGCCGAAGTGTCTCAACTTAAAAGTAATGAGCCTTCTGTAGTTTCTCAATTTAAAGAGCAATTTTTTCGCCATGCAGGTTTTGTTACTTTAGTTGTTTTTGCTATTTGTTGGTTCACTTTTATCTTAGGTGAACTCGGCTGGCAGCGAGACGTTTTTAATAAAATTGGCTTTTTTAATCATTTAAATATGGCTAATTTATTAGAGCAACCCTACCGACTTATTGGCCCTGCTTTTTTTCATTTTACTTGGCTTCATATTATTTTTAATACGATGTGGTGGTGGCAAATTGGTGGCTCTATTGAACGAACGCTAGGTAAAGGGGCGTTAATTAACCTATTTCTTGTATCGGCTATAATTTCAAATGTTGGTCAGTTTATTGTGTCAGGCCCCAGTTTTGGAGGTTTGTCTGGCGTGGTGTATGCACTATTTGGTTATGTATGGTGGTATGACTGGCTAGCGCCGGAGAAAGGCTTAACTATTTCAAAACCTATTGTGGGCTTTTTACTGTTTTTTATGTTGTTAGGTTTTGCCAACGTGCTACCCGTTAATATGGCAAATACCGCCCATTTATTGGGCTTGCTTTCTGGTTGTGGTTTAGCTTGGATTAAAATTAAATATGCTAAAAGTTAATCAAGCAACTTAGTATAAGGTTAATAAAAAAGGGTGATATTTACAAAAATATCACCCTTTGTTTTTAGCATCAGTCAAATAAAAACTTATTCACTTAACCATTGGGTAAACAATAGTTTTTTAATTAACGTTCCGCCTGTTTCTTTTTTCAGTAATTCTTTTACTTTATCTTCACATAACCGCTGTATTTCGTGTCGGCCATTAATCGACTTTATTTTAGATTCAGGCTGCTGACCAATAATGGTAATAATGGCGTCGCGGAGTAATGGCGCATGATGTTCAACTATTTCAAAGTTTGAAGAGTTCTCAATCATCAATTCAACGCTAATTCTTACGTAGCCCATTTTCTTTTTTACAGCGATGTAATTGGTAATAATAGAAGGCTCAAAGCCATAATATGCATAATCAGCCGCTTTAATCGGAGAAAAGGGTAGTAAGCAGCAAAGGGCTAAAATTAGCTTTTTCATCACAGAAAGGATCTCTTTATACAAATAGGGTTAATTACAGTATAGATTAACCTGCTTTACTATGTTTTTTAAATAAATAATTCGATTTAGCACGTTTAAGTTATTCATTCTGTTTTAATAAAAGACTGAGCTACTAGGTATGAAGTGATAAATCCTGATATGATAAAGCGTTTTTAATTCAATATTTTTTGCTATGAGCCTTCATTCACATTTATTCCCAGTAACACTTCAAACACAGTGGAACATTGCAGCTAGCTATTCTTCTGATGATACTTTACATGAAGGATTATTAGATTGGTTACTCGATCCTAGTTCTTTAACGGCACGTTTAAAAACTCATTGTGAGCATTTTAGGGTTGAGGTACTAGGCCAAAAAATTATACCGTGTAGTGAGCTTGAGGCTAATAAAGATATAGCTGCTGGTGAAGAAGTGCTAGTACGTGAAGTGCTTTTATTTTGTGATGATAAACCCCAAGTTTTTGCGCGCAGTTTATTACCATTAAAAAGTTTAACGGGCGAAGAACAAAAATTAGCAGAATTAGGTGAACAATCTTTAGGGCAAGTACTTTTTAATCATCCTAATTTGATCAGAAAGTGTATTGAAGTTGCACCATTTAATTCACCCAGTTCGCTATCAGCGTTAATAGGTGAGTTAAACTTATCTCAAACGAGCACTTTGTGGGGGCGACGTTCGGTATTTGTTTTAAAAAACAAACCGATTATGGTGGCTGAAGTGTTTTTACCTGAATCTGTCGCTTACGATGTGGTGCTAGGTGCAGCTCCATCATTATTACCAATACATTCAACATTTAATCAATAATAAAAAGTAGCTTAATATTTTATGAATGCATTTATAGCTAAGTGGCAAGCCATTAAATCAATTACTCGAATAGATAAACCTATTGGGACGTATTTATTATTATGGCCAACCTATTGGGCGTTGTGGATTGCTCAAGAAGGTATGCCTAGCTATCACTTACTTGTAGTATTTACGTTAGGTGTTTTTATTATGCGCAGCGCTGGTTGCGTGATAAACGACTTTGCCGATAGAAAAGTTGATGGTCATGTAAAGCGTACTGAAAATAGACCGTTAGTTTCAGGTGCTATAACAACAACTGAAGCGCTCACATTGTTTTTTTTCTTGATTTTAAATGCCTTGATTTTAGTTTTAACCCTACAGCCGTATACAATTATGTTGTCGTTTGTTGCGGTGTTTCTTGCTGTTATTTACCCCTTTATGAAACGCTTTACGCATTTTCCACAAGTCTTTTTAGGGGCCGCGTTTAGTTGGGGAATGATTATGGCATTTGCTGAGTCGACAGGGAAAATACCTTTGGTTGCTTGGTTGTTATTCGCGGCTAATTTATGTTGGACGGTTGCTTACGATACTATGTATGCCATGGTTGATCGTGACGATGACCTTAAAATTGGTGTGAAATCGACCGCTATTTTATTTGGATCTTTCGACAAGCGTATTGTTTTGTTTTTACAGCTTATAACACTGGCTTTATTATTTACGGTAGGCGATATGCTGGCCTTTGGTTGGCCATATCAATTATGTTTAGTGATTTGTGCGGGCTTGTTTACCTATCAGCAATTTTTAATGGTAAATCGTGAAAGAGATAAGTGTTTTCAAGCTTTTTTACATAATCATTTTGTTGGCTTAGTTGTATTTATCGGTATTTTTATAGAACACCTATAAATATACCCGTTACCATTCAATATGCAGTTTTCAGTGGGAACGGGTATACACCGTTATCTAGCAATACTTTGCAGTACTTCAATATCGGTTAAGTTAACAACTATATCTTTTAAAGGTTTCAACGATTCTGTGGGTACGAGTTGACTGTCTTCATTTCTGTCAATGTATCCCAACTTTTGCATTGAACTGATCAGCATAGATTGAGCTTTTTTATCGATAAACTCTGGCGCACTAATATTGTTTAAAACACATAAACGTTTAGCAATAGAAACAACTTTTTCTTCAAAGCTTGCTTTATCAATAGGTGATAGACGATAAATTAACGAACAAATAATGGCGAAGCGTTGTATGGTTTCATCAATACATTCTGCTAATATTCTTGCTTTAGAACGCAGGTTGTTATCTTCCATTAACGACCAATTACCGTCATCGTTTTGCTGTGCGATATTAAGTTCAGAAAGTACGCTTAACGTAGTTTCTATATTAGTACGCATTTCGTCATCAGACCCCCATAAAAACAGCTCTGATTTAATTAATTGCAGAAGTATTTGAACTTGTTTCACTATGGTTGATGTTGAGACTTTCGCATTACATTCTAATACTCTGCAAACAAACGCATGTAATACGTAAGTGTGTAAAATATTATTACGGTAATAACGCATTTCAAGCGTTGCTGATTCGTCTAAAGATATAATTTCACCAAAGCTGTCTTCATTTACGGTCACTTTATTTAAAGCAATAACTTCTGCTAATAATTCGGTACCAGACTCTGGCGGAACCGTTAATTCGGTGCTGTAAGGGGCTGAACGCTGTAGCATTAAAAAGAAATCTAATTGGGATTCTAATTCTGATTTTGACAGTGCTTTGTTGTCTGTTGCATGTAATATAAGGGCCACTAACGAAACGCCATTTAATGCGGCACATTGGTTAATGTTGGTCATTACTTTATCGGCTAATAGGTTGACTGTGGGTGTTAACCATTTAGGTTTTTGTGGATCTAAGGGGTTAATTGCACTTTTCCAATCAGGTACTTCGTCTGTTAAAAATTTATTAATATTAATAGGTTCGCCAAAATTAATATAACCTTTACCATAGTTACGTAAGCTTTTTATAGCTTTAAAAACACCTAAAAAAGATTCTTTTTTCTTTTCGCTACCACTTAATTCTTTATGGTATGTACCTACTTCCATTACATGTTCGTAGCCAATATACACAGGTACTAAAGTTAACGGGCGATCTATGCCTCGTAATAAACTTTGTATGGTCATAGCTAACATACCGGTTTTGGCTGGTAGTAATCGCCCAGTGCGGCTTCGGCCACCTTCCGAGTAATATTTTACTGAATAGCCCCGTTCAAAAAGTAAACCTAAGTACTCTCTGAATATGGTGGAATATAATCGATTACCGTTGAAACTTCGGCGAATGAAAAACGCTCCCGCTTTTCTAAAAATAGGTCCCGCGGGCCAAAAGTTAAGATTGATACCTGCTGCAATACGCGGAGTTACTAAGCCTTCTTGCGCAATAATGTAGGTAAGGAGTAAGTAATCCATATGGCTGCGATGACAAGGCACATAAATAATTTCATGCCCTTCTTGTGCTAAGTTTCTTACGGTGTTTGCATTACTAACTTCAATTTTTTTGTATAGGCGTTTCCATAGCCAAGTTAGTACGCGGGTCCCTACACTGATCATCGACTCACGATAGTCGCCAGCGATCTCGTCCATTATTTCTAACGCTTGTTTTTTAACTTTAGCTTGAGAAATATTTTTACTTTTAACTTCGTCAGCAATAATTTTTTTTATGGCAGGGTTAGCAAACATTGCCGTAAACATTTGCTGGCGGTGCATTAACCGTGGGCCGGTGACTGAAATAGTTTGACGATAAAAATGAAAGCGCGCAATACGTATTAATTTATGAGCTGTTGCTTCGTTGTCGCCATGCTTTTCTTTAACATCTCTAAAATGTAATGGATCGCTGAATCTTGCTAGCGTGTCTCTACCGGTAAATAAAACAATAAATATTTTACGTAACCAAGTTGGCGACTCTTCGTCGGCAATAACAGTACCTACATTGGCAGTGTTTTTTTCTTTGGTTGGCGTTCTTCCCCAGGTGATATTAACGGGGATCATTTGAGCGTTTAGTTCAGCGTCTAATTCATGCTCAGTTAATATATTAAAGCCTTGTTCAATAGCATTGGTTTTTGCTTTAGCTTTCCAAGGGAGAACTGATTTTGTTTTTTCTAAAAAGAATACACGAGGAAAGCTTTTGCCATTAATAATGACTTTTTTTAATGGATTAGGTAAATCGAGTTTTTTACAAGCGCTTTGTAATGCTAAAACATCGCTGGTTGATTGATACCTAATCACATAAAAAATGGGTTGTTCTGGATCTATTTGTTTCTGATCCGCCAAATTGTCAGGGATAACTTTACATTTTACGAATAGTTTTACGGGGAATTTTAATAAGTAATGATATAACGAACGTAGTGCTGACATCTGGTGTACTCAATAATTTAGTGCGGTAATATTATCATCATCTTAGTTTTTTGTCCTCAAAAAGTCGTATGATGAGGTGTTGCTTATATATGATATCAATCAGGTAAATTTATTAAACCGTTTGGTGTTAATCATTTTTATTTTCATAAAATGGATCCTAAATGAAAAAAATCGCAGTTTTTGTTGATGTACAAAATATTTATTACACCACGAGAGACGCCTATAAACGTCAGTTTAATTATAGAAAATTTTGGGAACAGTTAAGTTATCAAGGTGATATTGTTGTTGCCAATGCTTATGCTATTCAACGTAGTGATGATCAACAACATAAATTCCAAAAAGCACTTAAACATATTGGTTTTAATGTAAAGCTTAAACCTTATATTCAACGCAGCGACGGCTCAGCTAAAGGAGATTGGGATGTTGGCATTACAATCGACATAATGAAAATAGCCTCTGAGGTTGATACCGTTGTTTTACTTTCAGGGGATGGTGATTTTGATATGTTGTTAAATGAAGTTAACGCAACACATAACATTGAAACACAAGTTTATGGGGTACCACAGTTAACCGCTAATTCTTTAGTGAATGCCGCCACCTCATTTTATGAAATTAATGAAAGCTTATTGCAATGATGCTATCAAAATAATCAAAAAGCGTAGAAATATTGTCTTGCAAAGCGCTAATTCCTCTAGTAATTTGTTAGATGGTAACAATCAATAATAACAAAGAGAGTGCTCATAAATGTCGTCAGTTGATACAATTTATAAAGTTATTTTATACCCATTTATTACAGAATCTATTGCTAGCTTAAAAGCGATGACTAATTTGTCTGGTGCTTCTGGTGATACCTTTATGGACAATGTTGATGACTTTCGTTTTAAAGGTTATGCGGTTTGTTCTGATGTAACTGGAAATCTAGATGGCGTTATTATGATGCATCATTATCCTGAAACTGCTGTGGCAATTGGTAACTCTGTTTGTGAAAATATGCTCAATGAAAAATATGAGTTTACAGAAATCAACGAAGAGCTAAGTAACGCGCTTGCTGAGTGGGGAAATACCATAGTAGGTCGTGCTACCGACTTACATAGCCGTTACAACTTAGAATATAACTTTTCTAGCCCTTATTTTGTTAACGATGTTAATGACATGTCTAAGTATTTAGAGGGGGTTAAAGAAGTTGTTACTGTGCCTATTACAGTTGAAGGTGTCGGTCGTTATTATTTTAATTTACTTGTTCGTAGTGTTAACTATCAATCAGCAGGTATTAAGCGTGAAGAAAGTACGGGCATAGCGAATCCGCATACTAAAAACTTACCTACGGACGCAAAAATATTACTCGTTGATGACAGTTCAATGATCCGTAAAGCCTTGAAAAATATTCTAAGTAAACTAGGCTATAATAATATTATTGAAGCTGATGATGGCTCCACTGCCTTGACCATGGTAAAAGAACAGAATCCAGATTTTATGTTTATGGATGTGGTTATGAATGAGGTAAATGGTAATCAAGCTTTACAAAATATTCGTAGTGCCGGATTTGATGTACCTATTGTGATGCTATCTTCAGTTACAGACAAAACACTTATTGATGAATGTGCCGGCTATGGTATATCAGGTTTTATTTTTAAACCCATTCAAGCAAGTAATGGCGCAGATATTATTAAAAACTATTTAAAGATTGCTTAGTTTTAAACAGCTCAGGTTGTTTAATAAATATCATTCTTAAAATAAAGGATATAAGCCATACGTATAAACTTGGGATATAGAAATAACGGATATGATAGAGAAAAACACAGGTCATTATATTAAACCAAGACTATTGTCCGTTTTTTTATTGCTTGGCCTATGCCCTTTTACTTTTTATGCGGCATACCATTTACGCTATGGTATGTTTGATATTGGCATTATTTCTCTTGTTAATGTTATTTTTACTGCGTTCCTTTTATTTCAAAATCACTTTAGAAGAAGAATAACGTGGCAGCTTGATGCTTTCGTTGTAAGTATTTCTTTCTTTATTATTTATGCCTGCTATTTTTTAGGTATTAAAGGGCTCTTCTTCGTTTTTCCTTTTATTATCGGGATATTTTTTAACTACTCGGTAAAATTTGCTCTCATTACCAGCTCAATTCTTGCCGTTTTAGTCATACTTGCCTCTTTACATTCTATGGATTCAGCTGTGGTTGCGCGGGTAGCTTTTCCTTTGATCATGACTATTATTATTTCTTATCTCTATGCCAATACAATTACACGCCATAGAGAAGCACTCACGCTAGAAGCGAATGTTGATTACCTTACGGGGATATATAATCGACGTAATATAAATTCATGGTTACAGCAGCAATTAAAAAATGTTGATGAACATGCTTTATTGGCTTTGTATTTTATTGATATAGATGATTTTAAACGTGTTAATGATAATTATGGGCATGCGATAGGCGATAAACTATTAGTTTCTATCAGTAAAAAGCTATTATCTGTTACTCATGCTATTACCGATGATTTTTTTATTTTACAGGGAAAAGTAGGACGATTAGCCGGAGATGAGTTTGTTGTTATTATTTCAGGAATAGCACTTGAATCGGAAGTCAGGTTGTTCGCTGACAAGTTGTTAAGCGAATTTAAAGAGCCTATTGTTATTGATGATGTGCAATTAGATACGCAAGTGAGTATAGGTGTTGCTTCAACACAAGACTATTTGATGACGCCTGATACGTTATTAAACTATGCTGATATCGCAATGTTTGAAGCGAAAAAACAAGGGAAAAATAGAATTGGTTACTTTAATCAATTTATAGCAGATAAAATTAGCCATAAAAATGATGTATCTCAAGCGATTAAAGATTCATTAGCTCAGAATCTTTTTTATCTAAATTTTATGCCAATTTACGATTCAACCGCTACTCAGATTGTAGGGGCTGAAGCCCTTATTAGAAGTCATCATCCTTTACTTTCTAGCATTGGACCTGAGGCTTATATCAGAATAGCGGAAGAGTATGGTTTAGTTGCAGAAATTGATTTATTTGTTATTGAGTCCTGTTTCCAATATATGGAAAAACTTATTCCTGAATTGACGCTAAGGCCTTTCTTATTGGCGATTAATATTTCATCTTTAGAGCTTAAAAATGAACAATTGCCTAGTAAAATAGAGGCATTAGCTAATCAATATCATATCCCTCCATCAATGATTGAATTTGAAATCACAGAAACAAGTTTAGTTGATCATGGTTATAAGAGTATTAAACTGTTACAACGCATTAAAGAAATGGGTTATAAGCTATCTTTAGATGACTTTGGTACAGGCTATACCGCATTTAATCAGCTACAGCATTTCCCTGTAGATACGCTTAAAATAGATAGAAGTTTTATTTGGGCGATTGATCCAAATTATAATAACGAAGGGTTAATGATCGATGTGATTTTATCTCTAGCAAAATTATATAAGTTAAATGTTATTGCTGAAGGTGTAGAAGAACCTTACCAACTTGAGTATCTTAAAAAACTTAAATGCTCGCAATATCAAGGATACTTGTTATCTAAACCTTTAGGCTGGGAAGCTTTTAAAGAAGAATTACACCTTAATCAACAGGAGTTTAGGATGGCTGTAGCCAGATAATAAACTTTCCTAATATTTCTCACAAATAGGCTATTTACTCTTTTTTATCCTCATTACACTTATTATATATTACTCATTAAAATTTAAGGTTACTCGTAATTCGTATGGGAAAATAGGCAATTCCTCGCTATAATCACATCATAAAAATAGTGTCGTTTTCAGGTGCTATCACTCATATTATTAGTAAGGTGTCATGTGACTACTCCGGGTAATTTATTCATTCTATCTGCGCCAAGTGGGGCAGGAAAATCAAGCTTAATCAAAGCACTACTTAAACAAGATTCAACAAGAGAAATGCAAGTTTCTGTATCGCACACTACGCGTAATATTCGTCCCGGTGAGGAAAACGGTCAGCATTATCATTTTGTTTCTAAAATTGAGTTTGAAAAGTTAATTGAGAAAAAAGCATTTTATGAACACGCTGAAGTTTTTGGTAATTACTATGGTACGTCCGAAGCAGCTATTGATGAACAACTAGCAAAAGGTATTGATGTTTTACTTGATATCGATTGGCAAGGCGCACAGCAAGTTCGAATGAAAAAACCGAGTGTTACCACTATTTTTATTTGTCCTCCTTCTAAAGATGAATTAGAGAAACGTTTACAAGGTCGAGGTCAAGATAGCCAAGAAGTTATTGATGAGCGTATGGCACAAGCACAATCTGAATGTTCGCATTACCAAGAGTTCGATTACATTATTGTTAACGATGATTTTGATCAGGCATTAGTTGACTTAACAACGATTGTAAATAATCAACGCTTAAAACGTAGCCAACAAGTGATCACTCATCAAACGCTTTTTGATGATTTACTATCAGATTAATTAATTTATTTTTAATGATTAAATCACGCCAAGTTGCTTGCGTAGTGGGCGTATGATCGAGTAAACTACCCGACTATTTTTTGAAATTTTAAATGCTGGAGTGACCAAATGGCTCGCGTAACTGTTGAAGATGCCGTAGATAAAGTCGGTAATCGTTTTGACTTGGTGCTTATTGCATCTCGTCGTGCTCGTCAAATTGCAACTGGCGGTAAAGAACCTTTGGTTGATAGAGAAAATGATAAACCAACAGTGTTAGCTTTACGTGAAATTGAAGCAGGTTTAATTACTACTGAAGTAATGGACCATTCAGATCACCACGAGCAAATACAACAAGAATCTGCTGAACTAGCGGCAGTAGCTGCAATTGTAGGTGGTCATAACCAGTAGCTTTCACATAGTGAAGGTAAGCCACCCAAAAACGCGTAATAAATTGTTTGCAATGATTACGCGTTTTTTAATGCTTAATTTTTAGCATTCATCAAGTAAAACGTTGGCATTGTTAGTAATTCAACGTATTCTTATTTTATTAGCTGTAAAGCAAAATGCATCATCACTTCTTAAGTTAATTTAACTTATTTTATATATTCAAATGTGTTGCTCTTTGTTTTACTTGTATTGTTATTCAGACTATTGCTATCAAACAACTTAGTTTGGTTGGTATTATTTTTTAAGGTGTTGTGAGTGTATCTTTTTGAACCATTAAAAGATCTTGTCTCAAGTTATTTGTCGAAAGTACAAATAGACTTACTTAAACAAGCTTATATTGTTGCTCGAGAAGCACATGAAGGACAAATGCGTTCAAGTGGCGAACCTTACATTACACACCCTGTCGCCGTAGCGATTAATTTAGCTAAAATGAATTTAGACCATGAAACTCTCATGGCTGCGTTATTGCACGATGTTATTGAAGACACCAGCACCACTAAAAAAGAACTTGCTGATTTATTTGGCGACACGGTTGCTGAGTTAGTTGAAGGTGTGAGTAAATTAGATAAGCTAAAGTTTGATAATAAAGAACAAATGCAAGCGGAAAACTTCCGTAAAATGATCCTTGCTATGGTGCAAGACATTCGTGTTATTTTAATTAAATTAGCTGACCGTACTCATAATATGCGCACATTAGAGTCGCTTAGGCCTGATAAACGAAGACGTATTGCTCGTGAAACATTAGAAATATATGCTCCGATAGCAAACCGCTTGGGTATTCATGATATTAAAAATGAATTAGAGTCTTTAGGCTTTGAAGCCTTATACCCTATGCGTTCAAGAGCGCTTAAATCAGCAGTTAAGCAAGCGCGTGGTAATCGTAAAGAAATTATCAATAATATTCTCAAAGAAATAGCATCAAGACTTGAAGAAAGTGGTATTAAAGCTGAAGTGCAAGGTCGTGAAAAGCACTTATATTCTATTTATCAAAAAATGCTCAATAAAGAATTATCTTTTAACGAAGTGATGGATGTTTACGCTTTCCGCGTTATTGTTGAAGATAAAATTGACGATTGCTACCGTACGCTAGGTGCTGTGCACAACTTATTTAAACCTGTTGAATCACGCTTCAAAGATTATATCGCTATTCCTAAAACTAACGGTTATCAGTCGTTACATACCGCATTAATTGGTCCTCATGGTATTCCCGTTGAAATTCAAATACGTACTCGAGACATGGACCAAATGGCCGACAAAGGCGTAGCAGCCCATTGGTTATACAAACAAGCTGGCGACGATACGGGCACTACGGCACAAATGAAAGCGCGCCGTTGGATGCAAAGCTTAATCGAACTGCAACAAAGTGCAGGTACTTCATTTGAGTTTATCGAAAACGTAAAATCAGATTTATTTCCTGAAGAAATTTATGTTTTTACTCCTGATGGACGTATTATTGAGTTACCTATGGGAGCAACGCCTGTCGATTTTGCTTACGCGGTGCATACCGATGTAGGTAATTCATGTGTAGGTGTTAAAGTTGATCGTAAACCTTATCCATTAAGTCAGCCTATTGATTCAGGGCAAACCATTGAAGTTATCACCTCGCAAGCTGCTAGACCAAATGCTACTTGGTTAAATTTTGTTGTTACCTCTAAAGCGCGTTTACAAATTAGAGCTTATTTACGTTCAAGAGAACAAAGCGATTCAGAAACGCTAGGCTTGAGATTACTTAGCCATGCTTTAGGAAAAACCAAGTTATTAGATATTGCCGAAGAAAAAGTTCAGCAAGTTATTAAAGATAGCGGTTACGAAACATTTAAAGAATTGTTGGTCAGTATAGGTTTAGGTAACTCATTAAGTATTGTTATTGCTCGCCGCTTAACTGATGAATTCACAGAAGAAAATGAATTAAATGGTGCTAATAATGCACCCACAAAAACTAAAATGCCAATAAAAGGTACAGAAGGCATGGTGGTTACTTACGGTAAGTGTTGTCGCCCTATTCCTGGTGATGGTATTTTAGCGTATTTAAGCCCCGGTAAAGGATTGATTATTCATCAACAAGGATGCCGTAATATTAAAGGTCATGGGCAAAAAAGCTTATTCCCAGTAAGATGGGATACAGAAATAGACCGTGATTTTATTGCTAAACTACGTATCGAAATTATCAATCATCAAGGCGCCCTAGCCGCATTAACTAATGTTATCGCGCGCCGTGGTTCAAATGTACATTCATTAAACTCAGGTGAAAAAGAACCTGGCGTTTATGCTATCGACATGGAAATAACCTGTCGAGATCGAATACACCTCGCAGATATTATCCGTAAAATAAAAGTTATGGTTGATGTACAACGCGTTATCCGTAACAAATAAACATCCCCATTTATTACATATTAAATAAAGACGTAAATAGAGTATTAACTTATGAAAACAATTATCGCTACAGACGCAGCACCAAGTGCTATCGGTACATACAGCCAAGCTGTAAAAGTAAACAATACCGTATATCTTTCTGGTCAAATTCCTCTAGTACCTGCAACGATGACAGTTGTTGAAGGCGGCTTTGCAGAGCAAGCACATCAAGTATTTAAAAACTTAGTAAGCGTATGTGAAGCAGCAGGTGGTGACTTAAATGACATGGTTAAAGTAAATATCTTCTTACAAGATTTAGAAAACTTTGCTGTAGTAAATGAAGTAATGAGCGAATATTTCGACGCCCCATATCCCGCACGTGCAGCTGTACAAGTAGCAAGGTTACCTAAAGACGTAGAAATAGAAATCGATGGCATTATGGAATTACCAAGCACTCGATAAGCAAACGTAGTGAACCTTAAATTTACCTTTTGAGCCAGTATTAGCATGACACCAGAAAGACACCAGCGTATTTTAGCCTTGTTAGATAAAAGGCAGCCCGATCTAACCGTATGCATGGAAGGCGTGCATAAAACTCATAATTTAGCAGCAGTGGTAAGAACCGCGGATGCTATTGGGATAAGCGATGTTCACGCTGTTTGGAAAAGCGATAAAATGCGTGTTTCAGGTGGTAGTGCTGTAGGTAGTCAAAACTGGGTTGATGTTCACGGACATAAAAACACCAAAGATGCTATTGCTGAGTTAAAACGACAAAACATGCAAGTGTTAGTTACTAACTTATCAGACTCGGCGGTAGACTACCGCGAAGTTGATTATACTAAGCCAACGGCTATTATTTTAGGTCAAGAAAAGTTTGGTGCTTCACCCGAAGCGTTAGAACTCGCTGATCAAGATATTGTTATTCCTATGGTAGGTATGGTGCAATCACTTAACGTGTCAGTAGCTAATGCGGTTGTTTTGTATGAAGCTCAGCGCCAGCGACAGTTAGCTGGGCTTTATGATAAGCCTAGATTATCTGAAGAGCGTCGCCAACGTGTTTTATTTGAAGGCGGACACCCGATTTTTGCTGAAGCCTGTAAACGTAAAGGTTTACCTTATCCACAAATAGATGAAGAAGGGCAAATAGTCGCTTCAGAAGATTGGTGGCAAAAAATGCAAATGACAAAAGACGCATGGCAAAACATCGACGATTAACATGGATTCACCTGCATCAGGACGCTAGTTTATGACTCAAGCTCGGCTGGGTATTAGTAATCTAGCGCAAACCCCTATCACTGTATTAAAAGGTGTGGGGCCAGGTTTAGCGTCTAAACTAGAAAAGCTTGGTCTTGAATCACTCCAAGATTTATTATTTCATTTACCTCTACGTTATGAAGACCGGACACGCATTACGACAATACGTGATCTTATGGTGGGCACACATACCAACATTATTGGTGAAATAACCGATAATCAAATCGTTCAAGGTAAACGCCGTATGCTGATGGTTACGTTGAGCGATGGCACAGGCGTTATTAATTTACGCTTTTTCCATTTTACAGCGAATCAAAAAAACAGTTTAGCCATTGGTACAAGCATTCGTTGCTATGGTGAAATTAGTCGAGGCGCGCGCAGTTTTGAAATAGTTCACCCTGAATATAAACCACTTGATAACGATGTAGAACTTACCCCTGTTGAAGAAACATTAACACCGGTTTATTCAACCACTGATGGTTTAAGGCAAATATCGTTACGTAATTTAACCGAACAAGCGTTAATACGATTAGAGCGCGGCCAAGTGGAAGAACTATTGCCTGCAGAATTTATTGATTCGTCATACACCTTAACCGAAGCGTTAAAAACACTGCATCGACCACCACCAGATACATCTATTTCACAAATCGAAGAAGGCAAACATCCGGCACAAATACGCTTAATTAAAGAAGAACTTATCGCCCATAATTTAAGTATGCTTAAATTGAGGCAGTCGGTAGATAAAGAAAATGCTTTTCCTTTAACTGTGAACGAAAGCCTAAATCAACAATTTCTCACGAGCTTACCGTTCGAACCCACAAATGCACAAACACGTGTGGCAAACGAAATACGTAAAGACTTAGCCAATAGCACGCCTATGATGCGTTTAGTGCAGGGTGATGTTGGATCAGGTAAAACCTTAGTTGCCGCTTTAGCTGCACTTACCGCGCTAGGTGAAGGCTTTCAGGTTGCCTTAATGGCACCTACAGAAATATTAGCAGAGCAACACGCCATTAACTTCGAAAAATGGTTTGCGCCACTTAATATTTCAGTGGGTTGGCTAGCAGGAAAAACCAAAGCAAAAGCTCGTAGATCAGCATTAGAAAACATGGCCAATGGTAATATGCAGCTGGTTATTGGTACCCATGCATTATTTCAAGAAGACGTTGTTTTTAAAAATCTCGTGTTAATTATTATTGATGAACAACATAAGTTTGGTGTTCATCAGCGTTTAACGTTACGAGAAAAAGGCGCGTTTGATAACAAATATCCGCACCAGCTTATTATGACGGCAACCCCTATTCCTAGAACCTTAGCCATGACCGCTTATGCCGATCTCGATACATCGGTTATTGACGAGTTACCACCGGGTAGAACCCCCATTACAACCATTGCCTTACCCGATTCTCGAAGAGATGCCGTAATAGATCGTATTCGGGAGGGTTGTATTCAAGATAACCGTCAAGCTTATTGGGTATGTACACTTATTGAAGAATCAGAAGTACTGCAATGCCAAGCGGCTGAAGACACCGCTGTATATTTACAAGAACAACTGCCGGAATTAAAAATAGGCTTAGTACATGGGCGAATGAAAGCCGCTGAAAAACAAGCAATAATGGACCAATTTAAAGCAGGTGAACTCCACTTGTTAGTGGCAACCACTGTTATTGAAGTTGGCGTAGATGTACCGAACGCAAGCTTAATGGTGATTGAAAACCCTGAACGTTTGGGGTTAGCGCAGCTACATCAACTACGAGGCCGAGTCGGTCGTGGTGCCGTAGCGTCACATTGTGTGCTCATGTATAAAACACCTTTATCTAAAACCGCAACAAAACGTTTAGCGGTATTACGAGAAAGTAACGATGGTTTTGTTATTGCCGAAAAAGATTTACAAATACGTGGCCCAGGTGAATTATTAGGAACACGACAAACAGGCTTAGCTGAATTAAAAATAGCGGATTTAGTAAGAGATGCTCACTTAATTCCAACGATTCAACAACAAGCCTATTTATTATGGAACAAATATCCGCAACAAGCGGTCTTACTTATCAACCGATGGTTAGCTAACAAGGAAAAATACTCAAATGCTTAAAAATATAATCAAAACAGTAGCGCTACTCAGTGGCATTATTGTTAGTGCAATGGCTTTTAATGCCTCTGCAACTAGCTTAAAAGTGGGTGATAAAGCACCTAACTTTAACCTACAAGCCACAACGGGCGATTTTTATAACCTGAAAGACTTTTTAGGTAAAACTAATGTTGTTTTAGCTTGGTATCCAAGAGCAAATACACGTGGTTGTACAATAGAATGTAAATCGTTAGTTGAAAAAGGTCATTTAGTCCGTGCATTTAATGCAACATACTTTATGGCAAGTGTTGATCCATTAGATGCCAATCGCGATTTTGCTAAAAAAACGAATGCTGATTTTCCTATGTTGAGCGACCCTACAAAAGAAGTTGCAGAAGCTTACGATGTGCTACATATGCTAGGTTTTGCAAAACGCATTACTTTTTATATTGGAAAAGACGGCACTATTTTAAAAATAGACGAAGACATTAAACCAGCCACAGCAGCTGAAGATATGGCCGCAACATTAGCAGAATTAAATGTAGAGAAAAGTGGCCAAGCCGAATAAAAAAGGCCCCACAAAAACTGTTAATGTTTATTGTGCAAAGTGCCGTAGTCAGCTTTATAAATATCGTAAAGGTGGTACAGGTACTTTGCTCAAATGTTTTAAAGAACGCATTACTCAAGATTTTACCAACGAAAGCTGTATTTGTCCTTCATGTAATAGCACCTTTGCCAGAGAAACATTGATTCGTGGCGTACCCGCTTTTAAAATTATTGGTGGCAAAGTGAGTGTAAAGTAACTCATTTACTTTCCGTTTATTATCTCTTGTCGCTCTGCTTCGTATTCTTTATAAGGTTTCGTATTTATTTTATCGAGGCACTGCTCTCTTTCTACCCCTACTTTGTGATTACAATTAATTTCCACTTGGTTTTGTGTGTGTTGGTAAAGTTGCTGAGAAGAACAAGCGGATAACACTATTGGTAAGCTTATCCATAGTATTTTTTGCATCATTTTAGTCCCTGTATTAAATAGTTGTTGTAAACAAATCGTGAGCCAAGTCATGATTAATACGATTACTGAAAATCACAAAGGTTCAATTAAGAGACCAAATTTATTCTATTGTGTTTGGTATGACTTAACTATTAATAATTCAGTCAAAGTGAGTTAAACTAAAGCTAATTATTGCTACAAGCGAATTTAAGATGTCACCTCAAGATCAAGACAATCAAGAAAACAGCACTCACTTTGGTTACCAAACGGTAGATAAAAGCGAGAAAGAATCTAAAGTTGCCGGAGTATTTCATTCTGTGGCTGCACAATACGATGTAATGAACGATTTAATGTCGTTTGGTATTCATCGATTATGGAAACGCTTTACCATTGATGCCAGTGGTGTACGCCCCGGTAACAAGGTGCTTGATTTAGCTGGTGGTACGGGTGACTTAACCGCAAAGTTTTCTCAACTTGTGGGTAAAGATGGGCAAGTTATTTTAGCTGATATCAACAGTTCAATGCTTAATGTAGGTCGTGATAAATTACGTGACCGTGGTTTAGTACAAAATATTGAATACGTACAAGCTAACGCACAACACTTACCTTTTGAAGATAACACCTTCGATATTATTACTATTGCATTTGGTTTACGTAACGTAACCGATAAAGACGAAGCATTACGTTCTATGTTCCGTGTACTTAAACCCGGTGGTCGTTTATTGGTATTAGAATTTTCAAAACCCGAGCAAGAGCTTGTGAGTAAAGCCTACGATTTTTACTCGTTTAATATTTTACCTAAAATGGGTGAACTAGTGGCTAAAGACGGTGATAGCTATCAGTATTTAGCTGAGTCTATTCGTATGCATCCTGACCAAGATACATTAAAAGAGATGATGAATAACGCGGGCTTTGAGCAAACTACCTATAAAAACTTAACTGGCGGCGTTGTAGCTCTGCATAAAGGTTATAAATTTTAGTGGCAAACAATACCACCTTGCATCAGCAACTTTTATGCTCAGCGCTTGAAGCTATTATTAATAAGGCTTTAGCATTAAGCTTAAATGGTACGCAAAGCCTTTACCCGCTAGAGCAAAAAAACTTAGTAGTATATTTGGCTGAGTTGGGCTTCCCATTAAGTTTTATTGTGAATAACAGCAAGGTATTGGTGACTTCGTTAAGCGAAAACCCTGATTGTGCCATTCATACTAGTGTTAAAACCTTAGTAGCTTTAAAAAACGAGCAATCCTTAACCGAGCTAATAAAACAAGACAAGCTAGATATTGTTGGCGATATTAAAATTGCCCAGCAATATGCCAACATGGCTGAAACATTAGAGATTGATTGGCAAAGCGAATTAGCCAAACACATTGGTGATGTGCCTACCTATAAATTAACCCAGTTAAGTAAAAAATTAGCCGATAAACTAGGCTTTGCCGTTAAGCAAATTCAAGCGGATTCAACGGAGTGGTTAGTACACGAAAAGCGTTTAGTGGTTACTAGTAGTCAAATAGCGGCATTTAATTTACAAGTAAGTGAGTTAGAAATACACACTGAAACAGTAAACGACAGGTTTTTAGCCATTGAAAAAGCGCTACTAAATCGCTCCAGCAAACAATTTGCAGTAAACAGCAACAAGGATTCTAGTGAGTAGCTTACGCCTTTATAAAATTGTTCAAACTTTTCTGCAATATGGATTAGACGAGCTCGTACCTAAAAAGTCTCTGCCTTGGTATGCAAAGTTAGCTCGCGTGAGTTTATTTTGGTTAGGTAATAAACATAAAGATAAGCCTGTTGCCTTAAGGTTTCGATTAGCTATTGAATCGCTAGGTCCTGTTTTTATTAAATTTGGACAAATGCTTTCAACGAGGCGCGATCTACTTCCGCCCGACTTTGCTGATGAATTAGCACTTCTTCAAGATCAAGTTGTGCCGTTTGATGGTGAAAAAGCTAAACAGCTAATAATTGATGCCATGGGTGAAGATGTTTTTAACGAACATTTCAGCGAATTTAATATCGAACCACTAGCTTCAGCTTCTATCGCGCAGGTGCATACAGCTAAGTTACATACTGAAAAACATGGCAATACGAATATCGTTATTAAGGTATTACGCCCTGATATTGAAAAAGTGATTATTGCTGATATAGAGGTTATGTCGCTTTTTGCAGGTATTGTTGCTCGCTGGTTGTCTGATGGGAAAAGACTACGACCTAAAGAAGTGGTACAAGAATACAAAAAAACAATTTTAGATGAACTCGATTTAAATCGTGAAGCGGCTAACGCTATTCAGCTGAAACATAATTTTTCACAAGGTCGTGAACAAGACCACGTTTTATATGTACCTGAAATTTATAGCGAATACAGCAGTAAACATGTACTCGTTATGGAGCGTATTTACGGTATTGGTGTAGGTGAAATTGAAACGCTACACGCATTAGGCGTAGATATGAAGTTATTAGCTGAACGCGGCGTTAAAGTGTTTTTCACGCAAGTATTCCGCGACAGCTTTTTTCATGCTGATATGCACCCTGGCAATGTATTTGTTGATGCAACTAGCCCGGCAGATCCAACATGGATTGCCATAGATTGCGGCATTGTAGGTACACTGAACCAAGAAGATAAACGTTATTTAGCTGAAAACTTTGTTGCCTTTTTTAATCGCGATTACCGAAAAGTAGCACAGTTACACGTAGATTCAGGTTGGGTTCCTAGCAATACCAGTGTTGATGAATTTGAGTTTGCTATTAGAGCGGTATGCGAACCTATTTTTAATAAACCTTTGGCTGAAATATCGTTTGGGCAAGTGTTAGTAAACTTATTTAGTACAGCACGTAGATTCAATATGGAAGTACAGCCGCAGCTCGTTTTATTACAAAAAACCTTACTGTACATTGAAGGTTTAGGCCGTCAGTTATATCCGCAATTAGACTTATGGCAAACCGCAAAACCCTTTTTAGAAAATTGGGTAAAAGAGCAAATGGGCATAAAAGCTGTATTTGCAAAAATTAAAGAAAATATTCCTTTTTGGAATGAAAAGCTTCCTGAAATTCCTGATTTAGTTTACGACTATTTACGTGCCGGTAAAGAACAACAATATAAACAAACCGAATTACTCACTCAATTGCTTAAACAGAATCAGCAGCAATCTAAGTCTATTACTTATGCGATCATAGCGAGTGCTTTAATTATTTCAGCTACTTTGTTATTTCTTTCCATATAAATATATCTTCACACTTTTATCTAGCATTTGTTAGGTAATCAACACTAATAAATGTTAACGTTATCTTTTGTGTTTTTGAATATCTAAAATAGTGTTTTTTCATGTTTTTTGTTTTTTGATACGAATGTTTTTTCTTCCTTGTTTTTTACTGTAATCAAAGGCAGAATAAGATAAAAAGGTGGTTTTATATATGAGTTTTATAAATAGTAAAAATATTTCAATAGTGCTTTTAAGTACATCTTTAGCTTTATTGTCAGCTTGTAGTCTAGTGTCTATTAGTGAAGGGAAATCAAATAATGAGTCAAATAAGTTAACGCAAACATGGAAGTCTTTGCTGGACAGTAACCTGTCTCAATGGGATGTTTGGATTGGAGTACCTCACTCTTCTGTAAAAGGGTTACCTGAAGGCACATATACTGAAAATAAAGTGAGTCATGGTGATCCAAGATTAGCATTAGGCTTGAATAATGATGTAAAAGGCGTATTTACTATGATCGAAGAAAACGGTCAGCCTGTTTTACATATTAGTGGTGAAATTTATGGTGGTATTAATACCAAAGCTGAATATCAAAATTACCATTTAAGTTTTCAAATGAAATGGGGCGATAAAAAGTGGGCACCACGAAAAGATGCTATTCGTGATAGCGGTTTGTTATTTCATTGTAAAGGTGAACATGGTGCTTTTTGGAAAACGTGGAAATTATGCCAAGAGTTTCAAGTACAAGAAAGTGACTTAGGTGATTACATTCCGCTAGGTAATGCTGGAGGTACCGTAAAAGGTAAAATTCGTTCACGTAAACCTGCTGTAGGTAATAGACCTGTCTATGATGTTAAAGGCCAATTAGGCAGTGTAGGTTACGCCAGTGCTTTTCCTGAAGTTGATAAAGCGCATGGTGAATGGAATACTTTAGAGTTATTTGCGGTCAATGATTACGCTGTATTTGTTGTTAATGGTGAAGTGGTTATGGCTATTCAAGATTCAAAAGATCCCATGGGTGAAGTATTAAATTCAGGACAGTTGCAAATACAGTCTGAAGGGGCTGAATTGTACTACCGAGATATTAAAATTAAAGCTTTAGATGCGTTACCAAAACAGTATATGGAATACATCTATTAGCTAATATTTTGATTGAATAATTAAAGATAAGCGAATGTTAACAATTTATTAGCCTCTGTTCGTGGTAAGCAACTCACGAGCGGGGCTTGTTCAAATTGTTTTTTTGTAACTACCACTTTCTCGGTGGTTTTATTTTTTGAGTCTGCTGATACTTCCACACGACAAATAACGATATCTTCTTTTTCAGTAAAGAAAATCTTTACTGATTCAGCCTTGTTGATCAAGTTTTTGTAAGGATAACCCGCTTCAGAATACAATTGTATTTCGTCGTTTGCTTGAATGGTTATAACGAATGATGTACTTAAAATACTCAATAGTAGTATCGATTTTGTTAACATAATAACCTCTGTGTTTGTTGTAAGTTTCATCCGTAAATTAAACCTTGCACTTGAGTTAAACAAACGATATAAAATTAACATCACTTAAGTTTTTCTAAAGCGCTATGAAGTTGCCTCCATTAAAATCACTATCATTTTTTCTTGCTGCCGCACGTAATAAAAGTTTTAAGAGCGCGGCACAAGAGTTATTTGTAACTCAAGCGGCCGTAAGCCAACAAATTCGATTACTGGAAGAAAATTTACAATGTCAGCTATTCATTAGAGACAGCAAACAAACCCTGTTAAGTAATGAAGGTGAACGTTTATTTCCGTTTATTGAAAATGCTTTTAGTCAAATATCTCAAGGGATCAGCTTGTTGTCTGCAGAGCCTGATCCAAACACCCTTAAAATAACGTCTTTGCACTCTTTTACGTCTTTGATACTTATTCCTAAAATCAATGAATTTCAATTAATGTATCCTGAAATGATGTTGCAGTTTTCACCAAGTAATCAATTGGTTGATTTTAAAGATAACAATGTAGATATCGCAATCAGAAGAGGAAAAGGTATTTATCAGGGGTTGGAAAGTAGAGAGCTTATAAAAGATGAAGTTTTACTTGTGGCAAGTAGCTTGTTATTTGAAGATGCTTTTCCATCAATGGATATACTATTAAAAACACCCATGCTTTTAGATATATCTAGCGACTTAAAGCCTGCATTTGAACTATTTTGTAATCAGTATAAAATCACGGTAGATGATTTTAAAATTAGCCTACAAACAACAGATTCAGTGCCTGTAATTGAAAAAACAATTGCAGGCCAAGGTATGTGTTTTGTGAGTAAATCGTTAGTATTTGAACGACTTAATGAAGGCACTTTAATTAATCTATTTGATTTTTCAGCGCAAAGCCCTATTTCATTATTTTTAGTTGCTCCTCCCAAAAACTTTCAATGGGAAAAAGTAAAAAAATTTGAAGCTTGGTTAAACGTTTTATTCAATTCAGGGTGATATTTAGTAAAACAGTCACACTTTATTGTTATTATTAACCTTATTGTAAAAACTTATGCTTTACTCTATTTTATGGATTTTTTTATTATTTCACTAGTCGCTATGGCGGCTTCGTTACTTACGTTATTTTCTGGCTTTGGTTTAGGCACCTTATTAATGCCTATCGTAGCTTTATTTTTCCCTATTGAAATTGCGGTAACCATTACAGCAATTGTTCATTTTGCTAATAATGCTTTCAAGATTTTTTTAGTGGGGAAGCATGCCGATTTGGCCGTTATTCTAAAGTTTGGTTTGCCTGCTGTTATTTGTGCTTTGTTGGGGGCGTTATTATTAACCAATATGTCTGGCAGTCATGAGCTAGTTAGCTATCATCTTTTATCTTATGAATTTACTACAAGTGTAATGAAGCTTGTGGTGGGTGGCCTTATTTTATTTCTAGTGGTTGTAGAGTTACTACCTTTTTTTAAATCGCTTGCTATTGATAAAAAGTACCTGCCTTTAGGTGGAATGATAAGTGGATTTTTAGGTGGTTTATCTGGTCATCAAGGTGCTTTTAGAAGTATGTTTTTATTAAAAGCAGGCTTATCAAAAGAACAGTTTGTAGCAACCGGGGTCATATTGGCGGTACTTGTTGATATAAATAGGTTGGCGGTTTACGGCTGGCACTTTGGTTCTAGCCAAAGTTCGGTTAACTGGTGGTTAGTATTAAGCGCTTGCTTGTCAGCTTTTATTGGGGCTTATTTTGGTAAAAAACTCTTAACTAAAGTAACCATTAATACGGTACAACAGTTTGTATCAGTATTACTGGTTTTTATCGGCTTAGGGTTAATAACAGGTAAGATATAAATTCAGATCTTTAGTTGTTGAATTTAAATAAAGTTAGGAGATTAACGCCTAACTTTACTTAATTGAAAACAATTGAATAGTGATTAAGAAGATTTTTGTTCTACGGTATAACCTTTATTTTTGAGTAAGGCAATTAAGCCCTCTTTACCAAACAAGTGTCCAGCTCCTACTAAAATAAACTCTTTGTTTTTATTCTTGAATAAATCTTCTATTTTAGGCACCCAGTTTTTATTACGATGAGTGAATAGCGCGTTATACGACTTTTCATCTGATTCTATAGCAGCGATATTAATCAAGTTTTCTAACTTAATTGCGTCTCCTATTCTCCATGCGTCTAAGGTTTGTTGGAAAAAATCAGTAAAGCTAGAATTCAATTCTAAATTAGCTTCAATAAAATCGTCTTCGTATCCCTTACCTAAGTTGCTTAGCATGTTAAATTGCATTTCAGCGGTTTCTAAATAATGGATGCTTTTTTTATCTGCTATGGCGAGCTCTTCAAAATAAGCATCAACACCTGCGCCTGATATATCAGCTTTTTGTAATTCAATTAGTGCCATTATTGAAATAACAAAGCCGGGCTTAAAGCTGGTAAATTGGTGCACATTACTGCCAATACTGTCGAAGTAATTGGTTAATAGTTTGAAGGTGTTGGGTTTTAATATGCTTTCTAAAGTTTGGCCATCGCTGTAGCTCATTTGAGCGATCATTGCTTGTTGCGCAGCTGCATCTGTTGGGTCTGGCAGCTGTGCTTCTAAGACAATGAGGTCGGTATTTTTATAAGCTTCAAGAAACTCTTTAGGCAGAGGGAACTCTGATTCAGGTAGCACGTGAATAGTGCCACCAATAAATACGTGATCGTTGTCTTTCGACACTTTCCACACCGAACTGTCAGCCATAGCTGTAATAGATAAACTATAAAACGTAACTGTTGTTAATAAAGTGAGTATGTATTTTTTCATATTATTTATTCTTATTGAGCATTTCTCGTAAGTTAGCGACACCCATTTTGGCTGTAGCCTGTTTTTGTTCGTTACTTTTTTTAGCTTGAGTTAATTCCCAGCTCAAATCGTCTTGCGGCAATTCATGTAAAAAGCGACTGGCTTCTGTTCTGGCCACTTCACCAAATTGTCTGCGCTCTCTTGCATAAGTAAAAATAAGTTCTTTTTGCGCCCGAGTAATACCTACGTAAGCCAATCTACGTTCTTCTTCTACATTACCTTCATCCATACTGGTTTGGTGAGGTAGTAAGCCTTCTTCCATACCAATTAAAAATACGTAAGGAAACTCTAGCCCTTTTGATGCATGCAATGTCATTAATTGCACTTGGTCTGAGTCGTCTTCGTCTTCGCTACGTTCCATCATATCGCGCAAGGTTAAACGCGTGACTACTTGTGGTAATGTCATAGGGTCTTCGTTTTCGTCACCTTCTAACATTTGTGTAACCCAACTGAAGAGTTGAGTCACATTTTTCATACGCATTTCAGCTGCTTTAGCGCTTGGCGAAGAATCGTATAACCAATCTTCGTAATTAATTTCTCGTACAGCAGATCTTAAAACCGCTGCGGTATCTCCTCGTTCAGCATGATCGGCTGTTTCAACAATCCAACGAGTAAAGCGTTGTACACTCGCTAAACCACGGCCAGTGAGTGTTTGTTCTAGCCCAAGCTCGAAGCTAGCTGCAAACATACTAATTTGGCGCATGTTGGCGTAACTACCTAGTTTTTCTAAGGTTGTTGGTCCTATTTCGCGTCGAGGTACGTTTACAATACGTAAAAAAGCGTTGTCGTCGTCAGGGTTCACTAAAACACGTAGGTACGCCATCATATCTTTAATTTCAGATCTTGAGAAGAATGATGTTCCGCCACTGATTTTGTAAGGAATACGGTTAGTCATTAATGCTTTTTCAAGTAAGCGAGATTGATGATTACCACGATATAAAATGGCGTAATGTTTAAATTTAGATTTATTTAAAAAGCGATGACCGATCAGCTCACCGACAATACGCTCAACTTCGTGTTCTTCGTTTTTGGTTTGCACAACCCGTAATTCAACGCCGTAATTAAGCTCACTAAATAGTGCTTTGTCGTATACATGAGGATTATTCGCAATCAGTATGTTTGCACACTTAAGAATACGGCCACTAGAGCGATAATTTTGCTCTAATTTGATCAACTTAAGCTCAGGGAAGTCTTCCCCTAATAACACTAAATTTTGTGGTTTAGCGCCACGCCACGAGTATATTGATTGGTCGTCGTCGCCAACTACGGTTAATAAGCCTTTTTCACCGGCAATTAATTTAACTAATTCGTATTGGCTGGCGTTGGTGTCTTGGTATTCATCTACCAACATGTACTGAATTTTTTTACGCCAGCGCTCACGTACTTCAGGGTAATTTCTTAATAAGAGCGTAGGGATTAAAATCAGATCATCAAAGTCTAACGCGTTATAGGCTTTCATATGTTTTTGATATTCAGCATAAAACTCTGCATACATGATGGTGTCGGCATCACTTGCGCTTTTAATTGCTGCGTCAGCCAGTTGCAGTTCGTTTTTCCAATTTGAGATCATTGACTGTAACTTACTGAGTAAATCTTTATCGCCCCCAAACTCATCTTGTGTCAGTTCTTTTAATAGCGCTAGGGTGTCTTGATCGTCAAATAGAGTAAAGCCCGGCTTGTAGCCTAATGTTTTTATTTCTTTTCTAACAATATCTAAACCGAGAGAGTGAAAGGTTGAAACAGTAAGACCACGAATTAAATCTTTACCTAGCAATTTGCCGACACGCTCTTTCATCTCTTTAGCGGCTTTGTTGGTAAAGGTAACAGCGGCAATGTTACGTGCTTTATAGCCACACTTTTCAATAAGGTAGGCGATTTTTTTACAGATAACCCCTGTTTTTCCACTACCAGCACCTGCCAATACTAAGCAAGGTCCACTTACGTATTTTACAGCTTCATTTTGTCCGGGGTTTAGTTTCATTATCTTTAACGATTTCTGGGGCTATTCAAAAGAGGCGACGATTTTATAACAAATTTTTTAAATAAGCCGAATATTTTTAGTCTCAATCGTTAAAAATGTTTACAATAGTAAAATAAGCAACTTAAGTTAAAGCCAAATAAGGCTAAGAGTTTAAAATGATTAATGCTAAAAAAATTGAAGAAATTGCTCAGCAAGTATCAAATGCTATTCCTGCAGGATTAAAAAATGCAGCGAGCGATTTTGAAGAGAAAACGAAAACGGTTTTACAACGTAAATTAGCCGAGCTTGATGTAGTAACGCGTGAAGAGTTTGATGTGCAAACACAGGTGTTAATTAAAACCAGAGCTAAGTTAACTGAATTAGAAGCTAAGCTCGCTGAAATTGAAGCGAAGTTAGCTGAGTAATGTGTTTGTTATTAGTTTTAAAGCCATAACTCACTTAGCAAGCTATGGCTATTCAACTAATGTATTTTTCTATTGAGTAAAATAAAGAGAAAAGCTAATCGGTACTGCGTTGCTAATGCTAGGTAACACGGCTAAAGCTTTTAATTTTTCTACACCTGCAACTAAATTAAAATCGTTTGCTTGAATAATAATAGGTTTTAAACTGTTAACCATTATATTGTTGTTACCTAATTTTATTACCTGTACTTGGGTTGTAACCGTTTTCTTTGCACCATGTAATGCTATTTCACCGGCTATTTCGATACGAGCAACTTCTCCAACATTCAGTTTTTCAATGACTTGATTATCAATACTTGTGGTAAAGCTGGCTTTAGGAAATAAATTTGTTTCAAAAAGAAATTTCTGCATTCTTTCATTTCGAATTGGAATGTTGGTTTCAACGCTACTTAAATCAATGGTTAAATTAACTTTACCTTTAGGTGATATAGCGCCTTTTAGTTGAGTAAACTGATGAACTTCTGTGGCACTATTTTTTTTAGTTGTTACGAAGTTAAATTGAGATTTATCATTCGCTAATTGCCAATTTGCTAAGCTTGGCAGAGTAAACAATAATCCGATTATTAATGTAAAAATACGCATTTTTTTTCCTTAATTTTTAGCTGCTGCTAATTGTTTAGTGTGGGTTAATAAGTTTATATCGCCTAGTTTACCATGCCCAGGAATAACAATTTCAACTTGTGGATATTTTAATAGCACTTTCTCGACTGAAGATGGCCATTGTTCTATTGAAGCTTCACCTGTATAGCCTAACCCCTGAGTTTGTAAACTACGAATAAAGCAACCACCAAATAGTAGTTTAGATTTAGGTAGCCATACGACTAGGTTATCTATTGTATGACCGCCACCCGGATAAAATATTTCAATTAATCCATCTTCTAACTGAAAATTAGGACCTGTAAATGAATGACTCGCTAGTGTTTGTTCTTTTTTGGCTAATAATTCGTTCGTTAATGTAGACGCATAGGTTGGAATGTTTTGTTCATTAAGCCATTTAATACCTGCCGTGCGATCTTCGTGCGAGTGGGTTGATATACTTGCCGCAGGTTTATAACCTCGTTTCTCTATCCAGCCAACTAATGTTTTTGTATCTTGTTCAGACCATGGCGTATCAATAATAAAGGCTTTTTTCTCATGGAATATAACTAGTCCATTTGAACTCATTAACCCAAAACCGTCTACGTTTTGAAATGATTTATATAGATAGGTGTTAGGAGCTATTTTATTGATTTTTAATTCAGGTAGTGCCTCTTCTGCATGAACCGAAAAAGTGAGTAGTAAGGTATAAACGATTAACAATAGTTTCATGGCTTCTGATGTCCTATCAATTATATGGAAGTTTTATATTAATACTGAGTCGTTAGTGAATTATTGTTCTAAAATAAGCGTGTTACGACCTTTTTTTTTCGCTTGTTTTAAGGCGTTGTTCGCTATTTTAATGAGGGATTCAAGTGAGTTTTCTGTGTTCATCGTTGTTGTTCCAATACTAATGCTAAAACGTGTTTGTTCATCTTGTAATTGCACATTAAATTGGCTAACGGCTTGTTGTAAATTAAGTAATTGATCTTTGCCATTTTCGACACTTTCAGCTGAAATGAATACCGCAAATTCATCACCACCTAATCGAGCGATAACTTGACCTTTAAAGTGTTGTTTAAGTAATTTAGATAACTCAATTAATATTTTATCTCCCATGGCGCTACCATGTTTTTCGTTAATGCTTTTAAAGTTATCGATGTCGATCACAGCCAAAATATTTGTACTTAAATCATCTAAAGAAAATTCTAGTGCTTCGCCTACTGTACTCATAAAATGTCTATGGTTTAATAACTCGGTTAAGTAGTCTTGATTTGCAGCGAGTTTAATCTTTTCTAAATATTGAAATTTTTCAATATGCTGCATAATGCGACAATAAAACTCTTCAGGACATAAAGGTTTTTGTAAAAAGTCGTCTGCGCCATTTTTAATAAATCGGGCTGAATTAATATCTTTTCTGGTACCTGAAATACCAATAACAATAAGCTCATTATTTGAATACTGCCTTCTTATTTTTTGTAGAAGCTCAATACCACTCATGCCTGGCATTTCATGATCGGTAACAACAATTTTAATTTCTGGGTTGCTGTGTAATATTTTTAAGGCGTTGGCACCGTCAACGGCTATATGAACAGTAAAGTTTCGACGCTTTAATAGTTGCGCGGTATGATTTCTTGATGTTAAGGAATCGTCGACGACTAAAACGCTAATGTTTTTGTTGGTGAGTTGATTGTGTAAAACACGTAATAGGTAATGATAAGCCTGTGCATTTTCTTTAGTTATGTAGTCAATAACAGGTAAGTTAAGAATTTTTTTACGTGTTGCATCATCCATTCTACCTGTCATCACGATACTCGGTATTTTATGTTGTAAAACATAAGGGATAGCTTCACCATTAGGGGCATCAGGTAAAGATACATCCACGGTTGCAGCAAAAAACTTGGGGTTAGTTGCAAGAATACTTTTAACTTGTGCGAACGATTTAGCAATAGTAACTTGGTAGCCTAACGAAAGCCCTATACGTTCAATAACTTTGGCTATAGATGAACTGTCTTCAATAACGAGTAATTTGGGAGACACAATAATCCTATGTTTTTACGTAAATAAATAACCTGAACTCTGGTTAAGCTATTTTACTCAGTAACGCTATTTAAGCGCCTATCTGCGTTTTTTTACTTCCAATAACCCGTTATTGGTACGCAAAAATGCTTTGATATACTCTTAAGTTTCATCACTGAGCTTAATTGTCTTATAAAAACTCAAGGTATACTAAGTGCTTTTTATAAATATTTATTATAAATCAAAACATTATAAAACCCGTTAACCAAAGTTCAGGTTAAATAAAATTTTCCACTTGTTTTGGCATAATATTTATATTGAAAATTAAGGTAATAATATCATCTTTAAGTATTTTTTAAGTGTTTTTTGCACAAGATATACGATATGAAATGTTGGCAATTAAACTTGAATTTTTATACTTTCATCGGTTGTATTTTTTTATAGGTTAAACTGCGCCATAACCATTCCATTGGCCCAAAGCGGTAGTGGCTCAACCACCATTTTGAAAAAACGAGTTGGCCTGTAATAATTCCAAAAACAAGCAGCATTTGTGGCGCACGTGAAATTTCACCATATTGTCCACCTGCATAGCCATAAAAAATACTGGTTAAGATAACTGAATGCATAAGGTAGTTAGTTAACGCCATTTGTCCCATAGGTGCAAATACCGATAATATACGTTGCCATTTTTGTTTATTCAACGCAAAAACTACCAACCCTAAATATCCTGCGGCCAGAGTTAGTTGCGCAATATAAAAGAGTATTTCTCCTGCACCTAACAATACAAAAGAGATGCTCGCAGCAGGATGTTGAATAATTAAAAGGCTAGCAACATTTAACGGAATACCTGCAAGTAGACCCACTCGCGCTAACGTTTTGAAAAAAGTTTGATGTTGCTGGTGTTGCGTGATTGTTTTGGAAATAACCAACCAAAAACCTAAAATGAATATTGGGATCAGCACCGCTAAGGTGATAAGTGGTGAAAACATGAGCATAACGCCAGAAAAACTTATTCTATATTGAGTTGCTTCCCAGTAGCTACCTTCTGTAAATGCTCTGTTTTCTTTATCAATATCTGCTTGTGCATCTAAGCGGTCTTGTATGGCTGTGGCAATTGTTTCTGCTGTTATTTCTTCATCTGTAAGTTCTACATGTTCAGTTTTTTCGGCAGGTTTAATAGTTGTTTCATTCGTTATTTCTGTTGATGTAGTACTATCCATTTCACTTTTACTAGAAAATTTTTGTTCAACCAGCGTATAAATATCAAGTTCACTTTTCCACATTTCTTGAAACTTTGCATCGTTGAATACGGTGCCAAATATAATGCCCGCTAAACTGGTCAGAAAAATTGGCACAATTAACCAAGTTAACCCTAACTTAAGATAAGACTTAGGCTCTTGTGATTTTTTCTTTCGTACTAAAAGTAATAAAATAAAACCTGCGAAAGCATAGTCATGTAAAATATCGCCACCCCATATAAATATCATGTGGGCGATACCTATGAGCAAAAGTACAAACATACGACGAGAGAACCATGCACCAAATGGACGATCCATTTCTTTAGCACGCAGTAGCATAACAGCGAAGCCCATGCCAAAAATAAGCGCAAATAACTTATAAAACTTGCCTTCAACAAAACAACGGATCAACCAACCGACAGCGTGATCTACGCCTGTGAGTGATGTGTCTTGGCCACCTAATGAAATTATTGCACGGTTAAACCATTCAATATTCATTAGTAAAATACCAACTAAACATAAGCCACGCAGAATATCTAATGCATCAATACGTTTATTTTTTTCTAATGGTTGTATAGGTAATGTTTCTTGAGGGGAGGTGGTGATTTGGCTATTGTCTGGACTAACTTGCATTCTGAATGATCCTTATTCTTTTTCCATACAATAAACTAATCTGACGATAAGTTAAAAGAATAAAATGTAAAAAGCCACTAGATTTAGTGGCTTTAGTTCTTGATCTTTAGTCCTTTTAACTCAGAAAAGCTTTATACGCTTCGTTGTTCGTTTCTTCTTGGCATTCATAGCCTAATGCTTCGATATGTTGAAAAAAAGCATCTTGGCTATCGTTAGCTACTGAAAAGCCCGCAAGCACTTGTCCAAACGCTGCACCATGATTACGATAATGAAATAGCGTAATATTCCAATGTTCACCAAGGGTTTCTAAAAATTTTTCAAGAGCTCCCGGATATTCTGGAAATTCAAATCTAAAGATACGTTCTTGTAAAGGTGGTGTTGATAAACCACCTATCATGTATCGCACATGTAATTTAGCGAGTTCGTTTTCTGTTAAGTCAGTAACGTTATAACCTTTTTGGTTTAAATCTGCAGATAGCTGCTGGCGTTCATCAGGTTCTCCCCCTAAACGAACACCCACAAATATGTTTGCATGAGTTTTGCTTTGATCAGACTCGACATACCGATAGTTAAATTCGGTAATCACTTTACCACCAATCGCCTTGCAAAAGTTTTTAAAACTGCCTTTTTCTTCAGGGATTGCCACAGCAAAAACGGCTTCTTTTTGCTCACCTAGTTCACAACGTTCAGATACATAACGCAAACTATGAAAGTTCATGTTAGCGCCTGACAAAATAGCAACTAGGTTCTCGTTTCCTTGGCTTGTTTTACAGTATTTAGTAATACCTGCTAACGATAAAGCCCCTGCGGGTTCGGCAATTACGCGCGTTTGTTCAAAAATGTCTTTGATTGAAGCGCATATTTCGTCGGTTGTTACCGTAATAACGTCGTCGCAATATTGTTGAATTAGCTTAAAAGTATGCTCACCAATACGTTTTACAGCAACACCATCAGCAAATAATCCTACTTGCTCTAGGTCGGTAGGTTCACCTGCTTCCATCGCGACTTTTAAACAGGCAGAATCTTCAGCTTCAACGCCAATGACTTTGATACTAGGCTTTAACTGTTTTAAGTAAACAGCCATACCGGCAAGTAGACCACCACCGCCAACAGGTATAAAAACAACATCTATTTTAGATAGTTGTTGTAGTAACTCTTTGGCTACGGTGCCTTGTCCAGCAATAACATCAGGATCATCAAAAGGATGAATAACTGTTTTTTTTTCGTCAATGGAAAATTGCTGTGAAGCGAGTTGAGCTTCGTTGAAGCTTTTACCTATCAAACGCACTTCTGCACCAAAACGACGCACATTATCCACTTTAATATCTGGTGTGGTAATTGGCATGACTATGGTCGCTTTGATGCCTAGCTTATGTGCAGCAAGTGCTAGGCCTTGAGCATGGTTACCCGCTGAAGCGGCAATAACACCATGAATACTTTGTTCTTCTGATAAATGAGAAAGCTTGTTATAAGCGCCTCTTAATTTAAAAGAATGAACAGGTTGCTGATCTTCACGTTTTAAATAAATCGTATTATTTAAACGAGTAGACAACTTGGTTAATGGCGTTAAATCAGTTTCAACAGCAACATCATACACAGGCGCTAATAAAATTCGACGTAGGTATTCTAAGCCGATTTCACTTTGGGTTTTATTAGCAAATGCCTGCGTCATTATTCTTCCCCGTCAAGTAATGCTCTGTTACGCACTGCGCCTTTATCAGCACTTGTTGCTAACATTGCGTAGTTTTTCAATGCGTAGCTGATTGGACGAACACGATCAACAGGTTTCCAAGCGCCTTTGCCTTTAGCGTTCATAGCCGCGCGACGTGTTTCAAGCTCAGTTTCAGATACTTGTAAAGTAATTTGGCGGGTAGGAATATCAATATGAATGATATCGCCTTGCTCAACTAATGCGATAGTGCCACCATCAGCTGCTTCAGGCGATACATGTCCAATAGATAAACCTGAAGTACCGCCAGAGAAGCGACCATCAGTTAATAAGGCACAGGCTTTACCTAATCCCATCGATTTTAAGTAAGTGGTTGGGTATAGCATTTCTTGCATACCTGGACCGCCTTTAGGACCTTCATAACGAATAACAACCACTTCGCCAGCAACAACTTTACCATCTAAAATACCCGCTACTGCTGCATCTTGGCTTTCAAAAATATGTGCAGGACCAGTAAATACTAAGTTATCGTCAGAAACACCTGCGGTTTTAACAACACAACCATCAACAGCAATATTGCCTGAAAGTACGGCTAAACCACCTTCGGTAGAAAAGGCGTGTTCAATACTACGAATACAGCCATTTTCTCTGTCTTCATCTAATGTATCCCAACGACAATCTTGACTAAATGCTTTCGTGGTACGAATGCCAGCAGGACCTGCGCGGTAGAATTTTTTAACATCTTCATCGTCAGTGACTTTAATGTCGTATTTAGCGATAACATCAGCAAGTGAAGTACCTAAAATATTTGGGACATCTGTTTTTAGTAATCCTGCGCGTGATAATTCACCTAAAATAGCAATTACACCACCAGCGCGATGCACATCTTCCATATGATATTTAGGGGTCGACGGTGCAACTTTACATAACTGTGGAACGAGGCGAGACAGTTTATCCATGTCTTCCATGGTGTAATCTATTTCTGCTTCTTGAGCTGTCGCTAATAAATGTAAGATAGTATTGGTTGAACCACCCATAGCAATATCTAAACACATAGCGTTTGAGAACGAATCTTTGTTAGCAATATTACGAGGTAATGCAGACTCGTCGTTATCTTGGTAATAACGTTTTGTTAGTTCAACAATTTGTTTGCCCGCTTTTAAAAATAATTGTTCACGGTCAGCATGTGTTGCCAGCATTGAACCGTTACCCGGTAAAGCTAAACCTAATGCTTCTGCTAAACAGTTCATTGAGTTTGCTGTGAACATACCTGAACAAGAACCACACGTTGGACAAGCTGAGCGTTCTACTTGATCAGATTGCTCGTTAGATACTTTTGGATCTGCACCTTGGATCATGGCATCAACTAAATCGAGTTTGATGATTTGATCTGAAAGCTTTGTTTTACCTGCTTCCATAGGGCCACCAGAAACAAAAATTACTGGGATGTTTAAACGCATTGCTGCCATTAGCATGCCAGGAGTTATTTTGTCACAGTTTGATATACACACCATAGCATCAGCACAATGGGCATTTACCATGTATTCAACTGAATCAGCAATTAAGTCACGTGATGGTAAGCTGTAAAGCATGCCACTGTGACCCATAGCAATACCGTCATCAACGGCAATGGTATTAAATTCTTTGGCAACACCACCGGCTTCTTCAATAGCGCCAGCAACAAGTTGTCCCATGTCTTTTAAATGTACATGACCCGGAACAAATTGTGTAAATGAGTTAACAACAGCAATAATTGGTTTTCCGAAATCACCATCAGTCATCCCAGTTGCACGCCAAAGCGCACGAGCGCCAGCCATATTACGGCCTTGAGTCGAAGTTGCAGATCTTAATTTAGGCATAATTTTGTATCCAATTGTATCTATCGTAAGGTATTTTTAAAGTTTATATTTCTTCATATAAGCTTTGTAAATGATGTAATGTTTCTGTAGTGAGTTACTATTAAGGTTCAGTATTTATTACGTATTATTGTCAACACTGACGCTTTTTATATCGATTAATTTATTAATTTGATCAACAAGTAACTCAATAGGACGTTCACTTTTTACCATTAAGTGGATTGTACCTATGTTTGTGCCTGTGTTCACATCAGCACTAATACCATCAATCAAAAATCCACGGTAGCGAGTTACTTGTAAAATGCGTTCTAATACAACTTGTTTGTCATCAACGGTGATGGTTAATTGGTAATTATTCATCTATATGCTCTCCATCATTTTGTCGTTGGCTGTATTAGGCGGTACAAGTGGCCAAACATTATCTTCTGCATCAATTTTAATTTTTAATAAGTAAGCACCATCGTGATCTAACATTTCAGCTACAGCAGCCGTTACTTCACTTTTCTTAGTGATTTCTTTTGCTTTAATATCAAAAGCATTAGCTAACATAATAAAATCAGGGTTATCTGATAAATCAGTTTCGCTTAAGCGACCATTAAAGAATAGGTCTTGCCATTGTCTTACCATACCTAACTTAGCGTTATCGATGAGTAATATTTTTACAGGCAATTGGAAGCGTTTAATGGTTGCTAATTCTTGTACGTTCATCATAAATGAACCGTCACCCGAGACAGCAATAACACAGTCTGTAGGTCGACTAACTTGTGCACCAATAGCAGCAGGTAAGCCAAAACCCATTGTGCCCATACCACCACTGGTTAAAAAGTCACTTGGGTCGTTAAATAACATGTGTTGTGCGGCCCACATTTGGTGCTGGCCAACATCCGTAGTTACACAAGTGTTTTTAGGCATAGTGTCGCTAATTTCTTTTAAAACTGCTGGTGCGTAAATCTTTTCACCGGGGTGATCATATCTCCAACCATTATCAGCTTTACTTTGTTGACATCGTTTCTGCCAGTCTGCAATTGATAATGGTATAGCTAATGCAGGTAGGTTAATCTTTAAATCACCTAATATTGCTGCATCAGCTTTACGACGTTTGTTGATTTCTGCGGTATCTATATCAAAATGAATAACTTTAGCATTAGGTGCAAACTCATCAAGCTTACCAGTTACACGGTCATCAAAACGAGCACCTACCACAACTAATAAATCTGACTCTTGTACAGCAAGGTTTGAAGCCTTAGTACCATGCATACCTAGCATGCCTAAGTAATTCTCGTTTTCAGGATCAATTGCCCCTAAACCTTTCAGGGTTGATACACATGGCATCCCTGTTTTGTTACAAAACTCACGTAATTCATCAATGGCGTTTGCCATACCAACACCACCACCTACGTATAAAATAGGCTTTTTAGCTTTGCTTAATAAGCTGATAGCGTTAGTAACATCTACTGGAGGAAGTTTTACTTTGTTGGGTAATTGCGATAAATCATCAAGACTACAATTGATTTCAGCCAATTGAATATCTTTAGGAATATCAACTAAAACTGGACCTTGTCGACCTTCAAGTGCGATAGCAAATGCTTGATGGAGTACAGAAGCTAAATCATTAATATCAGTAACTTGGAAAGAGTGTTTAGTACACGCAAGCGATAAACCAAATACATCGATTTCTTGGAATGCATCAGAGCCCATAGCGGCTGTAGGTACTTGGCCTGTAATTGCTACAATAGGAATTGAATCTGCTAAGGCATCAGCAAGACCTGTAATCAGGTTAGTAGCACCAGGGCCAGAGGTTGCCATACAAACCCCCACTTTATCAGATGCTCTTGCATAACCAACGGCAGCAAATGCAGCACCTTGTTCATGCCTACATAAATAATGTTCAACTTCGCTGTCATACAAAGCATCGTAAATGGGCATGATGGCACCACCAGGGTAACCAAATACGTGCTTTACACCGTGCTCTTGTAAAACGGCAAATAATAATGAACCACCTGTGTGCTTTTGATCGCTAGCCATGTTTTTTAATCTATTCAAATAGTATCCACTTGCTGATCTGTTAAAAGAAATTTAAGTGAATATTGTTTGAATAGCATTCTCCAGTGTTAGTTTGAATTAAAGGTTATTTTACGTTTAATGAGCATTATATTGATAACTCTTAAACGATAAAGACCCCCGGTTCTTTCGAAGCGAGGGTCTGTTTATCTGTGTGTTGCTTTATTTTAGCTCAACGAAAACCCCTGCGACGATTTAATAATAATCACCACGACGAGAAGGTTAATAATCACTGAGTTTAGTTTTTGCATTTTTGGTTAATTTTCTTGAATAATTGTTTATGCATTTCTTTACGAAATAAAGCAGCCTATTTAAATTAGTACCATAGCTTAATGGCTTTGAGCAAGCTTTTAATTAGAGCTTTTTGAAATACTCACTGGTTGATCTGTTATATGGCCTTTCCAAACTAGCGCTTTTTTAAGAGATATAAAAATACATTGAAAGAGTAAATATCAAACAATTGTTGTTGCTTTTTTGTTAAATGAGTAAACTGGATCCAGAACAGAATAATAAAAAAGGATTTTGTATGTCGCTTGCTTGTGTTTATAGCCGTGCTCGTTTTGGTCTTGAATCACCTTTGGTTACCGTTGAAGTACATTTAGCTAATGGTTTACCCGCTTTTAATATTGTTGGCCTCCCTGAAACATCGGTTCGAGAATCTAAAGATCGTGTGCGCAGTGCTATTATTAATTGTGGTTACGAGTTTCCGGCCAAAAGAATCACCATAAATTTAGCACCAGCAGATTTACCCAAAGAAGGTGGCCGTTTTGATTTGCCTATCGCGATAGGTATTCTTGCTGCTTCAGAGCAATTGCCCGCTGTTGATTTATCTGATTATGAATTTGCTGGTGAGCTATCGTTGTCGGGCGAGTTACGATCTATTATCGGTGAAATTCCTATGGCGATGGCAAGTTGTGAAAGTAAACGCACTTTAATTATTCCTAAAGCAAACGCGGAGCAAGCCAGTTGGGTTAAACAAGCAAAAATTCACGCGATAGATCACTTAACACAGCTTTACCCACATTTTTCTCGTCAAATTACATTACCTTTGGTTGAAGAAAAAGAGTTTGCTTGTGCCCAATCAGTAAAAACTGCACTTGATATGGCTGATGTTATTGGCCAGCCATTAGCCAAAAGGGCATTAGAGATCGCAGCCAGTGGCGCTCATAATCTACTTTTTGTGGGGCCGCCGGGCACAGGAAAAACTATGTTAGCGAGTCGATTGCCTGGTATTTTGCCACCCATGACAGAGAAAGAAGCGCTAGAAGCTGCTTCTATTCAATCGATATGTCATCAAAATATTGATGATAGCTCTTGGTTAACAAGGCCTTTTCGAGCGCCACATCACACAGCATCGTCAGCGGCATTAGTAGGCGGTGGCAGCCAACCTCAACCGGGTGAGATCTCTTTAGCTCATAATGGCGTTTTATTTTTAGACGAACTGCCAGAATTTGAAAGAAAAGTGTTAGATGTACTTAGAGAGCCAATGGAGTCAGGTGAAGTGTGCATTTCAAGAGCTCTGCAAAAACAAACATTTCCTGCAAAATTTCAGTTGATTGCGGCAATGAACCCAAGCCCTACAGGATTTTATAACGACAACCGCAGTACACCTGAACAAGTGTTACGTTACCTAAATCGTTTATCAGGTCCATTTTTAGATCGCATTGATATTCAAATTGAAGTAGCGCGTTTACCACGAGGTATGTGGGCTCAAAATGAACAAAAAAGTGAATCAAGCGAAACGATTCGAGCGCGAGTTGCTTTGTGTCGTGACGTACAAATTGCTCGCCAAGGTATTGCCAATGCACATTTAGGCAGTGCAGAAGTTCGTCAGTATTGTAAATTAAATACGCAAGATAACGAATTTTTAGAGCTAGCTGTTGAAAAGTTAGGCCTGTCGACAAGAGCTCATCATAAAATTTTAAAAATAGCGCGTACGCTAGCTGATATGGAAGGCATGGAAAATATTAATAATTCACATATTACAGAGGCCTTGTCATACCGAGCAATGGACCGAATAATAAAACACTTAACGCAACAAGTGAGTGTTTAGATTGACGAAATAAGTATTACAGCAAAGTATCAAAGAATGCTTTAACTAGAGGTTGTTCTTTGTTTTGATTTAAACAACATATGCCTAGTTCGAACGGTTCAATCTCGCCCGCGTTAGGCAAGTACTGTACTCGGTCTTTTACCGGACTATTCTCTACAACCACTTGCGGCACTATACCCACACCACAACCTAAGGCGACCATACTCACCAAGGCTTCATGTCCTGAAACCGTTGCGTAAATGTTTGGCTTACCTTGTTGTTTCTTACGATACCAATATTCAAACCGTTTTCGGGCTGGGCCATGTTCGGGCAAGATAATTGGAATATTTGACCACGATAAAATATCTTCTTGAAGCAACTGCTGTACTTTACAGCTCATGGTGGGGGCTATGATCGATAACGGAATACGCGCTACTTGATCAAAGTGGAAAATACGCGTGAGACTTTCAGGCTTTGCCGCAATGGCAATATCAACCGCTTGATGTTCAAGTTGCTCAAATGCGTCGGAAGCATCACCTGTGGTTAGCATAATTTCTACTAACGGATTTTGTTCACGAAACTTATCAAGTAGAGGCGGTAAATGACTGTATGCCGCGGTAACTGAACAGTAAATATGAATTTTTCCTTTGAGTGTAGTTTGTTTTTGCTCTAACGATAAGGTAAGTAAATGCCATTGTTCAATTTGTTGTTCAGCATAATTTTGCAGTTGTTTACCTGCTTCGGTGAGTACAACTGTGCGGTTATCGCGGTGTAAAACATCACAGCCAATTTCAGTTTCAATACGCTGAATAGATCGACTCAGGGTTGATGGACTAACATGATAGGCTTCAGCTGTTTTACCGAAGTGCAAACTTTTAGCTAAGTGGCTAAACATTTTCAGCGATTTAATATCCATCTTACCCTCAAAATAATATGACATTGAAAGGGTGTTGCATAAAACGCAACACTCCAGTGTAAATATATCACTTTAAGCAACGTTCGTCATAGCTTAATATCGCATTATGGTCAGAAACACTGACAATTTATCTGTTAATTACATTTAACAATTCTATTTATTATCACTATGCAATAGTGCTCGGGTAAACATAATGTTTACGTCGATTGAGGAGAGCAAACATGGCTAACTATTTTAATACATTAAGCTTACGTGAAAAACTAGATCAATTAGGTCAATGTCGTTTCATGAAGCGTGAAGAATTCGCAGACGGTTGTAACTTCCTTAAAGGTTGGAACATTGTAATTGTTGGTTGTGGTGCTCAAGGTTTAAACCAAGGTTTAAACATGCGCGATTCTGGCTTAAACATTTCTTATGCTTTACGTGAAGCTGCAATTGCTGAAAAACGTCAATCATGGCAGTGGGCTACAGAAAACGGTTTTACTGTTGGTACATACGACGAGTTAATTCCTACTGCTGATTTAGTACTAAACCTTACTCCTGATAAGCAGCATACTTCAGCGGTAACAGCTGTTATGCCATTAATGAAAGAAGGTTCTTCTTTAGCTTACTCTCACGGTTTCAACATCGTTGAAGAAGGTATGCAAATCCGTAAAGACATCACAGTTGTAATGGTTGCTCCTAAATGTCCGGGTACTGAAGTACGTGAAGAATACAAACGTGGTTTTGGTGTTCCTACACTTATCGCTGTTCACCCTGAGAATGATCCTCAAGGTAACGGTTGGGCAATCGCTAAAGCATACGCTTCAGCAACTGGTGGTGACCGTGCTGGTGTTTTACAGTCGTCTTTCATCGCTGAAGTTAAGTCTGACCTTATGGGTGAGCAAACGATTCTTTGTGGTATGTTACAAACTGCAGCAATCTTAGGTCATAAGCAATTAGTGGCTCAAGGTGTTGACGCAGGTTACGCACGTAAATTATTACAATACGGTATTGAAGGCGTTACTGAAGGTTTAAAATATGGCGGCATCACTAACATGATGGACCGTTTATCAAACCCAGCTAAAATTAAAGCGTTTGATATGTCTTTAGAATTAAAAGAAATTTTACGTCCTTTATTCCAAAAGCATATGGATGACATCATCGAAGGTCGTTTCTCTGCAGGTATGATGGCAGATTGGGACAACGGCGATGCTAACTTATTAAAATGGCGTGAAGAAACGGCTGAAACGTCTTTTGAAAAAGCGCCTGAGTGTGATACTGAAATTACAGAGCAAGAATACTACGACAAAGGTATATTCTTAGTTGCTATGGTTAAAGCCGGTGTTGAACTAGCGTTTGAAGCTATGGTTGATTCAGGTATTATCAATGCTTCTGCATACTACGAGTCATTACACGAAACTCCGTTAATTGCGAACACTATCGCACGTAACATGTTATACGAAATGAACGTTGTTATTTCTGATACAGCTGAGTACGGTAACTACTTATTCTCACACGCTGCTGTTCCTCTATTAGAAGAATATGCAAGCAAGTTAACATTAGAAGAATTAGGCGAAGGCTTAAAAACTACATCTAACGGTGTTGATAACAAACGTTTAATTGAAGTTAACGAAGCAATTCGCAGCCATGAAGTTGAAGCGATTGGTAAAGAATTACGTGGCTACATGACAGACATGAAGCAAATTGTTGAAGGCTAATTAACCTTTTATAGATTGCTGAAAAAGCGGTATGTAGATAATTCTACAGCCGCTTTTTTATTGTCGTAAATAAATAGATTGTTGTACTATCCAGCCCCTATTTTAAAAGGTATGAGTGTCAGGAATGATTGAATCAGTTGATTTAGTACAAGCGGTAATACTGATTGTAATAGGCTTTTTAGCTGGTGGTATTAATACCTTTGCTGGAGGTGGATCCAATTTATCGTTGCCTGCATTAATGATGTTCGGTTTACCTGCCGATGTAGCCAATGCGACAAACCGTGTTGCTATATTTATGCAATCACTAACAGCCACTCATGGTTACTATAAACATGACAAGTTAGATAAAGCTTCAATTAAAAACATTGTGGTACCTATTTTACTCGGTGGTTTGTTTGGATCTGTTGTAGCGTCTTATTTAGATGTAGATGTTTTAAAGCCTTTATTACTGGCAACCATGGTGGCAGTCTCATTGTGGGTAGTTTTTAAAAGCGATACAAACAATGTAGGTGATGGCATTGTTAACTGCTCAGACAGTAAACTTGGTTTTGTTACCACCTTTATTGCAGGGTTTTATGGTGGTTTTGTTCAGGCCGGCGTTGGATTTTTATTAATCGCTGTTTTTGTGGGTGTTTTAAAGTACGATTTATTAAAAGCAAACGCATTAAAAATTGTAGCGGCATTATTATTTACCACAGTGTCATTAGTGGTATTTATATATAGAGATCAAGTAGCGTGGATGGCAGGCATATATTTAGCTATAGGAAGCATTTTAGGGGCGGTGGTTTCGGTTAGATTATCTATTGATATCAAACCTAAAACATTAAAGATTTTAGTCTTAATAATGACGATAGTGGCTAGTGTTGCAGCGTTATTATTATAGTGTTCAATCCATGATGATTTTTTGTAAAACTAAAATCATCATATTTTTAAATTAAATAGAAGAGAATGAAAATGAGTGAATTTAATAACGTAACCATTACTCGTGAAGCCAATGTATATTTCGACGGTAAAGTAACTTCTCGTAAAGTAACCTTTGCTGATGGTACTTTTAAAACCTTAGGCATTATGGTTGCTGGCGAATATAAATTTGGTACAGAAGAAAAAGAGCTAATGGAAATACTTGCAGGCGACTGTGAAATTTTATTACCGGGTGAAACTCAATGGCAAACGATTAACGCTGGCGGATCTTTTTACGTACCCGCTCATTCATCTTTTGAAATTAAAGCATTAACGTTAGTTGATTACTGTTGTTCTTATATTGCTGAGTAAGTAGATAATAGGTTATACATAAAATTTATTCTGCTGAATTTTAAAAAGGGAGTTATTGATTTTATTGATGCTCCCTTTTTATCAAAGGCTCTTCCAAAATACCAAAATTAACACATAGAATTGAATGTTTTTAAAAACATCTCAGGTATAATACAACCTCATTAATACATTAGGTTCTGTACCTATACGTTTTATATATCATGGAAGTTAATATGTTACGTCTCGTTTTATCATTAATCATTATTACTACTTTGTCTGCCTGTCAAAGTGATCAAGAAAATACGCCAGAAATTCAAAATGAGCAGGAGATCCTAATCCCTGAAGAAGTCGTACCTGAATTTGAGCCTCATTCTTTGTTCGCAGCGCAAAACACAAGCTCACAAACAGCAGATAACTGCACATCAATAGAACCAATTTATTTAACGGATCGTATTGAAGACTTAAATGCATTAAGCCAACAAATGTTTGCACTTGATAATATTAGTGGCGTTAACAGTTATGCTAATTTTATTACCTTAGCGCAGCTTGCTTTAACAAGTAATGCTCACACTTCAGACTTAATTGAGCAACTAGGTTTATCAGGTATTACCGAAAATGATGAGTGGCTAAATGTATTTTGTTACTTAGAAACGATAACTCCCACGAATAAATTTTCTGCGACTATTGCTGAAGATTGGTTGATACGCGATGATTTATATACTTCTCTTATTCAAAAGTTTGAAGAAAATTTTACCAGTCGTTCTATCGATCCTGCAAAAGATTTATGGCGATTATCGTTAAACAATAGCTGGGAAATAGAACTGCAGTTAACTATTGATAATGAAACACCTAAGTATGTTAATTATCAAAATACTGCTGATGCTCAACCTGAAATAGCATATGCCATCAAAATCACCGATAACATTCGCACTGTTAGTAATGAGTTTGGAGATTATTTTTCTATAACAAATGATAGCGATTATACCTTTCATATAATTATGCCTACTTTTGCGCAATACCCTTATGTTAAAAGTAATGCAGTTGATGTATTAAATGGCTTTAAAGCGTTAGAAAAAACACCACTGACTGAACTATACCTGCCTTATTTTGATGAAATAAAACATGCAGATAGCTTTATGAGTTTTTCAGGTTGGTTAAAAGAAAACTCAGTAGAGTCAATATTTGACGAAGAAAACCAAGATTTTAGCGGAATTAATCAATTCGAGACATTTCAGCTTATTAATAGCTATAACTATAATAGTTTTGAACTGAATGCTGAGGGTCATATTACTGCTGAATCTAGTAATAGCATTGACGTTAAAGCTTTATTTTATGTTGATCAAGCTTTTGAACCATCAAGTAATAGCTATAGTTTCTTTATAACTCTTGACGGAAATATGACTTTCAGTTTTTGTGAAGAAAAGAAAAACGCTGAAAGCACATGGCGCCCTTATTTTATTATTATCGAAAACACTAAAAATAAACTGATTTATAGCATTGTTGCTAATGCTCATCCCGAAATTAAAGATAAAGACAGTATTTGCGTTGTAGTTGTTGATGAAGAGATTGAAGTATTTTAAGTAAAATAAACACGCGTAGACATTTTTGAAGAGTAGTATTGTAATTATTTCTACAATAGGAGCAGTTGTTTGTTAAATTTTTAACCATTTATTATTTAACAACAAAGTGTTACTTTATTTCCCACGCAAGGTTGCTAACCCTTAATATCAATTTGTTATAGAGATTGATATTACTTATAGTTTTAAGATAAAAATAATAATGATGCAGTATCAAGGATTAGATAATAAGTTTTTCATCAAACTACCTGAAGGTGTAAGTATTAATCTTGTGCCTGCCGGTATTGTTGTTCGTTCGTGTGCCTACCTTTACGACTTTTTTATTCGAGTTATCGTTTTTGGCCTAGTTGCTGCCATTTTATCTTTTTTAGGAGATGCTGGCCAAGGGCTTATTCTTATTGCTTATTTTATTATTACATGGGGCTACTACATAGCCTTTGAAGCAAAGTCTGGCACTACTCCGGGTAAAAAAAGATTCAATTTAAAAGTTGTTCAAGACAATGGTTTACCCGCCACGTTGAGTAATATTATTATTCGAAATTTACTGCGCCCTGCAGATGCTTTTCCTTTTGGCTATTGCTTAGGTATTGCCACCATGAGCTTTAATAAAAGTTACAAGCGTATTGGGGATTGGAGCGCAGGTACACTCGTTATTTATCAAGAAAATAACGTAGGAACTTTGCTGAATAGTGAGAATACAAGTCAGGAAGAACCACCAAAAATAGAGTTAGCCATTGATGAACAACAAGCTGTAATTGAATTTTCAGAACGCTGTAAAAAACTCTCTCCTGCTCGCCAAGAAGAGCTTGCTAATATATTGAGTGAAGCGTTGAATGTAAAAGATGAATCAGCAACCAATAAATTAAAAAGTATGGCCAACTTCTATTTAGGCCAAAAAATATGAAACAAAATCAATTTGTTCAACTAAATGAAAAACGCTGGCAGCAGTTTGAAGCGTTATCAGTAAACTCAGCCGGCGAAGAGGATATGCCAGCAGAATTTACAGTACTGTATCGTCAAGTTTGTAATGATTTAGCAACAGCAAGAACTCGCCACTATTCCCCCGCGTTAATCGCTAAATTAAATGAGTTTGTTTCCACCGGACAAAGTATTTTATACCAAGGTGAAGGTATAAAAATTGGTTCGTTGTTACGGCTTTTTAAGCAGAATTTTTTTCGTTCGTTATTTGAAAACCGTTATTACCTTTGGTTATCGGTTGGTGCTTTTTATGGGCTAGCTTTGCTGGCTTATTTTTGGGTGAGGTTTGATCCTGATGCCGTGTATTATTTTCTTGATGTGGAAAGCATTAAAGACATAGAAAAAATGTATGATCCTGCCGGCTCTGTGCAAACAAAAGAAAGAAGTTCGGGATCAACCGTTTTAATGTTTGGTGTTTATATTTATAACAATATAGGTATTGCCTTTCAAATGTTTGGAGGTGGTGCTTTATTTGGTGTTGGTGCGATTTTACCTTTACTGTTTAACAGCTTTTATTTTGGCGCTATTTCGGCCCATATTGTTAATATTGGCTATGAAAGTACCTTTTTTTCGTTTGTTGTTACCCATGGCTCATTTGAACTAACCGCCATTGCTATTGCTGGAGCTGCGGGGGCCAAAATAGGTTTTAGTTTATTAATGCCAAAACAATATTCTAGGGCTTATGCCCTTAAAACGGCTGGAAGTAGCGTACTCCCGTTAATTGTGGGGGCTTTTATCATGTTATTGATTGCCGCCGTTATTGAAGCTTTCTGGTCGCCATTAGATATCCCCAATGTTTTTAAATATTCGGCAGGAGCCGTTTGCTGGTTTTATGTTTTGTTGATGTTTTATCGAGGGACAAGATATGGACATAACTAAACTCTTTTTTAATGCGCGTCAGCGCAATGCATGGCAGGTGTTCGATTTAACTCAACTTGTTGTGAAACATCATTTTATTCAATTAATGCTTATAGTGGTATGTGTATACTTACCTATTGCTATCTTGTTTTCAGTTATCTTTAGCGTATCAACAGCATCATTTATTATTTGGTGGTTGAAGCCTATATTGGAGCGCCCACTATTAGATTTTTTAGCTAAGCGAAGCTTTTATCAGCCGACGAGTACTTGGTCTTCTATTTTGTCGATCAAAAAACTTAAAGTAATAGATATTATATCTATGCTAACCATCCGCCGATTGAGTCCTTATAGATCTTATTTAGCCTCCATTGAACAACTTGAATTATTGCAAGGAAGTGAGCGAAAAAAACGTAAAAATATTTTGTTAAATAGAAATGACCACAAGCAAATGTTTTGGTTAATATTTTGTGTGCATATTGAGCTGATTATTGCGACCCTTTTGATGGTGGTTGTTTATAATTTTATTCCTCAGGGTGTTTCAATTGATGATCAGTTTTTTACCAGTGGAACAGCTCTTTACCAATTAGAGTTACTGTATTCTTGTTGTTATATCGCGGCGGTAATGTTGCTTACGCCGTATTACGTAACAGGTGGATTTTTAGGTTATTTAAATTCTCGTATAGATATGGAAGGTTGGGATTTAGAGCTAACTTTTAAAGGTATTGCTGCTCGTTTTCGTCAAATTGCTGTTGTTTTAGTTATTGGAATATTGAGTTTTAGTTTACCAACACCGCCATTATCAGCACAGGAAGTAACAACCGAGCAAACAGATAAAGAAAAAGCGGAAGGTATTGATGAAGAAGCTCCGTTAAATGCTCGTAATATACAAATAAGAAAAGAGGTTGTTGATATTTATGAACAACATCAACTTATTGAAAAAACAAATATCTGGAAACCTGTGGTTGATCCTGAGGAATCTAAATTTGATTTTGAATGGTTAAAAAGCTTTTTTTCAGGGCTCTCTGTAATAAGTAATGTAATTGCATATTTAATTTGGTTATTAGTCGCGACACTAATCGTTTGGATAGCATATAAGTTGTACAGTTCTGGTGGCTTTAAATGGCTTAAATTTAGCGCAGGAAACACTAAAGCGATAGAGGGCACAGTAGATCTGCCAACATTTTTGAGTAGTATTGATAATAGTGAAGGGCCTAAAGATTTACTTAAAGCCGCCCAACAAGCTAATAACAAACAGGCCTACCGAACCGCATTAATGTATTTGCTAAAGTATTCTTTTATTTATGCTCAAAATTTTTCAAATGTATTAATCACCAAATCCATGTCAGAAAAAGAATGCGAAATAGCATTACTGAAAGCTTTACCTCAGTTATTGCATAAAAACTACCAACAACTTTTTCATTTGTGGATCCAGCAAGCTTGGGCGCATAAAGACGTTAATCAGCAACAAGTTGACGACGTGATTTCTGCTTTTAAAGTCATGAAGCCGGAGCAAGCACAAAATGAATAAAACTCGGGTATTGTTATTTAGCACCTTAGCTATTGTGATTATAGCGTTAGCTTATTTCATTAGTACTGTTGAATGGAACATGGTTGAAGAAGAAATAGGTTTAACGCAAGAAGCAGGAGAAGAGCCTTTACTTGCAGCCACTTTATTTTTAGAAACCTATCAAAAAAAGCTCAAGAAACTGACAACGCAAGAATCTTTTTTACAAGCAGGTGATATTACTTTACCTAAAACATCAACGTTAGTGATTGATGAAGCAACCTTTGTTGAATACGAACAACTTATTCCTGCGTTAGTTGACTGGGTCAAAAAAGGCGGGCACTTGGTTTATACCTTGTCGTCACGACGAGAGCAGCTTAAGTTAGAAAATAACGCAGTTATTGCGCTAACACCGGTAACAGTTAAAGACGCGGAATTTGTCGCTAACCGAAAATCTATTCTTACAACGCCGAAATCTAATGGAATAATTACTGAAAAAGAAGACTCATTCTCAATATATATTGCCCATCGTTACACGTTTGAAAACTGTAGTGGTGTTGAAGTATTGCAAAAAAATACCGAGGAAGTGCTTATTTGTGAAGAGGGGGTTGATGAGGGTTTTATCACTTTTGTACCCAGTATTAACGCCATTTCAAATGATGGTTTAAGGCATTTAGATCATGGAGAGTATTTATTATGGTTGATAGGTACTAATGACCAACTCTTTTATTTACCTAGTACGCAAACGACTAGCTGGTTAGTGATGTTATGGCAGTGGTGCTGGCAGGTTATTGTACTTATTGCTGTATTAAGTTTATTACTTATGTGGCAATTGAGTATGCGTTTAGGTCTTGCTATTGAACCATCGGAACATTCAAAAAATTTATTTGCTAAACATATTGAAGCCGTGGGTAATTATTTATTTAAATACCAGCACCATGAAGTACTTAAAAGCGCCCTACTTATTGATCTCGCCAATGCGGTTGAAAAAAGACAACCTAAATACAAGCAACTTAACGTGAATGAACAAGCCGATTTAATCAGCTCGTTAACCGGAAAAAACAGCCAAGACATTCATTTACTCTTATCCGAACCATTACCAGAAGATGAAAATAAAAGGATAAAGTTTATTAAGTTATTCAAAGAACTAAGGAGTTTATTGTGATTGAAGCAACACCAGAACTAACTATCGAAGAAGCCTTTAATCAGGTAACTCAATTAAAAAGCAGTATTGCTAGCGTATTAATTGGCCAAGACACCATAATAGAAAATGTACTTACGGTATTATTTTCTGGCGGTCATATTTTATTAGAAGGTGTGCCAGGACTAGGGAAAACCTTATTAGTAAGAGCCTTAGCGCAAAGTTTATCTGTCGACTTTTCGCGTGTGCAATTTACACCTGATCTTATGCCTTCTGACGTACTTGGTCATAGTTTATATGATTTAAAAACGGGTGAATTTATTATTAAAAAAGGCCCTGCTCATACTAATTTGTTATTGGCCGATGAAATTAACCGTGCGCCAGCAAAAACACAATCAGCGTTATTAGAAGTGATGCAAGAGCAGCAAATAACGATTGATGGTGAAAGCCAATTATTAAGCTCTCCTTTTATGGTATTGGCAACACAAAACCCATTAGATCAAGAAGGTACTTACCCACTTCCTGAAGCTGAGCTTGATCGTTTTATGATGAAGGTCAATTTAGATTATCCATTAAAAGACGATGAAATAACGTTATTAAAATTAAATACCGAACAACGAAGCCATGAGCTAAATACTAATAACTTACCGCAATTAATGAATGCTGATGTTATTGAAAAAATCAAAGTATTAGCCACTCAAGTTACGGTAGACGAACAAATTTATTATTACGCGGTAGATATCGTCACTAAAACTAGAAACTGGCATGGCATCATTCATGGAGCAGGTGTACGGGCAAGTATCAACTTAATTAAAGCAGCTAAAGTAACAGCATTAATGAATGGCCGTGATTTTGTGGTACCTGACGACATAAAAGTGGTTGCTAAAAATGTATTAAGGCATCGATTAATTTTATCGGCAGATGTTGAGTTAGAAGGTATAACTCAAGATCAAACGATTGATGATCTACTTAAATCGATTGAAGCACCTCGCGTATGAAGCGAATAGCTTTTAAACCCTCCTATACACTTATTAAAGTTATAGGCGTTTTAATTGCACTGTTTATAACAGTGAAAGCGTTAGGTAGTGATGAAACTAGCTATCTAAGTTTTATTGACGCATGTGCACTTTTAATTGCGTTGTTTTGTATTGTCGATTTTAATCAAAGTAGAAAACCTCCTCAGTTAAGCATTACCCGTTTAGCAAGCAATAAACTCAGCTTTAATCGCTGGCATAGTATTGAATATGTTATTGAGAATAACAGTAATAGCCAATATGCATTATCGATTAGAGAGCATGTAGGTCAACAGTTTCAATTGGCAGGTTTACCTAATATTGTTCATATCTTCGCGAATCAAAAAGCTACTGTGCGTTTTAAATTAAAATCAACTCAGCGAGGGCAAGCTATAGTCGGCCCTATCGAGTTTTGCTTAACTTCACCTGCGCGATTATGGCAAAGCTATTGGTTAGTGAACGATACCATTACCGTTAAAACTTACCCTGACTTTGAACGTTTAAAACAACAAAGTCTTAACGGTGTGCAAAACCAACCAATTAATGGTTTAAAGCAAATGAAAAAGCGTGGTGGTGGTACTGAATTTCATCAATTACGTGAATTTCGTCAAGGCGACAGTATTAGGCAAATTGATTGGCAAGCTACCAGTAAACGACAAAAACTTATTGCCAAAGAATATCAAGAAGAACAAAACCAGCATGTTGTGGTGATGCTTGATGCGGGTAATAAAATGAATATAGAAACCGCTATAGGTTCACATTTTGATGCGGCATTAAACGCATTGCTTATGCTTAGCCACACGGTATTAAAACAAGGTGATTGGTTTAGTATGCAAAGCTTTAATCAAAAAGAACGTTGGTTACCTGCCGTTAAAGGCGCACAGAATGTATCTCGAGTGATGAACCATTTTTATGATTTGCACCCTGATGAAACCACAAGTGATTACCAACAAGCGGTAACCCATTTACTAAAAAAACGCAGTAAACGCGCGCTCGTTTTGATGGTAACTACGTTAAATGATCAAAGTATTGAAGAATTGTTACCCGCATTAAAAAATCTCCAACGCCATCATCTTGTTGCTTTAGTAAATATTGAAAATGTTGCCTTAACAGAAACGGTATCTGCTGATATCGACACGCTAAGCGAAGCCCATAGGTACTGCGCTGCTATTGATTTACAAAATATTTATCGTAAAAACCTAAATCGGCTCAGAAAAGAAAATATTATTTGTGTTAATAGCCAACCCGAACATTTATTACCGCAAGTGATTAACACCTATTTAAGTGTAAAACATGCAGGGCTGTTGTAGCAGACAATTTACCTATTAATATAGAATTAGCCCTAATAAACAAAAAAAGAGCCATCAGGCTCTTTTTTATTAAGTTGAATAACCTAGCTCAAATTATTCACTTTGGTTGTCAATTGCTTCGTTAATTTTGTATTGGAAGTAAATGGCAGAAAAGAAAAACGTTAAAATACCACCTAACTTCACTGGCTCTTGGCTTCCTTCATTGATCACTTCGCTCAGTGCTTTTCGCGCTGAAAAAACAGTCATAACATATGCAACAAGACCTACTAGGCCTGCCACCATGATTACAATAGCAATAACAATGTTGGTTGGATCTAAAGCATACTGACAAATGTTACTAACAATGTTGGCAGCGATATAAATATATAACGCAATAATATTACCTTTAGCAACTTTAGATAAAGTATTGATTTTATTTACTCGAGTGTATAACCAATAAAGGTAATATAAACCTAGAGTGATAATTGATAGACCAAAAACGCCCCATGCTGAAAAACGCTCCATTTGTAAAATAGGGCTATCCGTAGCGGGTGCTGATAAATCGGCCTTAGGTGCTTCAAAAGCATTTTCTGTTTCAGGTGTTATTTCTGTATCTGACATTTGTTATTCCTTGTTTATAGTGTGTTTTTCTTCCCATAAAGAATTCTATCAGAATATTCTGCAGTATAGAAAATAAATAAAAAAAGCCTGTAAATATTAATTAACCTAAACTACGGCTTAACAAATGCTTCTCTAGCCGTTATTTTTTTCTAATTTTTGCGTTAAATTTACTTGCAATAGACCAGCTAATGACGCGAAACGTGCCTTGAATTAAGAAAAACTATTAAGCTAGAAGCTCAATAAAAATATTTTTTATTACATTTTAATTTGTTAAGAATCTTTTAAACCGAGTCTAGGTTAATTACGGGCTTCTATTAAGTTACGGTTTACGTACTTTTTATCTTAAAAAGCAATTTGATAACCTACAGTCAACATTTTATCCATTTCCATCTGCACACCCTTTACGGTTTGCTTTAAAGGAACAGAATACTCAAACGAAACACGATGTTTATTAGCAAATACGGTGTTTAAGCCAAATGATGCATTAATATAATCACCACCATAGTTTTCAGGGTTTGCTGTAGCCACGGGAGCCATTATTTTATTATCCATACCGTCTATTTCATCGGTATTTACATAATGCAAACGTAACGAGCTACTTAATATATTGGTTAGTTGATGTGCATACCAAGCGGTTAACTGCATTTTAGCACCTACTTGATAACCTTCATCGTTAGTGTCTAAGGCTGTGCTATATAATATTTGAGCGCCCCAATTACTTTTATTAACATAACCGTTATATGTAGTACCTAATTCTACTATGTTTGATCCTGAGCCTAGTTGCATAGCATAAGGCATACGCATGTTAGTACGCATATTCATTGGCGTTAATACTTCCGCGGTTTTATCAATATCACCTGTTGGTATTTGCCAATTTACATTCATATGAAAATGATGGGTGTCGTTATCGTGTAAGCGATAAAGGAAGCCAAGTTTTGTATCGCCTAGCCCTTCACTTTCGGTATTGAAGTTACCTAATTGTTCTGTGCCCATCATGCCTTTATAGGTTGATAAAAGCATGTCTCTTTCAAGGTAATTAACCATTAACATTAAAGTTAAATCGTCAGTGGGTGCATACATAAAACCGAGCATATGCATTTTGGTGGTCATGGTTTGAGGAACAACGCGAACCGTTGTTGGCATCATAGGCATGCTGGCAAATTTATTGGGTACATTGGTCGCTATTTTATCTGATGAAATGTCGTCATTACCTTGTAAATTACCCGACATATCCATATCCATGTAGCGATACGAAAACATAAATTCGCCAGCTTGATGCATATGATCACCCATTACACCAATAGGCGCATGAGTTTGCGGTAATATTTTAGGATTATCGTGGTGCTTAATGTGTTTTGTATGATCAACACCGTTATGGGCTTGAACGGCTACAGATAAACAAGAAATGGCGACAGCACAAGCTGCTTTTGTATAAAAAGACATAAGTTTCCCTTAAAAATAATAAATAAAATGTGATTTTTAAATTTAGATAAGGGAAGGAGGATCTCTAGAGCTAGGTGTTAAGGTATTATGTTGTGTAAAATGCTGTAAAAAATTAAAACGTGCTTGATAGGTTTGGTTGTCTAGCGTAAGTGAATGAGCAGAAACAAGTCCGGTAGAAAGGTTATCTAATTGAGTGTAAATAGAGCATATTGGGCACGTGCTATTGGTCTTATTATTTTGCTCAGTTTCATCGCTAATAGAAGGTTTTTCTAAAAAAGTCAGTTTTCCTGTTTGGTAATACTCAGATAATTTGATCCATCTAATTTTACCGTTACCACTACAAATAGGTGCTAAATCACTATCCTGCATATTCGACGCATACATATTCATCGCTGCGCTAGCAGGCATAAGTATACTGAATAAATGGCAGAGTAAAATAAAGCTAAGTAGCAATAATTTAGTTAATGGCGTTTTTAGCACGTTATGATTTTATAAGAGATCATTAACACGAATTCTACAGATTAAGCGCTTGATAGCAATACATAAATGAGCTTTATAAAAATAATATGTAATGAATATAAACAGATAGCTCGAAATTTTGTATCCGAGCTTTTTAACTGTTTGAGTAGCCTAAGCTTAAGTAAATAGTCGTTAGCTTTTAGTTAGGTGCATCAATAATGACTATTTCACAGTTACTTGTTGCGGTAATGGTAACTTCTTTTGTTTGAGTCACTTCCGCTCCGTCACCCTTTAGCATAACTGTTAAGTGGCCGCTGTTGGTTAATTCAAAACTCCCTTTTGAAGCTAATATATACGCTTGATGCGTTATTTTATGAGTAAGTTTTGTCCCCTGTTTTAATTTACCACCAAATATTCTAGCTTCTTGATGAATAAACAAAGCGCTATCTTTGTCTTCTTTATAACCTGAAACCAATAAAGGTAATGTGTTGGTTACATACGTTGTTGGAAATAGCTTGCTGTCCCAGCGTGGTGTTACGTTTTGCTTATTTGGTTGTATCCATATTTGGTAAAGGGTTAAAGGATCTTTAGTTCGGTTATATTCTGAATGAACAATACCACTACCCGCACTCATGACTTGTACTTCGCCTGCATGAGTGATGCCTTTATTTCCTTCACTGTCTTGATGATGAATTGCGCCAGAGCGCACTATGGTGATAATTTCCATGTTGTTATGCGGATGCGCAGGAAATCCTGTATTTGCATTAATAGCATCATCGTTAACAACACGTAGCACACCAAACCCCATTCGTTTGGGATTGTAATAATGAGCAAAGCTAAAGTGAAAATTTGCTTTTAACCAACCATGATTAGCTTTACCTAACTGGTTAAAAGGATAATGTTTAATCATGGTTTACTCCTATCTATATAATTTAAATAAAATAATTTATGTCTTAATAACTTCTATCGCGATCGTGAGCTTCATCAAAGTTACAAATACCGCCAAGAGGCACAATAAGCGTAGGGTTAATAGTTTTATGACTCGCATAATAATGTTGCTTGGTATATTCCAAATCTACCGTTTCTTTAATACCGTTGACTTGATATAACGCTTTAACGTAATTATAAATATGGTGATATTCGCTAAGTTTTTGCTTATTACATTTAAAGTGTCCGTGATATACCGCGTCAAACCGAACAAGCGTTGTAAATAAGCGCCAATCAGCTTCAGTAAGATGTTCACCAACAAGGTAACGGTTTGTCGATAAATGTTGTTCTAACCAATCTAAGCTATCAAACAATTCGTAATAGGCTTCTTCGTAAGCTGCTTGAGTTGTAGCAAAACCGGCTCGGTAAACGCCGTTATTCACGGTGTGATAAATTCGCTCGTTTACGGCTTCAATTTGTTCTTGTAAAGAATCAGGGTAATAATTATCGCTATTACCTGTTAAGTCATTAAATGCGGTATTAAACATTCTAATAATTTCAATAGACTCGTTATTAACAATAGTTTGCGTTTTTTTATCCCACAAAATAGGTACAGTTACTCTACCTTGATAATCTGGTGCTGCTTTTAGGTAAAGCTGATAGGCATAATCTAATTGATATAGCGGATCACCCTTTTCACCAAACTCCCATCCGTTATCTAACATTTCAGGCTTAACAACACTGACTGAGATAATATCTTCTAACTGCTTTAATTTTCTAAAAATAAGCGTGCGATGTGCCCATGGGCAAGCAAGAGATACATATAAATGATATCTGTCTTTTTCTGCATAATATTGGCTACTTGGATCTGCCGATATTTGATGACGAAAGCGGCTATCTTGTCGCACAAACTCACCTTTACTCGCTTCTGTGTCGTACCATTGGTCGACCCATTTACCGTTAACGATTAATCCCATAATTTTTCTCCTAGTTTATTGAATAAATTACAGCTTTTTAGCGATAACATTGTCTAAAGCGTATTTTCCACCACCTTGAATCGCTAAAGCTAAACTCATTCCTAATAAAGCTAAGGCAAATTCGTAACCGTTGTTACTCATAAATAAACCATTGGTAAAATGAACACTAAATATGGCAATAATCATGGTAAATGCTAAAACCGCGCCGGATGCTCTGGTAAATAAACCTAACAGTAATAAAAGTCCGCCAAAAAACTCGGCACTACCTGCACCTAAAGCCATAAAATAACCTGGCGATAATCCAATAGAATCCATCCATTGGCCTGTGCCTTCTAAGCCGTAACCACCAAACCAAGCAAATAATTTTTGCGCGCCATGTGCACTAAAAATAATGCCAGCAATTAAACGTAAAGGTAATGTGCTATTGGTTGGCGTAGATGTTACTAATTTTTTAATAATTGAAGTTGTCATAATCTTATTCTCTCTAGTTAAGTCAAAGCGGCTCTTAATAGTGTTAATTGGTTCTATCTAGCCAGTGAACACATTGTAGGTAATATTATTTATTTAAATAACTATGATAATTTGTTTGATTTGTTCAAAATTTTTGAACAATATGGTGTTCTCTATTGCTTTAGGTTTTAACTCGATGAATACTCCTTCCATTTCTATTGAATCTTTATTGGTATTAGATGCTATAGCTGAACGCGGAAGTTACGCTTCTGCTGCAGAACATTTAAATAGGGTGCCTTCAGCTTTGTCTTATATTGTGCAGAAGTTAGAAGAGCAACTTGATGTCACTCTATTTCAGCGGCAAGGGCGACGCTCAGTATTAACACCAGCAGGAAAGTATTTATTGGAAGAAGGTCGTCATATTTTACTCGCTATAAACAAAATATCTGAACAAACAAAAACAATAGCTAACGGCTGGGAGCCTAAAATTCGTATTGCTTTCGATTCTATTATTGATATCAATAATGTTTTACCCGCTTTTAAAGTGTTTTTAGATGAGCACACAAACGTTGAGTTAGATATCCGAGAAGAAGTACTAAATGGCGCTTGGGAAGCATTAATTGATGACGAAGTTGATTTACTGATTGGAGCTTCTGCTCCTGTGCCAATTCAAAAAGGGATAAGAGCTATTCCTTTTGGCGTATTAAATATGCTTTTTTGTGTTAATAAATCTCACCCATTAGCCAAGCTAACAACACCAATATCACAAGATGACCTCATAAATTACCGAACGATTATTGTGCACGATAGCGCAAAAAGTATTGTAACTAAAACAACAGCGGGATTTATTGAACAAAGTGAACATTTTTATGTATCAAGCGTAGAGCAAAAAATTAAAGTGATATTAGCGGGGATGGGTGGAGGATTTCTACCTACAGATAGAGTTCAGTATTTACTAGATTCAGGAGAACTTGTTGTTGTTCCATTAGCTCAGCCACAACCTGAAATTCAATTATATATCGCTTGGAAAATATTGAATAAAGGCAAAGGGCTTGCGTCGTTAGTCTCGCACATAAATATGAATTAAACATAGTTACAATTAACTTCGGAGACTCCTACTACTCAGCCGATTTTCTGTTCTTATTATATTTAGCGCGCTTTTCATCCATATGTTTGATTAGGTTAGTGATATAACTGTCGAATGATTGTTGTAATGATTCTCGATCACCAAAATAACGATAAAATACGGAAGAGCGTCTGGAAAGCTTAGTTCGATTCGTTTTAGTTAAATACTTAATATATTCTCTTAACTCGTCAGGATGATGCTCATATAAAAACCGAACAAGAAACCCACCTACTTCATAAATATCAGGATTGTTTTTGCTGGCTATGCCTTCTGATCCTAAACGGATTGATACAATATCAGCAATGGGGGTCAAGGGCTCTTTTTGTAATCTTTTTTTAAGTTTACTCAAGCGTCTAAAAGAATAGTTTGATGTTTGCGGCCCTGAAATTTTAGTTATATTGTAAAATTCTAAAGAGGTTGCTAATCCTTCACCTAACCAGCGAGGATATTCAGTGTTTCTTGAGCGACTTTGTAAGCCAAAGTTAAAAAAGAGCTGATGCGCAATTTCGTGCCGAAGTGTTGAAAGTACAGAGAATTTATTTTTAACGTTGTTTTTTAATTGAGGGTCAAACAAGAATAAGGTGTTTAAATGTTTTGCGTATAGTCCTACTGTTTTGGTTGCGGCTATAGAAGCACTTTTATCTTTTTGATGCTCTAAATAGGCTTTGTAGTCAGCTCGAGAACTAAAAAATACGGCTTTAAGTTTTTCCTCAGGCGGCTTTGATAAAATATTAAAAGAAATAAGAAAGCCTAATGCTGAACGATAACCCATATCCATTTGTTTAACTAGTTGCTTAAAATTAAAATTACTATCTTCGTTATAGATAAGATCCCATTGACCAGCGTCCATAATTTTATACGTTTTTTTTGTGATTTTGCTTAAGTCGTTAGCTAAGTTTTTGGCTTGTTGGGTCGACTTTAATGATTGACCTTTTAAGCTGTCTACATACTCATTACTGTTATAGCGTAAATATAGCTGTGTTTGACGTATCGCATATTCTTGGCTGAGATCAGGATCAATATTTCGAGTGGCGAGCTTTAAATCTCCTAGTAAAGGGATCAGCTTTTCATCATGTGTGCTGTACTTTTGCTCTATTATTTTAACAAGAGACTGTAATAACGGAATAGCTTGTTTATATCTTTCTATTTGTAACAGTATTAATGCATAGTCTTCAGAAATAGCGATATGATTTGCACTAGTCGGTTTAAATAAGGTTTGGGATAATACGTAAGCTTTTTCAGCTTCAAACGCAGCATCCTCAAACTTATTTGCTAATAAAAGACTTTGGTATTGTTTAACGTGAGAAAGCAGCTGTTCTTTATTGTTATCTTTTGCATTAACGTTTAAACAAAAGATAAAAAACACAAAAAACAAACTGCTTTTTAATGTTGATATCAACATTCTCATATAACGTAAAATCCCTTAATTTAACGACTACGGAGACAATTAATCTCGAACTTGCCCATCGCCATAAACAACAAACTTTTCAGTGGTTAAAGAAGCCAGACCCATAGGACCGTACGCATGAAGTTTACTAGTAGAAATTCCAATCTCAGAACCTAAGCCAAGTTGACCACCGTCTGAAAAACGTGACGAAGCATTTACCATCACAACAGATGAGTTAATTTGTCTGATGAATTGTTGGCTGCGGCTAGTGTCTTGCGTAACAATGACCTCGGTATGATCTGAAGTGTATTCATTAATATGATTAATTGCAGAGTTAAAACCATCAACAATTTTAATCGCAATTTCTTGTGCTAGGTATTCAGCATGAAAATCGTCTTTAGTAGCGAGTTCAGCACTGTCGAAGTATTTAATACTGTGTTCGCAAGCGTGAATTTTTACATTCGCTGGTTTTAAAGCTTGTGCTGCTAAAGGTAAAAACTGTTCTGCTATATCTTTATGAACTAAAACCGTTTCAATGGAGTTACAAGCACTAGGACGTTGGGTTTTACCATTGACTAAAATATTGGTTGCTTTGTCTAGATCAGCAAATTTATCAATAAATAAATGACAAACGCCTTTAAAATGCTGAATAACAGGTATTTGGCTGTTTTCAGTGACGTAACGGATCAGCCCTTCACCACCTCGAGGAATAACTAAATCGATATTATCGCGTTGCTTTAATAATTGCTCAATCACTTCACGGCTGGTATCTGGAATAACAGACACAATATTTTTATTAATACCGTTGGCTTCCATGGTTTTATGTAAACAATTAGCCAACGCTAAATTACTATGAATAGCTTCTGAACCACCGCGTAAAATAACAGCATTACCTGATTTTATACATAAAGCTGCTGATTCAGCGGTTACGTTAGGTCGCGCTTCATAAATCATTGAAATAACGCCTAAAGGAATACGCATTTTACCCACTTGCATACCATTTGGACGTAATGATAAATTGCTAATATCGCCAACGGGATCTTGTAGTGTAACAATTTCACGAATAGCATCAGCAATATCTGTAATACGTTGCGGAGTGAGTAAAAGCCTATCAAGCATTGCTTCGGTTAAGCCTTTAGCTCGCCCAGCGTCAATGTCTTTTTGGTTTTCATTAATAATAAACTGGCTTTGTGCTTCAATTTCACTTGCCATTGCGGTTAATAACTGATTTTTTTGCGTAGTGGTTAACTGTGCTACATCTCTACTTGCTACTTTAGCTTGAGCAGCCATATCAGCCATATTAAAATTTGTTGAAGTGTTCATTTTTAATACCAATTCTATTAATCAAAAAGTGTGTCTGTAATTTATTCTGAGTTCAGCTTACTTAGATAAAACCACCATATCGTCTCGATGGATAACGACTTTGCTTGGACAAAAACCCAAAATACTTTCTATTTGGTCGCTATTTTTACCTTTAATGCGCGACAAGTCGCGATGGCTATATTGGCAAATTCCTTTGGCTACTCGTTTTTTTGATTCGCCATCAATAATATCGATAGAATCTCCCGCAGAAAAACCACCTGAAATGCTTTTTATTCCTGAAGGTAAAAGTGAAGCACCTTTGTTGACAACAGCGTTTATTGCACCTTTATCTAGCATAACATGGCCATTACTTTTTAAGGTATGTTTGAGCCAGTGCTTTTTAGCTTTTGTGGCGGCTTGATTTGCAACAAAACGTGTACCAGGGTTTTCGCCTTTAAGTAGTTTTTCAAAAACGGTGCTGTCGCTTCCATTAAGAATGTAAGTTTCAATACCGTTTTCTACGGCTTTTTCAGCCGCTTGAATTTTGGTTTTCATTCCCCCTGTGGCAATAACATTATTTGTACTGCCTGCCATTGCATATATTTCAGGTGTTATTTCTTGAATCTCGGGGATCATGACAGCGTCAGGATTTGTTTTAGGGTTTTTATCATAAACCCCATCAATATCACTTAATATAAACAAACAATCAGCTTCGCTAACCAGCGCTACTAATGCTGCTAAATTATCGTTATCACCGACTTTTAGTTCATCTGTTGCTACTGTATCGTTTTCATTAACAATAGGAATAATATTATTGGCTAATAAAATACGCAGTGTATTTTTAATATTGATGTAGCGTTCTCGATCTTTTAAATCGCCGTGTGTAATGAGTAGTTGACTGCACGGAACATCAAAAAAACGTTGCCAATTTGCCATCATCTGCATTTGGCCAACAGAAGCCATAGCTTGTTTTACGGGAATAGAGGGAACAGGAGATCCATGCTGAATAAGTTTACGCCCAGCAGCTACACTCCCAGACGATACTAGAATAATTTCTTTACCTGCTTGATTACACTCAGTAATAAAACGGGCGATAGCAAGTATATGCTTACCGCTACATCCTTTATTATCAGGTGCTACCAGCGCACTTCCAACTTTAATTACAGCGCGATTGAATTTCATTAGTTCTCCCGTATTGATATATGAGACCATTAATTTTATTGTATAACGCTTTAATTGTTTTTTTGAAAAAAAGTGTATTTATAAATATCAACAGTTTCATGTGTAGAATGACTAAATCCTTATAAATATGCAATGAACTTTTTACGGCTTTTTAGATAAGAAAGGTATTTTTAATGCCTTTAGTCCATAAAATGCTTAAGCATCGTATTTTATTATGATGATATTTCGTATTTAAGCGTAAAATACTGTACTTATTTTTTATTTGATCGTTTTTACAACAAGTAAATATAGCCTTTAAAGCCTTTAATGTTGGTTAAAACGAAAAAATTTATATAAACTATTATTTCATTGAATGTGTTTGTGCATTAGTAAATGTATATTAAAGGCTAAGTACTCAAAATCAGGTTTTATTGGCGATGTTTTTTTTGAGAGCTAAAGTATGTTTAAGGTTTTATAGAGTAGGATTATGTTAAATTTTTTACCGTCTATTGTTATTTGTGTTTTTTCGTTTTTAATGTATGTGGTTAATACATTATTTTGGTTAATTCCTATTATTGTTTTTTCGTTATTAAAAGCCCTTATTCCTCTAAAAATTTCGCGTACTTTCTTTAGTTATTTGTTAGATCAAATGGCAAGTAATTGGGTTGCTCTTAATACGATTAATCAAAAAATATTCTATAGAGTAGACATTAACGTAGAAGGTTTGAATGGTTTAAGTATGCGCGAGTGGTACTTAGTTTTATGTAATCATCAAAGCTGGGTCGACATATTAATTCTACAAAGAGTACTTCACGGCAACATACCTTTTTTAAAATTTTTCTTAAAAAAAGAACTCATTTATGTTCCTTTTTTAGGGATAGCTTGGTGGGCGCTCGATTTTCCTTTTATGAAAAGACACAGCCAAGCTTTCTTGAAAAAGAATCCTCACCTAAAAGGTGAAGATATAAAAACAACTCGTAAATCGTGTGAAAAGTTTAAATATAAGCCTGTGAGTGTTATGAGCTTTATTGAAGGTACGCGATTTACTCCTGCAAAACATAAAAAGCAGAAATCACCTTATCAGCATTTACTAAAACCTAAGGCAGGTGGTATTGGGTTTGTACTTGATGCCATGGGAGAGCATTTAACTAAAATAGTAAACATAACCATTGTTTACCCCGATGGTATTCCAAGTTTTTACGATTTTGTTTGTGGTAATGTAAAAGAAGTTAGAGTAAAAATTGAAACAACTGATGTAGCGCAAGAATTAAAGGGGGATTACTTTAATGACAGAGCGTTTAAAATTAGTTTTCAAAAACATGTAAATCAAATGTGGGAAGATAAAGACGCAGTGTTTTCCATGTTAAATAAAAAATAAAATCATCATTTAAAATTTAAACAAGGTTGTTTTATGATAGAAGTGATAAGTGCTTGGTTAGTTAAACAAAATGTAGGTGTAGAATATCTTCCGTATGCAACTGCTTGGGTAGGCACGGCACTTATTTTTATTTTGTGTGGCGTTAGTTATTATCTGTCAAAGCACCAGTTGTTGGTGATGATCCATAAGATAGTCGAGCATTCAAAAAATACATTAGATGATTTATTGCTTGAACATAATGTATTTTCCCGTATCGCTCTATTAACTCCTTTCTTATTTTTATGGTTTTTAACGCCTCACTTTTTAGACCCTGAAAGTTTACTTGGACATTTCTTTTTAACCTTTGCAAAAATAGCCATTAGTTTTCAAGTAGCTCGTTGTATTGATTCATTATTAAATGTGATTAAAAGCTCGTACACCCGAACAGCGAGAGAGCGATATTTACCCTTAAATTCTTCAATACAAGTTATTAAACTTATTGTTTATTTAGTTGCGAGTATTTTAGCGATTTCTTTCATTTTAGGTAAATCTCCTTTTTACTTGTTGAGTGGTTTAGGTGCGTTAACGGCTGTACTTTTATTAGTGTTTCAAGACACGATCAAAGGCCTAGTAGCCAGCATCCAAATATCAGCGAATAAAATGGTAGCGCCAGGCGACTGGATTGAACTTCCTAAATATGGAGCTGATGGTGATGTACTTGAAATAGGCCTAAATACCGTAAAAGTAAAAAACTTTGATAATACGATCACTACGGTTCCTACTTATGCGCTGATCAGCGGTTCGTTTAGAAACTGGCGCGGTATGATACATTCGGGTGGTCGACGTATTAAGCGCTCGGTTATTATAGATATTAATAGTGTTAAATTTTATCAAAGCAGTGAATTAGAAGCGTTAGCTAAAATTAAATTGTTGGCTAAGTATTTAGCAGAAAAAAAAGCAGAGATACATGAATCTTGTTTAGCATTAAATTTAGATCCTAACGATATAACGAATAGTAGACAGTTAACTAATATAGGTACATTCAGAGCTTATATTGAGGCCTATTTAAAGCAACATCCTAAAGTACATAATGAAATGACTTGTATGGTGAGGCAGCTAGCTTCAACAGAGTCAGGTATTCCATTAGAACTGTATTGTTTTAGTAATGATCAAAATTGGGCGAGATATGAAAATATTCAAGCAGATATTTTTGATCATATATTTGCTATGGCGCCATTATTTGGTTTGCGTATTTTTCAGCACCCCACGGGTAATGATTGGCGTAAAATTGTCGATAAAGATTAAAGTTAATAAATGTGGTTACTTATTATTTTACAAGTAACCACTGAGACAACTAGCGTTGTCTTATCACACCTTCTTGCATCGTGGATGCAACTAACTCACCTTTTTGATTATAGATTTGTCCTTTTACTAAACCTCTTCCGCCACAAGCCGATGGGCTATCAGTAGAATACAGTAACCATTCATCTATTTTAAAAGGGCGATGAAACCACATCGCGTGATCAACTGAAGCTATTTGAAAGTTAGGGTGCCAATGGCTAGCAGCATGCGGCATTAAAGACGTTGTTAAAAACTGGAAATCGGAACAGTAAGCTAACATGCAAAAGTGTGTGCGTGGATCATCAGACAATGAACCATTTGCTTTTATCCACATTTGGCAAAGTGGATCTGACTTTTCTGGATGTACCCAGTTGTATTCTTGCACGGGTCTAACTTCGATGGGCTTCTCGGCTAAAAATTTCCCACGAATACTTTCAGGTATGTATTCTTGGTGATCAAAAATAAAATCGTTATACGACTTAACGTCATCAGGTCCCGGTACGCTTGGCATAAGATCTTGATGTTCAAAACCTTTCTCTGTCACTTGAAATGAAGCCGTCATATAAAATATTGGTTTACCATTTTGAATGGCTTTAATTCTTCGGGTGTTAAAACTCCTACCATCTCGTAGGTTCTCTACTTCGTAAACAACGGGTTTATTTGCATCACCTGCTCTCAAAAAGTATGAATGTAGTGAATGTATGACTCTATCTTCTGCAACAGTTTCCTGTGCTGCAGATACGGCTTGCCCCATAACCTGGCCACCAAATAAAGCTTTAAAACCTAGATCTTGAGACTGACCTCTATAGATACCATCTTCTATTTTCTCTAACTGCAATAAAGAAACGAGTTCTGTTAATACTTGGCCCATAAAATACAAATCCATACATAAATAATATCGTGATTATACTTAGTGTTTTTCATAATTTATACATGGAAATACATAGCAATCAAACGAATGTAAAAAAAATGTTATTTGTTGGTAAAATTATTGTTAGTTTAAAATTTAAACAGTTGCATAAAAAATTAAACTCGCGTACGGTAAGATTAATGAACAAAACTTTTCTAGTTTTTTATCGTAAAGAGGTTAATTATGCAGGCGATTTTAGAAAGGGAGGCGTTACTAGAAAGGAGAGTAAGTGTAGAAGATCAGTCAACTTTGTGGGATAAGCTATCATTAGCGCAAAAATTTGCTGCGAGCAGCTTGACACAATTTGGTTACGATCTCGCTTATATTCGAGAGCAACAAGATGGCAGTGTGGCCGTATTATTGTGTGACAATAACGCAGCAACAATATCATCAGACGGAGAAATTAATACAGCTCCAGCGATACAAATTCGCTAAAATGTAATTATAAAGTTTTTAAAAACGAGTATCTCGCAAGGGATACTCGTTTTTTGCGTTTAGTAGCTCAATTCATTAATGCGTTTGGTATAATTAATACTATTGGTTATTCTAAATTGAGATCATCTAATAGAGTTAACGATACACCTAAAGTCCCTAAATATAAGCTTTCTTGTGTGAGTTCATCTATCATTAATGGGTGAGATTTCAACCACTTTTGCGGTAAGCGTATAGAGATATTTCGATTACAAATATTAGTAGTAATTGTTGGAAGTTCATTGTCATTTCGTCTTTGACAAAAAATAATCGCCAATCTAAATATAATCAATAAATAACAGGCGTTTTTATAGCTTGTAGCCGTTTGTTCTTTTAATTTACTTAAATCAATATTCGACTTTTGTAGTTGGATAAAGGTGGCAAGTAATTGTTTATCAATTTGGTCAAATCCCGGTAAATCGGCATTCTTTATAATATAAGCACCATGCTCTTGTTGATTTTTAAATTCGAGCAGTAAACCTATTTCATGTAATGCACAGCTCGCTAATAATAATTTAAAGCTATTATCTTTCTTTAATGGCAAGTGCTCGCTAAAGCTGTCAAAAATAACTTGCGCTTGGTTTGATACGCGTGAAGCATGTTCTTTGTCTACGTGAAATCTTTCAGCCAGAGAGTTTACAGTACGCTGTCTAATGTTAATTTGGCGCATGTTAGGAAGCATTTCATATAATAAGCCTTCGCGTAATGCACCACTCGACAATTGTAATTCTGTAATATCTAAAGCTTCAAATACGGCAATCAGTATAGCTAAACCGCTCGCAAAAACAGGCTGTCTATCAAGGGTTAAGCCTGTAATAGAAACATTATCAATATTTTTACTATTAATTAATGCACTTTCTAAAGAATATAAAAAAGACAGTGCAATAATAGCCGGTTGATGGTTAGCACGAAGAATTTCAGCGAGAGCTTGAATAATACCTGAACTACTTAAAACCGATTGCCAGCCAATACTTTTATATTCATCAACTAAAGGTGCTAATATTTTTTTAGCTTCTTCTTTAGCCTGCTCCATATTGCTTTTTGATAATTTTCCGCCAACAAAATATTGTTGATTAAATGTAACACAGCCCATATTTACGCTAGACACTTTAATAGCATCAAAAGCGTTGCCAACAATGAGTTCTGTGCTGGCTCCACCTATATCTAAAACCAGTCTTTTGTCTTCACTCGCACTTGTATGAGCAACACCCAGATAAATATTCTCTGCTTCTTGTAAGCCTGAGAGTACGATAATTTTACGTCCCAGTACTTTTTCTGCTTTATCAATAAATTCTTGGGAGTTAGTTGCCAACCTTAGCGTCGCTGTGGCAACAATTCTAATATTATCAGGTGGGATATCTTGTAGGCGTTCAGCAAAAAAATGTAAACATTCTAAACCGCGTAACATGGCTTCGTTACTGAGTTTATTTTTATGGTTTAATCCTGATGCTAAACGTACTTTTCTTTTAACTTTATCTACGGTTTGTACACTATTAGCAACTAACCGAGTTATTAACATATGAAAACTGTTAGACCCTAAGTCGAGAACGGCATATAAAGGAGACATTGTCATAAATAATTAACTTCTACGAGCCTTATTATATTGTGAACGTCCTCTGTTTTGACCACCATTATGCGGCTTATGGCGACGAATCACTGGTTTTGGTGTTGGAAAATCTGTAATTAATGATTCTGGATCATATTTACTTACGGGTAGCGAATGTTCAATATAAGTTTCAATCGCCGGTAAGTTAAATACTGAATCTTCACAAGCAAAACTAATCGCTTGTCCCGAAGCTCCAGCTCTACCAGTTCTACCTATGCGATGAACATAATCTTCACAATCGTCAGGTAAGTCGTAGTTAAAAACATGGGTTACTAGTGGTATATGTAAACCACGCGCGGCAACATCCGTTGCGACTAAAACGTCTAATTGCCCGTTGGTAAATCGCTCAAGAATTTTCAAGCGCTTATTTTGTGGTACATCACCAGTTAATAGGCCAACACGTATACCATCAGCATCTAAGTGGGCATGTAATCTTTCACAAACATGTTTTGTATTAGCAAATATAATGGCTTTTTCTGGCCATTCTTCTTCAAGTAAAGTTTGTAATAGTCGCATTTTATCTTCATTTGAAGGATAAAATAGCTCTTCAGAGATGCGAATATTAGTTTTTTGATCCGGCTCTACTTCAACGCTAACAGGATCATTCATATGTTCGAATGCTAATTCTTTTACTCTAAAAGATAGTGTTGCTGAAAATAGCATGCTTAAACGTTCAGTTGCCGGAGGCATTTTATTGAACATATAGCGGATATCTTTAATAAAGCCTAAATCGAACATGCGATCTGCTTCATCAAGTACAATAACTTCAATATTGCCTAAGTTGTATATCCCTTGTTTTAAGTAGTCGAGTAAACGGCCACAAGTTCCAATAAGAATATCAACACCGTTTTCTAATTCTTGGCGTTGTGATTCATAACCTTCACCACCGTAAACAACCGCTACTTTTAAGCCGCTTGCTTTTGCCATTTCGATAGCGTCTCGATGTATTTGAATCGCTAATTCACGTGTTGGAGCCATGATTAATGCACGAGGCTGATTATGTTCAGGTTTAGGTTTACTGAGTAAGGTATGGAAAGTGGCTGCCAAAAAGGCAATAGTTTTCCCTTCGCCTGTTTGTGCTTGGCCTGCAATGTCAGTACCTTTTACTAATACAGGCAATGATTTAGCTTGAATGGATGTGCAGTATTCAAACCCCATTTGATTGAGGCCTTCTATTACTTGCGGCGCAAGATCAAGTTCTGAGAACTTTATTTCTGATAAGTGTGTTTTTTTCATGGCGCTAGCTTAACAGGTTCGTTGATTAATAAAAAACAGTATTGAAGTCTTTCAAGTGATAAAATATACAATATAGTTGATTTTTTACCATAATATTCAAAAAATATGGCGATAAATAGGATCTTCCTTTACCTATTTATAAAATAGTGCTAAATTTGTTCTTCAAGAATACCTTAACAACTCCAACCCTAATCGTTTATCGCAAAATACATTGTGTATCACAACGTAAAACTAGTTTAAGAACCTCCTAATATGAATCTTACCGAACTTAAAGAAAAATCAATCAGTGAATTGGTTGAATTAGCCGAATCAATGAAGCTAGAGCATTTAGCTCGTACTCGTAAACAAGATATTATTTTTGCTATTTTAAAATCACATGCCAAAAGTGGTGAAGACATATTTGGCGGTGGCGTATTAGAAATACTACAAGATGGATTTGGTTTCTTACGTTCTGCTGACTCATCGTACTTAGCTGGACCAGACGATATATATGTATCACCGAGTCAAATTAGACGCTTTAGTATGCGTACAGGTGATAGTATTCACGGAAAGATTCGACCACCCAAAGACGGCGAACGTTATTTTGCCCTCTTAAAAGTTAACGAAGTAAATTTTGACCGTCCTGAAAACACTCGCAATAAAATCCTTTTTGAAAACCTAACTCCTATCCACCCTATCGGCCGTTTAACCATGGAACGTGGTAATGGTTCTACAGAAGATATTACAGCACGAGTTTTAGATTTAGCTTCACCTATAGGTAAAGGTCAACGTGGGCTTATTGTTGCTCCACCTAAAGCAGGTAAAACGCTTTTATTACAAAATATTGCGCAAAGTATTGCCCACAATAATCCTGACTGCGAATTAATGGTATTACTTATTGATGAACGTCCTGAAGAAGTAACTGAAATGCAACGCTTGGTTAAAGGCGAAGTTATCGCTTCTACTTTTGATGAACCAGCAAGTCGTCACGTTCAAGTAGCCGAAATGGTAATTGAAAAAGCTAAACGTTTAGTTGAGCATAAAAAAGACGTTGTTATTTTATTAGATTCAATTACCCGTTTAGCACGTGCTTACAACACGGTAATTCCTTCGTCAGGTAAAATCCTTACTGGTGGTGTTGATGCTAATGCATTACATCGTCCAAAACGATTTTTTGGTGCAGCTCGTAAAATTGAAGAAGGTGGTAGTTTAACTATTATCGCTACAGCTCTTGTAGATACGGGTTCTAAAATGGACGAAGTTATTTACGAAGAGTTTAAAGGTACGGGTAATATGGAATTACATCTTTCTCGTAAAATTGCTGAAAAACGTGTATTCCCAGCAATTCACTTTAATCGCAGTGGTACTCGTCGTGAAGAATTACTCACTAAGCCTGATGAACTACAAAAAATGTGGATTTTACGCAAAATAGTTCACGAAATGGGCGAGATTGATGCCATGGAGTTTATGATTGATAAGCTGGCCATGACCAAAACAAATAATGAGTTTTTCGATTCAATGAAAAGAAAATAACACTGATTCATTTGTTAATACGCCAGCATTAATTGCTGGCGTTTTCGTTTTTAAATAGCTCACTCTTTACTATAAGTTTATTTTTATGAAATACAGTGACTTGCGTGACTTTATAGCGCAATTAGAAAAAATAGGTCAACTTAAACGTATATCTAAACCGATATCGACTGAATTAGCCATGACCGAAATAAGTGATAGAACATTACGCTTAGGTGGTCCGGCACTATTATTTGAAAATCCTGTGGGTCATACCATTCCCGTATTAACAAATCTCTTTGGTACTCCAGAGCGTGTTGCTTTAGCTATGGGGCAACCTGATGTTAATGCTTTAAGAGAGGTTGGTAAGCTGTTGGCGATGCTAAAAGAGCCAGAGCCGCCAAAAGGTTTTAGAGACGCATTATCAAAAATACCTGTATATAAACAAGTATTAAATATGCCCGTTAAAGTGGTTAAAAAGCCACTTTGTCAGCAAGTTGTTATTGAAGGTGATGATGTAGATTTAACAGCTTTACCTATTCAAACCTGTTGGCCTGGCGATGTTGCTCCACTTATTACGTGGGGTTTAACAGTTACACGTGGCCCTCATAAAGAACGCCAAAACCTCGGTATTTATCGTCAGCAGTTATTGGGTAAAAATAAGCTAATTATGCGTTGGTTATCTCATCGTGGTGGTGCATTAGATTTTCAAGAATGGAAAAAAGAACATCCGGGTGAAAAATTTCCTGTATCTGTCGCTTTAGGGGCTGATCCTGCTACTATTTTGGGTGCGGTAACTCCAGTACCTGATACCTTGTCCGAATATGCTTTTGCTGGATTGTTACGTGGCAGTAAAACAGAAGTAGCCAAATGTATTAGTAATAATTTAGAAGTACCTGCTACTGCCGAAATTATATTGGAAGGCTATTTAGATCCCGATGAAATAGCGCCTGAAGGTCCTTATGGTGATCACACCGGTTATTACAATGAAGTGGACAATTTCCCAGTATTTACGGTAACGCATATTACGCATCGTAAAGATCCTATTTACCATAGTACATACACAGGTAGACCGCCTGATGAGCCTGCTATTTTAGGTGTAGCTTTAAATGAAGTATTTGTGCCTATTTTACAAAAGCAATTTCCTGAAATTCAAGACTTTTACTTACCGCCAGAAGGCTGTTCGTATCGTTTAGCTGTAGTAACCATCAAGAAGCAATATGCGGGTCATGCTAAGCGTGTCATGATGGGGGTTTGGTCATTCTTACGTCAATTTATGTACACTAAATTTGTTATTGTGTGTGACGACGATATAAATGCGCGAGATTGGAAAGATGTGATTTGGGCTATGACTACACGCATGGATCCAAGCCGTGACACCGTGATGATTGAAAACACACCTATCGACTATTTAGACTTTGCCTCTCCTGTTTCTGGTTTAGGTTCTAAAATGGGATTAGATGCCACCAACAAATGGCCTGGTGAAACCAATCGCGAATGGGGAGAACCTATCGTGATGACAGAAGCAATTAAAGACGAAGTTGATGGCTTATGGGATGAGCTAAATATATTCGGCGATACAAACGAAGAAAAAAACACATAAGTGACTAAGGTCATTATTTATAGGTTCTATACTGATTTCATCAAAAAATTGATTAATGATATGAGTATTTTAAGTGGTTAAGGTTTAACAAATGAATGTAATTAAGTGCCAGGTCGCTTCATTAGAAGCACTTACTCCCTATGTATATAAGGTTTTGTTAAAACCTGAACAAGCAGTAAATTTTATGCCAGGGCAATATTTAAATTTTGTCTTGAGTGATGATGACAAGCGACCTTTTTCTATCGCAAGTTCACCAAATAACGAATTGATTGAATTACAAATAGGTGCTTTTTCTGCAGATAGCTACCCTATGCAAGTGATCGAACATATTAAAAATAATAAAGAAGTCACAGTTGAATTACCACTGGGTAATGCGCAATTACGTGAAGAAAGTACTAAACCTTTATTATTAATTGCAGGCGGTACAGGGTTTTCTTATATCAAATCTATGTTTGAGTACTTATCTCAAGAACAGTCTTCAAGAAAAGTTATTGTTTATTGGGGGCTTCGAGAGCCTAGCGCTTGTTATGAATTAGACGAATCAGCTGCCATTATCGCTAAGCTAAATGAAGGTGAGTTTCATACGGTAGTTGAAACGCCACACGATGACTGGACTGGCAAAGTAGGTATGGTTCATAAAGTGGTAATGAATGATATTAAAAACCTAGAAGATTACGATATTTATCTTGCTGGCCGCTTTGAAATGGTAGGGGTAGTAAGAGATGACTTTGTTGCGCGCGGTGTCAATAAAGACAATATGTTTGCGGATGCTTTCGCTTACATCTAATAGTTAAAAATTATTATAGCTTTTTTAAAACTATGCGCCTAGAATGCGCGCGTAATAACCGAGGTTATTACGCGCGCATTTTTTGTATTAAATTTAAACTAAAAGAGAAATAAAATGAAAGGTAAAAAACAAACTAATAAAGCTCAAGTTGAGCTAGGACGAGGCACTATCAAAGATAATTTTTTAGCTGCTATGGTTACCTCTAAACTTTACAAACAGCAAATTGTTCAACCTAAAAAAGGTAAAGGTGCATATCAACGTAAAGCTAAATTTTCGAATAAAGGCCAAGAGTCTTATTTAATAGCTGCTTAATAACTTTAAGCTAAGTTGCTATTAAATAAGACTCTTTATGCCGGATTTTTATTTAAATCTAGTTTACGTATGCCAAACCCAATTGAACTTCATACCCAAAGACTATTACTAAGGCAATGGCGAGCTAGCGATCTTAAGCCCTTTGCACAAATGAATGCCTGTGCAAAGATGATGAAATACTTTCCTCAGCTATTAACTCAAGATGAGAGTAACGCTATAGCAAATAAACTAGCTGCTTTTATTGATGATAAAGGCTGGGGCTTTTGGGCTGTTGAAGAAAAGCAGAGTAATCAATTTATTGGTTTTACAGGTTTAAAACAAGCGCCTGAATGTTTACCATTTTCGTCCGCTGTTGAAATTGGTTGGCGTTTCGATAGTCAATATTGGCATAAAGGCTATGCAACAGAGGCAGCTAAAAAGTCACTTGAGTTTGCTTTTAATGAGCTAAAACTCAAAGAAGTTGTATCTTTTACGGCTAAGCGAAATAAGCCCTCAGAGAAAGTGATGTAGCGTATTGGAATGGAAAATACAGGCAATACCTTTAATCATCCTTAAACAGCCCTTTACTTGAGCATGTTTTGTATAAACTTAACCCGTAAATATTACTGGCTAAAAGTAAAAAGGAGTGCAAACTGTACTCCTTTTTAAATGGGGCTAAGCTGAAACTTGTTCTTTTTTTATAATGGAAAACAACGCATCTTTTAAGCTTAAACGTTTGATTTTTTGTTGGTCTAAATACTCATCAGAGGTATTTTCGACTCCTTGCTCAATTTTAACAACCTCATTATTGAGTTCATGATATTCGTTAAAGAGTTTAGCGAAGTGGTTGTTCGTCATTTTTAAATGATGAATTTCTTTACTGTATTCAGGGAATTCGTGGTGCAGATCATGTTTTTGTAATGTCATAATATATCCTTGTTTACTTGCTGTTCTTTAATGTTAAGTGTATTCCTCCATTGTTATTATGTATTGATCTGGCGCAACTTTAATGAATGTTTTATAGCCAATTTTGCGCATAAAAAAAGGGGGATACCCCTTGGTATAACCCCCCTTATAATTCTAACGGTATTAGAATCTTTACTTAATGTTCGATGTTTAGCGTTTATCGTCAGGTAAAGTAATGTTAAGTTCTAATACGCTTAAATTATCATTTTTATTGTCTAGATTAACCGTGACCTGATCTGAATCAATGGGTACATATCGACGGATAACATCAATAATATCTTGCTTCATTGCAGGTAAATAATCAGGACTATTACGTTGTCCACGCTCGTGAGCAACAATAATTTGAAGTCGCTCTTTTGCCGTTTGAGCGGTTTGCGTAGTTTTTTTACTTCGAAAATAATCTAAAAGCGACATGTTTAACCTCCAAATAAGCGGCGCAGTAAGCTTTTCTTTTCTTCTTCTATAAAACGAAATTCAACTTTTTCACCAATTAAACGATCTACAGCGTCTCCGTATGCAAGGCCAGCATCACTTTCAGTATCTAGAATAACAGGAGAGCCGGAGTTAGATGCTTTTAATACAGCAGGTGACTCAGGAATAACGCCAAGTAACGGAATCGCTAAAATGTCTAATACATCTTCTACACTCAGCATGTCGCCACGTGTTACACGCTCTGGGTTGTAGCGTGTTAACAATAGATGTTCTTTAACGGGCTCTTTGCCCTGTTCAGCACGTTGTGATTTGCTTGCTAACATACCTAAAATACGGTCTGAATCTCGTACTGATGATACTTCAGGGTTTGTTGTTACTATGGCTTCATCAGCGAAATAAAGTGCCATAATTGCACCTGTTTCAATACCTGCCGGTGAGTCACATACAATATATTCAAAGCCTGCTTCAGCAAGATCATCTAATACTTTTTGAACGCCTTCTTTATTCAACGCGTCTTTGTCACGTGTTTGTGACGCGGGTAGTATTGATAGATTTGGCGTGCGTTTGTCTTTAATTAAGGCTTGATTAAGTGTTGCTTCACCTTTAATAACGTTAACAAAGTCATAAACTACTCTACGTTCGCAACCCATAATTAAATCTAAATTACGTAATCCAATATCAAAATCGATAATTACGGTTTTAAAGCCTTTTATAGCTAGACCTGTGCCAATTGCAGCACTAGAAGTTGTTTTACCAACTCCGCCTTTACCTGAGGTCACAACGATAACCTTAGCCATGATTTTTCCTTTCTTAGTTTTCTAATTTAATGGGTTAAATACAATTTTTTGATCTTCAACTTGAATGCACTGTGGTAAATTTGCATGCTCGGTTAGTTGCTCACTTAGCATGTAAACACCGGCAATAGACACTAGTTCAGCTTGCAAGTTTTGACAGAATATTTTACTTTCGTGTTGTCCGCTTGCACCTGCAATAGCCCTACCACGAATAGTACCGTATACATGAATGTTGCCATCAGCGATGACTTCAGCCCCATTACCCACAGAACCCATAATGATGAGATCGGTATTTTTAGCGTAAATTTGCTGACCAGAACGAATTTGGCCTTTAATAATTTTTGTTGGAGTATTTTCAATAACCGTTGTTTCAACCGGAGTTTGTGCTTCTGGCTGTGGTTTTTGAATTTCTGTTCGTTTATTTTGTTGCGCTGAACCTTTGTTAACTATGGCTAAGCCAGCATCTTGTGCTGCTGTTTTTTGCTCAGGAGATGTATGACCGCATATGCCAACAAGTACAAAGTTATTATTTTCAATAATTTGTTTGAGGGCCGTAAAATCAAAGAACGTTTCAATTTCACTAATATCAGCCACAACGGGAGCACATTTGAAAAATTGAGGTGCTTGCGCAATTTTATTTTTTAATTGGGAATCTAATAACGTTAAATCGTTTTTTTCGATGCGTATAACGGAAAGGGTAAAGTTAGTTCCCTTGAATTCTATTTCCTGTTCAGGCATGAACAGCGGTTTCCTTTTATATTTTATTTTCTAATGATGAAAACTAGGTTAAAAACAGTGCCTGATAGCATATTAGTATCAGAGACTATGCACAAGTAGAATAACACTTACAAGTAAATAAAAGTGTAAAATAACATCGTTTTGCTCTCTTTTTATACAGCTAAATAAATAGAGTAAGCTTTATTCTGTAAAGCAGGAAAGTTATGGGAGAAAGGGAGTAGATACTCCCTTTTTATTGATGACCGGTTTTATTTTACGGTTGAACTAAAGTTAAACTCTTTAGGAGGCACTGCTCCCATTAAATGTGTAACAAAATAATCCCAACGCTTACGTACCATGTAAGGTTCTCGGGCAAAACCATGACCTCTATTGGGTAACATTAACATGTCAAAATCTTTGTTAGCTTCTATGAGTGCATCAACCACCATTAATGTGTTGTATGGTGTTACGTTGGTATCCAATGTTCCGTGTACAAGTAGGAGTTTACCTTTAAGTTTGTCGGCAAAAAGTTGATTTGCTTGGCTGTCATAATTCGTGGTTTTGTTTTCGTTGTTAACCAATAAACCGTGGTATTTTTCACCCCACTCATCAGCATAGTTACGGTTGTCGTGATTACCAGCTTCTGAAACGGCAACTTTATAAAAATCAGGGTAACTGAACATGGCTTTTGTTGATGCAAAACCACCGCCTGAATGTCCCCAAATTCCAACACGATCAATATCTATCCATGAGTGCTTTTTAGCGAGTTGTTTAATTGCTGCTACTTGATCCGGTAAACCACTGTCGCCCATGTTGGCATAATAAAATTCATGAAAACTTTTTGAACGTCCAGGTGTTCCTAAAGCGTCAATTTCTACTACGATAAAGCCTAGTTCAGCTAAAGCTTGATTGTCGCCTCTAGCGGTCCTGAAATGGCGACCACGTATACTTCCTACTTGTGGACCAGGGTAAATATAGTTAACAACAGGATAGCTTTTGTTTTTATCAAAATGACTTGGTCTGTAGAGTAAACCGTAAATATCGTGCTCGTTGTTGCGATCTTTAACAATAAATGGTGTTGGTGGAGCCCATCCTGTTGCGGTCAGTTGGCTAATATCCATAGTCTCTAGTGTAAACTTTTCATTTGATTGTGTTTCACGTATAACACTGACTTCTGCTTGTTCTGGGGTCGAAAAGCGATCTAAAAAGTAGGTGTTATCTTCATTCATGCTGACACGATGATGTTTTTTCTCAGGAGTTAATAAAGTAAGGTTTTTACCATTTTTGTTTATGCTATAAAGGTAGTTAAAATAAGGATCTCCACCTTCACGACCTGCGCCAGTAAAATATAATGTATCTGTTTTTTCATCTACGCTGAGCAATTCAAGAACGGTCCAGTCACCTCGGGTTATTTGGTTTTTAATTTTGCCTGTTTTGCTATCAATTAGATAAAAATGTCCCCAATTACTACGCTGAGAAAACCAAATAAATTCATTGGTTTTATCAAGGTATTTCCAACTGATGGCACTAACGCCTGATTCAAAAAAGCTGTCTTCTGTTTCTGAATATACGGTTTTGACTCGTCCATTTTCAGCATTGGCAATTTTTAATGTAGCGGTTTTATGATCTCGGCTTGAAGAAATAAAGGCGAAGTTTTTGCTGTTATGTGCCCAATCTATGTCAAGAAACTCACCATTATTGCCTGCCACGTGATCGGTAATTGATGAGCGATGTGGATCTGCAGGCATATCTAACGGAATAATTTTTTGCTTTTGCACATCAATAACAACACGATGTATAGCAAATATATGTTCGTCGCCGGGTAAAGGGTATTTCCACTGGTCTATTGTTGGGTGCCCAACGTTTGTTGATACTAGCGCCATATCGCCAACATTGCGGCTGTCATGCTTAAAGGTAGCTAATTTGGTTGAGTCAGGCGACCATTTAACTACTGGTGTATCTTTACGTATCCAGCCAGCGTTATTTGTAGCATATCCAAAATCTTTAATACCGTCTTTAGTTAATTGTACTTCTTTATTCGTTTTTAAATTTCGCGACCATAGATTGTAATCGCGTATAAAAACAGCCAATTTACCGTCTGGAGAAATCATTTCGTTTGATTTTTTTGCATCAGTATCAGATGCACATAAGTAATTTGTTAAATCACAAAGATAGTGTTTATCTTTTATTTTAACGACTATTTTATTGTTAAGGCTTACTGTAAATGTATTAAATGGTAGATTGTAAGCATTTACTTCGGCGTCAGTAATAACTGCTAACGCTTTTGATAATTTTTGATGATCAAAAGCTAATGCTTTTTGTTGAGTAATAGGATTAACTTCAAAAAATTGTTCACCTTGCTGAGTACGTGATTTATAGAATAAACGGTTGTTTTGCCAGAAAGGACTTTCTACTGTCCCAGTAACGAGCTTATCTGTATATTTTGATAGTTGTTTTTCAGCTTTTTGATAATCAGAGGTGCTTAGTTGTGCTGCTAATAGTGATGTTGAGGGGAGACACATAAGTAATAGTACAGTTATTTTTTTTAACATAGTTATAGCCTTATATTTGAGACATATGAAGCTCAATATTTTTCCCCATAAGCTAGCATAATCCATGCACATTATAAGAGAAAATCTGTTAGTGGCGATTTATTTACGATAAATGGCGTATTTTTTAAAAGGGAGTTTGGATGAATTTTTGTATTTAAAAAAACATTAACAATTGATTGATATTTAAGCTAGACTGCATTTCACATTAACAAGGAGGTGATATGATAGAAATACATCATAAAAATAATACGCTTATTACCCAAGTACACGGAACGTTTACCAAAGAACATTTTAACAACGCGTTTATTCCAATATTTGAATCGATGTTAAAAGAATTTCCTGAAGTAAATATTGTTTTAAAATTAAATAATGAGTTAACCGGATGGACGTTGCTGACATTATTGAAACAATTTAAGCAATACATTGCTCCATATAATGGCATCAACCGCTTAGCGATTGTAAGCGATAGCCGTTTGTTAAAATGGAAATTTAGTTTATTTCAGCTGCGTTCTTGCGTTTCTACCGAGCGCTTTCTCAATAAAGACATTGAAAAAGCGAAGGCTTGGTTAGCTATTGGTTAATAAATTCTAATAAGCGATTATTTGCTGGCATTTCGTGATCTTTAACGAGTGTCAGCCCTGCCTTTTCCGCTAATGTTAAAACCGCCTCAAAATCGCGTATTCCACTTAATTCATGTTGTTGTTTTAACCATAACTCAAAGTTAGCATTACTTTCGCTGGTAAATTTACCTTGGTAGTTAAATGGACCATAAATACAAAGCTTACCTTTAGGGAGTAGGTGTTTTTTTACTCCTTCAAAAAAAGCGATTACCAGTTCCCAACTGACTATATGCAGTGTATTAGCGGTATATATTGCTGATGTATGTTCTATGGGCCACGGCTTTGATAAGTCGAGTGCTAAAGGTGGCTGTAAATTACTTGAAGGGTATTCGGCTATCCATTGATTTATGCCGCTATGATTTACCGCTAGATCACTTGTTTGCCAATTTACATGAGCAAGTTGTTTGGCAAAATATACAGCATGTTGCCCAGTGCCTGAGCCAATTTCTAACACTGAATCAGCGGTGGAAAATGCTTGCTGTAAAATAGGTAGAATATGGACTTTGTTGTTTTCAGATGCTTGTGAAAAAGGTTTATTGATCATTGCCAGTATCCTGATTGTTTTTGAAAGGTAACGATAAAGCACATTGCTGCGCGTAATTTATCATATGAGCTTGTTCACGTTTGCAAAAATCTTTAATGGCGGGCTGAAACCCTGAATGTTTGATCCAATGGTATGAATACGTCATAACGGGTTCAAAACCTCGTTGGATTTTGTGTTCGCCTTGTGTGCCAGGATTAAAGCTTTGTAAATTATGTTGAATGCAAAACTCTATACCTTGGTAATAACACAATTCAAAATGTAAATTAGAAAACGATTCTGTAGCTCCCCAATAGCGGCCATATAAATGACTTTCGTCATAAAAAAACAATGCACAAGCAACGTCTGTATCATTATGACTTGCAATAAAAAGTACGATATTTGCGGGTAATGTTTTAAATATACGCTCGAAAAATTCATAACTTAAATGCGGTGTATGTTGTCGTTTTAAATAGGTGAGTTGGTAGGTTAAATAAAAAAAGTCGAGTTCTTGTTTAGTTATTTGATCACCTGTTACCTGCCGTATACTAATGTTTTGCTTTTTTATTGATTCACGCTCTTTACGTGTGTTCTTTCTTTTACGTGCAGTGAAAGTTGAAAGATATTCATCAAACGACTTATAGTTTTTATTAAACCAATGAAACTGAACGGTATTACGTTCATATACATCGCTTGGGATATTCTCTATTTTAGGGCAAAAAAGTAAGTGCCAACTCGCAATGTTGTGTTCGCTACAGTAGTCGCTTAAGGGCTGTAAAATATCGCGATGCGTAAGGATTTGCGATATTAATTTATCAGAGCTTACGGGCGTAAATGGAATGGTACTGACTAACTTAGGGTAATATTCTAAGTCGTGCTCTTCATAAGCTCTCGCCCAATCCCAATCAAATACATATTCTCCCCAAGAATGCGTTTTAAGGTACAAAGGTAAAACCGCTTTTACTTTGTCATCTTGGTGAATGGTTAAATGATGAGGTTGCCAGCCACGTGCTAAACTTGCTGATTTGCTTGCTTCTAATGCTTCAAAAAAATGATACGACAAAAAAGGATTATTCGACGTATTTAATGCGCCCCATGCTTGTTGAGGTATGTTTGAAAAAGAGCGTTTGAATTCAGCAATCATAAGGTCTTATAGCAAGTATTATAACGTTGATAACATATTGTGCTTTGCTAAGTTAAAGAAATATATAGCGGCGCTTTTTATTTCTTTAACTTAGCAAAAGCATCAGCAAAAGCATTACCCATTACTGCGTTATTGGCTTCTTTAGGCTTATGCGTTCGTTGTTCTTTTTTCGCGTAGTTTGGTTTATTGTTTCTGTGTTCGGCTTTATGTTCAGGTTTGCGGTCAGCTTGCTTTTTAGAGGCTTGAGATTGCTCTATAGTATCGTCTAAGCGCATAGTTAAGCTGATACGTTTACGCTGTGGATCCACTTCTGTTACTTTAACTTTTACAATGTCGCCAGCTTTTACCACTTCACGTGGATCGCTCACAAACTTATTGGTTAAAGACGATATATGTACTAAGCCGTCTTGATGGACACCTAAATCAACAAAAGCTCCAAAATTAGCAACGTTTGATATAACACCTTCTAAAATCATACCTACTTCAAGATCGTTAATAGTGTTAACGCCTTCTTTAAAGGTTGCGGTTTTAAATTCAGGTCTTGGATCTCGTCCGGGTTTTTCAAGCTCTTTAATAATATCTTTAACAGTAACTTCACCAAATTCATCTGTAACAACTTCGGCAATATTTACGTTACTTAATTGCTCACTATTGGTTAAAAGATCGCTTACGCTCGCGTTTAGTTGTGCGATTATTTTTTCTACTACGGGGTAAGTTTCAGGATGAACACCTGATTGATCAAGGGGGTTGTTACCATTTGCAATACGGAGAAAACCTGCGGCTTGTTCGAAGGCTTTAGGACCTAAACGCGCTACTTTTTTTAATTCTTGTCGGTTGTTAAAACGGCCATGCTCGTCACGAAAATCGACTACGTTGTGTGCCATAGTTTTTGTTAACCCTGATACTCGCGTAAGTAATGCAACTGAGGCACTATTTAAATCAACGCCAACCGAGTTCACACAATCTTCTATCACTTCATCTAGGGTTTTACTTAATTGACTTTGGCTTACGTCATGTTGATATTGCCCAACACCTATGGCTTTTGGGTCAATTTTAACAAGCTCAGCAAGTGGGTCTTGTAAACGCCTTGCAATAGAAACTGCGCCACGTATTGAAACATCTAAATCTGGAAATTCTTTTGCTGCAAATTCAGACGCTGAATATACCGACGCACCGGCTTCGCTCACAATGACTTTATTTGGTTTTAATTTATCTAAACTTGTGATCACTTCAGCCGCTAGCTTATCGCTTTCGCGAGATGCTGTACCGTTACCTATCGCAATAAGTTCTACTTTATGTTGCTGACATAAGTTGGTTAGCGTTCTAACAGACTTGTCCCAGTGATTTTGCGGTGCATGAGGGAAAATAGTGGTGGTATGTAATAGCTTACCTGTAGCGTCTACTACCGCAATTTTACAACCCGTACGTAAGCCAGGATCAAGCCCTAAAGTTACTTTAGGTCCGGCTGGTGCAGCCATTAATAAATCACTTAAGTTAGTTGAAAATACTTTAATCGCTTCAACTTCAGCTTGCTCACGTAAGTTACCAATTAATTCAGTTTCTAAACTGACACTTAATTTGGTTTTCCATGCATTGTGAACCACTTTGGTTAAAAACTCTGCACATGCTTGGCCTGTTAAGCGTAAATTAAAATGTTCGGTGATCAATTGTTCTGCACTTGAGTAGCTTGATGTTTCTTGCTGTGGGTCAACATTAATGGCTAATTTTAAAAAACCTTCAGCGCGACCACGTAGCATAGCTAACATTCGGTGAGAAGGTACTGATTTTAAGCGCTCTGAATGTTCGAAGTAATCTTTATATTTAGCGGCTTCTTGTGTTTTAGCTTTAACAACCTTACTGGTTAAGTGCGCTTGTTTTAATAAGTGATTACGTAATTTTTGTAGTAAGTTTGCGTCTTCAGCAAAGCGTTCTATTAAAATAGACATTGCACCGTCGAGCACTTCTTTTTCATCACTAAAGCCAGCATCATTGTTAATAAAAGCGGTAGCTTCCGCTTCTGGTACTAAACGCCAATCGTTATAAAGTTTATTTGCGAGTGGTTCTATACCTGCTTCAATCGCTATTTGGCCTTTGGTACGGCGTTTAGGTCTAAAGGGTAAATATAAATCTTCAAGGCGGGTTTTGTTATCTGCTTGGTTTAAGGCATCAGATAACGCGGGTGTTAATTTACCTTGTTCTTCAATGTTTTTCAGAATGACATTTCTACGGTCGTTTAAATCGCGGATATACGTTAAACGCTGATTAAGGTGACGAAGATGATTGTCGTCTAGCCCCTGTGTCGCCTCTTTTCTGTAACGAGCAATAAAGGGAACTGTTGCTCCGTCGTCTAATAAAGTAATAGCAGCATTAATTTGTACAGGAGAAACATTGAGCTCTTTAGCAATTTGCTCAGCAATAGATATCATTTAACTTAAATCCCAAGATGAAAAATTTTATGTTGGTGAGTTTGAATAATAACGCGTGTTGTTAGGCAGTTGAAAGATCTATTTTGTATTTAAAGTGCTAATGAGTTCGGGAAGTGCTATTGCTATTTTGTTTTTATAGCGCCACAAAGTAAATTGTGGCGCTGGATACATTAAGAACCAAATAACGATTCTTTAGTAACTAAATCAAAATGCTGAATTGAGGTTTTTAATTGTTCTTCAAACTGGTCGTTATTCAGAATAGATGCTCTGTGTTTATTGAAGAGCTTATTATATTGTTCAATTTTTTTACCTAAAATTTTCCAACCTTGTTGTTTGGCGCTTAAAGGCCAAGATTCAAGTTCTATTTTAGAGGTTTCAAGTTGGCCAGTAACAATACCAGACCAAGCAGGCCACATATTTTGACTCCCCGTAGCTTTTAACTGTTCAGGTGTAAAATTAGCAAATGACGACATAAAGGTTACCGCACTTTTTAACGCTCTGTAGTAATCTTCTAATGCATCTTCGTCATAGGCATCAATATGGATATCATCTTGATTAGTATAGACTTTAGTTTTTCTTTGGGTGTGTACAACTACAGGTTTTGTGTGAACCACTTCAGTGTGTGCTACCTGTAAACTTGCTCCAGAGCTTTGCTGTGTCGCTTGTGGCATTGGATCATCATCGCCACCTACTTGTAAAAGCCCACCTTTACCTAAGCCACCACGAACAGATTGTGCTTTATAGTTGCGTAAGGCTTTAACCATTTGGTTGTAAGAGTCAGCAAAAGAAGCGGTTATTATTTTACCTTCGGGGGTATTTGAAAAACCACCCGCACCCGCAAAAGCACCCCCGCTAAATAATCCTCCGGCAAAGCTAAAGTCATAATTTTTTGCATTACCTACAGCAGCAGAAACTTGCACACCCGATCTGTTTTCTATTAATAATAATGTGGTGGCGGCTTCGTTTTGTTTGAAACCTCCGGCAACAACATTACCGAAACGCCCTAAAAAAGATCCCGCAATAGATTTAATACCACTGGTATTATTTTCTGCAAATTGAATTGATGGCGACAAAGTAAAGTCGGCAGCCACCATTTGACCTTTACCAAAGTTACTACCACTTCGTGATTCACCTGAATTCATCAAAGCCCTTTCTCGTTGCATCGCTGCCATAGCACCACCACGTTCAACGACTACAAAACAACCCGACTGTTGTATCATTAAACGTATAACAGGTTTGGTACTACCCAAATTAGGCACGCGTCTACGATAGGTTGACCACCAAGGTAAACTGGTATCTTCAAACACGCTAACTGTGCCTAAAGCTTCGTCACACTTTGTTAATTGCGTATTAGCGTTTTGCGAATTTGCTCCGCCAGCTGAACCTGTAATTGTTCCACCACCTTGTCCGCCCCCCATTATAGGTGAAGTGCTCATACACCCCGTTAAGCCCGTACAAATTAAAGTAGATAAAATTAATGATATCCGTTTTTTAGTGACCATAATTATTCATTCCTATCGAATTTTATTACTGATAACGTATACCCGTTATCATTCAAGATGCAGGTTTCAGTGGGAACTAAAAACAATTTAGGCAAGGCATTAAGTTTACGTCATGGTTATTCTCGGTAACTGCTCCTGCGTTACCCTAATGTCCTACATCCATGTAGGAACCTGACTAAAGTTAATAACGATGCATAAATTGTTTTTAGACCCATCAAAGAAGCGCTTGAGCAAAATCACTTCGTCGTTAATGCTTTTTATAAGGGAACGACCATTATTACAAAGCATTGCCTTGAATTGATATCGCTCAAGCACTCTGAAATAGCCTCTTGAGTGGTAACGGGTATATACCCATAATTCAATGAGTATCATTGAGTTATTACCTAATACCTTGTTTATTTTCAGATTTATTGTGTCAAATAAAAGGAATTTTAGAATCGAGAGTTAACGATATTTAAGGAGAGATAACTGAGGTTAAAATGTAGACAAGTAAAATTTGAAGTGTAAGACTAGAAAAAATAAAATATAACAATAGATGATATAGTTTTCGTCAATTCATTACTGTATTTATTAAATAATAGAAGAGTTATAACGATAGGTTAACGGGAAATATATACCTAAAATATAAGGAATATTGAAGTGGAGAAGCGCACTCGAAAAAGAGGTGTTAAAGCATCCAGAATAAAGCTTGAAGCTGCTTTACATAAAATAGGGTTAAAAACTCAAACTGCGTTAGCCCATAAAATAGCGGAATTAGAAAATTTAGAAACCATTCCTAAAGATTTAGTTAATCGTGTTTTTAGAGAAGAAAACGTTTCGCCAAATACCTTAGCTCGAATTGCTAACGCATTAGATGCAGAACCTTATACCCTTTATTTGTCTCAGCAAGAGCTTGAACAAAAAGAACAATTCGTCAATCCAGTTAAAACCGACCCAACAAATAAAACCGACCCAACAAATAAAACCGAACCACTAAACAAAACCGAACCACTAAACAAAACCAACTATATATTACCTGCTATTATTTTTACGATTCTTTTCGTTATATTCATTGTTGGAATTTTGTTGTTTAAACCTTTTTCAGTTTTAACCAACAAAGAGCACAAAACGCCATTATTGCCTTTGGGGCAAGTAAGTTTATTAATAGATGTTGATAATACGTTATCCAAAGGACTCTCCCGGCGAATTATTCAGCAGCTTCCTAGTAATATAAAAGCCATTACAATTAATCAAAATTTATTATCTAAGCAAGATCGGTCTTTCGATATTGCACAAGAGTTTCAATCAGATTCTGTGCTAACAATAAGAGTTTATGAGGTAAGTCGATATATTGGATTACAATATTATTTATATTATAAAAATCAAGAAAGGCTTATTTGGACCGATGTAACTACTCACAGCTTGTTAAAGCAACAGTCGCAAAAACTGGCAAGTAATGTGCTGAATAATTTATATTTTTATTTATCACTTAATGGTGCCGATAAAGCACAGTTATATCCTTCTATTTTAGCGCAAGATAACTATTTAAAAGCACGTAAATTATTAGACAATCAACAGTCTGAATTAAACATAAAAAGAGCACAAACCCTTTTAAACAATGCAATTACGTCGTTTAGTGATTTTGTTCAGGCACATGTTGCTATGTGCGAGTCGCTTATCGATGAGAGTTGGTCTGGTAATGAAAAACAAAAATTAGAGCAAGCCAATGAACATTGCCAACTTGCCTTGGCACTTCAACCTAATAATAACTATGCCTTAGCAACTTCGGCTAATTTGATGCGACGTTCCGGTAGAGTTGATCAAGCTATCAATCAATATCATAGTATTTTACAAAATTGGCCTAAAAATATAGACGCGCTGTCAGGTGTTAGCGTGACGTATTTAGATGCTCATCGACAAAACCTTATTGAATTTCCTGATGCCTTAATTCAAGCGACATCCTTTGCACAACGCGCGATAGACATAGAGCCTGATTACTGGAAGCATCATTTTAATTTAGGAACCATTCAGTATTTTAATGGAGACAGTAAAGCAGCAATTATAGCGTTCACAAAAGCTAGTCAGCTAAATCCTAACGAGCTGGCGTATGTTAATTTAGGTTCAATGCAGCTATGTCAAGGCCAAACGCAAGAAGCCTTATCGTCTTATCAACAAGCTTATCATCTAGCACCTAACTCGTATTTAGGGCAAGAGTTTTTAGGACAAGCTTATTATCAACTAGCTAATTTTGAAGCTTCTCAAGAGTTTAGATCTGCAGCGATAAAAGTTATGGATAGCACTAACATTGGAGGCATTCATCAAGTTTGGGGGAATTTGGGTAACTCCTATCGACAACTTAAACAAAATGATGAAGCGATTGAAGCCTACCTCAATGCCTTAAAGATTATAGAAAGAGATAAACTCAGAGGTAATATCACGATAATGGATAAAATTTATCAACAGTTTTATAGTCTTATTCTTAATAAGTTGTCACCTACGCAGTATAAATTTGCTTTAGACTTACCTGATTATTTAGTACTTGAAGATTTGGATGCGAGCGCAACCGTGTATTTAGCTTTAATTCAACGTTACACCAATCAACCAGAACAAGCCGATAAAACGATAGCTTCGCTTAAACAAAAATGCCCTGGTTATGTTAGTTTTCCTGATTTACAACAAGCGCTTAATTGATTATTTATACCAAACGTATTAATGCGTTTGGTATAAATTAGCTGAGCGTTTATTGAATTCATGACAAAGTAGTTCACGCTTGTGAACTAGGATTTTAGAGAAGGTAAATAATCTATTTGGGTAACAAACCAGTCTTTAATACCTGCTGGCGTTTTAACAGTCACATCATCATCTACTTCTTTCTTTAAGCAAGCACGTGCCATTGGAGAGTCAATAGAGATGTAATCGTGTCGACCATATATTTCTTCAGGTCCCACAATTCTAAATTTAAGCATTTCTCCCTCTTCATTCTCAAGGGTAACCCAAGCACCAAAAAATATTTTACCTTCTTGCTGGGGATGATATTCAACAACTTTTATATCTTCTAATGTTTTTGTTAAGAAACGAACTCTGCGGTCAATCTCTCTTAATCTTTTCTTGTTATATTGATAATCTGCATTTTCCGATCTATCACCTAAGCTGGCTGCCCACGAGACTTTTTTCGTGGTTTCTGGCCTTTCTTTACGCCATAACGTATCTAATTCGTTTTGAAGGTTTTGGTAACCTTCTTTGGTAATTAATTTTGTTTTCATCGTTTATCTAATTTTTTTACTCAAACGGTAAAAGTAATGTTTTTATTGTTGGACGTAGTGCTACTAATACGGTTTCTTCTGTTAACTCAGGATAAAGTGTTTTTCTTAATAATAGCCCTGCCATTACTGAAAAAATAACATTAATTCGACTTTCTAGCTCAACTTTAGAGGCATTTTTTATGATACTACGTTCACTGGTCAGTAACTGCCACATTCTATCGCGAGCTTGAGTATCTGCATCTTGCAATAAAGTAGCAACTTTATTGTTTCGTCCTGCTTCGGCTAGCATTTCTAAATCTACAGCACAGGCTTCTGTATCCATATGCCTTTGTACACCTACGTTTAAGCCATCAAGTAGTATAGTTAACATGTCTCCAGGTTGTTCTTTAAACTGCTGAAATATAGAAAACATTTCTTGCATATCTTGTTCAATAATACTCTCTATAATCGCTTCTTTACTCTCAAAGTAATTATAAATATGTCCTGCACTCATGCCCGCAGTTTTTGATATTTCAGCCATACCTGCACCATGAAAACCTTTACGGCGAAAACAATCAGCCGCTGCAGTCAGTACTTGGTTACGACGAGCTTCAGCTAACGCTGGGTCAGTATGTCTTTTCGTTTTTGGTTTCATAAGAAACTCCTCAGCGAACGTTTAAGTTCGATATAAATGCCATGCATTTAATTTGGTTTTTAAGTCTATTTAATTTCAGTTTATTGACTGAATAAAATAGACTTTTAATAATATTACTTGGCCAGTTTTACCGATTGTTCCCAACCACCACCGAGCACTTTATATAAGCTAATTTGGCTAGCTAATAGTGCTTGTTGACCTGAAATTTGTTGTTGCTGGGCGCTATACCAAGTTCTTTGTGCGTCAAGTACTTGTAGGTAGCTATCAACTCCATTGTCGTAACGCGCTTTTGATAAGTCGAAGGTTGATTGGCGACTTTGTAGTAATATATTTAACGCAGTTAGCTGTTCTTGATAGCCTTCTCGGTCAGCTAATGCATCGGCTACTTCACGAAAAGCTTGCTGAATTTTTTGCTGATAAGTCATAAGCGCAATTTGTTGATCAGCTTGTGCTACATCTAACCTTGCTTGATTTCGACCCATATTAAAAATGGGTAAACTTACCGAAGGCACAAAGCTCCATGTACCAGAACCTGAATTAAATAAGTTACCTAAATCACTTGAAGCGCTGCCTGCATTGGCTGTTAAGCTAATACTTGGATAAAAGGCAGCACGTGCAACACCAATATTAGCATTTGCCGCTAATAATTGATGTTCGGCCGCTTTTATATCAGGGCGTTGCGTTAATAATTCTGAAGGTAAGCCAACGGGCACTGCAGGTAAATTAAGCAATGAATTTAGTGATTTGTTGGGGAGTAAATCGTTCGACACTGGTTTACCTACAAGCAAATTGAGGGCATTTTTGTCACGCTTTACTAGGCGTTTATAAGTAGCAATATCTACCTTAGCTGCAGCTACTGTGCTTTTAAGTTGCTCGAGTGTAATTTTTGATGCTGCCCCTAAATCAAAGCTTTTCTGCGTAAGCGATAATGACTCTTGCTGAGATGTAAGCGTTTCTTGAGCAAGCGTTAATAATTGTTGATCGGTAGCAAAGTTTAGCCATGCATTGGCCAGTTCAGCAACTAATGATATTTGTGTGCTGTATTGACTCAGCTCTGTTGAATATAGCGTTTGCAAAGCTTGTTCAGATTGATTTCGTACTTTACCCCAAAGGTCTAACTCATAAGAAGTAATGCCCACAGTTGCACTGTATTGAGAGTTAATACGTGCATTACCTGTGCCTGATAAATCAGCGGGTAACTGTTGGCGACTACCTGAACCATTGATATCAAATGAAGGATATAATGCTGAATCTTCAATTTGATATAAACCACGCACACGCTGTACGTTAAGTAGAGCAATTTGCATGTTTTTATTGTGTTCAAGGCTTTGTGCTATCAGCGTTTGTAACTTTTCATCACTGAAAAACTGCTGCCACTTTAACGGAACAACTTGTTCTTGAGGCAAATCTGATGAATATGCATTAGGAACAGGTAAATCAATTTTTTGTTGCTGAGGCGCTAATTGACAACCACTTAAAACAATCAGTGTGATAGCGCTTAAGCTGAGTACTTTTTTTGAATTACGCTTTTTTATATTCATTTCGAGATCTCCTGTGGAGAGTTTTTCGGTTTACCCGGAAATACTCGACGGACAAGTACAAAAAACATAGGTACAAATATTACGACTAATATTGAGGATGCCAGCGTACCGCCTATAATTGAAATACCTAATGCGTTCTGCGCACCAGATCCTGCACTTGAGGCAATAGCAAGAGGTATAACACCACAAATAAATGCCATTGATGTCATTAAAATAGGGCGTAAGCGCAAGCGTACTGCTGCAATTGCTGCATCAACAACACTCAGTCCTTCTTCCATTTGGTGAATAGCAAATTCAACAATTAATATGGCATTTTTTGACGCTAAGCCTATTGTGGTTAGCAAGCCTACTTGTAAGTAAATATCGTTTGATAATCCACCGCCAAACGCCGCCATAATCGCACCAAATATACCTAAAGGAACAATAAGCATAACCGCAAATGGTACCGACCAACTCTCATATAGCGCCGCTAAACATAAAAATACAAACAGCAGAGACAAGCCATAAAGTAAGGGCGCTTGACCACCACTTGAGCGCTCTTGATACGATATACCAGACCATTCAGAAGCAACACCTTTTGGTAGCAAGGTAACTAAACGTTCCATTTCATCCATAGCTTGCCCGGTACTGTAACCAGGTGCAGCACTACCTTGAATCTCCATAGAAGAAAAGCCGTTATAGCGCTCTAAACGAGGTGAGCCATAAGACCAAAATGAACGAGCAAATGCAGAAAATGGCACCATATCACCGTTGTTATTGCGTACGTACCACTTGTTAAGATCTTCTGGCACCATACGAGACTCGGCATTACCTTGTAGATATACTTTTTTCACGCGACCACGGTCGATAAAGTCATTAACATAGCGACTACCCCATGCGGTAGAAAGCGTACTATTAATATTAGCTTGCGACACACCGAGTGCTTCAGCTTTTTCAAGGTCGATATCAAGTTGTAATTCTGGCATGTCTTCTTGACCATTAGGGCGAACGCCCGCCAAAATAGGACTTTGGCTAGCTAAACCTAACAATTGGTTTCGAGCGGCTAATAAATTGTCGTGACCAAGGCCTACTCGGTCTTGTAAGAACATGTTAAAACCGTTCGCTGTACCTAACTCAACAATAGCAGGAGGTGGAAAAGCAAAAACAAAGGCTTCTTTTATTGTAGAAAAGTACCCCATGCCTTTCCCTGCAACGGCATGAACAGATAAATCGTCACGTTGACGTTCATCCCAATGCTTTAAGCTAACAAAGCCAATAGCCGAATTTTGTCCTGAACCAGCAAAACTAAAACCAGTTACAGTAAAAATACCCTTAACCGCTTCTGATTGATCGTTTAGATAATGATTTTCTACTTTTTTAACTACAGCTAATGTTTGTTGAGTTGTTGAACCTGCTGGCAACATAACTTGGTTAAATAAAATACCTTGATCTTCGTCAGGTAAGAATGCTGTAGGTAAGTGTGAAAATACGTACACCATGCCACCAACAATAACGGCATAAATAAGTAGATAGCGTTTAGAATGTGCAATCATTCGGCCAACAAAACCTTGCGTACCTGCATTGGTTTTGTCGAATCCACGGTTAAATCCAGAAAAGAACTTACCTATTAATGAACTGTTGTTATGAACATGACTAGGTTTTAGTAATGTTGCACATAATGCTGGGGTTAAAATTAACGCAACTAATACTGAAAGACCCATTGCAGAAACAAGGGTAATAGAAAATTGACGATAGATAACACCGGTAGAACCACTAAAGAATGCCATAGGTATAAATACCGCTGAAAGTACCATCGCAATGCCTACAAGCGCACCTTTAATTTCATCCATTGATTTACGCGTTGCTTCAAGCGCTGATAGTTTTTCTTCACTCATTAAACGTTCAACGTTTTCAACAACAACAATCGCATCATCTACTAGCAAACCTATGGCAAGCACCATAGCAAACATAGTTAAGGTATTAATGGAGTAACCAAATGTATATAAAATGGCAAATGTTCCAAGTAATACAACGGGCACAGCAATAGTAGGAATAAGTGTTGCTCTGAAGTTTTGTAAAAACAGATACATAACTACAAATACCAATACGACAGCTTCAATAAGTGTATGTATAACTTTTTCAATAGAGAGTGATACAAATGGCGTTGTATCGTAAGGAATAACCGTTTCTAAACCTTCAGGGAAGAATGGTTCAAGTTCTTTAAGTGCATCTTTAACACCTTGGGCTGTATCAAGCGCATTAGCCCCGCTTGCCAGTTTTACACCTAAACCTGCAGCAGGCTTACCATTAAAGCGGGCAACTACTCCGTAGTTTTCACCGCCTAGTTCAACCTTTGCTACGTCTTTAAGGCGAACGATTGAACCGTTAGGGTTTGTTTTAACTGAAATTTGTTCGAATTGTTCAGGTGTTTGTAAACGGCTTTGTGCTGTAACTGTTGCATTAAGCTGTTGCCCTGCTATTGAAGGCATTCCACCAAGTTGGCCAGCAGATACTTGTGCATTTTGTGCCGTGATCGCTGCATTAATGTCAGCAGGCGTTAATTTGAAATTTTGTAATTTTGCCGGATCTAACCAAATTCGCATGGCATATTGAGAACCAAAGAGCTGAGCTTCACCAACACCATTAACACGCGAGACAATATCTTGTACATTTGATGAAACATAATCACCAATATCGATATTATTCATGCTACCGTCTTGCGATACAAAACCTACTACAAGTAAAAAGTTGCGAGCTGATTTAGCGACTACTACGCCTTGTCTTTGTACTTCTTCAGGTAAAAGAGGTGTTGCTGTTGCGAGTTTATTTTGTACCTGAACTTGTGCAATATCAGGATCGGTATCAGCACTAAACGTTAAAGTAAGCGTTGCAGAACCACTTGATTCTGAAGTAGACGACATATATAACAAGCCGTCTAATCCTTTCATTTTTTGTTCAATAACTTGAGTTACTGAGTCTTCAAGCGTTCGAGCTGATGCTCCCGGATAGTTAGCCGTAATACTAATAGCGGGCGGTGCAATGGAAGGATATTGCGCAATAGGTAAACTATTAATTGCTAAAATACCTGCTAGCATTACTACAATAGCAAGTACCCAAGCAAATATAGGTCTATCGATAAAAAATCGTGACATTCAGGTTCTCCGTTATTGTGCTTTGGTGGCTGACGAATTAACTTCAGTAGGCTGAACAGGTGCACCTGGACGGATTTTTTGGAGGCCTTCAACAATTAATTTATCACCTTCATCTAATCCATTGGTGACTAACCAATTAGCGCCAACTGAACGATCAATTGTTAGTACTCTGCTTTCAACTGTGTTGTCTTTACTTACTACCAGCGCTGTAGGTTCACCTTTAGAATTACGAGTTACGCCACGTTGTGGTACTAAAATAGCCTTGGCTTTTACGCCTTCAACAATTGATGCGCGTGCATACATACCAGGCAATAAAAGTTTTTCTGGATTTGGGAATTTCGCACGTAATGTTACTGATCCAGTGCTTGGGTCAACGGTGACTTCTGAAAACTGTAAAGTCCCTTTATGAGGGTAAATTGAGCCATCTTCCATGGTAAGTTCAACATCAGTTTGATTTGCAGAATCAACACTTAATAAACCTGAAGCTATAGATTTTTTAAACTTTGTCAGTTCATTGCTGGATTGCGTTAAATCAATATAAATAGGATCGAGTTGAGTCACGGTGGCAAGTGCCATGGTTTGATTAGCGCTGACTAAGGCACCTACAGTCACATTCGATTTGCTTATTTGGCCACTAATGGGGGATGAGACCTGACTATAATCAAGATTGATTTGTGCGGTTTGTAGTTGTGCTTGTGCGGTTAGTAATTCTGCGTTTGCTTGTTTGTAGGCGGCGTCAGCTTCATCATAATCTTGCTGACTTACGGCTTTAATTTTTAGCAACTTGCTATAACGAAATGCTTTAGATTTACTACTGGCAATACTCGCTTGAGCTCTTGCTACAGCCGCTTCACTTGCGGCTAATTCTGCTTTAAATGTAGCTGGGTTGATTTGATAAAGTGCTTGGCCTTGTTCTACTTGTTTACCTTCAATAAATAAACGTGATTGAACAATGCCACTAACTTGGGGACGAATTTCAGCAATTTGAAACGCGCTGATACGACCTGGTAACTCTTTTTTAAGGGTAAGTGCTTGGCTTTTTAATGTAACAACGCCAACAGGTATTGCTTGATGAGTTGGTGCTTTAGCTTGTTCTGCTGCGCTATCGCAACCCGTTAAAGCAATAGAACCAACAATGGCCGATACAAAAAATAGACCGATACGGTAAAACTGCATAGATTAGTACTCTTTATTTTAGAATGAACGATCATTCTAACTTAAGGTTTTATCGTTTTAAATCATTATTAGCCAAAAAATGTAATTAAATATTAATACATTTTTATTGCGTAGATTTGTGAGTGCTGTGATTCACTTTAAGATAAATATTAAAGTAGATCGCATATAAAACAGATGCAGGATTATATGAAAAAGTATTGTGGTTAGAGGAATACTGAGATACAAAAATTATTGATTCCCATAGTTTTAAAAATCAAATCATGATGTTGAATCAAAACGTACTTTATTTTTGTATAGAGAGGTTAATTCAATTGAATAGATAATTGTTATGTGTTTTTTACGATGATTGGTATTATATCAACCCTTAATTTAAATTATTTTAATGTGTTTGGAGTTGTTGTGAGTAAAAGTTTGATTGTTAATTTAATTGCGCTGTTATGTACGTTAATAGGTTACTTTATTGATAATCATATTGTCTTTACTGTAGGTATTTTTGCTTTATCGGGAGCGGTTACCAATTGGTTAGCAATACATATGTTATTTGAAAAAGTGCCAGGTCTTTATGGTTCAGGTGTTATTCCCGCTAGGTTTGAAGATTTTAAATTGGGTATTCGCGAATTAATGATGGAGCAGTTTTTTACACAAGAAAATATCCAACGTTTTTTATCTTCCAACAATGAGCAGTCATCACCGTCAATAGATTTGTCTCCTATTATTCATAAAGTCGATTTATCACCTGCTTTTGACAATTTAATTAAGGTTATTGAAAACTCATCGTTTGGATCTATGCTAGCGATGGTAGGTGGTAGCGAAGTGTTGCAACCCTTGCGTGAACCCTTTATAGAAGAAATGAAAGTTACTATGAGTCATATTGCTCAAAGTGATGAATTTGGCGCAATATTAAATGAAGAGCTTGCACAGTCAGGTGTATCTGATGATATGCGTGATAAAGTCAGCGATATTATTGAAAAAAGATTAAACGAATTAACACCACAATTGGTTAAAAAGATTATTCAAAATATGATCAAGCAGCATTTAGGTTGGCTAGTGGTATGGGGCGGTGTTTTTGGTGGCATTATCGGATTGGTTGCAGCAATAACACAAACCTATTAAATGGAGTAAATGATATTGTACGGATACTTATCAGTATTATGTACATTAGCGAGAAAAAATAGTTGTAAATTTGTTCATTTTTAATCTATTCCTCTTTAATTTGTACGCCTTTATAGGTATCCTTGCGTTCTAATTTTTTGGGATAATTTTTAGCTAATTTGTAATTGTATAATTTAGTTATTTCCCACTACTTGTAAAGAAGGTAATTTGAGCCATGTTTGGTCGCTTAGAAGCTTTGCCAGCAGATCCTATTTTAGGTTTATCTATTAAGTATCGCGCTGATGAAAATCCGCTAAAAATTGATTTGGGTGTAGGTGTTTATAAAAACGAAGCTGGTGACACCACGATTTTAGAGTGTGTTAAAAAAGCTGAAAAATTCCGTTTAGAAAATGAATTGACTAAAACCTACATTGGCGGCACAGGTTCTCCATTATATAATGAAAGAATGACATCGCTTATTTTTGGTGATCATAAAGTTATTAATGAAAACCGTGTTAAAACTGTTTCTACTCCAGGTGGTACTGGTGCTTTACGTGTAGCTGGCGAATTTATTGCTCGTTGCAAATCAAATGCTAAAATTTGGCTTTCAAACCCTACTTGGGCAAATCACAAAGGTGTTTTTACTGCGTCAGGTTTAGAAATTGCTGAATACCCATATTACGATTACGAAAACAAAACATTAGATTTTGACGCCATGTTAAACGCGTTAAAAAATGTATCAGCAGACGATTTTGTATTGTTACATGCTTGTTGTCATAACCCATCAGGTATGGATTTATCACAAGAGCAATGGCAACAAGTAGCCCAAGTTGCTAAAGAAGTTGGTTTTACTCCGTTAATTGATATGGCGTACCAAGGTTTTGGAGACGGCTTAGAAGAAGACGCTTACGGCGTTCGCTTAATGGCTGATACTGTTGATAACATGATTTTATGTAGCTCATGCTCTAAAAACTTTGGTTTATACCGTGAACGTATTGGTGCTTGTACTGTTATTGGTGAAACACCAGCAACAACTGAAATTGCATTATCAGTAGTGTTGGGTGTAGCTCGTGTTATTTATTCTATGCCTCCAGCGCACGGTGCTGCTCTTGTTGAAACTATTTTAGGCTCTGAAGAGCTTACTAAAGAATGGCACATTGAGTTAGCTGAAATGCGTAATCGTATTAACGGTAACCGTAAAGTTATTGTGGATAAGCTTATTGAAAAAGGCGTTACAAGAGACTTTAGCTTTATTGCTAACCAAAAAGGTATGTTCTCTTTCTTAGGTATTACTCCTGAGCAAGTTCAACAATTGCAAGATGAATACAGTGTTTATATGGTGGGTTCTAGCCGTATGAGTATTGCAGGTATCTCGCCAAGTAATGTTGATTATTTAGCTGAGTCTATCGCTAAAGTTTTATAATTTATATTTTTTAAAACGTATTACATATTTGATTAAAGCGAAACAGTTTATGCTGTTTCGCTTTTTTTATGGGTTTAATGTAGCGCTGTGGTGGTCTTTTTATAAAAGAAACTCACCACTTTTATTCAACGCTATTGTTTTTGCTTCAATAATGGCTTCAGTATTCAATACACCATAAATATGAGGATATAACCCACCGGTTGCCGGTTCCCATTTTACTTCTGCGGTTATTTTGCTTTTATCAACCACTAAAATCAGTGGATTGATTGTCTCTTTATAATATTTGTTAGCAATACGCGTTAACTGGTTTTTAGGCGATGCATGGATGAAGCCTTCTGTTTTAATTGAGTCTCGTGCTAACGTTCCTTGGTTTACTGCGTGGTCATATTCTTTTTGAGATGATAGTAAATATATATAGGGATCACTTAATCCGCGATACATGCGTATAAACATTTGGGTAACAGTTAATTGTTCAGAACCTTGATAAATATAATCAACTCTAAAGGTGCCTTTTAAGGTGTTATTTTCTAATGTTTGGCTAATAATGCTGATTTCTGCTTGGGCGGTCCAATCATTACGCGTTAGCCATACAGGAATGCTATCAAAGAATATTCTGCTCCCTTTTTTCTCAAATGAATAAATTTTTCCTAAGATTAATTCAGGGTAGTTGTCAGAACGAAGAATGGAGTTGATTTTTGCTGTAAATTCCATGGAAATTCCTGTTTTTAGTTTATAGTGTTAGCGTATTTAAAGCATGGTCTTAGCACTTTAATAATATCGCCTTGGCTGTCGCCATTCCATGAATTGTGTGATTTATCTTTTAATTACGTATGAATTTAGTTAAAGGGAATCGTTAAATACCACGGCCAAGTTGATTTCTCATTTGTTTGAGATTAAAAAATCACCTTTATTAGTGCAAAAGCTTCTACTACAATATCTATCTCGCCATTTCACTTAAAAGTGTTTAGATGCATTCAATATTTCATTCAATAAAAAAATGTTATCAACTTTCCGTTTTAGTTTATTTATCTTTATTTTCATCTGAATTATTAGCTGAAAGCGTAAGTGATGAGTGTATTTTAAGTACAATAAAAACAGCTAAAAAAGCATTAACCTATGATGATATAAAGAAAATTTGTAGCATGGAAGAGGTTACGCCTCCTCATATGAAAAAAGGTCGGATCGCCAATAGAATTATTAGTGAGAAACGTACAGCCTTTGATCCCTATGTAATCACACCTCATAAAATGAATTACATATTACCCGTAAGTTATACCAATAATATTAATAAAGATGTATATGACACGGTAAACGATTGGGGAGACTCTTTAATTAATACTGAAGCTAAATTTCAACTCAGTATTAAGGTACCGTTAAATACTCAAAAAATATTTACGCGTGATGATGGGATCTTTTTTGGTTTTACTATGCAGTCGTGGTGGCAAGTATATTCAGATGGTATATCGAAACCTTTTAGAGAAACTAATTATCAACCCGAAGTTTTTTACTTAAGCCCGCTTAGGTATCATCCTTTTGATGGTAATACCGCCATTGTTGTAGGTTTAGAGCATCAGTCTAATGGTAGAGCTCAGGGGTTATCTCGTAGTTGGAATAGAACTTACATCAACTTTTTATTTGAAAAAGATAACTTTGCATTATCTTTTCAACCTTGGTGGCGAATTCCTGAAAGTGATAAAGAGTTTGATTTAGATCCCAAGGGTGACGACAACCCTGATATTAGTGATTATATGGGGTATTTTCAGTTAGCCACTGTGTATAAATGGGAAGAGTATGAGTTTTCATTTAAAGGTCATGAAAATTTTAAAACCCATAATGGTGGAATGGAACTAGGGTTAACGTTCCCTTTGTGGGGGAAACTACGCGGATATATTCAATACACAAACGGTTATGGTGAAAGCTTAATTGACTATAACCACTCCCAACAGCGTTTAGGTATTGGCTTTGCATTAACAGACGTTTTATAAGCTGATTACTCTCAATTTTTTGGAGATAAAATGTACGGAAAAAAAATAATAACATTAATCATATTCTTATTAGCTTTTACTGTGGGCTGCGAAAAACAACAAAAGTCTCATAACATTACACCAGAAAGTAGTCATAAAATTAGTGCTGATAATCTCTATACGCATGGTGTTATTTGGACAGGCGTTAAAGGTGAACAACCTAAAACATTACTAGCCACCAAAAACGGTAAAATTGTTTATGTCGGTAATAATAACGGGGAAGTTCAAGCGAGCAATACTATAGACCTTAAAGGTGCATTTATGATGCCCGGTTTTGTTGATAATCATGTTCATTTTTTTGAAGGTGGTGCGGCATTAGCGAGTGTTGATTTACGAGATGCTAAATCGCCAGAAGAATTTACTCAACGTATAACAGATTTTGCCAAAAAAAGTGAAAGCAATAAGTGGATACTGAATGGCAATTGGGACCATGAAAACTGGAATGGTGAGCTACCCCATAAAAATTGGATTGATAAAACGACAAAATCAAACCCTGTTTTTGTTATTCGTTTAGATGGACATATGGCTTTGGCTAACTCGGCTGCATTAGCCGCAGCAGGTATTAATAAAGATACTCAAGCACCCAGCGGTGGCACTATTTTAAAAGACGCTAACGGTGAACCAACCGGTATATTAAAAGGTAATGCGTTAAATTTAGTTTTTTCAATTATTCCTCAACCCTCAGAACAAGAAATACTAGAATCATATGCTTTAGCGCAATCTCACGCGTTAAGCCTTGGTCTTACTAAAGTTTTTGCAGTAACGGCCAATGAAACAGAAACAACGATGCTTGGTAATTTTCGTTTAGCGAAACAGCGTGGATTAATGAAGCTAAGAACCTATGTTTACACGCCAATTGAACATTGGAAGTCGCTTCAACAACTTGTACTTACTCAAGGTGTTGGAGACGATTTATTAGGTTGGGGAGGAGTAAAAGGTTTTGTTGATGGCTCTTTAGGTGCTGCTACCGCTTGGTTTCATAAACCTTATTCAAACAATGCAGATACATCAGGTGCTCCACTTACAGAGCCTAGCGCACTTAAAGAAATGATAGCCGGCGCTTATAACGCTGATTTACGTCTTGCTATACATGCTATTGGCGATAAGGCGATTGATAATGTTATTAGCAATTATAAAGAAATTGCTGGCGATAATGTTAAAGCAGCACGTTTTAGAATTGAGCACTTTCAGCACCCTAGCTTAAAAGCTATTAAGTCGATTAGTCAGCAAAAAATTATTGCAGCAGCACAACCTTCGCACGCTGTAGATGATGGCCGCTGGGCAGAAGCAAGTATTGGTGCTGAACGAATAAAATCAACATATGCGTTTAGAGATATTTTAGATAGCGGCGCAATTTTATCTTTCGGTTCTGATTGGCCTGTAGCACCTTTATCACCGTTACATGGTGTTTATTCAGCGGTTACTCGTCAAACAACCGATAATTTAAACCCTCAAGGCTGGTTACCTGAGCAAAAAATCACGGTGGAAGAAGCGCTAACGGCTTACACATCAGCAAATGCCTACGCAGGTTTTGAAGAAGATAAATACGGAACTCTTGAAGTGGGTAAGCAAGCTGATATGGTTGTTTTAGCCGATGATCCTAGAGCGGTGTCGCCTAAAAATATAAAAAACATTAAGGTGATGAGCACGATCATAAATGATGAAATTGTGTATAGCGCTACCTCTAAATAATCCCTCACCACTTTTAAATTAAGCGCGTTACTCCGAATACTGCAGCATCATGCCTCGTTTCGGAGTAACAGAACGGCCGCCTGATTGAAAAACAAAAGGAATAGAAACCGTATTAAAACCTGCATTTCTATAAATAATAAAATGCAGGTGAGGCCCTGTTGAATAACCAGAAGAACCTGAACGAGCAATAATATCTCCTACCTTAACTTTATCGCCAAGTTTTACTTGAGCCGTTCCTAATAAAATGTGGGCGTACAGGGCGTAAGTACCGTCTTCATGTAATACTGTAACCTTGTTGGCTTTATCTAAAAAATAAGCGGTTTTCCCGCCCATGTGATAATCATCTTTTGCTTCAATAACGGTACCATCACGAGCTGCTGTTATGTATGTACCTACAGGCATAGCAATATCTACAGCAAAATTATTAGGTGACTTGTTATGAGAAAAACGACCATTAAATGATTGAGTCACCTTTTTAGGTAAGCCAGATGAAAATGGAAGCTTATAGCTGAAATTATCGGGAGTTTTAGACGGGTCCCCTATTATCCAACGATATGAGGATTTAGGCATGGGTTCTACATTTGAGTAGATGACTCTTTTAGATTTAGCGAGTATTACATATCGACTTTTTTCTTGATTGTGTAAAAAAGTCAATTCAATTTCTACAGGCGCGTAAAAGGTATTTTCGACTATAAATTTATACACTTCTTGTTCGTAAAGTACTTGAGTTTTTATCGGAGAACGCTTTTTTACCGTATCAGCATATTGAGTGGTTTCTACTTTTACATCTGTAATCGGTGGTTTGTCACTATAAACCCAATTGCCTGCGCTATCTTTATATTTGTATATATTGGCCGCGAATGCTGAACTCGCTATAAAAAACACAGAGGTGATATAAACCACCAAAATTTTAAAACCATAATGTTCCATCAATCTACCTAAACTCCGTTTAATTTATATACCCGTTATCACTGAAACCTGCATCTTGAATGGTAACGGGTATAGCACACGAACGTGTTGATTATGAATAAGATCTAAGCTTTTGCAATAACTTCATATAAAACTTCGATATTGTGATGAGCAGTCTATACTTAGACATAAGTGTTGCAATAGTGTGGCGTAGTGTTAAAACAATAATAATAGGATATGATATTGTTTATAAAAACAGTACTTGGTTTATTTACCACAAAGAGAGTTAAGCTAAATTAACGATGTTGAAATTATTTGTATTCATATTAATAAGCGTTTCCTTATACAGTGGCCAAGCCAATGCAGCTGCTTGCTCGCCCCCAAATACCAGTAATTGTTATACCTTACAACTTCACTACACCTTTTCTGAAGGCCTCAATCAAAATACGGCAGATGTTAGCGGTAATGGTCGTGATGGTACGCTACTTAATAGTCCTACTTGGGTTGCTAATGGCCCTAATTATTACCTAGAGTTTAACCGCGCTAATAAAACCAGCGTTAGATCATCAGCCTTCCTACCCCCTGCTGATGGTGTCGTTGCTTTTTGGTTGAAAGTGCCCCCCAAATCTCCTGTTAGAAGGCGTATTTTTGGCTTTGATGATGGTTGGGAAATACGCTGGGAACCTGACAATATTATGTACCTAGACATTAATAAAACAGGTACTAATGAGAGTATTCGCACTAGCTCAGCCATTACAGCTACAAACACTTGGATGCATATTGCCGTTGTGACTAGCGCAACAGATAATACGTGGTCGGTATATATTGACGGCGTATTAGATAATAACGGTTCAGAAACACTAACAGCTCGCTCTAATCCTAAGCCATTGAGTATAGGAACACGAACAGGCAGTAATGATTACTTAGACGGTTCTATTGACGACTTTAGAATATATTCTGGTGTGCTTACCCCTGCCGAAATAGCCGCATTAGCGGCGCAATCACCCGATTGTTGTTTAAGTTACCCCTACGAAACTGACTTTGAAGGTGCGAATACTGAATGGACACCAGATAACGACTGGGCAATGAGTAGTACAGGCCATTCGGCTTGGCAAGCCCGATCAGGTTCAAAATTTATAGATAATAATCCATCACAAGTGGACCAAGAACTTCATCGTAATGATTATATTACTTTAAACAAGCCTGTTTATATTCCAACGAATGCGGTGCAACCCACACTAAGTTATTACTATAAATCAGGATTATTTTCAGGCCAAGTGTATAGTCAAATATCAACTAATGGCACAAGTTGGAATGCGTTAGAAACCTACACCGATAGAGATAACCATGACGAATATACAAAGCGGGAAGTCAGTTTAGCAAGTTATAAGGGCCAAGCTGTTCAAATTCGATTTCTCCAATACCATAACACAGGTGCTGGACCTCGCTTGTTTGTCATCGATGATCTTCGTATTGGTGACTTTCAATCAGACGATTACAGTTATCCATACACCAACGGTTTTGAAACCGCTAATTTGCGAGAGCATTTTAACTATGAAGGAAACTGGAATAGCTCTCAAGCACATGATGGATTATGGTCTCCTAGTGAAGGTAATTACTTCTTAGATAATAATTACAATAATGAAAAAGAAGTACAATATTACGACCATTATGTCACCATGAATGGCTTTATTACTCTGCCTTCAGGCTCTGCTAATCCGATGATCAGCTTTGATTATTTATCTAGTATTTTTGATGGGCAAGTTTATTTACAAATTCAAGAGTATGGCTCTACAACATGGACATATTTAAAAACCTTTAATGAGCAATTGAATCATAGCCCTCACACAAAGTACGAATATCATCTTTCAAACTATTTAGGTAAAAAAGTTCGTTTCCGCTTTAGGCAGTATTGGTACAGTAATCATCTAAATGCTCGAGCATTTTCTATTGATAATATTTTTGTTGGTGAACTCACAGACGAACTACCTTTCCCTTACATCAATGACTTTGAAACAGTCGCAGAAAAAGCGCAATGGTACCCTGATGGTGATTGGGGCATTTCTACAGCTCATGATAGTCAATGGTTTCCTAGCAGTGGAAATTATTTTTTAGACAATAATCCTGACAAAGAAGATCAAGCACTTCATCGAGAGCACTATGCAACTATGTCTGGTTATATACCACTGCCGACTGATAGCAGTAACGTTGTTGTTAGCTATGATTTTTTAGCAAGTATTAAAAATGGGCAAGCGTATTTATATATTCAAAAACTTGGAGAAAGTAATTGGGTAGCCTTAAAAACATACACAGAACAATTTAATCGAAAAACTTATACTCAAGAAGAAATATCGTTAGCCGCATACGCCGGTGAAAAAGTACGTTTTAGGTTCAGACAGTATTGGAACGCTGATACTGGAGCTCGTGTGTTTACCGTCGATAATTTTCAAGTTAAACAAGCGAATTTAGAGGAATATGCTTATCCTTACTTCAATGATTTTGAAACTTCAATATCAACCCCCACAGATAATGGGCAAGATCAATGGCAACACATTGGTGATTGGGGTGTTTCGCAGGCGCATGACGGGGTTTATGTACCTAAAGACGGTTCTTATTTTTTAGACAACAATGTTGAATATGTAGATCAAGCCAACCATCGTGATCATTATTCAACGATGAAGGGATTTGTTCAATTACCTACATCTCCGGCTAATCCCATGGTTAGCTTTGATTACATTTTGTCGATAAATGGGGGGAATACTTATTTACAAATACAGGAAGAAGGTTCTAGTACTTGGGCCTATTTAAAAACCTTTACCGAGCAACTTAATCACACGCTTTACACTAAATATGAATATAATTTATCGGGATATTTAGGAAAAAAAGTTCGGTTTCGTTTTAGGCAATATTGGAATTCAGAGGCAGGAAAACGCGTATTTCCTATCGATAATTTTTTTATTGGCGAATTAACCCAAGCGTTACCTTTTCCATACGCAAACGGTTTTGAAACACCTGAAGAACAAGCACAATGGTACCCCGATGGAGATTGGAACATATCTACCGCGCATGATACTAAATGGTATCCAAGCAGTGGTTCATACTTTCTAGACAATAACGCTGATAATGAAGATCAAGCCAATCATAGAGAACACTTTGCGACGTTGTCTGGTTATATACCGTTACCTGCTGATAGTAGTAACGTTGTCGTCAATTTTGATTATGTATTAGCTGCAAAAGATGGGCAATTTGAGCTGTATATACAAAAATTAGGTCAGAGTAATTGGACTTATTTAAAAGCCTATACTGATCAGCTTAACCACAACAAATATACTAAAGAAGAAATTTCTTTAGCCGCTTATGGTGGTGAAAAAGTCCGCTTTAGATTTCGACAATATCATTACTCTAGTGGTGGTGCGCGAGTTTTTTCTATCGACAATTTTAAGGTTGAATATGTAACGCTTGATGAATATAACTATCCATATTTTAACGATTTTGAAACACCTATTTCTACCGCGGTAATTAATGGGCAAGATCAGTGGAAAAATACAGGCGATTGGGATATTTCAAAAGCCCACGACAGTATTTATATACCAGAAAGTGGCGAATACTTTCTAGATAACAACGCCAACAATGAAGAGCAAGCCAATCATCGAGAACATTACGCTACTATGAATGGTTTTGTAACTTTACCTGAGAAGCCCGCAAACCCTATGCTTAGTTTTGATTACAACACAAAGGTATTTGGTGGGCAGGGGTACGTACAAATTCAAGAGTTCGGTTCAAATACATGGCGAAATTTAAAGACGTTCAATGAAGTGGTTAATCATACCCCTTACACTAAATTTGAATATTTTTTAGGGGCTTACGCGGGTAAGAAAGTTCGTTTTAGATTTAGACAATATTGGTATTCCGATACACGCCCTGCGCCTAATCATCAGCGCGTATTCTCAATTGACAACGTGTTTATTGGTGAGCTCACTGACGAGTTACCATACCCTTATGTAAATACTTTTGAAACACCTGCTGAGCAAGAAGAATGGCAGAATGAAGGTGATTGGGCAATTACTACAACTCATGACACTAAATGGTATCCTAAAAACGGTAGCTACTTTTTAGACGGTAATGCTGATAATGAAGATCAAGCCAGCCATAGAGAACACTATGCAACATTGTCTGGTTATATTCCTTTACCAGCAGATACCAGTAATGTGGTAGTAAGTTTTAATTATTTATTAAATACTTTTGAAGGCCAACCTTATATTTATATTCAAAAATTAGGTGATGATAACTGGACCTACTTACGCGCCTACACCAGTACATATAACCATGATGGTTATATGCGAGAGGAAATACCACTAACAGCCTATGCTGGCGAAAAAGTACGCTTTAGATTTAGGCAATATTATTATGGTACAGAAGGAGCTCGTGTATTTACTGTAGATGACTTCAAAGTGGGAGAGATTGATTTACCTGATTATGAATATCCATACTTTAATGATTTTGAAACGGAAACATCTACGGCAAGTGTTAATGGCAGAGACCATTGGGATTTGCAAGGTGATTGGAATATATCTACAGAGCATAATACGGTTTATCAACCTAAAAGTGGTAGTTACTTTTTAGATAATAATGCTGATTATGAAGATCAAGCCAGCCATAGAGAACACTTTGCTGCAATGCTAGGTTATGTGCCCATTGCGTCTGATGCAAATAATCCACAGTTAAGTTTTTGGTATAAGGCTAATGTTTTCGGAGGTTTTGCTTACGTTTATATACAAGAAAAAGGCTCAAGTACTTGGAACCATCTTTTTACTTTTTCAGACCAATCTAATCACGATGAATATACTAAATATAACTATGATTTAAGCGCCTACAAAGGAAAATCTATTCGTGTGCGATTCCGTCAATATTGGTATAACGATGAAGGTGAAAGGCTTTTTACTGTTGATGACTTTAGAATTGGCGACGATGATAGAATTAACTTAAGTTACCCTTACGAAAATACGTTTGAAACCGAAGCCGAGCGCGCTGACTTTATCCCTGATGGTGATTGGGGGATATCACAAAGCCATGATACTGATTACGTTCCTTACGAGGGTGATTGGTTTATAGATAACAATGCAAGCTTTGAAGAGCAGCAAAATCATAGGCAGCATTATATTACTCTTGCTAATTATATTGAAATTCCTACGAATGCCGTAGTGCCTACATTAAGTTTTTGGTACAAAGCAAATAATTTTGATGGTGGGGCTTATGTAGAAATTCGCCGTAAAAATGATACCCGCTGGATTGGTTTGTATAACTTTGTTGAAGACAAGAATCATGACGAATATGTGAAGTTTGAAGCGCATTTAGATGCATACAAAGGTGATGCCGTTATTATTCGTTTTAGGCAGTATTGGAACAGTACTGTTGGTGAACGTGCTTTTGTTGTTGATAACTTTAGGTTAGGAGATCTTATTCAAGAGCAATATGTTTTTCCTTATTTTAATAACTTTGATACAGAAATATCGACTGCTTCAACCAATGGTAGAGATCATTGGAATACGCAACATGATTGGAAAATATCGGATCAAAATACGGTTACAGGTTCCGCAGCTAGTGGCGATTGGTTTTTAGATAATAACCCTGACGATGAAGATCAACGTCGTCATTATGAACAATACGCCAATATGCATGGGTTTATTCCTATTCCAGCAAGTGCGGTTAATCCTAAAGTGAGTTTTGACTATCAGAGTAATCTCTTGGGTGGTTATGCTTATTTACAAATACAAAAGGCGGGGTCTTCAACATGGACCTACTTAAAAACTTTTAGCACAAATGATAATACTGCTGTTTATAAAAATTATAGTCGCTCGCTAACCGATTACAAAGGTGAAAGCGTTCGCTTTAGGTTTAGGCAGCATTATAATTCAACCGCTGGTGAACGCGTATTTAACGTTGATAATTTTACCGTTGATCAAGAACTACTGGGTATTTGGTATTTTGAAGAAAACTGGCAAGATGCAACAGGTAATGGCGTTAATTTAAACCCAGTAAATACGCCTGTTTTTGATGATACTGACCGAGCCAAAGACGGTGATATTGGCTCAAATACGAGTACCTGTTTTTATACGGGTTATGAAAACGACCAATATGCTATAGCGCCGAATACGGATATACAAAGTCACTTCAATGAAATAACCGTATCCGCATGGATAAACCCTACATCTTATAATGCAAGTTTGAGTACTATTTTTAGTAAAAGCGACGATTTTTCTATCTACTTAAACAGTGCCGGTAATATTCAGTGGCAATACCTAAATACTCAACTCACCAGTGGTTCAGCTGTACCATTAAATCAATGGACGCATATCGCCCTTACCTTTAAAAATGGTGAACAACACATATATATCAATGGTGTAAGTGCTGCTTCTGCATCAGTCGCAGGAGTACTTACTGATTTAGATGAAAACATATACATTGCTGCTGATTTAAATAGCACCAATAATACGGTTTATTCTGATCGATATTTTCAAGGCACTATTGATGAATTACGAGTGTACCGTATTGCGCAAAGTGCCTCTGCAATATCAACCGATATGGACGTACTGCACCCATGTGATATTAGTATAACTCCAGATCATTATCGAATAGAGCATGATGGTTTAGGACTTACCTGTGAGGCTGAAAACGTAACAATTAAAGCTTGTAATAATGCAGCATGTACTGAATTGAATGAAGAGCCGAAAACGGTTAATTTCTTGATTGATGGGGCAATTAATTCAACACGAACCTTCACAAAAGAAATAACTTTTAGTTTTGACCAAAAAACGCTAGCAACAGTTGCATTATCGGTCAATGCAGATGTTAATAGCCCGTCTATTAATAGTTTTCAGTGTGTGGGTGGTGAAGCCGCAACGCCATGTAACATGGTGTTTAACGATGCTGAATTGAAATTTTTGTATAACAATAATATTGATACGCCCATTGATAATCAAATAGCAGGAGAAGTTTTTCCTAAAAGCTTACATGTTAAAGCAGTTGAAAATAACAATGGCGCTTGTGTTAGCACCTTTAATAATAAAACGGTGAATATAGGCCTATCTCAAGAAAATTCGGTACCAAGTGGCACTGCGGGGCAGTTTTTTTATGCTAACAGTACAGTTATTGGAAAACACGGCGACTACACTAATGTGGCGTTAACCTTTGATAATGAGGGTAAAGCTATAATTCCAAACGCTAGATATGACGATGCAGGGCAAATTCGGTTACATGCTAAGTACAGTGAGGGTGTGGGAGGAGCTAATTTAATTGGTGTTAGTAATAATTTTTGGGTAAGCCCCGCAATGTTAAGAATAACAACGGCAGTATCAGACCTTGATACTACGGCATTGAATAACAATACCAATTCAGGCACTCCAACAATAGTCGCGGGTAAAACATTTAAATTAAATGTTACAGCCTACAATGCAAAAGGTCTGTCTAATTTTAAAGCTGAGCATATTACGCAAAACTACACCTCTTCTAGCCTACAATTATCTGTAGAAAGAATGGGGCCAACGGGGGCTGATACCTTTAATGGCAAGTTGAGTCTTGAATCTGGTTCTAATAGCTCATCAATTACGAGTACAACTTCATCTTTACCAAGTTACCAAGATGTAACATTAAAAGTTGAAAATGGTCAGTTACTTTCTGATGCAAAATATTCAGAGGTTGGTTTATTAAAAGTCGATATTCAAGATTTTGAATACGGTGGTATTGCAAACACAAGCATACCGTCAAGTGGAGCGATCGATGTAGGGCGTTTTATACCTGATCATTTTGATGTATCAATAGATACAAATAATGGTAACGGTTCATTCGAAAATGCTTGCGAACTTGGTGCTCAACACTTTACATACACAGGACAAAAATTTACCTATCAGTCTGCGCCAAAACTCATTATTAATGCGATGAATGCGGATGGAGGTATTACTCAAAACTATACCCATACTGATTACAGAAAATTAAAAGCCTCTGAAACCAGCATAAAGAGAACTTTTCCACTACTTGATGAAGACCAAAAAGGGGCTGATTTAATAAATAATGTGGATGTAGATAGAACATCATCAGCAGGTACACTGTCAATTTCTAAAGACTCTGCTGATAAAGATATTCACGGCTCTCTGACTTATACTTTTAACAAAGATGATGAATTTAGCTATACCAAGAATACAAATTCAAAAATTGGTGAATTTTCTTCTAAATATATTATTACCCTTGAAAGTGTTGAAGATAGCGATAGTGTGTCAGATTCCTCTGGAAATCAGTCATCCACACCGTTACCTTTATCTATAACCCCCGAACAAATAAAGCTTCGTTATGGCCGTTTGGCATTAAATGATAATTTTGGCCCTGAAACAAGCGATTTACCTATCACCTTATTTGCTCAGTACTGGGATGGTGATAAGTTTATAATCAATACCGCTGATCAATGTACCTTTGCAGATCCAGATAAGTTAAAAGTCTCAAAGTTTAATTTAACTGAGGTTAAAACAACAACGACAAAAGCCTTTAGCGAGGGAGAAAGACCGTTTGTGTTAAAAGCTCCTGGCGCAGGTAATAGGGGAACTGCTGAGCTAGAATACGAGACGATACTTATGCCATGGTTACAATATGATTGGCAAGGAGATGGTTCTCAACTCAATCCACAAGCTAACGCCGTATTTGGTATTTATCGCGGTAACGATAGGGTTATTTACTGGCGAGAAGTGTTCAGGTAATAGCACTCAATTCGATACGCTTACTATCATTACATTGAGCTATTTTTAACAATAGCTCAATTGATTCTTCGATGTGTCTAAAAACAATTAATGGGTAACTGACATAAGAATACGAAAAGTGTTGTGGTATTTTTTCTCGTCGGCTCTGCCATATTTTATTAAAATATCGTCTTTACCGTCGTTGTTGAGATCGTCTGTTACTAACATTTCTCCTTGATCAGGTATAACTGTTTCGTATTTTTTAGGCTTTTTAGCAAATAAACGGGCGTTGTCAGTACCAAGGTAAATTTTGAGGGTATCGTCGTCTTCAGACAGCATTAAGTCTTGTAACTTGTCCCCGTTTACATCTAATAAGATAACAACCGGATTGCCACTTGTACCTGAGCTTAAGCTAAAGTTCAGTTGAACTTCTTTAGTCACTTTAGACTTTTTATTAAAGTGACCTTTATCATCCATATAAAATAGATGGACGTCTTGATCTATACTACCAGAAAGTAAAGCACCAATAATTTGAGATAAACCAATATCAAATCCAGCCACTAAAATTTCATCTTTTTTGTCGTTATTAATATCAACAAATTGTATGTCAGTTAAGGTGCCTTCTGCTTTTATAGCACTGTCTGGCAGATCGAGAAAATACAGTTTACTATCGATGTTTTGGCCTAAATATATTTCATAGTCGTTGGTTTTATTTAAAACGCCTTCGCTTTGTGTAAACCTAACCACCATATCAATAATATTATCGTTATTGATATCTTTAATTTGTTCTATTTTTCGGTAACTTAGGTTGCTTTGATCGAGTTTTTCGCCATCTGCGCCTAACTTATTCCACCAATCAATATTGCTGATAAGTTTATTGATAGCAATAGTATGAGGAATAGGGCTTATGGTGGAATCAGCTTGCTGAAGAAAGTAAACCAACTGACCATTATGTATGTACATAACATCTTGTAAGTGATCAAAATTTACATCACCAAAATGTATGTTAGTTTTAAAGTATGTTATTTCTTCGGAAGTAAATAAAGCTTCAGGTTGAATGGGCAAAACTGATGTCTTAAGCCCTTGCTCCGTTTGTATGAATACATGCACTTGATTGAAATCAGCAATATAAATATCGTCATACTTATCGTTACTTAATTGGCTTATAAAATGCGCTTTAGCTAAGTACTGTTCGTTATTTCCTTTGGCTATAGATGAAATGGCATGAATAGATTTAAAGGGTAACTTTTTTTCTATTTGAGCTTGGTTCAATAAGTAAATGTTATTGCTTGATAAAAAGTAAAGTGTTTGTAGTTTATCTGCCTGCCAAGTTGAAATGTCAAAACTATAGAAATCTTTGGGAAGGGGGGTTCTATAATATTCAGTATACGTTTCTTGTTCGTTAAGTACGTAAATCATCAACCATCGATCGCCTAAGTCATCAACAGAAAAAGTGACTAATTCTTTGCCTTTATTATTTAATATATCAATAGGCATAACAGGGTGGGTAAGTTTAAAAGGAGTAGTGATCACCGTTTCAATAAAGTTAATATTTGATGATTTACTGTAGCTGTTGTGACTAAAAAGAAGGATAAATAAAAAAGTCGTCTTTACTAAAATGATAGTCATTGAAGATGATTTGTTATCCGATAACGTAATATTCATTCTAATGGCAAATATAACAGTAAGTTGTTTTTATATTGAACACTAGTTGTATCGTTAAGTTCAATAAGATTAAGGTAAGATTTTGTAAGCATGTAGCTTTGGAATGACGATAAATAAAAAGGCATACGTTATTAACGTATGCCTTTAGCGATAAATTATTTTTGGTGGGAGATATTAATTAACTTTTCTTACGTTGATTAACTAACACTAAACCAATCATAGACATAAATAAAATAAGAGAGCTTGGCTCTGGTACTGATGCTTGTATTTTTGAAGGACCATAAATAGCTAAAACTGTTGCTATATCATCGGCATGTAAATCGCTAATAGCGCCTTTGTATATTTCATGCATTACGGCACTTCTATTTGATGAGTGGCCTAAACCAATGGCATGTCCTATTTCATGTACCGCAACACTATAAACATCAAAAAAAGTTGACTTATCAATGCTCCAAGCTTCAGCGATATCAAAATGTATATCACCGCTGTGGTTAAAACCTTCCGGATAATATGCGTGTGCTAAATCTTTTGACGGACCATCAATCTCATGTCCAGCAATACGAATATCAGCCCCTGGAGTTGAGCCAAAAGGTTCGCCGCCGTCGGTAACCATTTTAAAAGTAATATCAGCTATAGAAGACCATAAACTAAACGCTTTTTCGATCTCTGTCATAAAACCTGTCGGCATAAAGCTTGATAAAGTAGATGTCGTACAAGGGGTTGGCTCAAAAGCACCTAAACATGAAATACCGTTATCCATTAAGCTCCAAGTTACTTCCCCCCCCTGTGTGCCTAATGTGGGATTACCCCACTTGTATCCTGAAATAACGCCAGCTTGGCTTGATAAGGAAAAGAGTAAAACAGTAGTAATAGAGCATATTTTAATTAGTTGTATAAAAGTTCTCATGATGAATGACTTTGTTTGTAATAGTTATAATTTAGTTTAGGTGTTTTATATTATTTAGTCTAGTAACCGCGAGTTAAATAGACACTTTAGCCATAAATGAAATATATTAGGTCTCGTCGTCTAGTAAAGGCAAGCTAATAGTAAAAGTGGTCCCTTTACCTTCTTCACTCGTTACTTTGATGATTCCTTTATGTTTTTCAATAATACCGAATGATACCGATAAGCCTAAACCTGTGCCAACTCCTACGGGTTTAGTTGTGAAAAAAGGATCAAATATTTTCTTACGTACTTCTCGTGGCATACCTTTTCCGTTATCTGCTACTTCAATAACAACCCAGTTTTTGCCTTTTTCTTTCTTGGTATATGTTTTAATAATGAGTAAACCTTTATCTTCGCAGGCGTGAGAGGCATTTAAAAATAGATTCATTAATACTTGATGAATTTCACCAGAATGACAAAGTATTAGAGGCACCTCTGTAAATTGTTTTTCCACCTGCATTTTGTATTTGAGTTCACTCCAAACGACCTTTATTGATTCATCAATAATGTCGTTAATATCGCCAAATTCCATTTCAAGTTCGCCTGCATGAGTGACTTTTTTCAAGTTGGCTACAATGGCACTTACTCGGTTTAATCCTTTAATAGTGTCGCTAAGTAACTCCTTTAAGTCACCTATAATAAAGTCCATATCTTCTTGTTTTCGGTAAGCTTGATATTGGGTAGTAAGAGGGTGATCCGTTAATGTAGAAATATTAGAAATTACAATTTCGTCAAGGTGAATAAATGACTCTATATACTCAGACAATGTTGTTAAATTACTTAATGAAAAGCCAATAGGATTATTAATTTCGTGAGCAACGCCAGCAGCAAGTTGACCGATAGAAGCCATTTTTTCAGATTGCACCAGTTGATCTTGAGCTTCTTCAAGTGCACTAACTGTACTTTGTAGTTGCACTACGCTGTCATAGAGGGTGCGCGTTTTATCATCGAGTAATTGTTCTGCTTTTTTTCTGGCAAAGTGCTCTCGTTCATAGGCTGCTTTATAAGGATCTGTAGTTGACAAAATTTACTCCTTAAATTTTACAACAAGCTTGCATCTGTCTTTACCGGTATGCATACATTCAGGATGCGATATAGAAATTTCTTCATCAAATTGTTTAGCTGCACCATAAATTAAACCGATACTTGCATGACAAAGTTTACGTTTAGAGCTGTAATACATGATGAGATCTGTACCTTCACCATCTTCATATTCAAACTTAGGTAGGTAGGCGTTAGGGTGTAATCTTTTTACTTCGACGTGAATAACACTATGTATTGATAGTAAAAACTCACGTAAGGTTTTAATATTGGAAACATCAGTAGGACAATTTGCATAAAGGGAAGTAAATAAGTATTGCCCAAAAGCTTGAATAAGTTTTTCAGGCTCAATACCTGTTTTTTCAGAGAGCACAACAACCATGTTAACTAATTCGCTGTCTGCGTATTGTTCTCCCGTTGTATACATACCTTGAGACGCCGGTTCGGTTTTTTCTATGAGTTCATTCCATTGTTCCATCCCCATTTTTTCTATAATCATATCTGAAAAAGCAGTAAATATTGACCCTTGCATATTAGCTCTCCTCAAGCGATAAATAGCGTAACTTTTGTATTGTATGTTTCTTCGTATTCTTTTAATTTTTCAACCATTGTGCTGTTAATTTCTTGTCCTGCTTTTAGCATGACGTTGCCGTTATGCAGTATTAAATCTTCTAATAATGTATCTCCGGGTTTTAATGCTTCTAGCCCTATACTAAATTCCATTTCGTTTTCGTCAGACTCGCGCTTACCCAGTAAGTCAATAAATGCCTGTAATATATGACGGTCGTACCAAACCCCTGAGCGTTCTTTCATCCATGCGTAAGCATTGGGAATAGACATTTTGTTTTTGTTGGCTTTACCAGCAATTAAAAAATCAAAGTCTTTAACAACTCTAATAATACGAGCACCAATCGGAATGTTTTCGCCAGATAAATGCCCTGGAAACCCTGTACCATCAATGTTTTCGTTTTGATGGAGTATGTTTTCTATTAATGGTGCAAAACGTTTAACTTTACCTACTATTTTAGCTCCAATCACTGGGTGACTAACTAAGGCATCGTCGAGTTTTCCTGCTCCTAATGTACTGGCTTGTAGCACCTCGTCGGTAAGACCTACGGTGCCAATTTCATGGAGAAGTGCGCATAAATAAATGCGTTGGCAATTGGCGTCGTCTAATTTAATAAACTTAGCTAAAGTTTTGCATTGGATGGCGATGCGTTTAGAGTGACCAGCACTAAAGCCTGTTCTATATTCAATAGTGGCAGACATCATGTCGAGTACATCATACAGCAAGCTTTTTTGAGTATTGAATGCGTTGTTTAGTTTTTTTTGACTGGCTTGTAATGCTTCTGTACGTTGATTAACTTTTAATTCTAACGACTGATTAAATTCGGCAAGTTCTTTATTAGCTTTGGCAATTTGTTTGTTAAGGCTTTTAGCTTCTTTTTTAAGAAGGTAGTGGTCGGCAGCTTTAGTTAAGGTCAGTTTTAGCTCTTGGTTGTCCCAAGGTTTACTTATATAAGTATATACACCGCCGTCGTTTATGGCTTTTATGGTTGAGCTCATATCACTATAACCAGTTAATAAAAGGCGAACAGCGTTGGGAATTATATCTCTAGATTTTGCTAAAAAATTAGCTCCATCCATTTCAGGCATACGCATATCAGACATGATCATGTCTACGTGATTCTCTTTTAAATATGTAAGAGCTTCGTTCCCCTGATTAAACGTTATAATGGTGTAATCTTTACGCAGTAATCTTTTTAGCGCATTGAGTATATCTTGCTCGTCGTCTAGCAGTAATAAAGTTAAAGGCGTTTTTTCTTCAGGCGTTTTTTCGCTTGATATAGGAGCTATTTCATCAGTCATAAAGTTCCCTTTGTATCACAGGTCTATATTGGTTTTATTGAATAATAAGGTGAAATGGGTAAAGTCTTGTCGATTGATTGCTTTGCTATACCAATAACCTTGTAATCGCTCACACCCCATTTTTGTTAGTGTGAGTGCTTGTTGCTCTTCTTCAACAAATTCAGCAACAATTTCAAGAGATAATGTTGTTGCAGTAGAAATAATATTATTAAGCGCTGTTGTTTTTTCTAAGCTGTCGTACATCCCTTTAATAAAGCAACCATCTATTTTTACTACATCGATGGGTAATTCACATAAATATTCATATGAAGCGTAGCCAGTTCCAAAATCATCTATGGCTATTTTTATTCCTAAGTTACGCAAAGTGATCAGTTGTTCACGTGTTTCTTGAAAGCTTTTAACTACGCTCGTTTCTGTTATTTCTATTTCCAATGCTGAGGCTGCAATTTGATATTCTTTAAGCTTGTTTATAATAATTTGTGTGAGTTTAGGGTTACCTAATTGGCTGGCAAATAAGTTAATACTCATGCGCACACCTTCAAATAACTTTGACTCGCTAGACATAAACTGAAATGTTTGATTTAAAATCATTTCTAATAATTCGTCTGCCATACCATAACGTTCAATATATGGGAGAAACTTATCTGGAGTCAGCATGCCATGTACAGGATGAAACCATCGTATTAAAGCTTCACAGCCTGTTACTTTATGGGCGTTTAAGTTGATTTGAGGTTGGTAATGTAAGGTTAATTGGTTGTGTTTTATTGCGTGTTGTAATTCACTAATAAGCATTGCTCGTGAAAACCAAGCGGTATTCTGTTCAGGTGTACAAAATACAATTTTTTGATCGTCACTGGTCAAATCATTTATTTGTTTAATATTGCGTTCAAGGTTTTCTGTTAAGTTGTTTTGCCAGTCATGTATCGCAGTAATACCCACACACCCATCAACACTTACTTCTTCATCATCAATACCTATAGGTGTTGAAATAATACGCAATAGCGCGTTACTGTCTTTGCCTATAGTGGCTTCATTTTGTAATACGACGGCAAAAAGGTCATCTTTTACGCGTGTCATGATATTGCTCGGAAACATGATGTTGAGTCGTCTCGCTATTCCTTTAAGTATTTTATTTCCTGCTTTATATCCATGCTTTTCATTTAAACTTGAGAAATTTTCAATGTTAAGTAAAGCAACGCAAGCACCATTTAATTCATTTAAACCTAAATGTTTGATTTGTTGTTTAAACATTTTTAACGTGGGGATATGAGTTAAGGTGTCATGTGTACGCTTTGCTTCATGCTCTTTGATGGTGTCTTGCAGAAATAATCGTAGTTGATCGTTATCCCATGGTTTACATAAAAATTTACTGATAGAACCATCATTTAAAGCTTTCGCAAAGCCTTGCATGTCTGCCTGTCCAGACAACATCAAGTTTAAAATATCAGGGTAAAGGCGATGTATTTCAGCGAGTAACTCACTACCATTTACATCGGGCATACGGTAATCAGAAATTACAATGTCGATTTGATTATTGGCTAAAATAATAAGCGCTTCAGATGCAGATTGGGCTTCATGAATAGCAGAAAAATCGTTTCGTAAAGCTCGTCGTAATGCTTTGGTAACCGATGGTTCATCGTCAACCAATAGTATTTCGTAATGCATACTTACCTCAATATCGAACTTTATACCTGTTTTGTTAATGTAACAGGCATTACTTAAAGAATAACAACTCATGAATTGTCAACATAACGTGCTTTAACTGTAGTAGATGTTAAAGATTATTCAATTTTTAGAGGGGGAATAAAACGATCATTAAAAAACATTTTAATTTAATGTTATGATTTTATAGGTTTTTATAAGGTTTTAAGTAACCTGGGTTCGGCTTAATAAATGTTCTTCTAGCAGCTACTTTTACTAACTTCTGCGTTAAATTCACTTGCAATAGGCCAGCTATTGACGCGTAAATTTGCCTTGAATTAAGTAAAACTATCAAGCTAGAAGCGAACCGAGTTTTTAGTGATTACTTTTCAAGGAGTTAACAATATCTTAAACCGAACTCAGGTTAAGTAAATTGAAAGTTAATGGTTAGATTGAATTGTATGTGGTTTAAATGAGGTTCAAGAAGGTATGAATAGCAGCATAGCTATTATGCTGCTAAGAATAAATTTTATTTTTCATGTTTAAATTTTGTTTTAATTAAAGGTTTGTTGATCGCAGCGCAAGGAGTGTCGCATAGTTGTTTTATGTAAAGGTCTTGCAACAATGAGTAAAAAGCTAATGAACTACTGCAAAAATAATCCGCAAAGATCAACCGATCCTATATTATTTCTACAATTTGCTTGCCAGTAAAACCACCATTAAGTTGTCTTCGTAATGCTGCTGAAACACTTTCTGCATCAAAACTGATGGCAAATATTTCAGGGACGCTAATGTTACCGTTAGCGACATTTTCTAACAAAAGTTTATTCATAAAACTCATGTGTTGTTGCGCACATAAGCTATTTGCTAGCCATGCACCACCTAAAGATACAACACTGATATTTGGCGCTTTTCTAAACATGAGCTCAGGCTCAAAGGCTGGTAAGGTTTTTAAGCAGGCTATACGGCCACAAAATTGCATCAGCTCTATGTTTCTTACCGTTGCTTCACCACCTATGGTGTCTATAACGGCATCAAACCCTTGCGGACCTAATACAGCGCGTATTTTTTCACAGAGCTTTTTGTCGCGAGCATCAAAAACTTCATCAGCGCCTAACTTTTTTACAAGTTTATGGTTATGTTTTGAAGCGGTTGTAAACACGTCAGCACCACGCTGTTTGGCAAATTGAATGGCAAATTGTCCAACAGCGCCAGCTCCCGCTTCAATAAAAACAGTATCGCCTTCACTTACTTGAGTTTTTTCTAAAGCAATAAGTGCCGACATACCTGAACAAGGAATAGTTGCAGCGGTATTACTGGTTATGCTTTCTGGGATAAGAGATACGGCGTAATTTGCTACTTTAGCGTATTCACTAAGTACCCCTTGTTGCGCCAAGCTTGAATGCCACATAACGCGATCACCAACACTAGGAAACAGTCCTTTATTGGCTTGTACAACAGTACCTACAGCATCTAACCCTAAAACATGCGGATACTCCCATTTACAAAAACCTGTTTTAGCAAATTGCGCATCTAAAGGGTTTAGCCCAACAGATTCAACCTTTACTAATATTTCGTTTTCATCACACAGGGGTAATGGCAGCTCAATTTTAGACAGGTTCATGTCTTCATTGGGTTGCTCCAGCACAATAGCTTGCATTGTGCTGGGTAAATCGCAAAGTTGTATTACATCGTTAGTAGGCATAAAAAAACTCTAGTTTTCGACTGTTAACTTATGACTCCAATGACCGTTGAATGCTTGATATGTACTTACTTTTGCAATTAACGATGATATGGCAGAGTCAATATTACTTTTTTCGGCTATTAAAACATCCTGTCGTGCATCTAACAACTCTAAGTAGGGGATTTGCCCTTCTTGGTACATAGCCTGTGCTTGTAAAAAAGCATTATTTGCATGTTTAAAGCGGTCTTCGGCAAATGCTTTTTGGTTTGTTTGCTTTACCAATAATTGTAACGATAATTCACTTTCGTTGATCGCTTTAAGTACAACTTGTTGGTACTCGCTATAGGCGGCTTTACTGAGAAATTCCTGTGCTTCTTTTTGTGCTAGCAATGCAGGGTAACTTAATAAAGACCACTCTATTTGAGGGCTAACTTGCCATTGTTGTTGGGTGTCGACTAATCGTGTGTTATTTAATCCTAAAATACCAGCAAAGCCACTTAAGCTTATATTAGGTAATAAGGCTTTACTCGCCGAAACACTTAATGAGTATGCCTGACTAAAATTGTATAAGGCTTGATTTATGTCAGGTCGTAGCGCTATTGCGTTATTGGGTTGAGCAATTTGTACATTAAGCGAACTTGCAAGTATGTCATTCTTTGTGTTGACAGAAATTTCGTTAGTTAACCTACCTGTTAATAAAGCGAGTGTTGATAAATCGCGATATTGAGCATATTTAATTTCAGGTAATAACGCTTGTTGCTGACTGAGTTGTGCTTTGGTTCGGTTAAGATCTAGTTCGCTAGCAACACCTTCGTTTACACGTACTTCCAGTACCGCAATACTTTGCTTCAGCGCTTCAATTTGATTAGTAATAATACGCTGTTTTTGTATATTGCCTTGGTAATTTATGTAGCCTTTAACAACAGAGGATACTATGTCTACCTTAAGTAGTCGTAATTGTTCAGCTTTGCTCATAGCAGACGCATTAGCGGCGTCTACTAATGCAGTTACTCGACCAAATAAATCCAGCTGCCAATCCATACCTAAATTAGCTTCGGATTGACGAGTAATGGTTTCGGCTAAGCTTGTACGCTTAGCTGAAACGGTAAAACCACCTTGAGGTAAGTACTCTGCTTTTTGAGCGCCTAAACGCGCTAAAGCACTTTTTAACTGTAACTGACTTGTTTTTAAATCATAGTTTTTGGCAAGCGAGTCGTTAACCAGCTCGTTTAATTGAGCTGAGTTTAATTGATACCACCAGTTTGTTTCGTCTTGTTCAGATAAATTTGAGGCGATATTGGCTCGTTCAACAAAGCTTTCTAGTAATTGTTGGTGTTGTGCTTCGTCAATTTTGCTGGCACAACCGGACACAATCGTTGAAGTCACCATAAGAGCAGCTATAGCCATTTTATTTTTAACTGATTTGATCATGATTTACTCCTCAACCTTTTTCTTGGTGCCTTTAGTAAGGAACATATAAAAAACAGGGGTAAATAAAAGTCCAAATATGGTTACACCTATCATGCCTGAAAATACTGCATTACCCATAGCATGGCGCATTTCAGAACCAGCACCTGTTGCTAAAACTAAGGGAACAACGCCTGCGGTAAATGCAATAGAAGTCATTAATATAGGGCGTAAACGCATACGACAAGCTTCGATAATGGCTTCAAAGTGTGACAAACCTTTATCGTTTTGGTCTTTAGCAAACTCCACCATAAGTATGGCGTTTTTGGAGGCTAAGGCGACTAATACAATTAAGGCTATTTGCGTAAATATGTTGTTGTCTGAACCTACTAGCCAAACACCTAATAATGCAGAGAATATTGTCATGGGTACAATCAGAATAATCGCTAACGGCAAACGTAAACTTTCGTATTGTGCTGCTAGTACCATAAATACTAATAGTACAACCAGTGGGAATACGTAAACCATAGTGTTACCCGCTAATATTTGCTGATATGTCACGTCGGTCCATTCATATTGAATACCTTGCTCTAAGGTGTCAGCTAAAATAAGTTCGATTGCTGATTGCGCTTGATCTGAGCTGTAACCTTGAGCTGCGCTACCGTTTAGCTCTGCACTTGGGTAACCGTTATAGTGCATAACACGATCAGGACCAATAGTGGGTGTTACGGTTAATACTGAACCTAGTGGCACCATATTGCCTTGGCGATTACGTACTTTTAAATTGAGTATTTGTGCTGGGTCTTGACGGAATTCAGCATCGGCTTGTGCATTTACCTGATAAGTACGACCAAATAAATTAAAGTCGTTAACGTACGCAGAACCTAAATAAATTTGTAATGCGTCGAAGACTTCATTCAGTGGTATGCCTTGTATCAAGGCTTGTTCACGGTCAATATCAATATCCATTTGTGGTACTTGAATACGGAAACTTGAAAACATGCCTGTTAAAGCCGGATCTGCATTTGCTTTTTTAATAACGGCTTGTAAGTTGTTAAATAATACTTCAAAGCCTTTGTTTTCTTGATCTTCCAGCTGTAGCTTAAAGCCACCTGTTGTACCTAAACCACGAATAGGTGGTGGTGGAAACACAGCAACAAATGCTTCATCAATTGCCATAAACTCTTTGTTCATTCTTCCTGCAATCGCTTGAGCTGATTCACCTGGCCCTTGTCTTTCTGAGAAAGGTTTTAAAGGCGTAAAAATAATTGCGCTATTTGGTGTATTAGCAAAGCCATTTATTGATAAACCAGGGAAAGCAACTGTATGGGCAACACCTGGTACTTTAAGTGCTATTTTTTCCATTTGTTTAACAACCGCTTCAGTACGATCTAAACTTGCAGCATCGGGTAATTGTGCAATGGCAACTAAGTATTGTTTGTCTTGTGGAGGTATGAATCCACCCGGTACTTGGTTAAATAACGTAATTGTGCTGCCGAGTAAGGCAACGTAAACAATACCTACGATTAACCCCATACGAATAAGTTTTTTAACTAATTTTTCGTACCCTTTTGAGCCTCGTTCAAATACACGGTTGAAAGGTTCGAATAACCACTTTCCAAATAACTTGTTTAAAATACGCGTTAATCTATCAGGCTTGCTGTCGTGCGATTTTAATAAAATAGCCGCTAATGCAGGCGATAACGTTAATGAGTTGAACGCTGAAATAAATGTTGAAATAGTAATTGTTAAGGCAAATTGCTTATAAAATTGTCCTGACAAACCTGAAATAAAGGCCGTAGGAATAAATACCGCACCTAGCACTAAGGCTATCGCAATAATAGGCCCTGTTACTTCGGTCATGGCAACACGAGTTGCTTCGAGAGGATTTAAACCTTTCTCAATGTTTCGTTCTACGTTTTCAACCACCACAATGGCGTCATCTACAACAATACCGATGGCGAGTACTAGCCCAAATAGTGACAAGGTATTGATGGAAACACCCAACCACTGCATCACCGCAAAAGTACCAATAAGAGAAATAGGTACAGCAATGAGGGGAATAATAGATGCGCGCCATGTTTGTAAAAATAGAATAACCACAATAACAACAAGTACGATGGCTTCGAGTAATGTGGTAATTACAGCGTCAATTGAGCCACGAACAAATATAGTGGGGTCGTAAACAATGTCGTATTCAACACCCGCTGGAAAGTTTTTAGATAAACGCGCCATGGTTTCACGTACTTGATCAGACAATTCTATCGCGTTAGCACCCGGTCTTTGGAACACCGGCATAGCCAGTGCTGGCTGACCATCAAGTAATGCACGTAACGAATAACTGCTTTGGCCTAACTCTACTGATGCAACGTCTTTAAGGCGTGTAATTTGCCCTTGCTCACCAATTTTTATAATAACGTCTTCAAATTCTTCAATGCTGTTTAAACGGCCTTTTACATTTAATAAAATTTGGAATTGGTTATCGTTTGCAGAAGGTTGTGCACCTAAGCTACCCGCAGCAACTTGTTGGTTTTGTTCACGTAGTGAGTTAAGTACATCACTTGCGGTAATAGCACGTGCAGATAATGCATCAGGATTTAACCAAACACGCATAGCATATTGGCTACCACCAAAAAGTCTAAAATCACCAACACCGGGTAAACGTGTAATTTGGTCTTTAATATATAAATCAGCATAGTTAGCTAAATAAGCCGTATCGTGGGTTTTTTCAGGAGAAAAAAGATGCACAACCATAGTAAGATCTGGAGACGACTTTTCAGCAACTACACCGAGTCTTTGTACTTCTTCAGGTAAGCGCGGTAAAGCACTGTTTACACTGTTTTGTACTTGAGTTTGTGCACGGTCTAAATCTGTACCTAAAGCAAAGGTTACTGTTAAAGATAAACGGCCATCGCCTGTAGCTTGAGAAGACATATACAGCATGTTTTCAATGCCGTTAATTTCTTGCTCTAAGGGAGTCGCAACGGTTTGTGCTATTACCGTAGGGTTAGCACCAGGGTAATTAGCCGTAACAACAACCGTTGGAGGTACCACTTCAGGGTATTCACTTATTGGTAATTGAAATAATGATATACCACCACCAATTAAAATAATCAGAGATAGCATGGCCGCAAAAATAGGGCGTTCTATAAAGAAATGGGAAAACTTCATTCTTAAGCCTTAGTACTTAGCGATTAAGTTAGTGGTATCAATTGACTCTAATGTAAAGGCAATACCTTCACTATCAATCGTAACGGCGTTTGGGTTAATTGGCATACCAGGTCCCACACGAGCCGGGCCATTTACTGCAATCACGTCACCTTCAGTTAAGCCTGATGTTATCGCACGTAACTTACCGTAACGTTCGCCTACTTCAACAAGTCGGTATTGCAAAACGTTATCTGCATCAACCACTAGAATAAAGTTATTTTCTAAATCAGTACCAATGGCTCTAGCAGGAACAATCACTTTTTCAGTAATCGCATTAGCAGCAACTTTTATACGAGCAAAAGAGCCTGTACGTAATTGGTGATCAACGTCTTCAAATACGGCGCGCACACGTAATGTTCCTGTAGATGGATTAATACGGTTATCAATAAAATTGATGTATCCGGTATAATTAAACTCTCTTTGCCCAACTTTTTGCATAACAACTTTCTGTTTGCTTTCTGCGGTAACATCATTAAAAGCTTCGTTCCAAGTGCGTTCGTCTATATCAAAGTAGGCATACATTCTTTGGTTTGAAACAATAGACGTTAATACACTTTGGCCAGCAATAATGTTGTTACCTTTTGTGATATTAGCGCGAGATATAACGCCATTAATTGGAGCACGAATAGAGGTAAACTCTAAATCAAGCATGGCCGCTTCAAGTTGTGCGTTTAATGCCGCCACTTGTGCTTCACGCTGGCGTAATGTTGATTCACGCGATTCAACTTGTTCTGTTGAAATCGCTTTACGTTCGGCGAGTCTAATAGCGCGTTTTGCTTCGCTTTTCGCTTGCTCTAATGCTGCTTTAGCGCTCATTACTTGTGCTTCTAAACTTGATACTACTGCAGCAAAAGGGCGGTTATCTAGTTGAAATAATAAGTCGCCTTCAGTAACCGTATCACCTTCTTTAAAAGCAATTTCATTGATAACACCTGATACTCTTGGCATTAATGCAACTTCTTCAGGCGACTCTATACGTGTTGTATAGGTATGCCAGTTTTGAACAGGTTTAACTAATACTTTAGCTACATCAATAGATTGAAGAGGACGCTGGCCTTGTGCTTGAGCAGAATTTTCACTACACCCTGAAAGGGCAATGGTTAAAACGAATACTGTCGAAATGAGAATATATTTGAACATTTTAAAACTCCTTTAATAATGGGGCGATCATACGGAACAAGCTTGTAGATAAAAAGCCTATATTTTTACACTTATTAGTGCCAAAATTGCACCAATAGGGTTTGAGGAGAGTATAAATTATGGATACAACAAGTCGATTACTTATGTTGTTAGATGTTATAGAAAGAGGCTCTTTTGCAAAGTCGGCGGCGTCGCGTAATATCGATCGCTCTGTTATTTCTAAACAGATCAGTCGATTAGAAGAAGAATTAGGTGTTCGGTTACTCAATAGAACGACACGTTCGTTTTCTTTAACCGCTGCTGGCGCAGAAATGGTTAAAAAAGCAGAGCAACTTAGAGAGTTGTTAGGTGAAACGGTTAGACTAGCAGAAAATTATCATCAGGAGCCTCGTGGTGTTTTAAAAATAACTTCGTCAACGATTCTTGGCCGTCGTTTTATACAGCCGGTGATTAACGATTTTCAAAAACGATTTCCACAAGTAGAAATTGAATTACATTTAGATGATCAACTGGTGGATGTAGTTGCTGAGGGCTTTGACCTAGCTTTTAGAATGGGCGAACCTAAAGATTCCTCACTCATTGCCCGTAAAATTGCTCGTAATCGATTAGTATTACTTGCGTCACCTGAGTTTATAGAAACTTACGGTATGCCAACTTCAATAGAAGAGTTGGGTGATTATCCTGCGGCAAGTTATTGGAGCCAATCGATTCGAGTTGAGAGTATTCGTTACTATAATGACAACAATGAAATATGTGAATTGAAAACTAAAAGTACGTTTAGAGCTAATGATGGTGAAGTACTTTTAATGAAGGCGTTATCAGGCACGGCTTATGTTTTAGTGCCTACTTTTGTTATTGAAAATGAAGTAAAAGACGGTTTACTTATTCCTTTGTTAACGGATGTTAAACTGGTGGACTATAGCCCAATGTACGCTATGTATCCTCATCGAGATTTACCCGTAAGAACACGCTTGTTTTTTGATGCTGTAAAAGATCATTTAGGTAAAGAAACTCCTATATGGGAAAACTCTATTCCGAATTTTGAACAGTTGTATCAGGGGAAGTAGTCAGAGTTTAGGTTAAGTATCTTTGTGCTTTAAGTTAAAGGCTCAGGCTTTGCAAAGTAATAACCTTGCCCATAATCTACGCCTAGTTTGGTTAAAGCATCAACTACTTTCTTATCTTCAATGTGTGTAGCAATAACTTGTTGGTTAGTTGCTGTGGCCATAGCACAAATAGCTTTGACGCTACTGTAGTCAAGCGGGTTTTCCATCATATTGCGGATAAGTGAACCATCAATTTTTATTTTGTCAGTTGACAACTCTTCTAAGTAAGAATCAGACGTATGTGCTTTCACAAAACGGTCTAAGGCAAACTTACAGCCTAAGGCTTTTAGATTATTTATAAATAAACACGTTTTTTGTAGGTTTTCTATGGCTGAGGCTTGGGATATTTCAAAGCAAATTTTTTCAGCAAGGTGTAAGTTGTTGCTTAGTTTTTTAGAAATAAATAGCGCTAACTCATTATCAATTAAAGCATGGCCAGATACGTTAATGGCAATCGTGTCTATACACTTTAACTGTTCATGTTGTTCCATAAAATGTTCACATACCGCATTCACGACCCAGAGATCAATTTGACTACATAATTGGTAACGTGCAGCTATGGGGAAAAAACTGGCTGGTTTTACGAGTTCGCCTTGTGCATCTTTCATGCGCAATAATATTTCGATGTGTTTACCTACTGTTTTGTTTTGCAGTGGTGTAATTTCTTGTTTAAATAATACAAATAAGTTGTTTTCTAGTGCGTTGTTAATTTGATGTACAGGTAGCATTACTTGGCGTTTTTCTTGAGAGCTTTCCTGACTAATATCAAATAAATGCACTTTATTGCGCCCTGCATTTTTGGCTAAACTACAGGCCACATCTGCAGAGTGCAGTAAGTCGGTAGTGGTACTTCCTGTTATTTTGGGAGCAACGCCAATACTCGCGCTTAATTTAAACGTTTCACCTTCCCAGTGGTAAGTGAGTGTATTGATGTGTTCTTTAATTGTGTTGGTGAGTTGTAAGGTTTTTTCAACAGAGCAATTTTTGATTAAAATAGCAAACTCATCACCACCTAGCCTCGCTACCGTATCGTAAGCACGTACATTACTTTTTAGAATACGAGCAACACTTACCAGTATTTCATCACCCGCAGCATGACCACAGGTATCGTTTATTGTTTTAAAGTAATCCAAATCGACGAAGCATAAAAAGTAGTTGTGCTCTTTGTCGGTTATTATTTCATTTAAATTACGTTCAAAAGCGCGTCGGTTTTGGAGTTCGGTTAAAGGATCATGAGATGCCTGATGAAAAAGCGTTTGCGTTAGGTGTTTAAAGTCATTACTTAATTCTATTATTTCTGTTGGCGCATTGCTTGTGGCTTTAAAGTCGTCACCTGCCAAAGCCCTATGAGAGGAGTAAATTAGTCCATTAAGTGGTTTACAAATTTTTCTATTTGCCCACCACCATAAAGCGACAATAAGTAAGAAAAATATAGCTCGGGCGATCCACCTAATTTTTTTCATAAAGCGCTTTTCTGTTTCGAGGTTAAGGGCTTCTTGAGTGATAAGGGCGTTGGTTTCTTGTAAGAGTAACTGAATATCTTCAGATAAAGTTAAGCTGATAGGATCGTATTCTTCGAGTAAGGTACTTAAACGTGTTTCGAGTTGATCTAAGGGAATCGATCCAACAATGTCGAGGTAGTCATTAATTTTATCTACATTGACGAGCGATCGTTTAATTTCAGTAGCAAACCGTTTAAAGTGATTTTCAGTCGATATTGCGGCAAGCTCATTGCTGAGATAATACCCCATGTTTTTTGCGCCATAAATAAGGTAGGTGTTGCCTGACGCCACGACTAAATCGGTTGATACTAAAAACTGAGCAGCACTGTTTTCAATACGCTCAAGATCTTTAGCCCATAATAAACTTTTGCTATATTTTTCAGCTAACGTTTGAACATGATCAAAATAGTAACCCAATACTTGCTCTAAAGTATAAGCACCGAGTAAGCATGAAAATACAAGTAAAGCGAGATAGCTTCTTATTCTCATGGGCGCTCTTTAATGATTAACCGCTGCAATTTGTTCAATATCTTTTTTCCAGCTGATATCGGTAATAGCGAGTGTTTTTAATGCTGAACGTAACGTTAATAACGCAAGTTGAGGAGTTTGACTAAAAGCTTTTTTTCCTTCTGCTGAAAGCATTTCACCATTTTCACTGAGTAATACTTTTAATTGTTGGAGTGTTTTACCTTTTAATACTTTATTAATGCGCTGTATTGTATTGTCGTTGCACTCAGGGCTACGACAGCGTTGGAAATAAAAGCCTTTGATACTTCTATCAACATTCATTGCCCATGCAATTTCAACCAAGCCCCATTTTGCCCATTCAGACCGGGCTTGTAAAAAACCCACATGTTTATCATCTTTATAAAGTACATATAATGTATGTTTACCCACTTCACTTTGATGAATAGTAAACGGTAGTTGTTGTCTAACGGTTTGTCGGTCTTCTTCGGTAACGGTAGTGACAACAGAACGAAATTGATAACCTTGCTCGTAGATCATTTGAATAGCAGAGATGGGATCTCTCAATGAGCAAAAAGCGGCGTTTGCACTTGATAGAGTAAACGTTTCAATTATCCATAATAGTATTATGGCATTAATTTTATTGTTCATTAATATTCCTTGCCATTACATTCTGTATCTTAGTTGTACACTTAAAAGAGGGTCTACGTCTATAGTTGGCGTATCTTTCAATTTATGTTGGTATTGGGCGCTAACGTCAAAACCTTGATAACTTAGCCATTGAATACCAACTAACCAATAACTTGTTGAATGGGTTTTATCATTCACTTCATGATTAATTTCAGTACTTTGGTAACCTAGTTGCAAATAGCTTGAAAGGTTTTCTTGTGGGTTTTTCCAACGTATTTCGGTAAAAGCGTTTAAGGTATCGTTACCGGCGGTTTGACCAACGGAAGATTCGAACATAAATTGCCATTGATAATAATAATAGGAAGCATCAATACCTATTTTTTTACGGTGAGTAATACCATTTCCACCTAATACATCACCGGTAAACCAGGATATTCCTGTGACTAGGTTTTTATTACCAGGGGTGCCCACACGGCCTGAAAATATATGAGGGTTTCCTGCGCTTCTAATTTCATTACCGGAACCGCGAGTTAATGCTATTTCATATTCTAGATTGGGTAGAATACCGTTTACTGACAAGCCCCAATCAGCTTTTATGCCTCTATCGCCTGTTGTAAGTTGGCGTAAGGTGCCATTAGTGTCTATTTGGTATTCCAAACCGAAAGGTATTTCAAAGTGACCTACACGAATATTGAATTTACCTTGGTTTAAGCCAGTATAGTTAAAATTAGCAATGCGCCATGTAAGCTGTGTATCGTTACCATCATCAAAAATAAAAGGCGCTTTTTGGACGTTATTTAACTTAACGATATAGGGTTGAAAAGTAAGGGTGCCAATGTCTTGTGTAGCATTACTGAAAATATTATGAAAATCTAACCCTATAACATGCATAAAATCATTTTTGTTTTTATCTGCGTTATGGGTTATTCGAGTAGAAGCATCAATAGCCCATCGGCTATTTTTACCAAATGATATTGAATCTAATGTGTTTGCATACAATGTCTGTGAAAGAAAAAGCGAGCACGGCATGCTAAGCGCTATAAAGGTTATAAGATTCTTTTTCAAAGGGTACAAATCATTATCCTTAAATTGATTTTGGGCAAACCAATTGTTCTTTGTATAGGTTAAACTAGCGCACAATGTATAATGTTATAGTACTTACATTATATATCTACACATTTGTATTGTAGTACAAAATGCGTAGGTGGAGATAAAATCGTATTTTTATCACAATAAATGACGATAACTTATTACGTCGTTTTTCTAATTTTCCTGTCCTTTTTTACGTTATCAAGTGGGTTACATGTCATCAAAAAAACAAATATTGTCAGATAAATGGTTAGCCATTTTGTTGGCTATGTTAGTGGGGGTTACGCCTTTTTCGTTAGACACGTACTTACCCGCTATTCCGGCAATGGCTGAAAGTTTTAAAGTTAATGTGCATGTTATAGAACAAACGTTAGGTATTTTTTTATTAGGAACCGCTTTTGGGCAGTTATTTGGTGGGCCAATTTCTGATTTTAAAGGCCGAAAATTTGTTTCTACCGTAGGACTTATTGTTTTCTTATTTGCTTCGTTAGCTATTTATTACAGTACTAATATTCAACAAGTTATGTGGCTAAGATTTATACAAGCTATTGGTTCGGGTATGGCTTTAGTTGTTGTAGGTGCCATTGTAAGAGATACGTATGATGGAGCTAAAGCGGCGGGACTTTTTGCTTTGATTGGTTTGATTATGATGGCAGCACCCGTTCTTGCTCCCATTGTTGGTGCGGTGCTGCATAATTTTTATGGTTGGCGTTCTATCTTTTTGTTTTTAACAGTATTTGGTGGCGCACTGTTAATAATAAATACGCTTATGTTTAAAGAAACGAATCAACAAACCAGTAAGTTTACGTTAAATACCGTTAAAAAAATTAGTCAGCAATATGTTGTAGTTTTTAAGAAGAAAGAAGCGCTTGGCTTTTTATTTTTTGGTGCTTTAAGTTTTTCGTCAATGTTTGCTTTTTTAACAGAATCTCCGTTTGTTTATATGACCCTTTATGGAGTAGAGCCAGAAACCTATCCTATTCTTTTTGGCGCTAATATTATTGTAATGGCTATATTTAACCGCATTACAGCGCAAAAACTAAAAACAACTCAACCGGTTAAAATTTTAAAAGTAGGGGTTTGTGTTCAATTTATTACTAACTTATCGCTATTTATTGCCGCTTTTTTCTTTAACCCACCATTACCTGTAGTTGTGTGTTTAGTGATGTTTTCTGTAGGTTCGCAAGGGTTAATTGTTGCTAACATAATGTCTTGTTATATGGACCATTTTCCAACGGGTAGTGGTACAGCAAATGCAGTATTGGGTACATCACAATTTTTGTTTGCCTCAATAGTTGGTTGGATAACAACCTTGCTGCATGACGGTACACTTATGCCAATGGCGACTATGATGTTTTCATCTACCGTTGTAGCCGTTATTTTATTAGTGAGCTTTTCAAAAGTTAAATAATGAAAGAAATACTTTTTGACGTAACTAATGTTTAGCGTTTATTGAGTTATATAAGAACTTGAACAGTGATGGCAGTATTTTGATTTAAAGAAAGATGGGGTGGCTAAAGGGACTTGAACCCTCGACAACCGGAATCACAATCCGGGGCTCTACCAACTGAGCTATAGCCACCACTGATATTACTTGAAGCGCCCAGTGATAAGGCGCGAGGATTGTATTGTATTTTGCTGTTTGATATCAAGATAAATCTACAATTTATTCGTATTTAATTACTTTTAATGTTTAATGAGTAATATATCGCAAGGTAATTCACTTAATAGTGCTGTTGTTGTGCTACCAATCCATAATTGTTCTAGTTTATTTCTCGCTACTAATCCCATAGCAAGTACATCAATATGATGTTGGTGTATGTATTCAGTCAGGGCTTCTTCAGGAACGCCTTCGAGTAATATACATTGCTCATTTTGAAGTCTTAGCCTTTTGGCAAAAACGTCTAATCCGTCGTTATGCATTGCGAGTACTTTATGTTTATATTTAGTAAGTACTGATGCTACATAGTAACAATGGGCTACGGTTAATTTTGCCGTTAATTTTTTTGACCAATGTTGTGTTAATAATACGATGTTGTCGTCTATTTTTCCTGGACGAGCATGTTCATGTAGTGGATCCACAGCGGCAAGTATGTTGACTGGGTGTTTCCAGGCTTTTTTATTTAATAGTAAAACAGGCGCGTTGATATCGGTGAGTTGTTGAAAAATAGGATGGCGCTTCGCTGAAATATTATCTTCAATAATTACAACACTGTTTTGGGTGCTTGTTATTTCAGTATTGAGTGCTGCAAAGTAGTTGGTTGATTGGTTAATGGTAATCTCAACTTTAATTGCATTCATGGTGAAAAATTTAAGCAATTGCTGTTGTTTTTGTTCTATTGTGGTTAATAACTCTTGCGATAATGTATCTTTGTTATTTAATAAATGCCAATATCCGCGGCCCGTTAATTGTGCACTTGCGTCAATAACAATTTTTACAGGTTTTTGATGAATTTGGGCAAGTTGAACAACTTTGTCCAATGATGTGTTTTGATAATAAAACCGACTGTCAATAAACCAAATTAATTGCTCTGTTATCATATATAGTTGCACCTTAAGGACTTTCACTTGAGTATATCGTAATAATTTAATTTGTTTACCATTTTTCAAGTGTTTGTCATGTTTTTATATTTTTCATAATACAGTTTAACTACAGGATAATTATGCATTTAGATCCCTTTATGCCGCAAATGGTGAGTATTATTTTTATTGTACTCGCACTAGGTTTTGTTCTTAAATTATTGCATCAGCCTCATGTTGTTGCTTATTTAATTGTGGGTATTGTGATTGGCCCATGGGGAATGGGACTTGTAAGTGATACCGATAGTATTAGTCGTTTAGGTGCTGCGGGTGTTGTTTTTTTATTGTTTTTTGTCGGTATGGAAACCGATGCTAAAAAGTTAGTAGAAAACTGGAAGCTGGCTATTTTTGGTACTTTGCTACAAATAGCATTAAGTGTAGGTTTTGTTTGGATGCTCGGCTTGTATTTTCAGTGGGGGATTGAGCGCGTTATTTTAATTGGTTTTGTGATCAGTTTAAGCAGTACGGCAATTGTGATCAAACTTTTGCAAGACAGCAATACGTTAGATTCTAAAGTTGGCCAAGGTGCATTAGGAATATTGCTTGCGCAAGATTTAGCGATTATTCCTATGTTGATTATTATTGGTTTATATAAAACAGACGCGGTTGAAAGTGCCCATATGGGCAAACAGGTTTTTGGCTCTATTGTGGCGGCTATATTTTTAGCTTTCATCATTGTAAAAAAAGTCGTGCATATTCCGTTAGCTAAGTGGCTTAAGCATGATCATGAATTACAGTTATTTGCGGGTTTAGGTATTTGTTTTGGTTTGTCTATGCTGACGGCGTGGTTTGAACTGTCGACTGCTTTAGGCGCTTTTTTGGGTGGGATGTTAATTGGTGCAGCCAAAGAAACGCAGTGGGTGCATCATAATTTAAATCCGTTAAAAGTACTTTTTGTGGCATTGTTTTTTATCTCGGTGGGAATGATGCTTGATGTTGATTTCTTAATGGCTAATTGGATTCAAGTTATATCATTAGTGTTGGCGGCGTTAATAACCAATACTTTTATTAATGCGGGTATTTTGAAAATTTCTAACTTTTCGTGGAAAGAAAGTTTATACGCTGGCGCTTTGTTATCGCAAATAGGAGAGTTCAGTTTTGTGTTAGCGGCAGTGGGTAATCAAGCAAATATTATTAATCAATATGGTTATCAGTTAGCGATTTGTGTTATTGCTTTATCGTTACTTATTAGCCCGCTGTGGATTGCTTTAAGTAAGAAATTGATTAAATACGAAGAGACAAAAAGTTAAGTAACTTAATGGTTACCGTAGCAAATATTACGGTAACCATTAATAAACGTTATAGCTGTTGAAGTGCCATCATTATGATATCGCCAAAGCCCCAAATGATTGTGCCAAAAATAAGTAATAGGCCTTCAATAATCCCTACATTAAATTTGATTGAGTTCATCAAATTATTTGCTTGGTCGGTAAAATCCCCTTCAATATCGGTTAATTCTTTTTCAATAAAGTCTTTGTCAGCCTTTATTAATCTAAGCTTTCGCTTTTTTTGTAATAGCTCTACGCGCTTTCTAATTTCTAGTCGGCTGATCAGTAGGCGTTCCTGAATAATACCTGAGAAACCCGACATAATACCTAGTACAACCACTAAACTACCTGAACGTGATAACCATTCCTTATTTAGTAAGTTTATGGTCGAAAAATAATATCCTAAACCCAGAATAACAAAGCTGAGCAACACGATAATAACTTGGCTACGAGTACTCATTTTGATGGGTATTTTTACATCTAAAGCCATTTTTTCTTCTTAAATAATAATATTAAACTGGTGGCTAAAAAGCCCATAAAACCGAGTAGATAAAAGTATCCGTGAGTAACTTTTAATTCAGGTATGTATTCAAAATTCATCCCGTAAAGACCAGCTAAAAAGCCTAATGGAATAAATATCGCGGTGATCACCGTTAATACTCGCATGGTGGCATTTAGTTGATGAGAAGTTACCGATAAATAGCCATTAATTAAATCGCTACAAATATCGTAGTGCATTTGCGACAAGCTTAATAAGCGCTCTATACGTTCATGTACATCAATAACGGTATGTAGATCCGCTTGGTTAATAATAGTGGTTTCATCGGTAACTAATATTTTTAGTTCAGCGCCAATATTACTGTGGTAGCTAAAGGTTCGTTTGAGCTTGGTTAATCTTGATTGATACAAGGTAATTTCTTGCATCATTTTATCATCGCCACCGAGTTGAAATTTATCTTCAAGTGCTTCTAGCTTTTCTTCAAACTCAAATAATTTTTGTAGATAAATACCACAGCTGTAATGAAAAATTCTTAAAGCGAGTGTGATTGGGCTTTTACCTAAAAAACCTTCACCTTCGGCACTGAATAAACTGTTTATTGATAGAGAATCTTTTGCATGGCTGGTAATTAATATATTGTTACTAACAAACATACTAATTTGTAAATGCTCAAATAATAAATCGTCTTTTGGCTGATAAATACCGCGGTAAAGCATAAAAATATAATTTTTAAACAGTTCTATTTTAGGAGGGTGACGGTCTCTTTGAGCATCTTTTATTGCTAATGAATGACAGCCAAGTTCTTGTAATAATAGTTTTTCTTGTTCTTTGTCATGCGAATCAATATCTATCCATAAATAGGTGTTTGAGTCTGCGCGCCACGTATCAATTAATTCTTCAGTACCATAAATACAGGTTTTATCTGCTTTTAAAAGCATACATTTAATCATCAGATTCTCTTTCTTAAAGTGTTACACATAATGGGATTATTAAATGACAGTATATAGTGATATTACGAGATTTGTTTAACGAGTTATTTTTGTTAGCTTGTTCAAAATAATTAATTATCTTTACCTAGGTATACTCTATAGACTACTAAATTAGTCTTTATATTCAATATTATTCATTCGGTGTCATATGTCTTTAGATATTATTAGCTGGGTTGCCATTGCCTTATGTATTTCGCAATCTGCTATTTTTTCAGGGTTAAATATAGCGTTATTTTCGCTAAGTCGATTACAGCTTGAGGTTGAATCGGCAAAAGGAAACAAAGCCGCTAAAAACGTTTTAGCTTTACGAAACGATTCTAATTTTTTATTAACCACTATTTTGTGGGGAAACGTAGGAATTAACGTGTTGCTCACGTTATTGTCTGATTCTGTACTTGCTGGTATTAGTGCCTTTATGTTTTCGACCATTGCAATAACGGTGATTGGTGAAATTACGCCACAGGCTTATTTCTCAAGAAACGCATTAAAAATGGGGAGTATGCTATCTCCTGTGATCAAGTTTTATCAAATATTATTTTACCCTGTAGCTAAACCTACGGCATTAATACTTGATGCTTGGTTAGGTAAAGAAGGCATAACGTATTTAGCTGAAAGCGAATTGAGCAGTATTATTCGTAAGCATATCGAAGCTGAAGAAACAGATATTAACCACGTTGAAGGTATTGGTGCTCTGAACTTTTTTAAACTTGATAAAATTTCAGTCGCTGAAGAAGGTGAGCTGATTGATCCTGACTCTATTATTGCGTTGCCAACTAAAATGGATTTACCGATCATTCCGGATATTTCTTCAGGGCCAGATAATGAGTTTCTACAATTATTAAATAAATCAGGGCATCGTTGGGTCGTGTTAACCAATGAAGAAGGTGACCCTTTGGTTGTGGTAGATTCAGATGCCTTTTTACGTGATGCGTTTTTAGCTCCTGATAAATTTGATCCCTATAAATATTGTCATCGTCCTACAATTATCACAGACGATTCAACAATGTTAAATAATGCCATTATAAAAATGAAAATGAGCGAGTCTGTAGATCAGTCTTTTGATGGTGTAATTGAGCGCGATGTATTGCTTATTTGGGCTGAAAATAAACGTATTATTACAGGGGCTGATATCTTTGGCTTATTATTAAAAGGTATGCAACCACAAGAAGTATTGCTAACGTAAACTGATTTTTAGGTTAATAAAAATGCAAAGTACACCATGGTGGGGAATAGTTGATATTCCAGAAAACAATAGTTTTTTATTAGAAAGTACCAACTTTACCCTTGCTGTTGAACACAAAAATAAAGAATGGTGTGTTCACATTAAACGAGATAATAACGCTAATGCTGAAGCGCCTGAAAATACATTTACGCGTACGCAGGGAGCGTTTTCTCCTGAAGACTTTAGCGATGTTAGTAGGCACATAACCAGTGGTAATACTCACACGGTAGAAATAAAACCAAGTTTGGCAGATAGAACTGTGGTGTGTCGACCTAAGTCACCTATTACCATTGTACCTGGTGCAAGTGTGGTTATGTATTTAAGTACACCTATTTGGTTAACAGTAAGCGTGAAGGATAAAACGGTTATTCTACTTAAAGAGGTTGCTACACAACGTTTGTCTGATACCTGGTTTGGTGCGTCTACCCGAGAAGGCGAGTTATGTTATGCCAGTCAAACAATAGGGCGTTTAGATATTGATAAACTTCCTTTTAGAGAGCAACGAGCGGTAACACCTTTGCTGATTGAAAATAAGGCGAGTAACGATTTGATTTTTGAAAGGATAGCATTACCTGTGCCATCACTTTCATTATTTACTACGCCATCGGGGCAGTTATGGACACAAAATGTAACGCTAACCAGAGAAAACGATGGCGATTTTGCTAAATTAAAACTGGGTGCTCCTCAACCTGATTCAACATTAGTTAATGGCCCTAGAGTGGATTTAGGTCATGGGCAATTAATACGAGCGTTTAGTGCAATATTTAGTTAGAGAAATACTATGAATGAAATGTGGATATACCTGAACGAACTCTTTAATAGTGAAATGCTGGTTAAGTTTTTTCGTGCCAGTGCTTTGCTTATTGTGGGCTTTATTGTGGCTAAATTAGTCAGCCGTTTTAGCGCGCAATTTATTAATAAAATTTTTACGCCACATACCAGCCAGCTGATACAGCGAGGAATATATTACCTACTGTTTATACTCTTTATTTTTTCAGCCTTGCTTGAATTAGGGTTTAATTTAAGTTTACTGTTAGGTGCCGCGAGCGTATTAACTGTAGCGATAGGTTTTGCTTCGCAAACATCAGCATCAAACTTTATTAGTGGCATATTTTTAATGGCTGAACGCTCTTTTGTTATTGGTGATGTAATTAAGGTAGGAAGTACCGTAGGTGAAGTGTTATCGATTGATTTGCTGTCGGTAAAAATTAGAACCTTTGATAACTTGTTTGTGCGATTACCTAACGAGTCGTTAATTAAATCTGAACTTACTACACTGACTAAGTTTCCTATTCGACGCTTAGATATGAAGATTGGCGTTGCTTATAAAGAAAACATTAAAAAAGTAAAAGATATTTTAGAAAAAGTCGCTTCAGCTAATCCGCTGTGTTTAGAAGAGCCTAAACCCTTGTATATTTTTCAAGGATTTGAAGATTCTTCTTTGTCATTACAGTTTTCAGTATGGGCAAAAAGAGAGAACTTTTTAGAATTAAAAAACAGCATGTACGAGCAAATTAAAAATGCTTTTGATGCTGAAGATATCGAAATACCTTTTCCGCATTTGTCTTTATATGCAGGAAATAAAACAGAACCTTTTCCGATCACCATATCAAAGCAGGAAAAGCGTAAAACTGACTAGAGTTCAGGTTATCCACAAAGGGGAGTGATATGTCGTTAGAAAACATAACGTCGCAATTAGGAAAGTTAGCTGACGGTAAGTCGTCTAAAATACCGCCTGTTGAATTATGGGATCCGCCTTATTGTGGTGAAATCGACATTGTCATAAAAGCCAATGGTGATTGGTTCTACAACGGCACTATTTTTAAACGATTAGCTTTAGTTAAGCTGTTCGCATCGGTTATAAAAAAAGAGGGCGACGATTACTTTTTAGTTACTCCTGTAGAAAAAGTCAAAATAGTGGTTGAACAAGCCCCTTTTGTATTAACTAAATGGGAATGGCAAGATACTGAACAAACCAATATGCTGGTTTGTACCAATGTAGATGATGAGTTTGTTTTAGATAAGTCGCACCCTTTAACTTTTGACGAAAAAGGGGAAATGTATATTACCGTAAGACGTAATTTACAGGCCAAAGTACATCGAAATGTTTATTACCAGTGGGTTGAAGCTGCACAGCAAGTAGAAACGCAAAAAGGCACTGAACTTATGTTTACCAGTGCCGATTATGATTTTAGCTTGGGGGTTATTGAGGAATAATTTAGCCTCTACCGTTTTATATTAAATAACTCTTGAAAAACGCTGTTGGTTAATGTGTTTTTTCATGTAAATATCAAACGACATACAAATATTACGTACGAGCAATCTAGCTTGTGGCGCAATACGAATAGAGCTTTTGTTATTGGCGACTAAACCATCTTCAATAAAAGGGGTTAGCATGGGTAAGTCGTCTTTAAAATAGTCATTAAAGTTGATGTTATATTTTTGGCTAATTGCGTTTTTATCTAAAAATAAATTACACATTAACTCTCGTATAACTTCGCCTCTAATTATATCGTCTTGAGTTAGCGATACACCTTTTTCTAATGCGTGTTCTTTCGTTTCTATTTCGTGATAATAGGTTTTTAAATCTTTAACGTTTTGGCTGTAAACATTGCCAATATCACTGATAGATGAAACACCTAAACCTAATAAGTCACAGCTTCCTTTCGTTGTGTAACCTTGGAAATTTCTGTGAAGCTTGCCTTCTTTTTGTGCTATAGAAAGTTCATCGTCTGGCTTGGCAAAGTGGTCCATACCGATAAATTCATAACCATAAGCACATAACTTTTCAATGGCTAAACGCATAAGGGCAAATTTTTCAGTAACACTAGGTAACCATTCATCTCGTAATTTACGTTGTGCGGCAAAACGGCTAGGTATGTGCGCGTAACTGAACAGGGAAATACGATCTACGTCCATTTCTTGGGCTTTGTCGAGTGTGCGGGTAAAGGTTTCTATAGTTTGATGAGGTAAGCCATAAATAAGATCAATGTTAATTGATTTAAAACCTACGGCTTTTGCATGCGCAATAAACTGCTCGATAAACTCGGTAGACTGCACTCGGTTTATGGTTTGTTGTACTTTTTCATCTATGTCTTGTACGCCAATACTGAGGCGGTTGAAGCCTAAGCTATATAAGTGTTCTGCTAGGTTTAGCTCTATTTCTCTTGGGTCAATTTCAATGCTCATTTCTACTTTGTCAGCAAAATTGAATTTGTCTTTGAGTAAACTCACTAGGGTTGTCATTTGCTCATGGGTTAAGAAGCTGGGTGTACCACCGCCCCAATGCAGTTGTTTTACTGTGTAGTTTTTAAATAGTGGAGCGCGCGAGCTAATTTCTTTGGCAAGGTATTCTAAATAGGTGTCTGCTTTACTTCTATGGCGAGTAATAACTTTGTTACAGCCGCAGTAATAACAAAGGCTATGGCAAAACGGGATATGAATATATAGCGATAATTCTCTATTAGGCGATTGTTCAATGGCTTGAATTAAGTCAGGCTGAGTGAATTGGTCGTGAAACTCTAACGCGGTAGGGTAAGAGGTATACCTTGGGCCCGCAGTATTGTATTTATTGAGTAATTTTTCATTAAAAAACTGACTTACCTGCATCACATCACACCTAAATTATTGAACCGTTAAATTATTCGACGGTATTGATTAGGTGTGATTGTATCAATTGCTACATTAGCAATAGTTGATCTGACTCAAGCTTTGTTCTTTGCCAACAATACTACGTAAATACTACACAGAAATAACACTAAGCCTTTCATTAGCGTATTGATGAAGTTCATTAACGTCTTGCTGAATTTTAGGTTTTAAATCGGCTTCAAGTTTCATGCGCTCAAAATCAAGTTTCATACGCTCTTGTTTAGCCAGTTTTTTACGCTCTTCTAAAATCGGCATATGCTTAATAGCGTTATATAGCTGATAAACCGATGGAAATAAGCTTTCTAACTCGCTACTTAATTTGAGTGAGTCTAATAACACAGATAAACGCCAACAGCCCTCAGACAGGTCGCATTGTTCTTCTTTCATGGCTCTTACAATAATAACAACACTTTTGAGTATTTTGGTGTCGTGCTGCTTTAACGATGCTTGTTTTTCTTGTTCGGCAATGGCTTGATCTGCGGTTTGCTTTTTTAAACGAGACATCAGCATGCCAGCATAGATAGCAAGCGGAACAATAATGAGTAAAGCTAAAACAATATAGAGCCAATAATCTTTAAGCATGGTTACTCCTATTCGTATTTAGACAAATCGCTTTTGTCTAAAGAATCCCATAAGTCGTCTTCGTTAGCATTAGAACGTTCTGCTTCGTCTTGCTCGTCTTCGTCTTCATCATTCCAGCCAAGTAATTCACGTAACTCTTGATGACGATCCATTTTCGCATTGAAGTAGTTAATTTGCTCTTCGGTTAGCTCTTTATCCTCTTCTTGTAGTGCAAGAATGGTTTGTAATTGCTGATCGTCTTCAATGGCATATAACTCATCTTCTAATGCCGTTGTTGGTAAAGCTTCAGGCTCAACCATTCTAATTGCAGCAATAGGGGCTGATTTTTCTTTTTTAGGTTTATTAACCGTAACTTTTGGTGCTGCTGTTGGTGTTAAATCAATTAACTTTTTGCTACCTAAGCGTGGATCTTTAGGTGCATTATTGGTTTGTGTTTGATTTTTGTTTTCAAAAGCTTCTTTTTGACGATTACCCGCTTCTTTACCTACTTTCTTTTTCGGCTTTTTAGCTGTGGGTACGATAAGCTTTTTATCTTTTTCAGAAAGAACGTCTCTTCTACCAACACCAGGTTTTCTTGATTTTTTAACGCGTGACATGTGAATACTTCATTTAAAGTCTAATGGTTCTATTTTACTCGATTAATTGCTAAACCGCGATAGCTAGTACGATACATTCATCATTTAGGTGGTATTTAAAAGCTTTCATTATGAATATCGTGACTTTTATAATATTCACAATGAAAGCGGATGATTTAATTAACTCGCATTCAGGTTAATTCATTTATGCGCTAGGCACATTACGCCATTTTTGGCTGAGTTCTGCATCTGTTTCGGTAATCGATATAGCAGATGTAGGAGAGTCTATAAAGGTAATTGGATTTTCAATCAGTTGATCATCTCTAAAGTAATGACAAGTAACTTTACTATTTTTAGGTAAATGTTCTGCTAAGTTTTGTAGCGATTTTTCAGTAGCTTGCATGTTATTTACAGCAATTATTATGTCGTTTACTGCTAAACCAGCATCGGCTGCAGGACTATTTTCTACTACTTGTGTTACTTTTAAGCCTAAAGGTGCAGCACTATAAAGTGCGCCAATGTAGGGCGTGTATTCATCGCTTTTTATTGTTTCTACGCTGTTGAGTTTACTAAATTTGCTTGCTGTAAATTCAATACCTACATTTTTAAATAAAGGTGCTAAATTTACGCGTTCTGCATTGTGTAGCATTTGGGTAAATTCATCACGTATGTCGGCGTTGCATAATACATTGGCTATGTTGATAAAGTCGTCTTCACTTGTGCCTATATTGGTTCGGCCAAAGTGGATCCATAACTCTTTCATCAAGTTGTCTAAACTGTATTGCCCGTTAGATTTTTCTCGTATGGTTAAATCTAACCACAGGGCGATTAAAGAACCTTTAGTGTAATAACTAACAATGTTATTTACGGCATCTGGACCTTGTTTGTAAAATTTGGTCCAGGTATCGAAGCTTGAATCAGCAACACTTTGCTTTAATTCGCCTGGGCCTCTAAACACACGAGTTGCCGTTTTAGAGAGTATTTTTAGGTAGTCGTCAAACGAGATAATCCCGGTACGGTACAGTGAGAAATCGTCGTAATAAGAGGTTATACCTTCATACGCCCAAAGCTGCGTTGTGTGTGTTTCTTGTTGTAGATTATAAGGCACAAACTCTTTAGGTTTAATGCGGCAAACATTCCAGGCATGAAAATATTCGTGGGAACATAAGCTCAAAAATGTACGGTATTCATCTGTTAATTGGTCAGGTTTATTCGGGTTAGGTAAGTCGAAGCGGCTTGCTTGTAATATGGTTGAGTTTTTGTGTTCTAAGCCACCAAACCCGTTAGCAAGCAAATGGGTAATAAACCAATATTCTTTAAAAGGCGCTTCGCCAAACATGCTTATATGGTGTTGGCATAATTTGGTTAAGTCGTCTGCTAAACGGTTTAAGTCGCCATAGTGTTCGCTGGTAAACACAGCGTGATGAGTAACACCTTCAACTACAAATTCTTTACAGCTAAAGTTACCTATAGCAACGGGACCGTCAATAAGCTCTTGGTAGTTTTCAGCCGTGTAAGTACCAAATTCATATTTTTTTGTGCTGCTATGTCGGGTGAGCCCTGTCGCGACTTTCCAGTCTTTAATACTTTCGGGGGCCTTTATTTCCAATTCGCATGGCTGTTCAGCTAATTCTTCAACTTGTAAAAATACCGAGCTACCATTAAAAAAGCCGCGTTGGTTGTCTAAATAGGCGGTTCTCACTGATAGATCAAAAGCAAATACGGTATAGTTGATGGTTATTGTGGTGTCAGTTGTTGATGTGATAAACCAAGTTTGTTTGTCGTTTTTAATAAAGGTAAAAGGGCTGTTATTGCTTGTTGTAGCGTCAATTTCAATAATGTTTTTAGCAAAGTCGCGGATCATGTAACTGCCAGGAAGCCAGCTAGGTAATGAAAGGGTAAATTGTTTATTAGCAACAGCGTTAAAAGATAAAGAAACTGAAAGTAAGTGGCTGTTAATATTTAATGGGAAGATGGAATAGTTGATCATGAAAATTACGCTACATTGAAAAAAGGGGCTTCAATGTAGCAGAATTTTGAACGTTTTTGAATTTGCTTAGGTAAGAATAACGGTTTTATCACCGTTTAAGCAGACACGTTGTTCGGCATGTTCTTTTACAGCTTTACAGATGGCTGTCGCTTCTAAGTCGTGACCTAAATGTACCATTTGTTCTATGGTGAAGGTGTGATTAATCGGTTTAACTTCTTGCACGATAATAGGCCCTTCATCTAAGTCTGCGGTTACGTAATGAGCCGTTGCACCAATAACTTTTACACCACGTGAGTGCGCTTGATGATAAGGCTTAGCACCTTTAAAGCTTGGCAAGAAAGAATGATGAATATTGATGGCATTACCACGCAGTTTTTCACACATGTTGTCTGAAAGAATTTGCATGTATCTGGCGAGTATTAAAAGTTCTGAACCGGTTTCGCTGATAATATTTAATATTTGCGCTTCTTGCTCTGCTTTGGTGTCTTTTGTTACCGGTAGGTAATGGTATGGAATACCATGCCATTCTACGAGCGATTGACAGTCTAAATGGTTAGATACCACAGCCACAATATCAATGGGCAAGACGCCTGCTTTCGATTTTGTTAATAATGACACTAAACAGTGATCGTATTGTGACACTGCAATAACGACTTTAGGAAAGCAGTCTTTATCTCTCAGGGAATACGCCATATTTAATGGCTTAGCTAGCTCTTCAATGGCTAATCTAAATTCTGCAATGGGTACAGTTAAATTACGATCGTCAAATGCGATACGTGAAAAAAAGGTGTTGCTGTAAGGGTCACTGTACTGAGATGTTTCAGTGATGAAAGCACCATGCTCAAATAAGCTTTGAGTAACTTTGGCTAATACGCCTGAAGTATCTGGGCATTGCCACGTTAGTATGTAATGGTTAGTTTGAGTCATGTTTATCGTTAAAAGCGTTTAAAGTTGATTAATTGGTCATATTTTTACATTTTTTGTAAGAAAACAACAGATTTTAGTGGTGTTAGATTATTCATTAAAATGAGATTTATTTTTAATGTATAACTCTTCCACTTTCTCTCTTGCCCACGGTGTTTTTCTTAAAAACGTTAAACTTGATTTGATACTAGGATTGTCGGTAAAGCATTTAATTTTAATTTGTTTACCAAGCGCTTCAAAACCAAAGTGTTCAACTAATTGTTCTACAATAGCTTTTAGGGTTATGCCGTGCAATGGGTTGTAGGGTTGATTATCCAAGTGAGGGCCTCGTTATTAATTTTAAAGTAAGTTTATCATATGGATTATTTTTACCGTTAAATAAAAAAGCAGAACACGGTGGTTCTGCTTTTGGGTTGATACCTGCATCTTGATAGGTAATGGATATATAAATTAGAAAAACTAAGCGTTAAAGTGTTCTTCTAACTTATCGCTTCCGCCAATCAACTCAGCATTAATAAATATTTGTGGTACTGCTGTAGCGCCAGTGATGGCTTTAAGTGCAGCTAGGCTTAAATCTTTACCTAATTCTAACTCTTCATACTGTAAGCCTTTTTCTGCTAGTAGAGCTTTCGCTTTAGCACAAAATGGACAACCCGGCTTGCTAATTACAGCTACTTCGTCAGACGAAACGGCTTCAGGGTTAATGTATTTAAGCATAGTCGCAGCGTCTGAAACTTCAAACGGGTCGCCAGGTACTTCAGGTTCGATAAACATTTTATCGATAACGCCGTTTTTAACTAACATAGCGTATCTCCAGCTACGTTTGCCAAAACCAATGTCTGACTTATCAACTAATAATCCCATCGCTTCAGTAAAATCGCCGTTACCGTCAGGAATAAAGCTAATGTTTTTTGTATGTTGGTCTGCAGACCAAGAGTTCATAACGAAGGTGTCGTTAACTGACATACAAATAATTTCGTCTACGCCGTTTTCGAAAAACTTAGGCGCTAATTCGTCGTACCCCGGTAAATGTGCAGATGAACAAGTTGGTGTAAATGCGCCGGGTAATGAAAATACGACGACTGTTTTATTATTGAAAATTTCATCTGTTGTACGTTCAGCCCATTCGTCGTTGGCTCTAAGTTTAAATGTTACGTTTGGTACGTTTTGATTCTCTTTGTTAGTAAACATGGGTATCTCCGTAATAAATATTGTGAATGAGTCGGATTCAAATGAATCCGTTTGGTATCGTTTAACTTGGAGCTATTGTGCAAGGTTTATATTGTTAATTAAAGCGATAAAATCAGCTTGTCGTAATCGATAAAAGCGATTAAGTATCTTCAGAAGTCGTATCATCATTATTTTTAACTAATTGTCGATAAGCGTTGTTGAGCTTATTGGTGATCATTTCTTGTGGGCAAGGTTTCGACATATAATCGTTAAAACCAGCCGATATACATTTTTCAGCGGCATCATCTAACGCATCAGCCGTTATTGCGATGATCCATACGGGATTTACATTTTCTTGCTTTGAAATAATAGAAGCAAGCTCGAATCCGTCTAATATTGGCATGTGGCAGTCTGAAATAATAATGTCGTACGCAAGGCTATTGTGCATTTTCAATGCTTGGTCGCCGTCTTGTGCAATATCAGGGTGTATATTTAAGCGCCCGAGTTGTGCAGTAAGTACTTTTAAATTAACAATATTATCTTCTGCTACTAATACACGTAAGTTTTTAAAACGATTGTCGTTAGGCGGGTTGATAACGCGCTTATTTTTACGTCGGTCTTCTGTGTCACTTTCTACGCCTGACTGAACAAGCGATAGGTTGAAGTAAAAATGGCTTCCAACCCCTTCCGTGGACTCTAATTCAATATGACTACCCATAGCTGTGGCTATTTCTTGACAAATACTGAGCCCTAATCCTGTACCGCCATATTTACGTGTAATAGCATCATCAGCTTGTTTAAAAGGGTTAAATAAAGAAGATTGATGACTAAGAGGGATACCAATACCGGTATCTTTAATTGAAATACGAATGGTATCGATAATGTCATTATCTACTGTATTTGATTCGATCAAATCAATATTGAGTGTAACTTCACCTTTTTCAGTAAACTTAATCGCATTACTGACTAAATTATTGAGTACTTGTGATATACGTGTGGGATCGGTTAAATAGTTGTGAGTAATATCATCTGCTACGTTATAAGTAAGCTCCAGTTCATCAGGTATTAACTGTTTAAAGCTGTTAGTTATATTGCGACTTAATTGATGTAAGTTAACGGGAACTGATTCTAAAGTTAACTTACCTGCATCCATTTTTGAGAAGTCGAGTACATCGTTTAATAACGTCAGTAAGTTACCTGCAGAACCTTTTAATGTACCGAGTAGTTCTTGTTGATGGTTATTAAGTTCTGTATAGGTTAACGCTTCCGCCATACCTAAAACGCCATTCATAGGTGTTCGTATTTCATGACTCATTCTTGCCAAAAAGGTGAGTTTTTCTTGAGCCGACTCTTCAGCTAATTTACGTGCTTTTTCTGCAATTTTTAATTCATCAGCAATTTTTTGTCGTATCTGTTCTTTGCTCTGAATTTTTCGGTAATAGACGGCTAAAATAATAATAACGATGAAGCATAAAACACCAATGATATAACTAGCATTACGGTAAATTTCATTTATTTGATCTTGAATTGTAATGTTTGAAGCTACGGGGTAATTGGTTTTTACTAATTGAGATTGTTGTATAGGAGTAGAGGTGTTTTCTTTAGCGTGTACGTAATTAATATGGAATGTAGTTGTAATAAAAAAGACGAGTACAAAGAGCATGTAAACTCTTTGTATAGAGATATATCCTTTATTCCATTTGTTAACCATATTTAAACATCTCGTAGCAAAATTATTAATTATTTGTTTTTTAATGATAGTACACCATCAAATATTTATGTCTATGAATACACCATTAAATTCACTTAAATTAGCGCTTAATCTTTTTTCAAGTATGAAATTATTGCTTCACATAGCGAGCCAGTGATACATTATAATACATCTTGTATATACAATTGATTTGGCGATAAAGGTATTTAAATGAGCAGTTATTCTTTTCATCAAGGTAGTACACCTTTAATTATTAGCATGCCGCACATTGGTGTAAATATTCCTAATGATGTGTCGGCTCTTATGACGCCACAAGCACTGAAACGTGTGGATACTGATTGGTACGTTGATAAGTTGTATAGTTTTGCACATGAATTTGGTGCAAATATTATAAAACCTAAAATAAGCCGTTATGTTATTGATCTTAATAGAGGTATTGATGGCGTTAATTTATATCCGGGCGCTAACAGCACTGAGTTATGTCCAACGTCTACTTTTGACCTATCTCCTATTTATCTACATGGAAAATCACCTTCAGCAGAAGAGATAAAAAGACGGATTAATGAGTATTGGTTGCCGTACCATAATGAAATAAAACAAGCATTAGCTCGTACAAAGGCTGAGTTTGGTTACGCTATTCTTTTAGATGCTCATTCTATATTGTCGGAAGTGCCTCGTTTTTTTGAGGGAAAATTGCCTGATTTTAATTGGGGGACTGCAAATGGACGCAGTTGTTCGCCTCTAATTTTAGATGCACTTAAAAATTTGAATTACGAGTCTTATTCGGTAGTGAGCAACGAGCGCTTTAAGGGAGGTTATATAACGCGTGAATATGGTGAACCTAAAAATAATATTCACGCGATTCAGTTGGAGTTATCTCAACGTACATACATGAATGAAGGCGAATTGATATTTAGTGAAGACTTAGCTGAGCAGGTAATTCCATATTTGAAGAATATTGTTAGAGAACTTATCCAATTTAATCCGATAGTAAACTCAACCATTAGATCTGAAGGAATAAAATAAGAATGTACATTTATGCTGAAAAAATATTGTTGGAGAGTGGCTGGGCGAAGCAACAAACATTGCATATTGAAAAAGGTATTATCGTAGATATTATTGAGGGTTATTTCGAAGGTGCTGAATCGGTAGGTGTGGTGATTCCTGGAATGATAAATTGTCATTCCCATGCATTTCAACGAGCTTTTGCAGGCTTTAGTGAAATAAAGCGAACGGGAGATGACAGCTTTTGGTCATGGCGAGAAGTTATGTATCGCTTTTTAGATAAGCTCGGTATTGAGGATGTAGGTATTATTGCACGTCAGCTTTATATTGAAATGCTCAAAGCAGGTTATACACGTGTGGCTGAATTTCATTATCTTCATTTTGATAAAAATCTAAATTCGGCAGCAACAATGGCTAAAACAATATTTGAATCGGCACAGCAAGCAGGTATAGGTTTAACTTTTTTACCTGTGTTGTATCAATACAGTGGTTTTGGTCAAAAAGCTCCTTTATCTAATCAAGAGCGTTTTATTCATTCAGTTGATGAATTTAATCAACTCGTTACACAATGTTTTGAATATACTGAAATTTATAAAAATACTAATGTAGGTATAGCTCCACATTCACTTAGAGCGGTAGATAAAGCATCATTACTGAGTGCTGTAGAGCATGTCAGGTGTTTAGATAAACGTGCTCCTATCCATATTCATATTGCGGAACAACAAAAAGAGGTTGATGATTGTATTTCGTTTTATAAGAAACGTCCGGTGCAATGGTTAATAGACAATGTGATGTTAGATGAACATTGGTGTTTAGTACATGCGACTCATATTAATGAAGTTGAGCGAAAAGCGATTATTAATAAAAAAGCGGTTGTGGGGATTTGTCCTACCACTGAAGCTAATTTAGGCGATGGTGTTTTTCCTACGCTTGAGTTTGTCGCAGAAGGCGGTTGTTTTGCTATTGGATCTGACAGTCATATTTCGGTTAACCCTACAGAAGAATTACGCTGGTTAGAATATGCACAGCGTCTTGTTAAGCAAAAAAGAGCCTTGCTAGCCTCTACACAACAGCCGTCGATTGGCTATTTTTTATGGACACAAGCATTAGCGGGTGGAGAATCTGTTACCAAGCCTAATTTAGGCGTTTTAGCTATAGGTAAACAAGCTGATATGTTGGTACTAAATAGCGAGCTATTAGCTACCTTTGCTTCAGATGACGAGTTTATTTTAGATAGTTTGGTTTTTGCTAGTCAAGGCAACATGATTAAAGATGTGATGGTTAATGGCGCTTGGGTTATTAAAAACGGTCACCATAAGTTTGAGAAACAAAGTCGACAAGAGTTTTCGACTTTGCTTTCATTCTATAAAAACGTCACTTAACCGTTTTTAAAAGTACTTGTGGTATTTACTGATGGTTTTACACACAGTTTTTTGGTTGGCTGCCTGAAAATTATAATCAGGTTTGTAAGCCTCGCAAGATGCCTTGTAAAACTCAATAATACTATCTCTATTAGCGGTTACTTGTGTCGCATATTCGATTTCTTCAGGTGAAAAACGATTAAAAGATAGCTCTAAATCGCTAAATACTTTCTTAGCATTTAACCTTACTTTAGTGTCAGTCGCATTATTAAAACTCGTTAACATGGACTCTTTTTGTTCGTTATACCATTGTGTTAATTCGGGTTGCGGATAAAAATGCAAAAATACTGCAGCTGAGACGATCAATATCAATAATTTTTTCATATCTTGTCGTATAATGGGGCCGTGTTTATAGGATAATCAATTTTTCAACAACAATATATTATATTTGTTGCTTTCCTATTTAATTTTTTTAATTAAACAGCTTTGTTGAGTAAGGGTTTTTTTGTGAGTGAGCAAGAGTTAAAAAATAAAAAATTAGTTCAAATTCCTGTAAAAAATATCAAGATACACAAGCCTAAAGGTGTTGAAACATATCAGCCAAGTGACCAGATATATGTACGAAAAGTCTCTGGTTTTTTTCAAAAATTACGACAGCGCATGAATTTAGTCTATTTTGCTTTTTTTGCGTGCTTACCCTGGTTGCAATATAACGGGCATCAAGCTGTATTATTTGATCTTGAATTACAGCGCTTTACATTATGGGGTCTAACTTTATGGCCACAAGATCTTACGTTATTAGCTTGGTTATTTATTCTCGGTGCATTTCTATTATTTTTTGTTACTGCCTTTTTAGGTAGGGTTTGGTGTGGCTATATGTGCCCACAAACGGTATGGACCTTTATTTTTATCTGGTTTGAAGAAAAAATAGAGGGGAGTGCAAATCAGCGTAAAAAACTTGATAGCCAACCCATGAGTTTTAACAAATTTTGGCGGAAATCCTTAAAACATACGGCTTGGGTGTTGTTCTCTTTATTTACGGCTATGACATTTGTGGGATATTTTGCACCAATGCGAGAGGTTGTGATTGATGTATTTACACTCAATACTTCACTTACACTCGCCGGTATTATTATCTTTTTCACTTTTGCCACATACGGAAATGCGGGCTGGATGCGTGAAACCATGTGTTTACATATGTGTCCTTATGCGCGCTTCCAGTCAGCAATGTTTGATAAAGATACCTTGACGGTATCTTATGATGCTAAACGTGGGGAAAATCGAGGCCCTAGAGGGAGAAAACAAGATCCTAAAGAGTTAGGCTTAGGCGATTGTATAGACTGTAACTTATGTGTGCAGGTATGCCCTACGGGTATCGATATTCGCAATGGTTTACAGTATGAGTGTATAAATTGTGGTGCTTGTGTTGATGCCTGTGATGGCGTAATGGATAACATGAAGTATGAAAGAGGACTTATTAGGTACGCAACCGAACATGAGTTACAAGGCAAGAAAGTACACTTTGTTCGTGGAAAACTCATTGGTTACGCCAGTGTATTATTGATTATGTCAAGTTTATTGGTTTTAGAAATAGTGAATCGTTCTCCCGTATCTTTAGATATTATTAGAGATAGAAACGAATTATCGAAAGAAAACTTTAATGGCGATATTGAAAACGTATATACCTTAAAGATTTTAAATAAATCGCAAACCAACAATACGTATAAGTTGTCAGTTAAGGGAATCGAAAATACTAAATGGCACGGTGATCAAATTGTTAAAGTTGCTGGCGCGGGTGTATATACATTACCTATTAGTATTTCTGTAGACCCATATGAATTGAAGTCATACATGAATGACATAACGTTTGTTATTGAGCAAATAGATCCTGAAAGTGACGTTAAACTTGAACATGAAAGCCGATTTTTTAATAAACGCTAGAGCTAGTATGTTACAGCACTAACGTTTATTATTGCGTTAACTTACGCTAAGTCGTTTTATAGAGAAAAAATGTCAGTATTTGATTTTACCTCGCTTTCCCCTGACTTAATTTTAGACGGGTTGGAAAGCGTTGGCTTTAAGGTAGACAGTGGGTTATTAGCTTTAAATAGTTATGAAAATCGTGTTTATCAATTTCATGACGAAAACCTTATTAAGTATGTAACTAAGTTTTATCGGCCTGAGCGTTGGACTGAAAATCAAATAAGAGAAGAGTTAAATTTTGCTTTAGAGCTTGATGAACAAGAGTTGCCATTAGTTCCTCCCTTATCTGTTAATGGTGAAACATTATTTAACTATCAAGGCTATTATTTTACGGTATCTCCTTGTAGAGGTGGGCGAACCTTTGAAGTAGATAATTTAGATCAACTTGAATGGATGGGGCGTTTTATTGCTCGTATTCATGGGGTATCTTCTATAAAAAACTTTGAATTACGACCTGCATTAAGTGTTGACGATATGCTTTTTGATGCAAGTAACATTATTCAAGCTTCGGGGTTTGTACCCAAGTCATTAAATCTTCCCTTTTTTACTATTTTAGAACAGGTAAATGAAATAGCTGCCGCTCAATACAAACCTAAAAAACAAATTAGGTTACATGGTGATTGCCATGCTGGAAATATATTTTGGACGGATAAAGGTCCTCATTTTGTTGATTTAGATGACTGTAAAACAGGGCCAGCTATTCAAGACTTATGGATGATGCTTTCAGGTGATCGTAATGAACAACTGTTACAACTCGATACACTTTTAGCTGGGTATGAGGAGTTCTTTACATTTGATACAAGTGAGCTTGTTTTGATAGAATCATTACGAACTATGCGAGTGGTTAATTATATGGCATGGTTGTGTAAACGATGGAAAGACCCTGCATTCCCTCGAAATTTTCCATGGTTTGACAGTGAAAAGTACTGGGAACAACAAATTTTAATGCTTAAAGAGCAAATGTCGGCTTTGCAGCAACCGCCTTTAAGTTTAACTCCAATGTAGCCAATATTGGCAAAACACATTTATTAGGATGTAATAATGAAGAAGATTTTAAGTTTAATTGTAATGTTATGTATGCCATTGATGGCTTGCTCGACAGATTATAAAGCAGGTGAACATTACACTGTTGTTGACGATAGCGTTTCTAAAAAATCAGAAGTGCGTGAATATTTTTCATTTTATTGTCCTCATTGTTTTAAGTTTGAACCGATTATGATGAAGGTTAAAAAAGGGCTTCCTGAAGGTACTAAATTTGAAATGAATCACGTAGATTTTTTACGTGCAGCTTCTCCTAAAGTACAAGCTTTATTAAGCAAAGCTGTAGTTGTAGCTCAACAAATGGATATGGAAGCTAAACTAGTAGGTGCTATTTTTAATTATCTTCAAGTTCAACGTGCAGTTATTACTTCTGAAAAGGATATTCGTAACGTGTTTGTTTTAAACGGTGCTGATGGAGAAAAATTTGATAAGCTAATGTCTAGTTTTTCAGTAAACAGTAAAGCTAAATTGATGAAAAAGAATCAAGATTATTTCTCATCAAAAAAAGGACCTGATGGTAAGCCATACTTAAACTCTGTTCCCACAGTTATTGTTAATGGTAAATATAAAGTGAATCCGTCAGCACTTGATAGAAATAATTTTGAAGAAGATTATAAGAAAATTGTAAATTACTTACTGACTTTAAAGTAATGTAAGTTTTATATATTTTAGAGAAAAGAGCACGAGTTGCTCTTTTTTTATGCCTTTAATCTTTAAATATTAGCGAAGTGCTGAATTTATTAATTTAATTGGTATTATTACTTTTATGTAATCGCCATCCCAATAAACTAGCAATAATAAAGAGAATAACCGCCGCAATAATATGGGTAGATTCTGCTAGTTTTACCCCTGAACCGGCTAATGAAAAGATCATCATTTGCGGAATAAAACCTACAAAGCTCCCGAGAATATAAGGGGATAGTGGTACGTTTGCTATGCCCGCTAAAATATTAGTCAAAAAATTAGAGCCTACAGGAAGTAGTCTTATAATAAGTGTTTTTGAAAAGGTCTTAACAGATAGAAAGTTATTAAGCTGAACTAATTGTTTTTTATATTTTATTGCAATGTAACTGTGTTGAAATAATGAGGCTAATTTATACGTAATATATGCGGCAAGCGTAACAGTAAACGTCGCGTAAGTTACACCTAAAGCTACACCAAAGAAGTAGCCACAGGTAAAGGCGATAACTTGTCGCGGCACTCCAATACAAGAAAGGCCTGAAAGCAGAGTAAGTAAGAGTAGTGTGCTGTAAACATTAGTGGGTGTAAACGACAGTAAATATGTCTGAAACGATTCTTGAGTAAACAGGGTAATCGACAAGAGTGCATATAAGGCAACAAGGATACTTATGGCCATTAACCATAAGATATTTTTGTTTAAAAAAAAGTGTTTGATTGTTATCTACTTAATTTTTCAAGTGTCGTTATTAAGGCTTTCTAATAAGTTACTTTTGGCTAAAGTGAATTCGTCTTCAGTTAAGTAGCCTTGTTCTTTTAAAAGCACTAGCTTATTTAAAGCATCGAGTAATTTTGTGTCTACTTTTCCGTTTGTAGAGCTTTGAGATGTTTTGTTAAAAGTAGGGCTACTTTTTTCTTTAACTTTACTTTTGATATCGGTTTTAAGAGTAGGTCCTTTTGCTTTAAGCTTCTGTTTTAATTCAGTAGGTACTTTTGTTTTAACAACTCTATCAGGGATATGACTTGGATTTATTTTGGATGATACATACCATTGCCAGTCAATAACTTGTTCTATTACTGTGTGGTATTTCTCTTTAGTGAGCCTTTGGTTGCCTTCTCTTAGATAAGAGCAAATTAAAAACTCTTCATTCTTGGTTGTAGTGAGCTTTAACGTGATTTTTCTTACTTTATCATCAATCATCTTATCTCGATGTTCTTGCTCAAAAGTAATTCTTAACTTATTTTCACTTTGGTTACTAAAAGCTAAATCATCTGAATGTGTTACTTGATTAATTACATTGTCATTAAGCAATATTTCACTACAAATAATGTCTTTTATAGAAATAGACTTGCTAACCGTATTTTCATGGCGATTGAACAATAGTACTTCGTCTGTTGTTGTGTTGAATTCAAAACGCGCAAAATTACTGCGTAACATGGCTTTCGTTTTTATAAAAAATTGGCTGTATTTATTTTTAATAATTAATAAGGCAATCCCTATTACTACTAAAACTATTAATGTGTAAAACCATGCGTTTGAAGAGGGCTCTTCAGCAAAGTGGGCTTCTTTAGCTATAGTAGATGAATTATTAGGCACTACACTTGATAATACCTTGTAAACAGCCGAATGGGTTTTGTCGAATATAAACAGCTCGTTTTCGTGTGCAATAAACAGCAAAAGTTGGTGAGTTGTAGGAAAGGTTGTATTGTTAAAATCTATAACTTTTTCGGGTGTATCCATTACCGCAGAATGTTTGTTAATTGGTAGTGAATGTAGTTGCCAGTGTTGCTGTTTAGGTAATAAGAATAAAACCGTGTTCCATAATGTATCGAGTTCTCTGCCTTTGTAATATACATTGGATATTTCAATGTTTTCATCTTTATCTTGATATAAAGGCTGTTTAGGTGGCATTAATAAATAATCCTGGCCTAAGGATGAAAGAGATATTAAATGTTCATTGTTGTACTTATGAGTAATAATTAATTGTTTTTTTGTTTGTTTAGACCAAGTAAATTGGCTGATACTTTGTGCCCCTAAAACAATAACTTCATCGTGAATATTAGGATCTTTAATAAATGGGTTGTTATGTGGGGTGGTATAATTACGTAAACCAAATTTTTCAGGGTTAATTCTTAATATACTGCCTGAATATAAAGGAGAGCTTTTAAACGTTTCATTAGGTGTTAACGAAAAATAGAGGTAACCGAAGTCATCACTCCAAGACTTTAAATAAGGATTAAAAGATAATTGTTCTATTTTGTTTTTTTCAGTTGCTGCAATACGCAGTATTTCTCTTTTATCAGAAATATTTACTTGATCTTTATTTACATTACTCAGTTGCCATTCTGTAATAACTGCGTCGTGCGTATGTAATTCATCTATTAATTTTTCACTGAGACGATTATTTTTTTTAGATGGGTCATACAGTTCGGTATGAGCAGTGTAAATTACGTTGTACCCCATCTGATCAATTAAATGAAAATTAGGATGTAAAGTTACTGCAGTAAAAATCGTATTTTTGTTTTTTTCTAAATTTTTTGAAAAATTGATAATAGGCTGTGGTTGTATTTTTTGCCCTTTAGAACGATATATTTTCCCTGTTGAATCAGTAAAAAATAATTCGTTATCACGTGTTGTATTCGTTAAAGGTAATAACCAAAAGTTGTCTGTAGCTAATTTGGGTAAGTCGATGAAAGGCTTTACCATGTATGGCGTTGAGCTAAATGCTATTTGATTGATTCCCATTGAAAACAAAAGACCAATGAGTAGATATTTTATATTATAAAATGTGTTTTTATTTTTCTTCATTATCTTCATTTATAAATGAGTAAAAGCTAGAATTATGTTTTACAGTCCATTGATTATTTCATTTTAGCAATATCACCTGCTGACAATCAATTAATTGAGATTTATTTGAGTTATTTAAATAACTTAGTTTACCTTCAATAACTAAATGATCTCCTATTTTTGCTTGTTCATTAATGTAAGACGCTTGTTTTCCCCATATGTGAAGAGGTCTTTCAATTTCTACATTTTTAAGTTCTTGAGTTACAGGTGAGTGCACAAAAAAGTTTAACAGTAATGTTAACTCTGCAAGTTCCTTGTTGTTTTCAGTTGTTACAAACTTTATAGGGGAATTAATTTGCCCACTACAGTGTATCTGGTTAAGGGATTTTGCATAACCTTTAGGGTAAGTTTGGGCATAAGTTGCATGAATAATTTCACGACCAGACTTTTTACTATTAAGTGAATAACCTTGTAATAAAATAATATCGCCTTTTTGTGCATGAATAAGAGAGCGTTCAACAACTTCACCAATAACTTTTACTACATGATAGCGGGTCCATTCTTTGTATTGATTGGTTGTTTTATCAAACCATTTACTGTGAGTGGCTAAAGTAAATTCAGCAATAGCCAGAATAGGATTAGCCTGATACCTTACAATAGGTTTATCAACTAAGTTACCTAGAAGTACGATGTTACATAAATGATTTTTAGCTGGAGAACTAAGCATGAACCTTCAAACGATATAGTGCAAAACATACAATGTACGTAAAGTTTTATTGATAGGCAAGCTTGTGTTTTGTTTTTCAAAGTGTTGGTATTTATTTTAAGCTAACACTAGAAATACTGTGAGGTTTTGACTAGAATCGCAGCCTACAAAATGCAGCTTTCGTGGTGAAGTGGATATCACGTGGACCTCCGGAGTCTAAGTCGCAGGTTCGATTCCTGCCGAGAGCGCCAATACTACATTTAATTAAAACCAATAAAACCCATATCGCTCAATAAATACAGCTTGTGTAGCCAGCTTTAGAGTCATTAACGATTAATGATAATCAATGACAATTTACATATTAAGTAGTACTGTATGTAGTACTGGAACGTAATTGTTTTATTGGTACTACATGAATGGCTAAAGTAACCCCCTTAACAAACACAGAAGTTAAACAAGCTAAACCAAAAGATACAGCCTATAAGTTGTCTGATGGTAGTGGCTTACAACTAAGAGTTAGGCCAAACGGCACAAAAACATGGTTGTTAGACTATCTAAAGCCATTCACAAAAAAGAGAACAAGTCTCAGTTTTGGCTCTTATCCAGATATTTCTTTAGCTGACGCAAGAAAAATGCGTCAAGAGTCAAAAGACTTACTTGCTCAAAATATTGATCCTAAATCTTATAGAGAAGAACAAGAGCAAGCTAAAACTAATCAATTAAACGATACCTTAGAAAATGTAGCCGCTAGCTGGCTTAAAATATATAAAACCAAAGTAAAAGCTAAAACGGCTGATAACTGCTGGAACTCTTTAAAAACTTACATATTTCCTAAACTGGGTAAACGGGCGATAACCTCTATTAGGGCAAAGGAAACCATTGATATTATTCAAGTGGTTGCTGATAAAGGAAGCTTAGAGCTAGTAAGTAAGTTATGCCAACGCTTAAACGCTATTATGACCTTTGCCTTAAATACTGGCGTAGCTGAAACAAACCCATTAGCAGGTATTAAAAAAGCCTTTGAAACGCCCACAGTAACCAATTTACCAACAATTCAACCTGATGAACTTCCCGAGCTATTAACTCGATTAAATAATTCAAACATAAAGCTTATAACGCGACATTTAATTTACTGGCAATTACATACAATGGTTCGTTCAAGTGAAGCGGCTGGGGCTAAATGGGAAGAAATTAATTTTAAAGATAACCTTTGGGTTATTCCTGCCGAACGTATGAAAATGAACCGCCAGCATACTGTACCTCTAACCACACAAGCATTAACCATTCTAAACGATATAAAGCCGCTCAGTGGTGCTTCTGAGTATATATTTCCTGCTGATCAACTATCACGTCAAATAAATAAAGAAGCGGCTAATAAAGCACTTAGAAAGCTTGGTTATAAAAATAAACTGGTTGCTCATGGTTTGCGTTCGCTAGCGAGTACTACACTCAATGAACAAGCTTTTAATCCTGATGTTATCGAAGCTGCTTTAGCTCACGTAGATAAAAATGAAGTAAGGCGAGCATATAACCGAGCTGAGTACCTAGAGCGTAGACGTGTATTAATGGAATGGTGGTCACAACATATAGAACAAGCTAAAACGGGACGTGTAGAGACATCAACTCAAGGGCTAAAAGTGGTGGGTATATGATTAATATAGAAAATAAAACAATCAATGCTTTATTTTACATCCCTTCTAAAAAAAGAGGCCTTAAAGAATTTTGCGAAAAATACTATCTTGATAGTGATACGACTGGCTGTAGAATGTTTAAGTTATTTTCTAGAACCGATGATCTATCTTTTTTAAGTGACAAGACTGTATATATGTTCTATTCAAGTAATATCCATTCAGCTGAAAAGCTTTATGATGATATATGTGATTCATTTACTAATTTTAATGAAGTAATACTTTATTTAATAAATGATGATAATCATCCTATTAGAAGGAGATACGATAAGTTTTATAAATTAGAATACGAAAAAGATGATTTATCATACGCTCATTATTTATCTGACAACTGGGATAAAGTAAATGATTATGCTTTTGAATATTTTGAAAAATATGCCATTGGAGATGCTTCACATTGGTATCATAAAAATGTAAAAAAAATAAAAGCCAATAAACTCTTACCTGTTTATAAGTTTTTCAATGATTCTATACCCTTTGTTGATGACGCGAACAGTAAAAAATGTATACCTGATAGATGTACCAACTTACTCAATAAAGCTAAAACTGAGAATGAGTACCTACGCATGAAATTAAGGCTTGCTTCAATATGCCAAGCACATTCTTTTGTATTTAAATTTAAAGCGACTATTAATAACCAAGAAGTTAATAGCCTTAAAGCAGCAATTTATAAGGAGAAAACCGAAAAATGGCTCTATGCTGCAGAGAATCATCGACAAAGTTTAAATACTTATTTGTCGGATTATTATCAAAAGCTTGGAAAACAAAAAACCTCAGCTAGGCAGCCAAAAATTGCTGAGAGCAAACATAGGGCGTTAATCCAAAAGAAATTAGATGAGTTAGCTAGCGATTCATTATATGAAAGTATGAGTAAGGAAGATATTTATAGAGATATAAGGCGTAATAAAGTTCAATACTTTACCATACCTAAAAATGGTAATCCTAAGACAAATTTGACAGTGAAAACACTAAAAACACACATAAAAGAAATTATAAATAACTTAGGGTAACCCTAACGGTAATTTGATTTTTTTTTGGTATTGGGTACATAGAAAACATAAACGATAATTAAGATTCACTTTTTAAGAGACTTAGTTATGATTTCCACTTACCAACAAAACACAAATCAATCACCTCGTATTTTAAGACGAAATAAAGTTTTAGAAATGACGGGGTTCTCAAAATCAACACTCTACAACCGAAACCATGACGGCAGCTTCCCACCACCAATAAATTTAGGAGGTAGGAGTGTGGGCTTTGTTCAATCAGAATGCGAAGCCACATTACAAGCTATGATAGCAGGACTACCTAAAGAAGAAATTCAAACCTTAGTCAAAAGTTTAGTTGAGAAACGTACTCTTAATTTGGGAGTACTTTAACTATGAATATTCATACAGATAAGTGTTTAGAGTTAAACCTACCAGAGCCAAAAAGTTACGATACTCAACGTGCATACGTTATAAAGCTAATATCTAGCGGTTTTGTTTTCAACACTAGAATGGCTAGGTATATCGGGATCCACAATTTGCATAGTATTGTTTCTACGTTAGCTAAAAAGGGTTACAAATTCATAGTTAAACATGGTTTAACTGAATGCCCATTTAGTAATACTACCCCACCACAACTTGTAGATATTGTTTATATGACAGCAGAGCAAATAACATTCTATAAAAAAGAAAAAGCCGCTAAAGAAAGTAAATTCCAAGCGACTTAGTTTTAACCTAACACTAGCGGCTAAGTTTGGCGACCGCCGCTAGTACAATTCAGAGTATACATCATGCTTATATATTTAAAAGCAAAAAGTAATAACGCTAAAAGCTGTTTTATTTATTTTAACAGTCAGTACATATCACCAGAATTCATTGCGTATTTAGCAGGGGGATTAAAATGAGCAAAATAACCACTAACTTATATTCAAGCGGCAAAGCTAAAAACGGCTTTTGTATTGATGACAATGGAACCGCGTGGGTAAATGTAAATATGCTTAATCCTGCTGTTAGTTTAATAACTGCCGCATTTGATGGTGTGCCATTTACTAACATTAATTCAACGCCATTTGTTTGTGCTGAATGGGCAAAGGTAGAGCTTACCCAAGCTTTTCAAAATGACGATAAAACATTACACGTTATTAATAGTTTCTTTAATGTAATAGAAAACGAAAGGCTAAAAGTAATGGGAGTTAACCATGCAAAGCACTAATACATTTATTAGCGGTTTTGGGAAACATTACACCAATAACCCCGACAAAATAGGCAAGGCATGTTATCACGCTAACTTTATTGAAATCGACACTATTGATATTGAGAAAATGTTAGCCACTCCACAAGCCGTTAATAAAAGTGATGCTCAATGGGCTATTTTTTCTAACTTACAAAGTCGAGTACACGCAGAACAAAGGCAGAACGGTTTATACAGTGCTTTATGGTGCGATATAGACGATACAAGCCTTTCTATTGATGAATTAACCGACAAGCTAAATAGTATTGTTAATGGTTGCCTTTTTTATACTTATACGAGCCGTAGCAATACTGTAGAAACACCAAAATATAGAGGAATAATACCTTTATCTATTGCGGTTGCTGGCGGTGAATATGAGCTATTACAAGCAATACTTAACGACAAGCTTAGTGGTTTAAATATAACGCCAGATAGAGCTACTGAGAGAGCCGCACAGCCTTGTTACTTACCTAATCAAGGCGAATGTTACGAGTATAGAATAAGTAACAAATCAAACGAAAAGCTATCACCTAAAAGCTGGAATGATGAACTAAACGAAAAACGTTTGGCTAAAGAAAAGCAGCAACACCAAATAGAACAAGATAAACAAAACGCAATAGCTAAAAGAGCTCAATGTATTGCTGGTGGTAGTTCTGTAATAGATGCCTTTAACCAATCTCACAGTATAGAGCTTTGTTTTTCAATGTACGGTTATACAAAGTTATCAGGTCGTTGGTTAAGCCCATTAAGTCAATCAAAGTCGCCAGCCGTAACGATCAAAGATAATAAATGGTTATCTCATCATGGTAGCGATATTGATCATGGTGTGGGCAGTCTATCAAGTGATGGTACTTGTTGTTTTGGTGATGCGTTCGATCTGGCTGTATTTTATGAATATCAAAATGATAGAAACACAGCTTTAAAAGAATTAGGTAATAGTTTGCATAACAGTGAGGGGGTTAGTCTAAACAAGGCTAACCAACGTGAATATATGGCACAAAATGAACAAATGAGTACCATTGCCCAGTTTGAAAAAATTGCGGCTAATGCGCCTATATTCGACCTTACACAGTTTTCATTAAATGGTAGCTCTAAAGAGATGGAAAGCAAAATGTTAGATGATAAATTTGTACTGGGTAGAATGGCTATTTTAGGCCAAGCAACGGCTATTTATGCAAAACCTAACGCTGGTAAAACGTTGATGACATTATGGTTATTAATTGATGCTATTCAGCGAGATGAAATAGAAGGTAATAAGGTTTTTTACATTAATGCTGATGATAACCATAAGGGGCTAGTGTACAAATTAAAACTAGCTGAAAAGCATGGCTTTCATATGTTAGCGCCGTCATACAATGGCTTTAATTCAAACGACTTCTTACCCATGCTTAATACGATCATTCAACAAGATACGGCAAGTGGTACGGTCATTATATTAGATACACTCAAAAAGTTTACTGATGTAATGGATAAGAAAATAGGTTCAGAATTTGGGAAGGTAGTTCGTGCTTTTGTTTCAAATGGTGGCACCGTTATTATGCTTGCTCATACGAATAAACATAGAGATGGTGACGGGAAAGTTATATTTTCAGGAACTAGCGACATTGTTGATGATATTGATTGTGCTTATACCTTAGATACGACAAGTGAAGATCCCTTTAATAAGACGGTTACTTTTGAGAATTTTAAAAGTCGAGGTGATGTAATAAAAGAAATTGCATATTCATACAGTGCGACAGAGGGGCAAGATTATTACGAATTGCTTCATTCAATTGAACCCGTAGATGAAGCCAGAGCAGATAAATTAAAAGCCCAGCGTTTGATTGATGAAAAGCTTGTTAAGAATGAGTTGATTATTGAAGCTGTATTAGAATTATTAAGTGAAGGGATTAACAGTAAAACCGAATTAGCTGAAGGGGTAAGAAAAAACACAGGTGAAAGCTTAAAGAAAGTACATAACGTTCTTAAGGCTCATGAAGGGCATAATTTCTTGAAAGGCGACCGCTGGCATGTATCGAAGGTTGAAAAAAACAAGCATGTGTATTTAGTCACCCATGTTTTTGATAATGCCTCAACGGATTACAAAAGAGCTAAGGAAGGTTAATCATGAAAGTTTATAAATCAGAAACACATATACGAGTTATTGAAACTATCTTAGAAATAGCCATAAAAATAATTGTTATTTATTTAAGTTATGGGATTTTCATTAAACTTGGTGATTATTTTTTAGGGGCTAATGACGTAAACAATTTAGCTTATAGTTTATTAATACTCCCCATACTTTATACACTAAAAAACGTCTCAAAAGTGATTGAGCCATACACCGTAAAAATTGAAGCGGATGATAAAAAAGTGACGGTAACAAGAGGCCTTAATCTTAAAGTTGAAGATACGTTAGAGTATAAGCATATTGATAATTACGAGCTTAGAACGACATTCTCAGGACGTTTATTTAATTATGGTGATGTTTATCTTTATTCAGCTGGCGGCCTAGTAGAAATACCTTATATCAAAGATCCCAAAGCATTTATTGAAACTTTGAATAGTAACCGCACCCCCTAAAAAAAGTGCAAAGTTAACAAAGTTAGAAAAGCTAAATAATGAGCCCTGAATAATAGCAGTAAATTAGCCACTCTTTGTGTATTTGTTGCTAACTTGAACACGCTACAGGGCTTATTTTTACTTAGTTTCTTAAACTTTGTAAACTTCTTATATTTATTTAACTTTCGATATATTTGATACTTTTTATATACTTTAGAGGGTATCAACTTTAACAAAAGCAAAGACTGGCTAATTATCTAATAACCTAACTTTCGCCTATTTTTCGTATAAAGCTCAAAGGTAACAACATGCCTACAGGTTTCCATTCTGGAAGAAAACAAACCCGTTCATACATTGGCGAATATCATCGTATCTATGCTAAATCATTCAAATGCTTAATTGATAGTGAGCTTGGTAATTATCAGATAGACAGTGCAAACTTAGATAAAGAACATTGTCAGTTTTCATTGATAGAGTCTGAAGAATGGCCGCGTGTGATGATATTTACTATTAAAGAAAAGAAAATACCTATTCCACTTCAACAAGACAATAGAAGCGCCAGCAGTAAGCTTTATTTGGTTTGCCCTTGTTGTGTTAAACAAAGAGAAAGCCTATACGTTTTAAAGTATTTATTCGCCTGTAGAGCGTGCGCTAATTTACACTATGGTTCTCAAAGTGAAAGTAAAGCAGAACGACTGGCTAGGCGAATAAGAAAACAACGCGCTTTAATTTGGGGCTATGATTGGATCGATAGAGATAACCTATTTGAACAATCTTATTACTGGCCTAAACCTAAAGGTATTAATTGGAGCACTTATTATAAAAAACGCATGAAGCTTAATGAACTAGAGAAAGAATATTGGGGGATATCGAGAGTTCAAATGGAAAGAATATTAAATAGGTCTAATTAACCTAAATTTATAAACAATCAGTACTTAAGTGGTAAGTAAAAAAATACAAACCACTTAATTTTATCTTTTATCTCTAGATTTAAACTTAAAAAGGTTCAAGCAGGGTAAAGCTGATATGTGTTGAATCAGCTTTTTCAACACTAAATTTAGCATTTTTATATGCGTAAATGCCACCTGCTTTGTAATCTAAACTTACTTCTTGAGTGAAGGCTGCTCTAGCTAACCATTCTTCCGTAAACTCTTTATAAACGAATTTGATTTGCCCGCCAGCGACACCGACATAAGTTAAGGTAATATGTATTCCTGATGTTTTTTCAGTTTTTAAGTAAGCTATAGATTCTCCATTTTCACCGATTATCGGTGATATCAGTTTAGCTTGATAAACTTTGGAAGAATTGGGATACCAGCTCCAAAAAAACTCTGTCGCTTTTGTTGAGCCTGTTGGTATAAATAGGCCACCATAGCCCTTTTTTGTTCCAGATAACCCCGATAAAGACGATGGAGCAGAATAATAACTGCCTTCGGATGATCTGTTACGTAGACGATAATCACCGCTTGGAAGAGAAAACTCAAACGTTTTCATTTTGTGCTGTACTGTTGTGATGGTATTTTTTTTAATATGGAACGATTCAAGCTGAAGTCCTGAAGGCTCCTTTAAATTATCCCCAGCTGTCAGCATAATATCACCAACACTTACTGTTATTTTTACGGGGACAAAATCTTTTTCAGGAATAACTTTAGGTGTAACCTCATTACCTAGATAGACTGAACGAAGTTGGGTTGAGCATGAAGCGAGAAAAACAGTAAATCCTATTAACAATACACACGGTATAAATTTTTTGATCATCCTTGTAGTACCCATAAGTTTATAAATTCAAAATATTAATTTTTTATTTATAGCAATATAGCTAACTTAATCCTTATACTCAACAATATACTAGTTTCTATAAATTATAAAAATTGCTGTTAAATTTTGTTAATGATTTATCAATAAAGTAGTACCAAATGTAGTACTGTTAAAGCATTTTTCTTGGCGGTTTATATATTATAAAGGCTTACGCTAGTTATTCGATTCCTGCCGAGAGCGCCATTTCTTGCCAAAAGACTAATTTATCAGCCAAAATTATCGTGTATTACCTGCTAAACGTAGAAAATGTAACATATTAACGGTAGTATGTTGTTAGTGATTAGAAGGGCTTACGTGTTTATCTATTCTTTAAAAACACACATGGTGATTGGTAATGGATTCAATTGGTTTTTTAGGCTTCGCTTTTGCAAGTTTTTCATATGTTATTTTTACCTTACTGCTCTTTGCTGCGCGAAATAATACACTTTTAGCAAGATGTATTATTATTTGTGCCATTTCTACTCTTACCGCTAATCTTGTCGCGGCTCTTCAAATAAAATTTGGATTCACTTTGCAATGGGTTATGGTGGCTGATGGCTTTAAAATAGCTTGTTGGTCTATTCTGATCCTTATATGTAATACAGAAGAAACGACGTTCCGAAAATTATTTGCTAATAAGTATATAAAAAAATATTGTTTGATTTGGGTAGCTTTAATGACCAGTTGTTGGTTTCTTACCTATTCATTACATTTTTCTTATGAGTATTTATTTTTATTATTTATTGTTCTTAATCTATGGACGCTGGTTTTATTAGAGCAATTATATCGGAGTGCTAATTCTCAGGTGCGTTGGGCTATATGGCCTCTTGTTATAGGTATTGCGAGCGTATCGTTGTTTGATTTTGTGCTATACGCACAAGCTATGATGGTTCAACGACTCGATTTCAATTTTTGGTTCAGTCGAGGGTTTATCGCCATTGTTGCAGTTCCGTTATTAATGCTGACTACTCGAAGAATCAAAAATGGTTCAGTAAGAATTTTTGTATCACGTAATGTTGTATTTTATAGCTCAATGTTAATGATTGCTGGCTTATATTTAATTGTTATGGCCACTGTTGGTTATGTATTAAGTTATTTGGGCGGTAGGTGGGGCTCTGTATTTAGTGTTGGGTTTTTAGTCTTAGGTGGTATTGTATTGGTCGCTTTGCTCGCAACTGAAACGTTACGGAGAAATGTTAAGGTATTTATTACTAAAAACTTTTTTGCTAATAAATACGAATATAGAGATGAGTGGCTAAACCTTATAGGTAAGATTGAAAGTAGTGATGCTGAAAATAATTATCAGATGGCTACTCAGATCATGATGTCTAAAACCGGTGCGCAGTATGGCGCGATTGTAAAACAAATTACCAATACACAATTTGAAACTAAGTATTCATCAGGTTTAGAATTTGAAGATATTTTTGTACCACAACTTATTCATTTGTGTCATTTCTGTAAACGAGAAGGTTGGATTGTCGACTTAACAGAATACTCAGAAACTCCTAGTGTTTATCCTGATTTATCTTTAAATTTATTACAATGGCAAGATAAAAACATTTCGGTTGTGGTCCCTATTTTTATTGCAAAAGAATTCTATGGTCTATTTGTTTTAGCAACCGATAAAGAGCTGTCAAAATTCAATTGGGAAGACCGCGATTTGTTTTTTGCTATATCTCAGCAATTGGGTAATGTTTTATCTTTACATGAAGCGAATGACAAAATAGCAGAGTCTAAACAGTTTGATGCCTTTAATCGTATGTCAGCATTCCTTGTTCACGACTTAAAAAATATTCAAGCGCAGCTCGCATTAATTACTAACAATGCTGAAAAGCATAGAGATAATCCTGAATTTGTTGATGATGTTTTTGAAACGGTAGAATCAGCCACTGAACGTTTAGATAAAGTATTATCGCAATTACGCAATAAACAAGTCGCTCAAGTTAAAAGTAATACCGTTAATGTGAATACTGTATTAGAACAAGTTGTTGCCCAAAGAAATGTAAAAAAACCATTAGTAGAATATATTTCAGCGGGCGATCTTATGGTAACTGCTGATAAAGATGTTTTATTTTCTGTGCTAAATCATTTAATACAAAATGCTCAAGAAGCTACGCTGGATGATGGCTGGATAAAAGTTAATTTAAGCAGTGTTTCAAATGACATTCAAATCGTTATTGAAGATAATGGTTGCGGTATGTCTAAGTCGTTTATTGAAAAGCGTTTATTTAAACCTTTTGACACCACTAAAGGTAATGCCGGAATGGGCATAGGTGTTTATGAAGCTAAACAATTTATAGAAAGTATTTCAGGGGTTATTAAGGTGGAAAGTGAAGAAGGTGTTGGCAGTAAATTTATCGTTAACATACCTGCAACTCACAATTAAATTAAACGAACAATAATAAGTATAAAGTAAGGGTTCTTTCTAAATGGAAAAATTATTAATCATTGATGATGACAAGGGTATTCAAAAGCAGCTTAAGTGGAGCTTATCTGATTACGATGTCGTCTTGGCGGGGGATAGAGAAAGTGCAATTGCTGCGGTAAGGCGCTTTGAACCTAAAGTTGTTACCTTAGATTTAGGTTTACCACCAGATGAGGCTAATGCTTCTGAAGGTTTAGCTGCTCTTCAAGAAATTTTAACTATAGCACCGCATACAAAAGTCATCGTTATTACTGGTAATGATGATCGAACAAATGCATTAAAAGCTATAGCTGCAGGTGCATACGATTTTTATCAAAAACCTATCGAGTCAGAAGTTATTAATGTCATTATTTCTCGTGCATTTAGTGTCGCTGCTATTGAAGAAGAAAATAGACTTATGCGTTCAGTGGCTGGTAGTGATATAGGTATAATAGGTAATAGTGCAGCAATAGATAGATTGCGTACTATGGTTAAACGTATTGCTCCTACGCAAATTACAGCGTTACTTTTAGGCGAAAGTGGTACAGGTAAAGAAGTTACTGCAAATGCAGTTCATTTAGCGAGTGATAGAAAAGATAAACCTTTTATTGCTATTAACTGTGCCTCAATCCCTGAAACGTTATTAGAAAGTGAATTGTTTGGTTTTGAAAAAGGCGCTTTTACAGGCGCACACAAAACCACTAAAGGTAAAATTGAATGTGCTGAAGGTGGAACACTATTTTTAGATGAAATTGGTGATATGCCTTTTAATCTTCAAGCTAAACTCTTACGTTTTTTACAAGAAAAGCAAATAGAGCGCTTAGGTGGACGGCAAGAGATTTCAGTGGATGTAAGGGTGGTTTGTGCAACCAACCAGAATCTTGAAGAGATGGTAAAAGAGAAAACCTTTAGGGAAGATTTATTTTACCGAGTGAGTGAAATTACGCTAAATATTCCGCCTCTTAGAGATAGAGATGAAGACGTACTTATTTTAGCTCAATATTTTTTACAGCGTTACGCTCAAGAATATAAAAGTAATGTAAAAAGCTTTTCTGATGATGGCTTTAGTGCCATTAAGAGTCATAGGTGGCCAGGAAACATTCGCGAGTTGCAAAACAAAGTAAAAAGCTCAGTTATTATGTGTACAGGTACACAAGTTACCGCGATGGATTTAGGCTTTTTTGACCACGAGGATTCAGAATTTGAATTGTCGTTAAATTTACGTACTGTTCGTGAACAAGCTGAATCTATTGCTATTAAGAAAGCGTACTCACTGTCTGAAGCTAATATGTCGAAAACAGCTGAGTTGCTTGGTGTAACCAGACCAACCTTATATTCTTTAATCGAAAAATATAATTTAAACTTAGGGGATTAACTCTCTTATGACGCTAAAATTGATAAGTTATTCATAATTTGTAACAAATGCCTAGGCATTGTCACAAAGGAGCTTTGTAACTTTAGCGCTTTTTCATTTATATTTACCTCATAGTAAAAACAGAGAGCACTCTTATGGGTCAAGAAACGCCAAAAATTTTAGTTGTTGATGATGATATGCGCCTTCGTGCATTACTTGAACGTTACCTGGTTGAGCAAGGTTATGTGGTGAGGAGCGCAGCAAACTCTGAACAAATGGATCGTTTATTAGAACGTGAGAATTTTCACTTATTAGTACTTGATCTAATGCTGCCAGGTGAAGATGGCTTATCTATTTGCCGTCGTTTACGCCAAAATTCTAGTGATATTCCTATTGTTATGCTTACCGCTAAAGGTGATGAAGTTGATCGTATTATTGGATTAGAACTAGGCGCAGATGATTACATGCCTAAGCCTTTTAATCCTAGAGAGCTTTTAGCGCGCATTAAAGCGGTACTAAGACGAAAAGTGCAAGAAGCTCCCGGCGCTCCGAGCCTTGAAGAAAACATCATTTCGTTTGGTGAATACCAACTTAACCTAGCCACAAGAGAAATGCTTAAAGGTGATGTAAGTATGCCATTAACGAGTGGTGAATTTGCAGTGTTAAAAGCACTTATTAGTCACCCAAGAGAGCCGCTTTCACGTGATAAGTTAATGAACCTTGCTCGTGGTAGAGATTATTCAGCTTTAGAAAGAAGCATAGATGTACAAGTATCACGCCTAAGGCGAATGCTTGAAGAAGACCCAGCTAAACCTCGCTATATTCAAACGGTTTGGGGTTTAGGTTATGTATTTGTACCCGAAGGAACCGGTGCAGCTTAATATTATCTAGTAAGAATGAGTGAACTTTCACTCATTCCTTCAAATTACGAAGGTATCCTTTCTTCTTTTCTGAGTAAATTCGTGTAACCCATAGCCGTATTTAGGTACAACATTATTATGAAAGTATTACCGCGCAGTGCATTTGGACAAACCGTATTACTCATTGGTGTTCTACTTTTAGTTAATCAGGTTGTTTCTTACATTTCTATAGCGATCTATATTCTCCAACCCAATGCCCAACAAGTTAACCAGCTTCTAGCTAAACAAGTAAAAGCTGTATTTATTGATATTGATGATCCTGTATTAAGGCCAGCAATGGCAGAGGCTTTTCATAAGGAAACAGGCATAGGGGTTTATCGTGAAAAAGTGGCAATGAAACTGGGCTTGCAACATGCGATTCATTATCCCTTCCGTTCTGAAGAAATGACATTATTATTAGGTGGTCCAGCAGAAGTTCGTATTTCTCAAGGTGATGAATACTTGTTTTGGATCAGACCTCCTCAGTCACCTAATTGGTGGGTTAAAATTCCACTAACAGGCTTAGAAGAAGAAAACTTATACCCCTTGCTAGTAGTTTTAGTTATTTTAGGTGTACTAAGTGTTGCTGGAGGTTGGTTGTTTGTTAGGCAACTTAATAGGCCTTTAAAAGCATTGCAGCATGCAGCCAAAGAAGTAGGGCGAGGTAATTTCCCTGAGCCTTTAAAGGAGAATGGGACCACTGAAGTTGTTGCTGTTACGCAAGCATTTAATCATATGTCAAAAGGGATATTGCAATTAGAGGATGATCGTAACTTGTTAATGGCAGGTATTTCTCATGACCTACGAACCCCATTAACGCGCATTCGATTAGCTACTGAAATGATGTCTGCTGAGGATGAATTCTTTAAAGAAGGGATTGAAAGTGACATTGATGATATGAATAAAATTATTGATCAATTTATTGATTATATTCGTCATGACACTAAAGATACGGTTGAAATGAGCGATTTAAACGAGCTATTAAAGGAAGTAATACAGGCTGAAAAAGTTTCAAATCGCGTTATTACTTATACAGAAAAATCAATCACACCTATTCCTATTCGTTATATTGCGATTAAAAGGGTTGTTGCGAACCTTATTCAAAATGCGCTGCGTTATAGCGATAACGATATTATGATTGAAATTGATGAATTCGTTAAACAAAAAAAGGTTTCATTTTCAGTTATCGATAAAGGACCAGGGATCCCAGAGCAAGAAATGTCACGTTTATTTCAACCTTTTACTCAAGGAGATACAGCAAGAGGTGGAGAAGGTAGTGGCTTAGGTTTAGCAATAATCAAACGTATTGTTGATTCACATGGTGGTCTTGTTAAATTAACTAATCTTGAAGAAGGTGGATTAAAAGCCACGGTTACTTTACCTATGAGCTGATAATATCAGTCCTGTATACAAGCAAGTATATCTATTGATGAAGCTATAAAAGTTAAATACTTTATGATAAAAAGCAGTATAAGTTTTGCACTTACACTGCTTTTTTTGGCTTTATAGCTGAGGACCTGCTGATACTAAAGATTTACCATTATCATTATCAGTAAACTTCTCAAAGTTATTAATAAACTTTGTGGCTAAATCTTGGGCTTTGTCATTCCATTGGTTGATAAAATCATAAGTATTCCTAGGATCTAATATCTCTTCATTAACTCCTGGTAAAGCATTAGGAATTTCAAGATTAAATAAAGGAACAATTGATGTTTCAGCTTTATCGATAGAGCCATCCAATATTGAATCTATTATTGCACGAGTATCTTTAATTGAAATACGTTTACCTGTGCCATTCCAACCCGTGTTTACTAAATAAGCTTCAGCTCCTACTGCTTGCATACGATTTTTTAATACTTCAGCATACTTCGTAGGATGAAGGCTTAAAAAAGCTGCACCAAAACAACTTGAGAAAGTAGGTGTAGGTTCTGTTATTCCTCTTTCTGTACCTGCTAATTTTGCTGTAAATCCTGACAAAAAATAATACTGTGTTTGTGCTGGAGTTAATTTTGCTACAGGAGGTAAAACACCAAAGGCATCGGCCGTTAAAAAGATAACTTTTTTGGCATGTCCTGCTTTTGATACTGGTTTAACAATATTATCTATATGGTAAATAGGGTACGAAACACGTGTGTTTTCAGTTTTTGAATTGTCATCAAAGTCTATTTTACCGTTAGCATCCACCGTTACATTTTCTAATAAGGCGTCACGTCTAATTGCATTGTATATATCAGGTTCATTTTCTTTGCTAAGGTTAATTGTTTTGGCATAGCACCCACCTTCAAAGTTGAAAACACCATTATCATCCCAACCATGTTCATCATCACCAATTAACTCACGTTTAGGGTCTGTTGAAAGTGTTGTTTTTCCAGTGCCTGATAGACCGAAGAATATAGCTACATCACCATCTGCGCCTACATTGGCGCTACAGTGCATTGAAGCAATATTTTGTAAAGGCAAAAGGTAGTTCATCATTGAGAACATACCTTTTTTCATTTCACCGCCGTACCAAGTACCACCAATAAGCTGGATCTTTTCTGTTAGATTAAAGGCGACAAAATTTTCTGAGTTTAAACCTTGTTCTTTCCATAATGGGTTTGTCGTTTTCGCACCGTTCATAACAATAAAGTCGGGCTCATAGCTAGCTAATTCGCTTTCTGTAGGACGAATAAACATGTTTTTAACAAAATGAGCTTGCCATGCAACTTCTGTAATGAAGCGAACTTTTAACCGGGTATCTTTGTTAGCTCCACAATATGTGTCTACCACATAAAGTTTTTTATCTGTAAGCTGGCTAGTTACTAAGCCTTTCAAATGTTCCCATGTTTCTTGGTTCATAGGGTGATTATCATTCTTTCCTTGATCTGACCACCATACCGTGTCACGACTTACGTCATCTCTCACTATATATTTATCTTTTGGTGACCTACCTGTAAATATTCCTGTATCAACATTAACGGCACCAAGTTCAGTTACAACGCCTTTATCAAATCCCGTTAAATTACTTTTTGTTTCCTCGGCAAACAGCACTTCGTAAGATGGATTGTAAACAATTTCAGCAACACTATTAATGCCATATTGCGATAGGTCGATTGAATTTTCCGAAGTGGTCATTTTTTTATCTCCAAGAGTAAAGTTTCAAAGGTAGTTAAACTGTTAACTATTCTAATGCAGTTTTACAAAAATCGAAAGAAAAATGTGTTTCGATATGAAAGTTTTTATGTGTGCTTTCATGTTTTGTTTTTGTGTGTGTATTTTTGTTTTATTAGTTCGTTGATTTTATGGTGTTTTTTATCTGAGTGGATATTTACTTCCCCTCAGATAAAAATTTCGACTTCTAGTTTTGAGGTTTCGATTGGTGGGTTACATTGTGTTTATCAAAAAATATTGTCAATTGTCGATGTTGTACTTTTGTTTGTTTCATATGTATTGTCTTGTTGAATAAATTCAGAAGGTAAAGTCCCCTTCTTAAAGTACTCAAAAACACTTGAGTTATCTGTTTTATAGGTCAGCTTGCCTGTCGCTTTATCAATACGAGCTGAAACAATATTATCAGGTTGTATAAACTGCTCGTATGGAAAATACGGTAGGGCTTCTTTCATGAATAAATTCCAAGCTGGTTGAGCTGAATTGGCTCCGGCTTCAGACCCTGTTATTTGATTTTCAGGTAAGTTTCTATTGTATGTTGTTTTACCTAAGTCTCTAGAAGGGTCATCAAAACCAATCCAAGCCGAAGTGACCAGTCGTCTTGAAAAACCACTAAACCAGGCATCTTTAGATTGGTTTGTGGTGCCTGTTTTACCTGAAAGATCTTTTCTTTTCAGGGCTCTTGAGCGCCAACCTGTTCCTTGCCAAAAAGGTTTAGTATTCCAATCTGCTCCCCAAATTACAGAGTTCATTGCGTTGGTAATAAGAAAAGCATTTTGTGGGTTTAATACTCTATTAGCAATATTTAAGGAGGCTTGTTTATTTTCGTCAGCTAAATTAATCGGTGAATCTTTGGTTGCTTCAAGAGAATGAACGTTAGATTCAGTAGGTGACAGCTCGGTAATTTCGTTTGTTTTGTCTTTTATACACTTTTCATCACATGCTATTTTTGGATTTGCTTGGAACACAATATTACCAAAGGAATCTTCGATACGTTCTATAAAATAGGGTTCAATTAAAAAACCACCATTAGCAAAAACAGCATACCCTGTTGCAATTTCTAGAGGTGTAAAGGATGCGGAGCCTAATGCTAATGTTTCATTCTTAGGTATTTCATCTCTTGCAAAGCCAAAGGATTGTAAATGGTTAATTACATTTTCCTTTCCTGTTTGCCTAAAAAGACGAACAGCTACAACGTTTTTAGATTGTGCAAGCGCAAGCCTAACTCTGATGGGACCGTCATATCTAGCTGGTGAATTTGATGGACGCCATACACTTCCACCACTTTTATCCCATTGATTTATCGGTGCATCATTGATCAATGACCCCAAGGTTAATCCATGCTCTAAAGCTGCAGAATAAATAAAAGGTTTTATATTAGACCCTACTTGTCGTTTGGCTTGTGTAACACGGTTGAATTGGCTTTGTTCAAAGCTATAACCACCAACAATAGCTTGGATAGCCCCGTTGTCTGGTGATAATGAGACTAAAGCAGAACTAGCAGCAGGGAGTTGGCTTAAACGATAGTCATCATTATCTTTAGAAACTAATATAACATCACCGTAAGTTAAGATTTGATAAGCAAACTTAGGTGGAATAGCTTGTTTACTGTCTGTTATATATTCTCTAGCCCAGGAAAGGCCAACCCAAGGTATATTAACAATTTTTTGGTTTGGTAAACGAACCGTTACTGCGTTTTCTAATACTTCAATAACGACAGCAGGAATTAAAGATTGGTAAGTTGTTACTTCATTGATTGCTTCTTCTATTTCAGTCTCGGTAAGTAAGTCTGCACTCGAAACAGTTGGATTTTCATTATGTTCAGTAGCGTATTCTTTTAAGTGTGGACGTAAACTTATAATAGGTCCTCTATATCCATGGCGTTGATCATAAGCATGTAAATTACTTACTACCGCTTTTTGTGCTGCTATTTGTAAATGACTTGGCACCGTTGTATAAACTTTATAGCCTGCCGAGTAGGCGTTTTCTTTGCCATACATAGCTAATACTTCTTGGTGAGCCATTTCAGCTAGGTAGGGAGCATTTAATTCTATTTCTGCTCCATGCATTTTTCCTGTGATAGGCGCATTGAAGGCTTCTTCATATTCTTGAGTCGTAATATAGTTATTATCTAGCATACGCTTTAAAACAACACTACGTCTGGCTTTTGCTCTTTTGGGGGATCTAATGGGGTTTATACTTGATGGTGCTTTAGGTAAGCCAGCTAATACGGCTATTTGCGCAAGAGTTAAATCGTTTAAATCTTTGCCGTAGTAAACTTGAGCTGCAGCACCAAAACCAAATGAACGATGCCCTAGAGGAATTTTATTAATGTATAAGGTTAATATTTCATCTTTTGTGAGTAAGCTTTCTATATGAAAAGCCAGAAATATCTCACGAATTTTACGAGTATAGGTAATTTCAGAGGTTAAGAAAAAATTACGTGCAACCTGCATGGTAATGGTACTCGCTCCACCTTTATTTTGCCCTGTTAGTTGTCCTAAAACAGCTCTTGACATACCTATAGGGTCTACGCCAAAGTGGTAATAAAATCTGTCATCTTCGGTTGCAAGTAAAGCTTGAATGAGTTTTTTAGGTACTTGATCTAGAGTTAAAGGTATGCGCTTTTTCTCACCAAATTGAGAAATAAGTTTATGATCTGAACTAAAAATTTTCATTGGCGTTTGCCATTGAATCTCTTTAAGGATTTTAACGCTAGGTAACTCTGAACGCATTGAAATATATAGCACAGCGAGTGATATAATACCCAAGGTGATAATTATAAAGCTTAGCTTAAATAGGTTTTTAAAAGAAAACACAATAAAAAATACTCAATAAAATTAATAAAATCGTTTAATATTACTAGTATATCCTGTAAAACAGTGTAATAAATGTATTTATGTTTATTATTTTGAATAACAAAAATAACTTAGTAGGATGTTATGTTAAGCAGTCTATGGAAAAAGAAAGTATCACTCATTGTTGGGATTGATATTGGTTCACATAGTGTAAAAGCTGTGTTACTTAATCAAGGAAATGATGGTTATATTCTAGAGGCGTTGCTCGAAGAAGCTATGCCCAGAGGAGCTGTCATTGACCGTGAAATTCAAGATATTGAAGCTGTTGGTAATGTAATTAATAAAATAAGAAAAAAAATTACTTCCTCTGTTAAGCATGCCGCAGCGGCGGTTTCAGGCCAAACAGTTATCACTAAATTAATTTATATGGACGTAAACCTTACCGAACAAGAATTAGCCAGCCAAATAGAAATTGAAGCAGATAGCCTTATACCTTATCCCTTAGATGAAGTGAGTTTGGATTTCGAGTCATTGGAAGTAAATGAATCAGATCCAAGTAAGGTTAATGTCTTGTTAAGTGCTGCTCGAACAGAGTCTGTTGAGGCTCGAGTATCCGCGCTAGAAAATGGTGGGTTTGAAGCTAAGGTTATTGATGTGGAATCTTATGCTATCAGTCGCCCATATGATTTGATTCTATCGCAATTGCCTGATGACGCATCGAGTAAAGTGGTAGCGATTGTTGATATTGGCTCGGTTATGACATTATTTTCTGTTACAGAAGCTGGTAATCATATTTATAGCCGAGATCAAATCTTTGGCGGAGAGCAATACACTCGTTCAATAGTTTCTTATTACAATAAAACATTTGAAGAAGCTGAATTTGCAAAAGTAAGTAATGACTTACCTCCTAATTATACCTTTGAAGTACTTGCCCCCTTCCATACAGTTCTTGTTCAGCAAATTCGACGAGCTATTCAAATGTTTTTGACTTCAAGCGGTAAAGATAAAGTCGATTATTTAGTTATTTCTGGGGGGACAGCCTCTGTAGAGGGGATTGAAAGTTTACTGACAGAGGAACTAGGTATTCATACTGTTATTGCTAATCCTTTTAAAGAAATGCAAAAATCAGAACATATTAATATGGATAAATTAGAAGCTATGGCGCCTAAGTTTATGGTTGCTACTGGGCTAGCGTTAAGGAGTTTTAGTTCATGGCACATATAAATTTACTTCCTTGGCGTGAAGAGGCTGAAAAAGCTAAACAAAGAGAATTCTTTTCTATATTAGCTCTCGTAGCGATTGTTGCTTTTGCTCTGGTTTTTGCTATTAGTCAATTCTACCAAGCAAAAATTGATGGACAGAATACTAGAAATCAATATTTAAAAAATGAAATCCAAATTTTAGATATTCGTATTGCCGAGATAAAAACACTTGACGAAAAGAAAAAAGAATTAGAACAGAGAATGAGTGTTGTTGAGCAACTACAGCGCAGTCGAAATGTTGGTACGCAAGTACTCAATGAAATTGCTAAGGTTGTACCTAATGGTATTTACCTTACAGAGCTTAAAAAACAAGATAATACTTTAGAACTTGTTGGTAAAAGTGAATCAAACAATCATTTAGCTAATATGATCAGAGAAATAGAGCGCTCTGATTTGTTTGTTGATGCGGTATTAGAATCGATTACATCTACTGATGCAAAAAGCAAATTATTAAGCGATTTTAAAATGAGAGTACTCATCCAAGGGTTAAAATCTACAGATGAAAATGCAACTCAAGGAGGAAAATAGTTATGGAATTAGATTTTTCTCAGTTTAATGACTTAGAGGTTGATAACATAGGTGAATGGCCAATTTTACCTAAAATAGTATTAACTATATTTATTGGTCTAATGGTTTTAATTTTAGGCTATGTTGGTTTAATTAGTGATAAAATGGATACACTGAAAAGTGTTCAAGCCCAAGAATTAACATTAAGAGAAGAATATAGAAGCAAGTATCATGTAGCAGCAAACTTAGAGTTATTTCAAGAACAAATGAAGCAAGCAGAAACACTTTTTGCTAATCAACTTAAAAGTTTACCTGAGAGCCATGAAACACCTGGTTTACTAGATGATATAACGTTTGTCGGTACCACAAGTGGATTAAATTTCACGAAATTAAATTGGCAACCTGAAATTACGAAAGAGATCTATATTGAGTTGCCTATTGATATTGAAGTTCAGGGGACTTATCACGAATTTGGGAATTTTGTGAGTAAAATAGCTGGCTTGCCGAGAATAGTAACTTTACATGATTTTGACATTAATTTTATTAAAGACACCACAGGTGATTTAACGCTGAAGTTACAAGCTAAAACTTATCGCTATAGGGAGGCAGAAGAATAATGAAAAAAATATTTTTTTTACTACCGTTAGTTTTATCTGGTTGCTTTAATGATACTAATGATATTAGAGCTCATATTGCTTCAGTGCAAGCCAATACAAAAAACCATATTGAGCCGATGCCCGAAGTCAGAGTCTTTAATCATTTTGATTATGAAGCTCAAGAGCTACGTAGTCCTTTTGATTTACCTCAACCGGAGGTTATTCAAGAGAAGATGCAACAAATGTCAGGTTGTTTGAGCCCTGATCCTCGCCGTAGAAAACAACCACTTGAAAAGTTTGCCATTAGTGATTTAACTATGCGTGGTACACTCGGTGAATTAGGCATAACATGGGGATTAGTAGAGGCCTCTGATGCTACATTGCACCGTGTTTCTGTCGGAAGTTATGTCGGTTTGTTTAATGGAAAAATCACAGAAGTAAACCAAAAATATGTTGCAGTTGTTGAATTAGTCCCTGATGGTGCAGGTTGTTGGGCAGAAAGAGATACTGTTATTACAATGTCAGAATCGGATTGAAAGGGGCAAAGGAAATAATGTTGCTAATAAATAAAATGAAAATAAATAAATCAATAAACTATAAAACATTAAATATGAAACTTATCTTATCAGTACTGGTGTTCTTGTTTTCAAATGTTGCTATTTCTTCAAGCTTAACTGGTGTTAGTTATAATACAATGCAAAACGAAGAAATAAAGCTTACTTTTGAGCTTTCTGAATCAATAAATATTCAACCAGTAGTCAAAACAATTATGAGCCCAGCTAGTATTGACATTACTTTTGGAGCTGATGACTTTGATTTAAAAATAGAAAACACAATTGTTGAACATGCTGGCATAAAAAATATTACAGTACAAAAGCTATCAGGAAAAGTGGTGGCAACAATACATATGGATAAATTATCAATCTTTGATGTATCACAAGTTGATAATGAATTTTCATTAATTCTAAATAAAAATTTAAAAAACTCATCAATGTCTAAACTACCTGATATTGCTAAAGACTTTATTAACCATTTTCAATCAATTGACTTTAGGAAAGGGCAAGATAATGAAGCTCAAATCTTAGTTGATTTAGTTGATAGTATGGTGGCTGTTGATGTAAGTGAAAAGTTAGGAAAGCTATATGTTGAGTTTCATAATACTGATATCTCAGAAGATCTATTATATCAGTTAGATGTTACCGATTTTGGTACTATCGTTACCGGTATTGAAACCTTTAAAGAGGGGCGAAATGCTCGTTTAGTGATAGATATTGATGGGGAGTTTACTTTTAAACATCAGCAATTAAATAATCTATTTTCACTAACCGTAGCTGAAAAAATTAAAGTTCCTGGTTATTTAGGTGATAGTGATGACTTTACTGGTAAAGCCATTTCATTAAACTTCCAAGATATACCTGTGAGAACTGTTCTTCAAATTATTGCTGATTACAACGGTTTTAACTTAGTGACAAGTGATACTGTTGCGGGAAATATTACCTTACGTCTAGATGGTGTTCCTTGGGACCAAGCATTAGACATTATATTAAAGGTTAAAGGCTTAGATAAACGTATGGAAGGTAACATTTTAATGGTTGCCCCTAGTGATGAGCTTGCAGCTCGAGAGGCTCGTGATTTACAAGCCTTACAACAAGTTGAAGAATTAGCCCCATTATATTCTGAATATGTTCAAGTGAATTATGCAAAAGCAAGTGAGCTAGCCAATTTAGTGAAAACTAATGATAATAGTATTTTATCTGAACGTGGTAGTGTAAGTGTTGACGAAAGAACAAATACACTATTAATACGTGATACAGCTAAAAGTATTGAAGATATTAAAAGAATGGTTGTCGTACTTGATATTCCTGTTCGACAAGTGGTTATTGAAGCACGCATGGTGACAGTAAAAGATAATTTAAATGAACAACTAGGTATACGTTGGGGGGTAACTGATGCTGGCGGTGATTATGCTACATCAGGAACAATAGATGGACTTGATGATGCTAACGGCTTATCACAAACGCCAGTAGGCACAGGTAAAATTCCAGATATAGGTCAAAGATTAAACGTTAACATGCCCGTTAGCGGGGCAGCAGGAAGTCTTGCTTTCCAAGTAGCCCGTTTAGCCAACGGTACTATCTTAGATCTTGAGTTGAGTGCTCTAGAGAAAGAAAATAAAGGTGAAATTATTGCTAGCCCTCGTATTACCACATCTAATCAAAAAGAAGCTTATATTGAACAGGGTGTTGAAATACCTTATCAACAAGCATCTTCAAGTGGCGCAACAGCAGTTTCATTCAAAAAAGCTGTGTTAAGTTTAACGGTTACTCCGCATATAACACCAGATGATCGTATAATACTTGATTTAAGAGTAACTCAAGATACAGTTTCAGAGGTGACTAACGGTCAAGCTCCTGCAATAGATACGCAGCGTATAGGAACACAAGTTTTGGTAAATAACGGTGAAACTATTGTTTTAGGTGGTATTTATCAACAATCTATTATTAATTCTGTATCTAAAGTGCCTGTACTTGGAGACATTCCTTACTTTGGTTGGTTATTTAGAAATACTAACAACTTTAGTGAGAAAAAAGAGTTACTTATATTTGTTACTCCACGCATAGTAACAGAGCGTTTTTAACTATTTTCAAGTAAGTGAGGACTTTTCTCCTCACTTACTTGCATTTTACATAGAAGAATTGCGATAATTGCGCCCTTGAAATTTTCGTTGGGGGTTTCCAGATATACCCTATTTTACATAATTTATATTTAATGAGTTAAAGTTAGTCTAATGGCAGAGAAACGTAATATTTTCCTTGTGGGCCCTATGGGCGCCGGTAAAAGTACCATTGGTAGAGAATTAGCAGATAGATTACATCTAGATTTTTACGATTCAGATCAAGAAATTGAACGTCGTACAGGTGCAGATATTGCTTGGGTTTTTGATCTAGAAGGTGAAGAAGGCTTTCGACTAAGAGAAGAATCTGTAATTGAAGATTTAACTGAAAAACAAGGTATTGTTTTAGCAACAGGTGGTGGTTCTGTGATTAGTGCTCAGGTACGAAATCGCTTATCAGCACGTGGTATTGTTGTGTATCTAGAAACAACAATAGATAAACAAGTTGCTCGCACTCAACGTGATAGAAGACGTCCTTTACTTCAAACTGAAGAAGAACCACGTGACGTGCTTGAAAATTTAGCCGTTCAGCGTAATCCTCTGTATGAAGAAATTGCTGATGTTATTGTTCAAACAGATGATCAAAGTGCAAAAGTTGTTGCTCATAAAATTATGGAGCGCTTAGATTTCTAAGTTGTATTTAACTCATGACCATTCTTCATGTTGAATTAGATACACGTAGTTATCCAATATATATAGACAAAGGGCTGCTAGCATCTAGTAGCCTTGTGTCTGAGCACATTCGTGGTAAACGCGTATGTATTGTATCTAACACTGTAGTACAACCTCTCTATTTATCTTTATTAAAAGATTCTTTGAAAGACTTTGATATTGATGAAGTTATTCTTCCTGATGGTGAATCACAAAAAAGTTTAGCTAATTTTGACGTGATTATGTCTCATTTATTATCAAGTGCGCACGGCAGAGATACGACTCTTATTGCTTTAGGTGGTGGGGTGATTGGAGACATAACAGGATTTGCAGCAGCGTGTTATCAGCGTGGAATTGATTTCATTCAGATACCAACAACACTTTTATCGCAAGTGGATTCATCGGTTGGTGGTAAAACAGCAGTAAATCATCCACTAGGTAAAAACATGATAGGGGCTTTTTATCAACCAACATCTGTTTTTATTGATATAAATACTTTAACTAGTTTACCTAAACGCGAATTTAATGCGGGTATGGCAGAAGTCATAAAGTATGGGATTTTAGGCGATTATGATTTTTTTGTTTGGTTAGAAAATAATATTAATCAAATTAAAACGAGTGATCCTAAAACATTAAGTAAGATGATAGAAACCTGTTGTCAGCTAAAAGCAGATATAGTTTCAGCTGATGAAAAAGAGGGTGGTATAAGAGCCCTTTTAAATTTAGGTCATACTTTTGGACATGCAATTGAAGCAGACCAAGGCTATGGAAGTTGGCTTCATGGTGAAGCTGTTGCTACTGGTATGGTACTTGCTGCTAAATTAGCTGTTAAGCTTAATATATTCGAAGTGTCAGATTTACGACGTGTAGAGGCATTAATTGAAGCATTTGATTTACCGTTAACTGCACCAAGTAATATGGGTTTTAACGAATTTATCTGTCATATGAAACGTGATAAAAAGAATTTAGCGGGTAAGTTAAGGTTTATTGTACCAACTTGTATTGGTAAATCAGAAATTCGTGATGATATTACAGAGGACCTTCTTAGAGAGATACTGTAATAATGAGCGCAGTTTAGCGAACATAGTTTAAGAGAATGGTATGTCTTCAGTTGAAAGTACAATAAAAACGTTCGATGAACGTCAAAGTGTTACAACAATAAGTGTAAACGCACGAATAGACTATATTTTAAGATTCTCCAAACATGCAGTGCTTGTTATTGATAATGATCCTGATGTTTATGCTAATGTGGGTAATGAATTTCTCGGTTCATTGTCAAAAGATCACAATGCTGCCTTTGTTTCTATTTCCTCAAAATTAAATGATATTCAAATAAGGTGCCGTATTATCGAACAATTGTTTGGTAATACTTTATTTGATCCGGAACAACCCCTTTCCGTTAATGTGGTTAAATTATCTGAAGCAAAAAATGAAGCGATAACCATTGTTATTGCCAATGCAGAATCATTATCTTTACAGCTTACTCATGAACTTTGTCAATTAGCTGAAATAGCTAAAAAGCTCAATAAAACGATTAATGTATTATTGTTAGGTAGGGTGCAAGCCGCAATTAACCTATCTGAAAATAAACACTTATTTGATAATAAAGTATCAATTTTATTGGCTGAAAATGGACAGCTTATTGGTTTAAGCTCATCTTTTTTCAAAAAAGATTCACCTTGGACTTTTAGTAAGCTGTTTATAGTACTTATTACGTTACTTATTGGCGCAGTTATTTTTAGTTTTATTATGATGAAGGGGATTTTTTTAGAGAGTGGCAATGAAACTCCATCTAATGAGATTATCGTTGAACAGTCTAATAATATAGATGAATACAAAAAAGAATTTGTAGCAGTAAAACTACCAAAGTTAGAAACGAATTTATCAGGTAAAGAAAGCGAACATGTTGTTGCATCACCCCAAGAGGTTTTTGAGTTATTAATAGGAAGCACTCCTGTGAATATTACAGAGAGTGAAGATAACAGCGAAGTAGTAGAAAAACTTTCTGTAACTCCTGTTAATGAGGTTTTAAGACAACCTCCTGAAGATACGGTGATTTCAATAACCGAAAAAGATACGATGGTAAGTCAACCTACTGAAAATCAAGCTGACTTATTAGTTAAGCAAATATTAATAAAAGAGAATAAAAGTAAAGATAACGTTGTTATAAATTCTACACCGGTAAGTGATATAGAGAAGAGGAATATTACTGAAAGTCACGGTAATAAAGAGTATTATCAAAAAAATCCTCAAGGTTATGTGATTCAATTGGCGAGTTTTGAAAAAATAGCAGGATTTAAATCGTTCTTAAATACTTATAAAAATAGTGAACTTTACGGTTACTCGAGAAAACTAAAAGGCGCTGTTTCACATATAGTTACAACACGCATTTATAATACAAACGCTGACGCTAAAACCGCAATTAATGAATTACCCCAAGCACTTCGTCAAAGAGGGCCTTGGATAAAATCAGTTCAAGCGGTGAATAATGAAATCAGCCTATACAACAACCTAGATAATTAGTTACAATCCCGCCTCTCCAAAAGTGTTAGCTATTAAATATTTAGATGAAAATTAAACATAGAGCGTTCCTTAAATGGGCAGGCGGTAAATATACACTGTCTGATACCATCAATAAAATATTACCGGATGGTAAACGCTTAATAGAACCCTTTGTAGGTGCTGGTTCTGTTTTTTTAAATAGCGATTATGATGAGTACCTTCTCAATGATATTAATGCAGATTTAATTAATCTATATAAAATTGTACAACATACACCCGTCAAGTTTATTGAAGACGCCTCTCGGTTATTTAATCAATCTAATAATGTTGCTGAAGCTTATTATCATTTAAGAAAAGAATTTAATAGCACAAGCGATACATACTATCGCTCTCTTTTGTTTTTATACATGAATAGGCATGGCTACAATGGCCTCTGCCGATACAACAAGTCTGGCGGTTATAATGTGCCCTTCGGTAAGTATAAAAAGCCTTATTTTCCGCGAGAGGAGCTTGAATACTTTTCAGAAAAATCTGCTAAAGCTAAATTTGTCTGCCAAGGTTACCGAAAGATCATAGATAACGCCGAAAACAATGATGTGATTTATTGTGATCCCCCATATGTACCATTAAGTACTACGGCGAGTTTTACTAGCTATTCTGGCAACGGTTTTGGGTTAGATGAGCAAGCTGATTTAGCTAATGCCGCCGAAGAAATTATTAAGAAAGTAAACACGAGTGTGCTAATTAGTAATCATGACACTATTTGGACCAGAAAAATTTACGAGCATGCTAATCAAATTAAATCTATTCAAGTTGCTCGTACAATCAGTCAAAAAGGTGGAGGACGAAAGAAAGCATCTGAATTACTTGCTTTGTATCATTTACCTAAAGTTAATCATATTAAAAACTAGGGTAAAATGAATGATACTATCAATAACAATACACCTATAAATAACGCGACCCCGATAACGCCTGCAATTACAAAGTGACTGAACTTCCCTTGAGTAAAGTCTTTCTTTCTGTTTGCTTCACTTTGTACACCTATAAATGCAGCACCTACACTTTTTGCGGTATCTTTAAAGCTATTCTCATCAATATTCATAACGCTTACTCCTTTTACCTAGGTACTTTAGAATAGGGTAAAAATAGGCGAAAAAAAAGCCTAAATATAATTTAGGCTTTTAAAGGTTATTTTACTTGTAAATGAGTGTTAACTATATTTTATAAGTCAAAATCTACAGCGTAAGAAACATAAACGCTTGTATTTGTGTTTTCGTGTTTGTTAACGCCAAAAGTAAAACCGTTTTTAGATGCGCTAACACCTAAGTCATATCCATCGTAAATATTACCAGCATCATAGTCAGTTTCAGTATCATAGTAACCAGCGTGGAAACCTACTTCAAGGCCATCAATATCTAATGCATAATCTGCTGTGTAGTATACATCATCAGCAAAATCTTCATCCCATTCTGCGTGAGCTAATATAGAAACACCAAAAGAAAACGCATCAATACCTAGAGAAGCGTAAATTTCACCGAAGTCAGAATCGCCATTAGAACCTTGAGATTGGTCATATCCGTAGAAGATGTAACCAAAGTCATAGCTTATGCCATTTGATTCAAAGCCGTAACCCGCATACAAATCAACTTCTGTTGTGCCTCCACCTAAGCTTGACGCCCAAGTACCTGCGTAAAAACCTGATTCTGCAGCATAATCAATACCACCAGAAATCGCTGAATCATCACCTGATTGAGTGATACCGCGCCATAAGTAGTTTGAAGTTGCTCCAATATTTGCAGATAAACCTTCAACAGCTGAAGCTTGTGTAGAAACAAATGCAGAAGTTGCTACTGTTGCACTAAGTGCGATTGATAAAAGTGTTTTTTTCATGTTTATTTCCCTAATGTTTTTATTTAATAACTACAGAGCAATATAAATGCCTAAATGTTAAATATTTACTAAATTTAATTATATCAATGGTTTGTTGTGTTTTTTAAAATTAAGTAGGTCTTGTTTTTTTTGTGGTTTGAACTTTTATGGTGCGACTGAGCACTGCTGTGCACCATGAGTGTTCACGTTATTTTGGGAAGACAAATGGGGATTAGCGAATCTCTAACTAAGATCTGTTTGTAATAAGCTAATGATTAATACTTACAACAATGGAAAAATTAGAAGCTTTGTTATAAAGTAGCGCTGATTTTATTTGAAGGATTTCTCTATGTCTTTTTTAATTGCTCCCTCTATCCTTTCGGCAGATTTTGCTCGTTTAGGAGATGATGTTTCAGCGGTATTAGATGCAGGGGCAGATGTTATCCACTTTGATGTTATGGATAATCACTTTGTTCCTAATTTAACTTTTGGCCCAATGATTTGTGAAGCATTAAGAACATTTGGTATTAAAGCTCCTATTGATGTGCACTTAATGATTAAGCCTGTTGATAGTTTAATTCCTGCTTTTGCTAAAGCAGGAGCCGATATCATTACTTTCCATCCTGAAGCAACCGATCATGTTGATAGAACATTACAGTTAATAAAAGATTTAGGATGTAAAGCCGGTGTAGTTTTAAACCCTGCTACGCCTTTAAACTGTTTAGATTATATTATGGATAAAGTAGACGTTATTTTATTAATGTCAGTTAATCCTGGTTTTGGTGGGCAAAAATTTATACCTACGACCATTGATAAAATTAAACATGTTAAACAAAAAATCACTGAAAGCGGTAGAGATATAAGGCTTGAAGTAGACGGTGGAGTTAATAGCAAGAACATTGCTGATATAGCAGCGGCAGGTGCTGATATGTTTGTTGCTGGTAGTGCTATTTTTTCACAACCTAATTATAAAGTAGCTATTGATGAGCTGCGAACAGAGTTATCAAAAGTTAAATCATAACCTGTAAATTTAAATATTATTAAATAAATAAAGGAAAACCATGAGTAAACCTATTGTATTAAGTGGCTGCCAACCGTCAGGTGAATTAACTATTGGTAATTATTTAGGGGCTTTAAAACAGTGGGTTAATATGCAAGATAGCCACGAATGTTTTTATATGCTGGTTAATCAACATGCTATTACTGTTCGTCCAGATCCTGAAGCACTTCGTAAAGCAACGCTTGATGGCTTAGCGTTATATTTAGCTTGTGGCGTTGATCCTGATAAAAGTACTATATTCATTCAATCGCATGTTCCAGAACATGCGCAACTGAGTTGGGTACTTAATTGTTACACTCAAATGGGTGAGTTAAACAGAATGACTCAGTATAAAGATAAGTCGCAAAAATCTGAAGCCCATATGAACTCAGGGTTGTTTACTTATCCTGTATTAATGGCCGCAGACATTTTATTGTATAACGCGGATAGAGTTCCTGTAGGTGATGATCAAAAACAGCACTTAGAGTTAGCACGAGATATTGCAACACGCTTTAATAATATTCATGGTGAAATATTTACTGTACCTGATCCGTTCATTCCTGAATTTGGTGCTCGTGTAATGAGCTTACAAGAGCCGACTAAAAAAATGTCTAAATCAGATAATAATCCAAGTAATTTTATTGGCTTGCTTGAAGAACCTAAAAAAGTAGCGAAAAAAATCAAACGAGCGATGACAGACTCTGACGAACAAGCGAATATTTATTTTGACGTTGCTGAAAAACCAGGTGTTTCTAACTTACTATCTTTATTATCTTGCTGCACAGGTAAAACGGTGGAGTCGTTAGTACCTGAATATACTGATAAAATGTATGGTCACTTAAAAGGAGATGTTGCTGAGGCTGTAGTTACTTTATTAGAGCCAATACAAGAGAAGTACCATCAGTATAGAAATGATCAAGCATTCTTAGATGCAGTTATGCGTAAAGGGGCTGAAAAAGCTTCAGCACATGCACAAACAGTACTTAAATCTGTTTATGACGCTGTGGGTTTTATTCCTCGCCCGTAGTGATTTTATTCAAGTTTATTAAAAAGACCACGTAAACTCAGTTTACGTGGTCTTTTTAATTTCTGATTTACAACGTCGTTTAGTCTTTATCTATCTCTTTAGTCGCTTTTTCAAATAACTTTGTACTATCTGCAACAAATTCATCAACACTTGAACTAGCGGTTATATTAAAGTTGGGTGTCATTAGCGTAGCGTTATATTGTGGAAGCGGATTAAATTCAGGCTTTTTACTTAGTTGGATTAACTCTGTTCCGCCATACAATAACACTGTTAATCCAATTGAAATAACCATGCGTCTGCGTTCGGTTGTATGAAAACCAATACTACAGTTAAACCAAAATAAACAAAAAGCTAAGCCAATAGGTACAATTGAAACTAGCCACATTAACGGCCATTGGCTTGATACGTTAAACTGAACAAAACGTTCAATAATGTCACTCACCCACATTAAATTGAAAAAGATAAAGCAAATACCTAATTGGCTGGTAATACGTGCATCATGTTTTGTTAGATGCGATACAACAGAAATAGCCGCCGGCCATAAAGCAAACATTAAAGTCATGCTTATGGCAGGCACAAGTAACTGAGTGAAGGTTACTTCTTTACCGTTATTTAAGTAAAAAATAAAGCCAGTAACAAAAGCAAATAGGGCAATACTAAAGGCTATAGTTGCAGGATGCCTTGCGATATTAATTAAGTTTTCAAATGGACTAAAAGTTGCTGTGTCCTCAATAGGATGATTAGGAAAATACACACGTATTTGACTTTTACCCAATGAAATAACATCACCAGATTTTATCTTGTGGTTGTTTATTACCTGCTTACTGTCTTCTAAAAAGCTTCCATTAATGGTGTCAGCGTCTGATACAAACCATGCTTCACCATCAAAATTGAAATTTAGATGGTCAGCACATACATGAGGATCCGATATAATAATATCGTTTTGGTAACCCCTACCGATGTTTAGAGAAGGTTGAGAAAACTTATGTCTGCCAATCAGCTTATGACCTTTACTGATTTCTTCAATGATTATTTCCATGTAACAGACTCCATAAACTTCTTCGTAAATGCCATGGCTGAATCTTGAGTAACTCCTGCTACGGTAAAGTGGCTTAATAAAGCGCGGTCGTTTTTATCAATAGATGCAGCTAAATATAATATATCGAATAATCCTGGAAAGTCTTTGTATGCTCGAGTGCAAAATATGGTTTTATTTTTAATGCCTTGATGAGGTGGCATTACAATATCGTGCTGGCATTGAAATTCGGTAACATCTTCTTTTGTTGCTTTATTTGCAGGTCCTGCTCTTTTAATTTGTTGTTCGTACAAGGTATAAAACTTAGTGTCGCTAAGTTCTTTTGCCTGCATATATCTATATTCCATTTCTAAAAAACCGGTAAAGAAATGCGAAGAGAGGTAAGTATTTTCTTCTAAAGTACAATTTGCTACAGCCGTTAAAATAAGTGCATCGGGTTTATCTGCATTAGAGTCTCCCCAGCACTTAATAAAAGGTACATTAACAGTAGGGATCAAACTTTCACCCAGCTGTTTTAGTTCCCATTCACTAGCAAGTATGGTTGAAATAAGCTTTTCTTGATTTTTTGATAGCTGCGCTAGCATTTGTTGTTCTATATTTTCTGGTGGCGCAATTTTATAAGCATTAAAGAGTGATATTAATTTATCGTGAGGTACTAAAAAGCCAATTTGATTACCCGAGGTGGCTACGTTAATGCCTACAACTTCTGTTTGAGCATTTACTACAGGGCCACCACTCATGCCTGAATTTACTGAACCAGTAAAATGAATACGGTCGTTAAACGATTCTTTTTTTAATCCATTGTATGTGCCAGGCACAACTATCATGCCCAAGTCGTGTGGATTACCTAACGAAAATAACTCTTCACCTTTGGTAGGTGTTGATTCAGAAATAACAAAGAAGGGCATTTCAGTAGCGACTTTACGCTTTACTAGCGCTAAATCGTTAATAACTTCTACGCTTTTTAATTCGAGGTTGCCCTTATTTCCTTTGTTATCTAAATATTCTATTCTGTATTTACTTGGGTGGCGTGCATAACCTGAAATTACATGATAATTAGTCGCTATTAAGCCATCACTTGTAATTTGAAAACCGGAACCGATAGATGATTTTTCTCCGCTGGCTTTATCAATTAATCTAATTTGATACAAAGAGGGAGCAAGTTGTTTGAAAATAGCTTCTGCTTGTTCTGTTGCATTACATATACTGCTTGTTGCTATAAGTAGTAAGGCGATAATACCTTTCATTTATAATCCTTATCGTTAATCTCTTTTCTATTGTGCCACTGTTAAATAAATTGTCATCCATTATCCCGTTAAATATAACGATTTTATTTTGTGTACAACATGCTTTAGTGTTTATTAAAGCAAATAAGTTGTAAGGATTTATTTATTAAGTTGTAGCATTACCTCGGTTTTAGTATTATTAAATGATAACTATTATCGTTTACTTGTGGCTCATATGACTTTATCTGAATTACCCATTAATAAACCAGCTCGTATTTGTTTTTTACCTGACAATTTTACTTTAAGTGCACAACTTATTGAGCAGGGGTTCGCCTTAAAAACAGATATTTCATTAGCACACAAAGCACCTTTTAATGGTCCACTTGCTTTTTACTTACATGGCACAAAAATGTGTTTACCACGTGAAATAGCTAATCAAATAAAAATTGAGTTGTTAAATACATGATAGAACAAAACTTTGCATTAGTGGGCTTTGCCAATTCGGGTAAAAGCACATTGTTTAATGCATTAACTGGAGCGAAACAAAAAACTGGCAATTGGACTGGGGTCACTGTTTCGTCAAAACAAAAAACATGTAACTTTAATGGAAAGCCTACATTATTAACTGATTTGCCAGGCGTTAGTTCGCTTACTCAGCGTAATCAGCAAGGAAAAGACTTATCTGTTACCCAAAACTTTCTTAAAGAACAACCTATTGATTGTTTGATTAATGTAGTCGATGTGACTCAGCTTAAAAGACAACTGTATTTAACAACGCAGCTACTTGAATTAGGCCTACCAATGGTGGTGGTACTTAATAAGAGCGATCGAAAAGAAGCTGAAAATATTGACCTAGCTAAACTCTCTATCCAACTCGGTTGTCCGGTTGTTAGTGAAAACAGTACGGGTAAAAATGCAGGGCAAGCCCTTAAAAAAGCATTACAACAAATACCTAAACAACGACGAAATCAGCATGTATTAACTTTACCTGATGAGTTAGCTAACGAACTAGCTAATAATAAAGATATTCCATTGACGTTAGAGCGTAGAAGTTGCTCGAATGGCGGCTCGTGTCAGTCTAATGATAAACAAGCTTTAGCTGTTATGCAGGCAAGATATACTTTTATTCAAGAAGTGCTTACTGAGGTAACTATATTACCAACAGAAAACACGAGCTTTAGTAATAAAGTTGATCGATGGATGTTGCACCCTGTGCTTGGCGTACCATTTTTTCTGGGGATGATGTATTTATTGTTTATGTTTGCCATTAATGTTGGCAGCGCATTTATTGATTTTTTTGATATTTTAGCTGGAGCAATATTTGTAGATTATCCTCTTCACTTCCTCAATAGCTTTGATTTACCCGCTTGGTTAACAACCATTGTTGGCGGTATTGGTTTAGGTATTCAAACGGTTGCTACCTTTATTCCTGTTATTGCTTGTTTGTTTATTGGTTTGTCGTTACTTGAAAGCAGTGGATATTTAGCAAGAGCAGCGTTTGTTGTTGATAGCGCGATGCAAAAAATTGGTTTACCTGGTAAAGCTTTTGTCCCCTTAATAGTGGGGTTTGGCTGTACAGTACCTGCGGTAATGTCTGCTCGTATTTTAGATAACGAACGTGAACGCATTACCACGGTAATGATGTCGCCGTTTATGTCTTGTGGAGCGCGGTTACCTGTTTATGCTTTATTCGCCGCTGCATTTTTTCCTGATTCGGGTCAAAACATCGTATTTTTACTTTATCTTATTGGTATTGCGGCAGCTTTATTTACAGGATTAATGCTTAAAAAAACCATTTTAATGGGAAGTAATTCTATCAATATTATGGAATTACCTTTATATGAATGGCCTAAATTATCTTTTTTATTAAAACGTGTATGGCAACGTACTCGTTCTTTTGTGTTAGGTGCAGGTAAAACCATTGTAGTTGTAGTATGTATTTTAAACTTTTTTAATTCATTAGGAACGGATGGTGAGTTTGGTCATCACGACACGCAAGACTCTTTATTAAGCCGAAGTGCTCAGGTTGTAACACCGTTATTAGCGCCAATGGGAGTTAAAGAGGATAACTGGCAAGCAAGTGTTGGTATTATTACCGGGCTATTTGCAAAAGAAGCACTCGTCGCAACTTTTAATAGCTTGTATTCATCACCCTCTAGCGAGCCTGAGCACCCCGGAACGTTCAGTGATATATGGCAACAAGCTACAACAAGTATTAGTGATAATTTACAAGGTATAAAGGCTGACGATCCGCTAGGCACAGATATTGGAGATGTTTCTACTGTTGAAGTTGCGGCCCAAGAACAAGGAGTAGAAGAAAGCACTATTACAATTATGCAAGCGGCTTTTGCAGGTAAAATAGGGGCATTCAGCTATTTACTCTTTATTTTACTTTATACACCTTGTGCGGCTGCAATGGGGGCGATTAAGAATGAAGTGGGTACACGTTGGGCTGTTTTTGCTGCTTCGTGGAGTTTTAGCTTAGCTTATTTGTCAGCAACGGCAAGTTATCAAGTGGCAACTTTTATACAAACGCCAATGTCTTCATTTATTATCTTGTCGGTCATAACGCTTGTATTTTTGAGTATTTATTTTGGTTTAAAACGTTTTGGAAAAAATATATTAACAATTCCAACGCTGGTGACTTACTATTGATATGCCGTATGCCAATACTATTAATTAATGGCTATTAGAGCGGCTTTGCAAAAGGAGTTACCAGTGAATAACCAGCAAGTAAAAAAGTACTTATTAAGTAAAGCAGAAGCTGCTCTATATTATCCATTTGGGGATGATGTAGAGGTTTATCGCGTAAAACATAAAATGTTTGCAACCCTTTCTTTGGGTAAAGGCACAGAGAAGGATGTAGGAAGTAAAATGGCAGGACATTATTGCGTTAACTTAAAATGCGATAGTGAAGAAGCAATTATGCTGCGTGATATTTTTCCTTCTGTCATTCCCGGATATCATATGAATAAGCGCCATTGGAATACGATTATTCTTGATGGTTCTATTCCACAAGGTGAAATAGAACGCATGATTGATAATTCGTTTATGCTCGTGGTAAATAATATGAGTAAACAAGATCAGCAGTCTCTTCTTCTCAAAATATAATAGGCTAGAGTCGCCTAAACTCGATCAAGTACTTTGTTGTAAATACTAAGTCGCTATTGATTAAGTTGATGGTGCGTTATGGTTATGGGCAATAATTTCAGCTTTGATTTTTAATCACCATTTTTAATATAAATTATATAGCTTATAAAACGACTTGTGCCAGCATACGTATGCCAGTTAACAGCAATACCAAGGCAAAAATCTTTTTCAGTTTTGCAGCATCCAATTTAGCAGCAAGTGCAGCGCCTAAAGGTGCGAATAATACGGTTAGTGGCACAATACAAATGAACCCTATTAGGTTAACTAAACCAAATGTTCCCGCTGGTGCGTCGGATGGTGTGCTGCCCATCACTAACATAGTTAGTGCACCTGGCAGCGAAATAATTAACCCTATAGCAGCAGCGGTACCAACTGCCTTGTGAGCTGGGTAGTTATATAGAGTGAGTAATGGTACCGAAATAGTGCCACCACCGATCCCGACCATAGAGCTGAAAAATCCAATGGATGTGCCCATGACTGTTTGTCCTGCTGTATTAGGCAGTTGCTGAAACAAAGCTGACTTCCCCGTTCTAAATAACATGTTTAACGCAGATAAAGTAGCTATCACACCAAACAATAGAGTGAGCAGGGTGCCTTCAACGCGGGTTACCAGAAAACTGCCAGCCAACACGCCAATAAGAATAAATGGTGCCCAACGTTTTAGTAGAGCAAAATCTACATTACCTTTTTGGTGGTGAGAACGAATTGAACTAACAGACGTTGGTACTATGGTAGCGAGTGATGTTGCTGTAGCCACCAGCATTGCAGATTCTGGTGACACGCCAAAGCTCTGAAATAAAAAAAATAGCACAGGCACTATAACAATACCGCCGCCTACACCTAATAAGCCAGCTAAAATACCGGCGAATATTCCTGTGGTAACCAAGGTTAAAAAAGTGGGGATATTATTTGTTATAAATTCAATGATGTTCATTAACTACTTCTAATTTTTAATAATCGAGAAAGACTTTGTTATTCATTTTTTAGGGAGCTAAAGCCTTTTATCATGCTAAATATAAAGATAAACGACGAGTCATCACATTGATAGACTTGTCGTTTATTAATGTGATGATTAAAGTGACCCTACTACGACGCTTTAACACACTCATTATATGGGTGATTGTTAGGCTAAAAGTTCTTTTCTAACGATTTCTGCGCCGGCATTTAAGGCATTGAGTTTACCTCTTGCCACTTCACGAGATAAAGGAGCCATGCCACAGTTGGTGCAAGGATAGAGCTTATCGGCATCCACATATTTAAGTGCTTCACGTAAAGTGTTGGCGACTTCTTCTGGTGTTTCAATGGTATTGCTTGCAACATCAATAGCACCTACCATCACTTTTTTACCGCGAATAAGTTCAAGTAACTCTATTGGCACATGAGAGTTGTGACATTCGAGCGAGATAATATCGATGTTAGATTTTTGCAGCTTAGGGAACGCTTCTTCATATTGTCGCCACTCAGATCCCAATGTTTTTTTCCAATCGGTATTGGCTTTAATGCCATAGCCGTAACAAATATGCACAGCTGTTTCGCATTTTAGTCCTTCAATTGCTCTTTCTAAACAGGCAATTCCCCACTTATTCACGTCATCAAAAAATACATTAAAAGCAGGTTCATCAAATTGAATAATATCAACACCTGCAGCCTCTAACTCTTTGGCTTCTTGATTCAATATGATGGCAAATTCCCAAGCGAGCTTTTCGCGACTCTTGTAATGATCATCATAAAGCGTATCTATCATTGTCATCGGTCCCGGCAAAGCCCATTTTATGGGCTGCTTGGTTTGTTGGCGTAAAAACTTGGCGTCTTCAACAAACACTGATTTTTGTCGACTAACTGGGCCAACAACGGTTGGTACACTGGCATCATAGCGATCACGAATTTTAACGGTTTTACGCTTTTCAAAATCAACGCCGTTAAGGTGCTCAATAAAGGTTGTTACAAAATGCTGGCGTGTTTGTTCACCATCACTAACGATATCGATACCGGCTTGTTGTTGATCTTGTAGTGACAAACGTAAAGCGTCATGTTTACCTTCAGTTAATTCTTCATCTTGCAATTTCCATGGTGACCAAAGTGTTTCTGGTTCTGCAAGCCAAGCAGGTTTAGGTAAACTACCAGCCGTTGAAGTAGGTAGTAATGTTTGGTTAGTAAGGTTTTTGCTAATAAGTGTTTTCATAATAAATAATGCCGTGTATTTTTTTGATTATTGAGCTTAGTGAATTAAATAGGGTTATGTAGTCTGACCGCTAAGCGTAACTCGCAGACCACTGTTCCAGCACTGTTTGGTATGGTTTGATGAAGTGCTCTTCAGCAAACTTTCCTTGCTCGTTACCTAATCGGCTACGTTCTTCTCTGTCATAAACAATTTGGGTTAATGAATGATCTTGGTTTTTCAAGTTTGGCTGATAAGACTTTCCTGCTGCGGCATTCGCATTATAAATTTCTGGTCGATAGATTTTTTGAAAGGTTCCCATTGTGCTAATGGTGCTTATTAGCTCAAGGCTCGTGTAATCATTCAATAAGTCACCTAAAAAATAAAAAGCTAAAGGTGCAACACTGTTTGGCGGCATAAAGTAACGAACCTGTAAGCCCATTTTCTTGAAATATAGCTCAGTTAACGAAGATTCATTTGGCTGATATTCAACACCTAATACAGGATGCTGATTTTCAGTGCGATGATAGGTTTTGTTATCTGAAACACTTAGGCATATAACGGGTGTTTTTTTGAAGTTTTGTTTGTAAGCGTCTGAATTTAAAAAAGACTGGAATAGTTTTCCATGTAGATCACCAAAATTATCTGGAATACTAAATTGAGACTGACCTTTATTATGAGCCTGTAGTAATACGCTAAAATCGTAATCACGTATATAAGAGGAGAAGTTGTTACCTACTATGCCCTCAATGCGTTTGTTAGTTTTATGATCAACAACGTTTGTTTTCAATACTTCAATGGATGGGAATGCTTGACCAGTGCCGGCAATATCTATATCAACGGAAACAATTTCAAGTTCAACAGAATAACGATCGCCTTTTGGATTATCCCAATGGGCTAAGGCATTAAAACTATTGTCGATCATTTTTAATGCGTTGCGTAAGTTCGCTTGGCGGTGATTTCCTCTCGCCAAATTAGCAAAGTTGGTTGTAATACGTGTATTGTCTGATGGACGGTAATCTTCATCGAGACAAATGCTTTTAATAGTAAAGGTGAAATCGTTATTCATTGTGATCTGGTATCCAATTGTCTGAGATAAAAAACTAAATCTATTTCTCTTATTTGTTTATCGTTAAGAGTTAGGTGTATTTTATACTCAGAGGTTACATGAATAATATTGATCTTATTTCATTGAACTATGAATATACCTCATGGTTTTTTATGGCAGCGTACTGAAAGACTGTTAAAATAATGTAGTTATTTGTAGCAGATGGAGGAATTCTTCAGAGCTAGATGACACGTCAGATAGAGGGGCGTTCAATGAGTATACTTATAATCAAGATCAGTAACTTATTCTTTAATAAATTCGTAAATAATAGATTTTATATACTTATTCCGCTTAGTTTCGAAAGACTGTTTATTATGGCAAAGATATAACGACTCCCCCACAGAATGTTCAAGCTGATGTATACGAATATCAAGTTGTTTATGAAAAGCATTAACCGCATGTAAGGGTAAAATTGTAAAACCGATGCCACGGCTAACGGGTTCTAATATCAAGCTTATTTGATTAGAAAAACCTTTACGTTGAAATTGTTCAATATGTTCAAATGCAGAAAAATTTTTACTTAATAGTAACTGTGCATGATGAGCTGCATCAGGATGAGCAATAAAACCTATGTCTATTAATTTTTGCCAACTTATTGAGGTTACCTTATTTGAGGTAACTAAAACTAAAGGTTCTACCGCTATTTTTTTACACACTATATTTGGGATTTTACTAAACTTTGTTAATAAACCCATATCAATTTTTCGTTCGGCTATTTTTTCTTCAATATCGCAGTTTGGCGCAAAAGTATAATCAATAACTAGGTTTGTGTGTTGCTGCTGAATATCTAATAAATAGGGATATAACTTTAAACCTATGCTACCAGGAGAGGCGATTTTTACGGTACCTGAAAAGGGGTCATCTAATTTAATAGATGCTTCAAGTTCAGTTAAGTTATTGAGTAAGTATTTACCTTGCTGATATAGCTTTTCTCCCGCAGAGGTTAATGAAAAAGATTTTCCATCCCTAATAAGTAGTGGCGTATCAAGTTGTTGTTCTAATTTTTTAATGTGCTGACTAACCCCTGATTGTGTCATAAATAACCATTCAGCCGTTTTGGTAAAGTGCCCTATATTCACTAGGGTACAGAATGTTTTAAGCCAGTTAGGATTTATCATTACAAAATATACTCATAATTATTAATATTGATAATTTTTCATACTTTATCATCAGGCGTACACTTTGCACATCAAAACTAATTAAGGAAGTTATTATGAGCAAAGCATACCCACGAACATTCTCACATATCGGTATCTCAGTACCTAGTGTTGAAGAAGCTGTAAAATTTTATACCGAAGTACTGGGCTGGTACTTAATTATGCAACCTACCGTTATCGAAGAAGATGACAGCCCAATAGGCGAAATGTGTACAGATGTATTTGGCGCCAATTGGGAGAAATTTAAAATTGCTCATATGTCGACAGGTGACAGAGTAGGAGTTGAGCTATTTGAATTTAAAAACCAAGAGAGTCGAGAGAATAATTTTGAATATTGGAAAACAGGTGTTTTTCATTTTTGTGTTCAAGATCCAAATTTGGAAGATCTTGTTGAGAAAATTGTTGCTGCTGGTGGTAAAAAGAGGATGTCTGAACCACGTTACTACTATCCTAATGAAAAACCATACCGCATGATTTATATGGAAGACCCGTTTGGTAATATTCTTGAAATTTACAGCCATAGTTATGAATTAACTTATGCAGCGGGTGCTTACTAAATTAAATATTGATGAAATATATACCCGTAGCCATTCAAGATGCAGGTTTCAGTGGTAACGGGTATATTATGTGATTGCTTCATCAAACCACATCCTTGTGTTGCTTTATTTAACATGAATTCGTTTTAATCAACACTTATCTAGCAGCTATTTGCCCTAACTTCCGTATTAAATTTACTTGCATAGAGGAGCATTGACGCGAAAGTTGCCTTCAATTAAGAAAAACTAGCAAGCTAGAGGCTAAAAAATATTTCTTATTGTATTTCAATTTATTAGGGGCTATTAAACCGAGTTCTGGTTATTTAAATTAAGGTGTTAAAAAGCTTTTTACCTGATTTAATGCAGCTACGGAAAACCCCTCATCATAAAAATATACAATAATCCCATTTTTATCTAACAATAATACTCTGGCATTGTTAGGGTTTTCATTACCCGTAAATATTTGAACCTTTTCACCATCTTCATATACGGTAATTACGCCTTTCCAAAGGTCTTTAGGGATACCTTTGCGCATACCGTTATCTATCATCGTACTGAACATACGAGGGAATAAGCCTTGTATGGTAGGTATTTCATAAACATCTACTGTAGTTTCTGTCATGTCTAAACCGATTAGCCATCTATCAATATCAAATTGTGAATTTTGTTTATAACCAACAAGTAATAAAGTGAAGTCGCCATTAAAATCTTTTGGAATACGTACTTGTTTTTTTTCAAGGTTTTGTCCCGTTACTGAAGGGAAGGTTTTTCCTGTAATTTGTTGATTTGAATAAGTACTGCTACACCCTGTTACTATTAATACTAAAAGGGCTAAGAAGAAAACTCTCATGTAAGTGTCCTGTTATTTATTACCATAATAATTAACCATACGTTTGAATATTAAGTTTAGCTCACTATTTTTTATCATGAACATCATTTGTTACGTGTTTATAGTATGACTGAACTATTCTCCATATTGATACGTATTAATCTTTGAAACTTATTTTCTACCTATTTTATGTAGAATTCATTTGAAACGCTAAACTGGGTCGGTAATGTCTACTATAAATACATCTCAATATCTTTATGTTTTTAATCACGTAATCACTAATGGAATTAACCGAGAGGGGCGGCTTTATTTAGGTAAGCTTACTGCTTGGTATGACTTTGACGGATATACTTGTTATCTCGGCTATAAAGATCTCACGATGACTTTATATTTTCATAATCGTTTTTCGTTTGATTATCAGGAAGAAACAACGCTAAAGGAATTTTATTTATTGATTGAAAAAAGTGAAAAAGAGTTTACAACAAATCATGACAGAACATAGCTTTAATGATTGGGACGTTACTAACGATGGTGTTATGGGCGGGCTGTCTCAAGGCCATGTAACGCTAAGCAATAATTTCCCCGTTTTTTCAGGCACAATTTCAACTGAAAACAATGGCGGTTTTACCAGTGCGTTTACAAAAGTCTCTACACTTTCAAAAGATATAAAATCAATTCATATTCGTATAGTCGGAGATGGTAATACTTATCAGCTAAGAATTCGAAGCGAAGTTATGGGCTACAATCTTGCCTATAAAATAGCGTTTAAAACGAAGATAAATACTGTAGAAACACAGTGTTTTACATTAGCTGATTTTGAAGCGTCTTTTAGGGGGCGTTCAATAAAGAGTGCGCCATTATTACAGGCACACGTTATTACCCATGTTGGATTTTTAGTTTCAGCCAAGCAGCGTAGTCATTTTTCATTGGCTATTCACTCCATTGTCTTTAAATAATACTAGAGTTACATGAATCAATGTTGCTTGGTTTAAAGTCGTAAATGAAGGCAAGAATTAAGGTCATAAGTTAAGCTCATAAGAGAATATTTAATATGAATAAAGTAAGCCCAAAGTCTTTATTACACAGTAAGTGGACTAAAGTTGAAGTAGAAAATAAAGAAAAGCATTTTATGATTACTAAGGTAGATGTTGATGATGAACAACGTATTGTTGAATGTAAAATTGAAGCCGTTATATCTAAAAATGAATACGCCATTAACTGGCGAGATTTAAAGGATAACCAATGCTGGAAGCAGGGCTGGCAATAGCGGCTGCTTTATTGATACAGAGGTTAACTAAAATTAAGATTTACCAAGGTATGTTTTTTCCTTGCCAGTCTAGGTAGCTTGCTTCGCCATCTATTGCCGTATTTCCAACAATCATAAGTAATTGTTTAGCTACAAATTCGCTGGTAAATAATTTACCTTCAGGTACGTTTTTTTGAAAAGGCTTTGAAAGCGGGCTATCGGTCGTTCCAGGATGAAAAGAAATAAGTTTAATGTTTTTGGCTCTTCTGGCAAGTTCTACCGCTGCTGAAGTAAGTAGCATATTCATTGCGGCTTTTGAGGCTCGGTAACTGTACCAACCACCTAGCTTATTATCACTTATGCTGCCTACTCTGGCGGTGAATACCACTATTTTACAATCATGACTTCCGCAGAGCACAGGGGTTAAATGTTTTAGCCATAACATAGGTGTTATCGTGTTTGCGGTTAATATTCGTGTGAAAGCTTCAGGAGAAAAGTCTTCTAAACGTTTTTCTGGTTGGCATTGCTGATCATGTAAAACACCATGACAAACAAATACCTTGGTTATTTCAAACCTTGCAATTAAGTCTACCTTTTTTACCGCATGGCTTATTTCATCTTCAGAGTAAGCTGTTACTGCAATGCTATTTACGCAAGCTGACGGTAATTGATGAAAGTGTTCTTGCCGATAAAACTCAACATTGCGGCTGATAACAATGAGTTGAGTATTGTCATCGTTTTTACTGTTTGAAATTATTTCTAGCGTTAGAGCTTTTGCTATTTCGCTATTAGCGCCTATGATGACTATGGTTTGATTTTGCATGACACACTCCTTCAATACAAATGTTGTTACCTATACCGAAACGTTGATATAAAAAATTAGAAATCGGGTGGCGGTATTTAGCCAATATTAAATAAATACCATGAGCTAACTGTTTAATAATAGGCAACTGTAAAGGTGCTACGAAGGTGCCTCTTCCTACTAATGTCCAAGCTCTATGTGTTACGTCGAGTGCCTTTAGTATTTTCCCTTGGTATTCGCCGTGTAGTATTTTCATCGCCTTATCAGGCTCAATATTAGGGAAGTCAGTTGTAAAATTTTCTTGATGTAAATTAACTAATACAATGCGATTGTTATTATCAAATTGCTTGAGTTTTTGCATTTCTAAATTACATAAAGGGCAGGTTCCGTCGTAAAAAATAGTGAGTTGGTTATTCATTAAAGTTTCCTTATTGCACTTTATAACGTTAAAAATATGGCGATAGAGTGCAAAAGATTAACGAGAATAGTGAGTATTAACCTCATTTTTAAATAAGATGATGTTTCAGTATTAGGTTTACTTTTTGTTATCAAATATTCGGCAATAAATAAAATAAAGTAACCGAAAGACAAAAATAATAACGCGTAAAATGTTGATAAAAATAAACAGACAAAAGCATATAAGCAAAGTATGTTACTTATAATTTGGGTATGTTTATGGTGTATTGAGCTATTTGAACGCCACAGCGATCCGGCAATAAAACTAAAAATGATGGCACTATAAAAAATGAAAGCTTGTAGTGGAGCAATCAAAAAATCATGTGGCGAATATTGAACTAACAATAAACAAACGATGAAAGGAATTAACCCTGCGTAACCTAATACTTGATAGGTTTTCATTTTGGTAGCCCATCTTTTATTGAATATATAGAGGTGCCATTTATATGTAGGTCGTTAATAGGTTTGTTAGGTTTTGCATAGCTTAAACGTTTAATGCGTGTGGTGTTGTGGTAGCTATCAAGGCCAGAAATACAGGTGGTTCCTAACGACTCAATATCAATGTAACCATCTTCTTGAATCGCTTTGTTTTCACAAAGTAGGTGAGAAATTTCACCAATAATCAGTTGAGTGTTATTAAGCTTAATATGAATAATATCTTGCAACTTTAGTGCATATTTTAATCGACTCTCTTTAACAAATGGTGCATATACACCATCAATATAATGCGCAGATAAACCCGACTGAACAAACTCGCTTTCTTCTTGAGAATAATGAGCTGAGGTTTGATGAGCCTTACGGTAAAACTCTTTTGATACTTGGTTAATCGTGTATTGTTCAGTGCTCACAATATTATTAAGGGTGTGTCGCTCGGCATTATTAGGTCGCATAATAAATCCTACTAATGCTGGCGATGCTCCCAGGTGAATAACAGAGCTAAAAATAGCAAGATTACTTTGACCATTCAGGTGTTGTGTTCCAATTAGATTTGCGCTTTTAAAACCAGATAAACTATTGATGAATTTTGCACGATAGCTTTGTGGCATAGCTTCTAATTGATCAGCATTATATTGTTTGAATGTAATAAGTGGCTCCTAATTAAGCGATTAACTTCTCTTTATTTCAATACGTAAGATGTAAGCGAAAAGATCTATAAAAAATAAGAAAAATTCACATTTAAATTAATGTAAGAAATAAATAAGAAAATATGATTAATTTACAGGGCGTTATTCGAATTGTTTTCTATACTTAAAGGAGTTATAGATTCATAAAAAAGGTTTTTTAATGAAGTTACCTACAGTCAATCTTTGTAAAGTAGACAGAGTATTAAGAGGCGCATTAAGTGTTTTTCTTATTATATATGCTATTTTTTGGCATAAAGAAATTGGTGATACTTTGCTATTAACACTTATATGGGTTTTCTCCATTTTAAATTTAATTTCTTTCGCATCGGGTTGGTGTCCTGTTTACCATCTTGCTAATTTGAGCACGTATAAAAATAAAGAATAAAGCACCTAATATGGGTAAGAGTGTTGAAAAAATAAATTTAGACTCAGATCTTCGGCGTCATTTACTCTTTGGCACCATAGGTTTAGTTGTTGCTGTTTTAATTATTTTTATTAATGTAACTCATGATATTGCGAGTGATCTTGGTGAATCAATAGAATCGGAACATATAGAAGTACAAGTTAATGAAATTGCCAAAGTAGTCAGTAGTTTAGTCAGTACCGGTCAACTCGCAAGTGGGCAAAATGGAAAAATCCCTTATGAGTATTTTGCATCTCATCATTATTTTTTAGATGAAGATATTATATTATTGAATGTATTAATCGCTGATCAAACATTTACGATTACAGGTGGGCATCACTTCAAGAATTTCCCTGAAATTGTGAAAGCCGTATCAGAGAAAAAATCGGTAAACGGATTTACTAAAATAAACGATGATAGAATTTTTTGGCAATATAAATACAATGACGGCGACGGTACTGAACTTGTTTTTGCTCGTAAGGTTCATGCGTTAGACCGAGCAATAAGCTACATGGCGACTCGGCTTTCTATTAGTGCCTTTGTTACCTTTTGGTTAGCTGTTTGGGCTGCACTTATTATATCTACGTTTATTACCCAGCGCTTTATTAAAGGCAATATCAGGCTTAATTACCTTGCTAACCACGATAGCCTAACTCATTTACCTAATCGTACCTATCTATATGAAATTGTTAATAACTACTTTAAGAAAAACAAACAATACCCAATAACTAAAAAAGCATCCATGCTATTTATTGATTTGAATAAATTTAAGTTAATTAATGATACGTTAGGGCATCACAGTGGTGATGCTTTGTTAGTGGCAATTGCAGCACGACTGAAAAAATTTGTAACTAAAACTGATTATGCTTTTCGTTATGGCGGTGATGAATTCATTATATGGAGTGAAAACACCGAGCAAGCTGCTGCTGAAGTGCTCGCAGCTGAAGTTATTGAGGTTTGTAGAAAACCATTAACCATTCAAGGTTCAAAGTTTGAGGTTAGTGTCAGTATTGGTATTGCGTGTTATCCAGAAGATGGTGATAATTTTAATGATATTTTTAAACGTGCAGATGTTGCTATGTATCACGCTAAACAGATGCGTTTAGGTTATCAAAGTTATCAGAAAAATTTAGATATTAGATCTTCTTTAATGGTGAATTTAAGTGGTCAACTGAATCATGCTTTAATAAATAAACAATTTATTGTTTTCTATCAACCTAAAGTCAATATAGCTGATGGTAAAATTTTTGGTGTTGAAGCTCTTATTCGTTGGCAGCATCCTATTGAGGGTTTGTTAACGCCAAACTTTTTTATCTCTTTAATTGAGCAAAGCGATTTTGTTCATGCTTTTACTCGATATGTGTTTAAACAAGCTATTGCGCAATGTAAAAATTGGTGTGATTCAGGCTATGAATTAAGTGTTGCTGTAAATATTTCTCCTTATAACCTTTTAGATGAGGGCTTAGTGACCTATTTAGAAAAAGAGCTTAAACAGCATCAAGTACCTGCAGATTTAATCGAAATCGAATTAACCGAAAGCGCTACTATGGTGGATATTGAGGTAACAAAGAAACTTTTTAAGCAGTTTAGGGCATTAGGCGTTAAGCTTTCTATTGATGATTTTGGAACCGGAATGAGCTCTTTATCTTACATTAAAGAATTAGACGTAGATTTCATTAAAATAGATCGCTCTTTTATTATTAATATTGCTGAAAGTAATGAAGATGAAGCTATAGTGATGAGTATTCTGTTGTTATGTCAAAAGTTGAATAGAGACGTTATTATTGAAGGTATTGAAACAAAAGAGCAGAGAGATAAATTACTTTCGTTAGGTTGTAAATATGCACAAGGATATTATTTTGGTAAACCTATGCTGTCGCAAGAGCTAACCTTGTTGTTAGGAAAACCTAGCTAAACCTATTAATTTATTCCTGAGTATATTGAGTTAATGGTTATTCATTATTTTTGTTAGAGCCATTAATGAATAACCATAGGTTTATATAAACTATTTATTTACAGCGTATATTAGCAATCCAAACACTTTGATATGGTGCTAATTCAATTTCTTCAGTTAAGTCGGTGACTTCTGTACCGCTAATTAATTCAAACCAGTTTTCATTTACAATTAAGTTAAGTTCGCTTAATGGTAGCGATAAAGGCTTGTTGGTAATATTACTGATACAAAAAATACTTTGTTTTCTGTCTTGGCTTTGTCGCCAAAAACCGAATAATTGTAAACCTAAATGTAAGGTAAATTGCGTTGCGTTGGGGTGAAACGCAGGCTGTTTTATTCTTATCGCTAATAACTTATTGAGTGTTGAAAGTACTTCACCGTGATGTTTACCAGTGTCTTGCAGAGCATCAATAAGTAAATCGTCTTGCCAGCGATGACGATTGATCGATCGATTGCTACCTGTATCTTCAACTTTTTTATAGTCATTTTGTGTGCCAAGCATGCTATGGATATAAATACCGGGAATACCTTCTAGCGCAAACATAATGCTATGAGCACATATAAAACGAACCATGTTAAATTCGTCTTTTCCTTCCGTGGTTCCTTGCATTGCATCAAATAAAGATATGTTCATTTCGTAAGGTTTTTGAGCACCATCTTCTGTGGTTCTACAAGATATTTTGCCACCAAAACCTTCAATGGTTTTTACTAAGTCATGGGTTTCTTCGTCACTTAATAAACCTTCTACAGGTCTTAATCCTACACCGTCATGTGAGGCGATAAAATTAAAGTAAGTGGTACCATCTTGTGCGGGTGGCATGCTCATTAACCAACGTTTTAAATATAAACAACTTCCTGTTAATAAGGTGTTGATAAGTAAGGGGGGTAAAGAAAAGTTATATATAGCGTGCGCTTCGTTTGCATTACCAAAATACGTTAAATTTTGAGTGTTGGGTATATTGGTTTCTGTAATGATGATAGCGTCGTGCCTAGCATGCTCTATTAAGGTTCTAAGTAAGCGAACCACTTCGTGCGTTTCAGGTAAGTTTATGCAAGGGGTTCCTGCTATTTTCCATAAGAAAGCAATGGCATCAAATCTAAAAATTTTAACGCCCATGTCTAAATATTGTCGAATAATAATAACAAAAGCTTTTAGTACTTCTGGATTTCTAAAGTCAAAATCTACTTGATCGTGGCTAAAAGTACACCACACTGACTTTTCACCTGAAGCGGTATTCACTTCTCTAAATAATGGAGATGTTCGAGGGCGTACTACATCGGAGGTGTCTGTGTCTGCTGGTGCAGTAAAGAAAAAGTCGTGACCTTCGCCTTCTCCTTTAATAAAGTTTTCGAACCAAAAGCTACGACTTGAGCAGTGGTTTATTACTAGATCAGACATTAAGTTTCGCTCTTTTGCGATAAGCTTAATATCTTCCCAGTCGCCAAGTGATTGATTAACCGTTGAATAGTCAATGATTGAAAAGCCATCGTCAGAGCTGTAAGGAAAAAACGGTAAAATATGAACGCTGTTTATAGTGTCGCTCATATTATCGTTAATAAAACGACGTAGTGTTTTTAGTGGTGCTTCGTTATCTTTAACTATACTGTCGCCATAAGTAATTAAAATAACATCCTCTTCCGACCACTGGTTAGTATAGGGCGCCACAGCTGAACAATCTTCAGACAAGCGCATTAACTCAGTGAGTTGCTTTGCCAAGTCGTCTGTCGATTGCGTTAGGCTAATGTCTTTATAAATAAATTCAAGTTGTTGACTGAGTTTACCTAGTAATTGTTCATAGTGTGTCACCATATTATTTAAGCCTCTTCTAAAATAGTGCTAAATTCTTTGTAGTCTTCTTCTACTGCTTCTTTTATTTGCGATAAAATATCGGGCATTGCGCTAATAACACGGTTCCAAGATGGAATAAAAGGTGTTTCCATCGGTTGTTCTAAAAAGGTATTACCGGCTTCTAATATATTTTCAGCGAACATTTCTACTGCTTTTTCTTCGTTATGCGTGTCGAGTTTAAGACCATTCATTTGTGCATCGTGACGGTAAGTTTCTACATAATCTAAAGCGATACGGTAGTAGGTGGCTTTAAGTGTTCTGAATTTTTCAGAGGTAAAAGTTTCGCCTTCAGTTGCTAGTTTACGTATAAAGGCTTTACTGATGTCGATAGACATTTTTGATAAACCACCGCTGGTATTATCTAGCGATAAATCTTGATGCTTATGGTCATAAGTAGCGGCAATGTCTACCTGACAAACATGATTTGACGAGTAGTTACGGTACATTTCTGAAAGCACACCAATTTCTAGTCCCCAATCGCTTGGGATACGAATATCTTTTAATACATCTTTACGGAATGAAAACTCACCCGCTAATGGATATAAAAAGCTATCCATGTATTCTAGGTAATCACAATGGCCAACGGTTTTCTTTAATGCTTTTATTAATGGCGTAACCAGCAGTCTTGATACACGACCATTAATTTTTCCGTCGGCAACGCGGGCATAAAAACCTTTTGAAAACGAGTAATTAAATGATGGATTTGCTACCGGATAAAGTAGTCGAGTAAGTAGGTCTTTTTCATAAGTAAGAATGTCACAGTCATGTAAGGCGACTGATTCAGCTTTACCTGAAGCTAGAATATAGCCCATGCAATACCAAACATTTCGTCCTTTACCTAACTCTTTAGGAGCAAGGCCTAATTTTTGTAGTTTTGCATCAATGGCTTGTAGTCTGGGGCCATCGTTCCATAATACTCTGTGGTGTTGTGGTAATTGACCAAAAAAAGATAAAGCATGTTTGTATTGCTCTAAGTTTGCTCTATCTAATCCAATCACGACTTGCGATAGATACTTAACATCTTTTATTTTATTAATAATATCGGGTAATGCTTTACCCTCTAATTCTGAGAAAAGTGAAGGTAAAAGTAGCCCAAGTGGGCGAGTTTTAGAAAATTCTTCTAATTCAGTTTCCATATCCTCGGTCGTTCTTTGCGCTAAGTTGTGTAATGTAGTTACAACGCCATTTTGATAAAAGTCAGCCATGATATACCTCTTGGTTATGGTTAATTAGTTATAAATTTTTGTAGAAAATGAATTGCTTGATAACGACTCAGGTAATAAATGCTGTATTGCTTCAGCCCAACCTGCGGGGCCATATTCTTGTGTTTGAATAACGTTTTGAGTTTTATTAATTACAGGAAACTCATGTACGGGGGATCGAATTTGTACGGCAATGCTCGCTGCTTCTAGCATGGCAATATCATTTTTACCGTCGCCTAATGCGATGGTTGATATTGTGTAAGCTCCTATATTTTTTTGATAATGTTCTGTTAACCACGTTAACGCTTGGCCTTTATCGCTATTACCACATACGTGAAAGAAACGTCCGCCAAAAAGAACGGTAGCGCCTGACTTTTCAAGGTATTCAATAAAATCTCGTTTTGACTGTTCATCACCACGCCAATGTATGGGCTCACCGTATTGTCTATTTTTAGCAAGTTCAGCATCTGCGTTACTTAATCCCGTAAGCTCGGCCAGTTCTTCCGTTGTTAATGTGGAAAAGCCTTGGTATAACCCCTTAAACTTTGCCGGCGCGTCTTTAATAACCTCTAACCAATGCTGGCGTGGTAAACAAAACGACTTAACCCAATATTGCCCCATACTTAGTGTGTTTTTAGGTTGTACTCTAAAGGTGTTTTTAGGAATGAAAATAGCAGCTCCGTTTTCAATGATAAGTGGGGCTTTAATATTAAGATCTGCTTGTATTTTAAGTACTTCTGCTAGAGTTTTACTGGTGGTTAATACAATAGGAACATTCGCTGCGTTTAACTGTTTTATAACAGGTAAAGCAGGAGTGCTTTCATAGGTGAAGTGATCAAGTAATGTTCCGTCTAAATCACTAAAAATAATTACGGGTTGATTCATTGTTAATTAGTCCTTTTCAACACATTGGGTAATACTGCGGCTTTCGTCTAGGTAAAAAACAGTTTGAGCAATTAAAGGTAAAGAGTGCATGCCGTGTGTTGTTAAACGTTGAAAGTATTGAATAAAATTTAAAATTTGAGCTTTGTTCATTACATTTGTTTGTGCTGTTGATGAAAGTGTTTTAATTAATTTTTGCTCTTGCTCTAAGCGCCATTTATATACGCTATCGAAAGAGGGGGCTTGTAACGCTACCCAAAAATTCATGTATTCATACAAAGGTTGGTAGTTTGAGCGTAATTGTTCATTAACATAATTACGCCAAATGCTTTGTTGGTCTTCTTCTTTTTCAAGGCTATTAATAGGTGTTGTTAGCTCTGATGTATTTTGCGCAGTAACACCCCAGCACCAACCTTCAAGAATAAGAATATCGATAGGCTTATCAATACATTGCCATTGGTCTTTATCAAATGGATCGTCGGTTACTTTATTAAAACGAGGAATTAAAAAATCAGTTTGGCGATTTTTTACTTTAGCCAGTACGCTTTCAAGCAATTCAGTGTTATGCGTGCCAGGAACACCACGAGTTTTAAGTAAAGGGTGCACACTTTCAGCAAGTTCATTTCTCGCTGTTCTTGATAAGTAAAAATCGTCAAGCGACACCACTACAACATTCAGTTGATGAGTGCTTGATAAATAATGTGATAAATAATCGGAAAGTGTCGACTTACCACTACCTTGGCAGCCATTAACACCCACAAAATAAGGAGAGCCTTGTTTTTTATAAGTTTTAAATATTCGTTCGGCTAAGGGGAAATAACTTTCTTCAACTAAGCGCTTAAAGGTATCAGGTAAACTGTTTTTTTCCATAAAAGCTGAAAGTATCATTTTTACCTCTATATTTATTTTTATACGTAGTGTTATACAAACAACTCTTGTGCCAGATAGTTTTTAATATGTTTTTTGTTGTTTAACTTTTTGAATTTAAATGTTTTGTTTGTTTTTTTTAGCACTTTAAAATTTAACTTTATTTCAGGATTTCTCTATTCCGTGTAATTTTTGCATTATTTTGGTGCAATATGTGTTTTTGATGATACTTATTTTTTAATGTATGAATACGTTATAGGTATAGACTAAAAATGATGTTGTAGGAGAAGTATTTAATACGTACTCATCACTTTACATCTTTCAATTAAAATATTTTAAGTAAAAATTTTTGAGTCGTTTTTTGTATCCATATACATGCTAAAGTCTGAAATTACTAAGATAAGGAAGGTAAGTATGAAAAGAATTTATATATTGTTTTTTGCATTAATAAGCTTCATTACATCAACTTCTGGCTTTGCTCAATCAGCCGTTGCCATGCCAGACAGCTATAGTGCAGCTGAAGCTAAAAAGGTATTACAAAGCGGTGGTAATGCTGTTGATGCAGCTATTGCTGCACAATTTGTGTTGGCGGTAACTTTACCTGAAGCCGGGAATATTGGTGGCGGTGGTTTTATGACGATATATAAAGATGGTGTTTCAGACTTTTTAGATTATCGTGAAACGGCTCCTGCCGCCGCTCACAAAGATATGTATTTAGATGAGCAAAAAAACGTAATTCCTAATTTATCTTTGTATGGCATTTTATCGTCAGGCGTTCCCGGTACGGTTGAAGGCATGTGGCAAGCTCATAAAAAATACGGGACAAAATCGTGGGAAGAATTGTTAGCTCCAGCGGTAACATTGGCTGAAGAAGGTTTTATTGTTCATCCTACCTTGCGCAAAGCTATTGAATGGCGAATTGATAGTTTTGAAAAAGAAGGGATTGAGGTTAATTTTTCTCGTTATTTTTCACGGGCTGAAGAAGGCAAAATATTTAAACAGCCAGAACTTGCAGCTACCTTAAAGCTCATCGCTAAACATGGTCGTGATGGTTTTTATAAAGGCAAAACAGCAAAAACGATTAGTGCTTTTATGAAAGAGTATGGCGGTATTATTACTGAGGAAGATTTAGACGCTTATCGTATAAAGTGGCGCAAACCGTTGCAAAAAAAATGGCGCGGCTATCAAGTAATTACGGCTCCACCGCCAAGTTCAGGTGGTATTGCGGTACTACAATGGCTAACTATGTTTGATGTGGTAAAGCATAAAATGGCACAAAAAGATCAACCACTGATGCATAACTCAACTCAATATGTTCATTTATTGTCAGAAATAGGAAAGCGTGTTTTTGCTGACAGAGCTGAATATTTAGGAGATCCTGACTTTTACAACGTACCTCAATCAAAGTTACTGACTCAACAATACTTAGTTGAACGCGCCTCTGATATTACACTCGACAAAATATCGAATACAGAAAGCATTAAACCTGGCTTGAAAGAAAGTACGGATACTACGCATTTTTCAATTGTTGATAAGTGGGGTAACGCAATATCTAATACAACTACCATCAACTATACATTTGGCAGTGGGGTTATTGTTGAAGGTGCAGGGTTTATTTTAAATGACGAGATGGACGATTTTAGTGTTAAGCCCGGAGTAGCTAATGTTTTTGGTGCTTTAGGTGGAGTAGCAAATGAAGTTCAGCCGCATAAGCGTATGTTGTCTTCTATGTCGCCCACTATTTTATTAAAAGCTGATAAGGTAGCCTTGGTTACTGGATCTCCAGGCGGTACAACCATTATTTCGTCTGTGTACCAATCAATACTTAACGCGGTTGAATTTAATATGACGGCTGAAAATGCAGCCAATAGTGCAAGATTTCATCATCAATTATGGCCTAAAAACCAAATTGTTCACTATGCGGGTGTGGATAAAAAAGTGATTGGTGAGTTACAAGCTATGGGCTATAACACCAAGCAGGAGTCTTTTGGCGATGTACAAATGATATTGCAACGTGATGGAAAGCTAACGGCAGCCTCTGAATATAGAAAACGTCATAGAGGAGTTTCGCTCGTTTTTTAATATCAACGCTAATATCTGTTTCGTTTTGTTCTTTTAATAGAAGCCAGTGAATTACACTGGCTTTTTTATAACAAATAGCTGTTCAACCCGAACGCGATGTATGGGCTACTTATGAAACCTTAAATTCTTCTACGTGTTTATTTAACTCTTCGGCAGTTTCGCTTAGTTCATGACTTACAGCGAGTGTTGTTTCGGCATGTGCTGTCATGGCATCAGAGTCGTCTTTAATATCATGTATTTGTTTGTTTATATCTTCAGCAACGTGATTTTGTTGTTCTGCGGCTGTAGCTATTTGTGTCGACATTTGTGCAATATTATTTAGCTCTTCGTGTAATGCACTTACAGCTTGTAAACCTTCACTCACTACATCTACAGCGATAGAGCCTTGGTTCTTAAGTTGGATCATGCTATTGGTTACCGTACTAGCTCCTTGTTGCAAAGAGTCTATTTGCATTTTTATATGTTCAGTAGACTCTTGTGTTCTACCTGCTAAACTTCTTACTTCGTCAGCAACAACGGCAAAACCACGACCTTGTTCGCCAGCTCTTGCAGCCTCAATGGCCGCATTTAAGGCTAATAAATTAGTTTGTTCGGCAATGCCTTGAATAACATTTAAAACTTCACCAATTGAATTACTTTCTTGATTCACTTTTTCAACTAGTTCAGTTGCGTCGCCTAATTCCAGAGTGAGTTTTTCCATTATTTCTTTACTGGTCATGGCATTTTCAGAGCTTTTGGTCGACATTTCAAATAAGCGAGTAACTGCTTCTGAGGTATCTTTAGCGCTAATAGTAACTTCTTTAATAGATTGTGCCATTTCATTCATGGCAACAGATACGCTATCAATACTTCGACTTTGACTTTCTGAGCTTTGTTGGCTTGTGGTCATTGAATTAACTACTTGAGACGTTAAGTTATTCATTTTTAATTCAACTTGTCTTACGCCGGCTAATGTTGTGTTAAAGCTATTGAGTAAACTGCTAAAAGCACCAGCAACATTGCTCAATTCGTCTTTACCTGCGGTTTCAACTTGGTAACTTAAGTCTTTATTTTCTGCTACATAACTTAAATCTTTGATCAGGCCTTTTAAAGGTTTAACAATAGACATAATGATAACGAATGAAAATAACGCGATAACTAAACCACCACCAAATAATATCGCTAGGCTTTGAATCACTAAGAAATGAGCTGCGTTGTGTAAAGTTTCTGCTTGGACCGTTATTTTTTCTGCGAGGACTTTTTGAAATGCATTAAGTTTATTAATGTTGTTTGATGAAGTTTCAAACCACTGATTTGGATCTAAAGCAAGTTTTTTCCCAGACGACTTTCGAAAGGTTATCCATTTGTTAAAAACATCGCTGTATTCTTTAGTATCTAAGTACTCATCTCTAAATCTTTTACGTAATTTGGCATCAGCGTATGCATCAAATCGGTCAATGGCGGTATCAATTTCTCTACGGGTTGTTTTCCCTCGAGCGTAAAGGTTGAAGTCTATTATCGCATTATAGGTTGCTCTAACATATATCGCTCGCTCTAAAGAGTATTTATCGCCTAATGTGACTAAGGCCAAATACGCATTACTCATTAATGATAACTCTTTATTGTTTGAAGCTAGTCTTACTATGGCGTAAAACAAGCGATAAAAGCGCTCGATTGAGGTGTCTAATTCACTAATAATCCATTTCTTTCCATCTTTAATCATGTACTGATCAATTTTGTTACGTTTACTGATCATAATGTCAGCACCCTGTAAGAGGTGGTCGAGAACGCTAGGAATTTCATCCATATTCGCTATTTCATTTTGATAAGTATTGAGGAAATTTTTAAATTTATGGAGCTGTGTGTCTACTTTTTGTCGTTGTTTTTTAAGTGGTTTTTCGAAGTCGTTACCATTTATGCCAAACGATGCTCCTTTTGGGCCAATAAAATTATTTTCTCTCGCTAGAAAGCCGTTTGAAAAATCCCGCTCCCCTTGTAGCTCATTCATTAATGCACCAGCTTCCCCCGCTAGCTCCATTAGTATTTGTAAGTTAGCAAGTGTTTTTTGCTCATTACTTGCTGCTTTATACTGATTAAAGGCGAGTACAGCTATGGCTAAAAAGGGTAAAACTGCTAGGGCAATAATACGAGCACGAATGTTAAATTGGCTTAGAAAGTTCATTGGAATAACAACCTTATTTTTTATTTATTATGAAGTGTTAAAACATCCTATCTTTATATAGATTACATATTAGTACTGGTGAAAGCTATGGTTAAAGTAATTATAATTACTTAAATTTTTGATTTTTATTGTTTTTAATCTTTATGATACTTAGGTTAGGAAAAATTTAAGCATAACCTAAAAACAAGGTGCTGACTGGAAGGTGAGTTCTTTTTTTGTTAGTGGGTGTTTAAGTGTTAGTTTTTCTGCGTGTAGGTGTAAGCGGCTTGCGCTGGTGCCATATAAGTCGTCACCAACAATAGGCGTATGTAAACCTGAAGGATGAGCACTGTGTACTCTTAATTGATGGGTACGTCCGGTTTTAGGTGTTAAGTAGATTTTGGTTTTATTGTTTTTTGTATACTCGATAACTTGCCATGTGGTGTGAGCGTGCTTGCCTGTTTCATAACAAACAAGTTGACGAGGGCGATTATAAAAATCTCCGATTAAAGGTAGGGTTATTTCTCCTGTTTTTTGTTCAATAATTCCATCGAGTAGGGCAACGTATCGTTTCTCTACATCACGTTGAATAAACTGTTTTTGTAATTGTTTATGAGCGCGCTTTGTCAGGGCGATAACCATTAAACCAGAAGTCGACATATCAAGGCGATGCACAATTATGGGTCCACTGGCTGAAGGTATTAGTTGTTTAATACGAGTATATACAGAATCTTGAATGTGTTTTCCGGGTACAGATAGCATGTCATGTGGCTTGTTGACAATCGCCATTGCTTCATCCTGATACAAAATTTCTAGCTTTTTGTTATTGGCAGTATTAATAAGTAGAGGATTTTTATCTTGCTCTATCCCGGTAAGCATCCAATTAAGAATAGGCTCGCATTTACCTGAACAGGCTGGATAATAATTTTTGTGTTGTCTAATTTCAGATTTAGGTGAAATTCCCCACCAAAACTCGGCCATGGCTAATATGTTGTAATTATTTTTAAAAGCGTATTGGATCAATTTAGGTGCTGCACAATCGCCAGAGCCTGAAGGGGGAGTTTGTTGTGGAGTCGGTTTGAAAATGTCTTGTAATGATTTACTACAACCGTCTTTATTCAGTAATTGGTATTGCTGGAATAATTGATTTTGTAGAAGAGAAGAGCGGTTTTGTCTTTCATTTTTAAGTTGTTTAATTTCATTTTCAAGTGTATTTAACTGTTGTTGAACGTCGTCTATTTTTTGCTGCCAATCATGCTTTAATGCTTTTAACTGGTTTTTATCGTGTACGCTTTCTTTCGCGAGTTGATTAAATAACAGCGTTAAACCTTTGTTATTGAGTGCTTGAACAGCATTTTTTCTTTGCTCTTTTCTGTTTTTCCTATTTACAGCCATTATTTCTTGATGCTGTGTTAGCTCTTTTTGAAAAGCTAAACCAATAGCAAGTAATTTGTTTTGTAATAATGGTAACTGTGGATTACTTTCTAATGCGTTGAGTTTTGCTGTGAGTTTATTTATCTCAACTTGCTCAACATCGAATTTTTCATAAAAGTCTTTCTCTTTCTTTGTCTCTTCGTCAGATTGACTGGTAAGTTGCTCGTTTTCGGGGATCGAAGGCACAAAGTGACCTACTGTATATTTACCACAAAGCTTGCCTGAAAACGCGGTTAGATAACCAATTTCTTTTTGTGTATTTTCAACTAATAATACGCCAAACATTTTTCCTGAAGCATTATTTTTATCATCAGTTAAGCCAAAGTTGTGCTGCCACTCTTGTTGGGTATGTAAATAATGTTGTAGTTCTTTTGCTGCTAATTCACATAAAGGGTGTGGTTGATAATAAAAAGGAAAAGTAAAACGTTTCGGTAATGAATAGTGCTTAATTGAGTTGGAGAAATTAATAAAGCAAGGATCTAAGTGAGGCATATTAAACGCTGATTGTTTTACAGAAAACGAATGTTTGACGATTATAACGTAACGGTGCAACTTTTTGTAATGGCCATTAGTTGTATATACCCGTTATGATTTTTAGGTAGTTTTATCTTTTGTAATCGTTATGTATTCTATGAATGAGACTTTGATAAATATAATAGTATGTTTCGATGAGTATATGGTGACTATATAAGAATAATTACCTCTAGTTACACATTACTTTGGTGAAAATTATGATAGATTTTTTAGTATAAGGTTATTGATTTATCTATAAAAAACGGACCAGAGTCCGTTTTTTATTTTATATTGAAGAAGATTAACCTTCGTCAGACATCATTGCTTTCGCTTTAGCTTTTGCTTCAGCAGCTTTATCTTTAGCGCTATCCATTAAGTCAGCACCTTTTTCTTTAGCTGAATCCATAGCTTCAGAACCTGCTTCTAATGCTTCAGCGCCAGCTTCTTTAGCCGATTCCATAACTTCAGAACCTGCTTCTTTCGCTGAATCTATAACTTCTGTACCCATTTCTTTTGCTGAATTCATCGCATCAGAGCTTGCTGATTTAGCATCATCAAGTAACGAAGCACTTGATTCAGTTGCTGCTTCCATATCTACTTTTTTTGTTTCTGCTTCAGAGCTGTTATCACTACAAGCAGAAAGAGCTACAACAGAAGCTGCACAGATAGCAGCAGAAATAATTTTTTTAAGATCGAACATAGGTATTCCCTTTAATTAATATTAACGACAGACTAATTTTAACACTTTAAAGCGGATATTGTTATATATCGATTTAACTTTTGTTAAAAAAATGTAAAGTTGTCATGGGGGGTATAAAAATAATTTATTTTTTATTAAATTTAACGACCATTTATTATTTCTTTGTAAGTAATTTGACTTTGTACAAGTGCTTCATTTCTGGGTAATGCATGGTGTCCTGATAATAAGTAAATAACCTTTTGACCTTGTTGAGCTAACTCTAGTGCGTGTTGAAAGTTAATTAATACTGATGTTGCAATATCTTGTGGGTACTTGTCGGCATCACGCCTAACGTATTCTATTAATGTAAGATTAACCGTTTCATCATAAAAAACAGCGTCTGCAAATTGTAATTCTCTGTGCGCTTTTAACGTTAAATTATCAGGATCACCATCAAGGGTGTGAATAAAGACTATTTCGCCTTTTGGAGGCGCTATTTTTTCTTTCAAGCTTGAGATAAGTTGTTGTTCGGCTTCTGTGTTTTGGTCATTCAAAATAAGTTGCCCTATCGACCCTCTTAAAGTGCTTTCCCAGAATGTTCTTCTATTTCTTATGCCTTTAACACGGGCTTTTACATGATCTCTAAATTTAAGTGAAAAATCAGCAAGCTTGCCGTAACCATCAGGTAATGTTTTTTCTATTTGTTCTCGTAACATTCTTAATAATATAGGTGCACTACCTGAACTCGACATAGCAATTAAGATGGGAGCACGATCTATAATTGATGGCGTTATATAAGTACAAAGTTCCGGTTGATCAACCACATTAGTAAGAAGCTTTAGTTCGCTGGCTTCTTGAGCAACATTTTGGTTTACTTGGTTATTGTCTGTTGCAGCAATAACTAAGTTACAGTTTTTCAAATATCCCTCGCGGTAGTTATGTTGTAACCAACTAAGTTTATGGGTATTTATTAAGCGTTCAACACTTACAGATAATTGCTCAGACATAACGGTAATATTTGTTGTGGTTTTTAATAGCAGTTCAATTTTGCGAGCCGCAACATCACCACCCCCAATAATCATAGCGTTAATATGTTTTGCGTCTAAAAAAATAGGGAAATATTTCATGTTTGCACTCTGCTAGCGGGTTAAGCTTTACGATTAAGGCATTTTTATTGCTGCTAATCTCATTTTTAATTTTAAATCAAACGATAATCTAAAATAGATTTAAGATTTTATCAGAAGACCGCACAGCTATTAACTATTCTTTGAAGCGAATTAGTCACAAGTTATTACTGGTGCTATATGAATTTTTATTTTAAGGGGTTTTGTATAAAGTAGAAGAGCTAATAACTTTTTATTAGCTCTGAATTTTTTCTGTTAATATTGTATTGTTTTATTCAAACTAAAAGTATTTATTATTTAGTTAAATCAATGTTATACAAAGCAAAGCCATCATCGTCAATTAACAGGGGTGCTGTTGTTGATATTGCGGGTAGATTATTAGCAATTTGTGCAACTGCAGCTAATGGAGAAGTTCTGAATATAACGTTTAACTTTAGATTCGTTTGAATGGACTTAAACTTCCAATTATTGTCGGCTGAGGTATCAAAACCAATACTTCCTGAACTTTTTGATTGTGCTGTAATATAGTTGCGTAAAATGACTCTATTTTCATCAGGACCTTCAAAGGTTTCACGACTGCTTCCGTCAATATTAGGAAAGTTACCACCGCCAGATGCTCTGTAGTTATTCGAAACCACTAAAAATTCAGCGTTCATATCAATAGGAGAACCTTTGTATTGTAAATTAGTAATGCGCTCATTGCCTTGCGCGACTAATACACCGTCATGATCATATCGAGCTTCTTGGGTAACATCTATTTCATAGGTAACACCGTCAATAACATCAAAATTAAAAGTAGGAAAAGCCGTATTTAATAAATTTTGTTGCTCAGTACTGTTGGCATCTATAGTATTAAATTGTCCGGCTGAACGCTCTAACCATTCTTTTACATCCGCACCCGTTAATTTAATCATGCGTACAGTGTTTGGAAATACATATAAACTGACGGTATCTAATAAAGAAATATCACCGGCAGCCACATCAGTATAATCTTCAAGGCCATTACGACCGGCTCTAAAAGGTGCCGCGGCTGACAGTACAGGTAAGCCATCTAACTCAGTACCTTGAATGAATTTTTTACCCCAGTCTATTTGAGCATCTGATACCACTTGAATTGAAGGATCATCTTGCACTAAAGCAAAAAAACTATATATAGGCGTAGCTACTTTAGCAAATGTCTCTCCAACCCATTTTATTGTTGCTTGATGTTGCTCATCAATTGCAGATAAAACCTCTTCGTCAGCTACAGCTAAATCCACAAAGTTTCCATTACGTTCACTACCAGAAGAAATAGAGCGTGCTTCAACTGTAGAGCTGGCAATTCTCCATTCGCCATCAGGTGTTGGTTCTATTGTTAGATCTATAATACCTAGATGGTTACCGAAAAATCCTGGCATAACTGCTGGTACACCGTTTAATTTACCATTAACATTATCAATGCCTTGTGCTTCTAAGTCGTTGTAACTTATATCACCGGGAAAGACCCTATGGTTATGACCAAATAAAATAGCGTCAATACCGTTTATTTGAGAAAGATATAGCGATGTGTTTTCAGCTAAATCTTCTCTGGCGCTTGAGGTGAGACCAGAGTGTGGTATAGCAATAATAATGTCTGCACCTTCAGCTTTCATTTTAGGTATAAAAAATTCAGCAGTTTCAACTATATCTTTGACGATGACCTGACCTTCTAAATTAGCTTTATCCCATTGCATTATTTGTGGCGGCGTTAAGCCTAAGTAACCTATTTGTATAATTTGATTATTACCATTTTCATCAACGACTGTTTTATTCTGAATAAAGTAAGGCGTGTAGCGATTGATATCATTACTTGTATCATCATCACCATCATCAATATATACATTGGCATTAATATAAGGAAAATTTGCTCCAGAAATTGTAGCGTCTAAAAACGTTAGGCCAAAATTAAATTCGTGATTCCCTAAATTACCAACATCATAATCAAGTAAGTTCATCGCTTTATACACAACGTGCATTTCACCATTAATAATATCGTTCTGACGAACTGTTGCTTCGTAATCGCCTAATGGACTATTTTGTATTAAATCGCCGTTATCAACTAATACGCTATTAGTGACTTCTTGGCGTGCGTTTTTAATTAACGTAGCCGTATTAGCAAACCCGAGTGTTTCAGATGTTGATTCGCTAAAATAGTCATAATTAGCTAAATACATATGAATATCAGTTGTTTCCATTATTCTTAATTCAACTGAGCCGCGTTCAGGGATGGAGATGACTTCTTTATCACTATTGTTACATGCAGTTAAAGCAAGCGTTGTTAAAATTACAGCGCAACTTAAATGCTGTTTTTTGAGTGTGAGTGGGAATATACTTTTTTTCATTTTATGTTTATCACGTTTTGAGGTTTAAAATGGAATTATCTGGTTAAAACGTGACATTTATGTGTTAAAAATATTAAGTTGACATTAAAGTCAGGTTTTTTGAGGTGATATATTTGTTATATGTTCTACAAAGGGCTAATGATAGACTATGCAAAATATTGATTTAGGATTATTACTATGCCTTGGATACAGCTAAGACTTAGTGCTGATGAAGACACAGCAGAAAAATATAGCGATTGGTTAACGGCTTGCGGTGCACAAGCGGTAACATTTATCGATGCACAAGACACACCTATATATGAGCCTCTACCCGGTGATGAGGTTATCTATTGGAATAACACGGTTGTTATGGGCTTGTTTGAAGCAAGTCATGATATGGATAAAGTGATTGCTTACTTAAAGAGCATACACCCTGATAAAGAAGCACTGAAATATAAATTGGAACAGCTTGAAGATAAAGACTGGGAAAGAGAGTGGATGGATAACTTCCATCCGATGAAATTTGGCCAACGTTTATGGATTTGTCCAAGCTGGCGAGAAGTTCCTGAACCAGAAGCCGTTAATGTTATGTTAGATCCTGGCCTTGCTTTTGGTACAGGAACTCACCCAACAACCGCTTTATGTTTAACATGGCTTGATAGCTTAGACTTAGCAGGGAAAACTGTTGTCGACTTTGGTTGTGGTTCAGGCATATTATCGCTTGCGGCTTTAAAACTTGGTGCAAGTAAAGTGATAGGCATTGATATTGACCCACAAGCTTTACAGGCAAGTTTAGCCAACGCTAAACGTAACAACGTTGAAGATAGGCTTGAATTGTATTTACCTAAAGACCAACCTGAGTTCAAAGCTGATGTGGTAGTGGCAAATATTTTAGCGGGTCCATTACGTGAATTAGCTCCTACTATTATTGAATTTGTCGGTGAAAATGGCTTGCTTGCTTTATCCGGTGTATTAGAAGATCAAGCGCAAACACTCCAAGAAATATATGGTCAATGGTGCAAAATGGATCCTGTTGAAGTGAAAGAAGAGTGGGTTCGCCTATCAGGTACTAAAAAATAAAACGAAATAAAATAAATTAGTGAGTAGTTTTTGTTTGTATATTGTACGAAAACTACTCACATCAGCGCTTTACAAAAAGTCAATAATAAAAACATAAAAAAAAGTCTATTTTGTTCAATTTATATCCTTTCCAATCGTAAAAAAAACGCGTAAACTTAGCGCCCTTTTGACGAGTAGCTCAAAAAAGCAGCAACGTGAAGATAGGTCCATACCAATTATCAAACAATGTAATTTTAGCGCCAATGGCGGGAATTACTGATCAACCTTTTAGGCAATTATGTTGTCGAATGGGAGCAGGGTTAGCTGTATCAGAAATGGTATCGGCAAATCCTAAAGTATGGGATACCGAAAAATCTAAACGTCGGCTGGTAAGTAATAGTGAAACAGGTATCCGTTCAGTGCAAATTGCAGGTTCAGATCCTGAAGAACTGGCACATGCGGCAAAAGTTAATGCTGATAATGGCGCCCAAATTATTGATATTAATATGGGATGTCCAGCTAAAAAGGTAAATAAAAAATTAGCGGGTTCGGCGTTATTGAAAGAACCAAGCTTGGTAGAACAAATTATTAAATCTGTTGTCCAAGCCGTTGATGTTCCTGTAACGCTAAAAATTCGCACTGGTTGGTGTGAAGATACTCGTAACGGAATAGAAATAGCAAAAATTGCTGAACAACATGGTATTCAATCATTGGCTGTTCATGGACGTACTCGTAACGACTTTTATAAAGGTGATGCGGAATACGACACCATTAAAGCAATTAAAGCTTCTGTTTCTATTCCTGTAGTTGCAAATGGTGATATCACGACAGTTGAAAAAGCTAAGCAAGTACTAGAATACACCAATGCCGATGCAATTATGGTTGGCCGAGGTGCTCAAGGAAATCCTTGGATATTTCGAGAAATTAATCATTTCTTGGTTACGGGCCAGCATTTGCCGGCTCCCTCAATGGATGAGGTACGTTCGGTAATTATCGAGCATGTAAATGATTTACACAATTTTTACGGTGATTTTATGGGCGTAAGATTTGCTCGTAAACACGTATCTTGGTATATGCAGACGCGCGACCCAGATAAACAGTTTCGTTCTATTTTTAATGGTTTAGAGTCTGTAAATGAACAGCTCTCATCATTGAATATGTATTTTGATAATTTAACTTAGAAAGAGTCTCAACTTTATGTTTGAACAAAATATTTCCTCTCCATTTATTACTGGTGATTTACAAACTCAGACAAAGGCATCGCCTTTACGTACACAAGCTAAAATAGCGATCAAAAATTATCTGTCTCAGTTAAACGGAAATGATGTTGATGATATGTACGACCTTGTACTATCTGAAATTGAAGCGCCAATGCTTGAAGAAGTAATGCAATATACTCGTGGTAACCAAACACGTGCTGCAAACTTACTAGGTATCAACCGTGGTACTTTACGTAAGAAGTTAAAAAAATACGGTATGAACTAAGAATTATGGCAGGTTTCGCCTGCCACTAAAAAGCACCCTCGGGTGCTTTTTTATTTTACTTTAAACGATTTTTCTATTTTAAGTAACATGTAACTAGAGTGGTTCTTGTTAGCATAGTTACTCAATTAAAGGTAAACAAAACAGCAATGGAAACTCCACGCCCAATTAAGCGCGCACTATTAAGTGTATCTGATAAAACAGGTATTGTAGATTTCGCTAGAAGTTTAGCAGGCAAAGGTGTTGATATTTTATCAACAGGCGGAACTGCAAAGCTATTAGCAGATAATGGCATCCAAGTTACTGAAGTTTCAAATTACACAGGACATCCTGAAATAATGGACGGTCGTGTAAAAACACTTCATCCAAAAGTTCATGGTGGCATTTTAGCTCGTCGTGGAATTGATGAAGCAGTTATGGCTGAAAACGATATTAGTGCTATCGATATTGTTGTAGTAAACCTTTATCCTTTTGCTGATGCAGTAAGTGATGAAAATTGTAGTTTAGAAAACGCTATCGAAAATATTGATATTGGCGGTCCTACAATGGTTCGTGCTGCAGCTAAAAATCATAAAGATGTAACTATTGTTGTTAATGCTCAAGATTACACACGCGTTTTAGCTGAAATGGATGCAAACAACGATTCATTAACGTATCAAACTCGTTTTGATTTAGCGATTGCCGCTTATGAACATACCGCAGCGTACGATGGAATGATTGCAAATTACTTTGGTAAAATGTTACCAGCGTATAATTCAGACGATAAAGATGTTTCATTTTCAAACCGCAATAAATTCCCACGTACTGTAAATAGCCAGTTTATTAAAAAACAAGATTTACGCTACGGTGAAAACTCACATCAAGATGCCGCTTTTTATGTTGAAGCTAATCCTGAAGAAGCTTCAGTATCAACAGCTAACCAAATTCAAGGTAAAGCACTTTCATACAACAATATCGCTGATACAGATGCAGCATTAGAATGTGTTAAAGAATTTGAAGAACCTGCGTGTGTTATTGTTAAACATGCAAACCCTTGTGGTGTAGCAATTGGTGAGAATCTTTTAGCTGCATATGAAGGCGCTTATGTTACCGATCCTACATCCGCTTTTGGTGGTATTATCGCATTTAACCGTGAATTAGACGCTGACACAGCAGAAGCTATTGTTTCTCGCCAATTTGTTGAAGTTATTATTGCTCCAAGTATTTCAGAAGCAGCCGCTCAAATTGTTGCTGCTAAACCTAACGTTCGTTTATTAGAATGTGGTCAATGGAATACTAAAACTACGGGTGTTGATTACAAACGTGTTAACGGTGGTTTGTTAGTTCAAGATAGAGATCAAGGGCGTGTTACAGCGAGTGATTTAAAAGTTGTGACTAAACGTCAACCAACAGAAGACGAAATGCGCGATCTACAGTTTTGCTGGAAAGTAGCAAAATTTGTTAAATCTAACGCTATTGTTTATGTTAAAAATAGTTCAACTATCGGTGTTGGTGCAGGCCAAATGAGTCGTGTATATTCTGCTAAAGTAGCAGGCATTAAAGCGGCTGATGAGAACTTAGAAGTAAAAGGTTCTGTTATGGCATCTGATGCATTCTTTCCATTTCGCGATGGTTTAGATGCAGCAGCTGAAGCAGGTATTACCGCTGTGATCCAACCAGGTGGTTCAATGCGTGATGACGAAGTCATCGCTGCAGCAGATGAGCACGGTATCGCAATGGTATTTACAGGCATGCGTCACTTTAGACACTAAGCTGTAAGCATTGTTTAGCAAAGCAGTGTAAACGGAATGTTTTCTACTGCTTTGCTTTCATAAAGTTGAAAAATAACATGTTATACATGATATATTTTTTTACAATTTTATAAAGATTAAATGTTATTTTTAATCAATGAGTTAGTGTTTAATGTACTGCTCATATTCATTAAAGTCTGTTATAACTAATTTTTATATTTAATTCTTAGTTAACGGAAGATAATAATAATGACAACACTTACAAAGTTACTCACAGCTTCAATCATTTCTGCAAGTTTATTAACAGCTTGTGCTTCTACAATTCCAGAGCCTTCACAATTAACACAAGCGATCGCAGGCGAACATCGTTCAGATAAAAATAAAGCGCGTGACATGTATCGCCATCCAAAAGAAACTTTAGAGTTTTTTGGTTTTAATTCATCAATGACGGTGGTTGAACTAACACCAGGTGGTGGTTGGTACACTGAGATTTTAGCGCCTGCCTTAAAAGGTAAAGGTAAACTATATGGTGCTCATTACCCTGATACGGGTGAAGATAACTACTATAGTAATTCGCGTAAAAAGCTAGAGCAAAAATTAGCAAGTAATGATATTTACAGCGAAGTTGAATTAACTAATTTTGTACCAAGACAAGAAAGCACATTAGCACCGAAAGGTACTGCTGATTTAGTGCTTACTTTTCGTAATTTACATAACTGGAAAGAAGACGGCACTTTACAGGTTTTTAAAGATGCTTATACCGCGTTGAAAAAAGGTGGTGTTCTTGGGGTAGTTGAACATCGTATGCCTGAAAATCAAAACTTTTCAGAAAATATGGGCAGCGGTTACTTTCCTGAAACATTAGCGGTAAAATTAGCACTAGAAGCGGGTTTCACTTTAGCTGACAGTAGTGATATTAACGCAAATCCAAAAGATTCAGCCAAGCATCCTAAGGGAGTTTGGACTTTACCACCCGTATTAAGATTGGGTGATGAAGATAAAGCAAAATATTTAGCGATTGGTGAAAGCGATCGTATGACTTTAAAATTTATAAAATAAATTAACATTTTTTAAGTGGTGCTCAATTATAGTGCCACTTAGTTAATTGTTTTAAACACTAGGAAATAAGAGTAAATGAATGTTTTAGTAATAGGTAGTGGTGGTCGTGAACATGCACTTGCGTGGAAAACGGCACAATCAGCAAATATAGAAAAAGTCTTTGTGGCTCCAGGGAATGCAGGAACAGCAACAGAAGATAAATTAGAAAACATTAACATTTCTTCTGACGACACAGCTGGTTTAGTTGCTTTTGCTAAAACAAATAATATTGCTTTAACTATTGTTGGTCCAGAACAACCTTTGGTTGATGGTGTAGTAGATGCTTTTCAAGCGGAAGGTTTAACAATCTTTGGTCCAAGTGCAAAAGCAGCTCAATTAGAAGGCTCAAAAGCATTTACGAAAGATTTTCTTGCACGTAATAATATTCCAACAGGTTACTACGAAAATTTCACCGAAATTGAACCAGCTTTAGCTTATGTTAGAAAACAGGGCGCTCCAATTGTTGTAAAAGCTGATGGTTTAGCAGCAGGTAAAGGTGTAATCGTTGCATTAACATTAGAAGAAGCAGAAGACGCTATCAAAGATATGTTAGCGGGTAATGCTTTTGGTGATGCTGGACATCGAGTTGTTATTGAAGAATTTTTAGAAGGTGAAGAAGCAAGTTTCATCGTAATGGTTGATGGCAAAAATGTATTAGCATTTGCTACCAGCCAAGATCATAAACGTGCCTACAATGAAGATAAAGGTCCAAACACAGGTGGTATGGGAGCTTACTCTCCAGCGCCAGTGGTAACGCCTGAAATTCATGAACGAATTATGAATGAAGTTATTTATCCAACCGTTGAAGGTATGGCAAAAGAAGGCGCTCCATATACAGGTTTTTTATATGCAGGTTTGATGATTGATGCTAATGGCACTCCTAACGTTATTGAATATAATTGTCGTTTTGGCGATCCAGAAACTCAACCTATTATGATGCGCTTACAATCTGATCTAGCTGAATTATGTATACTGGCATGTGAAGGAAAATTAGATACGGCGACTATTTCGTTTGATGAACGTGCTGCCGTCGGCGTTGTGTTAGCTGCGGGTGGATATCCTGGTAGTTATAATAAAGGTGATGTTATTTCTGGTTTAGAAAACAACAAGGCTGATGACGCTAAAACATTTCATGCAGGAACTTCATTAGTTGATGGAAACGTTGTTACTAATGGTGGCCGCGTATTATGTGCCACAGCACTGGGTAATACTGTAACCCAAGCTCAAGAAAAAGCTTATGTATTGTTAAACCAAATATCATGGAAAGATGTACAATTTAGAACTGATATTGCTTACCGTGCTATTGAAAGAGAACAAGCTTAACAGTAATCAAGTTAACATTAAAACGTCAAAGGCAGTATTTTCTGGCTTTGACGTTAGTATATTGAATAAATAAAGTAAGCGGACAATGAGATCGGTTACTGCTATTATTGCTCAGCTACTATAGTTAAGGAAACTTTAGAATGAAATTACCAATATCTAATTTTAGAATATATACAAAGGTTATGTTTTTATCTTTGTTTTTTTTTAGCCTCGAGGGGAGAGCGCTAACCCTTGGTGAGCAGCCACCAAATATAATTTTTATTTTAGCTGATGACTTGGGGTATAACGATGTTGGCTTTAATGGTATTAAATGGGTTGAAACACCTAATCTAAATAAATTGGCTCAAACAAGTAAAGTGTTTAATAACGCTTACATGTATCCTTTATGTTCACCTTCTCGCGCAGCATTAATTACAGGAAAAGACTCATACAGAACACAAGTGTATGCAGTACCTGTATTAGAGACAGGCACTGCCGAAGAATCGATATATTCACGTGGTACAGTACAAAAAGAACATACCTTTTTTTCAGAACCATTAAATAAAGCAGGATATAAACTTGCTCATATGGGGAAATGGCATGTAGTAGGGCCTTACCCAGAAAAAGAAGTTGATTATCCTTTTAAAGACATAGGTACACAGCCTATATCGGGTGATAAAAGTTGGATAAAGAAACATCAAACACCAGAATATCAAGCGTATTATCCAGAACATCGTGGTTATCATCGTAATATTGGTGGCAGCTGGTGGGGAGATCCAGCGCGTGGTTACGATAAAGGTTACAAGTCTAAAAGTGGTGGTTATGTTGCACCTTTCAATAATCCGTATATTAAACCTAAAGCTGATGATGAATGGTTATCTGACCGTTTAACTGATGAAGCTATTCGTTTTATTGCAGAAAATAAACAACATCCTTTCATGATTAATCTAAACTTTTATGCTCCGCATAGACCAAGTATTCCTCGTTCACCTAAATTATTAAAAAAATACCAAGAAAAAGCCAAAGACCCAATTACAGGTAAATTTTCATCTTTAAGAAAAGAGATGGCGGCTTTCAGTACTTTAGTTGAGTCTGTAGATGAAAATGTAGGGCGGTTAGTTAAATATTTAGATGAAAATAATTTAAGAGAAAATACGGTTATTATTTTCACATCAGATAATGGTTTTCATGGTAGTCAAACGGTTGATAATACAATGCGCGGGAAAAAAGGTCTCATATATGAAGGAGGAATTAAAGTTCCTGCCTTAATGAATTGGCCATCACATATAAAAGCAGGGCGTATTGATACCCCTATTTTTGTTACAGACTACTTTCCAACAATCCTTGAACTTGCTGGAGAAACAAATAACTATTTTGGAACAATAGACGGCAGAAGCATACTACCGTTAGTATTTGACCAAGCGTTACCGGAACGTCCTTTATTTTGGCATATTGCATCAGCAGCTAAACAACCAGCTTTAAGTGCAATGAGAGACGGAGATTGGAAAGTTATTCAATACTTAGTGAGTGGTGATGTAGAACTTTATAATATTGCTTTAGATCCAAAAGAAACGACTAACTTATTTAAAATAGAGAGTAAAAAGTCTGACGAGATGGTAGATAAACTATCTATGTGGCGTAAACATAATAATGTGCCTTTACCACCTGCTTCAAAATTACCTTATTAGATAACCTCAAGCTAGAATATATAAAATCAATAACAATTTATTTTTCAGACTGTTATCTAATTTTTTATCCTGAGTTGAGGTTAGATAAATAGTTCATAATGATGCTAACAGGTTAACGTTTCGTTTAGCATCATTATTCCTCTTGATTAATAGAGGCCATTTTTGCTCCACCATCTATAGCAGCAGATAAAGCTAAATCTTTTGCTAAACCTGCATCTATTGCAGCTTTAACAATTGCTTGATTGTGCTGTGAATTTGTAGAGCTTATCGCTGTAGTAACTATTTGCTCTCCACTATCAGGAAATAATAAAAAAGTATAAGAAACCCACTTAGATACTTTTTCAGGAATTGCCTTTATCAAACCAGATAAAACATCAACCATTCGATCAGGAAAGCTAGTCATTGTATTTGATAAAATTGCTCTAGGATGAAGGGGCTCTGTTTGAATCGTAACTCTAACAAGCTGTTCTAAATTGTCAGGATCATGTAGCGCAGCTGTATTTAATATTTCTTGCGCATAAGCTGGCTCAGCTTCTACTACTATTTTTACTAACTCAGTACTTGATGCAATATCATTATTTAAAAAATGTTCAACCACATTACAAGCATTTACAGGTTCAGCATCTAAAGCACCTAGCATAATCTGTTCGTATTCTTCGGGGTGAAGAGTCAAAGCAGAGTTTAATACTTTATCTATTTGTTCGGGATAACGGGTTAAAATTGAACTTATACTTTTTCGAAGCGATATTTGTTGCTTAGTTTGTTGATTTATTAATTGAGTTATAAACAATTCCTGTTTTGATGATACGTCTTCCTTGGCGAAACTACCTATACTAATAAAACTTAACAACAATAAAATAAAAACATATTTCATTATTAATGCCTATTAACTATGTGAATAACACCATAAATGAACCTAAAGCTAAATAAACATTCCATTATTTTGTTGTAAAACTTTCAGATTATCTACACTATAAAATTTACAGGTTCATCAAAGAACCTACAAGGTTAGTCTCATAAACAATCAAATAGTTCAAATATAAATCAAACAAATAAAAAAAGAGAAAAAAGGACAAAAAAAGCTTGCGTGGATGAAAAAGATCGTTAGAATGCGCTCCACTTCTTCAGGGAAACACAGAGAAGGTAAGTATAGGAAATACTGAGTTCACTTAATAAGGACAGCGAAGTGAGAGTTTTGATAGGTTTAGTCAGTCTTAATTGGTCGATTAAACAAAAGATAACTTTTAAAATCTTTTAAAAAGAATTTCA
>NZ_MUZU01000050.1 GCF_002000085.1 Pseudocolwellia agarivorans
TATAACGCCTCATTAAGAGGCTAAAAATTGTTGGCTAAAATCAGCGAGGCACGAGCAGTAGCCAACTGTTTTTAGTCCTTTTGAATGACTTGTTATATTTTCAATTTAGCTCAACTGGCAGACTAACCGAAATACCGCAGTCTTGACCATAGCTGAAGCTTAAAAAATAATGCTCTTTAGATTTAACTATTCCAGTAAACCAAACTTTTAAAATGCCATTTTCGTTTATAGGTTGCAAGCTTGTATAAAATGTTGGATTTTTCAAGCTATCTTTGAATATGCCAGCATTTTGAAAATTTAAACCACTGATAGTTTTTGGAAACGAAGTAATAACACTATAGCCGTTAACACTGTTCGTTTTTTTAATTTGGAATAAATGTGAATACTGATGGTTCCATTTTTCAAATTGCTTATCAGTGATATGACATGACATAGCGCTACTGAAAAAGGATACAAAATAAAGTAACAAAACTATCCTCAACCCCATTCCTCCCTGAAAATATAACGCC
>NZ_MUZU01000051.1 GCF_002000085.1 Pseudocolwellia agarivorans
AGGCGTTATATTACAAAAGGAGTTGTGGTGAAGTTTTTAAGTTTCTTAGTATTAACATTGTTATCTTTCACTGTTAATGCTTGTATGGTTCAGCCTGAGGGGCTTTCCGAAAAACATATACAACAATTCTTATATTATCTTATTGCCTCCGCTGTTTTATTGCCTCTGATCTTTATCTTTCGTTTTGTACATAACAAAAATAGGCTTTGGGTTCCGACTTTAGCAGTTTTGGCCTTTTTTTATGTCCCTTTTACTTCATATATTTTGGAGTATGCGGGACTTTCAGGTTTCGGAGGTGCTTGTGGTCGTCCTGGTTTAGTTCATACGGGGCAAGTCCTGCTTACAGGTATTAGTGTAATCTTTGCCTACGAGTTATTTAAATATTTTAAACATCGGCGTAAATTGTAATATAACAAGTCATTCAAAAGGACAAAAAACAGTTGGTTTTTGCTCCTGCGTCGCTTATTTTAACCAACTATTTTTTGCCTCTTAATGAGGCGTTAG
>NZ_MUZU01000006.1 GCF_002000085.1 Pseudocolwellia agarivorans
TAGCACAGGTTGCAAAAACCTCTTCTGTTGCTGGATTAATAACACTCAATAAATTTGATGATGTTACTGATTGACCATTAATAGTCATATTAAAATTTAGCATTGAATTCCCCTTTATCGTTAACAAGGAGAGCAATTAAAGCTCTCCTACTGAACATTTAAAAATACCACTCTAAAACTAAACAACCACAGTCTAAAGACAGAGGATTAAACCATTTCTGCAGACGCATTAATTGCTTTCCTAACACGCTCTAGGGCAAAAGGTATGGTTATACAAAATTAACTCTTACGTATAACCGTCTATGCTGCCTTTAGTTGTAACTTGTTAATCAATCGGTTCAATAACACCATTTTCTTTCACATAGGTACCCCAAAGCTCAAGCATTTCTGCCAATTTTTTAGGATGTTTATCTGCTAGATCCATCATTTCTGTTGGATCATCTGCTAAGTTAAATAACTGCCATTTCTTCACTTTTACTAAAGGCTCTGCGGCAGCTATTGGTGAATAATAAATTTTCCAATCACCTGAGCGTAACGCTCTGTAATCATAGAGTTCCCAACCAGTGTAATTCAGTTTTCGATCAATACTTTTATTACCGTTTATTAGCATGGGTACTAAGGAATCTCCTTGCATTGCTACAACTTTTCTACCTTTGTAGTTACCTGCACCTGGATGTTTAATATTGGCTAATTCCAATAAGGTTGGCATCACGTCTTTTACGCTGACAAAACTTTTATTATTCGTTTGAGCATTAAACTTCTTCGGATAATGAAAAAATGCTGGTGTCCGTAAACCGCCTTCAGATGTATAACCTTTAAACATACGTAATGGTGCGCTACTTGCTCTTGCCCAGTTAGGACCTAGCCATGTATACGAGTCAGCATTACCAAGGTTATCAAATTCATTATTACAGCATTTCTCTAACCACTCGGGCATCCATGGAAAATATGCCGAAATATCATTACCTTCTGGGCCGTTATCTGACATAAAAACAATAACTGTATTATCGTATTGCTTACTTTCTTTTAAATAGGTCACAACCTTACCAATATACTGATCAAGATCATCTACCATAGCCGCATAGATTTCCATCGTTCTTGCTTGACGACGTTGCTCTTCAGGGTCTAACTCTCTCCAAGGTTTCTCACCAAGTAGCTGTGGATAAACGGGAACGTCTTTACTGATAAACCCCAAAGCTTGTAGGTTTTTAATGCGTTGCTCAGTTAAAACATCATAACCTTGATCATATTTACCGCGATATTTTTCAATTGAGGCACGTGGTGCTTGCAACGGCCAGTGAGGCGCTGTGTAGGCTAAATAAGCAAAGAAAGGCTTGCCAGTATCACGTTCATTATCAATATAATTAATCATGGTCTCGGTATAAAATTTAGTGCTGTAAAAATCTTTTGGCAATTTTTCTATTTTCGTTTTGCCTTCACGATAATTTGCTTCACCGTCACCAAATAAGCGCAATTTATTATTAAACGCCCCCGCACCAGCATCCATTAGAGCATAGGATTTTTCAAATCCACGAGCAGTAGGACCATTACTCTCTTCTTGACCTAAATGCCACTTTCCTGTCATGTAAGTACGATAACCGGCATCCTTAAATAATTCAGGTAACGCAGCTACACTAAAATTCAAATAGCCTTCATAACCCGGCTTACCTTCAAATTCAGGCGGAAAACCTTCTTCCATTACGCCCATACCAGCAATATGATTATCTGTACCCGACAACAACATCGCACGCGTTGGAGAGCAAGTTGGGGCTGTATAAAAATGAGTTAAGACAACTCCTTGTTTTGCCAAAGAATCTAGATTAGGTGTGGAGATTTCACTACCGAAAAAACCAAGATCATTAAAACCTAAATCATCTGCAACTATTAGCAATACATTAGGCTGTTTTGGTTCTTGATGTGCATAGGCGTTATTCATAAGGGCTAAGTAAAAGCCACTCATTGCTATTGTTATGGTTACAATTAAATCAGTACATCTATTTAGCCATCTAATTCGCATTATTTTCCCCTTTATTTACTATTAACATTCTGTAGTTATTATTTAAATTTTTTTTCAAACATCCGCACAACACTTACACAAAACATATATTAATCATCGTATTACAATGTAATCTAGTACTATTACAATGATAAAAATACTAATAGAACCCAGCATGTTCAGAGTTTGTTACTAAAACTATCAACACAGCAGAAAGAACAACTATTTTGTATGGTGTTAGTACTTCTATTTTTTAATTTATTCGTATCTGTTGTTATGTTTCATTTTCTCAATTAATTTTCAAATTAAACTAAATGCCTATAAGTGTTTTTTTGTATTGCAAGATCCAATTTATTTAATGCGTTAATCATGTGAAACCGATGAGCTCGTAGTTGGAACTGAAACTGGCTTAAAGAATTCTTCCTTCATGTGAAACTTAACCCAGAGCGCACCTATTACAGTTATTAAAAGCAATAATGTTCCAGTAATACTATAAACTTGTAATGACATTTCAGGAGTAGGTGAGCAATTTATGGCTATATAAGCAAAACCTACAATCCCTAAAACCTGAGGCAATGGGTAAAATGGTGTTTTGAAAGGACGCGATATTTCTGGTTTTCTACAACGTAAAACGATTACATTAATGTGAGCGATGATGTATGCAATAAACCAAGATACAGAAGCGGCTATTAATAGGAGCATGATACTGTCAATTTCACTCTGCATGAATGCCAGAGGTACTGAAATTGATAGGCTTAAGAATAAAATTCCCACCCAAGGGGCGCCATATTTATTTAATTTTTTAAACTGAGGAAACACCTGACGGTTTTTCGCCATGCCATAAAGCATATGAGGTATTGACGCCATTACAGCATTTACGCTACTTGCGCATGCTGTAATGGCAATAGCTGCAATCAGTGCACTACTTCCTTCTCCGAATACTGTTTTAGCTAATAATGCATGCGGAGCTGTAGATTCTAGTATTTGCTGAGCAGGTAATACGTGTAAAGCGCTGTACCCTAATATTAAATAGAGTACAAAAATGAATGATAATCCAATCAGCATTGATTTAGGTATATCACGATTAGGTTTTTCAGCTTCTTCAACTAAAGGGCATACAAATTCAGCACCTACCATGCACCAAATAGATAGAGCAATCACAGAGAAGACTCCTAGCCCCATAGGATTGAAATTAGAAAAGTCAGTAATATTTAATGAGCCTTCTACAGGTGTTGTAGTTGTTAATGCAGAATATGCAAGAAATGAAATTGCAAGTATCATTACGATTACGATCAAACTCTGTAATCTAGCGAACATATCTATTCCGAAGCAGTTCATAATCGCAAAGGTGGCTAAAGTCATGTAGCCCAAAAATAGCGGTGAGAAAGCTCCTGGGTATAATTCATTCATTAGAGTATCTAACAGAAAGATCTCCGCTCCAATTCCTAGCATTGGAGGAATGACATATGCCGAGAAAACAGCAACTATAGCGGGAAGGTTTCCTATTGCAGCTTCAGTGTAAGTAGCGAGCCCCCCAGCTCTGGGGAACATTAGAGCGAGTTCTGAGAAACTCATAACATATGTTAACGCTAGGAGATAAGCGCAGCCTAGAGCAATAATAAATCCTGACTCGCTTATCGCTGCAGTTTGTAATAATGGTACAAACCCGGATTGCGCTATAATCAGTCCTATTGCCACTGAGAATAACGAGAAAAAACCCAGTTTAGATGACACTTTTGTTGTTTTACCCATGCTCATTAATACACCTTTATTATTGTTTTTTATAGGGAATATATTTACTAGACAGCTAAAATATTATTATTTACTTACTCAGTATCACTGGCTTTTACATATCAATAATTAACTCCCCTCCTTTTTCAGTTCTCGAAACACATGCACACATCATGTCACCATCTTCTATTTCTTCTTTTGTAAGAAATGAATCTCTATGATCAATATCGCCGGAAATAACTGGAATTAAACAAGTGCCACATACACCTTCACAACATGATGTTGGTATATCAATGCCTAGTTTTTCTAATGCATTAATTAGGGTTTCATCTTCGGCTACTTCACAAGTGGTGTCTGTACTGGCTAATCTCACACGAAATGGATAATTAACTTGATCGTTTATTTTTTTTGCTTGAAAAGCTTCTAAGTGAATTTGTCTTTCTGGAATATACTGACTCCCCAGCTCAACTACCGTATCCATAAAAGAGCTAGGTCCACAGGTATACACATTAGTGCCTGAATCAACTCCCTTCAATATAGCTTCTAAAGGTGAGTGAATTTCACCTCTATTAGCAACCAAATGGAGAAAAAAGTAATCTTTAAAGGGGGGCTGTGACAGTAGTTCAACAAATGCAGCTTGAGCTTTTGATCTGGTAAAATAATGAAGCTGATAAGGTTTTTTTTCCATCACACACTGGTATGCCATACTTAATAACGGAGTTATTCCTATACCTGCCCCGATAAGAATATGGTGGTCAGCATCATTAGATAACTTAAAATGACAACGAGCATCACTAATCTTGATGAAATCACCTACCTCTACATTCTCATGCATTGATTTGGATCCACCTCTAGATGCATCTTCTTTTTTAATTGCAATAGATAAAAACTCATTAGTTTGTGGATCACCACACAGTGAATACTGGCGAATTTCCCCCGAAGGTGTTTCCACATCGATATGAGAACCAGCCTCATAAGAAGCAAATTTTTCACCATTTACATTTTTAAATTCAAATGTTCGAATTAGATCTGTTTCATCGATTATTCGATTTACGATAACGTTTTTCATAGTAAACTCTTAAATTCAAATCTTCGGACTAGTTCTGTTTCACAACTATCCAATTGACGGTAATACATTTCATAATAAACTCTTAAATACTAATGCGAGATGTGGATGTCTCTCGTACGTACTTATTTATTCAGCCTCTAATACTGCAAGGATTTTACGATGAAAATGGTGTACGGCATGTTCACTCAAATAGCTGCGCTGTGGGTTTACAACAAATCGTCCATCCTTAAAACCTTTGGACTTAAGTCCACGCTGAACGTTTTCAACAAGTCCAATATCTTCTTCAGTTAGAACATTTACCACCCAGTCAATTTCAGCACGCGTTTCTTCCGTTATCTCAGCTGAAGGCATATAAAACTCAAAAATATCGAGGCATGTTTCAGTATCAATAGGTATAGCGATAAACAACATGAGTTCATTATCACGACCAGGGAAAAAGTTTATAGTCATGTTTGGCCATAATTGAGCTCCTGCAAAACTTTCATTTACCGTTTGCTCAGCTTCATTTGAATTCGGATCGGGAAACCCTGGACCTTGATGCCAAGACCAGTTGTCATATGGCGTAGTGCTATAACCCTCCATATCAACAAGTTCACAAAATCTTTTATGTGTAGATTTGCAGTGATAACACTCTAAGTAGTTATCCATCATGCACTTCCAATTAGCTTTAACTTCTCGAGTGGCACGGTGAGCTAGAACAAGTTCTTCTGGATGTGGTACATAAGAGAGAATTTTCTCTTTTAAACCATCAACTTGCCCTGCGAGTGGTTCAGCGTCGTTATCTAAGTTTACAAACACCAACCCACAGAATTCTTCAACTCTCACTGATGTAAGACAAACTGAAGAAGTAGAAAAATTGGCCAGCTCGTTCAAACCAGGTCCCGATCTTAGTTGGCCATTCAGCCCGTAAGACCAACTATGTGCAGGACAAGTAATAGCAAGTGCACGTCCCTCTCCTTCTAGAAGCGTATGTGCACGATGTTGGCATACATTGTAATAAGCGCTAATTGAATTCGCATTTTCCTTAATAATGATGATGCTTTGATCGTGTACATCAACAGTGATGTAGTCTCCACGTTTTGAAAGTTTGCTAATGTGGCCAGCATATACCCATGACTTGAAGAAAATTTTCTCGATCTCTGCATCGAAAACGCTTTGAGTGGTGTAGTACTCCTTTGGAAGACAGTAGCTATTATTCGGGTCCTCTGTAACTCGATGCACAGGGAGTTCGCTTTGCTGCTTTAAATTCATATAAATCACTCTTCTATTTTGTTAATAAGTTCAGTCGACGCCCAGATAGAATTTATAAACGATATTTTCAAGTTAACATTCATAGTGAGATTATCTTGATTTACATCAAAGATTATTTTCTTCATACGAATATACTGTACCGTCTGGACGGTTTACATTATATACAGAATAAACTGACTATGTAAACTACTTTCGCTTTGGCACTCCTAGATGCCTAAAACTAATCTCAATCAGTATCTATCGATAATTTTTTTCAAAGACAAAAGTGATTCAATAAGCTAATCAGCTACCTTTTCAGATAAAGATTTGATGCATTAGTTTTTTAAAAGGCATGGTAAAACGGTGTAATTAATTTCACAAAAAACATAGCTATCATGCCAGGAATAACATTTATAGATGCTCTGCGGGTGAAAGTTATTATTGCTTATTCATCATACAGGTCGGATTTATAACAAACATGAACACAGGAAAATGTTTAAAGATATCTTCTAGGATTACCCTGAGTGTGATGTACCTGATTACTTATGGATTGTAGTGCTGTTTATAGGTATTAATCTAAAAAGGAGCTTTAATAAAGTTACTAAGCTACTCAATACAAAACCAAGTATGGCGTGACAATTTTTTGATGGTAATATCGTCAAAATCCACCACCAAGTACAGTGCCGCATTAAAATGTATTTAGCGCTAGATCACTATAACTTATACAATGTTGAATATTACAAGTGGTAAATCTATTCATGACCAAATAAAAAAAGAACAGCGACACCAAGAAAAAAATGCCAAGGAAAGTAATGCTAATATCGATTTGCATTTAATTGGAGGCGCTTTTACAGAAGGAAACATTATTGATACACATGCATCATGGTAAATTGCAATACATCAACGGTTTACTTTAAACAGTTGTTTAATATAGCTACCAATAAATACGAGGAGTATGTATTCAAGTATAAATACTGTTCATCAATGGAATATGAAGCGCTAACAGCGTAAAAATAAATGTGGTCGTTTTATTGGGGAAGATTACATATTAAACTGCTCATGCTTGCTTATATCAAACATGAGCAGTAAATAAAGTATCATCGCCCTATACTAAAAATAGAGCATTGTTAGCACTACCAATTATATGAAGCAGTAATGCCGACCCAACGAGGTGATTCATACTGACGTACAACAAATCCGCCAACATCTAAGCTATAAACTGCATTTTCAGCATTAGTTATATTTTTAATCCATAAACGAACACCCCAATCTCCTTCCTTAGCGTTATAATTAATACTGGCATTTGCTCGACCATAAGCTTCTTGTAAAGAAGAAGCAGAGTTGTGCCCTTCTATATACTGTTTATCATTATAAACACCATCAAGTTGGACTGAGAACTCTCCCTCTAATGCTTCCCAGTAGTAACGAAATAGGTAGTTGGCACTGTATCTAGGAGCATTTGGAAACTCTGCTCCTTCTACAATACTACCGGGTATTGCACCTAAAACTTCATCAACTTCCGAATCAATAACAGAAAGACCAAGTAAAATATCCCAGTTATCCGTTGGTGTTAGTGTCAATTCAATTTCCCCACCAATACTTGTTGCGTCAGAATTAGAAATTTGAGGTACAAAGCTTACTAATGAAAAAGTCTGGTAGTCTTCATAATCATAATAAAAGGCGGTTGCATTTAAACGAGCATCATCATCCCAAAATGACGTTTTAATGCCAAGTTCATACGAATGTAAAGTTTCAGCCTTATGCTTGAAATTTTCAATTTTAACATTAGAGTTAGGTGACCAGTTACCTCCTTTAATCCCGCGGTTATAAGACAAAAAGACCAATGTATCATCTAACTGCCAATTTAACTGTAAACGCGCAGCATAATCACCGTAATCAATTTCAGGAACACCTGCATACTCTCCTACTGCTTCATTATCTAAATCAAAAAGAACAGTACCATCTGGTAGATTTAAAGCGCCCGCTCGAGCACGGTTAACAAACTCAAAATCCTTATCGTCTTCAGACCAGCGATATCCTGCAATAACAGTAAGCGAGTCATTTAAATCATATTCAGCTTGACCAAAAATAGACCAATTGGTTGAATTTAATTTGCTAGCACCTTCAAAATAAGCACCTGCTGGCCCACCATTACCATTAGTAACTGCATTACTGTCTGTAGCACTTTGTGCTTCTAAGTCTATCTTCAGAAAATACATACCTAATTGCCAACGAAAATCATCATTCGTATCCGATAACCTTAACTCTTGTGATACTTGTTGATATTGAGCATCAGTATAAAAGGCAAAGGGAACAACACCACCACCTGAATCTTCTCTGTTTGACTTATCCATATCTAACCAATTAGTGATAGATGACAGCTCTAAGTCATTAGAAAATATAGTATCAATTGTTGCAGTGACACTAGTCATTTCTCGATCTAACCCCGTATCAATTCCAGCAACCGATTTATCTGAACCAGCGTGCTTAAAAACATCACCAGTAAGCGGGTTACTTGCATCAATTTCACCACCTAGGCCATTTTCATCTAAGCCAGTTAAATAAACGACATAAGCCCCCACTGGAACATCGTTATCTTTTGAGTACGAAGCCGTTAGCGATATGGTGGTATCATTAGTGGCATCAATTTGTAAATTGCCTCTTAAAGAATAAGCATCAGCTCCCATAGAATCACTAACCGCGTTAATTTCTGGACTATTTGGTCCCAATGTACCAGCAGGAATAGAGCCTGCTTGTAAATATCCATCTGATGTTTCCCAGCGGCCCGCTATACGCCCCCTAACAGAATCACTCAATGCTCCACCAACTGCACCGTCAACACTGTAGCTACCAAACTCGGATATTTCAGTACTCATATAACCATTAAAGTCTTCATCACTAGCTTTTTTAGTAACAAAATGAATTAAGCCACCAGTAGCATTTCGCCCAAACAAAGTACCTTGAGGGCCACGTAAAACTTCTGTGCGCTCTAAGTCATACATTTGCCCACCAATAGCATTCATACTGCCAACATATACATCATCAAAGTATGCAGCTACTGGCGCTTCTAAGTTATCAGTAAAATTATTTTGTGATATACCACGTAAATTAAAAACGGTGAAGGCCGGACTAAAACTTTGTATTTGTAAGCCAGGAATTTGTTGAGTAATTTCTTGTGTACTATCTAACCCCAACGCATCCATCTGGTCACCAGAAAGTGCCGTAACTGAAACACCTACTGCCTGTATGCTTTGCGAGCGTTTTTGCGCAGTAACTTCAATCACTTCAAGTGCAGTGGCTTGCGCTAAACCTGAATATAAAATGCTTGAGATTGATAAACAAAGTAATGTTTTTTTAGTAAAATTAATTTTCATGTTACTCCCCGATTATTATCATAAATAAAACTTTGCCGATATTAATATTTGTTTTATGTTCGACTAGTTTCAGTTAAATATTTATAAACTTCAGACTCAAAATATAAATTCAGTCAACGCCCAGATGGAATTTACAAACGGCCTTTAAAAATTAACATTCACAATTAGATTTTATTGATCTACATCAAAAACAGTTTTTTTATATAAGCTACTATACCGTCTGGACGGTTTATATTATTAACAGAATAAACTTACCATGTAAATTACTTTCGCTTGTGCACACCTAGATTCTTATGTCTAGACTCTATCTGAGTTTGTCAAAAATAATTCAATACTCTATTTACCTTTTGTTTTTAAAGAACAAGTTTATTGTTTGTTTTATAGACGGGGTTTATAAAAATAATAAAGATTTTCTAACTAAATCAACTCGCTTTATAGCTTTAGTAGTCTAAGATAAAAGTGCTAAAAAACTGTAATTGAGAAACTATTTCGTATAGTATTTAGGGCTGCTGAAAGAGAGGGATCCTAAGTAATTGGGTTTATATAGAGTATTTATATCAATGCTGCTCCTTTACTTACCTTGCTACAATTTAACTAACCATTAGGCTTGTTACTAAAGTTCCCTGTAACACACAAGCCAACACAAAGAGAATTTAAACTTGTCTAAGACTAGTACTTACGTATCTATTATCAAAGCTGCTGAAAACGTCATTAAAGAGAAAGGATTGGCTAAACTAACACTCCAGCTTGTTGCTGAAACAGCGGGGATTAGTAAAGGAGGACTGCTTTACCACTTTCCAAGTAAAAATGCCCTCATTGAAGGGATGTTGGAATACTCTCTAACTACATTTGAAAAATTTATTGAGCAATATACAAAAGATGATATCGAGCCGGGCTCTTGGGCACGCGGATTCATTTTGGGGACTTTTTCTGCTTCTGGCTCGCTTACAGAAGAAGTGACTAGCGCGGCAGCTTTAGTTGCAAGTTCAGGCTTAAACCCATCTCTAATGAAACCTTATATCGAAATGCAAAAAAAATGGTTACCAGCACTTCTACTTGACGGTTTAGATAAACAAACAGCGCTCATCATACGAATGGGAGTAGATGGCCTATGGTTAAACGAAGCTTTAGGTGTACAAGCGCTTGGTAAAGAAGAGCGACAGTCTTATATTGACTACCTAATTACTTTGACTAGGGTTTCACAGCCGTAAATTAGTCCATTTCTTGTAAGCTCTATATCGTTATCGTTAATTAACGATAACGATATGCTCCGCACTCAAAAACCTCTATATGTGTTTGCCGTAAACCTTTTTTATGACTCACCGATATCGCGAAGTAGATGATATTGCAAATTGCCAGACACATTAGCGCTCGCTAAACAACTAAAAAACACTTTGTCTATTAATAGAGATAGTGCTCATATATGTTATATTTTTAATGACTCACTGTTTTTGAAAATATATTAATAACGATAACACCAGAAAAAATTAAAAGCATACCTATAATTGCTGGAAAATCAGGTACTTGTTTATATAATACTGCACTTATTGAAGCAATTAAGACAATTCCCATACCAGCCCAAATGGCATAAGCAATACCTACAGGAATAGTTTTAAGAACTAAAGATAAGAAATAGAAGGTAGCTGCATAACCAATTACACAAATAGTGCTTGAGATTGGATGAGCAAAACCATCAGACGCTTTAAGTGCCAACGTCGCTATAACTTCAGAGACAATTGCTATCGCTAAATACCAGTACCCCATACTCAACCCTTTAAAAATATAGCTCCCAAATAATGGGCAAATGATAATATTGGCTAAAATAAGTGATATAGGGGTAAAAAACAACTGTTATTTGTTCTAGTTAATTGCTTGTATTACTGGGTATAAATTGAAGATTCTTTGTTTTTTGGCGCTAGAGACTATTGATATTTACAAAGCTTTTCAAATTATTGTTTTATCGCTGTAGGTTATTATTAACAAAGATAATTTGAAAGAAATTTTAAACTCCTGTATCCCTAATTCAAATCCGGATCGAAGCATCATTTATTATCATTCTTTAATTTAAGAAAATAACTTCATAAATAATGCAGTCCAACAGATTCTAAATCAGCCTTACAACGATACCGACACTCCCATTCTAGCGGCTATTTTTCTAAAGTCTGCTTCAATTAATTTTCGCTTTGCGCCACGCATAACAATCCCCCAACTTCCACCCCGCCCTTTTGTTAATTCCAGCTCTTCAAGCAGCGGTCTAATAGAAGCAGGAGTTACATTAAGTAGATAATCAACGTTAACACGGTGTGGATGAAATCCCATTGATTGATCTACTTGATACGGTTTGTCTGAAGTTATTTGACCAATTGTTGTAAACGCCTGTACAGGATCACCACCGTCAATCTTTTCTCGTGGTGAATAATAAACAATCCAATCACCTTTATTAAGACCACTCACCGCAGATTTTTTGCCATGCCCAAGCTGTGCAAAGCCATTATCACGGCCTGCCAGCGCATGTTGTGCGCAAGCAACTCCCATCCAATAATTAGTCATTTTAAATCGTATTATCCATTGCCGTATGAACTGTGATTGTGTAACCAAATGGATCGCGGAATGCAAAATATCGCCCAAATGGACCATCTTTGGGAGAAAAAACAATTTCTACCTGATCAGCAATAAGCTCAACATGCAGAGCATCAGCATCATCACAAGAAAACCAAAGTGCAACACCAGCACCAAGAAAATCTTTCGCGTCTGAGAGATCAGACAAAGGTTTACGAACGGCAAAGGGCACCGGTTTACTGTCAAATACCACAGCTCCTGGAGGTCCCTGAATAATATTCAGACCAAGCTTGCCATGATAGAAGTCTTTTGCGGCTTCCAGATCGTCTGCCTGAATACCAACAAAGTCTATACCTGTGAGATACGCCATACTTTTCTCCAAATGTAAGTTATAATATCAGCTACCTGATACATTATAAGGAACCTGATATGATTAAGCAATACAGTCTTGACAGGTCTTTGGGTTATAACCTAAAAAGAACCCAACACCGATTACGCCGTCGAATGGACGAAACACTGAAAGCTTGTGGCCTGTCTACGGCACAAAATGCAGTACTTTCTGCGCTAATGGCTCAACCAGACATGACAAATGCAGATCTCGCAAACGCAGCATTTATCACTCCTCAGTCAATGCAATCAGTTTTAGCAGGTTTGGAAAAAGCTGGATATGTTGTCAGAAGGCAAGATGAACAACACGGACGCCGCCAACTCGCCCGATTAACGCCAAGTGGTGAAGCTTTAGCATTGCAAGGTAGACAAACAATTGTAGATATAGAAACTGCTCTTACTAAAGCCACTGCCCCACTTTCAGAAGATGAAGCGTTAGCTCTACTTTATCGACTCCAAGAAGCACTGGATGATTAGCACATAAATCGAAGGTACATTAAACACCTAGTCAAAAATAATTTATACCAAATTGAACCCTGTAATCAGTAGGTCGCCAACTCGGTTTAACCACTAGCAGTCGGCATCAGGCATTCCGAAAGGAAGAAACGAAACCTTAACAATAATGTTAAGGTTTTTTTCGTCTAGAATTTCTGAATATACTCATTACAAATAAATATAATGGCAAGCAGACAATTTGAGATACTCATTCTTTGATATACCTTTACCGTCTCAAACAAAAATATAAGCAAGGTAAACCATGCAACAACACTTACAAACATTGATCAACTTATTGCAAAAGAACGACCTTAAAGCCTTGCTTCAACATTATGTAGATTCGAGTGAAACCGAGAACACGACACAATTAGCTTTTATGTTTCAACAAGGGGAAATAAAACACGCTAATTTTGATTATTATCAGCAATTGGCGACAGGCTTTATTGAAACCAAAGGTTTATCGAATTCGCTTATTACCAAAATAAAAACAAGCAGCACGTTAAACTTTTTCACGCCAGCGTTACAAATAAGCGATAACTTTAAAAAAACAGATCAGCAACAGCGTAATGTTCTGCATTACTTATTTACGAACAATAAAGTGCTCTCTACTCGCAGTCAGCCGCCCTTTAATTATTTACGCTCTATGATGTTGTTTGGTAGTAATAACGCTTTACGTGATGGGTTGTGCCAACGTGATAAGCAAAACCTAACTCCTATTGAAGCTTATTTATTTACCAATAAAAATTTAACACCGTTAGCCACTCACGAACTTACCGCTTTATTGGCTTTAATAGAAATTGAAGGTAAGCAACAAGCCGTAGATCAAACCAACTACTCTCTTTTCATACCGACTATAGGTGATATTTTTCAAGAGCAGGCGTTAGTCGTTACTCATGAATTACAACGTATTGTTTTAATTGCCACTTATTATGCTGTATCTACTTCGCAGGTTTTTAATGATATTAACTCAATAAAAAAATAGCCTGAAATTGATTATCGATTCAGTATTATCTACATCATATTTATTTAGTTTTATTTAAAAATCAATCGCTACGATAAAAGCAGGTTATTAATATTTAGTCTATTCTTATATAAATATCTAAATCAAAAGTATCTGCATTTGTTAATTAAAAATAATTCAAAATTAAACAAGCGCATGCAGCAAGATGCTGCCGTATTATTGTATGGCAATGCTGTTGCGGGTATTTTTGTAAGCTTATTAACCTCAACTTTTCTTGTTTTTGCGTTTACTTACCCTCAGGTTGATCCCCTTAAAAAAGTCTGGTGGTGGGGAATGCTCACATTGCTTACTTTAAGGTTTTTAGATGTTTTATGGTGGAAAATAAAATTAGAAAACACTGAGTTTGATGGCCAAAAATCAATTACTCACTTTACAATTGGCGCTAATATTACGGCAATTATGTGGGCAATTTATTTAGTTTATTGCACAACACAACATAATGATGTTCAGCTAACAACAACTATTATTGCAATTGCCGCTATGGCTGGAGGTTCTGCTACTGTTCTTGCTGGCCATAAATTTACCGCTATGTTTTATCCTTGCGTGCTGCTTGCTCCAGGTTCAATAGGTTTACTATTATCACAAGAATCATCACTTCAATTACTAGGTATTTTGGGCTTATCTTTCGCTTTAGTGATGTTTATTATTTCAAGAAAGTCTGCCAACTTTACAAGCCATACGTTATTTTTAAAAAATGAGAACTCGGTACTCATTCATAGTATGGAAGAGAAGGTTAAACACCGTACACAAAAGATTTATGAGCTTTCAAACCTTGATCCCCTTACCCATTTATTTAATAGAACAGCTTTTTTAGAGAAGTTAAAATTTGTTACGGAAAACTCTACGACACCTTTTGCATTATTGTTCATTGATTTAGATGGTTTTAAAAAAATAAATGATTCAATAGGACATAAAGCTGGCGATGTTATTTTAAGAAAAACAGCAGAACGTCTTAATCAATTTACGCAAGATAAACAACTTTTATGTCGCTGGGGTGGCGATGAGTTTTTAATTGTATTTGCAAACACTGATGAAGCCACCGCAATTGAAAAATCTAAACAGTTAATCACTCTTCTTTCAGAGCCCCATAGTACTGAAAATAGCGTTTTGTCTGTAGGTGCAACTATTGGCATAGCACTATATCCACATCACGCTACTACAGAAGAACGCTTGATCCAATTAGCTGATATGGCTATGTATTATCAGAAAAAACAAATGCGTTCGACTGTAGGTGTATTTTCTCAGCAAATAGAAAAATTATTTGCCTAAGAATTACATTTAAAAAATGGTTTAACAAAGGCTATCGAAAACCAACAATTAAGGCTGGTATTCCAACCTATAATATTTTCTAAAAGTCTTAAAGTATCTGCTTTTGAAGCACTTATTCGCTGGAAGTATGAAGATGAAGATATTCCTCCTGAAGCTTTTATTCCTATAGCAGAGCAATACGGTTTAATTCATGAGATTGGTGCATGGGTCTTAAAAAAGGCCTGCGAACAAGCAAAGCAATGGAGTACCGAACAAGACATTGCTGTTTGCGTAAATGTTTCGGTTATACAGCTACACGATGAAAACTTTATAAGCATAGTACATAGCACGCTTTTAAAGAGCTCTCTGCCGGCAAAGTTATTACATATTGAAATTACCGAATCTGTTTTCGCTTCAGACTTAACCCTTATATCAAACCAAATTAAGTCCCTCCAAGCGATGGGAATTAAAGTTTCTATTGATGACTTTGGTACCGGGTACTCTTCACTATCAGCTATGCAAGACTTAGCTGTAAACATAGTAAAAATAGATCGCTCATTCGTAAATAAAATAGACAGCAATGGTAAAGCAATTATATCTGCCGTTATGCATATAGCATCAGCATTAAACTTTTTAGTGGTTGCTGAAGGCGTAGAAACGAAAGAACAAGCTCAAGCTTTATTGCTATTAGGTGTCCATTACTTTCAAGGTTTTTATTACTCTAAACCGATAGAAATAGAAAACATTCCACGTTATTTAGAAAACAACTTAACCCCACATAATAACGATAATTTAAATAACTCAACGTAATTATCTGCAACAGCACTCGATTATCACTTACAATAAGCATTACAGTAACGTTTTTATACAACTTAATACTCTATGTACATCAATCCAGCTTGGCGCATATTAACCATAGGAGACGGAGATTTATCGTTTTCTTATTCTTTATTAAAAAATTATTGTCCAAAAGCGTTAACAGCGACTATTTTTGATGACTATGCCTCGCTAACAGCTAAATACGGCGAAGAGCATTTTCAGCAATTACAGGCTCAAGGATGCGAAGTACTTACAGGTTTTGATGTAACTAACAAGCAAACATGGGAACAACTAAACAAACAACAATTTGATGTGGTTATTTTTCAATTTCCGCTAATTCCTGCATTCAACTCCGTTGAAGATTATCAGCAACAGTGTGTTAACGTGAGTATGAATACCTTACATCGTCGTTTACTTCGCCAGTATTTATTACATTGTTTTAATGAGTTTTTAGATAGTAATGGCGCGCAACTCGCTTTTATTACGTCAAAAGATGTAAAGCCCTATAGACAATGGAATATTGAGCAAGCATTAACGCTAAATACCGATATTAATTACCTTGGCTATATGCCCTTTGAAATAGAAAACTTTCCTGGCTATAAAATAAGAAATGTTGACCGAGATAAACACGTGAAAGACACACAAGGTATTACTCATGTATTTAGTCGCCTAATAGCTACAGAGCTTGATAACAAACTAACTATGCCCAAGTACCTAAGTAAACATTATTGTAGTGGCTGTCGAATTGGCCCATTTCATACAGAACAAGATAGAACAAACCATATTGCTAGTAAAAGGCATCAACAAATGGCATTGTTTGAACAGCAGTGGCTGAGGGATATTGAACGGTAGCATACTTCGCGCTACTCAAGTTTCATTTGAATACTAAAATTTATTTAAAAAAAAGCACCAAAATGATGTTTGGTGCTTTGTGTAAAACGACTATTTAAAAGTAAATGACATTATTTTTGTAATTTACGTGTTGTTAAAACAAATACACCTAATGCAAAAATAACAAGTGTTGACGGCTCTGGGACTGAAACCTGAAGTGAATTTGATGCAAATAGAATATCATCGTAACCTATATCATCATTACCATCAGCACTAAAGTCAAAGGCTATAGAACCAAATTTTGAGCCATCATCGGTTTTAACCCCCATGAAAAACGTACCTAAGTTTTGGAAGTTTAAACCTTCTGCAACACCAGATAAAGAACCTAAAAGTGAACCAGTACCATTAACCCCTGAAAAAACTGAAATAGTAAAGTCACCTCCTGTCCAAACATCAAATGTACCTATACCTGCAGCAAAGGCTCCACTTGTAAAACTTAATGTTAAAACGCCAGTGTTATTTATCTCTAAATATTTTGAACTTTGATGAACACCTTCACCAGGAATAGCACCAGTAGTATTCCCATCAATAACACCAGCACCATCTTTAATGGTTTGATTATTAGATCCAGTAGAGGTAATTGATATGCCATCAGAACCAAGATATAAACCTGAATCTAGTAAACCAAGTGCATGTGAGTCAAAGTTTACATTATTATTAATTTGATACCCATCAGCTAATACGTCAGAAGTCCAATTTACCGAATTACTTGAAGAATCTGATGTATAAAAAACTAATCCCGCACTTGCCATATTCGCAAATGATGTAACAGATAAAATTAATACGACTTTTAAAAATTTCATATATTCCCCCTTTAGTTACCTTTTATGATTTACACTTATTTTTAAACTAATGGTTGCAACCATTTTAATTTAATGGCAACAAATATTAAGCCAATAACAAAAAACACTTTGCTTTCATCAACTTAAAAGTTTACCAAAGATTTCAACGTTACTTTTTGTAAAAAAACGTGACATTAGCTTCTTCTCCAAATAAAGACATATATACCAATAACACTCAGTACATTAATCTTAATTCGAGATAATATATTTCCAATCGGTTGATTTAAAATAAATAAAAGATGATAAATCCAAATAATACCTACATTGTTTCTTATGTTAAAATTAATAACTTTTGTATTCAGAACTCACAACGCTCTCAAATATCTATCCCCCCATTTTTCTAATGCTCTAACAACAGGTTCAAGCGTATTACCTAGGTCTGTTAAAGAGTATTCTACTTTTGGGGGAACTTGAGGATACACTTCGCGATGCACAATGCCATTTGCCTCTAAATCACGTAATTGTTTCGTTAACATACGTTGCGTTATATCAGGAATAAGACGCATAAGTTCATTAAAACGGCGCGTATCAGAACATAGATAAAACAAAATCATCCCTTTCCATTTACCACCAATAAGATCCAATGCAGTTTCAGTTGGACAAGCATCTTTTAATATTTTAGGCATAATTTACCTCATTACAGTATACAAAATGTATGTATAGCACAAAAATGTGCATTCTTATAAAAAAGAAACCATTACGTTAAGCTAATCAAACTCATCAATCACAGAGATTAACGTCAATGCTTAACAAAACATTAATTTTAGAAAACACAGCAATTAAACAACTAGCACTTAAAAACAAAACCGTTGTTGCTCCCATGACTCGCGTTAGTACGAAGGGCGATGGCATACCCACCCAACAAATGGAAAAATATTATCAACGTTATGCCAAAGGTGGTTTCGGGCTAATAATAACGGAAGGTACATACACTGATCGATCGTTTTCACAGTCGTATCCGAACCAACCGGGTATTACAAATGATGAACAGCAAAAAGGCTGGGAAAATATAACTCATTCAACTCATGCAGCTGGTGGAAAAATTATAATGCAACTAATGCATGCAGGAGCTTTGTCTCAACATTTATCGAATACGCGCGGCCCATCGTCTATTCAACCGACAAGACTAATGTTAGAAGGTTACAGTAAAAAACAAGGGCATTATCCTTTACCGCAAGCGATGAATTTATCTGAAATTGATGAGGTAATTAATGGCTTTTGTAATGCAGCTATGCGTGCAGAGAAAGCAGGTTTTGATGGAATAGAAATTCATGCCGCCAATGGTTATTTACTTGACCAGTTTTTAACTGACTATACCAATGAACGAGAAGATAAATATGGCGGAAGTTTAGAAAACAGGTGCCGTTTAACCGTTGAAATTATTACATCGATTAAAAAAGTAGTATCCAAAAACTTTATTATTGGTGTTCGTATTTCACAAGGGAAAGTAAACGACTTTAATTACACTTGGCCTAACGGACTCAACGACGGAGAGATTATTTTTACTGCTTTAAAAAATGCGGGTGTCGATTACATTCATATGGCAAGTGAAGGAAAAGGCTTTAATCATGGATGCCTTACTCGAAATGGCGAAAGTTTACCTAAATTAGCCAAAGAACTTACAGGGTTAACCATTATAGCGAATGGGGGTTTAGATAACCCGAACGAAGCTAACCGTATTATTCAAGATAAACATGCAGATTTAGTGGCATTAGGCACTGGAGCTTTGGCTAATTTTGATTGGCCAACTCGATTAAAAAACAATATTACCATAACTCCTTTTAACCCTAACATGTTTGCTGAAGGCGTAACCATTGAAGAACAATTTAAATGGGAAGAAAGTACAAATGCCGAGTAAATCACTCAAACGCTACTTGCATATAACGATTAACTTTATCGTTAGTTAATCGTTGTGGTGATATTTTATCAACTATCTCAAGCGCTTGATAAAATTTACTTAAACCTACTTTGTCATCAAGCGGCATAATTTCAAAAGCATTGGTATTTATCACCTCTTTTAATAAAGAAAGTGAACTCGTTAAAGACTCTTTAAATTCAGGTGATTTTTTTGCTTCTTCTACATCAATTAAAATTGTTTTTGCCTGCGATAATGCACTTTTTAAGGCGGTAAGTGTTTCACTTTCTTCTTCTGGTTCTTCATCATTGTCTGCATTTGTCACTGCTTTTACATCGATCGCATCTAAACGTTCTAAAAAATTACCAATAAAGGAGGCTATATTTTGGCTAGATACGTCTTTGGATGCTGCTAATTCTTCATCAGACAATTCGGTATGAGTTAAATTGGCATATTCTTCTTTAGAAATTAAGCCTAGCTGATAAACACGCTCTTTTAATGAGTCTACGTCATCAAAGTTTAAGCCTCCTTGTCCAAAAAACTCATTGCTTAATGAGCTGATCTTTTGCGACCGTGAACTTAAATACAAGTTTGAGCTATTACTTGATGTGTTTTGAACACTAGCTGAAGTGTCTTCTTTATGTGCAGCAACGATTTCATCAACTTCACTTGTATTAGAAGGTATCGCTGAACCAGTATTAAATAAACTGTTAAATAAATTAATATTGTTGATCATAGGTTTTCAACAAAAAATTGACATGTGCAAACCTAAAGCAAATACCATTCCTTAGTGGAATTTAATCTTCGCTAGGTTTACCTTGTTTCGTCTTGAGCACCGTTTTCACGTTCAGAATTTAGAAATATGTCTGCGTACTGATTAAATTCGTCTTGCTGCATATCGAATACAACATTTTTAGCAACACGTTTTTCATACCCTTGAGGATATTCAATTGCATGTTTAGAGTCAGACATTTTTAGGTAAATATCGTGCAATATATCGTCTACATCACATTCTTGATGCACAAGACCACGTATATATTTACGTAACGCTTGAGAAAGTAAAGGGATAGATGATAATGAAGTTTTCATAAACAAAGCGTTAGTTCGAAGAACTCATAATTAGATTAGGCGCGAAGTCTAACGACTTATGATGACAATTTTATGAAGAGATATGACCATCATCTTTAATTAATCTCTTAAAGAGAAAAAAAGGTTTATTTCTGAAGAATCATAAACCTTAAACCTTCATATTCATGGATTGATTTTGGTTTCTTACTTCTGAAGGTTGTTCATCAAACAGCAGCCTAAATTGTTTACTAAAATAGCTGTGTTCGATAAAACCTGATTGATAAGCCACTTCCGAAATAGGCAATTGAGTTTCTACCAATAACCGCCTTGCATGCTCTAAACGTGTTTGATTAATAAATTGTTTCGGTGTTTTCATCAAATATTTTTTGAAGCGTCGCTCAAGTGCGCTTACCGATAAATGTGCTACGTCAGCTAGTTGCTGAATTTTTATATCAGACTTAAAGTTTTCTTTAATAAAATTAACCGGAGCGTTAATGGCTTGAACATCAGACAAAACTTGCGAATTTTTTTCTAAATGACGAGTTATCCCGTACGAACCAGTGATATTACCTTGCTCATCAAATATAGGGCGTTTAGAGGTTAAAAACCAAGCGATATTGCCTTTTTGGTCTGAGTTAAGCTCAACCCTATCGGTAATAAGCTCTCCGTCCATGACTTTTTTATCGTCAGTAATAAATTGCTTAGCAATATGAGGAGGGAAAAAGTCGTAGTCTGTTTTTCCCAGTGCTTGTTCTAAATTTTTTACACCTACTTGCTCTAAATAGACAGTATTTGCATACTCTATTTGGCTATGTATATCTTTTATCCAGAACAAAACATCTGGCAGCAAATTAAACATTTGAAGTATTTGCTGTTTTTCTGTGGGCTTTATAGATTGTTGCTCTGACGACATATTATTTTCTATAGAATTCACTAATTGCACATACTAACAGTAGTTACAAAGATAGTCTAAACGCCGAAATTATTACATTAAAAACCGATTTCATACTACCGCTATTTTCTATAATTTTAATAGACTTAATTAAATTTTTTACATTTAACATTTTTTGATAGTAATAAATAGAAATGTTAATTCATTACTCGTTGGAGTTGGAATGGTAAATAGTTCAAATAGAAAAATACGAATGGGTATGATTGGCGGCGGTGAAGGTGCTTTTATTGGCGCGGTTCATCGAATTGCTGCTTTTATGGATGGTAAAATAGACCTCGTTTGTGGGGCATTTAGTTCAAGCCCTGAAAAGAGTTTATCTTCTGGGCTAAGTTTACATATTGCAGCAGACCGCTGTTATTCAAATTACCAACAAATGTTTGAACTAGAGTCTCAACGTCCAGCAGAAGAAAAAGTCGACTTTTTTGCTATTGTTACCCCAAATCACTTGCATTACCCTATCGCTAAAATGGCGATGGAATATGGCTTCCACGTGCTTTCAGATAAACCTGCCACCCTCGACTTAGCCGAAGCCTTATCGTTAAGTAAAGTGGTTGAAAAAACAGGTCGCCTTTACGGTTTAACCCACACATATAATGGTTACCCTTTAGTTAAACAGGCCCGTCACTTAGTTGCTACAGGTAAACTAGGCGCGGTACGTAAAATAGTCGTTGAATACAGCCAAGGTTGGTTAGCTTCGAAAGACGATGAAGGTAGCAAACAAGCCAGTTGGCGTTTAAATGCTAAGCAGTCTGGTATTAGTTGTTGTATGGGCGATATCGGTGTACATGCGGCTAATTTAGCTGAATATGTATCAGGTTTACAAATCACTCAACTTTGTTCAGATTTAAATTCAGTCGTTGACGGTAGAACTCTCGATGATGACGGCACCGTATTATTACGATTTGATAATGGCTGTAAAGGTGTATTAATGGCGAGCCAAATAGCCGTAGGTGAAGAAAACAATTTACGCCTACGTATTTATGGCGAACATGCCAGTATAGATTGGTCTCAGCAAGAGCCTAATAGCTTATGGTTACGCAGTAATACTGAACCCACACAACTTATTCGTACAGGTGTAGGTGAACTTTGTCCAGCAGCTCAACAAGCGATACGTACACCAGCGGGTCACCCTGAAGGTTACTTAGAGGCTTTCGCGAATATTTACATGAACTTTACTCGTCAAATTACTGCATTTAATGCAGGTGAAGTATGCGATAACGAAAGTTTTGACGTACCCGGAATACATGAAGCAATACGAGGTATGGCATTTATTAGTAACGCCGTATCAGCCAGTAATGAAGACACTAAATGGTCTGACTTTAGTATAGAGGAATAATAATGAAACAAATAAAAGGCCCTGCTATATTTCTTGCACAATTTGCAGGTAATGAATCACCGTTTAATAATTTTACTGAAATTTGCCAATGGGCCAGTGGTTTAGGCTTTAAAGGCATACAAATCCCAAGTTGGGATGGGCGATTATTTGACTTACTAAAAGCAGCTGAGAGCCAAGTTTATTGCGATGAAATTACCGGCATAGCGGCCGAACATGGCTTAGTGATTACAGAACTTTCAACTCATTTACAAGGTCAGTTAGTGGCAGTAAACCCTGCCTACGATCAAATGTTTGATAGCTTTGCTCCTGATGAAGTAAAAAATAACCCAGCCGCTCGCACACAATGGGCTGTTAACCAAATGATGGCAGCAGCAAAAGCGAGTCAAAGATTAGGCTTACAAGGCCATGCTAGTTTTTCAGGTGCTTTGCTGTGGCACACTATGTATCCGTGGCCACAACGCCCTCAAGGATTAGTAGAACAAGGGTTTAAAGAACTTGCTGGCCGTTGGTTACCGATATTAAATGCGTTTGATGACGCCGGTGTTGATGTTTGTTATGAATTGCACCCGGGAGAAGATTTACATGACGGTGTAACCTTTGAACGCTTTTTAGAAGCAACAGGTAATCATCCTAGAGCAAACATTTTGTATGATCCGAGTCACTTTGTGCTGCAACAGCTAGATTACCTAGCTTTTATCGATATTTATCACGAACGTATTAAAGCGTTTCATGTAAAGGATGCTGAATTTAATCCTTCAGGTCGAAGTGGTGTTTACGGTGGCTACCAAAGCTGGATAGACAGACCTGGACGCTTTAGATCGTTAGGCGATGGCCAAGTAGATTTTAATGGTATATTTAGTAAGCTGACTCAACATGGCTTTGATGGCTGGGCAGTAATTGAATGGGAATGCTGTATTAAACATCCTTTAGATGGCGCGCGCGAAGGTGTAGATTTTGTTAATAAACATTTAATTCGCCCTACTGAAAGAGCCTTTGACGATTTTGCAGGCATGGGGGCTGATGAAGTACTTAACAATAAAATTCTTGGTATTAAATAATAAGTTATGACTTAATAACAGCCATAACGTTTACCAAATGCTTGTATAACAAAAGCATTTGGTAAGCACCTACTCTTAACCTTATTATACCGAAACTTAGCTCTATTGTTTTAGCTGAACCCTTTTTCTTCATGAAATGTTTACACTATAACTATCATTAAATTTTAAATTATTTATAAAACCAGTAAATTGTATGTAAAATACAAACGTACTTGATCACATTTAATAACCATTAAGGTCTTAAAGGATATTTTATACTTATTCAATTAACTATTGAGATTGGTATTTACCGCTATCCGCAAAATTCATTATGAAAAACAACATTCTTCCACAACATTTTTTTAGCACATTACGAAACACTTTATTAGCCGACTTTAAATTAAAAGCAACCACTTTATGTTTAGCGCTACCTCTTTGTCATAACAGTTTAGCCCAAGCAAACGATATAGAAACCCTTACCGTTATTGGTACGCATATCTCTAATGCAAGCTCATCAGAACATATTCCCAATGTTTCAATAAGTGCAGATGAAATAGCCGCACTTACACCTAACAGCTTTGCTGATATTTTACGTGGTGTTCCCGGGATTGATATCACAGAACAAGGTGGCGCAGCCGGATTAACCTTTTTGTCAATTAGAGGCAGTGAAGCGAATTTCGTTGTTATTCTTGTTGATGGTGTAAAGGTAAATGACCCTACAAATAGTCGTGGCGGTGCGTTCGACTTAGGTACTATCGATCCTGAAATGGTTGAAAGCGTTAATGTTTATTATGGTGGCTATTCAACCGTACAAGGTAGCGATGCACTTGCTGGTATTGTTAGCATAAAAACCAAAAAACACGCAGCAGATAAAATAGGTAGTGTAAGCCTTTCTGCGGGCTCTAATAGTGTTACCGTGGGAAGCATTCATTTAGGTAGTGAAATTGCTGATATTGCTGATTTCAACTTGTTAGCATCTTATCAAAATAATGACGATAGTCACTTTGGAGATGCGTTTCATCGCTCAGCTATAAATGCTTCATTAAGTTCAATTAATAATGACACTACACTGTGGAATATTGGCCTATTTTACGTTGATGGACAGGGAGAAACTTTTCCAGAAGACAGCGGTGGAGATCGTCTGGCTGCTATCCCTTTACAAGAAACAAGAGAGTTTACACAAACAAATACTAACGCGAATATACAGCACAACCTTACCGATACATTTAATCTTAAGTTCAATGCCGCTACAACTAAACGCGAAGAAACCTCGATAAACCCTGGTATCGCAGAAGGCAAACTTGATGCAGTGCCGGCAATTGATGTTGACTCTCATTACAAAAGAACCGACTTTAGCTTAACGGCAAATTACGCCTATTCAAATAAAATTCAAATGGCTTTAGGGGCATCTATAGCCGATGAAGATGGCGGAATGGACAGCGTTATTGATTTTGGTTTTCCTCTACCTGCCGTTTATACTTTGTCTCGACACAATGAAGCTGTTTTTGCTGAAACCACGTTAGCTCCATTAACTGAACTTAATATAACAGCGGGTATTCGTCATGATAAAGCTGATGATATTTCGGTAACCACTCATCGTGTACTGAGTCGCTATCAAATCTCAACAGCTCACTCTTTTACAGCTCAATACAGTGAGGGTTTTAAGTTACCTAGCTTTTTCGCTATAGGACACCCTTTAGTAGGTAACCCAGACCTTAAACCCGAGCTTAGTGAGAATTATGAAATTGGGCTAGATAGCGCGTTTAATCAAAATAAGTTAACTACTCGTTTTAATCTTTATCAAAATACGTACAAAAATTTAGTGGATTTTGATCCTGAAACATTTACAAATGTTAACCGTTCAAAAGTACGTGCTAAAGGTGCTGAATTTGCACTAAATATTAAATTGAATGAAGATTTATATGCTAAAGCAAATATTGGCTATGCTAAATTAGACACCTTCGATACAGAAATAAAACTCCGTAGAAGACCTAAATTAAAAGGTGGTTTTCAGTTAGATTATAAACCACTTAACAATGTGTCACTCTTATCTCGCATTACCTTTAATGGTAGTTACTATGATAGTTCTGTGCCTACAGGAACGGTTGAAATGGCCGGTTTTGCACGCGTCGATCTTGCCTTACGTTGGAAAATTGATAAATCCCTTACCTTTGCATTTAGCGCCAATAATATATTGGACAACAGTTATGAAGAATCGGTAGGGTTTAGTAACAGAGGACCTGTTTTAACGGCTAAATTAACAAAAAGCTTATAATACCCATTTGAATCATAAAGTGATCAACTTGGTATATACCCGCCATAAACAAAGTATGAAAAAAGGTCAGTGAATCTGCATTCACTGACCTTTTTAGTTTTTACTCAATGGTTACTTAATGACAATAAATTACTCTAGTTCAAAAAAGTAAATGAAACTAAGTTAGCAGTAAGCTTATCTTTATTGGCGCCTTCAGCTTTCACGACCAAAAAGAGCGGTATTTTTTGTTTTATAGGATCAAAGGTTAAAGTTAACCTTTGATCATCACCTCGCTTCATCCCTGCATAATTAAACTTATCTTGCGCAATAACCTTACCTGATACACTACCAACTCGTAATTCAAATACTGCATTTTCAGATAACTCTGGTTTATATTGTTGTAACAATGTTATGCCTGTTACTTGGTTAAGATCGTATTCACCTAATGGGATCGCAATATTATTACCAGACACCAAGATTGTTTTAACTTTAGCGCGAGTTAACTCTGTTCCTTCTACCTGACCTGCAGCTTTGAATACTGTTTCCGCTTTAAGAACAGGAGAAATAAACGTATGTGTTTGTTGCTTTTCAATAGCTGAAAGTTCTTGATTACCATTATCCGTATAGCTAGCTTTTAAAATATAAGCCCCCTCTTCTGTAACTTTAGGTAATCGACCCGTTAAGGGTAAACTCGGAGCTTTTGACTTAAGTAATAATATATATTGAGCAAGCGTTCCTCGTACTTCTTCAGATAAAAAGTCGTGCGCCGGCATTTGATGATCCCCCCATCTCCCCGTGCTACCTGCTGCTATAGTTTTCTTCAAATACGCGATAGGATCTTTTAATGACGCATATTTATCTGCTACTTTTTGGAACGAGGGCCCTACGGAAGCCTCTTTTTCTTGATGACACCCTGTACATAAGTTTTTCTTAGTAGCAGCGCGACCCGGACCAAAAGGATCATTAGCTAAATGTCCTACGGCTTTTTCAACTTTTCCTACCTCTACTTTATTAAAAGTAATATTAACTCTTTCAAAGTTTTCTGACGTTTGAGTAATTTTGCCATCTTCTAGGTCATCAATATTTACACGATATTTTGGCGATGCTTGGTTAGGCCAAATAAAACTATGATTATCTTCTACCGTAATACTAATTACAGGTTGTGCATTACCGACTTCTAACAGTTTATAAACATGATGACTTTCACCTTTATGATCGGTTACCGACAACTGCATACCAAAGCGCCCTTTTTCAGTTAAATCAAATGTAACATCACGTCCTGTGACGGCTTTAACATGAGTATAATCGGCTTGTTCTGGGCTTTGCTCTATATTTAAGCTAGCGACTTTCCATATATACGTTAGGGGATCGTTATCAGGATCCGTAGAGTTTTTTGCAGAAGCTGTAACAGCAAAGGGTACAACCCCTTGCGTATTTTCAATACTAATTTTAGCGTTAGGTTTTCTATTACCTGCACCGGTATAAAATACTTTTGATAATTTGGCATCGATATTCCCTGTATGCCATTTAGAGCCGTACTCTAGTATATAAAGTTCACCTTTATTGCTAAATTTTAAGTCAATAGGAGCAATAAATTCAGCATCAGGAACAAACTCTTCAATTTTGTATATATCACCATTTTGGTCACTAAAAACAACCTTGATCCAACGGCGCATAAAGTCTGAAATAAATAACCCACCGTCGTAATAACTAGGTAAAGCTTTATCTCCTTGTTTAGTGCGATAAACCCCTGCAACCAAAGCATTACGAGAACCTGCGCCTAATTCAGGGAAAACATCAGAATTACTATAGGGATACCAAATATAAGCAGGTTGTGCGGCAGGTAAACTTTTTGCACCTGTATTTCTAGGTGAGTTATTCATGGGGAAAAGAGGATTATTCCACTTTCCTGGTTGTTGCGCTTCGTAATCAAACTGACGATAAGCTTTATTATTGCCAATAAATGAAGGCCAACCAAAATTACCGGCCTGTGTAACTTTGTTTATTTCATCGAATCCTTTAGAACCATATTTTTCATTATATCCTTTAGCATCGGGGCCTACGTCACCGTAATATAAAGTTTGCTCTTTATCATCAAACGCTATGGTATAAGGATTACGTGTCCCCATGACATAAATTTCAGGCTTACCTATGCTTGAATTAGCAAATAAATTCCCTTTAGGGATAGTATACGAACCATCTTTTTGAGGAGTAATGCGTAAAATTTTACCACGAAAGTCTTGTGTATTTCCGGCAGAGCGGTAGGCGTCGTGAGCAACTCTACCCTCTCTAAAATCAGAAGGTCCAACACCATGAGATTCAAACGGATTAGAATTATCACCTAAAGCAATAAATAAATTGCCCTTAGCATCAAACTCCATATTACCACCAGTGTGACAACAATTACCTTCACTCGGAGCATCAAACATATCTATACGGCTTGCCTGATCTATTTGACCCTCTTTAAGTGTGAAACGAGACACTCGTTGTGTTAAATCTTTATCAGAACCAGTTAATGAGGAGTTATACATAAAATAGATATGTTGGTTTATATCAAAATTAGGATCCAACGCGAGTGCCAATAAACCAAACTCACCAAAACCATCAGGTGAATACACATCAATTTTACCAACTTCAGTCATAGTATTTGTAGACAATACAACACGTTTTACTTGCCCTTTACGCTCAACATAAAAAAGCGTATTACCATCTTGAGTAATGTCTAAACTTACAGGCTCATCCAGCCCTTCAAATAAAACGTCTTTAGCAAAACGATTAGGTTCAGGTCTCGACTTTGCATAATTACGTTCATTATTACCTATAGCGTATTCAACCCCCCCTAATAAATGTTCCATATAGATAGGATCACTAAAGTTACTGGCATTATGACCTACCCCTGTATAAAAAGAGCGGCCGCCATCAAACTCATGATACCAAGCAATAGGATGATAAACGCCATGCCCGCCACCATTATACGTACCTTCATCAACGCTAATTAAATCTATTCTGCGATCAGATAAGCTTTTAAAGTCGTACCATTCGTCTGCAACACTAAAAAAATCTGGAAGCTTAGCCGTTGAAGGGTGATCTTTTCTCAGCACTTTAAGTTTTGCTGTTTGTACATTTGACGGTACACCCGGATGCCCTTTAAAAACAGCCCCCACGAGACGCCTATACCAAAACCAATCACCGCCCGATTCAGTATCAGTTGCAGAATGAATACCTACAAATCCACCACCTGCTTGTATATAACGTTCCATAGCAACTTGTTGCTGCTTATTAAGAATATCACCTGTGGTATTTAAGAAAATTAAGGCTGAGAAAGCGGAAAGCTCTGCATCATTAAAAATAGAAGCATCTTCTGTAGCTATTACCTGCATCCCTTTATTACTAAGTGCTTGTGTTATTTTTTCAGTACCTAGTTCAATTGATTTATGTCTCCAACCTTTAGTTTTGCTAAAAATTAAAACTTTTTCTGTTGCTTGAATACTTTCTGGTTGTGTTGAATTTTCATGATCCGCACAACCACTAAAAATAGTGGCTAAAAGTAGAATAAAAAAATTAATGACAAAATGGGGGGATGAACTCATATAGATAGTACCCTACAAAAACTAGATAATTTGATAAATATAAAGAAAATAGACCTGCATGACCTATAAATACTCTATAAACACTTACAGCTAATAATAAGTTACACGATACATTATTAAATTAGCATTATGCCAAAGAGTTTATAAAATTAGCTCGAATAACAATAATACGAAATCGCCTTATTTTGTAAGAAAATCGGCGCTTTAATAGATAAAAAAAAAATTCTCTAAACACGTTATAAACAAAAGAATAAACCTTGTTCTGTTCATTCTTGAGGCCTATTCAACACTTTACTTCTTATGCCATAAATCAATTGAACAAATCATCAAGATATAGTCAAAACAACCACAACCTTTATTAAAAAAAAATGATTTGTTTATTTAATACCTAATATATTCATCAACACTAAAAGATAAAATTCATAATAAACAAACATTAAGCGTTGTTTTATTATTTTCCTGTTATAATTAATAAAAATTTAAATCGTTATGCACTATTATTTAATAAGTATTAAAAGTGTTTAACTCCCCTGCGAGATATTAATATGTTCAAAATGGAAAATTTGAAAACCAAAATCATGTTACTTTTGGTGGCTATTGGTCTTATCCCTGCTCTTATTATCAGTATTATCACAACAATTAATAACTCTGAAGATGTATCAAGTAAAGTCTACAACCAACTCACTGCGATTAATCAAATAAAAAAACAGTCCATTGAAACCTACTTTACAGAAAGAAAAGGCGATATGTCTGTACTCGTTGAAATCGCAAGCACCATGAAAAAACAATCTTTTATGAAGTTGTCTGCAATTAACTCAATAAAAAAAGCACAGTTGCATGATTACTTAGCTAATAACAATACCCAGCTAGAATTACTTTCTAAACAAAACGAATTACACAAACATATAAATACACTATCAAACAGCTTTTCAAATAAAGGGCAGTGGAAAACATTGCTGGATCAATATGACACTTCATACAAACCACTGTTAAATTATTTTGGTTGGTATGACTTTTTTATTCTCAATAACGAAGGTACGGTTATTTATTCCGTCACTAGAGAAAGTGATTTAGGCCAAAACATTCCGAAAGACTTAAACGACAGTTCATTTTATCAAGCCTTTACATTAGCTCAGCAAAGTAATTCTACAGATATCCAATTTGCTGATTTCAAGCCTTATAGGCCAAGTAATAACGATCCCGCTGCATTTACTGTAAAACCTGTAACCGTTAAAGGTAAACGCATAGGTTATATAGCTTTTCAACAACCTATAGAAAAAATTAATCACATTTTAGGTAACCGTGAAGGAATGGGAGAAACAGGCGAGTCTTATTTGGTCGGCACAGATAATCTTATGCGTTCTGACTCTTACCTTAATCCTAAAGATTATTCCGTTAGAGCTTCTTTTGCTTCAAATAATAAAGTAGAAACAACAGCAGCAATAAATGCGTTAAAGGGTAAAAAAGATACGCAAATAATCAGCGATTATAATAATAACCCCGTAGTGAGTAGTTGGGACTATTTAGAAGTAGCCAACGGTGTTAGATGGGCTATTATTTCTGAAGTTGACGTAGCTGAAGCATTTAACCCCAACACAATTAAAAACGAAGAATTTTATAAAAATTATATAGAGCAATATGGTTACTATGATTTATTTCTTATAGATACCCAAGGTTATATTTTTTACAGCGTAGCTAAAGAAGCTGATTATCAAACGAATATTTTAACAGGAAAATATTCGTCATCAAATTTAGGTCATTTAATTAAACAAATACAAAACAGTGGGCAATACGGCTTTATTGATTATACTCCTTACGCTCCAAGTAATAACGAACCCGCAGCTTTCATTGGGCAACCAATATTAGACCCTAACGGAAAAACGTCCCTCTATATTGCCTTGCAGTTACCTCTTGAAGGAATACAAAATATTATGGGCGTAAGAGAAGGCATGGGAGATAGCGGAGAAAGTTACCTAGTGGGTATGGACTTTAAAATGAGAAGTAATTCATTTTTGGATCCTGAAGGTCACTCAGTTAAAGCGAGCTTTGCAGGCACTATTGAAAAAAATGGTGTTGATACCCAAGCAGCAAGAGATGCTTTAGCTGGCAAGAAAGGCACTAATATTATCACCGATTATAATGGCAATCCGGTGCTCTCGTCTTTTGACCGGATAGATTTCGACAACTTCAGTTGGGCTATTTTGTCTGAAATAGACGAGCCAGAAGCCTTTGCTTCTATTAATAAAAATACAAATTTCATGATAATCCTCATGGTGGTATTTGTGGTTGTTATCGCGTTTGTGGGTATATTGTTTGCAGGTAAAATAGCATCTCCCATTATCGTGGTATCTGAAGCTGCACAACGTGTTGCCAAAGGTGATTTAACGATTAAAGTGGCTAAAACATCTAATGACGAGGTCGGTCATTTACAAGTGGCCATTCAACAAATGATTAATAATTTAGCCAGTATTGTTAAAAATATAGAAATGGTCTCTTTACAACAATCAAGTACTTCAGAAGAGTTAGCAACTATTACTACTCAAACGAGCCAAACACTATCGGTTCAAAGTGTTGCATCAGATCAACTTAAAACAGCGATGGAAGAAATGGGCACCACGGTAAACGATGTCGCGGCAAGTGCATCTACCACATCCTCAGCTGTACATGAGATTCAAAATAAAGTTGCAGATAGCTCAACTAAAATAAGTGACACCTACAACGCTATTTTATCTATGACAGATAAAATACAAGACTCCGAACAAAGTGTTCAAAAAGTACGAGCAGACTTTAGTCAAGTTGTTACCGTACTCGATGTTATTAAAGGGATTGCAGATCAAACGAATCTTTTAGCCCTAAATGCAGCCATAGAAGCCGCTCGAGCAGGCGAACAAGGTAGAGGTTTTGCCGTGGTTGCAGACGAAGTAAGACAGCTTGCCCAACGCACCCAAGACTCAACCAAAGAAATTAATGATATGGTAAATACGATCATGGATGGTGCTAATTCTTCGGTTGAAGTAATGGCTAATAGCGTTATTCAAGCAAATACAGTTAAAACACATGCGCAGGAAGTTAATGAGCTTAATAAAGTCATTAACGACGAAATGAATCAGATAAACGATTTAAGTACACAAATAGCTACGGCTGCTGAGGAACAATCGGTTGTTGTGAAAATTATTTTAGAAAGCGTAGAAACACTTAATATAGGTGTAACGGAAACCAGTACGGCTACAGAGCATATTGCTGAATCGAGTGTCGAGTTAGCCAAACTAGCCACTGACTTAGAAAGAGAAGTATCCGTTTTTAAAATTACTTAAATATTACATCAGTAGCATACCCTCCCCTTAAGCTTTGTTATAAGTTACTTTATAGCAAAGCTTTTTATCTCTTCCCTCAAAATCACTAGGTAATAAAACACCTTAAACCAAGCGCGTATTATTTTAGATGAAGTTATAGGTGAATAAAATTCATTCATCAGGTGATTTCTTAACACTTGTCACATGTGTCAAGTATTTCTAGAATGAACTTGTTTTTAAATCTCCCCGATTGATGAAACATATGTTTGTTGTTTTGGACGCCTTATGGCGTCCTTTTTTTTATCTTCCATATTTCATATCAAATTAATTCATTGCGACTTACCCCTCCTTATTATTCTAATAAGAACAATGTATACACGCTATAAAAACAACCATTATGGTGCACACCAATGCACCACAAAAGAACATTACATTAAAAATTATGATATTAGCTAAAGAAAAAAAATTAAACGATTGTTTTAAAAGGTAAAATAAAAACTGACTAGCAGGTCTAATTATTGCTTTACTGTTCGTGACGTAACTACCTTGTTGTAAATGATATGCCGATTCAAACACCTATTAGAGGCCTAAGGTCTTTTTGTATTGCCGCTAAATGTTTAAGTTTTAAACATGCAGCCTCACAACTTTTTTTAACACCTTCTGCAGTAAGTCACCAAATAAAACAGCTTGAAGAGCAATTGGGCATCACTTTATTTAAGCGCCAAACGCGTGCAATTGAGCTAACTTCTGCAGGAAAGCAATTTTACCAATCCGTGAGCCCTTTAATCACGCAACTTGAATCAACGATCTCTGACTTTACAAATAGTCAGCAAAATAAAACGATAGTTATTAGCTTGCCTGAGTTTTTTGCCAGTGAACTTTTTATTCCAAGGTTAAGTGAGTGGGCAGAAGAAAACCCGACTATTAACTTACAATTAGAAACTGTAAAATCAGGTTCTAAACCTTCTCAAGTAGCTGACTTGTCGATAGTTTTGGCTAATGGAAAACCAAACGCTAGCGTTGTTCATGATCTATTTCCTATCCGATATGCACCCGCATGTAATAGAGCATTATATAAAAAATGGAAAGATAGTGGTTTTGATGCTCTTAAATCTATTCCATTAATATTACATCGTTCACGACCTTGGTCTTGGCATCAATGGGCTGAAAAAGTAGGTATAAGCGACTTCGATCCGAAACAAATAATACAATTTGACAGCATGTTTGGTGTTGCCCGAGCAGCCCAACAAGGCATGGGAATAGCGCTAATCCCACTCCCTATGAGCGATGCATGGTTTAATGAAGGTTTATTGGTAAAATTATTTGACGATGAATTGGTCACTAATGATCGCTATTACTTAGTTCAGCATGAAAATTTAGATAATAAACCTGAACTTGAGATTTTTGCAAACTGGGTTAAAACAACATTTTTAAACCAAAATTAACATAAATTATTCATCAATTTTCGGCCATACACTAGTCAAAACCAGCCTTTCACTGGTAGAATCTAGGTAAAATTTATTGTAGATAAATAAAGAGACCGACTAAAAATGGGAAGAGCTTACCAAAACCGTAAATTATCAATGGCTAAAACTCAGGGCGCCAAAACGAAAGTTTATTCAAAATACGGTAAAGAAATTTACGTATGTGCTAAAAACGGCAGTACAGATCCTGACAGTAACTTATCTCTTCGTCGTTTAATTGAAAAAGCCAAAAAAGACCAAGTACCTACTCATGTTATTGATAAAGCTATTGAAAAAGCTAAAGGTACTGGTGGCGAAGACTATAGTGAATCTCGTTACGAAGGTTACGGCCCAGGTGGCTGTATGGTCATTATTGACTGCCTAACCGATAACGGTAACAGAACGATTAAAGATGTTCGTCAGTGTTTTACTAAAACAAATTCTAAAATAGGATCTTCGGGCACCGTGTCTCACATGTTTGCCCACCAAGCTGTTTTTGCTTTTAAAGGTGAAGATGACGAGTCTGTTTTTGAAAACTTATTAATGGCTGAAATAGACGTAACTGACGTTGAACTTGAAGACGGTATCATTACTGTATTTGCTCCACATACAGAGTTCTTCAAAATTAAAACAGCGTTTGCCGATAGCATGCCTGAATATGACTTAGAAGTTGAAGAAATTACCTTTGTTCCTCAGACTTATACAGAATTAACAGATGCCGATGACATTGCTAATTTTGAGAAGTTTATGGCAATGTTAGATGATTGTGATGACGTACAAAACGTTTATCACAATGCTGAGCTACCTACAGAAGAATAACGTAAAGCGAATAAAAAAAAGCATCTACTTATTTATGAGTTAGATGCTTTTTTTATGTTTATTACTTTGTAAAGTATACAGGAGGAGTATATCGTTAACTCGAACTGAGATTACTTACTTTCTTCTTGTTTCACTTCTTGCCAATACACTTCAAGCTCATCGAGTTTATGATCAGTAAATGCTTTAGATGATTGATTTACTTTACTTTCAACAGATTGAAATCGTTTAGTAAACTTTTTATTCGCTTTACGTAATATGGTTTCAGGGTCTTGTTTGGCATGACGACACAAGTTAACTACCGCAAACAATAAATCCCCTAATTCTTCGCTCAAGGCTGCTTCATCACGATGAAGCTCAGCTTTAACCTCTTCCACTTCTTCTTCAATTTTAGCAAAAACATCATCAACATTATCCCAATCAAAACCTACATGTTAACACCGTTTTTGTATTTTGGCTGCTTGTGATAATGCTGGTAAGTTTTTAGGAATATCGGCGAGTATGCTTAAACGCTCTTCATCATTTTTTGTGTTATTTTTCAGCTCTCGCTCTTTAGCTTTTTCATTTTCCCAGTTAGCTTTAATCTCAGCATCTGTACTTAATGATGCGTCTGAGAACACATGCGGATGACGCCTAATAAGTTTTTCGCAAACAGCTTCTACTACATCATCAAAACCAAATAGTTTTTCTTCTTCACCCAATTGACTATAAAAAATCACTTGAAACAGTAAATCACCTAATTCTTTTTTTAGTTCAACATAATCTTGCTGTTCAATCGCATCAGCAACTTCGTAAGCTTCTTCAATAGTATGAGAAACAATAGACGAAAAAGTTTGTTTAATATCCCACGGGCAACCGTTTTCAGGATCACGTAGCTGGGCCATAATCCATCGAAGTTTTTCAATAGACGATTTATCGTTTAGCATCTTATTTCCAATATTCTGTACATTTATCAATGTGCTCTAAACACGTTTAGCGCTAATAATGTCATCTAACTGTAGTAACTTATCAATCAACCTTGTTAAGATTTCATTGTTGGTTAACTCAAGCTTCAATAGCATTGATGTAGTATGTTTTACATTATCTGAATGTGTATCCATACCGACTATACTGACTCTTTCGTTCGCTATAATAGTTGAAATATCTCGTACAAGTCCTTGCCTGTCACTTGCTATCACTTGAACCGTTACCTGATAACTTGCTTTCTGCTCATCGCCCCACTGTACTTCAATTTCACGCTCGGGTTGTAAATCAAGCGCATTAGCAAGTTGGTCACAATCCATCCGGTGAACAGAGATACCTCGCCCTTGTGTTATAAAGCCTAAAATATTATCTCCCGGTACAGGATGACAACACTTAGCCATATGTGTCATTAAATTACCAACACCAGAAACGGTAACCCCATTTGAATCAGCTTTTAGCTTTTGCGATGGGTTGGGCTCTTTAACTAAAGATTGAGGATCTATTTCTTCAAAAGGTTTTAATTCGTTTTCTTTTTGTAGAAAGAAATTAACTACTTGTTGTAATCGAGCACCGCCAGATCCAATAGCTCCATATAAATCTTCTACGCTGGTCACATTAAAGCGGTCGAATGCTTGTGAAAAATCAACTTGTGTTAAATTGTTTTTATTTAACTCTGCATCGAGTAACTCTTTACCTGCGGCAATATTTTTATCTTTATCTGCAAATTTAAAAAAATGCTGAACTTTAGACCGTGCTCGTGCAGTATGTAAATAATGTAAATTAGGATTTAACCAGTCTCGACTAGGCGTTGCGCTTTTACTACGAAGAATTTCAACTTGATCACCTGTTTTTAGTTTATGTGTAAAAGGAACAATACGACCAAAAACTTTCGCTCCAATACAGGTATGCCCTACATTAGAGTGAATATAATAAGCGAAATCTAATGGGGTAGAATTAACCGGTAAATCAATAACTTCGCCGCTTGGGGTAAATACATAGATACGATCTTCAAACACTTGGCTTCGTAACTCGTCAATCAATTCACCACTTTCGGTTACATCTTCTTGCCATTGTAATATTTTTCTTAACCAGCTAATTTTATCGTCAAAGCCGGTTGTTTTACCTGAAGCAGTGCCTTCTTTGTAACGCCAATGAGCCGCAACACCTAATTCAGCATCATCATCCATTTGTTGCGTTCTTATTTGTATCTCAACCGACTTGCCTTCTGGCCCTAATATTACCGTATGAATTGACTGATAACCGTTGGCTTTTGGTGTGGCAACATAGTCATCAAATTCGCTCGATAAATGCTTCCAATTCGTATGAACAACACCTAAAGCGCTATAACAATCTTGTAATCTCTCTACAATGATCCTTACGGCTCTTACGTCAAAAAGCTGCTCAAAGTCTAAAGACTTTTGTTGCATTTTTTTCCAAATACTAAAAATGTGTTTTGGTCGACCAAACACTTCTCCTCTCACCTCTAGTTTTTTTAGCTGAGAAGATAGGTTTTCAACAAAATCTACCATGTATTGTTCACGGTCTAATCTTTTTTCATCTAACAGCTTGGCAATTTTTTTATAAGTATTCGGGTGTAAATATCTAAAAGATAAATCTTCTAGTTCCCATTTTAATTGCCCTATACCTAAGCGATTAGCTAAAGGAGCATAAATATTAACAATTTCTTTGGCGGTTAATACTTTGGTTTCTTCATCAAGGTTTTTAACTAAACGTAAATGGCATAAGCGTTCAGATAACTTAATTACGACTGCACGTACATCATCAACCATGGCCAATAGCATTTTACGTACGTTATCTATGTGTGTACCTGAAACTTGATCGCTACGCCTTTTTTGCAAAATTTTAATGGCATCCATTTGGTTAACGCCATGGCATAAATTGAAAACTGACTTATTAAAGTTTTCTTCTATAAAGCTAAGTTCAATACAATCATATTCGTATAATGGACATAAAAAAGCGGCACAAAGTGAATCTTTATCAAGATTAAGAGCAGCAAGAATTTCAACCATTTCTCTAGACTTAATTAGACACTCTTCTTGATCATTAAAGAAAGTATGTACTTCTTTCCATAAAGCCTCTAGTGCTCTTTGCTTAGGGCCAGTTAGCTCAAGTGTTTTTAGCCATAGCTCAAAAGTTGGCATTGATGTTTGATGTGAACGACGAACAGAAACCATAAAATCCTACTTTTTAAACAATACCATTGTCTCAATGTGCTTAGTTTGTGCAAACATATCCATAATGGCTATTTTCTCTATAGTATATCCATTATTGATAAGTAATTGACTGTCTTTAGCTAACGTTGCTGGGTCGCAACTCACATAAACAATATGTGAAATATCCAAATCTATTAACTGAACTAAAGCCTCGTATGCTCCGGCTCTAGCAGGATCTAATAAAACTTTCGAATATTTTTTATGTGCCCAAGCTTGATTACCCCAGTTGCTATTTAAATCAGCTTGAAAAAATTCGGTATTATCAAGCTTACTCATTTGGGCGTTATAGGTAGCTTTATCGACCATGGTTTGTAAACCCTCAATACCCACAACACTTTTAACTTTTCTCGCTATAGGTAAACTGAAATTTCCTAAACCACAAAATAAATCCAATACCTGATCATCTTCTTGTAAATCTAACCAATTTAACGCTTGCATGATCATTTGATTATTAACGTGATGATTAACCTGTATAAAGTCTTTAGGTTCAAAATAAATATTAATAACCGATTCCGAAGCATGATTTTGAGATATTCCACTCTGCTCACTTATTTGATAAAACAAAGGTGTAACAGGTGTTAGTGGCGTAACCTCTTTTCCGTTATCAATGTATACTCGCCATTGATGTTGCTCTGCAATGTTCTTCCATAACGTTTTATCTTGCTCATTAAGCGGAATAAGTTGCCTTACTATTATGCTTATATGTTGCGTATAAATAATTTCGACATGCCCAATAGATTTTACTAAGCTTAGCGATTTGATCAGGGATGTAAGTATTGTAAACACATGCTTGATAGGTTCAACCAATACAATACATTCTTTTAGTTGTACTAAGTTATTACTCGCTTTTTGCCTAAAGCCCACAATAGGTTCGCCTAACTTATTATATTGCACACCTATGCGCGCTTTTCTTCTATAGTGCAGTGCATCGCTAGTGATACTTTCTTGCCAAGGCAAATTGGTATTAATGTTATTTCGCGAAAATAAATCGATAAGCTTTTGTTGTTTAAAAGCTAAATGTTCTTGAAACGATAAGTGCTGTAAATCACAACCACCGCAAGTTTTAAAATGCTTACAAGGTGGTTTTACACGATGTTCACTTGAGTTAACTAGCTCAATAACATTCGCTTTATAAAATTTACTTTTAGCCTCGACAATTTTAGCCGTAACCTTTTCTTTAGGTAATGTACTTGCAATAAAAATAGGCTTATTTTTATATTCTCCTACACCTATGCCATTATGATCAAGCCTATCAATTAACACTGATATAACTTGTCCTGTAGGTTGTTTTTTAGTGCTGGGGTTAAAAAAATTAGCCATGTTTTTATCTTTATTGAGTTGCCATCGATCCAACGCTACAAATTTACGTGTGTATATGACATGATATGAAAAGAATATTTGTATATTACAAACAAATACAAATGAATATAAACTCGTAATTCTACACTAAGTTAAGAGATTCATGCATAAAATTAGTCTTAAAGACTGGGTCATATTACTCACTATCATTCCTACGACTTTAATCTGCTTATGTGTAGCGGCTTATTTTTCTTTTAGTCGTTATAATGAATTAGATGACTTTTTAACAACTCAGGCTCAAAGTATTATTGAGCCTTTAGCTATAGCTAGCACTGAACCTTTATTAAATGAACAACGCGAAAAGTTGCGTCACCTCATTAGCTTCTCACATCGTAGCCAATCTTCCATCGTTAAAAGTATTGCTTTATTTACTCAAGATAATCAAATATTTGTCACTAGTTCATATCATGGTGATACTAACTTAATGAGACTAAAACCTGGAGAAAGCATTCCAGAGAAAACATCAAAAGTAGAATACGATGACTATGTTATTTTTAGAGCGCCTATTATTGATGAATTCAATTCATTAAATAATAAAATAACGCCTATTGGTTATGTAGCGATTCAAATAGATAAAAGTAAAATTCAATTTAATCAACAAAGTGAAGTACTTATTGCTTTTTCTATTGTTTTATTTGGCGTATTAATTAATTTTATTTTTGCATCGCAACTTATTAAGAACATCACCAGCCCTATTTTATCTATGGTACAAATGGTAGATAGAATAAGAGAAGGTAAACTTGAAAGCCGTGTTAGTGGGCAGTTAATTGGCGAACTAAACTTTCTTAAAAATGGTGTAAATTCAATGGCTCAATCGTTAGTTGATTTTAATGATGAGATGCAACGACACATTGATCAAGCCACTATCGACTTACGAGAAAGTTTAGAGCAATTCGAAATACAAAACGTTGAATTAAATATTGCTAAACGCAAAGCTCAAGATGCTAATAAAGTAAAATCTGAATTTTTAGCTAACATGAGTCATGAATTAAGAACTCCCCTTAACGGTGTTATTGGTTTTACTCGACAAGTACTTAAAACCCCCCTTACCGATACCCAAAGAGATTACTTATACACAATCGAGCGTTCTGCAGCTAACTTACTTTCTATCATCAACGATATTTTAGACTTCTCTAAATTAGACGCTGGAAAAATGGTACTCGAAAAAATACCTTATTCATTAAGGGAAGCGACTGAGGAAGCATTAACCCTATTAGCACCAAGCGCTCATCAAAAAAATATTGAACTCTCCTTCAATATTACGTCTTCGGTACCTGATTCTCTTATTGGCGATGCTATGCGTGTTAAACAAATTATTATTAACTTAGCCAGTAACGCTATAAAATTTACTGAAAAAGGCTCTGTAAATATTGATATAAAATGCGAACAAAATGATCAAAAAATAGCAACATTAAAAGTGAACATTGTTGATACCGGTGTTGGCATAAAAAGCCAGCAACAAGAGGCCCTTTTTGAAGCATTTGGCCAAGCAGATAAAAGTATTACACGCTTATATGGCGGTACAGGTTTAGGCTTAGTTATTTCCCAACGTTTAGTTTCTGAAATGCATGGAAAAATAGGATTTTCTAGTGAAGAAGGTAAAGGTTCAACCTTCTGGTTTACTTTCCAATCTGAAGTGACGCCTATACCACTTATATCGCAATTACAGACCACATCGTTAGCCAATAGAAAAGTCTTATACTTTGAACCACATATGCACAGCAGAATGGCAACCACCCAAATAATGACAGATTGGGGAATGGAAGTTTCACATGTTACGAGTGTTGAACAGATTATTGCCGCATTGTCACAACAACATAATTACGATCATATATTAATAGGCCACGATATTAGCCCTATAGCTTTAGATGGGCTTAAAGATTCTATCAGTCAATGTAATAAAAATGCCGTGACTATTCACCTGGCTATCAACAGTAACTCACCACACATATATGAATCATTGATAGCCAGTGGGGCAACAAATTGCATTAGCAAACCCATTACACCGATAAAATTAAGTAAAGCTTTCACTGATAAAGAAAATAAACCAGTAGATACAAAAATAACTCACACGCTTCATAATACACTTCCTATTAAAGTGTTAGCTGTTGATGATAATGAAGCTAATTTAAAACTCATTAAAACATTATTACTTGAGCAAGTTGCTGAAGTGATAACGGCAACTAACGGATTAGAAGCTGTAGAGTTATGTAAAATAGAAAAATATGCCCTAATATTTATGGACATACAAATGCCAGTAATGGATGGTATTTCAGCATTAACTGCCATTAGAGCTAAAACCTTTAATGACTCTACGCCTATTATTGCAGTAACGGCCCACGCTCTACATGGTGAAAAAGACAAGCTAATTGAACAAGGGTTTAATTTTTATATGTCTAAACCCTTGGATGAATCGATGTTAAGCCATGCTATTTATGAATATTGCGATATGGCTAAGTTCAACGAACATAAACCTAATAACCCAGAAATAGCCCTACCAGAAGTATCAAGTAGCTTATACACAACAGCAATTATAGATTGGTCTTTGGCATTAAAAAGAGCAGGAAACAAAGAAGAACTAGCAAAAGAAATGCTACTTGGGTTAACCAAAAGCCTGCCTGAAGCAAAGGTACATATTACAGAAGCAATGACCTCACAAGATTTAGAACAATTAAAGGCCTTAATTCATAAACTCAATGGTGCTTGCTGCTATTCTGGAGTGCCAAATTTAAGTAAAGTGACTCACCAAATTGAAACATATCTTAAACAAGGAATGGGGGTTGAGGAGCTAGAACCTGAGTTCTTTGAGTTTTTTGAGCATCTAGACAATGTCATTAAAGTGGCACCTCAAGTATTAAGTTCACTTAATGTGCCTACTGCAAAATTAAATATTCAACTATAAAAAAATAAATAAGTTATTTAGACCTTAATTTTATTTTAGCTGTTGTATTAATTTCTCCATCTGGAGTTATAGTTGCGATACCTCCGTTACATTGTAATACCGCTATATCCTGACCTTTCACATGCCTAATAAATAACAACTCATATCCAAACTTACCTAAACTACTCGCAGAAAACTTTTGCGCTAATGTTAATTTAGACCACCAAACAGGTGCCTTTGCGGATTCGTTACGTCGCTCAGTAATAGGAGACTTCTTTTCTTCCATAATCACCTCCGCTATCCCTAAATAAAATCTAATTGTATTAAGTATAGACTTTAAATATAAAATTGTTAAAGAATATCGTTAAAAAATGTAAACAAAAGCCTCTTTAAAATGTACAAATAAGACCTTTATAATCAATAGATTAAAAATTAAATTAAAACACCACATAAATTAACAATTTAATAACGCATTAATAACAAGCGATATTATTTATTAAACGGAAAGCACAACAAAGGCTGTTGCGTAATGAACTTCGTCTGACAAAGTAATGTGCCATTTATTAGCACCTAAATACTCTGCTATTTCTAAAGCTTTATCCGTTAATTGTAAAATAGGTTGCCCAGAGGCTAACGATTGAATCTCGATATGTTGGAAAGATACCCCTTTTGCGATACCTGTACCTAATGCCTTAGATAAAGCTTCTTTACCTGCCCATCGTTTGGCCAAATAACGTTCAGGTTGTTTTAATGTAGAGTAGCGTTTGTATTCCGTGTCAGTAAGTACCCTTAAAGCAAGGCGCTCTCTCATTTTTTCCGACATTGCAGTAATTCTATTAATTTCTACAATGTCGGTTCCGATTCCAATAACTGACATACTCCACTACCCTAACAATATGATATTTTATTTTATTCCACGCGCTTCAAGCATAAGGCGTTTCATATCGCGGATCGCTTTATCTAGTCCATCAATTACCGCACGGGCAATAATACTATGACCAATATTTAATTCGATAATTTCAGGAATAGCGGCAATAGGCTTAACATTAAAATAATTTAACCCGTGCCCTGCATTTACTTTCAAACCTTTGCTATGGGCGTATTTAATCCCTTTGGTTAAGCGTTCTAACTCGGCCAATTGCTCTTCTTCGTTAACAGCATCAGCATATTTACCTGTATGAATTTCAATATACGGAGCTTTAGTCGCAATCGCTGCATCTATTTGCTTTATATCGGCATCAATAAACAAGCTGGTTTGTGTACCTACTGCAGATAAACGATTCACGGCTTGCGTAATTTTGTCAAGCTGCCCAACAACATCTAAACCGCCTTCGGTTGTTAATTCTTCACGTTTTTCAGGTACTAAACAACAAAAAACAGGTTTAACATCACAAGCAATATCAAGCATTTCATCCGTTACGGCCATTTCTAAGTTCATACGAGTATTTAGCGTTTGCTTAAGTACATGAATATCTCTATCTTGAATATGACGTCGGTCTTCACGTAAATGAACCGTAATACCGTCTGCACCAGCATGTTCTGCAACCGTTGCAGCATAGACAGGATCAGGGAAGTTTGTGCCTCTAGCTTGTCGTAACGTTGCTATGTGGTCAACATTAACGCCTAATAAAATATCATTCATAATTAACTCTTATTTTTACTGTTTGTATAATTAATGTGTTTTTAGGTTGTTAAGAACGGTTATCGAGTAAATAATTTTCTGCTATTTAGCGGCTTGCCACCTAATAGGTTATTGATCACTTGTCTCATTAATAACTTAAATGTTCTCAATACTTGTTCATCTTCTATATTTTGCTGAGCAATAGCTAAAAGATGTTCTTTACTATATTTAGGTAACGTAAGCTTACTAATAGCAGGAATAAAGCCTTCGTCAAGTACGTAATAATAGAATGGTTCTGGTGACTCAAATACGTTACTAAAATCAAAACTTTGGCCTAGCTCATCCAACAATATCATTTCAAAATTTCTAAGTATTTTCTCTATTGATGTTTGTTCTGCTAATGCCTTTAAACTTTGCTTATATTGATGAAAAAGTTCAGGGCATTCAATGTGTTCACCAAGTAATTTAACTAATAATTCATTAAGATAAAAACCACTAAAAACATAGTTCCCTTTAAGATCAAACGAGCGTTGATTGGTTTCTATACGACTTAAATTTTTAAGTTGTCCTTTACCCTTTAGAACTATTTGTAAAGGCAAAAAAGGCTGCAACAGCCCTTTTTTATTAGATTTTTGTGTTTTACCTGTATAAACAATAGCGGAAACTTTACCACTTTGCTCAGTTAACAAATCAACAATTAGTTGGTTATCTTTGAAGGGTCTACTGTGAAGAACAAAAGCTTGTTGCTCAAATATTTCCATTGTATTTAATACAGATCGTTAACCTGAGTAATCATCGCCATAACCTAAGCTTCGTAGTGCACGTTCATCATCAGCCCAGCCAGTCTTCACTTTTACCCAAGTTTCTAAAAACACTTGCTGACCAAATAAAGCTTCCATATCTCTACGAGCTTCTTGACCTATTGTTTTTAACCTTGCGCCTTTATTTCCAATAACCATTCTTTTTTGCGTTTCGCGTTCAACAAGAATAAGAGCATTAATGTGATAAACACCTTTTTCGTCCATTTTAAACTGCTCTATTTCAACAGTGGTTGAATAAGGTAGTTCGTCACCAGTGAAACGAATAAGTTTTTCTCTAATAATTTCTGACGCCATAAATCGGCTTGAACGATCGGTAATGTAATCTTCAGGGAACCAAAAATCACCTTCAGGTAAAGCGCTCATGCATAAATCATGAATTTTATCGACATTATCACCTTTACTGGCAGAAATAGGGATAATGTCTTGGAACGTATGTCGAGTACCTAATTTTTGTAAATGAGGTAATAGATCTTCTTTGTTTTGTACGTTATCAATTTTATTAACGACTAAAACACAAGGTGCGCCACTTTTTTTAATTTTACTGAGTACAAGCTCGTCATCTGTGGTCCAATGCGTCCCTTCCACAAGAAACACAATAAGCTCTACTTCAGCGATAGAACTACTTGCAGCTCGGTTCATTAAGCGGTTAATAGCACGTTTTTCATCTGTGTGTAAGCCTGGTGTATCAACGAGAACGGCTTGGCTATTTTCTTCAGTTAAAATACCTAATATACGATGACGTGTCGTTTGAGGCTTTTTAGAAGTAATACTAATTTTTTGCCCTAGCAAACTGTTAAGTAATGTAGATTTACCCACATTAGGACGCCCAACAATAGCAATTAGCCCACAATGTTTTATTTCTGTTGTCATTTTTGAATTAAATCCAGTACTTGTTGAGCTGCTGATTGTTCAGCCTTACGTCGGCTAGTGCCTTTAGCAACAACTTCGGTGTTAATAACACTTGTAATGCATTTAACCGTAAATTGTTGATTATGTGATTGCCCGGTAATTTCTAATACTTCGTATTCAGGCAAATCGATTTTTCTGCCTTGTAAGTATTCTTGTAAACGTGTTTTAGGATCTTTTTGTCCGTTACCTGGTTTTATATTAGTTAAACGCTCACTAAACCATTCAAGTATTAACGTTTTACATCTTTGCTGATCTGAATCTAAGTAAACCGCGCCTATTATAGCTTCAACAGCGTCTTCAAGAATTGAGTCACGTTTATGACCACCACTTTTTAACTCGCCAGCACCTAATATTAAATGCTCACCTAATTTAAAGTTTCGTCCAAGCTCAGCAAGGGTTACACCTTTAACTAAGCTAGATCTCATTCGTGTTAAATCGCCTTCATCATGTTTTGGAAATTGATGAAATAAAGCTTCTGCTATAACAAAACCTAAAATAGAATCGCCCAAAAACTCTAAGCGTTCATTATGTAAACCTTTAGCACTTCGATGAGTTAATGCTTGCAGTAACAAGCTTTGATCATTAAAAGTGTAACCAATACGTTTAGACAAGGCAGCAAGGGCATGAGGTGTATTTTTGATCAATTAATTTATTCCACCTAAACGTTCAAACCTAACCCCAGTTGGTATCCAATGAGGTAAAATACTGTCAGCAGCTCTATCAAAGGTAAAACTCATCCAAATAGCTACCGCTTCACCGACTAAGTTTTCTTCTGGTACAAAGCCCCAAAAGCGACCATCTAAACTATTATCTCGGTTGTCGCCCATAACAAAGTACTGACCTTCAGGAACAACAAATTCATCACGTTGAGTACCTGCTTGTTTGTAATAATGCTCTGTGCGAGCTGTAATACCATTATTAATCAGTATATCGTGAGTTTTATTTGGCATTTCAGAGGTGTAACGACTTAACCCGTATGAGCCATCTGGCGTTGAATCTTCAGGTTTAAATGTTTGAACAACTTGCTCAAAATCAGAACAGGCTTTATCCGCAGGTTTACACACTTGCTTAATGTATAACGACTTATTACGGTAAATAATACGATCGCCCGGTAAACCTATAACACGTTTAATATAATCTACTTGCGGATCAACAGGGTATTTAAATACCACAACATCACCACGTTCTGGTAAACCAATTTCAACAAACTTTTTACGTGCAACAGGGTCGCGTAATCCATAGTTAAATTTATTCACAAGAATAAAGTCACCATCAAGTAATGTTGGCATCATAGAGCCTGACGGTATTTGAAAAGGTTCGTATAAGAAAGAACGTAATATCAAAACAAAAGCAATAACTGGAAAAATCTGAACCGCTGTATCAACCATTGCAGAAGGTTCAGTTAATGATGCTTCAAGTTCAGATGTTAATTCACCTTCACATTGCGCTTTAGTATTTGCTAGTTTTAATTGGCGCTGAGGCGCTAAATAAAACTTATCTGCTAGCCAAATTATTCCAGTTACTAAGGTAACAATAACTAAAAATATTGAAAAATAAACTGCCATAGGGATTCCATTTTGTCCTGTTAAATTGAAACTAGTTTTCTAGTTTCAATACTGATAAAAATGCTTCTTGCGGTATTTCAACATTACCTACCTGTTTCATACGTTTTTTACCGTCTTTTTGTTTCTGTAATAATTTCTTCTTACGAGAAATATCACCACCGTAACATTTTGCTGTTACGTTTTTACGTAATTGTTTTACTGTAGTACGTGCAATAACGTTATTACCAATTGCTGCTTGAATCGCAATATCAAACATTTGTCTGTGAATAAGTTCTTTAAGCTTTTCAACTAACATACGACCACGAGCAATTGAATGAGATCTATGCGTGATCATTGCTAACGCATCTACACGATCGCCGTTAATCATTACATCTACTCGAACCATGTCTGCAGGCTCAAAACGTACAAAGTTATAATCTAAAGACGCATAACCACGACTGGTAGATTTTAACTTATCAAAAAAGTCCATTACCACTTCAGCCATAGGTAACTCGTAAGTTACAGCAACTTGGTTACCATGATAAATAATGTCTTTTTGCACACCACGTTTTTCGATACATAAGGTAATAACGTTACCTAAATGTTCTTGTGGCACTAAAATATTAGCCTGAACGATAGGTTCACGAATTTCTTCAATATTATTGATTGGTGGTAAATCACTTGGATTATCAATCGATAATACATCGCCATTAGTACACGCAATTTCATAATTAACGGTAGGTGCTGTTGTGATAAGGTCTAGGTTGTATTCACGCTCTAAACGCTCTTGGACAATCTCCATATGAAGCATGCCAAGGAAACCTATACGGAAACCAAAACCTAATGCTGATGAATTTTCCGGTTCAAAAAGTAACGAGGCATCGTTTAAGCTTAACTTATTTAGCGCATCACGGAAGTTTTCATACTCTTCTGAACTTACAGGAAAAATACCGGCATAAACTTGCGGCTGTACTTTTTTAAAACCAGGAAGTTGTTTAGCTGCTTCTTTCTTAGAAATAGTGATGGTATCACCAACCGGCGCACCATGAATTTCTTTAATACCAGCGATAATAAAGCCAACCTCACCGGTTCTAAGAATGCCAGTATCTGTCTGCTTAGGTGTGAAAATCCCCACTTTGTCGATAAGATGTGTTTGTCCTGTAGACATAACCACCATTTTATCGCCTTTTTTAACTTCGCCATTCATAATACGAACTAAAGACACAACACCTTGGTAGTTATCAAACCATGAATCGATAATAAGCGCTTGTAACGGAGCATCTCTTTCACCAACAGGTGGTGGAATATTAGCAACAATCGTTTCTAAAACATCTTCAATACCAATACCAGTTTTTGCTGAACATTGCACAGCACCTGTAGCATCAATACCAATAATATCTTCTATTTCTTCTGAAACACGATCAGGGTCAGCTTGCGGTAAATCAATTTTATTTAAGATTGGAATAACTTCTAATTCCATCTCAATAGCCGTATAACAGTTAGCAACCGTTTGAGCTTCAACACCTTGTCCGGCATCTACAACCAACAAAGCACCTTCACAAGATGCTAATGAACGTGATACTTCATATGAAAAATCAACATGGCCTGGAGTATCGATAAAGTTAAGCTGATAAATTTCACCATCTTTAGCTTTATAATCTAAAGTCACACTTTGCGCTTTAATCGTAATGCCACGTTCGCGTTCAATGTCCATTGAATCAAGAACCTGTGCTGACATTTCACGATCTTGTAAACCGCCACAATGCTGGATCAGACGATCGGAAAGAGTTGATTTACCATGGTCGATATGGGCTATTATCGAAAAGTTTCGGATATTTTTCATAGATGGAGGTTCAAGTATAACTATTATAAAATTAACAATAGCGGGATTTTAGCGAATTTAGTGAACGGGGGCTATCTTTATACTCAATTAACTTTCAGTTACGGGAATTTTTTCTGTAAGAATACGTAAAATTTTAGGTGTTAATTTCGCTTTATTTGTAGGAGAAGATTGTTTCTTTTTTGCGAGAACATAACCTAAATAACCACCTAATACAGAAAGTATCACGCCAAAAAGCTCATGAGGAAATAACGCATTATTGATAAAATACTGCCCTACTCCTGCAAAAAAAATAAGTCCAAACAACGGAAATAAATACACTTGCCAAGCACTTTGCAGTAAACAGTCATCAGAAAGACCAAGTATAACAGTATCTCCAACCTTCACGGGTAAGTCACTCTGCAACACTAACGAAAGCTTTTTAGTAGGAAAGGCCTTAGCAACCTGCCCACTTCCACAGTTATCAACTTGCTGACATCCTGAACAAGCTGATTTAACTTCACTGGTTACAGAAACCTGATGGTTTTCAACATGAACAACAGTAGCAAGTTCTTCCATTAGGGTCTCTTAGCACCAGACAACAAACTAACCGAATCAGCAATAGCTTGTGCTGTCATTGAAGGTATTTTTCCGACAATGCTAACTTCAACACCTTTAACAACTTGGCTATATACCCCAGTAGCCCCATTCATTACAAATTCAGGTTCACGTTGATTTACAGGGCTTTTATTAATATATACCGACACATCAACTAAGCCATCAGAAAATAACATAAATTCTGTAGCTTGTTTCGTAATAGAAAGACGATGATAATTAGATCTTACATTTTCAAAACCACTTGGTAACCAGTTAACTTTCCACTGTAAATCACTATCAATAATACCTTTAGGAACATCGACCACATGAGGTAAGTCAGTTACTTGAAGTTGTTTTAACGGTTCGGGTAAGTCTTTCGAAAACTCTAAATGTGTAAACTGTACTTGCTCTAAAACAATGCCTTCTCTCGTAATAACAGACATTTTCAGCAACATATTAGATTCTTGATCTAACCACAAACGATAACCAAATCGGTTTTTATCTTTAGATACAATACGTATAATTTGCGCAGGGCGGCCTAACACACGACTTTTACCTAATGAAATAAAGTTATAGCTTTTCTCTAAAGAGCTAATATCACCACTAAATATTGAAGGGATAGGTCCACTAACTTGATATGTTTCTACAGAATAAGGAGGCAATTCAGGTTCGATGTAGCTAACCACGCCATCTTTTCTTAGTACGTCACGACGAGGCCCGTTAAGTAAAGATAATATTTCTAACTCTTTACCCGTGTCGTCGACTCCATGAAACCAATGATAAGGTTCAGCATGATTATTTTTAATAACCACAAATGAAGTACTAAAATTACGCGTTTTTAAAGATTGAGATAGAGCATTAAGCCAAGTTGAAGCTTGTTGCTCTACTTCTGCGGCTATTGTTGAAAATCCAGTACTCAACAAAAGTACGCAAATTAATGTTCTCATTTAGGCAAGCTTTCAACCTTATGTTCAGGAGTTGTTTCAATTGCAGGCTCTACCACTTCATTTACTTCAGAATTTGTAGCTGCAGTTAATTTAATTTGTTGTTTGTGATCTAACAATAAAGCCTGTAAACGACGTTGTTGTTCGATATAAGCTTGCTTTTGAGACATTTTTGAAGGCTGTTGATAATTAAAACTAACAGGTTCAGCAATACCTATAAATGGGCTTGTTTGAATATTTTGAATAGGTGCTACTTCGTCAGTTTGTACAACATTATTTTGTTGAACACCTAACACCATTAATCCAGCAGCTGAGGCTGCAATAGCTACTTGGCCCAAAGGCTTAACAAAACTTACAATACGTGCTTTAAAAGAATTTTGTTTTTTAACTGTATTTTTAGGAGCTAATACAGTGGGTTCATTGTCAATTGCAGCAGCAATTTTGGCAGACAAATCTAATTGTAATGTTTGAGGTACATCGTTTCTCATGATGTCACCCATCAATTGATAACGTCCCCAAGTATCAGACAATTCACTATCTTTGATAATTTCATCAAAAGACTCATCTTGTTGTATGTAATTATCTACACAAGAAGAAACTGTCTCAAACTTATTTTCACTCATACATGCACCTTAAAATTAGCGTTGTAACTAAATTAGTTACTTAACTTTGAAGTAATGGTCGTATTTTTTTATCTACAGCATCACGTGCTCTAAATATTCTAGAACGTACTGTACCAACAGGACATTCCATAATTACGGCTATTTCTTCGTAACTTAATCCTTCAAGCTCCCTTAAATTTATCGCTGTGCGTAAATCTTCAGGTAACTGCTCAATTGTATTAAATACTACTTTTTTAATTTCGTTCGTTAATAATAATTTTTCAGGGGATGCGTTTTCTCTTAAAGCATCACCACTATCATAAATCTCTGCATCTTCAATTTCAACATCTGAACCTGGTGGTTTACGTCCAGTTGCTACTAAGTGATTTTTAGCACAATTTACGGCTATTCTATAAAGCCAAGTATAAAAAGCGCTATCACCTCTAAAATTAGGTAATGCTCGATACGCTTTAATAAAGGCTTCTTGCACAATATCAGGCACATCACTTTGATTTTTTACATATCGGGAAACTAAATTTGCTACCTTATGCTGGTATTTAGATACCAAAAGGTTAAAAGCATTTTTATCACCACTCTGTACGCGTTCAACTAATTGTTGGTCAACGTTTTGTTCACCCATCCGAGCCCTTTCCTCTAAATAATACTTAACTTCTTTAACATCTGGCTCATGACAAACGCATTAATTAGGACTGCCCTAATATGAAAAAGTTCGAAAAAAAATAATAAATGTAACAATAAATTAAAGAATAGCGCTATAAGCCTTTATTTTTACTGTTATAGACAATGAATAAAAGTTAATATCTTAAGTCATATAGTACATCAATATTGAAATATTATGAACAAACAACATAACTGTGACGTATTAATTATCGGAAGTGGCGCAGCAGGTTTATCTCTTGCTTTACATTTATCCAAAAATGCTGACGTTGTAGTACTAAGCAAATCACGAGTAAATGCAGGTTCTACCTACTACGCGCAAGGTGGAGTGGCCGCGGTATTTGATGAAAATGATAATATAGACTCTCATGTAGCAGATACTTTAGTTGCTGGTGCAGGGTTATGTGATGAAGATGTTGTTCGTTATACCGCTGAAAATGCTAAAGAATGCATGGAATGGCTTATTGGCCAAGGAGTCAATTTTGATAAAGAAGAATCAACAAATACTGATATAAAGTACCACTTGACTCGTGAAGGCGGTCATAGCCACCGTAGAATTTTGCATTCAGCCGACGCTACAGGCAAAGCTATTCAAACCACGTTAGTTGATCAAATCAAAAACAATAACAGAATACGCTTATTCGAACGTTACAATGCAATCGATTTGATCACCAAAACAAATGAAGGTAAAAAATCTGAATGTATTGGCGCTTATATTTGGAATAGAAATACAGAAAAAGTTGAGAGTATTGCAGCTCAAAAAATCATTTTAGCCACAGGTGGTGCAAGTAAAGTATACCAATACACATCTAACCCAGATGTTGCGAGTGGCGACGGTATTGCCATGGCTTGGCGAGCAGGCTGTAGAGTAGCAAACATGGAATTTAACCAATTCCACCCTACGTGTTTATTTCATGCAGAAGCAGGAACGTTCTTATTAACAGAAGCTCTTCGCGGTGAAGGCGCATTGTTACGACGTCCTGATGGTAGTCGTTTTATGCCCAGTTTTGATGAGCGAGCAGAGTTAGCACCAAGAGATATAGTTGCACGAGCAATTGATTACGAGATGAAACGCTTAGGTGCAGATTGTATGTATTTAGACATTAGTCATAGGCCTGATGATTTTATCAAACAACACTTTCCTACTATTTACCAAAAAATACTCAAACTTGGTATTGATATAACTAAGCAACCTATTCCTATTGTACCTGCTGCTCATTATACCTGCGGTGGAGTAATGATAGATAAACAAGGTAAAACCGATCTCAACAACCTATATGCAATAGGAGAAGTTGCTTATACCGGTTTACATGGCGCGAATAGGCTAGCAAGTAACTCTTTATTAGAATGCTTAGTGTTTGCACGTGGCGCAGCGCAAGATATAGAAGCAACTCTAAAAAGAGAAGTTAAATACTTCGCACTTCCAGCTTGGGATGACAGCCGAGTAACCGACTCAGATGAAGAAGTTGTTATTCAACATAACTGGCATGAACTACGACTATTTATGTGGGATTACGTGGGCATTGTAAGAACAACTAAACGATTAGAGCGCGCTTTACATCGTGTTGAATTACTACAACGTGAAATAGACGAGTATTACCAAAATTTTAGAGTAAGCAATAATTTATTAGAATTACGTAACTTAGTACAAGTCGCTGAACTTATAATAAAAAGTGCGATGGAACGTAAAGAAAGCCGCGGCCTGCACTACACATTAGATTACCCAGAATTGAGCAACGAAATAAAAACAACGGTATTAATACCAACTCAGGTTATTTAGCCAGTAAAAATGCTCCGAATTTGCTATCACAGCTCGTTAGCATGAAAGGTATTTCGTTTGATCATTCGACACAGTTGAGAATAATGATAATCAGAAACACTGCTTTTAAAAATAAAGTGGGTTTCTGATTTTTTTCTACCGTTTGGCTTATTATTCTCCTCACCCGTTAAACACAACCAACAACCTAATATGCCTATTCGGCTATTTAATTGCATTTTATATACCTTGCCCTCTAATTCAACAAAGCCATCAGGTAGTAAAATAAATTCTTGGAGGAAATACTGAGGGCTTCCCCTCAACTTAGAAAAAGACGCGCTAAAAAAGCCAACAACAACTATAAAAAGTATCATAGCTGTTGTAGCAAATAACTGAATTAAAGCAGGGTTAAACTCAAATAATAAAACACTCGTTAATATTACAACAAGTAAATAAATCACAGAAAAAATAATAACTCTAGGTAACAACGACGAGTATATTTTTATCTTAAAGCTTAACGCGTTTGAGTATAAGTTGGACCAAGGAGTTGAGTTCACTGTCTTCACACTTTTCATGTCCCATAAACCAAGCAAACAACTCAGGATCTTGGCAAACGAGTAAACGTTCAAAAATAGCTTTATCTTCTTCACAAAGTTCGTCGTAAGCCTCATCTACAAAAGGTAAAAACAAAAGATCAAGCTCTAACATTCCACGACGACAAGCCCATCGTAACCTTGGTTTATTATCAATAAGGGTCATACAGCACCTGTAAAATTCAAAGTAAAATAAAGAATATCCGCCTATTCTAACAATTTAGTTCATATAAGCTTGTATTTTTTTTAATTGGCCTTACTTATTAACTAATGTTTTTCGCAAAAAATGCCACACATCATGACTATAAAAATAGATCAATCTTTACCCTCTTTTGAACAACTCCCTCGTGTTTTTGCTATTACCCTTGACGACTTCGCCGCAATATCACTAATAGGCGAAGAGCAAAACAAATACCTACAAGGGCAAGTCACTTGTGATGTAAATAGCGCTAACGAAAATAGCTTACTTAATGGCTCTCATTGCGATGCTAAAGGCAAAGTATTTTCAGCTTTCCGTTTTATTATGCGTAACAAAGCCAACTTATTAATACAGCCAAAAGCAACATTAGCCGCATCACTTGCCGAACTAAAAAAGTTTGGTGTATTTGCTAAAGTCACTATTGAAGCAGTTGAAAACCTAGCGTATTTAGCCGTTTGCGGGCAAGAAGCTAAAACAACATTAGCTCAACATTTTTCAACCTTACCGTGCGAAAGCTCTCCTGTTGAAACTATAGATTCTACAACGCTTGTTTATATTGAAGGAAAAACACCTCGATATATAATCATTAACGAAGCAGACAAAATCTCAGCGCTTGCCAGCAAACTTAATATAACCACCTATGCTCATGCGGTTTGGAACTTACTTGAAATTAACGAAGGATTTCCTACATTAAACGAATCTTCAATTTCAGCTTACGTACCACAAATGTTAAACTTGCAGGCAGTCAATGCCATTAGCTTTACCAAAGGCTGTTACTTAGGCCAAGAAACCGTTGCAAGAATGCAATACCTTGGTAAAAACAAACGCGCGTTATACAGCTTAAAAGGCAATGGCGACACAGTAATTAACGCCGACAGCATTATTGAAAAACAACTGGGCGAAAACTGGCGCAAAGCAGGCGACCTACTAACAAGTTATACTGCCGACAATGGTGACTATTACCTGCAAGCCGTATTAGCAAGCGACACCGACGAAACGACAAACCTTCGCATTAAAGACGCGAATGAAGCATCATTACATATACAACCTTTACCCTACACTTTAACTACTCAGGACTGATTTAATCAGACATTATTATGAAAATTACTGCAAACAAAGTCGCCGTTATCCATTACGCTGTATCAAATGGTGAAGATACATTAATTGATAGCTCATACGATCACGAACCACTATCTATCATTCATGGTACAGGTTACTTAATTCCTGGATTAGAAAATGCGTTAGAAGGACATGAAGTAGGTGATAAATTTGAAGTAACAGTATCTCCTGAAGAAGGTTACGGCGAACGTTTTGACGACTACGTACAAACAGTACCAAAAGAAATGTTTGCTGAAATTGATGATCTAGAAGTTGGCGCACAACTACGTGCAACAACTGACGACGGCGAACAAACCGTTATAGTAGTTGATATGACAGACGACACCATTACCGTTGATGGAAACCACCCATTAGCCGGTATTGAATTAAAATTTGAAGTTGAAGTATTAGAAGTAAGAGATGCAACGGAAGACGAGCTAACTCATGGACACGTTCATGGTGAAGGCGGTTGTGGCCATACTCACTAATCAACTGATTTATTAGATGTTGTAACCAACCTAATCAGAAATATAAATCCCGCTATTTAATGGTTTAAATAGCGGGATTTTTTGTTTTTAGGATTTGATGAATTTTTGTTTTAACTTGTAGCAATGAGTATCTTTTAAGACAACGGGAATACTATTTATATCATTCATCATAGTAAACGTAGAATAATCTGCTTAGCCACCAAAGTCGTCGTTCACATTTGAAATACTAACGATCACTTTGTGCGCTAAGAAGACATTAGAATTTAATTTTTTGCCATATATTTTCTAATCAATTGATATACTGATTCTTGCTCTGATATAGTAATTTAAGGATAATAATTCGTGGATGTCCCATTTTGTTAGGAGTTGATAACTGGGCAAACTCACTAGGAGGCGTTAACGATGAATATTTTGTGACGACCAAATTCGATTATTCGATTCATCCGATAGGCACGAAGGGGGACTTAGCTGTTTAGATGGTCTAAATCTAGTTCGCACAAGACTACATGAGCAAAAGTCACCTATAAGGTTGGTAGGATTATCGGGGGTTGTAAAATCATGAAATAAAAATAGGTTTTTGAAAAACAAAAGGAATTAAAATTGAACGATAAATTATTAGAAGAAATAAAAGATGAAGTTTTCAAATACTACAATCAGAGTAAAGAAAAAAAATCACTAAATCAAAATATAGACGATACGTTAGAGTCAATTTCAAAAGTTACAGGTTTATCAATAGAAGAAATAAAACCTATAGCTGATGATGTTCACAGCAACTATATTACGAATAAAAACAAAAAAAGAAATAAACTTATTTTACTTTTTTCTTCTTTTATATTAGTTGTGATATTAATTTCTAGTTTCTTTTACTTTTCTAAAAAAAGTCCTGTAAAAATTGTTAGTGCTACAACCTATATTACAGACAAAATCACAGGAAAAAACAAGCCTAATAAAGTGATTGAAACTGTAAATATAGATCAAACGATTTATGGCTATGTAAAATGGGATTTTGAAAAAAATAAAAACGAGTATCAATCTCAATTAAAAATAACAGATAGCAAAGGCAGAGTAGCGAGGGTTTGTATGCACGACACAAAACAACAAAGTTACTCTATGGTCTGGTCATGCTCGTATAAGTTTAAAAAAGGACTTGATTCTGTTGGAACTTGGAAATTTGAAGCGTTTATTGATGGTAAAAAAACAAGTGAAACATTTTTTACTGTTAAAAATATTTAATATTGGAAACTCGATACAAAATCTAATCCAAATCACCGCTACTGATTAAATGCTAATGTCCGCAATGTGGCAATAGTTAACATCATATGATGATAAATCAACAGCCGCTATAAGCTTATTACTACTATTAAGGAATACTTATTTAGAGGGTTTATCCATAATGTTGTGGCCAAATTAACTCAGCCACAACAAACCCTATAACCTCACCTAACTCCCCATCAACGCTTGCACTTTTCCTTTCACCTCTCCGTATTTCAGCGTTTCACACATTGCAAAGCCTGATAGCTTTTTCACTTTTTGTTTCGTAAACATAGGGACGGTTAACCCCACTAAAAATTGGCAATAAATGCTGATAGGTAAATCGACTATGCCAGCAGCTTTTAAGTGCTCAGTTAACTGTACACAAGCATCGTTTATGGTTTTGTCGTCTGGCCACTGTGGTGTTGATGAATATGCTAATTTTGCGACTTTGCCTATACACACAGAGCAATGATTACAGTTTTCAGGGCTTTGTTTGTCGTCAAAATACAGCGATAAATTTTTACTTAAACAACGGTCTAATTCAAAAAATCGAATGAGTGCGGCTATGCGATTAATTTCGCTTTGTTCTTTTTCAGTAAAGTACACAAAAACTTGTTGCGCTAAGTCAGGTGAATTAAGTTGCTGTGGAACTACTTGATACACTTCTGTCATCTTTTTAGTTTGTAGTTCGATTAATTTTTTCTCATGTAAATAATCTAAAGCGGTTACTACGCGAGATCGCTCACATTGATATTGCTGTTGTAGCGAGAGAAAGTCAGGCTCGCCCCATATTTTTTTAAACTGTGTATTAGCAAAAACCGCTTGTAAAAAGGTTTTTCGTTCTCCTTCAAACATGGCTACAATGTCATTTTCTTTCGCTAAAAATTTATATTTAAATTCAGCAAAGTAAGCGTGTTTAGGCGTTATTATTCCCATTAGCTCTAATTGTACAAGTAAGGTTTTTAACGGTAGTTGACGAATATTAGTGTCGTTAGAAAGACCTGTTATTTGCACTTCCCATTGGTTGTGCTGACTTTCTTTTTTAATATTCTCGAGCAGTATCTCAATACTATTTAGCGTTGGTGTGTCGCCATAAACAAAATTTTCAAGAGTATGTAAGCTGTCTAAATTAGCTAGGGTAATACAATTTGATTGTTGTCCGTCTCGCCCTGCTCTTCCTATTTCTTGGCTATAGTTTTCGATAGATTTAGGTAAGTCGTAATGCACTACAAAACGAATATCTGATTTATCAATCCCCATACCAAAAGCAATAGTGGCGACCATTACGGGAATATTACCACTCATAAAACGTTGTTGAATATCTTGTTTTTTATCGTCAGCAAAACCCGCATGATACGCTTGAGCATTAATACCTTGCTGTTGCAGGTATTGCGCAACAACTTCAGTAGTTTGCTGCAAGGTAACATACACAATACCGCAACCACTTTGCTGATTAATGGTATTAAGCAGTTCTTGGTTTTTATGTTGCTGAGCAACCGGTACAACCGATAAATTTAAGTTGGCTCGGTAAAAACCTGTTTGCACTATGTGTTGTGATTGAATGTCAAACTTAGCCGCCATGTCTTTTTTTACTTTTGCGGTGGCGGTTGCCGTAAGTAACAATACTTGCGGTATGTTTAATTCGTTTTTATAAGCAGGTAATTTGAGGTAATCGGGGCGAAAGTTATGACCCCATTCTGAAATACAATGAGCTTCATCAACCACTAGCTGTGAAATAGCTACCGATGAGATAAAACGCCTAAATCTTTCGTTTTTAAAACGCTCTACCGACACCATTAATATTTTAATGTTACCTGCTTTTACGTTTTGAATAACTTGTTGATGCTGTTCAGCACTTAGAGATGAGTCAATGCTAGCAGCAGGAATACCTTTAGCTTCTAAAAAGGTGAGTTGATCTTTAATTAACGCTAATAACGGCGATACCACTAAGGTTAAATGAGGCAAGTGCAAGGCGCTTAGTTGATAACAAAGCGACTTGCCTGAACCTGTAGGAAATATAGCAAGAGACGATTGCCCATCAATTAATTGCCTAATGGTTTGCTCTTGCCCTTCTCGAAAGCCATCAAAACCAAAAACCTGTTTTAAATTAGAAAGTAACTGCAAAAATATGCCTTATTTATAAATAGCGAAAAACACATATTAACGAATAAAGTGACTATTTATTTAGTTGAATAATAGTGACTTTGAATACGTGCGCAATAACCCACTAAGTTATCATATTTTTTAGCTAATAAATTAAAGTCACTTGAATAGTCGACTAATAAAAATTGGCAAAGAATTGAATAAGCCGTTACATCAAAACTTGCTATAGACTCACCAAAGAAATAATCCTTATCACCTAATAGGTTAGATAACGCGGCTAAAGATTGATCTGTGATAGATAACACTTCTGTACGACTGTGGCGTGCAATACCTTGAGAGTCTAATTTTTTAATGGTTTTTTTACGAATAACGCCAGCAGCAATATTGTTGATTGGAAAAGGAATACCCGCAAAAAAAGTCTCTTTGCAAATAGGCCATGTTTTATCATCAGCCCAGCGTGAATACACTAAACACCAATATAGGTTTTCGTCTAACGACTTTGTTAATAAATAAGCCGTTGCTTTTTGCTCAGGGGTTAAAGACTCGTCGATATTTATCGCGTACTTATTATTGAGGTGGTCAATAATAAAAGCTGAATCACCAATGGTTTGGTTATCATCTTCAATAAAAGGGAGTTTACCTTTAGGTGATTTTTTTAAGTTATTTATACCACTTTTAACTTGGTAATCTAGCTTGGCAATTCGTAAATACAAATCAACCTTCACAACAAACGGGCTTGCGTCCATAACACCGAAAGCGGGGCCAAAACTATATAAAGTAATCATGTAAATAAACTCCTTTTGTAACAAATAAAAATAACTGTATATTAAAACAGTTATTTTTACTACACGTTTTACTTAAGTCCTCAATACATTACTTTTTTTGCCACACAGTAAAATGAATGTTGGATACCAGATATTCTCTGCAATTATTTAATAACACTCGAGGAATATCTTTATCGGCAAGTAAAGTAAAATGGGGTGCTAAATGTTCGGCTAAACCATCAAAGCCTGTTACATTTTCGCCATTCACTTTAAGGCCACCAATCCACTTATTTTTAGCCGTAATGTTTTCATTAAAGTTGTAGTTTGACGCGACCATCAAGAAGCCTTTTTCATTCAGGCGTTCATGAATTTTTGATAAGAAAAGCGCGGGGTCGTAACTTTGTTCTAAAACGTTTTGCGCTAAAATCACATCATATTGTGAATACTTAGCTTTTAAATTAGCGGCATCGCCTTGGCTAAAGTGCACATTTTCGGCTGAGGTTTCAAGCGCGAGTTCCGCGAGTGATGTTTCTTTAAATTCAACAATGTCGCCTTCGTTCTTCAAGGTGTAACGCACGCTACGGTTATTTTGTAACTGTACACCATGCTGTATATAACGAGCTGAAAAATCGACACCATCTACCTGTTTAAATACGGCTGAAAGTTCAAAAGACGTTCGACCTACGCTACAACCTAAATCTAAACATTTATTAAGGTTATCTGCTGATTTATTAGTGTATTGAGCAACAGAGTCAATGACTGCATTGGCTAAAGCTTTAGGGTAATTAGTAAAGTTTAAATACGCTTTACCATAATGACTTTCAAGCTGCTGGCAAACTGCTGTATCCGTTTCGTAAATATTAACATCTGACGTTGGAATAGCTTTATGTTCACTTTCTATGTATCTAAAGCCAGCATGTTGAAAAAAGTGCCGTCTAAACGCATAGCGAGATGATTTGATAGCTTCGTTACCTGTTGAGATCCAAGATCCACCTTTAATTAAATTGTGTTTTCCATCAAACGTAGGTGTTGAAAAATCATCGTATAACGGATGCACTTTAAAGCCGTTAAAGCCATCTATTGCTGATTCTGTCCACTGCCACACATTACCAACAATATCGTAAAACTCGCTTTGGTTATTTTCAAAATAATTTACCGGACAAGAAGAAGCAAAAGACGCTAAATTTACATTACCTGATACTTTATCGCTCGTGGTGTCTTCAGGTAAATCTTCTCGTAGACAATACCATTCAGCTTCTGTTGGTAATCGAATATGTTTAGCGGTTTGCTCGCTCTTCCAGTTACAAAATGCTTTTGCTTCTAAATAGTTAACTTCAACAGGCCAATTTAATGGTAAAGGTATAATTGAAGATAAATTACGTTGGAAGTATTCACCGTTTTCAACAAGCCAAAACACAGGCATGGTCGGTTTTTTAAATGACAACCAATGCTGACCTTCTTCAGTCCAATATTGTGTTTTTTGATAACCTTGCGCTTGCACAAATTCAAGAAACTCTTGGTTAGTAACTAAAAATTTAGACGCGCTAAAATCATCTACATCAACAGATAGCTCACCGTATTCGTTATCCCAACCGTAGGTTTTATCTTCATCTTTCTTACCTAAAGTTAGCTGTTTTCCTGCTACGGGTATTAACTGATTGAGAGGAGCTTGATCAAAAACCTCGCAAGGCGACCATTCGGCCGTCTGTGTTAAATCGGCTAGCGGTAGCATTCTCATAATAACGGAAGAGGTTTCAAGATGAATACGCTCGTGCTCACACCCCATTAACACTACCCAAGCTAATGAGTTTTGTTGAATAGGAAGCGTTAGCTCCATGGTATCAATAAGGTTTAGCATTAATGAATAAACCGAAGCACGATAATCCTTAACTTCTTCAACGGTTGGCCATTGATAATTTGCAGTATTTAAATCATCCCAACTCATTTCATCAACACCCACAGCACATACAGACTCGATATGCTGATTCAGTCGTTTATGAATATATTTACCTAAAATAAGCTTGTTAATGAAGAAAGTAGCCGTATGCCCATAATAAAAAATTAAAGGATGCCTAAGACGCTCAGGCTTTGAAAAATAGGCTTCATCGTTATTAATTTGAGAAAACAACGACTCGTAAGTTTGCCAAGTATTTTGGAAATATAGCTTAATTTCTTCGCGCTTACTTTCAATGGAGCTACCATCAAGTAACGGAGTTTTAAATTGCGTTAGAGGTATATTCATAAATTAACTTATGTTTGTTTAAATTTTGATTATTTTTATATCGTTATTTTTCAAGGATAATAGCTTGCTGATAGGTTTGTACTATCGCTAACTTTAATTTATCACCTAATGCTTCTGTTACTTTATACGTATCAGGAAATATTTGGTTCACTTTCAGCTCTATTTTATTTAAAGAAGTATTAAACCAACTACTCTCCATAAATAAGCTAATGGCACCTTGTTTATTCCCTTTGTCGTATAAAGATTCAGGTAATTGCCCTTGAGTATTATTATTTTGCTCTTTAGCGCATGCGTTATGAGTATACTGTTCTAATGCTTCAATTAAATTAAGTAACCCAAAGACAACATTAGTATAAGCATTATAATAAACACTTGAAGCTCCTAAACGGTGTTCTATTCGCGCTGTTTTTTCCCAATCAGAGGTTGAAACCATTACCTTATTGTTATGGTCGTACAATAAAGGTTCTTCACCCATCGGTTGATTATGTTTGCCTACCTTTTTATACAGCGCAATACTGCCTTGATGCCCACCCGATAGATCAATTGGAGAACATAACTCTTGAGCAAGGCCATACTTATCTTTTAATTTTAAACGCTCAAAAGCCTCTTCTTCAGGCATATATAATAAACAACAAGATAAACTTGAATGCAAAAAACACTGCTGTAAATATTCACCAAAGCCATGATAAGGAATAATATTTTTACCTCTATCATCAAGCGCACTAATATTCATTTGAATCGCGTTGGGAATATGTACGGCTCGTTGTTCGTTTGTAAAAATATCTTTGCTGCCTAATGCCAACTTACCTGAATCGCCAGACCATACAACGGGTTTAATTAACGTATGTTTGATCCCTTGCAATGCAAATAACGTCGGAATTTTTTTAATGGCACAAGATAAATTATCAGCTTCTTTCAGAGGAGATTGACCGTTAAACAAAGAAATATATTCCCATTGATTTGACCAATATTCAGGGATCAACTGCCCATCAATATTTAAAGCAGCAAGTTGCTTGTTTAAAGTAGCATAATCTAACGGTTGCGAATGCTTATTTGATGACTGAAAACATCCTTCTAATTCAAAATGAATTAAGGGTTTAAAGCCTAAATGCTCAATATAGATTTGTAGTAGCTTGATCGCTTGTTTAGCGAGTTCGTCAACTACTAACATAAGATAAATAAACTCATGGTATTTATTTTATTTACTTCCATTTTTGTCGTTATTATTAAGTTATTCTCGCTATCAAAAGACCGTTGAAATAACTTAAAAATTTCCACTAATATACAGTACATTACGTATGATTTTATAGAGTAGATCAACTTACACTAATTTTTATTAAAGTTTAACAAATAAAAAAAAGCCTGTAATAACAAGTATTACAGGCTCTTATGCTTTAACTTAATTAATTTAGCACACTGCGTTGTGTTTAGTTACAGGCGTTACCCACAACGTACCCACTTCTGCCTTGATTATTTTGACTTCAGTGTTTGCCTCAATTTCTTGTTCAGATTTCAGCTTCCACATAATGCCTGAAAATTTATAATCAGGATTTTCTCGTAAGCTAACAGCTTGCTCTGCTATAAAACATTCGCCCACAAAATCGCTGTCTACTTCTTTGCTTTCGGTATCGCCTTGCATACGCTTTAAAGGTTTCCACAAACTAAAAGCTAGTATTGCAGTGATCAAAGCGGTAGACATTAATACGCTGTTATAACTATGGGGTAATATATCTAACCAAATTGCGGTACCAGTCAAAACCATGGCTAAGCCCATAAAAAACAGTATAAAAGTAGCAAACCCCAAAATAACCACTTCAATGGTTAATAATAACAGTCCAATAGCAACAATGGTTTCAGCTAAATATTGTGTAAGCCACTCATTCATTGTTATTTACTCCCATTTAGTGCACTTATAATGGTGGTTGCTTGTGCAACGAGTGAGCTTGCTTCAGTTGCGCTGTCGGGTAATAAAACAATGCTCGACTCTTTGGCAATGGCTGCTTTGGCAGCAATGGCTTTAGTGGCTAAGTCGAGTTGAACCGCTTTTTGCCCTTGTTCAGTTGAGGCTGCTTCACCTACCACTTTTAATGCGCCAGCTTGTGCGTCTGCCACGGCAATAATTGCTTTAGCTTCACCTTCTGATTTTAATATTTGCTCTTGTTTTTCAGCTTCAGCAGCCAGTACTTGTGCTTGCTTTTCACCTTCCGCAATATTAATAGCTGCTTGTTTTTCACCTTCCGACTCAAGTATTTTAGCGCGACGCTCTCGTTCAGCTTTCATTTGAGATTCCATCGCATGCATAATAGATTGTGGTGGCGTAATGTCTTTAATTTCGTAACGTAAAACAGCAACACCCCATACAGCTGCGGCTTCGTTAATAGAAGTAACAATGCGGCTATTAAGCATATCTCGCTCTTCAAAGGTTTTATCTAAATCTATTTTACCTATTTCGGAACGCATAGTGGTTTGCGCAATTTGGGTTACGGCAAACACATAATCTTCGACGCCGTAAGTGGCTTTATATGGGTCTAACACACGAAAATATAAAACACCGTCAACATGCAAAGAAATATTATCTTTAGTGATAGCAGATTGCCCTGGAATATCGTAAGCCTGCTCTTTTAATGAACGGTTTGCAGAAATTTGATCGATAAAAGGAATGATAAAGTTTAACCCTGCAACCTTAGTTGATTGATACTTACCAAAACGTTCAATAACCCAAGCTCTATTTTGAGGAACAAATTTTATTGACGACTTTAAGGTAATAATAATAAATATTAATATCGCGAAAGGTACAGTTAAAACATACTCAAAAATTATTTCCATATTTTTATCCTTGTATTTATTAATAACCCCAAATTCGGGTTAATTAACTCTACCCTATCAACTTAAGACATAATATGTCAAGGCGAGCTAACTATAAAAAAACCTCCTTTACTTTATCTATTCTAAGAAAAAGTTGTAATAAATATAAACTTGGCTAGTTACCGCTAGTATAACAATACTCGCTATACTCCATATTCTCATGGCTTTAGTTGGCCTATCTTTTTCAGCTACTTCATCACCATACATAGCTCTATGATTTAACCAAGCAATTAATGGTGCCGTTAAAAAAGAGATGCTAATGGGAAGATCGATAAAGGTTCTGAAAGACTTTAATAAAAATATAATCAGTAATATCGCACCTAAAATTTGTACCAATAATGTCGCATAATAGTATCGATTATCTTCAGCCGAATTAGGCGATATAATTTTTTGCATTGCCTGAAAAGCACGGGGATAACCATCTAAGACTGTCATTAATGACGAGGTCATTACCGCTATTGCCGCAGCTGATATGAGAGGAATAACCCAATCGCCGATTGCACTAGCAAACATAGTAATTAACATTGAAGCAAAGCCAGCCGCGCTAGAGGGCATTTCTGTACCGCTGTTATAAAGTAAGGCTGCACCTAAAAATAAAAAACAAATAGACAGAATACTTGTTAAAAAGTAACCAAAATTAAAGTCAAAACGGGCTTCAGCCATGGTTACTCTTCGACCTAATTCTTTTGACTTTGCATTTACCCATAATGATTGAAAAATAGAGATGCCAACGGCTGTGGGCATCCAACCAATTAACGCAATTAAAAAAAGTACTTGAGTCGTATCAAAACTTAATTCTGGTATATATTGAGCACTTTGCCATACAAAATCAGGTGCGATCATAAAAACAGCAGCAAAAGTAAATACAGTAAATAACACAACAAAAAAAAGTGGCTATACGCTCTAACAAACGATATTTACCCGATATTAATACCGCTGCAATGGTTGCTAATAAGCATACCGAAATAGAAACATAACTATAGTCTAACGAAAATATATTTTTCAATAGGCCTGCTGTAACAACCGATAACGCTGCTGTTATATCAGAGACAATAATAAAAGTATATTTTAGTTGTAAGAGTAGACTAGATTTAGCTGTAAACTTAGAGGTAAATAAACCTATTAATGTATTATTCAAATAGGTTTATTTTTTGTGAAAGAAATTACAATACACTTTCTAGCACTTTCTTTTTCTGATTTTCTCTTATCCTGTAAGAAGGAGCACCGCGCTGACACACAAAAATAGATGAGTGAGTTGCTTGTTTGGCTTGCTTTTTAGCAGCAGTTGCCATTTCAGCGATGTCGTGGTGCGATAAACATAAATCGAGGTTAGGCTCTACAATTCCAACCGCTAAACTCAATAAAGGATAAAACTGTAATTCGCCTGTTCTAGATTGAGATTTAATCCCCCCGGCGAGTAGATGTTCTTGGGTGTAATACTGCTTTATTTGCTGATCAAAATCTTCAAGTATTTTTTCACAGCTGCTTCTCCAGTGTTTTCCTTGAAATACAGCAACAAAGTCGTCACCACCAATATGACCAACAAAATCAGGTCCTTGGCAATGCAGCTGCACAAGATTAGCCACTAACTGAATAATTTGGTCGCCTTTAGCATAACCGTATTGGTCGTTATAAGGCTTGAAATTATTTAGATCAAAATAAGCAAAGTGAAAATTTTGTTTACAAGAAATTAATTTATCTACATGTCTATAAATAGGTACGTTACCTGGTAGTAAACTTAATGGGTTAGCGTACCTAGCATGCTGTAATTGCAACTGCGTAAGTTGTCGCAATAAATCACGAACAGAGCCAATACCTATGTATTTATCTTTTTGCGTTAAAATAAAGTGCCATAGTAATTTCTCATTATGTTCAGAAGTCACCATTTGAGCGACTTCGTCTAACCTTGCATCTACATCAACAATGACTGGATTTTTCAGCATTGTTTCTACAACCGGTTTCTTCTCATTTAACGCTCGACCATAGGGTGTAGAAAACAGTTCTAGAATGTGATCCCGTAGGATCATTCCAATAGGCTTATGATCTTTAACCACAGGAATTGAATTTATTTTTGGATTTTTATGAAGATATTCAACAACATTTTTTGTTAATTCGTTATGAGACAAAGGAGTTAAATTTTGTAATAACGAGCTAGCAACTTGTTCGAAATGAACAGGGTAAAGTTGCGAACGCTGCCTATTTTTCAATATTACCGGTAGCTCTAACGGAGGATATAACGCAGGCCTTGCAAATAAAAAGCCTTGGTAAATAGACAAACCTAACTCTTCTAATTGTTCAAACTCGCCTTGGGTTTCAATACCTTCTGCTACTACTTTAGCGTTAATACTTTGCCCCAAGTTGAGAATGCTTTTTATAAACTCTCTTTTTATTGGGTCTTGATCACACTGATTAATAAAATACCGATCTATTTTTACATAATCGGGTTTAACTTCTGACCAAAGTTTAAGTCCCGCATACCCTGCTCCCAAATCGTCAACCGCTATTTGAAAGCCTAAGTTACGATAATGCAATAGCGCCGTTTGTAGAAGATCTGATGCATCAATCGGGTATTTCTCGCTTAGTTCAATAACCACTTGCTCTGGCGATAAGTTATGTTCTTTTAAATAAGATAAGGTAACAGCCTGTGGATGATCTGACTGTAAAAACACCATAGGACTAACATTTAAAAACAACTTCCCTTTAAGCTGTAACTCTACAAAACGCGCAATAGATATGCGCCTACAAACCAATTCAAGTTCTGATAAAAGTCCATGATTTACGGCTTCATCAAATAAAGCTTGCGGGCTATGTAACGGGCTATCAGACGGTCCTCGAATAAGCGCTTCATATCCATATACAGCTGTTTCTTTAGTGTTATAAATAGGTTGAAATAAAGCCGTTAATTGCTCATTTTCAATAATTGTTTGTAATTGCTTTTTCAAAGTAAGTTTTCAAGGCGAAGGCTTTTGCACACTTTATAAAATATTTATGTCAATTTTATTACAAAGAAACATTCAAACGTTAATAAAATGTAAATACTTACAATGAGTTACAAATTTTAGACTTTTCGAGAATGGTACTCGTTTTTTATAATGTCGATAAAAGCTTTAGCTGCACTTGAAAGAGGATAACGCGTACGGGTAACAATACCGACTCTACGGCTAATGGGTGGTGATGTTAACGGCCTACAAACCACGCCTTGCGCTTGTAAATGTGTTCTACATAAAGACGGCATAGCACTAATACCTAAGTTAATAGATACCATTTGCCCAATAGTGGCAAGCTGATTTGCTTCAAACTCTATATTTAAATCAATATTCTCATCACTTAATGATGTTTCAATTAATTGCCTGATACTCGACGGGCGCTGTAGCGTTATAAAAGGGTATTGCGACACCATTTGCCACGTAATAATATCGTGCTTTAATAACGGGTGTTCTTGTGGAAGTGCAATGATAAAGTTATCGGTAAACAGTGGCTCAAAATGCAAATAATCAGCTTCGTCAGGATCAAAAGTTAACGCTAATTCTACTTGCCCATTGCGTACCATATTTACAGCGTCTTCGGCGATTACGTCATGTACTTTTATATTAATTTTTGGAAAGCTTGCTTTAAATTTTTGTAATTGGGCTGGCAATTCACTGCTGGCAAAAGAAGGCATAGCCGCCAGTGTTAATTTACCTCTATTTAACGAGAACAAATTTCCTAAGTCGCTAAAAGCATCGTCCCAGTTAATTAATAAATTTTTGGCTACCGGAAAAAAATCTTCCCCTTCAGGCGTTAAAGAAACGCTGCGAGTTGATCTAATAAATAAAGGGCCACCAACGGTAGACTCTAAATTTTTAATAGAAATACTTAAAGCGGGTTGAGACAAATGAAGAATTTCACACGCTTCAGCAAAACTACTGCTTTTTGCAACGGTGACGAAAGCTCTAATTTGTTTTAATGTTACGTTCATTTCGGCTTCCGTTGATATGAGGGTCTGCTTATTTTTAAATTTAAGCTTTGTTAGCTTCTTCTGATTCCATGATCACAACTTGCTTGTCTAACTTTTCAAGTATTCTCATTAAATCTCGGTATTCACTAGCATCTAAAACACTAATTAATTGTTTTTCCCAATCTAACGCTTTGGGGGCTATTTTTTTGTACATTTCACGCCCTTCTTCTTTTAAAGAAAGATAATTAGCGCGATTATCGTTAGTGTCTTTTGTTCTTAATATGTAGTCTTTTTCTTCAAGTACCTTTACGGCTCTAGATACTTTTGATTTATCCATAAAGGTAACTTCGCCCACATCTTTTGCATTCAACTTATCGTGTTCAGCTAAACGAGCAAGAATACGCCACTCAGGAATAGTTAAATCAAAATCATTTTTATAAATTTTTGAGCAGGCATTACTAATGTTTGTCGCTAGGTTTACCATACGATATGGCACAAAAAGATTTAACATTACAGCTCTAGGACTTGTTGCCATGCTGTCTCCATCGGTTTTGATTTTCTAATTAAAAATCATTATACGAAAGCTGAAGGGTAATTACATTATCGTTTGTATATAAAGTTGATTTGTTATCATTGTCGCTAGTATCAAATACACAACTAGCCACAGCATATTTATATAATGATGGAAAAAAGTGATTATACCCGTAACCATTCAAGATGCAGGTTTCAGTGCGAACTAAAAACAATTTAAGCACAGATTTTACGTTCCAAACAAAATCTAAGGTCTACATACATGTAGGAACCTGACTAAAGTTAATAAGCCCCATAAATTGTTTTTAAACCCATCGAAGAAGCGCTTTAAAATACACACCTTGATTGGTAACGGGTATATACGCAGCTATATAGCCACGTATAACCAAGGAAGTAAAAACTAATCTTGTAATTTATTCCATACTTCTTGATCACGCTCATCAGTCCAAATGCGAGGCCAATCTATACCGTCACATTCGTCCCATAAACGCTGAACATCAAACGGTAAACAATGTTCAAATATAGGCCACATGCCAAACTTAGGCGCTAATAGATCACGAGTTTCTTCAAACGCTTCTTTAACTGTACCACCACGTTTGTGAACCTCAGTGACTTTTTCAATCATGCCATTTAAAAAGCCACGCGTTTGTTCAATAGCCGCGTCAACATTTTCAATACCACGAGCAACAGCTCCACGACCACCTACAAGTGTTTCAGCACGGTAAGACTTAACTTTATCTAATGTTTCTTTTGCCCAATCAAAATGGAACGCATCGCCAGTGTAAAGTGCAGCGGCAGCTTCAACTAAGTCGCCAGCAAATAAGATTTTATGCTTAGGCAACCAAGCAACAATATCGCCAGCCGTATGACCACGACCACAATATTCTAAAATTAAAGAGCCTCTATCGCCCCCTAATGGAATTTCAATTTTATTATTAAAAGTAATGTCAACTTGCGTTAAACCTGGAATACCTTCTGGTTCTCTGAATAAACGAGGCATTCTACCAAATTCACTCGCCCAATCTTGTTTACCGCGCTCGTCAATTAACACCTTAGTATTATCATGAGCAATGATAGATTCTGCGCCAAATGCTGAAGCACCTAAAACACGAACAGCATGATAATGAGACAATACTAAATACTTAACAGGTTTGTTGGTATGTTTTCTCAACATCTCAAGCCAATCGTTTGCAGCTTTTGGTGTTGCGCGAGCTTCAAAAGCAATAATAAAGTCTTCTGCTTCTATTGCCCCTACATTTGGATCCCCTTCTGCTGTTAAGGCGTAAACCCCATCAGCCAATACTTCAAGAGTTTCAGTTTTAACGCCTAAATCGGCAGATGACGCAAAAGGTTTGCTAGCCATAATAAATACCTCTAATTAATTTAATTCAACGCAACAAAGTTAACACACAATAACTCTTATGTGAAACCATTTATTTATAACCACCTAAGAAAGAGTACTTAAAAACCCATAAAACAACAGTAAAATGACAATAGATTAAAATAAAAAACTGTACAATAGTCTCACTTGAGAATATAGTTGATTAATAAACAGTCTTACTAGAGGCGATTTAAAATGCAAAACACATATACAAATCCTATTTACCCTTATAGGAAAAGTGCGGACCAAAACACAGCAACACCAGCGCACCATCCGGTGGTTATTATTGGTGCTGGACCTGGAGGATTAGCCCTATCAATAGATCTTGCATTGCAAGGTATAAAGAGTGTGGTGCTAGATGATAACAATACGGTAAGTGTCGGTTCTCGTGCGATTTGTTTCGCTAAAAGAACCCTTGAAATTATGAATCGATACGGTTGTGGCAAACGTATGGTTGATAAGGGCATAACGTGGAAAAAAGGGAAAGTATTTTTTCAAAGTGAACAGGTATACGACTTTGATTTATTAGCCGAAGATCATCATCAGCTTCCTGCTTTTATTAACTTACAGCAGTATTATTTTGAGGAATACCTTGTAGATCGCACTCAGGATTTTCCTCAAATTGATTTACGCTGGAAAAACAAAGTACTTGCTATAGAGTCTACTAAAAACCTAAATACCTTAACCGTTGCCACACCCGATGGCGAATACACAATCACAAGTGATTACGTATTATCTGCTGATGGCGCAAACAGTAAAATTAGAACGATGCTTGGGCTAGAAAGTAAAGGCCAAGTTTTTCAAGACAGATTCTTAATTGCTGATGTAGTAATGAAAGCAGACTTTCCTACTGAACGCTGGTTTTGGTTTGATCCTCCTTTTCATAAAAATCAATCAGCTTTACTGCACAGACAAGCAGATGACGTATGGCGCATAGATTTACAATTGGGTTGGGATGCTGATCCTGATGTTGAAAAGCAAGAAGAAGTAGTTAGGCCTCGTATTGAAGCTATGTTAGGTGAAGGTATTGAATTTGATCTTGAGTGGTCCAGCGTTTACACCTTTCAATGCCGTAAAATGGATCATTTTATTCATAACAACGTTATTTTTGTTGGTGATGCAGCGCATCAGGTTTCACCTTTTGGTGCACGTGGAGCAAACGGCTGTATTCAGTCGGTAGACAACTTAAGTTGGAAACTAGCACGCGTTTTACAAGGTAAAGCACCTGTCACCTTACTTGAAACCTACAATACTGAACGTCAGCACGCCGCTAATGAAAACATTATGAACTCTACTCGTTCAACAGATTTTATTACCCCTAAAAATGAAATCAGCCGTATTTTTAGAGATGAAACCTTAAAATTAGCAAAAAATTATAATTTTGCGCGTACCTTAGTCAACAGTGGACGCCTTTCTTTACCTTGCAGTTACAACGACTCACCATTAAATAGTATTGAAGTGGAAACATTTAATACCAATTTAACACTAGGCTCAGCACCAAAAGACGCGCCATTGCTTATTGATAACCGTGAAAGTTGGCTAATCGACTACTTAGGTAATACCTTTACACTGATGGTAAACATTGATGTACAAACACCTGAAAAGTTAATTGCCGAACTTAATTTACTCGCGCATCAAGACGACCTTAAACTATTGTTAGTAACCGGTAATAACGATGAAGCTAAAAACAGTAGAATTCAAACAACAATAGCGCATCAAATTATTATCGATCATAAAAATATCATTTTAGATCGTTACGACTTAACACCAGGTTCAACTTACCTATTTAGACCCGATCAAATTATTACGGGTCGTTGGAAAAGCTTATCAAACGTGCAAGTAAGTAGTGCAATACAAACCGCACTCGGTTTTGAGTTGGAGAAATAAAATGAAACTAAATGTAGAAGCAAACTTTACAGATCCTGATGCGTTTTATGCGTCACTTACAGATTTACATAGAAATTTAGATCGCCAACAAAGCGAAAGCGCAAATGCTCGACTCATTTTATTATTAGCTAATCATATTGGTGATTTAACAATACTGGAAGAAGCTTTAACCATAGCAGGAGAAGTAAAGTGAACCACGCTCATTCTTTTGTTTACATTAACAGGGTATTAACCACATTAAAGGAGACTAATAATGATAGATATTAATTCTCTTAAGTATTCAAACGGCTTTGGCAATGAGCACGAGTCAGAAGCACTTGAGGGCGCTTTGCCTATTGGCCAATTTAATCCTCAAAAATGTCCATATGGATTATACGCTGAACAATTTAGTAGTACCGCATTTACTGCACCACGTAATGAAAACCGTAGAACGTGGATGTACCGAATTCAACCTTCAATCAGTATGGGTGACTTTGCTCCTATTGATAAAGGTTTATTAAGAACAGGGCCGATTACTGAAGTAACATGCCCGCCCAATGTAATGCGTTGGGACGCTTTACCACTACCTACTGAGCCAACTGATTTTATTGATGGTTTAACGACCATGGCTGCTAACGGTAATGCCAAAGGCCAAGCAGGTATTGGTATTCATGTTTATACCGCAAACCAAGGCATGGGTAATCGCTTTTTTTACAGTGCTGATGGCGAAATGTTGTTTGTTCCTCAGCAAGGTGAATTAATTGCCTATACTGAACTAGGTATTTTGCACGTAAAACCCGGTGAAATTTTAGTTATTCCACGTGGTATCACTTTTAAAATAGATCCTGTTGAAGGCCCTATTCGTGGTTACATTTGTGAAAACTACGGCCATGCACTGAGCTTAGCAGAACGTGGCCCTGTAGGCGCAAATGGTTATGCTAACGACCGCGACTTTCAATACCCTACTGCATGGTTTGAAGACGTAGAAGGTGATTACCAACTTATTGCTAAGTTTTGCGGTGAGCTACATCAAGCCGCTTTAGATCATTCACCATTGAATGTAGTTGCTTGGGTCGGTACTAGCGCACCTTATAAATATGATTTATCGCGCTTTAATGTAATGAATACGGTAAGTTTTGATCACCCCGATCCTTCAATATTTACCGTACTTACTTCACCTAGTGGTGAAGAAGGTGTCGCCAACGTAGACTTTGTAATTTTTCCTCCTCGTTGGATGGTGGCAGAAGGCACATTCCGTCCACCTTGGTATCACCGTAATATTATGAGTGAATTTATGGGACTAATTGAAGGTGTTTACGACGCGAAAGAAAAAGGCTTTGTGCCCGGAGGAATGAGTTTACATAACACCATGACACCCCATGGTCCAGAAGCTGATGTATTCGAAAAAGCCAGCAATGCAGAACTTGCTCCGCAACGATACGAAAATACATTAGCCTTTATGTTCGAGTCGCGTTATGTGATTGAACCAACAAAATTTGCCCTAACCACACCCGCTAAACAAGAAAACTATTTAGCCTGCTGGGGCAACATGAAAAAGCATTTTAATGGTAAGAAATAATCTTGCCTTTATACCCAATAATAGGAATAAATAATGACACAAATTAATGAAACTCATGACGTAAACTTAACAAGCTGGGTAAGCTGTGCGAATGAAAACAGCGATTTCCCTATTCAAAACTTACCTTTTGCTATTGTTAAACCTAAAGAGAGTAATGAAGCACCTCGTGGCGCAGTTGCTATAGGTTCAAAAGTTGTAGATTTAGCGGCATTAGCGCAAAAAAACATCTTTACTGGGCTTGCTCAACAAGCGCTAGAAGCTGGTAGCGAAACTACATTAAATACCTTAATGGCTATGGGTAAAGAAGCAAACTCAGCATTACGATTAGCCTTGTCTCAAGCCCTTAGAACTGGTTCAAATTTACAAGATAAAATTGCTGACTGTTTAATTGACCAAGCCAATATTGAATACGGCATGCCTTGTGTTATTGGTGATTACACTGATTTTTACACATCAATTCATCATGCAACCTCAGTAGGTAAATTATTCAGACCCGACAACCCATTATTACCAAACTATAAATGGATCCCTATTGGCTACCACGGTCGTTCCTCAACTATCGATATTTCAGGCCAAGAATTTCATCGCCCTATTGGCCAAACAAAAACACCTGATATGGAAGCACCTATTTTTGCCCCCTGTAAGCGTTTAGATTACGAACTAGAAATGGGCTTATTTATTGGTAAAGAAACACACTTAGGTGAGCAAATCGATATTGACGATGCTGAAGATCACTTATTCGGCTTATGTGTTTTTAACGATTGGTCTGCACGCGATATTCAAGCGTGGGAATACCAACCTTTAGGGCCGTTTTTAGCGAAAAACTTTGCCTCAACTATTTCACCGTGGATTGTAACCATGGAAGCACTTGCTCCGTATCGCGACTCGTTCACACGCCCTGAAGCAGATCCTGCACCTATGCCTTATTTAAGCTCTGACAAAAACTCAGCGCAAGGTAACTTAGACATAGATCTTGAATGCTACATTGAAACACAAAAAATGCGTGATGCTAACCAACCTATGGTTCAACTTTCAACGTCTAACTTTAAACACTCATATTGGACCGCAGCACAACTAGTAACCCACCATGCAAGTAACGGTTGTACTATGCGCGCAGGTGACTTATTAGGTTCAGGTACACAATCGGGCCCAACAGAGCCTGAAGCAGGTTCTTTATTGGAGTTAAGTAAAGGTGGTAAAGAAGCGTTTAGTTTACCAAACGGTGAAAAGCGTACCTTTTTAGAAGACGGTGATACCATTATTATGCGCGCTTCATGTCAACGTGAAGGCGCTGTAAGAATTGGTTTTGGTGAGGTGGTAGGTACGGTACTTCCTGCTGTCGCAAACAAATACGTTAGCTAGTGAACAGGTGTATATATGAAACTTTATAGCTACCATCGTTCTTCTGCGGCTTACCGTGTAAGAATTGCATTAAACTTAAAAGACGCTGCACACACGCTAGTACCGGTAAACTTACTAACTGGTGAGCATACACAAGCCCCATATACTGATAAACAACCTCAGGGCCTAGTGCCCTGTTTAGAAACTGACGACGGTCGGTTTTTAAGCCAGTCTGGCGCTATTATTCAATATATAGAAGCGCTGTATCCGCAGCATCCACTCGTTCCTACTGACGCGTTTGCAGCAGCAGAAGTACGTAGCATGATCGATTTAATTGCCTGCGATATTCACCCACTCGATAACTTACGTGTGCTTAAATATTTAACGCAAACACTAAACGTGAATGAAGATGAAAAAATGCAGTGGTATTTTCATTGGATAAACAAAGGGTTTAACGCGTTAGAAGGTCAACTTAAAGCTGCGCCTTATAGCTTAGGCGACACAGTATCGTTAGTCGATTTATACCTTATTCCGCAAGTGTACAATGCTCTGCGTTTTAAGCTTGATATGACACCCTACCCTAATATTTTAGCTATTTATAACAACTGCAATAAACTACCTGCATTTGATGCCGCTAAGCCTGAAAATCAAATAGATTTTCCTAAAGCAGATTAAAGTAGGACTCGGTAATTTAAAGTCGCTGAAATAACGCAATAGCTGCCAAGCTAGAAGCACAACTAAAGCGCTAGCAGAAAGAGTAATCAATGATTACTCTTTTTTAGTCTTTTAAAACTTAATCAACACACTAAATAAAATTAGATTCTGTGGTAGCCCCAAATACACAATAATCATTATTTTACGAAAAATATAAGCAACACTATGCATGCTTAAATAATACCGTTAAATAATATGATTCAGACATACTATATAAATTACCTAAATTGACTAGGGCTTTGTCCGAAGTGTTTTTTAAAGCATCGTGAGAAATGAGCCCCACTTGAAAAGCCCACATTATAAGCAATGGTTTCAATGCTGTGGCCTGAATAATAGGGATCCTGTAGTAGTTTTAAGCCCCTATTTAAGCGTTTCTCTAGCACTAAACTGTGTACACTTTCAGTTTGTTCTTCAAAAAGTTTATTTAAGTAGCGAATTGAAATGCCTTGAGAGGCTGCTATAGATTGGTTACTAAGATTGGTGTTACACAAGTTAGTTTCAATGTATTGATGAATGCGATTTATTAAAGATTCTTTTACTACTGAGTTACTGCCTACTTGCTCTAACATAACTGACGAGCTAAACGCCATTGCGATCATGTTTATAATATTGTTTGATAATTCGTTTGAGGCTTGATCGAGGTGGCTTAACTCTTTGGTCATCGACAATATAAAGTTGGTCATAACAGCACCTAAGCCTGAGGTGCCAGACATTTGAATGGCGGTATATTGCTCGGGGTTCATTAGGTGGCGGCTTAGTACATCTTTGGGCATCTGTACAATAAATTGATGAAAGTTTTCTTTAAACGAGAGAGAGTATGGCTGTGTACTATCGTACATTGCAAAAGAGCCTGGGGTTAAAATGGCTTCTCTACCACTTTGCCTAACAATGCCTTGCTGAGCCAGTTGAAAGCTAATTAAAAAATCAGCTTCTGATGTTTTACTTATTTGCTGTTTAGAACGTACCACTTGATGAGAGTCTGAAATAACCTCAGCAAAACGTACATCACCAATACCTACACCACCGCGTAATTCACCGTAAAACTGTTGATCCGCATTATCGTCCTTTTTAATACAATCGAGTTTAACAAATTCATTACAGACAATATCGCTCCAGTATTCAAATTGATGTTTTTTATCACCAACATCTTGAGCGTTTTTTCGGTAACCGTCTGAGATGAAAAACCCCATCACTCATACCTCTATTATTTTTGTTTACTTTTATCCCCGTTACCACTCAATAGGTTATTTCAGAGTATCTTGAATGGTTACGGGTATAATACAAAAAGTTGCGTATCACCTAAGATACGCTTTTTTTAAGCGTAGCTCAATAATCCTGTATTTTTGTGGCAATTAATGTATTCAAATTCACAACCTTCTTTAGGAAGAACAACAACTTCATGCCATAACTTTAATTGCAGGTTTTCACCGAAAGTCATCACCATATTCATAAATCGGTCTAAAATAGCTAAATGTGTTGGATGGCTTTTAGCCCAGTTTTCAAAGGCATATATATCCGCCGCATAACCTAAGCCGAAACTTTGAGAGATGGTAGTCCAATTATTGGCTTTAGTGTCGACAAAACGCATTGAATAACATTGTGTGTCTATAGGGTTATCGCGTAAATACTTCATACCTTTTAATAACACGGGATGAACTTGCTTTAAATAAAAAGACGCTTGCTCACCTACGCAATCACCCCAGTTTTGGCCCGAACGAATAACACAGGTGTTTTCAGGAGGAATAACAATAACACGCTGGCCGTTATTCAATTTTTGAGAAGCGACGGTTAACCCCTCGTTAAGTGCGCTAATTTTTTGGTTACTGAGTAACTTGTCGTTTTCAGAAAGCGGAATCCTATCGCGCATACCGCCTGCATAACCATGTTCTTCTATAGGGCCTTCTAATTCATCAGCAACGGCACTTACCCCATGAGGTTGAGTACTTGAGTTTAAGGTTTCAAGTCGATCTAATGGCATGGCGATAATTTCTCGCCAGTAACCAACACCTTCGTTAAGACGTTCATCACTTGCCCACCACACGCTTGTGTTATCGGCTGTTAACCACTGTTGATAAACAGAGCGCCGCCAGTAAGCAATATATAGATAATTTTTTACTTCTGCTTTGTCGACATATGTACCTTGTTCCATTTTATCGGGTGCGTATTTACCGACTAAAGCTGTTTGAGCCCATGCATCTAAAAGCTTTGGCGAGTCTGCCTGTATTCCAAAATAACCAACAACTAAAGGATCTTCGCTGTTATCCCAATTAGCTTGCCATGCGGGAGCGGGTGGTTGCCAATTTTTAGGCATATTATGTTGCGGCATAATGCTTTCCTCTTAATATAGATATGAGCTTTTAAACATGTTTTTTGAACATAAGCTTTCTAACTAAAATCAGTATAGTTTTTAAATCAACCTACGCTATTTTTATTATGTTTAAAAAATAGCGTAGATGTAATATTCAATATTATTTTTCTACATTGTCATCAGTTTCAATAACAACATCTTCCTGAGAAGCCAAATCTGTAGGAGATAAAACATCTACTGGCAATTGTCGTGTTTTATTAAATAATAATCGTGTTACGTCAGGTCTTGAATAATGTCCTACAGGGTCAGCAAAAGACTTAGCAATAGTAATAGCACCTAAATCAATTTCAGCAAAGAGTAGACCCTCTTCATTTTCAGGAAGCGGTTCACATAACGGGCTACCATCAGGGCCATATATTTGTGCAAAACCTCCGCCTACGCCAATTAATTCAGCTTGCTCTTCAGTAGTAACCAGTACATCGTACATTTCTTGAGATAGAACACCGCACGGCGCTAAAACATAACATTGCCCTTCTAATGCATATACTTGAGAAGCGGCATTATTAGCTGTTGCGCCTAAAGCATAAGCTTGCGGGTAAGTACTAAAAGAAGGCCATGCTGCAATATGAACTTGCTCATGCATACTGAACATTGCATATTTACTTAACGGTTGTAAATGTTCCCAGCACGCGAGTTGTCCTATGCGCCCTAGTTCAGTATCAACTACATCAAAATCACTTCCGTCACCATCACCATATACGGTACGTTCCATATGCGTTGGTTTTAATTTTCTTCTACCTTTAAGTAAATTACCTTCGTTATCAAATAAGAATTGAGCAATATAAAGTGAACCATGGTCGCGTTCACTCGCACCAAAAGATAAGAAAATATTGTTATCTTTGGCAGCTTGACCAAGACGCTTAAATTGCGGGCCATCTACAACAAGGCTGTTTTCATGATATTGCTGAAAATATTGCACATTATGTGCTGTTGGCGATAACCAAATCCACCACGGATAGCCCGGAAACCAACATTCTCCAAAGGCGACAATGTCGGCACCTTCTTGAGATGCTCTTTCAATTAAACCTATGGCTTTATCAACACAGCCATCTAAATCCATAAATACAGGTGCTGCTTGAACCACTGATGCTTTAAATTTAATACTCATAATAATTCTCCGAAAATGGTTGCCTGTGTTATGCAGGCAACGCTATACAATATTTAGATATAAATGTTTGATAGATACTTAGAACAATTTATTCGCTATAGAATCTAAAGGTTAAATACCACTCTCTAGGACGAGAATATGTACCATCAATAACGCCAGCGCCTGGCTGTCTAAATCCTGAAACTATATAACGTTCATCTGTTAGGTTTTTAACACCTAAAGAAACATCCCATCGTTCAGACTCAGGCTTAAACGTTAATGAAGCATTAACAGTACTTAAGCTGCCAGTGATCAATTCAGGAGTATTTTCAGCATCATTTGCTTGCTTACTAGTATATGAATAATCTACGAAGTATTTCATTGTGCTGCCTGACTCTAAGTACGAAAAGTACTCAGCAGATAAGCTTGCAGATTGTTCTGGTGTGTTGTTAAACAAAAAGCCTTTTTTAATTGCAGCTGTTTCATCAAGTTCAGTGTATTGCGCATCAATAAAACCAACGGCACCAGTAAAGCTTAAGTTTTCTGTAGCTACCCAAACAAAATCCGCTTCAATACCTTCAATTTTTGATTTACCTGCGTTTTCAATAAAAGGTGTTAATCCACGCTGTACGGTAATTTGTAAATCGTCGTAATCCGTTGAAAAAATTGCGGTATTAAATCTAAAGGTGTCATCTAACCATTGAGACTTCATACCAACTTCGTAAGTAACGGCTGTTTCCTCATTAAAAGCAGGTGCTTCTAATACTGGTACCGTTACACGCGTTGTCCAACCGCCACTTTTAAAACCTTCTGAGTACGATACATAAGTTAATACGTCGTTATTCACTCGGTATTCAAGACCTAACTTTGAGGTTACGTTAGAAAAAGTTTGATTGTTTGTTGTAGTAGGAAAATAGAGTGTTCTATCACTTGGATCTGAATACCCCTGTGCAGGAAAACCGTTTTGACCAGCAAAGTCATTTAAATCACGTTGCCCACCAATAAAGGTTTTATCTTCATAGGTATAACGTAAACCAACTGTGGCACTTAACGCATCTGTAATTTGATAGTTTGTGTGAAAAAACAATGCATAAGCGTCGTTATCAAACTCGTTTGGGCCAAAAACTTGAACTAAACCTTCACCAAAAACAACATGGTCGTCTAATGTGCCTTCTTCATGAAAGTAATAAACACCTGCTACCCATTCAAGGTTGGTATCAAAAGACAAACCTGTTAATTGTAGCTCTTGCGACCACTGTTTTTGCGACATAGCAAAAGAAGTATCGTTAATCGCTAATGGAGAACCATCAACATCTGAACCAAAAAAGCTATCTAGCTCACGATAAGCAGTAATACTTTTTAAATCTAGATTATCTTCTAAGGACCAATCAACAGTCGCCGATGCCCCCCAAGAATCTAATAAAGAATAATTAGCACCACCACCGTAACTTGTATCAATGTTGTCAGTAATAAAACGATCATCATAAGGGATACGATCGTTATTTGGATCGTCATCAGCATTGGTTGGTCCAAATGCGGGTAAGCTGCCACGATTAGTACTACAAAATGGTGCCGGAGCGCCGCTAATACAAGCGTTGTAAGCATCACCTAATGTGCCACCAGGAACCGTAAACGTATCAATTAAAGTATTAGGGGCCGACTCTTCATTTGCATTAGTAAAATCAGCTGAAAGTAAAACACTCACATCTGAGCTAGCGTCCCAATAAAGCTTAGCCCTAACAACATCGTTGTTTTCGCCACCTTGACGACCGTTAAAATTTTCTTCTCCCGTTGATGAAAATAATCCTGTATCTGAATTAATAGCAGCAGGATGACTTAATCGGCGATGATAACCATCACGGTTTTTAGATGAGAAAGAAATTTGAGAATATAAGTTATCGGTGAGTGGAATATCTACCGCACCACGAATATCCATTCGGTCGAATCGACCTAAAGTTACCTCACCTGTATATTGAAATTCGTCTGCAGGTCTACGTGTTACAATGTTTAAAGCACCACCTATGGTATTTCTACCAAATAACGTCCCTTGTGGGCCTTTCAATACTTCAATATGCTCTAAATCAAGCAGATCAACAACAGAGCCAATAGCGCGAGCATAAAAAACGCCGTCAATATACATACCAACACCCGGCTCTAAGTTAAAGGCAAAATCTGATTGCCCTATACCTCGAATAAATGCTCCTAATACTTGTGTTGAACCACTAAAAGCAGACGTGTAATCAAGCTCAACATTTGGAATTGAATCAGCAATATCGGTTACTGTACTTATTCCCTTTGATTTAAGCGTTTCGCTATTAAAAGACTGTATTGCAATAGGTACATGCTGTAAGTTTTGTGAGCGTTTTTGTGCTGTTACCTCAATAACTTCAAGCCCTGGATTTACTTTTACAGCTTCTGGATTTTGTGTTTCTTCAGCATAAGCTGCACCAGATAAATTTAAAGCAATCGCTAGACTCGATAATTGAAAGGTTTTATTTTTTATAATATTCATAGTATCCCCCAGTTAAGTTTTAGTCTCTTATGAAACTAACTTAATTAAAACTTATACAACTAGGTACTATTTAACCATGCACAAATAGGCACTTTATCTTGCATAAAAGTGCACTTTAATATATTTACCATAAATTACAGCGCACTAAAGAGCTCTCACGAGAGAATTCTTTAATACATAAAAAATATATAACTAACAACTCAAGTCTTGTTATGGGAATTGGAATAAGTTCAGCAATTTATCGATATATTATTAACTCTATCATTGTGGTCGATTTTTATAAGCCTGTTTTATTGCATTAACTAGCTATGTATTTTTATCTATATTTACTTCGTAAAATATTTTAGAACGCTTTAACCTTTGTGGTATATTTTTACAATAGCTAGTTTTCTCTTTATGTAAGGCTTTCTTTTGGGTATGTTGTTATTTTGCTCGATAAAACAGTAATGTAGAAGAAATGCCAAACTAGCGTCGCCTCAAAGGTTCGTTAAGCGCAATTTAGAGATAATAGGTCATTAAATATATGATTGAATATACAATAAACATGTGGGAACTTGCTGCTGAAGGAGATAAGCAAGGGGTGCTATATTTTGTAGTAATTTATGCATTAGTTGTTTGCTTATATTCTCTTATTCGGCAAGTGTTAATAAAACAATGGCCAGTTACAAAAGGAGTTTTGCAAAATGCTTCAGTCAAAAAATCGGGAGACGCAGAGTTAATTGTATCCGAGCAAAATTATAAAGTTGATTCATTATATACATATCAGGTGTGTGAAAAGGAATACCAAGGAACAAGAGTATCACCTTGGATAATAGTAGCCTCCCACAATGCTAAATCATTGCTTACAAAACAATTAAGTTATATTCAAAAAAATGAAGATGGCACGGTCAATGTATTTTATAACCCTAAAAAACCGAAAAAGAGTTACTTAGTAAAACCAGGTCTTTTCGGTATGGTTGTTACTTTAGCTCTGGCGGTTCTTCCTTTATTTTTATATTTACATGAATACTTATAAATCACATAAAAAGCAAGTTACCAATCTAACCCTTTTTGCGCTTTAACACCGGCTTTAAAGGCATGTTTTATTGGTTGAACTTCCGATACGGTATCGGCTAATTCAAGTAAGCGTCGATGACAAGCTCTACCCGTAATTAATACATGTTGCATTTTGGGGCGATTATTTAATGTTTCAATAATGTCATCTAAATCTATGTATCCGTACTTCACCATGTAAGTCATTTCATCAAGCAGCACCATGTCTATATTTGGGTTACTTAGCATTGCTTTACTCTTTTCCCAGGCAACTTTAGCGGCAGCTATATCCGTCTCTTTACTTTGAGTTTCCCAAGTAAAGCCGGTTCCCATAACGTGGTGTTCTACAGGAAATTGTTTAAGAATGTTCATTTCGCCACATTCCCACTTTGATCCTTTAATAAACTGTACAACACCTGCTTTCAATCCATGGCCAACTGCACGTAAAACGGTACCGAAACCCGAAGTACTTTTGCCTTTACCATTACCGGTAATAACCACTAAAACGCCGCGTTCTTCGGTAGCTTTTGCTACACGCTCATCTACATTGGCTTTGATTTTTTGTTGGCGAGCTTTATGTTTTTCTTCATCGGTTAAGGTATTACGTGGTTCTGTCATAATTGTCTTCTTTCTAATTTAATGGCTAAGCTCAAAGTCTAGTTTTCTTACTTTGATGTTTACGCCTGATTTTGTGAGTTCTTGGTAAAAATCAACAAGATTACACTCTTCAACTTTCTTACATACAATACCGTATTTTAAAATAGCGGTTTTACTACTTTGTAAAGAAGCCAGCTTTAACCAATGTAGTGCCTTGTTAAAATCTTTATTAACAAACTGCCCATTAATATACATTTGAGCTAAATTAACTTGCCCTTTTGCGTAACCTAATTCTGCTGATTGTTGAAAAAATTTAAAGGCACTTTCTAGCCTTGTTTCATTAAAACGATCATTTAAAAAAGCTTCACCTTTACTATTTTCTTTTTTACCGTAGGTTAATTGATTTGAACGATAATGTTCTTCTGATGGGCTAACGACATTGCCATATAGCTTATTTCGAACTGGCCTATTAGCTAAATATATTGCGCCACTTTCAAACATATTTTTAATTTTATTGTGGGGCATATCGTAGCGCTTAGTTTCAAAGTAGTCTTTAAAGCTTAGCTGCCCATAATAAATAGCATTAATAACGGCATGTTTACGTTGATAGTAAAAACCGCCATACATAAGCGTAACAATGTCGCCTGTTATATCAACGACCTTAGCAATTCTGTACTTTTCATGAGGTCTTAAATCTTTGGTGAGTAACCTAAAATCCATAAAGTAAATATCGTTAATTTTAGGTGTTTCGATAATGGCTGAAGAGTTATCTTTTTCATGCTTGTAGTCCATATACTCTGTAAAACTGAAATACGAAGCAATAAGAGTAAAAAACACAGCTAACACTTTTAGGGGGATTTTCATTTGACGAAAACCTATGGGGCTTGCTGCCATAGTAATTTTTATTCCTGTATTTGCTGTCACCTAACTTCCCTTTAAGTCTATTTTAATTTCACCATACTACCCTGCAGCCATTATTTAGTAAAAAGTTTTACCGTTAATTCTGGATTACTTTGAAAATACCAATGCATGTACGACGCAATAATATTACCGTGCTGATAAACAAACTCCCCTAAGCGTTCACTTGGGTGATGCTTAGTTTGACTAATATGTTCTAACGAGATGTCAGCACTTGAGTAATGAAAACTGTGGCCGCGCATTACATTATTATCTAACGTTTCAGTTCCTTTTAAAGGTAATTCAACCCACTGAGAACCAATAGCCGCTAGCTTTTTTTGCATAACGGCATTACCCGGTAACAAGCCAACCATTGAAAACTTTTTATCTTGTAAGTCAGTTAGCTGCTCAAGTAAATACAACATACCACCACATTCTGCAATCAGTGGTTTATTGGTTTTAGCAAAAGATCGTACGCTCGATATAAAGCTTGTATTTTGAACAAGTTGCTCAGCATATAATTCTGGGTAACCACCGGGAATATATAACACATCACCTGCTGGTAGCTCTGCATCTGTAAGCGCTGAACAATAAACCAGCTCAGCGCCTGTTTCTTGTAAAAAAGCGATATTAGCCGCATAAATAAAACTAAAAGCTTTGTCTTTTACAATAATAATACGAGTGCCTTTTAAAACACCTTCATGTTGATACTCGTGTTCAACCTCTTCACAAGGAAAAAACTCGACACTGGCAGGAAGTTCAGCTAAACCTGTAGCGGCAATATGAGACGCTGCTTGATCAAGTTGTACATCAATATCAGCCAACTCTTGTGCTTGTACTAAACCTAAATGACGTTGAGGTAACGTAATAGTGGCATCTTTAGGCATTCGACCGTAAAAGCGTAAATCGTCAGGCAAGCAATTTTGTAATATTTCGGTATGTCTAGGCGTGTTAACTCTATTCGCTATAACACCTGAAAATGGCAAATTAGGACGGTAGTTAGCTAATCCAAAAGCAACCGCTGCAAAGGTTTGCGCCATGGCAGAAGCGTCGATAATACCTAATACTGGAATATTAAAATACTCAGCTAAATCAGCACTGCTTGGCGTACCATCAAAAAGCCCCATAACCCCTTCAATCAAAATGAGATCTGACTCAAGCGCAGCTTTATATAACAACTGTTTACAGCCTTGTTCACCCACTAACCACAAATCTAATTGATACACTAATTCGCCGCTGGCTTGGCGTAAAATCATAGGATCAATAAAATCAGGTCCTACTTTAAATACGGTAACCTTTTTACCTTGATTACGATGATACCTAGCGATAGCAGCAGTAATCGTTGTTTTTCCGGTGCCTGATGAAGGAGCAGCAACAATTAATGCTGGGCACATAGTGCCTGTGCCCTTTACGTTATCAGGAGTATTTTCAAATGCCAAAGTAAACGCCTTTTATTAATAAGTTGATGTAAGCAACAATTTATGATGAAAGTTGAGCTGTTGTTTTTTCAGTGAAAAAACGATTGATACACCAATGCATTACTATTCCTGTAGCAACATAAAACACAGGATTAGAAACTGATTTAAAAAAGTATTTATTTACTCGTGTTGCATATTCAGCCCACGATAAATCAGGAAATTTCCCCGAGAAGGCATAATAACTACCATTAGAGATGAAAAAGGCAATAGAGCTAGCAATAATTAACGCTACACTCACTTTAACAATATTGGTTATCATATTTTGTTGTGACCAATCAGGACGCACGTAATAACCCGCTGCAAACATAGCAGCATAACTAAAAGCTAAAGCAGGATAAGACGCGGTTAAACAATCACCAAATTGCCCTCGATAAAACGACGATGCTAAATCAATCGTGATAGACAAAATATAAAAAAACCAAAAGTCTTTCACTTTACGCAAGTACATACCTGCTAAAAAGAACACAGCTGTTGAAGCACTTGGCAGGCTATTGAAAGTAGAAAAATGATTACCGCGTGTAGCGATCATTAACAAAGTTAATAAGCCACATATGCTTAAGAACAAAGAAAGAGGTGATTTTACTTCAGTTAATTTCATAACAATCCCGTTAAATAGTTAACGGTGGAGAAATCAAAGTTAGTAAAAAATGAAAACTATAAATAAGAACGTTATAGGCTAATACAAATTTACTAGTCTCTGAAAAGCCGCCCACCGCAGTTGTCGAGTATAAATTAGGCCGGTCTCCGGACTCCTGTTCATCGCTTTGCAATACCTTCCCATGCTTTCATTGAATGAAGAATACCAAACGCATTAATGAATTGAACTATTTTATATGAAGAATAAATGGTCAAATACAAGGCATTTATTTTAATAACTAGTTGTTCTAATTATTAAATAAATAACGATGTAATTGGCCATTTAAACAAGTATAAATGATCAATTGGTTGTTGCGATTGGTATAAACACAGTGGTTTTTATTGCTGCTCACAGTTACCGTTGCGGGGGCAGTACTGGTATTTCACCAGTTTCACGTTTCATCTCTATTAATACTTATTCATTAAATTATAAGCATTAATGTTGACACCTAAATCTGACTGAAATAGTACCTGAAGCAGGTAAGTTATACAATGTGATTAAATGATACTGACTATTAATATTGTGCATTGAACACTGTTGCTGATTTAGTTATGCTGCGCTGCAATTATCAAAAGTACGGTTCTATGATTACAACTTTATATTTAGCTCGCCATGGCGAAACTCAGTGGAATAAAATACAACGTTTTCAAGGACAGCTTGATAGCAACTTAACCGAGTTAGGTAAAATCCAATCAGAGCAAATAGCTCAAAACGTGCTTAAGCATAATATCGACGTTATTTTCTCTTCAAATTTAGGACGTGCCGTAAACAGCGCTCAAATATGTAAACAAACGCTTGGCGTAAACACCCAAGTAAAGTCTAGCCTTACCGAAAGACATTTAGGCTATTGGCAAGGTAAGCAAATAACAACCTTATCGAAAGATCCTAGCTATGTTGAGCTATTGCATAAATTTACCGAGCTAACACCTCAAGGTGGAGAAAGCGCTGTAACTTGTGGTGAACGTATTTACAAAGCACTTGAAGAAATTGCGATAGCCTATAAAACAGCTAATATTTTAGTGATTTTTCATGGTGAGGCTCTGCGTTGTTTTTATGGCTATATTGGTAATAATTCGAATATGAATGCCTACGGCTTATTTAAAAATGGCTCTATTAACAAGCTAACTTATGAACATAACACCTCGAGTTTTCATTTAACGCCATCGACATAAACTAAATAGATCTATAAAAAGGAAAGAAAGTGACATTTAACGAACTTACTTTATGGTTATTTTCTACACTGCCTTTTTATACGCTTACATTAACAATTATTTTAGCTTTATTACTTGATAAGTACTTAGGTGAAGCTCGTCAGTATCATTACTTAGTAGGCTTTGGTTGGCTTGCTCAACAAATCGAAAAGCGTTTAAACACCTTTCAAACCGATAAAAAACCAGACGAAACACAGCCATTACGCTTCAATATAAAAAAGGCATTATTAGGCTCACTCGCATGGGCTATTTTAGTGTTGCCTATTCCGTTACTTTATTTTTTATACCTCAATCATTTAACTTGGTACTGGCAAATATTATTAGACGCTACCGTGCTTTATTTAGCTATTGGCTTAAACAGTTTGCATCAACATGCTATGCAGGTTTACCAACCGCTAAAAGAAAATAATTTAGTACAAGCAAGGCACTTTACTGGTTACCTCGTCAGTAGAGAAACAGCAGAATTAACGCCTACTGAAATGTCGCGAGCAACGGTTGAGTCTATGCTAGAAAATGGTCACGACTCGGTTATCGCATCAATAGCCTATTTTATTATTGGTGGTGCGCCGCTAGTGATTATTCATCGCTTTGCCAATACGTTAGATGCAATGTGGGGCTATCGTACATCACAATTTAGCTCTTTTGGTTTCGCCAGTGCTCGGCTTGATGATGCATTAGGGTTTATTAGTGCAAAAATATGCACCTTGTTATATGCCATTCAAGGTAAATTCCTTACAGCATTAGCAAACGCCTATAAACAAGGTAATACATACAAAAGCCATAATGGCGGCTGGGTTATGGCAGCCGGTGCAACCGTGATGAATAAAAAGCTAGGCGGCACAGCGCAATATAATGGTAAAATAGTTGAATCGGTTACCTTGGGTTGTGGTGAAAATATAACGATTGAAGATATTCCTAAAAGTGTTTCCGTCGTTAATCGAGCGACTTTAATACTCACGTTAATAGTATTGTTATGGCAAGCAATTAGCTTTATCGCGTTTACACACTAACCAAGCATAAATTCAGTGAGATCACTTCATGGCGCTTATCCACGGCGGACAACTTCAGCAAATAGCTAACCAATATAAAATACCTGCAGAACAATGGCTTGACCTATCAACAGGCATTGCACCAACGAGCTACCCTATTCCGCATATTCCATTAAGTATTTGGCAAAACTTACCCCAAAGTAATAGCGAATTATTAGCTGCAGCTAAACATTATTACCAGTGCGAGCACATAACCATAACAAACGGTAGCCAAGCCATAATAAAAGCACTGCCTGAATTATGGCAGCTAAAAAATAATGCTTCTCAACATGTTTATCTACCCAAATATGGCTACAAGGAACATGCTCAAGCATGGCAAAAGGCTGGCTATGAGCTACATTTTTATTTAGATGAGTTACCACCAATAGACGTTATTTATCCTAATAGTGTACTGGTTATTATTAATCCTAATAATCCCACAGGTAAGTTATTTACACGTAAAATAATCATGCAATATCAGGCATTAATGCAAGAGCTTAATGGCTTGTTAGTGGTTGATGAAGCTTTTATGGATGTAATAACAGCTGATCATTCTATTTGCTCGCAAGTTGAAAACAGCAATACATTAGTATTTCGCTCTTTTGGTAAATTTTTTGGTTTAGCGGGTATCCGTATTGGCTTTTTGGTGGCGAATAAAAATTGGTGCGATATATTTAACGAGCATTTAGGGCCTTGGCAAGTGAACGGCCCAGCACAGGTTGTAGCCCAACACGCCCTAAAAGATACCGATTGGCATCAACAGCAAAAACAACAACTAAGCACATTAAGAAAAAAACAAGAAGCCCTATTATGGCAAGCTTTTGGTAGCGAAGTGATAGCAGAAATTAAAGGAACCGATTTATTTTTGACTCTAAGCTTTAACAACGTGGAAAGCGCTGAAAAAATATATGAATTATTATGCCAACAAGCGGTTTACGTTCGCCTAACCGACGAAAAAGATAAATTAAGATTTGGTATCACAACAGAAGATAAATTAGATAAACTTTTTAATGTGTGTCATTCAATAAAGTAAAAAAAGAATAAAAAAAAGGTTATTAACTATTGGGGAATAGTTAATAACCGGAGATAAAAGTTCAACATCATAATTAGGGAGAACCTGAGTTTACGCGTCCTGTAACATAAACTCAGGCTTATCTATATCGGTTAGAAGTAAGTAGTAGTGGACTCATCCCCAACCGACAAATTAATGATAATCATTCTCATTTAGATTGTAAAGTATTTATTTAAAATAAATTAGATTAAATTTACTAGACAAAAAAAATCCTCGATAAACGAGGATTTTAATGAGTTATGTAACCCATTTAATTAATCTTCTTTCTTTTCGTTAAAGCAACTCCAGCTAAAGCCAATCCAAACAAAGCTAAAGTGCCCGTTTCTGGTACTGAAGTAGAACCAACAACTAAACCTTCACCTGAGTCATCATAGGTATATGTTGCTAAAGTCATATCAGTACCATTGTATGTAATAGTCGCATAACCAAAAAAAGCACCAAGTGATGTATCAAATATACCAAGGTAATTATTACCAATAGACATTACAGGATCTTGAAAACCACTAGTCAACCAAGTTAGGCTGTTGTCGATCAATGCTCCTTCAGGAACAAAACCAGCAACCATCTGAGTTGATTGTGGAACACTATCTAAAGTAACCCAAGATTTATCACCACCAGTAAATCTTTCAGCCATGCCAATATCAAAAGTGCCGTCCATATCCAAATCAATATTTTCAGTACCCGATATTGGTAAAAGAATATTATGATCTATAGCAATAATCCCTGCGTTTGCAGTACCTAAAAACAACCCAGCTATCAAACAAATAATTTTTTTCATTTTCTTTACTCTCAATAATTTTATTTATAATAAACTAATAAGAGCACAATACATGCCATCAAATACAATCAACTGTTTTAAAAGAAATTAATAATATATTACGTCTTACAAATAAATCAGTACGTAAAAAATCCTGACATATAAATCGAGTAAATAAACATGTTATTTACTTTAAATAACAATTAGTTAACACAGGTGCAACAAGTAAAATAAGTGAAATAAAGTTCATATTACAAGTTACTAGATAAACATATCTCAAAAGCAACAGACACATATATTAAAGCCCTAAAGAATCAACTTTTAGGGCTTTAGACTTTCTACTTACTGAAAGACAGGATAGGACGTTTTACTCAAAACTTAAAAATTCTGGTAAGTAACACCAATGTACAAAGCTCTGCCTTGCGTAAAGTATGTATTAGCGGTTTGATATTCTTTATCAAGTAAGTTAGTTACTCGAGCATTTAAAACTAAGTTTTTAGACAACGGAGCATTTAAGCCTAAGTTAATTAACTGGTATGCACCTAACTCAACCCTATCGTTTGGATAAACACTATCTTCTCTACTACCTACAAATTTATATTCGGCATATAAGTCAGCAACGTTGATTGATGTAGTAAATTTGTAGTTAAGCTTTTCTCTAGCGCGACGAATTAATTTTTCATCTCGTTCAGTTGGAACCGCAGCTAGCTCTTCAGCAGTAACTTGATCTTTTGCATCAGTATAAGATAAGTTCAAATCGTGTGTGCCACCAGTAGATACAAGGTTAAAGCTTAATTCAGCACCTTTAATAATAACTTCATCAAAGTTAGCTGCGTCACCTGCCGGATTTCTACTAATTAATTCGTCGATTTCTGAATAATAAAAGTTAATACGCGTATCAACAGCACCTAAGCGTGTTTCAAAAAATAGCTCTGTTGTTTCTGAGCGTTCAGAATTTAACGTTGGCGTACCAAAATTAGGATAATACAAATCATTAAACGTTGGTACTTTAAAGCCTGTAGCATGATTAATAACAACACGGCTATCTTTATTAATTTGGTAACCTGCACCTAAATTATACGTATTTTCAGAATCAACGCCGCTCACATTGTCGTGTCTAATCGTCGCTTCAAAAGAGAGTACATCACCATTATATAGTGCGTTTACAAAAGCACCTGTAACATCACGCTTTTCGTCAGCATATCTTTGAACATCTCCAGAAAAGCTTAATATTCTACTGTTTGACACATCATCTTGATAAAAATCAACTCCCATATTTACTTGAAACTCATTAGATAATTGACTGTTATTTACGAATGAAAACTGATCACGGCGTGTTTCAAAAACTCCTCGAGATTGAAGATCAAGAAACCCCTCAGAACTATCTCTATTTTGACCAATGCTCAATACTGTATTATTTTTAATATTGCTAAATTCACTTACATAATTAGCTCGAACTAACCATGCATGACCTGTTAAATCAGAATTATTTTGATAAGAACCGTCAAATTCATTTTCACCTTCACTGTTCGAAAATAACCAATCAATTGAAAGATCTTCACTTATATTTTGCTGACCACGAACGGCAATAGAGGTAAATTTATAACCATCTTCATCTAATTCACCATCATCTTGAACATCAAAACCTTCAGAACGTTCATGACTAACAGTTACGGTAGTTTGTCCGTCGCCATGTTTTAAACCAATACCGGCTTTATATTTGCGATATTCGTCAGTACCAATACTTACGCCAGCAAAGTGTTCACCACCTTCTAATTGGCGAGTAAATATTTGAATAACACCACCAATGGCATCTGCACCCCATAATGCTGCACGAGGACCTTGAACAACTTCAATACGTTCAATCATTTCAGGTGAAATGTTATTAAGGCGAGTACTACCAAGAGTTGCTGAGCTCACACGAACACCATCAACTAAAATTAACGTAGCATCTGAACCATTACCTCGTAAAAAGACAGACGATGTTTGACCTCTGCCACCATTATTTGAAATATCTACACTCGGTAATGTTGATAATAAATCTTGGATTGAAATAGGGTTAATTACATCAATATCTGCACGAGTAATAACAACTTGGCTTGTTAATGCATCGTCAAGATTTAACGCTGAACGCGTAGCCGTAATCGTCATTCGCTCAATTTTTGCTTCTTCAGCTGTATTTTTTTTACTTTCTTCTACCGCTATAACAGGCATAGAAATAGCCGTTGTAATCGCTAATAAAAGAGCAGATTTTTTAAATGTGTTTGTTTGTTTAACTTGTAGTGCTTTCATGTTTTACCTCGTTAATGATGCCCTCCGCATCACTTGGTAGCCGTGTTTACACGACTTTATTAAATAAATTTAAGCGGTCGGACTCATGCATTTATATGCATTTACCGTTGCGGGGGCAGTGAGGAGTTTGCATCCTCTTTCCTTAAATTTATTATGTAATGACAACATATTAAGTTGCTTTATATGCAACTAAATTATTGTCGTGTCTAAGTTTTATCCGTAAATTACTGAACAGGTTTTGTGTTCACACCTTCATCAATAATTTTTTGAATTTGGTCTAACGCTAAATGCTCTTCACATACATCAGCTAAGCGCTCTAATTGCACTTCTCTGTGTTGGTTAATATCAATAACAGGTTGATCTAAGTCAGCTATTCTTAACCAATCTAAAACTTTCTGAGTCGGCTCTGGACAATCAAAAAATCCATGTAGGTAAGTGGCTATAATTTGATTATCTTCAGAAATACAGCCATCTGCGATAGCTTTATCGTTATGCATAATATGCAGTAGCGGATGACTTAATGCTTCGCCAGTCGAAACACCACAATGGATCTCGTAGCCTTTTAATGTGCAAGACTCATCATTTAACTTCATCACGGCAGATACTTGCGTTAAGGTTTTTTCTTGTGTGAGTGTGGTGGTAAAATCAAGTAAACCTAGCCCTGTTATTTCTTCAACATGAGATTCTATATGTAGGGGATCAAATATCGTTTTACCTAGCATTTGAAAGCCGCCACAAATCCCCATCACTTTGCCGCCGTAACGTAAATGTTGATTAATTTCTTGCTGCCAACCTTGTGCTTTTAAAAATTTAAGATCTGAAGTCACATTTTTACTACCCGGAATAATGATCAAATCAGCGCCTTGTAGCGACTGCCCTATTCTTATGTATTGCAGATCAATGTTGGGCTGTAATCTAAGAGGATCAAAATCGGTATGATTACTCATATGAGGCAGTAGCGGAACGAATATCTTAACTTTGGCTTGGCTAACTTTATTGTCTAATGCAACGGCATCTTCAGCGTCTAACGCTAAATCATGTAAGTAAGGCATAACACCTAAAACAGGTTTACCTGTGCGTTCTTCTAACCAGGTTAAGCCTGACTCAAGCAATTTAATATCACCTCTAAAACGGTTGATAATAAAACCTTTAACTCTGTTTTGTTCTGACTCTGACAATAAATCTAGGGTACCAACTAAGTGCGCAAAAACACCGCCTTTATCAATATCTGCCACAATAATTACGGGGCAGTCTACCGCTTCAGCGTATCCCATATTGGCTAAATCATGAGCGCGTAGATTAATTTCTGCTGGGCTGCCTGCGCCTTCTACCACTAAAACATCGTACTCGTTCGCTAGGCGTTGGTGCGATTCAAGCACTGCTTGCATGGCTACTTTTTTATAGTCGTGGTACTTACCCGCTTCCATATTAGAAATTGCTTTGCCGTGCACAATAACTTGGGCGCCCGTGTCGCTATTGGGCTTTAATAATATAGGGTTAAAATCTATACGTGCTTCAACTTTGGCTGCTATTGCTTGTAATGCTTGTGCACGACCAATTTCGCCACCGTCTTTAGTTACTGCACTATTTAACGCCATATTTTGCGGCTTAAATGGTGCTACCTTAATTCCTTGATTCACTAAAGCTCGGCACAATCCCGCCACTAACGTACTTTTACCTGCGTCAGACGTTGTGCCTTGTATCATGATGGTTTTCATTACTTATCTCCCTTTAAGGTTAAAGGAAGACCCGCCATAACAAAGTCGACTTTATCGGCTATTTCAGCAATGGTTTGATGTAACCAGCCCGCTTGATCAACAAACTCACGTGATAAGTTACCCATAGGTACTATGCCGTGCCCTACTTCGTTACTAACTAAAATAATGTGGATATTTTCGTGTTTTTGAGCGTTTACTAAGCTTGCTAATAATTGCTGTTTTTCGTGTTGGAAATACGCTAAATCGTGATTACATAAACAATTGGTAAGCCATAGAGTTAGGCAATCAATTAAAATACATTGACCGTTATTTGAATTGTTCTCAGAAGTATTCTCTATAGATTTTTCAACAAGTGAGTCTATCGCCTTAGCTAATAAGAGTGGCGACTCTAACGTTTGCCATTGCTGCGGACGATCTTGCTGATGTAAAGCAATACGCTTTTGCATTTCTTTATCAAGTGCTTGAGCAGTAGCTATATAGGTAACAGGTAGGTTTAGTTTTTTAGCGCACTGCTCTGCAAGCGAGCTTTTGCCCGATCGCGCACCGCCTAAAATTAAATGTACTTGTCCCATAATAACTCCATATACAAAGTATCAATAAGTTAGTTGTTTAATGATGATTAAACGCAGGTACAAGAGGGGAAGCAGAACACATTCATCTGCTCGTAAAAGCAGATAAAAATATGAAATGTTCGAGTAAACCCGCTCGACCTTATAATTCATGTGTTTTCACCTGATATCCTGACTTACAGCATCTCAACATACACCTTCCCAAGTAAGTTAACTCAGTGGTTTTACCAAATGGTAGGTATGTCGCTCTGTTTACAGTTGCGGGTACAGTTGTGGATTTTCACCACATTCCCAGTTTTATTTCTTCTTTTTAAATCTAAAGTTGAATGAAATAAATATGAAAAATACATGATATATCCTCAAAGCCATTCAATAGATAAATTTAAGAAAAGTTTGAGAATAATGATTGGCGAGATTATCGGTTTCTAGAAAAAAATAGCAAGGTTTATTTTGATGGCGGACTGAAAATAGAGCATAAACTCTATGATTATTATTATCGTATATTGGTTATCTAAATATCAATAAAGAACTATCTCTTTCTTATTATTAAAGATTTAAAGCAAATTAAAACACAACAGGTTTATTTCGCCCCTTAATCATTCATCTTTATTGTTTTATGAAATACCTAACATGAATAATTTACATAGAACATGAACGGGCTTTGATTCCGCCCATATACCCAATAAAAATTCTCATTCCAGTGCACTTAATCGATACAAAGACAACACCTTGTAAAATAATAAGTTTACTTCTGGTAACTTGCTGATATCCCCCATATAAGAGCTCTAATGATTAGACTACTTTCCTTAATTAACGATATGCCGTTTATTTTTTGTACAATATAAATAAAAACGCTCAAATACCTCTTGTGTATTTGAGCGTTTGACTATTCTTTTAAATAGCAATTACTCGCTAAAAAACTAAGACTATTAAAACCTAAAGTTTAAGCGTGCGTAATAAGTCATACCATCAAAGCCATAAGGTAAAGCTCTAACTGGGTATTTAAATGCGCCATTAGTAATAGCATCAAGCACTTCATTTTGACCTAACTCATCAGGTGTTTTATTAAATATATTGTTAATACCAATAGAAGCAGTAAAGGTTTCATTAATTTGACAATCAAGATTCACATCAATCAACACGGCTGACTCAACTGTACTCGTTGGCTTAAAGCCACTTCCTAAGTTAATATGATCATTACCAAAGTAAGTTACATCCGTTTCACCGAAATAATTAGCTCTTACAACGGTTGTCCAAGCATCTTGCGCGTAATCAAATGTTAAGGTTGCGCGTTTTTTAGGTTGTCCGTTGGTTAAAAAGCTACGTTGTAAGTTGTCTAACGCTACCGACTCAGGAATACCCGCTTGCGTGTTAACACTGTCAATTTCAGTTTCGTTAATATTACCTGCAAAAGTCACCCCAAAGTCGCCAGAAAACATATCAGTGTTGTATGAAACAATGACATCAACACCTTCTGTTACTGAGTTAACCGAGTTTGAAAAGTAGTTAGCTTGTACTGCTCCGCTTGCCTCTAATGCCGTAACCGCTGCTGGATTAAACGCTACGTCATCAGCATTAAGTAAACTGCCTAATGTTATTCTGTCGTCGATTTCTACACGATAAGCATCAATCGTTACAGATATATCATCAAGTAAAGTGATAACAGCACCTAAACTATAGTTTTTCGAGGTTTCTAAACCTAAACTATCAACACCTAAAGCGGATGGAAAAGCTGAACCTGCGGTTGCTGTAAACGACGGTAACAATACGCCATCAGCACCTAAATTAGCAGTATAAGCAGTGTACGCGCTTTGTTGAAGTGAAGGCGCTCTAAAGCCTGTTGAAACAGCACTACGTAGAGCAAAGTTTTCAGTGATGTTAAAACGTGTTGATAATTTACCAATTAACTTATCGCCGGCATCTGAAAAGTCTTCATAACGAAGGGCTGCACCTAGATTCCAATCTTCCATTAATTGTATTTCTGCATCTACATAAAATGCATAACTATGTCTATCCGCACCGCTTGCTGCATTAGGTCTTAAACCGGGATAGGCTTGAAAACCACATTCTGCAAACTTTGAAGAGTCTACTACCGAAGGAAAGGCTACATCTTGATTAGCAAATCCACAAGCATACGAAGCTTCTTCGCCAGCAACAATGGCATAATCTTCATCACGGTATTCCGCGCCAAAAGCCATATAAAGTGGTTCAGCTAAGCCTATTCCAATTAAGCCCGTAACATCAGCATTAAGGGTTAATTGTTCATATCTAAAACCACCAGAATAGCCTGAAGTAGGTCCTGCATTAGCCGCTATCTCAGCATCAGTTGCACTAGGATTTAAGCTTAAATATTCTGCAGCGTAAGAAGCATTAATCGTATTTGCAGAATGGAAGTCATAATCGTTTTGACCGTAAGTAGCTGAAACGTCATAGCTCCAATCATCATTCATTTCACCGCGAACACCTATTGCTGTTGAAAGATCTTCAGCTTCGTTGTCTATTCTTGGTAAAAATCCATCCGCATATACTTGAGGTACGTTTTTAACTGCATCACCAAAGTCACGATAAAAGCCATTACCTAAGGCTGTACGATTTGAGAAACCACCAAAAGCATATAGTTCTATATCATTAAGTGGGATCATCGCATTATAAAAAACTGAACCAAATTCAGAAGCTGAGTTACCTTGGATCCAACGAACATCGTCAGATAATGTACCTGCTGGAGTGGTAGAACTACCGCCTGTATCTCGTTGCGCTCGGTTAGTACCATCAGCATCACGATATTCAGCAGAAAGGTTAATAAATCCACCTTCAGTGCCAATATCAAAACCGGTATTTAAACCAAATGATACCGTGTCGCCATCACCCTCACCTGTGGAGCCTGCTTGAACAAAACCTGTGGTTTCATTGGTTGTATTTTTGAGTTCTAAATTGATCACGCCAGCAATCGCGTCTGAACCATATTGAGCTGCAGCACCGTCACGTAAAATTTGTACGTTTTTAAGAGCTGTCATAGGGATAGAGTTCATATCTGTACCCGCCGCACCGGCACCAACAGTACCATTTAAGCCAAAAATAGCTTGGTTATGACGACGCTTGCCATTGATCAATACTAAGGTTTGATCAGGCTGAAGGCCACGTAAAGTAGCAGGTCTGAATAAGTCAGAACCATCAGATACTTGAGTACGGCTAAAGTTAAACGATGGTGCACTGGCTTGTAGGCTTTGCCCTAACTCACTAAAACCGCCTTTAGTTAACGATTCCCCCGTAATAATATCAATAGGAGAAGTAGACTCTGTTGCTGTACGCGTTGACACTCGAGAACCTAATATAGCAATTTTTTCTACGTCTTCATCAGTCTTAACTTCAGCAGCTGTTTCAGCAAATGCAGGTAAACCAACAAATAAAGTACTTAATGCGATAGAAATGGCATGTAAATGGAATTGTTTTTTCATGTTGAATGCTCTTTGTTTTAGAATTTTTTGAGAGATGTTTTTATTGGCGCTATTCTAACCACTGCACTGGAGTGATGCAAAAAGTATGTCTCTCCTGCTTATATAAAAAAGGTCTAGCTAAGGTCGAATATATAAAAGTATTAACTGTAAAAAAATTAAAAAATATTCAAATAAATATTGATTTAAATCAATAAAGGTTTAAACTTTCAGAAAATACTGAAACCTCAGAAAATACATATCATGATAATGACAGATAAAATAGAATCGTTTGTAATGCACTGCGGAGAAATGGGTAGTCGCTGGGGCTTTAACCGTACCGTAGGCCAAATGTATGGCTTATTAGTGATCAGCAAAGAGCCATTAAGCGCAGTACAAATTTCTGAAGCGTTAAATATTTCTCGTGGCAATGTCAGCATGGGTATTAAAGAGTTGCAATCGTGGCGACTTGTTCAAGTTCAACATAAGCCAAAAGATCGCAAAGAGTATTACTCTCCTGCTGGTTCTATTTGGGAAATGGCAATACGTGTATTTGAAGAACGCCGTAAACGTGAAGTTGACCCAACCCTGTCTTTATTACGCGATAATTTATTAAACGAGCCAGCGAATGAAGAAGAGCAATATGCTCAAGTAAAAATGCATGAAATACATGAATTGCTTGAAACCATTACCCACTGGGCAAGTGAACTACAAAGTATGAGTCCTGACAAATTGAACACTTTAATGAAGCTTGGCGCAGGCGTAAGTAAAGTAATTGATATTAAAGATAAATTACTTAAGAGCAATTAATACGTTTTAATTTTATAGCACAACCAACCCGCTCAACCTCCCTTATCGCTATTGGCTGCAAAGCTATAGCGATCTTTTTAAACATGTTTTAACAACAGCCCACAGCGTGCTGCATAGGGCTAATGGAGTAAAAAATGTTAGATACCTTGATTTTATCTCGCATTCAATTTGCGACTAATATCAGTTTTCATATTCTGTTTCCTGTTATTACTATCGCATTAAGTTGGTTCTTACTTTTTTTCAAAGTACGATTTGTCCAAACGAATGATCCTGTATGGATGCGAGCCTATCGCTTTTGGGTAAAGATATTTGCCTTAACTTTCGCTCTTGGTGTAGTAAGTGGCATTACCATGTCTTTCCAGTTTGGTACGAACTGGCCAAAATTTATGGAAACTGTCGGTAATATCGCAGGACCATTATTAGGTTATGAAGTGCTAACCGCTTTCTTTTTAGAAGCTGGATTCTTAGGCATTATGTTATTTGGTATTAATCGCGTATCACCATTAGTTCATACCCTTTCTACCTTTATTGTTGCTTTTGGTACTACGTTATCCGCCTTTTGGATTTTAGCGCTTAACTCTTGGATGCATACACCGCAAGGTTACGAAATGCGTGATGGAGTTGCTTTTCCTATTGATTGGTTGGCCATTATCTTTAATCCATCATTCCCATATCGCTTTACACATATGCTAATTGCATCGGGGTTAACCGCTGCATTTTTAATTGCGGGCATCAGTGCGTATCGTCTATTAAAAGGTGACGACAAACGCGCCCCTAAACTTACCTTAAAAATAGCTTTAACAGTGGCAGCTATTTTAGCGCCAGCACAAGCATTAGTGGGTGACTTTCACGGGTTAAACACCCTAGAACATCAACCACAAAAAGTTGCCGCTATGGAAGGCATTTGGCATACCGAAAAAGGCGCACCTTTGTTACTTTTCGCCTTGCCTGATGCTGCAGCAAAAACTAACCATTTTGAAATAGGCATTCCGAATATGGCAAGCCTGATTTTAACTCATGACTTAAATGGTGAGATAAAAGGTTTAAACGAGTTTGAAGGTAATCATCCTCCTGTTATGCCTGTATTTTTCTCTTTCCGCATTATGGTTGGACTCGGCTTATTAATGTTATTTGTGGCATGGACAGGACGTATTCAACTATGGCGTAAAAATAAGCTATCTCCTTGGGTATTAAAAACCTTACTGTTTATGACATTCTCAGGTTGGGTAGCCACATTAGCTGGCTGGTACGTAACAGAAATAGGACGCCAACCTTGGCTAGTTACTGGCGTATTAAGTGTTAAAGATGCGGCAACAGATATAGCATCTTCAAATGTAGGCTTATCATTAATTGCATATTTAATATTATACACAGTGTTAATGATTGCTTACTTACATACTATTTTCACTATGGCAGGTAGAGCGGTTGAAATTGAAGAAATCAGCGATGATGAGATCACAAAACCCATTATCACTTCAGCAATAGAAGGAATAAAATAATGTTTGAAGCTAACACACTCGCCGTAATATTTGTCGCTTTGATGGGATTTTCAATTCTTCTTTACGCCATATTAGACGGCTACGATTTAGGCGTAGGTATTTTACTCCCCCTAAAACAAGAAGATAACAGCGATACCATGATCGCATCGATAGGACCTTTTTGGGATGCTAATGAAACGTGGTTAGTTTTAGCCATAGGCTTGCTGCTAATCGCTTTTCCTGCGGCTCATAGTTATATATTTAAAGAACTCTATTTACCCACTGCCGTACTGCTAATTAGTTTAGTGCTGCGTGGTGTCGCTTTCGATTTTAGAGCTAAAGCAGCATTTAGCCATAAACCCACATGGAATAAAGTGTTTAAAATAGGTTCACTGCTTGCTTCGATGAGCCAAGGCTACATGTTAGGTATGTACGTAATGGGATTTGAAAGCACATTTGCAGCCTACAGCTTTAGTTTATTAAGTGCTTTAGGAGTTGCTGCTGCTTACAGTTACATTGGTGCTTGTTGGTTAATTATGAAAACCGAAGGTGATTTACAAGTGCAAGCCGTTGCTTGGGCTAAAAAATCAGGTTTAATTTGTTTCATCGGTATATTAGCTGTATCAGTGATCAATCCAATTATTAACCCTAATGTATTTGACCGCTGGTTTGAATCATCTAACATGCTACTACTTTTGCCCTTACCTTTAATCTGTTTTGGTTTATTTGTTTACAGCTTTTTTGTACTTAAAAAACTACCGGCAGAAAATGACAAAGGTTGCTGGATACCTTTCACTGCAGCATCAACAATATTTTTACTTTGTTTTATTGGTTTAGGTTTCAGTTTCTTCCCATACATAGTGCCTAACAAACTCACGATTTGGGAAGCCGCCTCAGCACCAGAATCATTAAGCTTTATTTTATGGGGAGCTATTATTGTTGTACCAGTAATATTTAGCTACACCGCATTTTCATATCGCGTATTTTGGGGAAAAGTACAAGAACTAAGATATCATTAAGTTGTACATAAAAGTTAAGCCTTTCTTTTATAAAAAGAAAGGCTTAACAGTTCCTACAATCCTAGCTCTTTTCTTAACTTCATATCTATATTGTTATGTTTCTGCCAATATTTTGATTTTATTGTATTAATTTTTTCTGCACTTGAAGTTAATACTTTAGCATTCTCATCAAAGCCGCTTTTATAGGTATCTTTCCAACCTTGTATTACATACGGAAATTTATTGTTAAATTCTATTGATAATGTTCTTAGCAGTGTTGGATATTCAAGAGTATACGTTGATGTTTCGCCTGAATTAATTAAACTCGTTTTAACTGAATAGGCTTTTAATGGTTTATGTAATAAACGTAAATATTCAAGCGAGGGAACCATTTGTAAATCACCTAAAGGTAATTCGTTGGGGTTTAACCTAATTTTTGTCCAAATTTCATTTTCTAAATTCTCTTTATCAATACTAAAACGCTGATCAGCTTCGCCTTCAAAGTACGAATATGAGTTCACATCAAATTGTTGTCGGTTATTTATTTGAGTAAAAACATGACCACACCATTCTTGTACAGATAAAGAAGCTTTAACTGCATGTCCTTCATTCGACACAGGTGAAAAGGTGCTAGACATAATTGAATAAGGATAAATACCCGTAAGGAATTTTTTAGTGGAATTGAGCTTTAACACTGGAATATTATCGGCTTGGTGGTTATCAGCCTTAACTTGCTCTTTAGCTAAAAAAGGTTCAGTTACATACACTAAAACGCCTGTACCTTCGTGTAATTCACCATATCGTGCTTGTTTAATGTTATACGACGTTAACTCTGCATCGCCCGCATACCAGTACTGTTTGAATGGTTCGCTAAGTGAAGCAGCATGCAAAGGTAATAAACAAGAAATAAAACCAGATAAAATAGTACCTTTTAATAAAGGGGTCATTAAATTTTTCATAAAATCTCGAATCGGTTGTCTAAAAAATTACAGCTATTGCCTTATTGTTCAAAACAAACTGCGTTATAAATTAGACCGAGTATTTAAGATAAAATTTTACCTGATTGGTTTTTAGTTAAAATCAAACACCTTCATGCACTAATTCTTCTAAGGCAGCCAACGCATTATCAGCATCTTTGGCTGCAACAAAAATATGATCGTGATAATAAGCCGCTACTACATTGGCACTAATATTAGCTTGCGTTAACTTAGTAGAAACCGCAGCAGTTAACCCAACAGCATCAAGGCTAGAATGCACATTCAGTGTTATACATTTAAAAACACCTTCATAACCGATGTTATGTTGATCAGCTTTTTCTTTTGTTAGCATAACCGTTAAGCCTTCCTTTTCTTGGAAAGTTCCTACAGGCTCTAATACGCTCAATTGTTGATAATCTACCTGCTCAAGCATGCCAAAAATATATTCATCGTTCAGTAAAACCGGAGTCATTGAAGCAATCAATTTTGTTAAATTTTTTTCACCCGACATTTCATATCCTCATATTAAGTCAATTTTTTAATCATAACGTTACTTTAAAATTTTAAGCCCTACTACCCCAATAAATATCAGGCCAAAACAAAACAAGTGTGCCAACCTTAATTGCTGTTCGAAAAAGTAATGATTTACAACAGAAATAGATATAACACCTACAGCTAGCCATACTAGATAAGCGTGAGCGATAGGTATATTTTTAATAGCAATAGAAAATAATGCTAGGCTTAGTACCATTGAAACAACGGCGAGGATTACATAAGGAATGTTTGTGAAAGATTCAGACTTTTGAATACCGTATACCCAACCAGCTTCTAAAAGTCCTGCAATAAACAGAATAAACCAAGACATATAACACTCTCTCTAAATATGGGGTCGTCCCCTAAATAAAAATAGAGCGGTGAGGTCGTCCCCACTTCAGAATGAATACGCTTGTATTTTATATTAATGTTCAAAAACTACAATAATTTGTACCTGATAATCATTACAAAAGCCTAATCAAGTTTTTGGTTAGGCTTAATAAAAACTTTAAATTTAAAGGCAACTATACAAACTTAGGTGCGCTCGGCTGATTATTTCGTCTAGTAACATACAAAATACATTCAACATCACCTTTTTGTGCAAACGTACGTATTGAGCCTATTGGCGTAGTAAAGGTATCGCCTTTTCCTAAAGAAAGTGTTTCACCGTCAATAGTAATATCAACCTCACCTTGATGAACAAAAATCACTTCTTCTTCAAAACGAACATGTTGTGGAATAACAGCGTTTGCTTGTAGCTTTAATCCTCTGATCACAAAACCGTGGTTCCAATTTAACTTGCTTGCAGGTAAATCTTCTACGCGGTTTTCAGGTCCAGCTAGTGGCACTTCTTCAACGCCATCAAATTGAGCAAGGCACGAATTTTTAGCCCACTCAAACGTGTCTCTACGCTGCACTATACTTTCCATCGCTTCGCTACCCACAATACGGTGTTCTTGAATTTGTGCGTTTGAGGTTACAGGCATTGGCTTTTTGTCAGCAGGTACTTCTTCACCTAAAGTAGTATCAACTAAGCTACCGTCTTCAAGTAATACCAAACCGTACTTTTTAGCTAAATCGAATACTTGTGGCGCCCATAATACACGCCCCGGATCATCACTGCCTAAAACAGCGTATAAGTAAGCGGTGTCGTTACCTACATTTTCAAAGCCACGGAAAATATCAGTAGGAATTGAAATAATATCGCCTTCAGTGAGTATTATTTTTCCATCGTCGCCATTAACACCACTCATGAAAGCCCAAGTACCGCTATGAATAACAAAAACTTCTTCGGTTAAATGGCTATGTTGCGAATTTAAGCATCCTGCTGGCTGGCGTGCTCCACCAATATTAAAACCATGCGGAATTGAAATATGTATATGTTGGTCTGGATTTTCAGCTACACCAGGACCAATTAAAGTAAAGTTTTCTTTTTTGTCACTACCTGGGCTACGCGTATCAATAAAAGCGTTAGTGCAAGGTTTTAAATCGTCGTATCTAATTAATCTATCTGCTAACTTCATTTTATATCCTAAATTATTTCAGTAAATTGAGCTTTGAACTAACGTGCAGTCCAGCCACCGTCAACTTTAATGCTAGTGCCAGTGATCATTGACGCTAAATCACTTAACAAAAATGTGCAGCTATTGGCGATATCTTCTACCTTGGCCAAACGGCCTAAAGGGATCATGTTAAATACAAAGCTTTTAAAGGCTTCGTCTTCAAACATAGGTTCAGTCATAGGAGTTAAAACAAATGTTGGTGCCACGGTATTAACGCGAATATTATGATCAGCTAATTCTACTGCCATGGCTTTAGTTACACCTTCAACCGCGTGTTTACTCATGCAATACAAGGTGCGTCCTTGCGAACCAACAAAGCCCATTTGTGACGACATATTTACAATAGACGCGGCTTCTGAACGCTTCATAGGAGTAATAGCCGCTTGAGATATTTTATAAAGGGTACGAATATTTAAATCGATAACCGCATCGATATTTTCGCTACTTTGCGCTTCCATTGGGCCAACACGATTAATACCCGCGTTATTTACTAAGCCATCTAAAGTTGGTAATTCACGTAATTTTTGATAAAAATCTTCACTCGTGACATCCATTACCCATGGCGTTATTCTTTCAGGATAGCGGGCAACAAGTTTATCTAAATCACTTTCTGTTCTTGCTACAGCAATAACATCAGCACCATATTCAGCCGCCATCGCCGCACAAGCTAAACCAATACCTTTACCAGCACCTGCGATTAATATTTTTTTATTAGTGAACAAATTTTTATCAAAACTCATCGTTTTACTTCCTAAAATCATTTATTGCATTCGAAGTCATTATTACGTAGGATTTACACAAGTTCAAGTAAAATAATTAAGTAAACCTTAATATACGTCAATAAAACCGGAGATATTGAAATGATTAAATACCTTAAAAAAGGCAAGCAAGAAGAAGAAAAAAAGGATTATTTACAATCAGTTAAAAATACTGTTGAAAACATAATCGAAGACATTGAAACAGATGGCGATAAAGCGGTTGCAAAATATTCAGCGACTTTCGACAAATGGAATCCGAAGTCATTTAGATTGAGCGACGAAGAAATCAAAGCTTGTTACGACGAACTTGATGACAGCATAATTGAAGATATTAAATGGGCACAAACACAAGTACGTAACTTTGCTCAAATTCAACGTGATTCAATGAAAGATGTTGAAGTAGAAACTATACCGGGCGTTATTTTAGGCCATAAACATATTCCTATGGAAAGTGTAGGTTGTTACGTACCCGGCGGTAAGTACCCACTAGTAGCCTCTGCTCACATGAGTGTAGTAACAGCAAAAGTTGCTGGTGTTAAACGTGTTATTGCTGCAGCTCCTCCGTTTGATGGTCGACCTTCTCCAGCTATTGTTGTAGCAATGGATTTAGCCGGTGCTGACGAAATATATTGTTTTGGTGGCGTACAAGCCATTGCAGCAATGGCTATTGGTACAGAAACCATTGCACCCGTAGATATGATTGTAGGCCCCGGTAATGCGTTTGTTGCTGAAGCGAAACGTCAGTTATTTGGCCGTGTGGGTATTGATTTATTTGCTGGCCCAACTGAAACACTTGTTATTGCAGATGAAAGTGTTGATGGTGAATTATGCGCGGCGGACTTATTAGGCCAAGCTGAACATGGTCCTACATCGCCAGCTATTTTATTAACAAACAGTGAAAAACTAGCGCGCGATACAATGGCTGAAGTAGAAAGACAATTAACCATCTTACCTACAGCAGAAGTTGCGGGTGCGGCATGGAAAGATCATGGCGAAGTGATTGTATGTGACACTTACGAAGAAATGATCGAAGTGGCTAACGACTTAGCCTTTGAACATGTACAAATAATGACAGAGAACATTCCTTACTTTAAAGAAAACATGCGTAACTTTGGCGCACTATTCTTAGGTCCTGAAACTAATGTGTCTTACGGCGACAAATGTATTGGTACAAACCATACGCTTCCAACTCGTAAAGCTGCGCGTTATACTGGCGGATTATGGGTAGGTAAATTTATCAAAACCTGTACATTCCAAAGCGCTACAGAAGAAGCATCCGTTGTTGTGGGCGAGTATTGTTCAAGACTTTGTGCTGTTGAAGGGTTTGCTGGTCACAAGGAGCAAGCTGATATTCGCTTGAGAAGATATAAAGGATAAACATTGAGTAAAAATAAAAAAGTAACTTCTTATGATGTCGCGCGTGAAGCTGGTGTATCACAATCAGCCGTATCACGCGTGTTTCGACCAGGGTTAAGTGTTTCGCAAAAAACACGTGAAAAAGTTATGGCAACCGCAAATAAAATGGGTTATCGACCTAATGCTATCGCCAGAATGTTAATTACTAAACAGTCTGGCATGGTTGCTGTAATTGTTTCATCACGTGCAAACGAAAACTATCCTGAAGTACTTTCGCAAGTCAGTAAGCAACTTGCGGCTCGTAACAAACGAGTTTTATTATTTACCTTAGATGACGCCGATGGTGTAGATGATTTATTTGAACAAATCTGGACCTTCCAAGTCGATGGCGTTATCGCACTTGCTGCTCATTTTGAAAGCCAACGCTTAGCCCAATTTGAGCAACATAAAGTACCCGTTGTGCTCTATAACCGTAATGTTCCTGATGCATCAACCAATACAGTTTGCTGTAATCACGAACACGGTATTAAACAACTGCTTGCTGAATTAAAGCTGAATAACCCTCAGTCTTATTTAGTGCTTTCAGGACCAACAGATTCTGATGTAGCCAATGAACGTAGAGAGATCACCCTTGATTTACTAGAAAAAATGGGTGAAAAAAATGTTCATGTTCTTTACGGCGATTACACCTACCAGTCGGGCAGAGATTGCCTTGCTCAATGGTTGAAAAAACACTCTGCTCCCGATGCTGTAGTATGTAGTAATGATACAATGGCGATAGGTGTAATTGACGAAATAAGAGAAAACCATAATATTCATATTCCAAACGATATGTCTGTTGTAGGGTTTGACGGCATCGCTTCTTCGTTTTGGCAGAGTTACCAAATAACCACCATAAAACAACCGGTAGAGCAATTGGTAAAAGCAGCTGTAGACATGCTATTAGAGCATATTGAAAACTCTGATTCGCCGCCAGAAGCTCGTGTATTAACGGGCACCTTAATTAAAGGAAATTCTGTAAAGCGACCTTAACTAGGTTATTTTAGATGCATTCTTTACCTATTTTAATTTTACCCGGCACCTTATGTACAGGTGCCATGTTTACCCACCAAATTAATCAATTAAAAAAGCACTGCAATCAAGTATCTGTGGTGCAATTTACGCAAGAAGCCACTCTCGCTGAAATGGCCGCTCTAGTTATAAAAGCAACAAATGATCAACCCTGCGCTATTATTGGCTTTTCAATGGGTGGTATTGTCGCTGAAGAAGTCGCTAAAACGCATCCTCATCTTATTGCTAAGCTTGCTTTAGTTAATTCAAATTGTCATGCCGACTTACCAGAGCGAAAAGCCGGACGCGCCACACAAATAAAACAAGCGACCGATGGGCAATTAGCCGAATTAATTAACAACACCTTTATGCCTAACTACCTTTATAAGCAAAACGAAAAGCTTCAGAAGTTGATTCTTGATATGGCATTCTCTCTTGGCGAAAAATGCTTTGCTGCACAAGCAATGGCAATAGAAGACAGACCTGACTCACTTAGTGTGCTTCAGCAACTCAATGCCGACATACTTATTATTAGTGGTCTACAAGACAAAATATGCGCCGTTGAACATCAGCACTATATGCATGAATCTCTTCCTAATAGTAAATTATTGTTATTAGATGAATGCGCCCACTTCTCGCCTTTAGAGCAAGCTGAAAAAGTATCTCACGCATTAACACTTTGGTATTTATCAACCGTACCTTTTGCTAACGCAAGCACTAGACAAGATTAGGAATAGTTATGAATTTAAAAGAAAAGTTAGCGCAGAAAAAACCATTATTAGGTACTTTTATAAAAAGCACACATTTTCATAATACCGAAGTATTAGCTCATACTAATTTAGACGTATTATGCTTAGATGCCGAGCATGCGCCTTTTGATCGTGGCGATTTAGACACCTGTATTTTAGCGGCGAGGTCGAAACAAAAGCCAGTGGTAGTTCGTATTCCAGACAGTGAAAATTCAACTCTTTTAAATGCACTAGACACTGGTGCCGACGGCGTCGTTATTCCTCATGTATTAAATGCTGAACATGCTCGCCAAATTGTTAAAAAATGCTTTTTTGGCCCCGAGGGCAGAGGCTATGCTGGCTCAACACGCTTTGCCGGATACACCACGAATAAACTTCCTGAAAACCTATTAGCCAATAAAAACGAAACGTGTGTAATAGCACAAATAGAAGATCTTGAAGCAGTAGATAACATTGACGAAATTTGCCAAGTAGAAGGTATCGACTGCATTTTTATTGGCAGAATGGACTTAACCGTAGCCTTAAAACAAACAGATGCTAGCCATCCAAGTGTTATGGAAGCTGTTGAAAAAATAGTAATAGCATGTAAAAAACACAACAAAAACTGCGGCATGTTTGTTGGCGATTTAATCGAGTTACCTCGTTGGATAAAGGCTGGAGTAAGCTTGTTTTTATTAAGCTCAGATCATGGGTTTATGTTAAGTGGTGCTGCTCAGTTAGAGCAAACATTTAGTCACGCTATTGAGCAGAGTAAAAAATAAAAAATGTACAAACAATAAGCTTTAAAAACAAAAAAGGAACATGGAAATGTTCCTTTTTCGATCATGTCCAAATTGATACTAAGTGTTTATTCCTCTTCCTTACACTGTGCTTTAGCAAGCTTTTTTAAGTGTTTAATGAAATCTTCACCTTCGAAAACAGTACAATTACTCATTCCATTTTCTGAAGAATATCGTTTAGCGCAAGAGCTTTTAACTACCTTTTTATTATCTTCAGTTAAACTTAAATATTCGGTATAAATCCAATCTTCACACTGCTCAGCAGTAAGCGCTACATTAGGAAAGTCCGCACAGTATGCATTGCATGATAATAATAAACTGGCCGATAAAATCATCTTCTTAAACATTTTTAAATCCTTAGGTTAAATAACCACAAATATTGGTAAAACACATAACGTTTTGCCAACCATCTTAGTCCTTTTGAGTAAATTGTAGGTTTATTTGATTGGCTTGGAGCTAATCAATTTGTTTTTGAACAATATTAACTTTATTTGTTCATTAACAACCCCATAAACACTTTCATCTTCTGATATATCTTCTAATTTCATCCCCATCATTTCACTAATAGTGGTACTTATTGATTTGACTATTACCTGATTGTTCTTTGTATCTAAAAAGGCTGATTTTATCTCCTCTTTATATTCAATATTTACATTAGGGTTTTTCATCATAGACATTGTAACTTTAGCCATTTTTAAATAGTTATCATATGAGACTTCTGTTTCCCCTCTATCTAACGCAGGATCAAAATCAATAGTAATCTTAGATTCCGGAGATATATATTTTTCGATAATAGATATATCTCCATCTAATAGTGCTTGATATATCTCCTTATTGATATTCAGAACTTGTTCTTTATCAATCACACTCTCTGCAAATGAAAATCCAGACATAAATATAACTAAAATAAAGATATTTATTTTTTTTAACATAACCACTCCTTAGTTGAAAATTTGTAAACCTAACGTATCATTCAGAGGCAAATAATAGTTGGTTAAATAGCGATGCACAAGCAACGGCCAGTTATTTTTAATCCTGCGGCAATGCCTTGCTATGTTTCATTATTTAAAGAAGTAAGATGTTTTTCAGCGTATTCTTTTCGCAAAGGTTCGTTGGCAATAGTTTATTAAACTCAGATTTAGCTTTACCTTTTTGCTCTAATTTAAAGTACAAAGTTACTCTTATAAAACACTATCAACTATTTGAGGGTATTCCTTCATAAACTTTATAAATTCTTTTTCCATTTCTTTAGTTGCTCCCGCTTCTCCCCTAACCGCTTTAATGTAACTCTCTTGCTGCAGATTAATAGGTTTGAGCATGCCTTTAACTAACATCACAATATATTTACCCGCATAACTAATTAAATGCTGGCTACGAAGGCTGTAATCATTTGTTAATTTAACGTCGAAGCCACCATTAATGAGTATCTTTAAATGTGATTCAGGAAAAATACTCTTAATACCAGACATGCTTTTTAATAGATGTAAGATCATGTCTTTATTTTCTAAAATATCTACATGACCACTGTTAAAGCCAAATTGCCCACGCGATTGCTTTTGTACTTCAGGATGCAACTGACTTGATAGCGGTACAACACCATCACTGTTTTCGCCTAACTTCACCATACCTGAGTTATTAAACGTATAAAAAAGCTGATGATTTACAAGTCTAGATAATGGTTTTCGATAGAGTTCTTTTATAAATTTGCTTGTTGGATTTAAATCTCGCCAAGAGGGTAATACGATAAGTCCGTGCTTTTCACCTGAAGCTGCCGAAGGATGACCACCAAATGGAGTTGATATACTTACAAACAATTCAACTTTATTTTCATTTGCTTTGCCTTCGTATTGATTAAATGCTTCTCGTACTACAAGCCCACCCATACTATGAGCAACTATCACCATAGGCATATCACCCATAGGAATAACATTTCCTGAGAGAAAAATGTTGTAAAAAAAGTCGGCTAATTGATCAAGGTCGCCACCAGAAGGATAATAGAAAAACCACGCTTGATAACGATCTTTATCCATGTGTTCAATAATGGGTTTAAACGATCTTGAACTACCGCCAATACCATGAACAAAAATAACAGGAATTTTATGTGCAACATTTTCTTCTAAGGCATAAAACATAGTTTTTGCATTTTCTAAAAATGAAGCAGGATCGTACATGCCCATAGTGGCAATTTTTTCATCAAACATAGGATCATCTAAGCTGCGAATACTTCCCGCTGGATAATACGCGGATTGCTCTGTCTCAATGACTTTAGGCGTTACAATATTTTCGGCCCAATCTACACTTGAACTTGTTATTAGCTTTATATCTATATGCTTGGCAAGTTTGTCTGGAAAGTTTGTTGTATTTAAAGCTAACGCTTTCTCACCAACTATTTCAGATTGATGAAACAATCCATCTTTATTTATGTCGGCATAAACAAGTAAGGTGTACTCACCTTCTGGAAGGTTTAAGCCATAGTGCGTGTTGGTTCTTTTAAAGAACATTGTATCAACTCGCTCACGCTTTTTGAATTTACTAGAATACGCAGCAATGGCTATAGGTGTATTAGCATAGTTATTTGAATGAGCTATTGATTTACCCCAAACAAAAAAGGTTTCTTGGTCTAACATATGCTTTAGATTAATTTGACTGGGATCTGCATTTTGAAGCTTTGTATATTCAGCCTGAATAGCTGAATATTTTAGATAAGTGCATGATGTCAGCATTAAAGCTAAACAAATCATTATAAGATGAGTTTTTTTAATCAAACCATATTCTCTACATAATTTTTAATTATATACCCGTTAACATTCATGATTATGTTGCATTTTAAAACGAGTATATTCAAGTGGTTTAAATAACCCCTGCATTATTTAAAACTAACTTCTAATAATGTAGGATTTGCTTACCTCACTATTTATATTCACCCTTCAACTCATATTTAGCTCGCATGTTTGTGATTATCTCACGCGCTTCGTAGCTTTCTTGTTGTTCTGGGCGAACACCTTTACCTAGCTTTATATCTACAATGCTTTCAATTTCTTGCCCTTGCTCACCTAAGTTAAAGCCAATACCTAAATGTGTGCTGGGTTGATTGCTACAACCGTAAATACCACAATCACGTCGTGTCCCAATACCTGTATGTATTGAACTTCGTGGCTGGTTTTGTCCGTCAATAATTACATCGCGATTCGTTACAACAAACCAATCGTAGCCTTGTTGTACAGTTAGTTCAGCAGCGCGTAAAAAAGTGTAATCAATCGCTTTTAGCTTATTGTCGGTACGGGTTTTAAAATGCACGCGTATTTTATCTTGATTCAAAATACTCTCTTGATAACCAACACCGTTATTTTTTGCTGCTCGGTATTCAGGGCTTGATGCACAAGCGGCAAGTAAACCGACCATACTGACTAACATGATAATTTTTTTCATTGTTTTTCCCTCGTGTGATTTATACCCGTTACCAATCAAGAGGCTATTTCAGCATCTTGAATGGTAACAGGTATATGTAGTTATTTTTTCCAACGGTTATTAATAACTTGTTGTTCTTGTTGTTTATCTAAAAAATCACCTACTGCCATGCTGTCTATTTGTTCTCGTAACAAACTCGTTGACGTAGCCGTTTGGTAATTTTGAGTTATGTGTTTTTGTTCTATTACCGTTAAGTTTAATTCCCATTGTTGATTAACTCTACAAGCAATATTATGTTCAACATCTTGCTCGTTATTAATGTCGTACTGACGACAAAAATCACCTTGTTGATTTGTAAAAGTAAGTTGTGTTTTTATCGTTTGTCCATTCGCTAATACTTGTTCATTACCACTGGTTTGTTGTTCTAATATTTGAACAACCTCCTGCCAGCTATTACCTGTATTACTTTGAGTAAATACTGTTGCAAATAGCCCTGCAGCAACGGCAACACTTGCCGCAATAGCAAAAGGTTTATTGGTTGATTTTTTAGTACGTTGCCAAAGGCTAACCACATTACTTTCGTTATTTGTATGGTTTGCTTTATTCGCCGTTTGCGTTTTATCTGTAAACTGCTCAGCAGCCTTTATTGACTCTACCGGAGCCGAATCTTCAGGAATTGCCGCAAGTAATTCGTTAATAGCCGCAGGTAATGGTTGCTGATTAATTTTGTCGTATTCATTAGCAATCACCTCGTCAACCATAGCTAAATCAGCTAAGCGGTTAGCTAAGTTATCATCTTCAAGTAATGCGGCTCTGATCCGCTCCATTTGTTGCTCAGGTAATTCAGCATCTAAAAAGGCAGATAAAGTTTCATCGCTAAAGGTATCGTTATTCATGCCATTACTCCTGTGCTGTTATTTAAACATTGGCTAAGACTAATTCGCGCTCGAGATAGTCGGCTCATCACGGTTCCTATGGGTATTTCTAAAGTTTCAGCAACTTCTTTATACGACATGCCCTGAATAGCCACTAAAGACAAAATTGAACGTTGTTCGTCGGGTAAAATGTCCATAGCGTTATTCACTTCTTGTAAGCTAATTTTATCGGTTTGCTGCTTTTCGTCATTCACTATTTGACCGTCGGTTAACTCCGGTGATTCTGCCGCAGTTTGCCTCACTTTACGAGAACGATATTCATCAATCCATAAGTTACGACAAACCCGAAACATCCATTTATTTAACTCAACGTTTTCAGGCACGCCTTTAGTTAATAAGCGTTCAATGGTATTTTGTAATAAATCGTCTGCATCGTGTTGATTTCCCGTTAGCGAATAAGCAAATCGACGTATCATAGGCACTAAGGCAATTATTTGATTTTTCATTTTATCCCTCCGTTATAATAGGTAGACGAATGACAATGAAGTTTATTCCCAAATTTTTGGAATTTTTTTACTTTTAATACGTTTTCTTAATACAGCCCGCAAATTTTATAGGAAAAATAATGATAAAGATTAGGCAAGCCGTATTAATATTCTGCATAAGTATAACACTACCTACTTCACTTAAGGCAGATGGATTATTAGGTAAACCGCTGTCAAGTATAGAAAATTCAATATTGAACGATAAAGTCATTAATCGCCAGAATAATATTATTAATAAAAAAGCAGAAGAAATAAAAAAGAAGGCAGCACAACAAGCTAACCTAAATAAATTATTAATAAAATTACCTGAAAACGAAGTGAGTTCTTTAATTTTACCCGTAGGTAATTTAACCGAACCTCTTAATATTTTAGACAACGCAGGCAAAATCCTCTTTAAAGATGTTGAAGTAGAAAACGGTTGGCGCGCCATAGAACACCAATGGTTAGTTATGAGCTCTCAACAAGAGTTAACACAATTAAAGCAACTCGCGCAAAACAACCGTATTGAAATAGTAAACACTAAAAGCTTTAATGCTTTGGCATTAACCTTAGTGCAATTTAAAGTACAAGCGTCGTTTGATAGTGCTGAAAAAATCGTTTCCATACTACCTGTATCGTTACATAAAAAACTAACACGCGATTACGTGTATCAAACGCAATCATTAAAAGAGCTAAACCAAACTAAAATCCCTGCTGATGCAAATAAAACTGACATAACAAGTACCGCTTGTTTAGCACCGTTATCTATAGGTATGGTTGATACCGCAATAGATGTTAAACATCCAGTATTTAAGAATAAGTCGGTAACACGACAAAGTTTTGTTCCTGCCAACTTAACAGCACCTAAAGCTCATGGCACAGCCGTTTCAGCCTTGTTAATTAGTAGTTCGCCGCAACTGCCCGCTTTATTACCTAATGCTAAGTTATTTGCTGCTGAAGTATTTTATGGCCAAAGCGATTTTAGCCAAGGAGCTAATTTATTTAGTTTAGTGGCGGGTATTAATTGGCTATTAGAGCAACACGTTTCAGTGATTAATATGAGTTTAGCTGGGCCAAACAACACGATTTTAGCTACGGTTATTGAATCAGCTTTAGCTAAAAACATTACCATTGTTGCGGCTGTAGGAAACGAAGGTCCGCACTCACCACCTTTATATCCCGCAGCTTACAAAAATGTGATTGGCGTAACGGCTGTTGATAAAAATAATAAATTATATCGCTGGGCTAACCGAGGTGATTATGTTGATTTTTCAGCGCGTGGTGTTTCAGTTAAAACAGCTCGTTTATCTGGAGACTTTGGCTACGAAAGCGGAACATCGATGGCTGCACCCGTAGTAACGGCTTATGCCGCGTGTGCAAAGTTCAAAAATGAACAAGATGACTTGTTACAGCTTTTAACCCAACAAGCTGTCGATTTAGGAGAGAAAGGCCACGATCCATTGTTTGGTTATGGTCGATTGGGGGATTAAAACAGTAAGCTATTACTTCACAATTTATTCTATTTATCTAAACCTTATACCCCATAATGATAACGCAATTGGGCAATTAGAATTGAATCATCGAATTGCTTATAAACAATTCGATGTTCGTCATTTATACGCCTAGACCAATATCCAGATAAGCCGTGTTTTAAAGGTTCCGGTTTTCCAATCCCCTCATAGGGAGTTCTTTGAATGTCTTTAATAAGCAAGTTAATACGTTTTAGTATTTTTTTGTCGGTAGTTTGCCAGTAAAGGTATTGTCCCCAAGCATTAGTTGAAAAAGTCAGTTTCATTCAATAAGCTCGCGTACTACTCCTTTGCCAGATTCCAGCTCAGCAATAGACTTTAAAAGATCTCTAGCATTTGCTGGAGATCTAAGTAAATAGGTTGTTTCTTGCATTGCGTTATAATCTTCTAGAGAAATCATAACAACAGGTGATTCACTTTTGCGTGTGATGATTATTGGTGCATGATCATTACAAACATCTGCCATTGTGTTTGCTAAATTTGCTCTAGCGGCCGTATAGCTTATTGCATCCATAATAACTCCAAACTGTTCATGTACGTTAATCTGTACATTATATTTCTATCCTATAAAACAGTCAATAAACAAGATATGAACACAAATGCTAGCAATAACTAAAACACTCCTTTTATCGATAACGAGCTAATTGTTTCGTCGTAATTTAACGAAGCAATTGTTGATTCATAATGTCCATATTCTACTTTAGTATTGAGCGACCAGTTGGGTGTTATGTTGAATATCCATTGCGCGTCTACTACTTGGCTTTTATCTTTACGTTGAGCTTGTGCGTTACTCTCAGATTGCTCGTTAGATCCAAATTGATCCGTAGGGCTAAACGGTTCGTTAGTCGTTATTTGTTGATAATCTTTTTTGTTAAACTGCCAGCCAAACTGTATTTGCTGTTTATGATCCCAACCTTCAAAACTATGCGAATACATGACGCGAACACCTGAGGCTTGGTGATCAAACTGGTTGTTGTTTGCGTTTTCATTGTCGATATTTAAGTTGAGTGAAACAAAGCTTTTAGCTTGGTTAAAAAAGAAAAAATGTTGATTACTAACACCAAAACTTGTTGCGTCTCTGTCAGTTAAATTCGCAAATTTTTTCTTTTTATAGTCGGCTGAAACACGTAATAAATAACGTTGGTCAAACAATCTAGACCAATACACACTATTTTGACTAAACTGTAAAAAGTCTTCCTTTGCTAATTCGGCATCTACAAAGTAATAACTAGTACCTAGGGTTGCATCGGTAAAACGATAATCTAAATCAAAAGCTATTTTTGCTAAGTTTAAATCATAGTCGCTATAAGTTTGGTAGTCGTTTACTTGATAACTTAAGTTAGATTTTAAAGTTAATTTGGGCGATATTTTCCATTTTATTTTTGCTTCACCTTGCAAGGTTAATGCAACATCCGATTGTTCGCTTACTTGATCAAGCTCGGCAACGGTTAGCGTATCGTCATATTTTAGGCCGCTGTTAATTTCCCAAGTTAGGTCAACAGCATCGGCATGCACTACGCTAGCAATCGCTGAAACGAATAATGTGCTAATGATTAAGGGTTGGTTAAGTTTTTTCATGTGGATGCTCCAGAATACGGCATAAATAAAATTAAAAAAGTGAAAGAAAAGGCGAGAGGGGAACTCGCCTTTTTATGAGGTAAATTAGATACCTAAGCCTGAGCTAGCGTTAATCGCATTGTCTACTGAGTTATCAACCGTTAAGGCAACTGCATTGTTAATTTGGTTTGATACATTTTGAGCAACGTTTTTCTCAATGCTTTGTCCTATATTTTGAGTCAGGCTGCTATTCACACTTTGCTCAGTAGTGGCATTAATTGTCGCGCTAATGGTTTGAGTTAATACATTGTTTACTTCCGCATTAGTCAGTGCTTCTGTACTACTTAATAACTCGCCAGCTAAATTGGCATTAACCGTATTATCAATCGCTTGCTCTACAATAACGCTTGTGTTTTGTTCAACACTTGATGACAAGTTATTACTTATTGCTGTGACTTGTTGCACACTACCGGTTACAGCAAGGTCTATTTTTTCGCCGCTTGCTAAGAGCACGTTTTGACTTGTTGTAACACCTGATGTTAACGACTCTTGTAACAAGGTTTGGCTTTCACCTAACTTGCTTTGTAATTGTGTACCCGTTTTCGTTAACGTGTCAGTATATGATGCGCTATCTAACGACATTGATGCTTCACTACTCGTTTCGCTTTTAGAATCAGCTTTCGCTGTATTGGAGTTTTCTTTAGTTTCTGTTTTAGGTTCGGTGGTTGGTTCTTTTGTTACTAAGCCACCACCTTCTGTACCGTTCTCTTCATTAGCATTTGCATCAAGACTATTATTGTCTGCAAGCATAAGTTGGTTATTACTTTGCGTTGATTCGCTTGCTTGTGCTGATTGATTTGTATCTGTTGCAACTTGTTGCTCAGATGACGCACTCGCATCGCTTTGCATATTTGATGAAGTATCAAGTTGAGTTTGCTCTGCTTGATATTCAGCTTGTGTATTACTGTTGTTTGAAAAAGTTAAGTTTGCATCAGTATTCGCAAATACGGTTGTTGTTAGTGCGCATGAAATATATAAAGCTGTTTTAGTTAAGTTCATCATAATTGTTTCCTCAGAGAGTTTTTAGTAAATTCACTAAGGTAACGGTTGATGAATGGAGTTTATTCCAAATTATTTTCATAAATGTTTAAATAAAAATTAAACATTTGATTCTATTAGTTTATTTTTAAATTTTTTTTTCGTCCTCCTTGATAAAAGCCTTTTATGAATTGCATGTAATCATTTCGACCTAAATCTTGTTTTTCCGTGCGGCCTTATTCTTTACTATTATTTGCAATGCCTTGATAAGTGCGTATGATCCATATTCCCCTTTGTATTTTCAGTCTTGTAGCCAATATAACTGAAAATAGTCCTCCTACTAGAGTTTGTAGAATTTAATGAAAAAGTTGTTATCTTTACCCGTAGAAATGCCATTGTCTGAAGCTGAAAATCAGGTTTATCAAAATTTCCTTAAATATGTTCCGCCACTAAGCTTAAATTTGATGGCGATAAAAGTGGAACATTGGCCGGATGATTTTTTAGGCTGGTGTGGTGAACTCATCAGGTTATGTCGTGAAGATCTTAATATGGATCTTGTTGAAGATGAACAATTAGTCCCATTAAAAAAAATGCAAGACGTACTTGAAGCGGGCTTTACCCTTAGCCAGTTTAAAATGGCTCGTATTGCACCATGGCCAATATTTGTGGATTTTATCAAGCAACAAAACACTATACATGCTTTAGATGAACGCTTACTTTTACTCGCCTATATTGATGGTATTCGTGAAAAACCTTTAGCTGAATTACTGATGGAAGACCGTTTAGCTTTTGCAGGTAAACATACAAGCGAACACGACCATAGTATTTATAATTTTGATATTGAATGGTTTGCGAGTACTAAAGGTGCCAAAGCTTTTCACGTATTACTTGAACAGTCGCCAGAAAAATTTGATATTGCATTAGCTCATATTCCTTTAACGGGTGATGTGACTTACGAAAACTATCAAAATTTTGTCAGTGATTATCAGAAAATTTTTGAAGAATATGCGCCAGAAAAGCCACAAAGTACTAAAGCGCCATTAGCTGCTGCAACACGCTTATTAGCTATGCGTAGACCCGACCAATTTATTGCATTAAACAATAATAAAATAGATATATTATGCCAAGGTATGTCGATCCCTAAATTTAAAAATACTGATTTTTCATCTTACTGGCAAGACATGATCGCAACGTTGCACACTTTCGCATGGTGGAATCAGGCTGAGCCAACAGTTGCTGATAGCACAGCAGTAGATGCTGAAAATAAAGAACTCACTTTATGGAAAAACCGCGCGGTATTAATTGATTTATTTTTATTTGCTGATGCTGATTTAGCGCAAAACTCTAACTTTATTCGTTTTCGTGATAAAGCGCTAAATAAAGCAGCGACTAAATCAAGAGCCACACCTAAAAAACGCAGTAAAGAATCTGCTGAAATGTTAGTAGATAAAGCGCTAGAGTCGGAAGATATTCCAGAATATTTACACAGCAAGCGCGATACACTTATTAACCAAGTAAAAGGTGGTAAAAGCGTAGAACAAGCTATTGGTTTAATGCGCGCTATTTTTGGTTAATCCCTTTTAACCAATTAAACACAAAGAGTACTGCAACTGCGGTACTCTTTTACTCCTTACCTTTAGCTCTACTAGCAGCTAACAACGTGCCTTGTTAAACTCCCTCATACGCGCTAATACATCAACTCCTATTTGATGATAAACGTGCAGTATGTCTACTAACACCCAGTTTTCTCTTATTACACCGTTTTCGCAGCGCCAAAAATCTAAACTGCGCATAGTAATTTCTTGATTAGCTGGAGCTATACCTAGCCAACCATCGTTACTAATCGTCATTTGCATACCGGGCCATGCGGTAAAACCTACATAGTTTCCATCACCAAATAAATAGCCTTTTTCAACATCACCCACTCGGTTAGGCATGCCATTTAAAAACGGAATTTGATGCCAATTTCTAAAGCCTTTAATGCCTCGCCCTGTTCCTATACCCGACGGACCATACCAGCTACATTTAGGATGCCAGTACTTTTCAAGTTCCATCGCTTCAACACCGCCTGTGGCATAGTTACCTAACGAGTTACACATATCTTCAACTAACTTAACACTGCTAGCTGACAAATGATTTTCTTGAATATTTAAACCGTCTTGTGTCGCTGGTGCCGGCACATGCCACTCTCTTCCTAAACTAGGTACCATAGGCCAAGCTTTAGCTTGCATCATCACTTCAGGTATATCCCAAAGGGCTTGTATCTCTACCACTTTGTTATTTTTAATACGGTAAAACTCATGAAAACGCATTGAAACTTGATGCCCCGTGGGCGGAATATCTAACCAACTTTTTTCAAAGCTGCCGGTGTAATACCCACACATACCAACCCAATGACTACCGTCTTCACTATCGCCCGCCATGACTATAGTTTCTCTACGCTCTAGATCGGGTATAGCATTATTTAAAGGCTGATAAGCTGTTTCGAAAAAGGTTTGAGCGCCATGTAACGTTTCGAACGGATAAGATAATTTCACTACAGCATCAGACGCTAACACGTAGTTAAACTCATTTAAAACGGATACGCGATCAAAATTATATAAAGCCTGCCTTAATGGCTTAAGTAATGCTTTATGATTTGTATGTAATTGTTCCATTGCTGCTCTCTCTTGTGGCTCTTTGCCATAATATTTAAATTCAACTAAAAAAACACTATGACTTCGAAGTCATTCAATGATACTCTGCAAAAAGTGTATTTCAAGTAAAACTTTTGATGGAGAAATAAAATGACAACATTGCTAGATAAATTATATCTACAACTTAAATCTTCTGCCGATAATATTGAAGCTTACGTAGCTGATGATGTGCAATGGAATGTTAGTGCTCCAATTAACGAGCTACATAACAAAGCACAAATGTTAAGTCAGTTTTGGCAACCTTTAATTACCGCCCTACCCGATATTGAAAGAAAGCCCTTTATTCACATTGAAAGTGAATACCAAGGCGCACAATGGATCGCCGGTACAGGTTATTTTGTAGGTACTTTTGCAAAAGATTTACTTGATATACCTGCTACCAATAGAACCCTCTATTTACGTTATACCGAACTGGTAAAGCTAGAAGAAGGTAAAGTTAAAGAATGCTTTATTATTCTCGACTTTTTAGATGCCATGAACCAAGCAGGCGTTAACCCGTTAAGAAAAAGCTTAGGTCACGATGGTTTAATTATGCCACCATCAACAATGGACGGTTTATGCTACGGCGATACAGCCAAAGCTGATGAAAGCGAATCACAAAAGTCTCAACAATTAGTTATCGATATGCTTGATGAGCTTGGCCGTTTCGACGGAAAGTCTTTAGCCAGCATGCAATTACAAAACTTTTGGCACAGCGATTTTATGTGGTATGGCCCTGCAGGTATAGGTACAACTCGTGGTATTGAAGGCTTTAGAGCCAATCATCAAGGGCCATTTGTATTTAGTTTTCCTGACAGAAGTGTTGATCATAAAGCCACGTTAGTCGCACATAATAATTATGTATCAACCGGAGGTTGGCCACATATGCACGGTACACATTCTGTTGGCGGCTGGTTAGGTTTACCACCTACCAATAAAGAATTATCGCTACGTGTTATGGACATATGGCGCCGCGAAGGTGAGTTACTTAAAGAAAACTGGGTCGCTATTGATATTATTGATATGTGCATGCAAATGGGTATTGATGTATTTGCTATGATGAGAGAACAAAAACAAGGTAAAGCCTGTTAACCCTTACCATAAACAGCTGTTTTAAAAAGAAAAAAGGAAGCATTGGGCTTCCTTTTTTAATTTAAAATAACGTTAACTTAACCTAAGTTCAGTTTAAGAAGTAGTTAACTTAGCTTGGGTTATTAATTTTTCTACTACGTTCTAAAATATCTAAACCTTGTTGTTTTAACCAATAAGGAATATCAATTAACACCCAGTTTTCCATCAGCTTATCACCTTCACGACGATATACATCAACCACTCTCATGTCAGCTCTTATGTCGCCACCGGGTAAACCTAGAAAGCCCCCAATAGGCGTACTGCTTAAATTAGGCCAACCAAAGAAGCACGCATAATTACCTTCTGCGTATCGACAAATGTGGCCATTAAATACCTTGTCTTTTAATCCCTGTCTAAACGGGTAAGAATGTTGCTCTTGAAACTTAGGAATTGTATAAGTAGCACCTATGCCTGCAGGGCCATACCACACCATATCTTTAGCCCATGTTTTTTCTAAAATTTCAGGCGGATAAGTATCGTTAGCCGTTTTATTGAGTTGTGATAAATCATCAATCATTTGATTAAGCAATGCCATGGTTTTTTCAGCTTCAGCGGGTTCTTTATCGTCTAACTGAATTCCATCATGAGTTCTTGGTCCGGGGTAAATAAATGAATGCCCAGTGGCTTGCGGTAGAGGATTTATGCCCACTTGATGCATAACGCTAATAATGTCGCAGAAAAAACCAGAACGTACAATTTTACCGTTTTCAATACAGTTAAAATCAGCATAACGCACCATAGCGACCTGCCCTGAGCGCGGAATACCCAGCCAGTCTTTATCAAACTGCACCATAAAGTGTCCCATACTCGTTACCCAATTAGCATTGTCGTTACCACTAACTCCAGCCATGAAGACATCTTGTCGACGTTGAATATTTTTAAAGGCATGCATAAAAGGTTGCCAAAATATTTCGTTAACCGCTTGCGGGCCTTTTTGCTCATTAAATGGATGCACGCCATACCACTGACAATCATCACTCATATATTGAGTCAATACATCGCCAACAGTTTCAGGTGATGATGCTTCTAACGCCTGATAATACTCAAGTATAAGATTTTTATTTTTTTGTTCATTCGTCATTTTTATTCTCGTATGGCTGTGTGATTTTTAAATTCACAATAAAAATAATGAGGTTAACGTTACTATCTGCGTTACACCTAAAGGTTAATTTTATGCTCAAAATGAAATGTTTCCACTCAATTTACTGAATATCTACTTTCATATTATTTTAAACAATGCTATGTTTAAATGACTTCGAAGTCAACGAAGAATAATTAACAATAATGAACAACAGAAGACTTCAATATAATCTTAAAGAGAGATATGTATGACAGAATTTGGAACGCTAAATTGGACGATACTCATCGTTTATATACTCGGTAACCTTTTTCTTGGTTATGTAGTGAGTAAAAAAGTCAGTTCGTCTGACGACTTTTATCTTGGGCAAAAAACAACACCGTGGTGGGCGATAGGCATTTCAGTTATTGCCACCTACGTCAGTGCCTTAACATTTTTAGGTGCGCCAGCATGGGCATACAAAGACGGCCTTTCGGTAATTGCTATCCACCTTAATTATCCACTTGTTATTATTGCCGTTATTACCTTTTTCTTCCCCTTCTTTTATAACGCCGGGGTTGCCTCTATTTACGAATACCAAGAAAAACGCTTCGGGAAAAAAGCACGTGCTTTAGTCTCAGGCATTTGGTTAATATCGCAAACAATGGGCTCAGCTGCGGTACTTTATGCGACCTCAATTGTACTGAGCTTTATTACGGGTATTCCTGAAATTACCGCCATATTTATTGTGACCATAATAGCCCTTATTTATACCGTAATGGGAGGGATAACCGCCGTTATTTGGACCGATGTTATTCAGTCAGGCATATTGTTTTTAGGGGCTGGTGTTATTATGTATGCCCTTATCGACACCAGCACAACCCCGGTTATGGAAAGTCTTGCACAGTTAAAAGCGCAAGGTAAAACCAACCCTCTTAACTTTGATTTCGACTTTACTAATACCACCACCGTTTGGTCAGGTATATTAGCGATGACCCTCTACCACATTACGGTATATGGCACTAACCAAATGATGGTGCAACGAACGTTAGCCGCCAAAAACATTGGTGATGCTAAAAAGTCTTACTTATTAATGGGTTTTCTAGCTTTCTTTGTTTACTTCTTTTTCATTATTTTGGGTATTTTATTTTACAACTATTACCAAGGTAAGCCGTTTGAAAACGAAAATACCATTATTTTAGAGTTTGCTGCTCAATATGGTATGCCGGGCTTAATGGGGATTATTGCTGCTGCAGTTATGGCGGCTTCTATGTCAAGTTTAGACTCCGCATTCAATTCTTTATCTACCGTATCAACGCTAGATTTTTATAAGAAATATTACAAGCCTAATGAAACCGACAAACACTACCTTAATGTATCGCGTGTTTTCACAGTATTTTGGGCTGCCATAATTGTTTTCCCTGCCATTATGTACCACCTACACAGCTCAGGCTCTATTTTAGAAGTGTTAAGTAAAGTCGGCTCGTATTTCGTTGGCGCACAATTAGGGATGTTTGGTTTAGGTTTCTTCTCTAAACACGCAACGGAGCGTGGACTATTAGTAGGAACATTTGTTGGTGTATTAGCTGTTGCTTATACCGCTATTTACACCGATGTAGCATGGCCTTGGTACGCAGCTATAGGCGCTTTCGTTAACGTTGTGGTTACGATTATTGCCAGTATTGCCATTGACGGTAAACAAGCTGAATACTCGCCTTATAGCGTTAAAGGTCAAATTAAAGCCTTTGCCGATAGTGGCAAACCAGAAAAAGAAAATGGCTGGTATTTAGTGCCGGGTAAGGTAGACAAAGTCTGTTATTCACTCTTTGGCTTCTTCATTTTCACCCTAGTATTTTTATTCTCTTTTGAGCTATTCATTTAAAGTAACGAGTTAAACTATGAGTATTAAGTTAAACAAATCAATAACACAGGTACATTGGCAACCTCTAACAGCGTTGTTAGAGCCAGCAGGTGCCAAGCAACAAGCGCTTACAGGGTTCGATGATGAATTCGTTGATATTGTTGATTACATTATTCGTATAACTCACCGCATTTGGGAACAAAAAAATGTGGGATTATGCTACCGCTATTACAGCGAAATTTGTCCAGTATTTACCTTGGGCGGATATTCTGAATGTGTTGAGCAAGTGGTTCAAAACACTCTAAAAACCATTGCTGCTTTCCCTGACAGAAGTTTAATTGGCGAAAACGTTATATGGAAAGAAGAAGCTGACGGCACTTATTATTCGTCACATTTAATTACCAGTATTATGACCAACACAGGTAATTCTGATTTTGGTTTAGCCACCAATAAAACAGGACGAGTAACGACCATTGCTGACTGTGTTTGTTTTGAAAACAAAATAATTAAAGAATGGTTAGTGCGAGATAATAGCTTTTTGATCAGCCAATTAGGGCTTGATCTTATTGACGCTGCTATTCATTTTTCAGCCCTTACACCTAACGATACCTTTAATGAATGGTATAACAGTGAATACAATCGTGTACTCGCAGCAAAACACAGAACAGAGTTAAGCTTTACCGAAAGTAGTTGGACAACTGAAAGCTTTGTTCATGCTTGGGCGCAAACCTTATTTAATCAAAAACAATTTTCTACCTTAACGCAGTTTTATCATGTTGCGGCTGCCCATCAATGGCCAGGAGGTAGACAATCGACAGGGTTAGCTCAAATTAGCGGTACGTTAATTCAGTGGTTAGCACAATGCCCTGATGCCAAAATGACGATTGATCATATTGGCGTAACAGGCTTTGACGACGACACCATAGATATTGCCATTAGATGGTCGGTAGCAGGAACCTTTAACCCACACATCGACAGATTATCATCATTAAAAGGTAACCGCTTTTTTGTATTAGGTTGTACCCATATGCGAGTAAAAAATCAGAAAATAATTAAAGAAGTTACCGTATTCGATGAAATTTCTTTATACGCTAATATGATCCGCGAGTCGGGTCATTCACTACCATTATTAGCACAAGGAGTTTAATCATGTTTAATCAACTTATCGCGTTATACACCGAAGGTGATTTAGCACAGTTATCGTCTCGTATTTTGCACAGCACGGCATGGAAACAGCACGACTTCACCGCTTACGGTAGTATGCAAATAAACAAGCTATGGCTTAAAAGCTTAGAGCAATTTGGTTTTTTACAAGTAACTAAGCAGCAAGAAATACAGGGCGATAATTTTTCAGCGCTATATATAGAGCTATCGAAAGAATCGACAAGTAATAACGAAAACGTTTCTATCACTTTTTTCTTTGAGCATAACAACGAGCACATTAAACGTTTGCATTGTATAGTAGATACCTTAGCCCTTGCTAAATTATTACAGCAAGAGCCTAGTGTTTTAATTGATGCGCTGCCAACACCTGATCCTTTATTACTGAGTCAGTTTGATCATCAATTACACCCTAAAAGTTATCATGCCACGCCTAACGATGTATGCGACTTACCTAACAGCATTAGCGAAACGGTAAATCAATGGTGGAATATATGGCAAGAAAAACAACTCGCTAGCTTTAAAAATATTTATAGCGATAGTGCAAAAATACAAATAGCTGGCTTTGGCTCTCATGAAGGGTTTAAGCAACTACGCGACTTCCAACTGAAAGTACATAACCGTATGAATCGCAGCTATTGCCAGTTAGAAAACATATGTGTTGATAAAGCAGAAAGTTCACTTGCAGTAAAATGGCATATTGATGGTGACTATATTGATAACGGTAAAATTAAGCGTATTCGTGTACCCGTTATTTCAGTACTGACTATAGAAAATAAACATATTGTAGAAGAGCAACTGCAAATAGACTGGTTAGCTTTATACAAACAATACGACCTGAGTTATCCGTTTGTATAAGTAAGCTAAACACTGAATCAGTATTACATGTATATCGCTCTTAATTTAGCGCGATATACATTTAAGTTCCCCTCCTAAAAAGTTCTACTTTTTAAAAAATTTATTAACCACAGAGAAAAGATTAAGAGAAAGAAAGATACATAACGTTAATCAGCTGAATTCAGTATCAACTTAGCCGTTTACAGCTCCCTTATTTAAACAACGATTTTAAACCACAAAGAAAAATTCAAGAGAAGATCAAAGAAAGAACTGATCCATTCTTTTTAATTCCACCATAAGTAATCTATTATGGTTATTCAATCGTATTGCTAGTTAACTACCGCTATCGAGAAACTCAATGTTTTCACTATTTAAATCAGACCCAACCAAAAAACTCAATAAGCTTTATGAAGCTAAACTAGAGCAAGCTATGCAAGCCCAAAGAAATGGCGACATAAAAAGTTACTCAGAATTAACTGTTGAAGCAGAAGAAATACATAAACAAATAAAAGAGATGGAAAAAACAGGAAATAAATAAATCGTAGAATTACGATATAGGTGACTTTTTATATAATGACTCGCCAAATTGAAATTGACGAGTGATTACGCTAGAGCATTTATAGCATTACTTAGAATACCATTGCTCTGATGCTTAGCTCCAACCTAGTTGTTGTACGCTAATGGTGTCATTCCAAATTTTTGTCATGTGTTTGATCAGTCCATTCTCGAATTCCATATTATAAGCATAATCAGCAATAAAAGAGTTACCTGTTGGTGGAACAGGTCCTCCTTCAGCAGTGTGGGTACCTTCAATAATTCCTAAAGCAGCGACACAATTTCGTTCTTCATCAGCGGCAATAAATTTTAATTCATATTTTCCGTCAGGAATTATAATTAATAAGTTTTTCATCCATTCACAATATACATCAAGAGACGTTATACCTTCTAAGGCAGATGTTTGTGATGAAAAGGTTGCATCTTGATGACAATATTTGCTACAAAAATTCCAGCCTTTTCCAGTTTCGCATGCATCAAAAAATTGATGAGCAACTTCAAGTGTATTTGACATATTCATTCCCATTAAATCAGTATTGTTGAGGAGGTAATAATTTTTAAAGCAACGTAAATTTTTATTTTTTAACGACTTATATTTAATTTACTCGCTAACTTTTTTCCATAAAAAACCGCAGGTATTCTGCGGTTTTTTAAGGGCTTAACTAATAAACTTTAAATAAGGATTAGAAAGAATACTTAAGACTTGCCCCCCATGTTCTTGGATCGCTCCAGTTAGCTTGTACTGAGTTAATAGGTTGACCATCTTTAAGTTGAGAATGAACAACAGCACGTGTTAATACCGCTTTATCCGTTAAGTTATTAATAAAGAAATCAACTTGTAAATCTTCTTTAATGATCCAAGTTAAACGCGCATTAACAATGCCATGAGCATCAACTCGAGTTTCAGGTGTATTTACATCAAAAGCATAGTAATCGTCAGAGTATGTCGCTTGTAGATGCGGAATTAAAAATCCACCATTATCTAATTCAACTTCATAAGTCACGCCAAAACCAACAGTGTATTCAGGTGCCATTGCAGGAGACCAACCAGCAAAACTAAATTGACTATTATTGTCGTTAATATCTTGGCGACCTTCAAAGTTGCCTAATCCTAATAAAGGACGTAATTGAGAATTACCTACCGCATAGTCGTCTGAAAATTCAGCATCTAACCAAGTGAACGTACCATTAACAGATAGGTTATCCGTTGGATACCATTGCATATCCATCTCAATACCTTTCGTTTCAATGCTTCCGCCGTTTTCATAATATTCAAAACTTTGTGTTGTACCTGCTTCAACACATTGCAGTACCGTATCGCTAGTGGTTATATCATTACATGCAACAGCAAATAATTGTGCTTTAACATCGTCGTATTCATTAACGAAAGCCGAAATATTTAAACGCATTTCGCCATCAAGTAAGGTACTTTTCATCCCTACTTCATACGACATAACTTCTTCGTTGTCGTAAAGCGGATCCGCACCACGAGAAACAACACGACCATCATTAGCACCACCAGTTCTAACACCTGTAGCAGCAGATGCGTACATCATTAAATCATCACTTTGATCAAACTCAACAGCAGCTTTCCACAATACGGCTGAATCATCCCAATCAGGAATATCATCCCCTGTAAAACTCTTCTCATCTTTGTTATAGCGTAAACCACCCACTAAACGTAAGTCTTCAGATACCTCATAACGTAATTGACCAAATACAGCGATTGAATCTGACGTATGTGGGTCATGATCAGGGTTCCCCCAACTAGGCACAACGATTGAATCTGGAACACCATTTCCTGTAGTATCTGTACTTGATAACCATTCCCAGTCAGCTTCTTGATCAAAGTAGTATAAACCAGCAATCCATTGTAAAGGACCTTCATGATTTGAAGAGATTTGTAGCTCTGTTGAAATCGTTTTTTGATCATCTTGGCGACCAAAACCGCCAACCGAATCTAACCCTCCATCACTGTAATCATTATCGTAAAACTGTTTACCACTTAATTCAGAGTAGTTTGATGTCCATTTAAAATCCGCAACATCGGTGTACCATTCTAATGTTGCTGTAGCAGAAAATGCTTCTTGCTTATCAAGTGACATAGCATTTCGGTATACGTCGTATGGTCCAATATCATTGCGCTCAACATCATCACGTTGATAAATATGACCTGGTGTTACCGTAGCATTAGGATTGTATACGCCTGGGCTAGTTTCTGTTAAAGAATAGCCTGCTATTTGCTGATAGCCCCAAATAGCTTCAGAGTTAGCATCTTTTTTAGAATAATCGACACGGAAGGTCGCATTGAAATCTTTACTTGGTTCATATCGAGTGACTGAACGCGCATAGAAAGAATTTTTTTCACGCAAGTCATCAGAAGGGCCTAATAAAAAGTGGTTTTTGATATAACCATCATGTCGATCTGAAGCAACCACAACACGTGTTGCCAAATTATCTGTTAAAGGAAGATTTAATACCCCTTCGTAAGCACTACGGTTGTATGCGCCCGTAGTAATTTTAACATTACCTTCAATATCATCCATGTTCGGACGATTAGTAATAACATTAATACTACCGGCAAAGGTATTACGACCATACAATGTACCTTGAGGACCACGTAATACTTCAATACGTTCAATATCAACAAAAGCCCCCATGCCCGCTGTTGTTGTTGGTACATAAATACCATCTTGGAAAATACCGACTATTTGCTCAGCAATACCTGTACCTGCAACCCCTACTTCGTTAGTACGAGCACCACGCATAGCCGGTCTAACTTCACCACCTGAGCTGCCTACTTTTAAGCCAGGAACAACTTGCTGTAAACCAGTTATATCAATAATACCCGCACGTTCAACATCGTCTGAGCCCAATGCTGTAATTGAAGATGACACTTCTTGTAAGTCTTGTGAATGTCTGTTGGCGGTAACAACAATTTTTTCAATTTTATGGGATTCTTTTTCCACGTTAGCTTCTTCAGCTAAAGCCGTTTGGCTCAAAAAAGCATTAGTAATAGCTAATGCTAGCGTGGTTTTTAACAGCTTATTTCGTGTAACTGGCTTCATGTGTTATTCCTCATCCTCTACTTAAAATTATAAGTACAAAAGTTCATGTTAAAAGTGCGAACAATAATAGGGCTGTTTTAATGGTTATTTATTGCCCTTACCCATATTTGTACTTCGGAATCATTTTTATGTCAAGGGTCTATCAATAACACAAAATAAAGAAGTTAAAACATCAATAGCAACAACACAAATAAAAACCTTACTAAACAAAACGATAAAACAAAAACAAATAAAAACAATAAATCACAAAAATAATGACTTCGACGTCACTAATGTAACGAATTGTAAAAATCATTAAAATAATAAACACAAATAAGACAATAAATGATAACAAGGTTAATCGGCTCATTTACCCACTAAAATAGTGAATGTAAAAGTAGCTTTATTGACAATATTCGCTGCAGTCTGTAAAAAGGACATAAGTCTCAGCATGCTCATTTTTATTGATGTTTTCATCATTTAAATGTGCCTCATGGAATCCAGTATTAACAACATAAATCTGGAGCTGTCCTCGCAACTGTATTTGTTATTGAAAATATTATATTTCCAATAACATAAGCCAGACACATGACGCTGATACCTACTGTTTTGAGCGAGAATACTCAATTTAGCACAGCAATTTTCTAGATTTTTTAGCCTTTACTCTATTTCAATCTGAATATAGAGCTTAGTCTGTTACTTCAATTCTAGAGGCAAATAAACACGCGCTGTTCTTTATTTAATTCTCTCCCCCTATTTTTAATTGGCTTTGAGAATTTATGCGTTTTTTGATCTTATTTTTACTCTTTATTTCTTCTATTTGCTCTGCAGTTGAAGACGATTATTTACTCGTACTCGTTTCGCAACGTAACTCAGAAACCATAGCAGAAGCCGCTAGATTATTTTATATCGCACATCCCGAGCAAAAACAGCTAGCCATTAAAGCGCGCAGCGATGTGCAATTATGGGAACTATCACCCGAAGAACGTTCGGTATTAATTACTAACAGTCGAGCTATTTTAGGCTTTGGTTTATACGGTGCCAGCGTACCCAATTTAAAGTCGCTATTAACACAATTCAAAAAGCCTAAATTACTGATAAACAGCGACCATCGTTTAGTTATATTAAGCCAATTTGGTAACTCGCCACTATTTCCTGATGCTGAACAAATGCGAGAAATAGCCAAGAATCAACCCGGTGAGAATTTCATTCAAGATCTTGCTGATCAATTAGAGCAATATCCCAGTAAAAAAGTATGGTTACAAGCTCGTGGCTACTGGAAAGCAGGCGGTGCCAACAACAGCGCTGAAATGTTCGCTTCAATTTTTAGTGCCTTAGGCGAAAGCATAAACATTAAAGCACCTGTTCCTACACCTGAATTACGTTGGGTTATTAATAATAGCTTTTATAATCAACTCACTAATACCGAACTTTCAAAACTTAACCAGCAACCCGTTGTGGCCATAATTGATCACGCAGGTGGCGCTCGACCTGCTGATACTAAGCTACTTCGCGAAATTTGTGATCTCGCTACAAGCCAATACAACAATCAATGTTTAGGCGCTATCGCCGCTTGGGGTAAAGCTGGTGTAGACGCGGTTAAACAATTAGTGCCGATTAAAGATCGTTTAAGTGCCGTGATCATGCTGCAAGACTTTGTAATTGGTGGTGGCGATGGTCGTTCAGAAGTTACTGAATTACTCACACAACTTAATGTTCCGGTAATTAAAGCCATAAAACTACGTGACCGAACAGCCATTGAACGTCAGCTTTCATCAGACGGATTAGCGCAAGAAAAAGTTTATTACCAAGTAGCAATGCCTGAATTACAAGGCGCTAGCCAACCTTTAGTAATAGCAACCGCAGGTGCTGCCAACGACGATCCACTAACAGGTATTCGTGTACAAGGTGTTACCGCTGAAACCAGCTCGATTCATTCGTTATTAACCCGTACACAACGTTGGAACCAACTACAAACGAAACAAAATGCCGATAAAAAAGTTGCGATTATTTATTACAACCATCCTCCCGGACGACACAACATAGGTGCCGATAACTTAGATGTTCCCGCATCGTTATGGCAAATATTAAATCAATTAAAAGCCGCAGGTTATAACACCGGCGAGCTACCTAAATCACAAGAAGACCTACTCGATATGATGCAAGATCGTGGTGTAAATTTACCGCGCGACTCTGGCGCTCTAGCCTCCATGAGCCAACATATTGAACGCATGACAAGTACAGAATACAGCACATGGTTTGAAACCTTACCGGCTAGTGTGCAGCGCGAAATGGAGCAAGGTCCATTTGGTTTATTACACGAGCAACTTAGCGCTGCAATTAGCCAAAACAAAGGCAAGCTTGCGTCAGATGCACTACATCATACCGTTGAAGAAATGCATCATTTACTTGAAGGGGTTGATCACAAAGGTCGCACTCGTGCACTCGCTTTATTAGGTCAACTAGAAACCTGTTATTTAAACGTCATCAAAACACCTGAGCAACAAACCTGTATGAGTGAAGCGCCTAATATTATTGACGCACTACAAAAAACAGGCATTGAAGGTTTAGGCGGCTGGGGCAAAGCACCCGGTAAAGTAATGACCTTTAATGGCGAGCTACTTTTGCCCGGTTTAACTTTCGGCAATATATTTATTGGTCCGCAACCACCAAGAGGTTGGGAAATTAACGAAGAGCTATTACACGCAAATTTAGCTTTTCCACCACCGCATCAATATTTAGCGTTTTATCACTTTTTACGTAACAAATTTAAAGCCGATGCGTTTGTGCATTTAGGTCGCCATTCAACTTACGAATTTTTACCGCGCCGCTCTGTAGGTTTAGCACCTGACGATTACTCACGTATTATCGCAGGCGATGTACCGGGTGTTTATCCATATATTGTTGATGGTGTTGGCGAAGGTATTCAAGCTAAGCGTCGTGGTTTAGCTGTGATGGTAGATCACCTAACGCCACCTCTTGCTAGCACACCACTTTACGACGAGTTACTGCAACTTAGACAACTAATAGAAAGCTTTGAAGCAAGCCACGGCACAGATAACGAAGTGGTTGCCACAAGACTGGTTAAACAAATACGTGAGAAAGTCGACAAGCTCGAACTCAAAGAAGAACTCGCACAAGCTATGTCAGCTGAACTTGCCGTAATGGGTATCAGTTTTGAAGAAGTTGACGACGATATGATGGTGCATGAAGTGGGTCATTACCTTACCGACTTACAAGAACGTTTCATGCCATTAGGCTTACATATTTTTGGTAAAGACTGGCAAGAAAATGCGGTAGAAATGATGTTGAATTCAATGCTTACCCGGGCAGACAGCCAAGATAGCGTATTGAAAAAAGATATAACAGCAAGATTAGTCGCTTCGCCACAAGCTGAAATGACTGCCCTACTCAATGGCTTAAAAGGTGGTTTTATCACACCGGGTCAAGGTAACGATCCAATAAGAAGCCCTGCAAGTTTACCGACAGGTCGTAACTTCTATGCCCTTGATAGCTCATTAATTCCTAGCCCTGTTGCATGGCAGCTTGGACAAGAAATGGCAAAATCAGCAAGAGAAAATAACGAAAAAGCAGCCGATAAACGTGAAGCGTTAATTCTTTGGGCATCTGACGTAGTGCGTGATGAAGGTGTAATGATCGCCTTTGGTTTAGACATGTTAGGACTGGAACCTGTATGGAACAGCCGTGGTTTAGTTAAAGGCTTAAAGCGTCAAGATCTGCAAAACCAAAGTGATGAAGAAAACCGAGTCCGTCGCGATATGGTATTCACCACGTCAGGCTTATTCCGCGATTTATACGGTCAGCAAATGCTGATGTTAGACAAAGCGACATTAATGGCGATAGATGCCAGTGCAGATACCATCAGAACCGACTACCCAGCCTTAAGTTTACCACTAGCAAACGCATTAGAAGTGTTAGGTAAAGAAGCCATAGGTGGTAACGAATCACTTAACATTAACCAAGTGGCCGCTAACTGGGTGATTCAAGCTAAAGAGTTACTTGCCGCAGGTTTTAACGCTAAAGATGCTGGTATTAGCGCAAGTTTACGTGTATTTGGCGATGCTCCCGGTAGTTATGGCGCAGGTATTAACCGTTTAGTGGAACGTTCGGGTGCATGGGAAAAACGAGAGGAACTCGCTAAAGTTTATACCCGACGTTTAGGCCACAGCTATGGATTATCATCGTTTGGCACGCCAGCACAAAACACCTTTAAGCGTGTATTAAGTGATGTGGAAAACACCTACTTTGGTCGTTCAAGTAACCTTTATGGCTTAATCGATAACAACGATGCTTTCGATTATCTTGGCGGCTTAAGCTTAGCGGTAGAAACCTTAACGGGTAAACCACCAAAGAATTATATTATTGATCATGCCGATCCTGACAACGTAAAAACTAAACGTTTAGGGCCAGCACTTCGACAAGAGCTTCGCGGTCGCTTCTTAAATCCTGCTTGGTTAAAAGCGCAAATGGAACATGACTATGCAGGTGCTCGTACTATGGGTAGTGAGTTTCTTGAATACTTATGGGGCTGGCAAGTAACCAATCCAACCTTAGTGGGTGACTGGGCGTGGGAAGAAGTTAAAGCGGTTTACATAGACGATCGTTACGATCTTCAATTAGATGAGTTTTTAGAAAAAGGCCACAACGCACACGTTAAAAGCAACATGCTTGCGATTATGTTAGTGGCCGCTCAAAAAGGATTTTGGGATGCAGATAAAGCCACTATTGAACAACTTGCTGCTAGCTTTGCACGCTTAGTAAAAGCCAATGGTTTACCAGGCAGTGGTCATTCAGATCCTGACAACCCTATGTTGCCATGGTTAGAGCAACATTTATCTGCCGAGCAATGGCAAGATCTCGCGCAAGTTATCGCCTTAGCTAAAGGTAACGATACACAAGTTGAACCTGAAGAAGTTCATCGTGTCGCAGAGCTTAAACTAAAAGCTGAAGAACTAGCGCCAGAAAGCGCAGATACAGATAAGAGTTCTAACAGTGCTAACGCCGAACAAAAGCCAGCAGATGAAACAGCTGAAATTAAAACAGAAACTGAAAACAACTCAACATGGCAATGGTGGCTAGCCCTAGTACTTGTTACTTTTATGCTGTTCGGTTTTTACCGCGGAATAACAAGAGCCAAAAGCTTAACCCATAGATCTTCAACAGGAGAGCAATAACATGCACACAGAATACGGAATGATATTAGGTGTACTGCACCAATTTGTGGGTTGGTTACTTTACCCTGTTATTTTAGTATTAGCTTTGGCGGTAATAGGTGTTTTATGGGAGCTAGGTTTAGCTTTTGCTGAACGTTATTATATTTTAAAAGCCTTTAGCCAAGCGGCTCTTTCTGTTGCAGGTAAAACTTCGACTACAACCTTAAAAATAAACCACACTGAAATTGAGCAAGAGTTTCAAACGCATGCCACCAAACGCTTAGAACGTATCGACTTATTTGCTCGCTCAGGTCCTATCTTAGGTTTAATGGGCACTTTGATCCCTTTAGGTCCGGGGTTAACGGCGTTGGGGTCGGGCAACATTGATATTTTAGCAACGGCCCTCACGGTAGCTTTCGACACAACGGTAGTTGGTTTATTAATTGGTTTAGTGGCTTATACCCTAGGACGTGTTCGTCGACGTTGGTACGATCAAACATGGCAGAAAATCACTTCTGCAACTGCTAAGTAAATTTAGGAGAATATTATGTCTAATAAATCATCGTGGCAGTCTTCTCAATTTGCTGAACAAGACACCGACCCACTTGCAGGTTTCGCTAATATAATGGATGTTATGTTAGTTTTTGCACTCGGCTTAATGTTAGCGTTAGTTGCGCAAAGTAAAGAATTACAAGAAAGGTTCTCGATAGAATCTAATAAAACAGAAGTAACCGAAGTCCTCGAAGCAATAGAAGTAACAACGGGAACTGAACTCGTTGATGCGCCTGAGTCACTTGCAAATCCAGCCAATGCAAAAGCTAACGGTATGAAATCGCTAGGGCAAGTTTATAAAGATCCTAAAACCGGAAAACTTATTTTAATTAGTGGCGGCTGACACACCACATTTTTTATTATATGCGGGTAATAGCCCACCATTATCAATAATTTTTTGACAATGATTCTAAAATTACCCTATTCATTAAAACCTAATTAACCTCTATCATATCTCCAACGTAATAAATACCTACTCATTTTTGGAGCAAAACAATGAAAGCGATCGGATATAAAGAATCATTACCTATTACCAATGCAGACTCTTTACAAGATATTGAATTAACTAAGCCCACAGCAACAGGTAACGACTTACTGATAAAAGTTAAAGCGATAGCAGTAAACCCTGTTGATTATAAAATTCGTCAAAACGTGGCGCCAACAGATGATAACTACAAAGTTATTGGCTGGGATGCTGTCGGTGAAGTGGTTGAAACAGGTAATGACGTTACTCGTTTTAATATAGGCGATACCGTTTTTTATGCAGGTGATTTACTACGCCAAGGCAGCAATGCGGAATTTCAATTAGTAGATGAAAAGCTAGTAGGTTTAAAACCTAAAAACATCTCAGACGCTGAAGCCGCCGCATTACCTTTAACGTCAATCACCGCTTGGGAAATGTTATTCGAACATTTAGCAATAAAACAACAAGCGTCTAACCCAGCACAAAAAGATGAAGTTATTTTAGTTGTAGGTGCTGCTGGTGGTGTAGGTTCAATACTTATTCAACTTGCTAAAAAACTAACTAATGCAACGATTATTGCAACAGCATCACGCGAAAGTTCGAAACAATGGGTTACTGATTTAGGGGCTGATTATGTAGTTGATCATTCAAAGCCATTATCACCACAAATTGAAGCATTAAACATTGGTCCATTAACTCATGTAGCCAGTTTAAATAATACCGATGCGTACATAGATACTTATGTTGAGCAACTTATCCCATTCGGAAAAATTGCTTTAATTGATGATCCTGAAGCGATTGATATTAAAAAACTTAAAATGAAAAGTTTATCGCTGCATTGGACTTTTATGTACACACGTTCAATGTTCCAAACCGACGATATGGTTGAGCAAGGTAAGTTATTAAACCGTGTATCTGAGCTTATCGACCAAGGAAAGATCAAAACAACGATAGGTAAAAACTTAGGAAAAATTAATGCTGAAAACTTAAGAGCAGCTCATCAAGAATTAGAGTCTGGCTCATCTATCGGCAAAATTGTGTTATCAGGCTTTTAAATTCTTACGTATATACAAACAGGAACACACATGAAATTAATTAAGAACACATTCGCTATAGCAACATTGTCGCTAGTAGCAGCAATTGCACCTAATATTCAAGCTGCACAAGTTAGCTCATTAGAAACAGCAACAGAATTTACAGACAGTCGAGGTGGTGGCATAACTATTACACCAGCGGGACGTATGATAGTAAGTATGCACCCATTAGATGGACCCAAAATACGTGTAGTTGAAGTGATGGCAAACGGCGCAAAACAACCTTTTCCTACTACAGACTGGGCTGATGGCCCTGAAATTGGCAAAGTAGGTTTTACTTCAGTTATTGGTGTGCATAGTGATAGTAAAGGTGTTGTTTGGGTTTTAGATATGGGCAGCGACAAAACACCAGCACAATTAGTTGCTTGGGATTCAGTAAACAATACCCTTGTTAACACAATAAAAATTGATAAATCTGCACTATTAGCTAACTCGTTTATTCAAGACTTTGTTATTGACGAAAAACGTGATCATATCTACATAGCAGATATGTCTTTCGGTAATTTTATGGGTGCAACTAAACCCGCAATTATAGTAGTTGATCTTAAAACAGGTAAATCTACACGTGTTTTAGAAAGCCACAAAACCTTTATGCCTGAAGATTTTGATATTGTTATTGAAGCCTCTTTATTAGCATCTAAAACACCCGAAGGAAAAACCAATAAACTACGCTTTGGTTTAAACCCTATTGCGATAGATGACAAAAGCGAATGGGTTTACTTCGGTGCATTTACTGGTACTACAATTTATCGTATACCCGCATCCACATTAGCAAATAGCAAGATGTCGGACAAAAGTCGTGCGAATAAAATTGAAGAATTTGGTCCTAAAAACCCAAGCGACGGCATTGCATATGCTCCGGGCGGTGGAATTTTAGTTACCGACCTTGAAAATCATGCTGTAGGTTTAACAACCCCTGGTAAATATGAAATTTTAGTACAAGACAAAGCGTTGTCTTGGCCAGATAGCATTGCGATAAGTAATGGTTGGATATACGTAACGCAAGACCAACTTCACCAACATCCTGCTTTTAGCCAAGGTTTAGGTAAAGCTAAAGCGCCATATAAAGTAATGCGCTTTCGTTATAGTAAATAACCTGAGTTCGGCTTAATAAATGTTCTTCTAGCAGCTATTTTTACTCACTTCGGCGTTAAATTGACTTCAATAGACCACCTATTGACGCGTAAATTTACCTTGAATTAAGTAAAGATATCCAGCTAGAAGTAAACCAAAGTTTTAATAACTATTTTTCAATGAGTTAACTAATTTTCAAACCGAACTCAAGTTAAATAATAATTTCAGTAACCTATTACGTAACCCACTTAAATGATCTCGTCATTGAGCTCATTTAACTTTATGACCTTCAAATTGAAGTAAAACGAGTAACTTATCATGAAATATATAAAGCATGTATTAGCATTTACTTTAGCACTAACTATACATTCAGCATACGCCGTAAATACAACCCATATTTTACCTCAATCATCAGGTAAATTAGATGTACAAAGTGCAATAAAATCTCTCCCTAAAGAAAGCGAAAAACCTTTTGTAGAAGTACGTTTGGCTGATAATGCCGAAGTAGGTGTTCGTGTATTTAGAGTTTACAACCCTGTTCCTATTCACAGACATGCATATTCATCTACTTATCTTTCAATTCAATCCGGTCGTGGAATTTTCAGTATTGATGGCGGTAAGCCTTTTGAAGCTGGTGCTGGCGATATGGTTTTTTGGGGGCGTGGTGTTAATCATCAAGTAATAGAAATTTTAGAGCACCCATTAACTTTTTTAGTGATTGATGCACCAACACGTCGCGAGGGTGATGTACAAAAATAATGACTTCATCGTTAATACATAAATTTAGTAAAAATTTAAGGATACACTCATGTCTACTACAATAAAAATTGGTGTTACCGACTTATCTTTTCATCATGTTGCTGCATCTCTTGTAACAAACATATTACAAGAGATGGGGTTTAACGTAGAGCGTATTTATTCTGCTCACGAGAGTAATTTCAAAAAATTAAAATCTAATGAGGTTGATTTACTTTCTTCTGCTTGGTTACCTTCAAGTCACGGTATATATAAAGCCGATGTAGAGCAGGTTATCCAGCTAATAGAGCTAGGTTTACATTACGAACCTTATGCACTTTGGGGGATTCCTGATTATGTTCCTGAAAGTATAGTCGCTGAAGTAAGCGATTTATTAAAACCAGATGTTGTTGCGAAAATGAAACCTGATATTCAAGGTATAAACCTAGGAGCAGGTATTACACGTTTTTCAATAAAAATGATGGATGAATATGGCTTAAGTAACGTGGGCTATAAATTTCATACAGGTACAGAAGAAGATTGTTTTGGTACTTTTGAACGTGCAGTAGCAAACAACGAATGGTTTATAGTGCCATTATGGAAGCCACAATTTTTGCACTACAAATACAATATTAGAGAAATAAAAGAACCTAAGGGTTTACTTGGTGCTGTTGATAGAGCAGTTCTATTAATGCCTGAAGATAAAAAATCGTTATTTACTGACGAACAAATAAAAACATTAGATTCACTTCGCTTTACAAATGACATTATTGCAGAGCTTGATTATCAAGTATGCAGAAATAACAAACCATTAGATGAAGTAACTAAACAATGGTTAAGTTCACACTTTAAATAAGCGATAGTTTTGCTAAAAAAAATTATCAATTATTATTTGATAATGATTCACTTTTTAACCTGTTTAATAATAATAGTTTACCTATTAATATTAACTCAGCTGTTTAGAGCATCTTTAACAAAATTTTTAAAACTAACTAAAGGAAAAAATAATGACTACATTAACTATTGTTGCAAACATTTTAGCAAACGAAGACAAAATTGAATTAGTAAAAGCTGAGCTTATTAAGCTTATCGACATTACACGTGCTGAAAAAGGTTGTATTAACTATGACTTACATCAAGACAATGAAAATCCAGCACACTTCACTTTTTACGAAAACTGGGAAACACGTGAGTTATGGCAAACACATATGGGCAATACACATTTAGCTGAGTACATGGCAGCTACTGATGGTGCTGTTGCGCAATTTACATTAAGTGAAATGACAAAAATCGGTTAATTACTCCGTTAAGAGACTCCCTCTTAAGTATATTAAATACATATCAAAAAATATTGGGTGAACTAAGCCATTGTTGGGCACTTTAGTTCACCCAAATTTTTATATTAATTGTATTGCCACCCGAACATGAATATTAAGGAGTTAGCATGAATGTTAGATTTGATCACCTGTCATTAAGTGCCAAAGATCCCGAAGGTATCCGAGATTTTTTAATCGATTTACTTGGTTTTGAAATAGGTACACGCCCTAATCTTTCATTTAATGGTTATTTTTTATTTTCTGATGGAAAAGACTTAGTTCACATATTTCGTCAAGCCCCTGTGCCACAACAAAACAGTTTTCAGCCTAATAATAGTTCTGAACAAAACATTGTGCATCATGTATGTTTTTTTACAGATAACTACAAGGAAGTGCTGAACAGAATAGAGAAATTATCGCTACATTATTCTATGAATACGGTACCTGATACCCATACCAAACAAATTTTTGTAAGAGGACCTGAAGGTCTTATTGTTGAAATACAGGCGGTTCCTTAACAATGACAAATACTCAATCTAAACCTTTCTATGTTGCTGCTCACGAACTAGGCAGTACAAACACACATTTACCTCTATGGGCCAGCTATGATCAGAATCCACTAGAATTGAAAGCCTCAGCTACTCAGTTAATTTCCAGAACAGAAGTTGAAGGGGTTCCTGGCGCTTTTCAGTTACATAATGTACTGAGTAAAGATGAATGCCAAAGCTTTATAAAAGCAGCAGAACAAATGGGCTACACTGAAGATGCTGCTGTATCGTTAAGTAGAAATATTCGCCATAATATGAATGTAAATTGGATCACAGATCATTTAACCGAACAGATTATTTGGTCAAGGATCACTGATTTAATTAACCAGAACAATACTCATTTTTTAAATAAAAACGCCTTAGGGTTAAATCAACGCTTTCGTTTTTATCGTTATGAAAAAGGTGACTACTTTGCTATTCACACTGATGGTGCTTGGCCTGGAAGCAGAATAATAAATGAAAAACCCGTTATTGATGCTTTTGGCGATAGATACAGCTTATATACGTGTTTGATTTTTTTAAGTGAAGATTTTACTGGAGGTGCAACTGAGTTTTTAATTGATAGGTTAAACCCAAATAAGCCAGCGCGTAATCCACATGGAGCAGAAACAAAAGGTATTAGAACACCAGCAGGTAGTATGCTTTGCTTTCCTCATGGATCACACCCTTTACATTGTTTACACGGCTCAGCAATGATCACTAGCGGTGTTAAATACATTATAAGAACAGATATTCTTTTTAGTTTATAAGCTACAACAAATATACTCGAACACAAAAAAGCTTTCATAATGAAAGCTTTTTTGTCATTGTCTTATTAGGCCGTAAATTACTTTGGGTTACCTACCTAATACGCCGTCAGCTATCGGCCTGAACTGGTAAATTAAATACGGTGGTTTATTTTCAGCAACACCATTATTCAATGGAGCTGAAAGTGGCAATTGTGCTGCACCTGTATACATATCACCATTAGGGCCTACACTAACACCATCTGGCCATACCATCTGCTGGTCACTTGTGTAATCTCTATACTTACGTGTGCCAGCAGGAATTACACCAATTTTTCGTTCGCCTACTACGGTTAAATATAAGTTATCATTTTCATCAATACTTAAGCCACCGTTATTTGGTTTTTCAGCATACTGCTCAACTTTATTACCGAGTTCTTTTTCAGACAAAGCAGTATTAGCAATGTCAGCCATTTGAATACGATATACATATTTTTTGTTCAGTGGCGCAAAGTATAGCCATTCTTCTTTTCGGTCTAAAACAATACCATCAGCACCGACAAATACATCTATTTGTTTTTGTTTCTTAGTTCCCGCATCCGTTATTATTGGTAGAGTAAAGTCAGGTAATACGCTTTCATGTCCTTGTAATATACGACGACTTACTCCTGTTTTAAGGTCAACAGTAACTAATGCTGCTTTATCTCCTTTTGGACCGTTACCAATACCTTCATCAGCAATAACTATCATATTAAATTTATGTGATATGGCTAAATCATTATGCTGAGATTCAGGTAACGATATGGGAGAAGGTAAATAAATAATGCGATCTAACATATTCGTTAATACATTCCATGCTACAAGTTTCGGCGTTATACGAGGTTCCGCTTGCCCTGAATCAAGTATCCATACAACCCCTTCTCCATCAGCTCTTACACCTAAAACCCAGTTTAAATAATCAGCCGGATTCTTAAGTGAACCATCGGCTTTATATGCTCGCTGCATTTCAGCATTAGGAAACGGGATTGTTTCACCATTTTTTAATAACTCTCCCACTTTTACATTCGGATTATAAAAAGGATGGTAACTAAAAATAAAACGTTCATTTTTAGTATAGGTAATACCACCAACAGCACCATCAACCTTTGCGTAGATTTTAGACTTTACGGTATTGTCTGCTAAAACACATGCTGACAATACAAATGAGCTGCCTAAAATAAGTGTAAGTACTTTATTTAATTTGTTTAACTTCATAGTATTTATAATTACCTATTTTTAATATAGTCAGCTGTTCCATCAATCCAATCTTGTCTTGCCGGTGCAAAAAAATCGATATTAATAGAGGCTTTAGTGAAATGAAATTCGTGTGGAATATTAGTCGTAAACACCATAATATCTCCGGTTTTCATCTTAGATTGTTTACCATTTGAATAAACAGTTGATTGGCTGCCATGAAAATATTGACGTGATAATAACATCCCCATTTGCTCCGAGGGCTGCTGTGCTAAATTCAATAAAAAAGGCTCAGCTGTTAAGTGTAGTGCTAACCTTTCAATGGTTCCTTTACCAGGCGTCGACATAATTTGTTGATTAATTTTATCTTGCTCGCTACTTGCATTAGCCTGAGTGACTAAAAATAAGCTAGCGATAAATAGAGGCGTAAATTTCATTAACGATTCTTAATATAACTTTAATAATGGAAGTGCTAAGTTTTCGCTTTGTATATTTAACCAATGCTGTAGCTTTTCAGGCCAGTTAATTGTTGGTTCGCAACTTACCCCTGATAATATGGAATAATAAATAGCTTGATCCACCAAAGAAGCTTGGGTATCAGTGCCATTAAAATTAAGTAATTGTTCAGCTTCGTTAGCTAAAGCTTCAACGTGTTTTACTATTTCCGCTGTTTGCTCAAGTAAGTGATCAAAATTTAATTCAGCTACTTGCTTATTAGCAACCCAAGCTAAATGACTTTCTTCTTTTGAAAACTCAGCTAAATTCAGTGACAACCATCGTGGATAACCTATACGTTGCAACAAAGGAAAAGCTTTCTTTTGCCATTGTAAAGTCGTTTCAGCGGGGGCAGATGCGACATAGTCGTGCTTTAATGAAATAAGGTAATCAATAATATCGCTGCTCTCTAACATAGGCGTACCGTCATCTTTAATTAAAATAGGTACAACTTTTTTACCTACTAATTGAATAGGTGTTTCTTTGTCATGATAATCAACGATAATTTCTTGTAATGAAATATGTAGCATCTTAGCTACATATCTAACACGAATACAAAATGGGCAATGTTCATATATATATAATTTCACAGTTACTACCTTATTAAGATGAATGGGAGTTCAGTAGTAATAGAGTAACTAATCAAAAGTTTAACAAAAACATCAATACTGACGAAACATTCTCAATTTATTATTGATAATGCTCCCTCAGTATTGATGTTTTTAAACTTATGTGAAATATCAGGGAAAGAATTCACTATTTAAAATATTTTAAAAGCGGTAAGACACTCTTGCAGCGATAGCATTACCGTCGTGATATGTTTGCCCTGTTGTACTGGTAAATGGTGACTTAGTAATATCGGGCCCTGACACTTGAGCATCATAGTATTGCAGTTGTAAGTTGATATTTTGATTGATGTAATAATTAGTGCCTATCATAGAAACTTCGGCTTTAGTGCCCTCATTATGATCGACTAGGTCTAATACACTGTAGCGAGCGTACACTTCCCAAATACCATTTTCGTCTGTTGGTCGGCCAAATTTAGCGTACTTAGTATTGTATTTTAAATGGGTATCGCCATTAAGAAAGTAGCTTGCTGTTACATAATAACCACTAAAAGATAAGTCGTTAACACTGCTATCAACGGCATCTACGTCCATATTTCCGTATTCACCTTCAATGCGAAAAGCATTTTTTTGATAAGCAATTTCGCCCATAATAATAGTTGTATCGTTAGCTGCATCTAAGGTGGGTGCCTGAACTAAACGGTTGGTTGCATTTCTAATCCCCGCCCTTTCCGTTAACGCAATTTTTTCTTTACCTAGCTCTCTTAAAGCGTAAGACGCGCCAAGATGGAAAACTGAATCATTGGTCATATATGACCATGTTCCACGAGTATTATAGCCAAGTTCAAGTTTGTCGTTAGCATCACGTCCGTCTTTATCCCCAGCATATTTTTTATCTTCAAAAACGCCAGCCGATAATCTAAAACCATGATCAAATAATCTATGTCCCTGAATCCCCCATTGAAACGCAGTAGCAAAAGCATTCGCAACCATAGGACGTTCAGCTGTTAATTCTTCACCAATGTACTGAACCGAAAAACTTCTATCTTCTTTAATTTTACCTATTCGAAATTCAGTTTTATTGTTAGGTTGATAACGAGCAAAACCAACAAAAAACCGCGTAGAATCATCATCAGCTAATAGTAATAAAACATAATCGAGCTTATCGTTAGCTTTATGAAAAGCCCTTAAGTGTACTCGTCTAACAAAAACGTCAGATCCTGTTGCTCCTTCATTATTTGCATTATAAGCGCCGTTGTATTGGTTATAATCCATTTGTACAAGGCCCGCGAAACGCGTTTTACTAACGTTAGGCTTTTTCTTTTCTTGCTCCTGCTTTTGATAAGTTTTTAATTTTTTCTCTAATTTTTCTAAACGTTGCTCTACTGTATCTTGCGCGTTACTAGCAAAAGTAGACGAACAACAAACCGCTATAACAGAGTAACTTAACGTTTTTTTCAGATTTCGATACATCGAATTAATCATAATATCCCTTGCCATATGTTTTTAGTTAAAGCTTGTTTTGCGCAAAAGTTATAGCTTAAATATAACAATTGTCTCTTTTAAAGACTGAGCAACCTCTTTTAGGTGTGTTGCTATTTCTTTGTTATTACTTGATTTTTCATGTGTGTATTTAGCAAGGTCATTTATCGCGACTACGGTTTCATTAATTTCAGAAGCGACATGTGTTTGCTCTTCTGCCGCAGTAGCTATTTGGGTGTTCATATCTTGAATAACATTGATTGAGTGTTGAATGGATTGTAGTGACTGATTAACCTCAGTCGACTTTTCTTTAGTTTGCTGAGCATCACTCACAATAACATCCATTAATTGCACAGAGTTTTTAGATTCAAGCTGCAATCGCGTGATCATGGTATGAATTTCGTTTGTACTTTCTTTAGTTTTAGTTGCTAGGTTTCTCACTTCATCCGCAACTACTGCAAAACCACGACCATGTTCTCCTGCACGGGCTGCTTCAATAGCAGCATTAAGTGCAAGTAAATTTGTTTGTTCTGAAATACTATCTATAACATTTAAAATACTGCCAATGCTGTCGGTTTCTTTTTCTAAATTATTAGAAACCGTAACTACTTTATCGATACCGCTAAGTAACAAGTTAAGACTTTCACTCATCGATTCAACAATGCCAGTACCTTTGGCTGCGTCAGAACTTGTTGTATCTGCTGCATCAGAAGCTTGCACAGCATTTCGAGCTACCTCATCAACTGTAATGGTCATTTCATTCATTGCAGTAGCTGTGGCTTCAATACGCACCATTTGATCTGACGAACTATTATTCACCTCACCAGATGATTGAAACATTTGAGTAGAAGAAGCATCTAACTGCTCAGCAGAATTATTAATGGACTGCACTATGCTACGAAGATTTATCGCCATTTTAAGAATTTCAGCATAAACGCCTGTATCTTTATCTGATGGTAAAGGTGCAGAGGCTAAATCACCTTCAGCAATTTTATGTAATAACTGCTCTATTTCTTTCGGCTCACCACCAATTGGGATATACATTAATCGAATAACAATCACATAAATAATAACGAGTGAAACAATAATTAAGCTGATCGCCATAATACTCGTGTAAATCAAATTATTATTAGATGATGAGTTAATTCGTTCCTGTGAATCCCATGCCATAACGGCCCAATCTAAAGATTTAATAGGCACTGATATAGCAAAATATTCTTTCTTATCTAATGTGTAAGCATGCGGTGCAAAAGCACTTTCTTTATTCTGAGCAAAAGCTGGAATGGTTTTAAATAGGTTGTTGCCTATGTCTTTAGGAAATTTAGAGGCGAGTACGTAACCGTCTGCGCGCGTAACATAAATTTGGTTATCTTCTGAAAGCTCTTTAACAAAGTTAGTGAGTTGATCAAGCGCTAAATTAACGCAAAGTACGGCAACGATTTCACCATTACGAATTACAGGTACGCCAATCGCCATAACTAAATTATCAGCGGCACTTTTATAAGGTGTCGTGATAATATTTTTTTCACCTGCAAAGATTCGTGTATACCATTCTCGCTTTAATTCTTTCGCATTAAAATTTTTGATAATGCCATTTTTAGCAGACGAATAAGTAACACCGCTTTTTAGCCCGATATAAGCATTTAATACATTGAGTTCATCTTTTACTCGATGTGCCTCTGTAACAAATTTTTCAACATCTAACTCACCATTTGTATCAATAACAATTTGAGAAGCCACCATAGTTAAGAGAGAAAAATATCGATTAACATTTTGCTCTACAGCTTTAGATGTTAAAAATGCTTGGTTACTCAGCTTATTAGAGTAGTTTTCAACAGAAGATGATTTAAAGTTAATAAATCCGATGGTAGATATTGCAATAATTATAGTAGTAAATAAAAGAGCAATAAAAAGAATGAGTTTAGTTTTAGCAGCCATAATACGCCTAGAAGTATATATTTATAAAATGATTAATTTACATAAATTCCATTAACTTCAAATATTGTTGAAGCTATGTAAACAGTACTTATACCTATTTCATACAATTAAATGGGTATTAAACATTTTAATGTTCATTCATGATTATAGTTACTTTTAATAAATAACGAGTTTTTATTTATATGAAATTTAAGCTCCTCCGGATCACCATGAATAACGAATTAAATTAAAAACTTGTATTTAATTCTTTTCTTAACGGGCTATAACAAATAAAAATTGGGTTATTGTGCCATTATGAAAAACACAATTTTTACATTACAAATACAATATTAGAGAAATAAAAAAAGCTGAACCTCTGTTGGTATTATAAATAGAAGGGAGTTATTAAGTGCTCAAGCACAAGAAAAAATATTAGATTTGCGGACTTTGATGTTTAAAATATTCCTTAACCTCAACTCGGGTTAATGAATGTTAGATAATGAATTAAAAATCTTATTTATCAAAATCTTAATCTGTATCGTTGTTTTCCTAAGTTATATTAGTCTCTCAACATTGATATTTTTGTGTATAACAAGGCGAATTTTTCTATCTAATAGCTGGCTATTAGTAATAAATTCAACGAAGTTAGGCATGAAAATAGCTTGTTGAGTAACTTTGCTTATCCCGAGCTGAGGTTCCTTAGCCATACAGCTAAGGAATATTAATTGATAATGGTTTTTAAGACTAAGCAACCTCAACTTAGGTTAACGTTCATTAATGCGAGTTGAGGTTAAGTATTAAAGCTCAAACGTATTTTTAAATACTGGCGTTTTAGCGCCCTTTTGCTCTTTTAACCATTGCTCTCCTGCTTTTTCACTATCAAACCAAATAGGTTGGCGATGGCTTTGATTAAATTGTTCTGCTTCTTTAACCATGGTGGCTAGTACCTCTGGGTATTTAGCACTTATATCATTAGATTCACTAATGTCTTTATTGATATTAAAAAGTTTCCAAGGTTTGTTAACCACTTTAGTCGCTTTCCATTCATTCATACGTACACCAATATCTACATCTGCCCCTCTATAACGCATAACGTAAATATTACTGTTTTTACGTGGATTTTTATCTGCCAGTAGATCTTCCCAAATATTTACACCATCTAAAGACTTGGTTGCAGGAATGTTAGCATCTGCTAAATGAGCAAAAGTTGGGTAAAAATCTAACGCACTTACAGGGTAATTAAATACTTTTCCTGCGGGTACTTTACTTGGCCAATGAAAAAACATAGGTACACGGAATCCGCCTTCGTAAGCATCGCCTTTTTCGCCTCGCAGCGGTGAGTTATCAGCACCTTGTTCAGGCTTTCCACCATTATCACTTAAGAAAACAATAAGCGTATTTTCATATTCACCTGTCGCTTTTAATGTTTTAACAATATCACCTACACCACGGTCAACGGCATAAACCATAGCAGCATAAGTTCTGCGTTTTTTATCTTTTATAGAAGCAAACTTTTCCATATCTTCAGCTTTGGCTTCCATAGGAGCATGTGGCGCATTGTAAGCAACATAAAGGAAAAATGGTTTATCTTTGGCTGATGCTTGCGTAATAAAACGTGAAGCTTCACGTGATAGCGCATCTGTCATGTATTCAGTTTCACGTACTTCTTTACCATTGTGCTCTAAAGGTAATAAATAACTATGAATACGTTTATTACCCGCTTTGACTTGCTTGTTATAAATTGATTCATAATCTTCAGGAAAGTAACGATGTCCTCCATCTAAAAAGCCGTAATAATCGTCAAATCCTCTAGCATTTGGGTGATACTTAGGGCCACGTCCCATATGCCATTTACCTACAGCTCCGGTGTAGTAACCCGCATCTTGCAGTACATTACCCATTAATACTTCATTAACGTCAATACCTTGTTTGTTGTATTCAACATAACCTCTAGCAGGCTGCGGTAAGTTAAATTGCCCACCAAATTTATGAGGATAACGTCCTGAAAACATACCCATTCGGCTTGGCCCACAAAAAGGATGAACAACATACGCTGATGAAAACTTGGTTCCTTTTGACGCTAAGTCGTCTAGCTCTGGTGTTTTAATATCTTTTGCACCATTGAAGCCAACATCACCATAACCAAGATCATCAGCTAGTACGATAATAATGTTAGGCTGTTTTTGATCAGAAGCAGCAAAAGCATGAACACTGAAAGCTGACAATACAACCAACAGTAATTTAAAATTAAATTTCATAATAGGTTCCACAATAGGAGGTTTTGCGATAAAAAATATCGGTAAATATTCAATAACAATTGTAATTTACGGTTATTGGTCTTAATTATTATTCATTATAAATTGTCGTATTCGCTACATTATTTTCTTTAAAAGATGTAACAAAAAGTAGAAAGCTGCAGCTAAAGGAAAACGTTCGCCTTAAATTGCGATTTACAACATAAAACATTTAAAAGAAAAGTACAGTAATAATTTTTGAAGGAAAGCATAGGTGGTAGCAATAACTCTATTCAACTATCTTTATTAATAATTTGAATAGAGTAAAAATGCTTATTTTTAATACATAACAATCTAATCAGTACTTTTAATGCATAGCATCGGTAACCATTTTGCTATCAACTATTTGTTCAAAACTAATAATTTTTTTATCTTTTAGCTTCCATATGTGTGCAACCCTAGCGTTAAAGCTTTTTCCTGTTTCACGGTAGGTACCTGAATATGTTCCATAAGCGATAACAATATTGTTTTGAGCTACGTAATTTTCAGCTGTAAATTTATAGTCATCCCATTGGCTTGCTAACTTCGCAAAAACATTCGATGCTATTTCATTAAAACCTTGATATGTACCCGCGTAAGGAAAACCGTCTGCCTCACGCCATTGCACGTTACGACTCAAATATTTTTGAAGGTTTTTACCATTTTCTTCTGAAGTTTTACCTTCGTATGTACTTTGCACTATTTCAAGATTAGTCATGCTTTCCTCCGATAATATTCCCGTACCAAATGCACTAGCGGTATGAGCAATGATAAAAAACATAAAATATTTAATTAAAAAGTTTATTGGTCGCTTAGCCATAAATACTCACTTACACTTAATGTTTTAACAAACTAGCTAATTGAGTCTGCCAAGCTTCGGTTTGTCCGTAGTAACTTGCAATATCTAACTCTTGCCATTGGTTATTATCAAACTCAATAGCGCTTGACGGAAAGCCTCTACCGTTAATGTTTTGCAGTAATATTCGACTGTCATCAAAGTATTTACTGGTTGCTTCACCTTTTAACTGTTCAAATTTTTGGGTAAAGCTTTCTCTCGATAATCCATTGCTTACCGCGATATCAACGAGCTCTTGCAACTGCGTAATATTTTTACCGTTTTGATAATAAGCTTTTTGAATACTGTTAAGCATAGTAGCAGCCGCAAAACCAAGTTGTTCTGCTGCTAATATCGCTGTACTTGCGGGTGAAGAGTCTAGTACGACGGAGTGATCTGTTAACAAACCATCAGTGTATTGTTCACCAAAAACTTGCCCTGTTCTTTCAGCGATTACCTTATCGTTTTTTAAGGCAAATTCACGCCAGTCGACATGAATCTTCTTTCTATTATTTCCCGTTAACATGCCACCTGAATGAATTTTCACGGTTAAATCTTCTATATTATTCGCTGCTTCAATTAACGGACCTGCGCCATATGTCCAACCGCATAAAGGGTCAACAACAATATGTAGTTTTGCTTTGTTCATTTTAATCACCTTAATTTGTTGAATGACCTAAGTTCACAATAAGTTATTACTCTGAACTCAGGTTAACGACTATTACGCTAAGCGATTAACGCCATTCCATTTCACCCATGACTACTTTAGAGCCTAAAGACAGAATGTTTTCGGCACCAACATTTGGGTATGTTTTCGTCATAATATTCACCACGTCATCTGACGTTTTTGATTGCGAAACCGCTTTTTCAAAATCTGTAAGGTAAGACTTCATGTAAGTGATAGACGATAAGTCTTTTTTACTACCCGCTAAAAAATGACCTGGAATAACAACTTCAGGTTTTAAGCCTTCAATGTTAGACAGAGTTGTTAACCAAGTATTTCGATCACTTGTTGTTTTAGTATCTGCAACCCAAACGTGCATTTTGTCAAAAACGACAACACCGCCTACTACTGTTTTTATTGATGGGATCCATAAGTACGTGTGTGAAGGGTCATGCTGTAAGTTTTTAATATAAATAGGTGTTCCATCTACCATTAATTTGTCGGTATTAACCACTTCGGGTACAAATAATTTTTTAGGTGCATTATCTTTTAAGATTGGTCCCCAGTAAGTTAGTTTACCGTCCATCGACTTTTTGATTTTGCTAACCGTTGATTCTGTAGCAAGAACTTTCACTTCAGGAAATGCTGCTTTAATTACATCAAGACCAAAATAAAAGTCAGGATCACCATGGCTGATATAAACTGTTTTTAAGGTTTTACCGCTTGCTAAAATCTTTTTCACCAGCACTTCAGCATCATTACGCTGAAATTGTGCATCAACTAATAGTACTTCACTCGTACCACTAATAATGCTTGATGAAACAGGGAATATGCTATTGCTTTCGGGATTAAATACATCCACATTAAGTGTAGTTTCAGCGGTTACATTACTTGCTAATGCTGCTGATGTTACTGCTACTGCTGCCACTATTGCTTTTTTCATTTTATTCATCATTGCTCTACCTATGTGTTAGTTAATTGACTGATTTAAATAAGTTGAAGCAAGTATACGTTGCAAGTATCAGTTAAAAAACACTACAAAAAGCAATTGATTATTTCATAAATCGAACAGATAGAGCTTTATAGATTTTATTTTTTGAATAAATTAACTCGGAAAATATTTATGTTTATGCCTTTATTTATTCTGTTAAGTGTAAATATATGTAAATAACAGCAATTAAGCCTTTCTTTCTATCAAGTCTATAGTAAATTAATTACATCATATCAATCGATAAAAACAACGTTTCAACGCGTTTCATAAAAGTGATAAACCATGCCTATATACAACCTTTCCATTAATGGAAAATCAATAACAACATCTAATATAGAAAGTGACACGCCACTTTTATGGCTGTTGAGAGATGAACTTAATATGGCTGGCACCAAGTATGGCTGTGGTAAAGGCTTATGCGGTGCTTGCACTGTGCATATGAATGGCAACCCTATTCGTTCTTGCCAAATTCCTGTGGCAGCATTAGGTGAACAGAACATAACAACGATTGAAGGTATTGCCTCAGATAACAAACTTCACCCTATACAACAGGCATGGCACGATTTAGATGTTGCCCAATGTGGCTACTGCCAAGCAGGGCAAATTATGAGCGCAGTGGCTTTACTTAAAGAAACGCCTAAACCCACTGATGAACAAATAGAGCAGTCTATGGCGGGTAATATTTGTAGATGCGGTACATATGTTCGCATTAAACAAGCCATAAAACTTGCCGCAGGAATTGAAGATAACACAGCGAAAAAGATGGATTATTCATTAGCTAAGGAAGTGAAATAATGGAATTAGTTAACGTTAATCGTAGAAGCTTTTTAAAAATGACAGGCATCGCTACTGGCGGTTTAATTTTAGGTTGGCATGTGCCTAAGTTCGCCATTGCAGCCACGTTAGAAAACCCAAAAGCGCTAAATGCTTTTTTACAAATAACACCCGACAGCCAGGTAATGATTTATTCACCTAACCCAGAAATTGGCCAAGGTGTAAAAACATCAATGCCGATGATTGTTGCTGAAGAACTTGATGCCGACTGGGAAATGGTTACCGTTAGACAAGCGCCTATCGATCCTATTTTTGGGCGTCAATCAGCAGGTGGTTCTCGCTCTATTAATACCAATTGGGATAACTTACGTAATGCAGGCGGTAGTGCTAAGCACATGTTATTACAAGCGGCAGCTGAACAGTGGGCAGTAAATGCTAATGAATGTCGTGCAAAATTAGGTTATATCATTCATAACCCATCAGGTAAAAAATTAAGTTACGGTAGCCTTGTAGAACGTGCCGCTAACCAAAACGTACCAGCTCCAAGCGACTTAACTTTAAAGTCGTTTGATGAATTTACTTTATTAGGTAAGCGTATTGGTGGTGTCGACAACCTTGCTATTGTTACAGGCCAGCCATTATTTGGTATTGATCAGCATAAAGAAGCCATGTCTTATGCTACTTTTGTAAAATCACCTGCTTATGGTGCTAAACCTAAAAAAGCTAATCTTGACGAAATTAAAAAACTCCCAGGAATTAAAGACGCCTTTATTGTTAAAGGAGCAAAAACACCTCGCCAACTAGCACACGGGATAGCCATTGTTGCTACCTCAACGTGGGCAGCTTTTAAAGCTGAGAAAGCGTTAGTAATTGAATGGGATAACAGTAACGCTGCAAGCGATACCTACAGCGAAATGAAAGCCCAAGCTGAAAAGTTGGCGTTAAAAGCCAGCAGCAATCAAAAGCTATTAAATAAAGGAGACGCGGTAACAGGGCTTAAGAACGCAGCTAAAACAGTATCTAGCGTATATAGCTACCCTTATATTGCTCACACACCACTAGAACCTATGAACTGTACTGCTCAATGGCAAGATGGAAAAATTGAAATATGGGCGCCAGTACAATTACCACAACCCGCTATAGGATTAGTTTCTCGCATAACTAACGTTGATCCAGCCGATATAACCTTACACCAAACACGTGTTGGTGGTGGTTTTGGTCGCCGATTAGCTAACGACTACGTGATGGAAGCAGTTGCTATAGCGCAACATGTTAAAGGACCCGTAAAATATACCTCAACACGTGAAAGCGATACTGGCCATGATTTTTATCGCCCTAGTGCCTTTTTCACCTTTAATGGTGGTGTTGACGAACAAGGTAAAATTACCGCATGGCAAGAACACTTTATTACCATGGGTGGTAATAAAAAAGCCAATGGTCCTGCAGGTAGACGAACAACTGTTTTCCCTGCGCCATTAATTAATAACTTTGAATTAAGCCAAAGTATTATCAAGTCTAAAATGCCTATTTTTGCTTTAAGAGCACCACAATCAAATGGTTTAGCTTTTCCAATCCAGTCATTTTTACATGAGTTATCAACCTTAGCGGGTCGTGATCATTTAGAGTTTTTATTAGAAGTTTTAGGTGAATCTAAATGGCTTGATGAAGGCAACAAAGACTCTTTACATACAGGCAGAGCTGCTGAAGTATTAAAGCTAGCTGCTAAAAAATCAGGCTGGGGTAAAAAGCTAGAAAAAGGTCGCGGTATGGGTATGGCTTTCTATTTCTGTCATTCAACACCTGTTGCGCAAGTGGTTGACTTAAGTGTTGATGAAAACAAAAAAATTACTATTCATAAAGTCACTATAGTAGGCGATGCTGGCCCTATTGTTAATTTAAGTGGTGCCGAAAACCAATGCCAAGGCTGTGTAATTGACGGGTTAAGTGTTGTTATGGGGCAAGAAATTACCTTTACTAACGGAGTTGTTGATCAGTCTAATTTCCACGACTACCCATTACAACGTATGCCGGGTGTTCCTGAAATAGAATCACACTTTATACAAAGTAACTACCCTCCAACGGGTTTAGGCGAACCTGCATACCCACCGTTTGCGCCAGCATTTTGTAATGCGATAGCTGATGCAACAGGCGTAAGATTAACCCACCTACCTATCAATAAATTAGGGTATAGCATTTAATTTAAATTAGAGTATTAAATAACCTGAATTCGGTTTAAGAAGTAGTTAACTTATTGAAAAGTAAATATTAAAACCCTATCTCGCTTCTAGCTTGATATTTTTACTTAATTCAAGGCAAATTTACGCGTCAATAGCTGGCCTATTGCAAGTGAATTTAACGCAGAAGTGAGTAAAAATAGCAGCTAGAAGAACATTTATTAAACCGAGCTCAGGTTAAATAATTTCCTGTTTTATTATGGAAATAGAGGATTATTTTCGATTCCTGCCCAAAAGTGAGGCTATATACTTCGGCTTTACACCAACTATTTTATTGTTTGGCACATAAACATTAAACCCAATAAATAATGCATAAATAATAGTTTTAGTTTATATATTAACTTGGGTATAAAAAGCACTTAGCAAGTCATTCAACAGAGCACATAGTCTGGCTGTTATTCGTACCTCACACATAGAGTCAGCTACTTTTTTCCACTCAGCATGGCGTTATTTTTATAGCTTAATAAACGTCGAAATTATAAAAACCTGGTATCAAAATGAACGATAATACTTTTACTGATGAATCAGAACACAAACTAAATTTACGCAACCTGGAGTTAAGTGATTTTGACGATTTAAAAGAAGTCATGGAACTCATCTATCCTGACATGGGTGGTGCTGGGCCAGAAAAAAAATTCAAAGCGCAACTGTCTACTTTCCCAGAAGGCCAAATATGCATTGAAGATCATGGAAAAGTGATTGCCGCAGCTTTTTCGCTTGTTGTAGATTATGACAAATTTGGAGATCACCACACTTACGAAGAAATTACGGGTGATGCCTACCTAACAACTCATGATCCATTAGGTGATGTATTATATGGTGCTGAAGTTGTGGTACATCCAGACTATCAAGGCATGCGTCTTGGTAGACGATTGTATGAAGCAAGAAAAGAACTTTGCCAAAATTTAAACCTTAAATCTATTGTGGCCGGTGGGCGTATACCCAACTATCAAAACCATGCAAAAGACATGTCACCTCAAAAATATATTGAGCTTGTTAAAAAGAAAGAAATTTATGATCCCATTTTAACTTTTCAGTTATCAAACGATTTCGAAGTAAGACGCGTTCTGAGTAAATACTTGCCTGAAGACAAAGAATCGAAAGGTTATGCCACCCTGCTGGAATGGACCAATTTATATTACGATGATGAAAAAGCCCCCTTGTTTGGTGCTATCAAAAAAACAGCAAGAGTTGGTTGTGTTCAATGGCAAATGAGGCCGCTTAAGTCTGTAGAGGAACTTATTCAGCAAGTAGAGTTTTTTGTTGACGCCCTCTCAGATTACCAATGTGATTTAGCTTTATTGCCTGAGTTTTTTAATGCACCTTTAATGGGGATTGAAGCGCATCAAAACTCTATTGATTCAATTAAAGCGTTATCTGAATTTTCTGAAGAAATTATTGAAGCAATTTCTCGTCTAGCCGTTAGCTATAATATCAATATCATTGCGGGTTCATTACCCGTTATGGAAGATAACCAGCTATATAATGTGTCCTATTTTTGTCGCCGTGATGGAACACTAGAATCACAATATAAAATTCACCCTACCCCCCATGAAAAACGCGCTTGGATTATGCAAGGTGGTGATAATTTACGAGTTTTTGATACCGACTTCGGTAAAATTGGTATTTTAATTTGTTACGATATTGAATTTCCCGAACTTGCTCGACTTCAATCGGAAAAAGGTATGCAATTATTATTTGTGCCTTTTTGGACAGACACAAAGAATGCCTACTTAAGAGTTCGTTGTTGCGCACAAGCTCGGGCTATTGAAAATGAATGTTATGTAGCTATAGCCGGTAGTGTGGGTAATTTACCCAAAGTAGATGGTGCTGACATTCAATATGCTCAATCTGCCGTATTTTCGCCATCAGACTTCTCTTTCCCTCATGATGCAATTATGGCCGAAACAACACCAAATACAGAAATGACGTTAATTGTTGATCTGGACTTAGAGAAACTAAGTACATTACAAAATGAAGGCTCAGTAAGAAACTATTTAGACAGACGTCGCGACTTATATAAAATAAATTGGCTCGGAAACAAAGACAACGAGTAAAAGGCATAGCCATGTATGAAAAAAGCCTCGTGAGTTGTATAACTCACGAGGCTTTATCATTGGATTATAAGATTAATAACAAATCAATTAATAATACCTATCGCATCAAATTCTCGAAGCCCTACTCTTTGTGAATTAGCAGATTCAAATAACACTCTAATACGGTCAGCTGAAATATTACTTGCGGGTGTATAACGAGTTACACCATTCACATTAGCATTCTGCCAAGGGGTTATATCTTCCCAAGCATTATTATTTCGTCGTTGAACTTTCCAACGAGATATTTGATAACTAGGTGCATTATCTTCTCTTACTGAAAATACAAAGTTACTAGCTGTTTGAAACGTAAACTCTTGCCAAACTAAATTATTAGCTGCACCAATACCATTTGAATTAGCTCGTGCTTCTACATTTAGGTTTCCATCATGTACTCGATGTTGACGTGTACTTTGCCAATTATTACTTGCAGCAGAAAATGTACTAACCGTTGCTAGCTCAATAGGCTCTCCTGTTGGAGGCGGTGTAACTGGAGGTGTCGCAGGTGGCGTTACTGGCGGCGTAGTTGGCGGTGTTACCGGTGGTGTAGCAGGAGGCGTTGCTGGAGATGATCCCGATCCAAATCGGCCTAAAACTAATTGGTCAATACGGTAACCATTAACGGTATCAGCAACAAAATGGTTTGCATTACCTAACCAACCAGCAGGAATATTACCGTAAACAATAGGGTCAGGTTGCATTGGTTGACGACGAGGATCAAACGGTGCATTGCGATTACTAGGATCAGGTGTTAAAGCATCGATACCTAAACCTCCATTAGCCGTCCCCGTATGACAACTCAAACAAAAAGCATTGCTTGATGAATCAGGTCTAGGTCGATCGGAAAATAACGGTCCTTCAGGGAAATTAATATCGTCACGAATGCTACTTAAACCATTAGGAATATTACCTAAATGTGCTGCGTAATCAGCTGTATAATCGTGATAACACACATATCTATTATAACTTGTACTACCCGTACTTGTTAATGTAGCGCTAATTGCATTATGGGTAGAATTTGGGAAGCTGTTCGCTACCGCGGTCCAGTTAGTTCCGTTCCAGTTGGTAACACTGCCATTAATTCCCGCTAAAGTTCCGCTTGCATGATTACACGCAACTTCTGCATTTACTTGTTCAGCAAATACTTTAAAGTCATCAATCCAGCCGGTATAACTTGCTGCATCTCCATTACCAAGTGTCAATAATCCTGGTGTTAATGTAAATAAAGCTAAACTATTATTAGTAGTAAACGTGTCAATAATCATACCATCAACATAAGTACTAATTGTTTGGTTGCCATTAGTTAACTGAAACCCTAGATGTGCCCATGCATTAGCATTAATGCCTTGAGCAGAAGTTATACTATGTACTTCTGCACCTGAGCTATCAAAAAACACAATTTGATTAGTATTACGAATTCTAATTTCACTGCCATCAGGAAAGGCAATTAATGTTCTTGTACCTGATGTATTACGTGTATCAACAAAAATACTGTAATACCAAGGTGTTGTTAAAATATTTCTCGTTTGCGCAGGAATAGTGAACTCGAGACCCGCATTATTACCGTCTAACCAAAAACCTTTGCCGTGTACTCCACCATTAGTTACCGGTTCTGCACGACCATTTCCTAGAATACGACCACGAGTAGGGATACGCCATTCAGTATCAGCAACTACCGCACTATTGCTATTATTAAGATGCGGCATACCACCCGTTGCTGCATTTTGTAAATAACCTTGGCGAATAGCTCTATTTACACGACCATTACCTGCATACCCCATAAAAACGGCATGCGCCATATTTGCGTTAATAAAGCTATTAGGATTTAAGTAATCATCAAATGGTACTTCATCACTACCGCGTCCGGTGCTCATTAACCAAGTAACATCTGCAGGTGTTATTGGTGTCATACTCGCGTGATAATTAAATCGGTGTTCATTTGAGTCAAAAAACGATGAATTAGCTGAATTGCTTAACGGCATTTGAGAGCGATCACGGTTACGTGCATCACCAATACGAATATAACCATCATCGCCACCATTTGGTTCATACAACTGAATTTCTCGATGTTGTGCATCAGTCGATTTAATCATGTAATCAATATGGTTAAGCTGATTATCAAGTACCACAGCTTTACCACGAGTCCAAAGCCCCATAATAACGCGACCATTTAGTTTAGAAATTTCTTGGAAATCATTTGAACAACCAGTACCTGCAACACAACGAGTTGGGAAACCTGAACGTGTTAGGTTCTCACCATAAGTGGTGAACGTTATATTATCACCATCTTTATCCATCCATGGGTAACTACCAAAGTCGTAATCTTCAGGAAGTATCGTTCCTTCACTATCACGAAATGGCTGCATCGCTAAGCCGTAGCGTGTATTAATAGTATCATCATAAGGTGCATGAGCCATTGGACGAATATTATCACTGCCCCATTGCCTAACATCACACGCTGCTGCGGGTTGAGTATTACCATCGTTATCAACATATGTTGGGTTTTCAGGATTGTCGTTCACAAAGTAAGCAATATCAGAGCTACTCGTATGAGCATCGCCATTATTGTCGAACCAACGATAACTACTATTAGGATCAACTCGCGCCACCATCATACGACCATCACCCGTAATGGTTGGCTCAAAAAAAGAGTTCACATTAAAAGCGTTACCCGTAATGGTATCAAGCTCTGTTACTTCAACAATTTCAGCGGCTGCCGTTTTAGGGTTTTCAACACGAACACGCATATTGATACCAAACAAACGACGAGGACCATTATTACCACTGGCACGAACAACCGTTAAGTCATAACAATCAAAAGCACCGTTAGCATTAGCGCCTGTAGCATCACAAGCATAAGGATTTTTAATATTTGAATCGGGTGCAAACGTTGGATCACATAACCCTGCATGAGCTTGCCCACCATCGCCAGCCAAACTGCCACTAGGCACACCTGCATAGGTTGGCGCTGAGGCATTAGCATGGCTAAGAATTTCAGTACCTGCTGCTGAATTTAAAAAAGGTGTTGTAATTTTTTCTGGCACAAGTAGACGGAAAGCGACTCGTAAACCATTACCCCCTGGAATTTCAGGACGATGAGCTAGGCCGACTCGCCCATCAGCACTCGTTTGTAGTGGAGGAATTGTGGGTTTTAAATACTGCAAATTTTCAGTCATGTGTACATCACGATTAATGACTGGAGTTTCAGCAAATGCAAAAGCAAAAGCTGGTTTGAATAATAAGAGTAATATTATTGGTTTAGTAAATCTCATAAAACTTCCTTTATTTTAATAAGAGTAAACATCATACATTAGTATACATTATACCTTTGCGCCAATATTTTAATCATTAATTCAATTAAAGTGGTAATACTTTTTATGAAACAACAATAAAAAAGCCTCGTGAGTGCTATAACTCACGAGGCTTTTGTTTTTAACTAATCTAATACCAATTCCATTAAGTTTGTTCTCAACTCAGAGCTACATTAGCGAGCTTAAAACAAGCAAAATTATTTAAACATAGTTATTCTATATTTCATTAATTTTGTGCCGTTATAAGTTTGCTAATGAGCTCCCAAGGGCGAGTTTTAAAGGCTTTTAACTCTCGCTGAGTGGGAAAAAACTTATTGGACTTGGTATAAGTTCAGATTAGAACTAATTAGATAATAAACACTATTACGAGGCTAATATTTTCTCAATTAACAGTAACTCTTCAGCGCTAAAGTTTTGTTGCTTTAAAGCATCTACCGACACTTCAACTTGTGCTGCGCTGCTTGCGCCAATTAAACACGATGTTACCGCTTTGTTGTTAAGATTCCATGCGATAGCCATTTGCGCTAAAGTTTGTCCACGCTCTAACGCTAAAGCATTTAATGCTTTCACTTTAGATAGCTTTTCAGGTGTTATTTGATCACTATTGAAATGAATTATTTCGTTACGAGCAGCTCTTGAATTAGCCGGAATACCATTAAGGTATTTGTCGGTTAACAAGCCTTGAGCAAGAGGTGAAAACACAATAGACCCCACACCTTCATTCAGTAACACATCTGTTAAGCCATCTTCAATCCAACGATCAAACATGTTGTATCTTGGCTGATGAATCAACAACGGTGTACCTAAATCGTTAAGAGTTTTAATCGCTTTAATACAATCAGCCGGACGATAATTTGAAATGCCTACGTAAAGTGCTTTACCTGAACGAACAAGATAATCAAGCGCTGCCATTGTTTCTTCTATAGGTGTTTCAGGATCTGGACAATGATGATAAAAAATATCAAAGTAATCTAAACCTGTACGTTTTAAGCTTTGTTCACAACTTGATATTAAATACTTTCTTGAACCGCCAATACCAAAAGGCCCAGCCCACATGTCGTAACCCGCTTTGCTAGAAACAATAAGTTCGTCACGATAATGTTTAAAATTACGTTGAAAAATTTGACCAAAAGTCGATTCAGCCGAACCATACGGAGGCCCATAGTTATTCGCTAAATCGAAATGATTAATACCTAAATCAAACGCTTTTTGTAAAATATTAGCCGCATTTGATTGTGAATCGACTTCACCAAAATTTTGCCAAAGGCCTAATGAAATTTTAGGTAGCTTTAAACCACTTTTACCACAACGAGGATATTCCATTTCTTTATAACGGTTAGCGTCTGCAATGTAGCTTGGATTAGGTTCATGAGTGATCATAAATAGCTCTTTAATTAATGAGTGATAAAACGACAATAAATAAGCGATAAAGCTAGCTTTTTTTGAGTCTTTTGTTACCAAAAAATATACGTGCTTTATTATACAAGATCCCACCTAAGTTGCGAGATGAGTATAAGTAAAAAACAAATAAACTCATGCACTATTTTATTGATAGTAATAGAAAATACAGAAGAAGTATTAAGGTGAATAGTACAACGACTCTTCATTGTATAAAACGCCCCTCTAAGGTATATTCAGGTATGTATTGTTTTTTGGAAAAACACTGAGTGAAAGCTAAAGCCACATCTTTTGATATTGCCTATCAGGCAGGTGTATCGCAATCTACAGTATCTAGAGCACTAAGAAATAGTCCATTAGTGAATGAAGAAACTCGCGCTAAAATTCGAGCGATTGCCAAAGATCTCAATTATAAAGTTGACAAAAATGCGAGTAATTTAAGATCGCAACAAAGTGACACCATAGCTTTGCTCTTGTTCGAAGATCCTAGCAACGATGACTCGTCAATTAATCCTTTTTTCTTATCTATGTTAGGCAGCATAACGCGTGCATGTTCGAATAAAGGCTTTGATTTACTCGTATCTTTTCAGCAATCAAGTAACGACTGGCATGCCGATTTTGAAGACAGTAACAAAGCCGACGGGCTCATTTTACTCGGCTATGGCGACTACGAAGATTACGAAGAAAAACTACGTACATTAATAGAGCAAGGTACACACTTTGTGCTTTGGGGCGCAGAAGTAAAAGAACTGCCTATTATTTCGATTGGTTGTGATAATTTTCAAGGTGGTATGAAAATAACCGAACATGTTATTAAGCAAGGCCGTAAAAACTTTGCTTTTTTAGGTGATGCTTCAAATCATTCGCCTGAATTTTTAGCGCGTTATCAAGGCCATTGCCAAGCACTAAAAAACCATAATTTAGCTGTTAATGAAAAATTACAAATAGCGGCTATTTTCACCGAAGACTCAGGCTATCACGCAGCCTGTAAACTTATAGAAAGTGGTGAAAATTTTGATGCTATTTTTGCCGCAAGTGATTTAATAGCCATTGGTGCAATGCGAGCATTACAAGAAAAAGGAATTACTATTCCTGATCAAGTTGCTGTGGTGGGTTTTGATGATATAGCAATTGCTAGTTTTACCTTTCCACCATTAACGACTGTTAAGCAAAACACGCAGTTAGCAGGTGATATTTTAGTGACCAAACTGCTGCAATTAATTCACGGTGAACAAGTAGAAGCGAGTTTAATGCCGACCGAGCTTGTCGTACGAAAATCTTGTGGTGCTTAATAACGCAAAGAGCCATTATCCTATGGGAATAATGGCTACCTAAATTCTAATAACTTGTCTGGTTAAATAATCATGAACTTTGATCATCTTTTACAAAGTACACCGACATCGCTGCAAGAAACATGGCAATACCCGCTAATATAATAATGTAAATAGCCTGATTATTAAAAAATGTAGTTAAAATCCAGCCCGTTAAAACACCTGAAAGTATTTGCGGGGCAGCAATAGTAAAGTTAAAAATCCCCATATAAACTCCCGTTTGTTTCACCGGTAAAGCGCCAGCTAATATTGCGTAAGGCATAGCTAAAATTGCCGCCCATGCCATACCGATACCCGCCATAGGAATTAATAAATTTACAGCCCCTTGAGGAACATCAATTTGTCCGCCAAAAAAGCTAACGGTTGTTAGTGTTGGATCTTGTAAAAAGTACATACTAACGTAACCAATACCGCCCGCAAATAAAGCAAACGAATACGTAGTTTTACGGCCAATCGTATTAGCTAATTTAGATAAAAACACAGAAAATACCGCAGCAAATAACGAGTATGCTGCAAACAAAATACCCACCCAATCGCCTGCTGCACCTTTGGCTAATAATATCGCTTCAGGCACCTCGCCTACTTGTTTTAAATATTGAGAATCAAACCATTTAGCATCAATTCCCCAAATGTGTTGCGCTAGCGCTGGCATGGTATACACCCATAAAATAAACAACGCGAACCACGAGAAAAATTGCACTAAAGCTAATTGCTTCATAGTACTTGGCATTGATTTAACTAAACCAATAAAGCCAGAAAAACGTTTAACTAGTGACTCTTTTGTATCGGTACTTGTTGCTGAGTTTTCAAGCTCAGGAAGAGAATAACTACCCGGTGCATATTCTTTAGTCATTACGGCAGTCCACAGCACCGAACCTAATAATACGGTTGCACCAATATAAAACGCCCAGATAACGGATGGCGCAACTTCACCGCTTGAAGAAGTATTATCTAACCCAACCACATTCGTTAAAATAAAAGGTAGAAGAGAACCAATAACTGCACCAATATTAATAAGTAGCGATTGCACAGAATAACCAATATTACGTTGGTTGTTAGGTACCATGTCTGACACTAGCGCTCTGAAAGGTTGAAAGGCCACATTAAATGACGCATCCATAATCGCCAGCATTACTGCACCAAACAATATCGGTGGTACTAAAGTTACCACCAAAGGCGCATTAGGCATTAATATCATACCGATTGCAGCAGCTACAGAGCCTAATAAAAGGTAAGGTATACGACGGCCAAACTTATTCCATGTTCGATCAGACGCGGCACCAACTATCGGCTGAATTAATAACCCCATAACAGGGGCCACTAACCAAAATAATGAAAGGGAGTGTAAATCTGCCCCAAGGTCTGACAGTATTCTACTAACATTGGCGTTTTGTAAAGCAAAGCCAAATTGCACACCTAAAAAGCCAAAGCTTACGTTCCATATTTGCCAAAAACTAAGTTGAGGTTTCTGTTTATTATTATAGGTTGTTGTGGTTTCACTCATTTTTAGACTCTTATGGAAAGTAAATAGTAAGTAGATATGATCAAAAAGTTACAGCAAATATTGGTGTATCTAGAGAGTAAATAATATACGTACAATAAAACTAAATCGCTATCACCTGCATACGTATTCACAGGTATGCTGTATTTGCTCATTTATTCGTTTTTATTTTAATTTAACGCACAAACAAGTTTATATCTTGCTGTTGCCAATTAAAGCTCATCGTAAGTGTTTGCTTTTCTTCATTCCAACGAGCCACTTTATTATGCAACGGTTGTTCTTTATTTAACTCGCTGTTTGAACTTGATTTTTCTAGCTTAAATATGGTTTTATTTTCGCCTTGAACAAGCGCTATGTTTTTCGCTTCTCCTTTATAATTATGAATAACTAGGGTTATGTTTCTCATTTTAGGTGAAGCATCAAAGCCATTTTTTAGTTTTGAAAAAACAAAATGCAATTCTTCATTTTTTGCGCCATGTCTTTGTGCACTAAATTGTAATAGTTCAAACAGTTCTTTTTCCAAAGCTTGATTGCTTTCACCGTCGTCTTCATACATTTTAGCTTGGCTAAAATTAACCGATTCATCTGCGTAATAATGCAAGCTAATAGCATCACTCGAGTAATTTTGGGTTGATTGAATACTATCAATCATAGGAATAAAAGATCCGCCTCTAACCAGTACAGGTATGTGCTCTAAAGAAACAGGCATATTGATAACTTGATTACCTTGATACTCAGTTCCGTTCCAGTAATCTGTCCAAGTACCTTTAGGTAATGGTATATTTACACTTTTTGTATCCGCTTCAATAATGGGAGTTACAAGAAAGGCATCTCCCCATAAATAACTTTTAGTATTATTGATTAGCTTAAGATCGTCTTCATTCTCAAAAAATAGCGGACGCATTAAAGGCATTCCTGTCGTGCTATTTTGGTAAGCTAACGTGTAATTATAGGGTAATAATTGGTAGCGTAATTTAACGTATTTTCTGAGTATGTTTTTCGTTTTTTCATCATGGAACACAGGTTCTGATGCAATATGATCTTGGCCATGAGGACGAAACACAGGTTGAAAAACCCCGTACTGTAACCAACGCGTATAAAGCTCGGCATTAAAAGTGTCTCCGCCAGCAAAACCACCTAAATCAGAATGCGTATAAGCTAAACCAAACAAACTCATTTGTAAGCTAAGTTCTACTTGAGATTGCAAACCTCCCCATGTTCGGCTTACGTCGCCTGTCCAAGGCATAATGCCATAACGCTGTGAGCCCGCAAAACCTGAACGCATCATAACAAAAGGCCTTGTATTGGGTGCCATGGCTAATTGTTGGTTATACACCATTTGTGCCCAGCGATGACCATACACATTATGAATTTCATCCGCGGTAACATGCATTCCGTTATCTAACCTATGTATGCTGTCGCTTGGGTGAACTTCTGGCTCGCCTAAATCGCCCCACCAGCCAGCAATACCTTGTTCGTGTAACCTTTGATAACTTTGATTAAACCACTCTCGACCGCTTTTATTAAACACATCAACTAAGCCAGTATTACCAAAGTAAAAATCAAACGTTTTAGCATGGCCATTCTTATCCATTGCTAAGGCATTATTTTCAACAGCAGATTGCCATTTTTTTGAAGAACTTAAAATAAAAGGCTCTGTTATCGCAATGGTTTTTACGCCTTCACGTTTCAGATCTTCAATCATTTTTATCGGTGTTGAAAACGCGTTTTTATCCCAATCTAAATTACCCATGTGGCCTTTAATATCTTTACCAAACCAATATAAATCTAAAATAAGCGCATCTAAGGGAAAATCTTCTTGCTGATATTTATTAACAACGTTACGTACTTCTTGCTCGCTTCGGTAACCAAAACGAGAGGCAAAACTTCCTAATGTCCAACGAGCTGGCAAAGGTTGTTTACCTGTAACGTGAACATAGTTTTCAATCAACTTAGGGTAAGTATCACCCGCAATAACAAGGTAAGCATTTCGTCCGCCTACTGCGTTAAACTCAAGTGTATTATGCTGTGTTTTACCTATATCCATCATACCTTTAGCCGAATTATCAAAAAGCAAAATATACTTTTTATTCGACATAACGGCTGGTAGGCCAAAGTACATTTGGTTAGATTCTGAGCTGTAACCGTAATGAGCTTTATTATAAAGTGGCATAGCATGGCCACGCCTATTCATGCCAAGTATTCTTTCTCCACCACCGAGTAATACCTCTTCATCACTTAATGTAAACTTCAATTTAACTTCTGATTTATCTACAGATTTATTCGTTTTGTTATCATCTAATAAATACTGAGGGGCTTGAGAAATCAATTGTTCAGTATTTTTATAAAAACTTATATTGAAAGGTACTTTAGTAATAACTGCCGATAATTTTCCGGCTGAAAAAGTAAGAGATTTAGCTTTATTAATAACACTTGTTTTTTGTTTTAATGTAGAAGGAGCTATAGCAAACGACGGTAAATTCTTTTCCCTTTGGTTGTGATAAACCACTTCAATAGCTTCTTCACCATAGGCAGTAAGCCAAACACTGCCCTCCTCCGTTTTAATTTTTAATACGCTATGATTAAACTCATAATCGACTACATTAATGTTAGGTTTTTGTTCAAGAGCATAAACGCTAAAAGCACAACCTAAAAAAAGAAGTAACGACAGCAACAGGCTATTTTTATAAGAAGTAAGCTGATGTTTAATATTAAAAATAATAAAGCCAGTGTGCATGTAGGTACCTATTTATTTTTTCGTACAGTTTCAGTATAGACTGAATAGTAACGTTAAATATCTTTGTACCGCAGCTGAATACGTATGCACTAACTTGTACAGTTATTAGCAACGTCATAGCATGCTTTAAATAACAATTTCCTGACTTAATAAACTTAATTAGCGCCTTATAAACCTAAGATTAAAATGTAATATCTTTTAATCTTAATAAAGGCGTCGCTTGCTCTACTGTGATAGGTTTTGAGAAGAGGTAGCCTTGAAAGTTTGTACAGCCATTTTTTAACAAAAAGGCTTTTTGTTCTTCGGTTTCAACTCCCTCAGCTATGGTTGATAAACTAAGGTTGTTGGCTAAATTGATAATGGTTGAACATATTTGTCCGTCTTCGCTGGTTGATGCGCATTCATTAACAAATGAACGATCAATTTTTAATATATCAATAGGTAAACGTTTTAAATAACTTAATGAAGAATAACCCGTACCAAAGTCATCTACTGATATTTTAATATCCATTTCTTTTAATTGCGAAAGAACGTTAATACACTTTTCAACTTCTGTTAATAACACGCCTTCTGTTATTTCTATTTCTAAAAACTCACCCGAGATATTATTTTTTGATAACTGCGCTTTTATAAAAGGAATGAGTTGCCCTGAAATCAGGTGTTTTCCTGAAATATTCACCGATATGGGCACAATATTTAATCCTTGCTGACTCCATTGCATCTGTTGCTCTAAAACGTTTTTTATTGCTAACTCGCCTATCGTAATAATAGCTTCTGAATTTTCAGCAATAGGAATAAATATACTAGGCGAAATATAATTACCATCAGAGTGTAGCCAACGAGCTAAGGCTTCAAAACCAATAACATCATCACGTTCATTAACTTTTGGCTGATAAAAAAAATGGAATTGTTCAGGATCGTTTATTGCGCTTCTTATGTCTTGTTCATAAGTAAAGTTGATAATATCAGCACCTTCCATGTCAGGCTGGAATAATTGAAAATTGTTACGGCCATTTTTTTTAGCATGGTACATTGCCATATCAGCCTGTTTTATTAACTCTTGCGCATTGGCTTTTACCACTTTAGATAAAGCGATGCCGATACTCGTTAATATATTGACCATATGCCCTTCTAATTCAATAGGACTACGTAACACACTTAATATTTCTTGTGCTTTATTTGTTGCGTCAAGTAAACTTAACTCACCTTCCATCATCACAATAAATTCATCGCCTCCCCAGCGAGCAATAATGTCTGAAGAACGTGTTACTTCAATTAATCGGCTAGCAACTTCGCATAACAAAGTGTCTCCTGCTTTATGGCCTAAACTGTCATTCACTTGTTTAAAACGGTCTAAATCTAAAAAGAAAAGAATAATGTGTTGTGTATCATTGACCGGTTTTTTAATAAAACTTTCTAGGCAGTTCATTAAATAAGTGCGGTTATATAAGCCCGTTAATGAATCGCTATACGCTAATTGTTTGAGCTTATTTTGTAATTTTAATTGCCTAGAAATATTACGAATATGTAAGGTAAATTCATTTTTAAAAACGCTACCTAAATTGGTTCTTGTTACCGATACCTCAGCGGGAAATTCGCCACTGGCTTGGCTATTTAATGTGATGGTGTTTCTTCTATTATGTAAAAGTCCTTGGGCTGTAGAAAACTGATGCTTTAAACTTTCTTTAATTGCTTCTTGCTCATCTTCTTGAATAAATAGCTCGATAAAGTTTTTTCCAATAACACTTCTTTTTAAATAGCCAAATATTTTTTCTGACGCTGGATTAAACTCAAGAATATTGCCATGTAAATCAACGGTTACAATACTGTCCATTGATGAATCTAATATGGCACTTTTGCGTTTTTCGCTAGAACGAAATTGCTCAATAGCATCATCTCGTTGTGTAATTTCATTATTAACGCGCTTAATAACCTTATTATATTGCTTAGCTATTTGGCCAACCTCTGTAAAAGGTTCTTCGGGTACCGAGGCTGAAAACTCACCTTCCGTTTGCTGTAAACGCATTGAATCAAGTAAGTCGATGAGCTCAGTTGAGGCTCTATGCTCTGAAATATTCATACCGATCATTTCATTTTTAGCTGACACACGCAGTGGAACAAAGTGATTAATTACTTTGAACAAAATAAAACTAACAATAAAGCTGAAAGAGAAAATAGAAAAGATACCAATAAGCTGAGCATTAAACTGCTCAAAGCGTGATAACCCTGTATCTAATACGGTTAAATCAGAAAATAAAGCAACCGCTAATGTCCCCCAAATACCTGCAAATAAATGCACAGGAATAACACCTAAAGCATCATCAATTTTTAACTTTTCAATAACGTATGTTCCATAATACAAAACAATACCAGCGATAATACCAATAAGCATAGCTTCTTTAGCGCTAACACTGTGGCAACATGCTGTAATGGCAACCAAGCCTGAAATAACACCATTTAAAATATAACTCACATCAATAAATTTATGATGATAGGTATGAATCATTGACGCAAATATGCCGCCAAATACTGCAGATATACAGGTATTTAATATAATGCTTGGAACTTGATCGTTAAGGGCTAAAGTACTTCCACCATTAAAACCAAACCACCCTAACCAAATCAATAAAACGCCTAATACAGCAATAGGTAAGTTACTTCCTTGTGGAAACTTTCTCTTAGGATCGAATCGTCCTAATCGAGGGCCAATAATTAATACGGCGGCAAGTGCCACACTTCCTCCAACCGAATGAACAACGGTTGCTCCGGCAAAATCAACAAAACCTAAACTTTCCAGCCAGCCCTGATTATTGTCTGCATAAATAGATGACCAAGCCCAATGACCACATATAGGATAAATAATCGCAGACAAAATTAATGTGCCATAAATATAGCCGCGATATGTCATACGTTCAGCTACAGCACCTGATAAAAGGGTAGCGGCCGTACCGCAAAACATCATTTGAAAAATAAAGAAGCTAATTTGAAAAGGAGTTTGATCATCACCAAAAAAGAACTCGCTTGTGCCGAATAAACCATAAAAAGATTCACCAAACATTAAAGCAAAGCCAATAGTCCAATAAACGGTTACAGCAACAATAAAATCAGAAATATTTTTGGCGGCAACATTGATACTATTTTTACTGCGGATTTTTCCACTTTCTAAACACAAAAAACCTGCTTGCATCAAAAACACTAAAAAAGCTGTAGTAAGCAGCCAAGAATAATCCATTCAAAACCCCTATATATATACCCGTTATCATTCAAAATGCAGGTTTCAGTGGGAACTAAAAACAATTTAGACACAGATTTTACGTTCCAAAAAAAATCTAAGGTCTACATCCATGTAGGAACCTGACTAAAGTTAATAAGCCCCATAAATTGTTTTTAGACCCATCGAAGAAGCGCTTGAGCAAAATCACTTCTGCGTTAATGCTTTTTATAAGGGAACGACCATTATTACAAAGCATTGCCTTGAATTGATATCGCTCAAGCACTCTGAAATAGCCTCTTGATTGGTAACGGGTATAGACTTAATGATTTAAATTTATTTTAATAAACAATCAATTAACGCTTCATGCTTATCATCTCTAGTGGCTGTTTTGTTGTCAAACGAGTAAATTTCATCTATGCCAACTTAAATAATACTAGTATAAGTTTTGAAAAATTAAAGTTAGCTGAAAATATATAACTACAATATTCATATCAGTAGGTTTGTTGTTTGAATACGTATGCACTAACTTGTACAGTTATTAGCAACGTCATAGCATGCTTTAAATAACAATTTTGGGATCCTTTTATGCGTAATTATTTACATGCTGTTCGCTTATCTAAGCCACCATTTTTTAACTTGATCAATATTATGGTGCTTGGAGCTTTATCTATCAGTTGTTCTTCCATAGATAACAATAAAACACCGAATAATGCGGCGATAACACAAAGCACAAATAACATTTACGGCACTACAAACGATTACGCGAAAGAAGCTATTTATTTCTTAATGACCGATAGGTTTGTAGATGGTGACCCAAGTAATAACCATGAAAATCAAGGCGGAGAGTATCCAACATTTGATAGACCTTTAGTGGGTGAGAACGGCGAAACAGCTAATGTGGGTTATCTTGGAGGCGACTTTCAAGGTGTTATCAATAACGCACAATATATTAAAGATATGGGCTTTACCTCTGTGTGGTTAACGCCTATTTATGACAATCCTGATGAAGCCTTTTCAGGTGGCTTGCCAATTACTTATGGCGGAAAATTTAAAGACGGCGGAAAAACGGGTTACCATGGTTATTGGGGCGTTAACTTTTTTAAAACAGACGAACACTTAACCTCTCCTACCTTAGGTTTTTCTGAATTTACCCAACGTTTAAACAAAGATTTTCAGCTAGATTTTGTGCTTGATATTGTTGCTAATCATGGTTCACCTTCTTATACCATGCCGGTTAATCAAAAATCTTTTGGTAAGCTGTATGATGAAAACAATACCTTAGTTGCCGATCATCAAAACCTTGCTCCAAAAGATCTTAATGAAAAAGAACCACTGCATCAATTTTTTAATAACAAACCCGACATTGGTGAACTCTCAGACTTTAATGAAAATAATCCAGAGGTTTTAGCCTACTTTACTAAAGCTTATTTATATTGGTTAAACCAAGGTGCGGATTCTATTCGTATTGATACCATTAAACATATGCCACACCATTTTTGGAAAAAATTAACTGACAATCTTCGCGCACAACATCCTGATCTCTTTATTTTTGCTGAAAGCTTTTCATACGATGCAACGTTTATTGCAGAGCATACTAAACCAGAAAATGGCGGCGTTAGCGTTTTAGATTTTCCAGGACAAAAAGCAATAACGGGTGTGTTTGAAAATCCTAACAGTAGCTATGCAGATCTGCTTTCTTACTTACATTTAACTGATGGTTTATACCAAAATCCCTATGAGTTAATGACCTTTTACGACAACCACGATATGCCGCGTATGAACGCTAACGATAATGGCTTTATTGATGCAAATAATTGGTTGTTTACCTCTCGTGGTATTCCGGTGATTTATTATGGTTCTGAAATCAACTTTATGACTGGAAAAGCAGAGCATGAAGGTAACAGAAATTACTTAGGACAAGCGAATATAGAGCGTGCTAAAAAGCATATTATTCATCAAGAATTAACCCAAATAGCCCAAATACGTAAACATAACATCGCCCTACAAAAAGGTGTACAACTGAATGTAGAGTTCAAGCAAAACACCGCTGTTTTTTATCGTGTTTATCAAAAGGATGGCATTAACCAAACGGCTTTGGTTTTATTAAATAAAAGCGATAGTCCTGAAACCATTACTGTTAATAAATTATTAAACGCTGGGGTTTGGCAAGACGCTCAATCTAAAGAACTGTTAACTATTACCCCAGAACAAAAGCAGTTAAGCGTGCAAGTTAATGCTCACGATGTAAAAGTTCTGCTATTAAATAGCCCTATTAATAATGCTAAATTATTAGCAATGCTGAAATAACCCTTTCAAGCTTACGGTTTAAAGCCTACTGTTAAATATAAATAAACGGTAGGTTACCTCTATCCCTCTTTTATCTCCTTAATTTCTCCAAACTATTGCTTATTTTTTTTCAAATAAATGCATACGTATGTTACACAATACATACGTATGCAAACCCTATGATAGATAGGGCTTCTTAGCGTATTCTTAGTACATTGTATGAATACGATAACGAGTGGCAATAATTCAAGCCGCTTTAGTCAAACGGTTGGAGCTTTAATAATGTTAGAACAAATGTGGTGGCGAGGAGCCGTAATTTATCAAGTTTATCCTCGAAGCTTCAATGACAGCAATAACGATGGCATTGGTGATTTACAAGGTATTGTTGCTAAGCTAGATTACATTGCAAGTTTAGGTGTAGATGCGATTTGGATTTCGCCTTTTTTCAAATCTCCAATGAAAGATTTTGGTTATGATATTAGCGACTACCGAGACATAGATCCTATTTTTGGTAACTTAGCCGACTTTGATGAACTAATCGCAAAAGCGCATGCGCTAAATATTAAAATAATGATCGACCAAGTGTTAAGCCACACTTCAGATCAACACCAATGGTTTATTGAAAGCCGCGAAAACCAAACTAACGATAAAGCAGACTGGTATGTTTGGGCCGACGCTAAGCCAGACGGAACAGCGCCTAACAATTGGTTATCTATTTTTGGTGGCATGGGTTGGACATGGGAACCCCGCAGACAGCAATATTACCTTCATAACTTTTTAACGAGCCAACCCGACTTAAACTTTCATAATCCTGATGTTCGCCAAGCGGTATTAGACAATGTTGAATTTTGGCTAAAACGTGGTGTTGATGGTTTTAGATTAGACGCGATTAACTTTTGTTTTCACGACGCTCAACTGCGCGACAACCCGCCAAAACCTAAAGAGTTAAGACAAAGCATAGGTTTTGATGAGAAAAACCCATACGCTTATCAATACCATTATTTTAATAATACCCAAGATGAAAATTTAGGCTTTATTGAATCAATCAGATCACTACTTAATCAGTACCCAGGTACAGTGGCTTTAGGGGAAATATCGTCTGAAGATTCACTTAAAACCATGGCTGAATATACCCAAGGTGATAGCCGTTTACACATGGGTTATAGCTTCGATTTATTAACCGACAATTTTACCGCCAGCTACATTAAACAAGTAGTTAAATCGTTAGAAGCAAGCGTATCTGACGGCTGGCCTTGTTGGTCTATCAGTAATCACGATGTGCAACGTGTAGTCAGTCGTTGGGGTGCTAAAAATAACCTAGCTGCTGCACCAAATTTTGCCAAAATGCTATTTGCTTTAATATCATCATTACGTGGCAGTGTGTGTAGTTACCAAGGTGAAGAGCTAGGATTACCTGAAGGTGAAATTGCCTTTGAAGACATTCAAGACCCTTACGGAAAAACCTTTTGGCCACAATTTAAGGGTCGCGATGGTTGTAGAACACCTCACCCTTGGAATAAAAACGAGACTAACGCAGGCTTTTCTGAAAACACACCATGGCTACCTATGATCGACAGCCATAAACCGCTAGCTGTAAGCGAACAAGATCTTGAACCTACATCAATTTTAAATAGCTATAGAGCATTTACCCATTGGCGTAAACAACACCCTGCACTACTTTATGGCGACATTGAATTTATAGACTCGGATGAATCTTTATTAGTGTTTACCCGAACATTCGAAAGTCAAAAGCTACTTGTATGCTTTAACTTAAGTGATGCAACGCAAACGTTTAATACAAGCTCATTTAACAACTTAACTGAACAAACAGGCCATAAACTCGCTGTAGGTAAAGTCGTTGGTAACAGCATTGAGTTACAGCCTTTCGGTTGTTTTTATGCTGAAGTACAGTAACGCCAACTCCCTAATAAGTTGGAATAAATAAAGTATAAACTGATTAAAAAACAAAAGTCTGAATAGCAATATTTAGGCTTTTTTATGGAGGTTATAAATATGGTAATAGATTGAATTTATAGTTTATTTTTAAAAAAATAGCGAATGGCTATAATGATATATGTAATTATTTACCTATTATACTTTATCAATTCATTGTCGATATTTATCACCCCTTCCTCAAGAAACTCTTGAATGTACTTCTGAACTTCAAGTTCGACATTATTCTTAACTCTCATGTAAGTTTTAATATGATTAAATAAAGCATCACGCCTTTTCGGTCTAGCTGTTTTAGGCATATAAATGATGTTATTAATTAAATGAGGCGTTTTCTTTTTCTCACCTTTTGTAAGCTGTATCGGTTTTACATTGTTTTTTGTTTCTCCCCAACCAACTTGCACACACTTTCTAATATTTAAATTCACATGCTTAATCAAAGGCGAGAATGCTCTATCATTACTTATCACGTCAAAGCTGACATTTTCAGGTGCTATATGATTATAATCAGAAAGGTAATAAGCTAAATGGAGATCTAGATTGTTTTTATTAACCTCTGCAATTTTAATATAAGTGAAATCAATTGGCTTATTGTAAATATCATCGCCAAAGTTGAGGACTTTTTGTTTTGCTCCGACAAAAACAATTACTTTTGTGTAATGACCTAGGTTTACCCTATTTAAACTTCCAACATTTTCATAATCAATAAAAGCCCACTTCATCAATCCCCTCCTAAAAAATCAATACAAACCAATACAAAACAGCACATTAAAAATAGATGGATACATTGACTTTTTCGAATAGTTTTTTCATATAATGAAAATAAAAATGATGAATATTAGCTTTGTTGTTAAGGTACTTTTTAGCCTTCTATTTGGTTATTAATCATCTTTCAGCTCATTAAGAAATGAGGTTAAAACGAATTTACTCATTGTTGTTCGCTTTTTAATACGACTGCATGGGTGCAGAAGGTAGGGCGACTCAGCAGACAAAGCCGAGAATAACGATGATACAAATCTCACGCCGCGTTTAAATCCGTTTAAATCCGTTTAAATCCGTTTAAATTGAATGAAATTTAACCCTGAAAGACCAACAGACCCTAGTGTTTTTTTATTTTATCTGCTGAAGAGTTAAAAAAAGCCCGAGCAGTTGCTGATTTAGCTATTAAAGAGATGGGGATTTCCTTCACTGTTTATAATGAAGGCAACATGATTGATAGAGCTTGGCCTTTTGATATCATCCCTCGTACCATTGGCAAGAAAGAATGGCAAGGTGTAGAAATTGGTTTAAAGCAACGAACTGAAGCACTCAACCTGTTTATTGATGATTTATATCACGACCAAAAAATTATTAAAGACGGTGTATTCCCAAAAGGCTTATTAGAAAAATCTGTTAACTTTCGTAAACAATGCGTGGGGATCAATCCCCCTAATAAAATTTGGGCACATATTTGTGGTTCAGATTTAGTACGAGATGGCAAAGGCACTATGTACGTGCTGGAGGATAATCTACGTGTTCCTTCAGGTGTATCTTATATGCTTGAAAATCGCTCGGTAATGAAGCGCGTATTTCCAGAGTTATTTGAACAAGTCTCTATTTTACCTGTTGATGATTACCCTTCTCAATTATTTGATATGTTGGCTGCAATGTCACCTCGTCCGCAAGACAAGCCTGAAGTAGTTGTATTGACACCTGGTGTTTTTAATTCTGCATATTTTGAACATTGTTACCTTGCCCAAGAAATGGGCTGTGAGTTAGTAGAAGGTCGTGATCTCGTTGTTGAAAAAGATGACTGTGTTTACATGCGTACCATCACAGGTTTACAACGTGTAGATGTTATTTACCGCCGAATTGATGACTTGTTCTTAGATCCAGAAGCCTTTTTACCTGACTCTCAATTAGGTGTTCCGGGGTTGATGCGTGCTTGGTCTAAAGGGAATGTTGCTCTAGTAAATGCGCCGGGTGCAGGTGTTGCAGATGACAAGGTCGTTTATGCCTACGTGCCAGAGATGATTAAATATTACTTAGGCGAAGAAGCAAAATTAGAAAACGTTCCTACCTATAAATGTATGGATCCAAAAGAGTGTGATCACGTCATTAAAAATATCGATAAGTTAGTCGTTAAACCCGCTAATGAATCAGGTGGTTATGGTTTATTAATTGGCCCTAAATCCACTAAAAAAGAACAACAAGCGACAATTGCACAAATAAAAGCAGATCCTCGTAACTGGGTCGCACAGCCAACATTAGATTTATCAACGGTTCCTACATTGGAAGAAGATGGTATTACACCGGGTGGTCGCCATGCTGATTTAAGACCTTTTATTTTATCATCAGGTAAAGATACTCAAGTAACTACAGGAGGCTTAACTCGTGTTGCTATGGTTAAAGGGTCCTTAGTAGTAAATTCATCACAAGGTGGTGGCAGTAAAGATACGTGGATTGTAGACGAGGAGGCTAAATAATATGTTATCAAGAGTCGGTGAAACTTTATATTGGATGTCTCGATACATTGAACGCGCAGAAAATGTTGCTCGGTTAATTAACGTGAATAATATGTTGATGATGGACTTACCCAAAGGGGTAAGTACTGGGTGGGAACCTTTAGTCGACATTATTGGCGCGCGAGAATCTTACCAAGAAACACATACAGATTTTTCAGAGCCCAAAGCTTTACGATACCTGTTAGTGGGAAAAGATAACTTTTCTTCCATCTTAAATTCTATTATCTCTGCCAGAGAAAGCGCTCGCACGATTCGAGACGTTATCCCAAGAGATATTTGGGAAGAAATAAACACCTTATATTATTATGTAAAAGACAATCAAAATGAAGGATTGAGTAAACGAGGTAGGTTTGCCTATTTAAAAGCGATTATAGATGCAGCACACCAAATATTTGGTGCTTTAGATGCAACCATTAATCATGATTTAGGTTATACCTTTATTCGTCTTGGATTAATGATTGAACGTGCCGATATGACATCGCGTATATTAGATATTCGCTCTGAAAATTTAATTATTAGTGAAGAAGCAAAACCTTTTGAAAATATACAGTGGATTAGCTTATTACGCTCATTAAGTGCTTATCAAATGTATCGCCAAGAGATGGGTGTACGTGTTCAACGCTCAGATGTTATTGAGTTTGTGATGCACAGTGATGTTTTTCCACGATCAATTATGTACTGTTTAGGGCAGATGAAAGCGCTAATTTCACCTTTACCTAATTCAGCAGAAATAATAACCTCTATCGATAAAGCGATTGATGAATTAAAAGCAGGAGATGTGCGATCGCTTGAAAAAGGTTATTTGCATGAATATATTGATGAAATTCAAATTAAATTAGCAGGTATTCATAATGATTTAGCAGAGCTTTATTTTTTAAAGCCAGCAGAATAATTAGTAAACGTAGGGCAACAGAACATTCCCCTGCTAACTTTGTCACTTTAGAATTGCTTCACTTTATTGAAGAGAAGCAACTTTAAAATAACAATTTTATTGATACCGATGACTTTCGTTTATTTATGTTCTTTGGTTTCCTCTGAACATCTAAATGGATAAACATCGTTACGACCTTTAAAATATAAGAGAAGAGTTCAATTTTAGATTTAGGAGAGGCGTGTAGATTAAAATTTTGAGCTAATGCAGCTTCATGTTGTGTGATTAACACTTGGCGTTCATTAATCAAAGCAACACGCTCCTCATTTAATAATTGAAGACGGGCATCTATTTGCGCGAGTTTATTAATATGGCTTTCAGGCATGATTATAATATTACTCTTATATAGTTTTTTTGTAATGTTAATATTTAAAGCATACACACACTGCTTTTCAAATTTGAAAAATAATCTTGAAATAAAGTAATTATTACTACATAATTAACTTAACAACTAACCCTACTTCCACGCGTAGCATTGAGTCTCCTGGATATAGGGAGAAAAAGCCGACCTTAGTGTCTAATGCCAGTCAGTTAACAACTGACTGGCTTTTTTTATTGGGATATTTACTCGGTTTGGGTTTAACACACCGAGGATATGCTCGCTCACGCTTTATTGGTAAAATGTGATGCTCTACCTGCTCTTGTAGTTGCTCAATTGATTTAGGGATACGCCCAGCATTTTCTATAAACATCGTGTGAATTAAGTTAATAATACTGATAGCACATGTCGTAAAACTCAGGTGTTTTGCATATATCCCTGGCTTTTTCTGCGCCATTTTTACCATCTGATATCTGAGCAAGTTATAGCTCAACATTACGCCCCATAACTCTTGCGCTATCATTTCAGGTTTTTTGCTGCGTAACGTGAAATGACTATTCAATAAGGTTTGTTTCATTTCTCTATAGCCAAGCTCAATTTCCCACCGTTCACTATAGAGGTCAACAATGTCAGCCTTAGGGAAACGCATTGGGTCAGTCAGTGAAGTGAGTATATTCACCTCTTTCCCCTTAACCGTTTTTGTGACTAGCCTGACTTCAATGCTCTCTGGTAAATCGTCGAACTTTTTTCTCGCTTGTGCTGTTGCTTTTAGCTTGATAAGTTTGTCGTGACGGCCTAGGGAGCGAACGACTTCATACTGTGTGCCTTTTCTCATCGGTTGCAACCAATGACGATTTTTTCCTCCATGGTGCCATCGATTGAGCAAGCCCAGTGAATAAAAGCCTCTATCAAATAACGTCAGTGAATTATCTGGCGTAGAGTCAATTAAGTCTTCGGCTAATACCATTTCACTTGAGCGACAACTATCAAAGACACTCCCCATTAATAAATGGCTAGTTAACTCCATTAAGCAAACCATACGCACTTGAGGAAAGGCTGTGTCACCATATTGATTTTTCCAAGTGGAAAACTGCTTATGATTTTCAGCCGTATCAGGTGTACGCCAAATGACACCATCAACGCCTAATAGGGATAAGCCACACCATGTGGGGTGGTTAGCATCTGCGTTCCACATTTTTTGGCTTCGCTCAAAAACCTCTTTAACTGCACTTGAGCCAAGGCGTTGCCTTGCTTGTACAACCGCACTGGGTGCAACGAGTTCTTTTTTACCTGGTAAAGCGAGCCCTAATTTACTGACAATACTCCACAGTGGGTCTTCACGATAAAACGACATACAAATGACTGTCCAAACGGCCATCTCAACAGGAAGCCTTCTTTTCCTTATCGTCGCGACACCAGCGGTTTCTGCGCATTGTTTGATAAACTCAGGGCATAAAAAATCACTCAGTTGACCTAATCCTTCTGAGTTTGGGGCATAGCCGTTGGCAAGAGAAAGTGCTGTTGTTAGTTGCAAAAGAAAAGGCTCCTAAATGAATTCAGAAGCCTTTATATACTAACCAGAAGATCGGTCAATGGATCGTTAAATATTTCTTAACTGATCGGCATTAACCTTAGTGTCGGTTTTTTTGTAACTAAAACCTAAGGATTAGCTTTGAAGACGCGTGTATATATTGATGGATACAATCTATATTATGGCTGTCTTAAGCGCACACCTTATAAATGGCTAGATCTATCCAAACTATTTATCAAGCATATTCTGCCAAGCTCCTCAGAAGAAACTCTCTCTTATCAAGATTTAAGCATCAAGTTCTTTACTGCTGATATGTTGGTAAAGCCGCAATGTCTACAGATTCCCTAAATGATCAACAAGCTTATCACCGCGCTTTAAACTTCAATAGTGAAAATAATCAACTAGAAATTATCAAAGGTTATTACGCGATAAATGCTACACGTGCATTCAAAATTGACGCAGATGAACCAAATAAACCACCTAATGAATGTGAATATGTTGATATATGGAAACTCGAAGAAAAACAAACGGATGTAAATATTGCTGTTGAATCGCTATATGATGTATTAACCGATGATACCATCGAGCAAGTTGTCTTTGTAACTAATTATACTGATTTAGCGAGTGTTTTAGAAAAGATAAGATCGCTGAATAAAGTAAAAGTTGGCTTAGTTATACCTACTACTGATAGCATTCGAAACCCAAATGAAAAACTCGATAAATTTGCTAACTGGACGAGAAAGAACATTTTAATTGATGAACTAAAGTTATCTCAATTGCCAAGAGTTGTTCAAGGAGGGAGAAAGCCAGCGGTTAAACCTATCGGTTGGTTTGGGCAACCAGCTATAGTTGAACAAATAATTGAAACATTATTACAAGTAGAAAGAAATAGAAGTAAATGCTGGAGGTGGTTAGAAACAGCACCACCAAGCTTTGAAGACTTACCAGTACTAACTGAACTCCCAATTGCGTTACTCAATAGTGAGGAAACTTCCAACATTGTACTTCAATACGCCAAAAAATATGTTGATTTTCGTAAAAATGAAGAATGAATAATATTTGGTTTATTGATAGAGAGGCAGAAATGCAATAAGCCTGAAAAGAATATTTTTCAGGCTTATTGAAACGTTATGAATGAACAACTCGCTACATCATGCCGCCCATGTAGAGCTCAACATATTGAATTGTATATAATTTGTCACATGGGAATATTGCCATCAAAAACACACGATATAAATACAATTAAGGCTGCCTTTTTTAAAAAGACAGCCTTAATACTTAACAACAAAAAAACATCACAACCGATTGATTTAAGTAAACTTCCACGCCATACTACCCATATGTAACTTATCTATTTGTTTTTATTTAATTAGTTACATGGGATGAATTTCGACACCCCACTTTATACTCTAGACTTCAAAACTATATATACTTACTATCTACCGCTCCCCCAAACTATTATCAGTAGCGCGTTGAATAGGACTTAAGAAGTAATCAATAATGCGTCTGCGTGATGTTTTTACTTCCGCTGTAATACTCATTCCGGGTATTAAATCAATCCATTTACCTTCAACTAATAATTTATTTTCATTGAGTTTTAATCTCATTTTATAAACTAAACCACGTTGCTCATCTTCAATCGCATCTGCCGTAATATCAACTACTTCAGCATGTAAAAAACCATATAAGGTAAAATCGAAGGTCTCTACTTTTATCTCAGCGGTTTGTCCAACGCTCACAAAACCAATGTCTTTATTGGTTAGTTCAACTTCTGCCTCTAAAAAATTCCCTTTAGGTACAATCAACATAAGCGGTTGCGCATCAGTAACAATACCACCAATAGTGTGTACACTTAGCTGCTGCACATAACCTGTTACTGGCGCAGTTAATAGTTGTTTATCATTAAATACATGGGCTTTTTCTAGTTCTTGCTCAAGACCAAAAACTTGTTGTTGGAAGCTTTCAATTTCAGTAAGGTTTTCTCCCATGAATTGCGCAGTTAATTGTTCCAATTGCTGTTCGGTTTCTTTTGCTACTGAGGCCAGCATTAATCCTCTGTCTTGTGCTATTTTCATTTCTTGTTGATATTCAATCAATTGCTGCTCTAACTCAAGATAACTACTCTCAGATACATAAGAATCAACCCGCAAAGACTTTAACGAATCTACCCGCTTTTGTATAATAGGTAGCACGGCTTTATATTTTTCAATATCGGCTTTATTCATATTTAACTCAGCACGTTGAGTCGTTAATTGTTGTTTTAAAACGCTTAGTCTTGCTTGATAGGCAGACCATTGCTGCGCTATCCAGGCTTGTTGATAGTTAAGCGCTGCTGGCGTTAATGAGGTCTGCCAGTCAAAGCTTTGTTGCTGAACTAAGGTGTTGTCATTGGTGAGTTTTTCTCGCAGTGTTAATTGCCGATAAAGGTTTAATTGGGCAATATTTAGATCTTTACTTATGCGATTTAAGTCGGCACCCGTTAAACTTTTCTCAAGTTCAATGAGTGGTTCGCCTTGTTGCACCAGTTGGCCTTCGGTCACAAAAATGTGTTTAACTACGCCTTTTTGTAAAGGTTGTATCTGCTTAACCCGGCCACTAGGAATGATTTTTCCTTGAGCTACCGCTACCACATCAAGGTGTCCAAAATAGGACCAAATTAAGGTAAAGACACAAAAGACGATAATACTTTTACCTAAAAAACGACCAATAGGCGATACTGGCCGCTCTAATACTTCAATCGCTGCAGGCATAAAATCAAGTATAACGCCAGATTCTGACATTTCTTTCTTTGTCGGCGTTTTTTTAAAAACGTTTAACTTTTGTAATATTTTTTTCATAACATCTTAAAAAATAAAACCCAAGTAGCCAAAACTACTTGGGTTGATCCACTTCATTTCACTAAACGGCTTTGCTGCTTAACTGTATTGTTTTGAGTTGAGTTGAGCAACTTAACGGCGCCTCAGTCGATTTAACCTTGCTTAATCATTATCGTAATGTAATTAAGCAGCTTTATCCCAACTTTGTGCCAGTACCGGTATCAGTGCCTCATCCATCTCTGCCGTGACAACTTTGCCTGCACCAACTGGCGGTTCAAAGGCGGCCATCGCGTCAACAAGTTGTTGTACTTGGTTAGATGTCAGCACACCATCGTCAGTTTCTATGCTTTCGATTTGATGTTGCGCGCCTTGATACCAGCTATCAATGTTGACACTGCCATCATTACCAGTGATACCAATCACGAGGTCATCGTTATGACGACTAAACCATAGTTCATCAGAACTAATACCGTCGAAGATGAGTTCGTCTTGTGACCAGTGACTATCAGCAATGGTGTCATTGCCATCACCTAACGCGTAATGATAGGTGTCGTTACCGCCGTCACCTGCAAGATAATCATCACCTAAACCACCGGTGATAATATCTTTTTGGTGTCCGCCTTCGATATGGTCATTGCCTGCACCACCTATCAAGATGTCTGCACCCGTTCCACCACTTAATGTGTCATCGCCTAAGCCACCCTCAAGGATATCATTTTGGTGACCTCCATCAAGTGAGTCATTACCCGCACCGCCTATCAAGCTATCAGCTCCTGTGCCACCGATTAAGGTATCGTCACCTAAACCACCATCAAGCGTATCGTTTTGGTGTCCGCCATTAAGTAAGTCATTGCCTTCACCGCCCATTAGGGTATCTTCGCCAGTATCACCGATTAAGATGTCATCACCTAAACCACCTTCAAGGAAATCATCACCATGGCTGCCATCGAGCGCGTCATTACCAGCGCCACCTTGTAAGTGGTCATCACCGTTACCACCATCAAGTACATCGTTACCGCCTTGACCATTTAAGATATTATTACCATGGTCGCCGCTTAAGATGTCAGCAAAGTCACTACCGGTAACGTTTTCAATGTTAATCAAGCTATCGCCAAAAGCAGCAAATGCATTATCAGTATTATCAAGTAAATTAACGTAAGCCGCCTCTAATGCTCCTATATAGCTCGCTGTATCAATACCGTTACCGCCATCTAATACATCTGCGCCTAAACCGCCAATTAAGCTATCATTATCACTACCGCCTGATAACGTATCGTCACCTTCGCCACCATTAAGGATATCATCGCCTTCGCCACCATTGATTATGTCATTTCCACCATTGCCAACGAGCCTATCGTTACCTGATACACCATAAAGTGTATCATTACCTAAGCCTCCATAAAGTCCGTCATTGCCTCCATCTCCTGATAATACATCTGCACCTGCACCACCTACTAAAACATCATTTCCTAAGCCGCCTGAAGCAATATCATCCCCTAAATCACCTTTTAATGTATCATTACCAATACCGCCATGTAGTATATCGTCTCCAACATCACCTTGAAGTAGGTCATCACCTAAGCCACCATGTAAGGTATCATTACCACTGCCGCCAAAGAGCGCGTCATTACCTTCGCCGCCATCAAGTATATCATTGCCAAGGTTACCAACTAATCTATCGTCACCTTCGTCGCCATAAACATTATCATTGCCGGTACCACCAAATAATGTGTCATTACCTTCATCACCATGAAGAGTGTCATTGTCTGCTCCGCCATCAATGTAGTCGTCGCCTTCACCGCCATGCAGTAAGTCATCACTCGATAAACCTTTAATAAAGTCATCCCCTGCTTCACCGTATAAACTATCCGCCGATTCATTACCGTATAAATAGTCGGTTGCTGCAGTTCCCATACCAAATAAGACTAACAATTCATGCTCTGCAACAGCTTCTGGTGCATTACCATCATCAATTAACGCCTTAATACCTTCATTAAATTGTTTTGCTAAGCTTGCATCGACTTCAACTAACGTTAACGCAGCAATCATATAAGCATCAACATCAACACCTTCAGCAAGTTTCGTTAATGTTTTATCCAATCGTTGTTCAAGCGTGTTTATTTTAGTGATTGAAATTGAGTCATTATCAAGATTATAAGAGGCTAATGGCAATGCATCTTTTAATAAACCATTACTGACCGCTGTCTTCACTAGAAGGTTACGATGAATCTCATTCAGCGTACGGCGCATGATGCCACCGCTGCTGACGTTGTTCCAATCTTCTTCGGTATCATGGAAGCGTTCATCAGAGAACTCGAGTGTTTCGAACCCTGCATACGCTTTAACAATCGCTAACTCTTCTGGTGTGAACGTTTCATTATTCGCATTTTCAAAAACAAACAATCCGCTTTCTTCATTATATATCGCACCAAAGGTCTCATTAACTTCTGCCGTTAAGTCTGCGGGGTTAATGCCTTCAGCGCCAGTCCATTTGACTAAAAAGCTATCAAAGTTATTAATGAGTTGACTGGCATCATCGGCCATGATTAACGTATTCGCATAATCACCAAAATCGGTATCTAGACTCATTGCGATACGTAAATCGGCCATCGTACCGTGACCTTTGATTTCAGCAACTTCTTCCGCTGCTGAATAAAAGGCATAGTTTTGAATATATTTAGAATCAACACTTCGGGCATTCACAACTATATCGGCTAATTGACCTTCGCTACCGTCAAAGTATTCAAAGCTACCAACACGCGCAATACGGCCAGCATCGCTCAAAGGATTATCGATTTCAGTATGAACCAAATTCAACCCTTCAATTCCTAACGAGGTTAATGAATGTAACTCGTCAGCTGAGCTAACACCATCACTGTTGCTGTCTTGCCATACTTGTATCGTTTCAAAAGCATCATCTTGCGCGTTAATTTGACCATCACTATTTGAATCAAATAAGGCTAGCTCATCAAAACCTGTTGATGTTGGACTACCAAATAGTTCATTAATATCGTTAATTTGGCCATCGCCATTTTTATCGACAACTAAAAGGCCATCATCCGCACTCACCCAAGAGGTGTTAATCGCAAAGCCATCGCCATTTAAATCAAAATAGGTGTTATTTCCTTCTAAAGAAATAAGTTCAACACCGTCCCCATCAAGATCAATAACAAGTGGGTCATAGCTGAAACTAGAAAAGCTTGTCCAACTCGATGAACTACCAAAACCGCCTGAGTCACTACCAAACCAATCATCCCATAAACCACCAAAAAAATCGGAAACATCATCCCACGTATTAGATACCCAATCAGTAAAATCATTCCAACTATCAGATGCCCAATCAGTAGCATCGTCCCAAGTATCCTCTATCCATTGTGCACTTTCGTCCCAAAAGTCCATAGGAACATCTGGTGCATAAATAGTAATAATCTCTGCAGTTACTTCTTCAAAATCAGTCGAATTGGTATTATTTACATCTACAGGCGTTTCAATGCCTGGGATTTCACTTAATTCTGTATTACTAGGCACTATCAGCGGAACATTATTTTCATCAAGAACCGTTCTTATTAGCGAGTTACTATTATTTTCCAATCCCCCATAGCCCGCATCAGAATCTTCAATTTTTTGAGCCGAGTTTTTCATCCCCTCCCATACATCTGCAGCACTCCGCCCTCCAAGGTCCAGTTCAGCCTGTCCACGGCTTTGCGAGCTATCTCCATCCCTACTATCTGCGGATTCTGCTAATGGAACATCTATTTCTGTAACTATCTCGCCTAAATCCGCTTCGAATATATCAATTTCTGGCCCCCCCCTAATAACAAACTCTTGACCTGCGTCATCTTCATACACTAAATATGTGTGGTTATAATCAGGATGGGCTGAATCAATCGATTCTATATATATCTTTCCCATTTTAATCTTTCCTTGTAGTTAAGTTTTTGACAATAGCGCTATTGCCGGTACCATGGTTATTTACATCAATAATAATTTCTTTATTGAAATCATGAGCGGTTAGTCGAGTAATTATATTTTCAGTAGGCTCTTCAATATAATAATAAGTATATGACTGTTCGCCCTTTTCGAAAGGTTCAGCCTTTATACAGCCTATTAACTCCATATATTCATCCAACTCAACTCCTACTCTCAAAGCTTTTACATATTTTGAAAGTATCATTGAGTAATCATGATTATCCGCCTTGACACTTTCAAACGAGAATGGCCTCTTTTGTTGAATAATAGTTTCCTTCTCATATCGCACGTTCCCCTTATGAAAAATGGAGTTACCAGACGAGTCCGCAATGACATTAAATACATAACGAAATGAAACATTATCATCAGCAACACACTCTTTAACTAAACCTATAAGAGTAACCTTTTCCGTTGTTGAATAAAAAAAGTCCGTTACTTTTTTTTTATACACTTTAGTAAAGTACTTTTTCATGCTGTTAATATCATCTATTGATATTTCATTACCATATTCAGCTTTAATAAAATCATTAAAGCTAGCCACCGATTCGTCCAAATCACATAAATTTACCAACGGTTCTTCCCCTGTATTTTTTGATGTATGTGGTATCTCTTCTTTAGCACAACCAACTACTAAAGCAGATAAAAAAATAAAAACTAATACGCTTTTATTACGTAACATTATCAATCCCTCAAAGTTAAATGACCTCCGGCAGAGCCGGAGGCTTATTAGATGGCAGCCTAAAAGGCTTAAAGTAAGCGCCCAAGGCGCATTAAACCCCTAACTTCATCTGGTCTCTCTACATCTTGTTTTTCTTGATTACGGATATATTCCCTAACCATATTTTCATCAAGCACAACCGTTGATACAAAATATCCCCTACCCCAGAATACTTCACCATTAAAGTTTCTTTGCTTTCCTTTAAATGTTCGCGCTATTGAGATCGCACTTTTACCTTTTAGAAAACCAACAACATTCGAAACAGCTAGTTTCGGTGGAATACTCAAACACATATGAACATGATCAGGCATTAAATGTCCTTCCTCAATAATCACTCCTTTTTGGCGAGCAAGCTCATGGAACACTTCACCTAAATATGTTCTGATTGAACCAAATATCATTTCACGCCTTTTTTTAGGTATAAATACGATATGGTATTTACAATCCCACCGTGTATGGGACAAACTCTTATAGTCTCGCATAGGTTTTTCCTTCATTCTCTTAGTCGAGGTGAAAGGATACCTATACCGCGGTATAGGTAGAACCTATGTGAGTCTCCCCTGCTGAGCCGGGGGTTTACCTGTATTAATTATTGACATCGGGTAAAAGGCCTATACTCTTTTATAATCAATAACAGCATCACCAAGAGCCACTTTCAACTCACCAAGCTCACTCTCGTAATTTTTCCATTGCTCAATACTATCGGTATACATTGGCTGCTTAACCTGCTCTGCACTCGGTGTTTTTATTGAACGTTTAGTCTCATGAAAATTCAAACAACCTTCTTCAAAAGGTAATTCACAATAATCCAACAACTGTCTTATTTCTTGCTCTGGATTTTGTACAAGGGTTTCATAAGACAAATGGTGTACCTTACCTGGTAAAACTTCATCCCAATGCTTCATGATATCTAGATAGCGTTGATAAAAGTCTGCAAAATTATTTAAGTCATTACTAAAGCTCAGGCCTTTAGGGAAGCTTTGCCTAAATACACTTAGTCCAACCGACATTGGGTTACGCCTGACATCAATAATTTTGGCATTCGGTAATATCTGGTGAATAAGGCCAATGTGCATAAAGTTATTCGGTAATTTATCAGTAAAAAATGGTGCTCCTTGCCTATGTGCCATCGTTTTTTCGTCATAATAACGCCCGCCCATTTCATACTCTAAAGTATTAAAATTAGCCATAAGGTCCGCATAAGGTAAGAAAGGGATTTTTGAATCAATTTTAAGCTGCTTTATATCACGAGTATCTTTACCAAACTTCTTATTCATATAGAGGTTACGGGCAAGCTTAAAAATATAACCTAACTCACGAGTACCATCGACTTGCGAATGACTCGCCAGTATTTGTTCCGTTAACGTAGACCCTGAACGAGGAAGGCCAACAATAAATATCGGTGCGCAGCCCTCAAAGCCTGTTCGTCCTTTTTCAACAAAATAATCTTTCGTAAAACCTGCTTTAGTGGCCTGGTAAAAAAGTTCTAAGCCTTCTTTATAATAAGGCTCTGTTTTGGCTTTAATTTTATTCGCATGTGTATAGTGTTTGAAAGACTCACTATACTGCTGATTATCCTCTAAGGCCTTTCCTAAGGCATAATTAAAAAGCGCTCTGTCATTATCAGTAAGCTCTGATTTAATTAATGTCGATTGCATTAAGGCGATTTCTTTCTCTGAAAAACGATACGATTTTAAGTTGGCTAGTGACCAATACGGCATACCCGCTAAAGGTTTAACAATAGATGCTTGTTTAAAAGATATCTCTGCTTCTTCAACACGACCTAATGTTTTCAATATATCGCCATGGCGAATAAGTAATCGAAAGTGATTAGGGAATTTTTCTAGCTTTTTCTCTAAAAAATCCAGGGCTTCATCGTACTTATCATGATTCGTAAAGTCTTCTAGGCGCTGATTATCACTAATGTTTTTTATAGAGGTTAACTCTTGCATTATCGTAAGCTGTGTTGATGCTTCTTTAAAATTCTCTAATTTTTTTAATAGAAAAATCAACCTTGCTCTTGCCGTCGTATCTGTCTCATTCAAAGTTAAATATCTTTGCAAATAAGCGACTGAACCCGATAAATCCTCTATTGAAAAGCATGCTTTTGCCGCTTTCATAAAAGTAGTACTATCTTTTTCCGTGCCATCAAGATCCCTTTCACAAAGGGTATCAATGTGTTTTCTTTTACTATCTTTCACTGTTTTATCACTAACCAGTGAGGTTTGGTCTAATACATCCATCATTAATTCCTTTTTCATATATAGTGTTACAAAGGGCGAATACTTAAAAAATTTTAAGCCAACACTTTTGTTGTTCCACCTTGCAATGCATATAATTTAGCAAAATAACCTTTCTGATTTATCAATTGTTGGTGTGTACCCTGCTCCACCACCTTACCTTTATCCATCACAATTAATCGATGACAATGCTGCACAGCATTTAAACGATGAGCGATAATGAGGACGGTTCTGCCTTTACAAATGGCTTGCATATTCATCTGTATGATTTTTTCTGATTCATAATCCAGTGCACTGGTTGCTTCATCAAAAATCAAAATTCTTGGGTTGGTTAAAAGCGTTCTGGCAATCGCAAGGCGTTGCTTTTGACCACCAGATAAATTACTGCCTTGTTCGTCAATTTCAGTGTCGTAACCTTTAGGCATGCTAGAGATAAATTCATGCGCACCGGCTAGTTTTGCCGCTTGTATCACGCGATCAATCGGCATCGCTGGCGAGGTTAAAGCAATATTTTCTCGTACTGTGCGATTGAATAAAAAGCTGTCTTGTAATACAACACCAATATTTTGACGAAGCCAACTTACATCTGCTGAGCAAATATCAATGCCATCAACCTTTACTTGCCCTGACTCTGGAGTATAAAAGCGCTGAACTAATTTTGTTAAGGTACTTTTTCCTGAGCCTGAACTTCCCACAATACCCACTACTTCACCAACTTTTATATTGAGGTTAATATTTTCAAGTACTAAAGGGGTATTCGGCTGGTAACGAAAGTTGATTTGTTTGAATTCAATGTTGCCTTGTACTTTCGGTAAGGCGCTGCGGTTTTGGTTATGTTGGCTTTCTGTTGGTATATTTAAAATATCACCGAGGCGTTTTACTGAGATTTGCGCTTGTTGAAAGTCTTGCCATAACTGCACAATTTTTAAAATAGGCCCACTAATCCGCCCGGCTAACATATTAAAGGCGACTAGCTGACCCACAGTTAGCTCTCCTAACATCACAGCTTGTGCGCCAAACCAAATAATGCCTAAGGTGGTCAGTTTATTAATGAAGCTTGCGGTTTGACTAGAGATATTACCAATGTGTTGTGCTTTGAAAGAAGCTGACACGTAATTGGCCAGTTTATCTTCCCAGTTACGTTGCATTTGCGGCTCAAGTGAGCAAGCTTTAACGGTTTCAACCCCACTAATTGATTCAACAAGAAATGATTGGTTTTTTGCCCCTTGTTCGAATTTTTCATTCACTCGCGCTCTCAGCGTTGGTGTGATCAATACCGATAATAAAATGTATAAAGGAATACTGGCTAGCACCACCAGAGCGAGTGTTGTACTGTAATAGAACATCACGCCAAAGAAGACAAATGTAAATAATAAATCAATACATAAAGTCAGTGCGGTACCTGTGATAAATTGGCGAATACTGTCAAGCTCATGCACCCGGGCAACAGTTTGTCCAACTTGCCTGGTTTCAAAGTAACTCAGAGGCAGTGCAATCAAGTGTTTATAAAGTTTTGCGCCTAATTCAACGTCCACTCTTGTGGTAGTATGGCTAAAAACATACGTACGAATACCCCCAAGCAGTACATCAAAAAGCGTCACCGCAAAAAAACCTATCGCTAAGACATCAAGTGTACTTAAGCTGTTGTGCACCAAAACCTTATCCATCACGACTTGAAAGAATAAAGGGGTTGCCAAAGCAAAGATTTGTAAAAAGAATGACGCAATCAATACGTCATAAAACAGTTTTTTATATTTTTTGAAAGCAGGGATAAACCAACTGATATCAAATTCATTCATCGATTTAAGTAAACTTTCACGTTTAGTGACAAGCAATACTTTACCTGAAATCAAAGAAATCAATTCATTTTCAGTAAGGTTTTGTGGTTTTTTTAATAAAGGATCGTGTACAAGAAAACGCGTTTCTGTGTCGCTATCTGTTTGCGCTGACATACGTGCAATAACGAGGTATTGATCTTCTCGGGTTTCGGCAATAACGGGTAGTATTTTTGAAGAAAGAAGAAGTTTTCCGCCATCAAGTATGCTGGTATAACGCGCTTTAAAGCCAAGTGATTTAGCCGCACGAGTTAAGTCTATACTAGTGAGTAAATGGCCCGATTGACCAAACCGCTGAGCTACTTGTTCTGCATCCACTGCAACATTGTTTAGCTGTGCAACAATGCACAGACTAATAACACCAGTATCCATACTATTTAAACCGCTCCATGCTATTTATAAATCAATTTATGTTCAATAGCTTATAATTATAAAATAATAGTAAAACAAATTAAAATAAAAGACAAGTCATTTGTAGTATGAGTATAAACATCATATTAATAATGATGATTTATTTGATAGAGCTTTAAATTTTTAGTACATTTCAGGACAATTTACTTGCTAAAATAAAAAAGCCCGAATATTACTATTCGGACTTTCGTTTAAATGGTTAGAGTTGTTTTTTTAGAGCTTCAACTCTACTACATCATTCCGCCCATACCACCCATGCCGCCCATATCAGGCATTGCAGGAGCACCAGCATCTTTAACTGGTGCATCGGTGATCATAGCTTCGGTAGTTAGCATTAAGCCAGCAACTGATGCTGCGAATTGTAATGCGCTACGAGTTACTTTAGTTGGATCTAAGATACCCATAGCTAACATGTCACCATATGTGCTATCGCCAGCGTTGTAACCGTAGTTACCTGTGCCATTACGTACTTCGTTATGAACTACTGAAGCTTCGTCGCCTGAGTTAGTTGCTATTTGACGTAATGGAGCTGACATCGCACGAATCGCTACGTTGATACCGTGTGTTTGATCTTCGTTAATACCTTCAAGATCTTTAATTGCTTCAGCTGCGCGAACTAATGCAACACCACCACCAGCAACAACACCTTCTTCAACGGCTGCGCGAGTTGCGTGTAACGCATCTTCAACGCGTGCTTTTTTCTCTTTCATTTCAACTTCTGTTGCAGCACCAATTTTAATTACGGCTACACCGCCAGCTAATTTAGCTAAACGTTCTTGAAGTTTTTCTTTGTCGTAATCTGACGTTGTATCTTCAATTTGAGCGCGAATTTGTGCAACACGTGCTTGAATGTCAGCTTCTTCGCCAATACCGTCAATGACTGTTGTATTGTCTTTAGAGATAACTACACGCTTCGCTTGACCTAAATCTTCTAATGTTACTTTTTCAAGTTCCATTCCGATTTCTTCTGAAATTACTGTACCCGCTGTTAATGTAGCGATGTCTTGTAACATTGCTTTACGACGGTCACCAAAACCAGGAGCTTTAACAGCTGCAACTTTAACAATGCCGCGCATGTTGTTAACAACTAATGTTGCTAGTGCTTCACCTTCAACATCTTCAGCAATAATTAGAAGAGGTTTACCTGCTTTAGCAACACCTTCTAATGTAGTTAGTAGTTCACGAATGTTAGAGATTTTTTTATCTACTAATAAGATAAATGGGTTTTCTAGTTCAACACTGCCACTTTCTTGATTGTTGATGAAGTATGGAGAAAGGTAACCACGGTCAAACTGCATACCTTCGACTACGTCAAGCTCGTCTGTTAGTGCTTGACCTTCTTCTACAGTAATAACACCTTCAGTACCTACTTTTTCCATTGCTGTAGCAATGATTTTACCAACAGTTGCATCTGAGTTTGCAGAAATAGTACCTACTTGCTCAATCGCTTTGTTGTCTGTACATGCTTGTGAAAGCTTTTTAAGTTCTTCAACAGCTGCGATAACTGCTTGGTCAATACCGCGCTTAAGATCCATTGGATTCATACCAGCAGCGATAGATTTTAAACCTTCGTTTACAATTGCTTGTGCTAAAACAGTTGCAGTAGTTGTACCGTCACCTGCTTCATCATTAGCTTTAGACGCAACTTCTTTAACCATTTGTGCGCCCATGTTTTCGAATTTATCTTCTAATTCGATTTCTTTTGCAACAGATACACCATCTTTAGTGATTGTTGGGCCACCAAATGATTTGTCTAATACTACGTTACGACCTTTTGGGCCTAATGTTACTTTTACTGCGTCTGCTAAAATGTTAACACCACGTAGCATTTTTACTCGTGCGTCGTTACCAAATAATATGTCTTTTGCCGCCATGTTATTTATTCCTATAATTTGTTTTATTAAAAAATTAATTTTAAATTTATGTAGTTAAGCCGCTTTGAGAATATTCTTTTTTGCTTAATTACAAAGATGAAGTGCTGAACTTACTTGAGTAAATTAGCCCCTCGATGCTGCTACTTTAAAAATAACAACATAGAATTTTTGTTTTATTCTACAATCGCTAAAATGTCAGCTTCGCTAAGAATTAATACTTCTTCGCCGTCAATTTTTTCAGTTTTTACACCGTAGCCTTCACTAAAAATAACTTGATCGCCTACTTTTACGTCTAATGCACGTACTTCACCGTTTTCTAATATACGGCCTTTACCTACAGCAACAACTTCACCACGAGTAGATTTTTCTGCCGCACTACCCGTTAATACAATGCCACCAGCAGATTTTGATTCTACTTCTTTACGTTTAATAATTACGCGATCATGTAATGGACGAATACTCATTTTTCTCTCCTGAGATTGTTTGGTTAATAAGGGTTTATAAGTTTTGTTGTTTCAAAGATGGGGTCGAATTAATGCTTAACAAGTCCACGTTGAAAATTTTTATTCTTTACGTTCAAATTCACCATCTAATATTTTACCTTGGTGAATTGAAGGTTTTGATGATGACTCACTTTCTGGAGAAAAGTCGTCATTCACGGCCTGTTCATGATGATAGTGATTTTGTTGTTGAAAACCTCCACTCGCATAAGTTTGAACCGGCATAACTTTTTGAAATGCTTTAGCAATACTTTTTCGAAACGCTGGTATTAATAATGACAAACCAAATATGTCAGTAACAAAACCAGGGGTAACTAATAATATTCCGGCGATTAATAACATAAGCCCTGAAACTATTTCTTCAGATGGTGCTTGCCCTTGTGCCATTTTAGTTTGTAGGGAGCTTAGCGTTGCTAGCCCTTGTTGCCTAACATTTTTAGCGCCCAACCAAGCCGTAACTATAACAATAGTGATCGTTGGCCATACACCAATCCACCCACCTATTTTCATTAGCAAGGCTATTTCAATAATGGGAATAACAATAAACAAAAGGAATAAGAATCTAAACATGGAAGCCTCAATATTATTTAATGAAACTTATATGGGGTTCATCGGGTCTTTTTCAAGCAAGGTTATTGTCTGTTACATTTGTAACTACACAGAGTAAATACAATAGCGTAAACTTTATTTATTGAAATAAAATAGAAAACTTAAGTTTTTCTTAAGAAAAAAAACATAGTGTTGAGCTAACTGTTTTTATAAAGTACTTCCAAATTATTGTCATGAACATCCAGCAAGGCAATGAAAATATTTACACTGGATTAAAGAGTTTACAAAGTCGTGATTATGAAAAAAATATGTGCCATTTTCTGGTTAGGTTTTATCAGTCTATTTCTGTTAACTGCACAAGTAAGCGCACAAGAATCTATTTTTGATGTTTCTTCTCCTTCATTATTCAGTAATGACGATGAGTTTTTACCACTCGACGAAGCCTTTCAGTTTAATTTTCATCAAGAAGGCAATAGAGTCAATGTGACTTTTGATATAGCTGAAGGTTATTATTTATATCGTCATCAATTTAAATTTAAAACTGAAGAAGCCAGTATTTCTGATGTAGTTTTACCTACCGGCGAAGACCATGAAGATGAATATTTTGGTGTACAAAAGATTTTTACGGGTCACTTAGCTTTTAATATTGATGTAGAAAGCACACAAGAAAACCCTATTGTTACCGTAAGGTATCAAGGTTGTGCAGAAAAAGGACTTTGTTATGCACCAGCAAAACAAACGATTTATTTAAACCAATATAATGATAACCTTCAAACGACTACAAGCTCAAACAACACATCTGAAAACAAAAGTGAGCAACATCAATTAGCTGACATGCTAAAACAAGACAGTTTATGGCTAACTCTAGTGGCGTTCTTTATTGGTGGTTTATTGTTGTCTTTTACGCCTTGTGTATTTCCAATGTACCCTATTTTAACGGGCATAATTGTAGGGCAAGGTAACAAGTTAACCACTAAAAAAGCATTTACTCTGTCGTTTTTTTACGTACAAGGAATGGCTGTTACTTACACTATTTTAGGTATTGTTGTCGCACTAGCTGGTGCTCAATTTCAAGCAGCTTTTCAGCACCCAATCGTATTAATTGGTTTAAGCGTTTTATTTATATTTTTAGCCCTTTCAATGTTTGGTGTATTTAACTTAGCTTTGCCGAGTAGCTGGCAAAATAAATTAAATGATATGAGTAACAACCAAAAAGGTGGTTCTGTAATAGGAGTAATAAGTATGGGGATTATTTCAGGCTTAGTTGCCTCGCCTTGTACAACCGCTCCTTTAACTGGCGCGTTACTTTATATTTCTCAAACGGGTGACATTGTTTTAGGTGCTTCGGCTTTGTATGCCTTAAGTTTAGGAATGGGTTTGCCACTATTAATTTTAGGTAGTTCTGGCGGTAAATTATTACCTAAAGCCGGCGCTTGGATGAATGTAATTAAAAATATATTTGGTTTATTACTGTTAGCGGTTCCTATTTTTTTATTAGAACGTATGGTTCCTGCCCTTGTTATTCAAATACTTTGGATTACGTTATTACTTTCAACTGCAACTTATTTTTACGTTACCAATAAATCAACACCCGTTAATTTTTGGCACGGCGTTCGTTCATTATTTATTTTCTTAGCGTTATTTTATGGCGCTATGCAAGCTTACAAATTAATTGATACGACACCAGTTAGCTCAACTCAAGTGTCAACTAGTTCAACGAATGAAGAACAAGGCGCTCAACAAGCTCATGCGGAAAACAAGTTTGTTATGGTAGCTAGCCTTAAAGAGTTGGAAGCAAAAGTTAAAGAGGCTAATGCAGCAGGTAAAACCGTAATGGTAGATTTATATGCTGATTGGTGTATTGCTTGTAAAGAGTTTGAACACTATACATTCAGTGCTCCTATTGTTAAAGAGGCGCTTAAAAATACGGTGTTAATACAAATTGATTTAACAGATACAAGTTCTGATTCAAGCGTTGAATTAATGGATAAATTTCAAGTATTTGGCTTACCATCTATTTTATTTTTTAATACTAATGGTGATGAGTTAACACAGAATAGAGTTACAGGTTTTATGGATGCTAAAGACTTCTCAGCACTGGTAAAAAAAATATTATAAATATTTTCTGTTCTTAATGAAAAAGCGGTAAATGATAGTTTCATTTACCGCTTTTTTATTGATATTTATAAATTATCATTCATAACTACTTACTCTTTAAGAGCAATACTTTAGTAAAACAAACGCAACGAATATACCCTTATTATAGAGCCTTTGTTTTCCAGTGATTATCAACAATGTGAGCATCAATAAAGTCAAGTAATTCAGCCTCAGGAATAGGTTTTGCAAAATAATAACCTTGAATTAAATCACAATCGTTTTGCATTAAACTTCTTAACTGAGCACTTGTTTCAACGCCTTCAGCCACAACCGTTAAACCTAAGTTTTTAACCATGGCAATTGTCGACATAATAATTTGATAATCAGAATGGTTTTCTAGCATGCCAAAAATAAAGCTTTTATCTATTTTAATCACGTCAACAGGCATTTGCTTTAAGTAGGCTAAAGACGAATACCCTGTACCAAAATCATCAATAGCAAAGCTAAAACCTAACCCTTTTAGTACCTCCATCATACGAATGGTGTGGTCAACGTTTTTAACCAACGTTTGCTCTGTAAGCTCTAACTCAAAATGAGAAGCAGAAATTGAAAACTCAACTAATAACCCTTGTAAAAAATTAGGTAGGTTTTGATCAACAAATTGCCCTGCTGACAAGTTAATGGCAATTCGTGAATCTGTTAATCCATGATTTTTGATCATAACAGCCAATTCGAAACAACGACGGATGATCCAATATCCTAGTTCAATCATATGGGCTGAATTTTCTAAAATAGGAATAAAATCATCTGGAGAAATCATTCCTCTTGAAGGGTGCTGCCAGCGTAATAGCGCTTCAAAACCATATATTCTTTTAGTTTTTGCTACAAGTTGTGGCTGTAGACTTAAGCTAAATTGATTTTTAGCTAATGCTTGTCTTACTTCGCCTTCTAACATCACTCTATGGGCAACACGCTGATACATTTCTGAATGATAAACATGGTATTGAGCACCACCACTGTCTTTGGCTTCGTACATAGCAATATCAGCATAACTAATCAGCTCTTCAGCTTTAATCAGCTTATCTTCAGTAAAGGCAATGCCGATACTTGTTGAAACATAAAAAATACTACTGCCTATTTTTATAGGTGTTTTGAAACGTTGAAGAATTTCTTCTGCTACAACGACCGCCTCTTCTACGTTTTCAATTTTACCTAAAACAACAACAAATTCATCGCCACCAAAACGACAAGCAACATCAACATTTCGAATACTTAATCTAACGCGGTTTGCTGCTTCAATAAGTAATCGATCTCCTTGACCGTGACCATGGCTATCATTCACTTTTTTAAAGTCATCTAAATCTAAAAAAAGAACGGCTATTTTATGTTTGAATTGAGAAAGATTAGCAACAGATTTACGCAGTTGATAATTAAGCATATTACGATTTGGCAAACCGGTAAGTAAATCGTACATGGCTATATTTTCTAATTCTTTAGTTTTTTGCTCAACCTCTAGGTTTAGCTGTTCAAGTTCATAACTTAATTCACTTGTCGCATCAGCTAAAATATCTAATTCATCAGAAAAGAAACTTTTACGTTTTAATTTAATGCGTCTGAATTGATCAAATTCTTTACGAGCTAATAAAGGTAACGCATTAGAAAGTACAATTAAGCGGTGAGTTAATGGGCTAGATACAAAATAAACTAAGCCTGCTAATGTCACAAAAATTAACACAGCAGAAAGCAGGAATTGATAACGGTATTGCTTATATTCAGAGGTAATAGGCGTTACATCATCAATAAGCGCCATGTAATAAGCTCTTTGATTATTGGTTGCCAAAGACATTAAATTAATTAAATAACTATGAGAGCTTATATCAACTTGTACACCCATAGCTTTAATTGCTTCAACACTAATCTGTTTTTTAGGTTGAACAAATAATGTTCTCATTAATTTAATATCAGAAGCTGATAAAAATTGCGCCTCATGTAATTTAGCTTGGTCGCTTTTTGAAAAACTAACAATGGCAATTTCACTTTTTATTGACTGATTGATCGCATAAATCATATCAACTAATGAAACGGCCAAAGCAACAACCACCATGTCACCTTGTTTATTAAGTAAAGGAACAGTAAGTAATTGCTCACAATAAACCTGACAATATAATAAGTGCTGAGGTTCTTGAATATCGAGTGTTTTATTTACACTATTTAAAACGTAGTTTGGCGTTATACTTGAGCTATATAAGATATTTTTTTTGCTATCTATTAGCCACATTTTTTCAACATTATGATGTAACTGAAGCGCGTCAAACTGCTTTGATATTTCTTTAGTTAAATCATCAAAGTCATTTTTTTCCTGAAGGTGAACTACATCAGCAAATGATTCAATCCAAACCCTTAAATTCTCTCGTAAGGTTTTTTCATGCAACTTAAATTGCTCTTGCCCCTGAATTAAAGTTTCCGCTTGATATGCTTTAAATTCAGCATTTAAACGTGATAAAGATACCGTTGAAAAACCAGCACTTAATAAAAGTAAAGTACCAATAATAAGCAAAAGTAATTTGGTAGGAACACGAATAAATACTTGTTTCATTATTTAAAACCAATAAATCAATTGCAGAGCCCACAATTGCCAATATTCATCTTTATTTACCCTAGGTTCTGGTATTAAAACAGGAGTCAACCTAGCGGTACCTTGGATCCAATGATGCTCAAACTGTAGTTCAACTTTGGGAGCTATTCTATATTTAAGACCTACGGTGGTATCATATTGATAACCAAAATAATGAGGTACGGCACCAGCATAGTTCAACTCAAGTTGCTTGCCATGTTTGTCATCTTTATTGGCATAATAATGCTCATATCGACCTAAAAACTGTAATTTAGGGGTAATATTATATTGTAACTGGACGAATCCCCCTTCGCCTTTTGAATCGTTTACAAAATCAGGAAAAAGTAAACCATCAAGCTTTATATTTTCTTGAAGAATTTCCGCGCTAAATGTCCAATTTTCTGCTTGGTATTCAGCATTCGCATAAAATCGCTCTAAATCTAAGACTCCATACATAAATTTATCATCAATACCGCTTTTATAAGTAAAGTCAGCGTTTGTTGTTGCTAGGCCAAACCTCCATTGAGATAAGCTTGGGGTCCAATAAATACTAGCTTGAAAGTCATTTTTTTGTGTTAGCTTTCCTGTTGATTTACTTCCCATCAAAATAGTGGTTTGCTCTGTAGAAATAGGTGAAATCCCTATACTCGCTGTAACATCGATATCACCAATGCTTTCGTTTGAATAACGAGTTGCAATAGCTCCTCCATCACCACCAATAGACATATCTCGGGTTGCATCAAAATAAACGGATTGCGGAAGTACTATAGTTGGCCTCGTCATGGGTACATCACGTGTACTTGAATACAACCAATGGTAGTTTTTAATGCGCCCTAAATATAATTTTGTTTGCCAGTTTTGAGTATTGTGTAAAGCCCATTCAAGTAATAAATAATCGATTCTGAACCCTTCGTCGTATCTATTCCCACCATTTAGGTAGACCGCCTGCCCAGCTAAACGAACATCTGAACTTAATTGATAAGAAGCATTCAAGCCTATTTCAGTTAACTCTAATGATATATCTTGGTCATCATTGACAAAGTCACTGCCATTTACATCAATAACGCCTTGAGCTACAAAACCATGAATTTGAAGATCTTCACTTATGTTATCCGCATAAGCAAAGCCCGTTAAAATAAAGTAACTACTCAAGACAACGGTTATTAATTCCTTTTTCACTATTTTTTCCCAACTATTCCGTAATGTTAATAACATTGACATGCTGTTTTTCCTTATCCAATACATCAACATAACCAATAGAGCCACGAGTGGTACTTACTGCGTGTACAAGTTCTGCTTGAGTTTTTACTATTCTGGGGGCAACACCTAATCCTGAGAATGTTAACTTATTCCATATTCTATCTAACTGATATGGAAATATATGTAAAATATCTTTTGAAAAAGCTTTGTGGACCGGGTGTTGGCTGGGTAAAACGTACACGACAATAGATTCGTTATTTGGCCAGCGTATTTGCCTCATAGAATAAATTCTACGAAGTTGTGATGAAGATAGAGATTCTAGCTTAACGGAGTGATGAGTTATAACATCAATGCTATGCGATTTAAAACAAATCAACGCGAGTAACAATATGCTAATTTTAAGAAATAATTGAGTAATAACAATATCCTTATAATATCACTATCGAAAAACATATAAGATTTAAGATTATGCACTGACAATAGATATGAATGCAATACATTATAAATCAATAGATTAAGGCTTATACGATCATCTAATAATTTTAGTAAATTAACACGGAAATGCAAAAAAAATATACTTTATTTTTAAATACCTAGTGGTTATACCAGTACTTCCTCACTAACTTCATCGAAAAGTGGTCAATATTCGCCAAAATAACAAAAGTTAGTAATTTTTATCAAATTTCCTTTAACCCTTTAACTAAGTATGTAATGATACATATATATTACAATATCATGGTTGTTTTAAAGACAATGTCTACAAAGTTTAATGTTTTACTATTGAATGGCCCAAATTTAAACATGCTAGGTAAGAGAGAACCTGAAATTTATGGTTCTGCTAGTTTAGATGATATTGTTTGCCAGTTAAAAAAATCGGCAGCTGATAAAAATATAAACCTAACACATCTACAATCGAATGCTGAATATGAACTTCTTGATACAATTCATAGCGCGCACAACAAGATTGATTTTATTATTATAAACCCTGCTGCTTTTACTCATACAAGTGTAGCACTAAGAGATGCATTATTGTCAGTAAGCATCCCTTTTATCGAAGTGCACCTTTCAAACGTACATGCTCGCGAACAGTTTAGACACCACTCTTACTTATCGGATGTAGCTGTTGGAGTAATTTGTGGTTTAGGTACAAACGGTTATGAATATGCACTTGATGCCGCACAAGAATGGCTAACTAGATAATCGTTTAGATATTTCAATGATAATTTGTAACGAATTGCTACAAATTATTTTTTACTTAATTATAAAATGAACAAAGGTACAAATAATGGATATTCGTAAAATTAAAAAACTTATTGAGCTTGTAGAAGAATCAGGCATTAATGAATTAGAAATTTCTGAAGGTGAAGAATCGGTAAGAATTAGCCGTGGAGCATCTGTTATACATACAGCAGCACCTCAATATGCACAGCCTTCCGCTCCTGCTGCACCAGCCCCATCGGCACCAGCAGCCGCTACTATTGAAGCTGCACCTGTAGCATCTGGTCATACAATTCGCTCTCCTATGGTAGGAACATTTTATGCGTCAGCATCACCTGATTCTCCAGCATTTGTTGAAGTAGGACAGCATGTAAATGCTGGTGATACTTTATGTATCGTTGAAGCAATGAAAATGATGAACCAAATTGAAGCAGATAAATCCGGTGTTATCAAAGAAATACTTGCTCAAAACGAAGATGCTATTGAGTTTGACCAACCGCTATTCATCATTGAATAAGCCCAACCAAAAAGGGTATTTTCATGTTAGATAAAGTAGTTATCGCCAACCGTGGCGAAATAGCATTAAGAATATTAAGAGCGTGTAAAGAGCTAGGTATTAAAACTGTTGCTGTTCATTCAACAGCAGATAAAAACCTAAAGCACGTACTATTAGCCGATGAAACTATTTGTATTGGTAAACCTTCAGCGATGGATAGTTATTTAAATATCCCTGCAATTATTACTGCAGCTGAAGTTACTGATGCAACAGCTATCCATCCTGGTTATGGCTTTTTAGCTGAAAATGCAGACTTTGCTGAACAAGTTGAAAAGTCTGGTTTTGCTTTTATCGGACCATTAGCTGAAAGTATTCGCCTAATGGGTGATAAAGTTTCAGCAATTAAAGCAATGAAAGCAGCTGGTGTTCCTTGTGTTCCTGGTTCTGATGGACCTTTACTCGATGATGATAAAGCTAACTTAGCTCATGGTAAGCGTATTGGTTACCCTGTAATCATCAAAGCTTCTGGTGGCGGCGGTGGTCGTGGTATGCGCGTTGTTAGATCTGAAGATGAATTAATTGAAGCGATTCAATTAACTAAAAGTGAAGCACGTTCAACGTTTAACAACGACATGGTTTACATGGAAAAGTATCTAGAAAACCCACGTCACGTTGAAATACAAATAATGGCTGATGGCCAAGGTGGAGCAATTCATCTAGGTGAACGTGATTGTTCAATGCAGCGTCGCCATCAAAAAGTTGTTGAAGAAGCGCCAGCCCCAGGCATTACGCCTGCAATGCGCCAACAAATTGGTGAGCGTTGTTGCAGAGCTTGTATCGAAATTAATTATCGTGGTGCAGGTACATTCGAATTTTTATATGAAAATGGCGAATTCTACTTCATTGAAATGAATACACGTATTCAAGTTGAGCACCCTGTTACAGAAATGATCACAGGCGTAGATTTAATTAAAGAACAACTTCGTGTAGCTGCCGGTCAACCATTATCATACACACAAGATGATATTAAAATTTCTGGTCATGCTATTGAATGTCGTATCAATGCCGAAGATCCACGTACTTTTATTCCTTCACCAGGGAAAATTACACGTTTTCACCCTCCAGGAGGGATGGGTGTAAGATGGGATTCTCATATTTATGCAGATTATTCAGTACCACCTCATTACGACTCTATGATTGGTAAGCTAATTACTTACGGTGATAACAGAGACGTTGCTATTGCTAGAATGCGTAATGCATTAAGCGAACTAGTGATTGACGGTATAAAAACGAACATAGCCTTACATAAAGATATTTTAAATGATCAAGGTTTTGTTAATGGCGGTGCAAATATTCATTATTTAGAAAAGAAACTTTCTGAAAATGAATAAACAGCAATATTAAGCTTTATTGAAACCCTGCAAATGCAGGGTTTTTTTTGAGTAATAAACTGATTTCTATAGCCAAATTTATTCATTATTTATATAAAAAACTCATACTCGTATAGTAGTTTCTTTATGTTAAATGGCGATAAATAGACTCTGATGGTAATAACTTATTATGTTCTCAATACTTGAAAAATAAATGGTTCCATTCTGATACTGAGATAAAACAATACCGAAGTTATCATATAACATTACAAATAAATCTATTGATATTCCTAAACTTAAAATTGGAGGATATATTTATTAATAATAATATTACCTACCCACCACTTAAAACATCGTAAAAATAAAATCAAAATATTGATTTATAAAGTAATTTCATCTTAGTTGAATTATTAAAATCGGCTAGATCAAAGCACCATTACAAAAAATCATAAATATTCATTTCAACAACATCACAAATAAATCTTATAAGCACACATTGACTTGTCTGACAAGTTAAGTAATATATAAATACTAAAAGCAAGTATTAACTTAAATACAATTTGTTTTGTCATAGAGCATAAACAGAGGTTTATATTAATAACACTGTAAAATAATAAACACGGCTTCATCCTCATATTTTAATAATAATAAGGTTTTACACCATGAGTATATTCAAGCGTAACAAGTTACCCATTACAACATCATTAATCGCCGCCATCATTTCACATACGATAGTGTTTTCTGCTAACGGAACTGATGTAAATATCTGGAAAAAATATACAGGACAAATAACAACAGAAAACATACCAGTACTTACAGACTACTCTTTTGCAGGCTATCAATTAGGGTCACAAGCTATTCCTCAAAAGCATAATTTACCTATTTTTGATGTTACGCATTATGGTGCTGGAGCCAATGATTCTGTTTCAGATCAAGCTGCTATTCAGGCCACAATAGATGCTGCTGAAGCCAATGGTGGTGGAATTGTATTTTTTCCTCCGGGTGAGTTCTTAGTTAATGCGACAGCCACAGAAACGGGAACGATCAGAATTGAAAAATCTAATATAATATTAAAAGGTAGCGGCTCTACACCTGGCGGTACCGTTATTAACATGAAAAATCACATGTTATTGCCGACAGGAAGCTCTGCGTGGAACACCCCTAATATGTTCACCTTCTCTGCACCTTATTCGTCTCAACCTAAAACCAATATAATAAAAAGTGAAAACCGAGGTAATACAACTATCCAAGTAAAAAATAGTAGTATTTTTATCGGTAAAAAGCATTTGTTGATCGAGTTACCTGCCAACCCAGAAGCCAACTCATACTTTTTAGACAACAGAACTCCTCGAAGCATCTGGAGTAATATTGTCGAATCAGGTGTTAGTGCATCAGCAATACACGAAATTGCTTCAATTGATACTGAAAAGAATACCGTTACCCTTAAAGATCCAATTATTGATGACATCCAAGCAAATCATCACTGGACAGCCGAACCTTACACTTTAATTGAAAATGTAGGCTTTGAAGATATTCATTTCAAGGCAAACTTTATCGACAAATTTGTTCATCATAAAGATTATATTCATGATTATGCATGGCACGCTATTTCAATGGGTAAAGTTGCAAACTCTTGGGTAACCCGATCTCGATTTACTAATGTAACTAGGGCTGTAGGTATTTATAGGAGCTATGCCTCGAGTATTATAAACCTCTTAGTTGATGGTAATAATGGTCATGCGTTAACAACAATCAATGGCGGTTCATCAAGAATTCTACAAGGTTTACTGTGGGACAATACATTAGACGGACAATTTCATGGTGCTGACTTTTCAGGTCAAGCAAATGGTTCAGTATCATGGCGTATTGATACACCCAATGCAAAAGGCTGGGATATACATGCAGCACAACCCCGTACAAACCTTTTAGATAATTATACAAGCAAAGGTATCAATGGTGCGGGTGGTCATTATTCAAATTACCCAGGACATCTTATCGGTCTCACAATATGGAATCAGAAAGTAACCGGCACATCATTAAATAATGTAGATTTTTGGCCTGTGTGTGAATCCAATTATTGTGGTACAACAATCGCGAACCCAATAATTGTCGGTTATCATGGTAATAATTCTACTTTCTTGCAAAGCGCCTTAAAGTACGAAGAAAGTCATGGCTCCCCTGTCACACCAATATCACTTTATGAAGCTCAGTTATCGCACCGTTTAGGCTATGAACCTGAATGGGTTTCAAACGCTAAAAATGAATATGCGACTTTAAAAACAGCATGGTATTCAGAGCAGACTTCACAAACAAGTCTTTCAGCTAGCGCCGACTCATTTATTCGGAACGGCGCCTCAGAAAATAATAATTATGGCTTAGATGCAGGAATGAATGTAAAACTAGGCGGCGGTAATTATACTCGAGAAGCACTTGTAAAGTTTGACCTTTCAGAACTTCCTAACAATATCTCATTAGCTAAAATAATGTTGACTGCAACCTCAATAGGAGCGGGAATTGAAAGTACTTCATTTCCACTTAGTTTTATTGAAGACGACAGCTGGGAAGAATCGTTAGTGACATGGAGTAATAAACCTATTGTCACAACAGTTTTAGATACAGCTTCTGTCAATACAGAAACAAAGACAATTGAATGGAATGTTACCAGTCAAGTTATCAAAGAAATGTCTGATGATAAAACATTATCAGTCAATATATCCTCCGACTCAGAAGTATGGGCTACTTTTGCGTCAAAAGAGAATGAAATATTAAATATCAGGCCGTTACTTATAGTTAAGTACAAAGACAAACCGCCTGTAATACCAGCAGCAGATTTTTCTTATCAAGCAAATAACTTAGTCGTTAATTTTAGAGATGCAAGTGTCGATGCTGACGGTACGGTTGAAAGTTACAACTGGACGTTTGCCGATAATACAAACTCGACAGTGGCAAACCCTAGTCATACTTTCGCAACAGCTGGCACCTACTCAGTATCGTTAACGGTAACCGATAATGACGGAGCAATAAATACTAAAACTGTAGACATTACCGTGTCAGCTAATGAGGCAAGTACCATTAATATTCCTGTTATAGCTGATGCTTATGTTCAAAGTGGTAATTTTGGAGAAAATAATTACGGTGCCACAAAAGATCTATACGTAAAACTAGGCGGTGGTAGTTACACACGCGAAGCCTTGTTGAAGTTTGATTTATCCGCTGTAAAAAATAAGGTTATTTCAGCTAACTTAAGACTAAATGCAGCTGCGGGGGGAACAAACGTAAAATGGCCAGTTAAAGCAATCGCCGATGATAATTGGCTAGAATCTACAGTGACATGGAATAACAAGCCCGCTTCTGGAGCGGTACTAGACACTCACCGGGTAGCACTGACGACTTTATTCAATGGGATATTACAGAGCAAGTGATTACCGAGTTAGCTGGAGATAATATTATATCACTTAATCTTTCAGCAATTGACGGCAGTGTTTTCGCTAGATTTTCTAGCAAAGAAAAAGGTAACAACGAATTAAGCCCCGTTATTGTTCTTGTTTTTAGTAATAGCATAAATAGCCATGCTGGTGATGATCTTTCTGGCAAAGTAGGCACACCTATAACACTAAAAGGCTCTGTAGAGAATGAGTTAGCCTCTTCATTCAACTGGAAATTTAGCAGCGTACCTGAAGGCTCTAAGCGAACCAATGCCGATATTATTTATGCCGACACACTATCAGCAGCTTTCATTCCTGATATATCTGGAATCTATGAATTAACATTTACTGCTAGTAACGGTGCTCAAGTTTCTTCTGATGCAGTAATGGTTACCGTAGAAGAACCTGCGACCACATTAAAGTGTGACGTTGATGGTAATAGCGTAGTAGAACGTAGCGACATTGTCGCCATATTAATGAAACGAAATCAGGCCGCTCAAGGTGAAAATGACCCAATGGACGTTAATCAAGATGGTTTTATCACAGTAGCTGACGCTAGAGCTTGCCAAGCAAGATTATAAAACAATATTAAAACACGCCTATTGCGTAAGTATATACTCATAAGGAATTAAAAAAATGAAGAAATATAGAAGTTTATTCGCCGTTATTCTTATTTTATTTTTGCGGATTGGTGATATCAACGCTGCAATGATTAGCCTTGAACCAAATATGTCTGATGTACATGTTGGAGAGGTATTTAATATTGATCTTAAAATATCAAACGTAGACACTGATATTTTAACAACCTTTGACTTTAATGTGCTATTCGAAGCAAGTACTTTAGAGTTCATGAACTTCACTTTTGGTGACCCCGTATTTGGTAATCAATTGGATCTATTTGGATTTAGTGGGGGCCTTTTTTCCAGTGTTACCCAACCTTCTACTGGTACAATAAACCTAACTGATACTAGCTTTGATACAGATTTTGATTTATTCGCCTTGCAATTAGATGAGTTTATTATCGGTACTTTTACTTTTAATGCAAAAGCTGTTGGAACAATTACATTATCATTTGATAATGTACTACTTGGCGGTGCTTTCGATCGTAACTTTATACCAACCCCTCTTGCATTTACGGCTATACCTAGCTCAGTTGACGTGACTTCAACACAAGTTCCAGAACCACATTTAGCTAGCATGCTTTTATTTGGCTTAGGTATAATAGGGTTAAGAAAACGCTATATAAAGTTGAAAATATAATACAACTATAATGTTACTAACCCCTGCAAATGCAGGGTTTTTCATTTATAATGTCCAAATAGAAGTTAGGCTAACCATTATTATGAATACAACAGAAATGGCATTATTAAGAAACAAATAATGACTAAAATATTAGAAAAACCTATACCACCTGCAGATGGTGCATGCTGCGAGAGTGGGTGTAGCCCTTGTGTGTGGGACTTTTATTATGAAGAGCGGAAAGCATGGAAAGCACAACAGGCCCAGCTAGCGCAAGAAGCTGAAAATAATAAGCATCAAACTCCATAAACGGAATCGAGACTATTAGAATCTCCCTGCATTCCTACGGATGTATTTATTCTACTCTCCTAAAGTTTATTTTTGAGAGTATTTTTTCACAATACCGCCTAATGTAGTTATGGCTTTAACAACCTCGTCACTCCACTGCACCCCAAAACTTATTCTCATAAAATTATTATACTTTCCTGATGGCGAGAAAATAATTCCTGGAGCAAAACTTACTCCGTTTTCAATCGCTTCATGAAATAACTTTTCTGTATCGACATGAGAACGACACCTTACCCATAAAACACCACCACCTTTAGGCTCTGAAATACATACTTCAGTTGGAAATTGTTCAGTAATTAATGCTCGCATGCGTTCGCTGTTGTATTGTAATTTTCTTCGTAAAACCTGTAAGTATTTATCATATTCGCCACTCATTAGGTAATCACTTAACGTCCATTGCTGTAACATAGCCGTTGAACATGATTGCGCTCTTTTTATTCCTTTTGCTTTTTCTTCGTACTTACCCGCCACTAACCAACCAATACGATAACCAGGAGCTGCGGTTTTAGAGAAAGAAGAGCAAGTTAGCACTAGGCCTTTTTTAGAATACAGTTCTGCTGGTTTAGGCTTTTCTTCTGTAAAATAAAGTTCACTGTAAACCTCATCTTCAATTAAAGGAATGTTATATTTTTCAACTAGTTCAACTAGCTCTTTGCGTTCCATATTGGTCATCAGGGAACCTAAAGGGTTATTTACTGTGGTTGTAAATAAGCAAGCTTTAACATTGTGTTTTTTAAGTACTTTTTCTAATTCCTTTGAGCAAACACCATTTTCAGTACAGGTATACACCTCTACCACTTTCATCCCCAAACTTTCTATTAATTCTAACTGTCCAAAATAACAAGGTGACTCTACCGCAATAACATCACCTTTAGAGGCAACACATTGCAATGCAATAGATAATGCTTCTTGAGCACCATTGGTAATAATTATATCGTCGTAATTAACTGCAACCCCCTGTTCTTGATAGCGGAGCGCAATATTCAATCGTAATTTTGAATCTCCATTAACAGCTCCATAGCTTACTGACTTTTCTGATACTCGACTTAACACACCTTTCATTAAACGAGATAAAGCTTTGTCTGGTGGGTGTGTATTTACTGGGTTTGAAAGCCCCAAAGCAACCGTATTAGGTAAATGAATAGCTGCGTAAACTTGCTCAATAAGGCTCCTACATTGCAACTCAGCTGGAGAGGAATGTAACCAACGATCTCTCATGGGTAACAAAGTACGTACTTGTTTAGCTTTCATGTAGTAACCCGATTGAGGGCGTGCATAAATAGCCCCTTGTCGTTCTAATTCAATATAAGCTTGCTTTACAGTAGGTACACTGATGTCTAATTGCTTACTTAATTTACGTAAACTTGGGAGTTTATCGCCCGCTTGAAAAACACCTTTTTTCTCTTGCTTTTCAACATAGTCAATAACTTGTTGGTATAAAAAATTAGATGATGATTTATCAAGTAGCTGCATAACTGTATAGGTATCATTTTTTATTTTTTGTATATGTTATTAAATCAAAATTTAGTTAAACTGTCATTACTTCTTAATGAAATCAACTTTAATCTTATGAATAATACCTTGTTATACATAATGACTGTTCTTATTTGGGGCTCTACCTGGATTGCTATTAATTATCAATTAGGTGACGTTTCCCCAGCCGTATCCCTTAGTTATCGCTTTGCGTTAGCTGCGGCTATTTTATTTATTTTTTGTAAACAGCAAAAAATACAACTTAACTTTTCATTAAAGTTACACGTCCAATTTTTGGCATTTGGCTTAGCGTTGTTTGGTTGTAATTATTATTTTCTATACAGCGCACAACAACATATTAATTCAGCACTTACCTGCATTGGATTTTCAATGATAATGATATTCAACATGATTAACGCTCGAATTTGGTATAAAACCCAAATAACTAAGCAGTTTTATATTGGGGGATTACTCGGTATAACAGGGATAACAACGTTGTTTTGGCCACAAATTAGTCATGTATCTTTAGGTGAACAAACGCTTATTGGTTTAAGCTTTTGTTTAGTAGGAACCATATTAGCTTCTTGCGGTAATATGATTTCGATTAGAAACCAGAAAAAAAAGGCACCACTTCATGCTGCTAACGCATGGGGCATGGCTTATGGGGCAATTTGTTTAGGGCTATGGGCATTTATTAATGGTGAAGCTTTTATACTGCCCATGAACATCGCTTATATCAGCTCATTACTTTACTTATCTATTTTTGGTTCTGTTATCGCTTTTGGTTGTTATTTAACGTTATTAAATAAAATTGGTCCTCAAAAAACCTCATATGCCAATATCATGTTTCCTGCAATAGCGGTGTTAATATCTTCATTTGTGGAAGACTTCCAGTGGAGTGCTTTTACAGTAGTAGGATTAAGCTGTATTTTTCTTGGTAACATCATTGTTTTATCTAAAACCAAAGTTAAACCTGAGGTAAGTAAAAACGCCGTAAGAAACGACGATATTAATACAGCAGAAAAAGTTGTTTCTTAAAAAATAGTTTTTTTGTATTCAACATATTTCGAGATGGTAGAATTTATCTAATTACAGCGTAATTAATGGGTATTAAAAAACTAATGCAAATAACGCTGTAATAAAACACACTATATATCATTTATTCAGCCTAAAATGACAATTTAATCTGATTATTTATTCTAAATTACACCTTAAACGGTTTATAATTACTCAGCTGTAAAATTAATAAAACTTGTTTAACAAGCTTTTATCATTCAAATAAATTTTAGGTACCCCCATGCAACGATTAGCTCCAGCTCTACGTGAAGACAATGTTCCACTTGATCTCATCTCATTAATCAAAACAGTACTAGCCGCAACGAAAGAAATATCTTTTCGTGTTGGCCAAGGTCATTTAAGCGGCCTTATGGGATCAACTTTAGATGAAAACATTCAAGGCGAAGTTCAAAAAGAACTTGATGTGGTAGCAAATGAACTATTTAAAGATATTTTATTAGAATCTGGTTTTGTAAAAGCTATTTCGTCTGAAGAAGAAGATACTTCAGTTGCAGGAAACCCCGACGGTAAATATATTGTATCGTTTGATCCACTAGACGGTAGTTCAAATATCGAAATTAACTCATTGATAGGTACTATATTCTCTATTCATCCAGCTATTGATGGCATGGATGCAAGTGATCCGGATATGTTTAAACAAGCTGGTAACAAACAAATTTGTGCGGGTTATGTTTTATACGGCCCTTCAACGATGTTGGTAATGACCACAGGTAAAGGCACTCATTTTTATGTACTCGATCGTACTTACGGTGGTTACTTATTAGTAGAGCGCAACGTTCAAATTTCAGAAGATACCCAAGAATTTTCCGTTAATATGTCAAATCAACGTTTCTGGGAATCACCTATGCAAGACTATATTAACGACTTACTATTAGGAACTGAAGGCCCACGTGGTAAAAACTTTAACATGAGATGGTGTGCCGCCATGGTAGGCGATGTTCATAGAGTACTAACTCGTGGTGGCCTATTTACTTACCCCGCTGACTCAAAAGATCTTGCTAAACCCAATAAATTACGTTTAATGTACGAAGCAAACCCAATGAGCTTTTTAGTTGAACAAGCGGGTGGTTTAAGTGTTACATCAACACAAAGAATAATGGATATTGAACCAACAGATATTCATCAACGTGTTGAAGTTATTTTAGGCTCTAAGAACGAAGTAAATAAGTGTTTGTCTTACTACAAGTAACAATAGATCAAATACTTAAACAGAGAGGATGTATTTCCTCTCTGTAATTCTTTCTATTTTTATAACCCTTATCTTGCTTTATTCTTCAATACTCAGTTAACCCTCCCTATAAGAACTATTCTTTACAGCCAACATTCATTGTATAGATATAAACCTTTTTGTTAGAATAGCCGCTATTAAATTTTAATAACAAACTCCTTTAACAGAGAATTTTATATGTCAGCTTACGCCGTGGGACACAAAGTTCCAGATTCAGATTCAATTTGTTCAGCTATCGCGCTTTCTTATTTAAAAAATGCGACAGGTGAAGACGTGAAACCTGCACGTTTAGGTGAACTATCTCCTGAAACCCTTTTTATTCTAGAAAAATTTGGTTTTGAACAACCTGAACTAAAAATGACATTTGCCGATACCGACGGTATTTATGTAGTCGATCACTCAGATCGCATTCAAGGCCCTGACGATATTGATGATACAACCGTATTAGGCATTATTGATCATCACAAATTAGGCGACATTACAACTTCTACACCGCTTGAATGCTGGATCCGTCCTGTAGGCTGTACTAACACCATTATTAAAATGATGTACGACTTTCATAGCGTTGCAATTCCTAAAGATATTGCCGGAGCCATGATGTGTGCAATATTGTCTGATACAGTAATTTTTAAATCACCAACATGTACAACGGCTGATATTAAATGTGTTGAAGCTCTTGCTGAAATTGCTGGTATTGAAGACTACAAAGCGTTAGGCATGGAAATGTTTAAAGTGAAATCGGCGGTTGAAGGTACACCAATTCGCGACTTAGTTATGCGTGACTTTAAAGACTTTAACATGCACGGTAAAAAAGTAGGTATTGGCCAATTAGAAGTTATCGACCTAGCTGTATTTGATGAAATGAAAGAAGACTTTTTGGCTGATATGGCCACATTAAAAGCCGAAGGCGAACGTCACAGCGTAATGTTACTGTTAACTGACATTATGAAAGAAGGTTCTGAAGTATTAGTAATCAGTGACAACGACGACTTAACAGAAAAAGCCTACGGTAAAGCCACGGTTAACGGTAAAGTTTGGATCGACGGTATTATGAGCCGTAAGAAACAAGTAGTTCCGCCACTTCAAGATTCTTTAGCTTAAACATCATTTTTTAAAATACATAAAAGCCCTGAAATATAAATTATTTCAGGGCTTTTTCTTTAATAAAAATAAATATTAGTTACTAGCTATAGATATTTATTTTAACGGAAAATATATATCAGTAATAAGATCACATTCATCTACTTCAAAAATAAAGTTTAAGTAATGAAAAAACAAAGGTTGCTCACGCATTTCTTCACCACTTTGAGGTAACCATTCCCGAAAAAAGTAATAAATGCTCTGATTTAGCTTATCGTGGCTTCCTTCATGACGAATTAAAGCGCATTTACCTCCTTTAATTTCTCCTATTTGAACTCCGTATTTATTATCCGGAATATCCCCTGTTATTGTTCCACAAATATCCCAGCGAAATTGGTCGGGTTCGGTTATTTGTGGGTCACTATAGGGAATACCAAACGTTTTACTGGTTTTTACTGGTGATAAGCCAGTGTCTTTACGCCATGCAATAAATTTTGCTGCAGTTTCTAGCACCGTTTCAGGCGATCCTTTATGTGCTATAAAAGCAATCTTTGCCGTGTCGAAATGAACAATATCTACATTCATTTTTATTTCTCCATAAGGTTGTATTTTAAAATCAAACCGCATGTACCACTCAGGCCATTTAGGTTCTAGCCTGAATTCTGAAGGAGACTGTTCAAATGTTCTTTTAAACGCTCTTGAAAAAGCTTCAGGGCTGTCAAATCGAGCTTCTAAGGCAATATCAATAATACGTTTATCGGCTTCAAACGCTAATCTAAACGAAGCTCTTTTCAACCTAATGAGCTGAATAAACTTAGTTACACTCATGTTGGTGTAAGCCAAAAATACACGATGAAAGTGGTATTTCGAAAATGCCGCTATATCGCTCATTTTGTCTAGCGACAATTCGTCATCAAGGTGTTGATAAATATACTCGCAAACATTCGATATACGTTCATCATAGCTATTCATTTGTTTAGCACTCATTTATTTTCTTCATCTTTCAGGTACATGTATAGTGCGCTATTGCATGGCTAACATCCTGATTGAAATTGCTATGTTTATAATCCATTATCGTTATAAAAATAACGAGTTGTTGTAATTAGTATTAATAGCCAATAATACACAATTTATAAAATAAGGTCGGACTAAATGCACATAACTAATTCAACTCGCCTGAGTTACCATCTGATTGATAAAAACGATGCGGAATTTCTTTTTCAGTTAGATCAAAATCCTGAGGTTATGCTGTATTTAAATGGCGGAAAGCCCACTACCCAAAAAGATATTTTAGATAACTTTATTCCTCGTTTATACGCTTATCGTAATACAGAAAAAGGCTGGGGATTATGGAAAGTAACCATAACAAAAACACAGCAAGACATTGGTTGGATATTAGTTCGACCAATGGATTTTTTTACTGATACACCACGCTTTAACGATATTGAATTAGGGTGGCGTTTTCTTCAATCAAGCTGGGGCAAAGGTTATGCAACCGAGGCTGCTCAACATATTCTACAAACAATAAGCAGTGAACCTGAATATCAATTTTTTAGTGCTACAGCACTGAAAGATAACGTAGCTTCAATAGCAATAATGAAAAAAATAGGTATGGAATATATAAAAAACTATCGTTATTCAGATAATAATTTTAGCAATGTTAATGCTGTTCTTTATCAAATAAACGTTGCTCAAAGTAACTAACCAGAGTTCAGCTTAACTAAAAAAGCTCAACAAAGTTACCTGTTGAGCTTCTAAAATATAAACAATAAGGTAAGTACTATACGCGTTCAAACACCGTAGCAATACCTTGTCCAAGACCTACACACATGGTCGCTAAACCAATGTTAACATCTTGACCTTCCATTAAGTTAATTAAGGTACCCGAGATACGAGAACCAGAACAACCTAGTGGATGGCCTAACGCAATTGCGCCACCGTTTAAGTTAATCATGTCATCAGCTTTATCTTCTAAGCCTAGTGCTTTAATACAAGACAATGCTTGTGCAGCAAACGCTTCGTTAAACTCAGCAAGCTCAATATCATCAATCGTTAAGCCGGCACGCTTAAGTGCTTTCTGAGTAGCAGGCACTGGACCGTATCCCATAGTCGCTGGATCACAACCTGCAATCGCCATTCCTCTAATTTTAACACGAGGTTTCAAGCCAAGTTCTTTCGCTTTGTCAGCCGACATCACTAACATAGCTGAAGCCCCATCAGATAGCGCTGAAGAAGTACCCGCAGTAACTGTACCGTTAACAGGATCAAATACTGGACGAAGTGCTGATAGCCCTTCAACCGTTGTTTCTGGACGAATAACTTCATCGTGCTCAATAAGCTTTAACGCACCTTTTTCGTCATGTCCTAAGGTAGGAACAATTTCGTTATCCCAACGCCCTTCTAACATGGCTTGGTGAGCACGTTGATGAGAACGAGCGCCAAAAGCGTCTTGCATTTCACGACTAATACCGTGTTGCTTGCCAAGTAACTCTGCCGTTAAGCCCATATTGCCTGAAGCTCTTGCTATGTGCTTACTTAAGCCCGGAGCAAAATCTACATCGTACATCATAGGAACATGCCCCATGTGTTCAACGCCACCAATTAAAAACACATCACCTTGGCCGGCAATAATACTGGTAGTAGCGTCGTGTAATGCTTGCATTGACGAACCACACAAACGGTTAACGGTTACACCACCAATTGATTTTGGTAAACCGGCCAATAACGAGGCATTACGAGCAATATTAAAACCTTGCTCTTTTGTTTGTTTAACACAGCCCCAAATAACATCTTCAATGTCGTTTGGATCAAGGGCTGGATTTCTTGCTAAAATTTGTTCCATTAAGTGGGCTGATAATGTTTCTGCACGCACATTACGAAATACGCCAGCTTTCGAACGTCCCATAGGAGTTCGTATGCAATCAATAATTACAACTTCTTTCATTGTGTTCTCCTCAGGTTAAGCTGTTTTTACATCTGTAGTGAAGTAAGATTTGCCAGATTTGGCCATTTCGCGCATGCCGTCTGTTACTTGATAGAGCTCGCCTAAATGCGCAAAGCTATCCGCCATTGCAATATAGTTATCTAAACCTACGGTTTCTAAATAACGTATAGCGCCACCTCTAAATGGAGGAAAACCTAGACCGTAAATTAATCCCATATCCGCTTCAGCAGCAGTATCAACAACACCTTCTTCTAAACATCTTACTACTTCGTTGATCATAGGGATCATTAAGCGCGCAATAATGTCTTCTTTCGAAAAGGTTTTACTCTCAGAGCAATGAGGAGCAAATAATTCATAAGCGGCTTCTGAAGCAACTTTAGTCGGGCGACCACGTTTATCTTTACCGTGATCGTAAAAACCTTTACCGTTTTTCTGGCCAAATCGCTCATTTTTATAAAGTAAACTTACTGGATCGTTATCTACTTTTTTCATACGCGTAGGAAAACCGTCAGACATTACGCCAGTACAATGATCTGCCGTATCAATACCTACAACATCTAATAGATATGCAGGTCCCATTGGCCAACCAAATTCTTTTTCCATCACTTTATCTACATCGGTAAAGTTTGCGCCTTCAATTACTAAATGGCTTAAACCTGCAAGATAAGGGAATAGAACACGGTTGACATAAAAACCCGGACAGTCGTTCACTACAATAGGTGACTTACCCATTTTAGCTGCGTATGCAACAACGGTAGCAACGGTTTCATCAGACGTGTCTTTACCACGAATAACTTCTACAAGTGGCATTCTATTTACGGGATTAAAGAAGTGCATGCCACAGAAGTTTTCAGGGCGTTTCACACTTTTAGCCAATAAATCGATTGAGATAGTTGAGGTGTTTGAAGTTACAATGGTGTCTTCACTCACTACGCTTTCTACTTCAGCAAGCACTAAACCTTTAATTTTGGGGTTTTCAACAACCGCTTCAACAACAATATCAACACCTTTTACACTATCGTAAGATAATGATGGTGTAATGTTATTTAACGTAGCTGCCATCTTTTTAACATTCATACGGCCGCGTTCAACTTGCTTTGTTAAAATGCCAGCAGCAGTACTTAAACCTAAATCTAACGCGGCATCGTTAATGTCTTTCATTACAATTGGCGTACCTTTGTAAGCAGACTGATAAGCAATACCGCCGCCCATAATACCTGCACCAAGTACAGCAGCTTTGTTTACTTGTTTGGTAGCTTGTTTACCGGCTTTTTTCGCTTTACCTTTAACGACTTGGTCGGCCATAAATAAGCCAATTTGTGCGGTAGCTGAATCTGTTTTAGATAAGGTAGCAAAAGCTTCGTTTTCAATAGTCATTGCGCCAGCACGATCTAATTTTGACGATGCTTCAATAGTATTTACCATCATCATAGGTGCAGGATAATGCTTACCCGCTTTTGCAGCGATCATGCCTTTACACGTGCTAAAGGTCATTATGCTTTCTGTCGCACTTAATTTAAGTGGCTCAAGTTTTGGCTGACGTTTAGCTTTCCAATTAAGCTTGCCTGCAATAGCATCTTTTAGCATAGAAACGGCAGACACCATTAAATCTTCAGGTGCAACTACTGCATCTAATAAGCCGGCAGCTAAAGCTTCGTCAGCACGATGTGCTTTACCTGTAGACATCCACTCAACCGCATTATCAGCACCAATAACACGAGGTAGGCGTACAGTACCACCAAAACCGGGAATTAAGCCCAGTTTAACTTCGGGTAAACCAATACTTACATTTGTGTCTGCTATTCGATAATCACAGGCTAAAGTCAATTCACATCCTCCACCTAGTGCAATACCATTAATGGCGGCAATAGTGGGTAATTGAATGTCTTCTAGCGCATTAAAAATATCCGTCGACTGTTTAATCCATGGGATCAATTCTTCAACTGGCTTTTTAAATGTATCTAAAAACTCAGTAATATCAGCACCTACTACATAAGTAGACTTACCTGATGTTACGACTACGCCCTTAGCTTCTTTAGTATTGTTAATTGCTTCAATAGCAGTCCTAAATTCAATAAAAGTTTGAGTATCAAACTTATTAACTGAGCCTTGAGCGTCAAATTTAAGCTCAACAATGCCATCTTCCAGTAATTGTACAGAAAGGCTAGTGCCTTGATAGATCATGCCTGCTCTCCTCGTAAAATTTCGCTTGTATTGGTTATCTTGCAATGACTATATAATAGACCACAATAATGAGATTAACTTCCCACCTCATCCGATGAGTTAATTTAAACTCTGTTGCTATTGAGTTTGCCTTGAAAAAAACAGGAAAGCAACTAAATTTAAACAAGCGTTTTAATTGAGTGTATTAACTTAATCATAACCATCAATACAAGTTGTTAAAGCAAATTATTATCTTCTCCCATAAAAATACACATGGGCCTTTTCAGTAAAATAATCGTATACTCTGTACTCTATTTTATCCTTCTAAATTATCTTTTATTTTAGGCACATAATGAAATTTAATCAGCTTGTTCAAAAACCTGAAAACCTCTTGTTAGCCATGGCGTTCATTATGCCTTTAATCTTTTCAGTATGGATGGTATTGCTGAATAATTTTGTTATCGAAAAGGCTAACTTTACCGGTGTAGAAATTGGTATTTTACAAAGCTTACGTGAAGTGCCTGGCTTTTTAGCTTTTACCGCAATTTACGTTCTGCTTTTTATAAAAGAACAACGTTTAGCTATTTTATCGTTAGCGGTTACTGCTATTGGCGTAGCTGCAACAGGCTACTTCCCTAGTGTTTATGGTTTGTATATAACCACGATGATCATGTCAGTAGGCTTTCATTATTTTGAAACAGTTAACCAATCTTTAACCCTACAATGGGTTGATAAAGACAAAACCGCGCATTTTATGGGGCAATTATTATCAATAAAAGCTGCAGCATCTTTACTCGCTTTTAGTACCATATGGCTACTTATGGAACAGTTTTCTTGGTCGTATCAAGCAACTTATGCTCTGTTCGGTGGTATTGGTTTAATTTTTACGATTTTTATTGGATTATCCTTTACACACTTCAAACCGAAAACAGAACAAAGTAAAAAACTGATATTGAAAAAAAGATACTGGCTGTTTTACGCCTTAACTTTTTTTGGTGGTGCACGCAGACAAATATTCGTAGTTTTTGCGGGCTTTTTAATGGTCGAAAAATTTGGTTATAGCGTTGCCGATATTAGTACCCTATTCCTCATTAACTATATTTTTAATTGGTTTTTTGCGGCCAAAATAGGAAAGTTTATTGGTAAGTTTGGTGAACGATTTGTTTTAAAATTTGAATATATCGGTTTGATACTTTTATTTTGCGCTTATGCCGTGGTTTCTAACGAATATATTGCCGCAGCCTTATATGTTATTGACCACTTATTATTTGCTTTTGCTATCGCCATTAAAACATATTTTCAAAAAATAGCGTCTCCTGAAGATATAGCCTCAACCGCCGGTGTTAGCTTTTCAATTAACCATATCGCCGCAGTTGTTATTCCAGCTTTACTTGGCATGGTATGGATTATTAATTCTGCATGGGTATTTTATATTGGTGCTACCTTTGCCGCATGTTCATTTATTTTAGCTTTACTTATTCCTAATTCGCCCGCTATTGGCGTTGAATTACGAAGCCATGAATTAAAACAAAAAGAAGAAGTTAATATATAACGGTTTCACTTATTATTTTACTAAATGCAAATATATGTTTAAATTAAAACAAAAATTAAGGATTAACCGTGAACAAAGATCAAGATGAATCACTTCAAGAACCACAAACAGACTTAGTCGCTTCATCAACGGTTAATACTACAAATATTTCTGCAGAATCTAAAAATTCAAGCTCTAAATCCACCTCAGGTTTTACTTCACAAAAACAACTACTGGCTTTAGCTAAACAATTTGTACTCGATGGCGCTTTATTACCTGAAAATAAACAAATGCCACTTGAAGAACGAGTAGTAAGAAGAGAGCGACTGTCTCGATTACGTCAGCAGCAAAACTTAGAATCTATTGTTAAAAAATCATTAGCCTATTGCCCTAATGCCAGCAACTCAGCAAAAGCAGACCCTGACTGGTTTAGTCGCTTTACACATTTAGCCGAAGACGTTAGCAACAATACCATGCAAGACTTGTGGGCTAAGATTTTAGCGGGTGAAATTACACATCCGGGTTCTTTTTCACTTAAATCACTCACCGTTTTTAAATCAATGAGTATTACTGATGCAAAGCTGTTAGCTAAAGTTTGTAGCCTTGCGGTTAAAGACACGAGTAAGAAGAATATGCGTATACTGTCTGGTGCGTATAAAACACCGGGGCTATTAAGCTTTTTCAGTAAAAATACGCAAAGTAAGGTGAATTTAAATCAGTGTGGGATCAGTTATACCGAACTATTAAGCCTAGCCGATAATCATCTTATTTTTCTGCAAGAAGCGGAATCAAACGAGTTACAAAAAGGAGAACAAGTGGTTTTCAACTATAATGGCCAAAATCTAACCTTGACCGCTAAAGCAAACCAATGTGGTTTACGTTTTTACAAGTTCACCCCCATTGGAAGTGAACTTGCTTTACTTATTTCTGATAATCCTGACGAAGACTTAGTGCCTTTATTAAAATCATCATTACATGCTCATTTTTCAGTAAGCTAACCTAAATACCATCACCGTCGGTATGTAAGCCACATTCTCTTTGCCCACCAGAAAAACGCGTATCGCTTTCGTCCATGCCTAATGTTAGCGGTTTAGTACTGTGTACATCACCTACAGAAACATAACCATGATCCCATAACGGGTGATACGGTAAACCATGTTTAGTTAAGTACTGGTGAACGTCTTTATTGGTCCAATCAATAATTGGATGTACTTTGAAACGACCACGTAAGGTACTTACTACAGGTAAGTTTTCTCTGTGTGCAGTTTGTTGACGACGCACGCCTGTAAACCAAGTACTTGCATTTAAGTCATTTAAACCACGTTCTAAAGGCTCTACTTTGTTACGGCGGTTATATGCCTTTAACTCTGCTTCACCTTTGTCCCACTCTTCACCGTATTTAGCTTGTTGCCAAGCGGCGCTTTCTTTTGCGCTATATACGTGAAGATTCAAATTTAAACGCTCAGTTAACTGATCGATAAATTGATAGGTTTCCGGAAATAAATGCCCTGTATCCGTTATTAGCACAGGAATATTTGGATCAACCTGCGTAAGTAGATGTAACATTACCGCAGATTGAATACCAAAACTTGATGATAATACAAACTGAGAAGGTAAGTTCTCTAACGTCCATTCAACACGCGCAACAGCCGACTCTTTCTCTAATAACTCATTCCATTGGTTTAGCAATGGCTCCGGCACCGTAGTCGCGGAATAGTTATTAACAGCTGCTTGACTTGTATTAAGCATGAAAATCTCGCTTACTCACTTTAACTTCGGCAACAATGCCGGCACGTATGGTGAAATCACCAAAACCTTCGTTGTCGTTACGCTCTGTAGACCAACGGCCAACTAACTGATCTATTTCAGTTAAAATGCCAGCTTCGTCAACACCGTCTTTGTATAGCTTAGGTACACGAGTACCTGCATGGTTACCACCTAAATACATGTTGTATTTACCTGGACCTTTACCCACTAAACCAATTTCGGCAAGCATTGCTCTACCACAACCGTTTGGACAACCCGTAACACGTAAAATTACATGTTCGTCTGCTACCTTATGTTTAGCTAAAATACCTTCAACGTCAGTCACTAAACCGGGTAAGTAACGTTCAGCTTCAGCCATTGCTAATGGACAAGTAGGAAATGCCACACAAGCCATTGAGTTTTTACGTTGATTGGATGTTTCGTCTTTAATTAAGCCGTATTGACGCGCTAAGGTTTCAATATTGGCTTTATCTTCAGCTGCAACGCCCGCAACAATTAAGTTTTGGTTGGCTGTCATTCTAAAGTCACCTTTGTGAACTTTAGCAATTTCAGCAACACCAGTTTTGATAGGGCTGTCTGGGCCATCAATTAAACGACCGTTTTCAACAAATAATGTTAGATGATTCTTGCCATCAAAACCTTCAACCCAACCAATGCTATCGCCACGGCTAGTAAATTCGTATGAACGACTTTCGCCAAAGGTAACACCAGCACGTTTTTCAACTTCAGCTTTAAAGGTTTCAATACCTACACGATCTAATGTGTATTTAGTTTTCGCATTTTTACGATTTACACGGTTACCCCAATCACGTTGAGTGGTAACAACCGCTTCCGCAACATCTAATGTTTTATCGATTGAGATAAAACCAAAGTCATCCGCTTTACGAGGATACGTTGAATTATCACCATGCGTCATGGCTAAGCCACCACCCACTAATACGTTAAAACCAATTAATTTTCCGTTTTCAGCTATAGCAACAAAGTTTAAATCGTTAGCATGCACGTCGATGTCATTCTTTGGAGGAATAACAACCGTTGTTTTAAACTTACGAGGTAAATAGCTTTTACCTAAAATGGGTTCGTCATGTTCAGTGGTTTCAACTTTTTCTGCATCTAACCAAATTTCAGCATAGGCTTTAGTTTTTGGTAATAAATGTTCACTGATTTTTTTCGCCCACTCGTAAGCTTCTTGATGAAGTTCAGATTCAATTGGGTTACTTGTACATAATACGTTTCTGTTAACGTCGCCAGCAGTTGCAATACCATCAATACCGATGCTATTTAACGTTTGGTGCATTAACTTAATATTTGGCTTTAAAACACCGTGGAATTGAAACGTTTGACGTGTAGTTAAACGAATACTTCCGTAAGAGGTGTAATCGTCAGCAAATTTATCAATCGCTAACCATTGCTTAGGCGTAATAATACCGCCTGGCATACGAGCACGAAGCATTACGTTATGTAATGGTTCTAATTTTTGCTTTTGACGCTCAGCACGAATGTCACGGTCATCTTGCTGATACATACCATGGGTACGTATTAACTGGTAATTATCAGGGGTAAAACCACCTGTCATTCTGTCAGCTAAATCTTCAACAATAGTTCCGCGTAAGTAGTTACTTTCTAACTTTAAGCGCTCGTTATCCGCATGTTTACCTTCAACAATAATTGGACCATCACCGGTAGATTTAATGTCTTTAAATTCAGTTGTCATTAGTATACGTCCTTCTGGTAACGTTTGTTGCTGCGTAACGATTTCAAATAGTCTTCAGCTTGCTCAGGCGTTAATCCACCTTGAGTCGCGATTACATCAACTAAAGTGTTGTGTACATCTTTCGCCATACGGTTTGCATCACCACAAATATATAAGTGGGCGCCACGCTCTAACCATTCAAACACTTCTTTAGCGTTTTCTTTAATACGGTCTTGTACATAAACTTTTTCAGCTTGGTCGCGAGAGAAAGCTACGTCCATTTTAGTTAATAAGCCTGATTTTAAATAACCTTGCCATTCAACTTGGTATAAGAAGTCTTGAGTAAAGGTTTGATCACCAAAGAACATCCAGTTATCACCTTCAGCATCGCTTGCATCACGCTCTTGCATGAATGCTCTAAATGGTGCAACACCTGTACCTGGACCTACCATAATGACTGGCGTGTTACCGTCAGCAGGTAAGCGGAAGTTATCGTTATGTTCAACAAATACTTTAACCGTAGCGCCTTCTTCTGCATCGTTAGCTAAGAAACCTGAAGCACCACCAAAACGTGTAGCGCCGTTTTCTTCATAGCTAACTAAACCCACTGTTAAGTGAACTTCTTCTTCAACTTCGGCTTGGCTTGAAGCAATAGAATATAAACGCGGTGTAATTTTACGAAGTGCATCAACAAATACTTGTGCAGCTACATCACTTGGCGCCGCTTTTACAATATCAACAATTTGATGTTCGCCAGCGTATTCACGCGCTGCGTTTTTGTCTTCAGCTAAAGCTTTAAGTTTTGCATCACCTGAAATACTTGCCCAAAACTCAATAAAAGCAGGAGCAGTTTGAGTAATTTCTAATTCAGACGTTAACGCTTGGCTTAAAGTAAAGCTTTCGCCTTTAATGCTAACTTTTTCGTCTGCGCTTAGTTTTAATGTGGCAATTAACTCTTCAACTAACGCTGCTGAGTTTTCAAACCATACGCCTAAAGCATCACCTACTTGGTAAGTTAAGCCAGACTCGCCTAAATCAATTTCTACGTGGCGAACATCTTTAGCAGAGTCACGACCGGTAATTTTTTGGCTAACTAAAAGCTCAGCTTCATAAGGGGTTTGTTTAGTGTACTGACTTTCAACTTCAGTAGCGCCAGACAAGCTAACAACCGGCGCTAAACCTGCATCACCTGATTTTGTTAAATCGTCTTTTAATGTATCAATAACATTTGCAGACCAAGATTGTGCGTCTTCTTCGTAGTCAACATCACAATCAACGCGAGGAGTAACGGCAGTCGCACCTAATGCTTTTAAGCGCTCGTCAAAGTCTTTACCTGTTTGGCAGTAAAATTCGTAGCTGCTGTCGCCTAATGCCAATATGCTGTATTGCAAGTTTGGTAATTTAGGCGCTTTTTTAGAGGCTAAAAACTCATGGAATTCAATCGCATCATCTGGCGGCTCGCCTTCACCGTTAGTACTTGTAACGATAAGTAGGTGCGTTTCAGATTTTAATGATTTTGGCTTGTACTCTGAAACGTTTTTAAAGTTAACAGTAATACCTGCAGCTTTCGCATTTTCAGCTAACTTTTTAGCAACGCCTTTAGCGTTACCTGTTTGCGATGAAAATAAAATAGTTAATGTCGGTTGAGCTTGTGCAGATGCCCCCGCAGTAGCAGTAGGTAGAACAGCAACTGAGCCACCTTCACTTTTCGCTGCTAAATAACCACTTGTCCACGCTAATTGTAGCGGTGTGTAAGTCGCTATAGCTTCTTGTAAAGATGCAAGTTGGTTTGCATCTAGCATTGTTTGGTTTAAATTTTTCTGACCTGGCAACATAATGTCAACTCGCCCATTTAGAAGTAATAGGCAAATAGTAATAGTCCTGCCTAAAAAAGAAAAAGATTAGAAGTTGCCTTTTTATTCCAAAAAAGAATATAAGACTAACTTGTATGACTGATTGTTTAAGTAAGTTGCTCGCAAAGCCAACCGGTATATGTTCTGTACGCTTGTTCGTTAAAATTTACTGAGTGTCTATTCATAAACCCGTGATAAAAACTGCAACGTTTAATTGACACCCTTGCCAGCTTTTTAAGTTTTTCTTGTAAAGCGTCTACATCAAAATGCTCTTCTTTTTTAGGAAGAATAACCGTACTTTTAATTTGAGGCTGAATATCAAGCAAATGCCGAATTTGTGAACCGTAAAAGTAAATAGCGTGTTCTACGTTGATATTATTTTTAGCAGATAGCGCCCAAAGTGCTGACGCGCCAACACTAAAGCCAATAACAGTAGTATCTTTTTGTGAGACGAGTATTGAATGTAAATGCTGTGCGTATTGTTCAACGCCTACATGTTTAACAAAATAAGCATAGGCTGTCGCTTCATCTTCAAAGCTCATCTGCTTACCTTGATAGGGATCAACAATATTAATTGCAGCTCCTGAACTAACTGTTAATGTTGCCACAAACTCTTTTAAAGCAGATGTAATACCAAAAATGTCAGTAACTATATAGATGGCTTTCATATTTAAACATATACCTTAAACATTAACTTAAGCACTGGTCGACTGAGATTCTTGTTTCCACTTATCCATTTCTTCATTAATAAAATGGTTAACAAGATCACGGTACATTTTTTCTATCGCATCAGGACTTAAGCCTTCTTTTTCAGCCCACACTCTACGCTGCTGTAACATTGCTGCGAAACGTTCGGGAGCACGAACAGACGTTTCCGAAGTTTTAAATTGTGCGGCAGACTTAACGTATTGAAAACGGCGTCCTAACAAAGTCACAATGGTTTGATCTATACCATCAATTTCGGTACGTATATCGTCCATCCCTTTACATTGCTGTGGTGATAACGTTTCTTTATATTCCATGAGTATTTTTGTCCTTTAGGTTTTCAATCGAGCTGTTTGAAGTAAAAATACTAGCTTAGCTAGTTAAAGCTGACCCCACACGGCAAATTCATTACCGCTTGGTTCTGTAAAATGGAATCGTTTTCCGCCAGGGAATTCATAAGTGTCTTGTTTAATAACACCACCCGCTGCTTTTATTTTTTGCTGTGTGCTATCTAAATCGTTACTGAATAGAACAATAAGTGCGCCACCTTTTGCTTGCACACTTGCCCCTTCCGCTTTAAAAAAACCACCATCTAAACCTTGATGATTAAACGCTGTGTAATCAGGCCCAAAATCTTGAAAGCTCCAGCCAAATGCTTCTTCGAAAAAGGCTTTCGTGGCTTTAAGGTCGTTAGCTGCAAACTCTACATAATTAATTTTTTCGTGATTCGGGTTATTTGTCATTATGCTTTCCTTGTTTAGCTGGGCTGTATTGAAACGTATTGGTAATGTTACTCTACAATTTCAGTAACTATCTCAGCTTTTACTGAGTTAGCAATAAAACATTGCTGATGTGCTTGGTGATGTATTTTTTCTAATAATTCATAGGCTGGTTGAGTATGCGCGGCAAAAACAACTTTAGGCTTTAAAGTAACTTTAGTTATAGAGATATTGCCTTGTGTGTCCTTTTCCATAATACCTTCAGCTTTGTCTTCATAGCTTTCAATGACAAGTTTGTTTTTTGCGGCAATAGAAAGAAAAAATAACATATGACAACTTGAAATTGAGGCAATAAACGCTTCTTCAGGATCAACATTAGCTTCAACTGAATAAGGCAAAGGCACAACATGAGGAGACGAAGATGCAGGTACTGTTACACCACCATCAAACAACCATGTATGGCCTCTGCTGTATTTGTTATCTATATAAACTTCATCATCGCTTTTCGACCAGTTGATTTGCGCAAAATATACCGACATACTTTATTCCTTATTACAAAAAGTTTTACTGTTTTTTAGCGCTAAAGTACCTGATAATCAAGTGGTGCGCCCTCATCGCATTTTTTACAATTAAGCTCATGACCGATCATAGACTTTCGCCCTGTTAAGGTTTCAACCCAAGGTCGGTTTGTCCAAGGAGGATTATGCCTAACATGTTGAAAATGACCACAGTTGAGCCTTGCTACCCAATGATTTTCATCGTCTTTGTGATAGTCAGCTATTGCTCTATTCACTTTGCACCCTAATTTAATACTTTGTATTCTAAAAATAATAACTTACGGTATAACCACATCTTCTTTCGCAGCTAAGTAAACAACATAAATAATACCCAGTACAGGAATAACCGAAAAAACAAAGCCAAGTAACGCCGACTTTATTGGGGCTGTTGTTTTACGTTTACCTAACACATAACTAATCAAACCTATAACTACCATAAAGATAAATACTGCTGAACCCATTTGGGTGAGAGTAAAATTCATATTATTTCCTTCTTTAAATATCGCTTATAAATACACTAAAGTTGTCACCTTTACAATTTGTAAACTCACCTAAAAAACATACCGTACCTACATTATGATGAAGAGAGTAGTCCAGATACCTCTAACAAACTTAAAGCCTATATCATGTTAGGTTCGGTATAGATCAAGTTACTCGCGTAAAAATAGCGACTAAGAGAGTGTTAGCTTTATTGAAGAATTAAATAAGTTGAATATTAAACATGCGTTTCGAGCTATTAAAGACGCTAAACATGCTAATTGAGGTAAATACCAATTTCGTTATTAGCACTCATTAATGAGTACAGTATCGGCTGCCTTAAAACTAACTTCTTAATTTTTAGCTGTAATACATTCGATTTCTATTTTTGCATTTAAGGCTAAGCCACTCACTGCAAAAGTACTTCTCGCAGGATAAAGTTTAGCAAAAAAGTTGCTATACACTTTATTAAATTCACCAAAATCGGCAATATCAGCCAGCATTACCGTACACTTAACTACATCATTTTTTTTAATGTGTGTTTCATTTATTAACCTTTTGTATAAGTGTAGGGTGTAAAAATAAAAAGCTTAAATTGGCTATATTACTATCTTTCTACTGTCGCCATTTTCAGCCCTGCAAAAATCAGCATAGCGCCAGCCGAGCGATTAATGGTTTTGATAATAATAGGTTTAATAAACTTACCTATCGATTTAAAACCTAAATAACCATAAAGCGAATAGCACACTAAATCTAATACCAGCGTTATCAAACACAGAATAATAAGCTGTGGAATAATAGGCGTATTAATATCAATAAATTGCGGTAATAAAGCAGAAAAATACAAAAGCGCTTTAGGGTTAGAAATCTCTAAAATAAAGCCTCTCAAGAATATTTTATACGCTTTGCTCTCGAGCTTTTTAGAAGAATTAATACTTAACGGGCCAGATTCACTAAAAATAGCACCAAAACCTAAATATAAAAGATACGCCACACCTATCCATTTAATAACAGAAAACAAAGTATGCGATGCAATAATAAGCGTAATAATACCCGTTGCCGACAACACAAAAAAAACAACATTAGCCGTTGCAATACCTAATATAACTAATGCTGATTTTTTAAAGCCATTCGATGCAGCTTCAGCTGTAACAGCAATAGCTGCAGGGCCAGGAGATAGTACAACTACAAGCGTAGTCATAAAGAAAAGCAGCAAGGTTTCGAGTGAAATCATCAGTTATCCTTCATTAAATTTAAATAAATACAGACGAATAAATGAATTTACAGATTTTATTGGATTAACACTAGAAAATTAGAAAAAAGATAGTTGAAGGAAGAAAAGCTAAAAAAAATTTTGTACCTTTACTGCGCATAACTATAAAGGTACAAAATATCCAAGGGGGGATAAAACCGATAATATCGGCAAGCACATTTACTTTATAAACAAAGGCATAAAATAAAAACCTTATTTACATTACTTTACATTCGGGTAATAAAATTTATCGTTATCAATATTGAATGTTTCCCATCAATGGTTATCGCGCTTCAGGCTTAATATCTTTAACAAGCTCAGAAAATGCTGATATTTCAGCTTCACTTAATGTGGTATTCACTCGTTTGGTTGAAGCACCTTGATACTGAAGGCTGACGCCTTTTCTGCGCTCTTGAGTGGGTCGAATAGGCCTAGCCGAAAATCCACCGCCACAATTAGGGCAAACATTTTTTAAAAGGTTATCAACACAAGTTCTACAGAAAGTACATTCATAGGTACAGATACATGCTTCAGTTGATTCAGGAGGAAGATCTTTATCGCAGTTTTCACAATTTGGTCGTAGTTCTAGCATAAGACACAACTCCTTTCATTACATGATTAAGATAGCTCTATTTATTTGTGTTGTTATTGATAAAACGTCTAATTTTAGTGCGTACGTTTTTCATAGGCGACGAAGTATTAAATTGGATCATGCGCCCTAAAGTCCATTGTTTATACCACGCTTCACCGTATAAAATATGCTCATCTAGCTTATGTAATAACGTAAGAATATCTTGTATAACCCTTTGATATTCTTTTTTCAGTTTTTCAAACGTCCAGTCTTTATATTCTAATTGAAAAGCTTGAGCAAGAGCGCCCAATTGATTCCATTGGTAGCCCGTTTCAGGGAAGTCGATATCTTTGCCTTTCACCGAAAAGTCGTACCATTTTAAAACCAACTTACCCCAACCTATTAAATAAGCCAAAGTATCGCACACACTAATAATTGTGCCTTTTACATTACCTTCTACACCTAAAGAGCGTGTTAATGCATTTGGCACCCTTTCATAATCAAGCGTAAGTTTTTCATAACTTACGCTGATGGCTTGAATAAGCTCATTTTTATTTTGTGGGATAGACGACATAGATGATTAAGGGCAAACTAATAACTGCCAACACCTCTAGCCATACTCGTTGCTAAAAAAGGCATAACCACTAAAAGAGTTAATTCAACACGAAGAATGACAACTATATATTTGGGTATTTCAATATATTCAGCAGTCGTTTTTCTATTACGTAAAAAATAATAGGTAGGAAATACTGACAATATTGCAATAACGGCAAACAAAGTGACTTTTAAATGAAACACCCAGTTAGCGGTATAAAACTCTTGCGGCTTACCTACAACAAACCATAAAAGTAACCCACCAGTAAGCGTCATAACAGCGCCTAAGCCATAAACGCCATCAATGATTACAAGTTTTTTAAACGCTTTTAAGTCCATTTGTTTAGATATTAATAAATGCTCTGCCACGAGCGCTGACACCAGTGTAAAAATACCTAAAAAGTGTAAGGTTCTAACGAGTATATCTTCCATAATAATCCAATAAGTTAAATGCTATACAGTAAAGCTTAATCTTCAGTTAACGCTTCAAATGCTTTCTTTTTCTCTTCCATAAAGTCTTGCATCGCTTGTGGTTGTTGCATCATCACCATCACTCTTTGCATCGCTTCCATGTGTTCAGGGTCTTGTTTTTGAAACATTTCCATACCGTGTGCTTTACTTAGCTCAACAATATCTTCAAAGGTACTACCTTGAAACGCTTTATCGCACGCACCACCGAGTTGTTTACATGTCATGGTTTTCATTTTAAATCCTATTACTTCAATTACGGTTACAAAAATAGTTGCAAGATATGCTATTAAAAAACGATTAATACCTCAATGATATTAATCGCTTTAACTTTTTATTCAGGGAACTTAGGGAATTGTTTCGCATGAATCGCTTTATCGTACCACTGTGCTTTTTCGTCACAAAAAATATTATCTTGCGCTTCAATATTAGGCGCACCATCTAAACAGCCAGCAGGCACAATAAGTGCGTTTCCTGAGCCAGAAAGATACGGAACACCACTGCCACATTCAGTACAAAAAGCGCTTGATATAGAACGATTAGGTACATCATAGCGTTTTATTAGGTTTTCACCTTTTAGCCATTTTATTTTGTTTGGAGCAATAAACAAATTAGACGCATGCGCAGAACCTGTTACTTTTCGGCATTGAATACAGTGGCATAAATGAAATTGCGTAAAACTATTTTCACATTCAAATACAACGCTTTCACACAGGCAACTTCCAGTAACTACAGACATAAATTCTCCATAACAAAAATAAAATAGAATGGTTTACAGAGGTTATTCGCTTTTGAATACTTTACGAATAAGTTTAGATACAAAGTAAGAAACACTAAAACCAATAACCACATATAAAATAACTAACGGCATTTCAAACCCTGTAATATAAAGACTACCATCACTTAAAATACATTGGCCTTTTTCAAATTTAAATACGCCGCCCTGCTCAATACAAGGGGTAATTAACAATACATCGTTAACTTTCCAAATAACTAATAAGCTAAAAAACACACCAATAAACTTTGCTACCGCACTTTTATTCATAACAACCTAAATACTACCTATCATTTATGTTTGTGTTATATCACAATTTAAGTATCAATAAGATATTGGTGTATCCTTTTAATTAAGATTGAAGCGCAAACGCTACAGCACTCGCTGCATGAATCTCAGTTGTATCGTACAAAGGTACATCAGTGTCTTTTTGCTGAATCAATAAAGCAATTTCGGTGCACCCTAAAATGACCGCTTGAGCGCCTTGTTCAAACAAATTATTTACAATCGCTAAATATTGCTCTTTCGAGTCAGGCTTTATTTCACCTTTGCAAAGCTCGTTATATATCACGTTATGAACTATGGTGCGTTCATCATCATTTGGCACAACTACCTTTATGCCAAACTTATTTATTAAACGGCTTTTATAAAAATCTTGCTCCATAGTAAAACGAGTACCAAGTAAACCTACTTTAGTAACACCGTCAGACACTAATTTGGCTGCCGTAGCATCGGCGATATGAAGAATAGGAATTGAAATATTGGCTTGAATTTCATCCGCGACTTTATGCATAGTATTAGTACAAATTAATAAAAAATCTGCACCGCCAGCTTCAACTGATTGTGCAGCTTTAGTTAAAATAAGCGCAGTTTCATTCCACTTACCAGCATGTTGTAGTTTTTCAATTTCAGCAAAATTGACACTGTATAAACATATTTTTGCAGAGCTAAGTCCACCAAGTTCGGCTTTAACACCTTGGTTAATGGCTTTGTAATAGCTGGCTGTTGATTCCCAACTCATACCGCCTAACATGCCAATTGTTTTCATTTATACCTCAATTTACTATATTTTATTATTATTACTTCGTTTTAATAACTTAGCTCTTTGAGAATAACTTGGAATACTTACCCAAAGAATGAAATACAATAAAAACCCTCCGCCCATAAAAGCTAATACAATAAAAACGAACTGTAAACGACCTCTCCGAAGACCAAAGTATTCAGCAATACCACCTAAAGCCCCTGAAATAGTTCCATTTTTACTTCGTGTTAATACTTTGTCATGTTGAACCATTATTTTTCCTTATGCATAGCATTCTTAAAATAGTTTATTTATCTCACTATAAGATCTTTTCAATAACTACGCATTTTATTGCCGCACGATTTTTATTAAAGTTGCCGTAAACATAATCACCGTTTTTAATAACAGAAGTGAACCCTAAAGAGGTAAGAATACCAACGCCTTTATTAGCGCATTGGGCAGGCGTTTCATTTAAAACTTTATGGCTAGACCATAACTGCGGAGTATATTCTTTTTGAACAGGAACATATTGAATACTTGTTTTGGTAATAACGTCTGGCTCAGTAACCTTATCAGAGTACTCGAACAACCAGATAGAAGCATGATAGTGATAATGGTAATTTTTTTGATATGACTCTCCATGTCGTTAAGCTTAAATTATATCTATAGAATTATGAGGTTATACTTAGAAGAGAGTAAAAAACAGTTGTTATTTACTCTTTTAAATAATTTATTAATACTACCACTTAACTTCATTGCCCTCTTCTACAACAAAGCCTGACGGTATTATATGAGTTATTACGTGAACCTCACTAATAGGTAAGCTGAAGCTTTTTGCTAACGCCTTAGCTAAACCTATTTGAAGTGATGATATTTGGGATTCTTTCCAAACGGAAGGTAAAGATAATGTAGCCATAACACCATACCTATTACCTAATTGTTCATTACTAACAATAAGGTTTATTGTCATATGTTTAGAAGGTAGTCCAGCTTCCTTTGCCCAAAGCTCAATTAAATCACCAGAGTGATTTGGGCAATCGGGGTTAACAATACAAGTAGCAATTGGCATATTAAATCTAATTTTTTGGATAACTTATTATCAGTAAATTGAAATAAACTTATTTTAACTTTTACCTAAGATACCATTAATTTCTGATCTTAAACGTATTAAAGAGTCGAGATGATTAGTTGACGTTTCTTTACCCTCTTCAGCGCGTCTAGATTGAGAAAATTTAACAATACTTAATGCCATATCTATTTTTTCCAATAAAGCTGAAGCATCTTCAGGTATTGGATTAATCCATTGTAATGAAGATGATAAATCCTTACTTCCACTATCGGATAATAATTTGATGAGTTCGTCAGAGTGCATAAGTTACCTTTACTTATAATGTTTGGTTAAGAGGCTAAAAATCCTTCTTGCTTAAGCGCTATTGCTGTCGCTAATATAGCAATATTCATTACAATTACTTCCTTTTAAACATAACAAAATAATTTAATACTTTAGTATCTACTAATTTATTAACCCCAACGAGGACTTACTCCTGGGCGTTTGTCAGACTGAGTCGATTCAAATTCATTTGCCGTTAATCCGTATTCATTTTTAATAAATTCGGACACCTTATCTATTTCAGGGAATAATTTATCTTTTGAAATACCTATTTTTGAAAGTTGATTTAAAATATCTTCCTTGTATTTAGACTTAATAATAATTCGTTTTTGTTGTGGGGAGCCCAACCACGTAGAAGGAACTTTTTGGGCATGATGTTTATTATTATCTATGCCAAAAAGTAAAAAGGCACCTTCTTGTCGTATAACTCTAGGGTTGTCTAGTTTAGGCTTTACACAAAGAACTGACTGGAGATGATCAGGGTTAATTTTTTCTAAAAAATAAGATTTCTCTTGTTTAATAATATGCATAAGCCGATTGGCGTGCTTATTTTCTTTATAAAATTCTATACTGTTTTTTTTATGTTGAAAATTTATTTCAAAATCATTTTTAGCCCAAGCTAGTGCAGAGATAACACTAACCGTATCACTATCAAAATATTTAATTTCTTTTTGCGGTATTTTAAAGAAAACAACTTCACCATCTTCACCTTTTTCCTCAAGGCTTGAGCATGAAAAATATAAGGCAACCAATGGGTTTTCAGTAATATCTAACAATCGGGTAGGTAAGTCATAATGTTGCATTTTTACTAATTTTTCAAAGTTAGTCTGCATATGTGAAAAGTCACTAGGACATCTCATTATAATTTCCCGTACAATCTTATCTTCATTAGAGTACCATTCATCTTTTCGATATATTGAAGGTTGAAGTTCAAATTTTTTATTCGCATGCCCTCTGAAATAGGAGGAAAGCTCATCTTCATCAACATTCGATATAACATTAAGAAAATCATTTACACTTTTACATTCTAACTCTTCTTTTTCTGTTTCCATTAGATAAACTCCTTTTAATTACCTTTAAAATTTACCCTTTCTGATATCCCCAGCGCGGCATGATTTTTTGATCAATACCAATATGATCTAACATTCGGCCAACCATAAAATCGATTAAGTCGTTTATTGATTCAGGGTTGTGATAAAAGCCCGGTGACGCAGGCATTATAGTTACGCCCATTTGCGACAGGGTTAACATGTTTTGTAGGTGAATGGTTGAATATGGGGTTTCGCGCGGAACTAAAATAAGCTGTCCGCGTTCTTTAATTACTACATCGGCTGCGCGTTCTATTAAGTTATCGCTCATGCCTTGGCTAATGGCGGCAAGTGTTCCGGTTGAACACGGGCAAACCACCATAAGTTTAGGTGCTGCGGAGCCTGAAGCTACGGGCGAGAACCATTGTTCTTTACCAAATACAATAATTTGCTCGGGCTTACCTTTAAATTTTTCGATAAAAAATTGGCTAGCGGCATCGGGAGATGATGGGACTTTCAGCCCTACTTCGGTATCAAATACCACTTTAGCGGCACTCGAACATAATAGGTAAATTTGATAATTGGCCGCCACTAAACATTCAATAAGGCGTAGCGCGTAAGCTGAGCCTGATGCACCTGTTATGGCTAAGGTGATTTTTTTATCAAATGTTGTGTTGTTTATTTTATCTTTTTCGGTCGCTAAACTCATTGTATAAACCTTTTACTGTTTGTCTGCTAACGAACTAAGAAGTTTGTTATGTATGTCGCCAAAACCGCCGTTACTCATAACCACTATGGTGTCGTTGGCTTGTGCTTGCTCGGTAATGTTATCAACTAAGCCCGTTAAGTCAGCACTTACAACACAAGGCGCTTTACAGTCTTTTATTAAGTCTTCAACCGACCAGTCAACGCCATCACCTTGGTAAATAAAAACAAGATCGGCATGATCGAGCGAAGCCGCTAAGGTGTCTTTATGTACGCCTGATTTCATGGTGTTTGAGCGAGGTTCTAGTACCGCAATAATACGCTGTTCGCCTACATGAGCACGAACACCTGTCAGTGTTTTAGTAATTGCCGTTGGATGATGGGCAAAATCGTCAAACACTTTAATGCCATTTACGGTGCCGCGAAGCTCTAAACGTCGTTTGGTATTAACAAATTCAGCAAGCGCTTCAATACCTACGTCACTTGGTACGCCAGCATGTCGTGCTGCAGCAATCGCCATTAAGCCATTTTCAATATTAAAGTCGCCAATTAAATCCCATTTAACGGTGCCCTGCACTTCGCCTTTAAAGCTAACGATAAACTCGCTTCCGTCTGCTTTAAGTTTTTCGGCATACCAACCTTGGTTGCTATTTTGTTCGCCGCTATTGCTGAGGGTACTTTGTTGCGTAGGTGTCCAGCAGCCTTTTTCAATGGTTTCTGTAATAGCTTGCTCACCTTGCGGATAAAGCACTAAGCCGTTACTTGGCACCATTCTAATAAGGTGATGAAATTGTTTTTGAATATCACTTAAATCATCAAAAATATCAGCATGATCAAACTCTAAATTGTTGATCACTAAAGTACGTGGTCGGTAATGTACGAACTTAGATCGTTTATCAAAAAAGGCAGTGTCGTATTCATCGGCTTCAATCACAAAAAATGGTGACTCGCCTAGTCGAGCTGAACTTTCAAAGTTTTGTGGTACGCCGCCAATTAAATAACCCGGCGCCATTTTGGCGTATTCTAAAATCCACGTTAGCATGCTGCTGGTGGTGGTTTTACCGTGCGTACCTGAAACCGCCAACACCCAGCGATCTTTTAACACGCTTTCAAGTAACCATTGCGGACCCGATGTATAAGCAATATTACGGTCTAATACATATTCAACCATAGGATTACCGCGTGACATGGCATTGCCGACTATCACTAGATCAGGCTCGTCTTTTAAATGCTCTATTTGGTAACCTTGTTTTAGCTCAATACCTAACTCTTCGAGCTGAGTGCTCATTGGTGGATACACGTTAGCATCGCAACCTGAAACTCGATGCCCTAACTGTTTTGCAATGGCGGCAATTCCGCCCATAAATGTGCCACAAATACCTAAAATATGAATATGCATATGCCTACCAAAAACTCAAAAATAACAACCTTGTAATATCATAGCAATATACCTTAGTCACCATAGGTAACACTAGCCGAACATGCATTTTATTCTATATCTGTGATTGAATCACAAGTGAGTTACGCGTAAATTAGGCTTACATTGACGTTGTGAAAATAAATAAGGAAGTAGCGTGACTAATATAGCATTACAATCAATTTCAGTTTATCCGATTAAATCATCGTCAAATATTCAACTTTCAAATAGCTGGGTAGAAGAATTAGGCTTAGCTTTTGACCGACGTTTTATGGTTGCTACCGAAAAAGGTGAAATGCTTACCGCTAGAACCGAACCACGCTTATGTTTAATTCAAGCCAATTTAACCGCTAACGGAATCAACATTACGGCGCCGGGTATGCCTGTTTTGTCGGTTGAATATTCAAAGCTATCAACCGAATACCAAAAAACAGCGATATGGAGCACAACCTTAAACGGTCAAAAAAGTGCTGAATATTACAACCAATGGTTTAGTCGCTATTTAAACAAGCCTTGCCAGTTATTATTTTTTGGCGACGAATCGGAACGCTTTGTTAAAAATAAAAATAGCCAAGTAGGTTTTGCTGATGGTTACCCCATTTTACTTATTTCTCAGCAATCTCTTACCCATTTAAACCAAAAGTTAGGTACAAATCATATTGCTTCTATGACACAATTTAGACCTAACTTAGTTGTAGATGGTTGCAACGGTTTTGATGAAGATACATGGAAACATATTCGAATAGGTGAAGTAGAGTTTGAAGTAACTAAACCTTGTTCTCGTTGTATTTTCACCACAATAAATCCAGAAACAGCTGAGAAGAATAGCCAACAAGAACCCTTAAAAACATTGAAGTCGTTCCGACAAGTTGAAAATGGCGATGTTATGTTTGGTCAAAACTTAGTACCGCTGAACCAAGGGCAAATTAAAATAGGCGACAAAGTTGAAATAATTGAAACCAAGCAACCTCCTATTTTTGTCATAAAAGAAACTAAACAAATGAAAGATAAAGCTAGCCAAGCTCCTACGCCAGTAAAAGTAAATAAAAAACCGAAGCTTAACTTTAGCTCTTGGAACAAAGAAGTTGTAGGTAACAACAAAGGCACTATTTTAGAACAAGCTGAAGATGCGGGTTTAATTTTACCTTACTCATGCCGAGGTGGAATGTGCGGACGCTGTAAAATAAAACTTGATAACGGCAATGTTGAAGAATTATCAACAGATGGTTTGTCTGAAAAAGATAAAGAACAAGGTTATGTTTTAGCTTGTAGCGCTATTCCAAAATCAGATGTAGTGCTAAGTAAACCACTTAGGCCAGAAAGGTAAAACCATGAAACTCAACTGCGATTTAGGTGAAAAAGTACATGACAACGATGCGTTGATCATGCCTTATATTGACATGGCGAATATCGCTTGTGGCTTTCATGCATCAGATCCTTTAACAATATTGAACACTATAAAGTTAGCACTTACACACAAGGTAACTATTGGTGCACATCCTAGTTATAACGACAAAGACAACTTTGGTCGTATCACAGTAAGTTATTCCGCCGAAGAACTTATTGCACTTATTCAATACCAAATAGGTGCAATGCACGCGATATGTGTCAGCAACAATGCTCAGCTTAGTTATGTAAAACCTCATGGCGCTTTGTATAACGACATGATGAAAAATTCGGTAATATTCGAACAAGTGTGCCAAGCTATTTCAGGCGTTGATGCTTCTCTTCCTTTATTAATACAAGCATTACCTGATACAGATAAAAACTTTATCGCCCTAAAAAAAATAGCATCTACGTACAATGTTTCTTTATTATTTGAAGCCTTTGCTGACAGAGAATATACCGACGAAGGTTTGCTAGTAGCTCGCAGTGAAGAAAACGCCGTAATACATGACACAGATAAAATTATTTCTCGATGTGAAAAGCTGATCAGAGATAATCAATTCATCAGTATTAACGGAAAAACATTACCACTCACAGTTGATTCTCTTTGTGTACATGGGGATAATCCCGCGGCAATTAAGGTAGTAAAAAAGCTTCATCAATTACTACAAACTCAATAAGAGCTTCAATGTAAATGTCTAAAAATATTAAAAGTACAAAAGGTTTACCCTTAGTTACACTTTCATATATTAGTGAAAATGCGGTATTACTTGAGTGGCCTGAAAAAGTTTGTGCGGTGCAACATCAACATATAATGCATTGCCAGCAACAAATTGGTTTAGCACTTAAAAGCACAGTTATAGATTCAATTGCCAGCTATGCCAGCCTGATTATTTATTATAAATTTGATCAAATAACTCACGACTCGTTAAACACTCTTTTGCTCAATGTGGTGCAAAAAAGCCACTTATCGAATGAAAACTTAACACTTTCTAAACAAACATCAGAAACCGAAATAGAAATACCTGTTTATTATGGTGAAGAAGCGGGTTGGGATATTCAAACCGTTGCACAGCAAACACAATTAACTTGTGCTGAAGTTATTCAGTATCATACTCAAACAACGTATCGAGCTTATGCGTTAGGTTTTACTCCCGGTTTTTGTTATTTAGGTGAACTTGTACCTAGATTACAGTTAGCTCGAAAATCATCTCCAAGATTGTCTGTTCCTAAAGGTGCTGTTGCTATTGCCGAACAACAAACAGCTGTTTACCCAAATACTAGCCCCGGTGGTTGGCATATTATTGGGCAAACACCTCTCGATATGTATAGCGTTAAAAACAACGAGTTTGAAAGTACCATTAGCGTTGGTCAGTCAGTAAAGTTTGTATCAATTACTCAAGCTGAATTTTTATCTTTGGGCGGCGAGCTTATAAAGGAATATGTTTAATGAATAAGCGCGTAAAACATAACACTGATAACTATTTAACAGTGATCAAAAAAAACGGGTTGTGTAGTATTCAAGATCTGGGTCGATTATCAAGTCAGCATCTAGGATTTAGTGCTGGTGGCGTAGCAGACGAATACGCATTTTTATTTGCTAACTATTTACTGGGCAATGATCAAAATAGTGCTCAATTAGAAATAACCTTAGGGCAAATAACGTTTAAAGCTGCACAAGATTGCACCATAGCGATTACAGGAGCTGATTGCTCTGTTTATATAAACGATAATCCGATTAAAAATTGGCAAGCTCACCAAGTTAGTGCTAACGATATAATACGCTTTGGCCAGCCTAAAGAGGGATTACACACATACCTAGCAATTACTGGCGGTATTCAAAGTCAACAATGGCTAAATAGCCAATCGCAAACATCAACCGAAAATAGGTTAAGCTTTGGTGCAACAGCAATTGTTGAAGGGAGTAAAATCGAGTTATTAAACACCTGTTTTGCAAGTAAAGAGCATAATCAACATACTGCTCACATAAACTATAAACGCCAGCTAACACCAAGCCTTTTTTACAATAATATTCAAGAAACATTAATATTACGCTTTATTCCACAGCCTTTATTTTTAGGGCTTAGCAGTAAAGAGCAAGATCTACTTTGTGCTCATCTTTTTACTATTTCGTCAGACAGCAATCGTATGGGATATCGCTTGTCGACGTTACCTGAAAAAATTATAACAACGATCACTAATTTACCTAAGCCTACACTTTCAAAACCCGTTACTTTTGGTGCAATTCAACTCCCTAGTAATAACCAACCAATTGTTTTAATGAAAGAAAGACAAACCATAGGCGGGTACCCTGTTTTAGGCGCTGTTATTCAAAGCGATTTATTTAAACTCTGTCAGTTGCGCCCCGGCAATAAAGTACAATTTATGCCAACAACCCTAAACTTTGCACAACAACAACTAAGCGCTTTGTATCAAAAATTTAATTAACCTATTATCTTGCAACAAAATATATACCCGTTAATTTTCAGTTCGCACTGTAAGCGTGCAAAATTTCAAGAACAGTGCAACGCTTCACGTAAACCCACCGCACATAAAAAATAAACAACTGATAATTAACAACAAAAATAGTTTACATCAGTGGCACTAGGCTTGCTCTTATCATACCAATAGTTTTTATTTTCAAATTTGAATGGAATGGTGAATACGAAATGAGCGGTCAAGCTGGCATTAACTTATTATCTTTTACAGGAAAAATGAAGGTTCTCCACTTAAGTTGGATGGCCTTTTTCATCACCTTTATGGTGTGGTTTAACTTCGCGCCTTTATTATCAGTTATTGGCGATAGCTTAGGTTTAACAAGCAGTGAACTTAAAACACTCATGCTACTTAACGTAGCGCTTACTATTCCTGCCCGTATTATTATAGGTATGCTTACCGACAAATACGGACCTCGTTTAGTTTACGCCTTATTATTAGGTGTATGTAGTATTCCGTGTTTTATGTTTGCTTTTGCAAATAGCTTTGAGCAAGCCGCTATAGCTCGCTTTTTATTAGGCTTTATTGGTGCCGGTTTTGTTATTGGTATTCGTATGGTGTCAGAATGGTTTCCGGCCAATGAGTTAGGTACGGCTGAAGGTATTTATGGTGGTTGGGGGAACTTTGGTTCTGCCGCTGCAGCAATGAGTTTACCGACTATTGCCTTATTATTTGGTGGTGAAGATGGCTGGAGGTATTCAATAGCAATAACAGGTATTTTAAGCTTAGTATTTAGTTTTATTTGGTACGCTAACGTTAGCGATACACCTAAAGGCTCAACTTACTTTAAACCGAAACAAACCGGTGCGATGGAAGTAACGAGCGTTCCTGATTTTTACTTATTAATTATTATGAAGTTACCTATGTATGGCGCATTAGCTTTACTTGCATGGAAACTTTCACCATCAGGTGTTCAACTCTTAACAGAAAATACAACACTAGCTGCCTACTTAGCACTTGTTATCTTATTTTTAATCGAAGTAAAACAAACCTATAAAGTCAACGGACACCTATTCAAAAAAGAAGTACCTGAAGCACATCGTTACCAGTTCAAACAAGTAGCCGTATTGAACGTGCTTTATTTTGCAACTTTTGGTTCTGAGTTAGCCGTTATTTCAATGTTACCTTTATTTTTTGCTGAAACCTTTGAGCTTGATATGGTTTACGCAGCGATGCTCGCTTCAATGTATGCTTTTATGAATTTAATGTCTCGTCCTGGTGGCGGTTGGTTAAGTGATAAGTTTGGCCGTAAAAAAACCTTACTTATTTTAACTGCAGGTTTAGCTATTGGGTACTTTACGGTGTCGCTTATCGATAATTCATGGCCTTTAGCAATTGCAGTTCTTACCGTTATGGCATGTTCATTCTTCGTTCAAGCGGGTGAAGGTGCTGTATTTGCTGCAGTACCATTAATTAAACGTCGTTTAACAGGCCAAATCGCTGGTATGACGGGGGCTTACGGAAACGTGGGTGCAGTGGTTTATTTAACCGTATTATCAATGGTAAGCTACGAAGTATTCTTTTTAGTTATTGCGGCTACGGCAGTTGTTGGTTTTATCGCATTATTATTTATGCAAGAACCTAAAGGTACAATTACCGAAGTACGTGAAGACGGTAGCATTGAGCTAATTAATGTCTCTTAATTTTTCAGAAAAAAATGAGCCTAATACCACAGGCTCAACCCGTAACAGCCAAAAGGCATTAAATAAATTAAATGTGTCTTTTGGTGGTTACAGCATTGCAGGAAAAAAAACAGAAAACCAAGATGCTTTTGCAGCCCTGGTTCCCAAAGCCAGCGAAGTTATATCAAAAGGTATAGTGGCAACTATTGCTGATGGCGTATCTAGTGCCAGTCGTGCAGCTGATGCAGCTCAAATATCTGTTACTCAATTTATTAATGATTATTACGCTACGCCTGACACTTGGTCTACCCAAAAGTCAGCGTCTAAAGTACTCACCAGTTTAAATCAGTGGCTATCTTCTCAAACTGATTCAGACAGTGGCGAAGCATTACAATGGCTGACTACGTTTACTTCTTTAATTGTTAAGTCGTCAACGGGATATGTATTTCATGTAGGCGACACGCGGTTAAGTGTTTATCGTCAAAACGATATAGAGATTATTACTCGAGATCATAACCGTAGAAGTGGTAATGGCAGCAATCATTTAGTATTAACACGTGCTTTAGGCGCAGATTTTCGTTTGAAAGTAGACGTACATCAAATAGATATAAAAGCAGGCGATATTTATATATTAACCTGCGATGGCGTACACGATTTTTTATCAAACGCGGCTATCCAATCAAAATTAAATGATTTACCCCAAAACCCTACCAGTGACGATTTAGAAACGGTTAGCAAAAGCATTGTAAATTTTGCTTTAGAGGTAGGCAGTAACGACAATATTAGTTGTTTGCTGATGTATATTGGCGGCACACCGAATCGCGAACTCGCTGAAATAGAAAGGGATTTATTGAGTAAAACGATTCCTCCTGCCCTTGATGTTGGAATGAAGATAGACAACTACAAAGTATGTAAAGTTATTCACGCCAGCATACGATCTCATTTATACCTTGTTCAGCATGGATCAGACCCAACACTTCGTGTATTAAAAGTTCCTTCTGAAAATTTTGCTGACGATATGTTTTATCTGCAAGGTTTTATGCGCGAAGCTTGGATTGGTGAGCGCGTAAACCATCGTAATGTTATGCGTGTACAAAGTGCTGATACTAACAGCAAGTTTTTATATCACGTATGCGAATATATTGAAGGCCAAACGTTATCCGAATGGATACACGACAATCCAAACCCGAGCATTGCACAAGTACGCGATATTCTAGAGCAAGTGATAAAAGCCCTACGTACCTTCCAGCGTTTAGACTTAGTACACCGTGATTTAAAACCAGACAACATCATGATTGATTCATACGGAAAAGTAACACTTATTGACTACGGTACGGTACTTGTGGCCTCGTTAGAAGAAAATAGCGATAACGTAGCTGAATCAGTTCCACAAGGTTCTTTAAATTATATTGCCCCTGAAACCTTACTCACACTACATGCTGATCATAAAAGTGATTTGTTTTCATTAGGCATTATCGCTTACGAAATGCTATGCGGAAATTTACCTTATAAACCTATGGTGAGAGCTGAAGTTAACTTTAGTGATTATGCGCATTTTCAATATAAAAAAATTAGTCATCATAGAAAAGACTTACCTTTGTGGTTAGATTTGGCGCTAAAAAAAGCTACGCAAGCAGATCCTGCGCTTAGGTATCAATCGTTTTCAGAATTTTACGCTGATATGAGTAAGCCAAACATCAACGCGTTACAAGAATATAAAAAACAACCCATTATGCAGCGTAATCCTATTCAGTTTTGGCAAGGCATGTCAGCGATATTGTTTGTGGCACTGATCATCACACTTATTTATTAGTAGATTAGAGCTGCTTAATAGTTTGCTATTCAAATAATAAAAGCGCCTAAATCATTATTGATTTAAACGCTTTTATTATATTAAAAACGCCTCTAAAAAGTATAATTTAAGCGCGTATAAATAAAGCGCCCATCAATACTGTATGATGAAAACCCTGAATAAGGAAATATTTGGTTAAAATCTGATTGACCAATATTACTTACCGTATCTTGTGGATATTCATCAAATAAATTATTGGCTCCTAACGACAATTTTAGGTTACCTGTAATGGTGTAAGAAACATCCACATCTGTTATCCAATTTGCATCTAAAACTTCGTCGCCCTCAGCTGTACTTGATGAATCAATAACTTCACCATAGCGTGTAGCACGCAAATTAACTTGCCAGTTATCTCGTGTCCATGTTGCCGCTAAGTTTAATTTATTTTTAGGTGTTCCATCTTCAAAGCGTGCTATTTCTCTACGAGCAAAAAACACATAGTCATCACCTAATACTGATAATTCACTTGGATTATCTTTTAAATGAGTGACTTCAGTTTCATTAATATTAAGGGCAGCACTTAAACGTAAATCACCATTGTTACTCAAATCAAGGTCATAAGTTGCTACAACATCAACCCCTTTAGTTTTAGTATCAATAGCATTAGTGAAGTAACGGGCTTCTTTTATATTTACCTCGCCTACATTTTGTAAAATACTTACTACTTCACTACCACTTAAGTTTTCAGATAAAACTATGCGGTCATCAATCGAAATTTGATACGCGTCTACTGTTAGATTGAAGTTATCTTTTTCATAAACAAAACCTAATGTAGTATTCAGTGAATCTTCTGCCGTTAGTGGTTTTGCACCTAAAGCTTTGGCTGCGGAGTCTGCTACAGGAAAAATCCCCACGTCTCTTGGTATACCATTATCAAATACTGTCGCTACCGATTTATAAGACGTTTGCGCTAGACTCGGTGCTCTAAAACCCGTACTAATTGCACCACGAAAAGCTAAGGCTTCTGACACTTCGTACCTTGCAGCTAATTTAGCATTAAGGTTTGAACCAAAATCACTGTAGTCTTCATAACGTGTTGCTAAAGCAATATTTAAGTTTTCGGTTAAGTCGGTATCTAAATCAATATATAACGCTATATTATGTCGACTTTCGTCGACCGCACTTGCAGGAGAAAAACCAGGAAGCACTTGTGCACCACCGGCAGCTACAGGAGTACCATCATTATTCAATACAGTTAAATATGAAGCCTCTTCTCCAGCAATAATTTGATAATTTTCAGAGCGATATTCAGCTCCCATAGCAATAAATACTTCATTACTTAAACCTAAATCTAGCATGTTGGTTACATTGAAATTCAATAGGGTTTGATCGTAAACAAGGCCACCATCATCAAATTCTGTAGGGCTATTAATACCCATTGATGTATTTAAGCTATTAACGACTTGAAATTCAAAATCGTTTTTACCGTAGTTCGCACTTAGATCCCATGTCCACTCGTCCACCTCACCGTTTACACCAACCACTAAAGATTGATCTTTAACATCTGACGCTATTTGTGGCAAAAAACCATCTGCGTATATGTCTTGAATATTTCGGCTATCTTTAGCTCTTCGATAAAAGCCACCAGATAAGCCATCACGCTGAGAATAACTACCAAATGAATACAGTTCCACATCGTTATTTAACGCCAGACCCATATTATAAAAAAAAGCCGTATCCTTAAGCTCAGCTTTACCAAAGCGGTGATTATAACGATTAAAAGTAAGCTCTCTTGGGTCTAAGTTATTGTCTCCATCACGGGCATATTGCTCTCGTGGATCGAAACCGGAGCGGTTGGTGGCATCACGATCTCGTGACTCTATTGATAAATGAAGAAAACCATCGTTACCAAAAGTTGTTCCCCAATCTGCTGCCAGTGTTGTAGTGGCTCCGTCAGTACGTGACCTATCACTACTTGTGACAAATTCAAGATCACCATTAGCATCAACTCGTGTTTCCTTTAACTCAGGAACACCATCCATTGTTGTAACATGTTTACCATAGGTAACATTAATACTTCCACCATCATTCTTTTTAAGAATAATATTAATCACGCCAGCAATAGCATCAGAACCATATTGAGCAGCAGCACCATCGCGTAATATTTCAATACGTTCAATGGCTGAAGTTGGAATAGTATTTAAATCTACAGCGGTCGAACCACGACCTACAGTGCCATTTAAATTAAGAAGTGCACCACTATGACGACGCTTTCCATTAATAAGAACCAAAGTATGATCAGGAGCTAAACCACGCAGTACTGCTGGACGAGCATGATCAGTACCGTCAGCAACGGTTGCATTAGGGTAATTAAAACTAGGTACAAGATTAGCAAGTACTTGGCTAACTTCTAACTGGCCTGTTTTTTCCATGTCTTCTGCGCTTAGCACATCAATAGGTACTATACTTTCAGATATTGTTCTATCATTGCGACGAGATCCCGTTACAATAATACGCTCTACACTTTCTCCTTTTATTTCTGGTGCTGCCTGTATTTCGAAAACAGGTATGGTACATACTGATAAAACAAGTCCGAAACCTACCGAATGATTTTTAAATGATGATTTAATATCTTGAGAGATTTTTTTATAAGAGGTATTTAACATAATGTGTCCCTTTATTAAGTATAAAAATGCTTCCACAACGCATTTACAAAAATAATTATACGCTTTACTTATCTGAATAAAATACCCAAGTTCATACGTATTGTTATTATCAATAAAAATACAATAAGAACGAGTACAACTTAGGGTATGCTTTAATATAGTCTCAAGCAAACATGCACAGGTCTTGTGCGCATTTATCTTCACACTAGTGCACTTTTATAATATAAACACCATAAAAAAACATAACCTGCTGATATATATAATTTAAAATTCATGGCATTTTGTTTGCAACATCCCTACTAAGTCGAGGTGAATTACAACGTTCTGTATTTTCCCACCTCAGTTCCGCATCGATGCGGCATTAAATAGTTAAGTAGGATTGTGAGTATGAGCGCAAAACAAAAAATTGTTGTAGTAGGTAACGGTATGGTTGGCCATCACTTTGTTGATGAAATGGCTAAACATGAAGGTTACGAAATTACCGTATTATCTGCTGAAGATAGACTCGCGTATGACCGTGTTCATTTATCTGAATACTTTTCAGGTAAAACGGCAGATGATTTAGCCCTTACAACACCCGAGCATTACAACGAATTAGGGGTAAAGTTTTTTACTGACGCTAAAGTTACCAATATCAATAAAGCTGAAAAAGTTGTAAGTACAGAAACCGGTGACAAATACCCTTACGACAAACTTGTTTTAGCAACAGGTTCTTACCCTTTTGTTCCTCCTATTCCAGGTAAAGAAAGAGAGCACTGTTTAGTTTATCGCACAATTGATGATCTTGATGCTATTCAAGCCTCAGCCAATTCAGGCAAAGTGGGTGTTGTTGTTGGCGGTGGTTTATTAGGTCTTGAAGCAGCTAACGCATTAAAAGAGCTAGGTTTACAAACACATGTTGTTGAATTTGCACCACAGTTAATGGGTGTTCAACTTGACAAAGACGGCGGCGAATTACTTCGTAATATGATTGAAGGCATAGGTGTTCAAGTTCATACACAAAAAGCCACACAAGAAATTATAGACGGAGAAGACTGTGTACATCGCATGGTGTTTGCTGACGGAACCCATTTAGAAACCGATCTTATTTTATTTTCTGCCGGTATCCGCCCTTACGATAATTTAGCGCGCGACTTTGACCTACAAATAGGCGAGCGTGGTGGTATTGTTGTTAATAACGAGTGTCAAACCTCAGATGAAAACATTTATGCGATTGGTGAATGTGCCCTTTGGAATAACTTTATATACGGCCTTGTAGCGCCGGGTTACACCATGGCTAAAGTAGCAGCTGATAACATTATTGGTGGCGAACAACAATTTACGGGTGCAGATATGAGCACCAAATTAAAGCTCATGGGAATGGACGTGGGCTCTATTGGCGATGCACACGCACGTACTGCTGGTGCGCAATCCTATACCTACTTTAACGAACCAGACGATGTATACAAAAAAATAGTCGTCAGTGCTGATGGCAAAACACTTTTAGGTGCTGTACTTGTTGGCGATACCAGCGAATACGATTCATTACTACAATATGCGTTAAATGCGATTGAATTACCTGAAAAACCAGACAGTTTAATTTTACCCAGTGCTGGTGAAAAACCAACATTAGGCGTTGATGCCCTACCTGAAAGCGCTACTATTTGTTCATGCTTAAACGTAACAAAAGGCGATATTATTAGTGCAATTGATGCTGGCGCCTGTGATGTTGCTGCAGTTAAGTCATGCACTAAAGCAACCACTGGTTGTGGTGGTTGTGCTGCATTAGTTAAAACGGTAACCGATCACGAATTAGAAAAACGTGGTGTTGAAGTTAGTACCGATCTTTGTGAACATTTCGCGTATAGCCGTGTTGAGCTATTTCATATAGTTAAAGCTGAAAAAATTAGAAATTTTGATACCTTAATTGAAAAACACGGTTGTGGTATTGGTTGTGAAATATGTAAACCCGCTGTAGGTTCTATTTTATCGTCGGTATGGAACGACTACATATTAAAAGAAGACCATTTACCTCTTCAAGACACCAATGATACTTACCTAGGTAACATGCAAAAAGACGGTACCTATTCAATTGTACCTCGTATGCCAGGCGGTGAAGTAACCCCTGAACGTCTTATCGTAATTGGTGAAGTGGCTAAAGAATACAACTTATATACCAAAGTAACGGGCGGACAACGTATTGATTTATTTGGTGCTCGTATTGATCAACTGCCTGATATTTGGGAAAAACTAATTGCTGCCGGTATGGAAACAGGTCACGCCTACGGTAAATCTTTACGTACCGTTAAATCATGTGTTGGTAGTACTTGGTGTCGTTATGGTGTGCAAGACAGCATGGCAATGGCGATATTCTTAGAAAACCGCTACAAAGGTTTACGCTCTCCTCATAAAATAAAATTTGCTGTGTCTGGCTGTACTCGTGAATGTGCAGAAGCACAAAGTAAAGATATAGGTGTAATTGCAACAGAAAACGGTTGGAACTTATACGTTAGTGGTAATGGTGGTATGAAACCTCGTCACGGTGATTTATTTGCAACTGACCTTGATGACGAAACCTTAGTTAAATATATCGACCGTTACTTAATGTTTTATGTACGAACAGCAGATCGTTTAACACGTACTTCAGTATGGTTAGAAAACCTTGAAGGTGGTTTAGAGTATATGCAAAAAGTGGTAATTGACGATCACTTAGGCGTAAACGCCGAGCTTGAAAATCAAATGCAAGCCGTTGTTGATACGTACCAATGTGAATGGAAAACAACCATTGAAGATCCTAAACAATTAAAACGTTTCCGCCAATTTGTTAACTCTAAAGCCGTTGATGAGAACATTGAATTTGTTACCGAACGTGAGCAAATTCGACCGGCACGCGGCGAAGAAAAACGCTACAAAGGTGTGCAAATTCACACCGTAGATATTTCAGAACCAGAAGCAGAAACCGTTTAAGGAGCACAAATATGACAATTGAAAAACAATGGCAAACCATTTGCCACAAAGATGATTTAGTTAAAAACTCCGGTGTTTGTGCGTTATTAGCTAACCAAGAACAAATCGCTATATTCCAAGTTAAAGATGAAATGTACTCAGTAGGAAACTGGGATCCTATAGGTAAAGCCAATGTTTTATACCGCGGGCTAATAGGTGATACAAAAGGTGATATTTATGTCGCTTCACCTTTATATAAACAACGTTTTGTTTTAAATAGTGGAAAATGTTTAGACGATGATAGTGTATCAATTAAAGCTTACGATACCCGTTTACAAAATGATGAAGTACAAGTATTAGTATAATGCTCGACTTAGCGCAGTACTTAATTTATTAAGTGACTGCGCATTTTTCTTTTAAACTTTGCTTTAAACAATAACAATTCAAATTACTTACCCTAAATCACCCTTAACGCCAGCATACCTTATTCTTGATATTACTTATTTGAAGTAAATAAAAGGTGTATTGTCTGACTGACATGATTAGAATAAGCGCCGATAGTAATAAACTTCTTTTTTACCTAATACAAAGGACAAACTGCTTGTTATTAATGATCGACAATTACGACTCTTTTACATTCAATTTAGTGCATTATTTTCAATCACTAGGACAAGAAGTAAAAGTATGTAGAAACGATCAAATAACCATTAAAGAAATAAAAAAGTTAGCCCCGCATTACATTGTTATTTCACCAGGCCCTTGTGATCCAAACTCGGCTGGAATATCGCTAAGTGTTATAGAACATTTCGCCGGCAAAATACCATTACTAGGTGTTTGTTTAGGTCATCAGTGTATAGCACAGCACTATGGTGCTAGCGTTGAAAAAGCATCAAAAGTAATGCACGGTAAAACCAGTAGTATTAGCCATAACAACAGTGGAATATTTGAAACATTAAATAACCCATTAACCGTGACTCGATACCACTCTTTAATCGTTAATAAAAACACCTTACCAGCAGAATTAAGTGTTACCGCATGGAGCCATGATAATAATAGTGATGAAATAATGGCCCTTTCTCACACGAGTCTTCCTATAGAAAGCGTACAATTTCATCCTGAATCAGTATTAACAGAACAAGGTCATCAATTACTTAACAACTTTATTACCTTATATAAAAATTACCCATGTAGTTATGAGTAATTACCTGTAATGTAAATAATATTGACGCAATGACTGATTAATTACTCCGGTTGACTATAATACGAAGTGATACAAATAATAACTTGCTTTGAATACTCATGATTAACTCCCTATATCCGATATAGATGATAATAAAAATTTAATATAATAAGAATTCCAGAATTTTTCACATGCAAATATTTAATCACAACGACTATGTTTCATCTATATACAAAAAATCTATTAGCTTACTAATAGGTAAGGATTTTGCTGATCAACTTAATGGAAAAATTACTGTTGCCGAACATCAAGACAGCGAACAATTTAATCGCCGTAGACAGTTGTTAGCCGTAGAAGAAGAAACAAATAAAAATAAGATTATTGAAGCTCACGGACAAAGCCACTTTAAGGCACAAGTCATGGAGCAATTTTTTACCAAAGTAAATAAACAAGTTAATGCTCTATTTGATAATAAAGACAGTTTATATAACGACATTCTAAAAATTGAAGAAGCAGGCCCATCGGTACTAGAGCTTTTATGTTTAAGAGCCACATCAATTAAACGAATTGCTCCTTTAATTAATTCACTTCCTTGGTTATCAACCGAAGTGGTTAGCCTAGTGAATAAGCCTCAGTACAGAAAACGCGCTGACGTACAAGTTAATGATGCCAACTTAGCATTAAGCTATATAGGCTTAGACAACCTTAAACTTGTTATGCCAACCTTTATTTTAAAACATTGGCTACCAAGTACAACATCCCCATTTCCATTACTTAAACGTAAACTATGGAATAACAGCCTATCGGTTGCACTGGCGTCATCTATACTTGCTGAACAACAAGGCTTAGATAAATTTACCGCTTTTACTGCTGGTATGCTTAGTAATGTAGGTCTATTAGCGGTTACTCGCTGCTTTTTACAAACTTATAATGAGTTGCACCGTGCTAGCGTACAAAAAGCTTACGACAACAAAGACAAAAAGCTACACGACGCACTAGCTGAATTTGATTCATCACCTGAATTACTGCTATCACAACTAACTTCACAGAGTGATAAAACAACAGCGGATATGATTGAGTTAATGCGTTTCGATCGCTTACAAATAACAGAACCTCTATTTGATTTAGCGTATACCACTGAATATATGAATATGTCTCCAATGGCAAAAGTTGTTGCACAAGCAAAAACCTTTGTTGCATTTAGAAGCTTGGCTAAAGAAGAGTTAATTACCAAAGAGGAAACAAAAGCACTGTTAGCTTCAGTAAAAATGACATCAAAAGATATTACTTTATTAAACAAAAGCGATATTGATCACATAAAACTGATTTTTAAATAAAATAATCAAATTTTTTTTTGAGTATTTATCACTATTGTAAATATAAGAAAAATTCAACACGAATTTCAGTACCACTGTCGAATCAGAAATATTAGCCCTCACCTACCTAAATATAGTTATTCATTTAAAATGAATAAAACCCTCTAAGGGCTTATTTTAAAAGGCTTTAAAGCATTTTATGCAAGACAAGCTAAAAAAATCCTGCCATAATAACTTTACTAAATAGGCTAAACTTTATACCAATCTGATTAGCCAATTTCTATACTTGTATTAATCGACACTTGTTTAACCAACAATATAAATCGACCTAATATTATCGGTTCAGTATTAAACAATATTGCACCTTATTAAATGGCGTAATGCCAACAGTTAGTGGAGTAAGTAATGACAAATCAATTTCCAGTAAGTCGCCCATTATTTGACGAAGTAATGGTACCAAACTATTCGCCTTCAGCAGTTATTCCAGTACGTGGAAAAGGTTCGCGTGTTTGGGATCAAAGCGACCGCGAATTTATCGATTTAGCTGGCGGAATTGCTGTTACATGTTTAGGTCATTGCCATCCAGCACTAACATCAGCATTACAAGAGCAAGGGAATAAAATTTGGCATTTAGCTAATGTAATGACCAACGAACCAGCCTTAAGACTTGCTAAAAAATTGGTTGATGCAACTTTTGCTGAAAAAGTCTTTTTTACCAATTCAGGTGCCGAATCTAACGAAGCAGCGTTTAAACTGGCTCGTCGTTGGGCATTAGAAGAATACAGTGCTGAAAAGTCGCAAATCATTGCATTTAAACAAGGCTTTCACGGCAGAACATTCTTTACAGTAACGGTAGGTGGACAAGAAGCTTACTCTGATGGTTTTGGTCCTAAACCTGGTAATATTAGCCATGCGGAATACAACAACCTTGATAGCCTTAAAGCACTTATTTCAGACAAAACATGTGCTGTTGTTATGGAACCTCTACAAGGTGAAGGCGGTATTATTTCTCCTACAGCTGAATTTGTAAAAGGTGTCCGTGAATTATGCGACCAACACAACGCTTTATTGATTTTTGATGAAGTACAAACAGGAGTTGGTAGAACTGGCGATTTGTTTGCTTACATGGGGCTCAACGTAACACCAGATATTTTAACGAGTGCAAAATCACTGGGTGGAGGCTTCCCTATTGGCGCAATGTTAACAACAACAGCAATAGCGCAACACTTAAAAGTAGGAACGCACGGTAGCACATACGGTGGCAACCCATTAGCATGTGCAGTAGCAGAAGCAACATTAGATACCATTAACACACCTGAAGTATTACAAGGCGTTAAAGACAAAGCCCAATTAATTGTTAATGCACTCAACGCAATTAATGCCAAATACAATGTGTTTTCTGAAATCAGAGGTAAAGGTTTACTTATTGGTGCAGCACTCAATGAAAGCTACCAAGGTAAAGCGAAAGATTTCTTAAACGCAGCAATGGACGAAGGTTCAATGGTGTTAGTTGCTGGCGCAAACGTAATACGCTTTGCACCTTCTTTAGTTATTCCTGATGAAGACATTATTGAAGGCTTAGCACGCTTCGAAAAAGGTGTAGCAAAACTCGCTAAATAATTACCTTTTAAAATATCAACGGCAACAAGTTTATTATCGCTAGCACCTACTTAATAAGGTTTTAACAAATTAAGTAGGTGTTCAAATATATTGAATACCTATATTTCAATATACCTATTACGTTATTTCACCCAGCTAAATTATTTGTAGAGAGATTATTATGATCATTGTGCGCCCTATTCAACATCGAGATTACGATGCTTTATATCGTATCGCTGAAGAATCTGGACATGGTTTTACGTCCTTACCAGTAAATGAAGCTTTATTAAAACAACGTATTGAGTCTGCTGAAAAATCTTTCAAAAAAGACGTTTCAAAGCCAGGTACTGAAGGCTACTTATTTGTAATGGAAGATACAGAAACAGGTGATGTAGTAGGTACAAGTGGTATTGAGGCTGCTGTAGGGTTAGAAGATGCTTTTTATCACTATCATTTAGGTAAAGTAGTTCACAGCTCTAGAGAACTTAATATATATAACACAGTAGAAACACTGACCTTATGTAATGATTACACAGGTGCTTCTGAAATTTGCACTTTATTTTTAAGTGAAAGTCATCGTAAAGACAAAAATGGTCGATTCTTATCAAGAGTACGATTTTTGTTTATGGCTGAGCATAAGCACCGTTTTGCTGAAACCGTTATTGCGGAAATGCGTGGTGTTTCAGATGAAACCGGCCGTTCTCCTTTTTGGCATTGGTTAGAGGCTCACTTTTTTTCGATGGATTTTCCTACCGTTGACTACCTAACAGGAATAGGCAACAAATCATTTATCGCTGAGCTCATGCCTAAGTACCCTATTTACGTAAATTTACTCAGTAAATCTGCGCAAGAAGTCATTAATCAAGTGCATCCAAAAACTGTACCTGCAGTAAAACTATTAGAAGCAGAAGGTTTTTGTCGTCGAGGTTATGTCGATATTTTTGATGCAGGACCAACAGTAGAATCTCAGCTTAAAAGCATTAAAACTATTAATGAAAGTCGCAGGCATCAAATTATCATTGGTGATGTCGATAACAACAATAACTATATTGTTTGTAATACAAAAATAGAAAACTTTGCTGCTGTGCAAGCCGCTATTACTTTTCAAGAAAATACAGATAATGTCATTATTGCTGCAAGTACAGCACAAGCATTACAGGTATCGGAAGGTGACTGGGTTCGCCTAGTAGAAAACTAAAAAACTATGATTAAAACAAGTAACACATTTAAATAAACTTAATATTTCACAAAACAAACACGACCTTTTAAAAGGTAATGAGGAACTAGCATGTCGCAAGCAATACAATTAATTAACGGCCAATGGCAAGAAGGCCTTGGCCATCAAGTTTCATCATTAAATCCCGCAAAAAATGAAGTTATTTGGGAAGGTAAATCAGCGTCTCAAAATCAAGTAAACGAAGCTGTTTTGAGTGCCCGTGCAGCTTTTGAATTTTGGGCTGATTTAACAATTGATGATCGTCTAACTGTTATTAACAAGTTTGGTGAATTACTCGCGGAAAATAAAGAAAGCTTAGCACATACCATTGCTTTAGAAACAGGTAAGCCTCTTTGGGAAACACGTACCGAAGTAGGCGCAATGATTGGTAAAATTAATATATCAATTAAAGCTCACGAAGAAAGAACAGGTACCGTTGAAAACCCTATGCCCGGCGCAAAGGCTTTTATACGCCACAAACCTCATGGCGTAGTGGCTGTATTTGGCCCGTACAACTTTCCGGGGCATTTACCTAACGGACACATTATTCCAGCCCTTATAGCCGGTAATACTATTGTATTTAAACCGAGTGAACTAACACCTAAAGTGGCTGAAGAAACTTTAAAAATTTGGCTACAAGCCGGTTTACCTCATGGCGTAATTAACTTAGTTCAAGGTGAGGTTGAAACAGGTAAAGCACTAGCAAGCCATCCGCAAATAGACGGACTGTTTTTTACTGGCAGTTCAACTACTGGGCAATTATTGCATGAACAATTTGGTGGGCAGCCAGGTAAAATATTAGCCTTAGAAATGGGTGGAAATAACCCATTAATTGTTAAAGATGTTGCTGATGTAAACGCTGTTGTTCACGATATTATTCAATCTGCCTTTGTAACGACAGGTCAACGTTGTACATGTTCACGACGTTTATTCATAGAAAACAACGCAGCTGGCGATGCTATTTTAGAAAAATTAATTGCATCAACTCAAGCTATTAAGATTGGTTACTTTGATGATGAAGAGCAGCCTTTTATTGGCTCAATGATCTCTGAAAAAGCAGCTTTAGGTTTAGTAGCAGCGCAAGCGCAATTACTTGAATTAGGCGGTAAAGCATTATTAGAAATGAAACACCTTGAAGTAGGCACAGGTTTTATTTCTCCGGGTATTATTGATGTAACTAATATTAAAGACATGCCAGACGACGAGCACTTCGGGCCATTATTAAAAGTATACCGATACTCTGACTTAGATGCTGCAATTGATGAAGCGAATAATACCTCATTTGGTTTATCTGCAGGTTTACTATCAGACAGTGAAGAAACGTATCAACATTTTTTCCGTAGAATTCGTGCAGGTATTGTTAACTGGAACAAACCACTTACTGGCGCCAGCAGCGCAGCACCATTTGGTGGTATTGGAGCAAGTGGTAACCATAGAGCAAGTGCTTATTATGCCGCTGATTACTGTTCTTACCCTGTTGCTTCAGTTGAGGCAGAAAAAGTAAGTTTACCAGCAACATTAAGCCCAGGTATCACAATCAAATAAACGTTATTTATCATTTTTACGAAAATAAAAGTAATGAAAACAAACAACCCCATTAAATTAGCTGGGATCCGTCCCAGCTTTTTCAAGAGTATCGATCAACTTTAGCCGTAACCTTATGGCGAATTAAACACACCTGTCTATTATTTATCATATAACGAGTTACCTAGCTAAATGCATAACTGTTTATATGAACAAACGCATCAAAATGTGCTTATAACGCCATCAATTAACCATTAATTTGTTATAACGTATTTTAGGATAATAATCATGACACAAAACAATACAACAGCAGTAAAAGCACTATTTACCCATATCTGGAATAACTACCTAGACGTTACACCTTCGGCTTTAAAGATTCACGACCTGTTAGGCTCAGGTAACGATTTAATTAACGACCATGTGGCTTATAGAACCTTTAACTCATCAAAAGTAAACATTGCAAAGCTCGCTTCTCATTTAACCGCTTTAGGCTATAAAGAATGTGGCGAATATCACTTTGAAGCTAAAAAGCTTTACGCAAAACATTTCGAACATGCAGACAATACATTACCGAAAGTGTTTATCAGCGAATTATTAGTAGAAGAATTTCCACAACCTATTCAAGATATTATTAATAAAATGGTTGATGCTGTAAATTCAGATTCAATTAATCAAAGTAGCTTTTTATATTCAGGAACACATTGGCAAGTCAGTTATGCTGATTACCAAACATTGTTAGCAGAGAGTGAATATGCTGCTTGGATGGCCGCATGGGGTTACCGAGCGAATCATTTCACTGTAAGTATTAATCACTTAGCAAAGTTTGATGATATTGAAAGTGTGAACAGCGCAGTTAAAAATGGAGGATTTCCTTTAAATACCTCAGGAGGTGAGATCAAAGGTGACAAAACAGTCATGTTAGAGCAATCATCAACTATCGCCGACAAAGCTGAAGTAGTATTTACCGATCAAACCGTATTAATTCCAAGTTGTTTTTATGAATTTGCTAAAAGATACCCTTTAGCGAATGGTGAGTTATACACTGGTTTTGTAGCTGCATCTGCTGATAAGATATTTGAAAGTACTAATGCGAAGTAAATCTTATACTATTATTCCAAATAAAAAGTGACTATCGACCTTTTAGTCACTTTCCATCAAATAACTTACCTCGTCTCATATCACTTATTATTCCACCTTCATGGTTTTCCTTTATAAGAGAGATTTAGTGAAATAACACAATTAGAAAAACTCTGCATCGTTGTTTCGTTTAACTGAAATCTACCAATCTAATTCAAGTAACCATAATTTATAAAGAGCTATATCAATCGTTCTGATGGCATAAAAAAGCCCCATAACGGGGCTTTAGATAACTAATAGATTAATTATTAAAAATTAGCTGTAAAACCTAAACGTACTGAACGAGGTGTTTGCCATTGCTCAGCCGCACCATAATATTGATTAACAGTACCTGGCGATCTACGCGCTTCATAATGGTCATTAATTCGAACTGTATTTTGAGTGTCTAATACGTTGAATATATCTAATGACGCAGACATATCAACACCATTAAATTCAAAGCTATATGTAGCAGATAAATCTACATTTAATGTCCAATCTGTTGTTCCATTTGAACCTCGAGGTGTTTTAATAAATGTACCATCAGCCTGTTGGATATAATATGTATCACCATAGCTACCGAAAATATTAGGATCATTGTTTGGATGTCCTGCACCAAATGTATTCCTTGGGCGGCCACTTAATAAACTAGAATTCCAACCAACAACTAGGTCTTCGCTTACATTATAACTACCAAAGAATTTTAAAACATGACGGCGATCATTAGCTAGATTACCATCTGCACCATCTAACAATGCAGGAAAATCGAAATCAGTTGTAATACCAGCATCATCTTGACCTGTATCAGATTTAACAGCACCTTCAAAGTTACCGTAGCTATGAGACCATGTGTAACTAAATGACCAAGCTAAATCATCCAATTGATAACGAATAGTTGTCTCTAAAGCATAATATTTATTTTTTGCTTTAGGTAGCTGAATAGTTGTGGCATTAGGATGAAGTGTTAACGAACCTGGATCTGCAGTACCGTCAAAACGAGGATCATCAAACGGGTCTTCAATACCATCAGCTAAGTCATATGCGGTACCATTCCAGTAAACACCATCTTTATACCATGATGAGTCTTCACCTGGATTTAATAATACGCAATACGGGAATGCAAATGAACCACAGTAATCATCTAAAGCACTATCAACATAACGGTATGTACCTTTCACTAGTAATGTGTATTCATCACTTAGCATCGTCTCATAACCTAAAATGTATTCAACCTTAGAGAATGGATCAGCTTCTTGAGCTTGGAAAACATCTTTTCCTGGTACAGCACCAACACCATTAATAATGCTAGAAGATGATGCATCACCAGTTATAGGCTGCAGACCAACAGGTGTGCCATCAGCTGGATTAATACTATCAAAAGAATAATACGTTGTTACATCCGAAACACCTGATGCAGCACGGAATACAGTATTATTAGCTACAGGTAGGTAGTATTGACCAAATGTACCATAAAACTTACTTTCACCTGCACCAGTAGGATCCCAGCTAAAACCTAAACGAGGAGCTACATCAGTTGTAAAATCTGTTAATGTTTTACCTGTAGTACCTACGTTTGAGAACTCATCACGACGAAGGCCAATAGTTACAGTTAAATCATCAGTAACAGCCCACTTATCTTCAATATAAAATGCTTTGATATCACTCTCAAATTCACCACCACCAGCAAATATACGATCAAAAACTAAATCATGTGTAGCACCAGTTTCATTTCTATACAAAACACCAGATGAACCTTGAATTTCAGAACCATTAGCTAATGAAGAATATGTATACGAATGTCCGCCAGCAGGAAGAGAAATATTCCTTGTAAAGCGAGTTTGATTCTCATAACCAAAATTGATGGTATGATCACCAAATATGTATTCTACATCAATAGCCCACTGTTCATTTTCATCTAAGTTATCACCGAATTGAGTACCTGTACCACAACCTACAGCAGGATTTGTTGGGTTTGTACGACTATCAACAATATCTGCACAAAGAATATCTTCTGGACGAGTTTCATATTGTGTTTCAATTCGACCTGCCATAGCCGTAACAATTAAATCATCTGTAATATAACCTGTATAGTTTAAACTATGGGTTTCACCGCCACGCATACGCAGTTGCCCCCCTTTACGATCGCCAATTTCATTAGTATTTGGATCATAATCAAAAATTTCTTCAGTTGTATCGCTTCGATTTGAATATCCAAAATAAGATAAACGATGATTATCGCTAATGTCCCAATCTATTGTTGCGCCCCAGAATAAATTATCACTTCCTGATGAATCACGTGTTCTCCATTCATCATCTGCTAAGTATTGCTTACGAGTCGAGGGATTCCATGAAAACTCACGCTGATAATCTCTAGCGTTTACAATTGCATACATGAACAATGTATCTTCAATGATTGGACCGCCTACAGAAAAAGTTAAGTCTGTTTCATCTCTAGTATCATTTTCAGTATTACGATATACCTTGCCCGTACCACCATTACCACGAGAAATACGACCTTCACTTCTTAATGAGTTTGGTACTATTGAAGCGGTAGCCGAAAATTCCCATTCATTCGTACCACTTTTAGCTGTAGCATTCACCATACCCCCAGTAGCACGACCGTATCGAGCAGAATATCCACCAGTTTTCACTTGAAATTCTTTATAAAATTCGAAAGGTAATTCCCCACAACCTAATCCTTGACGAGTGTCAGTCACTTCCATGCCATTTATATAACATACATTTTCAGAAGGAGATGACCCACCAAACGATGCAACATTACCAAAATTCCCATCCCCTTGAATAACACCTGGAGCTAATAAGGCTACAGCTGTTATATTACGAGCAACAGGAAGGCGATCGATTTCAACTTCACCTAATACAAGACCTGAATCTGAAGCTGTAATATCAATAGTTGCAATAGAAGACCCTACAACTTGTATTACTTCTGTATCATCTGCGCTAGTTACTTCAAAGTTAGTAACGCTATTTGTACCTAATATAGATCTAGCTTTTGATTCGCATATATTGTATTGCCTTTAAGTACGGTTACGGTATAAGTACCAGATGGTAATTTAGCAAGCCGATAGCTACCATCTTCTTTTAAATCAACTGTTCGTGTTTGTCCCGTATCATCATTAACCGCTCTAACTTGGTAACCGGTATTATTACCATTGCTAATAGTAACATTTCCAAGTAAATCATCGGCAAAAGCGATATTAGTAGTTAGAACAGAGCATACTGCCGCGGCAGCTAATGACCTTTTAAACGTTTTAGATAAATTATTTTTCATGTTTATAGTTCTCTTTGGACTAGAAATAAAATTATTATAATTAGATTTTTGCGATCCATAACCACGTTACAAATCGTAACAACTCCGACATCTTTCCGTGTAGGCAAGGGTAATTCAATTTTTTTGAGACGAAAGTACTGTTATATACGATTAAATTTCATAATTATTTCAACACATTGTTTTTATTAGCTTTTTATTATTTAACTTAATTACCCTTAAAATAAGCTTAACTAAGTTTGCATTGACTAATCTCCCTATATCTTTTAGTTTGAGCATAGCAGCTAGGACATAACTCCTTACACTGAACCGCTGTACTAATAAAGTTCAGGTAATACTTGTATTTATAATACGTACTTAACTATAGCTTAAATTTTTAATTATATGGTCACAGATAAAAATGGTTACATGCATTTAATTGAATACTTAACTGAACACTTAAGTTTATTTGAAAATATGCCGCATTCTCCTAACAGCATATCTCCTTCAATTATTGAAACAATTGAAGAAGAATTAGGTGAACAAATAATAAATGTATGCCTGCAAAACAGCAACTTAACATTTAATCAACGCAACACTATTGTAAGAGAAGTTGATTCTATTTTATATGATCTAGAAGAAATATTATCTACAGTAGTAAATAATCCTATATCTACAGAACAGTTATCTTTTATTAAAGAATTTGCGCTTTTAATCAAGAATTTATTTGATAGCGAAATCAACTCTTACAACTCACAATAAGGAATTGAATGAATACAGTAGTTAAGTGGGCAAACGATGAATTATTTGTCGGTTACACTGAATCAGGGCATTCTATTTTAATGGATGCTAATAATGGTAAATTAGCGCCAACCCCGCTAGAAAATGTTTTAATATCACTCGGAGGCTGTTCATCTGTCGACGTTGTCAGTATTTTAAAAAAGGCAAAACAAGATATTACTGGTTGCGAGGTAGTGATAGAAGGCACTCGAGTCAACTCTATTCCTAAATTATTTTCAGATATACATCTAACGTTTATCATTACGGGAAACAAAATTAATCACAAACATGTAGATCGTGCTGTGAGCTTATCTGCCGATAAGTATTGTTCTGTGGCATTAATGCTAAACAAAACGGTTAACATTACTCACAGTTTTGAAATTAAATCAGATATAAGCTAAAAATGGGCTTAATTATAAATCACTCATCCAATCCAGTTGCTTATTTGCTTTTTCTTTTTTACGCATAATTTCTTGAATAAGAGGTGTTAATAGTAGCTCCATAGCTAACCCCATTTTTCCGCCAGGCACAACAAGTGTGTTGACACGAGACATAAATGCCCCATCAATCATATTAAGATAATATGGAAAATCGACTTTAGTCCCCTCCCGAAATCGAATAACAACAAAGCTTTCATCAAGTGTAGGAATAGCTTTAGCACTAAAAGGGTTTGAGGTATCTACGGTAGGCACACGTTGAAAGTTAATATGAGTACGGGAGAACTGTGGTGTAATAAAGGATATATAATCCTCCATACTTTTAACAATACTTGCTGTAACAGCCTCTCGAGTATGACCTCTTTGATTTGTATCTCTGACAATTTTTTGGATCCACTCTAGATTAACAATAGGTACCATACCAATAAGTAAATCTACATGCTGAGCTACATCATTTTTTTCTGTCACTACACCGCCATGAAGCCCTTCATAGAATAGTAAATCTGTTCCTTCACCCAACTCTTCCCAAGGAGTAAAAGTGCCCGGCATTTGGTTGTAAGGTACAGCTTCATCAAAAGTATGCAAATACCTTCTCATTTTTCCTTGGCCTGTTTCAGAATAGTCTTTAAACAAGTTTTCTAATGCGTCAAAGTCGTTTGCGGTATCACCGAAATAACTAATATTACGTTTATCTTCCCTCGCTTTTCTTTTTTCTAAATCCATTTCTTGTCTTGAATAACGATGAAAACTATCACCTTCAACTTTAGCTGATGAAATACCCAATGAACGAAAGATATGCTCAAAGGAATCAGTTGTTGTAGATGTACCTGCACCAGATGATCCAGTAACAGCTATTATAGGGTTTCTTGACGACATAAATGGTATCCAAAAAAAGGTCGGTATTTGTTATACGAATAAAACTTTGTGGGGTCAAGCTATAGGGGTAAAATTATTAAATTTTTAATAATAAAAAACGGAGCCTAAGCTCCGTTTTTAACGTAAAAACATCTCAAAATAGAGTTATGCTTCTACAGCTTCTTCAACGATCTCAGCATCTTCAACTACTGGACGATCTACAAGCTCTACATAAGCCATTGGCGCTTTATCACCAGTACGGAAACCACACTTTAAAATACGTGTATATCCACCTGGACGTTCTTGATAACGAGCACCAAGTTCGCTGAATAAAATACCTACAACTTCTTTATCACGTGTGCGAGCAAATGCCAAACGGCGGTTTGCTACACTGTCGGTTTTGGCCAATGTAATTAGTGGCTCAACAACGCGACGTAATTCTTTAGCTTTAGCAACAGTCGTTTTAATAACGCCGTGTTTTACTAAAGAACTTGCCATATTGCGGAACATCGCCTGGCGATGACTGCTATTACGGTTTAACTGGCGACCGCTTTTACGATGACGCATAAGTTAATCCTTATCTCAACTATTTAAAAAACAATGATCGAATTAGTCGTTATCAGCAATGCTTTCAGGCGGCCAGTTTTCTAGGCGCATACCTAGAGACAAACCACGAGATGCTAATACGTCTTTAATTTCAGTTAATGACTTCTTACCTAAGTTAGGTGTTTTAAGAAGCTCAACTTCAGCACGTTGTACTAAATCACCAATATATTGAATCGCTTCTGCTTTCAAACAATTTGCAGAACGAACAGTAAGTTCTAAGTCATCCACAGGACGAAGTAAGATAGGATCGAAAAGTGGTTTCTCTTCTTTCTGCTCTACTTCAGTCACATCGCGTAATTCTACAAACGCATCTAGCTGCTCAGCTAAAATTGTTGAAGCGCGACGGATAGCTTCTTCCGGATCTAATGTACCATTAGTTTCCATATCTAGAACTAATTTGTCCAAATCTGTACGTTGTTCAACACGTGCAGAATCAACATCATAAGCAATTCTTACAACTGGGCTAAAAGACGCGTCTACTAATAAACGGCCAATAGCACGATCGTCTTCCTCGGCATCGCGACGTGCTGAAGCAGGTACATATCCTCTACCCATTTCAACTTTAATTCGCATATTTACTGAACCATCACCTGTTAAATTACAGATTACATGATCTGGATTTGCAATTTCTACATCACCATCATGTTGAATGTCAGCAGCCGTTACAGGGCCTTCACCGGACTTAGTTAAAGTAAGAACGGCTTCATTTTTGCCTTCTAAACTTATTGCTAGTCCTTTAAGGTTAAGCAGTATTTCAATGACGTCTTCTTGAACACCTTCTTTACTGCTGTACTCATGAAGTACGCCGTCGATTTCTACTTCTGTTACGGCACAACCCGGCATAGAAGATAAAAGGATGCGGCGTAACGCATTACCTAAAGTGTGACCAAAACCACGTTCTAATGGCTCTAAAGTTACCTTAGCTCTAGTCGGGCTAAGTGTGTCAATATCTACCAATCGTGGTCTAAGGAATTCGGTTACAGAACCCTGCATTATGTCCTCTCTTAAAGTGCAACTTTACTTAGAGTAAAGTTCAACAATCAACTGTTCATTAATTTCGGCAGATAAATCTGAGCGATCAGGGATGCGTTTGAAAACACCTTCTAATTTCTTGTTATCTACTTCAACCCAAACTGGCTTCTCACGTTGTTCAGCTAATTCTAAAGCTGCGATAATGCGTGCTTGAGATTTAGATTTTTCACGTACAGAAACTACATCTTCGGCTTTTACAGTGAAAGATGGAATATTAACAACAACACCGTTTACTGTAATAGCTTTATGGCTTACAAGTTGACGAGCTTCAGCTCGAGTACTTGCATAACCCATACGGTATACAACGTTGTCTAAACGTTTTTCTAAAAGTTGTAATAAGTTTTCACCTGTATTACCTTTTAGACGTGCCGCTTCTTTATAGTAGTTGCGGAACTGTTTTTCAAGAACGCCGTATATACGACGAACTTTTTGTTTTTCACGAAGCTGAATACCATAATCAGAAAGGCGACCTTTACGTGCACCGTGCTGACCTGGAACCATTTCGAATTTACATTTAGTGTCAATTGCTCTTACACCGCTTTTAAGGAATAAATCTGTTCCTTCACGACGACTGAGCTTTAACTTAGGACCTAAATATCTTGCCATGTTCTTTCTCCAACTTTCCTATTAAACGCGACGTTTCTTAGGAGGACGACAACCATTATGAGGAATAGGTGTAACGTCAGTAATGTTGGTGATTTTAAAACCAGCAGCATTTAAGGCACGGATAGCAGATTCTCGACCTGGACCTGGACCTTTAACGAACACTTCAATATTCTTCAAACCAAACTCTTGTGCAGCTTTACCCGCACGATCTGCAGCAACTTGTGCAGCAAATGGAGTAGATTTACGTGAACCACGGAAACCTGAACCACCAGCAGTCGCCCAAGATAAAGCATTACCTTGACGATCTGTAAGAGTCACGATTGTGTTGTTGAAAGATGCATGGATATGAGCCATGCCATCAGCAACTTGTTTTTTTACGCGTTTACGCGTACGTACAGGTGTTTTAGCCATTGTCTAGTTCCTCTTACTTCTTAATTGGCTTACGAGGACCTTTACGTGTGCGCGCATTAGTTTTAGTGCGTTGACCACGTAGAGGAAGACTGCGACGGTGGCGAATACCACGGTAGCAACCTAAATCCATAAGACGTTTAATATTCATTGAAACTTCACGGCGTAAATCACCTTCAACGGTGAATTTATCCACTTCAGCACGAAGCAAATCAATTTGAGCTTCGTCCAATTCACTGATCTTAGTTGTTTCTGCAATACCTGCACCAGCACAAATTGACTTTGCGCGAGTTGCTCCGATACCGTAGATCGCAGTAATGGCGATTACTGCATGCTTACGATCAGGGATGTTAATGCCAGCGATACGGGCCACTAACACATCTCCTATTCTTAATTAAAATTACATCAGGTTGAAAAGCCCGTTAGGATACTCAACCCGTCTCTTTCTTGCAATCGAAGCGGCATTATACAGAGTTATCTGTATAATGCTACTGCTAAAGATTTAGCCTTGACGTTGTTTATGCTTAGGTTCACTACAAATAACGCGAACAACACCAGCACGCTTAACAACTTTACAATTACGACAAATCTTTTTTACGGATGCACGAACTTTCATCTTACTACTCCGTTATATAAACGTAAGCTAATCTTACTTGCCATAGCCTTTAAGATTAGCTTTCTTAAGTACATTATCATATTGATGAGACATCATATGTGTTTGCACTTGGGCCATAAAATCCATAATTACAACAACTACTATCAGTAGAGATGTTCCGCCAAAGTAAAAATTGACGTCCCAAGCGATAATTATAAACTGAGGTACTAAACAGATAAATGTGATGTACAACGCGCCCGCTAGGGTTAAACGTGTCATTACTTTATCTATATATTTTGACGTTTGTTCACCAGGACGAATCCCTGGAATAAACGCACCTGATTTTTTCAAGTTATCAGCTGTTTCACGCGGATTAAAAACAAGAGCCGTGTAAAAGAAACAAAAGAATATAATCGCTGCTGCTAACAACATTACATATAATGGCTGTCCTGGAGACATAGCGATTGAAACTTCTTGTAAGAAGTCTGCAACCATTCCTTCACCCTGACCAAACCAACTTGCAAGTGTTCCTGGGAACAAGATTATACTTGAAGCAAATATTGGAGGAATTACACCTGCCATATTAACTTTCAACGGTAAATGAGTACTTTGTGCAGCAAAAACTTTACGGCCTTGCTGACGCTTTGCATAGTTAACAACGATACGTCGTTGACCACGCTCTACAAATACGACGAAAAAAGTAGTGGCAAATACAATAACACCAATAAGTAATAATACTAATAAGTGCAATTCACCTTGACGCGCCATTTCTGCCGTTTGACCAACAGCTGATGGCATACCTGCAACAATACCAGCAAAAATTAGAACCGAAATACCGTTTCCGATGCCGCGCTCAGTAATTTGCTCACCTAACCACATTAAAAACATGGTACCAGTAACCAAACTTACTACTGCCGCGAAATAGAAACCTATTCCTGCATTCATTACTAAACCTGGCATCATACCGGGTAAGCTTTTTGCTATTGCTATAGATTGTACAATTGCAAGTACTAAAGTACCGTAGCGAGTATATTGACTGATTTTACGACGTCCTGCTTCACCTTCTTTCTTTAATTCTGCCATTGCTGGGTGAATAACCGTAAGCAATTGCATAATGATTGAAGCTGAAATGTACGGCATAATACCTAAAGCCAATACAGAGGCACGCTCAAGAGCACCACCGGAGAACATGTTAAACATTTCTACAATGGTACCCTGTTGTTGTTCAAACAACTGAGCTAATACAGCGGCGTCAATACCAGGAATCGGCACAAATGATCCTAAACGGAAAACAATAAGTGCTCCGAATACAAACCATAATCTTTGTTTAAGCTCAGACAATCCGCCTTGCGCTTTGTTATCCATACCTGGTTTAGCCATAGCCTGTACTATTCCTCGATTTTTCCGCCAGCAGCTTCAATAGCTGCACGTGCGCCTTTAGTAACACTTAAACCACGAACCGTTACAGGTTTTGTGATTTCACCAGACAACATAATTTTTGCTGTTTTGATGTTACGTGTAATTAAGTTTGCATCTTTTAAAGTAAAGATATCAATCACATCACCTGTGATTGTATTTAGCTCATGTAAACGTACTTCAGCGTGAACTAAAGATTTACGTGACGTGAAACCAAATTTAGGTAAACGTTGTTTCAATGGCATTTGACCGCCTTCAAAACCAGGACGAACACTACCGCCAGAACGAGATTTCTGACCTTTGTGACCACGACCACCTGTTTTACCGATACCTGAACCTATACCACGACCACAGCGCTTTTTAGCTTTCTTTGCACCTGGTGCAGGAGATAAAGTATTTAAATGCATTATTAATCCTCCACCTTAATCATGTAAGACACTTGGTTAATCATACCGCGTACAGATGGAGTATCTTCTAACTCTACTGTATGACGAATACGACGTAATCCAAGACCTTTTAAAGTAGCTCTATGTTTAGGTAAACGACCTATAGAACTTTTTACTTGAGTTATTTTAACTGTTTTAGCCATGCTCAATTACCCCAAAATGTCTGAAACGCTTTTGCCACGTTTAGCTGCAACAGCTTCCGGCGAATGCATATTCGCAAGAGCAGATACAGTAGCGCGAACTACGTTAATTGGGTTAGTAGAACCGTATGCTTTTGACAATACGTTCTGTACGCCTGCAACTTCAAGTACTGCACGCATCGCGCCACCGGCGATGATACCTGTACCTTCTGAAGCTGGTTGCATGTAAACCTTAGAACCAGAATGACGCCCCTTAATAGGGTGTTGAAGAGTAGTACCCTTCAGATCAACTGTTACTAAGTTACGGCGAGCCTTTTCCATTGCTTTTTGAATTGCAGCAGGCACTTCACGTGCTTTACCGTAACCAAAACCAACGCGACCGTTGCCATCACCAACTACTGTTAGTGCAGTGAAACTGAAAATACGACCACCTTTAACCACTTTTGAAACACGGTTAACTGCGATTAACTTTTCAGCTAAATCACTTTGTTGTGAGTTTTCTTGATTAGCCATCATCAACCCCTAGAACTGTAGACCAGCTTCACGAGCTGCATCTGCTAACGCTTTTACGCGACCATGGTAACGAAAACCTGAACGGTCAAAGGCAATAGTAGTTATACCTTTTGCTACTGCACGTTCTGCAATAGCTTTACCTACAGCAATAGCTGCTTCAACGTTACCTGTTTTTTCTAACTGAGCACTTAATTCTTTATCTAAAGTAGACGCTGCTACAATAACTTCAGAACCTGTTGGTGCAATCAATTGCGCGTAAATGTGGCGAGGAGTACGGTGAACGACTAAACGATTCGCACCCAGCTCGCTAATTTTTGCACGGGCGCGTTTAGCGCGGCGCAAACGAGATGTTTTCTTATCCATCGTATTACCCTACTTCTTCTTAGCTTCTTTACGACGAACATTTTCGTCTAAATAACGTATACCTTTACCTTTATAAGGCTCTGGCTTGCGGTATTCACGAATGTTCGCTGCAGTTTGACCAACTAAATGCTTATCAGCACCTTTCAGTGTGATTTCAGTTTGGCTAGGAGTTTCAACAGTTATTCCTTCAGGAATAGCGTGATCAACCGGATGTGAAAAGCCAAGAGATAAGTTTAAATTCTTACCTGCAGCTTTTGCACGGTAACCAACACCGTTTAAAACTAGTTTCTTTTCAAAACCTTTACTTACACCTTCAACCATATTATTGATTAAAGCACGTGCAGTACCGGCTTGAGCCCAAGCAGCTTTCTCTTCACTTACTACACCCGTTGTTATAGTGTTATCTTCATAAGATACCGCTACTAAACTATGGATAGTATGTGAAAGTTCACCTACAGGACCTTTTACTTTAATGTCTTGACCAGATAACGTAATAGTAACGCCAGCAGGTACTTGGACAGGTGCTTTTGCAACACGAGACATAGTTCTGCTCCTTACTCTACGAAACCGAGGATTTCGCCACCAAGACCCGCAGAGCGAGCGGCGCGATCAGTCATAAGACCTTTAGAAGTTGATACAATCGCAATACCCATTCCCGCTAATACTTTAGGTAGCTCGTTAGCTCCTTTGTATACACGAAGACCAGGACGTGAAACACGTTTGATTGTTTCGATTACTTCTTTACCTTCAAAATATTTCAAAGTAACAGCAAGTTCAGGTTTTGCTTCACCTGATACTGAATACTCTGAGATGTAACCTTCTTCTTTAAGTAAGTTAGCAATTGCTACTTTAACCTTAGAAGATGGCATTGTTACTGCAGTTTTAGCTGCAGATTGACCGTTGCGGATGCGTGTAAACATGTCCGCGATAGGATCAGTCATCATAACCATTTACTCCCGTGAATTACCAACTAGCTTTCTTAAGACCTGGAACTTCACCACGCATAGTTGCTTCACGCAACTTGATTCGGCTTAAACCGAATTTACGTAAGTATCCATGTGGACGACCAGTAATATTACAACGATTACGTTGACGACTACTGCTTGAATCACGAGGTAAACTTTGAAGTTTCAATACCGCATCCCAACGTTCTTCTTCAGAAGAATTAACACCTGAGATGATTTTTTTCAACGCTGCACGCTTTTCAGCATACTGAGTTGTAAGCTTAGTTCTTTTAGCTTCACGAGCTTTCATTGACGATTTAGCCATAACTCTACACCTTTTTCTTAAATGGGAAGTTGAAGGCAGTCAATAATGCATGACCTTCTTCGTTATTCTTCGCACTCGTAGTGATAGTGACATCTAATCCACGAATTTTATCGATTTTATCGTATTCGATTTCCGGGAAGATAATTTGTTCACGTACACCCATGCTGTAGTTACCACGACCATCGAATGACTTAGGATTTAAGCCACGAAAATCGCGAATACGTGGAATAGAGATAGAAATTAAACGCTCTAAAAACTCCCACATACGCTCACCGCGTAGAGTTACTTTTGTACCTATAGGATAGCCTTCACGAATTTTGAAGCCCGCAACTGATTTGCGTGCTACTGTCGTGACCGGCTTTTGACCTGAGATTGCAGTAAGATCATTCGTGGCGTGTTCTAATACCTTTTTATCAGATATAGCTTCACCAACACCCATGTTAAGGGTGATCTTTTCAATCCGAGGGACTTGCATGACACTTTTGTAAGCAAATTGCTTTTGCAATTCAGCTACAACTGTATCTTTGTAAAAATCATGCAGTTTCGCCATCGTTTACTCCAATTAAATTAATTCGTTATTAGATTTGAAAAAACGTACTTTCTTTCCGTTTTCATCTCTAAAACCAACACGATCCGCTTTCCCAGTAGCTGGGTTTAAAATCGCAACGTTGGAAACATTTAAAGGTGCTTCTTTTTCAACAATCCCACCAGGCTGCTGTAACTGAGGTACAGGCTTAGTGTGCTTTTTGATCAAGTTAATACCTTCAACAAATACTTTGCTTTCTTCTACAAGAACTTTGGTCACTTTACCAGTTTTGCCCTTGTCTTTTCCTGCAAGTACGATTACTTCATCATCACGACGAATTTTAGATGCCATTATCGTGACTCCTTAAAGTACTTCTGGTGCAAGTGAAACAATTTTCATGAACTTTTCATTACGAAGTTCACGTGTCACAGGACCGAAAATACGAGTACCAATTGGTTGTAAGTTAGCATTTAACATTACAGCCGCATTTTCATCAAAACGGATGGTAGAACCATCTGAACGACGAACACCTTTCTTAGTGCGCACCACTACTGCAGTAAGAACATCACCTTTTTTAACCTTACCGCGAGGATTTGATTCCTTCACTGCAATTTTAATGATATCACCAATGCGTGCGTAGCGACGGTGCGAACCACCAAGAACCTTTATACATTGTACACGTCGAGCGCCGCTGTTATCAGCTACGTTCAATTGTGATTGCATTTGGATCATTTAATATGTCTCCGCTAAATTATCTTATAAAAGATTAAATTCAAGGCCAGAAATTTGACCCGTCACTGCCTTCTAAAGCCCACTCACAACGAGCGGGCGCGAGATTATAACACCACCGGTTAAAAAGTGATACCTTAAATTAAGAAAAAATGAACAATGTGGCAGAGTTAGCTGTATCAAGACTTATAGTAAGTATATTCACTGAATATTTATTGTTCTGGTAAGTTAGATAATTCATATTTTAAAATAAAACGTAGTTATAAAACCTTTCTACAAACAAAGTAATTAATAACGCTTTAATTTATAAATACGGAGGGTTACTGCTAAAATTATTAAACATTACAGCCAAATGTACTTTATCGAATATATAGGTGAATAAGAAATGCATTCTTAATATGCTTTCCTACCACAGTACATATATTGAGTACTTCAATTAACCTAGATTTGGATATTTGTATAAACACTAACAAGTATCTCATTACCCCTCCTTTAATATAAAGAATTAAATTTATATTATTTGTCAATTACCTAAAAACTATGCTGTCTTATTAGGGTCTGTTATATTTTCTAGGCATAAAAAAACCCTACCAAATAAATGATAGGGTTTTTTGTATAACTATTTAACGTTAATTATTTTAACAATAAATTACGCTTTAGTGATTATGTCAACCAAAGTCCAGTTTTTAGACTTAGAAATTGGAGCACATTCACGAATAGTTACTACGTCACCTGGTGCACATTGGTTAGTTTCATCATGTGCTTTCAACTTAGTTGAACGAGTGATGAATTTACCGTACATAGGGTGCTTAACACGACGCTCAATCAGGACAGTGATAGACTTATCCATTTTGTCACTGATAACACGACCTTGTAGTGTACGAACTTTAACTTCGCTCATTACTTACCTGCCTTTTCAGTTATGATAGTCTTAACACGCGCGATATTACGGCGTACTTGTCTAAGCAAGTGAGTTTGCGCTAATTGACCAGTGCTTGCTTGCATGCGGTAGTTAAACTGCTCGCGAAGTAAGCCTAATAATTCAGCGTTTAGCTCTTCAATGCTTTTATTTTTAAGTTCACTAGCTTTCATTACATCACCGTTCTAGTTACGAAGGTTGTTTTGAATGGCAGTTTAGCAGCTGCTAATGCAAATGCTTCACGTGCTACAGATTCAGGAACACCTTCCATTTCATAAAGAACACGACCAGGAAGAATTTGACATACCCAATATTCCACTGAACCTTTACCTTTACCCATACGAACTTCTAATGGTTTTTTAGTAATTGGCTTATCAGGGAATACACGGATCCAAATTTTACCTTGACGCTTAACGTGACGAGTCATAGCTCGACGAGCTGCTTCAATTTGACGTGCAGTCATACGACCACGCTCAAGTGATTTCAACCCGAAAGTACCGAAGCTAACAGCGCTACCAGTGTGTGCAAGACCACGGTTACGCAGTTTAAATTGCTTACGGAATTTAGTACGTTTTGGTTGTAACATTACTTATTCCTCTACTTACTGCTCTTGCGGTTGTTTTTTCTTTTAGGCTTAGCAGCTGGTTGCTCTGCTTGTAATGGCATATTGCCAATAATTTCGCCTTTAAAGATCCAAACTTTAACACCGATAATACCATAGGTAGTATTAGCTTCAGCTGTTGCGTAATCGATATCAGCACGTAAAGTGTGTAATGGAACACGACCTTCACGATACCATTCAGCACGAGCAATTTCTGCTCCGCCTAAACGACCGCTAACTTGAACTTTAATACCTTTAGCACCTAAACGCATTGCATTTTGTACTGCACGCTTCATAGCGCGACGGAACATAACACGACGCTCTAATTGACTAGTGATACTCTCAGCAACTAACTGCGCATCCATTTCAGGCTTACGTACTTCAGCAATGTTGATTTGAGCTGGAACACCAGCAATTTTTGATACTTGTAAACGTAATTTTTCTACGTCTTCGCCTTTCTTACCGATAACAACACCCGGACGAGCAGTGTGAATTGTTACGCGGATAGATTTAGCTGGACGCTCAATTACAACCTTAGATAATGAAGCACGTTTTAACTTTTCAGTTAAGTATGCACGAACCAAATGGTCACCGTGCAAATTAGCAGCAAAATCTTTATTACTTGCAAACCAAGTAGACGCGAAAGGTTTCGTGATACCTAGGCGTATACCGTTTGGATGTACTTTTTGACCCATACTAATATCTCCTAGCTATCAGATACAATCACAGTAATGTGGCTTGTACGCTTAATTATACGATCGGCACGGCCTTTCGCACGAGGTCTAATACGCTTCATTGTTGGACCATCGTCAACCATTATAGTTTTAACGATTAGTTCATCAATATCTGCACCTTCGTTATGCTCAGCATTAGCAATTGCTGAATCAAGTACTTTTTTAACTAACACTGCAGCTTGTTTATTGCTGTAAGTTAATATTTCAAGTGCTTTTTCAACATGTAAGCCGCGGATTTGATCCACAACTAAACGTGCTTTTTGAGCAGAACCACGGGCAAATTTATGTTTAGCAATAGCTTCCATTTAATTTCCCCTTATCTTTTCGCTTTCTTATCCGCAACATGGCCGCGGTAAGTACGAGTTGGTGCAAATTCTCCTAATTTGTGACCGATCATTTCATCAGTTACAAATACAGGTACGTGTTGACGGCCATTATGGACAGCTATGGTCAATCCGATCATATTAGGTATGATCATTGAACGACGGGACCAAGTTTTAATTGGCTTTTTATTCCCGCTTTCCAGAGCTTTCTCTACCTTCGTCAACAAGTGCAGGTCTATAAATGGACCTTTCTTGAGAGAACGTGGCATGGTGAATCCTCTTTACTTAGTTAGTACTATTTAGTACGACGACGTACGATAAATTTATCGGTACGCTTGTTTGAACGAGTCTTGTAACCCTTAGTTGGTACACCCCAAGGTGATACCGGATGACGACCGCCTGAAGTTTTACCTTCACCACCACCGTGTGGATGGTCTACTGGGTTCATGGCAACACCACGAACAGTAGGACGAACACCGCGCCATCTTGAAGCACCAGCTTTACCCAAAGAGCGAAGCATATGCTCAGAATTACCAATTTCACCTAATGTAGCACGACAATCAGACTCAATTTTACGCATTTCGCCTGAACGTAAACGTAATGTTACATACGCGCCGTCTTTAGCTACTAATTGAGCATATGCACCAGCTGCACGTGCGATTTGAGCACCTTTGCCTGGTTTAAGTTCAATTGCGTGTACAACACTACCTAAAGGAGTATTGCGTAATGGTAATGTATTACCTGGCTTAATTGGAGCGTCTACACCTGACTGGATAACATCACCAGCAGTTAGGCCTTTTGGAGCCAATATGTAACGACGTTCGCCATCTGCGTATAATACAAGTGCAATATTAGCTGTACGATTTGGATCATATTCCAAACGTTCAACTTTTGCAGGGATACCATCTTTAGTACGTTTAAAGTCAATCATACGGTAGTGTTGTTTATGACCACCACCAATGTGACGTACTGTAATACGACCGTTATTGTTACGACCACCAGACTTTGATTTAGTATCAAGTAATGGTGCGTAAGGCTTACCTTTATGCAACTCGGCGTTAACCACTTTAACTAAGTGGCGACGACCCGGAGAAGTAGGTTTACATTTTACTATAGCCATTTTTAACTGCTCCTATGATTCCGCGCCGACGAAGTCGATTTCGCTACCTTCAGCAAGAGTTACATATGCTTTTTTCCAGTCGTTACGACGACCGATACGAGCACCTGTACGTTTAGTCTTACCTTTAACATTTAGCGTACGAACACCTTCGACAGAAACTTCGAAAAGCTTCTCAACGGCTGCTTTGATTTCAGCTTTAGTAGCAGTAGTAGCAACTTTGAAAACAACAGTGTTGTTTGCTTCAGCAGCCATAGTGCTTTTCTCAGAAATGTTCGGCGCTAAAAGCACCTTTAACAAACGTTCTTCGTTTATCATGATAACATCTCCTCAATTTGCTTAACTGCAGTAGCAGTCATCAAAACTTTTTCGAAACCAACTAAAGAAACTGGGTCAATACCGTCTACATCACGTACATCAACTTTATATAAGTTGCGTGCTGATAAAAATAAATTTTCATCAACTTCTGGAGTTACGATTAATACATCTTTTAACTCCAAAGCGTTAAGTTTAGCTACTAACTCTTTAGTTTTTGGTGTTTCTACTGCAAAATTTTCTACCACAATCAAGCGTTCTTGACGAACTAACTCAGATAGGATACTAGCGATAGCACCACGGTACATTTTACGGTTAACTTTTTGGCTGTGGTCTTGAGGTTTAGCAGCAAATGTTACACCACCTGAACGCCAAATTGGACCACGAGTTGTACCAGCACGCGCACGGCCAGTACCTTTTTGACGCCAAGGTTTCTTGCCGCCACCGCTAACTTCTGAACGAGTTTTTTGAGCACGAGTACCTGCACGAGAACCTGCTGCGTAAGCAACAACTACTTGATGTACTAATGCTTCATTAAACTCACGTCCAAAAGTTGTTTCAGAAACTTGAAGAGCGCCTGAAGCGTCTTTTAATGCTAATTCCATCACAAATCTCCCGGACGTTAGGCTTTAACAGCTGGTTTAATGATTACGTTACCGTTGATTGCACCCGGAACTGCACCTTTAATAAGGAGCAAGTTACGTTCTGCGTCAACGCGAACCAATTCAAGGTTTTGTGTAGTTACTTTCACAGCCCCCATGTGACCAGACATTTTTTTGCCTTTGAAGACACGACCTGGTGTTTGACACTGGCCGATAGAACCGTTTGAACGGTGAGAGATAGAGTTACCATGAGTAGCATCTTGCATTGAAAAATTCCAACGTTTGATACCGCCTTGGAAACCTTTACCTTTCGAAGTTCCAGTTACGTCTACTAATTTAGTGTCGTTGAATAATTCAACAGTAATATTACTGCCTAATTCAAGACCTTCACCTTCATTTGCATCTAAACGGAATTCCCACAGGCCACGACCTGCTTCGATACCAGCTTTAGCAAAATGACCAGCTGTTGGCTTGTTAGTACGATTAGCTTTTTTGCTACCCGTAGTAACTTGAAGCGCTGAATAACCATCGTTGTCAACAGTTTTAACCTGAGCAACACGGTTGGCTTCAACTTCTAGGACTGTAACAGGCGTTGAAACACCATCTTCAGTGAAGATGCGAGTCATACCTACTTTACGTCCAACTAGACCTATAGTCATGTTAAAAACCCCCTATTAACCCAAGCTGATTTGAACATCAACACCAGCTGCAAGATCTAAACGCATTAATGCGTCAACAGTCTTTTCAGTTGGTTCTACGATATCAATTAAGCGCTTGTGAGTACGAATTTCGTATTGATCACGAGCATCTTTGTTAACGTGTGGTGAAGTCAAGATAGTAAAACGTTCTTTACGTGTAGGTAGTGGAATTGGTCCACGAACCTGTGCGCCAGTACGTTTAGCAGTATCTACGATTTCAGCAGTTGATTGATCAATCAAACGATGATCGAACGCTTTCAAACGAATGCGAATTCTTTGATTTGACATGAATCAAATCCCCATTTTAAAGAACAACAAAACACAGCCCATCACCTTTCAATATATTAAAGGGGGGTGTGTCGCTATATATATCATTCAATCCCATATCGGGATTGCTGTAATCTGAAACTCAATCGATAAAATTTCAGTATAATCACGTTAAGCATGCTCAACGTGGAGGCGTATTATACATAACAACTAAGTTAACGCAACTTTTTATTACGTGTCTGTTTAATCGTACCTATATATAAGCAGAAGAATTCATTTTTTGTTCGACACTGAGTAAGGTCATTGAGTAATAACTAGATGTGTGCTGTAAAGCTTTAATGTCAACTCATCCATTGTATAAATTTTCCTAAAGTTATATTTATGCTTTACCGTTTTACGATTTAACCTGCCAATAACGTAAACTGACTTTTTATAACTTGATTAAATAGCACTTAAAAAGTGTTTAACCATATATTTTGTTTTTCTCATCATTTAATGATTCAACACTTGTCTCAGATAATAAGTAAAGCACATTACATAAAGTGATTAATTATCAAACTATTTTTTACCTTAGATATAGAATGCGCTCAAATAATTAAAGTTAACTATTTTTTTTATGTAGATTTATTTTTAGTAATGGTATACTCGCGCGCAAATTTTCAACAATTCCGCTTTTTTAGTAGAACTTAAAATAGAGTAAAGTAATGGCAGATTTATCTAAATACAGAAATATTGGTATCTTCGCTCATGTTGATGCTGGTAAAACCACAACAACTGAACGTATCCTTAAATTAACCGGTAAAATTCATAAAACTGGTGAAGTACATGATGGTGAGTCTACGACTGACTTCATGGAGCAAGAAGCTGAGCGCGGTATTACTATCCAGTCTGCAGCCGTTACTTGTGAATGGAAAAAGCACCGTTTTAACGTAATTGACACTCCTGGTCACGTTGACTTTACTGTAGAAGTTTACCGTTCATTAAAAGTTCTTGATGGTGGTGTTGGTGTATTCTGTGGTTCAGGTGGTGTTGAACCTCAATCAGAAACTAACTGGCGTTACGCGAACGACTCAAAAGTAGCCCGTTTAATATTCGTTAACAAATTAGACCGTTTAGGTGCTAATTTTTACCGTGTAACAGACCAAGTAAAAAAAGTATTAGGTGCTCACCCACTTATCATGACTTTACCAATTGGTGAAGAAGATGATTTCGTTGGTGTTGTAGATGTACTTAGCCAAAAGGCTTATGTTTGGGATGACACTGGTCTTCCTGAAAACTACGAAATCACTGATATCCCTGCTCACATGGTTGATGATGCCGCTATATACCGTGAGCAAATGATTGAGACTGCTTTAGAAGCAGACGAAGATCTATTAATGGATTACTTAGAAGGTGAACTTACACCTACTGAAGAGCAAATTAAAGCATGTATTCGTAAAGGTACGAACGAATTAATGTTCTTCCCTACATACTGTGGTTCAGCATTCAAAAACAAAGGTATGCAACTTCTTCTTGATGCTGTTGTTGACTACTTACCTTGTCCTACGGATGTTAACCCTCAACCTTTAACAGATGAGTTAGGTGAACCTACTGGTAAGTTTGCTGTTGTTGATACTGAAGCAACATTTAAAGCGTTAGCATTCAAAATTATGGATGACCGTTTTGGTGCACTTACTTTTATCCGTATCTATTCAGGTAAACTTAAGAAAGGCGATACCATATTAAACTCATTCACAGGTAAAACTGAACGTGTTGGCCGTATGGTAGAAATGCAAGCTGATGACCGTACTGAATTATCTGAAGCACAAGCTGGTGATATTTTAGCTATCGTAGGTATGAAAAATGTACAAACAGGTCACACATTATGTGATCCTAAAGATCCTTGTACATTAGAAGCTATGGTATTCCCTGCTCCAGTAATCTCAATTTCTGTAACACCGAAAGATAAAGGTGGATCTGAGAAGATGGGTATTGCTATCGGTAAGATGGTTGCTGAAGATCCTACTTTCCAAGTTGAAACTGATATTGATTCAGGCGAGACAATCCTACGTGGTATGGGTGAGCTTCACTTAGATATCAAAGTAGATATTCTTAAGCGTACATACGGTGTTGATTTAGTTGTTGGTAAACCTCAGGTTGCTTACCGTGAAACAATTACTCAAGCCATTGAAGATTCTTACACACATAAGAAACAATCAGGTGGTTCTGGTCAGTTTGGTAAAATTGATTACCGTATTCGTCCTGGTGAGCCAGGTTCTGGTTTCGTTTTCAAATCGTCAGTTGTTGGTGGTAATGTTCCTAAAGAATTCTTCCCAGCTGTTGAGAAAGGTTTCAAATCTATGATGGATACCGGTACTCTTGCTGGTTTCCCTGTATTAGATGTTGAAGTAGAATTATACGATGGTGGTTTCCATGCTGTAGATTCATCTGCTGTTGCTTTTGAAATTGCTGCTAAAGGTGCTTTCCGTCAATCAATTCCTAAAGCTGGTGCTCAATTAATTGAACCAATTATGAAAGTTGATGTATTCACACCTGAAGATCATGTTGGTGATGTGATCGGTGACCTTAACCGTCGTCGTGGTATGATCAAAGATCAAGAACCTTCTTCTACTGGTGTTCGCATTAAAGCTGATGTTCCTCTTTCAGAGATGTTTGGTTACATCGGATCGTTACGTACAATGACATCTGGCCGTGGTCAATTCTCTATGGAGTTCTCACACTATATGCCTTGTCCTAACAACGTTGCTGAAACTGTAATATCTGAAGTTAAAGAGCGTAATGCTAAAAAGTAATTTTAACTTAACAAGTTAATATTAAGGGCCTCGCATATGCGGGGCTTTTTTATACGTGAATTTTATGCTGTTATACGGTTTATACTAAACGCATTAATGAATTAACCTATTTTATACGAAGAACGAATTGTCAAATATACAAATTCATCGTTCCAGACTGAACCTAAGCACCTACTGCCTGTACGCGAGGTATTATTCACTTTAATACGATGTAATTAGCCATTCAAACAAGTATAAATAATCAATAGGTAATTACGATTAGTATTATTTAAAAGATTAAAATAATTGTCGGGAAAATTGACTTTACAACGTCTTAATAACGAACTATTTAATTAATTGAGTCATTACAAGGATAACAATCATGAAATATCTATGTTTAATATTTGAAGCTGAAACATTAGCAGAAAAGCGTGATGAAAAAGCTAACCAAGCATTATTTGCTGAATATGATGAATTCACTAAAGAAATTGAAGCATCAGGCAATCATATTGGTGGCGAAGCACTACTCCCCACTGACACCGCAACAACTATTCGTGTGAGAAATGGTGAAACTCTACTAACTGATGGGCCTTTTGCTGAAACTAAAGAACAACTAGGTGGTTACTATCTTATTGAAGCTGCTTCTTTAGATGAAGCCATTGAAATAGCCTCTCGTATTCCGTCAGCTAAAGATGGCTGCGTAGAAGTTAGACCTGTAATGCTTATTGAATAACTATAAAGCTTACTCATGGATATAGCGCAGCTGATACAGCGACATTATGGAGCTACTTTGGCGTGTTTAGTCAATAAGTTAGGCGACATCAGCTTAGCTGAAGATGCGCTACAAGAAGCAAGTATTGCTGCGCTTAACCATTGGGGGAATGAAATACCTAAATCACCACAAGCATGGTTGATTAGAGTTGCTTCTAACAAAGCCATTGACCTATTACGAAAAGAAAAACCTCAACTTTCAGTTGAACTTGAATGTATTACAGTAGAAATCATTAATTTTGACAATGAAACTTCTGGGGATGCAGTGCTTAGGCTTATCTTTATCTGCTGCCACCCAGCTATAAATATGGAAAATCAATTACTAATGACGCTAAAGCTTGTTATGGGCTTTAATCTACGTGATATATCAAGAGTTTTACTTACATCAGAAAAAACATTAGAACAGCGCTTAACGCGTTCTAAACGCAAGATAAATGCTAATAAAATATGTTTAGACCTACCTTCACGAGACAAGCTCAAAAAACGACTCAGTGTCGTGATGCATGCCCTCTATCTTATTTTTAATGAAGGTTATCATTCAAGCTCTGGCAACAAGCTGTTATGCAAACAAATATGCAAGCAGGCTATTTTTATGGTAAAACTTCTGTGCCATTACTACCGCGATCAATCAACATGCCTTGCTCTTCTTTCTTTAATGTTATTTACCCATGCGAGGAGCAATGCGCGTTGCGTGCACTCGTTTATTCCTTTAGAAGACCATGACAGAAGTCTCTATGATCAACAAGCAATACAAGAAGCTGATATTCTATTGCAAAAATCTTTACGTATGGGTGAAGTCAGCTCTTATCATATAGAAGCAGCTATTTCTGGTTTACACAGCCAAGCAAAAAGCCATAATAAGACGGATTGGCAGCAAATCTATTTGCTATATAAAAAACTATTAACTTACCAATATTCTCCCATTATTCAGCTGAATACAGCAGTTGTTGATATGATGTTGAACCAATATGATACTGCAGAGGCTACACTAAAATTGATTGCAGATACATTAGCAAGCTACCCTCCATTTTATTTAGCGCAAGCGAAACTCTATCTACATACCAATAAAACACACCTGGCAATCCAAGCATACGAAACAGCCATTACACTGTCACATAACACAGTTGAAAAAACATATATCAAAATAAAACTGAAATATTTAAAAAAAAGAACTTTTTGAAAGACAAAAAAGGATGCCGAAGCATCCTTTTTTAAGTTCTGTATCTGACAAAAATTAGTCGATAATTTTTGAAACTACACCAGCACCAACTGTACGACCACCTTCACGGATCGCGAAGCGTAAACCTTCGTCCATCGCTACTGGGTTGATCAGCTCTACAACAAACTTTAAGTTGTCGCC
>NZ_MUZU01000007.1 GCF_002000085.1 Pseudocolwellia agarivorans
CTGCTTGAAGTGCTTTAACTGCATCTTCGAAATTGAATTGATTTGTCATGTGTCATTCCTGTTTTTACTAGTTTACTGAAATGACACAGATTTTTGAACACTACCGTATTCATATAATTACGGTACATATCGGCACGTACCTTTTGAGATATCCAATTTTGATCTAATTGTTTATTCGAATAATTAAATTCATCACTCCACTCTAGGTGCCATTGACTCAGGTTTATCATTTCATCATTGGCTAGTAACGTTTGAGAAAAGGATAAAACAAATAAAAATACGGTAATAATATTTCCAATTACAATTTGTTTTTTCATGCTAATACCTATTAATTTCCACTCTATTTAGTTCTATAAAAACTAAATAATATGTTTGAGTTAATAGGTAATGTAATAAACAAAAATAAGTGACACTTATTTTTTATATTAAAAATAAGATAATGAAAAATTATTAGCAGGAAAGGCTTTACTTATTTAACTTGAACTTGGCATAAAATGAGTACGTCCATTATCAAGAGTTCATGTTATTTAGCTTTTTTTGCAACCTTTTATATTTTGTTTACGTTAATAGTTATGAAAACGGTAACAACCTAATATTTACTACCGTATTAACAATGAATAAATTCAATATATAAAGGTGTTTTTATGAAAATTAAATTAATCTCAATCGCAGCAATTTTAGCCCTTACTACAGGATTTACAGTAAGCGCTTTTGATACACACAACACAGCAACCGATGTTAAAAAGTCAGCATTTAAACACGGCCATAAAATGAAACATCACCATAAAGGTAAACATCATATCAGCGAGATAGTTCGCGACTATATGTTACAGCAAGGTGATATTACCCAGGGTGAGATTGACCTTCAAAAACTTGAACGTGAAACAACACGCTCTGAATTAAGAGCCTTAAAAAAGGCTGGGGATACTGAAGGTTTAGCGATTAAAAAAGCTGAATTAAAAGCTAAGTATGAAGCTCGTAAAACAGCCATGAGGTCATACATTGATAACCATGAAGAACTAAAAACATTGATTGAAGAAAAGAAGAAAGAATTTCGTTCTAAAATGAAAGATCGTACAGAAAAAAGAGAAGCGCAAGTGAATGACACTACTGCAAGTTAATATTTAACTAGCACTTAACGAGCAAAATGGAAAACTTTCATTTTTGCTCGTTAATATTTTTTGTATTTCCTTATAATTTTTCCCTCTACATATCCCTAAAAATAAATCACTGTAAATACTATTTATTCATCAAGCCATTTTTCTTTAATACTCAAAATTTTATCTAGTTCATTTTCTATTACAATAACCAGTTCTGGATCAAAGTGTTTACCGCTTTGGCTACGTATATAATCCATAGTTTTTTCAACCGACCAAGCTTCTTTATAAGGACGTTTACTCGTAAGCGCATCAAACACATCCGCCAAGGCAACAATACGACCTTCAATAGGAATTGCTTCACCTTTTAATTGATTTGGATAACCGGTACCATCCCATTTTTCATGATGGGTCAACGACACTACTTTTGCTAAACATAAAAGCTCTGAATCTGTTTCACCTAAAATTTCAGCGCCTATTTGAGGGTGAGTTTTCATAATAGAAAACTCTTCATCGGTAAGCTTTCCAGGCTTGAGCATTATACTATCAGCAATACCTATTTTACCTATATCGTGCATGGGAGCAGCGTTAAGAATATTTTCAGAATGAGCTTTAGATAGTCCATAAGATAAGGCGATAACTTGTGAATAATGACTCATGCGCATAACATGCATGCCCGTTTCATTATCTTTATATTCAGCCGCTCGCCCTAAACGCTGAATAATTTGTAAACGTGTTCGTCTTAGTTCTTCTGCATGAACTAACGATAAATGTGTTTTTACTCTAGCCCTAACAACTGCAGGCGACACAGGCTTAGTGATATAATCTACGGCACCTACTTCAAAACCTTTTGTTTCATCTGTATCGTCGTTCAAGGCTGTAACAAAAATAATAGGAATAGATTTTGTTTTATCTAAACTTTTAAGCTTAGAGCACACTTCAAAGCCTGTCATACCGGGCATCATTACATCAAGTAAAATAAGATCCGGTAAGTCTTTCTCTGCAAAGTTGATCGCATCTTCGCCATTTTTAGCAAAAGACAAACGATAACGCTCTTGAAGAATTTGTTTAAGCACCCGTAAATTAGTAGGTTCGTCGTCTACTATTAATACTTTATACTGATGCTCTTTCTCATTTCTCATTTACCGCTCCATTGCCTTTTACTTGGGTTATTAGCTCTTGCATTAAATGTTTTGCACTTTCATACTCAAAATCATTCATTGCTAGTATGACTTTTTGACTTAATTCGTATATTGATGGATAAGCTGCGTCACTTAAAGCTTTAAGTAAAGATTCATCAAAACCTTGTCGTTCAATCATTTTTTCAAGTTTGTAGAGTAAATTTAACCATTCACCTTCAGTTAATTTCACCCAATTTTCTTGTGTTTGCTCAATACTGTCAGCACTTTCTTTTTCAACAATAAACTCTTTTAAACTATTTAATGTTAGCTCAAGATCTTCTATACATACACGACACAAAGCTTCATCTTTCTGATTGGCCGATTGCTCAATACTTGAAAAAATACGATGTAATTTAGTTAAGGCTAAATTACCAGATAAGCCTTTAAGTTTATGGCTTTCTTCAGCTAATTTTTTCCATTGCTGAGTTTTACATAAATTTATTAACTCTTCGGTTATATCACCATAGTTTTTAACAAATAAACTAAGTTCTGTAAGTAGTTTTTGTTGGGAACCCCATAATGCCACACCTTTTTCACAATCTATTAATGCAGAAGGAGACACTTCATTTACGTCAATTATTTCAGTGTGATCAAATTTAATTCCTATTGAACGAGCTAACTCAATATAAATTTTATCGATATCTATCGGTTTACTTGCAAAGCCATTCATTCCTGCACTTTTAGCTGCACGTTTATCATCTTCAAGTACACTAGCCGTTAAAGCAATAATAGGGATATTTGGAATGTTATTATTCGTTTCATATATTCTTCGAGCTTTTGCCGTAGCTAAGCCGTCCATAACGGGCATTTGAATATCCATTAGCACGGCATCGAATGTGTGTTCTTCCATATGCTGTAAAGCTTTTTTTCCATCCAAAGCTGAAATAACACTATGTCCATCGCGCTCTAAAAGCCTTGTAAGTAATTCAATATTTTGCAAAATATCGTCTACCACTAAAATATTAAGTGGAGGTAAATTAATTTTGGTAACGGGTTTAATTAGCACCTTACTTTTTGATGTTTTAAGTGGAATTACAAAGGTAAATGTAGAGCCTTTATTTTGTTCACTAACCGCAGAGAGTGTTCCTCCCATAAGCTCAACTAGTTGTTTACTTATAGTTGTACCTAGCCCAGTTCCCCCATAAATACGACTCATAGAAGCATCTGCTTGAGAAAAAGCATCAAAGACTTTATCAAGCTGCTCAGGAGACATTCCAATACCTGTATCTGTTATCGAAAATTCAACGGCATTATTTTCCACGGGTTTTACACTTAACGTGACCTGCCCTTTTGCCGTAAATTTTACTGCATTGCCAATTAAGTTAGTAAGTACTTGGCGTATTCTATCTGACGCTCCGTGGTAAATAGGAACAAGTTGCGGCGATATATCAAGCGATAACGCTAAACCTTTGTGTCTAGCTTGGAGCCATAAAGTTGAAACTACCGTATCTATTTCTTCAATAAGTGAAAAATCTCTAAACTCAAGTTCAAATTTACCTTTGTCCATTTTAGCACTGTCTAAAATGTCGTTAAGTAAATGCAGTAATGACTTGGCCGACTGATTAATACTTTTTAAATGTTTCGTGTCTGATGTTTCTTTAGCTTCGTCTAACATGATGTCGCTAAAACCAATGATGGCATTCATAGGCGTGCGAATTTCATGACTCATATTAGCCAAAAATGAGGTTCGTGCTGCGACGGCTTCTTCAGCTCTATTTTTTTCATTGACTAACTCTTCTTCCATTTTTTTACGATCAGTAATGTCCATGATAAAACCGTCTAACCAATTCATATCGCTCGATGAGCTATTTATGTAACTACCGTACCCCAGCATCCACTTAACTTGGCCAAAACGGTCAATAATACGATATTCTAAACGGAAACTTTTTTCGCCAAGCGCCATTATGTCTGCAATCCCCTGTATATCATCAGGGTGTACAAGGTCTGCAAAGTTAATTTTAGGATTAGGTAATATAAAATCTGCAGCAGGATAACCTGTAATATTCTCAACGGCATCACTAATAAAAATCGTTGGCCAATTGCCTGATGCTAAACAACGGTAAGCTATTCCTGGAATGTTAGTAATAAGAGAGCGATATTTTTCTTCGTCTTCTTGTCGTTTACGCTCTAAATATAGTCGTTGGCGTATGTCGGTTACAAAGGCAATAAAAAAATTATTATTATCAATTTTCACATGCCCTATTGATAACTTTACAGCCAGAGTTGAGCCGTCTTTATGTAAAGCTTGAATATCTCTTTCTACGGCCACGGTTGTCGCTTTATTGGTTTCTAGAAAACGTTCAAAGTAATTTTCATGTTCAACTTTAAAAACTTCTGGTGCTATAACGTACACATTTTTACCAACCAGCGCTTCACTAGACCAACCAAGCAGACGTTCCACCGCTTTATTTGAGCTAATAACCGTACCTTGCGAGTCAATAGTTAAAATACCGTCAGCTGCGGTATCCATCATTGCGCTTAATCTAACTTCTCTATTTCTTGCCGTTGCAGATATATCTTTGTATTTTAAAAGTATATTAGCGCCTAAAACTAAAGTAATAATAACAAAGGTTGCAACCGTGACTAAAACAGCCAAATACATTGAAATATCTGAAGACTGATCTGAAAGTTCAAAGCCTGCAGGGCGTACAAAGCGAGCTGCAGCCATTCCCGTGTAATGCATACCAGCTATAGCAGATCCCATTACAATACTCGCCAAAAGAGATATTGTTGTATCACCTAAATAGCTGAATCGACTATTGCGTAATCGGGTATAAACCCACAAAGAAAGCATAGCTAAAACTGCTGCAACAACAATAGATAAGGAAAACATACGTAGGTCGTAACGCAGTAATAATGACATTTCCATAGCTGCCATACCTACGTAATGCATGGTACCTATGCCTAAGCCCACTAAAGTACCGCCCACGACTAATTGGCCCCATGTGATTTTGGAACGAGTGATCATATTAAGTGTTAACCACGACGCTAAAACACTAGGTAGCATAGAAATTAACGTTAATTGAAATTGATAGTTAACCGGGGTACATAACTGAAAAGCAATCATACCAATAAAGTGCATTGACCAAACACCACCGCCCAATGCAATACTGCCAATTAACAACATGAATTGATGCCAAAAATCGGAACGATTATTAGTGGCATGCGAGGCTACATGCATTCCCATAAAAGAAGAAAAAATAGCTATAGCAATAGATAAAACAACTAACCAAGGTTCAAAGTTTCCAAAAATGAGTAAATTATCTGAAGGGTACTGAAAAAGAGCTGAAATAGTATCGAGCATGTAATAATAGGCCTTTATGTTGATATAAAGATAATAGACTATTAAAGCCTTTTTATAAAATTTAGAAAAATAGAAACTACATTGAAATTTTAGTCTCTTACTTAAGTTATCGTCCATATGGTTAATTTCTTAAGCTTAAATACTGACTAAATCTTAATAAGATATTGCGTTAAAAATAACGATATACATATATTATTAACGACAAATTTAGCATAACTATAATCAAACAATAATTTAATAAAAATTCGGTATAAATTAACTTTAACGAAAATAATTCAATAAAACGCTATTACATCCTTTAATTTCTGTATTTAATAAGTATAGTAAGCAATATAACCACCTAATTTAACTAAAGTAATTTATATTGCTTAATGAACCGCTGTTGAGGTAAATAATTTTTGAAAAAGTTAGACGATATAGATTTACGTATTTTAACTCTGCTCTATAACAACGCAGACATTAATAATAAAGACTTAGCCGCTAAAATAGGCATTGCCCCTTCTACTTGCTTAGAGCGTGTAAAACGCCTTAAATCTAGCGGTATTATTAAAGGTTCATTTATCGAAGTTAATCTTAAAAGTATTGGTGGCAATATAGAAGCAATAGCCGCGATTCGTTTACAACCATATTCTGAAGAAATTGTGAATAAGCTTCGTGATGATTTACTTCAATTACCTGAGATTATTAGTTTATATCATATGGGGGGGAACTACGATTACTACATACATATGTCGGTAAGCGATAGCGAACATTTAAGACAATTTGTTTTCCAGGAAATCACCTCGCGTGATGAAGTACAAACGGTTGAAACCTCTTTAGTATTTGAGCACAGTAGAAGTTCAGTATTACCTCAGTTTGACGATTAATCTTAATTCTCTTCAATGGTTTATTACCCACTTTACCCTTATTAGAAACAAAAAACGGAATAACTTATCATTTAAACTTAATAAGTTATTCCGCTTTATTTTAGCTATCGACTATTACCAACTAACGACGTTCGTGATGACCGCCTCGTGAATGTGATTGCCCTTGACTCCTTGTCGATGAATGAGATCTACGAACTTCTGTACGTTGTGTTCTTTGTGGCTTAGAGCGCGTTTGTACTGTTGTTTCTCTTTTTACAACACGAGTTGGCCTAGTTTCTTTAAATACGGGTCTTTCAGTTCTGTGTTGCACTGTGCTTTCTTTACGTACCACTGTCGTTTTGTTTACAACACTACGCGGTGACGTCGATTTATGTGCAGGTAAAATATTACGCGTTTTAAATTTACTTTGTAATGCTTCATGCTTGGTTATTTTATGACTCTTATCTTTATAGCGTTCACCTTTATACTTAACAACTGGCCTGTTACTACTTTGATGAGTTCTATAATCCTTTTTATGTGGATAAAGTTTAGGACTATTGTAGTGTGTAGTTACCGTTTTATGCACAACTGGACGATTACTTGTATATCGTTTGTTTACAGCTTTATTACGATAAGTTACACCTCTTCTATGTTGTGGGTTATGTACCCATCTGTGTGCATAACCACTACTAACCATTTTTCTTTTAGGTGTATAGTGACGCGTATTTCTATGATTGATAACAACTACGTGTCTATTACTCCAATGGAAGTCACTAAAAAAATAGTTCCACGAAATATGTATTCCACTGTGCCAGCCAAAAGGTCTACGATGTGAGTAACTAACCCTATGTCCCCAATCCCAATATATTGGTGGGTTTAATGACCAATGCCAATGTCCGTATACCTGACGAGTATCATAATAAGGTACGTAAACCACTTCTTTTTGAATAGGTTGAATAATAATATTTTTATCTTCGCGACTTACTTTTACATTTTCCATTTTGTCTAAGTTACCAGCTTCTTGTGCTTGGTAACGTAAGTCTTGAATAGCCTGAAGAACATTTTCTTCACTTTGTAAAAAAGCATCACCTAATTGTTGGGTCCAACTTAAATCTTCACTCAAGCGCTTAAGCACTTGAGGAAAAATAACTAATGCTTTTATTGAAGGTTCCCAATCTTCATCTTCTAATTTATTTTCTATTTGAGATGTTGATAGATCTTTGTTTTTTGTGATCCAACGATCTGCTTCAACCACTTCAATAGGATAAGTTGATGCTATAAGAATATGCGTTAATAAACTGTCAGGATATAGCGCAACAGGTGCTAACATTTGAGCTAACTGCGCTTCGTTAAATTCAGTGTCAGTCGAGATTTCTTTGGCACTTAATGTGGTACTTAATAAACTAAACGTTAAAGTAAAAAATAATCCGATACCTAAAATTAATTTTTTCATTGTTATGTCCTTTAGGGAAAATACATTACATAGGCTATATTAAGGAAAGTAAACTGAACACTTCCTGAACAGAAAAGTAGAGATGATTTTTATTTATGGAAAGTCAGTACAAACAATGCGCCACCTAAAGCGGAAGAATTTTGAATAGTAAGTTCTCCCTTATAGCTACTCACTAAGTCTCGCACTATAGCTAAACCAATACCGTGACCTTTATCGTAAGTATCGGCACGTGTTCCTCGCTCTAAAATAGCTTTTCGTTGTGACTCTTCAATACCTTGTCCGTCGTCAGCAATAGTAAAACGTAAACAATGGGCATTAAAACTTACGTCAAAATCAATACGTGATTTAGCGGCTTTGCAGGCGTTGTCGAGTAAGTTGCCTAAAATTTCCATTAAGTCAGCTTCGTCACCTTTAAATAAAGCTTTTTTTTGTATATTAACGGATATAGTTAAGTATTTATCTCGGTATATTTTATTCAGGGTATTAACAAGTTTGCTTGTGGTTTGTTCAACACTAACACCTAAATGCCAAGCAGATTCTCCCGCACTTTGCGCTCTTTTGAGTTGATGCTCTACCATATTGCTGATATTACTTATTTGCTCTTTAGTTTCTTGTGGTAGCGCTTGTTGGCTTTGAATAACAGCCAAGGGTGTTTTTAAACTATGCGCTAAATCAGATAAGGCATTTCGATACCGCTTACGCTGATTTTGCTCGGTACTGAGTAAAGTATTTAACTGAGAAGTCACTTGTTCAAGTTCTAATGGGTAGCTTTTTTCAAGGGCGTTTTGCTTGCCTTGTTCCACTTGTTCTAACTCAACAGTTAAAGTGTTTAATGGTTTTAATGTCCATTTAAGCCAAATGAATTGCGCAATAATAAAAATAACAATAAGTAAAATTAACCATGTCCAAAGTTGTTGCTTAAAACCGTTAGTAATTGCAAGAAACTCAGCTTGGTTTTTAAAAATATGTAACGTAACAGGAAAGGCTTGTTCTAATTCGCCAAAACTTACACTAATGCTGTAAGCCATATGCGGCTGATTTTCTATCAACATTTCGGTAAATACAGAATTACCTATTTTAGGCGACGGTAAATCATTACTAAGGTGAACACCTAATAATGAATCTGATTGCCATAAGTTTTTTGAAACACGTGTAGGTTGAGTTTTTTTATCTTTAAATGCATCTAAGTCTATACTTGTTATTTGTGCGTAAAGACCCGATTGAATTACGTTAAATTGATTTTCAAGTAACATTTCTGGCATAACGAGTTGATTATCTTCCACTTCAGCTACAGAGAATATTGAGTAACTGTAAGCCCGTAATTCATTTTCTAGCGCACTTTGCAATTGATCGTTAAACGCATTACTCAACGTGATACCAATCACAGGTAACATAACCACTACCATAAACATAGCGCTTAGCGTAAGGCGTGCTTTAAGGGATTGTGTTAACCAATGTTTAGTCGCATGAAGTTTATTGAAGATATTCAATTTTCACTGCTCAAATTAAAGTAATAATAGAGAAAAAGTTGATTGTAGATTTAATGGCATAACTACCCGTTAAACTGTAAAAGCTTTCATTTTATAACCTTGGCCACGTAAGGTTTCGATAAAACCATATTTACTTTCAGGATCCAGTTTTTTACGCAAGCGTCTGATAAATACTTCTATTACATTCGAGTCTAAATCAAAGTCTTGATCGTAAATATGTTCAGTTAAAACTGTTTTCGATTTAACTTCATTAATATGTAACATAAGGTATTCAAGTAATTTATATTCATAACTACTTAAACTTACGTCACTACCATCAACACTTACTGACATGCTTTTAGTATTGATACTAATAGGTCCATTTTCTATTACGGGGCTTGCTTGCCCTACCGAGCGTCTAATAAGAGCGTTTAAACGCGCTGTTAGTTCTTCAGGATGGAATGGCTTAGTTAAGTAATCGTCTGCACCAGCGTCTAAGCCGGCAACCTTATCTTGCCAACTATCACGTGCCGTTAATACAATAATAGGGAAGGTAAATTGTTTATCTCGCAAAGCTTTAATTACGCTAATACCATCAATAATAGGTAAACCGATATCAATAATTGCCGCATCGTAAGGATGTTCCGTCCCTTGAAATAAACCTGACTCACCATCACTTGCTACATCTACTGAGTAGTTTTCAAGCATTAGCTGTTTTTTTAAATTACCTTGTAATTCCAAATCATCTTCTACTAAAAGTAAACGCATATTATTTCCCTTTATTATCTACCCTTTACTCGGCCTGACTTTGCATCAACCGTAACATTAATAATATGACCATCATCTTTTATGACTTTAACTTTATAACCTGAACGCCCATCATTTTTAACTTTTAGTACCTTGCCGCCTACTCGACTTTTTACAATACGGGCTGCTTGACTAGAATTTTGAACTTTATTTTGTTTAGACGACGAACCATCTGCTCTTATAAATGGCACACCATCTCCAGCCAAGGCAAACACTGGCAAAGAAGAAAATAAAATAATGGAAATAACCAACACAAAGGCTGTAGTGTTTTTCATTGTGCTCCTCAAAATCTTTTAGAAAGCTTTCTAGCAATAGACTCATAATAACAGTGTAAGAGATTGCCTCTTCTAAATAAACTAAAGCTTTTCTTTAAGCTATGTTAACAATAAATAACTGAACCATAGCTGAACGAATAAAAGCTTTAAAATGTTCAGGTTACGTTCAGATTAAATGAGTTTTAATAGCATCATCAAAAATGCTCAGTGAATAAAATTAATGCAATAAACGAGCTTTTAAAACGATTAAGGATGTTTGTTATGAATAAAAATTCAATCACATTAAATACAGAAAAAAAACCAACACAACAAAAAACTATGCATAAACTTCATATAGTAAAAGGCATTGCGCTTTCATTGGTGGTTTTAGGGTTTATTGGTTTTAGTATTAACAATGTATCTGCTGGCGAATTAAGCCAAGCGAGTATTTCGTATGGCGGTAAAACAAATCAACTTGACGACGACACGCGTAATTTAGTCATTGCACAAAACAGCCATTCAAAAGTTTATGACCAATTAATTGGTAAAGCTAAAACAAAAACCAGAGATCAAGTCATCGCTGAAAAACAAACAATGCCTGCGACCAAATCAAAAAAATTTAATGGGGTTGAAAAAAGCTTTGCACCTTTCAATACGCGAGTTTATACACCTGAATTTACTGTATACGACGCTACTTCGTTTCTAGAAGATGATATTGACGGCGATGGCTATTACCAAACTTTTGGTGTGGTATTTGATGTAGATGTATATAACCCTAACGGTAATGAAAACAGCGTAATTTATGCTGAGCTATACATCAGTTCAGACGGTGTTAACTGGGAACATTACTACACTACGGACGATTTTTTAATTCAAGGAAGTAATGACTTAGATCAGTTTGAAGTGATCACCACATTTGCTGAAGGTTACCGTGCTAATCATTACGATATTTTAATTGATATTTACGAAGTAGGCTTTGCCGATATTGTTGCAACTTATAGCTCTGACGATAACAATGCGCTTTATGCACTACCTTTAGAAAGTGCTGAATACGATCGAGTTTATGTAGAAGAAGTAGTGGTTCATGCGGGTAGTAATTCGATACCTTTTGTACTATTTATTGTGTTAATGACTTTAGTAAGAATAGTAAAAGTTAGATCAAAAAAAGGCACAACAACAAAATAAGTTAATTAACCTCAACTCGGGTTAATGAATGTTAGATAATGAATTAAAAATCTTATTTATCAAAATCTTAATCTGTATCGTTGTTTTCCTAAGTTATATTAGTCTCTCAACATTGATATTTTTGTGTATAACAAGGCGAATTTTTCTATCTAATAGCTGGCTATTAGTAATAAATTCGACGAAGTTAGGCATAAAAATAACTTGTTGAGTAACTTTGCTTATCCCGAGCTGAGGTTAATTAAGTAACACTCAAAAACTTTATAAAAAAATCCCGCTTATTATTAAATAATAAGCGGGATTTTTTATTGATTAAACCGAGTTAGATTTTAAGTAAATATGATAAAACTTAACCTTTTAAGTCATCAAAAAAGCTTTTTACACTATCAAAAAATCCTGACTCTTTAGGGCTATGTTTGCTATTAGTTCCCATTTTAGTTTCAAGCTGTCTTAATAAATCAGCTTGGTCACCAGAAAGGCTAACCGGTGTTTCTAATACCACTTTACACATTAAATCGCCTGTTACATGACTACGTACTGATTTAACACCTTTACCACGTAAACGGAACATTTTGCCTGTTTGTGTTTCTTTAGGTATTTTAAGTTTAACTTTACCAGCAAGTGTCGGTACTTCAATTTCACCACCTAATGCTGCAGTAGTAAAGCTGATTGGCATTTCGCAATATAAGTCGTTTTCATCACGTTCAAAAATCTTATGTGCTTTTACATTAGCTTGAACATATAAGTCACCTGCAGGTGCCCCATTCTCACCTGCTTCACCTTCACCCGATAAACGAATGCGATCACCCGTATCAACACCCGGTGGAATTTTAACTGATAACGTTTTGTTCTTCTGTACACGACCTTGACCATGACATGAATTACAAGGATCAGAAATAACCTTACCTTGACCATTACACGTCGGACATGTTTGTTGAACAGCAAATAACCCTTGGCGCATTTGCACTTGGCCATGACCATGACAAGTAGAACACGTTTTTGCACTGCTACCTTTTTTAGCACCACTACCATCACATGGCTCACACGCCACATAAGTAGGCACTTTAATTTCTAACGTTTTACCTTTTACGGCTTCTTCAAGCGTTAGTTCTAGGTTATAACGTAAGTCAGAACCACGTTGCTGACGTTGACGTCCGCCACCACGGCCACCACCAAAAATATCACCAAAAATATCACCAAAGTCTTGAGCACCACCGAAGCCGCCGCCAAATCCACCGCCGCCACCGTGACCACCTTGTTCAAACGCTGCATGACCATATTGATCGTAAGCTGCACGTTTTTGATCGTCGGTTAATATTTCATAAGCTTCTTTAACTTCTTTAAACTCTTCTTCTTTACCTTTATCACCTTGGTTTCTATCCGGGTGAAGTTTCATAGCTAAGCGTTTATAAGCTTTTTTAATATCTCTTTCAGATGCATCTTTTGATACACCAAGTACTTCATAGTAATCGCGTTTTGACATAGTGAATTCTTTTACTTACTTTATAGTTAATACCAATTTTCTTAACAACTTTTATCTGTAAAGATAAAACGGGTCGTTGTACCCTTTCGATTAAATTCGGCTAAGAAAATTAGAATTAATATTAAACGGTTAACATAACAAAGCGCCGATATATCGACGCTTTGTAATTGAGTAAAGTTCAACAATATTGTTGATGATTCAGATTAAGCTGTTTCTTTTAAGTTCAAGGAGAAGGCACGGAGCTTAGTTCACTAAGTGAGTACCTTCGACAAAGAAATTAGAATGAAACAGCGACAGCTGAATCTATCAACTTATTTGTCTTCTTTTACCTCTTCAAACTCAGCGTCTACAACATCATCGCCAGCTTGACCAGCATCAGATGCTTCTGGAGCTTCGCCACTTTGTGCTTGCGCTTTAGCTTGAGCAATTTCCATTAACTTAGCTGAAGCTTCAATTGCCGCTTGTTGTTTCGCGTCAATATCTTCTTTACTATCGCCTTTAATTGCTGTTTCAAGCTCAGATAATGCAGTTTCGATCTTCTCTTTATCTTCAGCAGGTAAATCATCACCAGCTTCAGTAATTTGAGTACGAGTTGCGTGAATCATACCATCAGCTTGGTTACGAGCCGTTACTAGTTCTTCAAACTTTTTATCTTCATCAGCGTTAGCTTCTGCGTCACGTACCATTTGATCAACTTCTTCATCAGATAAACCAGATGAAGCTTTAATAGTGATCTTCTGCTCTTTACCTGTATTTTTGTCTTTCGCCGTTACATGTAAAATACCATCAGCATCAATATCAAAAGTTACTTCAATTTGAGGTGTACCACGTGGAGCAGCATCAATACCTTCAAGGTTAAATTGACCTAAAGATTTGTTTGCAGACGCTTGCTTACGCTCACCTTGTACAACATGTACAGTTACTGCTGACTGGTTATCTTCAGCTGTAGAGAATGTTTGTGACTGTTTGGTTGGGATAGTTGTGTTTTTATCGATAACTTTAGTCATCACACCACCCATAGTTTCAATACCTAGTGATAATGGTGTTACGTCTAATAATAAAACGTCAGTTACATCACCAGCTAAAACACCCGCTTGAATCGCAGCGCCCGCAGCTACCGCTTCATCAGGGTTAACATCTTTACGAGGTTCTTTACCAAAAAAGTCTGTTACTGTTTTTTGTACTAGTGGCATACGTGTTTGACCACCCACTAATATCACATCGTTTACGTCACTAATAGATAAGTCAGCATCTTTAAGTGCTTGTTTAAGCGGTTCTAAAGTCGCTTTAACCATGTCTTCAACTAATGATTCTAATTTTGCACGACTGATCTTAATGTTCATGTGCTTAGGACCAGAAGCATCAGCAGTAATGTAAGGTAAGTTTACATCTGTTGATTGTGCTGACGAAAGTTCACATTTAGCTTTTTCAGCGCCTTCTTTAAGACGTTGCATTGCTAATGGATCTTTTGTTAAATCCATACCTGAATCTTTCTTAAATTCAGCTACTAAGTAATCAATTAAACGGTTATCAAAATCTTCACCACCTAAGTGAGTATCACCGTTAGTCGCAAGTACTTCAAATGTGTGCTCGCCTTCAACTTCATCAATTTCAATAATTGAGATATCGAATGTACCACCACCTAAATCGTAAACAGCAACAACTTTATCGCCTTCCTGTTTATCCATACCATAAGCTAATGCAGCAGCAGTAGGTTCGTTGATAATACGCTTAACATCTAAACCAGCGATACGACCAGCATCTTTAGTTGCTTGACGTTGTGAATCGTTAAAGTATGCAGGAACCGTAATTACGGCTTCAGTTACTTCTTCACCTAAGTAATCTTCTGCAGTTTTTTTCATTTTCTTTAAAACTTCAGCAGAAACTTGTGGTGGAGCTACGTTTTTATCACGAGCTGTAACCCATGCATCACCGTTATCAGCTTTTACAATACCAAATGGCATGATGCCGATATCGCGTTGAACTTCTTTATCTTCAAAACGACGACCGATTAAACGCTTAATTGCGAATAATGTGTTTTTTGGGTTAGTTACTGCTTGACGTTTAGCAGGTTGACCAACTAATGTTTCGCCTTCTTCTGTGTAAGCGATAATTGAAGGAGTTGTACGATCCCCTTCTGCATTTTCAATAACACGCGCTTTACCGCCATCTAGTACAGCAACACAAGAGTTTGTTGTCCCTAGGTCAATACCAATTATTTTGCCCATCTTTAGGATCTCCGAATACTATTATAAAAAATATGGTTTAATCTTTCGATGAACAATTAGTGGGGGCAGTAAAAAGTGTTTTCAATAGAAAAATTAAAAAAAAGTGTTTTTTTTGAAAGAAAATATGAAAACTACGGTGGAATGCCGACAATAGCGCAAATAAAGAAAAATAATTAGATCAAAAAAGCCAAACAATTTGTTTGGCTTTAATAATAAAACTTGATATTACAAGTTAATTAAGCGCTAGTATCAACACTCGCTGCTTTTGAAACCATTACCATTGCAGGACGAACTAAGCGACCATTTAATTCGTAACCTTTTTGCATAACAGCAATAACAGTATTAGGCGCTACACCTTCTACTTCTTGCATAGACATAGCTTGATGTAACTCTGGATTAAAAGGTTGGTCTTGAGGATCAACAACTTTAATACCAAATTTATCTAATCCAGCTAATAAACCTTGTAACGTTAACTCAACACCTTCACCGATAACTTTTTGCTTCTCGTCTTCAGCATCAATGCTAGCAATAGCACGTTCTAAATTATCAACGGTTGGTAATAATTCAGCCGCAAATTTTTCTAAAGCAAATTTACGTGCTTTTTCTACGTCTTGTGCTGCGCGTCTGCGTACGTTATCGACTTCAGCTTTAGCGCGGATCACAGAATCTTTTTGATCAGATACTGTCGCTTGCGCTACAGATAAAGCTAATTCAAGCTCATTAATTTTTTCTTGCTCTTCACTAATGTTCTCAGCAGCGGCTTCAAACTGTTCTTCAACTTGTTCTTCAGCTTGTTGAACGATTTCATCAGCTAAAATTTCTTCAGCGCTTCTATTATCTGTTGACTCATTTGTCATGAAAAACTCCAAGGTAAAACGTACTTTTAATAAAGTATATAAACGTAATTTAAAATATAATTAAGGCTAATTATGGGGATTTGTTTCCACGATTCAAGCTCAAATGTGAATCATTTATAAAAAAGTCGACTTTACAATGAGATAAATACCAGCGAAACTTTGTATACTACTTCGCATAGCCTAGCTAAATTATACTAAAAAACACTATGTCTCATTTATATAAAACCGTAGGATTAATTGGTAAACCTCAACATGAAGGTGCGAAAGCAACTATTGAGGCATTACATGAATATTTACATTCAAACCATTATCATGTGGTTGTTGAGCACTCTGTCGCTCAATCGGTAGATATTAAAAATATGTCTGTTCATCCGTTAACTGAGATTGGTGAATTAGCAGATCTTGCCATTGTAGTTGGCGGCGACGGTTATATGCTAGGCGCGGCTAGAGTTTTAGCTTGCTACAATATTGGTGTAATTGGTGTAAACCGAGGTAATTTAGGTTTTTTAACAGATTTATCCCCCGATAATGTATTAGAACCCCTTGAAGCTATTTTAAAAGGCGAGTCACGATCTGAACAACGCTTTATTATTGAAGCAGAAGTTTACCGACACGGTAAACTGAAAAGTTCTAACAGTGCCGTAAACGAAGCGGTTTTACATGCAGGTAAAGTTGCTAACATGATCGAATTTGAAGTGTATATCGATAATAGCTTCATGTTTAGCCAACGCTCAGATGGCTTAATTATTTCTACACCTACAGGTTCAACCGCTTATTCGATGTCGGCAGGTGGACCTATATTAACACCCAATTTAAACGCTCTATCATTAGTTCCCATGTTTCCACATACCTTAACAAGTCGGCCTATTGTGGTTGATGGTAATAGTGAAATTAAATTAGTACTCGCAAATGAAAACTACGAAAATCTGCAAGTAAGTTGCGATGGTCATGTAATTTTATCTGTAATGCCTGGTGATGAAGTTATTATTAAGAAAAGTGAGAATTCTATTCGATTAATTCATCCACTTGATCACAACTACTTTACTGTATTACGTAATAAATTAAGCTGGGGCAATAAACTGTATTAAAACCTGTTTAACCTGAATTCGGATTATTTATTCTTTACGTCTACACAGCTGAATAATTTTTCAGCTGTGTAACACTCATAAATTCTTATTTCCTTAGCCATAAATTCCTTCCTACTTTAATATAGTATTCAAATAACGAACGATTTGATTAAAGAACCAACTAAGTCGAAAAAATATCATAAAAATGACATAAACTAGTTGCAATATTCTTTAACAATCCTTAGTATACGCCTCGTTCTCAGGGGACAGGTTTAAAACCTACTTTTGTTAACTTTCTTTAGTAATAGAAATAAAAAATTACTGGCTTGTTTAAGTTTTACTTAAACCATTCGGACGCGGGATGGAGCAGCCTGGTAGCTCGTCGGGCTCATAACCCGAAGGTCGTCAGTTCAAATCTGGCTCCCGCAACCAATTCTTTATATTAATTAGAATCAAAATAAATTAATGATGGGATATACGACCTTGGTCGTCAGTTCACTCTTTTCAAAATAAGTGGCTCCCGTAACCAACTTTTTACTCAAGTATAAAAGAGTTGTTCTTCTAAAGAGAATTAAAACCTTTAGGGCTTTCTTCTTATTTCTTAAGAAGTTCATTCGGACGCGGGATGGAGCAGCCTGGTAGCTCGTCGGGCTCATAACCCGAAGGTCGTCAGTTCAAATCTGGCTCCCGCAACCAATTCTTATATTAATTAAAATTACAATAAATTAATGATGGGATATACGACCTAGGTCGTCAGTTCACTCTTTTCAAAATAAGTGGCTCCCGCAACCAATTTCTATTTAAATACTCAAAAAAATACTTTTAACTTTTAGTCACGACTTATCGTCAGTTCACTCTTTTCAAAAGCGTGATATTTACGTAAATAGTTTGCTCTCTAAAACATAAAGCTTGAGCTTTTTTAATTCTGGTTAATCTTTCTTTACTGAAATCGGAATGGCGTTATTCGTTATATTTTTAAGTCCAAGTGAATTTACCGATACACTCGTTGCTTTAGATGATTATGCATGCACTTGACTCACTACTGTTGCAACACCAGCAGCACAACTAAGTTTTAAAAAAGCCTGCTTATCTAACTTCATAAGTTTTCCTTTTTACCTACTCATTCACCTATGTTCGATGACGAAGGGCTAAAACAATAATCCTTTACGGTAAATCATTAGAAAATTAGGTTAAGCAACCATTAGAAAATTAAAGAAAATTCTCCTTTAACGATTTAACTAATTTTGGAACACCGTTTGCTGCGGTATCTTTAATAACAGTAAGGTTTGCAACTGACTCTAGTTCTAAGTTTGTGGCGGGGTCTACATCAATATAATATACAGGAACCTTAGGTCCTATAAACGACACTAAGCCTGCCGCAGGATAAACTTGTAAGGATGTTCCGATAATAATAAATACGTCTGCAGACATTACTTCAGCTATCGCATTGTCTAGTTTATCAACCGCTTCTCCAAACCAAACAATATGGGGTCTTAGTTGACTACCTAACGGACATCTATCTTTTAAAGTTATATCCCCTAAACAATCAAAAGTAAGATCGGGGTTAGCTGAACTTTCGCTTTTCAGTAATTCACCATGTAAATGAATAACGTTTTTACTGCCAGCCCTTTCATGTAAATTATCGACATTTTGCGTAACAATAGAAACGTTTGCGTATTTAGCTAATTCAGCTAAAGCGAGGTGACCTGAATTGGGCGATACATTATATAAATGTCGTCTTCTTTCATTGTAAAAATCAAGAACCAACTGAGGATCTTTATGCCAGCCCTCTAAGGAAGCAACCGTTAAAAAGTCATGGCCTTCCCATAATCCATCAGCATCTCTAAAGGTATTAATACCACTTTCTTCGCTCATTCCAGCGCCAGAAAAAATAACAACTTTTTTACTCATACATCTAATCGTTCATATTCCATTATTTTTAATATAATAAACGTGAATTAGCTCTGATAGCAATTGAAGTATTATATTCTATTAGACTTTTATGTTTTTATTCCTTTAAAGCAGGAATATCTTCATTAAGTATACGTTTACGCCATTTTTGCCAATTTTCGTTCAGCCCGACACTTGCCCAGTAAAGACATGGCACAAAGACTAAGGTAATAATAGTTGCCGCGATAACACCATAAGCTAAAGACACTACCATAGGGATCAAAAACTTAGCTTGAACACTTTGTGCTGATAGCATAGGCATTAAGCCAATAAAGGTAGTTAAAGATGTTAATAAAATTGGCCTAAATCGAGTTTTACATGCCAGGAAAACAGCATCTTTTGCGTTTTTACCTTCTTTAACGAATCGATTAATTGCATCAACTAATACGAGGTTGTCGTTGATAACAACACCTGAGGCAGCCAAAATACCTAACATTGAAAACATGCCATAGCTTACATCATGAATAAGATGTCCTAATAAAGCACCTAAAAAACTAAAAGGTATCGCTGACATGATCAGTAACGGTTGGCTGTAAGAACGAAATGCAATAGCCATTAGCATATAAGCGACCATTATAGCTAAACCTTCTAGCACAATAACGGTTTGTTGAAATTCGTCTTCTGCCTGCATTCTTTCGCCACGACCAAAACCTACCTGCGGGTGTCGCTTTTGCCATTGAGGTAGAAAGTTATCTTTTATGTCGTTTATCATGGCAGCTCTATCATCGCCAGAGTATTCCCCGTAAACATAACCCGACTTGTAACCGTCTATTCGTATAATACGTTGTATGCCAGCATGAATTTCTAAATCAACAACCGCCATAAGGGGAATAGTTCGGCCGTCTCGACTTCTTATTTTTAAATGATTTAACGTTTCAATCGACTCACGCTCTACTTGCGAATACATTACTTTAACTTTTACATCACCACCTACTTTAGGCAGTCGTTGAACTTCTTGACCAAAGTAGGCTTGTTTAATTTGTTTACTAACTTCTTTAATACTTAACCCTAATGCTTCTGCGCCAGGTTTTAAATGAAAGATCATTTCCTGACTGCCTTTATCCATATTATCTCGTAATAAATAAACACCTGAATAAGTCGCTAAATGTAGTTTAAAGTCTTCTACTGCATCTTTTAATGCTTCAATATTTTGCGAATTAAAACTAAAACCAATTTTAGGTTCTTGTGTGTTTAGAGTAGATTTAAGTTCGATTTCTTCCGCATCAGGTATATCACCAATAAACTCTTGCAGCTTGGCTGAGGCTTCTTCAATATTCATCGCCCTTTGCTCAAAGCTTACTAATTTTATTTCACTAACAATGCGTGTTAAAGATAGCTGTGTGTATGCATGTTCAACCAGTTGCGGATTTTCCATGGTTTCAACATAATTTAAGAGTGCTTGTTGCCCTAATTGAATTTGACTAAGCACTTGCAACATACGTTCGTGCGTTGCTGTGGGAGGTAGATTTACTATCAGCCTTATTTTGTCGTCGGCTATTTGTGGCATAAAAGACTTATGAATATAGTTATTATTTAACAAACTAAGCCCGATAAATAAACTACCAATAAACAAAGCTAAAACGCTGTGTTTGTACTTATAGCTCCATGTAAGTAAAGGCATATAGATATGTTGATTCAGCCATTCTAAACTTCCTGCAAACTTAGCTTGTATACGCACCAACTTTGATTGCTTCGCATTAGGATCTTGGTGCTTCAAGTGGCGAAGATGCGAAGGTAAAATACATAAAGCTTCAAAAAGTGAAAACAATAAAGACAAAATAACAACGGTGGCGATAGCACGAGTAAACTCTGCGGTATTACCTGGTAAAAAAGCCATAGGAGCAAACACCACTACCGTAGTTAATACACCAAACAACACAGGTTTTGCCACTTGAGCAACCCCTTCAATTACCGCCTCTTCTCCGTCTAAGCCAGCTTCATGACTTAAATGAACGCTTTCACCAATAACAATAGCATCGTCAACCACAATACCTATTACCATTAAAAAGGCGAAAAGTGAGATCATGTTTAGCGATACATCAAAGGTAGGTAATAAAGCAAAGCTAGCAGCAAAGGCTGTACCAATACCAGCACTTACCCATAAAGCAATTTTAGGTTGTAAAAAGAGTAAAAGTAGAACAAACACTAAAGCTAGACCACTTAACGCATTAGTAAAAATAGTAGATAAGCGTCCTTGGTAAGCTTCGTTCCAATCAGACCAAATGGTAAGTTTTACACCGTCAGGTAATTGCGCATTTTTTTTATTAACAAAGTCATGAACGTTCTTAGACATGCTAGGAATGTCCATGTAATCACTGTTCAGCACATCGATTAAAATGGCCGGTTCGCCATCAAAAGTAGAAATAAAATGTGTATCTGCCAAACCGTCTTTTACCTGAGCAACATCACGAAGATATAAGGTAGCGCCATCTTTATTTTGCCTAATAACAATGTCTTCAAACTCTTGCTGCTCGTCTGCTCGGTTTCTTACCGACAACATTAATACGCCAGCTTCGTCACGAACAGTACCAGTAGAAATATTAATAGAAGAGTTACGAATGGCAGTAGAAACTTCATCAATGGTAATGTCGTAGGTAGACATTGCTTCTTCGGTGACTTCAATAGCGACTTCGTATCTACCTTCACCTTTTAAAACTACACTAGAAATCAGTGGTAAAGCTGAAACTTGCTGACGAATTTGATGGGATAAAGCAGCTAAAGTTTCTCGTTCCATTTGCCCATGCAGTGCAATGCGGATCATTTCTTTACGATTTGTTCTTTCTGTTACAACGGGACGTTCTGAGTCACTGGGCAAGCCGTTAACCGAATTTATTTTTTCTCTTATTTCTTCGGCAAACTTACGCTTATCAACTCGTTCTTTACCGGTAACGGTTATTGAAGCCTTGCCTTCTAAAGCTCTTGATACAACACGTTTAATACCTTCAACGTTTTTAATCGCGTCTTCAAAACGCACAATAATTTGGTCTTCAATATCTCTTGGGCCTGCGCCCGGCCAGCGCATATTAATGTCCATAATGGCCATTTTTTCAGTCGGGAAAGGTTCTTTTTCAATACTGTAAAAATAGCTAACTAAACCAGCAACAATTAAGCTAACCATGGCAAGGTTAGCCGCGATAGGATTTTTTACCCACCAACTAACAACTGACCTCATGCTCCTAGCCCTTCATTGGTGATTTGTTTTTTTCTATTTTTCTTATTTTTGTTCTTTTTAACCGCGGTGTTCGTGTTTATTTCTTTTCTGTTTGCATCATCCGCTGTATTTGCCTGTTGAATATCTATTTGCTGTTTATTTTGTAACGGCTTAACAGGCATACCCGGTGTGGGCGCAACTAAGGCTGAAATAATAATATCGGTATTGTTAGCTATGCCTTTAACCACAACAGATTGATCGTCTCGGTGGATCAGTTCGATCGTTTTAACTTGTAGGTTGCTCTCTTCGTCAACGTACCAAATTCTATTACTTGATCTGACGGCAGTCCGAGGCAAGGTGCTTGCGTTGTGAACTACACTTCCTTTGATTTTTCCGTTGACAAATAACCCAGGTAAAATATTACTTTTATTTTGATTTTGATGAATTTCAGCAATAACGTTTAAGGTACGAGTACGTGGATCAAATTGACCAGAAGTACGAACAATACGACCTTGCCACGACAATATTTGATTACCCATTTCAGCACTAAAAGTAACATCTACACCTTTGTTGTAATCTTCTTGATAAAAGTCGATAGGCAATTCTAAAATAGACAATTGTTTGCCATTTAAAGCTAAGTTTACTTCCATTATTTCAGCATTATAAATAGAGGTTAGCGTAGTGTTTCGGTTAATTTGTTGACCTACATTTACGTTTTCGCTTCTTACTACACCAGAAAATGGCGCTAAAATTTCTGTACGCTCTAAATCTAACTTGGCTTTGTCTAACTGTGCTTTAGCTGATTTAAGCTCTGCTTCAGCATGTTCTAGTTGTGGCAACCAACGGGCTAAATCGTTTGCATTGTCACGTCCTAAATTAACTAACTCTTGTTTAGCAACGTTAGCTTGCGCTCTAACTTTTTCTAGCTGTTGTTTAGCTTGTGCGACTTTAGCTTCACTTTGAATAACATTTAATAAGTAATCACTATCATCTACTTTTAATAGCAACTGGCCCTTATTCACTCGGCCACCTTCTACTAAGTTAGCGGCAACAAAAAGTAATCGCCCTTCTACTTGGCTGCGTAAATCGACTTGTTGTTTTGGTTTAACTTCGCCTTGGCTGTAAGCAAAGAGTTGTATGTCTTGCAGGTGCGATTTTTCAACAAACACTTTAAGCTTTTTGGGTTTGTAGTTATTTTTTTCAGCAACCGGCTTAAATACATCTAATGCGTATAATGTCGTTAAAATAAGGCTTACGATAACGATAAAGGGAATTGAGTCGACAAGTTTAACTTTTAACATAATTATATAGACTTAGTTAATGATTGAGGTACGCCTAAGGCGAGAATAAGTTGGATTCTATTTTTCAATCGAGCTGTTGATAATACCATCAGATCTACTTCTACTGCGGTGCGTGTTCGTTGTGCTGATAACAATTCAAAGCTATTTGTTACCCCCACGTTATACTGATCTTCTGTTTGCCTTTCTGCTTCTTTTGCTTCATGAAAAGCTTTTTCTAATAATTCTTGACGACGGCTTAATAAACTTTCGTTTTGAATAGCGGCTTCAACTTGTTGCCAAGCATCTAACAGCGTAGCTTTATACTGCTCAAATTGTATTTGTTGCTGTAAATAAGCTTTTTCAGCTTGCTTACTTAACACACCTTGATAAAAAACAGGTTGTACTAATGAAGCTGTTAAAGAACCTAGCCAGTAATTGATATCGAATAATTCACTGGCATCTGCGCGTCTAGCATCGTAGTTAAAATTAAGTGTTAGTTTAGGTAACATTTTTTTCTTGGCTACGTCCCAACTGTATCCCGCAGCAATTAGTGTTGCTTCTGCAGCTCGAACATCAGGTCGATTAAGTAAAATATCTTTAGGAGCTAATAAATTAATGCCTTGTTGTAATTCAGGTAAGGTAAGTTGTAGATCGAGTTTTTGTTCTGAGTAATTACCAAGTAATAAATTGAGTCGGCGCTTAGCTTGCTCACGTTTGTAATTTATTCTTTTTTGGCTTTCTAACAAACGGTACAAATTGGTTTTAGCATTACGTATATCAATACCTGTAGATAAACCATTATCTAAACGTGTTATCGACATATTTAAACGACGTTTTTGATTCTCTATATGATTTCTATTTAATTTAAGTAAATTGTTTTGTTCAATAACTTCTAAGTAAGTTATCAACACCTGCGATTGTAACGACTGCCTTGCAGCAACAAGTGCAAACTGTTGGGCTTTAGCTGTCCATGTTTTTTGCTTTTCAGTGCTGGCTAATTTTTGCCATAAATCGAGCTCCCAATTAACACCAACACCTAACGTTGCTAATTGATTAGTCGATTTAGTTAAATCACCACTTGACGATAAACTTTGATTAACACGTTTAGAGGTTTGTAAATTAATTTCAGGCCACAGAGATCCCGAAGCTATTTCGTAATCAGTGATCGCCTGCTTTACTCTAAGTGCGGTAATACTTAATTGAGGATTGTTTTTTTCAGCCAGCTGCAATAATTCTTGCGCTTGCGTTGGTAGTTGCATACCCCATTCTAAATCTTCACCTTCAGGTAAAAATTGTTGTGACTGGTTTAACCAATTGGTCGAAGCCAAGTCAGCAAGATGTGAAACTGAATGTTTTTGTTCTTGGCTAATATTAGCACTACAACTTGTTAATGAAATAAAAAGGAAAATACTAACAACTTTAATCATATTTGCACTTAAGTATAACGTTTGCCTTAAAATACATTTATTTCTCAATTTGCACAATTGAGCATATTTAAACTTTATTGATTTAATTTGATTTAACATCTAAGAAATCACTCATACTCGAACTTTTACTATCAAAATTCGATTGAAAAAATAAAAATTCAACCATTTAAATATCACCACTTACTTATAAAATATCTGTTATTAATCTGCAGAAAAAGCAAATACCGTTGCAGAATAAAACGGGGTTGATGGCGATAATACGTAAGTTTCAAACAGCGCTTGTGCAGGAGCATTAGGTAGCTGAGACGTTTCTATACAAAGGCCCTGATGGGGTTTTGATGGAATATTATTTTTACCTATAACGCTGTTATTTAAGTAATTAGCGCTATAAAGTTGAGCACCTTGCTCAGTAGTTGATATTTTTAAAGAGCGCCCAGTTTTTTGATGATATAAATGCGCAATATCTGTTAATTCACCACGTTTATTTTTAGCTAAAAAATAATGATCATAACCTTTACCAATTTGTAACTGTTTGTGATTTTTTAGTATGTCTTGACCCACAGTTTTAGCTTGTTGAAAATCGAAAGGGGTATTTGTGACGTTTATAAATTTTCCTGTTGGAATAGACTCAGAATTAAGCTCAAGCATAGTTTTAGCATTAAGGGTAAGTTGATGATCAAGGATGTCGGTATTTCCATTACCTGATAAATTAAAGTAACTATGTTGAGTTGGATTAAACAATGTGTCTTTATCTGTTTTTGCCCTGTATTCAACAATAAGTTTGCCGTCTTGAGTGACAATATAACTTACTTTAGCGTGTAATTCGCCGGGATAACCTTCGTCACCATCTGGGCTTATTAAGCGTAAATGTAGAGCAACGCTATGATTCTTTTTTTCTGTTTCAGCTTGCCATACTTTTTTATCAAACCCTTTAAGACCACCGTGTAATTGATGTGGGGGACGGTTAATATTTAGTTGAATAGTTTTATCGTTTATTGTTGCCATACCATTTTCGATACGATTAGCATAGCGTCCTACTAACGCTCCAAAAAAACGATTTTTATGTTCATAGTCAGCTAAATTGTCGTAGCCAAGTACAACGTCTTGCCAAATGCCATTACGATCTGGCACTTCAATATTAGTGATTATCCCGCCGTAATTAATCACTTTAACGCGAATACTGTTGGTAATTAATTCATATTGCTTAATTAGCTCACCAGAGCTTAACGTGCCATAGTCTGAAACAGTAATACTCGTATTTTTTGGTTGAATAATATCTGGCGAAAAACTACAGCTAATAACACTTAGTGATAGTAAAAAAATAATACACTTAACCATAATTCATACTCGCACACCCAGTTAAAATTGTTATAAAAATCATTTATTTAGCTAATAAAAAAGCGAGAACTAAGCAAAATAACATAAGCTTAATTCTCGCTTTTATCGTATCTGTTTATAAACAGAGTACCGTTATTTTAATGCTTTAATTTGATCAATTTTAGCTTGTAACATTTGCGCTAAATCTGGATGTTGTGCAACCACATTATTTTGCTCTGCAGCATCTTTTGATAAATCGAACAATTGAGGTTCAGCTTGTAAGCCATTTTCAATTGCGGTTTTATTTGCTAACCAATCAGGTGTTGAGCCACTAAATGGTGCAATGTATTTCCAGTCTCCGCTACGAATAGATAAAGTAAACGACTCTTCTAACATATCTTCACGACCAGCTATTGTTGAATCCAATAAAGCAGGTAAAACATTTTCACTGTCAATTGCTTCACCTTCAGCTAATTCAACGCCAGCTAATTCAGCAAGTGATTTATAAAAATCGATATGGCTAATAAGTGCGCTGCTTTCGCCTGACTTTTTCAAACCATTTGGATAAGTCACTATCATAGGTACACGAGTACCTGACTCATAAGCACTATATTTACCGCCTCTATATCCACCTGATGGATCGTGATCACCAATAAGCTCTACTGATTGATCAAAATAACCATCGTCAACAACAGGGCCATTATCACTTGAGAATATAATTAATGTATTATCGTAAATACCTTGTTTTTTAAGTTCATCAACAACTTTTCCTGTCATCCAATCCATTTGCAATATCGCATCGCCACGAGGCCCCATACCTGATTTACCGGCAAACATTTTATTAGGTGAACGAGGTACATGAATATCGTGAAACGGGAAAAACAACATGAAAGGTTCATTTTTACTTTCTTGAATAAATTTAATGGCTTTATTAGTAAAAACAAATGGGAAGTCTTCATCGACCCATTCAGCAGATTTACCACCAGCCATCCAACCAATACGGCTTACACCATTAATGATAGAAGCACTATGTTGTAAATCCGCAGTTTGTTTTAATAAATCTGGACGTTCAGTGCCAACCGGACGGTCGCCAATACGTTCTTTATAACTTACAGTGATAGGATCGTTTTTGTCTAAGCCAACAACATGATGGTTTTCTAGATAAACTGTAGGTACGCGGTCACCGGTTGCTGGTATTAAAAAGCTATAATCAAAACCTAACTCCAATGGACCCGGTTTTACCGCTTCATTCCAATTAACTTCCCCTACGCCTAAACCTAAATGCCACTTACCAATAACCGCTGTTTTATAGCCAGCACGTTTTAACATTTTAGGTAAGGTTGGTTTGGTATGATCAATAATTAACGGTGCATCTCCCGGAAGAATTGCCGCGTTATTACGAAAAGCATATTGTCCCGTTAACATAGAGTAACGAGACGGAGTACACGTTGCCGCTGAACTGTGAGAATCAGTAAAACGGATGCCTTCCTTGGCCAAAGCATCTACATTAGGTGTTTGGGCTTGTGTCATGCCATAACTACTTAAATCCCCGTAACCTAAATCATCTACATAAAAAATTACAATATTAGGCTTACTGCTTTTTTGTGATTTTACACTCACCAGTGGATTTTGTTTTTCATCTTGTGCTGCTTGACCACTATCAGACTTCATTTCAGAACAAGCCGTAGTTAACAAACAAGCAAAACCAACACAGGCTAAAGATATAAGAGACTTTTTGGTTATCATACAAACCTTCACTATTTTAATTTACATTAATGAAACTTAATTTGCTCAATATACTACCGCACCACCTTATAATTTTCCAGACAAAATAAAATCAGCGCTATCCCTAATAAAAAACCAGCTTAAAAAAATAAAACTTAACATTTATAAAACAACAACATAAAACAAAAAACACCAACAAAAACACCCAATAAAAAACAAACAAAAAAGACAAGTTTAGGATAGCGCTATCTAAAAATATTACTTTATTTTTATTTTTGTTTTACTATCTATATAACAGCATAAATCAGGAAAGTTAAATAATGAAAACACGTTTTCAATACACCACGGGGCTACTCATATTAAGCCTACTAACAAGCATGCCATTATTGGCAAGTACTGAAGCTAAAAAGCCTAACATTCTTTTTTTATTAGCTGACGATTTAGGCTACGGTGAACTTGGCAGTTACGGCCAACAAACCATTAAAACGCCAGAAATAGATAAGCTAGCAGCTCAAGGTTTAAAGTTTACCGATTTTTATGCTGGGAACGCCGTATGTTCTCCTTCTCGAGCAGTACTGATGACAGGTAAGCACGCTGGGCATAATACTATTCGCGGTAACAAAGGTTTTTACAAAAAAGATAACCGTTGGGGCCGTGTTTCATTACGCAAAGACGAATTAACCCTTGGTCAAATGATGCAAAACGCCGGCTATCAAACCGCCTTTATTGGTAAATGGCATTTAGAAAATCCAAATGATTTAGATACATGGGCTTATTCAAGAGGCTTCGATTACGCAGTGCAAGAACAATGGCAACGTAACGACAGTAAAATATATTTTGATGAAACCGCTCATTGGATCAACGGTATTAACGACAAAAAATTATACGACTATACAAAGTGGGACAACATTGACGAATTTCGTACTAACTTTGCAACTGAATACTTAGACACAGTAAGAACAAAAGATAAGCCTTTCTTCCTTTTTATGTCGTACCGCACACCACACCCTCATGAGCCAATGTTAAGAAACAAATCAATGTTTGCTGACAAAGACTGGGCTGAAGCAGAAAAGCATCACGCTAAAAAAATAACCCTTTGGGACAAACAAGTAGGCCGCCTGATCAAACATTTAGAAACCATTGGTGAACTTGAAAACACACTAATCGTATTGACCAGTGATAATGGTGGCCATGGCGAAGCCAATCATGATTATAAATTTTTTAGCAGTAATGGTTTATTACGTGGATTTAAACGTGACCTTTACGAAGGCGGAATACGTGTTCCTCACATAGCGGTATGGCCTAACAAAATAAAACCCGGCACAGTTAGCCATCACATTGGTGGCTTTCAAGACTTTATGCCAACCTTCGCTGAAGTTGCTGGCGCTAACATCCCTGAGGTAACCGATGGTATCTCTATTTTACCCACCTACTTAGAGCAACAAAGTAAACAAAAACAGCACCCTTACCTTTACTGGGAAGAACAACGTAATAAAAATCCTAAAACAGGTATATTAAAAGCGATTAGAGAAGGTCAATGGAAAGCAGTACAAGTTGGCTCTGAAGGAAAAATTGAAATATATAACTTAAACGATGATATTTCTGAAGCTCAAAACTTAGCGACTAAATACCCTGAAAAAGTAAAACGCTATAAGAAGCTATTTAAAGAATCATCAACTTATAATCCTAACTTTCCTTATGCGAGTACAAGCGACTAAGTCTGCTTTGATTAAAGGGGATCGCTTTAATCAGGTAATCATTCAAATCAGCATAAACAATCACGTAACTACCCAGCTTACGTGATAACTTTCTATTAATTGAAATAGCCCTTCCCTTCACCATAAAATCCAATTAACTTTAGTATTGAAATACGGCGATAAAAAGCAAAATGTAGCCTAATAGATAACTAACCCACACTCGGTATAATCGATTTTATAATTTGATGATTATTTGCTGATTTATAAATAAAAGATGATAAACATGAATAGCATCCAATTAACATGACTGTAATCCTCATTTTTAAATGACCTCATCATTAAAAAGATATTTGTGAAAGAAAAATAAAATGTTCGGAGCTATTGATTATCGCACTGTTTATTGTGAGCTGTTTTGTATAGGTTCATCACAAACCACCACATGAATACATCTTAAACATGTTCAAGCATTCTGTTAGAATAGTCGGCTATTAATTAAAGAATCCCGAAACGCATGTCAGAATTTAAAGCATTTTCACTTTTACCGTCAATTATTGATCGCGTTACTCTTAAAGGTTATACGCAGCCCACACCGATCCAAAAAGAATGTATTCCTGCTCTTATTAGAGGCTTTGACCTTCTTGGTATCGCGCAAACGGGAACAGGAAAAACAGCGGCTTTTTCATTACCTATTATCAATAATTTTGGCCAAAATAAAATTGATATCAAAGCTAAGAGCACGCGTTCGCTCATACTAACGCCCACACGTGAACTTGCCTCGCAAATAATGCAAAACATTGATGACTATTCTGATGGCTTAGAGCTTAAAACCAAAGTGGTTTATGGTGGTGTAGGTAGACAAGCACAAGTTGACGCTATCGCACTAGGGCTTGATATTTTAGTGGCTACCCCCGGTAGATTATTAGATTTAATTGAAACGGGCGATATAAACTTTGAAGCATTAGAAGTATTTGTATTAGATGAAGCAGATACCATGCTTGATATGGGGTTCTTTAACGATGTTCAAAGCATCATATCTAAATTACCAAAGAAGCGGCAAACACTGTTATTTTCAGCAACTATGCCAGCGGAAATAGAGATACTTGCACAAACCATATTAACAGCTCCAACCAAAGTTCAAATTGCTGCGGAAACAGTGACTCTCGACTTAGTTAATCAAAGCGTATACCACCTTGATAAATCGAATAAAGTACCTTTACTCTTTAATATTCTAACAAAGCCTGAATATGAAAAAGTGCTGATCTTTTGTAAAACAAAATATGGCGCTGATATCATTGTTAAAGCACTAGAAAAAGAATCAATAACTGCCGCTAGCCTTCACAGTGGAAAAACACAAGCCGTTAGAGAAGAAGCCTTACAAAACTTTAAAGATTCTACGTTAAGAGTATTAGTTGCAACAGATGTAGCAGCTCGTGGTATTGATGTTGATAATATTACGTTAGTTATTAACTATAACCTTCCTGAAGACCCCAGAAACTATATACACCGTATTGGACGTACTGCTCGCGCAGGTAAAAATGGCAAGGCTATTTCGTTTGCGGTAGAAAATGATGTAAGGCAATTAACGAATATTGAAAGCAGCATAGGGAAAGCTATTCCTGTTGTTACAGAACAGCCTTTTCATAAAGAGTTTTCAAAAGCCCCTATACAAACTAAGAAAAAGAAAACGGTTAAAAAGTCAAATATAACCAGAACAAAAAGAAGCAGATCAAAGAAAAAATAAGTATCAATGTGCTTGGGTTGCTGAATCCCCTTAAAGCGTTCATTACTTTTAGGCATATTTCTAACGGCTTAATTTCGACAACTGACATATTCTCAATAAAAATAGATATAAAAAAGGCCCTACTGAATGTAGAGCCTTGTACTTATTATTTTAGAGTTTTTTTATTTAAAATACTCGTGTATATACCTAAAAACTATCAGTTTATTTTGTTTTTAAATAGCTAACTCTTGCATCAAACCAACTAAAAATAGTTCGTTGTCGCCAGTTTTCTGCTGGATCTTTTACGTTTTTACCTGGTTTTTTCCATTCTTTTCTAAATGGAATATCAAATGTTACACCCAGTGCATCGTGTAGCTGAGTTGCTATGTTTAACATTGTTAATATTTGCGCCGTATCAGATGTTTTTGCAATAACATTTTGTAAATCAGCTACGGGTGGTTTACCTGCATTAAGTGCTAAATATTGAATAGCGCGAGCGCGATTTAACATGTTGCTATCTGTTTGCTTTATTTTTTCAATTAACGGTAATAAAGCTTTAGCCTGTTCAGCAAAGGTAAGTGTACTATTTAATGCCCAATATCTCTGCCATTCGTTTGTTGAATTTAAGGCCTTTTTAAGCCCTTCTTCTGCTTTGCTATAAGGCATTAAACTCAAGTCAGCTGTTGCTATTAATGTTTTAATTTCATCTTTGCTTTGCTCACCAAAACCAATCACGTCTTCTTTGGCTTCTGTAGCTAAATGATATTCAGGATAAAAACCAAGATCTGGCATGCTTTGTAGTTGGTTTTGTAGGGTATGACGCATTTCTACTAAGGTGTTTTTAAATTCAGGTAATTGAGCTAAGTCTTTTGTTTCATAAAAGTCGTCTTCTACGTTATATAACGATTCAACCGCTTTTGTTTGAAAAAACTGGCTTTGAACGTCGTTTAGCTTTCCTGCTTCGTATAAATCTTTCCATTCTTTGTAAGCTGCTTGCTTGTAGCGATAACTTGCAAAGAGTCCGTCAGGGTTAAATGGTAGGTAATGACGTATGTATTTGTATTTACCTTTTCTGTAGCTTCTCACCATGTCGTATTTTTCGTCGAATCGGTCAGCAAAGGCAAAATGTGTATCGCGTTTATTCAGCTCTGGTAAGCTAAGATCTTTTGATAAAAATGGCTGTCCGTCTTGTAGCTCTGAACCTTGTAACCCCGCTAACTTGAGTAAGGTGGGAGCAAAATCGATAAAGTTCACTAAACCATCGACACGAGTTTCAGACTTACCTTGTAGGTCTTCATGAAGTAAATAACGGAAGTTTTTTGGAACACGTACAACAAGCGGTACATTTAAGCCACGTTCGTAGATAAAACCTTTACTACCAGGTAATACACCACCATGGTCACCAAAGTAAAATACAAAGGTATCTTCTAAAACACCTTCATCTTCAAGCTGTTTGATAATAACACCAATTTCTTCATCCATTTGTTGGTGTAAGTCTAAATAGCGTGCATGAGTGTATCTAAACAATTCTGTGTCTGGATGAATTGGCGCTAAAGCGACATTTTTAGGATCGTGCTTTGTTGGATGCTCTTTAACATCTGATGCTGGAAAGTGTAATTTGTGTTCATGTGTTGTTTTCCAGCTTTGCATATGAAAGAAAGGCTGGTTAGGTTTACGATTACGCCAATCGGCACCTTTTACTGAAGCACTCCAGTGTTTTTCAGGTTCAACAAAATTATAATCTTCTTTGTAGTTATTAGTAGTGAAATACCCTGCTTTAGTTAAATAATCGCTTATTGTGCTTAAACCCTCAGGTAAGTTGATATTTTGGTAAGGACGATGATATTCCATAGCCAATTTAGCTGGATATGCGCCTAAGGCTAAGGTAGTACGTGCTGTTGAACATACAGCTGCGTTAGATAACGCATTATTAAATACTAAGCCGTGTTCAGCTAAAGATTCAATGTTAGGCATTTCTGCCCCTTTTGGATTATATAACTTTAAGTAGTCTTTAGAGTTATCTTCAGACACTAACCACACAAAGTTAGGTTTTTTTTGCTCTACTTGTGTATTTGATTCTGCGTTTACGCTATTTTTTGTATAGCCACTAGCTGATACAAGCAAACAAGTGGTAAAGCCTGCTATAAGTAGTGGTAGTGCTTTGTTATTTTTTAATAAATGTTTCATGTTTTAATCTCAAATATTTTATTTTATTGAACCATCATTTTTTAATGTAGTTTCTGATTTTTTGTCTGCTTTAATGACTTGTTGATGTTCGCCAATGTATTGATTATTTTCTAATACAACATTACGGCTATTTACAAATTCAAATAAAGGTCGGTTAGGATGAAGTACCGGTTTATTAATGTTTTTCTTAATAATATTATTACGAATTTCTAAACCGTCTACGCGATCAGCCCAAATAATTCGGTGGCCAAAACTGTTTATTGTGTTGTTTTCGAAGCGTATATTTTGGTCGTATAGCTCGTCTTGATTAAAGTTTTTCCCAAGCCTTGGGGTTATATACATAACAGCATGTTCTGCACCTGCGTAGGCAACATAATCGAAGGTATTATTTCGAATAAGCACATCTTCAACTACGCCAGACTCAAACCAATAATAGGTTTCCCCACGAAATAAAATAGCTGACATCATGGAAGAAAAGTGATTATTTTCAATTACGGTTTTTAGTGGTGTTTTTAATACGATGTTTCTTGCTCTGTGGTTGCTTATACTGGTTCCACGCATAGTAAACGTTGGATTCCATGTTTTATTTTCAAGTAAGTCGTTTTCAACTAACTGTTTAGGTAATGGCTGCTCGAAGGTAATTTCAGTATACAATTCATTGATGACTTTGACTGATTTTACAATGTTGGTTGTTGCACGTTTTACACTAGGTTGATGGATGAACCACATTTCGTCGCCAACACCTGCAAACTCAAAACCGAGTTGTTCAAAATGGCCAAACTTTATTCTTACGGTGTGCTCATTTATCACTTTATCTACTAGCGTATAAGTGCCGTGTACATTGGTTCCATCGTCAAGCATATTTTCAAAACGACTATTTTCAATCAATATGTCGCCTTTACAATTAGCAAAATGTGTTGCGTCTGCCGTTGATGAAATAAGTCGTTGCGCGCCGTTACGAAGGTAAACCCCAGAATTTAATATTTTGATATTGTCTGTTCTTTCAAACAAAAAGCCCATACCTAATGCGTGATGAACAATCACATTGTTAAACACGACATTTTTGGAATTTTTAGTTTGAAAAGCTGGAGCATAACGATGCGTTTCACGATCGCCTTTAGAGCTGGTTAACGATCCTATTGGCGGGTAATGCTTAAGTTTTTCATAAATTCTGAGAACGCCATTACCTAAGTCATCAACTTTTTTGGGTGTACTTTTTAAATCAAAACCACCGTGGACAACACGTTTTTTTTCTTTTTCCCATGCTAAAGTCGAACCTAGGTATTCATAATTAAAACCGTCTACATCAGGAAAACGGATCTGATTTTTTTCAACTTTCCAAGTATGACTGCCCGTCCATGGTTTAACGTCGCGATAGCCTTTTTCTTTATTTATCGCAATAATTTCAGAGACAAAAGTAAATGGAATATCCCAATCAATAGTTAAGTTACTTACGTTAACTTTATTATTGTTATACAACTGAAAAGGTGCCATTTGACCATGAAAAATAAATTCAGCGTTGTTACCTTCAATTTCTACTGAATTAAAGTTTTCTAATGCAAACGCTATTTTTTTCATACCATTGCCATGATTAGTTATGGCTCGGTATTTACTTAAAGCGTAATCCGGTAAAAATTTGTAAGTACCTTTTTTGAAAACAATTTTCAGGTCTTTATCTACCACCTTTTCTAATGCGGCACGCACTATGGGGGTCATGTCTTCAGTTGTATGTTCAAAAATCAAGGTTTGTTTAGCATAAGCATTTACTGCGCTAAGCGCTAAAGCAGTTATGACAATAGTTATTATTTTAGTTTTCACTGCATCTCTCTGAATTATTTTTTAAAATAGTGAGTGATCATTTGTTAAAACAATTTTAATCACTTTTAAATGGAAGCAAGGGCAAATAATATGGATGTATTTGCCCTACTTGATTTACTTACTGATTTTTTACACGATATATATTTTCTAATTTTTCGTAATATGAGTTTTTAGGTTTTGGCATATAAGCAGGCCATTCAACTGGAGGATATACTTGATCGCCTCTTAGCTTCAACGTATCGGAGTTACGTTTTCGGTAGCTTTCACACTGTGCACTTACGCAATATTTACCCCACATATCGAGTACTTCTTTAATCGCTTTGTCTGATTCTGGATAAGCGCCTTTATCATCAGTTTCAGCAATCCAGTTGAGTAGAATTTGACGATGACGTTTTAATTCTGTTGCGTATTCAGGCAATAAAGCTAAATTATGAATTTGATGTGGATCAGAATCTAAGTCGTATAGCTCTTCTACTGGTTTAGTAGCTGAAAAATAAGCTGCTTGTGCAGGTGTTAGTTTACCTTGTTCAAATAAAGCATGAAATTCCATTGAAAAGTCTTTTTTATCGCGATACTGAGGTTGAGCGCTTGAAAGTTCAGGATGAAATTGTCTAATGTAGCGATACTTTTCAGTGCGAACAGTTCTTGAACGATCAAAAGTATGATCCATTCGATCTTTAGCAGAAATTAAAAATTCACGGCCTGTAAACTCATCTGAAAACAAGTTTTCTCCATCATAGTAATCTGGAGCGGTGATACCTGCCAGTGCTAAGCTGGTAGTTGGAATATCTAAACCGCTAACAAGTTCGTTACGGACTGCACCTTTTTTTCTAAGTGATTTGTTACCCGCTGGCCAGTTGATCACTAAAGGCACTTTTACGCCGTCTTCGTATAGCTCTTGTTTATGACGTAATAAGCCCATTCCGTGATCTGAAAACCAAAATATTGCGGTGTTTTCTAGTATATTGTTATCAGCTAATTCTTTAAGTATTTCAGCTAATTCTATATCAGACATAACTTGCGTTCGGTAATGTTTTGCCCATTCATAACGTGTTGCTGGTGTATCGGCATAATATGGAGGGAGTATCATTTTTGCCGGATCAACTTTAGGTACGCCTGCTTTGTCCATATGAGGAGTATTATGTTTAGCGCCTTTAAGTTGTATTTGCCCGAAAAATGGTTTGTTTTTTAATTGTTTAGCCCAATCAAATTTTTCACCATCGTGAGCCCCTTGAAAGCCAGCAAAACCTTTATGGGCATTGTACAACTTGCTTCTATCGTATTTAAAATTGTAGTCGTCTTTACCAATGTTAAATGTTTGATAACCGGCATCAATAAATAATTCAGGTACAGTTTTATAACCTTTAGGTAAAAACATACCGTTATAACTTGAACGATATGAGCGATGTTCGTGAACCCCTAATGTTGTTTGATATTGCCCAGTAATTAAGGCTGAACGTGTTGCTGAACAAACAGGAGCTGGCTGATTTGTATTCGTAAAACGAACGCCCGTGTCTGCAAACTGTTTTACGTTAGGTGTTGATACGGTGTAATCACCCCACGCGTTATTCCAAGCGTTTTGATCTTCTATGTAAATCCATAAAATATTTGGGCGCGCTTTATTGACTTGCGGATTTTGCTGTTGAGTTTGAGCTGCGTCTTTATTCACACACGCTGTTAAGCAGATAAGTGCAACACAACCTATAATTTTTGACCACATTTTATTTACCTTAAAATAATAATGCACAGTCTAGCTAAACGAGACTATGCCAAACGAATTAACTTTTTAATTAATCAAAATTTTAACGATCGATACCTGAACATGAACGACTTTCATCCATTAACACACTCTATTTTTAACAAGATCAGGATGTTGCTCCGTTAGGTTATGTTGTTCGCAAAGGTCAGTTGATAAGTCTTAATGTTCAACAACCTCTTTATAGCCTTTTACTCGATTACTTTTAAATAAACGTCTTATTTTCCATCTATCATGGCTTGAGGCAATTGCTTACCTTGTGGAAATTCTCAATATAAGTAATCATGCAACGTTGGTATAGCCAACACTAATTGATTAAACTTTATATTAAACATACATGTATATTATTTGATCAAAAGTACTTCAAGAGAGCTTTTTATTTCCTTATCTTTTTCGATAATAGATCAAAAACAAAAAAGGAAAGCGCTATCCTTATTAAGTTAAACTTATTTAAAAAAAGTGTCAATTAAATACTTTAAGCTAAATGTAAGGAAAAATAACAAGTAGTAATCAATGCCATCTTAAAAGAATTTTAAAGCTTAATTTAATAAAAATAATTTTTTGGCAATGTAATATTGGTTATCACAAAAATAATAGCGCTCGCCTATTACATAAAAACATCCGTAAAATTAAAGATATTAAATCTTTAAAATTTTGAAAAAATTGGTATAAATTAATATTTGTGTTAATTTAATTAACAGCTATATTTATCCCCCCAAAAATTAAGAAAACACTCTTTTTATGATTATATTGCGCTACCCTAACGTACGCTAAGATACAATAGAATATGGTTCAATCTGATCTAAACTCTACACATCAAAACGTACTACTCAAACAAAAAATTTTATTGGGTATAGGTTTTCTTGGGATATTTTTCTCTCACCAAGGGATTGGTATTTTAGCTATTCCTTATTATCAAATGACACTAGGTGTCGATCCTTTCTTTTTAGCTTTAGCCATGAAAATTCCAGTATTTATAGCTAGCTTCATTGCCCCTTTAATTGGCCATTGGTCTGATAAATTAGATACCCCTTGGGGAAGACGGCGACCATTTTTATTTGTGTTTCCTTGGTTATCTTGTGTGGTATTTGGCTTTATCTGGATGGTACCTACACATTGGAATGAAAGTCAGCAGCTTTATTATTTTGTTGTAATGGCCTTATTGTTCAACTTATTTGCTGCCTGCTGGACATTACCTATGAAATGTTTAGCTTATGAAGCTTCAGTTGATTATCACGAACGAACCCGCGTAATGGCGTTTGTGACTTATTTCCTTAAATTTGGCGGTATAACTTACCACTGGATTTTTCCATTAGCTAAATTAAGTATATTTGGCGGTATCGTTATCGGTATGAAATTTGTTGGCTGGGGAGTCGCTTTAATTGGTTTAGGTTTATTTGGCATGTTACCCGCCCTATTTTTAAAAGAAAGACACTTTGAAAAAACAAAAGTAGAAAAAAAACAGCCTTTATTTGCAAGTTTAAAAGCCATAGTAAAAAACAAAAACATGAAAATTTTACTCGGTTTAATTGCTATACAACTAACTTTAGGCAGCTTTGGCGCCAGTATGGATTACTACGTTTTAGTTTATTATATGAACGGTGGTGATGTGGGAGCAGGAGCTACATCTAAAGGGATACTATCAACCTCTTATGCTTTAGCTGGGGTTATTGCTATATATGTTTTAACCACACTCTCCGCGCGTATTGGAAAAATAAACACAATGAAATGGGCCTACCGTATTACCTTGGTTGGCGGTGTCGCTAAATGGTTTATTTATCAACCGGGTAACGACTGGTTCTTAATTTTAGATGCTATTTTATGTTGTGCCATATGGCCTTGTATGGGGGTAATTGTTTCTTCTATGATTGCTGACCAAATAGATGCCGATCAAGCAGAACATAATGTACGACGTGAAGGACTTTTTGCTTCGTTACAATATTGGATTATTGCTATTTCTGGCTCAATTGCTTTTATCAGCTCTGGCTTGATGTTAAACCTGATAGGCTTTGATGCGTTACAAGGTGGTGAACAAACAGAAAATTCCATTTTAATGATGAGGATACTTTTAGTAGGAGGTACTTTAGTTTCAGCGGCTATTGGTTATTTACTTCTTAGGCAATACGACCTTGACGAAGAAAAGTTTAGCGAATTAAAGCAACGCTTAACAACTAAAAGAAAATAAATCAGCCATAATAAAGCGGCTTAAACTCTCCTTACATTTAACTAAATATTTTACTTATACCCTTTATCATTCAAGATGCAGGTTTCAGTGGGAACTAAAAACAATTTAGGCACAGATTTTACGTTCCAAACAAAATCTAAGATCTACATCCCATGTATGCAAGGCATTAAGTTTACGTCATAGTTATTCTCGGTAACTACTCCTGCGTTACCCTAATGTCCTACATCCGTATAGTAACCTGACTAAAGTTAATAACGCGGCATAAATTGTTTTTAGACCCATCGAAGAAGCGTTTGAGCAAAATCACTTCATCAACAATGTTTTTTATAAGGGAGCGACCATTATTACAAATCATTGCCTTGAATTGATATCGCTCAAGCGCTCTGAAATAGCCTCTTGATTGGTAACGGGTATATAGACAAAAAATTAATATAAGAAGAACTTATATTGACATTTTTTTTCACACTTGCTCTATACAATAGATGACCCACTTCTTTATTGTATAAAATTATGATCTACCGTTTATTGCTTTCTGTAATATTGATATGCCTCACATCGAGTTGTATTGGATTAAATAATACCGCATCACTAGCCACCAACTTTCAAGTTAAAATAATTAACCATCAAGGTCTACCTATAGCTCATGTCGAAGCTAAATGGTTAAATACAAATCACCATGTAAAAAGTGATTTACATGGTGATATACAGTTAACACTTCACAAAGATACTAAATACTTAATCCTTCAAGCTGCGGGATACGATATTAAAAAAATACACATTAGTGATATAAAACAGAATACAATTGTTATGAATCATCCTAATGAACAATTTACGGAAAAGCGAAAGAAAGAGCTTTTTGATTTTAATTGGAAATTTAATAAAGGGGATGGAGAATTCTCTACTCCCAATTACAACGATACGTTGTGGCGAAAAATCAATCTGCCTCATGATTTTAGTATCGAAAGTGATTTTGATTTGCAAGCCACAGAAAAACATAGTTATTTACCTGGTGGTATTGGCTGGTATCGAAAAGAATTCACTTTGCCTGAAACAGACAAAAACAAAACAATTCAAATACAATTTGACGGAATCTATTTAAATGCAAAAATATGGCTTAATGGTCAACTTATAGGGCAACAACGAGAAGGCTACACAAGTCGTTACTTTGATTTAACTTCTCACATTAATTTCGGAGAACAAAATATTCTCGCGGTAAGGGTTAATAACGACACTTCAAAGGGCCCTAATAGCCGATGGTACACAGGTTCAGGTATTTATCGACATACTTGGTTAATAAAAACAAATAAATTAAGAGTTAAAAACTGGGGAACCTTCATTACAACCCCTGTAGTTAATAAGCAGGAAGCTACGGTAAATATAGAAACTACTATTATTAATGAACATAAAACAGATCAAAACTTCATATTAAAAACATTAATCAAAACAGCAGAAGGAGATGTGGTAGCAACAGTAAATAGTTCAGTGTTAGTTAACGGAAAATCATCAACCCCAATCAAACAAAACCTAGCTATAAAATCTCCTGAAACATGGTCAATTGAGTCTCCTACACTCTATTATGCACAATCAAAAATCATCCAAAACAACGAACTGGTAGACGATTATATAAGCTCTTTTGGAGCGCGTACTATTAATTTTAGCCATGAAAAAGGGTTCACGCTAAATGGTATAACCACAAAAATTAAAGGTGTATGTGTTCACCATGACGGTGGTTTGGCGCTTGGTGCAGCGGTTCCTGAAGCCGTATGGGAACGTAGATTAAGAAAGCTCAAATCTATAGGTGTCAATGCAATTCGTACCGCTCATAATCCAATGGCTCCTGAATATATGGATATGTTAGATCGTATGGGCTTTTTAGTTATGCACGAATTTACTGATAAATGGGAAGCTCCTTACAATCCATTTCATATTAAAGACTGGCAACAAGACTTTGCTGCAACGATTGATCAACATAGGAACCACCCATCGGTTATTATTTATAGTGTAGGAAACGAACATGGTGATGCAGGAGATAAAGCAGTTCAAAAACATCTAGCTACACTAACTGATTTTGTGCGTAAAAAAGATCCAAGCCGTCTTGTTACTTCAGCTCTTGAACGGGGTAAAGACGGTAATCTTGATATCAGAACTGACGATTTACTGGCTGCAGCAAAACACCAAGATGTTTTTGGTATGAATTATGGTGAACAGTGGTATAGCGAACTTGAAGCAAAAAACAATAATCTAGTATTTATTGGTACAGAAAGTTATCGTTATTACATGAGTACACAAACTAAACGTAATGCATTTATCGAAAATAACCAATGGTTATACTATCTAAATAAACCATATATGACAGGATCATTTATCTGGGCCGGTATTAGCTATATGGGAGAAACAGATATAGCGACCGATTTAGGACTATTAGATACCAGCGGGTTTAGCACCCCTAGTGCACTATTATACGAAAGCATGTGGTCGGATAAACCTGTTGTTAATATTGCTGTATACAAACAAGATCCTGATGAACATGGTTTAGATACTTCAACAAAGAAACGAACTGGTATCGACCGGTTTCCACAATGGAAATATCCTAACTTAGTTATAAGTTGGGATCATCATGAAAAAGAATCCGTTGATATAGTTACTTATGCTAATACTGAAATAGTAGAGTTGTATGTAAACGATACATTTATTGGCCGTCAACGTACTCTTGATGTTCCTAACCGTATAATGAAATGGAGAAACGTGCCTTGGTATCCAGGCGAAGTAAAAGCGGTAGGGATCAGCGGTGGAAAAATCATTGCAGAACAAAAAATCACCTCAACATCAGAACCTAAAAAAATACATTTAACTACTGATAAATTGTATTTAAGCTCAAATCAACAAGATGTAGCACAAATAGAAGTGCAAGTAACTGATAAAGAAGGTAATAAAGTACCACATGCACAAAACCTGCTATATTTTAGTGTTAAAGGCAAAGGTAAAATGCTTGGAGTTAGTAACGGTAACGGCTCTTCAAAAAATATGGATGTTCAGTTGCCCGTATATGAAAAAAACAAAGAATATGCATTTGAAGGACGCTTATTAGCAATATTACAAGCAAACGATACACCAGGAGAAATAACACTAACCGTAACAGGAAAAAATCTAGAGCCAGCCACGATCCAAATTTTCACACGTTAAAGTTTAATCAAATTTCAAGTTTACTGGCTTGTTCTATTGGCCAGTAAATTTCTATTACCTCAGTTTCATTAATTAATATATACCCGTTATCAATCAAGAGGCTATTTCAGAGCGCTTGAATGGTTATGGGTATATACCCGTTATCATTCAATATGCAGGTTTCAGTGGGAACTAAAAACAATTTAGGCACAGATTTTACGTTCCAAACAAAATCTAAGGTCTACATCCCATGTATGCAAGGCATTAAGTTTACGCCATGGTTATTCTCGGTAACAGCTCCTGCGTTACCCTAATGTTCTACATCCGTGTAGAAACCTGACTAAAGTTAATAACGAAGCATAAATTGTTTTTAGACCCATCGAAGAAGCGCTTGAGCAAAATCACTTCTGCGTTAATGCTTTTTATAAGGGAACGACCATTATTACAAAGTATTGCCTTGAATTGATATCGCTCAAGCGCTCTGAAATACGCATATTGATTGGTGACGGGTATAGTTGGTTTTTTAAGAGGGATTTAATAAATTATATAGTAAGAGTAAATATAAGAAGAGTGCTGACCATAACAGCTATTAAGAAAATTAAAATATGGCGGTGAGGGAGGGATTTGAACCCTCGAAGGCTTGCGCCTTACACACTTTCCAGGCGTGCTCCTTCGGCCACTCGGACACCTCACCATTTGAAAACTTGTTTTACTATTTATTGCTCTGGAAAAAGCAGCGCTATGGTAGGGAAATTAACAACATAACGCAACTACTAAGTGTTTTTATCCTATTATTTATCAATAAAACACTTAATTTCGACTAGCGGCTAATTCTGCATTAAAATTTAACATTCGATTTAAAGACTTTAATGCCCCTTCACGTAAAGACATATCGACAAAAATTTCTTTACCTGAAGAATCTTCTAGAGCTTCTTGTATTGCTTTAAGGCCATTCATTGCCATCCAAGGACAATGTGCACAGCTTCTACAAGTAGCGCCTTCACCCGCTGTTGGCGCTTCAAAAAACTCTTTATCAGGACATAACTGTTGCATTTTATAAAAAATACCGCGGTCGGTTGCCACAATAAACTTATTATTAGGTAAATCTTGAGCGGCTTTAATCAATTGGCTTGTAGATCCTACAGCATCAGCTAAATCTATAATATCAGCAGGTGATTCAGGATGAACTAATATTGCAGCATCAGGATGAAGTGATTTCATATCACTTAGTGCTTTCTTTTTAAATTCGTCATGAACAATACAGGCTCCTTGCCACATCAACATATCGGCACCGGTTTGCTTTTGTATATAAGCTCCCAAATGACGGTCTGGGCCCCATAAAATCTTTTCGCCTAGTGAGTCTAGGTGTTCAACAATTTCTAGCGCACATGAAGACGTGACAATCCAATCTGCTCTCGCCTTAACTGCTGTAGAAGTATTAGCGTAAACCACAACAGTTCTATCAGGGTTAGCATCACAAAATGCGTTAAATTCTTTTATTGGGCAGCCTAAATCTAAAGAACATGTAGCTTCCAGATCAGGCATAACAACTGTTTTATTAGGTGTTAATACTTTTGCTGTTTCCCCCATAAATTTAACCCCTGCAACAATCAATGTTGTTGCAGAATGATTATTACCAAAGCGAGCCATTTCAAGCGAGTCTGCTACACAGCCACCTGTTTCTTCAGCTAATGCTTGAATTTCAGGGTCCGTATAATAGTGAGCAATAAGTACAGCATTTTTTTCAATCAATAATTGTTTAATTCGATCTTTATACTCTACTTTTTCATTAGGTGATAAAGGTAAAGGTTTCGCAGGAAACTGAAAATCAAACTCTACAGCTAAATTAGATTGTGACATGAATATTCTCGAATTGATGATTGAATTTAACGCTGAAATTATACGGTAATATTATTGTAATGTGTATAACGCGTTTAATTATCTTATAGTATTAGATTCTATAGCTTGACCATTTTCATAAGCGATGAGATATAGATAAGTAATTAAAATGTAATAGTTGAATAGATATGGAAGGTTGTATTTGGAAGTATATATTTGAAATAAGAAAAGAATTGGTCGGTCGTGAAGGATTTGAACCTTCGACAAATTGGTTAAAAGCCAACTGCTCTACCAACTGAGCTAACGACCGATTTAAAACTCCCAAATGAATATATTCACGATCTAATACTTTAAGTAAAGAGAAAGTGGTCGGTCGTGAAGGATTTGAACCTTCGACAAATTGGTTAAAAGCCAACTGCTCTACCAACTGAGCTAACGACCGAGATATATTCTACAAATGCCAACCACATACCTTGGTAAAGTAAGTGGTCGGTCGTGAAGGATTTGAACCTTCGACAAATTGGTTAAAAGCCAACTGCTCTACCAACTGAGCTAACGACCGACATTTGTTTGCGTCACACTACTCGTCTGACGCGCCGCATATAATACTCATAATTTCTTTTAGTGCAACAACAAATTTAATTTTTTTCAACATATACGTTTGTTTGCATAAAAAGAAAGCAAAAAGGATAAGGAACCAGCAACTTTATGGCAAGTTAGCCAATCTTGGTTTAGCTAATTTCGCTGCACTAGATGTTGGGTACTTAGCAATAAGTTCTTTCAATAAGTTTTTAGCCCTTGTCATATTGTTTAATTTTTCTTCAACAATAGACAATTTAAGAATAGAATCACTTCTTTTTGGCGAATCTTGAAATTGATTATAAACAATTTCAAATTCAGTTTTAGCTGCGGCTAAATCATTTTTATTAAAAAGTAACTGCCCTAACCAATAATGAGCATTGGCCGCATAAGCAGAATTAGGAAACTTTAAATTAAATGCTTTAAATTCTGGAATAGCTTCTTCATAACGCCTTTCTTTCAATACTAGATTGACTGCCCTATCATAGGCTTCATTTTCTGGTACGTCTGAACTATAAACAACGTCGTTAACATTAGACGCATTGTAAGTTGGCGTAGCTACTGGTGCTGGAGTGGTTAATGCTTGCGACACTCGTCTATCAAGCTCTTGATATAGTTCGCGTTGGCGCTCTAATACCTGACTTAATTGATGGGTATGCAGCTCTGTAACACCACGTAATTCATTCAGTTCATTTTGTAAATCATCTAATTGCCTTTGAACATTAACTTGAGCTTTATTACGAGCATCCATTTTTTGCTCTAGGCTATCAATTCGTTCAGAAATACTTTTAGATGACGAGTTTGAACTACTATGCTGGCTGATATCTACAACTGGAGCTGGCTCCGCTGCCAGCACACAAGATGTGCTAACAGACAGAATCATTCCAAATAAAACTTTATTCAGTTTCATTTACATTCCTGATTAGTAAACTAATACTGCACGACGGTTTTTAGCAAAAGCACTTTCACTACGATCTTTAACCATCGGCTTCTCTTCACCATAACTAACGATAGAAATTTGAGAAGAAGAAACACCCATATTTTCTAAATAAGTTACAACAGCTTTAGCTCTACGCTCGCCTAATGCAATGTTGTATTCTGGAGTACCACGCTCATCAGCATGCCCCTCAACCAATACGCTTACGTTAGAGTTTTCAGTTAAAAATTTAGCATGAGCATCTAAAACTGATGCAAACTGGCTGTTTAATGTAGACGTGTCAAAATCAAAATAAACGATATGCTCAGAACGTAACGCTTCAAGTTGTTGACGTTTTTGTTCTGCAATTTCAGCTTCACGTTGTGCAGCTGTTACTTGAACATTGTCAGTTTGTGTGTCGGTAGATACTTGTGTGTTTGTATCTACTTGGCTTTGTCCTTCAGTTTCGTCAGAAGTAGAGCTACATGCAGCTAATGCTAACATGGGTAATGCAACAGCAAGAGCTTTAACAGTTTGATTCAAGCGCATTTTATTATTCCTTATGTTTCAATAAATTTACTTTTGTTTTATAAAAAAGGTGACCATGCGGGAGCTTTTACTTCCCCATTTTTAACAGGCAATCTAGCTTTAAATCGCCCATCAACAGATACTAAACTTAATACCTGTCTGTTGTTATGTAAGGTACTGTATATAATCATCCCGCCGTTAGGTGCAACACTAGGAGATTCATCTAAACGAGTTGTCGTTAATACTTGGAAAACATTAGAATTAAGTTCTTGCTTTGCCAAATGGTACTGACCTCTTGTTCTATTAACCATAATCAACTGACGACCATCGGGCGTTAACGAACCACCAAGATTCATTTCGCCATCAAATGTAAGACGTCTTTTTTTACCGTCGACTAAATTTACGCGATAAAGCTGAGCTTTTCCACCCCGTTCTGAACTAAATATCAATGAATTACCATCAGGTGACCAACTTGGCTCAGTATCTATAGCTCTATGACGAGTAATTCGGCGTAACTTTTTACTTGCAATGTCCATTACGTAAATCTCTGGATTACCATCTTTAGATAACACCATGGCAAGTTGTTTACCGTTAGGCGACCATTTAGGCGCACTATTGATACCTTTGTAAGATGTCAACATTTTGCGTTGACCGCTGTAAATGTCAATACTAAATATTTGCGCTTGATGATTTTCAAACGTTACATAAGCTAACTGGCTACCATTTGGGCTCCAGCTAGGTGACATTAATGGTTCTTTTGAACTTAATAGAACATGTTCATTAAAACCATCGTAATCAGCTATAACTAATTGATACGGATAATTACCCGTATCTCTAACAATGACATAAGCAATTTTAGTTAAAAATGCTCCTCGAGTTCCTGTTAACTTTTCATAAACGACATTACTGATGGTGTGAGCATAGCGTCTAAATTGACTTCCAGTAATTTCAGCTGATTTATCAACATAAATGTGGTCAGTCGCTTTGACAAGCTGTCCGTTACTCATCATTTGTGTTTTACCACCCGTAATTTGGCCTCTAATAACATCAACAAGCTGATATTTAATTAGATATCGGCCAACAGACACTTCACTAACTTCACCAACTAATACGGCTTCTACACCTTTATTAGCCCATGAGGAATAGTCTATTTGGTGAACTGAGTTAGGTCTTTGCGGAAATGAAGCAGCTGAAATAGGGTTAAATTTACCGCTTCGGCGAAGATCGTTGCTGATCACACTAGATAAGCTTTCAGGCATTACCCCAGAACCATTCCATTTAAATGGAAGCACTGCGATAGGCCTTGCACTATCGACCCCTTCTGTTATTACAATTTCTAAAGCGGCAAATGCTTTAGGTGTAAGGCATAAAATAACTAACGCGATAAATATATTAAGTTTTTTCATATGAATATTTTATAATCTACCTAGTAAATAATGGTTAAAATTCCGGAACTACCGTTAAGCTAATGGTTCTCATCTCTTTAAAAACTTCAGGGTCTTTAGAAACAGGTAAAGTACCCGCTTTATATATAGCTGTTTTAGCTGCCGCACAAACCGTCGGATTACCTTGGCCTAATTGAACATTAGTCACAAAACCTGATGGTGCTAGACTTATAGTTAATTTACAAGACTTTCCTTCCATTGTACTTCTATCTGTAATTAAGTTTCGGATTATCGTTTGTTTAATTAAAGCAGTATAACGACCTATTTCCGTCATGACTTGTTGTCTTCTGGCTTTTTGTCGTGATGCCATTTCTGAAGCCATTTGCTCTGCCAACAATTTATCTTGTCGTTCACGTTCTTTAGCTAGCTGCTCTTGACGTTTTTTCTCTGCTGCTCTTTTCTTTCTTAAGTCTTCTGCTTTTTTAGCTTCAGCTTGTTCTTTTAAACGTTTTGCTTTTGCGTCAGCTGCCGCTTTTTCTGCTTTTTGCTTTTCAGCTACTTTTTTCTTACGTTCTTTTTCTGCTGCAGCGGCTTTAGCCTTAGATTTTTTAGCTTCAGAATCTGCCTTTTTCTTTTCTAGTTCTTTTTTCTTACGTTGCTTCTCTAAATCTTTAATGCGTTGCTCTTCTTTAGCTCGGTTCTTTTTAGCTGAAGCAACTTGTTGTTCAAGTTCTTTTAATTTACGTGCATCATCAGCCTTTTGTTGCTTAATTTTTTTAACTTGTTCTTCCACTTTACTTTTATCAACAGCAACAGCTTGAATAGGCTCCATGGGTGCAGGAGTGGGAGTAGGTTTCGGCTCTGAAGTAAAATCACCTAAAAATAAGAAAATAGCTAATACTAAATGTAGAGTCACACTCAAGAGTAATGCAATAGAAAACTTTTTATCCACGTTATTTTTTCTCCTCAGAGTCAGTCATAAGACCAACCGAAGGCACACCAGCTTTCTTTTGTAATAAAACCATTAATTGAATAACAGCATCATAAGAAACTGCGCCATCGCCATTAACAACTACAGGAGTACCTGGCTCGACTTCTAAATGTGCAGCAACTAACGTAGCAACTTCTTCTGCTGACATAGGTTCATTTTTACTTGTTCCTACCGCTAAATAATACTTTCCATCAGCATCGACTGAGGCAACTAAAGGTACTTTACTATCTTTATCTAGTGGCTCTGAATCAGCTTTGGGTAAGTCAACTTTTACCCCCTGAGTAATTAAAGGTGCTGTAACCATAAAAATAATAAGCAATACCAACATTACATCGATATATGGAACAACATTTATATCAGCAACTTTACGACGTCTAGCTCTTTTATACATAAGGTAAACCTATTAACTCAATTATTCTGACGTTGCTTGACGTTGTAAAATACTCGAAAACTCATCCATAAAATTACCGTAACTATTCTCTAGTTTCTCAACTTGGTGACTAAAACGGTTAAATGCCATTACAGCAGGAATAGCAGCAAACAACCCCATTGCTGTTGCAACGAGAGCCTCAGCAATACCAGGAGCAACTTGTGCTAACGTGGCATTTTCTGCAGTTCCTAAAGCAATAAATGAGTTCATTATGCCCCATACCGTACCAAACAAACCGATATAAGGACTAATAGAACCAACAGTTGCCATAAAAGGTAAACTTTTTTCTAAACCGTCAACTTCTCTAGACATAGCAACACGCATTGCTCGGTATGTTCCGTCAACAATCGCATTAGAAGAAGTGATGTTACTTTTTCTTAATTTTGCAAACTCTTTAAAACCAGCAACAAATAAGCTTTCTATACCTGTTACCTTACTACGTGCTGAAATTTCATTGAACAATTTACTTAGATCTGCTCCACTCCAGAATTTATCTTCAAAAACTTTTAATTGAGTTTGCGCCTCTTTTAAAATTTTTATACGTTGAAAGATCATTGCCCAACATGCAACTGAGAATCCGAGTAAAATCAACATAACTGACTTTACTAATAAACTCGCTTGTAAAAATAGATCTAAAATAGAAATTTCAGCTGACACTTTTAAGGGCTCCTAATATGCTTTCGGGGATAGAACACGGTTTAGCTAATAGTAAATTAACACAAGCAATACGAATTTTAGCAGTACATATGACTTGTTGATTTTTCATTATTTTTTGTTGAAAAATCAAACTAGCTCGTTTAATTTCACTAATTTCAGAAACAACAACAAGTGCATCATCAAGTTTTGCAGAAGCAAGGTTATCCATTTCAACCTTTCTGACTACAAATCCTAAATTTTGTTCTAAAAAAAATGATTGATGTATATTTAATTTTCTTAACCACTCTGTTCGTGCCCGCTCAAAAAACTTCAAATAGTTTGCGTAATACACTATGCCACCTGCGTCAGTGTCTTCATAATAAACGCGTATTTCAAATTGATCTTTGGTCTCTAACATTAAAAACAGTCACTTGTGTATAACATTTACGGCTAGGTTAATAAATTTATGGTTATACTAATAGATAACCCCTTTAAACAACAAGCGTTTAAACGCTTTGAGTTAAATATTTTTTGTTATTTAATCAATAATTAGCTAATTATTTTGTATCAATTTATTAATATGATTGTTAAAAACAACAAATACATTAGTTTTTCTAATGCAAACTTATAATTTAAATAGTTTGTGACATGATTTTAAAATAACTAGAATATCTCGTCTTTCTGATTCACAGATGAAAGCATCTAATTATTCATATTGATGGTGGGTAATTTTATTGGTGAAGAAAGTTTCTCTTTTGACATTTTGTATATTTATTCCCTCGAACAACTTATTATAAGTTGGCCCACATAATTATGTGGGCTTTTTTTTGTCTGAAATAAATAAGAATTGAAAAATAATATATGAGGATTATTGATTATCTTTCAGGTTTATCTAAACCAAAGTGTTGATATGCTAAATCTGTTGCAATTCTGCCGCGAGGGGTTCTTTGAAGAAAGCCTTGTTGAATTAAAAAAGGTTCGAGTACATCTTCAATGGTTTCACGCTCTTCGCCAATAGCAGCAGCCACGTTGTCTAAACCTACGGGTCCACCCATAAATTTATTTATAATAGCTTCCAATAACTTTCTGTCCATAATATCAAAACCTTGGTGATCAACTTCTAGCATATCAAGCGCTAAAGCTGCGGTCTCTTGGCTAACAATTCCATTAGTTTTTACATCTGCGTAATCTCGAACTCGTCTTAATAAGCGGTTAGCGATACGCGGTGTACCGCGAGAACGTCTAGCAACTTCAAAGCTGCCTTCATGATCTATTGTTAAATTTAAGAAATGAGCTGAGCGTTTTACAATTTCAGTAAGATCTTTCGTATTGTAAAATTCCAACCTTTGAACAATACCAAATCGGTCTCTTAGAGGCGAAGTTAATGCGCCAGCACGTGTCGTTGCACCTATTAAGGTAAAGGCAGGTAAATCTAACTTGATTGACCTTGCTGCTGGCCCCTCTCCAATCATTATATCTAATTGATAATCTTCCATTGCTGGGTACAAGATCTCTTCAACGACAGGGCTTAAACGATGAATTTCATCAATAAATAACACATCATTTTCTTCAAGGTTAGTAAGTAAAGCCGCTAAGTCACCCGCTTTTTCTAATACGGGTCCTGAAGTGGTTCTAATATTCACGCCCATTTCGTTGGCAACAATATTCGCTAATGTTGTTTTACCAAGTCCGGGAGGCCCAAAAATAAGTAAATGATCGAGCGGTTCTTCACGTTTAATTGCCGCTGAAATGAATATTTCCATCTGTACTTTAACGTGATCTTGACCGGTATAATCAACCAACATTTTAGGACGTATAGCGCGATCTATGGTTTCTTCTTCGTGCATAACTTGTGGTTCAATTAAGCGGTCAGCTTCAATCATTTCAATATTTCTCTGTAGTTATTTGGAGTTTTTCTATTAATATAAAAACTATATACCCGTTACCAATCAAGAGGCTATTTCAGAATGCTTGAGCGATATCAATTCAAGGCAACGCTTTGTAATAATGGTTACGAGTATAGTGTCAGTTTATAGCATGGCTTTTAGTGCATTGCGTATGATGTTTTCGCTTTTCATGCCTTTTTCAAATACCGACTTAACAGCCTTATCAGCTTGGGATTGATTATAGCCTAAAGAGATCAAAGCATTAATAGCATCGCCTCTCTCATCATTAACGAAAGTATTCTCAATTTTATTAGGTACTAAAATGTTATCGATTTCTGATGAGCTATTATCAAGTTGCCAATCTTTTAATCGATCGCGCATTTCTATCAATAATCTCTCTGCTGTTTTTTTACCAACACCGGGAATTTTAACTATGGTAGATAAGTCGTCATGAATTACGCAACTCACAAATTGATCAGCAGACATGCTAGATAAAATAGCTAAGCCTAATTTAGGACCAACACCGTTTACTTTCATCAAAAGTCTGAATAATTTACGCTCTGTTTTATTGGCAAAACCATACAGTAACTGAGCATCTTCTCTTACAACAAAGTGAATATAAACAATCGCTTCTTGGTTTATTTCAGGTAAGGTATAAATGCTAGTCATTGGCATAGTGACTTCATAACCAACACCATTACACTCAATTAATACTTCAGGCGCTGTTTTCTCAAGTAAACAACCTCGTAAACGACCTATCAAAACACTCTCCAGATAATTTATTTTTTCATACGATAACACTAGTTATATATACAGTAAACTATATAACTAGTAGATTATTACTAAAGTATTTATCTTAATCTTCCCCTAACCGTTTTAAGCCCTTGACCCGACATTTTACCTAACAGTTCGTGACTATGAGCATGGCATAAGGCAACAGCTAAAGCATCGGCAGCATCGGCTTGTGGTGTACCTGGTAGTTTTAATAAGGTTTTAACCATATGCTGAACCTGACTTTTATCTGCAGCACCTGTTCCTACAACAGATTGTTTAATTTGACGAGCAGAATACTCTGCAACAGAGAGACCTCTATTAGTGGCAGCAACAATTGCAGCCCCTCTTGCTTGGCCCAATTTAAGCGCGCCTCCGGGGTTTACGCCCATGAAAACTTCTTCTATCGCGAATAACTCAGGTGAGAATTGTAGTATGAGTTCTGAAACACCTGAAAAAATGGTTTGTAGCCGATCGCTAAACGGGTTATCTCCATCTTCTTTTGAAGTAGAAAATGCCTTAATACAACCACTGCCGAGATAAGTTAACTTACGACCTTCGGTTTTAATAACACCATAGCCGGTGATTCGAGAACCGGGGTCAATTCCTAGAATAATAGTCAAAAAATAGAACACCTTATTCGGATTAGATATTTATGTTTATACATAGGTAATATACATAAAAAATGCAGTTAAGATTTATCTTAACTGCATTTTATTTTCACTCAACATTACAGATAATAATTAACTATCAGTTTCAGTCTTTTTTTCATTAGGCAATATAGCAATACCCAATTCAGTTAACTGTGCTGGATTTGCTTGCCCTGGAGCGTTAGTTAAAGGACATGCCGCTGTTGTTGTTTTAGGGAATGCCATTACGTCTCTGATAGATGTAGCGCCTGTCATCAACATAACTAAACGGTCTAAACCAAACGCTAAACCAGCATGCGGTGGAGCACCGTATTGTAATGCTTCAAGTAAGAAACCAAATTTCTCTTGCGCTTCTTCGTCGCTAATACCTAAAATTCTAAATACCGCAGCTTGCATATCTTGATTATGAATACGAACAGAACCACCACCTAATTCACAACCATTTAATACCATGTCGTATGCATCTGATAATGCGCCAACAGGGTTAGCTTCAAGTTGTTCTGCAGTTAAGTTAGTTGGGGCTGTAAATGGATGATGAATAGCGTGCATGTGCCCGTCTACTTCTTCAAACATTGGGAAATCAACTACCCATAACGGCTTCCATTCACCTTGTAGCAATGCTAAGTCTTCACCTAATTTAAGACGTAAAGCCCCTAAAGATTCAGTTACTACGTTGTATGTGTCTGAACCGAAGAATACGATGTCGCCATCTTTAGCGTTCGCTCTATCAAGTAAAGCGTTAACAGACTCTTCAGTTAAAAATTTAAGGATTGGCGATTGTAAACCTTCAAGGCCCGCGGCTCTGTCGTTCACTTTTAACCACGGCATACCTTTAGCACCGTAAATACCTACAAACTTAGTTAAGTCGTCGATGTTTTTACGTGAGAATTTAGAGGCGCCATCAGGTACACAAATTACTGAAACACGACCTTTAGGATCATTAGCTGGACCTGAGAATACTTTGAATTCAACGTCTTTTAAAATATCTGCAACGTCTACAATTTCTAATGGATTACGTAAATCTGGCTTGTCTGAACCAAAACGTGTCATCGCTTCTGAGTAAGGCATACGTGGAAACTCACCTAAATCTACATTAAGTAGTTTTAAGAAAAGCTCACGGATCATCTTTTCAGTAACTTCCATCACTTGATCAGATGTCATAAATGACGTTTCAATATCTATTTGCGTAAATTCTGGTTGGCGATCAGCACGTAAATCTTCATCACGGAAACATTTTACGATTTGGTAATAACGTTCCATACCCGACATCATCAACAATTGTTTAAATAATTGTGGAGATTGTGGCAATGCAAAGAATTGACCTTTATGAGTACGGCTTGGTACTAAGTAATCTCTTGCGCCTTCAGGTGTTGCAGCCGTTAGAATTGGCGTTTCAATATCTAAAAAGCCTAGGTTTTCTAACGATTCACGAACTGAAGCGGTAACTTTTGCACGGAAACGTAAACGCTCTGTCATTTCAGGACGACGTAAATCTAAGTAGCGATATTTTAAACGTTGCTCTTCAGAGTTTGTTTGGTTTGAATCCAGTGGCAATGGAGCGGCTTTGTTTAAGATGTTTAGCTCTAAACCAAGTATCTCGATAGCACCAGTTGCCATATCTTTATTAATTTGACCTTCAGGACGTGCACGCACTTTACCTTTAATTTGAACACAAAATTCGTTTCTTAAGGTATTCGCTTTAGCAATAACTTCTGGTAAGTCTGGATCATAAACAACCTGAACCATACCTTCCCTATCTCTTAAATCTAAAAAGATAACTGCGCCTAAATCACGGCGACGATTAACCCAACCACAAAGAGTAACTTCTTGACCAACATGAGATTCGTTAACCTCACCACAATACATAGTACGCATTTAGCAATTCCTGAGCATTTGCACTTGTGATTAATTCACAAGCTAATGAATATAAAAATTGGCGATATTATATAGTAATGAGTCGCAATGTCACCTCTGTAAGGCTAATAAAGTCAATGGCGTAAGGATAATCAAAATAGCAAATATCAAGGTGAGTTAATTAATCGTGCACTGTTTATGGTTTGCCTTATAAATTTCAGTTAAAATAAGCGCAATAAAGCTATTTTCTTAAAGATTTTGCATGATAAATTCTGATACTGATCTCATTTTTTCAAGTAAGAAAGCTCAAATACAAGACTTTGCCTTTGATAAGCAAGTTGTTGAGGTTTTTCCTGACATGATTTCGCGCTCTGTACCTGGTTACAATACCATTATTAATACTATTGGTAATTTGAGTAAAGAGTACGCGCAAGCTAATACCAACATTTACGATTTAGGGTGTTCATTAGGTGCTGCAACACTGGCGATGAAAAAGTCGATCACCGTAAAAAACTGTTCAATTATAGGTATAGATAACTCTTCAGCTATGGTTGAACGTTGTAAAATGCATGTCAATGCGTTTAAAGGAGAGTCTCAAGTTGAAATTTGTGAAGGTAATATTTTAGACATTGAGCTTAAAAATGCTTCTATGGTCGTGCTTAATTTTACGCTGCAATTTATCGAACCAGAGGCACGCAAAAACCTCATTCAAAAAATTTATAATGGTTTACAACCCGGTGGCATATTAGTGTTATCTGAAAAATTAAAAGCTTCAGATAATGTGTGCAATGAACTATTAATCGATTTACACCATAATTTTAAAAGAGAAAATGGTTACAGCGAATTAGAAATCGCTCAAAAAAGAACGGCGATTGAAAATGTAATGCGCCCCGATACTTTAGAAACCCATTTATCTCGCCTTAAAGACTCAGGTTTTAATCACGTAAATCAGTGGTTTCAATGTTTTAATTTCATGTCACTTGTTGCAATAAAATGATCTCATTTAATAAGTTTTACCAATTAATCGCACAAAACCGTTTAAGTTCTTGGCTCAATGTTTTACCAGCCCAATTAACCACTTGGCAAAAAAGTGAGTTACATGGCGAATTTGCTCACTGGGAAAAAACTTTAGATGCGCTACCTAATACTACGCCATCATCAATCGACTTAAGCAATAGTGTAACTATAGGCGAAGAAAGCGATATTAATAACGGCGAATTTAAACGCATTGAAAACCTACTTAAAAAGTTTAAACCTTGGCGTAAAGGTCCTTATCATATTCACGGATTACACGTAGATACTGAATGGCGTTCTGATTTTAAATGGGATCGACTCGCTCCACATATTAGTGATTTATCAAATCGATATGTTTTAGATATTGGTTGCGGCAGTGGCTACCATTTATGGAGAATGCGTGGAGCAGGCGCTAAGTTTGTTGTAGGCATAGACCCGACCCAACTATTCTTTATGCAATTTAATGCTGTTAAACATTTCGCACAAGACGATAACGTACATTTATTACCCTTAGGTGTTGAAGATTTACCTGAGCTAAAAGCTTTTGATACGGTGTTTGCTATGGGCGTACTCTACCATAGAAGATCGCCTATCGACTTTTTATATCAATTAAAAGCTCAACTGGTTAAAGGTGGTGAGTTAGTATTAGAAACCTTAGTGGTTGATGGTGATATTAATACCGTATTAGTACCCGGCGAACGCTACGCTAAAATGAGAAACGTTTGGTTTTTACCAAGCTGTGACGCTATGGTCGCTTGGATGGAACGTTGTGGATTTAAAAACATTAAAGTAGTGAATACCGACGTTACTGCCTTAGATGAACAACGTAAAACTGACTGGATTGATACAGAGTCTTTAGAAGATTTTCTTGATCCTAACGACCCCACTAAAACAATAGAAGGTTACCCGGCCCCTAAAAGAGCTATTTTTATAGCACGCACATAACTCCGTGTTATCACTGAAACACATACTATTTAACCCAATTTCTGGTTATTTACGTATCTGTTTCAGTGTTTAAACATCCAAACCTTTTTAACAATAAAATAAAAAGGTGATTAGCCCTTATAAATATTTGTTTAAAATATAATTGTATTGGCCATTACTTTTGATTTCAGCCACACCTTTATCAAACTTATCTTTAAGCTCTTCAGACTTAAACCCAGCAGAATATTGCTTTTCATCAAAAATATAATGTATTTTAAACGGATTTTGATACATCGTATTTTTATGTATTTTACAAAAATAAATAAAAATATTGAGATCCAAAATAATGACTTCAGCTTCGCCTCTAAATAACATATCAACTTGTTCACGTTGTTCTGCTATTTCTCTATACTGAGAAGAACTTGCAACGTTAAGGTTATATTCATCGCCTAAATGTTTACCAGCTCTTTGAAAAGCAGCAATAATTAACCCGTCTAAATCATAAATAGAATCAATAGTTAATTCTCTTTCCGCTAAAGATACCGCCACATTCTGATACGTAATATAAGGTTTTGAAATATACATCCCTTGATAAGAATAATTTGAAGGCACGATAGAGATAGCATCAGCATTTAATTGCTGAAAACCTAAAATAGTTCTAGATAATGGCATATGTTGAAATTCAACCATAATATTTTGAGCAGATAAAGCCTCCCTTATAATATCAATTTGTAAGCCTTCACCTTTATCATTAATAATAAATGGCGGTTTTGGTAACCCTGCTAAAAATAAAACTTGCTCATTGAGGTTTAATTTTGCAGCGCTGCACTTTGCAGCAAAAAAAATAAAAATACTTGCTGCTATTTTATAAATAGCACCCTGAAAAAGACTAATGACGTATCCTCTTTATAAATATAACTTTAAGCAGCTAAAAACATCGTATAAAGTTAGGGGGAATAATTATGGTTATGAATATAATTACAGACTGGACAAACACTTAGTTAATGCTAACACATCGATTATGAGATTTTAATTACAGTAACAGTTTTTTACAATAAAGGAATAATATGGAAAAGCCTTGGTTAGAAAGACGACAGTTAAGTATGACAAAACGTCAAAATGATCATAGAACCCCTTTTCAAAGAGACAGAGCAAGGATATTACATTCTGCTGCATTTCGACGTTTACAATCTAAAACACAAGTTATGGGGAGCGGACAAAGTGACTTTTACAGAACACGCCTTACTCATTCTTTAGAAGCAGCTCAAATAGGTTCAGGGATCACTTCACAGCTACGTTGTAAATTTCCAGAGGTTTGTCGTAACATACTTCCTGAGGACGATACCTTAATTGAATCTATTTGTTTAGCGCATGACATTGGTCACCCTCCTTTCGGTCATGGAGGTGAAGTAGCTTTGCATTACATGATGCGAAATCATGGTGGATTTGAAGGTAACGGGCAAACCTTGAGAATAGTTGCTCGGTTAGAACCCTTTAGTAAAGACTGCGGTATGAATTTAACGCGCAGATCACTACTGGGTTTATTAAAATACCCGCAAACTATTGACGTGTTAAATACCCAGAAAAAACAAGAAGAACCTAAATCATTTAGGCAATTAAAAGCTTGCCAGTGGCACCCTCCCAAAGGGATATATTCTGATGATTTAGACATACTATCGTGGGTTTTACAGCCATTATCAGAATTAGACCGACAACATTTTCAACAAATAACCAGTCATCCCAACAGACACCATAAAACACAATTCAAATCATTCGATTGTTCAATTATGGAATTAGCTGATGATATTGCTTACGGAATACATGACTTAGAAGATGCAATAGTCACTGGTGTTGTAAATAAAACTGATTTTGATACACACGTTATTGATAAATTAAAGGCCATAGATGATGAATGGCTATCAATTTATAGCGATGACTTGTCCAGTAAACTTTTTAGCGATATGTTCTACTTACAAAAAGAAGCAATTGGAGGGCTAGTTAATTACCTTATTACTGAAATTATATTAGTTGATTTAAATGCATCTGAATCATTAAGTTTTGCCGAACCTTTATTACAATATAACGCCAAGCTACCCAGCGTGGCCGCAAAAGTATTACAAATATTTAAAGACTTTGTTTTTGAGTTTGTGATCAAGCAAACAGATATTCAACGACTAGAATATAAAGGACAACAAATTGTTATGGAGTTATTTGAAGCATTTGAATCAGATCCTTTACGATTATTACCTAAGTCTACAGCTAAACGTTGGCAGCACGCCAAAGATAACAACTTAAATCATCATAGAGTGATCGCCGATTACGTTGCAGGAATGACAGACGATTACGCAACAAAACTCTATAAAACCTTATTCATACCTATGGCGCAAAACAGTATTAAAGAAAACAATTATTAATAAAATTATACCCATTAATAAAAATGCCAATCAGTACAACTGATTGGCATTTTCTTTTCAATAAACAATTATTAACAACAGCATTAAAACATTTGTTTAACGTCTGCTACCGTCGATAAAAATTCATCGCTTTGCATAAATTCAATATCAGGTATAAGACCTTTATCGACATAGCTTTTTATCAATACCTTACATGTTGATTCATTTTTAAAAATATCATTAGCAATAGCCCCCGCTCTGATAAAATCGATATAATGAACTTCTTCAGGGAGCATGGTTAAGTCACTCCAACTTTTTACTAATTCAATAAATTGATCTGAAAACCCCCAAGCTTTTGTTACTTCAGCACCAATATTACTTGATAGCTTAACAATAGCTTGCTGTAAGAAAGTAGGATTAGCAAAAACGTCTGGATGATTTTCAGCTTCCGTTAATATAGGTAAAACGCCAATAGAATGCACTAACGCAGCGAGAGTAAGTTCATCTAAAGACAAAGAACTATGTTTATTTTTTTGTTTATAAAAGGTCATCAAAGCAATAGCAACAGAAGCAACATCAATCGTTTTTTCCCACGACTTTTTCAAATACATTGCCACAATTTTGTTTTTAGAAACAAATACCTGCTCTATAGCCATTGCCGTTGCAATGCTTTTAATTTGTCTTAAACCGATACGAGTAACAGCTTGGTTTACGGTTTCAACTTTTACAGCGCGCCCAAGTAAAGGACTATTAGCCACTTTTATCATGCCTAATGAAAGCGCAGGGTCATGCGAAATAATCTCGCTCATTTGAGCTAAGTTAACATCTGGATCATCTGCTGACTCACGCACTTTTAGTGCTATTTTTGGCAGCGTGGGTAATACCAATGCATCTTGTTTAATTTTTTCAACTAAAATGGTATATAGTGCGTTTTCAGTTCCCATAGAATGACCTCTAGTTTTTATTAAGTACAACTTTAACATAGCACATTATTATTAAATCGATAGTTAATTTCTAAAAAATATATAAATTTTTCAACTAAATATACTACCTATTAAACGTCTACCTAACTTTCAATATTCTGTTACTAAAGCTTACTTTATTGTGTAATAACTTTTCGAACAATACGTTATAATAAGCCGTTATTTTTAGTCTATTTACTCATAAAGGAATTTTATGCTGAAGTTATACGTTTGCTTTTTTACTCTACTCTTTGTAGGTAAGATTTTTGCGAGCAATATAGCCTTATCACTACCTGAAAACTTGCCCGATGAAGTTAAAAACAATATAAAAGCTTATTTAGGTGAACTTCCTGATAATCCTCAATCTAGAGTATCTTTTATTTATTCAGCAAAAAATAACACAATAAAAGCATTACAAGCTTTAGGTTACTACCGAGCAGTGGTTAATACTAACCTAACGAAAAGTGAAGATGACACCCCCTGGAAGCTTGCTTTTGCCATACAATTAAAAGAAGTCACTTTAGTTAACTCTATCCAGGTAAATATAATGGGTGAAGCGCAAAACGATAAAATGTTCAATTCGCTCACATCAAACTTAGCCATTAAACCGCAAGATCGTTTACACCATGGAAACTACCAAAAAATAAAATCAGAAATTATTGCGTTAGCGCTACAACGAGGTTACTTCGATGGCTTTTTCGAAACCGCTCAAATTGCTATAACACCAGAAAACACAGCAGACATTTCTCTTACCTATAAAAGTGGTAAGCGATATAAATTTGGTAAAATTGAATTTATAAACAACACCGTAGACCAAAACTTTATTAATAAGTTAGTCCCTTTTACGTACGGAGACGATTATCAAGTATCCATACTTCAACAGTTTCAAAATAACTTAGAAAAAACTCAATATTTTAGCAATATTGTTATTGTTCCTAATCAGGATGATCCATCTGCAGCAAAAGATAAATTAGTTCCTATTCAAGTCACATTAAAAGAAGCTAAAAAACATTATTTTGATATAGGTTTAGGCTACGCTACTGATACCGAATTCAGGATTTCTGGCGGCTGGAGAACACCTTTAGTAAACAAATATGGCCATAGACAAGAAACACAGATTAAATATTCAAAAATAAACCCAACAGGTCGTTTTATTTATTCAATTCCAATTGATGGTTCACTTAATAATACAATTCAATTAAAACTGCTGTTAGAGAACAACGAGTATGGTGATATTGATAGTAATTATTGGTCATCTAGAATAAGTAAAATAAAAGTAAGCGATACTGTAAATTCTGAATACTATATTCGTTTTCTTCATGAAGAGTGGGATATAGACACTATAGACGACATGGCCGACTATTTTTTACTAGGTTACAGCTGGTCTAACACACGTAGAGATGGCAGTTTGATCGATCCCAGTGATGGCTTTAGCCAATATTATAATATTGAAGCTACCCATACCGACATATCTTCTGAAACGAGCTTTTTAAAATTTTATGCCCATTGGCGATATATAAAAACCATCAAACCCAAACACCGTATCGTTACACGAGCGGAAATAGGCTATACCTTATTAGACAGTTCAAATGCTGAAGAATTATCACCTTCTTTACGTTTTTTTGCAGGCGGAGATCAAAGTATTAGAGGCTTTGCCTACCAATCTATTGGACCTACACGCCAACAAATCAATTCAAAACCCGGTGAAGATCTTGTGGTGGGGGGAAATCGTTTAGCCGTGGCAAGTATTGAATATCAATACTATTTTACACCAACGATTAGAGGTGCAATATTTGCTGATGTGGGAAGTTCATTTGATACGGGTTTTCAAAAAAAATACTCGGTAGGGCCAGGCATTCATTATATATCGCCAATTGGTGCGATAAAACTCGATGTAGGATACAGCTTAAGTGAAGAAAATCCTTCGTGGCGCTTACATTTGAACTTAGGTGCCGAACTCTAATGACAACACCTAAAAAATCCCAAGAAGAAGTTACTCCAGCCAAAATAAAAAGCAAGAGCTTACGCCGTAAAGTAACCTCTTATACGGCTATTTTTATCACTAGCTTACTCTGCTTATTAGCCATACTTTACAGTAGCCCATGGGGGACTCAGGCGAGTATTTCATTCATCAATAAATTTTCTGATGTCACATTAATTTATAAAAGTGGCATGTTTTCAGAAAAAATAGAATTTTCAGATGTGCTTTATCAAAACGATGATGTAAAAATACACGCTAAAAATGCAATATTAAAATTTCATTTACGCTGTTTTTGGCAAAAAAAACTGTGTATTGATAGCTTAAATATAGGCGATTTATCATTAAAAATTAAATCATCAAATGCGCCAAAGCCAGAATTTACTCTGCTTGAAATGCCTATTTCGATAAAAATCAAAAAACTGTTAGTTGCAAAAACGGCGATAAACTTAACTGATCAAGTAATTAATATCAACGGCTTTACTTCGCCTATTAATATTAAAAAAAGTACGTTTACCTTTAATAGTCCAAGCATTAAAGAAATTACTGTAGCTGATATTGTACTTAACAAAGTTGCAGGTAAAACAGCAGTAACTAAAGCAGCTATAATCAATCAACAAAAAAATGATATTTCTACGTTAGCTTTACCTGAAATACAACTTCCATTTGAGTTAAAAGTTGTTAATTTCAAAATAGATAGGTTATCAAATAACCTATCTATATTAGATAACCTACCTAAAAAAATCACGGATATAAATATTGGTTTAACATGGTTTAAAAGTGATCTTTTTATTACGCTATTCAAAATAAATTATGGATCAGGATTAACCGATATTAATGGTAAATTATCATTAATCAAAAACTATCCGCTAGACATTCAACTTAAACATCAGCTAAACAATAATACTTACTGGCCTGAAGTTAACGACTCGGCACAAATAATTAATATTAAAGGAGATTTATCTCAACTTGATTTACAGTTTAAAAGTGAAGGCAGCTTAGCACTTACAGGTAATGCTAACATTAATATTATCGACAATAATTTTCCTTATAATCTTAATTTAGAAGCAACTAAACTTCCTGTATACAATCAAGTAAGCCAGCACCTTCATCCTTCTGTTTTGTCTTTAGCATCACAAGGCGATATTAATAAACAAACTTTATCATTAAATAGTGTACTTAATGGTTTAGGTTATAAAAATGCAAAAACATCATTAAAGCTTACACATAACAAGCTCATAGCAGATAAAGTCACAATTGAAGAATTTGCCCTAAATGATGCTAAAAACAATCTGAGCATCAAAGGTCATTTTGCTTTTAGTGATAAACCATCGTGGAATTTAAAAATTAAATCTACGGGCTTTAGCTTTCCTCAATTTAAACATTTAGATGATGAATACGACAACATTAAAGAATGGATGTCAGGACGGATCAAAGGTAATTTAGATACCACTGGCATATATAATAAAGAAAATTCGTCCATCACATTAACGAACACCCATCTAACAGGTGAAGTTAATAAAATGCCTTTTGAGTTATCAGGCGAAATTAATTTAAGTGAAAACTTACAACTTAAACCGAGCCACTTAAGTTTGTCGCTTTTCGATTCTCACATCAATTTTTCTGGCTATAGCGATAAGGAATGGCATGTAAAAGGAAATATAGACGTTCCAAATACGAATAAATTTTATTCTGAAATAAATGGCAATGTTTCTACTCGTTTTGATGTGACAGGTCCACTCGATAAACCCAAGGTTTTATTTAAACATGATATTACTGACTTTGCTTTCAAGAAATCAACCTCTCCTTTTATTACAGTTCAAGGCAGTTATTCTCCTTTTGAAGAGCACCTAATCAATGCACAAATAAAAAGCAAAAGTATAAATTGGTTAAGTACTGAGTTAACACAAGTTGTAGCAAAAATTAACGCAGATATAAATCAGCAAAGATTCGACGTAAAATGGGAAGGCGATTTTAAAAGTAAGTTTTTACTGAACGGTTTACGAAATGAAGACACTAAAAACTGGGTAGGAATTATTGCAGGTGCCGAATTTAATTACTTAAGCCAACATTGGCAACCTGATACTGACGTTATTATTGACTACAATAATCAAACACAAAAACTGTCATTAAATAAACACTGTTGGAATAACCAAGGACTTAATATTTGCTTACCCAAAGAAGTCTCATTTTCTGACTCTGGAAGTATTCCGCTTTCTTTATACTTTAATAGCTCATACTTTAACGAAACTTTCGCCCCAAATGACATACTTGTTAATACCATAATTGAGGGAGATGCAACGATCAATTGGACTCCTAATAAACATTATGTTGTTGAAGGAGACTTATCTGTTTTAGCAGGAAATATTTTACTTGATGAAAAAGAAATAGGTTTACCCGTAAAAGTATTAAGTGCTTGGGATGAAGGCCGATTAACCTTCAAACTTAACGATGACTTTGTACAAACACAACTAACATTAAGCCCAGATAATCAAACGAACGCCAATAATAATTACGACTTTTATTCCAATATAAATTTAGCAGGTAAAGTCACATTTAAAGGTAATTTTCCTATATCGGCAAATATCGATATAGATAATTTTAATTTACGACCGTTTCAATCAATCAGTCACGAAATCACCTTACTTGAAGGGGTATTACATACACAAGTTAATGTAACGGGTGATCTTAAAAACCCTAAAGTTAATGGTGAAATTAATTTAGACAAAGGCAGCGTAAAGTTATTAAAAAGTCCTAATGTGATTAACGACGTAAAAATTAATTTAGCGCTTTTAAATACCAACGCCACACTCAAGGGCACCTTTAATATTGATAAAGACACAGGTTTTATTAATGGTGACGCTGACTGGAAAAAAGAAAAACGATTAAACCTAAGCGTAAATGCAGAACACTTATCTATCCTTGTTCCCCCACATATAGAGGCGACTATCGCTCCGCAGATTAATGCAGTATTAACGCCTGATAACCTGAAAATATCAGGTAAAGTGAATGTGCTTAGCGGAATACTACGTGTCATTAACTTACCTGAGGGAAGTGTAGAACTAACCAATGATGTTATTTTTGTTGATACTAAAGGTAACGAAATAATTAAAGAGAAACGCTTTAATATAGAGTCTGATATTAGAGTATTTATTGATGAAGCTTTTCAACTCACAGGTCAAGGATTTAACGGTAATTTGGCGGGTGATATACGAGTACAACACAGTAATCAACAACCCATACAAATATTTGGTAATTTAAATATCCCTGATGGTCGCTACCATGCTTACGGACAACGCCTACAAATAGAGCGAGGTAAAGTCGCGTTTAATGGCCCTATGGAAAACCCCCATATAGATATTAAAGCCACACGAACTATTCCTAAAGAAAACATAAAAGTGGGTGTTGAAATTAAAGGATTAGCAAACGCCCTTACACTTAAGCTCATTTCTACGCCAGCACTGTCGCGTGCACAAACTTTGTCTTATTTATTAAGAGGTCAAGGACTCAAAAATGATGCACCAGACGATTCAGGTATAGGTGTAGCTTTAGGTGCAGCTTTAGCAAACTATTCTGGCATTTTAAAACAAATAGATAAACTACCGCTTATTAACAATGTTGAAATAGAAGGTGATAGCAGCCAAGTATCTATAGCCGGATATTTAGGTAAACGCATTTATGTAAAATATGGTGTTGGCGTAAACGAACCGGTTAATGAGTTAACCGTTAGATTATTTTTAATGAGTCGATTATGGGTAGAAACGATTTCAGGCTTAGAGAACTCGGCAGATATTTATTATTCTTTTGATTCAGATTTATAATAGGTTAATTTAAATAATGCAGTCTTTACGCTATAAAATAATCGAACTTTTTATCTTATTCATAATATTACCGAGTAGTTTTACTCTACATTATCCAACTTGGTTCAAAATAACTCTTGGTATTGTAGGGTTGTTATATATACTTTTTGTCCTTGTAAAAGTAGAAAAATATACATTCAGAAAACCGTCGCATCTAAATTGGAATGCTTTTTTAAAACGTACACTCTTGTTTTTTTTCGTTATCACAACTGTAACTATTTTTTATGTTTGGTCTACTGATAAATCACAACTTTTTTACGTGATGTTAAATAATCCTAAACTCTGGTTATTTATCTTATTTTTTTACAGCCTATTTTCAGTATACCCACAGGAATTACTCTACAGAACATTCTTTTTTAAACGATACCAAGCTTTGTTTAAGAGCGAATGGCTATTCATTATTGTTAACGCTGCCCTATTTTCTTTAGCGCATATTTTCTTTAAAAACGTATTAGTTATATTACTCACATTTATTGGTGGGATCTTATTCGCTTTAACCTTCAAAAAAACAAAGTCAACATTACTCGTTTCTATTGAACATTCAATTTATGGTTGTTGGTTATTTACGGTAGGCATGGGGAATATGCTTGGCTTTCCTTCTTAAAGTTAACACCAAAATAATAAAAGTAACTCGAGATAACCTGAGTTCGGTTTAAGATATTGTTAACTCCTTGAAAAGTAATCACTAAAAGCTCGGTTCGCTTCTAGCTTGATAGTTTTACTTAATTCAAGGCAAATTTACGCGTCAATAGCTGGCCTATTGCAAGTGAATTTAACGCAGAAGTTAGTAAAAGTAGCCGCTAGAAGAACATTTATTAAGCCGAACTCAGGTTAGATAGTTACACTGGTTATCTACTTTATCTTATCTAAAACAATTAATTCCAAGTTTTTTCCGACACTAAATGCCAATCATATTGCCATGCTGGTGGAATACTTTTTTCATCAAGTAAGCTATCAGGCGCAATATAGTTATAACGTTGCCCTAAATGCTCAATAATATTTTCTGAAACACGTGTCTGAATATGGTGTGGCTTAATATCACTTACATTTTCTAAACCGGCTGCCCCTACTAGCTCAACTAAGTTTTTGATCATAGCCGCATGAAACTTATAAACTCTCTCGCCCTTCTCTTCATAATCTAAGGCGTTATAACGTGCTGCATCTTGTGTCGCTATACCTGTTGGGCATTTATCGTTATTACAATGACGAGACTGAATACAACCTAAGGATAACATCATAGCTCTAGCACTATTAACTGTGTCTGCGCCTAACGCTAATAAACGTAACACATGAAAAGCTGATAATGCTTTACCTGAAGCGATTAATCGTAATTTGTCTCTAACACCACAACCAACTAATGCATTTTGCACAAATACTAAAGCATCTCTTAATGGCATACCCACCGAATTGGTAAACTCTATAGGTGAAGCTCCTGTGCCACCCTCACTTCCATCAATGGTGATAAAGTCAGGAGTAGATCCTGTAACAACCATAGCTTTACATAAAGCCAAAAACTCACGTTTATTACCTATACATAATTTAATACCAACAGGTTTCCCCCCTGATAACTCTTTTAAACGATCAATAAAAGCTAAAAGCTCTATTGGCGTATTAAAGCTACTGTGTGCAGGAGGAGAAATAACGTCTTGACCTAAAGGTACTTTACGAATAGCTGCAATTTCGGGGGTTAGTTTTACTGCAGGTAAAATGCCACCATGTCCTGGTTTAGCGCCTTGCGAAAGTTTAATTTCGATCATTTTCACATAATCTTGGTGAGCCGTTTCTGTGAATAAAGACTCACAAAAATTACCTTTGCTGTCTCTACAACCAAAGTATCCGGTACCTATTTGCCATACTAAATCAGCGCCATACTGAAGATGATAAGCACTTATCCCTCCTTCACCTGAGTTATGATAAAAACCACCTTTTTTAGCACCTTTATTTAACGCCAAAATGGCATTTTTGCTCAATGCGCCAAAGCTCATAGCTGAAATATTTAATAGCGAAGCTCTGTAGGCTTTTTCTCCATGCCCAAAGGTGACTCTAGGATCTTGATCTTTAATATGTATTGGCTGTATCGAATGGCTCATCCACTGATACCCTACTTTATAAACATCGAACTGAGTACCAAAAGGACGCGTGTCGTTTACTCCCTTTGAACGTTGATAAACAAGATCTCTGAACTCTCGATTGATAGGTCTGCCACTTAGATTAGTTTCAATAAAGTACTGTTGAATTTCAGGCCGAAAAGATTCTAATAAATAACGAATATGCCCAACAACAGGATAAATACGTAAAATAGTATGTTTGCTAAAAAACACATCATACAAACCAAGTACAATTAGCGGTATAGCAACCACCAATAGCCAAATAACATTAGGCCAATAAAGTTGACCAAAAAATATAACAGCAAGAGAAGCAACTGAAATAATATAAAACCACTGACGAGCAAGCATAACTACGATCCTAAATACCTAAGTAGAATAATCCTATATGGAGTTTTTTATTAAATAAAGAAATTAAGCCATTGTTTTATAGCAATGGCTTAATTTTAAAGAAATGATACTAAATATTTAAACTGAAATAGGCGCTTTAATATGTGGGTGAGCTTCGTAACCAACTAGTTCAAAATCATCAAAAGTAAAATCAAAAATACTCGTTACATTTGGATTGATTTTCATTGTAGGCAATGGCAAGGGCTTTCTTGAAAGCTGCTCTCGTACCTGCTCCATATGGTTTGAATATAAATGAGCATCACCAAAAGTATGAACAAAGTCGCCTAATTCTAAATCACACACTTGTGCAATCATCATAGTGAATAACGCGTAGCTCGCAATGTTAAATGGCACACCTAAGAAAATATCAGCACTGCGTTGGTATAACTGGCACGACAGCTTTCCATTTAATACATAAAATTGAAACAATGTATGACACGGCGGCAAAGCTTGCTTACCAATAGCTGCATTTTCTGATGGTGATATTGAAGTATCAGGTAATAACGCAGGATTCCACGCTGTAATAATGTGTCGGCGTGAATCAGGATTCGTTTTGAGATCATGGATAAGTTGCGCGAGTTGATCAATAGTTTCGCCATTTGATGCAGGCCAGTTACGCCATTGCACACCATATACAGGGCCTAACTCACCATCTTCTGTTGCCCAAGCATCCCAAATTTTTACGCCATTTTCTTTAAGATAAGCAATATTAGACTCACCTTTTATAAACCAAAGGAGTTCATGAATAATTGATTTTAAATGACATTTTTTTGTCGTAACTAAAGGAAAACCTTTAGATAAATCAAAACGCATTTGATATCCAAAAACACTACGTGTTCCTGTGCCTGTTCTATCTGACTTATCTACACCGTTATCGTGTACATGTTTCATTAAATCTAAGTACGCTTGCATGAAAATATCCTATGAAATAGCGTTTAAGGCAAAGCTTATTACCTAAAAATTAGTGGCGTTATGATAATAGATTAGTTAATTATTGGCTAACTAAAGATCATTTTCAGCGCGACAATTAACAAGAAAAAAGAAAATAAACGCTTCAATGTTTTTACTGGCAACTTATTCGCATACTGCACACCAAAAGGAGCAAAAAGAGTAGAGGTGATCACTATAGCGATTAATGCAGGTAAATAAACATAGCCCATACTCCATGGCGGAAGTTCACTAACGCCAATGCCAGATATAATGTAGCCTGCACTACCAAATGCTGCTACCAGTGCGCCACACATAGTAGCAAGCCCTATGGCATGGCGAACAGATACACCAAAAATAGTTAAAATGGGGATCAAAATAACCGCGCCTGAAATTCCCATTAAACTTGCCAATACACCACAAGCATAAGCAATAATAAAAATAACAGCGTCATTTGGCAAAGGTCTAGCTCTAACAACCCTAACAGAAAGCAACATATAAAGGGCTAAAGTACTTACCGCTACTGAAAATATCGTTTTCAAAACAATAACAGAAAGTAAATCGGCAACTAATGCCCCACTCAAAGAGCCCAAAGAAATAGCAACAATAAATTTTTTCGTTAATAGCCACGGAATATTACCATTTTTATAATGAGATAAAGTTGCTGCGGATGAAGTAACAACAATAGAACACAAAGATGTCCCTAATGCTAAAGGCAGTACAACATTCATAGGAAGGTCTAACAAAGGAAGTAAGTAGACAAGTGCCGGAACAATAATCAGCCCTCCACCAATGCCTAATAAGCCTGATAGAAAGCCAACAACAATACCAATTAAAACACATGATAAAAGAATAATACTTAGCATATAGCCTTTTAAACTCGCCCTTTGGGAGCTTTAAGTAAAAACGTTACTATTTAAAATAGCAATTACATACCGGCACGAACAAAGCCGCCAAGCCCTAAATGTTCTAATTGCTCCCTCATATAACTATGTACCTGTTTAGTTGAACTAAGCGATAAAACATGCGCTAAAATAACTTTCATTTTATGTAGCTCTACATGACGTATAACCCATTTTATTCTCGATATATTATGAGGATTCATACTCAGTTTATCGTACCCCATTGCAAGCAGTAATAAGGCTCCTGCAGGCTCACTGGCAAGCTCACCACATAAGCTTAATGGAACTAAATACTTACTTGATTCTTGCGCTATTGTATTTAACGCACGTAAGACCGCAGGGTGATATGCGTCATATAAGTCAGACACTTGTGCATTATTACGATCGACAGCTAACAAATATTGAGTTAAATCGTTTGAACCCACCGAAAAAAAATCGACTTTACTTGCAAATTCTCTTAATTGAAAGATAACCCCTGGCACTTCAATCATCATACCTATTTTAGGTTTTACAAATTTAGATTGATCGATAATGTTTAATTCTGACGAAAGTTCATAATAGGCTTGGTTGATTAATCGCGTGGCTTCATCAACTTCAGATATATTAGAAATCATAGGTAACATGATTTCTAAATTGTTATGACCATAATTTGCCTTAATCATGGCTCTAACTTGCTGTAAAAAAATTTCAGGATGATCTAAGGTAATTCGAATACCACGCCAGCCTAAAAAAGGATTGTCTTCAACAATAGGAAAATAAGGTAAGGCTTTATCACCACCAACGTCTAACGTACGCATAGTGACATTTTTTTTAGGAAAAGCCGCTAACACTTGTCTATATAAATCAGTTTGCTGTTGCTCAGAAGGAAAACAACTCTGGTTCATAAAAGGTATTTCAGTACGATACAAACCAATGCCCATAGCACCAGTTGATGAAGAGTGTTCGAATCCTGAAGACAAACCTGCATTTAATTGCAATTCAATGCATTTGCCATCAAGCGTAATAGCGGGTAGCTTCTCAACCTGTTTTACTTTATCAGCTAATGCGTACTCTTCTTCAATTAAGTGTTTGTATTCTTTTAATAATGAATCGTTAGGCGCAACATATAACTCACCGCTATAACCATCCAAAATAGCTGTTTGCTTATGTAATTGCCCAAGAGGTATCTTGTCTACCCCCATAATTGCAGGTAATCCAAGCGCTCTAGCTAATATTGCAGCATGAGAGTTATTTGAGCCAGTTAGAGAAACAATGCCTTGTAAGCCAAAGTGTTGGTATTCAGCTAACATTGAAGCCGTTACATCTTCAGCAACTAAAATAAAAGCATCAAGCGGTTCATTAACCTGACTATTTTTTTCAAGTAAGTTAGCTAAAATTCTATTACCTAGATCTTTTATATCACTTGCTCGTTCGCGTAAATAGTTATCATCGAGTGCTTCAAACTGAACCACATAACTATCTACAACCAGTTTTAACGCACTTTGTGTATTCCAACCGTCATTAATTTTATTTTCAACTTCATGACCAATATCTGCATTGCCTAAAAGTTGTTTATACATTTCAAAAATGTCTAAGCTGTTGTCAGATATAACTCGACTTAACTCTTCAGCCATTCTTTCAAACTCATGACGAGTATCAGAAATAGCTTGCTTAAAACGTACTAATTCTGTTTCTTTATCTGTATATTTTTCTAATGTAACCGACTGTAACTGTACCGTTGGCTGAATAACAAATAGTGGCCCAATAGCAACACCTGAAGAACCACTAACACCTTTTAATTGCCTTGTATTTTGATTGTTTTTTTCTGTTAAACCATATCGAACTTCAGCATTAGCCAACGCCATAGCTAATTGTGCTGAAAGCGTAACAACAAAAGCTTCTTCATTTTCAGTAAAGTGGCGTGATTCTTTTTGCTGAATAGACAAAATTCCTAAAACTTTACGCTGATGAATAATAGGCGTACCTAAAAAAGCATTTAGTTCATCTTCTTGTACAATAGGGGTTTTAATAAATTGAGGATGTTTATGTGCGTCGGAAATATTTAAAGGTTCTTCCCTTTGCCCAACAAGACCAACTAAACCTTCTGAAAATCCTATACGAGTGTTACCTAGCGCATCCTTGGCTAAACCATCAGAGGCCATTAATACAAAATGTTCAGTAGCGTAATCAGCTAAATATATTGAACAACAGTCTGTATTTAATGCCGTTTTTACCTGAGTAACCATGCGAAATAAAGCACTTTCTAAATCAGCATCTTGGCTAAATTCAAGTATAATACGTCGTAAAGTGGTTAACATGTATCTCCTTATTTTATAGCAACCTCATTCATAAACTAATTAGTTATTTGTAGAATAAAATAGAATTAATTAAAAATGTGATTGATATTATATCATCATATAGTCAATAAAAATGGGGGGTTAATCCTGTATTTGTGTTCAAAAAGTCTAGTAATTAAGATAAAAATAGCCTACATCAATGTAAGCTATTAAATAATAACATAATAATAATCAGGCTCGACGTTTGCGTCGATCTGAACGATATGTGGGTAATGCTTGTAATGAAAATTCTTTCATTACTTTTCTATAAACCTCACGCTTAAACGATACAACTTGCCTAACTGGATACCAATAACTTACCCATCTCCAATCATCAAATTCAGGGTGCTCTGAATGTAGTAAATCTACAGATGATTCTTTAGACGTTAGCTTAAGCAAAAACCATTTTTGTTTTTGCCCTATACATAACGGTTTACTGTCGTGTCTAATTAAACGTTTCGGTAATTTATATCTAAGCCAATGTTTAGTCGAAGCAACAATTTTTACGTGTTCAGGTTGTAATCCCACTTCTTCATGAAGCTCCCTGTACATCGCTTGTTCTGCTGATTCACCCTTATCTATACCACCTTGTGGATATTGCCAAGAATGTTGACCATAACGCCTTGCCCAGAATACTTGTCCCCTATCATTGATTATTACTATGCCGACATTGGCTCTATAGCCATCAGCATCGATCAAAGGAGCTCCCGACAAATTTCAATAGTTAACTGATTCTTCCATACAAACGGCTTTTGAGCAAATAAATATTTCACTTGCCACCATACATTTAGGCTAAGATAATAGGCATATTAGATAAAACGACTTAACGTATACTCCTATTAATATTATTATTCCTAAAGATGAAAATGCCTTATTAGAACGCGCATATACTTTATCAGGTTTAACCTTAGGTGAAGTTGCCCGAAATGAAGGTATAAAAGTCCCTAAAGATTTAAAAAAAGAAAAAGGCTGGGTAGGATTACTACTTGAAAAAGTATTGGGTGCTAGTGCTGGCTCTAAACCTGAACCAGACTTTCCACACTTAGGTATTGAGCTTAAAACCCTACCAATTAATAGAGAAGGCAAGCCTTTAGAAACTACCTTTGTTTGCGTAACTCCCCTTAAAGATCTTGTGGGTGCTACATGGCAAAACAGTCATATTAAAAATAAACTCGCTCGCGTTTTATGGGTACCTATTATTGCTGAACGCTCCATTCCTATTCCAGAACGTATTATTGGTACACCTTTCATTTGGTCACCATCGCCTGAAGAAGAGCATTTAATGGCGATGGATTGGCAAGAATTAACCGACATGATTGTGTTAGGTGAAGTGGAAAATATTACCGGTAAACACGGACAAGTCCTTCAAATAAGACCAAAAGCCGCAAACAGCCATGCAAAAACACAAGCAGTAGATAAAAACGGGCAACCTTTTATGACGTTACCCAGAGGATTTTATTTAAAAACAGCGTTTACACATAAACTCATTAAAAAACACTTACGTATATACCCGTAACCATTCAAGATGCAGGTTTCAGAGGGAACTAAAAACAATTTAGGCAAGGCATTAAGTTTACGTCATGGTTATTCCCTTACTAAAGTTAATAACGAAGCATAAATTGTTTTTAGACCCATCGAAGAAGCGCTTGAGCAAAATCACTTCTGCGTTAATGCTTTTTATAAGGGAACGACCATTATTACAAAGCATTGCCTTGAATTGATATCGCTCAAGCACTCTGAAATAGCCTCTTGATTGGTAACGGGTATAAATTAACTTATCTACAAAGAACGAATAACAACCTTTTGAGCAAAACTGACTTTTGAACCTGCAGGTATTGATATAGGCTTTGTATTTGCTGCTTCTAAGCAAACGTATTCGTTTTCACCACCAGCATGAATATCCACCATGTTTTGAGCGGTTTCATGACCAGGATTCCATAAAACCCATTGATGACAATCAGATGAACTAACCTCAATAATACGATTCCAATCTTTATCAATAATGTCTATGACACGATTTGATTCATAAACTCTATCAATGGGACCTTCGCAATTATTTAAGATTGAAATATTATTATAAGTACCGGTTAATTTATCAAAATACTCAACATCAGATAATTGATTAATATGTGTATTTTTAGGATTTCCTACAGCAAAATAACTGTGTAATGCTCCTGTATATTCAACATCTTTAGCGGATTTGTTTTCAATAAATAGTTTTTGTGAAAATGACTCACCAAACACAAGTTCTTGCTTTAACTCGTAGGCTATATCCCATGCAGGCGTTTGGTTTTCACCTTGTTTAATTAAAATAATGGTTACTGATTTTTCCGTAATTTCAATGTTTTCTACTTGCCACAACGATGTTCTAGCAAAACCATGGTTAGCAACTAAAGTTTTATTCACATCGGTAAAATCAACGCTTTTATTATGTTTAAATAAATCATTTTCAAAATCACCAAACCAAGGTAAACATACAGGTATACCACCTCTAATACCTTTTGCGTTACCAAACAGCGTGTCATTACTCAACCAAAAAACAGGTTGTTGATCTTTAGGCTGCCAAGTTAATACATGACCACCATATAAACTAAGTGATGCTTGGCAATATTGATGTTCAATCAATAAACCTTCAGTAGTAGTTAACGAATTTTGATCTGAAAATACGCTTGTTGTTACTTTCCCAAACGCATTGTTTTGAATAATGTCTGAAGACATGGAGACCCTAATAAAAAATAAAGCAGATAATAAATCTATTTTAAAGCATAGTTATAAGGTGTGAAAGGATAAAAGTTTTCTTGAATTTGTTAACCAATAAAAAACAAAACCACTTTTCAATCAAATTACTGATCAGAAAAGTGGTTTAAACTTTCATTAAATAAATTTTAGTTTATCTCTAAAGCAAGCTAAAATCTTATAAAGAACGACAAATGGCTTCTACTGAGTCTTTGGCATCGCCAAATAACATTTGTGTATTATCTTTAAAGAATAATGGATTTTGAACACCAGCGTAGCCTGCGCTCATTGAACGTTTAAAAACTACAACATTCTTAGCATTCCACACTTCAAGTACTGGCATACCTGCTATAGGGCTAGTAGGGTCTTCTGCCGCAGCAGGGTTGACCGTATCGTTAGCACCAATAACAAGCACTACATCAGTTTCAGGGAAGTCATCATTAATTTCCTCCATACCTAATACAATGTCGTAAGGTACTTTTGCTTCAGCTAATAACACGTTCATATGACCCGGTAAACGACCTGCAACAGGGTGAATAGCAAACCTGACATTAATCCCCTTATCTTTTAATATACGTGTCATTTCATACACAGGGTATTGTGCTTGAGCAACCGCCATGCCGTAACCTGGAGTAATTACTACCGATTTCGCATCACTTAATAAAGTAGCTACCGCTTCTGCTGTCGCTTCAACATGCTCACCATAGTCTTTATCTGTATCGATAACTACGTCAGTACCAAAACCACCGGCTATAACACTGATAAACGAGCGATTCATTGCCTTACACATAATATAGGATAATATCGCGCCTGAAGAGCCAACTAAAGCACCAGTAACAATAAGTAAATCGTTACTTAACATAAAGCCTGCTGCCGCAGCTGCCCAACCAGAATATGAATTAAGCATAGATACAACAACCGGCATATCTGCACCACCAATTGATGCAACTAAATGCCAGCCAAATAAAAGCGCAACAATAGTCATTATATAAAGTGCAGCTGTACTACCATCATTTTCAACAAAGCTAAGCATTAACATGAAAGAGAATAATAACGCAGCAAAGTTTAACTTATGACGATGCGGCAACATAAGCGCCGATGAATTAATCAAACCTCGTAATTTAGCAAAAGCCACCACAGATCCTGTAAAGGTAACCGCGCCAATAAACACGCCTAAAAAAATCTCAGTTAAATGAATATTGTTTTCCATTTGCTGAGCAGCAGTTAAATATCCAATAGGGTGCTCAGACATTTCATAGAAGCTATTAAAGCCCACCAAAACAGCAGCTAAACCAACAAAACTATGTAATATGGCAACTAGCTCAGGCATACCTGTCATTTCAACTTTTTTTGCTAAACGTAAGCCAATCACAGTACCAATAATCATAACAAAAATGATCACACCAACGTTTGATACTCTTTCATCAGCAATGGTCGCGATTAACGCGATGCTCATACCAACAATACCGAACCAGTTGCCTCGTTCAGCGGTTTCTTGCTTGCTTAAGCCTGATAAACTAAATATAAAAAGTAATGCCGACACTAGGTACGCAGCACTAATAAATCCACTTGAAAATTCCATAAGTACCTCCTATCGTCTGAACATTTTTAACATGCGTTTTGTTACCATAAAACCACCCACAATATTTATGGTGGCAATGAGTACAGCTATCGCAGCTAAAATTTGAATAATGGTATTGTCTTGCCCTATTTGTAGTAAAGCACCAACAATAATAATGCCTGAAATAGCATTGGTTACACTCATTAAAGGTGTATGAAGTGAATGACTAACATTCCAAACAACGTTGTAACCAATAACACAAGATAAAACGAAAACCGTAAAATGAGAGATAAAATCAGCAGGAGCAACACTCGCTACCCAACCAAATAATAAAGCAGCTGCCGCCATTAACCCGTATTTTTTAGCTGGATTAGTGGGCACTTCAGGCTCTGGTTCAACTTTAATAGCTGGTTTAGGTTTTGCTGTTGGATCCGCACTCACTTGAATAGGTGGTGGTGGGAAAGTGATTTCGTTGCCTTTGACCACAGTCATATTTCTAACAACAACATCGTCAAAATTCACCTCAATATTACCGTCTTTTTCTGGGCATACTAATTTAAGTAAGTTAACTAAGTTATTAGCATAAAGTTGCGATGCTTGGTTAGGTAAACGAGAAACCAGATCGGTATATCCAATAATATGCACACCATCAACATCAGTGACTTTGCCTGCAACAGTTAGTTCACAGTTACCGCCACTTGCGGCTGCCAAATCAACAATAACAGAACCGGTTTTCATTGATTTAACCATTTCTTCGGTGATCAATTTAGGAGCCGGTCTACCCGGTATCATTGCGGTAGTAATAATAATATCCACATCTTTTGCTTGAGCAGCAAAAAGTGCCATTTCAGCGTCAATAAAAGCTGCACTCATTTCTTTAGCGTAACCGTCACCAGAACCTGTGTCTTCTGGCTCTTCGTAATCAAGCTCTAGAAACTCAGCCCCCATACTTTCAATTTGTTCTTTAACTTCTGGACGAGTATCAAAGGCTCTAACAATAGCACCTAAACTACTCGCAGTACCTATTGCAGCAAGACCAGCAACACCAGCACCAATGATCATAACTTTGGCTGGAGGCATTTTACCCGCAGCGGTTATTTGTCCTGTAAGAAAACGTCCAAAATTATGAGTGGCTTCGATAACGGCTCTGTAACCAGCAATATTTGCCATTGAACTTAAGGCATCCATTGACTGTGAACGCGTCATTCTTGGTACCATTTCCATAGCGAAAGTGGTAATTGATTTTTCTTTTAAAGCTTCGAGTAATTCAGGCGATTGGGCTGGCGCAATAAAACTAATTAAAAAGCCTCCATCTTTCATTTGAGCGACTTCATCTGATGTGGGTGCATTTACTTTTAATAAAGTGTCTGACTTCCAACAATCTACTTTCGTTACAACGTCAGCACCAGCATCAATAAACTCTTGATCGGTAAAACTTGATTTTTTTCCTGCCCCTTTCTGAACCTTGACTTCAAATCCAAGTTTTATAAGCGCTGCAACAGAAGTTGGAGAAGCCGAGACCCTATTCTCTCCAGATAGCACCTCTTTAGGTATACCAATATTCATAAATCACCTTTTTCTTATTATTAATAACTTGCTCAATATTAATTAACCAAAGTATGAATGATGTTCATACTTTAAGCCTTTAATACCGTATCAAACACACCTCAACAATGAAAGAAAAAAGTTACAAAGAGAAAGTTAAACCTTTCGTTTTGTTCGAGCTATATATTGGATATAAAATAAATATAATCAATTACATATAAAATACGAGAACAATAAAGACGTAAATAAACAAGATTTTAGTGATTGTATTTAAAAATCAATAATTTGAGATATATCAAATGAGTTTAGGAAGTAGTAAGTGAGAGAAATACACACAAAAGAAGTTAGCCCCGCGTATTAATCACGTTAGGGCTATAAATAAAACAATAGCTAAGAATAAGTATTATGAAGGGAGGAGATAAAAACTTTATTAATCAATATCTTCTAGAGGCCACGAAACAATATAGTCTTCAAAATTAACAATACTTACATCATCATCTTTTACTATTTTACCTCGAACAGACATGCCTGCATTATGCATAGCGGTTTTTTTACCTTTATGAAGCAATGGATGCCAAGAAGGAATTCCGCGCCCTTCTTGTAACCTTCTGTAAGTACAACTCGGCGGCATAAAAAACACACCATCTAAGTTGTCTTGCGTTAAACGTACACAATCAGGTACCAACTTAGTACGTTCTTCATATTTAGTACATTGACATGATTTTTCATTTAAAAGAAAACAAGCAATATTTGAATAATGAATTTGCTCGCCTTCTTGAATATGTGTAGTAGGTAAAAGCTCTGTTGACTCATCCGTTGTTTCATCGTCAATAAACTTATTTAAGCAGCACTTAGCACAACCATCACATAAAGACTCCCATTCTGGACGAGTCATTTCTTGTAAGGTTTTAGTTTCCCAAAAAGGCTCAATAACTTTTACTGAAGCCTTTACTGCTTTTTTAGACATATACTTTTTCTCTACTTCTAGGTGTTAGAAATAATTAGCTGAATTACTTAACTGGCGGAAATTTAATACGATCTGACAAGTGCCCTACTGAACTAACAAAGTAATAACTTAAATTCCAATGCATCAAACTTTTATAATTATCGTAAGCTAAATAAGCACGCCCACTTTCATCATCAGGAAAAACCAAAGCAGCAGTTAAATCAGCATTAGGTAAATTAGTACCATCTGTACGTCTTACTCCTAGTGCTTGCCACTGGGCTAATGTTTTTTCTGTTTTACTCCAAGCTTTTAACCAATTAGCTCGACTACCTGTATTTTTAGGAATAGCGAGTTTAGTATCAAAACCTTCAGGTAACTTAACTTGGCGCCCCCAAGTCAGATCATCATTCCAGCCTTCATTTTTTAAATAATTAGCCATTGAAGAAAACACGTCGGCATAGTTTCCCCAAATATCTTTCTTACCATCACCATCGCCATCAACGGCATAACTTAAAAAAGAGGTGGGCATAAATTGATTTTGCCCCATAGCACCGGCCCAAGAGCCTTTCATATTTTCAATAGAAATATGACCTTCCTCTAATATAGTCAATGCCGCCCAGAGTTGTTTCTTAAAGAATGCTTCTCTGCGCCCTTCGTAAGCCATAGTTGATAAAGCTGAGATAACGTTATAGTTACCCATAATTTTACCAAAGTTGGTTTCAAGCCCCCACAAAGCAACAATAAATCGAGGTTGAACACCGTATTTTTCACTAACTTTAGTGAGTAAAGCTTGATGTTTTTTATATTCGTTCCGTGCTCGTTCAATTTTCCAATTAGGTACACGTTTAGGTAAATAGGTATCTAACGTTTCAACTTTTTCAGGTTGACGTTTATCAGAACTAACAGCTCGTTGATGAAAGGTTACATTTTCAAAGCTGCTTTTAATAATGTCTGGAGAATAACCTTTATCAAGCGCCTCTTTTTTTATGGCTTCAATATAGGTTTCAAAACTTGGTTTTTCGTTAACCGCTTCGTTCGCTGCTAAGAAACCACTAAAAAGTAAAGCGCTACTTAGTACAACCTTACTAAACAAAGAACCTAAAACAGAACGAGCTAATAAATGAGATGGATTTTTTTTCAAAAATGAGATGTTTTGCACAGAAGTAATTCCTTTTATTGGTGAGCTTGTTGAGCTTTTTTAATATCAGCTTTATGTTGATCAAGTAAATTTTCTTCAGGAGGTGGTAGCTGTAAATAATAGCCTTTCTCTTTCAGGTTTTCTTTTACGGTATCGATATCAGAAAGTGCTAATTTTGATTTACCCGCAAGGTTCATCACAGTCACTAATACTGGTGTTCCAAATACCGACATTAAGCCCTCAGGCACATCAGAGAAATCATTCCTCTTATTTATAAATAAATATGTTTGCTTTTTTTTAGGGCTTTTATAAACGGAGCACAACATGATTAAACCTACGACTTATGGATATCTATTAAAAATATTTATGAGAAGAATATTACACGCCATTTAGTGTGTTTTCACTTAATTTAACATAATAACTATGTGAGTATTTGTAACGAATACTTTATCTGGGTTCGCTATTTAAACCCATTATTAGCATAAGCTTGTAGTTTTTCACCAAACAAGTCTAAGCGCCAGCCATATAAAATATCAATAACACCTTTATCTTTGTCTGCATTATTAATTTTGAAATGGTAACTTAAAAACTGATTGATCTGTTTTTTAGAGGCTAGATTTTCAGGTAATAAATCAGCATTTTTTGCAGCAGTTGCAACAAAAGTTTTTACTTGCTTAAAAATTTGTTTGTATGCGGGGTATTCATCTAATCGAATAATAGGCTGCGGGTATTCGCTTTCAGGCACTTTATTGGCTTGGTTAAGTACTTGTAACATGGCTTTGCCTTTGTGCTTTATATCTAACAGCTCTACACCTTCAATACTAAGCATGGCACCTACACTTATTGGGTTACGTTGTGCAACGCCTATTAAAGTATGGTCTTTAGCAATAAAGCCTAATGGCATATCTCTTTTTTGAGCCTGCTGGTAACGCCAAGCAGCTAAATATTTTAAAGCATTCAACTGCTTTGCATTTAACTTCCAATTCATTTTAATGTTTAGATACATTAAGTTTTCATCTATTGGAGAAAACTTACGGTCTATCATCAGTTGAGTTTCTTGTTGAGCTGCTTCTAACCAACCAGCATCGACAACCAGTTGATGAATTTTTGGATAAATTTGGTGTAGGTATTCAACGTCAGCTTCAGCATAAGTTTTTTGGCGTTCAGTTAAAGGTCGTTTGATCCAATCGGTTCTCGATTCTGACTTGTCTAATTCAACACCTGTAAAGTGTTGCACCATAGCCGCATAACCTAACGATAAACCATGACCTAAAAATGCCATCATAATTTGGCTATCAATTAAGTTTACGGGTTTACAGTTAGCTGCCGTTAAAAAAACTTCTAAGTCTTCTGAACAAGCATGTAGTACTTTACAAATATCTGCATTTGTCATTAACGCCCAAAATGGAGATAAATCGTCTATGGTTACCGGATCAATGAGCGCGATAACTTCACCATCACTAACTTGTAATAATCCAAGTTTAGGGTAAAGCGTACGGGTACGTACAAACTCGGTATCAATTGCTAACATATTTGATTTTTCTAGTGCTTTACACAATTCAACCAGAGTAGAATAATCTTGAACGTATTGTCTTTGTATTATTTTTTCCACGGAAAACCTTGAGAGTTATGAGATAACAACACTGATTGATGACGTTTATTAATAATGACAGAACTTTATGACAATTTAATAAACGCCCACAGAGCTTTACTTACGACGACGAAGTGCTTGTTGTCTGGTTTGATGTTTTTTAACTGAGCGGCGAATACGGCGGCTTTTCGCGTTGTCCATTGCCTTTTCGTCTACTTTTACTTTACTTTGCGTTTCTAACGGTAAGTTTACTAATTTACGGTAATAGTTAACATCTTTTAACGGAAGTTCTGTCCAACCACCTAAAGGTAATTGACGCTTCATTTCCATATCGCCGTATCTTACACGGATCAGTCGGCTTACTTGTACTTCTTGGCTTTCCCATAAGCGTCTTACTTCACGGTTTCTCCCCTCAGAAAGTACAACATGAAACCAATGATTTCGCCCTTCACCACCTTTATAAGTGATTTTTTGGAATTTAGCTGGGCCATCTTCTAACTTAACGCCAGCACGAAGCGTTTGTAACATAGCTTCGTTTACTTCACCAAATACACGTACCGCATATTCACGCTCTACTTTTTGAGAAGGGTGCATTAATCGGCTAGCTAACTCGCCATCGGTAGTAAATAACAACATACCTGAGGTGTTAATATCTAACCGACCTACAGCAACCCATCTACCATCTTGTAGTGGTGGTAATCGGTCAAATACCGTAGGACGACCTTCGGGATCTTTACGTGTACACATTTCGCCTTCAGGCTTGTTGTACATAAGAATACGGCATAAATCGTCTTCTTTCGCTTTTATACTAACTAAATGACCATCTATTTTAATTTGTTCGTTGCCTTCAACGCGATCACCTAGGTAGGCTACTTTACCATTAACGGTAATTCGGCCCGCGCTAATGAAGGTTTCAAGTTCTCGGCGTGAACCTTTGCCTGCACGAGCTAGGACTTTTTGTAATTTTTCAGACATGTTTTTTCATTCTCGTTCGTCAGTAACTTCACCAATGTTAATAAAAACATTGCTACGTTTCTGTCTCAAATAGTTGAATATAGACTCTCTAAAACGCCCTTAACATCAATATTAAACATTAAGGTTCGTCAGACAAACTAAATTCAGTTAACGGTACTTTTTCTATAGAAAGAGGTTTGGGTAAATCACTCAATGTTTCGAGTGAAAAATAATCAAGAAATACTTGAGTAGTTGCATAAAGTGCTGGCCTACCCGGAACTTCTTTATATCCGACTATATCTATCCAATCTCTTTCTAATAAGGTTTTCATAATAGCGCTGCTCACGGCAACGCCTCTTATATCTTCTATTGCGCCACGCGTTATAGGCTGTTTATATGCAATAAGTGACAATGTTTCTAGTAATGCTCGAGAGTACCTTGGAGCTCGCTCTTTAAATAAATTAGCGAGTTCATTACTAAACTTAGCAACCGCTTGAAAACGATAGCCTGTAGCCACTTTTACTAGTTCAACACCACGGTTTTGATAATGCGCGCGTAGTTCATTAATTTGGGTAATTATACGCTTATTAGAGACATTGTATTGCTCTAATACTGTTTTTTTAAATAATTGAACAGACATCGGCTTTTCAGAAACAAAAAGTGCGGCTTCAATTAAACATTTTAGTTGTTCGTCATTTAGCTGTTTATTATCAAGAAAAGCCATTATTTAAAACCTAGTATAAAAATTTAAACTGTTTCTGGGTGTTTTAATTTAAGTTGAATAGGACCAAATACCTGCGCCTGAATACATTCTATCAAAGACTCTTTTAATAATTCTAAAATAGCTAAAAAAGTTACAACAACCCCTTGCCTACCTTCTTTAATATCAAAAAATTGGCTAAATTCGATATAAGGATTGTTCTGGTTCGCTTCAGTCAGTTTATTCACAATAAAGGCCATGCGCTCTCGAGTAGATAAGGCTTCTTTTTGAATATGATGATGTTCTAACGCTTTGGTTCTGTTCATTACATCTTGCAACGCGCTAATTAAATCAGACAATTCAACATCAGCATCTATTGTGCGTAATTGAAAATTATCAGGTACGTTGGCGTGGCCAATAAAAACATCTCTGTCTAATCGCGGTAGTTGATCAAGCTCTTGGGCTGCATGTTTAACTATTTCATATTCTTGAAGACGCCTTACCAATTCCGCCCGCGGATCTTCTTCGGTGTCTTCTACAGTTTGTTTTGGTAGTAATAAACGCGATTTAATTTCAGCCAGTATAGCTGCCATCACTAAATATTCGGCTGCAAGTTCAAGTTTTACATCTTTCATTAATTCAACGTAAATCATGTATTGCTTAGTAATCGGTGCAATAGGTAAATCTAAAATATCAAATTTTTGTTTACGAATTAAATACAAGAGTAAATCTAACGGGCCTTCAAAAGATTCTAAAATCACTTCCAGGGCATCAGGTGGAATAAACAAATCTAAAGGCTTATCAATAAAAGCCTTGCCGTGGATCATAGCCAAAGGTAAAACCTGTTGGATCATTTCTCCATCGTTTATTGTTGAAGTATCTTTCTGCAAAAATTTATCCACTTAAACTAACACTGTCGACTAACTAAAATGCAGTTAACCCACTTATTCGAACGGTGTTGGATCACCTTCACCCACTCTAATGATAGAGATATCTCCATCAGAAAAATCAACAACGGTTGTTGGATGTTCACCTAAATGACCACCATTAATAATAAGATCAACTTGGTGCTCTAAAATGTCACGAATATGTTCTGGATCGTATTCTGCTCGACTTTCACCAGGCATAATTAACGTTGTCGACATAATAGGTTCTTTAACTTCAGCGAGTAACGCTTGAGCAATATTATTGTCAGGAATACGAATGCCTATAGTTTTACGTTTTGGATTTAACAAACGTTTAGGCACTTCTTTAGAACCTTTAAACACAAAAGTATAAGGCCCTGGCGTATTACTTTTTAATAATCGGTAAGCGGTATTGTCTACACGGGTATATTCAGAAAGCTGAGACAAGTCGCTGCAAATAAGCGTGAAGTTATGGCTTTTCTCTAAATTTCTAATATTACAAATACGTTCTAAGGCTTTTTTATCGCCCATGTGGCAACCGATAGCGTAGCCAGAATCAGTAGGATAAACCACTACCGCGCCATCATGAATCATAGCAGCAGCTTGTTTCATTAAACGCCCTTGCGGATTATCAGGATGTACGTAAAAAAATTGGCTCATAATATTACTCCATTTTATTGAGGGTCTAACGCGTTAGCATTTCAGATCGCAGTTTTTCAGGCCACAGCGACCAAATGGGTAATGCTTTTTCTGGCATACGTAAATTACGCCCTAAATCGCTCCATTTATTTGGATGATGAAAGTCAGATCCCATTGAGGCATGTAAGTCATACTCTAAACAAAAGTTTAGCATTAATTGCCTTTGGTCGTTACTCATTTGTGGAAGAACAATTTCTAAACCATCGCCTCCCTCTTCTTTAAACTGAATAACTAAACGCCTAAGCCACTTGGTTGAAAGGTCATATCTAACAGGATGTGCCATAACCGCAGTACCGCCTGCTTGATGAATGGCATCTATCGCTTCTTTAATACTGCACCAGTTAGGTTTTACATAAGCACGCTTACCTTTACCTATGTATTTGTCAAAAGCTGCCTGCATTTTAGATATACTGCCTTGCTGTAATAATACCTTAGCAAAATGCGCACGAGTTAAAGATCCCCCATTAGCAAGCTCTTTCGCTTTTTCGTAAATACCATCGAAACCACATTTGGCAAGTTTTTCACCCATAGTAATTGCTCTGCTTTCTCGAGCAACTTGTTGGCTTTCAATTAAGCTTAATAAAGCAGGATGAGTTCGATCAATATTTAAGCCTACAATATGTATTTCAAAACCTTGCCACGCCGTTGATATTTCAATGCCATTAATTAAATTTAGTGCGTATTTTTTTTCGCTTATATAATTATTTGCAATATCTAAGGCCGATACCGTATCGTGATCGGTAATCGCTAACACATCAATTTGAAAGTTAGTCGCCCTTTCTATAAGCTCTTGCGGAGTTAAACTACCATCAGAAAATTTAGTATGGCTGTGTAAATCAATGCGTAAATTTGAAAAATCTTGAGATTCTATGGTTGACATAACATCCATAATGAGTTCTTCTATAGGGGATTTTATTTGCCTAGTGGCAAGTTTACTGAGATGACAAAGATAATGATACAAACAAAACAAACTATTTTATTAATTTGGTGGTGGCATAATTCTACATAAGTAGGTTATGGCGATTGTTTGTATGTAAATTATACTGAAAAATAAATTCCAAAAAACCTGCTTTGCTAGCGGGTTTTTTACGTTTTACGCATTTAGAAAATAGAGATTAAAATGATAATAGTTAAAGTTAAGAGTTGGTTTATGTGGTGGCTTTTGCCCATTTACGCAGGATGACAAAACACATAGTTAATACCAAGAATTAGGAAGCACAATGAATACTCAAAATACAATGAATACAAAAAGCATTGGTCAAGTACATACATTAACTGACAATGCGAATTATCAAGCAGATCCCCTAGCGATTTACCATAAAATATGTGGCGCTAATCATAATAACATTCTACTTGAATCGGCTGAAATAGATAAAAAACATCAATTAAAAAGCTTACTCCTAACAGATGCCGCATTAAAAATCGTATGCCAAGGCAACGAAGTTACGTTTACCCCGTTAACAGATAATGGTTTAGCTGCTTTAGCTTTTGCCAAACAAGCTTTAAATCAACATGCTGAACTTGAATTTTCTCAAAATAAACTCATTGCCATTTTCCCTGAAGTTACTCAGCAACTTGACGAAAAATCTCGTTTATTAGCCGTTAATCCTTTTCAATGTTTACGTTTATTTAATGACTTAGCGCCAGCAATATCTGATGAGCTTCATGATTTTTCTGTATTTTTAGGTGGTGTATTTGCTTTCGACATGATGTCGATGAGTGAAAAACTGCCAAATGTTTCTGAAGGTGAAAACACCTGTCCTGATTTCGTATACTACTTGGCTGAAACACTGATTATTATTGATCATGAACAACAAACATCTGAAGTTATTGGTAATATATTTTCTGGTCCTGATGTAGAAAAAAGCAATCAAACCATTCGATCACGACTTGCTGAGTTAAAAGAATTACTCTCTCAAAACTACATCGCAGTTCAAACTGGTAAAACATCAAACCGTGTTGAATTAGAGGTAGTTACTGATATTTCAGACGAGCAGTTTTGCGCCAATGTAAACCAGTTAAAAGAAAACATTAGAGCTGGCGATATTTTCCAAGTGGTTCCTTCTCGTACATTCAGCTTACCTTGTTCAGATACACTTAATGCTTATAAATCGTTAAAACAAAGTAACCCAAGCCCTTACATGTTTTATTTAAAAGACAGTGACTTTTGCATGTTTGGCGCGTCTCCAGAGTCAGCTTTAAAATACCAACATAAAAATCGCCAAGTAGAAATTTATCCAATAGCAGGCACAAGACCTCGCGGCTTTAATCCTGACGGTACGCTTTCTCCTGATTTAGATAGCCGTATTGAACTTGATTTACGTTTAGATGAAAAAGAACTCGCAGAACACATTATGCTTGTAGATTTAGCGCGTAACGATATTGCACGCGTTAGCCAAGCAGGCACGCGACACGTAGCCGATTTATTAAAAGTAGACCGCTACTCTCATGTAATGCATTTAGTTTCACGCGTTTGTGGCACGCTAGATTTAGATTTAGACGCCCTACATGCTTATCAGTCGTGTATGAACATGGGAACACTCTCTGGCGCACCTAAAGTTAAAGCAACAGAGTTAATTAGAAACATAGAAGGTAAACGCCGCGGTAGTTATGGCGGAGCTGTTGGCTATTTAACAGGAAAAGGCGAAATGGATACCTGTATTGTAATTCGTTCTGCATTTGTTGATAACAACGGCATGGCGCAAGTTCAAGCAGGTGCTGGTGTGGTATACGACTCAGATCCTCAATCAGAAGCTAATGAAACCAAACAAAAAGCACAAGCCGTTATTAGTGCAATTAAATTAGCTGAAAACACTGAACTAGTGGTAAAAAACCATTCGTCTCAAAGCGCCTCCTCAGCAAATACGGCAGCAACAAAGGAGAATAGATAATGACTCCTCTTAAAACAACGTCACCTAAAGCTCTACCTAAAATTATCATGTTAGATAATCTAGACTCATTTACTTATAACTTAGTTGATGAGTTTCAATGTTTAGGCTACGAACCCCTTATTTACAGAAATACTTTACCTGTAGATTACATTATTGAACAACTTAATAAAGAAGCTAAAAATAACCCACAAGGTGTTATTTTGGTGTTATCACCTGGGCCCGGAGATCCGAGTCATGCTGGTTGTTTAATGGAGTTAATTGCAAAAACAGTAGGAAAATTCCCTATTTTAGGTATTTGTTTAGGTCATCAAGCACTTATACAGCATTACGGTGGTGTAATTGGCCGCGCACCTGAAATTGTTCATGGTAAATCATCAAACGTAGAACACACAGGTACAGGCGCTTTTTTAAATATTGCTAATCCATTACCTGTAGCGCGTTATCATTCATTGGTTGCCACAAAAATGCCAGATGCTATTGAAATGATTGCCCAATTTACCACTGATAATAACGATGTACTACCTATGGCGGTTCAGCATTCAAAAGATGCTGTTTTAGGATTTCAGTTTCATCCTGAGTCAATACTCACCACCTACGGTAGTCACTTATTAGCACAAAGTTTAGAACATTTAATCGCTTTGAATCAGCAGAAAGCAAGTTAAGGAATTTATGATGTCGAACTCTCACTTATTACAACAACTCGTTGATGGTCAATCGTTAAGTCAGCAAGAAGCGGAACAGTTTTTTACCAATACCTTTAATGGCAATGTAGATCCATCTCTATTAGCTTCCGCCCTTACCGCCTTAAAAATAAAAGGTGAAACAGCCGAAGAAATTGCTGGTGCAGCTATTGCGGTGCGCGCTTGCGCTACTGATTTTCCAAAGCAAACAAATGATGTAGCAGACTGTGTTGGCACAGGTGGCGACGGCGCTAATACCATCAATATTTCAACTACAGCGGCTATTCTTGCTGCGGCGTGTGGTTTAAAAATGGCTAAACATGGTAATCGCAGTGTATCGAGCATGTCTGGCTCTGCTGATTTATTAGAAGCCTTAGGTGTTAATTTATCTATGTCGCCTGAAACGGCAAGCGAGTGTTTAGCACAAGCCAATATTTGCTTTTTGTATGCGCCAGCTTATCACCCCGGTTTTAAATATGCCGGCCCCGTTCGCAAAGCCATGGGGATAAGAACCCTGTTTAATATTTTAGGGCCATTAGTTAATCCTGCATTTCCATCAACCATGCTACTTGGTGTTTATACACCAACGTTAATTCCTGTTATTGCACAAAGTTTATTATTAACAGGCGTAAAACGCGCTTGGGTTGTACATGGTAGCGGATTAGATGAAATAGCTTTGCATGGCGAAACGCAGCTTATTGAAATAGCTAATGGTACAATGCAAGAAAAAACCATTTCGCCTGAAGCTTTTGGTTTATCACGTTACACCCTTGAAGATATTAAAGGCGGAACACCTGAAGAGAATGCTCTTTATATTAAAGACATATTAAAAGGTAACGGGCTACCTGCTCATAACGCTGCGGTAATCATCAACTGTGCAGCATTGTTATATTTGCATGATAAAGCTGACAACTTAAAAGATGCAGCAATTATGGCAAAAGACGTTTTAGCATCAGGCATAGCATTCGATACACTTGGTAAACTGGTTGAAGTGTCGAACCAAACACCGAATGAAGCAGTAAAGGTAGAAAAATAACATGGCAAATATTTTAGAAAAAATCGTCGCAGATAGACGTATTTCAATTGAAGCATTAAAGAAAACTTTACCACTAGAATCATTTAAAGATTCACTTGTTCCTACAAACAAAAGTATGTACAAAGCGCTAACTCGCACTGAAGAAAAACCATATGCTGGCTTTATTTTAGAATGTAAAAAAGCATCGCCATCAAAAGGCCTTATTCGTGCTGACTTTGATGTAAAAGAAATTTGCACCATTTACGACAAATATGCGGCTGCAATATCCGTACTTACTGAAGAAAAGTACTTTCAAGGTTCATTTGAATATCTTGAAATAGTAGCGAACACTGTAAAATGCCCTGTGCTTAACAAAGACTTTTTTATTGATACTTACCAAGTTTATTTAGCTCGCTATTACGGCGCTGATGCCATTTTATTAATGCTAAGTGTTCTATCTGATGAAGAATACAAAGAGCTAGCAGCCGTTGCAGAGCAATACAATTTATCTATTTTAACTGAAATTTCTACTGATGAAGAACGCGACCGAGCAATTGCGTTGGGCGCAAAACTTATTGGTATAAATAATCGTAATCTACGTGATCTTTCTACCGACATATCTCGTACATTTGATTACGCGCCTACAATTCCTAACGACAGACTCGTTATTTCAGAATCAGGTATTTATACCAATGATCAAGTAAGAGAGCTAGCTCCTGCAGTAGATGGCTTTTTGGTAGGTAGTTCAGTCATGTCGCAAAACGACATAGACCTTGCTTGTAGAAAACTCATATTAGGTAACAACAAAGTATGTGGTTTAACAGCGCCAGAATACGCACAAGCAGCACGTGAGTCAGGAGCTGTATACGGTGGATTAATATTTGCTGAAAAATCGCCACGTTATGTTACCAGCGAACAAGCAAAAGAAATCGTAACGCAAGAAACATCACTGAACTATGTGGGGGTTTTTGTAAACCACCCGATTGAAGAAGTTGCGACACGCGTTAAAGCCTTAAACCTTTATGCTGTTCAGCTACACGGACAAGAAGATCAAAACTACATCAACAAGTTACAAGCACTATTAAATGAAAATGGCGCAAGTACTTGTGAAATATGGAAAGCGCAAAGTGTAGAAACCACAATACCTGAATTATCGCTAACCAATATACAGCATACTGTTTTAGACGGTAAAAACGCAGGCAGCGGTCAAACGTTTAACTGGCAAGGGTTAGCCGATAGCGAGCAAGATTTATCAAGCTGCTTTTTAGCAGGTGGCCTGAACGTTGAAAATATAAAACAAGCAGTCAACTTACTGACTGAACACGACTTATTCGGCTTAGACCTCAACTCTGGTGTTGAAGCAAGCCCTGGCATTAAATGCAGCGAGAAGCTTACTCAAGTTTTCGCAGAAATACGGAACTATTAGCAATGACAACTAATACAGAAACAACAGAAGTGAAAAAATCATTACCCGCTTACTTTGGTGAGTTTGGTGGCATGTTCGTAGGTGAATTATTAGTACCTGCACTTGAGCAGCTTGAACAAGAATTTATCGCGTCGCAAACTGACGAAGCTTTTTTAGCAGAATTTAATAAGCTACTTACAAGCTATGCAGGCCGACCAACGCCTTTAACCCTTTGTAGAAACTTAGTTAAAAATCCTTTAGCTAAAATATACTTAAAGCGTGAAGATTTATTACACGGTGGCGCTCACAAAACTAACCAAGTATTAGGCCAAGCTTTACTGGCTAAACGCATGGGGAAAACTGAAATAATTGCTGAAACAGGCGCAGGTCAACATGGTGTTGCTACCGCTATTGCTTGTTCATTATTAGGTTTAAAATGTCGAATTTACATGGGCGCAGTAGATTGTGCTCGCCAACAACCTAACGTATTTAGAATGGAATTAATGGGCGCAACGGTTATTCCTGTAACCGCAGGTAGCGGCACATTAAAAGATGCCGTAAACGAAGCACTTCGCGACTGGTCTGCTAATTACGAAGACGCTCATTACCTTTTAGGTACAGCAGCTGGCCCTCACCCATTCCCGACGATTGTTCGTGAATTTCAAAAAATGATTGGTGAAGAAGCTAAAGCACAACTACTTGAAGAAGAAGGTCGACTCCCTGATTACGTAGTTGCTTGTGTGGGTGGCGGTTCAAACGCTATTGGTATGTTTAACGATTTCATTGAAGATAAAGACGTTAAATTAATTGGTGTTGAAGCGGGTGGTAAAGGTGTAAATACACATCATCACGGTGCAACATTAGTCGCAGGTACTAAAGGTATGTTACACGGTAACTACACCTACATTATGCAAGACGATAACGGTCAGATAGAAGAAAGTTACTCTATTTCAGCAGGTTTAGACTACCCTGCTGTTGGTCCTCAGCACGCATTTTTAAAAGATACTGGTCGTGCGCAATACGTACCTATTAATGACGATGAAGCTTTAAACGCTTTTCAGGCATTAGCCATGAATGAAGGTATTATTCCTGCGTTAGAATCTTCTCATGCACTGGCTCATGCACTTAAAATGGCTGATGCCGTTACTGAAGAAACCATTATATTAGTGAACTTATCAGGCCGTGGCGATAAAGATTTAGCTCACGTTCATACTGTTTTAGAAGCTCAAAAAGGAGAAGCGTAATGACTCAATCAACTAACAATGCCGGTTATCGTTACGACCAATGCTTCGCTGACCTAAAAGCTAAAAACGAAGGCGCTTTTATCCCATTCGTTACCATTGGCGATCCAAACGCAGAACAGTCATTAGCAGTAATTAAAACCTTAATTGATGCCGGTGCCGACGCCCTTGAATTAGGTATTCCTTTTTCAGATCCAAGTGCCGATGGTGTAACTATTCAAATGGCTGCTTTACGAGCTATTAATGCAGGTACAACAACGGATAGATGTATTGATATACTCACTAAAATACGTGAATATGCACCTAACATTCCTATTGGCTTATTACTTTACGGCAACTTAATTTTTGCTCGTGGATTAGATAAGTTTTATGGCGATATGGCAAAAGCCGGTGTCGATTCAGTATTAATTGCAGATTTACCGATAAGAGAATGCGCACCATTTAAAGCAGCGGCTCTTAAACATGGAATTGCGCCTATTTTTATTGCTCCGCCTAATGCGAGTGAAGAAAGCCTACAGCATGTAGCAGAAAATGGCTCAGGCTACACTTATGTATTAAGTAGAGCAGGAGTTACAGGCGCAGAGACTAAAGCGGCAATGCCAGCCAATGCGTTAATTGAAACCCTAACTAAATACAAAGCAGCTCCACCGGTATTAGGTTTTGGTATATCAGCACCTGAACAAGTTAAAGAAGCACTTTTAGCAGGTGCAGCTGGAGCGATAAGTGGTTCAGCCGTAGTTAAAATAATTGAGAATAATTTAGAAGATTATTCAGCAATGAATAAAGAATTATCTACTTTTATTAGCAGTATGAAAGCTGCGACTAAAGCGTAGTTATAAAGCTATTAAACTGAATTAAAATTAATTGAAAAGACGTTTTATTTACTTATAAAGCGTCTTTTAAAATTTATTCATAGTTAAGCGTTAAATAACACGCGATGTTGATGGCGTCCAAGTACCTGTTCCCATATGAGCTAAGTGATTCATTCCTTGTTTTAATACTTTATTACCTACGTTTTTTGAACTTTCAGGGCGACTAATTAAATAGCCTTGAATGTATACAACACCTAAAGATTTTAATAACTCTAGCTGAATAACCTCTTCAATACCCTCCGCAACAATTTTTAAATCTAAACGTTGAGAAAGCTCAACTATCGATTTTAAAATTTTACGGTATTTTTCGTTATGGCTTGCTTCAGAAACAAACATACGATCAATTTTTAGTACATCCACAGGAAGTGTAGCTAAAACAGAAAGTGAACTGAAACCAGTACCAAAATCATCAATAGCAATAAATACACCTTCTTTTCTAAGCTTTTCTAATTCTGAAATAATGTTATCTGAAATATCAATAAAACATGATTCGGTTATTTCCAACATTAAAGACTTTGGTGGTAACCCTGTTTTATTCAACGTATCCATAACCCAGTCATAAATGGGTCGATGTTTTAATTGTACTCCAGATACGTTGACGGATATTTTAGTTTTAGTCATGCCTGCATTATGCCAAGCAGCCATTTGACGACACGCTTCGTTAAGGATCCAGTCACCTAACACTAATATCTGATTTGAATCTTCGGCAATAGGAATAAACTCAGCAGGTGTAACAATACCCTCAATAGGATGTTGCCATCTAACCAATGCTTCAAAGTAACTGATAGCACAACCATCAACATGTATAATAGGTTGAAAAGCTAAAAAGAAACTATTTGAGGCTATACCTAACCTCATTTCTTCTAATAAATAATGATAACGTCTTAATTTACTTCCCATTTCTGGAGAGTAAATACGATAAATACCACGCCCTTCTTTTTTAGCGCGGTACATTGCAACATCGGCCATTTGCACCAGAGCATCAGGACTATTGGCGCTATCAGGATATGCCGCAATACCTATACTTGCACTAATTTTAATGAGCTTATTACCTAAAACAAAATCGCGTTCTAACTCTTTTAATACGTGTTTTGCTATATTTACAGCGATTTCTGGATCATCAATATTCTGAATAAATAAAGTAAATTCATCACCACCTAATCGCGATAAGTTATATTCTTTATCTTCTTCATTATCGCTAAAATTTAAATTTTGACTTCTTACAACACTTCTTAAACGCTCAGCGACTTGAATTAATACTTCATCCCCAAAAGAATGTCCAAACGAGTCATTCACCTGTTTAAATCCATCTAAATCGATAAACAATAAACCACATTTTGTTTTTGTTTCATCTGCAATAGCGATTTGTTCGTTAATATGTTCTAAAAACTTATGTCGATTAATTAACGATGTTAGCTTGTCGCAATATGCACTTTGTTCAGAGTTAATTTGATAAATTTTTGCGTATTTGGTGAGGTCTTCAATATAAATATTAAGTTGAGATAACGCTGAATAAGATTTTTTTTTGGTACTATTTCTACCAAAAGTAACAATTAAGTCTTCAGCTTGAGCACACATCGGCATTAATATTTTATCCAGCTTACTACGTTGGTAATTCACCGCTAAGGTAAAAACAACACACGAAATAATGATAAAAGCGGAAAGAGGAAATAATAATCCTAATAAAACAATATAAGTGACGTTTCGAAGAGGTATAACGGAGTTGGGACTGTTCTGATCATGTAATGCAATAAGTAATTGATTATTTTGTTTCTTTAAAGGAAGTAATAATGCGGTACTAATAAAACTATCACCAATACTTAAAGGCTCTGATTCGACTAATGTAAAGGTTTCGTCGGGGTAATTAAAAAAGGGAGATTTAACTTCTTTTGCTAACTCAGTTACAAATATAACGTATATAAATATGATAAAAATCATTGCTAGTAAACCTAGCATTTTCCAGAACTTTGTTCTTATACTTGTCAAATTTACATCCCTTCAATTTTTGCTACGTGCTACTTCAAGATATTTGAACATAATACATTACTAAGCAAGAACAAAATAATAAAGCTATATCTATAGAATAGTAAAAATATCTCATCATTCAAAAAAGAACTCTCTATATTTACACATTTAAAATTTTAAACGTGTAAAAAGCTGATAAAAAGAATAATACGATGAAAAATACAATAAAAAAGTAAAAGTATATATGTTTTATCTTATTCATTATTTTATTCCAAAAGTAAATTTTATCCGCTTTGTTTAGATTTACTTTACCAAAAAGGTTAATGAATAAATAAAATAGTAAAGTCCACAAGAAAAGCAATAAGTAGTTAATCGACAAATTATTTTGCAAGTCATTTAAAATAATCATGCGATAAAAAACAACAAAAATAAAAACTAATGCCACATAAAATACTGCAGACTTAAGCGGATAGAGTTTTCGAGCTAGTGTTTGTAACCAATACAATATAATATAAAAGACAGAAACCAAGTTAATCAATTATTTTCAAGCATCATCCCTCTTTCATTTATTTTCTTCAAGTTAATTTAAGTTCGCCTAGCTTTCGGTATAATAATCTTCATAATATGCATTAACTTAATACACCTACTGTCGAGACATTTTCATGACTGAAAACACAAACGAAAAAACCTTTATTAAAGGTAAAGATCGCGACCTTGAATCATCTATTTCTACCATGCAAGAAAAGCTTGTTTCTTTCGGTTTTGATATTGTAGAAGCTTCATGGTTAAACCCGCTTGCTAATTGCTATTCTGTTCACATTAAAGATGCATCATGTGGATTAATGTTCACTAACGGTAAAGGCTCTTCTGCAAAGTCATGTTTAGCGAGCGCTTTAGGTGAATATTTTGAGCGTTTAAGTTGTAACTACTTTTTTGCTGATTATTACCTAGGTGAAGAAATCTCGAATAGTGAATTTGTTCATTACCCGAATGAAAAATGGTTTTTCAGCGAAGACGATACAATTCCTGAAGGTATTCTTGACGAAGGCTTATGGGATTACTTTGATCCTAATAAAGAAATAACCGTTGATAAACTTTACGACATGAACTCAGGTAACGGTGAGCGTGGCATTTGTGCTCTACCTTATATACGAGAGCGTGATCAAAAAGCTATTTATGTACCTGTCAACATTATTGGTAACGTATTTGTTAGTAATGGAATGTCGGCAGGCAATACACAAAACGAAGCACGCGTGCAAAGTTTATCTGAAGTATTTGAACGCTACGTAAAAAACAAAATTATTGCGGAAGGTATTTGTTTACCAGAAGTACCTCTAGAAGTATTAGAACGATTCCCAACTATTTTAGCCGATTGTAAAGAGCTAGAAAGCCATGGCTTCCACTTACGTATTGCTGATGCATCGTTAGGTGGCTTATACCCTGTAATGAGCGTAACCTTAATTAACCCTAAAGACGGAAGTGTATTTGCATCGTTTGGTGCTCATCCAAGTTTTGAAGTGGCATTAGAACGTACGGTAACCGAATTATTACAAGGTAGAAGTTTAGATCAATTAGACGTATTTCAACCACCAAGTTTTGATGAAGACGAAATAGCCTCTCCTCACAATATTGAATTACACTTTATTGATTCAAGTGGCTTTATTTCTTACGACTTTTTTAAAGAAACGCCTGATTACGAATTTGTTGACTGGGATTTTGACGCTGATACACAAAGCGAATACGACAACCTTGTAAAGATTATTCACGACATGGGTCACGACATATTGATATCTGACTATAACCATTTAGATGTATACGCTTGTCGTATATTAGTAGCAGGCATGTCAGACATTTACCCTGTAGATGAAATTGTTTGGAACAACAATAATGACGGCGCCTTATTCAGAGAAGCCTTTTTAACCTTAAAAGATGGTGATCCAGAGGAATGGCTAGAAATTTTAGACGCATTAGAGCAAGGCGGATACAACGACGCACTTGCTGCCGCAGAATTTATTGGTTTAGCGCCAGACGCTGGGACAACCTGGGCAGACTTCCGCTTGGGAGAAATGAAAGCTGTACTTGCGCTAGCAGCACAAGATGAACAAGCGCTTGATTGGGTTAACTGGGCATTACATTTAGACCAAAACAATGAAGAAAACACACGTAAATATCGTTGTTTACAAGCATTACTTGAAATAAAGTGGGATGAGTCGCGTGACTATAGCCAATACATGACATCGTTAGGGTTAATGTACGGTAAAGAGCTTTCAGAGCGTTGTTTAGATATAGTTGAAGGTAAGATAATATTTGACGGATTACATTGCCCAGGCTTAAGCTTAGAAGGTTTTGATACACATCAAAAACTACTTGAAGGTTATAAAAAGCTGCAAGCTGCAAAAGTTAAAAACTGGAAGTAATAATAGGGTTTAAAACATAAAAAACAGCTGTTTTTGATCACAAATCAATCTCAAGATAATTAGCTAATTAATCGTTCACAAGGGGGGACTGCTTCCCCCTTGTATAACACTCTAATCAAAAAAACCTTTATCCCTCTCCAAATCAATCCAAACTCGGAATAATTAATTTTTTAATCTACTGATTTATAAAGATTTAACAAATATAAATACTAGCCGAATAACACCCCCATTATTTCCTAATGTTAAAGTTTATTCATATAAAATCTGGCTAATAACTGATTATTAGCAATACAAACAACGACATTAGATGATTAAATTGAAATATTAAACATATACCTTATCCCTGTTCGGATTATTTATTGTTATTAAATCAAAAAGTTATCAATGGTTTTAAACAGAAGGAATAATAAATTAATCAATAAGAAGAAAGATAAAATTAGTTAAAAAAAATCCCCACTAATTTCTTAGTAAGGATCTTATAACTTTTATTAATCAATAGAAGTTAATTAAAAGCTATTCCGCACCTTCATTGTACATATCAATAATAGATTCGGCATTGCGATCAGAATTTTCTTTTGACTCATTGTTTCGTAATGCATCTAACTTATCTAAATAAGATTGGTTAATATCTTTAGTAATATACTGACCATTAAATACTGATGTATCAAACATTTTAATTTCAGGATTCGCAGCATTTACTGCCGAAACTAAGTCTTCAATTGATTGGAATATAAGTTTATCTGCACCAATTAAATCACAAATATCATCTAATTCACGACCATGTGCAATAAGCTCATTAGCACTCGGCATATCAATACCATAAACATTAGGAAAACGTACTTCTGGAGCAGCTGAAGCAAAATAAACTTTTTTAGCTCCTGACGCTCTAGCCATTTCAATTATTTGACCTGATGTTGTGCCTCGAACAATAGAGTCATCAACTAATAGAACATTTTTATTTTTAAACTCTGCACCAATAGCATTCAGTTTTTGACGAACAGATTTTTTACGTTGCTCTTGTCCAGGCATAATAAAAGTACGACCAATATATCTATTTTTTACAAAACCTTGGCGATATGGAACATTTAACTGATGAGCTATTTCTAACGCGGTATCACATGAAGTTTCAGGGATCGGAATTACCACATCTATGTCTAAATCTTCCCATTCTTTAGCTATTTTTTCGCCTAATTTTTTACCCATTTCAATTCGTGATGCATAAACTGAAATTTTATCAATTGTAGAATCTGGACGAGCAAAATAAACGTATTCAAATATACATGGACAATATTGCGGAGCTTCAGCACATTGCTGGCTATATAATTCACCTGACTCTGTAAAATAAATCGCTTCACCTGGAGCAACATCTCTTACAAATTCATAGCCACAAGCATCTAATGCAACAGATTCAGATGCAACCATATATTCTAAGCCGGTTTCAGTTTCTTTTTTACCAAAAACAAGCGGTCGAATACCATTTGGATCGCGAAAAGCTATCATGCCATGCCCTATAATTAGAGCAACCGTTGCATATGCACCTCTTACACGCTTATGAACATGACTTATTGCATTAAATAAGTCATCAGGTGTAAGTTCTAAATTACTTGTGCATTGCAGCTCATGAGCCAAAATATTTAGTAATAATTCAGAATCAGATGTTGTATTAACATGGCGTCTAGCATTAAGGTTTAACCACTGTTTTAACTCTTCAGCATTCGTTAAATTACCATTATGCGCTAATGAAATACCAAAAGGTGAATTAGCATAAAAAGGTTGTGCTTCAGAAGAGCTAGATGATCCCGCTGTTGGATATCTAATATGACCAATACCAATAGTCCCTTGAAGTCTCAACATATGGCGGGTATGAAAAACATCTTTCACTAAGCCATTAGCTTTACGCATTCTAAAGGTATTGTCGCTAATAGTGACAATACCTGCTGCATCTTGACCTCGGTGTTGAAGCACTGTTAATCCGTCATAGATTAATTGACTTACGTTACTTTTACCAACTATGCCAACAATACCACACATGAAATTATTCTCCGCTGACTTACGATTGTATTAAAAAACTTGATGACTGTTTAAGGTATTCAAAAAACCAAACAACAATCAATTTAAATTCGGGGATAAGCAATGAGTTCTGCCACCATACGGTTGATGGAGCAGGAGTAAAGGCATCTAATAAAAATAATATGGCGCTAACAATTAAGACACCTCTTAAAGCGCCAAAAGCTAAACCTAATACACGATCAGTACCTGAAAGACCTGTTTTATTAACAAGCTGACCAATTATATAATTAACTAATGCCCCGATAATAAGGGTAGAAACGAAAAGTACAGTAATTGCCGCTGCATTTCGAAGGAATTGATCTGAGATATTTGTAAGAAAAACGGCTAGGTCGCTATAGAAAGTACTCGCGATAAAAAAGGCACCGATCCAAATGACAACCGAAATCGCTTCTTTAACAAAACCACGTACTAAACTTACTAGTGTTGAAATACCTATTATTGCTAATATGGCATAATCTACCCAAATCATCATTTGAATGTTCTCATTGATTAGAGGCGCGCATTCTATCAGATGCTAACCAATTAAAGCTATTAATTTTATTATTTAGTAGGATAAAAACGAGTAACTTTACCTTCAACATGAGTTAACGCTTTGAGTGGCTTAATTTTATTTTCTAAAGACGTTTTATTAATATCAGGCCCTACAAAAACCTTTGTTAACGTACCATTTTTAGTGTTTATAGGTCGTGTGAATGTGGTATACCCATGATATTTTAGTTTTTCAATTAACTCTACAACATTCTTTTTATGTCTGAAGCTCCCTAATTGAATAACCCAAGTTTCTTTTACGTTTATTTTTTTGGGTAGACTAGATGTTTCTGCTTTTTTGATCGCAACATCTTCTTTCTTGACCACTTTTTTATCGAGTGTGTCAGGTTTTGTTAACTTATTAACTTTAACGATATCATTGGACAAAACAGGAGAATTTTGAGCTGTTTCATTTTTGCTTCCATCACTCTCTACGCTTTCATTAGCAGGAAATTGAAGTAAATTATCTTGTTCTACTTCAACAACTTGCTCTTCTTTAGGCGCTATGACTTTTAATTTTTCTGTAGGAAAGGACTTGGCCGGAACATTGAGATCAATTTTAGGAGCTTGGGGGATATTTTCAAATTCAGCATTATATTTCTTTTTATTCCCATCAAGAAGATCGGGTAAAAAAATAATCGCTACAGCCGCAACAATTACAGTTCCAACTATTCGGTTTTGAAAAGGTGTAGACAAACTAAACTCCTAAAATTAACTTACACTTAAGCTTTACTACTAATTATTCAACACTAAACCAGTAGTCGCCTTATTTCTGCCACGGTATAAAATGATCCATATACTAAGATGAGATCTTTTGGACTCGCCACCGAACTAGCCATTTTAAATGCTTGAGTGACATTGTCAAAGCAATTAACTGACTCAGTTGAAAGGTTTAATTTTTCCGAAAGTTGCTGAGCAGTAGCTCCACGACTTACTTGTAAATCACCTAAATACCATACACTTACATTGTTTTTTAAAGGTAACAAAGCATTTGTAATATCTTTATCTGCTAACATACCGACTACAGCAAAAACTTTACTATAGTTCATATCTTTTAATTGTTGAGCTAAATACCTTGCAGCTTGCGGGTTATGCCCTACATCAAGAATTACATCACAATCTTTAACAAAAAGTTCTGTACGCCCAGCCACTTTAGTTAACTCAATTACAGCATTAATTTTGTCACTATTAATGGTAACGTCTAATAAAGAAAGTACCGTAAGCGCGGTTGCTACGTTATCGATGGGAATATAAGGTTTATTAAGCTTCTCATAAACATTGTGATTTAATGAAAAAGACCAGTTGATCTTATTTTTTGTTAAAGAAAATTGTTTATCCCTACACAATAACTTCGCGTTAATAGTATTAGCATGTTTTAACACTGATATTGGCGGCTCTGCATCACCTACAACAGCATACGTGCTTTCACGCATAATGCCCGCTTTTTCAAAACCAATTTTTTCTCTTGTATCACCTAAAAAGGCCTGATGATCGAGATCAATTGTAGTCAGCACAGCAACATCACAATCAACCATGTTAGTTGCATCTAAACGCCCACCTAATCCAACTTCCAAAATGAGATAATCAGGCTTAAGTTCACTCACTATAATGAGAGCTGCTAGGGTTGTATATTCATAATAGCTTAATGATATTTCTGCTCGAATTTTTTCTATAATTTCAAAAGCTTTAATTAAAGACTGATCGCTTACATTTACATGGTTTATACGTAGTCGTTCATTAAACGTTTCAATATGAGGTGAAGAGTATACCGCTACAGAATATTTTTCATTTGATAGGTAGTTTTCTATAAAAGCACATGTTGTACCTTTGCCGTTAGTACCAGCAACAGTTATAACTTTTGTACCGCTTAAATCAATAGGTAAAGATTCAGCCACTTGTTTGATACGAGTTAACCCCATATCTATTTCAGTAAAATGAATGCTTTCAATATAAGAAAGCCACTCATCAAGTGTTGATCTTGATGTGTGGCTTGATAAGTTTTTAGTCATGTAATAATACTTAACCTTGCTATAACTTAATAAAAAATTTATTAAGAAGCTTTAGGGCTTTCATATCCCATAAATTTAGCTAGCATACGCGATAAAGTAGAACGCATTTCTCTACGGTCTACAATTAAATCAATCGCACCTTTCTCTTTCAAAAACTCGCTACGCTGGAAACCTTCAGGCAATTTTTCACGTACAGTTTGCTCGATAACACGCGGACCAGCAAAACCAATTAACGCTTTTGGCTCTGCAACATTAATATCACCTAACATAGCTAAACTTGCTGATACTCCACCCATTGTAGGATCAGTAAGCACAGATACATAAGGTAAACCTTTTTCGCTCATTTTGGCTAATGCAGCACTTGTTTTTGCCATTTGCATTAACGAGAACAAGGCTTCTTGCATACGTGCTCCGCCACTTGCTGAAAAGCAAACAAACGGTAAATTATGCTCTAAACAATATTCAACACCTTTAACAAAACGAGCACCAACAACAGAAGCCATTGAACCACCTAAGAATGAAAACTCAAATGCAGCAACTACAATAGGTGCACCCATTAATTCGCCCTTCATAACCACTAAAGCATCTTTTTCGCCTGTAGCTTTTTGTGCTGCACTGATACGATCTTTGTATTTTTTAGAGTCTTTAAACTTTAAAATATCTTGTGCTTCAAATTCTTCGCCTAGCTCAATTCTGCCATCAGGATCTAAAAATCCATCAATACGTTTTCTCGCACTGATACGCATATGGTGGTCACATTTTGGACAAACCGACATTTGGCGATCTAGTTCAACTTTGTATAATACCGCATTACATTCAGTACATTTGCTCCAAACACCTTCTGGAACACCGCGTTTTTGCGTAGCCTTAGATTTGGCTTTTGGGAGAATTTTTTCTATCCAGCTCATAATATAAATTTTGCCTATTGCATAAGAGAAGAAGATTGAAACGATTAAAAAACCATCAAAACAATCAAACACATAGTAATAATCTAATATAACCCGTAATTAAACCATAGTTTACTCTATTTTTGATACAAAAAACTGGTCTATTGAGTTAGTTATTTATTAAAACTGAAGTTAAGTTAAAAATAAAGGACCTAAATGACGCTTTGGAATATTAAATTCTTCAGGATAATCGACATCAACAAAATAAAGTCCTGCAGCCGCTGCTGTCATTCCTGCTACACACCTATTCTGAGCATCTAGTACTTCTTTTATCCATAATACAGGACGATCCCCTTGCCCTACTTCCATTAATGAACCTGCAATATTTCTCACCATATGATGTAAAAAAGCATTGCCTTTTACATCTATAACGAGATAATTATTAAAACGACTTACATTACAGTGATACAAGGTTCTAATAGCCGAATGAGACTGACAGTGAACCGTTCTATAGGAAGTGAAATCATGACGTCCTAATAGTAGTTGAGCGGCCTGGTGCATTAAATTTTCATCTAATGGTTGATGACAAAAACTAATACCGTGACTGAGAATAGCTGAACGTAATCTTGAATTATAAATAACATAACGATAGCGTCTGGCTGTTGCACTAAACCTAGCATGAAATTCATCGCTTACAGGTTTAACCCAAGTAACAGCTATGTCTGAAGGAAGGTGTGTATTAACGCCAAGAGTCCAAGCAACGTCTTTACGAATTTGGTCGGTATCAAAATGAACAACTTGATTCGTTGCATTAACACCTGTATCGGTTCGCCCAGCGCAAATAACTTCGATGGGTTCATTAGCTATCTTAGATAAAGCCTCTTCAACCCTTTGCTGAACACCAATACCATTATTTTGGCGTTGCCAACCACAGTATTTACTGCCGTCGTATTCAATACCTAGTGCATACCGCATAATAATCTCCACATTTAAGGAGGCGCATTATCCACTACTTTTACCACAAAAAACAATTTTCTTGATATTTCTTAATAATAGACGAAAAGTTAATTCTTTATTATTGGTAAATATACCTGCGTAATTTTATAAATAAACAAAGAGCAATTAGAATTAGTGCTAATTACTCTTTTCTTCTAAAAGAATAGTTTCTTGTATAAATTGTGACTGACGTCGACCCATAGTTTTACTTTTTTGACGATTTAATTGTCTTCTTCTTTGGCAACTAACTAAACGTTTTCTTGTATTAAATGACATTATATATCTCCTGTTTAAATGCCATTATGCTGATAGAATATGAATAAAATATGACAATAAATAATTTATTTGTATCAAGAGATAAATTTAAGAGCTAGCAGGTTCTACCAAAGAGGAATCTTCATTATTTTCGAGAGATGTTGCTTCTTTAGGTTCTACTGATAAAGCTTCAATCGGTGTATCTTCAACAATCACATCTTCTTCATCAATACTTTGTTGATCCATCCATTCCAGCGTATCGTAATAGCGGCGAATGTTCTCAACATAATTTACAGGCTCATCTCCTCGAGCATAGCCGTACTTAGTTTTTTTATAATATTTTTTTTGCTTTAACAAAGGTAAGCGTGATTTAACTTCGACCCAACGATCAGGATCTCCACCTTGTCGTTGAGTAATAATACGGGCATCGTTTAAATGCCCAAAACCAACATTGTATGAAGCCAAAGCAAACCATAAACGATCTGGATATGGTATACGTTCAGGCATTTTATCAATCATACGTTTAATATACTTTGCACCACCTCTAATACTCTGCTCAACATCAAGTCGACTTTTTATACCCATTTGTTTAGCTGTAGGCAAAGTAAGCATCATCATACCTCTAACGCCAGTATGAGAACGAGCGTTAGGATTCCAATGTGATTCTTGATAACTAATTGCCGCTAATAGTTTCCAATCAACCTCTTGACCATGTTTTTCAAAAATAGGCTGATATTTAGGTAACTTCTCTTCAATCGCCTTAATAAACATACGAGTATCAACATAATTGAATTGTTCAATATGTCCATAATATTTATCATCTAATGCGAGTAAAGTGCCATCGTGATGAACTTCACCAAAAAATTCAACTAAGCTAGCTAAAATTGAAGTGTCGTTTTCTTTACTAACTAACCAAGCTAATTTCTCTTCTTGTTTAATTGTAAATCCAATACTAATTTCGGGGTAATATCGACGACTGATTGCGAGTGCATTACTATCTATAACGGTGTAATCAATTTCTTCTTCTAATACTTTTAATAAGAGTTCTTCAGCATCAAGCTCTGAGCTTTCTTCCCAAATTAAATTATCGTTCGTACGTTTTAATTTAGCTAAGTTTTCGGCATGGCTAGTTCGAGCTGTAACCACTAACTTTCCATTGAGAGCCTCTAGTGTTCTTGGCCTAACTTTTCCCTGTTTATAAACAAGTTTTTGACTGACATTGTCATAACTAGGCGCTACGCTATATTCTTGCAGTCGCTTATTAGTTGCCGCTAAACCTGCCGCTAAAAAATCAACATCGCCAGAGTCTAATTTAGGAAATAAGTCGTCAATATGATAAGCAGGAACAACAACAAGTTTTACGCCTAAATAATCAGCATATTTTTTTGCTAATTCATATTCAAAACCTGTAGGGCCCTCGGCTTCTATGTAATAGCTAGTAGGTCCATACAATGTACCTACCGTCACGTAACCTCGTTCTATAATTCTTTGCAAACCAGAAACTTGATTAGCAGGCTGACAACCAGATATAAGCGCACATACTAATAAAACAAATGGCATTGTATGCAATATATTATCTGAAAGTTTTCGTAGTAAGTAATTCATAACTCTTATTGTGTCGTTATTTAGACTAATTCGCAAAGAACTTTTTAACAAAAAATAAGGGATGTTGCTCTTTCAAGGTAAATTTTATTCAATTTAAAACGTATTTAATAGCGTAGAAATCTTTATGTATATACCCGTTATCATTCAAGATACAGGTTGCAGTGAGGACTAAATTCGTTTGAATGACCTCAAAGGCCCCCCTTTAATAATTAATAAACCCTACTCTTTGATTAGATTAAGAAAGTATACCTTATCTCTCTTTAAATTTTAAAAGAAATTGAACGATAAGTAGCACAACATTTTCAACGTTAAAGTAATACAGATTGCTGTATATTAAAATGAATTAGGTATATACTACGCGCGCTTTTTTCCTTATTAATCTAACCCGGTGAAATAGACTATGTCGATGTTGATGAAAACCCTTCGCGGCGCTCCTGCACTCTCTGAATTTAAAGTAAAAAAATTACTTAACCAATGTGCTGAGCTATCACTTCCTGTTACGGATATTTATTCAGAATACACCCACTTTGCTCATATCTCTGAAGAACTTACTAGCGAAGAGTCGCACGTTTTACAACAGCTGCTTAAATACGGGCCAACTATTGAAACACATGAACCCGCTGGCAATTTTGTATTAATTACACCTCGCCCGGGTACTATTTCACCATGGTCATCTAAATCAACAGATATCGCACATAATTGTGGCCTTAATAAAGTTATTCGCTTAGAGCGTGGTATTGCTTATTACATTCAAGCTGATGCACTTTCTAATGAACAACAAGCTCAGTTAAATAACTTAATTCATGATCGTATGATGGAAGCTGTATTTTCAGAAATGGGTCAAGCAACTTCACTTTTCGCAACAGCTGAGCCGGGTGAGTTAACATCAATCGATATAATGAACGGTGGTAAAGGTGCATTAGTTGCTGCAAACATTAACTTAGGTTTAGCGCTTGCTGAAGATGAGGTTAATTACTTATTTGAAAACTTTACAAAATTAGGCCGCAACCCTAACGACATCGAACTTTATATGTTTGCTCAAGCAAACTCTGAACATTGTCGTCATAAAATATTCAATGCAGATTGGACAATCGATGGCGTAAAACAGCCAAAATCATTGTTCAAAATGATCCGTAATACTCATGAACTTAATGCTGATTACGTACTCAGCGCTTATAAAGATAATGCTGCAGTTATGGTGGGTAATAAAGGCGGACGTTTCTTCCCTAACCCAGTAACGAATGAATATAGTTATAACCATGAAGACATTCAAATTTTAATGAAGGTTGAAACACACAATCACCCTACCGCTATTTCCCCTTACCCAGGTGCAGCTACTGGTAGTGGTGGTGAAATTCGTGATGAAGGCGCTACCGGTGTTGGTTCAAAACCCAAAGCAGGTTTAGTGGGTTTTTCAGTTTCAAACTTACGTATTCCTAACTTTGAGCAGCCTTGGGAAACAGATTTTGGTAAGCCATCACGTATTGTTTCTGCATTAGACATTATGCTTGAAGGTCCATTAGGTGGCGCTGCATTTAACAACGAATTTGGTCGCCCTGCGATTTTAGGTTACTTCCGTACTTACGAAGAAGAAGTTAATTCTTTTAACGGTAAAGAAGTTCGTGGTTATCACAAACCTATTATGCTTGCGGGTGGTTTAGGTAACATTCGTGACGAACACGTACAAAAAGGTGACATTGTTGTTGGTGCGAACTTAATCGCATTAGGTGGCCCAGCAATGAACATTGGTTTAGGTGGTGGTGCAGCTTCTTCAATGGCCTCAGGTCAGTCAGCTGAAAACTTAGACTTTGCATCAGTTCAACGTGAAAACCCAGAAATGGAACGTCGTTGCCAAGAAGTTATCGATAAATGTTGGCAGTTAGGTGATGCAAATCCAATTTTATTTATTCATGATGTTGGCGCTGGTGGTTTATCTAACGCATTTCCTGAATTAGTTTCTGATGGTGGTCGTGGTGGTGTATTTGAATTACGTAATGTACCAAACGACGAACGTAGCATGGCACCTCACGAAATTTGGTGTAATGAATCTCAAGAACGTTATGTACTAGCAGTTTCTGATGAACAATTAGAACAATTTACCAAGATTTGTGAACGTGAGCGTGCTCCTTTTGCTGTTGTTGGTAGAGCAACAGAAGAAGAACATTTAACGGTTACTGATTCACACTTTGCTGATGTTGATAACTTAAAAACTCCTATCGATTTACCACTAGACGTACTTTTAGGTAAAACCCCTAAAATTATTAGAGATGTTAAAACGGCAACAGCTGCTGGTGACGAACTAGCATTAGATAATATTACTCTTGAAGATGCAGCACAGCGTATTTTAACGTTACCAACTGTTGCTGAAAAAACTTTTCTTATTACCATTGGTGATAGATCAGTAACGGGTATGGTTAACAGAGATCAAATGGTGGGTCCTTGGCAAGTACCAGTAGCTGATTGTGGAGTAACTGCATCAGCACTTGATTCTTACCACGGTGAAGCTATGTCGTTAGGTGAACGTACACCCGTTGCTTTATTAAACTTTGGTGCCTCTGCTCGTTTAGCCGTAGCGGAATCTTTAACAAACATTGCTTGTGCTGACATCGGCGATTTAAACCGTATTAAACTTTCAGCAAACTGGATGTCGCCAGCGGGTCACCCTGGTGAAGATGCTGGTTTATATGAAGCAGTTAAAGCTATTGGCGAAGAGTTATGTCCGGCATTAGGATTAACAATTCCAGTGGGTAAAGACTCTATGTCGATGAAAACTCAGTGGGAAGAAAACGGCGAGAACAAGTCAGTAACCTCTCCTCTTTCATTAGTTATCACTGCATTTGGTGTTGTTGAAGATATTCGTAAAACAGTAACCCCACAATTACGTACTGATTTAGGTGAAACAGCCCTTATCGCAATTGATTTATCGCAAGGTAAAAATCGTTTAGGTGGTTCATGTTTAGCACAAGTTTATAAACAACTTGGTACTGAAACACCAGATGTAGATAGCCCAGAAGCATTAAAAGGCTTCTTTAACGCGATTCAAGCATTAGTTGCGCAAGAAAAATTAATCGCTTATCACGATAGATCTGATGGCGGCTTATTTACTACTGTTGCTGAAATGGCATTTGCGGGTCACACTGGTGCAGACATCGATTTATCAGCACTTAAAGGTAATGATTTAGAAATACTATTTAACGAAGAGTTAGGTGCTGTAATTCAAGTACGTGAAAGTGATTTAGACGCTGTTAATGCTGTATTTGCAGAGCATAATATTGCCGATTGCTGTAACACTATTGGTAGCCTGAACAATGAAGATACCATTCGCTTTACTCGTGATGGTGAAGAAGTATTAGCTAACTCTCGTACTTATTACCGTACACTTTGGGCACAAACCACATTCAAAATGCAGTCACTACGTGATAACCCTGAATGTGCTCAACAAGAACACGACGTTAAATTTGATACTGAAGACCCAGGCTTAAACGCTGAGTTAACGTTCGATATTAACGACGATATTGTTGCTAACCTAATTGCTAAAGATGCAACGAATAACACCAACCCTAAGATTGCTATTTTACGTGAGCAAGGTGTTAACTCTCATGTTGAAATGGCAGCTGCATTTGACCGTGCTGGTTTTGTAGCAATTGATGTTCATATGTCTGACATTTTAGCAGGCAGAACAGACTTAGCTGACTTTAACGGCTTAGTGGCTTGTGGTGGTTTCTCTTACGGTGATGTTTTAGGTGCTGGTGAAGGTTGGGCAAAATCAATTTTATTCAACGCCAACGCTCGTGAAATGTTTAAAACATTCTTCCACCGTGAAGACACATTCAGTTTAGGTGTGTGTAATGGTTGTCAGATGCTATCAAACCTTAAGGAAATCATCCCTGGTTCTGAAGCATGGCCACGTTTTGTACAAAACAAATCAGAGCGTTTTGAAGCACGTTTCAGTTTAGTTGAAATTCAAGAAAGTCCTTCAATCTTCTTCAAAGGAATGGAAGGTTCAAGAATGCCTATCGCTGTTTCACATGGCGAAGGTAGAACAGAATTTAGCTCAGATGAAGCGATTGATGCTGCTAACGCGTCAGGTACTGTATCTATTCGTTATGTAGACAACTACGGTCAAGTAACTGAAACATACCCTGCGAACCCTAACGGCTCACCTGATGGTATTACATCACTTACAACAACTGATGGTCGTGTAACGATTATGATGCCGCATCCTGAACGTGTATTTAGAACAGTAGCCAACTCATGGCACCCAGACGAATGGCAAGAAGATTCACCATGGGTAAGAATGTTCCGTAACGCTCGTAAATTTATTGGTTAAATACCGGTACGTTGTAATGCAAATTCATATATCAAGTAAAGGGCGCATTTAGCGCCCTTTTTTATAGCTCACTCCATTTTCAACAAGGTTAATACAAAAATATCTTCAAGATAGATAGACAAATCCCGCTTAAACAACCATCAAAATTTTCATCAATCTATTTATGCCTCAACGCCCAGTAAAAACCAAGCCACCATAATGATAACGTTAACACAAAATCAAAACACCTTCACACAACCAAGATAAGGTAAAAATGACTACAAACCTTTACCGCACAAAGAGATAAACAATAAAACACCAAAAATACTGATCTACATTAAATAAAAATCATATTGACATAAACAAAACACACATGTAATAGTGCTCAAGAACGAATGATAACGCTAACTTTTTAACACCAATTCACTTGGTTTTATAAAAGTATTTCTAGGCTTAACACAATATAAATAAAAGTAAGCCTTAGAATAAAGTCTCGATGGCTTTTAGTACGCAGACTCATTTTTTCTTCTTTTAAACATAGGAAAATATAAAAATGAATAAAACCTTAGTTAAAGTGGCAGGAATAGTGACCATTATGTCTCTATTAACTGCATGTATGGGGAGTGATACAGATCCTAAAGTGCCAGAAACACCTGAGGTACCAGAAACACCTGAAGTACCAGAAACACCAAATGTTCCAGAAGAACCAGAAATGGCTGACATAACTAATGGTGGATTTGAAGAAGATTCTGCCGGCCAAATGTCACCATTAGGCAACTGGGTGTTAAGGCCTTCTCAAGAAGACGGTGCTATTTCTACCATTGAAGTAATCGAGTCAACAGAAGGTGATAATAGTTATAAAGGAACAAAGGCAATTGAAGTTGTTGTCGAGGCTTTAGGGGCAAACCCATGGGCAATTGAAGCAGCTTATGAAGATATTCCTGTTGTTGGAGGTAAAGTATACGAATTTAGTGTTTGGGTTAAAGGTGAAGAAGGAACAAGTGCTGACTTTTGGGTTCAAACACCAGCTCCTGCCTATGGTCAACTCGCTCTAATAAAAGAAACGTTAACGGGTGAGTGGCAAGAAATCAAATTAACAGCGACTACTGCCGAAGCAGACTCTTTGATTAGATTAGCTATTCATTTTTCAAAAGAAGAGAATATTGGCAAGTCTATATACCTAGATGAATTTTCAGGTATTGTACTGCCTGATGCACCGGTTGAAGAAATTCCGGATGTAGAATACAGCGCAGTTACAGCACAAAGCTTAAAAGCAATATCGCCTGATTTTAACATTGGTGTAGCTGTTCCGGCGGGTGGTTTTGCGAACAGCATAATCGACAGACCTGAAGTGCAAACGGTTATTGAACAACACTTTAATCAGTTATCTGCTGAAAACATTATGAAGCCTACCTATTTACAACCAACTCAAGGCGAGTTTTTCTATGATGATGCAGATGAACTTGTTAACTATGCTAAAGACAATTCACTCACTGTACACGGTCATGTTTTTGTATGGCATTCACAAATAGCGGGCTGGATGCAAAGTTTCGAAGGTGAGAAAGCTGACTGGATAACCATGATGGAAAATCATGTAACACAAATAGCCACTCATTTTGAAGAAGAAGGTGATAACGATACAGTGACTAGCTGGGATGTTGTTAATGAAGCCTTTATGGAAAATGGTGAATACCGTGGTGCCAAAACGACTACTGATGGCGCCGATGCATCTGTTTGGTACGAAAACATTGGTACTGAATTTATACCAAGAGCATTTACAGCAGCCAGAGCAGCAGATCCAGATGCTGACTTATACTACAACGATTACAACCTGATCTGGAATGCTACTAAATTAGATGCTGTTATTAATATGGTTACTGATTTTCAAGCTGATGGCGTACCGATTGATGGCATAGGTTTCCAGTCTCATATTTCAGTTAACAGTCCTAATATTACAACAATAAGAGCACAGCTACAGAAAGTCGTAGATCTAGGTCTAAAAGTAAAAATAACTGAGCTGGATGTTCGTATGAACAATGAAGGTGGCGTACCTTTAACTTACCTAACAAGTGAAAGAGCTGATGAACAAAAGCAATATTATCATGATATTGTTGAAGCATACCTAGATGTAGTTCCTGAAGATCAACGTGGTGGCATCACTATTTGGGGAGTAATTGATGGAGATAGCTGGTTACAAACCTGGCCTGAACCTACTACCGAATGGCCATTATTATTCTTCAATGACTATACACCAAAACCAGCACTACAAGGTTTCGCTGATGCATTAGTAGAGTACTTTGGAGAAGTTGAAACTCCGGATGCTTCAAACGAATTGTTAACAAATGGTAACTTTGAAGCTGGACTTGGTTCATGGGTAGCCCGTGGTGATGCAACAGTAACGTTAGAAACTACCGAAGTACACGGTGGTAATAATAGTGCTTTAGTTGTAGGACGAACGGCTACTTGGCAAGGTATACAAAAAGATGTTAAGGGCTTATTCACGGCTAATGAAACTTATAGCGTTTCTGCATGGGTCAAGTTATCTGATGATAGTAGTACAGTTACACCTGGTATGAAGCTAACCCTAGAAATAAAACACGATGTAGATACCGATGGAACTATAACTGAAAAGACTGACTATCTTGAACTTACTACTGTTACAACAGTAAGTGCTAGTAATTGGATAAAACTATCAGGTACTTACACGCATACAATAGCAACTGCAGAAAATTCAGCTGCAATTTATGTTGAAGCAAATGATATAGCCGTTGATTTTTATGTTGATGATATAATGGTTACATTGGTAGAAGAATAAAATATTTATTATGATTTAGTTAGCATTTCAAAATAGAGTTTTAAGATGCTCGACTGATATTATAAAAAGGGCTCGCTAATATTAATTAGCGAGCCCTTTTTTATATTAGGGTCTGTTAATCTTTGCTGATTATTTTTACAGCAATTTATTAGCCTTTTATACAAGGCCGAGCATATGTTTCGTCGTTATTCTACTTTACTAGGCGATAACGTAATAGAAATAGTGAATAACGGCTGTCCTAAGGATCCCTTTAAATGCTTCTTGCTCGTTGTTGCAAGGAGTTTACATAGAATAACTATGCTCACTCCTTGCGCCGCGATCAACAGCCTCTAGTAAATCCAATAAAAAATTAATGACAGCCTATTGTTAACTTATCATCATTGACTGGTTCAATTCTTATATTAGCTAACCCTAACGACACTTTACCTTGAGGCATAAGCTTAAACGGTACAACTAAATCGCCCATTTTCATACCAGCTTTGCTAAAGCAAGTTAAATCAATTGAGACGGTTTCCCATGTGTCGGGCGTTAGTTCATTTAATGTATCTTTAATATCCAAAGATGCGCCGCAGCTGTCTTCGCCTTCACATTCCATAGACAAAGTTAATGCTTGCGTAATTTTTCCTGTGGTTTTTACCATAAATTTAAGTGCCGAGCCTTGGGCTAAATCAGGTCGAAAGTCTTCCCTAAAACTACTTTTACTTGCAATCATAATACCTGACTGTTGCTTTCCGTCTAATTCAATTTGCATAGCATCTTCTTGAACAATACGATCGATTGTTCGGTATTTTAATCCCTGCAACGTATGTGAATTGGCATTCACTTCAATTTGCTTATTACCAGACAATAACCACAACAACCAAGGCTTGTGCATCGCTCCAGTGTATATTTCACGAACAATAGTTTCTGAAGTATTCCACTTAAACGTTTCATTCAAATCGTCAGCTAACACATTTTTCTCGCCATAGCTCAAACCAAAGCCATAAGGTAGTAACGGATCATAAATAGCATCATGTCTGTTTATAGCTGTTTGATTAGGTAGTTTAGGCCAAGAAAATGAAAGCTTTCCGGTAAAGTCATACTGAATATTATCATCAGCTGACTTTAATATAACATCAGCAACGCCTTGCCCTTCAGAACCCGGCAACCAAACAGCTACAAACGCGTCTGAGGCGTTTATTTCTGAATTTACCCACATTGGTCTACCACTAATAAATAATGCAACAACGGGTATTCCCTTTGATTGAAATGACTTCAGTAATGCTAAGTCTTTTTTCTCTCCTAACTGAAACTCTACGTTTGCTCTATCACCATGGCCTTCTGCATAAGGATCTTCTCCAAAAACAACAATCGCAACATCGGGTTTTTGTGAATATTGCCCATCAATACTTAATGTAGTTGCGCCACCCGCTGCTTTTACTTGCTCTGATATTCCTTGGTAAATAGAAGTTCCGCCCGGAAACTCAGCATTGGTATTTTGTGTACCTTGCCAAGTTACCGTCCAGCCACCTGATTGTTTTGTTATATTATTAGCACCATCTCCCGCCACTAAAATATGTTGCTTAGGAGAAAGGGGTAAAATATTATTTTTGTTTTTCAATAAAACCAGTGACTGACGCACAGCATCTCTTGCTACCGCACGATGCTCTTTCGCACCTATTAACTCTGTTTTTCCAGACAATGCTCTATTAGCTGGGCTAGGTTTATCGAATAATCCTGCTCTTAGCTTAACGCGTAAAATACGACTAACTGCATCATCAATACGAGAAGCTAAAATTTCACCTGCTTTAACTTGAGCAATCGTATTTTCAAGCAAAGGCTTCCATGCAGAAGTAGGTACCATAAAGATATCTAACCCTGCATTTACAGCTTGAGCACAACTTTCATTTGAGCAACCTTTAACTTGTCCGTGGCCATTCCAGTCACCAACAACAAAGCCGTCGAAGCCCATTTTTTCTTTTAGTACATCATTCAATAAATACTTGCTGCCGTGATTTTTTTTACCATGCCAGCTATTAAAAGAAGCCATTACAGACTGAGAGCCCGCAGCTAATCCGCCGATATACCCTTGCGCGTGAAGTTTAAAAAGCTCTTCTTCTGAATCAATGTTATCACCTTGATCATCTCCGCCAACGGTTCCTCCATCACCTAAAAAGTGCTTAACGGTACTAATAACCCGAGTATCACCTAAAAAATCTTTATCTGCGTGACCTTGTAAACCTTTTACAATAGACGCTGCATAAATTTTAACTATGTCAGGATCTTCAGAATAGCCTTCGTAAGTTCTTCCCCAACGATCATCACGTACCACGGCAACTGTTGGTGCGAACACCCAATCAATACCCGTTACCATAACCTCTTTAGCTGTGATTGCTGCAATATTCTCAATTAAATCAGGGTTATTAGCGGCACCTAAACCAATATTATGAGGAAACAAAGTAGCGCCAATAACATTGTTATGGCCATGAACTGCATCAGTTCCCCACATAGTTGGAATATTAATACCGTCTAAACTGTCATCAACTGACGCTTGATACATATCCTCAGCAAGCTTTATCCAATCACTTGGTGTTGAATGTTTGTTACCGTTTGGAAAAGAGCCGCCACCATTTAAATATGAACCAAAGCCATATTTACGCATATCTTCTACGGTAATATCTCTAATTTCAGGTTGTATCATTTGAGCAACTTTTTGCTCTAACGTCATACTATCAACTAAAGCTTTTACCTTACGCTCTAATTGAGGATCCGTTTTTACTTCATAGGCTAATTTTGGCCAAAGTGTATTGTTATTATGGTCATTCGAAGCTTTAACCTGCTGTAAAGATTGATCCACTGTTTTATTTTGTTCAATGCTGTTACACCCCTGAATAAAGAGTGACAAGGTAAGACTTAACACTAATGTAGAATTATATTTTTTCATAAAGAAACCTAGAATATTTAGAAAATAGTTATTAGTCGTTATAACTAAAAGAAAAATATAGATTTATCCCTAACTCCAATAAAGAGTAAATCATTTGTAGTTAGTAAATTAAATAAAACTTATTGACCTTTTAGGTATAAAACACTAACCTAAATGTAAGCGCTTTCATAGTTATATTTTAAATAATAGCAATTTGATAAACCGTTAAAACATTGAATAACTAAAATTCAATAAAAATAACAGAACTAAATTCTTCTACTATTTCTTGGACGTAAAATGAGAAAACTATCTTTACCCGAAAATTCTAAAATGTTGACACCTTCTTTCACCTTTGGTGTAGCAACAGCTTCATTTCAAATAGAAGGAGGTATCGATTCAAGATTACCCTGTATTTGGGACACATTCTGTGCAACCCCAAATAAAGTAGCTGACGGCTCTGATGGAACAACGGCCTGTGATCACTTTAATTTATGGGAAGAAGATTTAGATTTGATTGATTCTTTAGGCGTAGATGCATACCGATTTTCAATTTCTTGGCCCAGAGTTATACATAAAAATGGGGAATTAAATCAAGAAGGTGTAAATTATTACCTGAATATTCTAGAACGCTTAGAGCAAAAAAATATCAAAGCCTTTGTAACGCTATACCATTGGGATTTACCGCAACACCTTGAAGATAATGGCGGTTGGCTAAACCGTGAAACAGCTTTCGAATTTGCTGAATACGCAGACAAAATAACACAGGCGATTGGTCATAAAGTTCACTCTTTTGCGACCCTAAACGAACCCTTTTGTAGTGCCTATTTAGGGTATGAAATTGGTGTACATGCCCCAGGTAAAATAGGTCAAGGGAACGGAAGAAAAGCCGCACATCATTTATTATTAGGCCATGGTTTAGCTATGGAAAAACTCAACAAAAACTGTCCAGATGCTCTCAACGGCATTGTACTTAACTTTACGCCTTGCTACCCCGCTAGTGAAAAAGAAGAAGATATTAAAGTAACGAAATTTGCTGATGATTACTTTAACCAATGGTACGCAAAGCCAATATTTGATGGGGCTTATCCGGAAATATTACACAACTTACCTGAAGAAAATCGTCCAGATATATTAGCCGGAGACATGGAGATAATTTCTCATCCAATTGATTTCTTAGGTATTAACTTTTATACGCGTGCTATATACAAGGCTGACGACACTGAACATTTTATTCAATTAGCTCCTCCATCACCTAGAACTGATATTGGTTGGGAAATATATCCACAAGCACTCAACAAGCTACTTACGTCACTTAACGAAACCTATAAACTGCCACCTGTTTACATCACCGAAAACGGTGCAGCTATGGCAGATATAATAGAAAACGGCCAAGTAGATGATTTTGATAGGGTTAACTATTACCAACAACATTTAACCGTAGTAGACCAAGCAATTAAAGACGGTATTACCATTGACGGTTATTTTGCTTGGAGTTTAATGGACAATTTTGAATGGGCAGAAGGTTACTTAAAACGCTTTGGTATTGTGCATGTTGACTATGAAACACAAAAAAGAACCATTAAAGCCAGCGGACATGCCTTTAAAAATTTGATATCTAATAGATAGTTAAAAAGTTAAATTATTATCCGTTATTATCAATAATCAGATGCGATGAAGTTAAGCTTCATCGTTTACCATAAACTAACAACAATAAGATAATCAATATGACCAAACTGCCATTCTATGAAAAAGTCGGTTACGCCATGGGTGATGCTGCAGCTAATTTAGTATGGCGCGGAGCATTAGCCTATCTAGCCGTATTTTATACTGACACGTTTGGACTTACTGCTGCTGCTGCAGCCATGCTATTTTTAGTGGTTAGATTATCTGACGGTGTTACGGATATTGTAATGGGTATGATCGCCGACAGAACAAATACTCGCTGGGGTAAATTTAGACCATGGATTTTATGGTCTACTCCCGTACTTGGCTTATTTATGGTGTTATGTTTTACCACTCCTAACTTTAGCGATAATGGCAAATTAGTTTATGCCTACTTTACTTATATAGGTTTAACCTTAGCTTACACATTAAACAACGTACCCTACTCTGCCTTAATGGGCGTAATGACAGATAGCGATATAGAAAGAACAAGTTTATCAGGCTTTAGATTTGCAGGGGCATTTTTAGGAGGCCTTTTAGTGATGGGATTTCTGCCTGAACTAGTCGCTTACTTTGGTAATGGCAACGATGCTCAAGGCTATCAATATACTATGTACGTATTTGCATCGTTACTTATTGCTTTGATGGTGATTACATTTGCTACCACCAAAGAGCGCGTTGAAGCTCCCATTGATCCAAACTCTAATTTAAAAACAGAGCTTTGGGATTTAACCAAAAACCTACCTTTTATCATTTTACCTTTATTATCAATGACTTTGTTTTTTTATTACCGCGAAATATACAGCGGTATATTTTTTGTCGTAGTAATGACAGCTATGGCTCTTGTCATCAAAAAACTCATTAATAATACGCCTGAAAACATGACAGGAACCCAACGTGACATGGTTGATTTGTTAACCAATAAACCTTGGTTAATTCTTCTTGGTATGGGTTTTTTAACCATGATGTTTAACGGCATAAAATATGGAGTTATCGCCTACTACTTTAAATATCATGTAGGTGATGAACTTATGGCTGGTCAATACTTTGTCGCTTTACTTGTTGTTTCTATTTTAGGAGCATTAGCTACAGAACATTTATCAAAGTGGCTAGGTAAAAAGAAAGTATTTATTATTTCACTTATACTGAGTGGCCTTTTAACTGGCGCCTTTTATTGGATACCCCAAGGTAATATTACCGCTATTTTTGTTTTAGGTTGTTCAGCTGAATTTTTTGCAGCCATGATGCCAACATTATTTTTTACTATGCTAGGTGATTCAGCCGATTATTCAGAATGGAAAAACAAAAGAAGAGCCACAGGATTAATTTATTCCGCGGGCACTTTCGTACAAAAAACGGGTGGCGGTTTTGCCGGTGCACTGGTACTCGTTGTACTAGCAAGTTACGGCTATAACGGTATGGATGTATCAACAATTGATCAGTCTTTACCAGGCATGCAATTATTAATGAGTTGGATCCCCGCCAGTTTTGCTTTTATTGCAGCAGGCCTTATGGTTTTATATCCATTAACAAGCCAGCAAAATGCCTTAATTGGCTCTGAACTCATGCGACGTAGAGTAGAAAATTAAAGAGATAAACTTTAACCTTCGGATCTATTTAAGAAAAACCATGGTAAAATACGAAAGATAAAATTAATTTATAGTTTTTTAAGTCAAACAGCTTACCTCCTAACAAGAGGACTAATAATAACAATGGAAAAACATGGCAACTATTTACCAAGTTTCTGAACTTGCAGGTGTATCTTTAGCAACGGTATCTCGCGTTTTAAATAAAAACACTCGTGTTAGTGATAAAACACGAGAAAAAGTTGAAAATGCCATGAATGAATTAGGCTATCGGCCTAACTCTATCGCTCAATCTCTTGCATCAAATCGCTCAAACAGTGTTGGTATTCTTGTAGCCGAACTTCATGGTCCTATTTTTGGTCATATGATGGCAGGTATAGAGTCAGAATTAAGAGCAGCGGGTAAACACGTTATTATTACTACAGGTCACAGTGAAGAAGAAAAAGAAAAAGACGGTATCGAGTTTCTATTAAGTAGAAATTGCGACGCACTTATTTTACATGTTGAAGCCGTTTCAGATGAGTTTTTAATAGAATTAAGTAAAGGTACTGTACCAATCTATTTAATGAGTCGCTATGTAAGCGAACTTAAAGATCATTGTATTAGTATAGACAATTGTTTAGGTGGTTACTTAGCAACCCAAGCCGTTTTAGCGCAAGGCCACACTGATATTGCGTACATTACAGGTCACCAATATAAAGCTGACTCGGTTAATCGTCTTATTGGTCATAAAAAAGCATTGGCTGAAAAAAATATAGCTTTTGATGAAAACTTATTTTTTGTGGGAGACTATAAAGAAACAGGTGGAAGCGCAGGACTAAAACACTTTATTGATAATAAGCGTTCATTTTCAGCTTTAGTTTGTGCCAACGATGAAATGGCATCAGGTGCGATGAAGTATGCACGAGAGCATGGTTATGAACTTCCTAAAGACTTGTCAATAATGGGGTTTGATAATGTTATTTTTGCAAACTACTTATACCCTAAGTTAACCACCATAGATAACCCAGTAAGTGATATGGGGAAAATGGCGGCTAAATTAGTCCTTAAAACCGTGTATAACCAGAAAAATATTGAGATTCAAAATATCTTTGAACCTAAAGTTATCATGAGAAAATCGGTTATTGAGCATAAATAATACCCAATAACATAAAAAATACACAAATAAATTCAGCTCAACCTAATTAACAGGCTCAATCATAATAACCCTAAAGTCGTTCACATTCGTATGTGTGGGCCCTGTAATAATTAAATCCCCTAGTGGTTCAAAAAAGTTAAAGCTATTATTTTTCTTTAAATAAGACTCAAGTAATAACCCCTTATCTTGTGCTCGTTTTATCGTGGTTTCATCAATAAAAGCGCCAGCAACATCTTGATTTCCGTCAACCCCATCAGTATCACACGCTAAAGCTGATATACCTTTAGCACCTTGTAACTCTTTAGCCAACGCAAGCATGTACTGTTGATTAGGTCCGCCATGTCCGGCTTCTTTATCTAAAGTAACAGTAAGCTCTCCGCCAGAAAAAAGTAATGTGGGTTCATTCAACATTTGCGTTTTTAAAGCGATTTTTGCATGTTCTGCGGCCACTTTATTGGCATCGCCTATTTCATCATAATTAAGAACTTTAATTTTCCATTTTGCTAAGTCAACACTCGCAATAGCCTTATCAATTGACTGTCGAGCATTTGCCATAATAGTAAAGTTTTTAATAGGCTCTGGAAATATTGATTGGGCAGAGATACCTTCTTTAACTTGTTCAGCAAGCAACGCCTTTTCGACTGAAGCAATGGGTTGCCAATGATATTTAGTTAATACATTAAGCGCTTGTTCACCCGTTGTATTATCTTTAATCGTTGGGCCAGAAGCTATAGTTGCAGGATCATCTCCAACCACATCAGAAATAATTAAGGTATAAAACTCACCTTTAACAGCCTCTGCTAATTTCCCGCCTTTTATTTGAGACAGTTGTTTTCTTACACAATTAATTTCGTCAATAGAAGCACCAGAAGCAAGTAAAAATTTATTGATCTGCATTTTCTCTGCAAAGCTAACGCCCTCAATAGGTAACGAAAGTAAAGCAGAGCCGCCACCTGAAATTAAAAACACAACGGGAACATCTTTCGGTACGCTATGAGCTAAAGCTAAAATTTCTTTACCTGCTTCAATACTTCCTTCATCAGGAATAGGATGACCTGCCGTTAATATTTTAATACGGCCAATACTTAAGTTATTGGTATAGCCATGACGAGTCACTACCGTTCCATAACATTTTTCTCCAAAGAACTGATGCATAGTATTTGCCATATCAACAGCGGCTTTCCCCGCTCCTATTACGCATAAACCGTTACTGGCATCAATATTTTCAAGATGTTTTGGCATACATACCGACGGGAGACTTTCGTTTACAGCAATTTCAAATAAGTTTTGTAAAAATTTTTTAGTTTTCATTGTTTTACACACATAAAATAAAAACAGAGAGTCGTTCAGCTCCCTATTAAAAATTAACTTAATAACGACGGAATTGATAAACAAATAGCAATCATTACGAAGAAATAAGCCACTAAAATAGCAATATCTTTTCTTGATAAAATAGCCGGTGTATCAGACAAAGACGTTAAAGAAGGGTTATACGGCATACGTTCTGTTTTACTAAAAAGTAATATTCCATAAGCGACAACACAGGTTACAAGTAATCCAACCAAATTCCACCAAAACCAAAACAGTTCAGGTACGCATAACCAGAGATAAATATTAAATGCGACACCAGCAAGCAAGCCAATATTAATCTGTAAAGCACATAAGCGCTTATCAAAAACAGCTAATAAGAAAATAGCTAAGATAGGCCCATAAAAAACAGAACCCACTTTGTTAATAGCTTCAATAACCGTGGCAGCTATATCACCAGCATACAAAGAAAGCGTTAAGGTAACTACGCCCCAAAGAATCGATGTATACTTTGCATATTTCATGTAAGTTTCATCATCAGGCTTTTTGTCTGTAATACGGCAATAATCTTCTACAGTAACTGCTGATAATGAATTAATAGTTGAGCTTAACGATGACATTGCCGCTGCTAAAATAGCAACAATTAAAATCCCTATTATGCCGTGAGGTAGATAATTAATAATAAAAACAGGCATCATCATGTCGCTTTTACCTTCCGGTATAAGCTCTGCAAAGCTAGCATCAGATAAAGCTAAGGTGCCTATAATTAAGCCTGAAAAACAATAAAGTAGAGTTACAGGAAAACGTAAGAAACCATTCGCCATCATCATTTTTTTAAGTTGGTTAGGATCTTTTGCCGAAAGTGCTCGCTGTGTTTGAGTTTGGTCACAGCCATAATAAGATGCATACAAAACAATACCGCCAAACACCATAGGTAAAAAACCAAAACCATCACCTTCCACACCGTAAGAAGAGAAGTTAATGGCTTGTAGACGAGACTGATCCACGTTTTGTAAAAAACTATCAATCCCCCCTAAGTGAGTTAAGCCAAAATAAATACAAGCAATAGTTCCCAGCACAATAATAATCATTTGAATAGCGTCACCATAAACAACGGCTTTCATTCCCCCTTGTAAAGAATAAAGTAAGGTAATAACACCTACTAATATAATTGATTGCCAAAGAGTTATTCCCATAGTGGCAATAAGAATAAGTGACACTGCGTAAATCATAATACCGGTAGAAAATGCACGACTAAATTGAAAAACAAAACTAATAACTAATCGAGAAGAACGCCCAAAGCGTTGCTCTAGGTAATCGTAAATACTAACAACCCCAGAACGATAAAGCACAGGCAATACGGTAGACAATACCAAAATCATTGCTAGCGGTACCGCTAATTCATACGAAAGCCACTGCATTCCGCCTCCCTCTCTCATACCAACAAAAGCGGGAGCTGAAACAAAGCTAATGGCGGAAAGCTGTGTAGCCATTACAGATAACGTTAAAGGCTTCCAGCCTAGCGTTCTACCACCTAAGAAATAATCAGATTTAGTTGATTGTCCCCTAAGCTTAAATCCCATAAAAATCAGTAAAACTAGGTAAATAGCAATAATGCCATAATCAAAAGTATTCATGGAGTTGCAACCTTAGCCAAAAGTAAATTAAGTAAAAAATAACAATAAGTTATATATTTACATTATGCATATGCACATCAAATAGCGTTAAGAAAGGCAATACATTTATATATTGCCTTCTGCTTGCATGACTTAAGATTGATTAAAAGTCATATCTTGCGGTAATGCTAACTCTACGAGGTAAAATAGGTCTACCTACAAAGAAAGTTGCATCAGATACTTGACTATTCCCTTGACGAGGAGAACCTTCTGTTACACCGTCACTATCAAATAAGTTAAATACACCTACACCTAAACGAATTTGTTGATCATTTGCTAGCTCCCATGTATACCCTGCATCTAATCTCACAATACTATGGCTATCTAATTCAACGGTATTACTGTTATTAGCAAAAGCAGCTCCAAAGTAACTTACGGCAATACGCGCATCAACTACTCCATTGTTATAAGTTAAACCTAAGTTACCTGTAAAATCAGGTTGTCTACTAGGTTCTTTATCAAGAATACTCGCATCTCCTTCAGAGAAACTAGCGTCTTGATAAGTGATATTACCGTCGAGTAAAAGTTCATCAGAAATATTCCAGCGACCAATAATTTCAGCCCCTACTGTTTCGGTAGATAAAATACTGAGTTGTTCATCAATACCACCGCTACCATTATTAACAAAATCTACATTGCGTCGATTATCTAAATTAGCCATAAAGATTGATGCATCAATATATAAGTTATCAGGGAAGTACTTAATACCTAAAGCCGCTAGCGTGATATCTTCACCTTCGTAGCTTTGCGGTTCGCCATTTTCGTTAAACTTAATACTACGTATTTGTGGAAAGAAGTAACCTTTTGAAGCATTACCATACAAATTAACAGTATCATTCAATTTATATAAAGCAGCTGCAGAAAATGCAGCTTCCGTTGTCCCTACTTCTCCATATAAAAAGCGACCATTACCTGTAGTATTAACTTGTAAATTGGGCGCTAAACTAACATCGTCATTCACTATAACGCTTGTACTGCCTTCTGATTTTTGAGTACCTTCAGCACGTTCAAGTCTCATACCTATATCAAATGCCCAATTATCATTTTCCATTTGATCTGTAATATATATTGCTGCACGTTTAGAGCTTAAACGCTTATTGGTATAGCTAGTACCTGGCCCTGTAACGCCATTTTTAGCATACTGAACCGTATTACCTAAGTTATCAGTAAACGATAAATCCACTAAACGAGCACTTTTTCCATCACTAAAGTCAGCTAAATAACTAGAAATAATGTTGTAATCCATTTGTTCCGCATGAATAAAAAACGTACCTATGTTTACAGTATGATCAAAGCCGCCGCCTTCTAACGTACCGGTAATATTAAATTCCGTACTAAAAAAGTTACCATCGCGTTGACGATCTAATAATCGGTTACCAAATAAAGAATAATCGCTTGGAACAGCTTTACCTGTTTCAGCCCATGTATAACTTGGCGTACCATATAAATCAGTTAAAGAAACTTTATCGTCTACGTCATTATCAGTAAAATCAAAGCCATGGTCAGGATTTGTAGCATAACCAGTGAGTGATTCTGGCGAATTAGTCACACCATCACCGTCTAAAAATAAATTAAACGTATGCTCATAATCAGCAACTTTTGCTTTAGCGTTTAAGGTCCAGGTATCGTTTAAATCTTTTTGGAATTCAATACCAATAGAGCCACCTTCAGTAGAAACACCATCTCTAATAGTTGATTCATATTTACCATCAGCTGTTGGGTATGATAATTCTGCAGCACTAACAGTCTGCCCTACATAAACAGTAGAGCCATTGTTACCGGTTAATCTTTCTCGGCTTTCTCCATCTAGAGGTAATGGTAAGAAAAACTGTACTTTATCGTTTATCATTTGACCGGAAATTTTGAAAAAACCATCATTAAATTCTTTTAAAATGTTGCCGCGTAATTGATAACCTTTAGTAGGTAAACCAGAATCTAATGGCCCTTCATCATAACGATAAAAGCCTGACATAGCGTAATATAGATTGTCTTTACTTGATAAAGCTCCGCTAGTAAAAAAGTCTGTTCTTAAACGGCCATCTTCAGCAACTTCTAATTGCACAGTGCTTTCTGGGTCGTCTGAGCCGGTTTTAGAGATGTAATTAATAATACCTGCAACTGAGCCGGGGCCAAATAAGTTGGAAACACCACCTCCTACAAATTCAACACGCTCAATACCTATATCTGGGCGATAATAAACATCTTGTGCTGTAGATGTAAGACCTGATTGAAATGCAGGCATACCATCATAATTTAATGGAGTAAATTGAAATTGTCCGCCAGAAGGTAAACCACGAACAAAAGCGTTCGTAGCAACTTCACCACCACCGCCTTCAACTTTTATTCCTGGAACACTCATTAAAATATCAGCTTGGCTAGTAAAGCCTTTTTTAGCAATATCTTCGTTAGTAAACCACGTTGTTTTTGCTGGAGTATCCGCTTCTGTACGTTGAACGCTTGAACCAGTAATAAGAATAACTTCGGTATTTTCTACTTTTTTATTTCCGGCTTCTTTTACTTTTTCTTCAGCAGCCCATGTAGATGTAGACGATGTAGCTAGAGCAACCATTATGACTTTAGATAATAGATTTAATTTCATTTTTATTTCCCCGTTATAACATGTTGATATTTAAATTTTTTAAACTTCATGTTTAGTCATTTATAAAAAGCATAATTATTGTTAACTCAATTAAATATAGTGCATATAAAAATAAGTATTACTTCAAATTTAGCTAACTGACTTTTGCTTGTTTATTAATTACTCACTACAGTAAAACATATAGTTTTTCTCATTTCAACCCAAAATAGGTTTTATTTGTCTTGATATTCAATCCCATTTGATGATTTAATACCCATAACGAGTTATTTGTATTTAAAGAGAGTATAAAAATGACAGATAAAAAAGTATTAATAGAGAAAGCAAAAGAGATTTTGAAGCGTAATAATGTAGATGGATACACCGTACCTACACATGACTTATATCCTTTTCAATGGAATTGGGATGCCGCTATTACCGCACTAGGCTGGATGAAATTTGATGAAAGTCGTGCTTGGCTTGAAATTGAAATGCTACTAAAAGGTCAATGGGATAATGGTATGGTGCCACATATCGTTTTCCATAAACCTGTAGATACCTATTTCCCAGGCCCTGATGTTTGGGGGGTTAAAAATGACATTCCAACAACGGCAATATCACAACCTCCAGTACTTGTTAGTATTGTTAAAATAATGGTTGAGCAAGCAACAGATAAAGCCTTAGCTGAAAGTAAACTAACAGAAATATTACCTAAACTTATCGCTTATCATCAATGGTGGTATAACGACCGAGATCCTGAAAACACAGGCCTTGTTGTGAGTTATCATCCATGGGAGTCAGGCATGGATAACAGCCCAGCCTGGGATGAAAGCTTAGCAGCTGTACCACCTGTTACTTATAAATATAAGCGTAAAGATCTTGATCATGTTGATTCTGAGGAACGCCCTCATGCCGAACAGTATGACCGTTACATTTACCTTGTTGATTTTTTCAAAAACTCGAACTTTGATAGTGAAGCTATTTATAAAAACTGCCCATATAAAGTCAACGATTTAGGTATTATTACGATACTCCATAAAGCAACTAAAGATCTCATTTTTCTTTGCAAACACGCAAACACAAATAAACAAGAAGTCACTTGGTTTAATGAGCAATTAACATTAACAGAAAAAGGGATTAATACCCTTTGGAGTGAAGAACATAAAAGCTTCTTAAATAAAGATGTGATCACTCAAAAGTTATCTCCTATATTAACCACTGGCACCATGCTCGTTATTTATGCCGAACTTGCTTCAGCAGAACAAATAAATGTATTAAAACCTTTATTAAATGATTGGTTAAATGAAACAAAGTACTGCATGTCTTCAACCTATGCTAAATGCGAAGCGTTTGAACCACAAAGATATTGGCGCGGACCAGTATGGCTACATATTAATTGGATGATCGCATTAGGCGCAGACAGTTATGGTTTAATCGAAGAAAGCGCACAATTAAAAACAGAATCAGAAGAGCTATTAACAAAGTTTGGTTACTTTGAATATTTCAATAGCGAAACTGGTGTCGGCTGTGGTGGTGACGATTTTTCATGGACTGCGGCCATCGCATTACATTGGTTTTTATAAAGTATAAAGAGAGATAGACTAATGAAATCAGTCATTTGTTTTGGTGAAGCTCTTATCGATTTTTTAAATATTAGTCGATTTGAAGAAAAGCCTTTGTGGCTAAATGAGTTTCGACAATATCCCGGAGGCGCGCCAGCAAATGTTGCGGTAGCCATAGCACGGTTAGGTGGAAAGTCTTTATTTGCAGGGCAAGTAGGTAAAGACACTTTCGGTGATTTTTTAGAGCAAGCACTTACTTGTTATCAAGTAGACACTCGATTAATGTCTCGTCATCCCACCGCAAAAACGGCTCTTGCTTTTGTGACACTCGATGAAGAAGGCGATAGAAGTTTTACTTTTTTCAGAGAAGCTACGGCTGACTTATTGTTTAAACCTTCTCAAGTAGATGAAAACTGGTTTACTCACTCTTCTATCTTTCATTTTTGTAGTAATACGTTAACCAATGAATATATTACCGAAACCACACAATTTGCTGTAACTATGGCTAAAAGTAAAGGGTTAACGATTAGCTTCGATGTTAATTTACGCCATAACTTATGGGTAAATGAATCGATAAATATTGAACGTGTTAATGCCTTGGCTGAACAGGCTCATGTATTAAAATATTCAAAAGACGAGTTAGATTTTCTCGCCCAAGGTGATCAACAAACTTATATTGATTCTTTAATGGCTCAAGGTGTATTGCTTATACTCATTACCGACGGCCCCGACACTATTCATTATTATAGTGGTATGCACAGCGGAACAGTAAATCCACCACGTGTAAACGCTGTAGATACAACCGCAGGTGGTGATGCTTTTATTGGAGGCTTTTTATTTGGCTTAAACAAGATTAGTCAAACAAGCCCAGCCAAACAACATCTAACTTCATTAAACTCAATCATTCCTTTAATCAACTTTGCAGCAGCTTGTGGTGCGCATGCCGTTACTAAACCCGGCGCATTCCCAGCACTCCCAATATTTGATGATGTATCTTCAAGTTGGCAATTAAACTCATTCGATAATAAATCGTAAATAAAAAGGCCGAATATGAATTTTTATAGCTCTGAATTTTTAACACAACATAGCCAATCTATTCTTGATTTTTATGATAATAGCGTTGTTGATCAAACCGGTGGTTATTATCAGAATTTTTACGATAATGGCGACGTGTTTAATGGGCGTTTTCGTCAATTAGTCAGTAGTACCCGTATTATTGTTAACTATGCGATGGCAGGAATAGCTCTTAATAAACCTGAATACTTTACAATTGCAAAGCATGGCCTTGATTACCTAGAACAAGTCCATTGGCAAGAAAAAAGCCAAACCTATGCGTGGACTTTAGAAAATCATCAGCCTCTTGATATGACACAACAAGCCTATGGTTACGCATTTGTTTTATTAGCCTATGCCGCTGCTAAAAAAGCCAATATTATAACAACCGATGAGCCATTATTAAAAACTTATCAGTTATTAGAACAACGCTTTTGGCAGCCTGAATTTGGTTTATACGCCGATGAAATTAACATACATGGCGAACTTAATAACTATCGTGGTCAAAATGCCAATATGCATTTATGTGAAGCTATGATTGCCGCTTATGAAGCAACCCATAATAAATTATTTTTAGATAGAGCTTTTCTAATTGCAGAAAATATAGCTCAACGTCAAGCAAGTTATACCAATGGTTTGATTTGGGAGCATTATAAAACCGACTTTTCTCCTGATTGGGAATACAACAAAAACGATCCTAAAAACTTATATCGTCCTTGGGGATTTCAGCCAGGTCACCAAACCGAATGGACAAAGCTATTATTAATGCTTAACCGTCACAAACCGACTGCTTGGTTAGTTGACAAAGCAAAAGTATTATTCGATAAAGCTATGGATGTTGCATGGGATGAAACTCACGGCGGACTCATTTACGGTTTTGATCCTGAAGGAGATTGGTGCGACGACGACAAATACTTTTGGGTACAATCAGAAAGCTTTGCCGCTGCCGCCATGTTACATAAAGCAACAGGTGAAGAAGTCTATTTAACTCATTACAATAAACTGTGGCAATATAGCTGGGATCACATGATCGACCATACCTATGGCGCATGGTTTAGAGTGTTAACTCGTGATAATAAAAAAATGTCTAATGAAAAAAGTAGCGCTGGAGCAAAATGCGACTATCACTCTTTAGGCGCTTGTTTAGAAGTGTTAAGAACAATAACCCCCTAACCTCAAAAGCACCAGCCATCTCAATAGGCATATTGACCTAAAACACGTCTATTGAGATAAATCAGATAGCAATACTTGATTAGTTAAAACAAACCATCAAAGGTTTTAACTTATTCTAAAAAAGATGTTTTAATAACAGCCTATGACATAACACAAATTATGGTTACTTGAATGCTAGCTTACAATAATAAAGACTTGCTTAGATCAAGCTTTACCCTAGGTAAAGGAGATAAGCTTTTTCAACATAACGAACGCGCAGTATTGAAGCACGTTTTTTGGAATGAAAACGTCACCCAAAGCCAAATAGCTGAAGTGACTAAAATCCCCCAACAAACTATGTCTCGTATGGTTAAATCACTCATTGATCTTGGCGCATTAAATCAAACCGACACTATCAGCTCTTCATCTCGCGGTAAACCAGGTACGAACTTAGAACCTAATCCTAATTACGCATATACCTTTGGTCTTTCTATTTTATTAAATGCTATTGCCATTACCGTAATGAACTTTAAAGGTGAAGTGGTAGGCACACAATTAATAGAAATGGAAGATATGAGCATAAAACACGTTTTAAAAAATGTAAGTCTGCTAATTGATGAACTATCACTACAGTATAAAATACCGTATGAACGCATATTAGGCATAGGTGTAGGAATATCAGGCTTTTTCAGCTCTATGGATGGAAAGATGAACACCCATCATGCCCTAGAAGAGTGGGCACAAATTAACATAGCCAAAATAGTCGCCGATACTTTTAATTTACCGACATGGGTAGTAAACGATGGTACTGGTGCTGCAGCAGGAGAAGGAATTGTAGGTAAAGGAAAAGAGTATAAAAACTTTGTGTATTTATTTATTTCTTCTGCTTTTGGTGGTGGATTAATTAACAACCTCGATATATTAAAAGGTACATACGGCAATGCTGGAGAGCTAGGCGATATGCTACCACCTAAACTATATAGCCACCCCAACTTAGAGCTATTTCGTCGTATTTTACTTAAAAATGGAGTTGAGATACCGTCTATTTATAGCTTAAACGAAACGTACGATCCTCAATGGCCAGGTGTAGATGAATGGATATATAAAGTGCAAGACTCCTTTGATCTTGTTGCGACTTGTAGTTCAGCCTTGTTAGATACCCAAGCAATTATTATTGGTGGGCATATTCCTAAAAAACTCGCAGAAAAAATCATTCCCCGCATTGATGTTTACGCTCAATTTCGTCGCGGAGAAAAAAGACCACAACCTAAAATTGTATGTGCTGATGTTGTTACTAACCCTGTAGCAGTAGGTGCTGCAACACTCCCATTACGTGATTGGTGTTTTTAAGTTCAGTAACCCAAACTAGGACTAAATAAGCTCAGTTTTTCGAAAAGCTCCTGGGGGTGAACCTATAGATTTTTTAAAGCGTTTTGAAAAATTAAATACGTCTTTGTAACCTACTTGTTCTGCTATTTGTTCAATAGACCACGTGGTATTTTTTAATAAATATTTTGCTCGCTCCATACGTAAAAATATCAAATGCTGAATAGGACTTCTCGTAAAATGCTTTTGAAATAGACGATATAAATGCGGTGATGAGTAATGAATAATTTTACTCATGTCTTCTACAGTCCAATTGAAATGCAATTTTTTTTCAATATCGCGTATCAGTTGAGCAAGTTTTTGATGTTCTGAGGCAACTAAAGATTCAGCACCTAAGGTTTCATCTAAATAATATTCAAGCTGCTTCACTGAAGACTGTCGTAACCTACTCGAACGCTCATAATAGATAAAACTTAATATATGAAAAATTTGCCTACCACTTTCACACAATGCCACCGAAGGACGGTTTTCACATAACGTTCGCCAATGTAGGCAATCATTTAAATCAAACCATACCATCGAAAAGTTTTCAGACTGTAATTCTATTAAAAAAGGCTTATGAGCCGGAAGCGTGACTAAATGGCCTTTATCTATGGTTTGTCGGCCTTTTTCAGTATGTAGCTCTAACGAACCATCAACAACATAAAATATGGTATGGCACATAGGATCAGCCCTGCCCACACAATATTTACCAGATAAAAAAGAAACGCCACACAACTTTATTTCGAGCTTTTCTAACTCAGGTACTTTATTACATTCAACAAAGCGTTCGTTACACTCAGGACCAATTTCTAATACATCTAGCCACTCTGTCATATATGCTCCTTTTTCACACAATGATAGTTTTGGACAAATATAAGATAGATTAACCCATAAAACAATATTCTATTACACATTAGAATAACATCATAAATTAGTTAACTTACTAGCAAGTTTTTTACATTGTAATATATACATATTTTATTTGAGGGGTCACGTATGACTAATATCGAAATTTTAGGATTTACATCAGCATTTTTAACAACATTTTCTTTTCTTCCTCAAGCAATACAAGTGATAAAAACACGTGATACAGCATCATTATCTTTAGCTATGTATAGTATTTTTACGGTGGGTGTTGGTTTTTGGTTAGTATATGGAATAATTAAAGAAGACAGCGCTATGATAGTTGCTAACATGATCACGTTTATTTTATCTTCAATCATATTATCAATAAAAGTATATAACGATTTATTGGTTAAACGTCACACTGCACACGCTCGTTAAAAAATGAGCTATTCCCCAATAAGGTAGTAATGTTTTTATTACCTTATTTGTTAAAATTTTATTGCTATATTTCTTTTATTCATAATCGTTGTTGCATTGATAATGTACTGATTTTTAAAATCAAAAACCAACTAATCACTTAAAAATCAATTATATACTTATCCTACCCGAAGATATCTAAAAAATATTCACCTCTATATTCAATTTATTCTATTTTATTGGGAAAAATAATAAATACGGACTATAGTCTTTAACTATTGATATTAAAAAATAAATAAATAATAACCCTTTTAGATTCTGGTTTTTTAAGGAATGTACATGACAATAAAAACTCGCCTGCTGGCAATACTGATTTCAATTATCGTATTACTTCTTGGTGGCATTGCTGCAGAAAACATATCAACTCAAAAAAACTCCATTCAAACACAAAACAGTAAGAACCGTTATTTATCGTATTTAATTGCGGATGAATTTAGACAAACCTCGATGGACCTTACTCGACTATGTCGCTCTTATGTGGCTACGGGAAATAAAGAACACCTAGATGCCTATTGGAATATTGTAAAATGGCGTAATGGTGATATAGCAAGACCAGATCATGTTGATATAAATTTATATAGAGGTAAAAAGAAAAAACAAAGTGAAATAATGCGCGAGTTAAATTTCTCTAGCACTGAATTCGCTTTATTAGATGAAGCAAGTAATAATTCAAACGCTTTAATAGAAACAGAAACTCAAGCTATGGAGTCTATTAAAACAGGAAAAATAGTTGAAGGCCCATATTCTCCTCTTCCCAACGAAAGTGTCAATAACTTTGCATTACGTATTGTTTTTGATAAAGCTTATCACCAAGAAGTGAATAAAATAATGGCCCCAGTTGATAAGTTTTTCTTCAATCTCGATAACCGCACATCAAATGAGCTAATTAACTCTCAAAAAGAAGCGTCTTTTTGGTTAAATATAAACCTAGTTATTCAACTCATTGTGGCTGGGCTTGTAATAGCATTAATGTTTTATATAAATCATACTTTATTTAAGCCTCTGCAATTCGCTACTTCGGCTATGCTAAATATTGGTGAAGGTGATGGTGATTTGAGTAAACGATTGGATGAAGACGGTAACGACGAATTGACCTCATTAGGTCGTGGTTTTAACCTTTTTGCAAACCATATTCAAAACGTTGTGGTTGAATTACGAGACGCTATTAATGAAATATCAACCTCTTCCGTTCAGTTAAGTTCAACAGTATCGCAAACAGATCAAGCTATTATCGAACAGAAAAAAGGGATTGAACAGTTACTCCATTTACTCGAAGAAATTTTACCTGCCGTTCAACAAGTTGCAGTTAATGCTTCGCAAGGAGTAGAACTCGCAAACACATCGAATGAAGCCGCATCAGACGGTTTAAAAGTAGTTGATCAAGCCATGAATAACATCAATCTATTAGATACCGACATTGAAAATGCTTCCCATGTTATAGATACATTAGCACTTGATACTGACAACATTGGCTCTGTGCTCGATGTTATACGAGGAATTGCAGATCAAACAAACTTACTCGCATTAAATGCAGCTATTGAAGCAGCAAGAGCAGGTGAACAAGGTAGAGGTTTTGCAGTAGTTGCTGATGAAGTTCGTACCCTAGCTCAGCGTACTCAAGATTCAACTTCAGAAATTCAAACCATGATTGAAAAACTACAAGTTGGTGCAAAAAAAGCGGTTGAAGTAATGCAAGAAAGTAAAAACCGTACAATAGCTTGTGTAAACAACACAAAAGAAACAGGAGAGTCGCTAGATAAAATAACCACTTCTGTAGCTTCCATCATGCATGTAAACGCAGAAATTGCTTCCTCAACTGAAAAGCAAAATGAAACCATTGATGAAATTAAAGCTAATGTAGACAATATTAATCAACAAATTGAGTTCACAGTGCAAGGCTCACAAGAAACAGCACATAACAGCCAATATACCACTCAATTATCTGAACAAATTAAAACACTCGTTAATCAATTTAAAACATCATAAAAGGGAAAGTGCAGACTATTAACACTACAAATTAAAGTAGTCTGCATATTGATAAATTGCTTAACCAAAGTTCAGGTTACCTATATAAAATGACCTTTTATATAGGTCTTGATTTTATATATTTAAAAAGGTTAGTTATTTGAAGCCACGTCAGCAGTCTATCAAACATAATATTCAAAGTGTTGTACTAAGAGCATTAATGCTCTGTTTGCTTTTACTCTTTATTGCGGTTTTAACTTTAGAGTACTTGAATACTGATAGAATTTTTCGTCAAAACATTAAAAATATATCGTCATTGGTTGCTAGCTATAGTATTCCTACATTACTGTTTAATGATGAAGAAGAAGCCACAAATACATTAAATATTTTAAACATAGACAAAAGGATCATAAAAGCACAAATCAATAAAAAAAACGGTCAAGTACTAGCCGAAAGAACATTTATAAAACAAAAAAAACTTCGTGACGCATACATGGTTAAAATTGATATTATCGAAGAAAAGGTAACTTTAGGAACACTTACCTTATGGGTCGATTTATCAGATCAACAATTCAATCTTATTAAAATATTTTTTATCTTACTCGTATTAAGCGTATTAAGCTTATTCATAGCCTACCTTTTAAGTAAACGACTTCCCTCGCCTATTACCGTTGCTATATCCAATGTTGTTCATGTATTTAAAGAAATAAGACAAACACAAAATTTTAACCGCAGAGTAGAAAGCTCTAACATAAGTGAAATGGACACCATTGTTAATGGCTTAAATTCCATGTTAGAGCAATTAGAAAATAGAGAATATGAACTTCAACGTAACAAAGAGAAGTTAGAAATAGCGTTAAAAAGCAGTGGCGAAGGGATATGGGAGTTTGATCCTAGATTAAGTATTATTACGAGTGATTATACAACTCAAGCCATAATTCAACAGACTAAAGATATTACCATTCCTTTTAACAACTCACTCAATGATGATCAAAGCCACTATATAACCTGGTTAAAACGTTTTGATCGTAAAGATAGATCTAAAATTTTTCACAACATTAAAGAACTGCTATTAGCAAATATCAAAGGCTTTAAAATAGAATGTAGAATTAAATGTACCGAAAACTCATTTCGATGGGTCAATATACATGGGTTGTTATCCTACGATCAGGTAGGCCATCCGACCAGTATTATCGGTACTATAGTTGATATACATGAACAAAGAAAAGCCGCCCAAGAAAACGAGTTACTTTCTGCAATCTTTCAAAAAACTCAAGACCCTGTTGTCGTTATTGATTCAAGTTTTATTATTCAAGCGGCCAACAACGCTTTTAGTCAACATACCAATATTAAACCTCACGGCAAACACTTAGAGCAATTTTTTGATAAAAAATACCATGACCGATATTTTTTTGATCACATCAAAAACTCAATATTGAAAAAACACAATTGGGAAGGTGAACTACGTTTCTTAACAGCGAATAAAGAAGAGCCTCCCATGTGGCTGTCGCTTATTCCTGTTAGCAAAGGGAAAAACATAAACTATCTTGGCACCTTTTCACAGCTATCTCAACGCCAAAGTATAGAAGATGAACTACGATATTTAGCTCACTACGATAGCTTAACAGACTTACCCAATAGACGAATGTTTAACGATCGTTTAAACCAGTGTTTAAAAGCGTCTAAACGAAACAAATACAATTTCGCTATTGTTTTTATTGATGTAGACGACTTTAAAAACATTAATGATACCTTAGGACATAAAGTAGGAGATGAAGTCTTAATTTCATTTGCCAAAGGATTAACCCTTCCACTGAGAAATATTGATACTGTTGCCCGACTAGGTGGAGACGAATTTATTGTTCTACTAGAACAATGCGGTACTAGAAAAGAAGTAGCAGCAGTAACCGAACGTTTATTTGAAGAAGTTTCAAAGCCACTATTAATAGAAAATCATAAGCTGCTCCCTTCATCAAGTATTGGTATTGCTTATTACCCTGACGATGGTTTAACGGCTGAAGAGCTGATGACTAACGCAGATCTTGCTATGTACCGAGCTAAAAAAGACAAAAAAACACCTTACCTATTTTTTAAAAGTGAGTGGGGAAAAATAGCAGATCGTCAATCAAAATTGAGGTATGCACTTGCCACCGCGATTGAAAATAATGAGTTATATATTACCTTACAGCCTAAATTTGATATCAAAACATTACATATAGAATCTGCAGAAGCTCTTATACGATGGGAACATCCACAACATGGTTTTATTTCGCCTGTAGAGTTTATTCCTTTAGCCGAAGATAGCGGCTTAATTGAAGAAATTGGTAATTGGGTTTTACATCAAGTAGCAGCAACCTTAGAGCGTTGGAAAGATACCAATTTAGCTCATATAAATATTGCCGTTAACGTTTCAGCCGTTCAATTTGATGAAGATAAATTGTTAAAAGAATTAAAGATTTTAACGAATTGCTATAATTTTCCTATTGAAAAGTTAGAGCTAGAATTAACAGAATCAATTTTATTAAAATCAGAATCTAAAGCCACAGAAATCCTTAATCAAATAAAAGAAATGGGATTTTTAATGTCTATTGATGACTTTGGCACTGGTTATTCATCACTTCAATATTTAAGTAAATTCCCTGTACAAGCACTGAAAATAGATCGTAGCTTTATTAATAATTTTGAAAGCGACCTTCGTAATGAAACCATAGTAAAAGCAATAATAGCTATGGCACAAGGTTTAGGAATGAAAGTTATTGCCGAAGGTATAGAAACACATAATCAGTTAGAACTCCTTGCCACAATGGGAACTGACATAGGGCAAGGTTACTGGTGCTCAAAACCCATTAGAATCCCAGAATTTGAATTATTTATTCACGAATGGTTCACAAAAACATCCAATAGTAATGATAAAAAGGAAACTTTAGATAATGAATAAACATCTATCCTTATTTTTGTGTCTACTCTTCCTTCTTATTTCAAACCCAATTAAAGCACAAGATTTAACCTCTCTTTCACTAGAAGAGTTAGGCGAAATAGATGTATTTCCAGGGACAGTTTTAGATACTCATATTCATCAAAAAAATGACATGATGTTCGCGTTATATCAAAGTTACTCAGAAATGGACTCTTTAGGTCGTGAGACAAAAAACATATCAATAAACGATACATTATCTCAGTACATGGTATCGCCCACTCACATGTCAATGAGAATGACAATGTTCCATGCTATGTATGCCTATTCAGATAATTTAACTTTTGCTTTTATGACTCATTTCATGGATATGTCGATGAAACATGTAACGAGAATGAAACAAGAGTTCACCACTCAGTCTCAGGGCATTGGCGATAGTGCCATTACATTAAATTATTTATTCAACGAAAGTCATAACGGAAAAAATCATTGGATAATGCATACCTCATTCATCATTCCTACAGGTAGTATTGATGAAAAAGGAACAACACCTTTAGGTTACGTACAGTTACCTTATGCCATGCAATTAGGCCAAGGAAGTTATCAATTAAAGCTAGGGATGGACTACACTTTAAGCCAACAGAACTATATTGTAAGTGCTAATTTTTTCGCTCAATCTCCTATAAATACCAACGAAGCCAATTATAAAGTTGGAGATAGTTTTTCAGCAAACCTAACTTACCTTTATTCTTTAACCAATATTATGAGTTTAGACGCACATATTAATTATATGTGGCAAAACAGCATAAGTGGCTTTGATGAACGCTTAAATTCAAACATAGTTCCCACCGCTAACACCAATAATTACGGCGGTAAAAATTTAAATATTAATGTAGGGGTATCATGGTTATTACCATATCGAAACAAAATTTCAGTGTCTTATGTAAAACCTATTTGGCAAAATATACGAGGCATTCAATTACAAAAAAATGAACAAATCAATTTAAGTTGGGAGATAACATTATGAGAATAAAAATATTCTTCTTACTGTTTATTAACTCTCTTTTATTTAGTTCTACTTTATATGCTAATAATGAACAAGCCTACCAAGTGAAAGCCGCATACCTTTATCAGTTTTTTAAATATACAAATTGGTCAAATAAAAATGAAGCAAACACCATTGGAGTTTTCGCTGAAAAAGATATTCAAAAATATTTTACATTAATTGAAGAATCGTATTTTTTAAAAAATAAAATAACAATATATTCTATCAATAACATAGAAGACGCATTGAAGTGTTGCGATATGATCTACTTTGGCCCCAATACAGAGCTAAAACTTCAACAACTGACCCAAACTAAACTTAGCGGTGTCGTTATTGTTGCAGATGACTCATTAACTAATGGTCATTTAGCTATGATCCAACTTCATAAAAAAGGCACTAAACTAAAATTTATTGTTAATAGCTATAACACTCTTTCTCAAAATATTGAGTTAAGCTCTCGTTTATTAAGAGTTGCAATAAAAATAAATACTGACGTTTAATAGTAGACTCGTTTAGGAACGAGCTATATTCAACCCACATCATTTAAATTATCGATATTTGGCTCTGCATTAAAAAACAATAAATAAACAAAATTATGATACTTTTTATATTTAAATATGCATTTTTAAAAGCGAAGCGGTGTTATATTAAGAATGAATATAAAAATAAATCATAAGGTACCTATATGCTATTTAATAAAAAGAGAGTTTTCTCAACACTACTCATAGTATTCTTTTACAGCATAACAATTCAGGCAAAATCAATTGAAGACTTCAATTTCAACTGGAAATTTAGTTTAGAAAAACAACAAGCTGCACATCAATATACTTTTGATGACAGCACATGGCAGCCCGTAACGTTACCACACGACTGGGCCGTTGCATTACCCTACACTAATGAAAATGCAGCAGCGAGCACAGGCTTTAAAGCAGGTGGTATTGGCTGGTACCGTAAAACATTCAGCTTACCTAAATCTGACAAAAATAAAAAAATATGGGTTGAGTTTGATGGTATTTATAACAACTCAGCTATATGGTTAAATGGTCACTATATTGGAGGTAGACCTTATGGTTATTCAAGCTTTCAAGTAGATTTATCCCAATACGCCAACTACGGTGACAACACTAACGTTATTACCGTAAAAGTAGATCGCACAGCATACGCAGATTCAAGATGGTACACTGGCTCAGGTATATACAGAAATGTACGTCTAGTTAAAACAGAACCCGTATATATCCCACAATGGGGTATTCAAGTTACAACTCCAGATGTTTCCTCTAAAACAGCAAAAGTGAATATAAATACCCAGATTATTGCGCAAAAATATCAAGGCGAAAAGGCTAAACTAAAAATAGAATTATTCGACCAAGAAGGTAAAAAAGTCGCTCAAGATAAAGAGTCGTTTGATCTAAGCCATGAAAATAAAGTCACTCAAACCCTAACAGTAAAAAAACCGCAGTTATGGTCGTTAGAAACACCTCATTTATACACCGCTAAAGCAACGATTTACGTAGATGGCGATAAAACAGAATCAGATACAACCACCTTTGGTATTAGAACCATTAAGTTTGATAGTAATAAAGGATTTTTCTTAAATGGTGTTAATACAAAAATTAAAGGGGTTAATTTACATCACGATGGTGGTGCAGTCGGTACAGCTGTTCATAAATCAATATGGTATTCTCGTTTAACTAAACTAAAAAGCGTTGGTGTAAATGCTTTACGTTTATCACATAACCCCCATAACCCAGGCTTACTCGAGTTAGCCGATGAAATGGGTTTTTTAGTTAATGCTGAAGCTTTTGATGACTGGGACCGCGCAAAAACTAAAAACAAAATATCAATGGGCGACAATAAAGCCAGTGGTGCTTCAGTAGTATCTTACAACATTCATTTTAACCAATGGGCCGAACGAGATTTAAAAGACATGATCCGTCGTGACTTTAATCACCCTTCTATATTTATGTGGAGTATAGGTAACGAAATAGAATGGACCTACACTTACTATCCTAAAGCAGCTTCATATGCTGAAGATGGAACAGATTACTACACTGAAGCAGCCGACTTTAACCCTGAACGTATACGTAAAAAACTCAAGGAACATAACCCTGATAAAATAGACAACCTTCCAATTGTGGCAAAAATGCTCTCTGACTTTGTTAAAGAAGTTGATACAACTCGCCCAGTTACAGCAGGCTTAGTGCAACCATCAGTCGGTTTTGCATCTGGTTATACTGATACTCTTGATCTTGTAGGTTTTAACTATCGTGCACCATCATACGAAGCAGCACATAAAATGTACCCTAATAAAGTTATATACGGTTCTGAAAATTGGGGAGCATGGCGCGAATGGAGAGACGTAAAAGACAAAGATTATGTTGCTGGTATATTTATTTGGACAGGCTTTGCTTACAAAGGTGAAGGTGGCCCTTTACCAAGAATGGGGTTAGAAATATCACTATTCGACTATATAGGTAACAAAACACCTAGAGGTCATTTTTTTGAAACCATTTGGGTTGATAAACCAAAAACATACTTAGGTACAACACCAGCTAAAATATCTGAATTTTCATATACTAACGATAAAGGTTGGATCTTTAAAAAACGTAAAGCGCCAGCTAATGTTTGGCAAGAGCTTCGTCGCTGGGAATGGTTCGACATTTATGAAATGTGGAAATACCAAACGAATGAAAACATTGTTGTACAAAGTTATACCAATACAGAATCAGCTGAATTATTTTTAAACGGTAAATCGCTTGGCCGTAAACAACTTAAAGACTTCGACGATCAAATCATCAAATGGATGGTCCCCTACCAAGCTGGTGAGTTAAAAGTTATTGGCTATAACAGCGGTAAAGCGGTAACTCAAAGCATATTAAATACTCATGGTAAGCTGGCTTCCATCAAACTTAACACCGAGAAACAACACTTAACGGCAGATCAATACGATACAACTTACGTTCATGCTACGTTATTAGATAAAAATGGTAACCTATTGTCTGATGCAGAAATGGATATAAAGTTTACAGTTGAGGGCTACGCAAAAATCGCTGCTATTGATAACGGTTGGGAAAATAACATTCAAGATGTTTTAACAGACCATGTTATTACCCATAAAGGTAAAGCCGCCATTCTTTTACAGGCGCAAGACAAAGCAAGCCAAGTAAAAGTATATGCAACGATTAATGGCATAAAATCTAAGCCCATTTTAATTAATGTGCAAAAATAATATCTATACCCGTTATCATTCAAGATGCAGGTTTCAGTGGGAACTAAAAACAATTTAGGCACAGATTTCATGTTCCAGACGAAATCTAAGTACATACATCCATGTATGCAAGGCATTAAATTTACGTCATGGTTATTCTCGGTAACTGCTCCTGCGTTACCCTAATGTCCTACATCCGTGTAGGAACCTTACTAAAGTTAATAAGCCCCATAAATTGTTTTTAGACCCATCGGAGAAGCGCTTGAGCAAAATCACTTCTTCGTTAATGCTTTTTATAAGGGAACGACCATTATTGCAAAGCATTGCCTTGAATTGATATCGCTCAAGTGCTCTGAAATACGCATCTTGATTGGTAACGGGTATATACTTAGTTTTTCTTCAAAAGAAAAGTAAAACGATAAAAAACCTACTTTAGCTAATTTAAAGTAGGTTTTTTTAATGGCGTTACCCAAGAAAATATAAAGTATATTCGTGAAATTTTACAAAATAATATAAACTCCTCCCTCTTTTTTGTTATTTCTGCTTAATCGCTTAGTAAATTACAATTTACTTGTAAGGTTTTCTGCTATGTTTTTTCGATTCACTTTTCTTTTATCTTCTCTGCTTTTTTTCCCTTTATCTTACGGAAATGACTTTACTGAAGTTAGAAAAAAATTCTCAAAAACAGTCGCTAACGAATTAAAGAAACATAACATTCCAGGCGCCGCTTATGTCATTATTCAAAACAATAAAGTGGTTGAATTAGAAACCTTTGGTTATACAGATAAAAGTAAATCAAAAAAAATAACCTCTGATACAGTTTTTCGATTAGCGTCAGTTTCAAAACCTTTTGCAGCAACAATTACCACCATGCTCGCGCAAGAAAAGCGCTTAAATTTATCAGATCCTATCACCCAATATATTCCTAACTTTGTACTTGCTAAAAAAGATGCGTCTAAAAAAATTCAAATTAAACACCTACTAAGTCATTCAAGTGGGTTAATGCCTAATGCTTACGACAACTTATTACATGAAAACTGGAATATGCAAAAAATCATAGGCAGATTTGATCGAGTAAGCCCAATTTGTCAGCCAGGAATATGCTACGGCTACCAAAATATAGCCTACGGTTTTTTACAGTTTGCTATTGAAAACAGCCAACCTAAAAGCTACGCAACACTATTACAAGAACGCATATTTACCCCTTTAAAAATGCATAATGCCTCTGTGGGTATTGATAACTTTTTAAACAATAAAAACATTGCAAAACCGCATGTACTCATTAGAAGTAAAAGAACGGGTAAAAAAGATAAAAACGGACGATATATTAAACAAAATGTATGGCACCCAGTAAAAGTACAACCTGACTATTATAAGGTAGCACCCGCAGCCGGTGTTAATGCAAGCATCACAGATTTAGCTAAATGGTTAAATGCTAATATGGGTAATAACCCTGATGTTTTATCACCCCATTTACTTAACGAATTAACAACCCCCAGAATAAAAACCAAAAAGGATCTAAGACGTAGATACTGGAAAGAAAGCCTTAAAGATGCCTATTACGGCTATGGATGGCGTATTTACCAATTCGACAAAAGTCCCATAATTTATCATTCTGGCTGGGTACAAGGCTATCGCGCTGATATAGGCTACTCACCTGAACTTGGGATAGGTTTTGCTATGTTAATGAATGCAGAGTCCAATTTAATCAATAAGTTATCTCACGACTTTTGGAAAGCAGTTCACAAAAAATAGTATTTCTCTCTTAAATGAAAATAACAAAGGGTGATAACTACAATGTTTTCATCCTTTCTCCCATACTAGCTTTATACCTAACACGCATTCCCTAGTAAAATTGCCGAGCGTAAAAAAACACTAAAGTCATCAATCAATTTTTGACTTCTAATTGATATCAGTTCAAACTAACAAAACAAACTCATCAGACCAGTGTTTTTTTTATCTAGGGGTAAAGAAAAATGTCATATAAACCTTCCAAAAGCCTCATGCTAAAACTGTGGAAAATATTCGGTGGTTTCGCTATAGGACGGTGGATTGTAGGCAAAGCTTTATGCTTTACTGCTCCTTATTTTGGTACGATTAAACCCAAGTTAATTATTGTAAAACCTGGCCACGTAGAACTTACCATTAAAAAACGTAGAGCTGTTTATAATCATTTAAAATCAGTTCATGCCATTGCTATGTGTAATGCTGCTGAACTTTCTGCTGGTGTTTGTATAGACATCTCTTTGAGTGATGATTTCCGCTGGATACCAATTGGCATGACGGTTCAATACTTAAAAATTGCTAAAACAGACTTACGCATAATTTGCAAAATAGATAAATTTGACTGGCAAGAAGCCGAAGATGTAGTGCTGCCTGTTGATGTTTATGACAACGCACATAACAAAGTTTTTCATGCGGATATTACTATGCGAATTTCACCAAAACCATCACAGCCATAAAAATAAAAGGGTAAAGCCTAAAGACTTTATTTCTTCTTTTATTCAAGTCACTTATATTAATGAATTGTAAGCTAGATTTAGAGCATAGAGTGCAATTCAACATTTACCTCCCCCACAATAAAGCTATCTTGTAATTTCTTTGTATAATCATTTAACAAACATCTCATTCTAAAATAAAGGATAGCGCTATCCTTTATTTTATTGATCTAATAAATAAACAATGCTACTTTTAAAATGTACTTAAAATGAGCATATTACTTATTTTTATTTTAAGTACATTTAAACTCAAACATATAAAACAACAATAAACATAAATAACAATAAGATAATTAAAATGAAAATAAAAAAACTATCCGCAATCATATTAAGCACTTGCTTTATATCGCATAATGCAATGTCAGAACAACAAACAAACTCTGGTATTTTAAGTATAGAAACAGGGAGAGCGATAACCCATGTTCGCACAGGTGATTTTGAAAGTACCCCCATCATAATTACAGATAGTTATGAAGGGACTATTTCAGCCTATAACTTCAGTGGTCAAGAACTATGGTCAAATACTCTCTCTGGTTTTATGAATCATGACGTTTGGGTTGCCGATTTAAACAACGACGGAATCGATGAAATTTTAACAGCAAACGCCGATGGAAAAGTATATTGTTTAAATGCTGACGGCTCACTTAATTGGTCTTTCGGTTTAAATGAAGTACCAATGAACTCGGTAACCGTTGTAAAAGGCGGAAACACCACTTATATCGCTGCAGGCGGCTATGACAAAAATTTATATTATTTAGCAACAGATGGAAGCCTTTTAAAAACAATAGCTTCAAGCACTTACTCTCAAGAAAAAGTATTTGGTAAAGGTGTTTTACCTACCCCTAATAATCATACAGTTAATCATTTAAGACCATTAAAATTAGCGGATGGTTCTGAAAAACTCGTATTACTTGGTACAAATAACTCGATGCAAGCAGCAGGTAGTTATTATATATTTGAACCTTTTGCAGACCTACCAGATAGTAAAACCAAAGTACACATAAAAAATGGCATTGGGGACATGCGCGCTATTGATTTTGACGGCGATGGCAACGAAGAACTCGTTATTGGTAACAGTACAGCAATTGGAAATTCAGCCATCTCGGTTTTCAACCCGCTTGATCTCAGTTTTAAAAAATCGTCGATCAATGACATTGGCAGAAAAATCGACCGTTTCGGATATCGTGTAGCTCAAACAGAAGTTATCATGAACCAAGGTGAAAAAGTCTACGTAACCTTATTTGGCTCTCGCTTATTAATAACACCAGCATCTTTTGATGTAAACGACGCAACTATTTTAGCCAATAAATACTCTTATAATGATTTATGGAAAGATAGTGATTCAGGTAAGCTAATTCTTGCGAGTGCACAAAGTGGTGGTAGCCAAATTCACATAATTGATCCCTCTCAAGCTGGGTGGCAAGAGCAATATACCGCATTAGAGCCTGGCGGAAAGCTTGCGGCTATTCAAGCAAATACCCAAACAGTTTCGCAGCAACTAGCATCGTTTAATAAGCCTTTATACGAAAGAACACCACTACCCGTTTATTTTATTTCAGAAAGCCGAAGTGAAGTGGGTTCTATTATTGAAAATTTAGAATCTGCCTATTCATCTCCTGTATTTTTGAATACTACAACGTTACCTAATGTGGAAAATTGGGATCGTAGTGTAGAGCTAGCAGATAATCCTGAATACAGAGACAAACGTGATGGACGTAAAAACTACACACTAACTAGCCAAGAAATGTTTGATACATTAGCACCTAAGTATCAAAACAGCGATGGTATTGCACAATGGGCTGGCCATGGTAATGATCCATATATGATCAGTCTACCAACACTTAAAGAGATTATTACTGCCGGTGAAGGTAAGAAAACGGTTAATATATATCCTGAAGTTAAAGGTAGGGGTGAAGCCTTTAGTAAAGTATTAAGTCATCTTTTCTTCCCTCTTTCTGAATTCAGTGCTGAAAATAACGCTAATATATTCATGCGAAATAAACATACCTTTTGGCAATCTTCTGTATATTTACCTGAATGGCAAGAACTAAGATCTGGGCAACACGCTGATGTTTTTGTTCCTGCGATGGAAGAAACTACTGATAAATCAATGGAAATGAGTCTTGCGGGTCGTATGGGTTTTTGGATGAGTGGCGCGGTTAACAATTGGGGCGAACGTTACGCTCGTGACAACCCTAGCTTTAACCGATTACGCCAGCATTCTCACCAAATGGTACCTAATCATGCTTTACGCCAAACCATATATAAAGTGGCCTCTGGTGCACGATATATTAATAATTTCTCATTCAATCAAGAATACATGAGTTTAGCGTGGGAGTTAATTGCAAAAGGTGCCCTGTACGTACCTAAACGTAATGAATTACTGAACATATCTCCTGTTCATCTTAGTATGAAAGAACCAGATCCATACTACTTAGAAAGCAGTAACAATGTAAAATGGACAACGTTTTATGACGCAGCAGTAGATAACGAACCTTATGTATTTAACCGTTTAAGCGGCACTTGGCCTGGCGCTAAAAACGTAGATTGGGATTATTCTTTATACGCTGCAGGTACTAAAGATCGTCGCTTAGACTTTATTCCTAAATTTCCTCAGGGTGTTGTTTTAATCACCCCTGTGCAACAAGGTGTTTTCAAAGATAGAGGTACAGTTCGAGGTGCATTAACAGATCATATGCACCCAATATACCAAGGAAATATGAAAGAATTTATTACCGACGGTAAAAACTATATAACCCCAAATGGTCAAACAGTGGTTGCAGCCAACAGCAATCGAGTTGATCAAATAAAAAATCAACTACGCTTAAAGTCTGGTTTACTTCCAATGACCGTTTCTGGTGGCACAGCATGGGTAGTGGCTCAGTCAGCACCTAAGCATCTGCGTTTAACATTAGTTGACAGTGGTTATTTAAACCCTGAAGACCGTATTGCTCAAGTCAAATTTAATTCAGTTACTCCTGTGGCAATAACAGATTTACTATCAGGTGAAAGTTTTGTTGTTAATTCAGACAATATAACTGAAATTCCAGTAAGCGCAGGGTCATTTAGATTTATTGATGTGGAAATATCTGAAGCTATTGGTGATTTTCCTGCACTTGAAGATTCGGTTAGCTCTACTGATAATATCAACACACTTGAAAATTCTTTAAATTACACTTTTAATTTTAATTATAAAGCAGTTGAGGAGCTAGGTTCCATCACCGTTAATTTATTAAAGAATAATGTACAAGTAGCTACCACTACTCAAGCGGTTGCAGCAGGTGAAGGCTCAGCAGCTATTACACTAAACTTTACTGAATTACCTGAAAACGGTATCGATTACTCTTTAGAATATTCAATCTCTGCACAGGGCGAAACCGCAAGCGAAGTTCATAAAATAGATAATATTTCAATAATAGCGCCGCCCCCTGCAGTAGACGCACTAATGGATGTATCTTTCGCGGCTATTTCCGATCCTTCAACACCTGTACCGGTTGAGATTGAAATTGACGTTACCGAACCTAGAGATCTCATTTTTGATTTACGTAAAAAATCAGACTTTAGCAAAGCCGATTTATATAGAGTAACGGTAAATGAACCAGGAAAGGTAACTCTTCACATACCTGTTGCTGAAAGTGTTGAAGATGGTGAATATAGATGGAGCTTTTACATCACCCCAGTTCGCGGAAACTATAGAGATCGACTGAGTGATCCAATCAAAAAATTTGTTACTTTTGAAAGATCAGTTCAACAAGTTGTAGGTGACTTAGATAAAAACGGTCAAGTAGACCGCTTAGACTTAGTAACACTTCAAATGCAAATTAGAGCAAGTTCTACCGACTTAACTTACGATGTTAACAATAACGGTTTAGTAGACAGAGGTGATGTTTCTGCACTGATGTCGCTATGTACTAACCCAAGATGCGCGGAGTAATAAAACGATGAAATATTTTTTAATTATACTCATGTTATTTTCAAGCCAGAGTTTCGCTGGTCTAATATTCACATCATCGTCTAACAACGTAAAAATGGGAGATGAATTCAGAGTAAACGTTACGTTTGAACATAATGCAGGGGCTAGTTATTTAGAGCTTTATGGATTCGACTTTGTATATGAATTTAGCGACTCACTGGCTGTATTAGATCCAAGTAAAGATATTGATTTTACAGCGGACGGAATTCAGCTTGCAGAACCATTTAACTCAAATGGCGATTGGGCATTAGACATACTTGGTGATTATGCTTTAGCAGGTAATTATGCAACAAGACCTTCTATTAACCCTTTTGATACATCAAAAGCTGTTTGGGATATTCTTACCTTTGACTTTATTGCAGTACAAGCAGGAGCTTTCAATCTTAATATTTCAGATATGTTCTTCTTAGATGAATCTTTTAACTCTATTGCCACAGCTAACCAAGGTATTGAAATTAATATTAGCTCTGCACAAGCAGTAAATGAACCCAGTACATTGTTTATAGCTTTATTAGGCTTAATAGCTATAGGTTTTAAACGTAAAAATGGGTTTAATAATTGTAGTGCCAATAACTTAGGTTAACCTTAAACTAGGGTTGGGTGATACTTATCGCTTAACCTCTTATTTGTATTAGGTTTATAAAAAGGTAATAACATCGCTGTTATTACCTTTTCTAAAGTAAAACTGAAACCTTTTATTAAAGCTCTACAACAACTTTACCCATACCTTGTCCACTTGACAAACGATCATGTGCTCGCGCAACCTCTTCTAAAGTAAAACGCTGTTCATCTAATACGGGAGTTAAACCACCCGCTTCAACTATTTCAGTTAATTTATTTAAAATATGCGCATGCGATTCGCGTTTATAATTGTGCAGCATAGGAATTAGCATAAATACAACATGTAACGACAAACCTTTAAAATGAGCGAGAGAAAGATCTAACTCAACCATAGCTACCGTTGAAGCAACATGTCCATTTAATGCTGCTGCCTCAAAAGAATTCACCATATTGGCACCGCCAACTGAATCAAACACGACGTCGAAACCTTTACCTTGCGTATATTTATTTACATAATCAATAACCGTGTCGGTTTTATAATTAATTGCTTTCGCACCTAATTGCTCAATTAAAGCAAGTTGCTTATCGCCACCACCAGTAGCATAAACATTAGCACCTAAATAGCTGGCTATTTGTAAAGCAACATGACCTACGCCGCCTGAACCACCATGAACAAGTACCGTTTGTCCTTTAGTTATATTTGAGCGCATTAACCCTTCATAAGCTGTAATCCCTACTAAAGGTAAAGCCGCCGCTTCACGCATTGATAAGTTTTTAGGTTTACGTGCTAACAAACGTACATCAGCTAACATATATTCAGCTAATGCACCTTGTAAATCAGCTAATCCGCCAGCACAACCATATACTTCATCGCCCACATTATACTCACTAACCCCTTCACCAACTTCTGTTATTATGCCAGCAAAATCCATCCCTAAAACACTAGGTAATTGTGGTGCAAGTGGTAAATCATCCCCCATTAAACGGATCATAGTATCAACAGTGTTCACACTTGTGGCTTTAACATTTACAAGTACGTGCCCTGATTTTACTTCAGGTTTATCCAATTCAGCAGCTTCAAATACTTCAGAACCACCAAAACTTTTTATAATCATTGCTTTCATTATTCATTCTCACTTTATTTTCGATGAAGTGATTATATTTCTTTGTATAAAAATGATAATAAGGCAAAATAAATAATAACTTTTTATATTTTGCATATAATTATGAATATTGAACACCTCAAACTATTTACACGCATTGCTCAAACTCAGAACATAAGTGCGGCAGGACAAGAGCTAGGCTTATCTCCTGCGGTTGCCAGTACTTACGTTAATAAATTAGAAGAAGGTTTGAATGTTCGCTTAATTCATAGAACAACAAGGAAAGTGTCGTTAACAGAGGAAGGTATTGTGTTTCTCCCTCATGCCGAAGAGGTGTTAGCTCAAATAGAAGCTGCTCGTTCCGCTGTTGGTATTGGAAATAGCCTAGCCAGCGGTATTTTGAGAGTCGCAGCACCTGCATCTTTTGGTCGTATGCACTTAATACCCGCCTTAAAAAAGTTTTTAGCACAGTACCCCGACATGAAAGTTGATTTACGTTTGTCTGACACTATTATCGACTTGGTAGAAGGTGGTTTTGACATTGCTATTCGTAATGCTGAATTAAAAGATTCAACACTAATAGCCAGAAAATTAGCTCCAGATCATAGAATAATCTGTGCATCTCCAAATTACCTTGCCACTTATGGCGAACCTAAAACACCAGACGATTTATACAAACATGAATGTATACGCTTAATGGGACTTGAAAACTGGGAGTTTGTCAGCCCTAAAGGTAAAACAGTTATTAAAACTAAGGGGCGTTTTAGAACCGACAACGGTGAAGCGATTAGAGATGCCGCTGTAAACGATATTGGTATAACTATCAGCTCAACTTGGAGTATTTACAAACATTTAGAGCGAGGTGAGTTAGTACAGATACTTAAAGATCATCCATTAGCATCAAACACTGCATTATGGGCTGTTTATCCAAGTTCGCGTTTGTTAGCCCCAAAAGTAAGAGCCTTTATCGACTTTTTTTCTAAATACTTTGGTGATACACCTTATTGGGATTCAGAGTGAACAAAAGCTATCAAGTATAATATGAACTTCACGGTGGCGTAAATTAACCAATAATTATATGATTAGTTTAAATATTTCAGCACAAAACAAGATTAATAAGGATTTTAAATGAGAGGCGCAGGTGGTACTTCAGGTGGATTAGGACACTTTTTTATTGGCCTAATTATGATGTGTGGTGGCTTTTATATGTTATTAAATGCAATCACTGTAACGTCAAGTTTTGGCATGGGCATGCGGCTATATGGCTTTTCAGCGGGTGGAGGAAGCTTTAATGTAACCAGTGGAATGATTATGATCCCTTTTATTTTTGGTGTAGGTTTAATTTTTTATAACAGTAAAAATATTTTAGGCTGGGTGTTATCTATAGGCTCGATAACCGCGTTAATTTTTGGTGTTATTTCTTCTATTCGTTTTTCTTTTAGAACCATGAGCTCATTTGATCTTATTGTTATATTGGTTTTAGCTGTAGGCGGCTTAGGCTTGTTTTTACGGTCTTTAAAAACATTAGATCAAAAATACCCTGATTAAATAAAACTTTAATCAAAAAAGGGGTAATAACATCTCTGTTATTACCCCTTTTTTATATTTTTACTTTCACAACCAGTAAAACATTAGTGGTTTTCAGACACCATATTTACTGTGTATTTTGGAATTTCAACAACAAGGTCTATATCACCAACAATGGCTTGGCAACCTAAACGAGAGTCGGGTTCTAATCCCCATGCTCTGTCTAGCATGTCTTCTTCAAGCTCATCGCTTTCTTCAATAGAATCGAAACCTTCACGAATGATGATATGACATGTTGTACATGCACATACTTTTTCACAAGCGTGTTCAATACCTATGTCGTTTTTTAGTGCAACATTTAGTACACTTTCACCTGGTTCTGCATCTAATACGGCACCGTCTGGGCAAAGTTCTTCGTTAGGTAGAAATATTATTTTTGGCATGTAACTAAACCTCGTCTACTGAATGGCCTGCTAATGCTGTTTTTATGGATGAATCCATGCGTCTTTCAGCGAAAACAGCAGTACTTTCGTTTAATTTGTCGATAGCTGATTCAATATCGTCAGCTACATCTGATTGTATAATTTTATTTAAAGCGTTAATGGCTTCATTAATAGCACTCGCTTCATCTTCGCTTAATAAGCTGCCATCAGCAGCTAAGGCCGATTGCACTGACTCTATTACGCGTGCAGCTTCAACTTGTTGCTCTTTTACCATACGTGCTTCTATGTCTTGTTTTGCATTACTCATAGAGGCTTTTAGCATAGAAGCAATTTGATGCTCTTCTAATCCGAATGAAGGTTTAACTTCGATACGTGATTCTACGCCCGTAGATTTCTCCATAGCTGACACTTCGAGTAAACCGTCAGCATCAACTTTAAAAGTTACACGAATATGCGCAGCGCCAGCAGTCATTGCTGGAATCCCACGTAATTCAAAACGTGCTAGTGATCGACAATCTTCAACTAATTCACGTTCACCTTGTAAAACATGAACAGCCATAGCCGTTTGTCCGTCTTTAAAGGTGGTAAATTCTTGTGCTTTGGCAACAGGAATTGTGGTGTTTCGTGGAATAACTTTTTCAACCAAACCGCCCATGGTTTCTAAACCAAGCGATAGTGGAATTACGTCAAGTAATAACATGTCGCTATCAGGTTTATTACCCGCAAGTATATCCGCTTGAATTGCAGCGCCTACGGCAACAACTTTGTCAGGGTCGATTGAAGTAAGAGGTGTTTTCTTGAAGTATTTTTCTACTTCTTCACGCACTAGCGGTACTCTTGTAGAACCACCAACCATAACCACTTCTAGTACTTCTTCTGTTGTTATATCAGCATCTTTCAATGTACGTTTACAAGCTCGTAGTGTTTTATTTACTAGGCTTGAAATTAAGCTATTAAAAGTTTCTTTGGTTAAAGTACCTTGCCATTTTTCACCGTTTTCTAATACTAAATTGATCTCGGTTGACTCATTTTGGCTTAATTGTTCTTTAGCATTACAGGCTTGTTGAGAAAGCTGACGCTCTAATTTACGCGATAAAGGTCGTGTAAGCTGTGCTTGTTCAATAAGATGGTCAACAAGTGTTACGTCGAAATCATCGCCGCCTAACGCGGCATCGCCACCTGTAGATAAAACTTCAAATACGCCTTTATTTAAACGTAATACTGAAATATCAAAGGTTCCACCACCTAAGTCGTAAACAGCAATAACACCTTGTTGCTTACCTTCATGTTTAGTATCTAGCCCATAAGCAACAGCCGCTGCAGTTGGTTCGTTTAATAAACGTAATACATTAACATTAGCTAACTTGGCTGCATCTTTGGTGCTTTGACGTTGTGCATCATCAAAATGAGCAGGTACTGTAATAACGACACCTTTAAGCTCCCCACCTAGTGCATTTTCAGCACGGGCAACTAAGGTTTTAAGAATTTCAGCTGACGCTTGAACCGGATTTATCGACCCGCGACGTGTGTTAATTTCAGGATGGTTTTCGTCACCACAAAAATCGTAAGGTAAAGATGGATATTTAGATTGAATATCACTTAACGAACGACCAATTAAACGTTTTGCAGAAACAATAGTATTTTCAGGATCGTTAACAGAAAACGCTTTTGCTGCGTTCCCTACTAAAATATTGTCGGTTTGGTAGCTAACAATTGACGGTAGAATGTCTATACCCTGTTCGTCTTGTAGAGTTTCAGCTAAGCCACTTTTTACGCTAGCCACAAGTGAGTTGGTTGTACCCAAATCAATACCTGCAGCTAGATTATGTTCATGGGGTACTGTACTTTGTCCAGGTTCTGCAATTTGTAATAAAGCCATAGGGGATCTTTTAATTAATCATCTAATAGAGAGTCTTCGAGACGATCTAACTCTATATGAAGTTTTTGATAAAATTTAAGTTTGCGTAAGTTGTCACACGCTAGCGTATTCGATTCTGCTGAGTTTTCATTTAGCTGAGCTTGCATCATTTTAAAGAGCTGTTCGTATTCAGTGTCTAATGTTTCAGTTGCACTAAATATTGCAGCTTCTATGTTATCGGATCCTTTGATCTCAGATAACATTTCGCGTAATTCCATTTGATGCATTAAAAAAGCAGTATCACCAAATGATGCTTGTTCACTTGGCATTTCAGTTCCGCGCTGCGTTAATATATAAGTCGCTCGAGTAAGCGGATTTTTTAATGTTTGATATGCATCATTGATCATTGACGACTTTTGAACAGCAAGTAATTGATCTTGTGAAGATGCACTAGCAAAACGGTCTGGATGAACCGTTTTTTGCAATGATTGGTATACTTCAGCTAATTTTGTTGTATCGAGATCAAAGTGGTCTTCTAAACCAAATAATTGAAAGTAATTCACTATAAATCCAGTATTAATACAATAAATTAAACGTTGAAGCTTTCGCCACAACCACACTCACCTTTTGCATTAGGATTGGTGAACTTGAAACCTTCGTTTAGTCCTTCTTTAATGAAATCTAGCTCGATACCACTTAAGTAAACTAAGCTTTTAGCATCAATAATGATATTCACACCATTAATGCTAAAGAGTTCATCATCTTCATTAAGGTCGTCTACAAACTCAAGTACATATGCTAAACCAGAACAACCTGTAGTTTTTATACCTAAACGTAAGCCAAGACCTTTGCCTCGGTTAACCATGAACGATTTTACTCGCTCAGTGGCTGCAGGAGTCATTGTAACACTCATACTAATAACCTCTTTTACTAAACTTTTTTACTGCGGTAATCTGCAATCGCTGCTTTGATAGCGTCTTCAGCTAAAATTGAACAGTGAATTTTTACTGGCGGTAATGCTAATTCTTCAGCGATAGCTGTATTTTTAATTTCGCCAGCTTCGTCGATAGACTTGCCTTTAACCCATTCAGTTACTAATGAACTTGAAGCAATAGCAGAACCACAACCGTATGTTTTGAATTTTGCATCTTCAATAATACCGTCTGCAGAAATTTTAAGTTGTAACTTCATTACGTCACCACATGCTGGTGCGCCAACCATACCGGTTGCTACATCTGGATCATTTTTATCCATTGAGCCAACGTTACGTGGGTTTTCATAATGATCGATTACTTTTTCGCTATAAGCCATGATATTTCTCCTAAGTTGTTTAAGTGACTTATTATTCGCCTTGTACAGGTTTAAAAATAAATAATAAGTCTGTAAACAATACTTGTTTAATAGGTGCTAACTAGTGAGCAGCCCATTCGATTGAATCTAAATCAATACCATCTTGGAACATTTCCCAAAGTGGTGACATGTCACGTAAGTGACCAATAGATTGTTGAATGATGTTAATTGCGTGATCAATTTCTTCTTCGGTAGTAAAACGACCAAAACTGAAACGAATTGAACTATGCGCCATTTCATCATTTAAACCTAAAGCACGTAATACGTACGAAGGCTCTAAACTTGCTGATGTACATGCTGAACCTGAAGATACGGCTAAGTCTTTAAGTGCCATAATTAATGATTCGCCTTCAACAAAGTTGAAGCTTACATTTAAATTACCAGGGTAGCGTTTGTCTGCATCACCATTAATGAAAACTTGTTCCATTGAGCTAATACCAGCCCAAAGACGGTCTCTCATTTTAGTTACGTGAATACGGTCTTGCTCTAATTCTTCTTTAGCAATTCTAAATGCTTCCCCCATTCCCACAATTTGGTGAGTAGCTAAAGTACCAGAACGCATACCACGTTCGTGACCGCCGCCGTGAGTTTGAGCTTCTAAACGAACACGTGGTTTACGGCTAACATACAATGCGCCAATACCTTTAGGTCCGTATATTTTATGTGCTGAAAATGACATAAGGTCAACTTTCAGGTTTTCCATATCAATAGCAATTTTACCTGCACTTTGTGCGGCATCAACATGGAAAATAATCTTTTTAGCACGACACATTTCACCAATTTCAGCGATGTCTTGAATTACACCAATTTCGTTGTTTACATGCATGATGCTTACAACAATAGTGTCTTCACGAATAGCGTCATTTAGCTTATTCAAATCAATTAAACCGTTTGATTCCGGATCTAAATAAGTAACTTCAAAACCTTGGCGTTCTAATTCTCTACATGTATCTAAAACAGCTTTGTGCTCAGTTTTACATGTAATGATGTGCTTACCTTTTTTCGAATAAAAGTTAGCTGCACCTTTAATCGCTAAATTGTTTGATTCTGTCGCGCCTGATGTAAATACAATTTCACGGGGATCGGCGTTAATTAAATCAGCAATTTGGTTACGAGCAATATCTACAGCTTCTTCAGCTTGCCAACCAAACTTGTGTGAACGAGATGCAGGGTTACCGTAAAAACCATCAGTAGTCATATACTGCATCATTTTTTCAGCAACACGCTTATCTACAGGTGTTGTTGCTGAATAATCAAAATAAATAGGAAGCTTCATAAGCTAACTCTCTCCAACTTTGTAGATCGCAAATATTATTGCAAATCAGGTAAAATGCTTTGGGTTGTAATTAAAATATTATTTGAATGAGTGCTTTCACGCTTTTGTTTATGCATGTCGTCTTGGCGTTGTGAAACCATTTTAACGTTTCTTTCCTCAACGAGCTCTGAAAGCGAAATATTCTGTAAAAAATCTTCTATGCGTACGCTTAAATCTTCCCATAATGAATGGGTTAAACATTGGTTACCACCTTGGCAGTTACCTTGTCCGGAACATTTAGTTGCATTAATGCTTTCATCAACCGCAAAAATAACGTCTGCTACAGCAATTTGAGCTGAACATCTACCTAAGCGATAACCACCACCAGGACCTCGCACGCTATTAACCAAACCATGTTTACGTAAACGCGAGAATAGCTGTTCTAGATACGACAATGAAATACCTTGTCGTTCAGATATGTCAGCTAATGATACAGGACCTGAAATGGCATGAATGGCAACATCAAGCATTGCGGTAACCGCATAACGCCCTTTTGAAGTCAGTTTCATTATGTTCTCCTGTATTTTTGCTGCGCATTTTACATAACCATGTAAAATAATCAACTATATAACCAAGTAATTTAGTCAAGTATTTTACGCGAGATAAAAATAGAGTCAATATAAATACTTGAGTATTTTACTCAAGTACTATATTTAAAATGAAGTAAACCTGATCTTATATTTCGGGATCGAAGGCAGTAACGATTGATTCTCTACGTTTTGCAGCTTCTTTTTCGTCTTCAACAAATTCACCAACGCGTAGTTCAGGTAACGATTGCTGACAAACATTGCCCCCGAGTTGATTCACTTCTTTACATAAATCTTCTACTTTGGTGTCCATTAAATGCATATGATCTAATAAACGTCCTATCGCTTTCGCAACAGGATCAGGGTTATCGCCAGAGACTGCATAAGCATCGAAACCAAATTTTTGCGCGGTTTTTTCTCGTTCAGACATTTCTGCTTCAGACTTCTTAATATTAACAATGCGGGCTGGTATACCAACCGCAGTTGCGTTATCGGGTAAGTCTTTTACAACAACAGAGTTAGACCCCACTTTGCCGCCATGACCTATAGTAATAGGACCTAAAACTTTAGCTCCAGCCCCAATAACAACGTTATTACCTAATGTAGGGTGGCGCTTACCTGCATTCCAACTTGTACCGCCTAATGTTACACCGTGATATAACGTACAGTCTTCACCAATCTCGGCTGTTTCACCAATAACAACGCCCATTCCATGATCAATAAAGAAACGTCTACCTAAGGTTGCACCTGGATGAATTTCTACCCCAGTTAACCAACGAGAAAAAGTTGATAATAAGCGAGCCATAAGTTTCCAATCAGCTTTCCATAATTTATGACTTACTCTATGTATCCATATAGCATGCATGCCAGGGTAATTAGTTAATACTTCAAACGAATTACGCGCTGCGGGATCTCTATCAAAGACACTTTTAATGTCTTCTCTAATGCGGCTGAACATATTTTATCCTTTACTCTTAATGCTTTTTTATCAATTAGGCTTTATTTTTTGCTGCGCGTTCTACTGACGCTAACATGCCACGTAACATTTTAACTTCTTTGTTATCGGGTCTTGCTCTATTTAATAAGCGTCTTAATTTTGTCATCACTAAACCAGGGTGACTTGGTACAATAAACCCCGTTGCTTTTAAAGCATCTTCAAAGTGTTGGTATAAACGTTCAGTTTCTTCTACTACAGGATACTCTTCATCTTCTTCAACATTTGTTGCTGTAACTTCAGTATTATTATGCTTTTGATTTTCAAGCGCTAAATAGCTCATACGAACTTCGTAACTTAGTGTTTGAACCGCCATAGCTAAGTTCAATGAACTATATTCTGGGTTAGCAGGTATTTGTACATGAAAGTGACACAGCTGTAGTTCATCGTTTGTTAAACCACTACTTTCACGACCAAATACAAGAGCCACAGGAAAGTTATGTGCTTCTTCAATAAGCTTTTCACCACAACTTCTTGGCTCTAACATTGGCCAAGGTAAAGTTCTTGAACGAGCACTTGTACCAACAACTAAACCACAGTCGGTAATAGCTTCTTCTAACGTACTAACCACTTTAGCATTGGCTAAAACATCGGATGCACCAGCTGATAAAGCTTGAGCTTGACCATTTGGCATTTCAATGGGATCAACTAAAACTAGTTGACTTAACCCCATTGTTTTCATTGCTCGGGCGGCAGAACCAATATTACGGCAATCTGACGTGTTTACTAAAACAATACGTACGTTATCTAACAAACTTCCTAAAGAAGGATCTAACATTATTTTTTTACTCTCAAAATTTTGGGTAATTTATATAAAATTAAAGACCGTGATTTATTCTTTTTAACTTCACTAAAGGTAGATAGTGAAAATCTGAATATAAATTATCTATCTAGACGTCTAAAACTATAAAATAATTTTATCACAGAACCTTACGCTTGTACTGAGAAAAAATCATCTTGTTTAGCTCCGTTGATTAGCGTAAATCAATCTGATTTATGTCGTTAAATTATAATCAACCCTGTATTACTTAATATTAATTTTGCTCTAGTGAATTTTGGTCGCCATCTAGTATTTATTTTGCTATACTTCGCGCCGCTTGATTTTCGCTCTGCGTTCAAGTTTCTCGTTCTTTTAAAATGCTGTTTATAAAATAAGGTAGTTGTTATGCATCCTATGCTTAATATCGCTATACGTGCTTCTCGTGTGGCTGGAAAAGTAATTGTTCGCGCTTTTGAACAAGTTGATAAAATTGAAGTTCAATCTAAAGGCACAAATGATTTTGTGACTAACGTTGATTTAAGTGCTGAAGAAGCCATTATTGAAACAATTCGTAAGTCTTACCCAGATCACACAATTATTGGTGAAGAAAGCGGAATATCAAAAGGTAAAGACGACGATTACCAATGGATCATTGACCCACTTGATGGCACAGCTAATTTTATAAAAGGCATTCCTCACTTTGCAGTTTCTATCGCATTAAAAGTAAAAGGTAAGTTAGACCAAGCAGTAATATACGATCCTATCCGTGGAGAGTTATTTACAGCAAGCCGTGGTAAAGGTGCGCAGTTAAACAACTTCAAAATTAGAGTTAAAGCACATAAAGAACTGGGCGGTACTATATTAGCGACTGGTTTCCCATTTAAATGTAAGCAACACACAGACGCTTACTTAAATATCTTCAAATCATTATTTACGAAAACAGCTGACATACGTCGTGCTGGCTCTCCAGCACTTGATTTAGCTTATGTGGCCGCTGGCCGTATTGATGGTTTTTTCGAAATTGGTTTAAAACCATGGAATTCAGCTGCTGGTGAATTATTAGTGATTGAAGCCGGTGGATTAGTAACAGACTTTGCGGGCGGCCATAATCACACATCGTCGGGCAACATTGTTGCTGCTAGCCCAAGATTAGCAAAAGAAATTTTACAAGACATGCGTCCTCAATTAGGTGAAGCATTAAATAAATAATTTACCTTATTGATTAAAGAACGAGTAAAAGACACAAAAAAAGGCTAAAGAAGAATATCTTCTTTAGCCTTTTTTCTGTTTAGATTTAGGTGCTATACCGAGTTGTTCAATATGTTATTTAAATTGATATGAGTAATATTTATTTTTACTCATTTAACATCGCTAATTGCATTTGTGCACTTTGCTCACGTTTGACGTATTGATACCATTGTTCCGCTGTTTTTGCAGACTCTTTTAACTTTTGAGCATCAGCAAATGCCGTTAAAGATGCATCAAACTTCTTTAAGTTAAAGTTAGACATACCAATCACTAAATGCATATTACCTAAACGATCGACCCCACCACGTTTAATGGCTTTTTTAGCTGACGCTATTGCCAGATCCCACTTTTCTAAATTCAAGTACGATTGCGCTAAAAACGCGTCAAACTTACCAGTTTCTGCAATTTCAGAAGCTTTAACTAATACAGGAATTGCTTTTTCGTCATTTTTAGCAGAAATATAAGATTGAGCTAACATATCTAAATATTTTTCTTCTGCCGCTACTTGGCCTTTATCTATAGCGGTAGAAAGTAGTTTAGCCGCTTTATATGGTACGCCATGAAAACGATATAATTGTACTAAGGTAATAATATCTTGCGATGAAGTAACGTAACCGGCTTGATATGCACTTTCCATAACCGCAAGTTGTTTTTCTTCTTCACCTATTTCACCGTACATACCACTTAGCTGTATCCAATATTTAGGTTTATCGTGAAAACGCACTAAATCTTCTATCACCTTTACAACATTTTCAGGTTGCTTAAGTTCATAGTAATTTGCACGTTGTAAAATAAACCAGTTTTCTTTGGGCACTTCGTCTTTAGAAAGAGAAAGTTCAACGGCTTCGTTTACATATTTCAGTGAGTTTTTGTAATCTTTATTTTGGTAATATATTTGCGCAAATAATACTTGTTGTGTGCTGGTTAATGGTTTAGCGTTAATCTTTTTCCACTGACCTAAATACTTTAACGATTGATTATAATCTTGTTGCTGCATAGATAATTGCGCTAAAGAATATAAAGTTGAAGTACGTAAAGTAAGAGGAATAGCTTCTTCAGCGATAACTTTTTCAAAGCTTTCAATAGCTAAAGGTAAGTTGTCACTACCGTAATACATAAAACCATAAAAGTTCCATAACATGGCTTGCTCGTAGCTATTTAAACTACTAATGCGATCTTTTACTTCGTCAAGAACTTCTAGCCCTTCTTTCTTGTTACCTTCATCAGCCAGCTTTTGTGCACGAGCTAATTGCGAATAAACACGATTACGCATGGCGGGGACTTTAACTGTTTCTGTACTTTGCGCTTTTTCTTCTGCCTGCGCTACCGCTCCACCAAGTTCATTGGGTATGAAACTCGCCGTACTAAAAAGTACTGCTGCTGAAATTAAAGATAATGATAATTTTTTAATCATAATGTCTCCTAACCGTCTATTTGGAACGATATTTTATTTTGTACGCCAGCGACTTCCATAGCGACACCGTCAACAACGCGCGGCTTGTATTTAAATTTAAGTGCTGCGTCCATTGCTGCTTGGTCAAAAATGCTTTCTGGTTTTGATTCAACCACTTTAGCATCTCGCACTGAGCCATTTTTAGTTACAACAAACTCTACAATTACGTAACCTTCAATGCCTCTTGACTGTGCTCTGCGTGGGTAAATAGGCGCCACTTTAACAATAGGTAAATAATCACCATCACCAGTATCTAAACTTAACCCACCACCTAAAGCTGTATCAGCTTGTACATTAGCTGCAAAGCTTGTACTTACCGCATCAGCATTAGGGTTAGCTTGTTGCATTTGTGGTTGCTCCATTGGTGGTGGAGGCGTTTTAGGTTTAGCCGGCTTTTGTGGTTTACGTTCTTTCTTAGTTACATCTTGCTCTTTCTTTAAACGGATAAAATCAAGTACGTTACCTCTTGGTGCTTCGGTTAATGCATTGTTGCCGCCAGAAATAAGCGCCTGCATTCCCCACAATAAAGCAAAGGTAACAACAACAGCGAAAGATAAGCCAAATAAATAACGGCCACTTTTATTTATCATGGTTAGGCCTCTTGCGCCGCAATTGAAACATCGTAAACACCAGCTGCACGCGCTGAATCCATTACTTTTATTAATACGTCAGTTGTTGCTTTTTTATCGGCTTGAATAACCACTGTACCTTGTGGATTTTCAGCTTTTAAACGCTCTATGTTGGCTTGTACCGCACGAACATCAACGCGACGTTTGTTGATCCAAATCTCACCTTTGTCACTGATGGCAACTAATATATTGGCACGTTCTTTTTTAACGGCGGTTGCTGCTTCAGGTCGATTAACTTCAATGCCAGCTTCTTTTACAAATGAAGCGGTTACAATGAAGAAAATTAATAGAATAAAAACAACATCTAGCATAGGCGTCATGTTAATTTCTTCTGCTTCTTCTTGCTCTTGCAATACTTGTGATAATTGAGAACGCATCTTTTGTACCTTACTGTAAACTTTTATGTAAATCTCCTTGTGATCATTAACAAGGAGTATTCATTATTTCCTACGACTCGATTTAATCTAGCCAAATAGGTTTTAAATTTTAGATTAATGAACTAATGGCAAGCTATCTTCAAGCTGTTGAGTTCTGCGTTTAATCTTGCGTTGTAACCAAGTAACAACAAAAACACCGGATAATGAACCCACCATACCAGCCATTGTTGGAATAGTTGCTCTTGAAACGCCTGACGCCATAGAGCGTGCATTACCACTACCCGAAATAGCCATAACATCAAAGACTTCAATCATGCCAGTTACTGTTCCTAATAAACCCAGTAACGGACATAAAACCACTAAACTTTGAATAAGCGCGACATTTTGCTTTAGCATTTCAGTCACTCTTGAAACATTAGCGATTTTAATTTGTTCAGCACTCCATGAGCTTTTATCTGTTCTTTTTTCCCAACGTTGAACTATGTCGGCTTTTACGTATTTATAACTACGTAAAAAGAAATACATACGTTCAAAGATTAAGAGCCACATCAAACAAATAACAAAAGCGATAACGGTGAGCACTTGCCCACCCGTATCAAGAAACTCACGAATGCTATTCATCATTTCGATGAATAAAATCATGGTTTACGCTCCTTTTTCCGTTTTTTCAGCTTCAAAACGCTCAGCAAGAATACCTGCACTTTGATGTTGTAAAATATTGATGATGCCACGGCTACGTGTATTTAATATGGTAGAAATAAATACCATTGGAATAGCAACCACTAGACCTAGTACTGTAGTAACAAGTGCTTGTGAAATACCGCCAGCCATTAATTTAGGGTCGCCTGTACCGAATAATGTAATCGCTTGGAAAGTATTAATCATACCAACAACCGTACCTAGTAAGCCGATAAGTGGTGCGACTACTGAAATAATTTTTATAAAGGTTAAACGCGTAGTAAGTACCGGAACTTCTTGCAGTATACGTTCAGAAAGCTTAAGTTCTAACGTTTCAGCATCTGAACTCTTATTTTCGTCTTTAACTAACATAACGCGACCAAGTGGGTTGTTTTTAGACGCTGTAGTGTTTTTAAGTTGGCTGTTAACTTTACCACCAATAATGGTTAATGAGATAAAACGCTCTACACCAATAAGTAAACCAATTAGGCCTATCGCTAAAATCACATAACCCACTGAACCACCTTGGTCTACGCGCTCTTGAAGGTTTGGAGCTTGTACAAGTAAACCTAAAATTGAACCACCCGTTGGGTCTAAAGCAAAAGGTACAACGCCTGATGTATTAGATGTTAATTCTGCTGCGCTTGCTAAATAGCGATCTGAAGGTTGTCTCATTAATTCAACAACACTACCTGTTTCGTCTACATATTCTAAGTATTTTCCATCAGAAATTAAGTTAAAACCGCCTACTCGCACAACATCTGTTTTTAATTTTTCGCCGTTTGCTGTAACCACTTCACGACTAAATTTATGTACTTTACCGCTTTGCGTCATTTCACGTTGTAGTTCAAACCACAGGCGTTCAATTTCTTCGATTGACGCTAATTTTGAAGAAGATCCCATGCTTTGAGCAAAATCATCTAAAAACACGCCACGGTCTGCTATTTGAGCTGAAATTACAGAGGTTTGAAATTTACTTCTTGTATCACCAGCAACCTGTTGAAGCACACCAAACAACTCTTTTAACTCCCCCATGCGCTTTGTTAGTGCATCAGATTTATTTGCTAATTCAATTTCGTTATCTTGAAATGTTGCTTCTAACTCAGCACTTAACTTTACTTCATTATCGCGTATATTTTTAGCTTGCTTAAGTAAGTTTTCTTGCTCTGATTTTTTCGCATTAAACTCTGCTTCACGCGCTGTATTTTGTTTAGTTTGAGCAATTTTACCTTGTTCAAGTTGCTTTAATAATTCATCTAATGATGAAGCGTCTTGAGCACTTACGCTTGTTGCTATACTTGTAACTGATAGAGCTAATACAACCAGTGAAAAAAATTGGCTTAATTTTTTCATTTTTATAATTCCTATTACCGTACTTATTCGGCTGAGTTTTGCGCTACTGGCACAATGATTAAATCTGGGGCAAGTTGTTTACGTGCGATACGTAAACCCTTATTAATGTTTGAACGGTATTCTGCTGGAAGCTCGTCCCAAGACTTAGTCTCGTTATTCCACAAACCTAGTTTTTGACCATCACGTGTTTGGTACACTAAGCTAACTCGACCAATACGTAAAAAATCTACGTCACGTTCGCTGCCATCAATTGTTAATAAACCGTTGTAAGCTTCAATAGTGCGTCCGTATTCAACTTCCACTTGGTAAGCTTCTAATACACGACGAAATTTTTCAGATACTGAAACGTCTGCGCGTTCCATCATCTTCTTCAAACCAGCAATTCGTTCGCTACGCTCAGTAGGTAAAAACTGAACATCTAAACCAACAAAGGCTTCTAACGTATCTATCATACGTGCCATAAGTGGTGAGATTTGACGTTCAATAATGCTCACTTGCTCCATTGAAACCGCTAACTGACTTAACTCTTTTAGCTGGTTATCAATTTGAGTATTCATTTGTTGGTTGTAAACACGTAAACCATCAACTTCTTTATTCACGGTTTTAAATTGTTGAAGTTTGGTTTGAATTTGTTCGCTAATATTATCTACACGACGTTGTGATTTGTTTGCAGACTGGTTGATTTTTTTGCCAGCATCTACCACTTGTGATAATGGTTCATCATCAGCTGGAGAGGCATTTACAAGTGTAGGTAGGCTTAGTGCACTTGCACTTAAAAGCAAACTTGCTTTAGCCAAAGTAGACAATTTCATATTAAAACCTTTTGTTGAAATTCAATAGTATTAAACGTTTTTAGTAAACGCCTATTCAATATACCGCTATAATTGGGCACATTTTAAAGGCCGAATATGACAACTTGGTTTCATGAATATTGCATATTTGTTACATGACAGTTCAGTGACATTTTTTTTACAGAAGAGGGACATTAACAAAGCGTGACTTGTTTTAACCTTACATTTAAAGATTTGAGATAGTGTTCGTCATCACTTTCCCCTAAAATGTATTATCATTAACTCTCGTAACTATAGGCCGCCTTTAACAAAGACATTATGAATAAACTTTCAAAGATATTTGTTGTAGGATTACCCAGAACAGGCACAACGAGCATTTGTTCTACTTTACTCACTCTTAACTATTGCGTAGCTCACACGGCTTATACGCAAACAACGTTCGACAAAGCCAATGCGATAGCAGACACCCCTGTTTTTAATGACTATAAAGCTTTACATCAACACTACCCTAACAGCCAATTTATTTATTTAACGCGTAATGCCCAAAAGTGGATCCCTTCAATAAAGCAACTATTATTGCGCATGTATCATAATGTAGTACGAGATGACGGCGGTTTTAATCCTATAATTAAGCGTTGTTATACTGAAATATTTTCCCCTTTTACCTTAGATAACATTAATAATGATGATTTCTTATTAGCTTGCTACAACAAACATAAAGCCGCGGTTACCGAATATTTTGAACAGCAAAGGCACCCTGTATTATTTATTGATATATCTAAACCAGGCAATTACCAAAAGCTATTAAAGTTTTTAAATAAACAAAATATTAACGATGACTCCACAGACTTGAGCTTTCCCTTCTTAAATAAAGGCGGAAAAGTCACTGCATGGAAAGATTTAAAACATCCGCTTAAAGTTGATTCAACTAAAAATGGCCGTTGCTCTACCCTAGACCATATTTCATAAATATTAAGGATTTATAAACACCATGATCATTACCCATAGCCAGCACGATATTGCTACCCCAACAGGTGATATGCGCACTTATATTTATCAACCTGAAAAACAAGGTAACTATCCTTGTGTTATTTTCTATTCAGAAATATTTCAACAAACAGCCCCTATAGCACGTAGCGCAGCTATTATGGCAAGCCATGGTTTTATTGTATTAGTGCCTGAGGTTTTTCATGAACTAAACCCTATTGGTACTGTATTAGGATACGATGATGCAGGTAAAGACAAAGGCAATGAAGATAAGTGGGCCAAACCTTTAGAGCATCACGACTCAGACACTCAAGCATTAGTCGACTTCGCTCAAACACTTGATAATTACTCTGGTAAAATAGGGACAATGGGCGTTTGTATTGGTGGCCATTTAGCTTACAGAGCAGCTTTAAATAACAATATTCTAGCGGCGGCGTGTTTATATCCTACCGACATTCATTCAAACACATTACCTTGCGATGAAGGTAACGACTCATTAACAAGAACACCTGATATTAAAGCTGAACTATTAATGATTTTTGGTAAACAAGATCCTCATGTACCAGATGAAGGGCGAATGAAAATTCATCAACATTTATTAAACAGTAAAAACACATTTACTTGGCATGAGTTTAACGCACAACATGCGTTTATGCGTGACGAAGGTGAGCGTTATGATGCTGCTTTGGCCATACAAGTTTACTTAATGGCTGTTGAGTTATTTAAACGAAAGCTTGCTTAAATCATTCGTAATTTTTCATAAAAAGCACATATAAAAAACCCGACATTACTTTGTAATATCGGGTTTTAAATTTTTTAAGGTTTGCTTAATGAATAACGAAAGCGTTATTAATTACTGACCTTTAACTTCAGATAAACCGTTAAAGATAGCTTTATCACCTAAAAACTCTTCAATACGTAATAATTGGTTGTACTTAGAAACACGATCAGAACGACATAAAGAACCCGTCTTAATTTGACCTGCAGCAGTACCAACCGCTAAATCAGCGATAGTTGCATCTTCAGTTTCACCTGAACGATGAGAAATAACAGCAGTAAAACCAGCATCTTTCGCCATTTTAATAGCGGCTAATGTTTCAGTTAAAGAACCAATTTGGTTAAATTTAATTAAAATAGAGTTACCAATACCTTGCTCAATACCACGAGCTAAAATCTTAGTGTTTGTAACAAATAAATCATCACCAACGATTTGAACTTTATCACCAAGTAATTTAGTTTGGTAAGCAAAACCATCCCAATCTGACTCATCTAAGCCGTCTTCAATTGAAACAATTGGGTATTCTTCACAAAGCGTTGCTAAGAAATCAGAAAATTCGTTAGCTGTAAACTGCTTGCCTTCACCCTTAAGATCGTAAATACCTTTGTCTGCATCGTAGAACTCAGAAGCTGCACAATCCATAGCCAAAGTAACATCTTTACCTAAAACGTAACCTGCAGCAGCAACTGCTTCTTTGATTACTGCTAATGCATCAGCATTAGAGGCTAAGTCAGGTGCAAAACCACCTTCATCACCAACGGCTGTATTTAAGCCTTTAGCTGATAATACTTTCTTAAGCGCATGGAAAATTTCAGCCCCCATACGTAACGCTTCTTTAAAACTGTCAGCGCCAACAGGTTGGATCATAAATTCTTGAATATCAACGTTGTTATCAGCATGCTCACCACCATTAATGATGTTCATCATAGGTAAAGGTAAAGAGTAAACACCTGGAGTACCGTTTAAGTCAGCAATGTGTTCAAACAATTGAACATTTTTAGCATTAGCAGCCGCTTTAGCTACAGCTAAAGAAACAGCAAGAATAGCGTTAGCGCCAAATTTTTCTTTGTTTTCAGTACCGTCCAAGTCGATCATAATTTGATCAACCTTTGCTTGTTCTAAAGCGCTTTGACCTAATAAAGCAGGAGCAATACTGTCATTTACTGCAGCAACTGCTTTTAAAACACCTTTACCTAAGTAACGAGCTTTATCACCATCACGTAACTCTAAAGCTTCGCGTGATCCCGTAGAAGCACCAGAAGGAGCAGCAGCGCGGCCCCAAGCACCTGATTCTAAATAAACATCAGCTTCAACAGTTGGGTTACCACGAGAGTCCATGATTTCACGAGCAATAATCTTACTAATATTCGACATTTTTTATCCTATTTTATTAAAAAGCCGCTCGGTATTTATATACAGCGAGCTTATAAATACTATTTACGACAACATTTATACTAATTATATATAAATGAATATTCTTTTTTAGAACATTCAATTATTTTAAATACCCTAAATAACAATTTTAAATAAGAAAACCGCAGCTAGGCTACGGTTTTAATATTATGATTGTTTATTTTTTTGATGCTCAAAAGAAGCAGCAACAAAACTTTCAAATAACGCATGTCCATCACGAGGAGTTGAGTTGAACTCAGGGTGAAATTGACAAGCAACAAACCATGGGTGATCTGGTATTTCAATAACTTCAACTAACGACTTGTCAGTAGATAAACCAGAAAAGATTAAACCTGCTTTGCTTAACTGATCTCTATAGTTATTATTCACTTCATAACGATGACGATGTCTTTCATAAATAGTATTACTACCATAAACTTCATGTACTTTCGTATTAGGAAGCAAATGACATAACTGAGAGCCTAAACGCATGGTACCGCCTAAATCTGAATCTTCGTGGCGATATTCAACTTGCCCTTCTTCGTCTAACCATTCATTGATTAACCCCACAACTGGAGCTGATGTTTCTGGATTAAATTCTGTACTATGTGCATCGGTTAAACCCGCAACATTACGAGCATAATCAATTAAGGCAACTTGCATACCTAAACAAATCCCTAAATAAGGCACTTTATTTTCACGTGCGTATTGTGCGGCTAAGATTTTACCTTCAACACCACGTTCACCAAACCCACCAGGAACAAGGATAGCATCTAATCCTTCAAGAACTGAAACGCCTTTACTCTCTACATTTTGAGAATCAACGTATTGTATCTTTACAGTAACTTGGTTTTTTAAACCCGCATGTTTAAGTGCTTCATTTACTGATTTGTATGCGTCAGGTAATTCAATGTATTTACCTACCATACCTATAGTAACTTCACCTTTAGGATTTGCTTCTTGATAAAGTACTTGTTCCCATTCGCTTAAATCTGCTTCAGGTACATCTAATCCAAAACGTTTAACCACTAATTCATCTGTGCCTTGTGCTTTTAATAACGCAGGTACTTTATAAATACTGTCAACATCACGCATTGATACAACGGCTTTTTCTTCTACATTAGTAAATAGCGAGATTTTTGCACGTTCATTAGCCGGAATAGCTTGTTCACTGCGGCAAACTAAAATATCAGGAAAAATACCAATTGAGCGTAATTCTTTAACAGAATGCTGTGTTGGTTTAGTTTTAATTTCGCCTGCTGCTGCTATATATGGCACAAGTGTTAAATGCATGAACATCGCACGTTCACGGCCTAACTCAACACCTAACTGGCGGATAGCTTCTAAGAAGGGTTGTGATTCAATATCACCCACTGTGCCGCCAATTTCGACCATAGCAATATCATAACCTTCAGCCCCCTCAATAACGCGACGCTTAATGTCGTTAGTTATATGTGGAATAACTTGAATGGTTGCACCTAAGAATTCACCTTTACGTTCACGGGCAAGAATATCTTGGTAAATACGACCTGTTGTAAAGTTATTACGTTTATTCATTTTGGTACGAATAAAACGCTCATAGTGACCTAAATCAAGATCGGTTTCAGCACCGTCTTCTGTCACAAATACTTCACCATGTTGAATTGGACTCATTGTACCTGGGTCAACATTAATATAAGGATCAAGTTTAAGCATAGTGACATTAAGGCCACGGGCTTCAAGTATTGCCGCTAAAGATGCAGCAGCAATGCCTTTTCCAAGAGACGATACAACGCCGCCTGTTACAAAAATATATCTAGTTGTCATGTGATACCAAAGTCAGGATAAGCAGAATTTTGTGTTAAATTGACAAACTGTTTAGTGAAACAATTCAATCTAACAGGACGGGAAAGCATTATACTTAACTTACCCTTAAACGACAATATATTAGATAGGGGTATATTGGATTTTTACATTAAAATTATCTTAATAGAAAAGGCCAAAGCAATATTTTAAATTAACGCTATAATTATGAAGTGTTTATGCAGGCACAAAGATATAGTAAAAATTTGAATTTCAAATAGAATAGGCTATAGACAATTGAAAGTGTTAGTTTTGTTACAAGCTGGCCGTATTTAACATAAGGAATTCATGTGAATATACTTTTAGTCGATGACGATGAAGTTGATCGAAAGCTAATTAAAAGAGCACTCACTAATGATGCGAATGTTCGTAACTTATGTGAAGTTTCTTCGGCTATAGAAGGCCTAAAACTTGCTGAAACCGGTGAGTTTGATGTCTTATTGCTTGATTATATGATGCCCGAAATAGATGGCATAGAAATGGTGATAGAAATAAGAAGCAGACCAAACTTAGGTGAAACTGCCATTATAATGATGAGTTCATCTGAAGATGAAGAATTAGCCCTATCGTGTTTACATGCAGGCGCTCAAGATTTTATTACCAAAAAAGAAATCACATCGTCAAAATTAAAACGCTCTCTTTTACAAGCTAAAAAACGCTTTGAGATGGAAAAAAAGCTTCACGATAGTTTCTGTCAAGTTAGAGAATTAGCTGAAAAAGACTCCCTAACTGGGCTTTCAAATAGATACCACTTTGAAGATGCACTTAAAGTTTCAATCAATAACAATAAACGATCTAATGATATTATCGCATTACTCTTTTTAGATCTTGATCATTTTAAAAACATTAATGACACCTATGGTCACGAAATGGGGGATATGTTTCTGAAAGAAGTCGCCAAACGTACCAACCAATGTTTACGTGGAAACGAATTATTTGCTCGTTTAGGAGGTGATGAGTTCGCTATATTGTTAACCGGATTAAAAAATGATAATGATGCGACAACCGTTGCTAGACGTATAATAAAAGCCCTTGGCAAAACTATCGTTATTAATGAAAATCAACTGCAATGTGGTGTTAGTATTGGTATAGCATTATATCCCAATGATGCTGACTCAGCAGAAACATTAAAGAAATATGCTGATATTGCAATGTATAGAGCTAAAAAAGAAGGACGTAACCAGCTTTGTTATTTTGAACCATTAATGCAGCAGCAGTTTTCACGCAACTTTCAAATTGAAACCCAATTAAAAGAATCAATAAAAAACAATGATTTTGAATTACATTATCAGCCAGTTATCAGTACCCTAAATAAAAAAATGATAGGGGTTGAAGCACTTATCAGATGGCCGAACAGCCCTTTTATATGTTACCCAGATGAATTTATTCCGGTTGCAGAACAATCTCGTATAATAGAAGAAATAGGTGAATGGGTATTAGAAACAGGAATAAAACAACTTTCGCTTTGGCAAACAAAGTTTGATGATGAATTCACAATGGCTATTAATATTTCGGCAATCCAATTAGAAAGTAAGAACCTTACTTCAACCATAAAAAAAACATTAAAAGCCTATAATGTGCCTTCTAAATCATTAATATTAGAGCTAACAGAAACAGCCTTACTTGTTCAAGATGAAAGTAATCGCATGCAAATAAACGAGCTTTGCGAATTGGGTTGTAAATTAGCTTTAGATGATTTCGGAACGGGATTTTCTTCACTATCTCATTTAGTCAATTTCCCAATTAACACCGTTAAAATAGATAAATCACTCTTACCGACATCAGACAGAGAAACAAGACATTTATCCATTGTAAAAGGCATCACAAAAATGGTGAATACTATTGGCCTACATATTATTGCAGAAGGCGTTGAAACAGAGTATCAATATGAACTTTGTAAACAACTTGAAATTAGTGAATTACAAGGTTACTTTTTTGACAAAGCAATGCCCAGTGATGAATTAGAAAGAAAATGGTTATTCTCAAACCCTAGTTAGGTTTAATTAACCTGAATTTAGGTTATATTAAAATCCCCCAGGAAAGAATAAAAAGTTTTACTTTATATTTTCCAAAAGAGCTTAATAATGACTGATATCGTAAATGTTTTTTATGTAGAAGATGACAAGGATGAAGTAGAGTTAATGTCTTTATACCTCAACAGATATAATCTACAACCCAAAATAGTACTGCATATAGCCGACACTGTTGATGAAGCCAAACAAATGTTTAATTTAGAAAAATATTCTCTGGCGTTAATTGACTGGAATTTACCTGATGGTACAGGTGGGGATATTGCCCTTCATATCCGTAATGCAGACTCTTCTTTTCCCATTGTGTTTTTAAGTGGTCTAGTAACAGTAAGCTTAGTAAATGAAGCGAAAACTTATGATCCCGAAGCGTTTTTAGAAAAAGACTACAATAAAAAGTTTATTGAAGAAATTTATGCCATTTTAAAAAGAGATAGTTAAACCTCACTGACTAACTCCTGCAAAGTTACATCACTTTTACATTCTGTTATATTTTTAGGCCACGTAAAACAGAATATACTTCCCTTTCCTATTTCTGACTCTACAGATACATAACCACCATAGTACTTTACAATTTTTTTAATGATGGCAAGCCCCATTCCACTTCCCTCAACTTCATCACGAGGCTTCAGTGTTTTAAACATTTTAAAAATATTAATGTGATTATTATGGCTAATTCCGGGACCATCATCTTCAATGAAGAATTTATAATAGACCCCCTCTTCATGACAGCTCACGGTAATATTACCGTTATTTTTGTCATGATGTTTAATGGCATTATTTAGTAAATTACGGAGCACTTGTTCAAATGGAGCGCTAACTGTTAAAAAGTCAGGGAGATTACCTTTAACATGTAATTGAAAGCCCTTAGGTGGGGCAATAAGGCTAAATAACTCTTCAATTAACTCATTACAATGAATCTGGGTTAGCTTGTATTCTTGTCGATTAGCACGAGAATAATCCAACAAATCACTCAACAACGAATCTAAGCGCTGAACTCGTGAACGCATTAACCTGATATTTTCAGGTACTTCATTTAAATTTCCTTCTTCAACATCTTCAGCTATCCAATTTGCCAGTTGATCAATACCACGTAAAGGTGCTTTTAAATCATGAGAGGCTATATAAGCAAATTCATCGAGCTCTTTATTTGATCGCGCTAAATCTTTTGCTCGTTCTTCTGCATCATTTTTCGCCACCTTAGATTCAATCATTAATGCTGAAAGTCTTTTACGCTGCTGAGTTAATTCTTCTACATGCTCGTTAAGCAGTACGTTTTTCTGCTCAAGTAACTTTGTTCTTTCTTCTACTGTTTCTTCTAATTGATTATTTTGGTCTTTTAACTGTTTACCCAACTTTTTAATATGTTGAGAACGATAAATAACAACTTGTAAACCGTATATACATAAAGCTAACAACACACTTATCATAATGCCAGAAATGAGTACCCAATAAGCAATACGAGGAGATTCAATATCACGCAACAAACCTTCATTAAGGGATACATCCAACTTCCAACGGCGATCAGGAATTGTTAAATCAAAACTAAAAGCTGTACTTTCATTCCCGTTGCCATATAAAAGCCCTCCATTATCACTTTCTACATCGACTAATGTTAAAATTAAACCTTCTTTATCTGCTTTTTCTCTAACATTTTCCATTAAGTTATTAATGCGAAATACGCCTGTTGCATAACCAATAAGGAAATTAGAGCGTTCAGCCTCTGTAGTCGCAGATACGTTAGTTCGGTAAACTGGGGCTATCATTAAAAAACCATATGAGTCTTCGTTTTCTTGTACAAGGTTTATTTTAGACGTAGCTGTTATTTGTCCTGTATTTTTAGCTTTTTGTAAAGAAGCTCGACGAATACTATTACTGCTTAAATCAAACCCTTGAGCAGCTTTGTTAATATCATAAGGACTAATAAAGGTAACGGGGGTATAGTAAGATTTGTTGTTACTAACAATTAATTTACCTGTTTCTGTTCGTTCAGTAATATTAAAATTAGGGTGTTTAATTTTAATATTAGCTTCAAAAATCTTTCTATCTTCTGCAACAATATAAGGAACCCAGCTTAGAGCCTGAATATAATGACGCTTTTCAATATTAACTATGTCCATATAACGATCAAAATTATCTTGAGAAAGGTTTTGTAGGTTTGAACTATAAAATGCCTGTAACGCTTGTAAATCATTAACAGACATATCAATAGCATCTTGAAAACGAATTGAAACCTGTTTAGCAATATTTTTAAGTTTAAGGTAGCTTTGTTTTTTTAATTGCTCGCCCACTTGTATTGATAAGTAATAAGTACTAAAAACTCCCATACAACCAATAATAATAGAAAAAAACAAAGCTCTAATTAATAATTTATTCATTCTGTTAATAGCTCAAACGGTTAATATTATACTTACACTTCAAATTGCTGAACAATATTTCTGATTTCTTTTCTTTCCAATATATAATCGATACACCTTATTAATAATGGTTTAGACAAGTCATTTTTTTTAATAGAGTCGTTAATTTCATTCATTAAAAATTCATTATCCATTGTGGATTCTTCTTGACCAGATAACAAAATTACCGGCACATCAATTTTTTTAGATTTTAATGCTCGAGAAAAATCCTCCGCTGTATTACCGCTCAGTTGATAATCTAATAAACAAACATCTATCTTCTTTTGTTGTAATATAGCAATCGCTTCATCAATCCCTGAAGATTCAATTATTTGATATTCTCGCTCATTAACGTCTTTTAAATAGCGCTTAATTATTTTGCGATCAATAATATCATCGTCAATAACTAGTACCGTTATGTTTTGGTTTTTTTCGATACGATGATGTAAACGCTCTGAACGACTAATCAACAAACTTTTAAATTGCTCTTGTGCTTGAGTTAATGCATTTTCAACAAATTTCAAACGAGAAATATTTGTAATCGTAATTAACACACCTTGTTTTGCTTCGAGTGTATGCTCATTAAGGGTGTGAGGCATTATTTTTAATAAAACAGCTTGTCCTGATTTAGTCAGTATATCTCTTTCAATAATAATGTTTTTACTACGCACAATAGCAATTTGGATGAAAAACTCACTGTAATCTAATTGGTGTGTAATATCTTGTATAGAATGACCAATATCGCTTGGTCTTAAATTAAAATAATGAGTAGATTGTAATGTATATTTTCGGATGGCTAATTGCTCATCTAAAAAAACGATACCGATATCAATAGAGTTGATCACATTATCAAGATCTGTATTGGCCTCACTTAATTGAGTGATTTTTTCTTGGTATTCATTATTTACGGTATACAGCTCTTTATTTACTAATTGTAATTCGCTATTCGTTGTTTCCAACTTTTCTATTACTCGTTTTAAACACTCAAGCTCTTTGTTAAGTTCGTCTTTCAAAACATCATTTCTTTTTTGAGTTGTTTCTTCGGTTTCAACAGTTGCATGATACGAGCTGTTCAACGTTTGTGATGACTTGTCCATTAAAGGTCCACTTAAATTTTATTTATCACTTATAGCTAAATTATTAACTTGCTATAGTAGCGAGTGCTGCAGCATTAAGAAGTAACGATTGAGTATCTGTTTTCGTTAATGGTCTATTAAAATAATACCCTTGATGGGTGTAACAATCGTTGGCAATCAACCAATCTTTTGTTTGTGCGTTTTCAACGCCTTCAGCAATAACACCTAAATTCAACATTTCACATAACCCTATAATAGCTTTAACAATTTTAGCGGTATCATCATCAGATAAAACATCTTTAATAAAGCTACGATCTATTTTTATGTAATCTAATGGCATTCTTCTTAATAAATTTAAAGATGAGTATCCTGTACCAAAATCATCTAGCGCAATTAAAAAGCCAGCTTTTTGAAGTTTTTTCAAATTTTTGCCAGCAATGGTAGGATCTTCAATAAAAGCCGTTTCAGTAACCTCTAGAGTAAACCACGTTGGTGACATATCTTTACTGGCAAATAGATCAATAACTTGATCAGAAAAATCGTGAAAATGTAACTGCTTAGCAGATAGGTTTATCGCGACCCTTTGAGGTTGCTTAATAAGCCCTACTTTAACCCATTGACTCACGGTTTTGATAGCCTCATTAAATAACCATAATGAGAATTCATAGATTAAGTTGTTATCTTCAACAAGTTTAATAAACGTATCAGGTCCTACATGGCCTAAAATATCGTTGTTCCATCGTGAAAGTACTTCAAATCCTGATATTTGATTTGAATGAATGTTTACTTGCGGTTGAAATACAATGGTAAATTCATTTTTTGATGGGTTATTTAAACTTTCACGAAGCCTGTTTAACATGGTGATATTATGTTCAAGTTGGCTATCATAAAAATAAAATTGATTTCGCCCTAATTCTTTCGCTTTATATAAGGCTAAATCCGCCTTATTTAACATGTCGGTTGGAGTATGAAGCATCTTATCTTCATCGGTCATTGCAATGCCAATACTACAAGACATAGCTATAGGATGCTCTTCTACTGTAAAGGGTAAGTGCACAGCATTCACAATTTTTTGAGCGATTGAAGCAAGCACATGAATTGTTTTTATATCAGTAAAAATAATAGCAAACTCATCTCCTCCCAAACGAGCAATGGTATCTTCATTTCTTACCGTTGATGCCAAGCGTGAAGCGACTTCTTGAATAACTTTGTCGCCAACAGGATGCCCTAAGGTATCATTAATATTTTTAAACTTATCTAAATCTAAAAACATTAATGCAGTAATACCATGCCGACTAGAACGCGACAATGCTACCGCTAATCGGTCATTAAAAAAGCTTCGATTAGACAAGCCTGTTAAATGATCATAATTAGCCATTTTTTCTAATTTTTCTGCATGGAGATAACTCTCTGAAATGTCATGCAGGGTCAATATAAAACCAGTTAACTCACATTTATCATTAAATAAACCAATGGCATTAATAGAAACCCATAAATTAGATTGATCAATTCTTTTTAATTGTATTTCTCCTGTATAGTTTTTGGCGTAAAAGGTGACTCTTTGTATAGTAGGTAATATTTCTTGAATGTCAGATTGATGTAAACAAGAGAGCCAACCTTGCTCTTTTGAGTCTTTAATATTTTGTCCTGTATATCGCCCCCATGTTTCATTTACATAAGAACACCGCCAATTTTTATCTAGTTGTAAAATAGCCATAGGAACAACACTGGTTAAAGCATTAAATCGTTGTAAACTCGAAAAATAATCTTGTGCTGTAATTTCCGCATCATATTTTTCATTAAGCATTAACCCAAAACATTGAGTGCCTAAATACTCTATTTCAAACAACTGAATATCAACCTTAACTGATTGGTAAGAATTGTGTTCAAAATTAACATCGCACCACTGTTCTTTATTTAAGTGTCCAAGAAAGCCATATTTATTAATTGTATTAAGTAAAGCTGTTGCAACGCTCGGTATAGATTTTTCGAGTAGTTTATCCATAGTAGGCCAACCACGTTCAATATTTGAATGAAATAATTTCTGTGAAGCCGAGTTAGCTTTCAATACTTTGAATTCATCATTAAATATAAACGTTGGGTGAAAAGTGTTTTTTAATAAAGACTCTACAGCTTTTTTATTATTACTTATGTTTTTTTGGGGGGTTACTTTAACGGGGTATAATTCAGTTTCTTTAACTGAATGTTCAAACAACTTTAATGAAGAAGCAACAAGTGATGTAATATCTGGTAATTTCTGAGTGACTTTAGATAACTTCACATTAATTAATAAAATTACAGCATAAATCCCCAATGCGTCCTTAATAGGAACATAGCGTATATTATTGATGTTTTTATTATTTAATACATTGGAGTTGTGTAGATTACTGTTTTTGTCAAAAAATAGTGTTTCTTCTGTACAAGCTTGCTCAAAGAAGTTCCGTTCTAAATGTCGGGTTAATTTAATAACATCTTTTTCGGGTAAATCGAGAGAATTAATAACAACCTTTGTATCTAAATATACAAAGTTCGGCTGTACTGTCGTACTGACCACAAACCCCAGAGCAAACTCCGCATTATTTAATTCTACAAATGCTTCAACACATTCTTTAAAAATATAATGGTTTATACTATTCATACTTAGAGTTTCAACCTAATTTCATCCTTGGATAACATAAAACATAACGCTAAAGTTAAGGCGTTTCTTTGTATTTTAAAGTTAATTACTTACATATTAGTGCATATCAGTAAAAAAGCGAGAAAGTAGAGTATTTATTTAAATACGTATTTTTACGCCTTCATAACTATCTATCAACTTATAAAAAAATGAATAACCACTTAAGTTTCACAATTAGAAAAATAACGCATTTAAAAAATAAAATCATAGACTTACAAAACACAACCTCAAATAAAAATCAATAAGTTATAAAAAATCAAAGTCTACATTAGAGTAAAATAGAGTATTACTGGAAAATAAAATATAAAAAGCTAGAATGTAACTCTTTATTTTTTAGGTAGCCCCATGACAAACTCTAAACTACATTCTGTTTTTACTGCAATTGACGATATTAATTCAGAAGATCCCAATACCACGCTATTTAACGGAAAAACTCAACCTAAAGAATTATTATATGGTCAATACATGACCGCATGTATTAACCAATATTGGCCTAAAGCCAATGAACTATTACAAATAGCTGTTCGTGCGCAGCATATTAAACGCTGGCACCTAAAACGAACTGAATTTGATGCGGGTAAAGCAGGTTATTTAAAGTGGCGAATTGAACAAGGTAAATTTCACGCTGAATTAACTAAAAACCTCATGATTGAACATGGTTACTCTGAAGAAGATGCAGAAACTACCGCTAAGCTATTACGTAAAGAAAAAATAAAATCAAACCCTGATACTCAAACATTAGAAGATGTCGCTTGTTTAGTATTTCTGCAGCATTATTTTGATGAGTTTGCAGCAAAACATACCGAAGAAAAAATCATTAGAATATTACAGCTTACGTGGCGAAAAATGTCAGACCAAGCACATGAAATTGCACTTAAATTAACTTTACCTGATCATTTAGCCGCTTTAGTGGGTAAAGCCTTAGCATAATCGCCGTATTTAGATTGCAAACTAACAAACTCTAGACTATTTGTCTGCTTGCTGGTTTAGCAATAGGTAGTCTATAAACGAAAATAGCCGGCCCCACCATCAAAGTCATAACCAACACCTTTAACCAAATATTTTCCAGTATATAACACGACCAGACCCCAGCTAATACCATAGAACATAAAGAAATCATTTTAGACTTTTGTGATATGGATCGTGAGTCTTGCCAATCTCTGATCAACTGACCAAATAATTTACTGTTTAATAATTTTTTATGAAAATAAGGTGACGACTTTGCAAAACACCCTGCTGCTACCAACAAAAATGGCGTTGTCGGTAGCAATGGCAAAACAGCGCCTAAAATAGCTAAAAAAACAAATATACAGCCAGTGCTTTTTAAAAGAAAATTTTGAATAGATAACCTCATATCTCATCAATAAATCTATACCTTTAAGTATAGCTAAAAAGGTAATTTTGGCTAACCCAACCAATGACTTATCGTTCTGTGTTCCAACTAAATAAAGCAGAGCCTAAAACTAAAAATAGTGAACACATAGCAACTAAGCACCATAAGTGAAAGCTTATATCAGCTAAGCTTGCGCCTTCAGTAATTATTTTACGTGCTCCCGTTACTAAATGCGTTAATGGCAAGAAATTTGAAAAAGTTTGAATTGCACTTGGAGCACCTTCTAAACTAAACCAAACACCTGATAACAACATCATCGGCCATGATGTTAAGTTTAACAAGCCACCAATCAATTCTTCACTTTTACTTCGACTCGCTACTAAAAGCCCTAAAGTAATTAAGCTAAAAGCACCTAAGGCGCCAATAATAAATAAGTCTAAATAACTGCCCAACATATAAAAATCGAAGAAAATGTTACAGCCAATATACACAGTACTCGACATAAACATAACAATAAATAAACGTGATACCAGTTGGGCTGATACAAACTCAAAAGCGGATAAAGGTGTTGCCTTCAAACGCTTAAGCACTGAATTTTTTCTGTACCTAACAATGACGTAGCCAACACCAAACAAGCAGCTAAACATCATATTCATCCCCAAAATGCCAGGTAAAACCCAATCAACATATCGAATAGGCTTTCCTTGTGTAGTTAAACGTTGATAGTTTGTGTGTTCACTTTTAAATATTTTTTCCACTAAATAGCTATTAGGCGCACCTTCATTTACCCAATATTTTTTTAGGTTAAAATCTACTAGCAAGTCTATAGCATGATGTTCAAGCTTTGTGGTGGCTAGTGTTACATCATTATAATCAACAAAGTCTATATGCTTAGTTTCAATGAAACTTGATTGTGCTGTTGGTAAATTAATCACTCCTACTTTATAAACGCCACGCCCATCACCTGAAAAAACAAAAGATAAGCCTGCTAACATTAAAACAGGAAATAATACGTTCCAACCTAAAGAAGATCTGTCTCGAAAGAATTCAAGATTACGAGCTTTTACCACTGCAAAAAAACGTTTAAAGTTCATCAATTAATCCCTCAAAGAATAGCCAGTTAGTTTCAAAAACAAATCATCTAAGTTAGCTGACTTTACATGTAGACCTTCTAGCAAGACTTTATTCTCAATCAATTGTGTTAAGGTTTTTTCCACATGTTGCGTAGTGATCTCTACCCTATCGCCTTGAACTTCACCTTGAAACTTTTCAACTAGTTCAGGCGTTAAATGCATAGATGGAAGATAAATAAAAATACTCTCGAAATGTTTATTTAATAAAGCATCAGGTGTTCCCGATTCAATAATTTTCCCGTGATCCATAATCACTACTTCATCACACAATTGTTCTGCTTCGTCCATGTAATGTGTAGTTAAAATAATCGTTTTATCTTCAGCTTTAATATTCTTAATCAACTGCCAGAAATTACGACGTGCTTGTGGATCTAATCCTGTTGTCGGCTCATCGAGAAAAATTATTTCAGGATCGTTAATCAAAGCCAGCGCCAGTAATAAACGTTGTCTTTGACCACCTGAAAGTAAGCGGTTATTTTTATTTAGAAACTCACTAAGGTCACACAACTCAATCAATTTCTCTTGAGACACGGTTTTATCATAAAAAGCAGCAAATAAATCTAAGGTTTCTTTTACTGTTAAAAAATCTTGTAGTGCCGTATTTTGAAATTGAATACCTATTTGTTGAGAAATAGACGGATCAACCTCTTTTCCGTTATAAAAAACGCAGCCTTGAGTGGCAGAAATAATACCTTCCATTATTTCAATCGTGGTTGTTTTTCCTGCGCCATTAGGACCTAACAGCCCAAAACAATGTCCTTTCATGATTGAAAAACTCACATCGTCAACAGCATTTAAATCACCGTATTGTTTTACTAAGTTTTCAACCTTAATCACTTCCTGCATATTTATTCCTGTTGTCCAACCACAAACGAATATCTAAAAACAAAATATCTTATTTTATCTGCTTTTGGTAATAGCGTTGTGTAAATTGAATTAAATGATCATTAAATGCTTTTTTACCTGTAAAGCCATAAGATTCAGCTAGGTTTGAAATTTCTTTCCGTTGGAATATTTTACTAATGATGGGAGCCATAGAAGGATCAAAAGACCTTTTCATTTGATGCTGTAACCACTTATGTAGATGATAAACACAAACACTATATTGGCGTTTTTTAGTGTAAAAGTCTTCTATCGTTTTCAAGTCAGAGTTATTTAGTTTAGGTAAAGAATCTATTGGGCAATAAGTCATAATTTGCCAAACAAGTTCAGGTAACAACTCTTTATATTGTTCAGCTAATAAGTAGTCAAAACTCTGATAAAAACTATTTTCAATTTTATCGAGGTATTCACTGTGTTGTTGATTAATAACTTTTAGGAGTAACGCTGAATGTTCACCGCTGGCTTTATCTTTAGTAAAACCAATACGAGCAATTTTATAATTTTGTTTCTGCCAAAAATTAAGTAGTGGCTTGTTCGCCCCAAAACTTGTTCCAATGAAGTCGATATTTTGTTGCTGTGCATACTCTTCAATATTTGATAAGAACAAACGACCTAATCCCTTATCTTGCAACTCAGGTAGAATAGCAATACGCATAACTCTTAAATAAGAATAGTTAAAGCTGTTCTCTTCACCACAATGCGTTAATAAAGATTGCGGAATAAACTGATCTTTTAATCGTCTTTGGTTCGTTTGAATTAACCCTTTTAACTCTTCATCTGCATTTGTCCCTTCTTTTAATAATAAAGCGACACCAATTAATTGCTTTTGAGAAGACAGAGTCACTAACCTAATATTTTGGTTATCAAGTAATAATCTAAGATCGTTCGGTGACGTTTGGTAATGTGCCGTAACGAGCACAGCAAAAACTTGCTGTAAGAGTAACTCGTTTAACATTAACTTCTCTGTACTGACTTGGGTAAACTCAAAAAATAAATTCTCATTATTCTTTGCCATTAAAGATTCTGATAATGAAAAGCTTGCTGGTAAACTTGGCGTTTCTGCATTCAACAAACAAAGCTCATAAATAAAAGCTTCAACAGGATCATTTTCTGCCCACCTGATTGGCTGACTGATATGTAAAACTTTACCTTCTGGATATTTTTGCGAGACGTTCTTTTGGAATTTTAAAGAGAAACTTCTTCCTGCACCTTCGTATCCATGAACCGTACTAGCAAAAACCATCCGGTGATGTTTAACCAATAATTGATTTAAAAAATATAAAGGTATCGAAGCAGCTTCATCCACTAAAACTAAATTAAACACAGTTTTAGTTTTTATTAATTCGTCTACGGCAATAAACTGTACGCAACCATTTTCATGTTCTAATTGGTTGGTATCAATGGGATATTTATTTTTATGCGCTAAACTTTTTGCTAACTGCATAAAAAACACATTTAAAGATTTTCTATGTGTAGACGTAATAGCGATCCTTAATTCAGACTTTGTGTTATCTAATAAATGAGCACATGCTATCGCTAAAGCTGATGACTTACCTCTACCTCTGTCGGCTGTTAGTATTAAAGGCCTATTTCTATGACCTTTTACCACTTGGATAATATGCTTTACTGCAATGAATTGCTCTTCCGTTACACATTTCATTGCTAGAAGGGAGCTTTTTGGATCCTTTTGGGGAATTACTGAAATTTGTTTAAAACTGTTTTCTAAATTTATACTATCTGAATCAGCTTCCTTTACAATTTCGAAGGTTGAATAATTTAAAATTTTATTAACCAAACGTTGATTAAATAAGCTATTTCTAAAAAAGCTTGAGGCCTCTATCTTGTTAGGTAAAACGATAAAAAGAATACCTCCAGCAACCAAGGTGCCAGATAAAGCAGCCAAGGCATCTACATTGAGTTCTTCGCTATACAAAACAACAAAATGACTTTCTGTACCTAATTGATTTCTATATGTTTGCTTATTTATATTACTTTGACGTTTTACATTATCGCTGTAAATATACCAACGCTTTCTTTGTTTAACTTGTCCCTCATCAACAAAAGGATATGAATCAACTTTTTTAAGTAACGAATTAGCCCATTGCTCACTTCCTTGTAAAATAACTAACTGCCTGTTAAAGCGATTAAAAGCACTTATAGATATGTTATTTATCCACGAAGAAAAGTTAGTTGGAGTCATTTATGTACATCTAGAATATTAAATCAACATTTAGTTTATCAAGCTATTAAAAATATCTAAACAAACATAAATAAATTATTGATATTCAAATTTGAAAAGTTATAATTTTTTACCTATGTTCAAAGTATAAAGTTGTAAAATTTAGGTGTTATATGAGTGATGATCTAGATAGCAGTGATGAAATAGATAGTATTGACGAAAGTGATTACGATAAAGATCTAGCAAAAGGAACAAAAGCAGAGCGTAACAGTAAAGTAAGAAGGCGTATCGACGATCTCTTAGAAAGAAAACGCTTAAAAGAATTATTAGACGATAGTGATGATTGGGAGTTATAAAAAACAAAATACGCTAAATAATCAATACCTTAACCTCCCGTATTATTTTTATTATCCTTAGTATCTAAAACTGTTAAAATAATAAAAAATCATTTGAATTAACTTAATGAATTTACTTGAAAAACTAAAATGTTTACTCACCTTTGGTCAAGGGGTAGCTCTACCTTTACCTGATATTTCTTCAGAAACCGATCCATTAGCTTTATTTGAGCAGTGGTTTAACGATGCCCAAAAGTCGGGGATATTGTTACCTGAATCTATGTCTATAAGTACGTGTGACACTAACGGTCAACCACGTTCTAGAATGGTATTACTCAAAGAATATAATACTGATGGCTTTGTTTTTTATACAAACTATGGCAGCAGTAAAAGCCAAGAATTAGAAGCAAATAATAAAATATCACTGCTCTTTCATTGGAATGTTTTACAACGCCAAATTCGTATAGAAGGCGAAGTATCAAAAACATCGGCCGAGCAATCTAAACGTTATTTTCATAGCCGAGATAGAGGTAGCCAAATTGGTGCTTGGGCGTCTAAACAAAGCACTAAGTTAACATCTTCTGGTGAGTTAAAAGAACGTGAAGCTTATTATAAGAAGAAGTTCGCAGGTTTAGCGGAAATTCCTTACCCTGAGTTTTGGGGTGGTTGGAATGTTAAACCTACTTATATTGAATTCTGGCAAGGTAGAGCGAGTAGATTGCACGATAGGATCTGCTTTGAAAAACATAACAACAAATGGACTCATTTTAAACGTCATCCATAATCAACTAAATTATATATTGATTTAAGGAAGGGTGAAGCAAAGTGCTCTTTGTTTGTTCAACAATATTCAGACAATAAAAAAGCGCAAACAATAAAATGTTTGCGCTTTTGTGTTTCTAACTTGTTAATAATTCTTAGTACCTAATAATTATCCGCCAACTAAGGCTAATAAAATCCCAGCAGCAACTGCAGAACCTAGTACACCAGCAACATTTGGTCCCATAGCATGCATTAACAAGAAGTTATGCGGATTAGCTTCTAAGCCAACCTTATTTGCTACACGAGCCGCCATAGGTACAGCAGAAACACCTGCAGCACCAATTAATGGATTAATAGGATCTTTACTCACTTTATTCATAAACTTAGCCATCAGTACACCTGATGCAGTACCAATTGAGAATGCAACAGCACCTAAGCCTAAAATACCTAAGGTTTCAACGTTTAAAAACGCATGAGCACTTAATTTAGAACCAACACCTAAACCTAAAAATATCGTCGTAATGTTAATTAATTCGTTTTGAGCTGTTGTACTTAAACGATCAACAACACCCGATTCACGCATTAAGTTACCTAAACAGAACATACCAACCAACGGAGTAGCTGACGGTAAAAAGAATATTGTCATTAGCAACACACCTAATGGGAATATAATTTTTTCTATCTTAGTAACATGACGAAGTTGAGCCATTTCAATTTTACGTTCATCAACACTGGTTAAAGCACGCATAATTGGTGGTTGAATAATAGGAACAAGCGCCATGTATGAATACGCGGCAACAGCGATAGCACCCAATAATTCAGGCGCTAGCTTAGAAGCTAAAAATATTGCTGTAGGCCCATCGGCACCACCAATAATCGCAATAGCAGAAGCGTCTTTCAGTGTAAACTCAATACCAGGAATCGCATTTAAAGCAATAGCACCAAATAACGTAGCAAATATACCAAACTGAGCAGCAGCACCTAAAAACAACATTTTAGGGTTAGCAATAAGCGCCCCAAAGTCTGTCATGGCACCTACCCCCATAAATATAATGAGTGGGAATATACCCGTATCAATACCTGCGTAGTAGATATAATGTAATAATCCACCCACTTCAGAGAAACCGGCAACAGGGATATTCGTTAATATTGCACCGAATCCCATAGGAAGTAACAATAAAGGCTCAAAGTTACGCGCTATTGCTAAATACAATAACCCACAACCTACCAACATCATTACCACTTGGCCAACTTCAAAGTTAGCTAAGCCAGTAGACAACCATAATGTATGTAATGCTTCCATTATTTCACCTATGCTAAGCTTAGTAAGGTATCGCCAACAGTTACAGAGTCACCCTCTTTAACATGTATAGCAACAATTTCGCCTGCACTTACTGCACGAATTTCTGTTTCCATTTTCATTGCTTCCATCACAATAACAACTTCACCAGCTTCAACCGCTTCACCTTCATTCACTAACACTTTAAAAATGTTACCTGCTAATGGTGCATTTAGTGTTTCTGCAGCACTAACCGATGTTGACTGCTTAAGCATTTCACCACCGGGAGCATGTGAAACACTTTCAAGGCTTCCACCTGGAGCAACAACAACGTCATAAACTTTACCGTCAACACTTACTGCGTAATTCTCAGTAGGCTTATCTTCTTTCGATGCTGGTGCAGAAGCTTTAGCTGATTCTTTAGTAGGAACCGGTTCAAAAGCAGATGGATTGTTACGGTTTTCTAAAAACTTCAAACCAATTTGCGGGAATAATGCATAAGTTAATACATCATCAATTTCATCATCAGCTAGCGTGATTGACTTTTCTTTCGCTAAATTAGATAACTCAATTGATAAAGCGTCCATTTCTGGTTCAATTAAATCAGCAGGACGACATGTAATAGCTTCAGTGCCATCAAGTACTTTAGCTTGTAGCTCAGCATCAACAGGAGAAGCAGTAGCGCCATATTCGCCTTTTAAGATACCAGCAGTTTCTTTTGTAATAGACTTATAACGTTCGCCTGTAAGTACGTTTAGTACGGCTTGTGTTCCAACAATTTGAGATGTTGGAGTAACTAAAGGAATATTACCTAAGTCTTTACGTACACGAGGGATCTCTTTTAATACTTCATCAAATTTATCTGATGCGCCTTGCTCTTTTAATTGGCTTTCCATGTTAGTTAACATGCCACCAGGTACTTGAGCTAGGAGAATACGAGCATCTACACCTTTTAAGCTACCTTCAAATTTTGCATACTTTTCACGTACGCCTCTAAAATATGCAGCAACTTCAGCCATTTTAACTACGTCTAAGCCTGAATCACGTGGCGTACCATCTACAATGGATGCGATAGTTTCTGTTGGTGAATGCCCATAAGTTTGGCTCATTGAAGAAATAGATGTATCAATAACATCAATACCTGCATCAATTGCTTTCATATGTGTTGCAACACTTAAGCCTGTTGTAGCATGACAATGTAATGAAATAGGTAAAGCTACTGTTTCTTTTAATTTAGCAATTAACTCAGCTGCAAAGTAAGGTTTAAGTAAGCCAGACATATCTTTAATACATAAAGAATGTGCTCCCATATCCTCAAGCTTTTTCGCCATAGTTAACCAGCCTTCAAGCGTATGAACAGGACTTTCGGTATAACTTAATGTTCCTTGAGCATGCGCTCCAACTTTTACAGCTGCTTTAATTGATGTTTCTAAGTTACGAACATCATTCATAGCATCAAAAATACGGAAAACGTCAACACCATTTACGTGTGCACGCTCTACAAATTTTTCTACTACGTCATCAGCATAATGACGGTAACCTAAAATGTTTTGTCCACGAAATAACATTTGTTGTTTCGTTTTAGGCATCGCTTTTTTAAGGGCACGAATACGCTCCCAAGGATCTTCACCTAAATAACGAATACATGAGTCGAAAGTTGCTCCACCCCATGACTCGATTGACCAATACCCAATATCATCTAATGTAGAAGCAATGGGTAGCATATCTTCAAGGCGTAATCTTGTCGCTAATAGTGATTGATGACCGTCACGTAAAACGACCTCAGTGATACCTAAAGGCTTTGACATGAATATGCTCCTATCTATTTTTAATTATGTTGACTACGATATTTTGAAACAGCCGAAGATATAGCAGCAACTACACTTGGCGAAACACTATCTGTAGACTTGTTCGAAGCTTTATTAGCTCTCGATGATTTAGTTTGAGGTATAGCATCCGGATATTTAATTGCTAACTTAGCTAATACAGCGTTAATAAACACTACCAATAAACCAAGAAATGCGAAAACAAAAACCATACCGGCAAGCATTAATGTGCCTGCTTCAATAAATAATTCGTTTAGATGTTCCATTTTAGAACCTCAGATCACTCTAAAGATAATTAGAATAATCACTCCAATAACTAAAAACAAATTGTTTTTTCTATTTTCAGAAAAATAACATTTAGTCAATAGCATAAAATACTTAATATTCACTATTATTGATAATTATTCAGAACATAGTATTACAAAAATCGAATTGTATACAATTTAGCGTCAGCATAAACAAGAGCTATAGAGGATAATTTTATTTTTGCATACAATATACATAAGAGGCGTCTGTAGTCATAATTATTCATATTTATATGAATAAAATTTATTATACAAACGACAGCTTTCGTATTAAATACTCATTAAATGGATTAATTAATCAGACAGAACAACTTAACTTACTGTAATAATTTGGGGCGTAGCTATGACATACAACCAATACAACTTATCTGTTCACATCAGTCATCACCCATTAGATAAGATAAATTTTATTATTTTTATAAGCGCTGTACGCATTAATAGACTTGGTATTATTTACTGAATAAATTTTAGGCGAAAAAAAACCAGTCATAAGACTGGTTTTTTTTAAATTGGCGGACGCGGCAGGAGTCGAACCTGCGACCGCCTGGTTCGTAGCCAGGTACTCTATCCAGCTGAGCTACGCGTCCGCAATAAACTTGTTTTATATCTACGTTAAAAGATAAATGATAACCGTATTTACGATCTTTTATATTTAACCACTTAAAGAAAAAGTGGCGGACGCGGCAGGAGTCGAACCTGCGACCGCCTGGTTCGTAGCCAGGTACTCTATCCAGCTGAGCTACGCGTCCGCAATAAACTTATTTTATATCTATGTTTAAGATATCTTTTTCACAACCATTAAAATAATGGCGGAGAGGGAGGGATTCGAACCCTCGATCCGGGATAAACCAGATACTCCCTTAGCAGGGGAGCGCCTTCGGCCACTCGGCCACCTCTCCAATGGACGCGAATATTAATGGATATAAAAAATAAGTCAAACATTTTTTGTAGATTTATTTCTGTTTGGTGAGATTTCAGGCAAGACGTTTAATTTTCAGGCATAAATATACAAAAAGCCGACAACTGTCGGCTTTTAATATTTATCAGAATTAACTATCTGCTGGCTCTGCATTACCTTTTTCAGATTGAATTCTCATATAAATTTCTTCTCGGTGTACTGAAATTTCTTTCGGAGCATTTACACCTATTCTTACTTGATTGCCTTTAACGCCTAAAACAGTAACAGTAACTTCATCACCAATCATAAGAGTTTCGCCTACACGGCGCGTTAATATTAACATATTGATTTCCTTTTTATTTAATTCGGGATCCACTAAAGATTTATAAGCTAGTAATAAATTTAAATTTAGTCTAAAAATTATAATAAAGCACTATATCTATTCAAAAAAACTTTAACTTTTTTATAAAAATGCATTTTAATATTTAAATACCACTAATATATTTAAATATTAAACAATAAAATTAAAGCAGTAATGAAGTACTACATATAATTATTGCGTATATTAACAAGCTTATCGATGCAATAAACAACAAAATTTGTATTTAATGCACATTATTTAATAGTACAGCCCAAAAAAAACACAATATTAACAAAATAAAAACATTTTAATCACAAATTCAATATAACACTTGTGATAACTCGTCATTATTCATTAAAGCCCTCCCCTTATTGAGCAAATTAAAAAGGCTTATCTATTACGCTATTCTTTTCGAAAGATATTTTAGACACAAGATTAAAACTAAAATAATTAGCCATAGAAGAGACGACTTTGAATCAGTATCTTATTTATATAGTGCTTTTTAAACTTAGACTTTGTTGCCTTTATATACCCGTTATCATTCAGGATGCAGGTTTCAGTGAGAACTAAAAACAATTTGGGCACAGATTTCATGTTCCAGACGAAATCTCACATCCATTTATGCAAGGCATTAAGTTTACGTCATGGTTATTCTCGGTAACTGCTCCTGCGTTACCCTAATGTCCTACATCCATGTAGGAACCTGACTAAAGTTAATAACGAAGCATAAATTGTTTTTAGCCCCATCGAAGAAGCACTTGAGCAAAACCACTTCATCAACAATGCTTTTTATAAGGGAACGACGATTATTACAATGCACTGCCTTGAATTGATATCGCTCAAGTGCTCTGAAATAGCCTCTTGATTGGTAACGGGTATAAACCTTTAAACGCTAACCATTTCTATCATAGGCAGCTTAATATCAAATCATATTGGGGAAAAATTAATAGTCATAAAAAAAGCGCCTGAAGGCGCTTTTAAATAAATATAAAGTAATACAACCAGTAAATTTATGCTTTTACAGCTTTTTTAACTTTAGTTTTAGGCTTCGCTTTAGCTTTTACGGCTTTCTTTTTAGCTTCTTCAACCCATTTATTATCAATGTACTTTGCCGTCCAGCCTGTTGCTTTACCGTCAACCTCTGTCATAACATATTGCTCTTTAGTTTTGCGGCTAAATCGAACAATCGCTAAATTACCATCAGGATCTTTGACTGGAGCATCAGCTAAATAATAAAATTTAGATGATATTCTATCTCTGAACCTCAGAAGCTCCTCTACTTTCGGAGCTCTAGTTTCTCGAGATTTAGGGAAAGTATTTGCGGCTAAAAATATTCCAGCAGCGCCATCTCTTAGAACAAAATGTGCATCAGATTTTTCACAAGGCAATTCAGGTAATTGTACTGGGTCTTCTTTCGGCGGCGCAGCTTCACCACTTGCTAAAAGCTTACGTGTATTTTTACATTCGCTATTTGTACAATCAAAGTACTTACCAAATCGACCTGATTTGAGTTCCATTTCAGATTCACAGCGATCACATTCTAAAATAGGCCCTTCATAGCCTTTTATTTTAAATTCGCCCTTTTCAACTTCAATACCATCACATACGGGGTTATTACCACAAACATGTAACTTTCTAGTTTCATCAATAAGATAACTATCCATTGCTGTATTACATTTTTTACAACGATGCATAGCTCTAAGAGCTTCAGTTTCTTGATCTTCAGCTAAAACACTTACCGCTTCTTCACCTGCGGTAAGGTTCATTGTTGTTGTACAACGCTCCTTCGGAGGTAGAGCATAACCAGAACAACCTAAGAAAACTCCGGTTGAAGCGGTTCTAATCCCCATTTTACGACCACACGTTGGACATTCAATATCAGTAAGAACAGGTTCATTATTTCTCATTCCCCCTTCTTCAGTTGGCATATCCGCCACACTTAACTGTTTAGTGAAGTTACTATAAAAATTATTTAGAACATCTTTCCAATTTGCTTTACCACCAGCAACCTCATCAAGCTCTTGTTCCATATTTGCAGTGAAATCATAACTCATTAGATTAACAAAGCTTTCAGACAAACTATCAGTAACAATTTCACCCATTTTTTCAGCATAGAAACGTTTTTTATCTAAACGAACATAACCGCGATCTTGAATGGTAGAGATAATTGATGCGTAGGTAGAAGGTCGACCGATAGAACGTTTTTCTAATTCTTTCACCAATGAAGCTTCACCAAAACGTGCCGGTGGTTTAGTAAAGTGCTGAGAAGGGTTCAGTTGCTCCAAAGTCAGTACTTCACCTACCGATAAGTCAGGTAGGTGTTTATCATCACCTTTAGATAATTGCGGATGAACACGTGTCCAACCATCAAATTGCATTACACGACCTTTAGCTTTTAAATTAAAGGTAGCAGCACCAATGGTTAATGTACTTACGGTGTATCTTGCTGCGGTCATTTGACAAGCAACAAACTGACGCCAAATTAAGTCATAGAGTTTTTTCGCATCTGCTTCAATACCTTCCATAAAGGCAGACTCCATCTTCACATTTGATGGGCGTATCGCTTCATGCGCTTCTTGTGCGTTGCCTTTACTGCTATATAGTTTTGCTTTTTCTGGTAAATAATTTTCACCAAAAGTATCGGCAATATAACCTCTACACATTTCAACAGCATCTTTACTTAAGTTGGTTGAATCTGTACGCATATAGGTTATATGACCGGCTTCATATAAACGTTGTGCTAAGCCCATAGTACGCTTAACACCAAAACCTAATTTAGTACTTGCTGCTTGTTGCAATGTTGAAGTAATAAAAGGTGCTGATGGCGTACTTTTTGACGGCTTGTCTTCTCGCTTATCAACAGTGTAAGTCGCATCATTTAAAACAGCTAAAGCTTTATCTGTATCTGCCTTATTAGTTGGCTTAAACGCTTTACCATTGTTATGAGTTACATCTAATTCAAAATCTAACCCTGTTTTAGTTTTAGTATCTGCAGTAATTTCCCAAAACTCTTCAGGAACAAATGCTTTAATTTCACGTTCTTTTTCTACAACTAACTTAACAGCTACAGATTGAACACGCCCAGCAGAAAGACCACGAGCTACTTTCTTCCACAGTAACGGGCTTACCATAAAACCAACAACACGATCTAAAAAGCGACGAGCTTGTTGAGCATTAACACCCGGCATACTTAATTCGCCTGGTGTTGAAAAAGCTTGCTGTATTGCGTTTTCAGTTATTTCATTAAAAACAACGCGCTTAAATTTGTCGTCGCTACCACCAATTATTTCTTTTAAATGCCACGCGATTGCTTCTCCCTCGCGATCCAAATCGGTTGCGAGATATATGGTATCAGCAGTGCTGGCTAATTTAGTAAGTTCACTAACGACTTTTTCTTTACCTGGAAGTATTTGATAATTAGCTTCCCAATCTTTATCAGGATTAATCCCCATTCGATTAACTAAAGCTTCTTTATCTCTTTTTTCTTTATATTTAGCTTTGGCTGCGGGTGTCATTTTACGAACTTCAGCAGGAGACTTTGCAGGAACTTTTTTACCCGTACTTCCATGGGGTAAATCACGTACATGACCTACACTAGATTTTACAATAAAGTCTTTACCAAGGTATTTGTTAATTGTCTTCGCTTTGGCTGGTGATTCGACAATTACCAGAGATTTTCCCATATGATTTTACATTCCTAGTCACTAATTGAACTAAATCAATTAGGTATTATATAGAGTTAAAACTGTTCAATAATTAGGCGAGCAACCAATATATGAGAACAATTCACAATAAAATTGATGATTTAAGTGTTATTTACTATTAGATATATCTGCAATTATACAAAGTAACAAGCAAATATTATGATTATATTCGCCTGCGCTAATGCTTTTAGCTATAATGTTTAAGTAATTTCTGGCGTAATCATAATCGACTTTTATAAAAAAAATAAGGGTTAATGAAAATAATCATTAATTAATTTTCTATTACAGCCCTTAAAAAACAATGAATCGCCGCATTCCTCCAAAATTTTTACTTTTATAGATTTATAATTAATACAACATAGTGAGATTTCACATGACTACATCATGGCTAAATTTAAAAAATAAATTTACGCATTGTTTATGTCCTCCTGGAAATGGAGTATTTACAGTAAACACGGCAAAAGAACGAAAAGAACAACTACATCAATCACTTTTTGGACAAACAGAAAATATTGAACAACTATGGACTTCATCTTTAGATAATTTACCTTCTTCATCTAACGCTGTTATTTTAGGTATAGCTTCAGATTGTGGCGGCGGTATATTAAGGGGAGCGAATTGGGGACCTTTATTTGTTCGCGCAACATTATTAGAGCAATACAACGAATTAAATGCTTTTGATCTAGGTGACGTCAGGGTTATTCCGCACTTATTACACGATAAATACTTAAATGAAGCCACCATTTCAAATTGCCGAAAAGCATTATATAAAGATGAAAATAGTGAATATCCTGTTAGCCCTTTAACCATCACCGAAGATGTATTACACGATTTTTATGCTGAATTCCCTAAAAAAGGCATATTTGGTATTGGTGGCGATCATTCAGTAAGTTACCCGCTCACTAAAGCCTATTTACAAGCTAAAAAGAAACAAGGTATACGAGCAGCAATTATTCACTTTGATGCCCATACAGACCTACTAGTGGAACGCTTAGGTATAGATTTGTGTTTTGGATCATGGTGTACACACATACTTGACGATTTACATGACCACAGTCATTTAATTCAAGTGGGTATTCGCTCAAGTGGAAAACCAAAGTCTCATTGGGAAAGTACCTTTGGCGTGAAACAACATTGGTCTCATGAAATAAAAGAAAATGGTGTTGAAAATATCATTGAAAATATTTTAAAACAGCTAAAAGATGAAAACATTGATGAGCTATACGTAAGTTTTGATATTGACGCACTTGATGCATCTATTGCATCGGCTACAGGTACTCCAGAACCCGATGGTATGGATATGAAAGACACAATGCAGATACTACGTTCATTAGGTCAAAAGTATCCAATTACTGGTGCTGACATGATGGAAATAGCTCCATTTACCGATAGCTCTGGACTAGGTGAAGAAAGCAGAAACAAAACATTAACAGCGTGTGCTGAGATATCCGAATTTTTGATTGAAGAGATGTCGAAAACCTAATTTATAACTTTTTAAGGCTATATTTAGAACAATAAAAAAAGCTCCTTGAGGAGCTTTTTTTATTGTTTGTTTTCACAAAAAATTTTAATCGGGGATATTACAATCCAAAGCTCGACCAAAGGGACTGTTTAAACCTATACTTGAAGTAGGAGGAGTAACATCTTCATCCAGAATATCTTCAGCTGATGTCGATAATGTAAATGTTGTCTTAGTTTGACTTTCGGTGCCATTAACTTTCGCTGAAACAATTAAGTCTATATCAGCCCAACTACCATTACTTTGAGGATAAAGAATATCAATAATGGCTTTACCTTGATCATCAGTAATTATATTTCCATCAGCAGAAACAACATTCGTTGGTGTTAACTTTCCATCACCATTTATATCCTCTCCCAAATCCAAAATGCCATTAATATTAAAATCTTCATTTATGCATTTATGTTTACTTGTATAGGTTGTTGGTAAACTATTACCAGAAGTTACCTCTCCGACAGCGACCCAGCTTAAAAATGTACCTGCAGCATCATAAGCACGTGCCCAATGACCTTTATAATAAGCATTGGCGACAGCTGACACTGTTAATTCGACATTTTCAACAGGTGTAGAATCAACATCTGTAACAAATACACTAAACTGCTTGTTATAATTTGTAATATCTATTTCTTCAATAGTATTACCTGTACCTAAAGTAATAAATAACTCCCTATCTGCTACTGTTAACGTTACTGTATCATTTACCGTTGGAGTATCTGTCACCACAGCGTTTATCGAAACCGCATCTTGGGCTGATACGGTATTTGAGGTATATAATGTTGATGCACTACCATTACTATCTGTAACAGCCGTTGCAGGAGATATTTCTCCTCCAGTTACATCATCTAAGTTAAACTTAATAACCTTGTTTTTAACTAAATTACCATCGATATCTTTCACAACAACAGAAATAATAGACGTTTGTCCATTAGGACCTATTGAATGAGGCGAAGCCTGAGCAACAATTGTGCTTGCTGTTTCCGCAACAAACTCAAGTTCTAATTGATTATTTAAAGCAATATCTCCATCTATGCCACTAAATGTAACTAGAGATTTACCTGCATTGTTAGAAGTTAAACTTGTTGATACTTTACCATCAACAGTTCTTGCAGAGGTTGAAGATAAGTTTCCTCTTGTTGCTGTAAAATTAACTAACGTCCCATCAGGCACTATTACACCATTGCGTAACCAAGTTAAAGTAATAGTAGCTGTTTTCGATAACAACACATCAGGTATAGAGTCTAAATCTTGTGTTGTTAGATTGATATTTGTTCCGTTACCATCATTAAATGAAGAGAACAAGAAGGAATCTGCTTGAACAGCAACGTGTTGCGTTGCAGATGCACCTAACGCACTAGCAGTAATGGAGTTAGAGCCTCCAGTTGTACCTGTAACTGAAACAGTCGCTTGGCCTGTAGGACCTGTATTAACACTTTCAGGCAGAGTGATCAATGCACTACCTGAATTTGAAGTAGATAAAGTTACTAACGTATTTTTAATACTTTCTCCATCTGAATGGATTACTCTTACAATAAAATCATTTGAATCATTGATAGCTAGAGAAGAAGAACCTGTTAATTGCACCCTAGTTCCTACAACTTGAACATCAACAGAATCAGAAAATTGTGCTGTTGTTGCAGTTACAGTAATAATTCGATTAGAAGGATCACCAGATGTTTTAAGGATAGCTGTTGCTTTTCCATCAGGCCCTGTAACTCCATCTATAATTTCGATTTCACCAGAACTGGCAGCAAAAGTTATAGAAACATCTTCTAATAAATTATTAGCCTCATTTTTAGCAATAGCCGACAAGGTAATCTCCTGTGCACCACTTGAAGCAATTTGTTGACTGCTTGCAAATAAAGATATATTAGATACATCAGGTGTTGTACCTGTATTTGCGTCACCCGCACTATTAAAAGAAAGGGTGCGAATAATTTCTTCATCTAATATAGATATTGTCGCACTAACCTGCCCTGCACCAGCAGTTCCACCAGCATTTAGTATCATGGTAGCAATACCATCAGTCCCTGTTACACTAGTACCTAAAGAAGGAGTAAAATGAGCTAAAACATCAGCGCCTTCATTTAATAAAAAGGTCACAAATACATTTTGTAATGGTTCACCGTTTTTTAGAACAGTAGCATTAATAGTTGCAGGGCTGGCATCTGATATATTTTGATCTGATATAGCCAAAGACATTGTAATGACATCTTTATTCTCTGGTTCTTCTGGATCTGGAGTCGTAGTTCCAAAACCACCTTCACCACCACCACAGGCCACTAACGTAAAAAGTAGTATGATTAAACTAAAGCGTTGAAGTAGCGCCATAAAAAGCATCTCCCTGGTAAATTTTTATTATCAACTTTGCCATCTTAACTGAAAAAACACAAAAAGGTCACTACCTTATTAAAAAAACTGACAATTGTTGGCTTTTTAATAATAACTTTTGCTGTTAGTCTTACAGGATTATCTCCTATCAATAAAAAGTAATTTTAAATTATGACAAATAAACCTTCTTCAAGCCTTACTACACGTATTGTAATTGCTATGATTGCTGGTATTTCAGTGGGCTCATTTTTACAGTGGTTAATGCCAGATCAATCAGACGTGGTTGTTCCTCTTTATTTGTTTGACCTATCTATTAGAGGGTTGTTGGTTGACGGTGTATTTGAAGTTGTTGGCAAAGTATTTGTTGCCAGCTTACAAATGCTTGTGGTTCCTTTGGTATTTGTTTCACTAATTTGTGGCACATGCTCACTAAAAGATACGACAAAACTTGGTCGTATTGGTGGTAAAGCCATAGCCTTATATTTAATAACTACCGCGGTTGCAATTAGTTTTGCGATGTCGTTAGCTTTATTTATTAGCCCTGGCGAAGGCGTAAATATGGTAGCCAATACAACATTTGAGAGTAGAGAGGCACCATCACTTGCCCAAGTACTTATTCAAATGTTTCCAAGTAATCCTTTCCAAGCTTTCGCTCAAGGCAATATGCTACAAGTTATCGTATTTGCATTACTTTTTGGTATTTCCATTGCATTATCAGGTAAAGCAGGTGAAAGAGTAGCAAGTCTATTTGAAGATTTTAGTGTTGTGATAATGCGCTTAGTTACCGTATTGATGAACATTGCTCCTTATGGTGTATTTTGTCTGTTAGCTGGCTTATTTACCGATGTATCTATAGAAACCTTTGGTAATTTAATTAAATATTTTTTAGTGGTTTTTGTTGCATTGGTTTTACATGCTACAGTCACCTACCCTGTATTGTTAAAAGCATTAACCGGATTAAATCCTCTTATTTTCTTAAGAAAAATGCGTAATACCGCAATTTTTGCTTTTTCAACATCAAGTAGTAATGCAACGCTTCCTATTACAATGGAAACTGCCACAAAAAAAATGGGGGTTAAAAACTCTATCGCTTCTTTTACCGTACCTTTAGGCGCAACTATTAATATGGATGGCACCGCTATTATGCAGGGTGTTGCTACCGTATTTATCGCACAAGTGTTTAATGTTGATTTAACTCTTTCCGATTACTTAATGGTTATTCTTACCGCAACGCTAGCCTCTATTGGTACTGCTGGTGTACCAGGTGTAGGATTAATTATGCTTGCCATGGTACTTGATCAAGTGGGTTTACCTGTTGAAGGTATTGGCTTAATTATAGGCGTTGATAGGCTGCTAGATATGACTAGAACAGCTGTAAATGTAACAGGCGATAGTATGGTTACTTTAATTGTGGGGAAATCTGAAAATCAATTTGATGAAGAGGTATATAACGATCTTAATGCGGGTCAAAAAATTGAAGATATTGATTTTAGTGATTTAAAACATAATTAATCTACATTTTAATAAACCGATACTTACCAGCTACGACAACTATTATACAAATAAAAAGGGAGATAACTTAATTGAGTTATCTCCCTTTCTTTTAAAGATATTTTTACAGCGTTTATTCGTTAATACCCAATAATTCAACTTCAAATATTAAAGTAGAAGCAGGTGTTATTTTTCCTGCGGAGCGGTTGCCGTAAGCTAAATACGATGGTATAAAGAATTTAAATTTATCACCTACTACCATTAACTGAACACCTTCAGTCCAACCTTTTATCACTTGATTTAAACCAAAGCTTATTGGTTGATTACGATCTACAGAGCTGTCAAATACTGTCCCATTTAGTAAAGTTCCATGATAGTGTACTTTTACTTTGTCAGAACTTTTAGGGTGTATAGTACCCTCACCTTTGTTTAATACTATGTATTGTAAACCAGAGTCTGTTTCAATAACGCCTTCTACATTTCTATTATTATTTAAAAAAGTCTCGCCTTCTTGCTTATTTAAATTCGCAGCTTCTTTATTGGTATTAGAGCGAAAATAAAATAAAACAACAATCACTAGAATAACAACAACTACAATAACTTTACCCATAATTTAATATTTACCTTTAATGTATTTTTTAAAATTTTATTGATATAAATCTGATATATAACGTTTAGCTGAATCGCTCCATAAAAATCGTGTTTTACTCGCGTTATCCGATATTTCTTTATATTTTTTAGGCTCTTTAAGACATAAAGATAATGTGTTTTTAAAGCAACTAATCATATTCGTTGCTTGGTTAAATTGTGTATCACCATCAAATAAAAAACCATTTTCATGATCTTTTATTGTATCGGTTAAACCGCCTACACTATGAGCGATACAAGGTTGCCCCGCACGCATAGATAACATTTGGCTAATACCACATGGCTCAAAAGAGCTTGGCATCATAAACAAATCGCCCATGTTATAAATAGCTTCAGATAAGGTTTCAGAATAGCCTTTTAAAAAGATGAAGTTTGAATTTCTCCCTGCGGTTTGAGTTAAAAACTGCTCAAACCCAGCATCACCACTGCCTAATAAAAGAAAAATTCCTTTATCGCCTAATTCGTTCAATATGTGCTGTAGTGCTGATTGACCATCTGCCATTTGTTGTTGCAACAATAATACTTTTTGATTGGTAATTCGGCCAACAGACGTCATGATGAAAGGACGTTTAGCTACTTTTTTAGAGGTTAACTTGCCTAATCTTGTCGATGCAATTAAATGAGCACTCGCTAAAACGGCTTGATTACCCGCCCATTTTAATACCTCGTTTTCGCAAAATGAAAAAAAGTGATTTAATGATAAAGCCTTTCGCTTTGAATCATCGTATTCACAACCATTTAAAATACCAAACAGACGGTTTTCATTCGAGGCTCTTTGTAAATCATTTTCTAAACCTTCCCCACCAAAAAAACCTTGTTCATAGTTACTTGGTTTAACAATTTCTTTCGTGTAATTCGGTGATACCGCATGCACTTTATCGCATAAATTAATTGCAGCTCTCATAGGATTAAAACAATGATGATAACTAGGGTCATTAATCACATTTACATCGTAATTAAGGTGTGGAAACCAAGCTTCTAAAGACGACTCATCTCCCAATAAAGGACGAATACCTTGTAGTGCAAGGTTATGAATCGTGTATGTTGTTCTTATATGTTTAAGGGCTTCATACTGAGGATCATACGATCGTAAAACAGATAAAACCGCGGTATGCCAATCGTGTAAATGCAATACATCTATTGGCCCAAAAACATGAGCTATTATTGCCTGTCCTACTGCTGCATTAAATAAAGCAAATTTAGTTGCATCGGTAGCGAAAGGTCGATTATTAGGATCATCACAATAAACACTACCAACACCGCAGCTTGAAAATAAAGGGTGATGAGCTATCCATTGAGTTACATTTTTATCGCTGTTTTCTACTGTATATTTATAAAAACTAACTTCTTGCGATTCTCCCGCAAACATCACGGTAACACTTTGTATAAATTCTGCTTTGTCTACTTCATGTAATATTCCATAATTTGGCATAACAACATTTACTTGTTCGCCTTCGGCAGCTAATGCTTTTGGCATGTCTCTTACAACATCGCCTATACCGCCAACTTTACCGCCAGGTAATGCATCATTTTCAGCCGACACCATTAATATATTCATGAACCACCTTTGAAACTAATGAGTAATCACCAACTTTTAGCTAGGATTAATAATTTGAATTTTATCTAAAAAATAGAAACACATTTTAGGTTTATTTAATATTAATTTAAAACCTAAAATGTGGATTATACAGGGTTTTACGCTTTTTGAATTTCAAATACTACAGTTGATAAAGGGGGAATAGAAACCTCTATATAATGATCTCTACCATTATACTCGCCTCGTTGAGATTCAATAATAGGCGCGTTCTTAACATTACTACCACCGTAAATAGCATTATCAGAGTTTAAACGTTCAATATAACGACCTGCATTTGGCACACCTATTTTGTAACACTCATAGGTTGAAGGAGTCATATTAACCATCACAAGCACTAATGCCTCACCTTGTGTGCCTTTACGTAAATAAACGAGTATAGATTCTGAAGCATTTTCTGAAATCAACCATTCAAAACCATTACCATCACAATCTAACTCATGTAGAGCCGGTGTTGTTTTATAAAGTGTATTCAAATCCCTTACTAAGGTTTGAACACCTTTGTGTGGTTCATATTCAAGTAAGTGCCAATCTAAGCTTTGATCGTGATTCCACTCATCATGTTGTGCAAACTCACAGCCCATAAAAAGGAGTTTTTTACCTGGATGCGTCCACATAAAACCATAATAAGCACGCAAGTTAGCAAATTTTTGCCAATCATCGCCCGGCATTTTTTGTAGTAAAGAGCCTTTACCATGAACCACCTCATCATGACTTAACGGCAATATAAAGTTTTCACTAAAGCCGTAAACCAAACCAAAAGTGAGTTCATTATGATGATGTTGACGATAAATAGGATCTCTTTCCATATACTTTAAAGTATCGTTCATCCAGCCCATGTTCCACTTAAAACCGAAACCTAAGCCGTTTTCACTTACTGGTTTTGAAACCCCTGGCCAAGCGGTTGATTCTTCAGCCACCATCATAACGCCAGGATAATTGAAGTAAGCTCGACTATTTACTTGTTTCAATAATTCGATTGCTTCTAAATTCTCTCTACCACCATGAATATTAGGTAACCATTCATCCGCCTCTCGGCTGTAATCAAGATAAAGCATAGAAGCAACTGCATCGACTCTTAAACCGTCAATATGAAATTGATCTAACCAATAAAGCGCATTACTAATAAGGTAACTAACAACTTCTGCTCGTCCATAGTTGTATATTAAGGTTTTCCAGTCTGGATGAAAGCCTTTACGTAAATCTTCATGTTCATATAAACAACTGCCATCAAATTTCCCTAAACCGTGAATATCTGTTGGAAAATGTCCTGGCACCCAATCAAGCAATACGGCAATATTTTGTTTATGGCAACAATCAACGAAATATTTAAAGTCTTCAGGTGAGCCAAATCGACAAGTAGGAGAAAACATTCCAATAGGCTGATATCCCCAAGAACCATCAAATGGATATTCGCTTACTGGCATCATTTGTACATGTGTAAACCCCATATAAGCGACATAAGGAACTAATTGTTCAGCTAAATCTCGATACGTTAAGTATTCGTTATATTCTCCACCTTTACGACGCCATGAACCTAAATGCACTTCGTAAATAGAAACAGGGCCGTGATATTGGTCAATATCCGTAGACCTTTTTTCCATCCACTCACTATCTTGCCATTGATAAAGACTTTTATTGACTGTTACCGAGGCATTTTGAGGTGCATGTTGCATTTGAAAAGCATAAGGGTCGGCTTTTAAAGGTAAAACTTCTCCAAATTTACTTACAATCTCATATTTATAATTAACGTCGCCTTTAACGTTTGGGATAAATATATCCCAGACTCCGCCACCGGGATGCTTTCGCATTACGTGACAACGACCATCCCAAAAATTAAAATCACCTACAACAGATACTCTTTTTGCGTCAGGAGCCCATACAACAAAATGAGTCCCCTCTACACTATCAATTGCTTTAGAATGAGCCCCCATCCATCGATAAGCTTGCTCATGAGTTCCTTCACCAAATAAGTAAAGATCATCATTTTCAAGTAAAGAAGGAAAACGATAAGGATCATCAATTATCAGTTCAGAAGACTCATAAGTCACTTCAAGTTGATAATTCAAGCTATTTTCCGTGCTCTCAATATAACCTTCAAACAAACCAGAAGGCTCTATCATTGATAACGAAAAAATCTTTTCTCGACTCGTTTTATCAATAACATCAACAGCTAATGCTGTAGGTAAAAAACTTCTAATGATTAATCCACTTTTATCAGGATGATGATGCACTCCTAAAATAGAAAATACATCTTCGTGCTTACCTGAAACTAAGGCGTTAATTTCTTCTTGACTCAAAATACTCAACGCTTTTTTATTCATTTAGCTTACCTCTGATATGTTAATCATGACTTATTGCTGCAATCATATCTCGTGTAACTAATACAACACCTTTGGCTGTTACTCTAAGGCCATTCGCTCTATCAGCATCATGATCTATACCTATTTCCATACCATCAGGAATAACGCAACTTCGATCTATAATCGCTTTTGAAATTTTACAGTTTCGACCAATAATGGCGCCAGGTAAAATAACTGCGTCTCTAATTTCACAGAAAGAATTAATTCTTACTTTTGAAAATAACAATGACCTTTTAACCGTTGAACCTGACACAATAACACCGCCAGAAACAGTTGAATCAACAGCCATTCCTCTTCTACCATCTTCATCAAAAACGAATTTTGCTGGAGCAGTTTGCTCTTGATAAGTCCAAATAGGCCAACTTTCGTCATACATATCAAGCTGAGGTTCAGGGCTTACAAGTTCCATATTAGCTTCCCAAAAAGAATCTAATGTACCCACATCGCGCCAGTAAGGTTGTTTTTCGTTATTAGGATCACGAAATGGAAAGGCAAAAACTTTATGCGACTCAATAATTTTAGGAATAATATCGTTACCAAAATCACCACTTGATGTGTCTTGTGCTGCATCTTTTGCGAGTTCATCAAATAAAAATTGTGTATTAAAAACATAATTCCCCATGGAAGCTAAAGTCATCCCTGGCTTACCCGGTACTTCCGATGGATGTTCTGGTTTTTCATCAAAACGACATACACGACTGCTTTCATCAACGGTCATAACACCAAAAGATCCCGCAGCTTCTTCTACAGGAACCTCAACACAACATACGGTCATATCAGCGCCAGTTTCAACATGTTTAGCAAGTAATTCACCATAGTCCATACGGTAAACATGATCGCCTGATAAGATCATGACATATTTAGGTAATTCGTGACGAATAATATCTATATTTTGAAAAACAGCATCAGCCGTACCTGAGTACCATCCATCGCCTTTTCTTTGTGAAGCTGGCAGTATTTCTACTGATTCACCTAATTCTTTTTTAAAGTGGCCCCATGCTCTATTTACATGACGTATTAATGAATGGGATTTATATTGTGTTGCTATACCAACACGACGAATGCCCGAATTAATACAATTTGATAAAGGAAAATCTATAATACGGAATTTACCACCAAAAAAAGTCGCTGGCTTTGCTCGCCAATCTGTAAGTTCATGCAGTCTTGAACCTCTCCCCCCTGCTAAAATTAATGCGTAAGTGTCTCGAGTTAAGTTACTAATATATCGATTTTCATATGTGGGCATAATGCCTCCTTTTATCGTATTAATTACCGTAAGCTATTTATTTGTATTGTTATATTTAAAGCTTCCAAATTTCATCTCGATACTGCTTGATCGTACGATCACTCGAAAAAACACCGCTCCCTGCTGTGTTTAGAATACTTTTATTTATCCATTGTTTTTGATTTTTAAAAAGAGCATCTACTTGACGCTGAGCTTCATAGTAAGAGTCAAAATCGTAGGCGGTTAACCACGTATCTTGAGGACTACGTATTGATTCTGTAATTGAATCAAATATACCCGGTTCAAATAAATTGAAATGTCCGCTTTCTAGTAGCTTCATAACAGCAGACAAATGAGGTGAATTATTAATAATTTTGTTAGGATTATAGTTGGCTCGTATATCTTTTATTTCATGTGCTTGAGCACCAAATAAAAAGAAGTTTTCTTCGCCAACTTCTTCTCTTATTTCAATATTTGCGCCATCAAGAGTTCCTATAGTTAATGCGCCATTCATCATAAATTTCATGTTTCCGGTGCCAGAGGCTTCTTTGCCTGCGGTGGATATTTGCTCTGATAAATCAGTCGCAGGGCAAATAACTTCCATTGCCGTTACATTATAATTAGGAACAAAAGCCACTCTTAAATATTTCGATACTTTAGGGTCTAAATTAATCGTGTCTGCAACGTTATTAATTAATTTAATAATTTGCTTCGCCATAGCATAACCCGGCGCAGCCTTTCCCCCAATAAGTACGCATCTAGGTGCTAAGTTTTCTGTATCACCATTTCTAATTTGTTCGTATAAACCAATAACATGTAAAATGTTCAAAAGCTGACGTTTGTATTCATGTATTCGCTTTACTTGAACATCAAACATCATATTTACGTCAAACTTAACACCCGTATTTTTTTCAACAAACTCAACCAGCGCTTGTTTATTTTGAGTTTTACATGCTTGCCATTGCTGCTGAAAAACCTCATCACTTGCATATTGTTTAAGTTGCTTTATATGTGAAAAGTCAGCTACCCAGTCTTCACGTATTTTACTACTAATAAGTGCTGATAACGGTTTATTACAATGAGACAACCAACGTCTCGGTGTTACACCGTTAGTTTTATTATTAAATTTTTCAGGCCATAATTGATAAAATTGATTGAATAAGCCTTCTTTTAATAATTGCGTATGTAAAGCAGCCACACCATTAACTGAATAACTACCAACAATGGCTAAATGCGCCATTCTTATTTGGGGTTCATGACCTTCTTCAATGAGCGATAAAGAACGTTGCTTATCCATATCACCCGGCCAAGAAACGGCAACGTACTGTAAAAAACGTGCATTGATTTCATAAATGATTTCTAGAATTCTAGGGAGTAAGTGAGCAAATATCCTAACGGGCCACTTTTCCAATGCTTCAGGTAATAGTGTGTGGTTAGTGTACGCCATGGTATTCGATGTAATATGCCAAGCTTTGTCCCATGATAATGAATAGTCATCCATTAATATGCGCATAAGCTCTGCCACAGCAATACTTGGATGTGTATCGTTGAGTTGAAATGATTGCTTATCGATAAATTGCTCAAAACTATCACCAAACAATTCAACATAATTATTTACGGTATCTTGCAATGAAGCCGAAGACAGGAAGTACTGTTGACGTAACCTTAATTCTTTACCATTTTCGCTGGTATCATTTGGGTAAAGCACCATGCTAATTTGTTCAGCTAAGTTTTTTGTTGCAACCGCTTCTGTATAACCTCCAGCATTAAATTCATCTAAATCGAATTCGTCTGTTGCTTCAGATTTCCATAACCTTAATGTATTTACTGTGCCATTTTTATAACCGGGGATAGGCATATCATAAGGTACAGCTAACACGTCATGGGTGTTATTCCATTGTCGAAGTTGATTACCGTTACGTTCAGTAATCACATCAACTTGCCCAAAAAATTTAACTCTAATAGCCTTATCTGGAACAGCAATTTCCCATGGGTTACCTTCTCGTAGCCAACTATCAGGATGCTCTACTTGCTCTCCATTTTTAATTTGTTGATTAAACATGCCGTACTCGTAACGAATACCATAACCAATCACGGGTAAAGCCAAACTTGCACAACTATCTAAAAAACATGCTGCAAGGCGACCTAAACCGCCATTCCCCAGGCCTGCGTCGTGTTCAGCCGTTTCAACTTCTTCTAAGTCGCAGCAATAACCTTTTAACGACTCACGTACCGTCTCGTCTAAGTCAAGATTAAGTACGGCATTGTTCAAGGTTCGCCCCATAAGAAACTCTAACGATAAATAGGCAACTGAACGTTCTTCAATTCTGTTAGCCCTTGTTTCTCGCCATTGAGCAACTAATCGATCTCTAATCGTTATTGCTAAAGCATTGTATAAATAAAGGTGTGAATCATTAACCTTGTCTCGACCTAGTGTAAAATAAAAATGTCGAGATAAATCATCAGCAAAAGTATTGTTGTCCATTAAAACACTGTCGTCTAACGATGTTACTTGGCAAAAATCATCAGTATTATTCACTAGGCTCAGATCCCTTATGTTCATTTGATAAAACAATTGTTGTACGTGGTTGAAGTGTTATTGTTCTTTGCGCTGGTAATTTAGGAATTTCGTTGTTTATTGCACTTGATGAGGTGTCTACCATCACATCCCAATATTCAACGTTATTTATTTCAGGTAAAACAAACTCAACAGGCTCTGCGCCAGCATGAAATATACAAAATACAGATGATGCATCATCAGCTTTACCTTGAACTAAGTAACCAACAGTAGATGCATGGTGAGAGTGCCAGTTTTCTTTATGCATTATATTGCCTGAGCAGTGATACCAAGTTATATCCACATCAGATTTAGGATCATCTTTATGAATAAATCGATGATAAGCCAACATAGGAAAACGCTTTCTTAATTCAGACAAACGCGCTAACAAAGCAGTCAATTCGTCAGCGTATAAAGCATCTTCTTGCCAGTTAAGCCAATTAATCTCGTTATCTTGACAATAAGCATTATTATTACCTTGTTGAGTACGCCCTATTTCATCGCCAGCTAATACCATAGGTACGCCTTGCGACAGCATAATCGTAGACAACATGTTTTTAATTTGCTTTAAGCGTAATGCAAGTATTTCAGCATTATCAGTAGCGCCTTCTACGCCATAATTTTTAGACAAGTTTTCAGAATGACCATCACGGTTTTCTTCGCCGTTGCGTTCATTATGTCGCTGTTCATAGCTCACTAAATCATGCAATGTGTAACCATCATGGCTCGTTAAAAAATTAATGCTTGCATAAGGTTGACGTCCGTGATGTTCAAAAACATCGCTCGAACCATGAATTCTTCGTGCAAACTCAGGTAATAAGCCTTTATCTCCACGCCAAAAGCGTCTTATAGAATCTCTGTATTTATCATTCCACTCTGACCAAGGTGCTGGAAACCCACCTAATTGATACCCACCTGGGCCTATATCCCATGGTTCAGCAATAACTTTTACGGTGTTAAGTAATGGGTCTTGTAAAATGGCGTCTAAAAATCCACTATGTTTATCAAAACCATGAGGTTCACGGCCTAAAATAGTGGCTAAATCAAACCTGAAACCGTCAACTCCCATCACTTCAACCCAGTAACGTAAACTATCCATGACCATTTGAAGCACTCTTGGGTGGCTTAAGTTCACCGTATTACCACAACCCGTATCATTAATGTAATAACGAGGTTCAGATGGATTTAATCGATAATAAGAGGCGTTATCTATTCCTCTAAAGCTCAGTGTTGGACCTAAAGCGTTGCCTTCTGCAGTATGGTTATATACAACATCGATTAATACTTCAAAACCAGCTTGATGCAATTCATCAACCATGCGTTGAAATTCAAAAACTTGGTCGGTACTTAAATAATCTGAATGAGGAACAAAAAATGAAATACTGTTATATCCCCAATAATTACTCAGATCTTTATCATGTAAAAACTTTTCAGAAAGAAATTGCTGTACCGGTAATAACTCAATGGTTGTAATACCAATAGCACGATAGTGTGCAATCATTGATGGGTGACTAATACCTAAAAAAGAACCTTGTAATTCAGGAGGAACTTTTGAATTTAACTGTGTAAGGCCTTTAACATGCCCTTCATATATCACAGTATTTTGCCATGAAACAGGCACACGTTGTATTTGAGGTTTTTCAGGATCTATCACTACTGACTTTAGCATAACATCAGCATTATCTCTGTCATCAAACGACAGGTCTTGTTCAGGAGAATCGGCTTTATAGCCTAAATGACGATCAGACCAAGTAAACTTGCCTTTCAATGCTCGGGCGTAAGGATCTAATAATAATTTATGATGGTTGAAGCGATGCCCTGCTTCAGGATGATAAGCACCATAAACACGATAGCCATAAACTAAACCAGCTTTGGCTCCTTTTAAATAACCATGCCATACATGATGTTCACATGAAGGTAAAACGAATCGCATTAACTCCTGATGGCCTAATTCATCAAAAACACACAATTCAACTTTTTCAGCATTAGCTGAAAAAAGAGAGAAGTTCACACCTAAATCATTAACTGACGTACCCAATGGGTAGGCGCGACCGGGCTCCATACTATATTGTTCCATTAATCACCTTTATTCTTTTTACTGACTAAATAACCACTACACAACACGAAGGTAATTAATATTAACACGGCTAAATTTAAGCAATGTCTTCTCTAAACCATATACCTATTACAAAACCGCTACAAATTAAAAATACATTAAAAACGTTTTATGTCTAAAAACTTTTTCGTATATAAATATGAGGAATAAGAAAGGTAGTTGTTACCAGTTAAATAAAGGTAACAACAAACTAAGCAACCATTTGATTTATAATAAAATTATATTATATACGTGTTGATACGACACTATCTTCTGAACCAAATGAATTAGGTATATATTGATCCGCTTGATAATCATTTTCCCACTCGGCACCATCCAATAAATACTTAAATTGGAATTGACCATCTTTAGGTAGCCTAACTTTTGTACGAAACGTTTTTTCTTTTTTACTAAATTTCATTTCAAGAGGTTGCCAATCGGTAAACTCTGCGACTAAAGCAACAGACTTAACATCGTCTCGACTAAACTCAAATGTTATTTCTGCTTCATCTTTTGTTTTAAAAAACTTCTTAGTTAACATTTTATTCTCCATGTTTAAATAGTATTGACACCTTTACTATATTGGAACAAATTTATGACAAATAAATTACATTTATTTTCTCTTATTTCCTTCCAAATAATGTGTTGATAGATTTATAAAATAAGTAAGATAGAGTGAAAAATAATAAAAATATATATCACCTATATTTTATAGGCTGAAATAAATAAGCATGCAAATCATATATAGTTTAAATGGCTATAAGTGATAAAAAATCATCTATGCCGTTTAAATTATTAGTAAATTTCAATCACTTTATTACTTCTAAACTTACAAGCACCTTCCTGTCACTTTGACAACATCATATCCACTTACAATCAAGCGCAATTAAAATAAAGACAATAAATATCAAAGCTTTAAAAAAAATAATTACAAATAATAAAATATACATTGAAATATATTAAATAATAACTTAACTTAATGTAAGCGCTTCCAAACACAAACACTTAACATATAAAATGCATTAATTACTTAATTGAACATAATTAAATGTAAGCGCTTACAAAAAAACAATTGTACAATCTAGGGGAAATGATGAAACATAATAAATTTAATAAAACTAAACTGGCAACCAGCTTATCTATAGTGTTAAGCACTACAGTAATTACTCCTTTATCTTTTACCTATGCTGAAGAGATCAGTAAGGATGAAGTAGAAATAATTCAAGTAACAGGTATGCGTTCAAGCATTAAAGAATCTACGGCACTAAAAAGGGATGCAAGTGGCGTTGTAGATGCTATTTCAGCTGAAGATATAGGTAAATTTCCAGACACTAACTTAGCAGAATCACTACAGCGTATTACTGGTGTATCAATTGACCGAGCGAGTGGTGAAGGTAGTAAAATAACAGTACGAGGCTTTGGTCCTGACTATAATATGGTCACTCTTAACGGTCGTACTATGCCAGCATCTAGTTTACCTGCAGGTGGCGGCGTTGCAAACTCTCGTGCATTCGATTTTTCAAATCTAGCCGCTGATGCAGTTAAATCTGTTTCTGTTTATAAAACAGGTCGAGGTAATATTGCTACAGGCGGTATAGGCGCAACGGTTGATATAGTGACAGCTAAACCATTAGATAACCCAGGAATGCAAGTCAGTGTTGGTGCCAAAGCATTAATGGATACAACTAATAGGGTTGGTGATGACGTAACACCCGAGCTATCAGGACTATTTAGTTGGACTGATGACGATGAAATATTTGGTGCATCTTTAAGCTTTAACGCAAAAGAGCGCCATAGTTCAGCATCAGGTGCATTTGTTAATGAATGGCGAACAAGTGCCTATGATGGAACAATTCCTCAAGCAGCTGACAATATTTTATTAAGTAATGAACCCGCAATCGGACAATTCTATTCTATGCCTTCCGACTTACGTTACTACATAACTGATGAAGAACGTAAAAGAACAAATGCTCAATTAACACTACAATTTAGACCTATAGAAACACTCACAGCAACTCTTGACTACACCTATTCAAAACAAGATGTTTTTCAAGCGCGAGCTGAGCAATCTATTTGGATGGATACCTATAAATCAAACTTAGGTTTTGACGGTGAAACCGTTGGAACTCCTGTAGATTATAATGAAGATCGTGGTAATCAGGCTCCTCGTGATTTGGGTTTAGCCCAACAAGAGTTAAATCAAATAAATGAAAATGACTCTATTGGCTTAAATATAAGTTATGACGTAAACGATAATTTTAACATTACTTTTGATGGGCACATATCTACAGCAGAAAGCGCTCCAGATGCTGATTATGGTTCATGGTTAAATACAGGCTTAGGTGCCAATATTTCAGCTGGTCAAGGGGTCGACTTTACCAATGACTTCCCTACTATGAGGGTTGATTTTGATGACTGTAATGCTGAGCGAGGACTCAATTGTAACCGTGTACTTGATCAAGATGATGTGGGCACATCCATTTTAGATATGAGAATAGCATCTCAAAAATCAGATATTGACCAATTTCGTTTAATGGGTAAATACGAATTTGACGAAGGTAGTATTGAATTTGGTGTTGAATCTCGTTCAATGGAAAGTCACTCTACTCAAAGCTTAACTCGTCATACCATGGGTAACTGGGGTGTAGAAAACCCAGGTGAATTACCTGAAGGCTTTTTAACGCTTGTAGACTTTACTAACGAGATAAGTGATTTTGATAAATCAGGCGCTTTCAACCAGGGTTTTACTGGTAGTGCTTCTCAAATAGCGGCTTGGGCAGCAGATGAATATGGATTCGATTTTGTTGCCGATGGTGCTCTAGCTACAGATAGAACCATTAAAGAAGACGTTACTTCAGCATACATTCAACTTGATCTATCAGGTGAATTAGCTGGTCGTCCATTTAATGTTGCAGCAGGCGTTCGATTTGAAAGTACAGATATCACATCATCAGCGAATGTATCACTACCTAATGCCGTTGCATGGGAAGGCAATAACGACTTTAACGTAAGGTTCGGAGAAGGAAAACAAGACTTTTCTACTGATGCTAGTTATACGCATTTATTACCAAGTTTTGATTTTGACATAGAAGTTATTGATAACCTCATCACTCGTTTATCTTTTAGTAAAACCATCGCTCGTCCTACTTATGACCAACTGAGTGCTGCCGCATCAGATGTTAGCGGCCCAAGTGGACCAACAACATTAGCGGGTGTTCAATTAGGAACAGCCTCTAATGGCAACCCTGAACTCGTTCCCCTTGAATCAGACAATTTTGATATATCAGCCGAATGGTATTTTGAAGAAACAAGTTATGTCTCAATTGGCTACTATGAAAAACGAGTAAATAATTTTGCTGGTCGTCAACCTGTTATCGAAAACGTGTATGGACTGCGTGATGCAACGGCCGGTCCTCGAGCTAAAGCAGCAGAAGCGGCGTTAATAGCCTTAGGTGAAGAAATTACTGATACAAACCTTTTTGCCATGGTTGCAGCCACAGAAAACAATGTTGATTTTTACTCAAGAAGTGCTGAAAGCTTTGAAGTTGACTACGATGTTTTACCCAATGCTGATGACCCATTAATGGATTTTACAGTCACTAAATTTGTAAATAACAAAGAAGCAAAAATAGACGGTTTTGAAATTGCCGTACAACATTTCTTTGGTGAATCAGGTTTCGGCATACAAGCGAACTATACTACTGTTAATGGTGATATTGGTTTTGACAACAATGGAGATCCATCAGTAACACAGTTTGCACTTGTTGGGTTAAGTGATACAGCCAACCTTATTGCTATGTATGAAAATGATGATTTTCAAGCCCGTATAGCTTACAACTGGCGTGATAAGTTCTTAAATACACAAGCTCAATATATTAACGAACCAGGTTATACTGAAGAGTACGCTCAAGTTGACTTTAATGTTGCATACCAAGTTAACGAAGAATTATCTGTTTTCGTAGAAGGTATAAATATTACCGGTGAAGATACTAGAACTCATGGTCGCACAAAAGTACAACTATGGAATTTAGCGGAACAAGGCGCACGTTTTGCTTTAGGTGCTCGTTATACATTTTAAATATTACGTATAACAACTATAAGTGCCGTATTTTTATACGGCATTTATTTTTATATAGCTATGTTTTTATCTATCCACTGTAATCAGTGATTTAACTAACCCACGTCACCAGTACACTCATAAAGAGAATTTTTATGAATAAGCCTATCAAAAAAATCATTATTGTTGGCGGAGGCTCTGCTGGATGGTTAACCGCCGGATGCATAGCTGCAGAACATCTTTCTAATTCAGCATCTTCTATCGAAGTTACACTAATCGAATCTCCAGATGTAAAAAGCATAGGAGTAGGTGAAGGTACTTGGCCATCAATGCGCAACACTTTAGAGAAAATAGGTATTTCAGAGAAACTCTTTATACAGCAATGCGACGCTTCATTTAAACAAGGTTCAAAATTTATAGGCTGGACTACTGGGCATAAAAATGATTTTTTCTACCATCCTTTTATGGCACCTGATGGCTATGGCCATATTAATTTGCACCAAGCATGGCAAAAAAATCAACCACAAAGTTCTTTTTCCGAGACTATAAACGTACAAAGTCATCTTTGTGAAAAACATTTAGCCCCTAAACAAATGGCTACACCAGACTACGCAGCAGTGACAAATTATGGTTATCATTTAGATGCGAAAAAATTTGCTGAATTATTACAAAAACATTGTACAGAAACTTTAAACGTTAAATATGTTATTGATCATATGGAACAAGTTATTTCAGCAGAAAATGGTGATATAGCCGCAATAAATACGAGAAATAATGGAAACATTGAAGGTGAGCTTTTTATCGACTGTACGGGAAGTGCTTCATTATTAATCGGTAAACATTTCGCTATACCTTTTTTAGACAAAAATGATATTTTATTCAATGATCGAGCAATAGCAACACAAATCCCATACCCAAATAAAGCAACTCCTATTCCTTCTACTACCCTTTCAACAGCACAGTCTGCAGGGTGGATATGGGATATAGCCCTCCCCTCAAGAAGAGGAGTTGGGTATGCCTACTCAAGTAAATACATTAGTGATGATGAAGCCGAAAAAGAATTGCGAACCTATATTGCTCAATCAATAGGCCAGCAACAAGCAGAACTCATTGAAACTAAGAACATAAGATTTAACACGGGTTATAGAGAAAAGTTTTGGCATAAGAACTGTTTAGCCATAGGTATGTCATCAGGCTTCCTAGAACCTTTAGAAGCCTCAGCTTTAGCTATGGTTGAGCTAAGCTGCAACATGCTAGTTGAAGAATTTCCTGTCGATAGAAAACATATGGAAATACTCGCCCAACGATTTAATAAAAGATTTACATACCGATGGGAACGTACCATTGAGTTTTTAAAGTTACATTACGTTTTAAGTAAGCGGACTGATTCGCCCTACTGGCTTGAGAATAAATCATTAGAAACAATTCCTTTACGCCTTCAAGAATTATTAACACTGTGGGAATACCAATCACCTAGTCGTTACGACTTCATTCAAAATGAAGAAATATTCCCTTCTGCAAGTTATCAATATATTTTATATGGTATGGGGTTTACGACTAACCTAAGAAAACTAGCACGTAAATTCGAACATCCAGATGTAGCAAAAAAGCTATTACATGAAAACAAAATAAAAATAGACAGGTATAGCGCTGGATTACCTAATAATAGAGAACTAATTGATTATATTTGTCAAAATGTTCATAAGCATTAATCGAGGTATATTTTGAAACAAAAACATATTCAAAACGTAATTATTGCAGGTGGCGGCACAGCAGGTTGGATGGCTGCGGCAGCTATATCAAAACTGATAGGTAAAAATTTAAACATTACATTAATCGAATCAGATGAAATAGGTACAGTAGGCGTTGGGGAAGCAACAATTCCTCCCATTAAAACCTTCCATAAATTACTCAATATAAATGAACAAGAATTTATGCGAGAAACTCACGCCACTTTCAAATTAGGTATTAGCTTTGAAAACTGGGGAGAGATAAATGATGAATACATTCATTCATTTGGAGCAACAGGAAAAGAATGCTGGGCAGGAGAATTCCATCATTTTTGGTTACAAGGACGACAAAAAGGTTTAACAAAAGAATTTGGCGACTATTGCTTTGAACTACAAGCAGCCAAAGCCAATAAATTTGGCTTATCCAAACAAACACCGATTAATTATGCCTATCATTTAGATGCGACCCTCTATGCAAAGTATTTACGAAAGTTCAGTGAAAATTTAGGTGTTAAGCGTATTGAAGGTAAAATCAATAAAGTTAACAAACACTCCGATACGGGCTTTATTTCGTCTTTAACGCTAGATTCTAAACAAATCATCGAAGGTGATTTATTTATAGACTGTACAGGCTTTAAAGGATTACTCATTGAGCAAGCTCTGCATACTGGTTACGATGATTGGTCACATTGGTTACCATGCGATAGCGCCATTGCAGTTCAAACAAAATCGGTAGAACCAGCGACTCCATATACCCGATCCATTGCTAGAAGTAGTGGTTGGCAATGGAAAATACCTTTACAACATAGAGTTGGCAATGGGTTAGTTTATTGCAGTAAATACATATCTGACGAAGCCGCGACTAAAGAATTATTAGCGAATATTGAAGGCGAAACCATTACAACACCAAGAACAATAAAATTTAAAACAGGACGCCGACGTAAAGGTTGGAATAAAAACTGTGTAGCTTTGGGGCTTTCTAGTGGCTTTATCGAACCATTAGAGTCAACCAGTATTCATTTAATTATGTCTGGTATCATTCGTTTATTACGCTTATTTCCGTTCCAAGGAATTGAACAAACAATGATAAATGAATACAACAGCAAACTCACTTCAGAACTCAATGCTGTTAGAGACTTTATTATTTTGCACTACCACGTAAACAAACGATCTAATAGTGAGTTTTGGCAGCATTGCCAAAATATGGAAATACCAGACTCTTTAGCACATAAAATTCAACTATTTAAAGAATCGGGACGAGTATTTTTAGATGACGGTGACATTTTCCGTGTAGATTCATGGACACAAGTGATGATTGGCCAAGGTTTAATACCAATGCAACATCATCAAATTGCAGATATCATGTCAGACGATGAATTAAAGAACTTTCTTAACAGTTTAAAGCAATCTATTGATAACGCAGTAACCAAGCTTCCACAGCATCATGATTTCATTAACCAGTATTGTAAATCAAACCTAGCTTAGTGATTTTAAGCAACTCCCTAATAAACAGGTATTAAATAATATTAATTTTCAAACGTAAAAAAGGAGACAAACGTCTCCTTTTTAATAGCTATAAAACCAATTTATTCAGTAAACTAGCTCGGGAAAATTCGATTCTTTTGCCACAAGTTACTAAAAATACGATCTACCGACATAGACGCCGCTTTAGAAAATTTTTCAGCTAAGCCTTTTTTAACAACGTATTTAATCGAGATAACTTTATTCGACTTATTCGCCAGTTGCAGATAGTCATCACTTGTTTGAATATCATCAACTAAACCTAACTCTTTAGCCTTTATGCCAAACCAATGTTCACCGGTTGCCACTTTGCCTATTTCAAGACTTGGACGATGATCCGACACAAACCCTTTAAATAGTTGATGAGTTTCTTCTAACTCTTCATTGAACTTTTCACGACCTTTATCGGTGTTTTCACCAAACATAGTTACCGTACGTTTAAATTCGCCCGCGGTAAACTGTTCGTAATCAATATCGTTTTTCTTTAATAACTTATTAAAGTTAGGTACTTGTGCAATAACACCAATAGAACCGACAATCGCAAACGGAGCAGATATAATTTTGTTAGCTACACACGCCATCATATAACCACCACTTGCAGCGACTTTGTCTACAGACACCGTTAGAGGGATATTATGCTGACGAATACGATCAAGTTGAGACGATGCTAAACCATAACCATGCACCATGCCGCCACCACTTTCTAATCGAACAAATACTTCATCTTTTGGTGTAGCGACTGCTAATACTGCGGTAATCTCTTCACGTAACGAAGACACTTCTTTAGCGTCGATACTGCCTTTAAAATCAAGCACAAATACACGTGTTTCTTGTTCTACTTCACCACTTTTCACTGATTTTTTATCTGCTTTTGCCGTTTCTTTCGCTTGTTTTTTTTCTTCTTTTTCTTTTTGTTTAATCTGTTCTTTCGTTAATAGATGTTGCATAACTTCATGCTCTACATCATCAAAGTGCTCAGATAAATCGGTAATTTCTAATTCACCTTTTTTAGTGCCCTGCTTAATCGCTGACGATGCAATTACCGCAACAATAGCGATAATAGCCAAAACAAAAGTAATTGTTTTGGCAAAAAACAATCCGTACTCGTACAAAAATTCCAAGTTTATTCTCCTAAGCGTAAACCGCTTTAACTTTATTTATATTTAACTAATACCGATCGGATTAATCAAGTTGGTATAAATATGGGGATAAAAATGTAAAAAAAAAGCCCTTAAAAAGGACTTTTCTCTCTCAAAGATCTTCATTATAAATGAAGTTTCTTTATTATTGTACAACCTCAGTATTTGTTACGTTAATCAATTGTCCTTTACTTGCAAAGAAAGCAACAACTTGAGACTGCATTTCTAACGTTGCTGCTCCTGTTAACATAGCATCTGAAGCCTCAGGTCTAACAGAAGGATCTAAAATAGAAGCATGATGGCCATTTAAAAATCTAACCACACCAGAGCCTGCACTTGTCGTACTCACACTAGGCAATCCTAATAACGCCACAGCACCTTCAGTACCACCAATTGGAGATGTTGACACCGTATTAGGTATAACTTGATCTGAAAGGTTTGTTCCACCATCACCTATTACTTCAATTAAATGAGTGGGAGTTTGAGTCGCAGCCATTTGTGCAGCATAGTTAATAGGGTCTCCTGAACCTATAATTGTTTGAGCAGCAAAAACAAACTGTGAGAATATTCCATTAAGACCCGCTTGTTGCTCAGCAGTTAAATTAGCATAAAATAATCGGTAAGCTCCAATTAACTGAGCTTCAGTTGGTTTATCATATTGGGTAGCAACAAAGTTTTGAAAATCATCTGATTGAGCAAAAGCTAATTTAGATTTAATTACATCTTCAAAAGCACCAGATTCCATTAAGAAATTAGCTACCATAATACCTGGCATAGCTAAAGAGTTAGACGTTATTTTAAACATTGGATCTAAAGCTGGATTAATTGGCGCATTAGCAAGCGCAACAAAATTAATACCTGTTATCGCTCCTAATGAATGTCCTAAGTAATGAACTTCAGACGTATCAAGGTTTACACCTACTGTCGCGTTCAACCCTAAACGTAAACCTAATGTATCAGCCGTACTTTGACGTAAATTATCACGCGTAGTTAACAAGCTCGCTAAGTTCATATAATGAGTTGCAGATACGGTAGAAGCATTAATTTCATCACCCGGTTTAGTCAGGTCTAAATCAAACCCTCGGCTACCATGTAGTGGATGATCTATTGCAATTGTTGCGAAACCAAATGTTGATAAAACACCTGTTATCGCCAGCATGTCTTCTTTTTTAGACGTAATACCATGTTGAAGAATAACCACAGGCCAACCACTCTCTGGTGTTTCTAAAGCCGGTAAACCATAACTCGCTCTAACCGCATCAGTAACAGGTGATAATTTAGGCGTGGTCATTTGAACATCAATATCTCCCGGATGAGAAATATAAGGAATATCACTCTCGCCTTGCGGCATAGGTACAGGGTTAAACTTTGTTAAGTTTCGTTCGGTATCTAATGCTAAAGCGCTGCTTAAATCTCTTAAGCCAACCGCCATACAAAAATCATCATTGGCGCTTAGAGGATCCGCAGGGATCGCCGCTGGATTTTGTGCTGCTAAACCAGCAATCATAGCGCCAGAATCACATCGAGCTTGCCACCAAGAATTAACAGGGGCTTCAGGATTTTCTACACTAGGAATAGGTAAATAATACGGAAGGGTTACATTACCCGTATGGTAGTTAGCCGTTGAATATAAAGCTTGTAATGACTCAGGTAATACTCGACCTTGCGATAAAAACACATCATTCACAGTTGCTACCGATGAATTAATAGTAATAACTGGAGGTAAACCACCAGCAGCTAAATTAGCAGCCATTAAGCCTTTAACCGTATTTAATACTTTCGTCGTCGATTGTGTTGTCATCGCCATAGTGTAAATTAACGAATCAGATTCAACACCTTCGCTTATTACAGCTTTTTCGAAACTATTAATAACAGCTTGTAAACCTAATTGAGCTTCAGAGCCTAATGGATTGGTATTAATATCTTGGCGAGCTAACTCATACGTTGTAGAGCCTGCAACGGCTTTACCATTAGTATCTTTAAGAGAGTTAGTTAGAGCAAGTAAATAAGTTGTCTCTGCTTTTAGCGGACTTAATGGCACAACAGCAATACTGTTACCTGATTTTTGTGCAATAAAGTCAACACCAAATGTTAGCTCGCCGACTATTTTACATGCTAATCCACGAGTAACCCCTGTACATTCAGGATCATTTAAATCACCGCCCATTGTAGCTTCAAAAAGCTTAATAGAACTCGCTACCGAATCACCATCAAGAGAAGTTCCCGCTGGAAAATCTACATTTAAAAGAAATGGATTAACGGTAGACCAACCATCTAAAGCGCTTAACGCAACAGAAGGATCGCTTTCATCGGTAGGATCATCAACGGGTATATTCAATGTACCATCAGTAGTACCTTGAAATAACAAATCATTAGGTACTGATAAAACACCATTTGAAGGATCGAATACAATACGTGCCGAAGCCGTTACTATAGAGTTATTATTTTCTGCATTCTGCTGTACGTCTTTAATACTTTCACTATCGCAAGCAGATAAGCCTAGTAGACTTGCAATAGACATACTTAATATTACTTTTTTCATTATATCTCCCCAGATTAATTCTTTCCTATATACAAAGTTGTAGTCGTTTTAACGAATTTTGCATAATATTTATGGTTAAAACCCAACTTGTTAGACCAGTCAAACTTACCCTAAGAATTTCATTTGTGCTAGTTGTTTTTTTAAATAACAAAAAGTTTATGGATCTTTTATCAATTATTTCTGACTTTTTACTCGTTTGTTCGCTCAGCTCAGAGTAGAATTCATTCCCATATTTTTACAACCTTCTAATGATTATGTTTGATTTTAAATGTGAAGCTAGCGAGCTAGCGAATAAAGTTATTTTAGTAACTGGCGCTGGAGATGGCATCGGTAAACAAGCGGCCCTTACTTATGCCAGTTTAGGAGCCACTGTTATATTACTTGGTAAAACAACTAAAAAATTAGAAGATGTTTACGATTTAATTGTAGAACAAAACTCGCCACAACCCGCAATTATTCCTTTAGATTTAAAAGGCGCAACAAAGCAAAATTACATCGATATGGTTGCAACTATTAAAAGTCAATTTGGTCGACTTGATGGCGCATTACTTAATGCAGCTATATTAGGTGAATTATCTCCCTTTACACAAATTCACGATCAAATTTGGAATGACATTATGCAAGTGAACGTAAATGCTCAATATTTACTTTCACAAGCCCTGCTGCCTTTATTACAAAGTACTAACAGTGCTTCGTTAGTATTTACAACTTCAGGTGTTGGCAATAAAGGTAAAGCTTATTGGGGGGCTTATAGTATTTCTAAATTTGCTACCGAAGGTATGATGCAAGTTATTGCAGATGAATATGACACAACCTCAGTTCGCACCAATGCTATTAACCCAGGAGCTACCGATACCAACATGAGATCTATTGCTTATCCTGGCGAAAACAAACAAAACCTAGCGGCTCCTACCGATATAATGCCAGCCTATATTTATTTAATGAGTGACAAGAGCTCTCATGTAAATGGCCAAGTTATTAACGCACAAGCTGCATCAAATTAATTTTTTGAATTAAGCACTTACATCTCTATCCAAAAAATATTTAATTAGTAATACCTTCAAAGCCTATTACTAATTAAATTATCCTTATATTACCAAGCTAGTAACGACAACAATTAAGCAAAAAACACTTAATGAAGGCACCTTCAACGTTGACACCTTTTAAAATAAAAAATTAATAAATAAACATAAAGATTTGAATAAAGTCATTGCAGATGTAGAATTGCATTACTCATGACAATTATGCCAACAGGCATTGTTAAGCTGTTTAGCAGAAGGTAGTAATACGTTTATGGATCATTTTGAACAGTTAGGTGTAGGTAGAGCATCTACAACCATCGAAATTAAAAAAGCCTATCGTAAGCTTGCAAATAAATATCATCCTGATAGAAACGATAGCACCGAAGCAAAAGAAAAATTTCAATTAATTCAGCAAGCGTATGATGTTATTTCTGACCCGAAAAAACGCGCTTTATACTTAAAAAGCAACTATACCGTAATAACAGATCCCCGAGAAATTGCCGATTCTTTTTGGCACAGTGCATTAAGTTAAGCTTCTCTACTAGGAAAAAAAATGCAAACTGAAACAAGCATACCTGACTATTTAACCACTGACTTTTCTATGTATTTAGAAAACATGAACTCATTGGCTGATCCTGAAAACCCTGATTTATTATCAAATTATCTATCTAATTTATTCGAACAATTAAAACAAATGCCTTTATTATTTAATGGCATGGTTGATCAACTTGCAATGGCTATATCAACCAAAGTAAGAATAAACAGTAAAAACTTAGCAGCATTACCACTTTCGCAAGAACCTACGTGGGAAGAAGTAAAACCTTTTGTGGGTGTTCATGCTGATGCAAGAGCTTGTATTACTGAAATAATGACTCACGCAGAACAAGACTTAAAAACAGCGATTTTACTAATTCATTTTTATAACAGCTACGATTCAAAACCTTTAAAAGCTGAAGAAGAAGATGATGATGACCAGCACAATAATTATGACGATAATGACTACGATGAAAACTACTAATATTTGTCATTAACCATTACATCAAACGAAAAACATATAAGTATTAAGGAATAACCTTGACTAAAAATGCATTAATTCTAGCGACCGACATTATTGAACAAGCACAACACAGCGGTAGACGCGCTGGTACCTCTTTAGAAGCTATAGCTTCTGAACAGGGCGATGCAACTATGTTAGCCGTATTAACAGAAATGGATATTTTAACCGTAGCTAAAATTGTTCGTGAGCACGACGCAACTATCCCTTCTATTGCAACCTGGTTAATGGATGCTGAATCAATTAAACAATTATTAAACGTAGAGCCCTCTTATTGGCAAAATATGGATGAAGACACGGTATTTTGTGCACAAACCGAAGCTCACAGCTTATTAACTCAAATATTTTTATCTTCAGACGACGAAGAGAAACAACTAGAAGTACTTAAAGCCATAGTTGAAGACGATTTTGGTCTTCTATATTTGTCTTTACCTTTTGTGGGCCATGACTTTTCTGAATTAGAAGAAGATGAAGAACAAACATCGGGCAGTGTAGAAGAATTGTTAATGAAAATAAAAACGTTAAGCGAAGAAGCTTATCGTGAAGTAATGGTAGTAAGTACCAACGGAACACTCGACAACATTGAAAATGCCTTAAAACAAAATGCTAATAAACAAAGAGTAACAGCGGTTGAAATGGATACCGACGATATGTTCGCACCACTTTAGTTTTAGTAACATACCGTATTTACTTATATACAAAACGTTATTGCCAATACGTTATTTTCAGTAATAATTGATTAGGATCCATCGATGACCGATTCATCAGTAAGCATTGCAGAATTAAGAAATCACCCTTTCCTACTTTTAGTATTAAAAGATGGAGAAAATGAAGGCTACTTCACGCCAGAATTTATGCACAAAACCAAACAACAATTATCTGATATGTCGTTAAGAATAGCCTCAGACAACTTATCAATAATTTATGCCGACCAAATAAGAAAAGGTTGTGAAATTGTACTTGGTATGTGTAATTTAGGTTTATTAGAGCTTTGCGATAACGACACCGAAAAAGCTAAAAAAATTATTCAAACCGAAAGCATTGTGTACTGCTTTAGAGCCGGTTGGGCTAAATACGCCGAACTGAAAAAAATATCGCCTACATTTTTTGAAGAAATATCTATCACAAGTTATGCCCAAGCTATTAACGACACATCAGATATTAGAGCAATGCATAACATATTAGAAAAAACCGGCCAACAAAGTGCCATGCTATTTAATATCTATAAAAGCATTGCCTCAGTTTACAGCGCAAATACCATTCTTGTAGATAATGACGAAGAAATTTTACAGTTTGAAATACAAAAATTTCTTAATTCAGCGATTACCCTATTACTCATAGATACTGATAAAAAGAAATACACCAATAGTTTATACGAAGAATTAATCACCTATCTCACCACTACAGAAAAAGACGAAATATTTGATAAAGTTGAAGCTGCTATAGCCAAAATTAGCCAACAACTTCCATTATCAGCAAGAGAATATCTACAAGAAAAAGGCTTACTAGAATTTACCGATTTAAAAGGCTTAATTGAGCAACAACTCGATATTGAAGTGTTTATTCCTGACATATTAGAACTGCCCATCAGCGTTATTAATGAATTACATGACGACTTTGACGGTGGTTACGACTTCCATGCTGATGACGATGAAGATCTTGCTTATTTAATACCTGATGGGAAATAGCTAAGATAACAATTTTTCATTCATCATTTAGATAATATTCCTATCAAGGTAAGTGATTAATAACACAATTGATTTACAAAAAAATCAACGTAGAATAGGAATATATTTTCCTCTTTATTTATAAGGTATTACATGGAAGTTACGCTAACACGATTACAATCAATCTTTGCAATATTCATTATCAGCTTAAGTTTACTGGTTGGTGGTCAAGTTTGGGCTCAGACTGTAACACTTGAACACGCAAAGGCAAGGTTAGTGAGTAAATTTGCTAAGTTTATCGATTGGCCAGAGGAGAAAACACAGCCTAAATTTATCATTGCGGTTTACGACGACATAAAAAAATATATCTATTTAAGTGATTATTTTGAAAATAAAGGCGTAAAAGGTAAAGATATTGAAGTACGTTTAGTTAAAACATTTAAAGAAGCCAAAGACGCGAATATTTTATATATAGCTTCAAGCAAAAGAAATATTTTAACTTCAGCTAACAATACATTGAGTAACGCCCATGTGCTGATTATTACTGAAAACAGTAAAGATCATAAAAACACCATGATAGATCTTTCATACGATAAAGAAGAATCAAATATTGTTTTTAAAGTAAATCAAGAAAACATTACTGATCAACAATTAATATTTCCTGAACTCTCTGTTTTCCTAGATGATAAAAACGACACTAATGAAGAGATATTATCAATGGGCCCTACGGCCGCTTTAAAGGATAAACATCAAAAAGAAGTACTGTTACTTGAAAACAAAATAAAACAGCAAGAAGTATCGTTAAATCAACTTAATACAAAATTAGAATTAAGCGAAGAAAACTTAAAAAAATATAACTTAGTTTTACAAAAAACCACCAAACGTTTAAATAATGCTGAAAAAGAAAATGCTCAAAAAAGCCAAGAAATAAAAACTAAAGTTAACGAATTAAAAAACGTAGAAAAAAAATTACAGGTTCAACTCGCACAATTAAAAGAAAATAAACAAGGGTCTTCAGTTACCGATAATACCCCACTCCTTGAAGAACAAAACAAACTAATAACGGAATTAACAGAAAAACTTAAACAACAAAAGAAAGCGTTAAATAATAATGCGACAAAATTAGCCAATATAACTAAAAAAAATAAAGCGCTAACTCAGTTTGAATTATTGTTTTATATCTTCTCTGCTATCACTTTAATTGCGTTATTTAGTGCATTCATCATGTGGAAAAAAGCTAAAAAATTGGCCACACCAACTAACGATATAAATAAAACTTTATTATTAACGAGAGAAGGCCAACTGATCAGATCAGAAAACTTTGCCGCTTTAGGGTATGTCGCTACCGATATTACCTATGCAGTTAACTTATCTTTACTTGATTTAGAAACTCAACTTAAATTAAATAAAGATGCTAAAAGCCTTAGTATTTTACAGCCAGTCATTACTTTATTAGACAACTTTAACCTAATAGCTGCAGATCAAGATGATACCGAAATTCAACATTTTGATGTGATCGCTTATATGCAAAAAATGTTGATGCTGTATGATTTTGAATTCAAACAAAGTGATATTATTTGCAATTACTCTGGTGAAGAAGCATTAAAAATAAAATCAATACCAAGTTATATTGCAGTAATATTAATCAACCTAATAAATAACTCTTTAAAACACGGTTTTGATAATGAAGGTAATGGTAAAATAACGTTAGAAACCCAAAAATTGGGTAAAAGTGGTATTAAAATTATTTATTCTGATGACGGTATAGGAATGAATAAAGCGACTTTAGAACAAGTATTTATACCTTTTTTTACTACACGTAAAGAGCGCGGCTATGTGGGTGTAGGTATGAGCACTACCTACGACATAATTAAAAATAAATTAGCGGGCGATATAAAAATAGAGAGTAAAGAAGGTAAAGGAACAACGGTTATCATTACGCTACCGTAAGTTTTACATATCATTATAGTTAATAACCTATGTCGCTTTAGAAAACCGATAAAATTCTGTTTAATATGGCTTGGCATAGGTTACATAATACAACTCATCAAATGAAATAAACCTATTCAACATTCAATGTTTTTATTAGCGTAAAAGCTCCTCTTATATCCCCTACATTAAAGCCTATTGCTTTGTCTTCAGGATATAATGCTTTTACTTTATCGTGAACGTCGTTAGAGAGTTTTGTGCCATGGCATGTCAAGCATAAGCCAGCTGTTGGTATAGGTTTCATGTAGCGATAAACCGATTTATCGCCACTTTTAATTATTTCAGAGTACTCCATATTTTTCAGGTCTTCCCCTGCTTTTTTTCGCTTTTCAAATTGTTGTAAAACTGAAGTTTCCCATTCATCTGCAATGTTGTTCTCATTTCTCACCCTCAAAGAAGTTCTACCTATATTCCAAGGTGATACAGATGAGTTTTTGTCAGCAATAGGCTTTGCCTGCAGATTACAAACCTCTAATGCCTTTAGCGGTCCCTCAGTTTGCATTGCCGTTTTTAATACCTGTTTTAAATCACTTCCAAAAGATTTTACTAATGAACGTGCTTGCTGAATCTCTTGATTAGGGAGTGTCTCAATAGCTGCAGCCAAAAAAGGTAATGATATGAGCGTACCAGCGAAAAGTAGCTTTGTAGTTATTGACTTCATTTTTTTACCTCATTGTTAACGTGTTTATCTATATTTTGTTTATATTAAAATCATATACTTAAAAATAATTGAGTAGCTTTTGATAATAATCGTTCGTGTTAATCAATTCATTATGACTGCCTTGAGCAATAATTCTCCCTTGCTCCATCACGATTATTTTGTCCATTTTTTCAAGCATAAAGGGTTTATGAGTGATCAAAAGTAAACTTTTGTGTTGCTGCTCAACATGCGTTAATAAACTATTCATCACTATTTTTTCGTTATTTCTGTCAAGGCCTTTTGTGGGTTCATCTAACACTAAAACTTGAGCTGAGCGAATGAATACTTGCGCCATTTGTAATCGTTGAATTTGGCCACCCGACAAACCTATACCTGTAGAACCTAACCAGGTATTAAAACCATTAGGTAAACTCTCAATAAACTCGAGTAAGTTAACTTGCTTGCAAGCATTACGCATTTCTTCGTTAGTCACATCATGTTTAGCTAAACGTAAGTTATCTGCGATACTCGCATCAAAAATATGCCCTTGCTGACTCATTAAAGCGATATTTTCACGTAAAGATACTTGTTTTAGCTGACTTAATTCATGCTCCGCAATAGAAATTGAACCTGTATTTACACCATTTTTTGTTGGCCAAAACCCCATCAGTAAATTAATTAAGGTTGACTTACCTGCGCCACTAGCACCAACAATAGCGACTTTCTCAGCCACTTTTATGGAGAGCGTTATATCCGTTAAACTCGCTTTGCTTTGCTCAGGATAATAAAAAGTAAATTTATCAAATTGAATATCCCCTTGTTGCACTTCTCGGCTTCCTACATCAATGGGTTTATCTTTATCTATAATGGCAAAAAGTCTGGCTGCACTAGCTAAGCTTTGTGGCAGTAGTTGTAATGCAAGTGGCATGCTGCTTACGGTTTCAAAGCTAACCAGCACAAGTAAAATAATGGCAACTAACGATTTACTATCAATCTCACCCGTAGCAAGTTTTGGCAATAAAATGAATAAACAAGCTAACGCCGATAAATGTATAAACAAAAAGATCAGTGCATTTAAAGCGGCATTAATTTTTACTAATTTGTAACGAATATCATAATACTGCTGCGTAATACTGGCGATAGAACGCTGATAACTAATAGCCACTTGATACACTAATAAAGTTTTAACAGCACTAATACCATTAACTAATGTTTCTGTTAGGTGGCTTTCTAAACGTGTTTTTTCTTTTGCTAGTTTTTTAGAAGAGAAATAACTCATCATGGGTAAAACAATAGCAACAATCAACAAAGCGCTAAGCATGAACCAAGCAACCGTTATTGAAAATAATGCCAAAGCATAACAAACAATAGGTACTGAAATGAGGGCAACAAATATAGGTAACAACACCCGTAAATAAAAGTTATCTAAGTTGTCTATGTCTTGCTGTAATCGAGCTAATAAGTCACCAGATCTTAAATCCATTTGATAATAAGGTAACAATGGCTCTAGCTGTTGATAAAAATAATGCCGCATATGAGCTAATGCATTAAAAGTAGCTCTATGGGTTAACATTCTTTCAGCGTAACGCCCTGCGGTTCGCACTATAGCTAAAAATCTTATTATCGCTGCAGGCGTAAAGTAGTTAACGGTTATGCCTGTTATACCACCAATCGCCATCAAGGTAATAAACCAACCGGAAATGGCAAGTAAACTAATATTAGCTAATACTGTAATTACAGATAAAAGCGCCCCCAATAACATTAAAGGTAGCTGCGGTTTAAGAAGTTTAATTAAACGGAAAAATACCTTCATATATTAATCTGCTTAGCGTAATAGTTATTTTGAGCGAGCAACTCTTGATGCGTACCTGACTCAATAATTTGGCCTTGTTCAAGTACAATAATATTTTTTGCGTTTATAACCGTATGTAATCGATGCGCAATAACAATAACAAGATGATCTTTAGCATAAGCATTAATTGACTCAGTAATGAGCTGTTCAGTTTGCTGATCTAAATGGCTTGTAGGTTCATCTAAAATAAGTACATCAGGTTGATGATAAAAAACCCGCGCTAATGCGAGCCGTTGTACTTGTCCTCCAGAAAGACCAGCACCAGACTCACCGACTTGGGTTTCTATACCACCTTCAAGGCTTGATAAATACTCAGCTAAACCTGCTTTAGTAAGTGCTTCATGCACTAAGTCATTATCATAGGTTTCTGACAAAGCGACATTAAAGGCTAATGATCCATGAAACACTTCAGCTTGTTGAGCAATCCAGCCACAATGTTGTAACCAAGCATCACGATTATCTGATCTTAAAGGAACATGGTTAATAAGCACTTGGCCTGAGTTAGGTTGTACAAAGCCTAATACCATATCAATTAAGGTTGATTTTCCCGAACCACTGTCACCAATAACCGCATATAAACCTTGCTCCGCAAAGCTGGTATTTATATGAGTTAAAGCATTCGTGCGATCTGGATAGGCGAAATTGGCTTGTTCAATATCAACAGTAAAAGGTGAACCGAATTCTGGCCTGTTATTTTGTTGATCTTGAGATTTTGTTTGTGCTTGATTAAGAACCTCAACAAGATCCTCAGCAGCAGTAACACCGGCCATTTTTGCGTGATATTGCGTACCTAACTGTCTAAAAGGTAAATAGAACTCGGGCGCTAATAGCAAAACCCATAAGGCAAATACATAATCAACATCGCCGTAATACAAACGAAAACCGAGTACAACAGCAACTAATGCAATAGAAATAGAAGCAAGAAACTCTAAAACAAATGACGAAAGAAAAGCTATTTTTAGAATTCCCATGGTTTCGTCACCATAATCATCACTAATGGTTTTAACAGCAGCTATTTCTCTGCGCGAGGCATTGAATATTTTAAGCTGAGTTAAACCCTGAATAATATCAAGAAAATGACTACTCATACGCTGAAGCTTAGTCCAATGTTCTTGGTTTAAACGTTGTGCTTTATGACCGATTAAAATCATAAAAAACGGCACCATAGGCGCAGTAAATAATAAAATTAATCCCGATTGCCAATCGATAGGAAATACAGCAATCAATATAGCGAAAGGAATAACCGCACAATAAGCGATTACCGGTAGGTATCCAGCAAAGTAGTCTTCTAACGAATCGATTCCTTGATTAAGTAAACTGGCTAATTTTGCACTACCTTTAGTTTGCGTATAACTAGGTCCTAATTGAAACAAGCGATGCAATAAACGTGAACGAATATTAGCTTTAATCAACATAGCGCCACGGCGGCTATAACATTCGCTAAAATAACCAAATACAGCACGAATAAATATAACGGCCACTAATACAAAGCTAACTTGAGTAAGCGTAAATATTGGTTCTTCTTCGCTCGAAAATATAACAATATCAATTAAATAAGCTAATATTGCCGTTTGTAGGATCATTAACAAACCACTTAATGATCCTAATGCTATCGCTCGACTTAATCTGCCATGGGCATGTTTTTTTTGAGCTTTGAGCCAGCCATTAACTTGTTTCTTTTGTTGTTCAGTTTTATCTTTCATTTAACTCACTTTATTCTCTGCTATCACTGAACACTGGCTCGTTTTCTAACACGAAAAAACTATAGAATTAATCGTCGTTATTTTGATCATCAGCCACGTTGTCTACATGCTGTTCCATCTCATACCACATGACATTAATGATCCCAAAAGACACGGCAAGTAAAACACCTAAAATCCAACTAAAATACCACATACATAATTCCTCTAAACTGACTTAATATATACTGAGCTAATACGCGGTGTGATTATTTTGCTCAATTTCTTCAATCGTAACGGTACGCCACATTTTTCGGTAACACCAAAAGGTGTAACCTAAAATAATTGGTGTAAAAACAGCAACAACCATTAACATTAAACCTAAGGTACCTTCGCTTGATACGGTATCCCACATCAATAAACTATGATTCGGTTGGCTGCTTGAAGGCATAACAAATGGGAACATAGCGATACCTGCCGTTAAAATAACACCTGCAATTGTTAACGAACTAGCCAATAAGGCTGTAGTTTTTACTGAGGTGTTTTTATTTTTGATACCTAATAGAAAAGCAGCGACTAATGGCATAAATACACCGGTAAGCGGTACTAACCATAGTATTGGATTTTCAGCAAAGTTAGTTAACCAAACACCAGAACCTGTACTCACTTCTTTAGTGGTTGGCTGCGCTTGCCCCATAGTATCGATAGTAGTAACAACTGAGTAACCATCAACACTTTGCCAAACCATAACACCAGCGAGAGCAAACGTAATCGCTAAAACCACAGCAACAATACGACCAATATTGGCTGAGCGCTGTGCGACATCAGCATCTGTTCTAAGTACTAACCAGGTCGAGCCATGCAGCAACATCATACATACGCTTATAACACCTGTTAATAATGTAAAAGGCGTAAATAACGCGAAGAATGATCCTGTGTAGGTTACTCGCATTAATGAATCGAATCCAAAGGGTACACCTTGTAATAAGTTACCAAAGGCAACACCAAATACTAACGGCGGCACCATCGAACCAACAAACAAAGCTTTATCCCAGTTAGTACGCCATTTTTCAGACTCTATTTTACTGCGATAGTCGAAAGCTAACGGTCTTAAAAACAAACTAAAAAGTGTTAGCATCATCGCAAAATAAAATCCGCTAAACGCTGTGGCATACACTAAGGGCCAAGCAGCAAAAAGCGATGCACCTGCAGTAATAAGCCATACTTGGTTTCCGTCCCAATGAGCACCTACCGTGTTAATAACCACACGACTTTCAACATCTTTTTTGGCAACAAACGGAAGCAAACCACCTACTCCCATATCCATACCATCAGTTACGGCAAAACCGATAAAAAGAAAGCCGATCAGACCCCACCATATAAATTTTAATGTTTCGTAATCAAACATATATTGCTCCTTAAGAATTCTGGCTGCGAAGACCAGACGTTAACTCTGGTGTTTTTTCAAAATGATAACGTCCTGTATGTAATGAACTAGGACCTAATCGAGCAAACTTAACCATTAAATACATTTCGATAATAAATAAAATGGTATACACAACAATAAAGGCAATAAGAGAAAACAGTACATCGCCAACTGCTAAATCTGAAGTCGACAAAAAAGTCGGTAATACTTCACTAATCGCCCAAGGTTGACGACCAAACTCAGCAACAAACCAGCCTGTTTCTATGGCTATCCATGGCAGTGGTAAAGCAAAAAAGAGTGATTTTAGTAACCAAGGTTTACTCTCTATTTCACGACGTGCGTTAAAATAGAAGGCTAAAACAAACAAAATCAACATCACGACACCGCAACCAACCATCACCCTAAAGGCCCAGAACACTGGAGCAACTGGCGGAATAGAGTCTTTAACAGCCTGTTGAATTTGCTCTTCAGTGGCATCAACCACATTGTTGGTATAGCGTTTAAGTAATAGCCCGTAACCTAAGTCATGTTTAGTCTCATTAAATCGAGCGATGTTTTCAGGCGTTTCTTCACCATTACGTAACTTAGTTAAATATTCATAAGCGATCATGCCATTACGAATACGAGGTTCATGAGCTTTTTGTAAGTCACGTAAACCAATCACCTCCTCATCTAAAGAGCGAGTGGCAATAATACCCAAAGCATAAGGTATTTTTACCGCATAACGAGTTTCCATCGCTTCATCATCAGGTAAGCCTACCAAGGTAAATGCAGCGGGAGCAGGTTCTGTATGATATTCAGCTTCAATAGCAGCAAGTTTTACTCGTTGTACTTCGCCTACTTCATACCCTGACTCATCACCAAGTAGAATTACCGATAAGATGGCCGCTAAACCAAAACCAGCAGCAACCGAAAAAGAACGTTTAGCAAAAGCTACATCTCGACCTTTTAGTAAGTAATAACTACTAATACTTAAAACAAACATTGACCCAGCAACATAGCCGCCAGCAACGGTATGAATAAATTTAACCTGAGCAACAGGGTTAAATATAATTTCACTAAAGCTGACTAACTCCATGCGCATTGTCATGTAATTAAATTCACTACCAATAGGGTTTTGCATCCAACCATTGGCGATTAATATCCATAACGCAGATAAGTTAGTGCCTAATGCCATTAGGAAAGTCCCTATTAAGTGCTGTCGTTTACTTAAGCGATCCCAACCTAAAAAGAACATACCCACAAAGGTAGATTCAAGGAAAAAAGCCATCAAGCCTTCAATGGCTAATGGTGCACCAAAAACATCACCCACATAATGAGAGTAATATGACCAGTTGGTACCAAACTCAAACTCCATTGTGAGGCCAGTAGCCACACCAATGGCAAAGTTAATACCAAATAACTTGCCCCAAAACTTGGTCATGTCACGATAAATTTCGCGGCCAGTCATCACATAAACCGACTCCATGATGAACAAAATCCAAGTTAAACCTAAAGTTAGTGGTACAAACAAAAAATGAAATAATGCGGTAACAGCAAACTGCCACCGCGATAGTTCTACTAGGGTTTCACTTATCATACTCGTTACTCTCGTTATTGCTCTTTTGTGTTAAAAAACATATTACTATGGGCTGAACTGGCTTTGTTTTCTATCTAACTAATCATTGATTGAAATCAATGATTTTTCAAATTCTCTTTTTAAATAAAGTTAATCCTCTTATTAATCAATAAAAATAAGGTTCAACAATTTTATTTTACCGCTCAGAATTCAATCTATTTCAGTAATTATTTAGTTACTTAATTACGTACTTATTACTCTTTTAAATTGCAACAAAGATGCCACAAGACAAAATAAAATTAAAAACCATAAAAAACAGCTAGATAACTTTAAAATACTGAATATTTTAGATAAAAACCTTTCAATAGAGACATAAATGACATTAAATAAAAACATCAAAGTCATAAATGTCACAAAAAGTAGGTAAGTGTGGTAAATCAAACCATTCAAGCAATAATAGAGTCAATTGAAAAACCAGCGATTTTCATTACACCCGATTATTCAATTGAAGCAGTAAATCAGGCTTACAGAGATACCTATTCAAAACCTGTAATATTAGGTAAAAGTAAATGCTATGAGGTATCACATAACTCAACTAAACCTTGTGATCAAAATGGTGAGTTGTGCCCTTTATCTTCATGTAAAGAAACACAAAAAAATAGTTCAGCCCTCCACATACATCAAACAGAATCCGGCGACGTTTATTGCAATATCTTAATGAAACCCGTTAAGGATAATGACGGAATAATTATTGGTTTTTTAGAGATACTTGAAAAAGTAGACTTTGCGAGTAGTTACAGCAGCGACAGAAAATTAATAGGTAAAAGTAAACCCTTTCAAGACTTACTCAAAATGATCAGCCGCAGTGCAAATAGCGACATAAGCATATTATTACAGGGTGAAACAGGTACAGGTAAAGAGCTTGCGGCTTTATCTATTCATCAAGCGAGTAAAAGAGCGAATAACCCCTTTATAGAGGTTGAATGTACTGGACTCAACGAATCGTTATTTGAGTCTGAGCTATTCGGTCACGAAAAAGGCGCATTTACAGGAGCAAGTACCAGTAAGAGAGGCTTAGTTTGTATGGCAAATGGCGGCACCCTATTTTTAGATGAAATTGGCGATATTCCCTTAAACTTACAAGTAAAATTATTACGACTACTTGAAACAGGACATTACCGACGAGTCGGCAGTACTGAAAAGAAAAAAGCCAATTTCAGATTAATTTGTGCAAGCCATAAAAACTTAGAACAAATGGTAGAACAAGGAGAGTTTAGAGAAGATTTATATTATCGAATTGACGCTTTTCCTATTCACTTACCCACATTAAAAGAAAGAAAAACCGATATTCCATTACTCGCCGAACATTTATTATTAAAAAGTGAATTCCCAACTAAAAAATTTTCACCCGAGGCATTAAACGCATTAACCCTTTATCATTACCCAGGCAATGTACGAGAGCTTAAAAACATTGTTCAACGCAGTGCTTTACTAAGTGACGATGATCTAATTACTCTTGAAGCATTACCACAAAAAATTATTGCTTTAGAGCAAACAATAAACAGTGCTACAAACCTTATATCAAACGAAAAAAAACACATCACTGATTTACTTAAACAATATGGCAATCAACCCAAAGTTATTGCTGAAAAATTAGAGATAAGTGTTAGAACGCTATACAGAAAGTTACAAAAACACGAATTAACCATTCAAGAATTTAATAAATAACCCAGCAACCTATATCCATTTCATATTAAATAACGAAAAAAGCCTGAATTACTTTAAATATGTAAATCAGGCTTTGTTTTAATTTTCTAATTAACCCAAACTCAGGTTAATAGATTTTTGAATTAATCTTCTACGCGAACGCCCCAAACGTCATGTTCATCCGCATGAATAATTTGAACCCAAATAAGGTCGCCCGGTTCTGCATCGTAATCGTCAGACAAAAACACTTTACCGTCTATTTCAGGTGCATCCATGTATGAACGGCCCACAATGCCTAAGCTGTCTATTTCATCAACAAGGATCAAATACTCTTGACCAATACGCGCTTGTAATTTTGCAGAGCTTATTCTGGCTTGTACTTCCATAAAGCGTTGTAAGCGCTCTTCCATCACCTCGTCAGAAACATGATCAGGTAAAGCATTTGCCGTAGCGCCTTCAACTGGCGAGTATTTAAAACAGCCTACGCGGTCTAACTGAGCTTCTTCTAAAAAGTCTAACAACTCTACAAATTCTTCTTCAGTTTCACCCGGAAAACCAACAATAAAGGTTGAACGAATCACTAATTCAGGACAAATTTCACGCCACTTTTTAATCCGTTCTAACACACGGTCAGAGCTACCAGGACGCTTCATTAATTTAAGAATACGTTTGTTAGCGTGTTGAAATGGAATATCTAAATAAGGCAGTATTTTACCTTCAGCCATTAATGGAATAATGTGATCAACATGCGGATAAGGATAAACATAATGTAAACGGATCCAAACGCCCTGCTTCGCTAGCTCTTCACACAATTGTTGCATGTGAGTTTTAACGGGCATGCCGTCCCAAAAATCTGTTTTGTGTTTAACATCAACACCGTAAGCAGAAGTATCTTGCGAAATAACTAATAACTCTTTAACGCCAGCATTCACTAAACGTTTAGCTTCACCTAATACATCCCCCACTGGACGCGAGTCTAAATCACCACGCATCGACGGAATAATACAGAAAGTACAACGGTGGTTACAGCCTTCCGATATTTTTAAATACGCGTAATGCTTAGGCGTTAACTTAACACCTTGAGGCGGCACTAAATCGATAAAGGGATTATGAACAGGCTTAGCAACATGTTGATGAACTTGCGTTAACACTTCGTCGTAAGCGTGCGGACCAGTAACACCTAAAACGTTAGGATGTAACTCAATAATTTCGTCTTTTTTCGCACCTAAACAACCAGTAACTAACACTTTGCCGTTTTCAGCAAGCGCTTCGCCAATGGTATCAAGCGACTCTTGTACCGCTGAATCAATAAAACCACAGGTATTTACAATCACCATTTCAGCATCAGCGTAAGAGTTAACAACATCGTAACCCTCAGTACGAAGCTGAGTTAGTATACGCTCGCTATCGACTAAGTTTTTAGGGCAGCCTAAACTAACAAAACCAATTTTAGCGGCTTTAGCTGGCTGTTGAGCATTAGCTTGCTCTTCAATCATTTTAGATGGAATGTTTAACGTAGTGGTTTGGCTTTCAGCCGAGTTACTACTTTTTTTAGGTGCTTGCGGGTCGAATTGTTCTACGGTCATATTGCGCTCTGTTGCTTTAACTGGCTTTGAACCTATAAGTTAAAGCGTTATAAATAGGTGTTAACAGCCTAAATTAAGGTTTTAAAAAGACTGTTGTTTAATGCGTGGGATTATACAGGAATGTTGAGATGGGTGGTAATGGTTAGTTTTAAGTTATTACATAAATGGTAAAGTGAGTTGGCCAAAACATATTTAACCTATTTTAGCTTCACACGAAAATGCAATAGTAAGGTTTTATTAAAGGTAATAGAGTCATTAAATAACGTATATAATCCCTCGGTTAAAACTTTAGCTTATTCTTGCTCTACAACAAATGCATCAATAGCATCTAGTAATTCGTGAACATTTGTATAAGGGTTTAATAAGTAAGGGCTATCATTTCCCTGAATTGAATCATTCAATGTTCTGATATTCATTTTTTTTGCTCTAGCTCTTGCCTCAGCAATACCAGGTGCTATTGCTTCATATACTGCAACATCACCTTTTTCATAATTGAGTATCCCTTTCTCTTTTAGCTTTTGCTTTAACTTACTACTTTTTAATAAATCATCACAAGAACGATAAGGTGCAACACTAGGTATAAAGTGCAGTAAAATCCAGACTTCAAAGCAAACATTTGATAATACTACGTTAATTTTATTTGCTCTCGCTTTAGTTAAACTTTGAGAATGTAACTCATTACTATATTTATCCGTAGCTTCTCTATCATAAACAACCCAAAATTGATCATTTACTCCGCTATCATGGCTTTTTTTCTTCTTAATAGCCTCTTCAACAAGCTGTTTAGGAGTATTTTTGTTTGTATCTGCTATACGGATAACTTTTAAAGTTCGATTACCAGAATGAAATTCATCCAAATATCCATTTAAATAATTCGGTTCTGTTTTTTCTCCTTCGCAATACACATGTAAAATAGACTTTAAAAGCCTTGTTTGTCCTTTTCTTTTTTTAGGCATTTAAAGTTACTCTCCCTTTAAAATCGAAGCAATTACATTGATGTCAATGTTAGGAATAGCTCCAAACCGTCCTTCTTCATACCACTTTCCGAAAGGGCTATTCGACTTAACTGTACTTTTATCATACTCATCTAAAGAGTAAAATTTAGTAGCACCTTTAGACTTTTCTGAAAACCAAATCTGATCTCTACGGAATAACTCTGGGGACATTAAATTCAAATTATGAGTTGAAAATATCAATTGTGAGTTATTTTTATTGATTAATGGGTTATTGAATAATTTGATAATCAACTCCGCTAAATGCGAGTGATAACTTTGATCTAGCTCATCCAGTATTAATACACTACCTTCATCAAAGGTTTTCATTAATAGTGGGAGCATATTAAATAGCTTTCTAGTTCCAGATGACTCTATACTTTCAGAAAATAGTTCGACATCTCCTTCCTCTGTCTCATGAGTAAACCAAGCTTGTTTTTTCAGATCTTTAATTATATGGTTTTTTAAACTATCAGGTATATCTGATGGAAATTTAAAGTGATCTATATCTGTATTCTCTTTGAATTGAATCCCTGTTATACCTGTGTCCACTTTCATAAGAATTCTGGCTATCTTGCCAACTAAAACTTTATCATCTTTCCATTTACTCAAATTATAACTTTCATCAGGGTTTAAGTGTAAAACACTCTTTCTAAAAAAATTATATACTGTTCTTATAATTTCCGGAGAGTCTGCACTATTCCCTGCTTTTGAAAGGTAAGAATTATTAGAGAAAAAAGCATATTGTTTCTTCCCTCCTTTATAAGTACTTCCAAACTTAACATCTTTCCAACTCTTTTTTCCATTTCTTGTAAATAAGTTAGCTTTTTTTAGAGATGGATAAAAATCTAAAGACTCAAATTTAATTTCTTTTGAATCAAACTCAATTCTATAAACGAACCTGATATTTTCAAGTGTAAAAAATTCTATTTCAAATAAAGTAGGCTCATTACTTGTAGATTTTGAAAGACGAAAAGGCTCATAAGGCTCAATGATATCATCATCTTTTAAGTCACCACTTTGACAAACCATAAACCGTAATGCTTCAAAAGCAAGTAACATATTTGATTTACCAGAGGCATTCGCCCCATACACACCAGACGAACGTAAAACACCTATATTTCCATCGCCAGGGTAAGCAATATTGTCTTTAAAGTGGTTAAGAGACTTTTCGGCGTAAAAGCTAAATGTTTGTTCTTCTTTAATAGATCTAAAGTTTTTAATTGTGAGATCTATAATCATATCCTAATCCATTATTACGGCGATTTCCGTAAAATAAAGCACAAAAAATCATATAAAAATTGATTCTATCATGAAAAAACATTACCACAACTATTTAATACCTTGACCTCTGCCCTAGATTTACGATTAGATATGATGAAATAAGGCTAGTTGGACTAACTTTCTCATACGAATAAATATATTATATTATTCATATAGGACCATACTCTTCTCACAATCACTACAAACAAGTGTATAGGTTTCTTTCTTTTTAGTGACTTTCGTATTTTTACTATTACAGTTAGCACATGGCATTTTCATAGCGGTATTGGTTTCGCATTTATTACATTTAATGAAGTAACCATAACGACCATATTGCGGAGAGTAATCTGACTTTTCACCACACGATTTACATTGTAAAACGGCTTCAATTTTAACTTCTACTTTGGCAATTACTGGTTCTTCAACGACTTCTGGTTTTGTTATTTCTTTTTCGTATTTTGTATCGTCCAACTGAGCCATTAGAAATGAGGTGATTGACTTCAACTCTTCTTCTTTAAAATCTGGTCGTGTATCAAATGTTAATGCACTAACAACTTTGTGTTTAAGGTTCATCATCTGTTCAAGCTTATCTACCAAAAATTCTGTTTTAACTAGTTGCTTTGATACCTTATTAGGCATTGAATCACGATCAATTATGGCGTTACTTGAAACAGCACAAACATTATCCCAACAACGCTTTCCAAATGATTGTTGTCTAATGCCAAATAACTTATCTAAAATGACTTCTCTGTTATCAAATAGCATTTCTCGAAGTAGTTTTTGTTGTAACTCAACTTGTTTGATTGGTGAAGCCATGCCTGACCATTTGCTGTTTAAACTACGAGTCCATTCACCTAAGTTGTTAACTTTAACTTCGCCAGTAATACTTTTAGATTCAATTAAAATAAACCCAAAGGTGTAAACAATTAAGTGGTCTATTTGAGCGGTTTCATCATTGTGTGTGAATTTAAAGTCGTTAATTACATAAACTTGTTTATGGTCTTTAAAAGCTCGTCTTAAAAAGAACGCAACATCTTGTTCTTGTTTTTGGCCAGCTTTAGCTGTTGGAGACACAGCATTTTGAAGGGTTTTATCTTTTAGGATCATACAGTAACATCGTCCATGAAAATCGAATCGTTATTAACATAAATCATACCGTAAATACTTGTCTTTATTAAGACTTATTAATTGCTATAAAAAACTAATATTACACATATTTAATGGTCAAAGTTGTATTGGATATTACAGATAAGTTTTAGTTGTGTAATGGATTTTTAATCTTTGTATTTAAAAGAATATATTCTGTAAAGTAAATTATCCCTAAGCTCTAAGTGAATAAAAGCTCAACCGCAAGCGATTGAGCTTTTATTAAATCGTGATTTTATTTAGGCATTTTACCCAACGTTAATAGGTATTATTGACTATTCAAATATGTTTCAACCGCTTCTGCTCGACTTTCTGCATGTTCGTTAAGTTTTTCAATCGCTTGATAAAAGTTATTACTACTGTTCAAAAATGAGAATCCTGAAAGTTCTGTTGTCGCATAAGGCTCTACTAATGAGGTGTAATCGCTATATATGCCTTGAATACTATTGGTTTCGAAGGCATCGCCAATAACGTCTTGCAGGTAATTGTTGTAGCGTGCTTTATAAGTTTCATCAGCATACAGTTTTGCAATTAACGGCCAGTTACTTGATTCAAGGTTAGAGAAATCAAGCGCTAATGAGCCTCCCATTTTCCCGTATTGTAATGCTTCATTGTTATCCCATGGGATCCATGTAAGTTTTGATGTTTCAGGGTTGTTGTAAAGATAATAGTTATGTGGCATTCGACCATAGGTATCCCAATTTTGAATAATACCCGTTACGGCTAAGTATTTTAAAAAACCATCAACATCAAATACTGCTTCTAAATTAGTTCGCCAAGTTGCTGGATCACTTAATCGTGTTTCATCATGCAGGGCATCAAATAATGCAATAATATCTGACCAATCTTCGTCATCTTCATTGGTTTTCTTTTCAAAGTTCTCTGTATTGAAGCTGCCTTCAACAAAGTTTGCTCCGCCGTCTTCTGGCTTATATAAGTTACCATCGTCATTAACAAATTGGGTTTCAAGAACTGTGCTGTCTATTTCTTCAACAAGGGTATATAAACCGAAGTATTCAGGTCCATTACCATGGTCAATATATAAAGCGTAAAAGGCAGTATTAGACACGGCTATGCCTGCACGTTTATAAACATCTGCGGCAACTTTTTCACGTAATAGCGATTGATCGTCGTAGTTGTTTTTCAAACTAAATTTTTTAAAACCGTAAAATCGTTGATTGTCTATTTGCGGGTAATCATCTTCAAATTCGTCAAAGTCTAATTTAAATGACAGCTTAAGTATGCCTTGTTGCCAACTGGTCTGTAATGATGAGTTTCCTTTGAAGCGAATACCTACTCGGTACCATTGTTTATCGTTATAATATACATCTGAAGGAACAAAAATAGGATCTTCATCTTGATCGCTTAATCCGCCACCGGGGCCTGCTGTACGTTGGCCAAATTCACCATACAAGTCTGTCATGTTATCTAGCATACTTTGCCAGCGCTCTGGTGTTACCACGAAATCAAAACGTTTAACTTGTGTGTTATCGAATACCTCATCAAAATCTGGATCTGCACTTTTGCTATGAGTAGCATCGGTCCAGTCGGTTGTTTCAAAATCTGTATCTGTAATTTCATTTGAATCATTATCAGAAGGTTCTTCTATAACAGTCTCTTCTTCAACTATCTTAGTTTCAGTATTATCACTGCCGCAACCCGATATGATGAAAGATAAACTTAAGGTAGTTAGTAGAAGAAGCTGCTTTAACTTCTGACTTTTGTTATTACTCGATATATGGCTAAACATATAAAAATCCTTACATTATTTGATGTTGCTTTAATTGATAAAATTCTATCGAAGTAATGTGCAACAACTGTGTAAGGAATGAGGAAGTTTGATAATGCTAAATGACTGCGGTTATGCCTTGTAAAAAATAAAGCTCTACTAAGTAAAACTGAGTAGAGCTTTATTAAGTTGATTTTGAAAAACTATTAATTAACTTTTGCTAAATTACCGTTTCCACCTGCTTTTAATTGCTCTAGTAATTTGGCAACTAGCTCGGGGTTATCAGCAGCAATATTTTTAGTTTCAGTTGGGTCGACTTTATGGTCGTATAACTCAACATCAATTGGCGCTTTGTTTAAGTCTCTTACGTCTTTCCATGCGATTAAGCGGTAACGCTGAGTACGCATTGAATATCCCATTACGTATTCTTCTAATAACTCACGGTCCCATTCAATTTTAGGATCGGCTTTAATACGTCCTTCTACTACTTTGATCAAGTCTCCAAAATAGGTGTCGCGCATGGCGGGTTTAAGTGCAACCGAAGCCCACTCGCGTAACGATGGTGTAGGAAATTGGCTGAATGCTGCTTGTTTCCATTCGCGGTTAGGATTTTCTAGTAATGGTGCAAAGCTTTGTCCGTCTAGATGCTTAGGTGCTTCTAAACCAGCTAATTCATTAAGTGTTGGATAAATATCAACAAGTTCAACTAATGCTTCTGTTTGCGCGCCACGGTTTTCATCTGGCATATTTGGCGTCCAGATCATTAACGGTACACGAGTTGCAATTTCGTAGTTGGTTGCTTTACCCCAAGTTCCCATTTCACCTAAATGCCAACCGTGATCACTCCATAATACAATGATGGTATTTTCACGTAAGCCTGCTTTTTCTAGCTCATCAATCATCCGGCCTATTTGTGCGTCAACATAGCTAATACACGCTAGGTAAGCATGCTTTAATGTAACGGATAATTCGTCACCTAAAGGTCCCATTTTTGGAATACCATTTCTAACACGTAATTCAAATGAAGGATGTAAACCTAAAGTTGAACCACCTTCTGGGCCAGCTGTTTGAGTCGCTAATTTAATATCTTTAGGATCGTACATATCCCAATATTTTTTAGGTGCGGTCCAATTTAAATGTGGTTTTTTCATCCCTAGTGCTAAGAAGAAAGGTTTGTCTGGATTAGCTGCCATTTCTTTCATCATTTCAATAGCAACGTCAGTGTTGTAACCGTCGTCGTATGCGTTATCAGGCACATCAGCATTTTCAAAGGCAGGCCCTTTCGCTAAGCTACCTAGCCCGGCTTTTGATGCTTCGCCATATTCTTTGTATAAATCGGCTTTAGCTTTACGTGAAATGTCTTGATTTTCTTTTAGGGCAAAACCATCAAACAGTTTTATTGGTCTTTCAGGCATTTTAGCTGGTTTTACTTTACTCCAGGATAATACTTGGTCAGACATTTTTTTATTATAACCATGAAAAATTTTACCTGCATAGGCTGTTTCGTAACCGTTATCACGAAAGTGTTGAGGTAAGGTAATAATATCGGGGTTTACATCACGAAAGTGTATGTAGTTATGAGTAACGCCAATAGAGTCAGGTCTGCCACCAGTAAGTAAACTGGCACGAGATGGTCCACAAATAGCTTGCTGGGTGTAAGCTTTATTAAATTGTAAACCTGCAGCGGCAAGTTTGTCGATATTAGGGCTTACCGCAATTTCCGAACCATAGCTTCCCAGTTCAGGTCGTAGATCATCAATTGCAATAAAAAGAACATTCGGTCTTTTAGGTTTTACTTTTTCACTTTGTACTTTTGTTGTTTGTTCTTCGTTTACGTTTGCATTATTACAGGCACTTACCCCAATAAAACAAAGTGCTGTTACTACGCTTTTTGTTATCAAGCTACGCATTAAAATTATTCCTATATGTTTGTTGTTAGAATTTTTTCTAAAAATAAAGTTTTACCCTGAGATATTTATAATTTTTATTTCTCTAAAACACTCAAAAGCTCAATTTAGCTTGAGGTTATTTACTACCACTATTAGGTAGCCTTTAAGATTAACATTTAACTTACATCAATTGGTAGTATGTTTACATAAGTATTATGAAATATAATAATATACTCATCCCCCTCAAGATGCGGTTGATCTCGAGCTCTTGAGTGCGTAGGTATAGATATAAGATAACGTAAATTTTTGTCCAAATTAGCAACAAAAAAGTTGATAACAAAACACAAAAAATATAACTAAGTATTTAAAAAGCAATAAATTAAAGTTTGAGGATATACTTTGGATAAAATGAAGAGCTGTAGATAAATTAACGATTGAAATTATAAGTCTTCGTATAGCTCTAGGGGTAAGCCATCAGGATCAGAGAAAAAGGTGTATTTTCTATTAGTGTATTCATCGATACGAATCGGCTCTACTGATATATTTTTTGATATGAGGTGAGCTGATGTTGATTCAACAGAGTCAACACAAAAAGCTAAATGCCTTAAACCTAATGCTTCAGGAAAACTTGGCCTTGCTGGTGAATTGGGAAACGAAAATAATTCGATCTGCCCTCCGTTTGGTAATTTTAAATCAAGCTTAAACGAGCCTCGGGCCGCACGATAATTTTCTGCAATAATTTCTAAACCTAAAGTTTTGGTATAAAAATGTTTAGACTTTTCGTAGTCAGAACAAATAATAGCGGCATGGTGAATCGATTTAAGCATTTGTATTTCCTGCTTGTTCATCTTTTATTTCAATTTCAACTTTATTTCGACCTAAGTCTTTGGCTCTATAGAGCGCTTTATCTACTCGATGAAATAAGCTTTCAATGGTATCGCCTTGACCATATTCAGTTACCCCAAAACTACAGGTAATAAATAAATCAGGTTCTACTTCATACTGACTGATCAACATACGCAATTTTTCACTCACCATTATGGCATGTTGAAGTGCGCGACAAGGAAGAATGAGCACAAACTCTTCTCCACCCCATCGAGCAAAAAAGTCGATATCTCGAATATGATTTAATACGAGTTGTGTTATTTTTCTTAAAACATTATCGCCTGCTTTATGGCCTAAGGTATCGTTAATGCGTTTAAAAAAATCGATATCAAAAATAACTAATGCCAGTGAATGGCTATAACGATCTGCGCGTGATATTTCTTTTTTGAGGTCTGCTTCAAATTTCTTACGATTGGCTATACCTGTTAAAGGGTCTGTATTTGAAATACGCTCTACTTCAATCATTTTTTCTTTAAGCTCTTTATTCGCTTTTTCAAGCTCTTCCGCTTTTATTCGGATGATATTTTCTAGAGTTACATTGCCTGCTTTCAAAAGCTGATTTTGCTTAAAAAGTTCTGTTTGAGCTATTTTTTGTTCATTAATATCTTGGTGCGCGCCAATCATTCGTGCAACAGTACCATCTTGATTGTGTTCAATAACCTTTGCTCTATCAGCTATCCACAAATAGTTATTATCAGATTTTTTACAACGGTACTCTATGCAATATTCACTTATCTTTCCGGTGGTGACTAATTCAAAGGTAGCCATTACCCTTTCATAATCGTCAGGATGAATAATGTTTTCCCATGTAAAAACATCTTTATTTAAAATACCTATTTCGTAACCAAGCATTCTAAACCAGCCAGGGCTCCGATCAACCTGTCCCGTATTTCCATTCCAATCCCATGTACCTTCGACGATTATGTCTAATATATTATTTAAGGTGTTATCTGCATCTTCCGTGACTTGATGTGTATAAGTTTTTATCATAGATGAGATATTTAAGTTTTAGTGTAATGAATGAAAAGATTTTATGCGTATTATTTATGAATTTATACTCGCGTAAATGTTAATTTTTATTTATAGCAATATTAATTAGCCTGTAAAATTACAGATAAAAACATAAAAACATTTACAAAAACTCATAACTATTTCAGATTATAGCAGTTTAATACAGCAATTTGATATTAATGAAATGATGAGTCAATTCACTCTCATCTTTAGGGTTTGTTGATTGACTCAAATAATAATTTTTATAAGCTTAGAATTATACCCATAATATTTATTACATTAATTTGAAGCTATTTACATTATTAATAAGCTGCTCTTTATGTTGTTCCCAGTTATTTTTATTGTCTGTAGCTGTTATTAAATATACATGGTCTCCTTTCTTAACCGCTTTAGCGTACCAATGTAACTCTTGTCCTTGCATCGTACCGCTATATTCAATAATTAGCGTATTCCCCATTTCTTTTTTCGAAATGAGGGTAATACCTATTTGTTTAAATTGAGCTTCAGAGAGTTGTTTATATTCGGTTATAGTGCCTTTATAAGGTTGAACTTGAACATTTACATTAGCTGAAAATCCATTTTGTGCTGGCAACAGCATTTGTAATGGCTGGCTACCAATTGCAGAAGGTTTTGCATCTAGACTTTCAATAGAGAAACCAGATTCAGGGAATACTAAAGTACTCGCATTTACGTTGAATAAAAATAGGGCTGTTACCAGAACTGTTATTTTAGAAAAATTCACAAAAGTCTCCTTATGTGCTTAACCTTATGTCAGCACGATTTAAATTAATTTAATATCTTGATTTGATCTAACGACATTACCCGAATATGTGTTTGAAAATAGTATTTTTGAGTTTTTTTACCATTGAAGAAAAAATATATTTTCATACGTTTAGCTTCACCTGTTACAGCAATAGTTTTATTAACAAAGTAACGCTCTGGAGATGAACCATACTTCTTTGTAAGAGCAGGTATCAATTTAGGGGAAATGGCTACGGTAATATTTCGTCTATCACGATAGTCTACCTCAGTATTCAAATAAACATTCCTGCGTTGAATACCTGAAGTTTTTATAGGTAGTGTAAAAGTTCCAATTATACCATTGGGTGCATTTTCTTCACTCAAGGCAATAATATTCATAATATCTGATATATCAAAAATGGATGCTGTTTTATGAGTAGAACTACATGCGCTAACAAATAGTACGGATATTAGTATTAAATATTTCAACTGTTTATCTTCCTTGATTTAGTATTATATAACGAGCTCACATCGTTAAAAATGTAGATAACTTGATGAGAAATTTACATCAAGTTATCAAGTAGTTGTTGAGCATCTAATTGTTGTTGAGCATCTCCATTAGCAACGACATCTAACAAGATAATTTCAGCATTTTCTTTATCATCTATTTCTATATAAACTTTAGCGAGATCTAATTTAGCTTCCATCCCGCTTTCATCATCGCCATCATCTAAATTTAAATCTCCACTAAACTCAGGAAACTCATTCAAACCAACATCAATATTAGTTTTGTCGTATGGTTCTTCTAAACTATTTCCCTCAAAACTGTCTGACAATAGTGAATCAACAGAGATAAAGTCTTCTTCCGATGTATTAGTGGATTCATTAAACGCTTGTTCAATTAAATCGTCTCCTATATCTAATTCGGTATCAAAATCATCACTTAACTCAAATTCACCAACGTCGCTAGAGGAGTTTTCTTCTTCTATGTTAGATAATAACTCATCAAAATCTAAATTATCTAATTCCTGAATGTCTTCTAGTTCATTCGCCTCTGTGGTTGTTACTTTTTCTGTATTATCATCGGCTAATAGATCGGCTAATACGTTACTATCACTAAAGTCTGGTGATAACTCTATCGGCTCATTTAATTCAGGTTCATCACTTTCATTCAATAAATTACTTAGTGCTGCTTCATCGAAATCGCTTTCCATTGCTTTTAATGTTTCTTCATCAATAGCATAAGATGAATCTTCTATTTCATCATCAGTATCATTAACTGCACTTTCGGAAGATTGAGAGCTGATCTCATCAATCAAACTATCAATATCTAATTCATCTCCAATATCAAGCTCATCATCAAGACCTAATTCATCGTTACTGCCTAGATCATCTCTCTGTTCTTTTTCAGCATCTGCAATCAACTGGTCTATATCTAGATCATCAGTTAAATCATCAGAACTATCAGCTTCTTCTTCTGTGACTTTTTCACTTTCAGCTACATCTTCTTGTGAACGAATATCACTAAAGTCAAAGTTTAAGAAAGGTGCAACACTTTCTTCTGTAAAGTTGTCAATTAAGGCTTTTGTATCTGCTTCATTTTCTAAAATCTCTTTTTCTAATGTATCTTCAGGCAGTTCATCAACCTCTGATTCTGAATTTAAAAGTTCATCTATATCATCTACGTTTGATACTTCAGTACTTTCTTCTTCAGATAAGCTTTCTAAAAATGAGTCTATATCATCAGGGTCACTTAATTCTTGTGAAGCATTCGATTCAGATATTTTATCATTCTCTTCTGAAATAGAAGCCATTAGCGCATCGATATCGTCTGGATCGGTTAAGTCGCCCGACATATCTTCTTCAGGTTCTGGCGTAGCTTCCGGCTCTGGTTTAGGTTCAGATACTGACGCCATTAGCGCATCGATATCGTCTGGATCGGTTAAGTCGCCCGACATATCTTCTTCAGGTTTTGGCGTAGGTTTAGGCTCAGATTCTGGTTCAGATACTGACGCCATTAGCGCATCGATATCGTCTGGATCGGTTAAGTCGCCTGACATATCTTCTTCAGGTTCTGGCGTAGCTTCCGGCTCTGATTTAGGCCATGGTTCAGATACTGACGCCATTAGCGCATCGATATCGTCTGGATCAGTTAAGTCTCCCGACATATCTTCTTCTGGTTCTGGCGTAGCTTCCTGCTCTGGTTTAGGCTCAGGTTCAGATACTGACGCCATTAGCGCATCGATATCGTCTGGATCAGTTAAGTCTCCCGACATATCTTCTTCAGGTTCTGGGATAGCTTCCGGCTCTGGTTTAGGCTCAGGTTCAGATACTGACGCCATTAGCGCATCGATATCGTCTGGATCGGTTAAGTCTCCCGACATATCTTCTTCAGGTTCTGGCGTAGCTTCCGGCTCTGGTTTAGGCTCAGGTTCAGATACTGACGCCATTAGCGCATCGATATCGTCTGGATC
>NZ_MUZU01000008.1 GCF_002000085.1 Pseudocolwellia agarivorans
TAAACATGAAACACTAAGGGAATTAAAGTCTCTATTAAGTAAGAGCATCAAATATTAAATAAGTTCAAAAATGTTTAATAAATATTTATCTTTTTCTAATTCCTTATTCATACGCCCATCTTACACGATAAAATTTAAGCAAAAAAAAGCGCATTTACAAAAGTAGATGCGCTATAAATAAACATGAAATACTAAGGGGAGTAAACCTTACATAAAGTATGAACCTTGGATGAGAGATAAGTTCAAAAAATATTAAAATTTAATAAACCTTTCTAAACATGACCCCAGTTATTATTCCTATTTAACCAAAAATAAAAAAACTCTAAAACTTTAAACCTTTTCTAAGCGGTTACACTCTAATGATAAAAGATCACCTAACTTGTCTAAGCTCAAGGGTTTACTATACAAATATCCTTGTAATTGATAACACCCCTGCTCAATAAGAAAATCAGCCTGTAATTGAGTTTCAACGCCTTCACAACAAACCCTTAAATTAAGCTGCTTAGCCATTTCAATAATCGTTTTAGTTATTGTTGTTGCGTCATCCGAAACACCCACATCATCGATAAACTGCTTATCAATCTTTAATGTATTAATAGGTATTTTAGTTAAGTAGCTTAATGACGAATATCCCGTACCAAAATCATCTAATGCTACAGATGCCCCCATATTCGTTATTTGAGTAAAAAAAGCATTCGCTTGTGCAAAGTTTTCTAAGTAAGCCGATTCTGTCACTTCAAACTCAATACATCTGGGTAAAACATTATATTGAATAAATAATTGTTGAATAAACTCGAGTAAACCATCGCTTCTAATATCATGTGCCGAAAGGTTCACAGATACTACGGTATTCATATCAAACAATTGATATATTTTAGGTAAATCTTTACAAAGCTGCTCTAACACCCAGTGAGTAATGGGTATTATTTTACCGCTCTGCTCTGCAATAGAAATAAACTCATCAGGAGGAACCGTCCCTAACACACCTTTATGCCAACGAATTAAAGCTTCAAAGCCCACAATTTTTTCATCTGGAGACATTTTACACTGATAATACAATTCAAATTCGTTGTTATTAATGGCTGACATAATAGAATTAGCAATCAATAATTCGCGTTTATTATTATCCTTCATTTCTTGAGTAAAAAAGGTATAGCGCCCCCTTCCAAGCTCCTTAGAAGAATACATGGCGATGTCAGCATGATGAACAAAATCACCTAAATCAAACTCTGCATCTACGGCACTTGCTATACCACAACTGGCACCAATATGAACTTTCCAACCATCAATTAAAAAGGCTGCGTTTAGTTCTTTAACAATTTCACCAGCCACTTTTTCAACACTTAAATAGCTTGTTTGCCTGTCCATAAGTACCAAAAACTCATCACCAGACAGTCTAGAAATAAAGCTTTCTTTAGCTATTATTTTTTGTAATCTATTTTTGACCTCGATTAATAATTTATCACCTGCATCATGGCCATAAGTATCATTGACCGCCTTAAAACCATCGAGATCGATGTAAATTAAGAAAAGATTATTGCCTTCTCGCTCTGCATCTTCTAATTCTTTTTTTACTTTTTGCATAAAATGTTGTCGATTAGACAAGCCCGTTAAACTGTCATAATTGGCTAGTTTTTCCATTTCAAGCCGTTGCTCTTTTAATTGCAGCGTATATTCAGCATTAATTTGTGTTTCTTTATTTATCGCCTGCATCATAGAGTTAACATTATGACTTAAACTAGCAACCTCAGTTTTTCCTTCTACGTTAACTCTTAAGGAATAATCTTTTGTATTTTCTATTTTTTTTGCGAGTAAAGACAAACGAGTAAGAGGGGAAAGTAATTTATTATGGAGCCATAATGAAAATAAAATCATAATAGCCAATACCACCAATATAATTGGAAGCGCCTGTTTTAATAAACTCAATTTGCTGCGATCTAAAGGTCCTTGGTAATCATTAATAATTAATAAATAGCCTATAGGTAAATGCTTATCACCAATATATTTAAACGATATCAATTCTTCTTTATTCGTCGAGATCCCAAATGGAGTTTTATTTAAATCATATTTAGCAAAATAATAGTCTATATCTTCAGAAGGAATATTAGCTTTGCCAATATAAGTTTCAATAGGCTTGAATTCAGGGGTTAGCACCGCGGCAAATTTAACATTTTCATAATGATCTAAACGTAATAAAACCGTTGTAATATAAAAAACATCTCGGGTGTCACCTATTAAAGGAACTAAATCATTCGTAATATTTTCAGATAAACCATCAAGGTCACTTTTTACAAATTTTTGATAAAGATTTTCATGTTCAAATATTGACACAACAAGCACGCTAAAACTTACAATAATAATAATAGATATTGTTAACGTAGCTAATGTTGATTTTACACTTTGAAAAATCATTTTTTCCTACTCATAAGAAGGGTTTATTACACTCCTCTTTAATTACTAAAAATAAAGCTAACTTTCTAGAATATTTCATTCCATCGAAATGTTCTCTGCTCAAACTGTACATAATATACACAACACAAAATCACACTAACTTTACTAAATATCAGTATTACTAAGTTCTAGCGTAAATATGCCGTAAAATCATTCATATACTAGCAAAAATTATCTGCAAAAGTTGAATTAATACTCACAAAAATAGTATTTTTTTTGTTAGACTATTTACACATTAAACAAAGTTAAAAGAATACCTTCGTGCCTTTATTTAGTATTACACCTCAACTCAAATATATTTGGCTCATTATCGTTTTAATAACGCCTTACAAAACATATGCAACAACTGATAAGTTTGATGTATCAGGCTTTGCTCGTTTAGTTGGTGGGTATCTAGATGAAAGCTCTGCGGAGTATCAAGCCTATGATAATAGCTTAACTTTTTCTCCTGACAGCTTACTTGGAATAAAAGGTGAATACAGGCACAACGAACAACTATCTTTTGTGGCACAAGGAATATTTACTAACAGTAGTTTACGTAAGTCTGGCTTTGACTGGCTGTATATGTCTTATAAACCTTCTACAGATTGGCAATTTGATTTTGGCCGCTATCGCACCCCTTTCTTTGAATACAGCGAAGTCATCAATGTAGGCTTTGCTTACCCTTGGGTTATTCCTCCACAAACAACCTATGTAAATGCCTTATTTGCTTCTATTGATGGTGCTAGAGCAACCTATTTATTTAATATTGATAAATTTAACTTTTCTTTAAGTGCTTTTGGTGGTCAGTTTAACAGTAATATTTTTAATGTAGAAAATAGCACTACAGTTGAGAGTGACCTACTTACCGGTATTAATTTACGAATGAATACCGATAACTTTAGAGCAAGAATAAGTTATGTAACTGGTGACTTTGAGATTGAAATTAATGACTTAAGTGAATTGCAAAATATTCTAAAATCGTACAACTTTAATAACACGGCTAACGAAATTGAAATTAAAGGCGGTATAGATATTTATCAGTTCAGTGCAGCTTATGAAACTCTAGATTACTTCGCATTAACTGAAGCAACGTTAATAAAAGGTGATTCAAAACTTGTTCCAAATATAGAAAGCTATAATCTAACCTTAGGTTTATTTCACAACGACTTTACCTATTACACTTCTGCTTCAAAATTAAGAACAACAAACCCAGAAATAACAAATGAAGTGCCTATAGGAGTAACTCCGGAATTAACATTATTAAATAACATCGTAGATAAATTAATAGAAGGTAGGCTCCACGAAGATGTAGATATTGCAACGGTTGGTATTAGATGGGACATAAAATCTAATTTAGCATTTAAAGCTGAAGTAGATATGATTAAAGGTAAAAGCGGCCAACGTTCCACTTTTAGTCGAATAGACGAAACCAGCTTTAACAACTATTCTACTTTATATCTATTCAGTATTGATTGGTTATTTTAATGATTAAGTGGCCGGTATTTTTAATCAGCTTTAGCCTATTGCTATTTTCTCAATTTGCCCTCGCAAATAAAAATAGCACAGAGGTTATTGTTGTTAAAAATATTGAAAATCCCATCAACTCCATTACCAAAAATCAGTTGCGTAATGTGTTTTTAGGGAGAAACACCCTTATGTTTGAACCTGTTATTCCTCCTGTTGAAACAATTACTCGTATTATTTTTAATACAAAAATTATTGGTCTTAATGAATCAAGAATACAATCTTTTTACGCACAAATGCGTTTTTCAGGTAGAGCTAGGCCACCAAAAGAATTACCAACCACTGATGCTTTATTACATTATATCTCAACAACGCCAACAGCTATCACTTATGTTCCGCAAGGCACAAAACTACCTAAAAACGTTGTCGTTATTTACACCATTGTTATTTAAATAGATGTAAATACACCAGACCTTACTTACCGTATTAAATCCCCCTATAAACACAATCCTACCTTTCAATCATTTGGTGCAACTTCCACTTCACAAAAAACAACCTTAATGATATTAATTCTTATTTGTATTCCCTTTATTTTTTGTATAGAATACCTGCAATTAAACAATACAAACTAATTGAAACGATGAATATTATTAAACTCTAACTTATTCATTCATTTTCAATTGATGTAGTTATTAAAATTTATTTTGGTGAATTATGAATATTAAAAAAAGTGCACTTAGCTTAGCCGTTATCTCTTCGTTTCTATTAACAGCTTGTGGTGGTTCAAACAATGATAGTTCGACACCAACAGTCGAAGATAATGTAGCACCTACAAATATAACGTTAAGTAATGCGTCTGTTGCCGAAAATAGCATGGCCGCCGCACTTGGTAATTTATCTGCAGTAGATGCTAACACGGGTGATACTTTTACCTTTTCAGTTTCAGATGAAAGATTTGCTGTTTCAGGTAACCAATTATTACTTGCTGAAGGTGTGATGCTAGATTTTGAAACAGAAACCTCAATTGATATAGACGTAACCGTAACTGATTCAAAATCAGCAACATTTACTAAAACAATTACAATTGAAGTAACCGATGTTTTAGATACTTACACATTTGACAGTAAATTTATCGATGGTGACTCTGCAGTATCTTACACAGGACAAATAGCTCGCCACGCATTAATAGCAGAATTAAATCACTACATTGGCAATCAATTAAAATCTGACTTAGATGACGGTACTTTATTAACTCGTACTGCTGTTTTAGCTAAACTAAACAGTTTTTACAAAACAACTGAAGAGCAATACGACAACTTCCCTATTACGTTTATGGATGATACTAAGCAAAAGTTTATTACAAATATTTCGAGTAGCCCTAAAAATTTAGTAGACAAAATTGCTGGTAACGATGAAACAGGTCAACATAAAGATTGGAGTACAGAGTTTGCTGGCTGGGGGACTAAAGGTTCTATCACACCAGACGAGTTAATCGATATTTATTTTGGCCAATTAGCAGATAATGCTGATGATCATCTAAATGGTATTGTTCGTCAATCTGCAACGGGTAGCGATATTTCTGATATTTACTTGAATACCGACGGCACAGATCTTAAGCAATTAATCCAAAAGTTCTTACTAATGGCCGTTGCCTACTCGCAAGGTACGGATGATTACCTAGATGCAGATGTTGACGATAAAGGTTTACTGTCCAAATTTACTCAAGATGGCACAAAAGCTTACTCTACACTTGAACACCAATTTGATGAAGGTTTTGGTTATTTTGGCGCTTCACGTGAATACTTAGCTTACAACGATAACGAATTATCAGGTAAAGCAGGCGAAGGCGATAGAGCTGATTGGAATAATCATCACGACACTGATGGCGACGGTGAGTTCGACTTAACGTCTGAAGTTAACTTTGGTAACTCAGTAAATGCAGCTAAACGCGATCGTGGTACTGCAGGCAACGCTATGCCTACAAACTACACTAAACAAGTAATGGAAGCCTTTATTGAAGGTCGTAAAATATTAAACGACAATGCAGGTATGGCTTTATCTACAGAGCAATTTGATGCATTAATCGCACAACGTGACATTATTGTTGATGGCTGGGAACGCTCAATTGCTGCAACAGTTATTCATTACATTAATGATACACATGCAGACTTAGCTAAATTAGGTACAGATGATTTTAATTTTGCAGATACAGCTAAACACTTTTCAGAATTAAAAGGGTTTGCACTAGGTTTACAGTTTAATCCTCATTCACCAATCACTGACGTGCAATTTGAAGAGTTACACGCGTTAATTGGAGACGCGCCTGAATTAGACAGTGCGCAAGTTGCAGCATATCAAGCTGAGTTATTACAAGCACGTGACATACTTACTAACGCATTGTCATTTAATGCGGATAATGTTGAAAACTGGTAATCTAATGCCACTTTAATTTGTGTCTAGATAAAGGCATAAATTTATAGGATTATTAGGGTCTGTTGACCTTTCGAGGTTGAATATAGCTGCAAAAACAATCTCAAAAGATCAACAGCCCATATATTATTAAGCATGGAGCTTAAGCTAGAAATAGCTTGAGCTTTATTCGTATTTAAGGGTTTAAATAAGTGTTATATACAAAAGCAAAATTACTCTCTGTTGTTATCAGTACAACATTACTTTTAACAGCTTGTAATCAAGACGTTAGTAGTTCACAAGGTGAAGGCTTTAATGATGGCAGTGGTGGAGGTAACACCAATACAGATTTTAATCAATTAGCCCTTATTACCAGCCTAACTGATAATGTTATTTCTCCTACATTTGAAAACTTCAAATCAGAAGCTCAAAAACAAACGGACGCTATTACAGCCTATTGTAATAACGAGCATAGCTTTGCCAATAGCACAACGGACCAAACGACATTAAATGAAACTAAAATAGCAGCTCAATTACAATGGCGAGCTACTATGGATATATGGCAACAAGCAGAGCTTATGCAGTTAGGTCCACTATTAACAGATGACAATATACTCAGAAATAAAATCTACTCTTGGCCAAATGTAAATACCTGCGGAGTTGATTACGATGTTATGTTCTTTAAGGAAGGTACTGTAAACGGTCAGCCATACAACATCACTTTACGTACCGCGTCACGCAAAGGTTTAGATGCACTAGAATATTTACTTTTTAATGAAAACTTAAATCACAGCTGCACAATTACTGCTGCACCAACTGGCTGGGATAACCTCACAGACACACAACGTAAAACATCTCGTTGTGAATATGCAGTAGAAGTAGCACAAGATATTGTAACCAATGCCGACAGCTTATTGTCGCAATGGAACAACGAAAACGGTTACGCAAACAAATTAAAGCAAGCGGGAACAAGTGGCAGTGTTTTTGCGACAGATCATGACGCGGTAAATCGACTAAGCGATGCATTGTTTTATTTAGATTCATTCACTAAAGACGAAAAAATTGCAATTCCTGTAGGGCTATTAGCAAATAGTTGTGGTTCATCAGCCTGTTCTAATGACGTAGAATCACCATACAGCATGCATTCACTTACCAACATTAAAAATAATATATTAGCGTTTGAAAAACTCTTTACTGGTAACCAAGGTATAGGTTTTAACGACTACTTAATTGATGTAGGCAGCACAACTACCGCAACAGAAATGCAAGCTAACATTACCAAAGCATTAACCGCCATAGAGCAATTAACAACAACGCTATCAAACACTTTAGATAATAGCCCAGAGCAAGTTGAACAAATTCATACTGATGTGAAAGATATTACCGATCAGTTAAAAACAGATTTCATCACCAGCTTAGCCTTAGAGCTCCCTGCAACATCAGCGGGAGATAACGACTAATGACATTTTCTCTTAATCAATATCAAGATAAGTCTATAAACATGATTTCAAATAAAACGTCAAATACGAACTCATTTACTAAAGTAGCCTTATCAATTGCGCTATCACTTTCAGTTACCTCGGCAGCCTTTGCAGAAGAAACTAATACGCAAATAGCAGCAAAAAATGCCGCTACCGAATTAATCGAAAAACTACAAATTATCGGCCACAGCGATAAATTACGTAAGGAAGCCGGTTCAGCAACTTTAATTGGCGAAGTAGAATTAGAAAAGTTCAAATTTACCGATATCAACCGCATTTTGTATAGCGTACCAGGCGTAAATATTAGAGAAGAAGATGGTTATGGCTTACGCCCTAACATTGGTTTTAGAGGCGCAACACCTGAACGTAGTAAAAAAATCACGGTCATGGAAGATGGTGTTTTAATCGGCCCAGCCCCCTACTCTGCCCCCGCTGCTTATTATTTCCCTATGATGAGTAAAATGACCTCATTAGAAGTCTTTAAAGGTCCTGCGGCAATCAAATACGGCCCTAACACGGTTGCTGGTGCTTTAAACATGACAACCCGCGCTGTTCCTGAAGCTAGCGAAGGGAGTATTAATATTGCTGCGGGTAGCGACGGTTTTAAAAAAGCGTCTGGTTATTATGGCAACACCAACGGTAACTTTGGTTACTTACTTGAGCTAAACCACTTACAAGCAGACGGTTTTAAAGAACTTGATAGTGCTGATGGCAAAAGTAAAGATACGGGCTTTAAGAAAAACGACGCCATGTTAAAGCTTCAATACGATTTAAGTTCAGATAATAACTTACAGCTGATTCAATTAAAGCTAGCAACAGCTAACGAAAAATCGAACGAAACGTATTTAGGTTTAACCGATGCAGATTTTGCTAAAAATCCGAATAGACGTTATGTCGCCAGCCAAAATGATTTAATGGACTGGGATCATCAGCAAATACAACTGACGCATTTATTTTCTAATGATAATTTTGATGTAACTACTCGCTTATATCGTAATGATTTTGAACGTTCATGGAATAAAATTAACGGGTTTAAAACAGGAGCAACAAGCCAAGATTTACAAACAGTTTTAGCCGAACCTGGAAACTACGACACATTATATCAAGTACTAACAGGCGTACGTGACACACAGCGTGAATCAGAAAAAATAATTTTAGGCGATAATGCCCGTAAATATTATTCTCAAGGTATTCAATCTGAACTTAATACTTCTTTCATGTTATTTAATTTAAAACATAAGTTCACTGCTGGTGTTAGATTTCATCAAGATCAAATTGAACGAAATCATACTGAAGATGCATTTTTCATGCGTTCTCAACAGCTTGTTAGCGATGGTTCCGATACGCTAAAAACAACAACAAATATTGAAGAAACCGACGCACTAGCTGTATTTATGCAAGATACTATTAGTTTGAATCAACTTGATTTAACCTTTGGTTTGCGTGGTGAATACTTTGATTCTTTATATCAAAACAAAGCCCCTAATCAAGAAAAAGATTGGTTAGAAAAAAGCTCACATATTTGGTTACCAAGTATCAGCGGTTTTTATACGATTAACGACAACTTAGGATTTCTATTTGGTATTCATGAAGGATTTGTACCTACAAGCCCGCAAGAAAGCCCAGCGATAGAAATAGAAAATAGTGTTAATTACGAATTAGGCGGTAGATATAACAATGGCAATACTAAATTTGAATTAGTCGCTTTTTATAACGACATTAAAAACTTAAAAGAAGGTTGCACCTTCTCAACCGCTTCAAGTTGTAGCGATAGCTTAGATGCTGAGTTTAATGGCGGTAAAGTTGAAGTATACGGTGTTGAATTATCAACAAGTCATAACCTGTCATTAAATAATGGTTGGGAAGTACCGCTTTCATTGATTTACACGTATACCTCGTCAGAATTTAAAACAAGTTTTACTTCAGACTTTCCTATGTGGGGCGAAATTACCGCTGGTGATGGGCTACCCTATTTACCTGAAAACCAATTAACCGCAAACATTGGGTTAATTGCCAATAAATGGGAAGTTAACGCGATTATTCGTTATATAGATGAAATGAAAGAAGCTTCAGGCGAAGGTGTTTTATTATCTGGCGTTACAACCTCAAGCTATACCATTGCAGATTTATCAGCAAGTTACAGCCTTGAGCAATACGGTAAACTTTATCTCAAACTAGACAACTTATTTGATAAACAAGAAATTGTGAGCAGACGCCCTTATGGAGCTCGCCCTAGCAAACCTCAACAATTACAAATAGGTTATCAATACAGTTTTTAAGCTGTGTTAGAAAATGACTATTATTGATTTTTTTACGAGTAACTTAGCAGAACTTGCTTCATACATTAATGACGCAAATAAACGCCTTTATTGGGTTTATTTAGCGTCTGCTATTGTACTCGCGATACCTGTTTATTATTTACAAACGAAAAAACAAAAAGTCCTCAATAGTGCTAACGATAACGACAAAATCTCTATTGAAAACACCAGTGAAATAGATACTAAACCTAGCAATTTTTTTACCTTTTTATTCCCTAAAAAAGTCTATTTAGCTCAATCGTCGCGTATCGACTATCAATTACTTATTGTTAATAAATTTGTTAAAGCCGCGCTATTTCCGCTCATTATTTTTACCATGGCGCCTATCGCGTTATCACTATCATCAACACTAGAAAGTATTTTAGGTACTCGAAATTTTTTACCTTGGTCCTCCACCACGATCGTTGCTATTTTTACCCTATTACTTTTTTTAGTTGACGACTTTACGCGTTTCTTTCTTCATTACTTGCTACACAAAATCCCCTTTTTATGGGAATTTCATAAAGTGCATCACTCAGCCACAGTACTAACGCCTTTTACTATTTATCGCTCCCATCCCATAGAAAACTATCTGTACGCATGTAGAATGGCGTTAACTCAAGGTGTTGTTGTAGGTATTTGTTATTATTATTTTGGTCCTACATTAAAAATGGCAGACATTTTAGGAGCTAATGTTTTTATCTTTCTGTTTAACTTTTTAGGTTCAAATTTACGTCATTCACACATTTGGCTTAGCTTTGGCAACCCTATTGAAAATTGGATAATAAGCCCAGCTCAACATCAAATTCATCACAGTACTAACCCTAAACATTTTGATAAAAATTTTGGTACGGCTTTAGCCATATGGGACAGAATATTTGGCTCTCATATTACAGCGAAAGGTGAACAAGTTTTGTCTTATGGTGTAGGTAAACACAACCCCGATCACTCCTCTCTTATTAAAGTTTATTTCTCTCCTTTTAAAGCACTATTTAAAAAATAATTAAGCAAAGCCTCAGTTAATCTTAAGTTTCATTTGTTACTTTTATCTCATAATAACGTGACACAGTAAGTATTCGGTTGAAAATATTAATTATAGAAGACTCTATATCTCTAAGAAGAAGCCTAAAAATTGGCTTGTCTAACCTTGGTTTTACCGTTGACGACACCGGCGATGGCTCTGAAGGATTAACTATGGCGTTGTCTGGCGATTACTCGTTACTTATTTTAGACCTAATGCTTCCTTCGGTAGACGGCACCTCTATTTTAAAAGCAATAAGAAAAGCCAATAAAGATCTACGAGTACTTATTTTATCTGCCAGAGACTTAACAGAAGATAAAATTGACGGCTTACTCAATGGTGCCGACGACTACCTAACCAAACCCTTTTCTTTCGACGAGCTCCACGTACGCTTACTTTGCTTAATGCGACGCGGAAGTCTAAACATTAACGATAGTAAAATTAATGTGGGTCCATTTTCATTAGATCTTCATTTAAAACAATTATATTGTAATGGGATAGACGCTAATTTAACGCCAAATGAATACAAGCTCGTTGAATGTTTATTCTCTAATCAAGGTAAAGTTGTTTCACCCGAAAAACTCAGCGAATACTTAGCAGGCCAATACGACGCTATTGCTAAAAACTCTATTGAAGCGCACTTATCGACCGCGCGTAAAAAAATTAGAGGGCTTGGTTGCGACTTGCCTATTAAAACTAAACGAGGCTTCGGTTATTTCGTTGAAAGTAAATAATGACCTCTATTAAAAAAAACCTCAGCCGCTACCTTTCACTGTCTGTATCCATATTCTTAATTGCTATATTACTCGCAACAGATTTCAGTGTTGATACATGGATCAGCAAAGAGTTTGACCGAGCAATGATCAACAAAGCCAGTTTATTAACCACGTTAATTAGCGAAGACGCTGAGGAAATCGATTTCGATTTTGCTGACGAATTTATGCCTGAATTTTCTGGAAAAAAAGACCCAGAGTACTTTCAACTATGGCATAAAGGTAAAACATTTGAACGTTCTAAAACACTCGATTTATTTAAAGTAAATGAATTACCTATTATAAATGTTCCACTACACACCTCTAAAATAGTAAACATTATACTCCCTGATGGCCGTTCAGGCAGAATGATCGTCACTAAATTTATACCACAAGTAGACAGCGACATAAGGGAAGAATTTGGTATTTCTATAAAAGAATTTTCTAAAACACAACAACCTATGGAGCTCGCCTACGCCGTAAGTAATGAAGAATTAAATCAAATACTGTGGTTTGTTGATATTATATTTATTATCTCTTCTATTTCAGCCGTAATGGTAGTGAGAATAATTGTTTCAAAAGTGGTAGATAAAGGCCTAATGCCGCTAGACGAACTCAACAGTAAAATTAAAGAAATTAACCTAAACTCTGATTTACACTCAATATCAACAAATAACTTACCTGAAGAATTAATCCCCATAGCTAATGGTATTAATCATTTTCTTAGTGAAAATAAAGCCTTATATTCCAGAGAAAAAAGAATAGCGTCCGACATTGCTCACGAACTAAAAACACCTATTGCAGAACTATTAAACTTGAGTGATGTAGCACTTAAATTTCCTCATGAAAAACACATAGTCGATAATTACACCACCGAAGTGCTAAGCATTTCACAACGTTTAAAAAGTATTGTTAATGGCATTCTTTTGCTTCAAAAAAGCTCAAGCGCCACAGAATTACCCAAACAAACCTTAAACATAAATGAAATTATTACTGCTATTTTATTACGTGAAAATAAAGAAGACCGAAAAATAACCTTAACGATTAACAATGGAGAAACACTATTTACTAACGAATTTGCAATCGACACCATACTAACCAACCTCATCAGCAACGCCCTATTTTACAGCCCTGCCCATACCGATATTTCAATAACAGTCGCCCAACATACAGGTAAGAAAAAGATTGAAATTAGCATTTTAAATACCAGCGCCTTTGTCTATTCAGAGTCTGACCTTGAACATTTTTGCGAGCCACTTTGGCAAAAAGATGCATCAAGAACCTCGTCACAACGATATGGTTTAGGCCTAGCGATAGTGAAATCTTATTGCGAAAAACTCGATGCGTCGCTTAACGTGAAATTAGAACTTGAAAATAAAATACAATTTACGGTGAGTGTATAATAGTAACTAAAAATAGCAGAGACTATACAACCAAGTACTTTGACCTTTTATTTTGTATTTTTCCAAATAGCATTCACAACGTTTTCCATTGCGGATATAACTTCTAATAAAAACTCTTGCTTGATATTAAGGTGCACTCTAGCAAACTCTTCTGAATCTAAGTGAGAATTACGCTTAACTATTTGAAAATGTTTTTGATGTGATTTTTTATCTAGATAACCTGCATTATGGGCAACTATATTCCTAATATCACGAGCTTCAATAATCTTCTTCCAGCAGTTTGTATTAGTGGGAATTTGAATATTGACAACTTTTTTCAAGTAATTCTTTGCCCGTTCAATTCCAGAACCACTTAGATCTTTAACGGTTATATTCAAGTCCTGTTCGAAATGGATACTATGGCATAATTGATTAAGGTAATCTTCGAAAAAAGAAACCAACATTAGTAAGTGTGATTGCTTTTGATATTGTGGAAAAGTCTTTTTAAAATGCATGCTAAGATCATTGCGGTACTGGTATCTATCCCAATAAGTAGTTTCATCTGTTTCAATATCTGTTTCAGTGTATTTAGTAAATTCCTCTTTCATATGGCGATCTGATATGTTCACAAAAAAACGAATTTTCTCTAGAGCATCCAAAAAATATAATGATACTTGATCTGACTTTTGCAAATGACTTCCTGATACTTAACACTTATTATTAGGACTGAACGGAAATATAGTCCTACAAATTTAATTTTTATTAATATCTCACATTTCTACCACTCTATAAACTCAATCTAGGCTAATTATCAGTTTAGGTTAAGTCTATCTTAAGTTTGCTTCAATAAGATAAAAACACTTAGTAAAAGGTGTTTTTATGAAATTGAAACTATATGTTATTTCTACCAACCTATTGTGTGCCTCAATGGTCTTCTCTTGTTTAGCAGAAGATCAATCTCAATTATGTGATCAAGAAGAAAATGTAAATTTTATTATTAACGATACGTTTAATTTAGCTGATGAAAACACTATATTTCTACATCGTTGGGCTAACTTTCTTCATATAAAAACCAAGCCTATTACATTAAAAGATGAGTCAGCATTTTTCTTAAATAAATGCCAAGTTACTGAAGAAGATCTTAACGAAGTAGAAAGACACCTCCGCAGTAAAAAATACATTAGAGATGCTTCGGTTACTTACGATTCAGATAATAAAGTGAATATTGAAACGTGGGATAACTGGTCGTTATTACCCACTTTAGAAGCAGGAAGAAAAGGCGGAAAAAACAAAATATCCATTGGCATATTAGACCGTAATTTATTTGGTTTAGGCATAGATGCTGAAGTTGAGTACTTTAAAAATGACCAACGAAGCGGTTATAAATTTGATACCCAATTCCCGCTTTATTTAGGCAACAATACCAACGCCAGCATTCGACTAACAAATAATGATGACGGTAGTTCTGAAGCTGTATTTTTTCAGAAAAAATTTGTGAGTTTTGATACTGAAAATGCTTACAAGGTAGGTTTTGATAATTTTGTTCAAAGCGATACTCAATTCGAAAACGGTATCGAATCTAACCGTTATCAACATCAAAAACATTCAACCTCTGCCAGTTGGCAATGGCTCCATAATAATTCAGCTGAAAATACACTACGCTTTGGTATTGGCTTTACGGCTGAAAAACATACTTTTTTAAATGCGTTTGATATTACCGATACACAAACCTCTGCTTTACCTAAAGATCGTGAATTTAATTATCCCTTCGTGTCCATTAATTATGTTCAAAAAGATTATAGAAAACTGCAAAACATTAACTTAATTAATCACATAGAAGATTTTAACTTAGGTTGGAATTTAACAGGTTTTATCGGCAGCGACTTTTCCAACAATGAAGGTTCGCCAACAGCTATTTGGCAGTCAAACTTATCAAAAGGTATTGATATTTCTGACAACTCTCTTTTGTTTTTTAATGCTGAATTTGAAGGTGAGTACTACAACGACTCAACTCAAAAAAATCGTTTTAACCTCAAGTTTGATACGCAATATCTTTATAAAATTAATAACAATTGGCGAGCTTTTTTTCAAAACACTAACCAAGTCAGTAAAAATCAATTCTTAGATTCTCCCATAGTATTAGGAGGGGAAACCGGTGTTAGAGGCTTCCCTCTACAATATAAACATGGTGATAGTAGCTCAAAGTTCACTTTTGAAGCTCGCTATTATCCGCACATCAACATTTACAAACTTATCGAGCTCGGCGGCGCGGCGTTTATAGATACTGGCAAAGTATTTGGTCAATCAGAGTTTTCTCAGAACCAAGAGTCTTCATGGCTGACTTCTGTTGGCTTGGGTGCTCGTTTTTATTCTACCCATTCAAGTGAAGCTCGCGTTATTCACCTTGATTTAATTAAACCTGTAACGTCAGACAGCAATGTAAACAGCGTTGAATTTCGTATTACCACTAAACATTCATTTTAAGACTTATACAATGACAAACATTATTCGTTATTTTAAACAGATCCAATTAACCACTAATCAATTGTTACTACTAACCTGTAGCTATATTGCATTGATATTAAACCTGCCATTTTTACTTAAAATATCAACGGCTATCACCTCATTAAGTAATTACAATATTTGGTTTTTATTATCACTACCTATTTTTTTACTGTGTTTATCACTCGTAATACAAGGGTTATTGGCCTTTCGGTGGATAACTAAATTTGTATTAATATTAACGGTTATATGTGCTGCTTTAATTTTTTATGCAACGGTTACCTATGGTATTGTTTTTGATTATGGCATGGTGCAAAACACGGTTGAAACAGATACAGCCGAGGCACTTTCTTATATAAATATTTACGCCATTGTTTTTTTTCTTATATTCGCCGTTATCCCAGCTTGGTTAATTTACACCGTTAAATTAACGTATAAACCCTTTGTAAAAGAGTTACTCACTCGTATAAAGCTACTCAGTGTAAGCCTAATGGTTGTTGTAATTATTGGTTCTATATTCTCTTCTAACTATGCCTCTGTAGGTCGCAATAACAAAGATCTTATTAGCTACATAACACCTTATAAAATGTTCGATGCCTCATTCAAGTTCGTTAGAGATAGGTATTTTTACCCTCCTTTAAAATTTCAGGTGTTAGATACAAAACCATCCATTGAACGAACCAATCATAAAAAACATGTCACCGTTTTAGTGTTAGGAGAAACCGCTCGTTCAACAAGCTTTTCATTAAACGGTTATGAAAAAGAAACCAATAAATACACGAACAAACTGGGGGTTGTGTCGTTTTCTAACGTGACATCTTGCGGTACAGCTACTGCTGTTTCAGTACCTTGTATGTTTTCAAGACTCAATAAAAACAACTACGATAAACGCAGAGCTATATCGCAACAAAATGTGGTTGATATTGTACGATTAGCCGGAGCTGACGTACTATGGATAAGCAACAATAATGGCAGCTGCAAAGGGGTTTGTACTCGAGTGCCATCTAAAAAAATAGTGACTGACAAGAGCAACCCTTTATGTGATGGCGAATATTGTTACGACGAGGTTTTACTTAAACCTTTAAAAGAAAAGCTGAATAACCTAACCAATGAAAACACCTTAATTGTACTACACATGATTGGCTCTCATGGCCCTACTTATTTCAAAAGATACCCCGAGAGTAAGCGTATATTCACTCCAGACTGCCAGCGAAGCGACATTCAAAATTGTACACATGAACAACTCATCAATTCTTACGATAATACGATTGCTTATACCGACTATGTGCTTTCACAGGTGATAGCTGAAATAGATAACTTAGCAGTAACCCATAATGTTGAAACCTCTATGTTATACGTTTCTGACCATGGTGAATCGTTAGGAGAAAAAGGCGCTTATTTACATGGTCTACCCTACGCATTTGCACCTGATGAACAAACCCATGTTCCTATGATTTACTGGAATGATGACAAACAAACAGACTTCAATCTAAATTGCCTAGATGGAATATCTCAACAGGCGCTTAATCACGATAATATTTTCGATACAGTATTGAGCATGATGTCTGTTCGAACTAAAACCTATCGCCCTAACAACGATCCTTTTATACATTGTAAGTCGCAAGTAGCTATTGCACGAACTACTGTCACTAACGAGTTAAATCAAGAGAGAATAAACTAGTGTTTGATAATAAAAACAAGCCAACAGGCCTAAAACGTATATACCTTGCCTCGTTAAATTCTTTTAGAGCATTTAAATGGTTGTATCAAAACGAATCAGCTTTTAAGCAAGAAATTCTCCTGCTGATTGCGGCTATACCCGCCACCTTTTTGTTTAATATTAGCTATAAAGAACAAGTTATTTTGATTTTATCTATCCTCTTTATTATTTTTACTGAGATCATAAATACAGCGATTGAAGCAGTTGTAGACCGAATTGGATTAGAAATACATCACCTATCAGGATTAGCGAAAGACTTAGGATCTGCGGCAGTTTTTATTAGTATGATAATCGCGGCAAGCACTTGGGCGGTGATATTGCTATAAGTTCTTAATCTTGAGGTTTCTGCTCTTTTTTCCAAGCTAAATATCAGTTTAAGTTAAGTTAACCTTAAGTTTCGTTATTTAAAGTAAGCATTGTGTTTTATTTAAAGATATTCAATACAATGCTTACTACTGCTTTTTACTTAATACGTCCTTTTATACTGTTTACCTTGTTACTGGTTTTTACCTTGTTTGTTTCTAGACTGGGATTAGGACTCTGGCAGTTTGATCGTTTTGACACCATTCAATCTTTTATCACGCTTTTATTAAGTGGTATCAGAATCGATTTAAGTACTATAGGGTATTTATTAATTATTCCAGCCATCATTCACCCTTGGGTTATGCTTTTTTTCAAAAAAAACAAGGTCTGGTTAGCAACACTGAATGTGATATTTTTTGCAATATTCATTAGTATTTTATTTTTTGAATTGGCTACACCAGCCTTTATTATTGAGTACGGTTTTCGCCCTAATCGCTTGTTTATAGAGTACTTAGCATACCCTAACGAAGTAATAAAAATGCTCGTTAATGGGCATTTAGTAACGCTGATTGTTGTTGTGGTATTACTTATACTGCCTTGCAAAATTTGTTTAAAAGTATTTACCAATATTCTTGCTCAAAAAAATAATCCTACGCAAAATAACATCACCTCATCAGCTATTTCGTTTGTTGTTTTATTATTAGTATTATTTTCATTTGCTCGTGGCACTTTTGGTCATAGACCTATAAACCCTTCTTTTGTTTATTTCTCAACAGATCCTTTAATTAACTCCTTAACACTTAATTCAATATATAGCGTAGCTCATGCTTTTAAACAGCTTGGAGACGAGAAAAATGCAGCTAAAATGTATGGAAAAATGGAGCAATCTAAAGCTATAGAAATAATTAGACATGAAACCGGGCTAGCAACTAATACCTTTAAATCTTCCGACCAACCCTCATTAAATACCCGTTTGCCGGTTTATCAAGGCAAACCCAAAAACCTTGTTATTATTCTTGAAGAAAGCTTAGGCGCACAATTTGTCTCTTCTTTAGGTGGGCTGCCACTTACGCCAGAGTTAGATAAATTAAGCAATAATGCTTGGGCCTTTAAAAACTTGTATGCCACAGGTACTCGCTCGGTTAGAGGCATTGAAGCGGTTATTACCGGATTTACTCCAACCCCTGCTAGAGCCGTTGTAAAATTAGATAATTCTCAACATAACTTTTTTACCATTGCCAATTTATTGAAAGCTAACAATTACACTACACAATTTATTTATGGGGGTGAAAGCCATTTTGATAATATGAAAAGCTTCTTCTTAGGTAATGGTTTTACCGATATAGTTGATTTTAATGATATAGAAAAACCTAAATTTGTTGGTTCGTGGGGAGCAAGTGATGAAGACTTATTTAACCAAGCCGACATTGAATTGAATAAATTACATCAATCAAATAAGCCCTTTTTTAGTTTTATCTTTTCATCAAGTAATCACGACCCTTTTGAAATACCAGACAATATTGTTACCCCGATAAAATATGCTGAAGATCAAAAAGCACATTACGACTCAAAAGAATTATCTCGCCATAAAGCGATTCAATATGCTGACTATGCCTTAGGAAAATTTATAGCCAAAGCCAAAACACAAGCTTATTGGAAAGACACGGTTTTTTTAATTGTGGCAGATCATGACGCGAGAGCATTAGGTAATGATTTAGTGCCCATTAAAAACTTTCATATCCCTGGCGTTATACTCAACTCAGGTAAAGACGCAAGAATGGACGAAAGAGTGGTAAGCCAAATAGATTTAGCGCCAACGCTACTTTCGTTAATCGGCATTAAAAATACATCGCCTATGTTAGGCCATGATCTTAACCAAAAAGAAGCATCAGGAAGAGCTATGATGCAATACGCCGATAATTTTGCCTATATGGAAGGTAATAACGTTACTATTTTACAACCACAAAAAAGCCCCATGAGTTTTTTATACGATGCTGCGAGTAAAAAACTCACTAGCACAAAAGACAACGCTGAACTCGCCGAAATAGCTTTAGCCCATGTATTATGGGGGTGTTTAGCATATAAAAACCAATGGTATAAATTTGAAAATACACAAATACTTACCAACAACTGAAAATAAATAATAAATTTTATTGGAAAGGCACCGAACACCCCCTATATAATAAAGAGTAATTCAACAATAAAAGCATAAAATGTTAAAACTTTTATATTCGCTATCACTATTAATCATCTCAAGTCTCTCGTTATCTAATGAGCGAATTGATGTTGACCTAAATAATGCAAGCAATATTAATGTTCCGTTTAATTTAGACACGCCTCCAGAAGACGAACATGAATTAGATATAAAAGCTAAACCGCCTTTATTCTATTTAGGTTTACAAACATTACCTAAAACTAACGAAAAATCAGTTTCTACACAGAGTAACTCCCTCCCCCTTAATTATATTTTATCTTTTAAACAACAACGCGCTCCTCCTCTATATTCCTAAATCTTTGTTTTATAAAAATTAGACTTATTAATACGTTTAAAAATTATTTGTTTTAACCACAAATAATGTAATTAAGTGATGTTAATCATCTCAACAATAATTTTTATAATTTCACCTAAAAAATTACAAATATTTAGCTAATAAGCTGTTGTTTAAATAAATAAAAAAGCGATTTCGATACAGCGTATCTGTTTATCGATTGCTGACTTTTAAAAGATTATTAAGGAAAACTCATGAAAAAATTAACATTACATACCCTAGAGTTAGTTGACGAAATTATATCTCCCGATCAATTTATCGAAATGACATTACTTTCACCCGCGACTGATTTTTTTACTGACTTTAAAAAACATAAAGCATTAGTGATTGAAGCAAATACTTTAGCCACTGACGCATTAAAGTTAATGCAAAAATCTCATGTACAAATGGAAATTGTGGTATCTGAAAATTCAAAATTTTTAGGCGTAATAAGTACTAAAGAGTTAACAGAGCGCCACATAATGCAAAAAGTATTCAACGGAGCAATAAGAGAAGAAATCACCGTTGAAGATATGATGATACCTCGTGATGATTTACATGCATTTTCTTATAGCGACATTAAAAAATCGAATATTAATAATGTAATCAATACGCTAAAAAATTACGGGTTACGTCATTGTTTAGTAATAGATAAAGAAAATCATCATATTAGAGGTGTAATCTCATCAAGTGATATAGCACGCAAGCTACAACTACCTATTGAAATTAATACCGCAACTTCTTTTAGTCGTATCTTTGAAAAGGTTCAAGCGGCTATTTAATACACTTTATTTTTAACGTATATCCGTTAACAACCAAGAAGAGGTGCCAATAATATTAGCACCTCTTTTGTTATATACCGCACTATTTTGATTAACCAAAACTATTGTAAAAACTACTGGAACCCCGATGCTAGAATACATTCTAATTTTCATTGCATTACTTGCACTGTTAAGTATTGTTTTTGAAGAAGTTACTCATATCAACAAAGCAACTACCACACTTTTTTTAGGCTGTATTTCATGGCTTATTTTATTTATGAATGCCGCACCGGGTCACGATAAACTTATCACTCACCAGCTCAACGAAAACCTTTTAGAAATAGCCGTACTATGGCTGTTTCTTATGTCTACCATGACCTTTGTCGCCTATTTAAATGCCAAAGGTATTATACAAATGGCTGTTCAGCGTTTATTTCCCGCTGAAATTTCCGCTAAAGCCTTAATGTTTCTTGTGGCTATATTTTCTTTAGTTCTTTCTGCAATTTGCGACAACGTAACCGCGACCTTAGTCTCATTAACATTATTAGAATCTTTTAACTTACCTAAAAAAACTAAGCTTAGAATGGCCATTTTAATTGTGTTCGCGGTTAACTCAGGCGGTGTAGCACTTATAACAGGTGACGTTACTACACTGATGATATTTTTAGATGGCCATGTAAAAATGTCACAATTATTTCTCTTACTTTTACCTTCTTTAGCCAGTGTCATGTTTTTAGCCGCTTTACTATCAAAAGGAGCCAGAGGAAAAGTAGTTACTGAATCTATTCCTAATAACTACGAACGCGTTGATATTTATATCGCTGTTATATTTTTTGGTACCATAGTAATGACCATGCTAATGAATGTTCTGTATGGCATTCCACCTGTACTTACCTTTTTAACAGGCTTATCGCTGATGTTTTTAATCGGCAGAATTTATAGAAACGATGCCGAAGAAACCCAAATATTAGAATACATACGTAAAATAGAATACGACACTTTATTGTTTTTCTTAGGAATTTTATTACTTGTTGGTATGTTAAAAGAAATTGGAATATTAACCCTTGTTGCTCAAATATATGCCAACTTCGATCCTAATATATCAAGCTATTTTGCAGGTATTGGTTCAGCATTATTAGACAACGTACCTTTAACAGCAGCCTTATTAAAAGCAACACCTGTACTTAATACTCCACAATGGTTAGCATTAACTTATGCTGTGGGTGTAGGTGGTTCGTTACTGGTTATAGGATCTGCCGCGGGTATTATTGCCATGAGCAAAATGAAAGAAATTACGTTTATGTCTTACATGCGCTACATTCCAGCATTACTTGCCGCCTATACTTTAGGTTATGTATTAACGATACTATTGGCTAATTACTTTTTTAATTAATCTCAGGTAAAGCATTGATAAATAAGTTACCCCAGTGGATAAAACACAGCGCATTTATTTTAGCCCTCGTTGCAGGGTGCATAAATGCGATAGGTTTATTAGGTTTTGAACACCAATCGGTATCTCATGTTTCAGGTACCGTTACACTGGTAGGAACCACTTGGGTTAATGGCTCAACACACGCCTCACTACAATTATTAGGTATATTAATATCGTTTCTTTTAGGTGCGAGTTTGTCTGGTTTTATTGTGCATTCAAGCACCCTTAAAATAGGACGCAATTATGATGTTTGCTTAGTTGCAGAATCTATATTGATATTTATCGCATACTTCTTATTAACCAATCATTCATTTTACGGACTATTTGCCGCCACAGCAGCATGTGGCGTTCAAAACGCCCTTGCCACAAGTTACAGCGGAGCCATTATACGCTCAACGCATTTAACCGGTATTTTTACAGATTTAGGACTTATGTTAGGTTCAGCCCTGAAAGGAAAACCATTCGACAAAGGTAAAGCAAAACTATTTATTTTTATTATTTTAGGGTTTGTTTTAGGTGGAACCTTAGGGACTTATTTATTCGCTTATTTTGAGTTTTCTGCGCTGTTATTTCCCGCTGTTATTTGTTTACTTCTCGCGGCTATTTATCATTTCACCATTAAGCACACAGTAAATGCAAAAGTGTAGGTAATCTGAATTTGGGTTAGGTAAGATAAAAAGCAGTCTCAATCTCATCAGCGGATTATTATTGAGATGTATAAGTAATAGCTCTGCAACTTGAACATCATCCACCTAAAATCAAGTTAGCTGCCCCTTGATATACAGATGGTTAAAAAAAAAGCCACTCATACCACATTGCCCTTGTCAGTTATGTAAAGTTAGCATACTGCGGTTTATATGTGAGATAAATCCAGAGATTGATATAAACAAAACAGCAAAAACGAGTTACAACTATTTAAAATCAAAGAGTTAACCTGGTTAATCGCCTTGACTAATAGTCGTTGTGTGTTTAAAAAAGATGATTGCTTATTACGTGAAAATTAGGTGTAATAAAGAATAATAAACGCTGAGTGATGCAGGGATAGTTTAAAAATGATAGACACTCCCACTAAATTGACTTGATGTAACTTACGTTACAAAAAACAATTTTCCATAGCACCAAAGCTAGCAGGTAGCGCCTCAATCCAATAAGTGATTATGCAACACAAACGGTGTGTAGCATAAAGACTAAATTGTTAGCACTAGCGCAGGCTGCGTAGTTTATCAAATTAATATCTACATAAATAATAAGGATCGTTATGTCATCAAATATATCTATTGAAAAATTACCATATAATATTCAAAGCAATAAAATTTCTCAGCTAGTATTTTTAGCAAATATCATTGGAATTCGAAAAGAATTACTGATTAACGCAGGGCAAAAAGAAATAGATGCAATTTGCGCTACTATTCTCTACAGGCACCTTCCGCAAGCCCAAAGAAACTATGCTATGCAACTTATTCGCTCAGTGAATAACAGACCGTTACAGGGAAAGTTAATAGAAAATGTATTATTAACAACATTTGTAAATCCACAATGGGGGATTTGGTCTCTAACAAATAAAGAGCTCGAGTCAGATCAAGAATTCCATCAGCTTTTAGATAACTTAGCAAGCTATATAGGAATAAGTGCTTCTTTTATGGGGGTTAAGGATATATATGAAGCATTTAGAAAAAATAAGAAGTTGGGCCGTGCTGGCTTAGTTTTACTTGTGATATTTGGCGCTGTAGCTTTTAATAAGTCGGAGCTAAATAAAGTTAATAAAGAGCTAAAAAATAGAAGTGTAGTATTAACATCAGAGTTATATAAATAATGATTAACATTCTATATTATGTAGCCGTTTCTATTTTTGCGATTTATCTTTGGAATGACGCCCCTGAACAACATAAAGATAACTTATTCTATTTGGCAATTATCTGCTCTCAAGTAGGTTTTTATATTTTATCAAAGAAGCTAGATTGTCTTAAAACTAAAATATTACAACTTGAAACTGAAAAAAACAGTGGTGCGAACAAACAATTGAGCAAGGACTAATACTGTGGGCTCACTCGCCTCGATCGGTTTTAGCCTTTTAATTATGCATTGAGTCTGTAGAGTTCCACGAGTCTTTTAATGCTTTCGATAAAATAGCCCTAGAATCAATTGAAAAAATTGCGTTTAGAGAAGCTAGCTCACATCAATCGTCACCTAAAGAATATAAGTTTTGGAAGTCTATTTATTTTGGATGTAAAATTAATGCTAAATAAAATATTTGTTTCACTTACTTTTATGGTTTCACTGAACGCTATCGCTGAAGTTTCAGAAAATGCCAAATATGCTTCATTTCAAGTTCAAGTTAACCTAGCAAAATATCAGTCTAAGAGTGAGGCTTGCCACAATAAAATGAAGAGTTTTGTTCTATCTGATAGTGATAAAATAAAAGTACAAGCTCTGCCTAAAGAAGCTGGAGCTGGATTAGCTAAATTGCTTGATGATGCACTTACTCAATGCGCACAACCTGAAATATTTAATTTGGCTAGTTCATTACTATTACTACAAGAGCAAAATTTGGTAGATAAATCTAAAGAGATTGAAGAGCAAATTTTTCTTATTAGAAAGCTAGTCTTTTCTAAAACTAGTATTTCTCCTCAAATTGAATTTGACAAATTACCTTCTAATATTAAATCAGATTTAAATAAGATTTGTTTTTTAAAGCAGCCTTTCGATCTTTTTCAAGTTATTGAAGGAGCTTGGGGTATGCCTAATTAAAGCATCACAACAACACGCTAAAACGGGAAATGTTCTCCCCCTCGTTTTATCGGCAACCTCAACTATCCTACAAATATTTTTACGACATCACTAATACAATTAACTGCTGATGCTAGAAGTCATTGGGTGGGTCTGCCTATAGCCATTCCCCACCCCTTCATTAAAAATATGATTAACGCTATTAGCACTTCTCTAGCTATTGGCGTTTGCTCTAAAAGCTGAAACCTTGGTTAAATAATAAACAGCAGGTAGTACAAGTAAAGTAAGTACTACGGCGCTTGCCATACCACCTACCATAGGCGCGGCAATTCGGCTCATAACTTCTGAACCTGTACCTGTGCCATATAAGATAGGTAATAAGCCAACAATGATTGCTACTGCCGTCATAATTACGGGTCGAACACGCATACCTGCACCGTCTAATACCGCTTTGGCTAAATCCGACTCGTTAGGTTCTCTACCTTCAGCTATACAGTGTTCTTTCATTGCTTTAAGTGATTGATTTAAATAAACCAACATGATCACACCTATTTCAACGGCAACACCGGCTAGTGCTATAAAGCCAACACCTACCGCGACAGAGAAATTAAAACCTTGTAGGTACATTAACCAAATACTGCCAACCATGGCTAAAGGTAAGGTTCCCATAATAATGGCAACTTCAGTAAAGTTTCTAAAATTTAAGTAAAGCAGCACAATAATAATGGCAAGCGTTAATGGCACAACGTAAGTGAGTTTTTCTTTGGCGCGTAACATGTACTCATACTGACCCGCCCAAGCAATAGAATATCCTACTGGCAGAACAAGTTGGTCGGCCACAATTTTTTGCGCGTCAACCACATAAGAGCCTACATCAACACCTTCAATATCTACAAGTACCCAGCCATTAATACGCGCATTTTCACTTTTAATACCGGGAGGTCCATCTTCAATAATAATATTGGCAACGTCTGCTAATAAAATATTCATGCCATTTGGCGCAACAATAGGTAAGCGCGACAACGCTTCAGGTGAATTACGGTAGTCTTGTGGATAACGTAAATTCACCGGATAACGTTCTTGCCCTTCAACCGTTTGTGTTACGTTCATGCCACCAATAGCTGATGAAACAATTTGTTGTACGTCAGCAATATTTAGCCCATACCTCGCAGCTTTTTCTCGTTGAATATCTACTTTTATATATCGACCGCCAGCAACACGCTCAGAATAAACAGAAGCGGTGCCACTTACATTCATTAATATTTTTTCAAGTTGTTTTCCTATATCTTGAATTACCTCAAGATCAGCACCTGCTACTTTTATACCTACAGGGGTTTTAATGCCGGTTGCTAGCATATCAATTCGGGTTTTAATCGGCATTACCCAAGCATTAGTTACACCTGGAAGCTTCACTAAACCATCAAGCTCTTTTCTTAAACTTTGCGTTGTTACACCTGCGCGCCATTCAGATTTAGGCTTAAATTGAATAATGGTTTCAATCATGGTTAATGGCGCTGGATCTGTTGCTGTTTCTGCTCGGCCTATTTTGCCAAATACCGTATCAACCTCAGGCACTGTTTTAATCAGCCTATCGGTTTGTTGTAGTAACTCTCTGGCTTTACCAATAGAAATACCGGGATAAGTGGTTGGCATGTACATTAAGTCGCCTTCATCAAGTGGCGGAATAAACTCACTGCCTATTTTGTTTACAGGCCAAAAACCAACAAGAGTCACTAAAAGCGCAATAACAATTGTAAATTTAGGGAATTTGAGTACTAAATTTAACGCGGGTAAATATATCGTTGTTAATAATTTATTCACCGGATTTTTATGCTCAGCTAATACCTTACCTCGAATGAAATACCCCATAAGTACAGGCACTAAAGTAATTGCTAAAGCCGCTGAAGCCGCCATGGCATAAGTTTTAGTAAAAGCTAAAGGAGAAAACATGCGCCCTTCTTGCGCTTCTAACGTAAATACTGGCACAAAAGATACGGTAATAATTAAGAGTGAGAAAAACAATGCGGGCCCCACTTCGCTGGCTGACTCAGCTACAACATGCCATCGGTTTTCTTTAGTAAGCGGTGTTTTTTCCATGTGTTTGTGCATGTTTTCAATCATGACTATTGCGCCATCGATCATGGCGCCTATGGCAATAGCAATACCACCAAGGGACATGATATTGGCGTTAATCCCTTGTATATGCATAACAATAAATGCGGTAAGTATGCCTACAGGTAAACTAATAATAGCCACTAACGATGAACGAACATGAAACAGAAATACGATACAAACTAGCGCGACAACAATAAATTCTTCTAACAATTTATGCCAAAGATTACTTACAGCTTCACCTATGAGTTTAGAGCGATCGTAAACCGTCACTATTTCAACGCCGTCAGGTAAACCTTTTTGCAATAATGTAAGCTTAGCTTTAACACCATCAATGGTTTTTTGAGCATTTTCGCCGTATCGCATAACAACAATACCGCCCACCACTTCACCTTCACCATTAAGTTCTGCAATGCCTCGGCGCATTTGTGGCCCTGTTCCTACTTGAGCAACGTCTTTTATACTTAACGGTGTACCTTGCTCGGTAAGCCCTAGCGGTATAGCTTCAATATCTTCAATACTTTTAATGTAGCCTGTTGTGGTTACCATGTATTCGGCTTCTGCCATTTCGACAACTGATGCGCCTGTTTCTTGGTTCCCCCTTTTTAACGCCATTTGAACGTGGCTTAACGGAATGTTATAGGCTCTTAATTTATTAGGATCTACCTGAACTTGGTATTGCTTTACCATGCCACCAATAGCGGCCACTTCAGACACACCAGCGACTGTTTGTAATTCATACTTTAAAAACCAATCTTGCAGGCTACGCAATTCGCTAATATCTAAATTACCGGTTTTATCGATAAGTGAATAAAGATACACCCAACCCACACCGGTAGCATCTGGTCCTAATTGCGGACGAGCACTTTCAGGTAAAGACGGAGCCACTTGGCTTAAATATTCCAATACTCGGCTTCGCGCCCAATATAAGTCTGTAGCTTCATCGAAAATAACGTAAACAAAGGAATCACCAAAAAAGGAAAAACCACGCACAGTTACTGCTCCGGGTACTGATAACATAGCCGTAGTTAATGGATACGTGACTTGGTCTTGAACCACCTGTGGTGACTGCCCTGCATAGCTTGTTTTTATAATAACTTGCACGTCAGACAAATCAGGTAAAGCATCAACTGGCGTGTTTTTAAGTGAATATAAGCCTCCACCAATTAATATCAGCGTTGCTAAAATAACAAGAAAACGATTGCCGATAGACCATCTAATAATAGCTTCAATCATGTTAATTTATCCCTATCTTAATGACTTGAATGGTCTGGTTCAGACTCACTTTCAGCTTGATCCATAATATGAATAACGGTTATTTCATTGCCACCTTCATCTGTTTTTCTCACCTCAAAATGTAATGATTGTCCTGCCTGTAGCGTATCTACGTTTATGCTATCCGCAAGATCAAAGTTCATTGTCATTTCGGGCCAGTTCCAAGCTTCTACAGGTCTGTGAGTTATATTAATCATACGTGCGTCTTTCATCACACTATTGACTTCACCCTGTATCCAAACCGAAGTTGGCATTTCTTCATGAGTCATACGTTTAAAATCTGAATTTTTACTCGACTCTGAATCAATTAAAAATTGTGCTGATGTTACTACCACATCATCGTCATTAAGCCCGTTGAGTATTTCAATGCTTTCTTGATCAACTCGCCCAATCATCACTTCAATAGATTTAAACTGACCGTCGCCTAATGCAAGTACCACACGGTTTTGTTTACCTGTACGTATAACCGCTTCTTTAGGAACTAAAAGTGTATTTTCAACACCATTGGCATGTATAACCACTTGAGCAAACATATTAGGTTTTAGCTCAAGGTTTTTATTATCAAACCTTAAACGAACTCGCAGCGTACGACTTTTCGCATTTAATGTGGGATAAACGTAATCAATTTCTCCCATCCATTCTTTACCGGGTAAATAATCTAAGGTCATCGAAACCGTTAAACCTGCTTTGATTAAAGCCGTATCTCTTTCAAACACTTCAGCTTCAACCCACACTTGATTAAGCTGAGCAATACTCATTAAGGTTTTTGCGGGATTAACATAAGCACCTTCTCTTATGTTTAATGCTTGAAGTACACCTGATTGTGGAGCATAAAAAGTAATATTTTTTGTTACCGTTCGCTTTTTCTCTAATGAATTAATAAGGTTAGGTGAAATCTGTAATGTTTCTAATCTCGCTTTTGCCGCTTTGATTAAGGCTGTGTTATTTCGCTTTAAGGCAATCAAAAATTCTTCTTGGGCGTTTACCAATTGTGGCGAATACAAGGTATACAAGGGCTGCCCTTTTTCTACGGTGCTCCCTACAGCTTTAACAAAAAGTTTTTCAACCCAACCATCAACACGTGGGTTTATATGCACCAAGCTATCTTCATTGTATTTAACATAACCGACTGTTGATATTTCGGTATGCATTCGCTTAACTTCAACGGGAGCGGTTCTTACTCCAAGGTTGTTAATTACGTGCGGAGCTACTTTTACCGCACCGGGGCCAAAATCGTCTGAAGACTCATCTTCTGCATAGACAGGAACAAGATCCATTCCCATAGCTGATTTTCCCGGCTTGTCTCTGCGGTAATTAGCGTCCATAGGAGCAACCCAATAAAGAGGTTCTTTTTCTGCTGACTGCATGGCTTCACTGTTATTTTCAGGAGACATTGATGGTTGAAAAAAACTAAGTGCACCAGCTCCTAAAGCAACACCAACGATTAAGGTTATAAAGGTTTTAGTATGTGACGACATGGTTATTCTCCAGACGTTGAGTTGTTAACTGTTTCAGAAGCAATGTCTGATTGAGTAAAAAAGTAATTAATGCGCGTAACCGTTTTTAACGCGTCAATATCAATATTAAGTGCGGAAATTTTTGTATTAAGCTCGGTGATTCTTGCGCGAACCACTTCTGAAAAATCGCCATCATCGTTGGTATAGGCACTAAGCGCGGCTTCAGCTTGTTCGTGTGTTTGGGTTATTAGTTGAGTTGAATAAAGAGCTTGACGTTCTGACAAACGTTTTAGTTGTCTCACTTCTTTTTCGATATTGCTGATCATCATTTTAGTGAGCAGTAGTTTGTCTGTTTTAATGGCTTCAGATTGAGCAATAGACGCTGCAACTTCTTTATCTTGACGGTTTTCAGTAAACAATGGCACGTCAAAAGTTACTCCAACAGAGAATAAATCAGCTCGATTAATACCTGACGGCATATCGTCTCGGTAGGCGTAACTCGCATTAACTCCCCATTGAGGTTTGTATTGTTGGTTAGCTAAATCAACGTCTTTTTTAGCCGCTTGCTGTGATAGGTTAATAACCAACAAAGAAGGGTGATTAACTAACGCTTGAGCTAAATTATTTCGGGAAAATGGCAGTTCTTTAAGTAAAGCAGCGTTATTTAAACGAATAACAGGTAATGTATTTGAAACTTTAAATGTTGCGGTTTGTTCGTCAAAATTAATGGCATAATTTGAATCGCTCTCATCGTAACTATATAACCATTCGTTTAGCTGGGAGATTGACGATTCAAACTTTTGATATTGCACGCTTAAACGATCTTCAAGTTGTATTAACTCAAGTTGTGCGCGAATAACATCTTGCTGTCTTGTTTTGCCAACCCCTGTTGAATAACTGGCTTTAACCACATCAGCCATTTGTTCAAATAGCCCTTTGTCGTTATTAATTAATTCAATGGTTTTTTGAGCAAGGTAAGCATCTAGCCATAGTTGCGAAACTTGGGCTTTCAACTTAGCTTTTCTGTCTTCTCGTAACAACGGAAATTTATGCGACTCAACCTTCAATTTTGATTGCTTGATCGCTAAAGAATCTCCTCGTGGAAACATTTGACTAACGCCCACTTTCAGCTGAGTCATAGCTTCTTGATCAAGATCCCAAGTATCTGTTGGAGTATTCAACAAACTTAATGACACTTGAGGATCAGGGAGTGTTCCCGCGGCAATACTTTTAAGTTGAATAGCCGATTGTTTTAACTTGTTTCCATGGAACCAAGGATCGTTATTTTGAGCCTTTTCAATAGCATCATTCAATGAAATCACTTGTTCAGCATTTACGCTTGATACTGATAAGTTTAATAACACACCAAGTAAAACCGTGGTTATTTTTGATGTATAACCAAACGAATTTACAGCTACTAATTTAAAAGAGAAGCGAGATTTATTTACAAACATTTTACCCTCCAGAATATCTGGAATAAGCTTTAGTACGTGTGAACAACACTAAAACGATTAATAAAGAATTGAGTTATACGCTTAGTTAATCAATATGATTATTAGCGGTATATGTGCAGTCAAATTTTAGATGCACTGATCCTGTATTAGGTAATAATTGGAGGGCGGTAAAGGGATTTACTATAAGAAATGGGGGTTACAGAATTGAAAAAGTTAATCGCTTCTGAAGATTCTTCAATTTTAAATAAAGAATATTCTGAATGAAAAACTGAAACCGATGAACATGCTTGAGTTGGGCAATCACAATCAATATCACAACAATCGCTAGTATCACTCGATTGTTCACCCATCATGCTATGGTCCATATTACTCATATCGTCCATTGAAGAGTGATCCATCATCATTGATTTATTATGATCACAATCCATCATATTGCATGGCATAGCCGTATACGCCAGCGCTTGACCAATAAAGGTCAGCAACATAGTCGTAATAACTAATATGTTTGCAAATGATTTCAATAGAACATTCTCAAGTTAATATACTCTTTTAAAATACCTATTATAGGTAAGAAAGTAAAGGTAATTGAAAAAGTAGAATGTGTTTTAAGCGCATAACGAATTCATAAAATAAACATTTAAAACAGCCAGTTAAGTTAAATAACAACACTATAAGTTCGTAATAATATAGATATAAATAAAGTAACAATGCTTGTTGTTATGACATAAATTAAAGCAGCGCATAATGATATTAAACACTGCTTAGTTACTTAAATTTATAAAAGATGAAAAGCTTACACGTTTACAAATGTTATAAGTTTTCTTCAGCAAACGATGCTAAGCGACTACGAACAACCCCATTTAAATGCACCGTTGTACTACCCGGAAAGTTTTTAAAACGTTCAACAATGTAAGTTAAACCTGATGTTACTGCGGTTAAATAATTACTGTCTATTTGCGCTAAATTACCCGAGCACACTAACTTAGTTCCCTCACCACAACGGGTAATAATGGTTTTTAGCTGAGAGGCTGTTAAGTTCTGACATTCATCAAGTAATACTATGGCATTTTGAATACTGCGACCGCGCATAAAGTTAACTGATTTAAATTGAATATTGGCTTTTTCCATAATGTAATTTAAGCTGCCATTCATGTTCTCATCACTCTTATGCAGTACCTCTAAGGAGTCTGTAATAGCTGATAACCACGGAGCCATTTTTTCTTCTTCTGTACCGGGTAAAAAGCCGATAGATTCAGCTATCTCTGGCGTACTTCGGGTAACAATAATTTTATCGTATAAACCTCTTTCAACCACTTGTTCTAATGCCGAAGCTAAGGCTAACAGTGTCTTACCACTCCCTGCTGCGCCTGTTAAAATAACTAAATCGATGGTGGGATCTAACAAAGCGTCCATTGCCATACCTTGATAGATATTTTTAGGATTAATTCCCCACGCTTGTTTTGCCATTAAACGTTCGTACGACAAATCAGCAATAGCGAGTCTTTCTTCATCCCAGCCTGTTATTTTACCTGCAAAGTGTTGGCTATCATCTAAGATATATTCGTTCATGTAGCTATTAGGTAAAACATCTCTGTTGACGTAATGAGTGGTATTTCGCCCCTCAGTTTCGCTATCGCATTCATCAATATGTTGCCAAAAATCCCCTTCAAACTTGTGATAACCTTTTGATAAAAATTGAATATCATCAATAAGCTGATCGGTTCTATAATCTTCAACGTGCGCTAATCCGGCTCCTTTAGCTTTAAGCCGCATGTTGATGTCTTTTGTTACCAGTACAACTTTTTTCTTTGGATTTTCTTTCTGAATATGTAAAGCCGCATTAATAATACGATTATCATTTTCATTAAACGACAACGTACCTGCGGTTTGTTTTAAGGTGTAATCATTAAAAATAGATAAATGACCACTAGGATGTTCAGGATCATTTTCAGGTAATTTCACACCTGAAAGCACTTCTTCAGGCGATGCATCAACTAAGGAATCTTCTAGCGCTCTTATGGCAACTCGTGCATCTCTGCTCACATCTCTCTTTCGATCTTTTATTGAATCAAGTTCTTCTAATACCGTCATAGGGACAATAACGTCGTGTTCTTTGAAAGATAAAAAAGCGAGAGGTTCGTGGAGTAATATATTGGTATCTAAGATATAAATAATTTTATGTTCATTCATATAGGCATCCTTAGTTTAGGCACTAGGTAGGTATTTAATTGAGGAGGAAAACATAAATACGATTTCACTCAAATGCTTTGCCAAGCTATGTATCGATATTTTTTAATAAAATAATCCTCTACGTTAATGAATACTACATCGAATCATAAGAGTATCTAAGCTTTATTACGGTTATATGAAGTAATCTTGAGTATACCGCTTCATATTTTTTTAACTCTTATAATATCAATATAGACCATAATGCGAGCTTTATCGTTGATAAATTAAGATCTTAGGATTTTGTTTTATAAATAGTTATTTATTTAAATTTGTGCGTATATATTTTATTCAACCAAAAAATTCAGCAGGAATTGGTGACAAACTATTACAAATTTAAAATAAGATAAAATAGACAGGTTATGTAACATAAAAAGTGAGTTACTTTCATAACTCACTTTTAAAAACTAGCTGATTAAACAGCCATACAACTAAACAACAAATGCATTAAGGTTAGCATGTAAATCAACTACTCGTTTAGCTATAACTGTATTAGCTTCAGAGGTAACTCTTGCCCCTTCAGCCGTTATATCAGCCAAATTACTTATATTAACTAAATTTTTGTTCACTTCTTCTGCGACCACTGACTGCTGCTCAGCTGCTGTTGCAATTTGTATATTTAAATCAGAAATAGTTATTACGGCTTCTGCAGCTTCTTCAAACATTCGGCTAGTTTGCGCACTTTTGGTTAAACATAGGTTGGCACTTTCAGTCCCTTTATCCATACTAATCACAGCATTATTTGCTTCAGATTTAAGGCGTAATAATAACTCTTGTATATCGACCGTTGACGTTTGTGTCCGTTGAGCTAAAGTACGTACTTCGTCAGCAACAACAGCAAAACCTCGACCTGTTTCTCCCGCTCTAGCAGCTTCAATTGCAGCATTTAACGCAAGTAAGTTAGTTTGTGAAGCAATTCCTTGAATGGACTCAAGAACATTGCCAATATTGTTCGTTTCTTGAACTAGACTTTGAATAACTGAAGATGCATCTGCTACTTCTTGAGATAATTGTTTAATAATTGTTTGAGTTTCAAGTGCATCATGCTGCCCACTAATTACTTTATCCTTAACCGTTTCAGTTACCTCAGCAGCACTTGCTGCATTTTGAGCCACATCATAACTTGTTGCACTCATTTCATTTACCGCTGTCGCCACCATTTCAGTTTCAGAGCGTTGCTTGTCAACGTTAATAACTGTTTCACTCATCGCTTTCATTGCAATTTCTGAGGCGTCATCTAAATCATCAGCTTGAACATTAGTTTTTCCAATAAGCGCTCTTAACATAGATAGAAAAGCATTAAATGCGCGAGCAACATCACCCGTTTCATCTTTTGCTTTTTCACTTAATGTTATCGTTAAATCACCATCACCTTGCGCGACTTGCTCTAAGCGTACTACTAATTCATTAATGGGTTTTGTAATAGCACGGCCAATAATAAATGGGAGTATCAAACCAGTAACAAACGCCACAGCAAAAGCCACCATAATCCATGTTATACCTGCTTTTTCATCATGTTCTGCTTGTAAGGTAGCTTTGAGTGTAAAGTTTTGAATTTCTGTTAATAAAGCTATAACCTCGTGCTGTAATTCATCTCCCTTTTCTTCCATATGGTAAGCTTTTTCAGTAATTTCAGAGATAGGCGCTACTTCAACAAAGGCTAATAATTCTTCTACCTCTTTAGCAAAATCAGATGCGTGTTGCTTTATTTGTGCTATTTGTTCTAACGCATTGTTATATTCTTCTTTCGCTTCTATGCTGTGTAATGATGTAATTGAGTTCCTAGTGAATGTTTCAATGCTATTAATTTCATTTTCAATAGTTATAGATAATTCATTAATATGAGATTTCAACTCCGTAAAGTGATCGTTACTTTGAGATAAACTAGGCTTTGTTAAAGCGATATTAAACAGCGCGCGTTCTACTAATACGCTTTGCTCTAACTGATGCTCCGTAAGTTTACTTATAGAATTAGTTAATGGAATATCTTTCTCTGCGATATCGACTAACTCTACTCCAATTTTAGACATTTGAGTTAAGGCGATCCCCCCCATGATTAGCATAAGAAATAACTGTGTAAAGCCAAGGATATAAATTTTGTGAGCTATTTTAATATTTTTAAGCATATAACTACCTTTGTACTAGGTTCAATTGATTGTTAGCTATGGAGTACGCTAATAACTCGACTTCAAAGCTAGGATTTTCAGCTAAATATGTTGCTCCCTCTATTCGGTCAAGAAAATCTGAATATCCTTTTAAATTTTTTGCAGGGCTGTTTTCTAAGTTTTTAAATTTCATGACACATTGTGCAAAATTTAGAGTTGAAATTTCTGTCTCATTTAAAATATTAACGTGTGAATGTCGTTTATCATGACGAATTCCATCAATATCGGCCTCACCTTCTAAAACTTGAATAAACGTTCCTATACCGTTATGTGGTTAATACTATTTTTTTGTTCTTACAATGTTGTACAAGCATTTTTACTAAAAAATCACAATTAAAACATCTACTAGAATAACTCACACAAATGAGTTCATTTAGCGTTTTACATATGTTGTTATTTGCATTATTCAAGCTAGGTAAAAAACGTAAACTAAACCTTAGTTTACGTTTTTAAAATAGAAGGAAATATATAGTGTTTTTTAAAAAGGTCGTACAAATGCTACGCCAAATACGTAAGCTTTTTCACTGTCAATAAAGTCAATCGCTATGGTCGGCTCAATAGCAAAATCACCTAAATGATATTCATAACTTGCACTTACGCGATATAAGTCTTCAGTATGAGGGTGATCGCCACCTATTTTTTCTTCACCAAAACCAACACCTAAACGAATATGTTGCGGTGTATGATAATATACTTGAGCTAATTTAACGGTAACACCATCGTCATGATGAGCACTGTCAGTTTTTTCATATACTGCACCAACCCCCCAGTCTGAATTAAATTTGTATTCATATTCAATACCATAAGTAAGCTCTGTTTCATGCTCTGCATGAGTGTAACCTAGAAAAACACCTGGTAAGTGATGTGCATCAGCGGAAAACGCTTGATTACTTGCTAAAAGTAATCCTGTAGATACTAATAAAGTAAAGATAGATTTCATTCAATGTCTCTTTTTAAGTTTTCAATAATGTAAATATAGTCTACATATACAATCTTTCAAATAGAGATACAATTATTTTTTTCCTTAAAAATCAAAAACTACCTATACTTTAAACACCAATAACAAGAGGCTATTTAAATATATTTTATACAATAAATTTTATATACATATCTATCACCTTGTATAAACATTTATATAACAAATACAAGACAAACTAAATTATTTACATTTTTAGCACTTTTTTAATGACCCATTTTACGAAAAACGTTACTATAGCGCCCGTTTTTCAAGACCTATTACCTTATAAAGCTAAATTTTAAAAGTTGGAGTTGTTATGTCGTTTCACCCTGGTCAACGTTGGATAAGTGATGGTGAGTCAAATCAAGGACTTGGTACCGTTACTACAGTTGAACACAGATTTGTAAGTATTGTTTTTACCGCCACTGGAGAGTCAAGACAATACGCAATAGCGAACGCTCCGCTTACACGCGTTATATTTAATGAAGGCGACACTATTCCTAGCCATGAGGGTTGGACGCTGGTTGTTGAATCGCTTGAAGATATTAATCATTTAATTACGTATCACGGCACTCGACAAGATACGGGTGAAAAAGCCTCGATCAAAGAAGTGATGATCGATCACTTTTTAAAATTCAATAAACCTCATGACCGTTTATTAAATGGTCAAGTAGATCGTTTAGATTGGTTCCAACTTCGTAAAGACAGCCTAAAACATCAGCATACTCAGCAACAATCTGAACTTATGGGCCTAAGTGGTGGCCGCGTGAGTTTAATTCCTCATCAGTTATATATAGCTGAAGAAGTGGGGAGTCGATTTGCCCCACGTGTTTTATTGGCTGATGAAGTTGGTTTAGGTAAAACCATTGAAGCGGGTTTAATTATTCATCAACAACTGGTGAGTGGTCGCGCACAACGCATTCTTATTATTGTGCCTGAATCACTCATGCATCAATGGTTGGTTGAAATGCTACGTCGCTTTAATTTACCGTTTAGTATTTTTGATAATGAACGCTGTGTAGAAAGCTCAAACTCAGAAGATGGCGCAAACCCATTTAGCTCTGAACAATTAGTATTAGTAAACTTAAACTTTATTACTGAAAATCCCAAATGGTATGAAGCACTTATTGCCGAAGACTGGGATTTAATGGTAGTTGATGAAGCTCATCATTTAAATTGGACACAAGACGCTCCAAGTATTGAATACCAATGTATTGAACAATTAGCACAAGTAATACCCGGTGTATTATTACTTACAGCAACACCAGATCAATTAGGCCATGAAAGTCACTTTGCTCGTTTACGCTTACTCGATCCTGATCGTTTCTTTGATTATCAAAAATTTATTGCTGAAGAAGAAAACTACACTCAAGTAGCAGATGCTGCGAATACACTTGTAGCAGGTGAGCGACTAACTCAAGCTCAATTAGACACACTGACTGACTTATTAAAAGAGTCAGACATTAGCTCGCAATTAGCGATTATTAATGAAGACGACAGCGAAGCCGACGAAGCCCGTCAGCAAGTGCTCGCGCAATTATTAGACCGCCACGGCACAGGCCGTATTTTATTTAGAAACTCGCGTAATACCATTAAAGGTTTCCCTGAACGACAGTTATTACCAACACCTTTAGCAATGCCAGAGCAATACCAAACCATTATTAATGATTTGTTATTAAGCGATAGTGTTGACAATTTACGTGAGCTTTCACAAAGTAAATTCGTATTCACCCCAGAAATACTGTTTGGTTTAGAGCAACATGATAATTGGTATGACGTTGATCCAAGAGTTGATTACTTAATCAATTTATTAGACAGCTTAGGTAAAGAAAAACTACTTGTTATTTGTGCGCATGCGCAAACGGCTATCGATTTAGAAACCGCACTTCGTGTTAAAGAAGGTATACGTGCCGCAGTATTCCATGAAGGTTTAAGTATATTTGAACGTGATAAAGCCGCAGCTTACTTTGCACAAGACGAAGACAGCGCACAATTATTATTATGTTCTGAAATTGGTAGTGAAGGTCGTAACTTCCAATTTGCTCATCACATGGTGTTATTCGATTTACCGAATAACCCTGATTTACTTGAACAACGTATCGGACGTTTAGATCGTATAGGTCAAAACCAAACAATACGCATTCACGTACCTTACTTTGAAGATTCGCCACAAAGTTTATTATTTAATTGGTATCACCAAGGTCTTAATGCTTTTGAACATACTTGTGTTACTGGCCATGCAATATTTAAAGAGTTTGGTGCTAAATTACAAAACTTAGCTTTATCTGCTCAATGGCAATCAGACGAGTCTGCTCAGCTTATTGAAGCAAGCCAACAAAAACATTTCATCATTAAAAAAGAATTAGAAAGCGGTAGAGATAAACTACTTGAACTTCATTCTTCAGGCCAAGGTAAAGCCCTTGAATTAGTGAAGAAAATAGAAAAGCTAGATGAACAAATTGAATTACCTCAATTTATGTTTCAAGTACTTGATGTGTTTGGTATTCAGCAAGACGATAAAGCCGATAACTCTATCGCATTGCAACCGTCTGAACATATGTTAAACAGCAACTTCCCTTGTTTACCTGAAGATGGAACAACGATTACCTTTAACCGCGACACGGCATTAGTTTCTGAAAATTATCAACTACTGACTTGGGATCATCCTATGGTACGTGGTGCTATGGACTTAGTGCTTTCTGACGAAATTGGTAATTCGTGTATTGGTTTATTAAAAAATCCAGCCTTACCTGTAGGGACTTTCTTTGTTGAGTGTTTATTTACCGTTGAAGCAACAGCGCCAAGCAACTTACAGTTAGGCCGTTACTTACCCACCACACCAATACGTGTATTAGTGGATAAAAATGGTAACAATCTTGCTGATAAAGTGGGTGAAGAAGTGCTTGATCAACAACTTAGCCCAACCAAAAAACAAGTAGCTCTTCAGTTAGTTAAAGCGTTAAAACAGCAAATTTCACCACTGGTGACTAAAGCGGAAGCACATGCCGAAACCAGCATTGCTGATATTCAACAAAATGCGCTTGATACCATGCGAAACAAACTAGATAAAGAACATGCTCGATTAGCTGCGTTAGCGAAAATCAATCCGAGTGTTCGACAAGAAGAAGTAGATTTTATTCAGCTACAAAAATCTGAGCTTGAAAGCTATATCAACAAAGCACAGTTGAAGTTTGAAGCGATAAGACTGATTGTTGTAACTCATTAATGAGTGCTAACCCTGACTTTGTCTATCAACCGCCACTCGATCCCTATTTACATATAGTTTATAGGGATAACGACCTTATTGTTTTAAACAAAGGTAGCGGGTTGTTAACGGTTCCAGGGCGATTACCTGAACACAAAGACTGTTTAGAAAACAGAGTAGCGCGGGTATTACCTAGCGCTACTGTTGTGCATAGGTTAGACATGGCAACGTCAGGCATCATTATCATGGCGCTAAACAAACCTACCCATGTCGCTATTAGCCAACAATTTGAAAAACGTAAAACCAAGAAAAAATATATCGCTAGAGTATTTGGTCACGTAAAAGAAGCCCAAGGCTCTGTCGACCAGCCGCTTATTTGCGATTGGCCTAACCGTCCTAAACAAATGATTGATCACGAAAGAGGCAAACCTTCTTTAACTCATTACAAAGTACTTAGCTATGGCGACAATTCAACTTTAGTTGAACTAACACCTATTACGGGTCGTTCGCATCAATTAAGAGTGCATATGCTTTCAATAGGTCACCCTATTTTGGGAGACCGACTTTATGCTCACGCTGAAGCACTCGCGATGGCTAACCGACTAAATTTACACGCTCAAATGCTAAGTATTTCTCATCCTGTAACGCATGAAGAAATGACTTTTTTAGCTGATTGCCCGTTTAAGTAGCCCTCTTTTTATTCTCTAAGCTAGAGTTTTATATTCATACAAATATTATTTTTTATTAAACAATCATCTAAGTAGGTCGATACTATCCTTATAGCTGTTCAATTCATTAATAAAAGTGGCACAAGCAAGCGCCTTCACTTTAGGAATTCATGTTGTTACGTATTTTATTTATTACTGCCCTTTTCTATTTAATACCTAATATACTTGGGTATAACCACGCACAAGCATATTTCTATTTTGCCGAGGAAGAGGAAGCCGCTGAAACAGAAAAGGTTGATGAAGATAAAAAGCAGCCCTCAAAAAGCATTCAACGTAGTGATATAAAAATAGTAAACCCCGTCAGTTCATTCGAACAACAAAAACAAGATCTCACCCATTATTTATCCGGTAGTAAAACTCAATCAATTAAAGCAGGTGATAACGAATATATTATTATTGAAGAAACTAGTTCAACACAAAACAATAAAGGTGTAGCGATTTTAATACCTGATTGGCAACAAGGCGTAGCAAATCCAAAAGCTATCAATTTTTTACGAAAAAATCTTCCCGATGCTGGCTGGTCTACTATTAGTGTGCAGTCACCGAATAAACCGATGAACTACCCTTCAGCAGCATCTACAAAAGAAGAGAGAATAGAACAAAATAAAACGGCGCTTATGCCCTATCAAAATGAATTAAAAAGCTTAGTGACCGCAGTCATGGAAAAAGCTAACAATTATCCGGGGATTTTTTTGGTTATTACCGAAGGAAGCCAGGCGGCAATGCTTATAGATCTTTATACAAGCAATCAAAGTTTATTACCTGCTGCACTGATTACGTTAAGCGCGGGTATGTACTCTGAGGTAGAAAACGATAGTTTAGCTAAAAATATAGCAATGTCTGAATTACCCGTTTTAGATTTGATACTAAAAAAAGACCGTAACACAGTAATTGAAAATGCGATGTTAAGAAAAAAGTATGTTAACAAAGAATTAAAAGCGGATTATCGCCAAAAGTCGCTACACAATATGGTTCCAGGCTATTACCCAGAACAAACATTATTAACTGAAATTAATGGCTGGTTAAAAACAATCGGTTGGTAATTCATTCAGAATAAAAATATTTCACTCTACCCTCTTGCCTTAGTCACCGCTTCATATGCTGATTGAATATCTTGTGTTTTTTGCTTCGCCATTTCCATCATTTCAGGCGGTAAACCTTTTGCCATTAACTTATCAGGATGATGTTGAGACATGAGTTTACGGTAAGCTTTTTTAATTTCTTGTTCGCTCATTTCAGGCGTACATCCAAGTACTTTATAAGCATTACTCAGTTGTACCTTTGATGATTGTGGAGAGCTATTTCCTTGTTGATTAAATTGGTCACCCGCAATAATCATTTCCAGCAGGCGATCTAAATCTCGGGTAGAAAATCCTAAAATTTTAGCTATTTGATGCAGAGCTTCACGCTCTTCCTGATCTAACGTGCCATCAGCAAAAGCCACTTGAATTTGAATTTCTAAAAACATTAACAGCAAATCATGACGTTTACCGCATTTATGGGTAAAGTCATTCAATCGTTCTTTTAAGGGAAAACCGGCAACTTTTCCGTCTCTAAAGGCGTCTTGAGCTTGTTGCCTAATATCCCCTGTTAAGCCCAGTTTATCCATGTAGGCACTAGCAAAAGCAATTTCTTGAGGAGTAACTCTACCATTAGCTTTAGCAACATATCCCATAACAGAAAAAGTTGTAGAGAAAAAAGCTTGTTGCCGCTCTGCATCTGTAAAACTTTGACCTGCCAAGTTATTAAAATTAAACCCACGCCCTTTATCAAAACTATGACCGATCCAAACGCCTAGCAAAGCACCAAAAATATTTTTACTCAGCATAAAGCCAAATAAACCGCCTAAAATTTTTCCCCAAACTTTCATGTTACTTTTACTACTCTAATTATGTGTTTATGCTTAACAAGGTATTATTTTGTTAAGTTCGTTTAATCGTTCTGGTGTACCAACATCAGTCCATTGACCTTTTAATATAGTACCAGAAAGTTCAAGATTTTCCGCGGTTTCTCTAAGTAATGGCCCAAGCGGTAAGATCGCAGCGTCATGACTATGTGCAGTAAAAAATTCAGGCTTATATAAAGCGATACCACTAAAAGTGTAAGCTTGATGCTGTAGGGGCTGATTTTCTTTGCTTGTAAGATTATATACTTTATTACTTTTGTTTAGTGTAGAAGCCTCTTCCGCCAATAAAAAATCCCCTTTTAGATTATGCTCAGGATTAGCCACTAGCCAAATATTGGCTAAACAATCTGATGGTAATAAAGGAATATGAGTAAAATCAAAGTCGGTATACACATCTCCATTTACGACTAAAAAGGGAGCATTAGGTTCATCTTTTTCGACTAATAACGGTAAGGCTTTGATAATACCGCCGGCGGTTTCTAAAGCCCCTTGTGTTTCTCGGCTATAACGTATTGAAACTCCCCATTGGCTACCGTCTTGCAAGTACTCTTCAATTTTATAACCTAACCAAGCATGATTAATAACAATATCGGTAATACCCGCTTGCGCAAGCTTAACAATATGATGCTCAATTAATGGTATGCCTGCTACTTTCAATAAGGGTTTAGGGCAATCATCTGTTAACGGGCGCATTCGCTCACCACGTCCTGCGGCTAATATCATCGCTTTCATTAATGATTGTCCTTATGTTTTACTTTATTGTCTAACAGTGGCATTACTTTATGTAAAACCAAATCATGTAAGAAACTTAACTCTGAATACTGAGCACTCACATCAATAATATAAGATAAAGTTAACGGAATATCTTTTAAGTAACCATTTTTGTGATCTCGATGATACAAACGAGCAAAAATACCACTAGCTTTTACATGGCGTTGCATTCCCATTAAGTCGAACCAACGAAGCCATTGCTCTTGTGTAACATCTGGGTATTTATTATCAGCATCTATTAATTGATAGAAGTAATAAAAGAGATCTTTTACTTTTGCATTAGGCCATTTTACATAACAATCTCTAAGTAGCGACACGATATCGTAAGTAATAGGGCCAATAACCGCATCTTGAAAATCAATAACACCTAACTCTATCTCAATTTCGGTGGTATCTGCAGGCTCTTGTTCGGAGTTTATTAGCATCAAGTTACGGCTATGGTAATCTCTGTGCATAATCACTTGTGGCTGTTCTAGCGCATTATCTACAAGTATATTAAAACAATTTTGCAGCTGCGCTTTTTCTTGCTCATTAAGTGTAATATTTAAATGAACACCTAATAACCATTCAGTAAAAATATGGCACTCTACATTAACAAACTTAGCATCGTATTGAGGTAACGAATAATTTTGTGGTAATTGTGCATGCGCTATTTGAGGTAAAATATTGATAGCTTTTTGATACGAGCATTCCATATTATCAAGCGTTAAAACATCACTAAAGAGCTTATCACCAAAATCACTTAAACAAAAAAAACCTAGATCTAAATCTGAAAATATAATCTCGGGAACATTAATAACTTGTTGTAATACCTTTTGAATTTCAACAAAGGCAAGATTATTCGACATTGCAGGAATAGCGTCAACAGCAATATAAGATTTGTTATTCATCGTAAAACGATAATATTTTCGAAAACCCGCGTCGCCCGTTAACGAATCTAATTTTATTGAATTGACATCAAAATTGTTGCATAGCCAAGTATTCAATTGTACTAATCTTGATGGGTTCAATATTGTTACTCACTTTAATTTACTGACAAAGAATATTTTATTTTACTATGATTTAAATTAGGGAAATACATAAAAGCCCTATATTATTGTAATATTTAACGTTAAAATGCGCGAAAATTTAATTTCTTCCTTATAAAATTAAAAGCAAATTATAATTAAAGCTAATTTCCGGAATATAAATGTCTTTTCCCAAAACTATTACATTGCTTTTTTTAAGTTTATTCAGTGCCAAACACGCTACTGCAAACGATAACTTTACTGCATATCAAGAATGCCCTATTCCTAGTTACGCAAAACTCGCAACACAAGATATAACCAGTACGGATAATTCAATAACGATTACGTCTAAATACGCTGAAATTGAAAAAAATCAATATGCTAAATTTACTGGTGGCGTTACTTTATTTACACCTTCTGAAACTATTATTGCTGATGAATTAGAATTAAATAGACAAGATCTATTAGTAAATGCCCAGGGTAACATTCATTTTCAAAATAACGGTATTGATGTATTTGCTTCTCAGCTTAATGCCAGCAAAGCTTTAGGTAGTACAACCTTAAGTGACACCTCGTACCAATTAATATCTAATGCAGGGCATGGCTCTGCAAAATCGATTTCGGTAAACCAGTTTGGAGTACTCTCTTTAATCGACTCGTCTTTTACTACCTGTTTTGGAGAAACACCTGATTGGAATATTCAAGCAAGTGAATTAAGAATTAATGCCGCAGAAAAACAATTAGAAGCATACCACGCTCGATTTAAAGTATTTGATGTACCTGTATTTTATATCCCTTATTTTACTATGCCTATTGGCACTGAGCGCCATTCAGGTGTTTTATTTCCAAGTATAAAATCATCAAGTAAGTCGGGATTTGAAATGGAGATCCCTTATTACTTGAACATAGCTGAAAATATGGATGCAACCTTTACACCTCGCTTTATGTCTGAGCGAGGAACACAATTAAATACTGAATTCAGATATTTATTTGGTCAGCAATCAGGCAAGCTTGATATCGAATATTTAAATAGAGACCATGATTTAACTCAAAATAATGATGCTCGTTATTTAGCTCGTATTCAACATGTGGGGACATTTTCAGACCGCTTTCGCGCATATGTTGACTACACTACAATTAGTGATGATAACTATTTAGTAGATTTAAATAGCGATCAGTATAATTCGAATGATGCCTATCTATATCAAATAGGTGAACTTTCTTATTTTGGTGATACGTGGAGCGCAAAAGTTCAACTACAAGATTTTGAAATTTTAGGTAATTACACACCAAGTTATCAAACAGAGCCTCATATTGAACTGAGTAAAACTCATCGACTTCCTTTTGGTAATGCAATGTTTAACATGTATTCTGAAATGACTCGATTCACCACTGACGAAATAAATTTACCTACAGCTGAGCGTTATCATTTTGAAGCAGGGTTTACTTTACCTATATCGCGCCCTGCTTGGTTTATTAATTCAGAACTGAAATTACTACAGACCACTTACCGACAAGATAATATTCCTGTAGGCAGCTTACTCAAAGAAAAAGTCAATCGCACTTTACCTAAAGTGAGAATACACGGCGGAATGAACTTTGATAAATTAATTACTTTTAAAGATAAAACCTACACGCAAACACTCACGCCACAATTACAATATTTATATATACCCAATAAAGATCAAACCAGTATTGGTTTATATGATACAACCACATTACAAGATGACTTCAACGGATTATTTAGAGATAAAAGATTTAGTGGTTTAGATAGAATTGCACAAGCAAACCAATATTCGGTAGGGGTTACAACTCGAATTCTAGATCCCAGAAATCAAGAACGTTTAAGAGTGAGTCTTGGACGTATTATGTATTTAAATAGCAAAAATGATAATGACGATTTTAATTTATCTCAAAACATTTCAGTACCTGAATCAGCGTTAGCAACAGAAATATATTTAAGAATTAATGATGTTTGGCAATTTACCAGCGATATCCAATACAACACTGAAACTAGCACAACCAATAAAAGCCAAAGTAAAATAGATTACCAATTTAGTAAAAATCAAACAATTCAATTGAACCATCGCTATACTCGTAATGTCTCAGGTAATAGACTTGAGACATTATCATTATTAAGTAATGTAAATTTAGGTTCTAACTGGCAATTAGTAGGCCGTGTAACTCAAGATATTCAAGACAAACGTAGTTTAGAAAGCTATTTAGGCATGCAATACACAAGCTGCTGCTGGGGGATCCAATTCTCTTTTCATCGAAATATCAACACAACTATTGATGAAGAACAGAGTAACCTAGTCAACAACAACGACAACCGTGATGCATTTGATAGCGGATTTAAGTTTAAATTTGTATATAATGGCGTGGGCGATAAACAAGCATCAGATGGTATATCGGACATGTTTAACTCAAGTATATTTGGCTATAAACGCCCTTACTTTCTCAATAATTAAAAGAATTCAACTGAATATGAAAAATACATTATCAGCATTAACCTTAATTACTACCTGTTTATTAAGCAGTACATTTCATGCTAATGCCAAGGAAGTAGAACTTGATCGAGTAGCTGCAGTCGTTAATAAAGGCGTGGTTTTAGAGTCAGATGTAAAAAGTTTAATAGAAAACATTAAATCTCAGTCAGCTAAAAACAACCAAAGCTTACCTTCAGATAAAGCCCTACGCACACAAGTCATTGATAAGTTAATCAATACTGAATTAATTTTACAGGTAGGTGAACGCATGGGCCTACAAATTAGTGATGCTGAGCTTGATCAAACATTAACGAATATGGCTAAAGAAAATAAGTTAACGTTAGAACAATTTCGTAAAACAATCATCGACAGTGGTTTAGATTATGAAGTTTATCGTGAAAACATCAGAAATGAGATCATTACAGGTGAAGTAAAACGTGCAGGTGTTGGACGTAGAATTTACGTATCACCACAAGAAATTAACAACCTAATTGGCTTAATGAAGGAGCAAACCAATAACAATATAGAATATCACCTAGGTCATATATTGATTGCTTTTCAAGGTGAACCAGATCAAGCACAAATTACGTCAGAAAAAAAACGTGCTGAAAAAGTCATTGAACTACTTAACAGTGGTAGTGACTTCACCAAAATAGCGATTGCATCATCAGGTGATTCAACCGCTTTAGACGGGGGTGATATGGGCTGGAAAGGCATTAACGAAATGCCAACATTATTTTCAGAACTCGTTGATGGTAAAGAAAAAGGTACTGTTTTAGGGCCTATTCGTACCGGATTAGGTTTTAGTATCGTAAAAATATTAGATATACGCGGTAGAGAAGTAGTTGAAGTGGAAGAAGTTAAAGCAAGACATATACTTATTAAACCTTCAGTGATCATGAGTGAGGCCAAAGCAGAAGCTACACTACAAGGTCTTTTAGATAAAATTGCAGCTGGTGAAGCAGACTTCGCAGAACTTGCTAAAGAGTATTCAGAAGGTCCTACATCTGTTCGTGGTGGTGACTTAGGTTGGGCAGATCCTAAAAATTATGATCCTGCTTTTAGCGACGCTTTAGCTGCACTTAAAATAGATGAATACAGTAAACCATTTCGCTCATCATTCGGTTGGCATATTGCGCAACTAACAGGCCGTAGAACACAAGACGCCACTGATGAGATGAACACACGTAAAGCCCATAATATTATTTATAATCGAAAATTTGGAATGGAAAGCGCTCGTTGGATGAAAGAAACACGTGACGAAGCTTATATAGAAATTCTTGATAGAGGAAATCAATAATGGTACGTCGCATCGCGATTACCCCGGGTGAACCTGCGGGAGTTGGCCCAGATTTAGCCATAGTTATAGCTCAAAAATCTTGGCCAGTTGAATTAGTTGTTGTAGCCTCACCAGAACTTTTACAAGAGCGTGCGGCCCTATTAAACTTACCTTTAACACTAACAGCCTATGATCCAGAGCAACCGGCGCAACCATCCAAGCCAGGTACTTTATCTATATTGCCTGTTGAATTAGCTGAACCATGTATTGCAGGAGAGCTTAACCAAGCCAATGGCGCTTATGTTGTTGAAACATTAAGAGTTGCCTGCGAAAAAAACATGAAAGGTGAATTTGATGCTGTTGTTACTGGGCCTGTACATAAAGGTCTAATCAATCAATCAGGAATTGCATTTAGTGGTCATACTGAATACTTTGCGCACCAAGCAAATTGTTCTGATGTGGTCATGATGTTGGCCACAGAAGGCTTACGAGTAGCACTAGTTACTACTCATATACCTTTAGCGTATGTGTCAAAAGCTATTACAAGTGAAAGGCTTCATCGTGTTACTACCATTTTACATCAAGACTTAGTCAACAAATTTGGCATTGAAAACCCAACCATATACGTGTGTGGTATCAATCCTCATGCCGGCGAAGGTGGCCATCTAGGTAAAGAAGAAATTGAAGTAATGAACCCTACATTAGACACCTTAAGAGACGAAGGTATCAATGTAATTGGTCCATTACCTGCTGATACTATTTTCCAAGAAAAATATTTGAAAGAAGCCGATGCTATATTAACCATGTACCATGACCAAGGCCTACCCGTACTAAAATATAAAGGCTTTGGCTCATCTGTAAATATAACATTAGGCTTACCTTTTATTCGCACCTCTGTCGATCACGGAACAGCAACAGATTTAGCCGGTAAAAATTTAGCCGATGCAGGAAGTATGATAGAAGCATTAAAAACAGCCATCGAATTAGCGAATAATCAATAATGAATTCAAGTACACATTTAGGCCACCAGGCAAAAAAAAGGTTCGGTCAAAATTTTCTTAATAATGAAATGGTTATTGAAAAGATTGTTGATGCTATTAATCCTGAACCTAATCAGAATTTAGTTGAAATAGGACCCGGTTTAGGCGCTTTAACAGAACCCGTTGTGGAGCGTGCTGGAAACTTATCTGTTGTTGAATTAGATAGAGATCTTGCTCATCGTCTAAGACATCACCCTTTTTTAGCTCCTAAGTTAACCATTTATGAAGAAGATGCCCTTAAGTTTGATTTTTCAAGTTTAATAAAAGAAGGTCAACCTTTAAGAATATTTGGTAACTTACCTTATAATATTTCTACACCACTTATCTTTCATTTATTAACATTTAAAGATAACGTTCAAGACATGCATTTTATGCTTCAAAAAGAAGTGGTAGAACGTATGGCGTCAGGCGAAAATAGTAAGTCTTTTGGACGATTATCGATAATGACACAATATCAATGTCAAGTAATACCTGTAATGGAAATTGGCCCTGAGCACTTTACCCCCGCACCAAAAGTTGATTCAGCTATTGTTAGATTAGTGCCACATAAAGTCATTAAAAATCCAGTAAAAGACATTAAGCTTTTGAATACCGTTTGTTTAACAGCTTTTAACCAACGTAGAAAAACCGTTCGTAACAGTTTCAAAAAATTAATACCTGTAGAAATTTTGCAAGAATTGCACATTGATCCCACTTTAAGGCCTGAGAACTTAGCTGTTGATGATTTTATAAAATTAGCTAACTACCTTTATGATAATCCAGTTGAAATAAAATAATCTATGACTAACATGAAAAATGCGCTTGAAACGATAACGGTACAAACACAATTTATACCCGACCAATCAGATCCAGAAGACTTACGTTTTATATTTAGTTATACAATTACAATTACCAACAATACTGATAAAGCCTTTCAGGTATTAAGCCGCTATTGGTTAATTACAGATGCAAATGGCGAAACAACAACTGTTGAAGGGGAAGGTATAGTTGGTGAAAAGCCTCATATTATTCCTGGTACGAGTTATACCTATACGAGCGGTTGTTTATTAAAAACTCCATTAGGAACAATGCAGGGCTATTATCAAATTATTGATGATCAACAAAAAACAAGCATTATCGACATTCCTGTATTTCAATTAGCTTTACCTAATATCATTCATTAATATGGCTATTTATTTTGTTGGAGATATTCAAGGATGCTTTACTGAATTATCTCTTTTACTTAAACAAGCAAAATTTAATAAAAAAAAAGATGAACTATGGGTCGCTGGAGACATGGTTGCACGTGGTACACAATCACTCGAAACAGTCAGGTTTCTGATATCGCTTGGCTCTTCTGCAAAAATTGTATTAGGCAATCATGATCTACATTTATTGGCAACTTTTCACAAACTTAAAAAAGTAAAAGAAAAAGATCATTTAACAGATATTCTACACGCCCCCGATGTTGAAAATATAATGGACTGGTTGGCTAATCAGCCACTTATACAAAAATTACCGAATGAAAACGTTTATATGTCTCATGCTGGCCTCTCGCCACAATGGTCAACCGAAGTTGCTTTAAAACAAGCCAAAAAAGCACATAAACTTATCAAATCTAAAAACCGTGTTGAATGGCTAAGCAAAATGTATGGTGAGCTTCCTAATAACTGGAAGAAAGCCAAAACAGATGTAGAGAAATTTCGCTACACTATAAACGCATTAACCCGTATGCGCTTTTGTCATGAAGATGGCTCATTAGATTTTGACTGTAAAAATACACCTAATAGCGCACCTGAACATTTAAAACCTTGGTTTACTTTATCGAAAGAATTGAATAATGATGTGCAATGGATTTTTGGCCATTGGGCTGCGCTAATGGGGCAATGTTCAAATCCTAATGCCTATGCATTAGATACCGGTTGTGTTTGGGGAAGTCATTTAACACTACTCCGCTGGCACGATAAGAAAACTTTTATACAAAAAAAACTTTCCTAAAAAATAATACGGTTTAAATTTTCCCTTTAGTATTATACATATTAGTTGAATTCACTCGTGAATACGGTAGAGTAAATGGTTATAAAATAAAAATTAGTCTAAAGTACTAATTGTTTATTAGTTCGAGTCGATAATAATAATATTTAGATGTAACTTTATCAGGTGATATATATGAATTTAACCGTCGCGATAAAAATAATTGGTGGCTTTACCATTATTTCTATTTTCTTAATAGCAACAAGTCTTATCTCTTTAAATAACCTAGATACCATTCACACATCCACAACCGAACAGAATCAAGTTGCTATTCCAACATTAAAAGGCAGTAATCAACTTGCTAATAAATTATCTAAAATTGGTAACTTTACACTTAAAGGATATTATTTAACCGACTTAACACCATTAGCTGATGAGTTAGTAAAACTTAATACAACTCAAACAGAGTTTACTAAAGAACTAACAGATCTTAAAAATGTAGTAAGCTCGAAACAAGAGCTTTTGAGTAATTTAGAAAAAGTGGACGAGCTTTATGATGCACTGCTCAAAGACGTAAATGGTGTATATGCTAACCGGAAAATATCCATTGAACAAAAAGCTCTTTTGACTGAAAGAGTAGATGCTTTAGAAGAAAAGGCAGACGACTCTGTTACCATGTTACTTGACCTAGCGGATCATGATCTTGCCGATACTAAATTGGCACGAGCAGTAAGTTTAGGAGAGCTAATTGAAACACGTTTCAATGGTATTGTGAGCTCTTCTTTCGAATATAGAGACACCACTAATTTAACAACTATCGGTATTATAGAAAAAGAAATACTGAGTAACCTTACAGAAATAAACACCTCTATTACTGAAATTCAAAACGAACTTAATAAACTTGGTTTAACCGATATCGCTGATGAATTATCAACATCTCTTGTTGATATTTATGCGCTTCTTTCTGGTAGTGACAGTATTTTTAATAACAAAAAACTACAAATACAATCTCTTACTAATGCAACACAAAACTTAGCTTCAGCAGAAAACGAAATTGATACGGTTAATAGTATTTTAACAACTCAGGTAAAACTTGCAGATGAAACCACTTATAAAGCGGGTCAGTCTGTCGATCAAGCTGTTTCAGATGGTACTACCCAAACCACTGTTATCATGATTATTTCTATTATTTCTGCACTAGGTATCGCTTGGGCAACTTTAATGAGTATAACGAGACCATTAAGCCGAGTGAACGAAATGCTTAATGTTGTTGCTTCAGGTGACTTATCTAAAAAACTTGATGAATCTGGGCATGATGAGTTTGCTTTACTTGCTAAAAATTGTAACTTGCTTATAGATAGCTTACGCAACCTTATTCAAAGTATAGTAAGCCGTTCAACACAATTAGCGACTGCTGCTGAACAAACTTCAGCAGTTACAGCGCAAGGTAGTGCCGCGATTGAAGAACAAAGAGCTCAAGTTGAACAGGCAGCCTCAGCAACAACAGAAATGAGTAGTACTTCACAAAGTGTATTAACAAGCGCTAATGATGCTTTAAATGAAATAAAACAGGCAGATGATGAAGCTGAACGCGTAAAAGTTATTTCAGAGAGAAATCGACATACAATTGAAACATTAGCAAGTGAAGTAGAAGATGCTTCTCAAGTAATTAATCAATTACAACAAGATAGCGCTTCAATAGGTGGTATTCTTGACGTAATCAGAGGCATAGCAGACCAAACCAACCTATTAGCATTAAATGCTGCCATTGAAGCCGCACGCGCAGGTGAGCATGGTCGAGGCTTTGCTGTTGTTGCTGATGAAGTTCGTACACTTGCAAGTAGAACACAAGAGTCCACTCAAGAAATTCAAACTATGATCACCGCTCTTCAAACAGGGGCAGAAAAAGCAGTATCAGTTATGGATACGGGTAAAATGCAAGCGTCTAATTGTGTAGAGCAAAGTGAAGAAGCAGAAAAAGCGTTAGAAACTATTACACATGCAGTACATGAAGCTTACGACCGCTCATCTCAAATAGCGACAGCTGCCGGAGAACAAAGCACGGTAGCGCATGAAATAAGCAGTAATTTAGAGTCTATCGTAGCCATTGCAGAGCAAACAACAGCAGGATCAAAACAAACAGCGGATTCAACGAATGAAGTTGCTAAGCTCGCTGAAGAATTACAACAATCAGTACAAGAGTTTAAGTTATAATATTTAAAAAGCTTAAACTATAAAACTTCAGATAATAAAAAGCCGCTAATTTAGCGGTTTTTTATTATCTTATGATGAAAGATTGATATTAGCTTTTTTCATATACACAGAAATCTAAATCATATTGATTTTTTTCATCAGCTACACGTTTTTCGCTACTCACTTTTTTCCAAATATCTTTATCATAAAATGGAAACTGAGTGTCCCCTTCTATATCAGCATCTATATGAGTGATATACAAACGATTGGCTGCAGGTAAACAATGTTGGTATATTGCACCACCACCTATGACCATTACCTCATCAACCTCCTCTACTAAGCTTAATGCAGCATCAACAGTAGTTACTGTATCTACCCCTTCAGCTTTATAATTAATATCACGAGAGATAACGATATTACGTCTACCTGGTAAAGGACGCCCTATTGATTCATAAGTTTTACGTCCCATAATCACAGGCTTTCCTAATGTAGTTTTTTTAAAATAAGCAAGGTCAGCAGGTAGGTGCCAAGGCATATCATTATCTTTACCAATAATACGATTATTAGCTGTTGCAACTATCATAGAAAGTATGGTCATATTTTAAATCTTTTAAAATGAGTTATGTAAAAAGTAAAAAAGGTGCAAGTATAAATACTTTAGCACCTTATTTAAGTGATGAATTAAAAGCGACTACTTACGGTATTCGACTTCAACATCGTATTCATCTTCATCCCAGTCTTCGTCATCTAAATCGTCATCTAAATCAGACATTGCATCTTCATGATATGTGTCCCATTTAAACTCTACCGATTTACCATCAATAACTTCTTCTTCAACTTCTTTTGGTAATGCATCAATAAAGTCCATTACATTATAACAAAGCTTTTCAGTTCCAGTTTTGTTAAAGGCTGAGATACTCTGAAAATCACCTTCCCATGCTAAACCTTCAAGAATTCTATCAGTAACGTCTTTAGCTTCTTCTTCTAATAATAAATCTAATTTATTAAAAACTATCCATCTAGGTTTACTGGCTAACTCTGGAGAATGACGTTCCAGCTCGCTAATAATAGTTTTTGCATTCTCAAGAGGATCTGAACCATCAGCAGGTAGTACATCAATAACATGGAGTAATATACGACAACGCTCTAAATGTTTTAAGAACTGCGTTCCTAAACCAGCACCTTCTGCAGCACCTTCAATTAATCCAGGAATATCTGCAATAACAAAACTGCGCTGAGTATCTAATCGAACAACACCTAAATTTGGTACTAAAGTAGTAAATGGGTAATCAGCTACTTTCGGTTTTGCTGCTGAAACACTACGAATTAAAGTTGATTTACCTGCATTAGGCAGTCCTAATAACCCAACGTCTGCTAATAAAAGTAACTCAAGTTGTAGATTTCGAATCTCACCTGGCGTTCCATCAGTTTTCTGACGAGGCGCTCTGTTCGTACTACTTTTAAATCGAGTATTACCTAAACCATGCCAACCACCTTTAGCCACTAATAACTTTTGGCCATGAGTGGTTAAATCTCCAATTTGCTCGCCCGTATCCATATCAATAGTACGAGTTCCAACGGGAACCTTAAGTTCTAAAGCTGGTGAGCCCTTACCGGTACAATCTCGACTACGTCCATTTTCTCCACGTTTTGCTCTATGAAAACGTTCAAAGCGGTAATCAATTAGTGTATTTAAATTTTCATCTGCTACTAAATAAACATCACCGCCGTCTCCGCCGTCGCCGCCATTAGGGCCACCAAATTCGATATATTTTTCTTTTCGAAAGCTAACGCAGCCGTTTCCGCCGTCTCCAGCTTCAACTCTAATTTCAACTTCATCAACGAATTTCATTTCAGTTTGGCACTCCAAGTGATGCTTAGTTATATCTATTATACTCATTGAAATAATCAATTCACTATTTAGTGACTAATCATTCAATGTGCATTATACCAATCGCAATAACCAGTTGATCATTTATACTCGTCTAAATGATCAATTCATTAATGCGTTTAGTATTATAAGCTATTTTCATTGCTTACAATATTTTATACAAAAAAAAACCCGCTAGCTGCGGGTTTTAGAACAATTTTGATTGTTATTAAATAAAACTACTCAGCAACAATACTTACAAATTTACGGCTCTTAGGACCTTTAACTTCAAACTGAACTTTACCGTCAGTTAAAGCAAATAATGTATGGTCTTTACCGATACCCATGTTAGTGCCTGGGTGAAACTTAGTACCACGTTGACGAACAATAATGTTACCAGCCAAAATTGATTCACCGCCGAAACGTTTAACACCTAAGCGTTTAGCTTCTGAATCGCGACCGTTACGTGTACTACCTGCAGCCTTTTTATGTGCCATTTTATAGTGCTCCTATTAGCCGTTAATACCAGTAATTTTCACTTCAGTGAACCATTGACGATGGCCCGCTTGCTTACGTGAATGTTTACGACGTTTAAATTTAACAATTTTAACTTTATCAGCGCGACCTTGAGATACGATCTCAGCCACAACTTTACCACCAGCAATGTAAGGCGCACCTACATTAATAGCTTCGCCATCGGCGATCATTAAAACATTTTCAAACTCAACTGAAGAACCAACTTCAAGTTCAAGTTTTTCCAGACGAAGGGTTTGACCTTCGGTTACACGATGCTGCTTACCACCGCTTTGGAATACCGCGTACATAGCTACTCCGAACTGCGCCATCATTTAGTATGACGCTTGATTTTTAAAATATAGGGCGCGAATTCTACTCGAAGAAACCTATAAGGGCAAGCATAAAAGTGATCATTTTCAATTATTTTCTATTCGGTGTAAAAGAGTCAACATTGTGCGCTTCATTCTATCGTAAGATCGTGTAAACTCACCCATAATCTCGCATTAATTTTATCACGAAAAATAGGTTACTCTCAACGCTTTATGGATCTCAAAAACATACAAAAACTTGCCCATGACGACATGTCATTGGTTAATGACCTAATTTACTCTCAGCTTCAATCAGACGTAGCGCTAATCAATCAATTAGGTATTTATATTGTCAACGGTGGCGGTAAGCGTATGCGTCCAATGCTAACCGTTTTAGCTGCAAAAGCATTAGGTTATAATAATAATGAGCATATTTCTATTGCTGCAATTATTGAGTTTATACATACAGCTACCCTATTGCATGATGATGTAGTAGATGAGTCTAATATGCGTAGAGGACGTGAAACAGCCAATGCATTGTTTGGTAATAGCGCAAGTGTGCTTGTAGGCGATTTTTTATATACACGTTCTTTTCAAATGATGACAAAACTCAATAATATGAGAATTATGGATATTTTGTCTGATGCTACAAATATTGTTGCTGAAGGTGAAGTGTTACAATTAATGAATTGTAACGATCCTGATACAACGGAAGAAAGTTACTTAGAAGTTATTTATTGTAAAACTGCAAAATTATTTGAAGCCGCTACTCGTTTAGCTGCTGTAGTATCTGAGCAACCTGAAGAAATTGAACTTGCAATGCTTAATTACGGTAAGCACTTAGGCACAGCCTTTCAACTTGTTGACGATATTATGGACTATACCGCTGACGCGAAAGAAATGGGAAAAAATGTAGGTGACGATTTATCGGAAGGCAAACCTACACTACCATTACTCTATGCAATGCAACATGGTTCAGAAGTCCAAAAGCAGCTAATTAAAGACGCTATAGAGCACGGTAATGGAATGGATAACCTAGAAGATATTCTTAAAGCGATGGACGAAACCGGCTCGTTAAAATATACACAGGAAAAAGCTGAAGAAGAAGCAGATAAAGCGATAGATTCATTAAACTTAATTCCTGAGTCACAGTATAAGCAGGCACTAATTGAACTTGCTCATGTAGCAGCGAATAGAACCACTTAATCATTATAATTAGCGAAAAATTTACCCTACAAAATAAAAAACCGCTCAATGAGCGGTTTTTTTTAGGTCTGATTATTAGTCGATAAATTAACCGTTAATAAAATCAATACCTTCTTTAATGTCACTCTTAAGTGTATCAAGCATATCTTCTTTAGCTTTTTGCTCAAATGCACTTAACTCACCGTAAGGTAATAATTCAACAACACCGTTAGGACCTAAACGTACAGGTTGAGCAAAGTATTGTGCATCTTCGCCATTACCTTCAACGTATGCATAATCTACAACGTCTTCGCCTTGAATACCTTTAACTAAAGACATACAAAAACGAGCTGCTGCTGCACCCATAGATAACGTAGCTGAACCACCACCGGCTTTAGCGTTTACAACTTCAGTACCCGCATTTTGAATGCGAGGAGTTAATGCTGCAACTTCTTCATCAGTAAAAGTAGCACCTTCAACTTGTGAAAGTAGAGGTAAAATAGTTGTACCTGAATGACCACCAATTACTGGAACTTTAACATCTGCAACATTTAAACCTTTAAGTTCAGCAACAAACGCTTCACTACGGATAACATCTAGCGTTGTAATACCAAATACACGGTTTTTATCGTATGTACCCGCTGCTTTAAAAACTTCAGCAACAATTGGAACCGTTCCGTTTACAGGGTTAGTAATAATACCCACTAATGCTTTAGGGCAGTTTGCAACAATACCTTCAGCAAGTGTTTTAATAATACCTGCGTTTACTGCAAATAAATCAGAACGATCCATACCTGGCTTACGTGGCATACCTGCCGGAATTAACACGATATCAGCGCCTGTTAATGCATCACCTAAAGCGTCAGCACCAAAACCTTCAACTTTAACAGCCGTTGGGATATGGCTTAGATCAACCGCTACACCTGGAACAACTGGTGCAACATCATATAGTGATAATTCAGAACCCGCTGGTAATTGAGTTTTTAATAGTAAAGATAACGCTTGGCCAATACCGCCAGCAGCGCCTAGAACAGCAACTTTCATGTGGTGTCTCCGTTATTTGAGTAAATACGTAAATACTGATGCACGAAAGATATAGTATTGGTCATAAAAAAACAATTATTATTAAGAAATAACCGATATCGCTTATAGTTTAATGACGTTTTTATTAAAAACACATATACTAATATGTTTATTCAAGTATATGCCTATTAAAAGAATAAACACGTTTGAGTTTACCCTCTAGGGTTAAGTTATAAATAGCCTAAAAGGAAATACTTGTTTGATATTTAAACAAATTGTCTGTAAAAATAATGTCAAAAGATCAACAGGCCTTAATAATCAATAAATAAGTCATGGCGAAACAATTGAAACAAGAAGCATTAGTACAAGCCTTTAAAGAGCTATTAAAACAAGAACAGTTCGCCTCTCAAGGTGATATTGTGGATGCATTAAAGGCCCAAGGTTTTGATAATATTAGTCAATCAAAAATATCAAGAATGTTGAGTAAGTTTGGAGCAGTAAGAACACGTAATGCACGCCAAGAGATGGTTTATTGCTTACCCGCAGAGTTAGGTGTTCCAACCGCTAAAAGCCCGTTGAAACAACTGGTTTTAGACATTGAACATAATGATGTAATGATAATTATACGAACGAGTCCAGGTGCTGCTCAATTAATTGCACGCTTATTAGATAGCTTAAGTAAAAGCGATGGTGTACTAGGTACTATTGCTGGTGATGATACTATATTCATTGCGCCAACCAAAGTTACAGCGATACAAAAAACGATTACTAAATTAGAAGCGTTATTTTCAAAAAATTTACCTTAGGCCATAAATAATATACCTAGATAAAGTACATAATTAGAACAATAAGCCACAACGTTTTTTGTAGCCTAAAAACAATTATTTAAACATAGTTAATCAGCTAATTTTTCTAAAAAATTAAGGCTTGGGGCAAAAAAAGCCGCGCCTGTTTCTGCTTGCGTATACTTAAGCATGTGATCAAAGTGACCATCTTCATCGCCAAAAATCATACTTTTCAACATCATTTCAAAAGGTTTTGGTGATTGACAATAAGACACAAAAAATAGCCCTTGATGTTTTATATCTCCGTACGGCATGCTTTGTCTTAATATTTCGATACTATTGCCATTATCATCTTTTAAACCTGTGCGTTTAATATGAGAAGTCGGTAATTTATTTTCTGTACTGTATTCTTCATTATCTATTTTAGTTCGAGAAAAAACATCTTCTTGTGCTTTAACCTCTAAAGTATTCCACAAATTTAAGTTATGACGATAACGTTGAATATGTAAATAACTCCCACCAGAGAAATGTTCATCATCAGCTTCACTTACTAAAGCAATATCTCTTCTATGTTGGCCTCTAGGATTTTCAGTGCCATCGACAAACCCAGTAAGATCTCTTCCATCAAGAAAGCGAAAAGCACGTACTTGCTCTACTAATTCAACACTATCATCTAATAAAGCACACACTTTAGTACTCACTATGTGATTTACATCTAATCTATCGCTTCTAATTTCTATATAAAGATCATAATTATTCGCCGGGGCAATTCGATCTTCACACGCCATTAATGGAAAGTTAGTCAATTCTTTAGGGCGAGCTTTAGAATAAAACTCGTCCCAGTAACCAGCACCAATAGCAAAAACACCAATAAGATTAGCCTCAGAAAATCGGTCTGCATATTTATCAAGTAAGGCTGGCAATCTTGATAATGCTTGACGTAAATGATCGTTTTTATCATCTAAAACATTAAACAGTAAATAACTCCCATGCAAATTAGGTTCTGCACAAATACCAAATTGCTCTCTAGCCATAAAATCTTATTCACCTATTTGATTACTTTGTTTTAACAAAGTTTTATTATTTATACTTATACCACCTCAAACTGCGATTTTATGCACATTACAGCTGACATCGATATATGTTTAATTATAATTTTATTGTAGACAAAATCTCTGTATTGTCTTCTTTATGATACCAATCATTGTAAACTAATTGTAATTCCTTTACGTGCAAAACACCTAAATCTAATTTTCTAAATTGTTCTAATAATTGAAGAAATTCTTTATTACGCTTTAGTTTACGCTGAAACCGTACAATCGTAACGTGTGCGGTATCAATTTTATAACGTTCATCTATAGTATTAAATAATTGTGATTGTTCAAAATAAATACGTAAATTGTTTCTTAAATTTAATAAGTTATCTGTTACTGGAAAGCCCTGTAGCATAATGCAAGATGAAGAAGCAGTAATACCTTTTATATTAATATCAAACGGCTTTATATCCACTATAGCTTTATTTATTGTCGCAATATAATCATCAATATTCACTTGTGAAATATCGAAGCTTTCACGGCATGAGATCAAAGATAAAACAGTTAAATGTAACTCGTTCTCTGAATAATAATATTGCTTCGGCTCTATACGTTTTAATTTTTCAAAAGACTGACAAATCTCAACACCTGAGTCTGATGAAAACTTAGCAATAACAGTGATCCCTTTTCTATTGTCGCAATTTGAATAAATATTAGGATCTATATCAACACCTTGTTCTGCAATATGCGCCTGTGACGTTTCCCACATCACATTGTATTTTTTCTCTAACATATCCATAAAGACCAATTCACCTCTGTATACTTACTATCAGTACTATTTATTAGGTTATATCACTTTTATTATTTTTAAATAACAAAAAAGCAGCCCTAGGGCTGCTTTGAATGATAAACCTATTGAATTACACGTTATTGTCCACGTGTAAACTCTGGGTATGCTTCCATACCACAATCCGATTTATCAACCCCTTCATATTCTTCTTCTTCTGTTACACGAATACCCATAACCATTTTCAATACAAACCAAACAATGAAACTTGTTACAAATACCCAAATAAAGATAGTAGCAGCACCTATTAGCTGACCACTGAATGAAGAACCATCGTTAGTTACCGGCACTAATAATAAACCGAATAAACCAACCACACCATGAACAGAGATAGCACCTACAGGATCATCAATCTTAACTTTATCTAAAGCAAGGATAGATAACACTACGATAACACCAGCGATAGCACCGAAAATTGTTGCTTGTAATGGTGTAGGTGTAGAAGGTTCAGCTGTAATAGCAACTAGACCTGCTAATGCACCGTTTAAACACATAGTTAAATCAGCTTTCTTAAATAGGATTTTAGCAAATAATAAAGCGGCAACAGCACCAGCAGCAGCAGCAGCGTTAGTGTTTAAAAATACCATAGCTACTGAGTTTGCACTTGTAATATCACCTAGTTTTAATACAGAACCACCGTTAAAACCAAACCAACCCATCCATAAAATAAATGTACCTAATGTAGCCATTGGTAAGTTAGCACCTGGAATAGCGTTTACTTTACCGTCAGCAGTATATTTACCTTTACGAGCACCAAGTAAAAGAACACCTGCTAAAGCAGCAGCAGCACCAGCCATATGAACAATACCAGAACCTGCAAAGTCAGAGAAACCAAGGTCACCTAAAGTGTATAAACCAAATACAGATTCACCGTTCCAAGTCCAGCTACCTTCCATAGGGTAGATAAAACCAGTTAAAACAACAGTAAATGCTAGGAAAGCCCAAAGCTTCATACGTTCAGCAACCGCACCAGATACAATTGACATTGCTGTAGCAACAAATACTACTTGGAAGAAAAAGTCAGAAGCGTTTGCGTATACAGAACCGCCGTCAAAACCAGCTTCAGCAGATTCAGCTAACACTGTTGATACCAACGCATCAGCATTTGCAGCACCATCTAGCTCAATACCACTTAAAAATACACCTCCGCCATACATGATGTCGTAACCAATCACTAAATACATAATGCAAGATATAGAGTATAAGGCTATATTTTTAGTTAAAATTTCAGCTGTATTTTTAGCTCGTACTAAACCAGCTTCTAACATTGAGAAACCAGCTGCCATCCACATAACCAATGCACCACATACTAAAAAGTAAAAGGTGTCCATTGCATATTGAAGTTGAAAAATATTTTGTTCCATAATAACTACCCCTTAAAGTGCTTCAGCATCGTTTTCGCCAGTACGAATACGTACAGCTTGTTCTAAGTTGTAAACGAAAATTTTACCATCGCCAATTTTACCGGTATAAGCGGCTTTGGTGATAACTTCAACCAAGCGGTCTACAATATCGTCATTTACCGCGACTTCTAGTTTTACTTTCGGTAAAAAATCTACTTGATATTCAGCACCACGATACAGTTCTGTATGCCCTTTTTGACGACCAAAACCTTTAACTTCACTTACAGTAAGACCCTCAACACCAATTTCAGATATCGCTTCGCGAACATCATCAAGTTTAAAAGGCTTTATAATTGCATTAACTATTTTCATGTATGTACCCCTATTTTTTATTTAATATATACTATACAAATGACATGCCAAAGAATTTTTAACTTACAAATCAACACTTTAGAGTCAACTTTAAAAATAAAGGCTGAACAATTGCACCAAAAAAACACGCTAGAGTGATAAGTTGGTGCACTTGAATGGTGTATTACAAAAAAACTCAAATAAATGTTTTATTATAAGTTTTCTTGTCTGAGGAATAATGGGTAAAGGTAATAATACTTAGAGGAAAAAAGTTAAAATGGCCAACTCACTAATAATGAAGACTACACGGCCATAATAAATATTTAGAAAATTAAAATCATGAAAAGATTAATAAACAAAAGCGGATCCAGGAGATAAGATAGATAAAATACTTAAACGTTCAATATTACAAAAATGATTAGCCGCCACGATCATTTTAGGCGAAATGTTTAAATCATTTAAAACCTCTGCAGTTATAAGAGAAGAAGGTTTATGGGTTTTACACTGATAATTTAATAGCATTATACGTTTAGATAAATACAATAATTTAGCTTCAACCGTAGCATGCTCAAAATCCCATTCGTCTTGACTACGAATAGGTTCAATTAAACTATAAGGTAACTGCCACTGTTTAAGTAATTCACCACTACACTCTCCATAAGTAAACTCAATTGTGCTGTGTTGTTTTTCCCATGGAAACTCAGAATCAGAAATACTATTACAGGCTTTAATTTTACCTGGCATACTTTGATGAACCGCTAGCTCTCCAATATTATGTAATAAACCAAGTATAAATAATCGCTCAGCATTAATAACATTGAGCTCTTCGCCTAAAAACTTAATAATTAAAGCGCAATCAACAGCTTGTTCCCAAAAATTTTCTATATATTCAGGGGCTGCAGTAATAGATTTAAATGCATCAGTCGTAAAATAAGCAATAACTAAGTTGTAGACTTCTGTTATGCCCAGTACTAACACAGCTTTAGAAATGGTTTCTATTTTACCGGGATAATTAAAAAAAGAGCTATTAGCTAATTTAAGAATCGTAATAGACAACGTCGGATCTAACATAATGATTTCAGCAATATCATCAATAGTCGATGAGTCATTATCAATTAATTCTTTTATACGTAAAAAAGAATCAGAAAGAACAAAAACCTCTTCAGCATTTTCCGCACATTCAAATGCATTCATCACACTATCCCCAAATATAACTAAAATTAAAAAGCCATGAACTAAATTGTAGTAGAAAACGTAAGTAAATCACAGCTAACTTATTAATAGAAGAAAGATTAAGTCCATTTAATATTAATATGATAAGAAGTAAACTTTCTCATATTAATAACACCTTTATCAAAAATAAGATATTGCCCTTTAATCCCTAGCAAGACTCCCGACACTACCGGTGTTTTATCAAAATTAAATGAACTAATTTTTTCTAAGTACTCTTGTACAGGATAACGCAACTCTACAACTTCACTCTCTAATGGTTCAACAGCGTCTTCACCATATTGTAAGGCAATATCCGCCAGCTTTTGAGCTATTTTAGGTGTTAATTCTTTAGCCCTTGCTGTTAAGTCTATCTTTTCAGGCGAACCTTTTAACATTGCACGCCAATTTGTTTTATCTGCAACAAATTCAGAAAGTGCAACTTCTACTAACCCTGACTGAATTCTAGAAGCCACTTTGAATATAGGTAAGGCCTGTATTGCACCTTGATCAATCCATCGAGTTGGAATTTGCGTATGTCTTGTTATACCCACCTTCAAACCAGAACTATTCGCTAAATAAACATAATGAGGAACAAAACAGTTTTTAGTTCCCCATTCAGGTTCACGGCAAGTACCTAAATGATGATGACAGGTTTCTGGTTTCATAATACACATATCGCATTGCGCTAGTTTTTGCATACACGGATAACAAAACCCTTGTGAATAGCTTTTTTTAGTTTTTTTACCGCAATTACTGCAATTAATAGTACCAACATGTTCAAGTGTAATATGTTTACCAATAAGTTCATTTAAAGGAATACTTTGTTCACCAATAGGTAATTGATATTGAATATCTCCTTGAGAGTCAAGCTGTGCGGTGAGTTTACGTAACGAACCAGTTTCAGATGTGAACATAGATAAAACCTAAAATTAATGATAAATGGATAAACTATTAACGATAAAGAGAGAAGAAAACGTTTATCTAGGACTATTGCACAGTATACTATGAAAATATCAGACAAACCGCTAACGTTTATAAGGAATAATACTTAAAACGTTACCCTACTAAAAAGTTAACATGTCCTCTAACTGGTACGTATATTTTGTAAGATGCTCAGATAACAGCCTATACACAGGAATAACAACAGATCTGAACCGTCGAATAGATGAACACAATCACTCAAATAAATTAGGCGCAAAATATACACGTGTACGCCGTCCGGTTGAATTAGTTTATTGGGAACAACAGCTTGATAGAAAAACAGCAAGTCAGAGAGAATACCAACTTAAACAATTAAAAAAGTCGACCAAAGAAGATTTAATTAAAAAAAACAAGCAAAAGAATAATATTTAAATGTTACACATGTACGCTCAACCTCCCTATTTTAATTGCATTCCCTCGAAAAAACTTCTCTTTTTGTTTTCGATTTTTTAGTTTTACAGTGATAGAATGCCCCCGTTTTTACACCCGTAAATTAAATACATTAAAAGTGAAATAACCGACTATGTTTCTTGATGATTTCTATAACACTTCAAACAACAAAATAAACTTCACGCGCATACAGGCAAGTAACTTTGCTAAAAAAATTGCAGATGACTTTAACCCTTTGCATGACATTGACGCGAAAAGGTTTTGTGTACCTGGTGACTTATTATTTTCAATCGTACTTGCAAAATCAGGTTTATTTCAACAAATGGATTTTACTTTTTCAGGCATGGTATCTGATGGTATTGAATTAAACTTTCCTAATGACATTAAAGGTGAAGCGAGCATTACAGACGATAACAACAAAGAATACATGCATGTTAAAACGTCTGGTAACTCAACCAAAAATGAAAAAACGATTGAAGCTCTGATCAGAGCTTACGTTGAGTTTTCTGGCCATACATTCCCTCATATTTTAGTAAAGTTAATGGCCGAAAATAACGTAATGATTAACCCTGCTCGCCCAATGGTAATGTACGAGAGTATGTCTATTGAACTAGAAAACGTTGACTTTACTAGCGTTAAATTAATTGAATCGACTTCAAAACTCACCATCGAAGGTAAACGAGGTAATGCTTGTTTAGCCTTTGATTTGATATCTGATGGCATTACTGTGGGACATGGTAAAAAACACATGTTGTTAAGCGGATTGCGTGAATACTGTCAAGAAACCATTGATGTTATCGTTAACGACTTTAATAACACCAAAGCAGCCTATATTAAATAGCCAGACATAAAACACTAAAAACGCTATCAAGGAACCATTGTTAGCGTTTTTTATGTTGAAAGAGCTTAGCGATTAAAGCATCGAATTTAACAGCCCCATTTCTCATCCAACGTTGACAACGCCTCAACCACACTTTAGCCCATATATACTCCAAGCTCAAAATAGCTAAACCTATGGGTAAAAATAAAAAAGCGGGCCCAGGCAGCAGAATAAAAATAGCACCTATTAGTACTAAGCTCCCACCAATTAAATTAATAAGCCAATACTTGATCTGTTTTTGCATCTATTCGTTATCCTTAATATTTACTCACTATAAAGTAATAGCAAACTTAAGGCCATAAATTTAAATCTTATTAATCAATAGATTAAAAAAAACATAACGCTCAACATTTAAATAAAACAATAATATTTAGTGAGATTAACTACTGGATAGTTAATTTTTATATTGTTGTTCAAACTTATTCTGCTGAGCTGTTTTATCTTCCATGCAAAAAGCAAATACTTGGGTTGTTTTTGGCCTAGCACACTTTTTAGGCCGCTTATAAAACGTAAGCCATTGTAATTGCTTATCTCCTGTGTACTTACCTTTGATCACAATATTTCGGTTTGAAGAGAAAACACTCGGCGCATCATTAGAAGGTTTAGTTGGGTTTTGTGATAATTTTATTGTTTTCTTTTTAGAAGGACTTTTAGTTTTATTGTTTTTTTTCTTTTTACTTTTCGGTTTTAATTTATTGTTTTCGCAATCCCACCATTTTTCTCGAGCTTTATCTTCTTTTTTTCGTAAACTAATACTGCTTTTTAATGAGTGTCCCTGTCGCTGTTGGGATTGAACATTATGATATTTTTTTAATAATTCAGCGCATTCTTTCTTAGCTGCATGTGATTGAAATGACGTTATAAAGATAACAACTAATAAATAAATCCTTTTCATTTTAGCTCCTTTTTACACTTATATTTGTGTATTTTTTATACTTCAATCATATTTAAAACTATTGTACAGTACAACATAATTTAACCATTTTAATTAAGAACAGGACGTTCGATATGAAATACTTCACAATACTTATTCTTCTCTTCACCTCTTTATGTGTTGCTTATGAAACGCCTCCAGCAATACAACTCGCAACCCAGTACAACTTAAAACACGATATTAAGCAGTATTGGATCAGTGAAAAGCTTGATGGCGTAAGAGGATATTGGAACGGCTCAGAATTACTAACTAAGAATGGAAATCTATTGCATACGCCTAAATGGTTTACCGCTAATTGGCCGACTTATCCTATTGATGGTGAACTATGGATAGGCAGGCATCAATTTGAGCAAACCATTTCTTGCGTAAAACAGCAAAAAACCAATATCTGTTGGAAAAAAATACGTTTTATGATTTTTGATTTACCGCTAAGTAAAACCGTATTCACACAAAGAATTGAGGAAATAAAAGCATCTGTAGAAAAAGTTAACTCGCCTTACTTTCAAGCAATTTCACAATTTAAATTATCATCAGTCGCGCAACTCAACCAAAAGCTGAAGACTATTGTTAAACACAAAGGTGAAGGGCTTATGCTCCATTATCAAGATGCCCTTTATACGGTTGGACGTACAAATAATATAATGAAATTAAAACCCTACCAAGATGCTGAAGCCGTAGTTTTAAAACATATAACGGGCAAAGGGAAGTATCAGGGCATGTTAGGTGCGATTCAAGTTAAAACGTATGACGGAATTGTTTTTAAGATAGGTACTGGCTTTAGTGATAAAGAAAGAAAAACACCACCGCCAGTAGGCTCAACAATTACCTTTAAATATATTGGTAAAACACAAAAGGGTGTGCCAAAATTCGCCAGTTTTTTACGTATTAGAGAGCAAGAACAATAATGGAATTACATCTTTGGTTATCTTTCGTGGTTATTTGCTTATTAGGTGCTTTATCACCCGGACCAAGCTTAGCCTTAGTAATCAAAAACACCGTGAATGGTGGTGTTGCTAAAGGTTATGCAACCTCTATAAGTCATGGCTTAGGTGTAGCATTATACGCTGCAATAACAGCCACAGGGGTAGCTGTCATTATTGTAAATACCCCAATGTTGTTTACCTTGATCCAATACGCTGGCGCGGCATTCTTATTGTATTTAGGCATAAAGTCCTTACTCAGTAAAAAATCCGAGTTAACACAATTTGAACAAAGTATAACTCCAACCAACACAATAAACGGTTGGCGAGATGGTTTTTTAATTGCCTTTTTAAACCCTAAACTCGCTATATTTTTTATTGCACTATTCAGTCAGTTTTTAAATAGCGAATCAAGTGAAGAACAAAAAGTTATCATGACGCTTACTGTAGGCACACTAGATGCCCTATGGTACTGCTTTGTCACCCTGCTATTATCTAAAGGAAATGTGATTAACAAACTAAAAGAAAATAGTCACATTGTAGATAAAGTTACAGGCTGTTTTTTAATTGCACTCGCTGTTAGAGTTGTTATTAACTAATTACAGAAGCATTAAGTTCTAGGGCTATATTTAAACAAAAGTACTTTTAGCCCTTTTCCCTGATGTGCTTCTTTAAATACTTCAGGTGACTCTATTTTACGAACAAACGTGCAATCAGAGCACTCTCTTGCAACTTCAGCTAATAAAAACTCTTCAGCTAAGCTAGGCGAATTCAAACATAAAATAACATCGCCTTCAGGTGACATTAGCTGTGGAATTCTTCTAATAATTTTACTGTAATCTCTTTCAATATCGACACTACCTTTTTGAAAAGAAGGCGGATCACAGATCAATAACTCATAAGGACCATGCTTTTTCAGTCGACCATAAGACTTAAAGATATCAACACCTTCAAACTTAACATTCGAGGTATCTTGCAAATTTAATCGATGATTGTCTCGCCCTTTTGAAAGAGGAGACTTGCTGATATCAACATTAACTACTTTTTTAGCACCGCCCGCTATAGCGGCTACAGAAAAAGCACACGTGTACGAAAACAAGTTAAGTACACTTTTATTTTTAGCAAATTTTCTCACCCAGTCTCGACCATTTTTCATATCAAGAAAAAGTCCGGTATTTTGAGACTTACCAAATTCAATATTATACTTAAGACCTGATTCCACAACGATAGTACGAGAAATATCTTTACCCCATAGCACTTCAGTTGGAGCGAACTTTTCATACCTATGCTGTACTTGAATTGATTCACATGCAGGTACTAATTGCTCTAATGCTTTTACTTGCTTTTCAAGCCATTCTTGCTCAACGGCTTGATACAAAGTAATGAGAATAACAGGAGACAACCAATCTACATTTACATGAGCTAAATCAGGATATGCATGCCCTCTACCATGAAATAAACGTTGGCATTCATCAAAGTTAGTTGCTGTAATATATTCAATCATAGAGTTCCACACATAGTTGTATCAAAAAGCAGGCAATAAAAAAGCCGTATGATACGGCTTTTTTCTATTATTGAGGATAAATATCTTAAATTAAAAACCTAAAAGACTATAGCCAAAAAACTTTTGAGCAACAGTATTTAAAAACACACCCAAAACAATAACAGGTATAAAGGTACCTAAAGAAAAATTAACATATTTTTCAACCCACGATCCTACATAGCCATCACTACCTATAGAAAGCTCTTTTGATAAATTATGTTTTTTCCATCGATAACTTACAAACAAACATAATAAAAAGCCATTAAGCGGTAATATCGTGTCATAGAAAATATCATAAACCACATCAAAAAATGAATGCGTTGAACCCGCATAATCTACAAATTCAGTAAAGAACGAAACCATACCAAATGAAAGCGTTGCAAAAACAGTTAATATACCCGCGGTCATTAATAACGTTGATAAGGCCTTTTTACGTGTATGTCCTTTCTCTGTAATAAGATACGAAACAGGGACTTCTATAATCGAAACTAACGAGGTGATTGCTGCAAAAAATACCAATAAAAAGAAAGAAGCAGCAACTATGCTAGCGCCAATATAACCAATAGATGTTTGTAGTGCTAAAAATATTTTAGGTAAAAAAGTAAAGATCAATGAAACTGAGCTATCACTTAAATCATCAGGGTTTATCGCAGGATCAAATGAAAATACAGCAGGAAGAATCATCAAACCCGCAGTAAAGGCTACGGCGGTATCAGTAATAGCAACTAATTTAGCTGAGTTAGCAATATTGGTATCACGGTTTATGTACGAGCCATAAGTAATTAAAATTCCCATACCGAGAGATAAAGAGAAGAATGCTTGGGATAATGCGCCATTTATTACACTAGGAGTTATTTTACTAAAGTCAGGAATAATAAAAAATTTAACGCCCGCCATGGCGTTGTCTAAGGTGAGAACGAATATAACCATGAGTATCAGCATTACAAATAAAGCTGGCATCATTATTTTTGCTGCTTTTTCAATTCCGTCTTTTACGCCAGCAACTAAAATAAAATTAATAATTAACGCAACAACAGCCATAACGGCAAATAGATACGGGCTATTAATAAATTCACCAAAGCCTTTTTCACTGGCTAGATAATCTAAGTTACCTGTAACAGTTAGGGCCAGGTAACCAAATAACCAAACGGTTATTACCATGTAAAAAACAGCCACCATAAACGGGGTTAATACGCCAATAAATCCAGCGGCTCCCCATAACTTATCATTATTCGATAGTGCTTTATAGGCACCTACTGGCTGTTTTCCAGTTTTACGACCTACAGCCATTTCAGCAATCATTACCGGTAAGCAAATAATAAATATAAATAATCCATAAACGAGTAAAAACGCACCTCCGCCGTTTTTTGCTGCATTAACAGGAAAACCAACTAAATTACCAATACCTACGGCAGAGCCCGCGGCGGCTAAAATAAAACCAAGACGGGAACTAAAGTGTTCTTTTTGTGTACTCATAGATGTCCTTCATTATAATTTTTTTAGGGCATAAATCTTGTTATAAATTATGTAATACCAATTAAAAACTGGTATGCAGGCACTTAAAATACCCAACATATCGATGCTAGCAAGTATTTATTTTAATGTCTTGTTTTCAAAAAAAGTAAAAACAAACCAAGTGTATAAATTTCGGTGCACTTATTTTTATCGCATTTTATTTACGAGTAAAAAACTTTACATTCATAATATTAAGAATATTTTCTGCTTCAGTACTCGCAAAAGATGCCGCATTAGTTAAATCGTCTGACGATATTTTTAAAGCATTGCATAAGCTTTCGTCAATAGTTTCATCATAAGAAAATTCCTCTGGATGACTATCAACCAAAGCTAATCTAGATGCTAAATACAGTACTTTTACATCTTTATTAATTTCATTAGAACTTGCTTGGTTGTAATGACGAATAGGTAAAATGATTTTTTCAGGAATTTGCCAAATTTTTAAAAGTTCAGCTGAAACATCAGTATAAGTAAAACCTAAACGTTCTTTTTGTAAATCCCAAGGTAAATGTTCTGCTGAATATTTTTCACAATCTTGAGCAAGATCTGGGGATATTGACGCAACAATTAACTCCCCAAAGTTTTGTAATAACCCAGCAACAAATAAACGTTCTATATCTCTAATACCTGCTTTAATCGCTAAGTTTTTAGTGGCTAAACCACAAAAAACACTCATTCGCCAAAAGCGTTTTAAATCAATCGCTTGATTAGAGAAATGTTTGAAAGCCGTTGCAGCAACATCTACTAACATCATATTATAAATCGCTTGCGTACCTATAATGGTAATAGCTCGAGAAATCGTACTGATTTCACCTGGGAAGCTATAAATGGCGCTATTTGCTATTTGTAATAGCCTTGATGTTAATGAAGGGTCAACACTAATTAAATTAGCAAAGTCTTCAATAGTTGAGCTTTCATCTTCCATTAATGATTTTATTTTGAAGCAAGTATCCGGTAAAGCAAAAGATCCGTTGGCTTGTGTTGCATATTCATGAGCATTCATAGTTTTATATCTTTAAAAATAAACTTAATTACAGTGTAACTCGAAGTTTTTAAACATAAAGATAAAAATCAAAAAAACGCCTGTTAAAATAAAACTTTGTATCAACACTTAGTCTCCATATTCTTATGCAGAACCCAATAAAAGCATTTGATATAAAGCAAAAGTTCTTATTTAACCTAAATTCTTTTTACTTATATACCCGTTATCATTCAAAAAAACGAATACACTGCGGCAAAAAAAATCAGCAAAGATCAACAGCCCCTAATAGGCACACCTTGATCATTCTTTACGTGTTCCATCACAACATAAGTATGGGTTTGAGATACAGCAGGTAACTCAACAATTAAACCCAAAACTTCTCGATAAGCAGCCATGTTTTCAAAACGTAGTTTTAATAAATAATCAAAACCTCCTGCTACCATATGACATTCAGCAACTTCCTTAATTTTAACCACTTCTTCTTTAAACCGATTGAAAACATCCGATGTTGTTCTATCTAAGGTAACTTGGATAAAAGCTGACATACCATAATGCAATTTAGTGGCATTTAAAAAAGCACCGTATCTTTCAATATACCCCTCATTCTCTAACTTTTTAACTCTATCTAAACAAGGGCTAGGGCTTAAATTAACATGCTTAGCTAAATCTAAATTTGAAATACGCCCGTTCTTTTGTAATGTATTAAGTATGGTTAAATCGATACGATCTAATGTTCTATTTTTGGGAGCATTTTTCACTAAAACCCCACCTCAGTATTTATTATGGTAAAAACAACTTATTTCAAAATAAAATAGGGTAAAAAACCCAAAAAAGCCAGCACATTCTGTATAAAAAAAACTAATATCCGTTTTATTAACTTCTCACTTATTGGTGATATATGCTTTTTAACGGCTCATTACAAACAAACAACTCTTTGCGTCAAAAAATTAGAGACCATTATCGTGCTGATGAAAACTCAACACTTCAAACTTTACTTCCTATCGCAGAAATAAATGTCGATAAAAAATCAAAAGCTTGGGAGTTTTCACGCCAATTAGTGATTAAGATTAGAAAAGATCAAAAAGGCAAAGGCGGTGTAGACGCACTATTAAACGAGTTTTCATTGTCTAGTGATGAAGGTGTTGTATTAATGTGCTTAGCTGAAGCCCTATTACGTGTTCCCGATAAAGACACCATTGATTCACTCATTAGAGACAAATTGATTAAAGGCGATTGGAGCTCACACATTGGCAATAGTGATTCATTATTCGTTAACGCTTCATCTTGGGGGCTTTTATTCACGGGAAAAATCGTTAATTATTCAGATTCTGACGAAACCGTTATCAAACCCAAAAGCCAACTAAATTTACTTAAAAGAACCGTCGGCCGATTAGGTGAACCTGTCATTCGTCAAGCCGTAAAATACGCCATGAAAATTATGGGTACCCAATTTGTAATGGGTCACAAAATATCTGAAGCAATAGAAAGAGCAAAAGATACTGAGTCTAAAGGCTATACCTACTCCTACGACATGTTAGGTGAAGGAGCCAGAACTATGGAAGATGCCCAACGATATTTTAATAGCTACCAATCGGCCATTGAAGCCATAGGTAAAGCCGCCAATAACAAAGGCCCGATGAAAAGCCCGGGTATTTCAATTAAACTTTCTGCAATTCATCCACGTTATGAATTGTCGCATCGTCAACGTGTAATAGATGAGTTAGTTCCTAAATTACGTACTTTAGCGCTTGCTGCTATGAAATACGACATAGGCTTTACGATAGATGCTGAAGAAGCAAACCGTTTAGATTTTTCATTAGATATAATTGAAGCTGTATACAGTGATAGTGCTTTCGATGGCTGGGATGGTTTTGGTATGGCTGTGCAAGCTTATCAAAAGCGTAGTTTATATGTTATTGAATGGATAAGAGAATTAACGCAAAAACTAAATAGAAAAATGATGATCCGCTTAGTAAAAGGCGCTTACTGGGACAGCGAAATAAAAGATACACAAGTTGAAGGTTATAACGACTTCCCCGTATTTACTCAAAAAGCAGCAACCGATGTGTCTTATCAAGCCTGCGCGAAAAAGTTACTAGAATATAGAGATTCTATTTACCCTCAATTCGCTACTCATAATGCTTATACCGTAGCAACTATTATTGAAATGGCTGAAAATAACTCAGGATTCGAATTCCAGCGTTTACATGGCATGGGGGAGTCTTTATACGATCAAGTCGTAGCAAACAAAAAAATTCCTTGCCGTGTTTATGCACCTGTAGGTAAACATTCTGACTTGCTTGCTTATTTAGTGCGCCGTTTATTAGAAAATGGCGCTAATAGCTCATTTGTTAACAACATTGTTGATGAAAAAATTCCCGTTGAATCATTACTGTCAGACCCTGTTGAAACCGTTCAACAATGGGAAAATGCTTACAATGAAAATATCCCTCAGTCGGTTAACATTTATCAAACTGAAAGCAAAGCCGGACGAATAAACTCTAAAGGTATTGATTTAACAGATATTGATGATCTTATTCAGATGCGAGACAACTTGCTTACCCATGTTACTCAACAAGCTCAAAAGGTAACACAATCCGTATCATCTATAACTGAGAATACTCATGCGGTAACTAATCCCGCGAATATAGACGATATTATTGGGTATGTTACTCACCTCGACGAAAGCGGAATGAAGTCAGCAATAAATAGCGCCGAATTAGCTTTTAATACTTGGTCTCAAACGCAAGTTAATGAAAGAGCGAATATTTTATTAAAAACAGCAGATGCATTAGAAGCTAATCGTGACGAACTCATCGCCCTGTGTATTAAAGAAGCAGGTAAAACAGTTCCAGATAGCGTCTCAGAAATAAGAGAAGCCGTAGATTTTTGCCGATATTACGCAGCACGCGCTATTGAAATATTTAAAAATGAAGATGTACACCCTAGAGGTGTAGCACTTTGCATTAGCCCTTGGAACTTCCCTCTAGCGATCTTTTTAGGCCAAATATCAGCAGCCATAGTAACGGGCAATACCGTAATTGCTAAACCAGCAGAACAAACCAGTTTAATTGCTTTAAGAACCCTTGAACTTATGCTGCAATGTGGCTTGCCTAAAGGCGTTGTTGAAATAGTTATAGCGCATGGTAGTGAAGTAGGTCAACACATTGTGCCTGATGCACGAATTAAACTAATTATGTTTACAGGTTCAACGGAAACAGGAAATTGGATTTCACAAAAATTAGCTGAACGCGATTCAGAACAAATACCATTAATTGCTGAAACTGGCGGACAAAACTGCATGATTGTTGACTCTACAGCCTTACCTGAACAAGTCGTAGATGACGTGATCGCTTCTGGCTTTCAAAGTGCTGGACAACGCTGTTCTGCCCTTCGTGTGCTTTTTGTACAAGAAGATATTGCCGATAAACTCATTAATATGATCAAAGGCGCAATGAAAGAATTACATGTAGCTGACCCAAGCTACTTATCTACCGACATTGGCCCTGTAATAGACCAGAAAGCTCATAATGCCCTTACTCAACACGTAGAATATTTAGAAAAAAAATCAACTTTACATTATGTTTGCGACACAGATCACATTGACGTGAGCAACCACTATTTTTTCGCACCTAGACTTTACGAAATTAGTGATATTTCACTCCTTAAAAAAGAAGTATTTGGACCTATTGTTCATGTTATTCGTTACAAATCAAAACACCTAGAGCAAGTTATCGACCAAATTAATGCAACAGGTTTTGGTTTAACTATGGGTATTCACACTCGTATTGAAGAAAGAAGCCAATACTTAGCTGCACGTTCAAAAGCAGGTAACGTTTATATTAACCGTAATATGATAGGTGCCGTTGTTGGTGTTCAACCATTTGGTGGCAGAGGTTTATCAGGAACAGGACCTAAAGCCGGTGGGCCAAACTATTTAACAAGTTTAGTGCAAAATACCTCTGACCACAATTTAGCTAAAAGCGCACATAAAATTCAAGTAGTAAACGATGCATTTATTACTCACCTTAGTGCGACAACAGAACAAGTAACTCAAGTAGAAGCGCTAGTTGTTCATGCTAAAAATATAGAACTAGCGTGGGGCTTTACTCCATTGTCTCAACGTATCTCGATTATCAGACAAGCTATTGCTCGTATGGCGTCTGATGATGCTATTACACTTAACGATAAAACCGAGTTAAGTAAGAGTTTATCAATAATTAGAACACTGTTAATTAAAATAGAAAATACACTTAAAAATCCAACATTTTTACCCGGACCTACAGGTGAATCGAATATATTACATTTAGAATCTCGTGGTTTATTAGTTCACCCGGTTTGTGAAGAGAGTCATCTTGAGTTTTATTTAACATCAATACTTGCAGCAATAGCATGTGGCAACTGTGTCATTGTAGCTAACAGCGCATCAAAAAATAAAGCCGTTAATAGTATTATCGACGCATTATTAAAGTCAGAGCTACCTTCGGGCGTTATTCAAATGACGGATATTAATACATTAACCGCTTTACTACAGCATAACCACATAAATGGCGCAGTAATTATGCCTAATAGTCATTTACTTAATTACGTTAAAAAGACTATCTCGGCAAGGAAAGGAGCCATTTTACCAATATTGTCGACACACGATTATATTTCATTATTTAAAAAAATGATGACTGAAAAAACAGTAACTATTGATACCACAGCAGCAGGAGGAAATGCATCGCTGATGACGATGTAATAGGTAATAGGTAATAGGTAATAGGTAATAGGTAATTATGAAAACTTACAGCTAAAAAATAAGTTTGGCTGTAAGTAACTCATTATAGGTAATCATTATTTCACTCCAAAGCTTCTTAATAAAACGTATTCGGCGTCACTCGCTTTCATTGGTTTAGAAAAATAATAGCCTTGGCCAAACTGACAATCCATTGCTTTCAAAATATTAGCATCTTCAATACTCTCAATTCCTTCACCTACCGTTGCCATATCTAAATTAGTGGCTAAATCGATAATCGTTTTAATGATAGCTTGATGACTCGTATCGTCATGTACATTAGTAATAAATGAACGATCTATTTTTAAAACATCGATAGGAAACAAATGCAGGTAACTTAAGCTTGAATAACCTGTGCCAAAGTCATCAAGAAGAATTTTAACGCCTAATTTCTTAAGTGCTTTCATATTTTCTAAAACGATATCACTATTATCTAATAAAGCACGTTCCGTTAACTCAATACGTAAATTACTTGGAGAAATACCAATATTGTCGAGTATATTGCTGATTTCGTCTACTAACGACAATTTAAAAAAGTGGCCACTGTAAAGATTACAGCTAATATATAAATTTTTACAACCAAATTGATTTTGCCATTTTTTTATTTGTAAGCATGATTTTTCTAATATTTGTAAATCTATCGCCATGACTAAATTACGTTCTTCTGCTAACGGAATAAAATCATCAGGAAATACAAAACCTCTTTTATCGCTTTCCCATCGAGCTAAGGCTTCAAACCCCATTATTTTTCCTGTGTCTAATTGCACAATAGGTTGATAGTAAGGTATAAACTCTTTGGCTTCTATTGCATCACGTATATCTGCTTCTAGTGTTAATGCATTTTGAATATTACTGTGCATGCTTGAGTCAAAGACTTCATATCGCCCTCTTCCCTTTTCTTTAGCGTGATACATGGCAATATCAGCGTCACGTAACATAAGATCAGCATTATCATAGCGTTCGTTATTAAATAATACGCCAATGCTTGTTCCAATATATACAGGGTGATCATCAATAAGGAAGGGGGTTGATAAAAATTTAGTTATTCTGTCTGCCACTTCGTAAGCTCTTTCTTCAGATTCTAGATCTTCAATAAGAATAACGAATTCGTCTCCACCAAAACGCGCAACAGTGTCTTTATTGCGTACAATATCAAGTAATTCCTTAGCCACAATTTTGAGTAACTTATCACCAGCATGATGACCTAAACTGTCGTTAACCACTTTAAAGCGATCTAAGTCTAAAAATAGAATAGCGAATAACCGTTCAGGAAAACGCTTACTTGAAGCTATAGCATGATTGAGTAAATCAATAAAAATAATTCTATTCGCTAGCCCAGTTAAATTGTCATGTGAAGCCGTGTGGGTAAGTTGCTGTTCGGCGAGTTTACGCTGTGCAATTTCTTCTTCTAATGCAAGTGTTCTAAGTTTTACTTGTTGCTCTAAAATATCATGACTTTGACGCTCTATAGTCATAAGATCTTTTCGCCTAATAGCTGAAGAAATATGATGAGACACAAAATTTAATAACTCGGCATCTTGCTCTGTATAAACAATTTTATTTTGATAACTTTGAATCACCATAGCCCCTAAAACATTACCTGAATGTATTAAAGGAACTCCAAGCCAAGTGGTGGTTTTATCATTAAAATCATCGATTTCTCCTCGCTGATACAGTGCTTCTATATCTTTATGGCTTAGTAATAACATTTCTCCTTTGCGTATTACCAATTCAGTCAAATAGTTCGACATTATTCTAGGTTTAAAATAAGGACTTTCATTACTTAGTAATTGGTCTGAATAATAAACAAAAGTTAACAAGTTTGATTCGCTAGAATGTTTCGCTATATAGAAATTAGCTGTGTTAATTAACTGCCCAACAATATTGTGCACTTTGGAATAAAAATCAGAGATATCAAGTTTAATATCACTGGTTAATTCTGAAATTTTAAATAATGATTCTTGTAATAAGTCAGATTTTTCACGATCCCTTATGTGTTGCATCAATTCACTGGTACGTGCGTCAACCGCTTTATTTAATATTTCAAAATGTTGTAGGCAATTAATTCCTGACATCACTTGTTGAGCTACAAAGCTTAATATATCTAATTGAGATTCATCATATATTGTATGTTCATCACGACTTTCTATTGCGATGACGCCAGTAACATAACCTTCTTTAAGTAAAGGAACCCCCAACCATTGGTGTGTATCATTATTGATAAAATTAGCTTGGTTCGAATCTATAAGTTGCTTTATTTTTTCTTGATCTGCTAACAACGGCTTTTTCGTTTTTAAAACATAACTGATGAGAGAATCTTTGTATTTCTCCGCTGAAACAGGTTGATTAGGATAAATAGTTTTTTCGTCAACCCAATAAGGGAACTCTATTGTTTGAAAAGTAGGTTCAAAAATCGCAACACAAATGTTATCGGCTGCGGCAAAAGACTTTATAATCAGGTGAATTTGTTTTAAAAAAAGCGGGAGTTGGTTAATTTCACTCGACAACTGATTGATTTTACATAGCACATCATGACGACGTTCTAATTGTTGGTATTTATCACGCAGCTTAATAGCTTCTTTAACAAGCTCTTTTTCAGAGTCTCGCAAATCATCTAAATTTTCTGAAGATAAATCCATTAATCAACTTACTATAAACTAAAATAATATGTTTATTTTGACCTTAAATAGGATAAATATCCACCTTGTTGTTTTAAAACCGAAAAAACTCGATTAAAAAAACTTAATGTACCTGAATAACTACGTAATCACTGTATGCTCTAGAGTTAAATTTAAGTAAAAATTTTAACCTGTGAAAGCACATGATATATTTAATAAATTCATTCTTAATATCTCAACCTTTTGTTATGAGATGCATACTCTAAGGAAAATAAATGAATGTTCAAGTGGTCGACTACCTAGCTGAAAATGCTCCTCAAAAATTTGTTGAAAGCTTACATAACACAGGTTTTGGTGTACTTATAAATCATCCTATTAAGCAAGAATTAGTCGAATCAATTTATAAAAACTGGCAAAATTTTTTTAATTCTGAAGAAAAAGAGCACTATGCTTTTGATCCTGAAAAACAAGATGGTTTTTTTTCAAGCGAAATTTCTGAAACAGCTAAAGGCCATGCAAAAAAAGATATTAAAGAATATTTTCATATTTATCCGTGGGGAAGAATTCCGCCAGCACTCAAAGAAGAAATATTACATTACTATCAATTAACTTCGACTTTAGCAGAAGAGTTACTCGACTGGGTTGAAAAACACAGCCCAGAAGATGTTGCTAAACATTATTCAGAGCCTTTATCAAATATGATAAAAAATACACCTAATACTTTATTACGTGTATTACATTACCCTCCGTTTGAAGGCAAAGAAGAGGCGGGGGCTATTCGTGCTGCAGCACACGAAGATATTAATTTACTCACCATTTTACCTGCCGCAAATGAGCCAGGCTTACAAGTTCAAGGGACTGATGATCAATGGGTTGATGTGCCTTCTGACTTTGGGCACTTAATTATTAATATTGGTGATATGTTACAAGAAGCCTCAGGCGGTTACTTTCCTTCAACAAGTCACCGAGTTATTAATCCAACGGGTAGCAGTAAGTCAAAATCTAGAGTGTCTTTACCCTTATTTCTTCACCCAAGAAGTGAAGTTGTACTATCAGATAAACATACACAAGAAAGCTATCTATTAGAACGCTTAAAAGAGTTAGGCGTAAAATAACCAGACTAAGCACACAAAAAAAGCCATCATAATTTGATGGCTTTTTCATACATTACTATCAATCACCTAATCAACAAACGTATTTTCAGTTAACACTTTATTAAGTGGCGTTGCAGGTTTCTCATCTATTTCTGTATGTTTACGACGAGTAAATATTCCTCTGATATCTTCAATAATAATATAAAGAATAGGTATCAATATTAGTGTAACTACTGTCGCGAATAACACACCAAACGATAAAGAAACGGCCATAGGTATTACAATTTGAGCTTGCATACTTTTCTCAAAAAACACTATGGGTACTAGTCCTATAAAAGTGGTTAACGAGGTTAACAATATAGCTCTAAAGCGTTTACTACCTGCGTGCATTACCGCATCGTGTAAACGAATACCCTGTTTTCTTGAGTTATTAACATAATCCACCATCACCAGCGAATCGTTAATAACAACACCTGCTGCGGCAATAATACCAAATACAGATAATGTACTAAGCTGCATACCCAGTAATAAATGTCCAATAATAGAACCGACAATACCAAAAGGAATAACAGTCATGATCATTAACGGCTGTGAATATGAACGCAGTGGCACAGCTAACAGCGAAAATATAACCATTAATGAAATTACAGAATCGCGTAATTGGGTGTTTGCGCTTTCCATTTCCTCTTGAACTTTACCTGATATTTGACTTTTAACGGCAGGGTACTTTCTTAAAAGTTCAGGAATAAAATTATCACGGATATCGTTTGCGACTTTAAAAGGCTCTACTTGTTCAGCATCAACACTTGCCCAAACATTGATGGTTCTATTACCATTTTCGCGACGAATACGCGTAACACCTTCCGTCAATTTTATATCGGCCAATTCAGAAAGCGGCAACTCTGCACCATTAGGCGCTTGGATCATCACCTCACTTACATGACCAATAGAACTACGTTGTTCTAGCGGATAACGTAACATCACTTTAACTTCTTCGGTATCACGTAAAATACGTTGAGCTTCTAATCCGTAAAAGCTATACCCTACTTGAGAAGCAATATCTGCAACTGTAAAACCTAGGCTATACGCAAGTGGTTTAAGCTCAAACTGCACTTCTTTAGCGCTAGTTTGACGGCTGTCGTTAACATCTCCAACCCCTTTCAAGGTTTTTAATTTTTTCGATAACTCTTGAGCGGCTAATAGCAATTGCGGATCATTTTGGCTTTCAAGTCTAAAAGCAATATCACCATCTTCACGACCATTACCAAACAAGTTATCTGAAATGGTTAATGACTTAACTCCTGGAAAGTTAGGAATAGCCTTACGCCATCTGTCAGCCAACGCAAACGTGTCCATTACACGCTCAGTAGGATCAACAAGCTTAACAGTCATCTCGCTTTTTACTCGCCCTTGCAGTCTCACTTCTACATCGGCGATCATTTTTGTACCAAACTCTTTTTCTATTTGGCTGTCAACATCTTGTAATATATTTTGAATATTTAAGACGGTCGCTAATGTTTGTTTTTCAGCACTATCAACATTCATTTCTACAGTAATACGAGGAAAATCATGAGGGATTTTAGGTTGTCCAATAAATTTAATTACACCACCATTAAACAAACCTGCACTGACTAATAATATGCTCATAAAAAACATAAACACAGCGTAACGATAAGTTATACACACTTGTAATGCAGGCGTATAATAATTTTTAATAAAGTGCTTTAATACGCCGTCTACTGCTCTGCGTAACCTATCTAAAGGGTTTTTAGGGTTGAACACTTTAGGTTTCATTTGCGCTAAATGTGCGGGTAAAATCAACTTAGATTCTATTAATGAAAATATTAAGCAAAAAATAACAACAAAACCTATTGCCTTACCAAAGGCAGATGAAGGCCCGTCATCTAAAACAAAAGGTACAAATGCCGCAATAGTAGTTAATACACCAAAAGTTGCAGGCATCGCTACGCGTTGTACACCACGTATTACACTGTCAATACTATGTCCTTTGGCTTCAATTTCATCATGGGCGCTTTCTCCCATAACAATGGCATCATCAACCACGATCCCCAGCACTAAAATAAAGGCAAACAAGCTCACTACGTTAATCGTTACATCAATAAATTCCGCAGGCATTACAAGCAAAGTACCTAAGAAACACACAGGTAACCCCATCATTACCCAAAACGCTAAACGTACACGTAAAAATACAGCCAAAATTAAGAAAACTAATATGGCGCCGCTTTTCATGTTGTCGAGCATCATATTTAAACGCCCTTCAAGGTAGTAGGTTAAATCGACCCATGTTTCCATATGAATATTAGCAGGGAGTACTTTAGATTTCTCAGCGACGTACTCTTTAACCACATCAGCTACATCAGTGATACTTTGGTTATCTGCAGCTCCAATAAAAAAGGTGGTAGAGTTTTGGCCATTAAACTTAGAATATTGAAGGCCTTCTTGAAAGCCATCATTAACGGTAGCAATATCACCTAAAAGAATTTTAGTTCCGTCATTCAGCGTAACCACCGGGATTTGTTCGAACTCGTATCCTCTGTAAGCTTGCTCTTCAACACGCAAGTTTATGTAACCATTTTCAGCTCTTATTTGCCCTGCCGACATATTGCGTGAACTGCTACGAATAGCTTGGGCAACTTGGTTAAAACTGAGTCCATATTCTCGAAGTTTGTCTTTGCTCACTTCTACCGATATCTCGTAACCAAGACCACTATAAAACTCTGAAATATTAACTTGAGGTAACTGCTGAATTTCATCATGTATATTACGACCTAACTCTTTAAGCTCTGCATTACTTACATCGCCATAAAGACTGATATACATAACTTCTTGTCTATATTTAATTCGCTCTACAGTAGGCCTTTCCATACCATCAGGAAAACTAGGAATAGAATCAATTTGTGACTTTACTTCTTCCAAAACAATTTGAGGATCATAACTTTCATCAACACGAAAATAACCACTCGATGAATTTCGATTAGAATAGGTAATTACACGGTCAAGGCCTTGAACGGTTTCCAGAGCTTCTTCAATTTTAATGGTGATCCCTTCTTCTACCTCTTGCGGTGCAGCTCCGGGATAAGGGGCTCTAAATTCAATCCAATTTATTTTTACTTGGGGAAACATTTGCTTATTAATGGTTAAGGCCGTTAAAAAACCTCCCACTAAAATAAAAATCATTAATAAATTGGCAGCTACAGGGTTACGAGCAAACCAAGCAATAATTCCTTTATTTGTTGTATCGTTACTTGAATCGCTAACAGCTGCACTATCCTTTTTAGTGTTATCCATAATTAATCCTTAACACTCGCTATTTGTGTTTCGTCTGCATCACTTTTCTCTTCTAATTCACTTTTATTAGTGGGTAAAGCCAGTTTCATACCGTCTATAGGATAATCTAGTGCTGATACTATCATTCGATCACCAGACTTTAAGCCACTAGATATAATAACGTTAGAGCCTTCTTGGCGAACAATATCAACCACAGCAAAATGTAATGTAGACTCTTCATCTAAAATGGCAACTCGGCCATTTTTAACTAAATAACGAGGAACAGATGTCGCTTGAGTAAGGCTTTGCCCAATAATGTGAGCATTTACATATGAACCAAATCTTAGTGGCAAAGTATTTTCGCTGTGAGAACTTAATAAATAAGGGTCTTGAATTTCAGCAACTAAATAACTCATACGACTCGTTGTATCAATAACCCCTTCACTTCTGTTTATTTTAGCTGTCCATTCTTTAGTCGCGCCAGAATAAGTCCCTTCGAGTAAAACGGTAGAATTAACACCATTACCATCTAAAAATTGCAGTTGACTGTCGGCTACAGGTAAACGAATTTGCGCAACTCCTGTTCCTAAAAGCTTTCCAACTTTAGTACCTGTTCCAACGAATGAGCCTAAACCAATCATTCGACTTTCAATCATTGAATCATACGGCGCTCGGATCTCTGTACGTTCTAAATTTCGTTTAGCTCTAAGAATAGAGGCTTGCGCTGACTTAACTCGGGCAATTTCTTGCGCCAATTGCGGCTTACGTAAACTAAGCTCAGTTGGAGAAGTATCTGTAATACTTTTCCATTCACTTTCAGCGACTTTACCTTGCGCACGTTCTTTTTCTAACGACGCTTTTGCAGATGCCATATTAGCTTCTGCATCAATAAGCGCTGCTTGATAATCATTTGGATCAATACGTGCGAGTAATTGCCCTTTTTTAACAAAACCACCTCGTATAAATACAGGAGATAACTCAACAATTTGCCCACTTACTTGCGCTACCATTTCCGTTTCGTATTTGGGCAATACAATACCGTATGATTCTACTTTTAATGTCATTGGCGACACGGTTACTTCTTCAACAGCAACAATAGGAATATTTTCTACTTCAGGTTTTTCTTCAGGCGGCTTTTTCATGTTTTTAAAAACGACAAAAAGTATGGCACCTATAAGAATAATTACGATAGGTAATATGATTTGTTTTTTCCGTGTCACAGTGTAACCCTCTTGTGAATAACCTTCTGTGCAGTTTATAGAAAACTGAATATTAAAGGTTAAGAACATTCTTTTTAATGTAGATATAATAACTAATTTTTGCATACAAAAACTAATTTCGTTGCAAATGCTTGTTACAAATTTCAGGCCGATAATTACCAAAACCTAACATTAAAAAATAATAAAATAAAAGCATTAAAAAACAATAAACTAAGTTAAAAAAAACCAATATAGAATGACCAATATCAGATAACTTAAAAATAAAAACTAGTGAATTAGACTACTTTGTTAATTTTTACGCTAATTATTAACGATATACTTACTGTTAAACGCGATATATACCAGCTACAAGGATTTAAAATGATTGATAAAATTAATGCTTTTTTCAAAAAATTAAATACACCATTTCAAGAAAATGATAAAGAGGAACTTTCTTTAGAAGTAGCGTGCACTGTACTTTTATGTGAAGTCATGAAAGCTGATGGCACTTTACAAGAAGAAGAACAAATATCACTTAAGGCTTTTATTGCAAAACAATTTCAACTTCAAAATAATCAGATAGACGAAATAGTAAATACAGCTTTAACTTTAAGTGATAACGCTACCGACTTTTACCAATTCACTCGTAAAGTAAACGAGCATTACACCATTGAACAACGCATGGAGATTGTAGGCTATTTATGGAGGCTTGCTTATATTGACGGCGAACTTGCCACGTTAGAAGAACATATTATTCGTAAAATTGCTGACTTATTACATTTAAGACACAGCGAATATATTCAAACAAAGTTAGCAAATACTCCCTCATCTTAAGCTGATGATGTATTATAGGTCACAATACATCATTCAATTATTAAGTAATTAAATGATCCCCTTATTATTTCTAGAAAACGGCGAACATAAATGGCTGACTTAGGTAAATTTAATACACTTTCTGTAATTACAGTAAATGACACAGGGGCATATTTAAATGCCGATGATTTAGGCGAAGTACTACTGCCTAATCGTTTAATGCCCGAAGGCTGTACTACAGGTTCACAAGTAAGTGTCTTTTTATATAAAGATTCAGCCGATAGAGTTGCCGCAACCACTCAACAACCTTTAGGTGAAGTGGATCAATTTGTTTCGTTAAAAGTTTCTGCTATTAATAAAATGGGGGCATTTTTAGATTGGGGCCTGCCTAAAGAGTTACTCGTACCTTATAACGAACAACATACTGAAATGGAAGTAGGTAAATATTATCTCGTTCGTATTTATTTAGACTTACGTACAGAACGTATTGTTGCCTCAAGTAAATTAGATAAATTTATTGATATATGGCCAGCTGATTATCAAAAATGGGACAAAGTTGATCTTATTATTGGTGGTAAAACAGATTTAGGTTTTAAAGCTATTATCAATAATTTACATTGGGGTTTACTGTACGATAACGAAATTTTTCAGCCATTAAGAATTGGCAAAAAAATTACCGGCTATATCAAACAAGTACGAGAAGATGAACGTATTGATTTAAGCTTATCTCGTCCTGGCGAAGGCAAAGTAAAAGACTTTAGCCAAAAGCTTTTAGATTATATTGCCGAGCATAATGGCATAAGCCCATTACACGATAAAAGTGCCCCTGAAGATATTCAAAAAGCATTGGGCGTCAGTAAAAAAACCTTTAAAGCAACCGTAGGTAATTTACTTAAAAAAGGTAAAGTAAAAATTACGCCTGAAGGCATAACGCTTATTTAAATAAGATCCCTTAGTAACTGAAATAGACATAAATAATGACAGAACAAGTAACCGATACAGCAACCACATCACAAAAAGTGGTAGAAGTTATTAATCCAGCTAATTTATTAAAAAATGAAATAGATCAAATGGCGCATATTTATCAAATCGTCATTGATTTTTTCACCAATTATAGCTTCCAAATAGTAGGCGCTATCATCATTTTTATTATCGGCTATATTTTAGCTGGTAAAGTAGCAGCCATGCTCTTACGCGTATGTGAACGCCATAATCTTGATGTAACATTAAGCCGTTTTATTGCTAATAGCAGTCGTATGTTACTTGTACTCATGATTGCTATTATTGCCTTAGGTAAATTAGGTATAAGTGTTACACCATTTATAGCTGCTATTGGTGCTGTTTCTCTGGGGGCAGGATTAGCGTTACAAGGTTTACTATCAAATTATGCAGCTGGGTTTAATATTATTATTACCCGGCCTTTTGTAGTTGGCGATACCATTATAGTAAAAGGTGTTACAGGTGTTGTTAAAGAAGTACTACTCGCGCATACCATTATTTATGATGAAGATAATGTAAGAATAACGATCCCTAACAAACATATTGTAGGCGAAATATTACAAAATTCGCTTCATGATTCGTTATTAGAATTAAACGTAGGCATTGCCTATAGCGAAAACCCTATTGAAGTTATCGCACTTTTAGATAAAGTAATTGCAACAACAGGAGTGGTGAGTAAAACTCGTGAGCCACAAATAGGTATTGATGAATTTGCTGATAGTGCTATTAATATTTCTATTCGTTTATGGACACCTACAGTCAATTTATACACAGCCAAGTTTACCGCTTACAAAGCTATTTACTTAGCCCTTGATGAAGCTAATATTCAAATACCGTTCCCACAACGTGATGTTCATATGATTCAACCTGAAACTAAGATTTAAGACTTACCTAAAGTGGTTTCGTATTAAAACAACTCATTAAAAAAGGCGCTTTAGCGCCTTTTTGTTATCTAGAACTCAAGTTAATCCTATTACTGAGTACCACCAACTGTCATTTCATCAACCTTTAATGTAGGTTGCCCTACACCAACAGGTACGCTTTGTCCGTCTTTACCACAAACACCAACACCCGCATCAATAGCTAAGTCATTACCTACCATGCTCACTTTTTTCATAGCTTCTGGTCCGCTACCTATTAAAGTTGCGCCTTTAACAGGAGAAGTAATTTCACCATTTTCAATTAAGTAAGCTTCTGAGCTAGTAAATACAAATTTACCTGAAGTAATATCTACTTGTCCGCCAGCAAAGTGTGGAGCATAAATGCCTCTTTTAACTGACTTAATAATATCTTTTGGATCATGTTCTCCGGCAAGCATATAAGTATTGGTCATTCTAGGCATAGGTAAGTGAGCATAAGACTCTCTTCGTCCATTACCTGTAGGCTTAACACCCATGAGTGATGCATTATGCTTGTCTTGCATGTACCCTTTTAAAATACCTTTTTCAATCAGTATATTATATTGCCCTGGTGTTCCTTCATCATCTATGTTGATAGAGCCACGACGATTCGCCATCGTGCCATCATCAACAATAGTACAATGTTCAGATGCTACCTGCTGCCCTACTTTACCAGAAAAGGCTGACGAACCTTTACGGTTAAAATCACCTTCTAAACCATGACCAACTGCTTCATGTAGTAATACGCCCGGCCAACCGGCACCTAATACCACAGGAAAGTTTCCAGCTGGTGCTTCTATTGCTACAAGGTTAACTAAAGCTTGGCGTACAGCTTCTTCAGCATAATTTAGGTATCTCGCTTGTTTACCTTCCACTTCAAAAAAGTAGCTGTAATCAGTTCTTGCTCCACCGCCAGAACTTGCTCGTTCGCGCTTACCATTGTCTTCAACTAACACAGAGCAGTTAAGACGAATTAATGGGCGAATATCGGTTGCATAAGTTCCGTCTGTTGCCGCAACAAGAATTTTTTCAAATACACCAGATAAGCTAACAATAACTTGTTTTACACGTTGGTCAATTGAACGCGCATGGGCTTCAACTTCGTGTAATAAATTAATTTTTTGCTCTTGCCCTAAGCTATCTAAAGGGTCTACACCTAGATAGATTTCAGGCTGAGTTTGACGGCTAAAGGCTTTTACTGACCCGCTTTGTTCTGCTTTAGTAATACCCTTTGCTGCATCAGCTGCTTTTGTAAGAGCGGCAGGGGAAATATCATCGGAATAAGCAAAACCTGTTTTTTCTCCTGAAATAGCTCGAACGCCTACACCACGTTCTATATTATAAGAACCTTCTTTTACAATACCGTCTTCTAACATCCAAGATTCGTGTCGACTCGATTGAAAGTATAAATCGGCAAAATCAACGTTTCGTTGCACCATGTTATGTAATGTTTGATTTAAAAAATCGGTGTCTATTTGGCTATCGGCCAAGAGCTCGCGCTCAATATTATTCATGTGAGGTCAACTTAGATGTAAATTTATTATGTTCGATTACTGGCATAGCTTGTCGTACTTTTGCCAGCGCTTCTGATGAATAGGTTGTGGTAATAATACCTTCACCATCAGGTACACACGCTTGAATTTCACCCCAAGGTGAAATGATCATACTGTGTCCCCATGTTTCTCTTCCGTTTTCATGTATACCTTGCTGGCCTGCAGCAATAATATACACTTGATTTTCAATCGCTCTCGCTTGTAACAAGGCTTGCCAATGTGCTTTGCCTGTAGTGGCAGTAAAAGCACTGGGTACCGTTATGATATCTGCGCCCAGCAACCTTAATTGGCGATATAATTCAGGAAAACGTAAATCATAGCAAATACTTAAACCAATATTAGCACTTTCTGTTACGGCAATGCTGAGTTTATCACCACCTTGAGTGTAGGTAGATTCTAAATATTGCTTTTGACCATCGCTAACTTTCGCATCAAATAAATGAATTTTATCATAACGTTGAATAAGCTCCCCATCAGGAGAAAAAACTAAACTTGAGTTAGTGAATTTGTCGATAGGCTTTTCATCACGGCTTGTCTCATTTTCAACTAACAAGGGTACACTACCCGCAACGAGACAAACATGATATTTTTTTGCTAAAGCTGATAAACCGTTTACGGTAAAGTTACTTATGTAATTTTCTTTAGCAAGGTTTAATTGATCTTTCTCTGAGCCACCAAAAAATAAACAACATTCGGGTAATACCACAATATGCTCATCTGATTCAGGTAAGGCTTTAAGAAAAGTATCGATTGTATTTAAATTTTTTTCTACATTAGGTTTGGAGCATAACTGTATAGCTGACAAACTAACCATCTACTTCACTCTTTTTTGGTAATTCGCTCGATTCGGAATTGTTTTTTTGTATTTCACTCGCAGGAGTAACAATAACATCTTCAACGATTTGAGGTGGTGTTGTTTTTCCAACGCTGATATTACGTGTTTTACGATTTACGTCTTTAAAAATAGGTTGAGACATATTGCCTGTTAATTCAAAATTCATTTCGTAATACACTTTTGAGGTGATCACCTCTTCAAGCGCGATACCCGCTAAAAATGCAACAGGGTTTAATGTAGCTATCCACGCAAGCGCTGGCAAACTGGAGGTAACATTAGGTTTATAAGACATACGAAGATCAAGTAACTCTTTGCCTAAGTCGGTATTCCCTTTAACTTCTAAATCTCCAGCGGCACCTTTCATAAACAGATTGTCGGTATACATAATGCCGTCTTTGAGCTGAAAATCCCCGCTAATACTGCTGTAGAACATACCGTCAGAAAAAATATCTCTAAAATCAAAACTGAGTTTTCGTACCAATGATTGCAAACTCAATACCGAAAAAACCCTTGCCTGATCAGGTACTTCAGCTAAATATCCATCATCCAGTTTTGCATTAAACTGACCATTTAATTTAGCCACATCAAACTCGTAAGGACTTGCTGGCCAATTAAAAGCGAACTCACTACGTAAACCACTGTCTTTAATTGTTGGGGTATAGCCAAGCTTTTCGGTTTCTTGTTCAAGATCTTTAGTATCAATAAAACCAGTAAAGCTACTTGTGTCTATCCCGTCTTTTTGACTCCAAGTCCCGTTTAACTCGATAGCAAATTTATCTCTTGATGCCTCAAATTTATTCAATAAAATTTGATTTTCGCTATTTCGCTCAATAGCAAAACTCACTTTGCCTAAATCTATATTATCAATAATACAGCTACCACACTGAACCATCAGTGGAGGTAATTGTGCATACACTTTTTGGTTAAATAAATTAGCGTCTTGTTGCTCAGCTTGTGGTGTACCTTCAGAAGTAAAACTGCTTGTGCTTGCATCAAGGTTATCATCAGATTCTTCTGTAATAATTTTAGCTAAATGAATAAAGTCAGCTTCTACCTGTATACCTTTTTCAACAATATTATTATGAAAAATCACCTTAGTTCTGGCTTCTTTAGAATTAATATCAAGTAACCAAGATGTATCATTGCTGCCTAAGTTAAAAGACATGTCAGATAAAGAATAATCACCATAAAGCAGCGAATCTATTTCCCCTCTTATACGCTCAGGTTTATCCAATAATGGGGGCTTTTTCGGCGTGGTATTATCGTTAACTAAACTGCCAGAGTTACCAGGCAATTTAGTATCATCAGATGTATTAATTGACTCTATGATATTGAAAATAAAAGGTTGCCATTGCTCAACATCTGCTTGGGCTAACTTAGTTGTGATATGAAAGCCTTTAGTAGGTAAAAGCATTTCTTCGGAACCTAAGACTAAATGCGCCTTTGAAAAAGAAATATTGTCATGATTAAGTACACCATAAAACTGTAATTGTTCACCAACTGAAGCATTAATGGTGGTGTTATATGTTTGCCCTGTTACATGCGTTTTTAGGGCAAGCACTTCTCCTGCCTTTTTTGTGTATGGCGCAGGTAACTTAAGTTCGGTTTTATCTAAAGTTGAATTTATGCCTAAATCATACGTAAAACCACCTTCGTGATACATATTTAGCGATAACAAGCCTTGCCATGCCAAACTCCCCGAACCATATTCCTGCAAGACTTCGGGCAATTGCTTTAACCAATCTTTACTTTTCCAATTGGCTTCAAGGTTAATATTTGTATTGTAAAGCATGGCTTTATCTTTTGCATTAACGCTTAAGTTTAAAGGCATGCCACGCCACAGCAAGGTTACATTGTCAGCATTAATTTGATCATTATTATAAGCTAATTGACCATTAACTTGAGTAAATAACATATTGGGCGTTTGTAAGTTAATGCTATTATTTTTAAAGTTAACCGTTCCTTTAGCTACAGCATCTTCAGGTTTATTTAAAGGTAAATCTAATGAAAATTTTCCTGAAATAGGTTTACTTATTACCAGTTGATTTAAGGTATTGCCTACGGTTTTCTTCATAGGACTTTTATTCATTAAACGAGTCACTAACCCCGGATTTGTTTTATTAAACGCAGCTTTTACTTTTAATATTTGTTCATGTGATAAGTCTTTAATTTCCGCAGTTACGCCTTTAACATCAATCCCATCTAAATCACCATTACGACCTGTAATAAGCATGCTGTTATTATTAAAAGTAAGATTCGCATTAAAGTTTTGAATTGCAGGCCAATGGGGATCAAACTTAAATTCGGCCTCACTTAATTCGGCATCTACATTAAAAATACCTTCATGGTTATTAAAAGGAAATTTATTAAGAGGGCCATTAAATAGTACTTGAGCTTGCTCAATCTTGCCGCTAACAATAGCTCCATTAAGATAATTAACTAAATCGTCTCCCATTAAAATATTCGGAAAATAATGATTAGCTAATTCAGCCTTACCATTGAGAATACTCGCTAAAAGCGACATTTTTGTGTCTTCATCTTTAGGTTTATCAATGCTTATAGCTGCAGATAAAGTTAATTCATCAGAAGAAAACTCAATATTATCGCTTGATAAGCCCCATGCCCCTTCATCAAAATTCAGCATAAAATCGCTAGAAAAAATACGGTAAGGAATAGGTTTAATAAAGTGCTCGGCGAAATCTAAAGCTCCATTTTCAGACTGCAAACTCAGCTGAGCAACATTGTTTTTGAAAACTAATTCGCCATCTATATTTGAAACGCCAGGAATACCAATATAAGGGTGGCTAGTTACTCCCTTAATACCTGCAACAACTGCTTGATTATTTTTTGAAACCTGTAAGAAAATATCTTTAATAACACCTACAGGATTTGTTTGATCTAATAATTGAGTAATATTTTTGTCATTTGAAAATAAAGGCGCAATATCACTTATCCCTTCAATGCTCAAATCACTGATATAACCATTTAATATGCCAGAATCTTTAGAAAACTGGAGTTGAGTCGGTTGCCAAGACTTTTTATTAGTAATAAAAGTTAATGGGCTAGAAACAATATTAAAAGCTTTCAAACCTTTATTATCTTGTTCTTTAGTAAAACGCGTTAATATTTGCCCTTGATTAACACTAAAAAATTTATGTTGTTTATTATGAATCCAGCTGATTTCGTTATTTCCTAAAGAGACTTGTAACTCAGTAGGAAATCCACCATCAATGGTTAACCAGCCATCAAAATTAATGGCTGAATGCGTGTCTTTATTATCGATAGCAAAAATAGTATCTAACCAAGGTGTTATATTTAACTGATTCGCTTGCAAGTAGACTTGTCCATCTAGTTCTTCAATTTCATCACCGTGCAAATCTAATATAACTTTAATATTGTTAGAGGTTAATCCATCAACAATAACGTAGCCTTTACCTCTATGGCTATCGCCTTCATTTAACCAATCAAGCTGATTGATAAGCAATAATTTTTCAGTTTGATTAGTTTGAAACACTATTTGGCTGTTTAATAAAGAAAAACGACCAATACGATCTAAAAATATGTCTGCAATACGAGCAACAAGCGGCGCATCTTTATCTTTACTTTTTGTTGAAGTTTTAAAGTTTTTAATAAAAACTTGAGCACCGTCAAGGGTCACATCTTGGGTGATGAGTCGACCTTTAGCTAGACTTTGCCAAAAATCTAAATGCACATGAATTTTATCGATGAATATATCGGTTGATTGCGTTTCGAGTAAACTGACTTGCTTAATAACAATAGAGGGACCGAGTTTCTCCCAGTCCATACTAAGTTCACCAATCGTTATTTGGCTATCATTAGTGGAGTTAATAAAATTCTGAACATGCTCTCGATAATGATGTACATAAGGCAAAAACAAGCGAAAGCCACTAATTAATACAGCAAAAAGCACCAAGAAAATGGCAATGCTTTTATAAACTCTGTTTAACCAGCGGTTAATGACGCGAGAAGTACTCATTAATTTTTACAATATCACTTATTAATTAAATCATTATATACCTGAACGTGTAACGGGTTAATTCATTTCAGTTAGCCTCAAAGGCTACATCATTACAACATCAAACTGTTCTTGATTATACATAAGTTCAGTTTGTATTTTAATGTCTTTCCCTATAAACACTTCAAGCTCAGCTAAATTATGGTATTCATCATTAATTAACGCTTCACTTACTGCTTTAGATGCATAAACAATAAATTTATCTGCATCATGCGCTCTGTTCACTCGCACAATTTCTCGTAATATTTCATAACATACACTTTCGCATGTTTTTAAATGACCACGTCCTGCACACACGGAACATTCACCACACAAAATATGCTCAAGACTTTCTCGTGTTCGCTTACGAGTCATTTCAACTAAGCCTAAAGCTGAAAAGCCACTGATGCTAAACTTAACGTTATCTTTTGCCATAGCGTGCTCTAAGCTAGTTAATACACGTCGTTGATGGTCTTTGTCATTCATGTCGATAAAATCAACAATAATAATGCCACCTAAGTTCCTTAATCGTAACTGCCTTGCTATGGCTTGCGTTGCTTCAATATTAGTATTAAATATTGTTTCTTCTAAGTTTCGATGTCCTACAAAGGCCCCTGTATTAATATCAATGGTTGTCATGGCTTCTGTTTGATCAATAATTAAATAGCCACCTGACTTCAAGTTAATTCTACGGTGTAGCGCTCTTTGTATTTCGTTTTCAACATCAAACAAATCAAAAATAGGACGTTCGCCCGGATAATATTCAAGCCCATGACTCAAATTAGGCGCAAACTCTTCTGTAAATTCAACAACTTGATCATAAGTTAATTTTGAATCAATACGAATGCGCTCAAGCTCAGTTCCAACAAAATCTCTTAGCACTCTAAAAATTAATGATAAATCTTGATATATCGCTGTTTTAGTTACTTTTCTTTTTTTTCTTTTGATAACTTTAGACCAAACTCTTCGCAAAAATTCAGCATCTTGTTTTAATTCTTGCTCATCAGCCCCTTCGGCTGCAGTTCTCACAATAAAACCATGTTCTTCATCACAAAATGGCGAAATTATACGTTTTAATCGATTACGTTCTTTATCATCTTCAATACGTTGTGAAATCCCCGCTCGACCTGCATTGGGCATTAAAACTAAATAGCGTGCAGCAATGGTAATATCGGTTGTTAATCTGGCCCCTTTTGTTCCTAAAGGATCTTTAACCACTTGCACCATTAAATATTGACCTTCTCGTACTAAGGTTCGAATATCAGGGACTTGATCATTCACCGAATCTTTTGTCGATTCATCTTCATTAAGAATAAGTTTAGAATTAATATCGGACGCATGAAGAAAAGCCGCTTTGTCTAAACTAATATCAACAAAAGCCGCTTGCATACCAGGCAATACTCTGATGATTTTTCCTAGGTAAATGTTACCCACAATGCCGCGTTTTGCTTCACGCTCTACGTGCACTTCTTGAAGAGTTCCATTTTCGATTAACGCAACCCGAGTTTCGCTAGGTGTTACATTAACGAGTAATTCACCACTCATATATTTTCCTTCGAGATTAGTTGTATTGGCGTATTAACCCCAAATTTAGAAAGTAATTGTGCAGTTTCAAACAAAGGTAAACCAACAACGGCTGAATAACTGCCTGTTATGTTAGTTACAAACTGTCCTGCAATTCCTTGAATACCGTAAGAACCAGCTTTATCTTGAGGCTCCCCCGTGTGCCAGTATCGCGTAATTTCGTCTAATGTAAGTGTTTTAAATGTAACTTCTGTTGTCACAACTTTAGATAAAACTTTATCTAGATTTACTGCGGCTATAGAAGTTAGCACTTGATGAGTTTGTCCAGATAACATTTGCAGTTGAGTTATACATTCATCGAGGTTAGCGGGCTTGCCTAAAATACAATGGTTATAAACCACACTAGTATCAGACCCCAGGACAACGACATCATTATTTTGAGGTGCACCAATAGAATGATAGGTAGCTTGCGCCTTTTCAATGGCTAGTCTTTGAACGTAATCGACTGCATTTTCGTTTTCTTTAATGTCTTCATTAATATTGGCAGGTTCACAGGAAAAGACATAACCAATTTGAGCAAGTAATTCTTGTCTACGAGGGGATTGAGAAGCTAAAACCAAAGTGTGTGTCATAGGCGTATCTTTCTAATGTAGAATTATTTAATTTGAAAATGACGACGTATTTTTCTTAACAATAACAATGCCCAAGGCCACAAGATAATGGTGGTAATAACAGGGTATAAATAACTAGGGAGAAACACGACATCGCTTATAAAGCGCTGCATCCAAAAAACAAGCAAATGATATAAAGCCGCAAGCACTCCAACAATAATAGACTGCTGCCAAATAGAAAAGTTTCTAATTTTTTGAAAGTTTTCAGCAATAATAAAAACCGATATTGCCAAAGCTGCAGCATGTACACCCAATATAGAGCCTAACAATACATCTAATATGAAACCAATGATCCAAGCGGTAATCACATTAACACGAGAAGGTAATGCCAAACACCAGTAGATTAACACCACTAAAACCCAATCAGGTCGAAAAGCATCAACACTTAATGGCATAGGAATAATGGTTGCAATTAATGCTAACAATAGCGTTAATAAAATAATAATACCGTTATGAGCTAACACTACTTCTTTTCCTCTTTTATAGCAGAAGGTTCAGCATTTTTTATGTTTGGCCATAAAAGTAATAAATAACGTAAGCGATCTATTTTTGCTACAGGTTCACTAATGACTTGAGCAAAAGCTCTTGATTCATCTTGATTCACTTTCAATATGGTTGAAACAGGGTAACCTTCAGGGTATTTCCCTCCTAAACCTGAAGTGACTAATACATCTCCAACTATAACGTCTGTACTATGCGGAACAAAATTATTCACGAGCTTGTCTATTTGCCCAGTACCTGTAGCAATCATTCTAATGCCATTACGACTCACTCTAACAGGCACGGCATGGGTAACATCAGTAATCAAAATAACTCGACTACTTATTGTACCTACGTGTTGAATTTGTCCGACAATACCTTGATCGTCTAAAACCGCTTGTCCTTCATAAACACCATCATTTGCACCTCTATTAATAACTATTTGATGGGTATAGGGATCACTATCAACAGCAATAACTTCGGCCACCATTTTCTTTGTTTCTTCACGTAGAGGTGAAGCTAATAAGGAACGTAGTCGGTTATTTTCTTTTTCAAGATCTGAAAGGTGCATTAACTGTTCGCGTAAAAGTAGTTCATTAACTTTATAGCTTTGATTTTGTTCAATTAAGTCTTTACGCGAAGTCAGATTTTCAGCTGTCCAAATCATCATTCTTTTTGGCGCTGTCGCTAAATATTGGAGTGGACTTACAAAAGATTGAAGGTAGCCTCTAGCTGTTTCAAAACTACCTATATGGTGGTCAAAAAAGATTAAAAGCACAGAACAAATCAGCACCAACAAAAGTCGGTGCTGTGCAGACGGGCCGTGTTTAAATATTGGGCTCATAAATATAGCTTTATTATTATCTAATGCTGCTTAATATTAAAGGGCTAGAATAATATAAATATTATTCGTAAGAGAATAAATCGCCGCCATGCATATCAATCATTTCTAATGCTTTTCCGCCGCCGCGTGCTACACACGTTAATGGATCATCAGCAACAACAACAGGTATACCTGTTTCTTCCATTAATAAGCGATCAAGATCTTTCAGTAAAGCTCCACCGCCTGTCAGTACCATACCTCGTTCTGAGATGTCTGATGCTAATTCTGGAGGAGATTGTTCTAAAGCAACCATAATTGCACTAACGATACCGGTTAGTGGCTCTTGTAATGCTTCTAAAATTTCATTGCTGTTTAGCGTAAAGCTACGTGGAACGCCTTCAGCTAGGTTACGGCCTCTTACTTCTATCTCAACTAACTCTTCACCAGGATAAGCAGAACCAATTTCGTGTTTAATACGCTCAGCCGTAGCTTCACCAATTAAACTACCAAAATTACGACGCACGTAGTTGATAATAGCTTCATCAAACTTATCACCACCAATACGAACTGATGATGAATACACAACACCATTAAGTGAAATAATACCTACTTCTGTCGTACCGCCACCTATATCAACAACCATAGAACCTGTAGCTTCCGACACTGGCATACCCGCACCAATTGCCGCGGCCATGGGTTCATCAATTAAATAAACCTCGCGCGCACCAGCGCCCTCTGCGGACTCTTTAATTGCTCTTCGTTCAACTTGTGTAGATCCACATGGCACACAAACTAAAACTCTTGGGCTCGGACGCAAAAAATTATTACTGTGAATTTGCTTTATAAAATACTGCAACATTTTTTCAGTGACAAAGAAGTTTGCAATAACACCGTCTTTCATTGGGCGAATAGCTTCTATGTTTCCTGGCGTTCTTCCTAACATCTGTTTAGCAGCAGAACCTACTGCGGCAACACTTTTTGAGCCACCTGATCTATCTTGTCTAATTGCAACCACTGATGGCTCGTTTAATACGATCCCCTGATCTTTAACATATATCAGCGTGTTAGCTGTTCCTAGGTCTATTGACAAATCATTAGAAAACATGCCGCGTAATTTTTTAAACATACGATGAAAATGTCCTTTACATATCGCATAAGAAAATACTTATGCCGTATTTACGTTTGTATTTTTTAAAATATATAAACATAAATAAATAGAATTAAATTTTTAGCTGCTAATCATAACCCAGTATAAGAGGAAGTGTCTTAACTTTTGTAAAAAAAATAGTATATTTTTGCTTTTTTATAAGATTTAAAAAGCGCTTAGGCAAAAGCGATGCAAATGATATTCAAAAAGGAGAATATATGACGGTATTTAAAATGAAATAAGGATAAATCGACTATTAAGTAAACAATGGTTTTAGTTTGTAATATTTATAGTTAAAACATTAAAATGAAAATTAATTCATACTTTTTGCCTGCACTTCAACAACTCGAGAAGTCGCCTCATCATTGATTTCACATTGTCCTATACTGGTAACGGTAAAATAACTTACATTCTCATGTTTTACTTCTAAACAATCAACTTTCACTGAGCAGTAATCTAAACCTTCAATATTAGCTAAAGAAAAAGTATCGCCGGCAGTACACATGCTACTATCTAGTCCGGTATTTAATGGAAAAAGCTGTTGTAATTTTCGTTGCGCACCTGTTTGTGCCGCATTATAGGCTCGGGTACCTAGCACTTCATAAACGTAAGTTTCTTCATTAGTGGCCATCATTCTAAGTAAAGCGGCTCCAAGTAAAGACATAACCACTAAAATAAAAATAGCTAGAACAAGTGAGCTACCTTTTTGTGTATTTTTAGTGATTAAAAGCGTTTGTTTAAGGAGCATTAGGAACGTGAACCTCGCTATTGAAAACAACAACTTCTTCGTTTTTATTAAATCTTAACTTGATTAACGCCGTGGCATTTCTAAATTGGGTTGCTTGCGATAGCTTAAAAGGAAAGTCATTCCCTGAAAAATTAGCAGGCGTATACGATAAATCTTCAGCCATTAATACACCGTTATCCCTAAATGCTATTACAGCACTACTTAAACTATTTTGATCATTGGGGCTATCGCCAGTAAAGCGTTTTAATTCATCTCCCTGTACACAATAACTCACTTTTGTACCAATAAAATATAATCTTCCCGTTGGTGAGTCACTAGGAAATGAGACATCGTTAGTAAAGTTGATATCCCATCGATTATTTACCGGAGGAGCAACATGTGTAGTATTGTCGATAGTCGCGTTTTCTAATGTTCTGATTCTTATATTTTGATATACCTCATTAATACTAGCGGGGTATACCGCCACGCGATAGTCAACTAAACCATTTAAAGCGCCTGTATTAAAATCAACAACTGACAGCGTTTTAGCTGTTTCGTTTTCACTTTCTGTAGGAATATCTAAATAATTGGCTGTTGTTAAAATAGGAATATATTCAATACATTGGATATTAGTCGAATTGCCCGATTGATCTGTTAACGTAACTCTCACACTATTAGGTAAAGCAGTTCTTAATTCTCTATTTAATCGCTCTATCGCAAATCGGGCAGTAGCAACAATTTCAGAACGGTTTTTTACATCTACAAATATTTGAGAACCTAATTTGAGGAAGCCGCTGATCCCTACCGATAATATGCCTAATAAAACAATAACAATAACCAGTTCTACAAGCGTAAAACCTTTATCAGCTTTATTGCTTAATAAGTACTTCATTAAAAATTAGCCTTATAGCTTGCAAACGTTATCGCTTCACCTTCAGCATTAGTCACAGTAACCTTGATCAACTTTGCTATGTTGTTTGTTGTATCACACACATCATCATAGTTACTATCGTTACAAACAGAAACATTCACACTAAAACCTCTATACAAGGTATCTAAATCATCATCGCTATTGTCATTAAGTGAGTCTTCAATAGTCGAGTAATTATTATAATCATCAACATCGTTATATAAACTTCTGTTGGTTTCTCCTGTGTCAGGGCCTAAGTTATCATTAAGAGTACAAGCATCGATAACGTCGTCTAAATTAGTATCTTTCCCCTCACCGCAACGATTCATTCCCCCCATCATATCTGAGTGTTCATCAAAAGCTTTTCCCATAATTTCATTCATCATCGCTTGCCCTAGTTCTGCGGCTCTAACTTGATGAATTTGAACAGCACTTTGCGTTGCGGTGGGTAATATCATGGTAAAAATAATAGAGAAAGATAAAGATAAAACAACAATACCAATTACAAGTTCTATTAATGTAAAGCCTGAAGCTTTGCGATTAAATAGCATGAATATAACCTTGTGATTCAATTCTAACCGTAAGCGTATCGCTACCTATAATTGTTATATTACAAGGGTTACTACAATTAGCAGGTATGCCATTTGAGTCGAAAATAAAAGAGTTACCCGTCATTCCTGATGTTACAAAAGTCACGTTATGATCTTCATCAATTTTAACGTCTAAATCATTTAAGGCTTGGTCATTGGCGTTTTTTTTATTAACAGCGCAACTTCCTCCTACTGTCAAAAGTTTTGTTGAGACAATGACGGTATGACAAGCATTTCCTCCCACACTGGTTTGCTGCATCGCTCGTAATTGAATACTACGTAAAGTGGCAATAACTTCAGCTTGATAGGTATGCTCTTCAAAACCGTCTGAACCGAACATTTTAGGGGCAACGGTAACAGCTAAAATCCCCATAAGAACAATAACCAGCACCAACTCAATTATTGTAAAACCTCGTCCAGCTTTATAACTAAAGCTAGCTAAATGTTTACTTTTTAGTAGTGAATGCATTTTATTATTCATTAACAGAGTACTTCAGTAGTTTTAAAACACTATTAGTAGAATAGTACATAAATTATCATTTAAGATCAGCTAACTAATTTATTATGGTTTAACAGATAAAAAAATGGAGAGCTTAAGCTCTCCACTATAGAATTTATTTAAATAAGACTTAACAACCTGTATCAACAATCGTTATTATTGGTCTTATAGCTGATTTAAGACTTTCAGTATAACTCACATAACAAGCAGCAGTCTTAGCTGCAGCTACATCGGCCAATGCAGTTTCTTGAAAAGGGTACCAAACAATTTCAGAAGAGCCATTTGCACTTGTTGATGAGACGACTGATAAAAAAGAATCAGAAGAAATACTAGCTATCGCAGTCCATGTAGCAGCTTCATTAGTAGGCCAGCCTGCAAAAACATTAATATCACTGCCGTTAACAGTTAATTTAGAAGAGGATTCAGCGATTGTATTACTAACAAGTGCTTTTGCATGAACCATGCTAGTAGCACTTTCGACTGCCCCCCGAAGACCTTTCATTGTAGCTTTCTTAGCATCGCTCGTTAAGTCAATAAACTTAGGGGCTGCTGTCGCGGCTAAAATACCTAAAATAACGATAACAACCACTAATTCAATCAGTGTAAAACCTTTTTGCGTATTCAGAGAGGATTTATTAATTTTTTTCATAAGATTACCTAAAGTTAATGTGCTAAATAAGGGTTAAATATTTATATAAACAATAATTTGACTAGTGGCTGGACGATAAGTAAAGCTATTACCAACATCGGTTAATGTACCTGTTGGTGCAACAAAATCGCCCGCCGCATTCTTATTTAAAGTTTCCTTTAAAAAATAATGACATAGAGCACTTGCACCTGAACCAGAATTTGTTACGTAATAATCGGTAGCATTTACACTATTTAATGTATTAATAACCGTTGTTGCTCTTGGAGGTTGTTGTAAAATACTGTTCCAAATATCTAAGCAATTACTAGCCCCAAAGCCTCCACCTAAGGTAGCTCCGTCATTATCACCATTTAAAGAAGCAACAATATACCCACCTCTAATGCCTGCAGTTTTATTTTCAGTTGTTAGTAGTACGTCGGTACCATCATAATCAACTATATTTCTATTATTTGAATCTGTAGGGCGTGCTTCGGCCTCCCATTGAGCTCGAGCAAGAGAAATTCCCGTTGCAAATCCGCCTGCCATACCTTCAATATTTGCTTGCTTTGCTTGGTCGGTTAAATTAATAAATTTTGGGATAGCGGTGACCGCTAAAAAGCCCAAAATAACAACCACTATCACTAATTCTATTAGCGTAAAACCTGACTGTTTTCTCATAACAACACCATAACTTTCAAGATTATATTAATTGTAACAATCATTTAGTTACAACACTACGTTACCTTAAAGTGAAACTCTCTTACTTTCAACAACAAATAGTTTAAGGATTAACGTTTTTTAATAATATCTGGCTTACTTTGCCATTTTCCGAACTGTATTCAAAATATTCACCTGTGGCTAATTCAAAACGGCAAACTCGACCAACAGTTTTATTCGCTGATTTTATTTCTATTGCTGACACTGGAGAGTTCATAAAATACATGGGCTCCATAATGACAGTTTTCCAAATATTGGCACAAGCATTTTCATTACCTAATGTGTCGATCCAACCGCGTCGATTAACATATATACGCTGACTTGCTTGGGGTAGCGATAAAACTATGTTATCTGGCTGTTTGTCCATAAACCATTGTGCGTGTACGGCTGTTACTTTGGTTGAAAAATTTTGAGCTAAACGACTATAAGCAGCCTCTGTAAATTTTTCTTCCTGTTTAAAAAAAGAATGTATAAAGCTCATCATTAATATAGCCAATACTAAAACTATTAGCACTATTTCAACTAAAGTTCTTTCTTTTTTATCTGACGTCCTATGTTTAAACATAACGTATAATTCAATTACTGGTTAATAAATTCATAATTATTTACCTTGGAATGCCGACATCATATCCCACATAGGAGTGAAAATACCTAAGGCTAAAACCAGTACCATACCAGCGACAATAGCGATCATAATGGGTTCGATTTTAGCCGTTAAATTACCTAATTCGTAGTCAACTTCACGTTCGTAGTATTCACCTACTTCTTCTAATAGTTCGTCAACTCTTCCTGTTTCTTCACCTACCGCTACCATCTGCAATACCAGAGATGTAAACAACTTACTTGCTACTGCAGATCTAAGCAGGCTTTCGCCACTTTCAATAGACTTTCGCATGGTAATAATTTTGTCTTTCATGTAACTATTATCAACAGCATCTGATACGAGGTTTAGCCCTGAAGTCATTGGAACACCTGCACGTAATATCATTGCAAAACTATGAGAAAACCTTGAAAGTATTGAACGTTCAATAATGCTGCCAACTATAGGTAAATTCACTTTTCTTTTATCCCACCAGTACTGCCCTTGCTCAGTTTTAACGTAACTACGTATGGCAAAAAAGACAAACACACAACCAATAAGCAGATGCGGCCAAAAATCCAAGAAGAAATTTGAACTTGCAATAAGTACTTTAGTTGCTAAAGGTAAATCTGCCCCTAACTTTGTAAACATATCAGCAAAAGTAGGTACAACAAATATATTTAAAATAACCATTGCGATAACTATCGCGCCAAGTACAAAAGACGGATAACGTAAGGCTGTTTTTATTCGTTTACGGGTTTCTTGTTCTCGGTCAAAATAACTGGCTAATTTAGCAAAAGCGTCATCCAATTTACCTGTATTTTCACCTACATGTACAAGTGAAACAAATAAAGGAGGAAAGATTTTAGGATGCTGATTTAGCGCTGTAGAAAGTGTATATCCCCCTTCTAACTGGCCTGAAACCTCAACTAATGCAGCTTTTAATTTTACTGATGTAGTTGATTCAGCCATGCCATTAATAGCTCTTAATATAGGGACACCTGAACGCATCAATGCATACATTTGACGACAAAAAATGATGAGGTCATCTAATGAAACTAGGGCAAAACCTAACAACTCGTTGATATCTATTTGGGCTAAATCACTGCCTTTGTGATCACCTTTTAACACTTCAATCGAAATAGGTATAATTTGTTGGCGAGAAAGTTGCTCTGCCGCAGCAGCAGAATTACTAGCTTCTAACTTTCCTTTAATTTGAGAGCCTTTAGCATCTCGTCCAATATAACTATACGCTGCCATCTTTTTTATTACCCTGTAACGTCTACCGTTTCAACTAAGCGAAGTACTTCTTCTATACTTGTAATACCTTGAGTAGCATAATCAAATGCCGCTACGGCTAATGGCCTAAATGTAGGGTTAGCTTTGGCAAGCTTAGCAAACTCTTCTGGATCATCTCTTTTAAGTGCCGCCATCATGCCTTCGTTCATTTCAAGTAATTCAAAAACACCAATTCGGCCTTTATAGCCTGTATATTGACATGTTTGACAACCTTTACCTTGCTTAAATCGATGCGATGTTACTCCTTCACCCATCAAGTTTGTTAGCCACAATTTTTCTTGGCTATTGGGTTCATGATCAATGGCACAACTCCCGCAAACTCTTCTTACAAGTCGTTGAGCAATAACAGCTCTGAGCGAGCTACCTACTAAAAATCCAGCAGCTCCCATATCAATTAAACGAAGCGCACTCGTTATAGCGTCGTTAGTATGTAATGTTGATAAAACTAAATGACCCGTTAATGCACCTCTCAAACCAATTTCTACCGTTTCTTTATCACGCATCTCACCAATCATAATAATATCGGGATCTTGACGTAAAGCCGTTCTTAGTACAGAAGAAAAAGTAAGGTTAATTTTACTATTTACTTGAACTTGATTTACACGTGACAACCGATACTCGACAGGATCTTCTGCAGTAATAATTTTTTTACTGGATTGATTTAGCTCACTTAACGCGGCATATAAAGTAGTTGTTTTACCACTACCTGTAGGTCCTGTAACCAATACCATACCGTGTGGGCGACTTATTTGATGGCGTATTCTAGTCACTAAGTCACTAGGCATACCGGTTTCATCTAATGTGAGTAAGCCTTCTGTTTGATCGAGTAAACGCATAACAACAGACTCGCCATGCTGAACAGGCATAGTTGACATACGAACATCTACATTATGCCCACTAATTTGTAAATTAAAACGACCATCTTGAGGTAAGCGTTTTTCAGAAATATCTAGGCCAGCCATTAATTTCAAACGTAAAACCATAGCCGAAGCAATTTTATTTTCTTTTAAAATATTTTCTTGTAAAACACCATCAATACGTTGGCGAATACGTAGTTGATTTTCATCAGGTTCGATATGAATATCTGAAGCACGCATTTGAATAGCATCTTCAAATACTGACTGTAATAACTTACCTACGGTTGCATCACCGCCTTCGTCACCAAACGAAGTGCTTAAGTCAAAATCAGCCGTTTGGTCATACTCTTCTTCTAATTGGCTGGCAAAAGACTCTATATCTGCTGTTTTTCTATATAAACCATCGAAGGCTTCAAATAGCTGAGACTCCATAACAACAGCAAGTTTTAACTGTTTAGGCGCAAGCATTTGTTCGAGTTGATCTAACCCTCCTAAATCAGCTGGATCACTCATACCAATAAGAACAGCATCACCTTGGTCTTCAATAATTAATGCTCGTAGACGCCTTGCATGTACTTCAGGCAACAGCGAAGCAACTTCTGAAGGGATGCGTTTTTGGCTTATATCAAGAAATGGTACGCCGAGTTGTTGAGCTAAAAATTCAAGTAATTGCCTTTCACCAATATAGCCTAGCTCAATGAGCGTATCGCCTAACTTACGTCCAGTAGATTTTTGGCTATTTAACGCCTGCATTAACTGTTCGTTAGTTACAATATGCTCATGTACTAACAAATCACCTAATCGCATTTTTAATTTAGGTGCCGCCATTATTATTCTCCTAACTCGGTCAATCTTTGTCTGATAAATTGTGCTGAATTACTAGATAAACTGCCTTTAGACAAAGCCATTTCGTATGCTGCTTTCGCTTCTTCGAACTGACTGTTACGGTCTAAAGCCACGGCTAATCCCATCCACCATTTACCTTTATAATCTTCTATAGTAGTAAGTTGCTGATAAGCTAAAATCACACTATTTACATTGCCTACAGACTCAGCGGTATTAGCTAATAACAACTGATACTCTACATTTTGTACATCAGAGAAATCATTTAATACTTGAAATGCTTCTCTATTATTATTTTGAGTCATTAAAATACGGGCTTTCATTAGCCTGAAATCCATATCATCAGGATATATATCGATCCCTTGTGATAATAAGTTTAACGCTGGTCTATACAGTCTACGGCCAAACCATAAAGCGGCTAATTGTTTTCGAGCACCTTTATTTTCAGGCTGAATAAGTAAAACATCTTCAAATAATTGTTCAGCTTTAGGTACTTGGTTGTCAATTATAGCTTGTTCAGCTTTTTTCAGTTTATTCTGTACTGCACGCTCAGGTGATAATTTACTTCTAGAAATACTGAGAGATGATTTTTTTAGAGGTGCTTGAGTTTCTTCAGCTCTCAAACTTACGTTTAAATCTTCTGATTCTATAATGTTATTAAGTGGTGTAACCACAGTATTGTCGTCTTCAACTATCTGCTGACTACGAGCTTGCTGAATACTTTTCTGAGTAACTGTATTGAGTTGTTCAACATGTTCTTCTTTAACTACAATGGGTTGCTTATTGGGTTCTGTGCTTAAAGTATTAACAACTTGTGGCGGCTTAACATCTTGAGTCGTTGTGGGAATACTTTCTTTTTTAAGAGTTTCTTTAATTTCAGTAGGTTGACTTTTCAGTTTTGGCTCTATGCTCACAAGTTTTTTTGTTATTGATTGATCATTTGAAGGAGGTGTATTAGCATCATGATTACTCGTAACATTTACAGCCGTTTTAAGGGTTTTATTTTCAGAGTACAAATTCCAAGTGTAAATACCCAATATATTAACCACAATAATCATCAGAACAATAAGCGCAATATTAAGTTTCGATAACGTTTTCTTATTGCCATAACGTGTGTCGGCATTATGATTACCTGTTGATTGCTCATTCCTTTGTTCAAGCTCTTTCAGCATTTGGTTAATAACACTCATCCTCGGAAATCCCAATAAAGGTATGCACCGATAAACAAAGTAATTAAAATAATACCTGTAAAAACCCATCGAAGATCAATCAAAGGTAATTGTGTATCTTCGGTGTCTTTTATCGCAGCTTTTAAATGGCTTGTATTAATTTGAAAGTGTCCTTGACCATATGTGAGCATAAGCATTTTGTGACATAAAATATTAACTAACCTCGGAATACCTTGAGTTGCTTTGGATATTTTTTTACAAAGACGAGAGTTAAATAAAGCAGCGCCTTTATAACCCGCGATTTGTAAACGGTGCTCTATATAACGCTCAACTTCAATACTTGTCATTGCCCTTAGCTTATAAGAAAAGGTAATGCGCTGCCTTAATTGACGAAAGTTAGTTTGGCTTAGTCGTTCATCTAATTCTGGCTGTGCAAATAATACAACTTGTAAAAGCTTTCTGGTTTCTGTTTCAAGGTTAGTAAATAGGCGAAGAGCTTCTAAACTTTCTTCTGGTAAAGCTTGTGCTTCATCAAGTATGAGAACAACAGAGCGCCCCTCTTTATGTAAATCAATAAGCTTTTGCTGAATGCGTTGTGTAAGTAGTTGTACTGACATTCGTTGTGCTTGTCTTACACCCAACTCAAGTGCTACAGCCCTTCTTAATTCATCAGGCTTTAAATAAGGATTAGGAATGTAAGCAGTAACAAAGTGTTTAGGTATTTCATTTAGTAATTTACGGCATAGTAAGGTTTTTCCAGTCCCCACTTCACCAATAACTTTAATAAAGCCTTCGCCTGTTTGCAAAGCCGTAATTAACACCGCTAAAGCCTCGTTATGAGGCTCTAGCCCTAAAAAAAAATGTGTATTTGGCGTCAGTGTAAAAGGTAGTTCACGTAAACCAAAGTGGTACAAATACATGTTTACTGTTCGCTAGTTGTTTTTTCAACTTCTTCAGGAAACCATTGTTTTAATAATGCCCTAGCGTCTTGTAATTGTGTTTTCCAAGTGTTTTGATCGACAACAATCGGTTTAAGCATAATAATAAGTTCTTTCTTTTGAATGCTTTCCGTTTTACTTTTGAACAATTCTCCGAATAAAGGGATATCGCCTAATAAAGGTGTTTTTGACTCTTGATCCACTTTACGAGATTCAATTAAACCACCAATAACAACAATTTCTCCTGATTTAGCCCGAATAATAGTATCAGATTCACGAACACTACTTTGTGCAAGTGGCAATGAAAAATTATCATCGCCTAAGCGTATTGTTTTCGTTTGTTCATCCGTAATAGTTACTGACGGATGAACATGTAAAATGACTTCCCCATTTTTATCTATTTGCGCGGTCACATCTAATGCAATACCAGAGAAAAAAGGTGTTAATTGAATTTCTGGGGTTGTGGTTGTTGCTGTACCCGTAGTAGTTGTACTTGAAATTTCAGTAACAAAATATTCATCTTCACCTACTTTTATTACAGCTTTTTGATTATTGGTTGCCGTAATTCTAGGGCTTGATAATACCTGTACATTCCCTTGAGTAGAAAGTAAATCTATAACTCCTGAAAAATCAGCATTTTTAAAACTAAGACCGGTTAAGCCCCCCACAGATGCAGAAATAACATTACCAACAATATTTCCTGTTGTTTGAAAACTAAGATCTGTTGAGCCTACATGCCCTAAAACATTTTCCCACTTAACTCCTTGCTGATAGTCGTCATTGAGAGTAACTTCCATTATTTTGGCTTCAATAATCACTTGTCTACGTAAATGCTCTTGTGAATCAGTTAAGAATTTTTTTACTGACGCTATTTCATTTGGCAAAGCGCGAACGGTTACTAAGCCCGCCTGAGGGGAAACAATAACAGAACGGCCTTCGCCACCTTCAGCTTTAGCGCCAATTAAAGAAGACAAGTTTTCTTTTAATTCTTCCCAATAATTAGATTCATTACTCGTATAAATATTAGTTCCGCTACTACCATTACTGCTTTGGCTATTTTGTCCGTTGTTATTATCATTGTTTTGATTGTTTGAATTACCAGAGTTTCGATTAGAGTTTCCACTTGAACGACTTCCTGAAGATCCGCCTGAATTAGGATCGTTTTCAGATACACCACCAGAATTAACGCGTGTACTAGACGAACCACTGCGTTTTACGAATAGATAATCTAAAGGAATAGTTTCTGTACGCATACCTGCGGCATACACTTGAATCACGCTTCCCTGGCGACGAATATCGAAACCGTATAATTCTTCTACAACATCTAGCGTTTCTTGAATCGTTACTTCTTTTAAATTTAATGTAATAGAGCCGCTTACATCAGGATGTACAGCGATACTATAAGGTGAATCTTCAACTAAAGCGGCGAAAAAATCTTGTGCCTTTACTTCACTCGCTGCAATCTCTAATCGTTTTTCAGCTAGCAAACCATTTTTTGCAGTTTGCATACTTTGCTGCATTAATTCTTGTTTAACAGAGTTTGGAAGTTGAGTTAAAGGTTTAGGTGTTTTGCGTTTTGTAGACTCTTCAATAGCTTTATCTAACTCGTTATTAACAACTGTTGGCTGATCTGGCACCGTTTGACAACCAACCGAAGCGATAGATAAAAAAGAAATTAAACAGCTATTTAGGCTCAATTTTGAAAGTTTCATATGATTATTTCTTTTCATGGTTATTTAGTTACAACATTAGAAAACATAGACAGCTTTAAACGTTCGTCATCAGATCGTAAAATAACATTTGAGGAGTTTACTGTGATTAACTCATGCTCTCCAATATAATCACCTACCTTCATTAGCTTCCCACTTATAATTGCTGATTTATTTTTACTACGGTAAAAAATAGTTTCAAGTACTAATCCTTTTTCAATATTTTCAACGCCTGCATTATTCGATATTGACAATGGCTTAGTTGGATCAACCCCCTGTGCAAAAGTATCAAAAGAAAATACGGATAAAATAATGATTAATATAAATTTATACACCAATAAATTCCTCATTAGTACTTAAACTATACATCTCAATTTCTAATTCACCCAATGGATACTTTTTAATTGTATAGCGAAAGTCTTTCCAAAAAAACTTCCAAGGCATAGCTTCTAATTGTGATAAATAGTCGCGTAATTGAAAATATTTACCCGTTAATTTTAATCGAATGCCATGTTGGTATAAGTTAATATTTTCTTGTGGCATATTGACATCAGCAAAAGCTTTTTTTAACTTTTCTTTCTTATTTTCTTCACTTTCATTGTCTTCACCAGCTAAGTCACCTTCTTTCCCCATTAAAGGTCTAGCGCCTAATAATTCGAATGAAATAAGTGATACACCTTTTTGTACTTTCAACATATCAATTAATGCAAATCTCATTTGAATAGGGTCGATTAACTCAGAGGTTAATAGTAGCAATTTGTCGTCTATTTGCTTTAATTGCTTTTCATAAGCAGATATTTGGTCATTAAACTTTACATTAGGATCTTTAGCTAATGCTTCTTCATAAATTGAAATAGACGTTCTAACCGACTGATTGTCTGATGCTAAACTAACAGACTGCTCTTGAAGGTTTTTCGTTTTTGCTAAACTGGGATCAAGAAATAAAGTAAAAGAAATAAAAATAATAGCAACTAAGCCAGTAATTAAAATTAAGTATTGCTCTCTAACACTGATGTTTTGAAATTTATCTGAATACTCTTGCCACTTACTCATAAGAAAAGCCCTCAAGATCAGCTTTAGAACTTACCGCAAATTGAATTTGTTGTTTTTCATTTTCTTGCATAACAAAATTAATAAACTTTTTACCTGACAAAAATGTAGCATTTTCAAAACCTGCCAACCAAGCAGGTACTGCTTGTGGATTTTTAGTTACTCCAGCAAAAGTCATATCATCATTGTTAATTTGAACAATGGATAGACTAATACCTTTATGATGGTTTTCAGATAGTTCAGTCATTGATTGTGCAAAGCCTGCTACTTGAGTTTTTGTCGTATCAGTTAATTCAGCATGTAACTGTGTTTTATTGTTTAAAATTAACGCAAGTAAATCTATTTTTAATTTCAGTTTGTTATCTGGTTTATGAGCTTCAAGTTCATTTTCTAATTGAACAAGTTTTTCATTTAATGCTATTGTCTCATTTGTTAGTTGCTGATGACGACTACTCGTTTTTTGTAATTGATTTTGACTTAAAAAAATCAATAGCAACATAAAAACTAAAGTGGCCGACCAAACAATAAACAATCTTTTTAAAGACCATAAAGGCTTTACAGGAATTAATTCAGGCTGTAATAAGTTTACACTATGCTTACCTGTTATTATCTCGGTCATATTGCTACCGCCGTATTTGGTAACATAGAAGCTCCAACCGCACCCGGAAAATCTCGGTATTGTTCAAACCCTTCAGGCATTGATAGGAGATTTACTGGTACATTGGTATTTTCTGAAATTTTTCGAACCAAAAATGCTTCAGATGCCATAGGGATAATCACTTGAACTTCTTTGATCGGTGCCTGCTTTAATTGTCGTTCAAAATAATCGGTTGAACGCTGTATCTCTAAACTCAACATATCTATTGAGCCCATTGTAAGTTCTTCTTCCGTTTTTTGTGATATTTGAGAAAGACCTCGAATACGACGTTGAAAAAAGATCCGGCCCTGTTTAATAATAAGAATAAGTAAATCTTCATTTGCATGCTGACAAACCAACAAAATAGCTAATTCACTTTCGGGAATTAATTGTGAAAACGCAAACTCTACTGTCGTTATAGAAGCTATATCTAATTGCTTATCACCCATATCTTCAACAATTGACTTCAACTCTGTTAAGTCAGCACATACAACATTAATTTTTTCTACATTCATGGATAATTGTGGAGCATCAAAATAATCAACAACCATATTATCGGGTTTAAATGGCACTAAATCTTTCACTTGCCATTTAAGTGCTGCGTTAATTTCTGTATCAGGTACCTTAGGTTTATCAACTTGTACTATTTGATATTGACTCGATGATAAAACTATATGACACAGCCCCTTACCATTAACCCTATCAGCTAATGTAGTAATAGAATGAGAAAGATTAGGTTCTGTAATTTTTTGACAATCTGGAGAGGTGTTTACGGGACGATAACAATAAGATAGTGAGTTCGATTGCAAACTAACACCAATAATGTCGTTCGATTTTTTTTTAGAAAACAGCTTATTAATTTTAGGTATAAGTGACATATGTCTATTTTATTGTTTATTTATAACGAATTACCTAATTTCCATTATCCTCTATTAGTGAATTGACGCAAGTTTTTAATAAAATTATTGTTAATAATTTAATAAACACTTTTTGCCATAAATATAAAAGAAATTAGGCGATAATTTACATAGAATTCAAAAGCTCATAACTAACTGTAACGTAAATTTATCAAACAACCATATTTTTTTACTATAAAAATGACTTATATCGCTAATATTTAACACCATAAAATAAAAAACACCGTATTATCTAAGATAATACGGTGTTTAAAAATTTAGAACTAAATGAATAGTTTTAAATTATGCTTCAGCGATAACAACAACTTTGATGTTAGTATCAACATCATTGTGTAAGTGAATTACGATATCGAATTCACCTGTTTCACGGATAGCACCTAATGGTAAACGTACTTCAGCTTTAGTTACTTCAACACCAGCTTCAGTAATTGCATTAGCGATATCACGAGTACCAATTGAACCGAATAATTTACCTTCATCACCCGCTTTTGATGCGATAGTAATTTCAGCTAATTCAGCTAATTTAGCGCCACGAGCTTCAGCTGCTGCTAAAGTTTTTGCTAATTGAGCTTCTAATTCAGCACGACGAGCTTCAAAATGCTCAACGTTAGCCGCAGATGCAAATACAGCCTTACCTTTTGGTAATAAGTAGTTACGTGCATAGCCAGACTTAACTGACACCTTGTCACCAAGGCCGCCTAATTTGGCGATTTTATCAAGAAGGATTACTTCCATTTTCAAAACCCCTTATTAGGTTACTTATGTAAATCTGTATATGGTAACAATGCTAAATAACGAGCACGCTTGATCGCACGACCAAGTTGACGTTGATATTTAGCAGCTGTACCAGTAATACGGCTAGGAACAATTTTACCACTTTCAGTGATATAGTTTTTTAGTGTTGCAATATCTTTATAATCGATAGATACAGCACCTTCTGCAGTAAAACGGCAGAACTTACGACGTCTAAAAAAACGAGACATGGATTTCTCCTAATTAATCATTTCAATCTGTTGAGCATGTAACACAAGAAGCGGATTACCGTTTCGAGATTCGTGCCGGTTGATAAAACCAGTCACTTTTACATTACAGCCCTCAGTTAAATCACGAGTTAAGTTTTGTGACATATCACCTGTTGCAACTACTTGTATTCGAACAAACGCTTGTCTGTTCATACCTGCTTCGTTTTGAATAGAATGATGATCTATTGAAAACTGACAATGCTGAATACCTGCGGGGCTTGTTGATATTTTAGGTCGTTTAATAACTTTTCCTACCAACACAAGGCAATTCTCTGATAAAGAGACTGTCACTGTTACTTATTCTTCGCCTGTAACTTCTTCAGCAGCAGCCTTAGGTGCTTCTTCAGTAGTAGCTTTAGGCGCTTCTTCAGCAACATCTTTCTTAACTTCACGACGTTCTTCAGAAACAGCCATAACTGAAGCTTCAGTTACTGCACCTTTAGTACGCATGATCATGTTACGAATAATAACATCGTTGTAACGGAAAGAAGTTTCTAGTTCATCAATAACTGATTGAGGCGCTTCAATGTTAATTAAAACATAGTGTGCTTTATGCAATTTATTGATTGGGTATGCTAATTGGCGACGACCCCAGTCTTCAAGACGGTGGATTTTGCCTTCAGCAGCATTGATCAAGTCAGTATAACGCTGGATCATGCCAGGTACTTGTTCACTCTGATCAGGGTGAACCATAAATACGATTTCGTAATGACGCATTACGAGCTCCCTACGGTTGTAGCCTCTTATCTGGCTCAGCCAACACCAGTGTTGAGACAAGGAACAAAAAGTTCTAGCTGAATTAAGGTCGCGTAGTGTAGATAAAATCGACATTAAAGGCAAGCGTTGATTGAGGGCCGTGCCGGATGTATTTTTTTAGTGGTTAGAGTTATAAACCTAAATCAGTGATGGAGCGCATTTCACCATTGATTTTTAAAACTTGAAAACTCATATTTTACATATAAAATTCAATAAGATAAAAACAATTCCCATATAAAAAAAGAGCTATAACAGCTCTTTTTTTATATAGAAATTAAATCATGTTTTTTAAATATATTAATTTATATTTGATCTTTGTCTAACGATTTCAAATAAACATATACCCGTCGCAACTGAAACGTTTAAGCTTGAAACACTTCCAGCCATGGGTAATTTAACTATTTGATCACAATTTTCACGCGTTAAGCGACGCATTCCTTTACTTTCAGCGCCCATAACAAGAGCCATAGCACCTTCAAATTTAACATCATATAAATTGATATCAGTTTCGCCAGCAGTTCCAACTATCCACACCCCTAAATCTTGCAGTTGCTTCATGGTTCTTGATAAATTAGTTACTTGCACTAAAGGTACAGTGTCAGCAGCGCCAACAGCAACCTTTCTCACTGTTGCAGTAATACGTGCGGCATTATCTTTAGGAACAATAATAGCGTGTACACCAGCGGCGTCAGCATTACGTAAACAAGCACCTAGATTATGTGGATCTGTTACGCCGTCAAGTATTAAGAAAAAAGGTAATTCTTCTTTTTTATTGGCCGCTGCAACTATGTCGTCTAGGTCAGATTCTGTGTATACCTTGCCTGCTTTTACTCGGGCTAATACACCTTGGTGTTGCTCACCTTCGCTTTTCTCATCAAGTACTTTACGGTTAACTAATTGCGTTGGAATACCGTATTTTCTTGCTAAATTAATAATAGGTTTTAAGCGTTCGTCTTCACGACCTTTTAAAAACCATAACTCTACGAATAACTCAGGAGCTCTTTTAAGCATAGAATTAATTGCGTGAATACCAAATACTACTTCGTCTTGCTTTGCCATGTTTATTACTTATCTAATTTATATTTCAAATTTGTATTAGCTATTTAATTAACAGTATTAATTATTTAGCCTTTGAGCGTGCGTTTTTACCAGGGCGTGGCTTCTTAACTCTTTTCTTTTTAGCTTTTGCTTTCGGTTTTTTTGTATCACTTGATACAGTAGCTGGAGTTCCTTTAGATTTTTTAGCGCCTTTTTTAACGCCTTTATCACTCGCACTATTTTTCTTCATACCTTTACGTGGAGAACGTGAACGTCGTTGATCTTTTTCATCAACCACTACGCCATCAATCATTAGGTCTATTTTTTTCTCGTCTAAGTTAACCGCTGCAACCTTAACTTCGATAGCATCGCCAACTTTATATTTTGTTCCAGTATTTTCACCTGTTAGGCACAATCTGACTTCATCAAATCGATAATAATCACGGCCTAATGAGTTAATATGAATTAAACCTTCAATGCCTAAGTTCGCAAGCCTGACAAATAAGCCAAAGTTAGTAACGGTTGAAATAACACCATTAAAACTGTCGCCAATGTGGTCTTGCATAAACTCACATTTAAGCCAATCAGATACATCCCTTGTCGCATCATCAGCTCTGCGCTCTGTCATAGAGCAATGTTCGCCAAGTTCAATCACTTGCTCCGAGGTATAAGTATATTCACCGTCATTTGCGCCAGTTAATTTATTCTCTGCTTGCTTCTCTAGAATAGCTTTGATAACACGATGCACGACAAGGTCAGGATAACGACGAATTGGTGAAGTAAAATGGCTATATGACTCAAGAGCTAAACCAAAATGACCTAAATTATCACTTTGATAAACCGCTTGTTTCATCGATCTTAGCAGCATGGTTTGAATCAGCTCTTGATCAGGCCTGTCAGCAATACGTTTTAATATTTGTCCGTAATCAGCAGGTGTAGGTTCTTCTTTTGCTGGAGTTTCAATACCTAATTCTCGAATATAGGTAACAAAATTATTATATTTATCGCCACTTGGTTTTTCATGTACTCTGAATAAACCGTGAGCTTTATGTTGTTCAATAAATTTAGCGGTAGAAACGTTCGCTAAAATCATACATTCTTCAATGATTTTATGTGCATCGTTACGTACGAGCGATTCGATAGAAGCAATTTTCTTATCATCATTAAAGATGAACTTAGATTCTTCTGTTTCAAACGCAATAGCACCACGTTTTAAGCGTGAATCATTTAATGCTTGATACATACTGTTTAGGTTTTCTAAATCAGGCACTAATGCAGCATATTCAACTTTAAGTGCTTCGTCGCCTTCAAGAATGGCTGCCACTTTTGTATAAGTAAAACGAGCATGAGAACGCATTACAGCTGAGTAGAATGTAGAATCAACTAGCTCACCTTGAGCATCAATCGACATTTCACAAACCATACACAAACGATCTACATTTGGGTTTAAAGAACATAAACCATTAGAAAGTTTTTCAGGCAGCATCGGAATAACTTGGCTTGGGAAGTAAACAGAGTTACCTCTTGATATCGCTTCGTCGTCTAACGCTGTTTTATCACGAACATAGTAGCTCACATCGGCTATAGCAACCCATAATGTCCAGCCCCCCTTTTCGTTAGGTTTACAATAAACAGCATCATCGAAATCTCGAGCATCTTCACCGTCTATAGTAACTAGTGGTAAATCTCTTAAGTCTTTTCTACAGGCTTTAGGGGCTTCTTCCACTTCGTCCGAAAGTACACTGACTTCTTCCATCACTTCGGCAGAAAACTCATGAGGTAAGTCGTGCTCTCGTAAAGCTATTTCAATTTCCATACCGGGAGCCATATGCTCGCCTAGTACTTCAACCACTTTACCTACAGCATTCGCTCTTTTAGATGGACGTTGTGTTACTTCCACAACAACCACTTGTCCGTGTCTTGCTCCCATACGCTCATTAGGATCAATTAAAATATCTATTTTAATTCGAGCATCATCTGGTTTCATATAAACAATATGTTTTTCAACGAACAATCGACCTACAACACCGCTTTTTCTTGGTTGTATAACATCAAGTATACGAACTTCTTTACGACCTTTCCGATCTGTTCTATCAACTAAAATAGCTTCGACAATATCGCCATGAATAACACGCTTCATTTCATGAGCTGAAATGTATAAGTCTTTACTTGGCTTTTCACCAGGAACTACGTCTGGAATAAAAAAGCCAAACCCATCTCGATGACCACTCACTCGACCGGTTAATACGCTGTTTTTAGGCGCAATAGCATATTGTTTAAACTTATTAAATATTATCTGACCACTGGTTTCCATTGCACGTAAACGTCGCTTCAAACCTACTTTGTTATTTTCATCGGTGTAGTTAAAAGTTTTGAGTAGTGCATTGAAAGTTGGCGGGATAGGAGCGTCTTGAATAACAGATAAAATAAGTTCTCGGCTTGCAACCGGTTGTTCGTATTTTTCTGCTTCACGTTTTGAAAAAGGGTCTTTTAAAGTCACAGTATAGATTCAATAATATTTTTGTTTATTATACGCAATTGCCCTAAATTAAGCGAATTAATGAACGTTAATTTCGCTTTAAAAATAAAACAACGCAATATAATTAATATTCGGTAACTTTTGCCGCATTAATAACGCGCTCAGGCATTTTATCGGCAAGTTTTAGTAATAATGTTGATATTTTTTTGTGTACTTTTTTATCATCGGTAACCGCATGGTGAAGTTGAGAATAAAGTGCTGGAAAATCAAGTGGGCTACCAAATCCTTGATCATATATTTGCGCTAATCTAATTTGAGCTTTTAAGTTTTTGAGGGTTGCAGCTTCTTTTAAGTAACGAATCGCTTTATCTACATCCACCTGAACAAACTTTCCTATATGGTAATAACGGCCAAGTTGTTCAAGTCCTTCTGATAAACCTTGATCAGCAGCTTCTTGCATGTAGTAAAGCCCTAATTCAACGTCTTTTTTCACACAAACACCATAAGCTAACATATCTCCCCATAAAAACTGGTAAGAAGGCATTTGTGATTTTATCGCCCTAGCTTCAATATCTTGTACAAGCTGACAATCATCTAAAACAACTTGCCCTAAATGTTTATTATCTTTAATTAGATCTAATAATTCATTATCTGTATATATTTGTACCACTTTTAATGCTTCAGCAGATGACTGAAAAGAAATAAATATAAAAAATAATATTGAGAAAAAAGATAGCTTCATAAAACAACCTATAACTATTGAAAAAAAATATGACACAGACTAAACATTATATTTATTATCGGCCATTAAAAAGAAACATTAAGCATACTAATAAAATTTTGTTTAACTATCACTTCTAACAAAGCAATTTTAATACCATAAAAGTACGATTGAATGCTTGCACAATAACAAGGTTCATATAACAATGTTGTTTTAAGGTATTTTGAAAAGAGTTAATTAAATGTCTGAACTAGAACAATTAATTGCAAATTCTAAAGCGAATGAAGCAATTTCTAAAAAATTATTTGAAATTGAAACCGAAGTTTTAACGTCAAATTCTAGTGATGAATTACTGCAACGTTTATTAAACTCTATTAAAACTAAATTTAATTTAACCAATATTCGCTTACTGTTAGTTGACCCTACTCCTATTTCATTCCTTATTAATGAAAATATAAAGTCTTATTGGTATCAACAAAACACCACCAGTGTTACCCATAAACAATTAAAAAAATATCACCTCAACAATAAACCCTATTTAACCGACAACATTCAAGAGTTATTGGTGAACTTTTCTCAAGAAACACTAGGCACCGGACAATCTTTTGCTCTAACACCTTTAATTCTCGAGAATAAGCTTTTTGGGAGTTTATTATTTACCGATATAGATAAAACACGCTTTACTCCCAATTTAGGTACCTTTCATTTAGAACAACTCGCAGTAAAAGTAAGTTTATGTTTATCAAATGTATTGGCCAGAGAACAGTTAGAATATATTGCCAATTACGATAGGTTAACAGGACTTGCTAATCGGAGATTAATGGAAGCATCGATTACTGAAGAGTTAATCCGTCAACGACGCTATGGCGTATCGTTTGCTGTCCTTTTCATTGATTGTAATAAATTTAAAAAAATTAATGACACCTATGGTCATGATTGTGGTGATCAAGTATTGGTTTATGTGGCACAAACACTAAAACAACTCATTAGAGAAAATGACCGATGTTTTCGTTATGCTGGTGATGAGTTTGTTGTGACCTTAGCAAGCCAAAACTACAAAGAAGCATTAATGGCAGCTAAAAGGCTGTGCCAATACTTTATCGACAATCCTATGCCATATGAAGATAAAAAACTACCTATTACAATAACTTGTGGTGCAGCAGTCAGTGATGGTGAATTAAATATGAATGAGCTATTAAAAAAAGCGGATCAACAACTTTATATGAATAAAAAAATGACAGAGTTTGAAACAGAATAGTTTACATCAACACTACAAACCTCTTACTCCAGTATAATTTAACCACCAAAAATTTAGGTTCAATTTAAAATAACTTATTAACCTCAACTCGGGTTAATGAATGTTAGATAATGAATTAAAATTATTATTTATCAAAACCTTAACCTGCATCGTTGTTTTCCTAAGTTATATTAGTCTCTCAACATTGATATTTTTGTGTATAACAAGGCGAATTTTTCTATCTAATAGCTAGCTATTAGTAATAAATTCAACGAAGTTAGGCATAAAAATAGCTTGTTGAGTAACTTTGCTTATCCCGAGCTGAGGTTTATTACTTTAAACTGAACCTAAAAAATACTCTCTTACGATTTATTGGCTAAAATCAACGCCTGACTGAGCAGTAAAATAAGCAAACATAGTGTATATGGCAGTGTTATGCTTTAACGCTTTAGCGTCTACTTTGTCTAATGTATCATTTTCTGTGTGATGATAATCAAAATACAAGCTACCATCTGGCGCAAAATTTACGCTAGGCATACCAGCTTGACTCATTAAGCTCATATCAGATTGTGCTTTTGCTGTATTTGTTTTATTTACACTAACACCTAAAGGCTTAAGATATTTTGCAAAGTCATATAATGCAGGTAATGATTTTTTACCAACACCTGTTTTCATTTCATAAATAGGTCCTACACCAAAGTCCCATTCAGCGCCAATAACATGACCAGCCATATCTCCATTGCGTTTTTCAACATATGTTTTTGCGCCCACTAAACCTATTTCTTCAGCAGCAAATAAAATCACGCGAATAGAACGCTTAGGTTTAACGGGAAGCTGAGCAATATGATGCACAGTTGCCATCATCATACCTACACCAATACCGTCATCAACTGCTCCTGTTCCAACATCCCAACTATCAAGGTGAGCACCAAGCGTTACGTATTCATCTGGAAATTCACTTCCCGTTAATTCACCAATAACGTTCGCTGTTTTAGCTACCACTTTAGGATCGCTATGAGAGGTTAGTTTTAAGTAGAATTCTACATCATCAGAACGTTTTAATTGATTAAGCAACATATCTGCGTCAGGATTTGAGATACTTGCTGCGGGTATTGCTTTACCACCTTCGTCATAACGTACAGACCCCGTATGAGCTAAACGATTGTTGTCTGTACCAATTGAGCGAATAATAATGGCTGAAGCGCCTTTTTTAGCGGCAACTGCTGCACCATTTTTACGTGCAGCAACTGCGGGTCCATACCCTTTACCATCAATATGTCTTTCCATACGGTATGAGATAAAAACAACTTTACCATTCAAGCTATTATCTGCAGCCGCCTCTAAATCTTTAAATGTATTAAAGTGAGCAATTTTACCTTTAACGCCCTTATCACCTGTACCTACGCTACCACCTAATGCTATTGCAACAACTTTATGCGGATAAGGAGCAATAACTTTAGCTTCTACTTCTCCCCTATGCCAATAGGTCGCAGTTACATCTTCAGTCCACACTTTATCAAAGCCAAGAGCTTTCATCTTATTAACTGCCCAAGTAATTGACTTTTTATCACCTTCTGAACCCACAAGGCGATGCCCAACCTCCGTTGTTAAAGATTCAATTAAGTTATACGACAACTCAGATGTTAATGCCGTTTCTTTTAACGCCATTATTTGCTTTTTTTCATTCGCATTAAGTACATCAGCACTCGCTGCAGTACTTATAAAAGCAATTGAAAACAGCCCTATTTTTAATAAGTTATTAAACATTGAAGATCCTAAGCATTAATTGTAGTTACTACAGTATTCATAATAACTAGACGACATGCAAACGTATTGAACGAACAAAAGGGGCAATTAAACGCAGAAATATTAATAAGCAAAGAATATAGAAGAAACGAAGTTAACTTTATTTTCAGTTTAGATAAAAGTTTACCTAAACTGAAAATAATACTGAAACAGTCGTGGTGTTAGATAGAAAAAGAAGATCCACAGCCACACGTTGTGGTTGCATTTGGGTTATTAACTAAGAATCGGCTACCTTCTAGGCCTTCAACGTAATCAACTTCACCATCAACTAAATATTGAATACTCATAGGATCAACAACCATAGTGACGCCTTTTTTCTCAATAGTCATATCGCCTTCATTTACTTTTTCGTCAAAAGTGAATCCATACTGAAAACCTGAACAGCCACCACCTGTTACATAAACACGTAATTTAAGCTCTGGGTTTTCTTCTTCAGAAATTAAAGCAAGTACTTTAGTTGCTGCAGCGTCTGAAAATTTAATTGGTAATTCTGGGCTAGACATAATTCTCTACTTGATACATTGAAACTGTGGGTGATTATCTTAAACTTGACTGTTTTAGTCAAGTATTATAGGGATCGATTTAGCGAAACGACCTAATTTAATATTCCATTTATAACTTTCTTCTAAGCGATGGTATTTCTGCCAACGGCCTTTAGGTAAAGTAATGATAATATTTATTTTTTCTGGTGAAAAATTTTCAGGTAATGAAAATACACCTTCAACCACTTGAAAAAACTTAAAACTAAAAGAAAGATCTTTTTGAGTGAGTTCTGATATATCGCTAAGATTTAACACGGTCGTTTTATTGTCCAAACTACCTGAAATTTTAATTTCAACAAAACCTTTGGCATATCTTTTTTGTAATAACTGGTGAACTAAAAATACTCTAAAATTATATCGATTGTCTGTTTCGGTTTTTGACACAATAAAATCATCAAGAACAACGCCATCAGCTTGCTTTTCAGGAGCCATAATTTTTTCATAAAAAGCCAATTCTTTTTTCAGCTGATAATGTTCATTTTCCACATCTTTCAGTAAAGCCAGTGACTTTTTAGCTGCCATTTTCTCCACTTCTAATTCAGCTTCTAAAGTATTTATTCTTTTTATTTGCTCTGCTTCTTGCTTATACAAAAGCTCTAATCTTTTTTTATGATAAGATAAGGCTTGTGATTGATGTCCATGAAAATAATTACCAATTCGATAACCAACAAAAACACACGTGATTATTAAGGTGATCAACAATAACGATGAACGAAAGACACCTAATTTATGCACAAAAGCATTAAGATTTATTTTTGCTAACCAATTCATTTAAAAAGTATTAGTATATTGAATATTATAAGGAACTATTTTTACATCATATGTTGTTAATGAATCTTTTACTAAGATTACTTTTTCAAAACATATTTATGTAAAAAACAACTACCGCTTTATGATCTATTAATAATGATATTATTTTCATTAAAAAAACGTTTATCGCTCCCAATAACCTCTTGGCAACTTTGCATGTTGGCAACTATAGGTGGCGCACTATCAGCCCTACTTATTGTTGGCTTTACGATCACAACAGACGCTTTACAGCAATTATATTTAAGCGAAAAGGACAACTATAACAGCTTAAGTAAAGTAAGTCGTTTCATAATACCTATAATTGGCGCGATTATTATATTATTAGTTTCTTGGGTCACTGGATATAAATACTTACGTACCGGAATCCCTTTTGTTTTACACCGTTTAAAAGTCGCTTACGGTGAGATCCCTCTGCGTAATACTATCAACCAATTTATTGGTAGTGCTGTCGCTTTAGCTTCCGGATTTTCAGTAGGACGTGAAGGTCCTGCTATACACCTTGGCGCTGCATTTAGTAGTTATTTGGGGACATTATTAAAGTTACCTCATAACAGTATTCGTACCTTATGTGCCTGTGGTATTGCAGCGGCTATTTCAGCCAGTTTTAATACTCCACTTGCGGCTGTTATTTTTGTTATGGAAGTTATTCTTCGCGAATATAAAGTCCATATTTTCATTCCTATAATGATGGCGTCTCTTGTTGGATCTATGATAACGAGTAGTACTTTAGGTCCGGCTCATGAATTAGAATATTTTAACAATATCGCCTTGGAGTTCGCACATTACCCTGTGCTCATTGTATTTGCTATTGCAATTGGTGTAGTTGCTTTTGTTTTTAATCGCTATTTAGTTTTAATTATTAAACACTCAGAGAAATTTCATATTGTTAAGCGCCTACTTTTAGCTGCACTAATAACAGGAGCTCTCAGTTATATTTTTCCTCAAGCGGTAGGAACCAACATGAATGCCATTAGTTTTTCTATTGGTGAAAACTCTTCTCTAATTCTCATTACGGGGTTATTAGTTGCTAAAATAGTGATGACAATATCAGCGTTAGGTTTAGGAATACCAGGAGGTGCTATTGGCCCTATTTTAGGAATAGGTGCCATAGCGGGAAGTTGTGCTGCTATATTAGTGCAATTATATTTTCCTGAAGTTCATTTAACTAATGACCTAGCTTTAATGGGAATGGCAGGCATGATGGCCGCAACATTAAATGCACCATTGGCTGCATTAATCACAGTTGTTGAACTATCAAATCAATTAGAAATTATTGTGCCTGCAATGGTAGTTATTGGAACAGCATGTGTAATATCTGGACAGTTTTTTGGTAATCGCTCTTTATTTGTAATGCAGCTTGAAGTTCAAAATTTGACTTACCGTAAACCCCCCTTAGAAAAATCATTACAGCGAATAGGTGTTTTAGGGTTAATGAATGAGCATTTCACCATTAGCCACAAACTTTCAGAACAAGAAAAAGTAGAACATTTAAAGCAAGCCAGCGAGAACAGTTTACTATTAGATAGAATTGATAATAACAACGCAGATAATAGCTTATATTATTGGCTTCAAAGAGATGATTCAGACCCTAACAGTCAAGTCATTACTAATCACTTATTACTACCATTACATGCGCAATCAACTCTAGTAGAAGCCTACTTACTGTTAGTAAAAAAACGTAAAGGTGGTGTTTATATTTATGACGATAATATAGACGACATTTTAGGGGTTATTACTTTTGAACAAATAAGACGCTTTTTAGTTGAAGGAAAAATACGTTAATGACAACTTTATTATGGTTAAAGGCTTTTCATGTTGCTTTTATGACGGCATGGTTTGCTGGTATCTTTTATTTACCTCGCCTCTTTGTAAATCATGCTGAAACACAATCAAAAGAAGTTGCAGAGCACTTAAAAGGAATGGAAAAAAGATTACTCTATTTTATTACTCCTTTTTCTTTGCTCACTATAGGTTTGGGCATTGCGTTAATTAATTATTATGGAATAGATTGGTTTATTGCTTCCAAATGGTTACACGTAAAACTTACGCTAGTGATTTTAGTTGTTATTTATCATGCGTATTGTTTTAAATTGGTTAAAGACTTTCAACATGATAAAAACACAAAGTCAGGTCGTTTTTATCGCTTGTTTAATGAGTTACCCGTTTTTGCCTTATTTGGTATTATTATATTGGTGTACGTTAAACCTTTTTAACTTATAAAAGAGATAAAACAGCGTAACTATTAGCGCAATTTTCATTATATTCAATGGGCTTTTATGCTATATTCCTGCGCGCTCTCAATGAATGTACGCTTATACATTCCTTACAAAACCAACTACATTGGGTATATCAACATGATGAAATTTGAAGGAAGTCATATACTTTCTGTATCACAATTTGATCGCGATGCCATCTCTCGCATTTTAGAAATATCTTCTCTTATGGCTCCTTATGCCATGAGAAAAAAGCGTTGTACCGTGCTCGACGGGGCTATTTTAAATAACTTATTTTTTGAACCAAGTACACGTACCCGTGTAAGTTTTGGTGCAGCATTTAATTTATTGGGTGGTTTTGTTAGAGAAACTGTTGGTGAAGAAAATTCATCATTAAGTAAAGGCGAATCATTATTTGACACCGCGAGAGTTATTAGTGGCTACTCAGATGTTATTGCCATGCGTCATCCTAAAATGCATTCGGTTGAAGAATTTTCAAAAGGAAGTAGTGTTCCTGTAATAAATGGTGGTGACGGAGCGAATGAACACCCGACTCAAGCCTTGCTCGATTTATTCACAATTAAATCTGAAATGGCTCCATTTAACAAAAACTTAGATAATTTAAACATTACTCTAATGGGTGATTTAAAGCATGGTAGAACCGTACATTCTTTATCTAAATTATTGAGCTTATACAAAAATGTAAAAGTTACTATGATATCGCCAGATGCCTTACAAATGCCAGATGGTGTAATTTCTACATTAACAAACGCTGGCCATGAGGTTATTCAAACAGATAAAATAGAAGGCAATCTCGCCTGCGATGTTATTTATCAAACACGTATTCAACAAGAACGTTTTGCCAGTAAAGATGAAGCTGATTTGTACCGTGGTCACTTTAGTTTAAATAAAGAAACTTATCTTCAGTATTGCAAAGAAAATACGGTAATTATGCACCCTCTACCAAGAGACTCTCGTCCAGACGCAAACGAACTTGATAACGACCTCAATGATCTAGACAACCTAGCTATTTTCAGACAAGCCCAAAACGGTGTACTCGTACGTATGGCACTATTTGCATTAACGCTTGGTGTTGAAAATAATCTGACTAAATTTGAAAAGCCAGTGACATGGCATACAGCGAAATAAATATTGGAACGACAAAATGAATAAATCTGAACAACTATTTGAAAATGCGCAACATACTATTCCTGGCGGCGTTAATTCTCCAGTAAGAGCATTTAATGGCGTAGGTGGTACCCCTTGCTTTATTAAACGTGCTGAAGGCGCTTATATATATGATGCCGACGATAAAGCCTATATAGATTACGTTGGCTCGTGGGGACCTATGATTTTAGGTCATAACCACCCAGCTATTTTAGAAGCCGTTATTTCAACAGCTAAAAACGGTTTAAGTTTTGGAGCTCCAACCGAACTTGAAATTACCATGGCTGAAAAAGTTAAAGAACTTGTACCATCAATGGAAAAACTTCGTATGGTAAGTTCGGGGACAGAAGCGACCATGAGCGCTATACGTTTAGCTCGTGGTTATACTGGCCGAGATAAAATATTAAAGTTTGAAGGCTGCTATCACGGCCATGCGGACTCGTTACTGGTTAAAGCCGGTTCAGGTGCATTGACCATGGGGGTACCTAACTCACCTGGTATACCTGCTGATTTTGCTAAACATACGCTTACGGTTAGCTTTAACAATATTGAAGAAGTTAAAGCAATTTTTTCAGAATATAAAGACGAAATCGCTTGTATTATTGTAGAACCCGTAGCAGGAAATATGAACTGTATTCCTCCTGTGGAAGGGTTTCTAGAAGGCTTAAGAGAAGTTTGCGATCAATACAACAGTGTCTTAATTTTTGATGAAGTCATGACAGGTTTTAGAGTCGCACTTGGTGGTGCTCAAGCTCATTATAATATTGTTCCTGATCTTACAACTTTAGGTAAAGTTATTGGTGGCGGCATGCCTGTTGGCGCCTTTGGTGGTAAAACAGAAATAATGGATTATATCGCTCCTGTAGGCCCTGTTTATCAAGCAGGCACCCTATCAGGTAACCCAATAGCTATGGCAGCAGGTTTAGCGTCGTTAACTGAATTGTCTCAAGGCAATAAACACCAACAGTTATCTGAAGGCACTAAAAAATTAGCCCTTGGATTAAAAGCGATGGCTGAAAAAAATAATATTGCACTAAGCGTAAACTACGTAGGCGGCATGTTTGGATTTTTCTTCACTGATTCTAAAGAAACCATTACAACCTATGCTCAAGCAACTGCATGTGATAGCGAAAGATTCCAAAAATTCTTCCATTTAATGCTAAAAGAAGGTGTTTACTTAGCGCCATCAGCCTTTGAGACAGGCTTTTTATCAACGGCTCATACTGATGATATTATTGATAAAACATTAGCCGCAGCTGATAAGTGTTTTGCCCAGTTGTAATGAATTTTATGGCATAGATCAAAAAAGGTAGATATTAAAAACATATCTACCTTTATTTACATTACAAAACTAATTTGACTTAACTTTTAAGCTTTCCATTTCATGCGTAAGCCAACTATGTGCCTCTTGCCAACCCATTTCTAAACCAGAAAAAACTTTTACATTCCACTTATCGACTTTTCGTAGCTCAATCAAGTTTTCAATTTCTACTTTATTATTTTGATTGTAATAAACAAAAGCAATGGCTTTTAAATGTTCATGAGAAGCCATCGTTAACTTGGCTTCAAATGTCACTTCAAATTCATGAATATTATTAATTAATAAGGCGAAGCAATCAGTCATTGATTTTTTCAGTATCCTATGACTTTCTTCGACCATCTCTAAGGTTAATTCAATGCCATCATCAACAACCACTTCAATAATATTATTTGGTAATACGGTAAGATATGCAAAATCTAAGCGGTGTTTCATATTTACCTCTACGTGACTTTTGTTTACGTCAACTTATAATTTGTATGTAATATGCAATAAACTTAGCTTCCTGTGCTTTAAAGTTCAGCTAACGTGTACGTTAATTAAACCCTATAAAACATAAATAAATACGCGAAAAAGTATTTAAACTTCTGTGTACAATAACAATTATTAGCACACAACCTATAAAGGTTCAAAATATATAAAGGTATGATCTTCACTAATTAAGAACCATTCTAAGCTGTTTAAAACAACGAATAATATTTGCTATTGTAAGATAATATTCTATATCAATAACTTATTATTAACAAATTGTATACAATTAAACAACAGCTTTAACATGTAAATATTTATAAATTTTTTCTAATTTCCAAATAATTTATCCAACCATGAGAGCTTTTTAACAGGAGAACTCGAACAAGTTTCCAGTTTTTGAAGAGAATTGCTGTTTGCCGGTAATAATATTGTTTCGCTACAATCATCAGATACAGCATTACCCGTTTCTTTTTCAAAGGTAACCAACTCAATTCTTTCAGGTGAGTTAAGTTCTTTATCAATAACACCTTGTTTATTCATGTAATCTGCGAATAAAACTAATGCACCACTACTGCCTGTTAGCTTAGTAGGCTTGTTATCGTCCAAACCAACCCAAGAAGTTACAAGGTGCTGATTATCAAAACCAACAAACCAACTATCTCGTTGATCATTTGTAGTACCCGTTTTGCCTAAAATTTCTTTCCCTTTCAGCCGCCAAGTTAATGATTTTGCGGTACCTCGTTTAGTTACTTCAGATAAAGCATAGTCAAGTAAATAAGAAGCTTGAGACGAAAACAGTTGCGTATCTATCGCTTTAAATTCAAATAAGGTTACATCTTGTGAGGAAGTAATCCGTGTAATCGTGTGCCCTTGTTTACTAAAACCATTAGACGCTATAGGTAGATAAAATTGATTCACTTCTACCGGCGACATATTAATTGAGCCTAATAACATAGAAGGCCGTACGGTAATATCTTTATCAAATCCCAATACATGTAAAGTATCAGCAATATTGGTTAAGCCAATCGCCATACCTAAATTAACAGTAGGAATATTTAATGACTCAACCAGAGCATCAATTAAATTAACTTTCTCGCGATACTTACCATCGTAGTTTTTAGGACTCCATTGAGTCCCTTCATCAGAAGTGAGTGTTATTGGTTTATCTTCTAATACCGTTGCTAAAGAATACTGTTCATAGCGCTCTAATGCCGCTAAATAAATAGCAGGTTTTACTAAAGAACCAATAGGCCTATTCGAGTTTATCGCTCGATTAAAACCGGCATAACCACTTTTTTTCCCTCCCACAATAGCTTTTATTTCACCCGACTTTATATCACTTACCACCATAGCTGCTTGCAGCTCTCCAGTAGTATCAAGTTTAGGCAGCCGCTCTTCTATCGTTTGTTCTAACATCTGTTGGCTATAATGGGAGAATCCGGTAAAAACAGAAATACCTGATTTTTGATCGTATTCTGTCATCAATTCAGCAAGCTCTTGCTTAACCAACTGCACATAGCTTGGAAATTTCTGACGGGAAAATCTGCGAGCTTTTCTTACTGTTAGTGGCGACTCTATTGCTTGAACAAACTCAGCTTTTGTTAAAAATTCTTTTTCAAACATCAACTTTAAAACTAAATCGCGTCGAGCTTTTGTTTTATTAGGCTTACGCCATGGGTCATAATAGCTAGGCCCTTTAACAATTCCTACTAGCATGGCCATTTGTTCTGCTGTTAATTGTTCAATACGTTGTCCAAAATAAAACTCAGCGGCTAAACCAAAACCATGAATAGCATTAGCATAATTTTGACCTAAGTAGACTTCATTAATATAAGCTTCTAACAAGAGATCTTTGCTATAGCGATACTCTAAAATTAACGACATAATCGCTTCATTAGCTTTTCGCCATAAGGTTTTATCTCGGGTTAAAAACATATTTTTAACTAACTGCTGCGTAAGTGTACTGCCCCCTTGAACCGTTCTACCCGCTAAAATATTGCTATAAAGTGCTCTTAATATACCTAACGGAGAAATACCTTTATGAAAATAAAAATTACGATCTTCAACTAATAGTAAGGTATCGAGTAATAACACCGGCACATCGCCTATAGGCGTAAGTACACGATCTTCTTTACTTGAGGGTAAAATACGGTCCATTAATACAGGTTCCATTCGAACTGAACTGACCGACTGATTATCAATGTAAATTTTACTCACGCGGCCATTACTTACATCAATTTGAACCTTATTTGCCACCTGCATATCATTGTCAAAACTAAAAGCTCGGCGATAAACTACAATACGTGAACCTGACAGGGCATATTCACCCGCCTTAGTTACTTTACTTACTCGTTTATAACCAGAAAACTGCAGTGACGAAGATAAAATGGCTAAATTAATAGCTTGTGAACGCTTAAAAGCTTCAGCTTTGCCATACACTTGAATAGGCACTTCCCAGCGTTGGCCTTCAAACTTGTTTCTTACTTTTCCATCAAGATAAATGCTATAAATCACCAGAAAAAATACAAGAATAAAAAGCACTTTAGCAAACGTTATTGCGCCCCAAACTAATACTCGCCTAGTTTTTGAAGGATTACGGTTTTCTTCAGGGGTTGATGATGACTTCTGTGTTTTATCTTTAGTGCTAGCTTTTTTTACTGTCATAAATAATTTAAGTTAAATGATTGCGATAATGATGATTAATGCCCTTATTATATACTAGCCCTTACTATTCCTATACACGTATAATAATCACGTTTACTATACTTACTTGGAAATTATATGTCTGCTTTCAACCTACTCGTTATTCTCGGCGCTACAGCTTCAGGTAAAACCAAGCTTGCCGTAGATCTTGCTCGATTTTTAAATGGCGAAGTAATGTCAGCTGATTCCAGACAAGTTTATAAGGGCCTTGATATAGGCAGCGGTAAAGATCTTCAAGAATATCAGGAGATCCCTTATCACTTAATCGATATTGTAGAGCCCGGTTACGAATATAATATTTTCGACTTTCAACGCGACTTTATCAGTGCATTTGAAGACATCACCAGTAGAAATAAACTCCCTATTTTAGCGGGTGGTTCAGCACTGTATGTCGATTCAATTATAAAAGGCTATAGATTAGTTGAAGTACCTGAAAACCCTGAATTACGTGCAGAATTAGCTGAACAAGATCACAAAAAACTTGTTGAACGACTTAAAGAATTAAAACCCAACTTACACAACACAACAGATCTTATCGATACACAACGCCTAATTAGAGCTATCGAAATTGCAGAAGGTGAAAAAAACACGCCTGAAAATGTTGCTTACTTCCCTAAATTAACTCCTTTTATAACCGCGATTAACTGGGAAAGAGAAATACTTAAACAACGTATAACTCAGCGTTTAAAAGAACGATTAGAACATGGTTTAATTGAAGAAGTAGAACAACTTCATCAGCAAGGCGTATCGTGGGAAACATTAAATTTTTATGGCCTTGAATACCGCTTTGTCGCGCAATATTTACAAGGGCAACTTAGCAAAAACGATATGTTTCAAAAGCTCAACAGTGCTATTCATTTGTTCTCTAAAAAACAAGCCACTTGGTTAAGACGCTTAGAAAAAAATGGTACGAAAATTCATTGGCTAGATGGTAATAAACCAACACTAGAACAAGCAATGAAACATATTTCAATAATGCATTAGGAGTTAATAATGAGCGCCAAATCAATTTCAAATACGGCTACCGTTTTTAGCTTACTGCTAACGACTTTTTTTACATCTTATACATTCGCTTACACAGAAAACTCATGGATACTTATAGATAATTTTGAATCGCCAGCCAGCATCAATCAATGGGTAAATGCGGATGTTCAAAACGAAACACAGCCTTTTATTGAAAATCCACAAGTTACTATTATTGAGCGTGAGTCTGATAAAAATAATAAATATTTATTAAGAAAACCAGCGGCTGAAGGTGTAGTAGGCAACCGAAAAGCCATCAGTTTCCTCCCCTTACCTGAGCAAGTAAATGTGGGAGACACTTTCACCTTTTATACTCGAGTAAATGTGGAATACTTTCCTAACAATCATTCATTTGGTTTAAGTAATTTATCTGCAGAAAAAATTAAAACCGCAAACTACAATGCCTTTGAACCTATGATACGTATTACAGATAAAGCAGAATCTAATGGTGTAAAAAACGATGGTTCATTAATGGTATTAAGTGGCGCACATAAGAAATATAAATCTATAACAAACCCAATAACAGGTAAAAAAGCAGCCCCTTTACAGGAAAATCAGTGGTATGAAATATGGTACGTTATCAATAACTCGCCCAGAAAAGACGGCGGCCAAAGTTACGATTTATATGTTCGGGGCGGAGAGTTTAACACACAACAAAAAGTATTTACGCAAGCCGACTTTAGAATGAAAAGGGAACAAGCTCTTACGCATTTTATGGCCATTTGCAATACAGGCCCTAAAAAGAAACCTTATGGTAATGGCGGAATAAGATACGACGACATTTATATGGCTAAAGGCCTACAACTTAGCTCACCTATTGACTAAGCTCTACGACTAACTAAAGCTTCCTTCTAACTAAGCTATTCACTTAAGCTGGCATTTAGTTTATTAGTTAAGGCTTAAAAACAGCATGCCTAGATACCGAGGTGAAAATAAAGAAATTATTGTTAGCTCAAGTCTTCATCTTTCATCATATGTCGTTTTGTTTTTCGAGTCGCTTTCGCATTAGCAGGATCGTCAGGCCAAAAGTGGCGTGGATATTGCGATTTCATATCCTTTTGAACCGCTTTGTAACTGCCCTGCCAAAAGGCGGCTAAGTCTTGTGTTACTTGGATTGGACGTTTAGCGGGTGAAAGTATTTCTAATATAAGCGGAATACCCGACTTATCCCCTTCTTTATCATTTCCAATACATGGTGTTTCCGTTAAACCATACAGCTCTTGCATTGGCATCGACACAATGGGCATTTTGTCTTCGGTATAACGAATAGCACATTGCCTTTTAGTAGGACCGATAAAGTATTCTGGCGCGGCTTTCTCTAAGGTTTTCTGCTGTTGATAAGTTAACAATGACAAAAACATCTCTGAGAAGTTACATTTATCTAGCTGTTTTTTACTTTTAATATCACCAACAAAAGGTAAAAACCAGGTATCTATGGTTGCCAGTAAATTTTCCTCATCACAACTTGGTAAGTCTATTGTTTTATTATATAAAGTTAACCAACGCCATCTTAATAAAAGAGCTTGATCTTTCTCTTTTAAAGCCAAAAAACGTAAACCTTGCTTGGTTAATTCTTTTGCCCATAACTGTGCGACCAAGTCGTTAGTTAATTGCTCAGGAGCGCCTCGTTCATCAATCACTAAGGCGTTTATTTTAGTTAACTTTTGCGCGGTAATACGATCGACCTTAGCGTTATAGGCAGTGTCGATTTCAGTGCTGGTTTGCACAATATCCCAATCGATAAGCTGTTCAATATCAACAGGTGCGGCAAGCTGCACCATCAAGCCTTTTTGACCGGCCTTAGCTTGCCCTGCTCTTAAATTAACTTCACTTACTTGCGCCGCAACGATAGTGGCATCGCCCAATAATGCATCTTCGTGATTTATCGTTATACCTTTGCCTGCCGTTGTTAGGTATTCGCCTGTTTGCTGGCTGCCTTTATTCGTTGTTTTAGTTGATAAACTTTCGTCATAACGATATTTAGCAACACGTTCGGGGTACGCTAAGGCAAGTAATACGCCAGTGTAATGAACAGGTAATTGGCTGCGTGCTTTTACGCTGCTGCTAAATTTTTTAGCGAGTTGATCCGCTTGTTTAAACAGTTGATGCGCAACATGACCGCGAACTTTCTCATGTAATAAAGCATCAATTCTATGGGTTAAATTACAATCAAAGCGACTTTGTTCGCGGGTAAATACATCTCGCTCTTCTAATAATACAGCAGTTAAACACGCTAAAGATAATAGGCCTTTAACGTTATGCTTTTGTTCTAACGACTTTGCCATAATGATCATATGAGCAAAACGAGGATGACATGCCACGCTAGCCACTTGTTTACCATGAGAAGTTAATTGGTTTTGCTGCGTTACAATATTGAGTGATTGCAACTCTTGCCAAGCTTGCTGCTCTTTTACCTCATTAGGTAATTCAATCAAAGGTAAGTCACATAATTGAGTTACTCCCCAGCGCGCAGCTTCAATAACAAATGGCAGTAAGTCGGCTTGCTGAATTTCACTTTTACTGTTTTCATCGCGTCGACTAAAGTCTTCTTGGCCATACAAACGTAAGCACTTACCTGCACTTAAGCGCCCAGCACGCCCAGCTCTTTGTATAGCTGAAGCTTTTGAAATAACTTGCTGCTGTAATTTATTAGTTAAGGTTTTAGGATCATAAATGGCTGTTTTTTCGAAACCACAATCAATCACTAAGGTTACACCTTCAATGGTTAAACTGGTTTCAGCAATATTAGTCGCCAATACCAATTTGCGTTCGCCATTCGCTGATGGAGCAATCGCTTTTTGTTGTTCAGCGATAGAAAGCTCTCCATATAATGGACACAATTGAATAGCAGAATTGATGAGCTTATCGGCTAAGTTTTGACACAAGTATTTAATATCAGCAACACCCGGTAAAAACACCAGAATAGATCCATCATGTTCAACAGCTTGTTGTGTAATAACTTTTAAGGCATGTTCGCGCCATTGATTGGCTACTGAATAATGTTGTTGTAAACGTTTTGAAGTTACATTGGGTACATACTCAACTTCTACCGGAAAACTTCGTCCTTCACTCGCGAGTGTAATCGCATCAGGTAGCTTTTGTGTTAATGATTTAATCGCCAACGTTGCCGACATAATGACCAGTTGTAAATCTTCTCTTAAGGCTTGCTGAACATCTCTTGCCAAAGCATAAGCGAGATCACCATGCAATGAACGTTCGTGAAACTCATCTAAAATAACTAAACCACAACCATTGAGCTCAGCATCGTTTTGAATGATTTGCGTTAAAATGCCTTCGGTTATCACTTCTAATCGCGTACTACTAGAAATCTTAGATTCATTTTTTAATCGGTAACCAATAGTTTGCCCAACAGGTTCTCCTATTTGCTGGCTTAAATAACAGGCGATGTTTTTAGCGGCGACACGACGAGGTTGTAATAAATAGATTTTTTTATTTTTATATTGCGCTAACGACAGCAACCACAAAGGTAAGCGTGTTGATTTACCCGCGCCAGGAGGAGCCGTTAAAATCAAAGTATTATGTTGTTTTAAAGCAGAAAGAAATTCATCTTTAATCGCATCTATCGGAAAGTGTTGAATCATAAAAGTACAGCTAAAATAACGTTAAGGGCGTTATATCATATCCTGGTGATGTTAGCAGTATAGTGAAAGATATTAATCATTAGAGGAAATCCAATCATAAAACTTTCATTACCCTATCCCTTAAGGCAGAATCGTTAACTTCTTTTAGTAAGCATTAAAAACTATGACCCAAAAAATATCATTACGTAAAGCCACATTAATTAAACGTTATAAGCGTTTTCTTGCTGATGTAATTTTAGAAAATGGCGAAGAAACCACTATACATGTAGCTAACACAGGTGCGATGAGCGGTTGTGGTAGCCCCGGAGATACCATTTGGTATAGCACATCTGAAAATAAAAAAAGAAAATACCCTTTTAGCTGGGAATTAACAGAAAAAGCTAATGGTGACCTTATTTGTGTTAATACTCATCAAGCTAATATTTTTGTACAAACAGCCATAGAAAAAAATGAGGTCCCAGCTTTAGTTGGCTTTTCAGAGCTTAAAAGAGAAGTAAAATACGGTATAGAAAACAGTAAAATAGATATTTTATTAACTTACGCAGACAAGCCGGATCATTACGTTGAAATAAAAAGCGCAACCCTATTAGAAGATGGCCAAGGTTACTTTCCCGATACAACAACCGTGCGCGGACAAAAGCACTTAACAGAATTAATAACCGTTGCAGCAAACGGTGAAGGAGCCATACTTATTTTTGCGGTAATGCATTCAGGCATCAAATCTGTATTACCTGCCAAACACCTTGACGCAAAATATGCTGAATTATTTGAACAAGCCAAACACAGAGGTGTAAGCATTCTCGAATATCATGTTCCATTACTCGATTTTTATGATTTTACAAAATAATCATCAATTTTCGTTTAAATCACCTTTATATGGTATAAAAGGTGAAAAAGATTGACTATGCACGGTAAAGACTGCTAAAAGGTCATGGTAAAAATTGGCTACAATCAAATATTTTTCAACTTTACAGCCTAATTATTTGATTATAAAAGCTAAATTTATTTTTTACATGAAAAAACTTGTTTTTAAGTAAATGAAACACCATATAGTTGGGATATTTAATGTCTACATGTAGGCAATAACTATAATTTAAGTTGTTGTGAACAAATACAAAGGTTATTCACTTCAATATAGGTTAAGTCGTATTAGGAGAAAAAGCATGCCAAACACCGCAAATAAAGCATTAGGACTTCTGGCATTAGCTGGCGTAAAGCCTTACCAAGAAGAACCTAACGAAGAATACATGGGAGCGCCTCAACTTGAGCATTTTAAATTAATTTTAGATGCTTGGCGTTCTCAGTTACGTCAGGAAGTAGACCGCACGGTTACTCATATGCAAGATGAAGCTGCAAATTTCCCTGATCCTGTAGATCGCGCGGCTCAAGAAGAAGAATTCAGTTTAGAACTACGTACTCGTGACCGTGAACGTAAGCTTATTAAAAAAATTGAAAAAACATTACAATTAATTGAAGAAGACGATTTTGGCTTCTGTAAATCATGTGGTATTGAAATTGGTATTCGTCGTTTAGAGGCGCGTCCTACTGCTGATTTATGTATTGAATGTAAAACACTTCAAGAAATCAAAGAACGTCAAATGGCAGGCTAATCTCTGCTTAATTACTTTAGTTACATTATTATCACTTTAGTAGTTTGGTTTACTTATGGTAAATCTTGACGATAAACGACCACACGCATTATATCGTGGTCGTTTTGCTCCTTCCCCCTCTGGTTTACTCCATTTTGGTTCTTTAGTTACTGCGCTTGCCAGTTATTTAGACGCAAAACATAATAATGGTACTTGGCTTGTCCGTATTGAAGATATAGATCCACCAAGAGAATTAGCTGGTGCGAGTAGTAAAATTTTAAAAACATTAGAATCTTATGGATTACATTGGGATGAGAGTGTTTTATATCAAAGCCAACAAACAGACATTTACCAACAAACACTTAAGCAATTAGCACATAAACAGTTAACCTATAACTGCCAATGTACTCGCGCACAAATTAAAAAGCTTGGCGGAATATACCCATCAACTTGTCGCTCCTTAAATTTACCACCACTAAATAACGCAATTCGCCTTATAAACAAGGTAGGCATTTTTAAATTTAACGATACAATTCAAGGCTTAATTACTGGCGATAAAAAAGTTGCTGAAGAAGATTTCATACTTGTTAGAAAAGATGGATTATTTGCCTATCAACTAGCCGTAGTTGTTGACGATATTTTTCAAAACATTACCCATGTTGTACGTGGATGTGATTTATTAGAGCCCACTTTGCGCCAATTAAGTTTTTTCGAAATATTAAAGACTAATTCACCTATTTATAGCCATATCCCATTAGCAGTAACACCCGCAGGTTATAAATTAAGTAAACAAAATAAAGCTCCCGCGATTAACAATCAAAAACCTCAGCCTGCACTTATTTCTGCATTACGGTATTTAGGGCAAAATCCACCTGAAGATCTTAGGTTTGAATCAGTAGAAAACATCATAAAATGGGCAATAACTCATTGGTGTATGAGTAAAATCACCCAAAAGCAACAAATAGTTATACAATAAGCTGCTGAATGTTGGAAAATACACTGTTTTCATTCTATTTTTAAACACTGTGTTATATCATTAGCACTATAATGAAAAACCTAAATTAAATTATTTTCTTTATCCACTTTCTAAGGCCTGCACTATCAAAAGCGTTATCAATTTATGCAAACGAGTACTTAAAAAAAGTACGACTAAAAAATCTAAAGCACCGCAAATAACAAAGCCGGTTGTATTAACAAGAGATCAGCACCCCGTATCACGCAAGCTGATGAGTACCAATGCCCTAAAGGTTTTGTATAGATTAAACAGCGGTGGTTACGATGCATACTTAGTCGGAGGCGGTGTTCGCGATATATTATTAGGTGTTATTCCAAAAGATTTTGATATTGTTACTAATGCAACACCTGAAGAAATCAAAGGTTTATTTAGAAACTGTCGTTTGATTGGTCGTCGTTTTAGATTAGCCCATATTGTTTTTGGGCGTGAAATAATAGAAGTAGCCACTTTTAGAGGGCATCACGATTCTACTAAAGACGACAAAGCTTCAAAAGTGTCTAAGCAAAGTGATGAAGGCATGTTGCTGCGCGATAATATTTACGGCTCTATTGATGAAGATGCAGAGCGTAGAGATTTCACTATAAACGCGCTTTATTATTCAGCTAAAGACTTTACCGTTCACGACTTTGCCAATGGTATTGCGGATATAAACGCGAAACAAATTAGATTAATTGGCGATCCAGAAACACGCTACCGAGAAGATCCGGTGCGCATGTTAAGAGCAATACGTTTTGCGACAAAACTTAATATGGAAATAAGCCCTGAAACTAAAGCACCTATAAAAGCATTAGGCTCGTTGTTAGACAATATTCCTCCAGCGAGAATGTTTGAAGAGTTTTTAAAACTTTTCATGTCAGGTAAAGCCGAAGCAAACTTTGAACTATTAAGAGAATACAATTTATTTCAATACTTTTTCCCATTAGTTGATCAAATACTAAAACAAGACGCTGAACCTTATTTATATCCTTTTATTAAAAAAGCATTAAAGAACACAGATACACGCGTTAACAACGATCAACGTGTAACACCAGCCTTCTTATTTGCCGCTATGCTTTGGTATCCATTACAAAAGCAAATGAAACAATTAAATGAAACCGCACAACTTACTCCACAAGATGCTTTTTTTGCAGCCATGAGTGAGATTATGGCAGAGCAACAACGTAGCATTGCTATACCTAAGCGCTTCCAAGCAGTAATGAAAGATATTTTAATATTGCAAGATAAGTTATCTCGAAGAGAGGGTAAAAAGGCTTATAAAACCTTTGAACACCCAAAATTTAGAGCGGGATACGACTTCTTACTTTTACGCGCTGAAATTGAATCGGCTAATGTAGATAAATCTAACGGTCCATCTGCACTTGAAGAATTAGCAAAATGGTGGACAGATTTTCAAATGACTCCTCATGAAACAAGAGAGTTAATGATTAAAAGTGTTATACACAACCGTTCAACAGCGAGACGTTCACCTAGAAAGAAACGTAAGCCAAGAATTAAAACGACAGAAAACTCATAAATGGTTAAAGCTTACATCGGCTTAGGAAGTAATTTAGAAAACCCTAAGCTGCAAATTATAAATGCAATAAAAGCAATAAAAGAGATAGAAAACACCGTGATGTCGAGTATTTCCTCTCTTTATTATAGTCGTCCTATGGGACCTCAAGATCAACCTGATTATATGAATGCCGTAGCGGAGTTAACCACTAGTTTATCTCCACTTACTTTGCTGGATGAACTCCAAAAAATAGAAAATCAAGCAGGTCGTGTTCGAAAGGATAATCGATGGGGACCACGTATTTTAGACCTCGACATACTTTTATTTGATAATCACGTAATAGATTCTGAACGCTTAACCGTTCCTCATTACGGACTAAAAGATAGAGAATTTGTACTATTACCTCTTCACGAAATAGCGCCCAGACTATGTCTTCCTGACGGTGAAAGCATTGAAAAACTGAGTCAGAACATTCCTGCAAACGGGCTAAAAATTCATAGTCAATTAAGCTAATATTGTCTTAATTGTTCACTACTTATTTTACTGGAAAATCTTATGGCTAAGATCACAACTTCAACCTTGATCAAAATGAAACAGCAAGGCGAAAAAATATCCACAATCACCGCTTACGATGCAAGTTTTGCTAAATTATTTGACCAAGCAGGTATTCACGCCATTTTAATCGGTGACTCACTAGGCATGGTTTTACAAGGTGAAGACGATACATTACCTGTAAGTATTGACGATATGGCCTACCACACTAAATGTGTACGTAATGGCGTTGAAAATACACTCGTTATTGCTGATATGCCATTTATGAGTTACGCCACAACAGAGCAAACTTATATAAACGCAACTAAGCTTATGCAAGCAGGTGCTAGCATGGTTAAAATAGAAGGTGGAAACTGGTTAGTAGATACCATTAAAGGTTTAGTTGAGCGTGGTATTCCCGTTTGTGCTCATTTAGGCTTAACCCCTCAATCAGTAAACGTCTTTGGTGGCTTTAGGGTGCAAGGACGTGACGAAACAAAAGCATTAGAAATGATTGAACACGCTAAACAATTAGAAGCAGCGGGCGCACAATTATTAGTACTAGAATGCATACCTGACAGTTTAGGTAAAGCGATTACAGAAGCTGTTACAATTCCTACTATAGGTATTGGCGCCGGTAAGAGTACTGATGGTCAAATACTGGTAATGCACGATGCTTTAGGAATTTCATGTAGTTATATGCCTAAGTTTTCAAGAAATTTTTTAATCGATACTGGCGACATAAAAAAAGCGATAGAGCTTTATATTAAAGAAGTATCTTTAGGTAACTTCCCTGGTCAAGAACACATTTTCGAATAGTTTGGGGCTATAATGAAAACAGTTGATAACATAAATGATTTACGCCAAATAATTACAGATTGGCGCCAACAAGGTTTAAAAATTGGCTTTGTGCCAACTATGGGTAATTTGCATGCGGGTCATATTTCGTTAGTGACTGAAGCCCATAAACATGCAGACAAAATTGTTGCTAGTATTTTCATCAACCCAATGCAGTTTGGTGAAAATGAAGACGTAGACAACTACCCTAGAACCATGGAGGCTGACCAACAAAAGCTTGCAGCCGAGGGCACTGACTTATTATTTATGCCAACGCCTGAAATTATTTACCCTAAAGGGCTAGATAAACAAACCTACGTTGAAGTACCTAATGTATCAGAAGGTTATTGTGGTGAAAGCCGTCCAGGCCATTTTAGAGGTGTGTCAACAGTCGTTTGTAAGCTATTCAACTTAGTACAACCAGACGTTGCTTGCTTTGGTTTAAAAGATTATCAACAGGTACAGGTTATTGAAACCATGGTTGATGATTTATCAATGCCGATTAAAATTATTCCTGTTGATACAATTAGAGAAGCCTCTGGTTTAGCGTTAAGCTCTCGCAATGGTTATTTAACTGAAGAAGAACTTAAAATAGCTCCTGCATTAAGCCAAAATATTCAATGGCTTGCTAACGAATTAAAAACCAACACTGATTTTATTGGTTTAGCTAAAACAGCCGCATCATATATCAATAATGCAGGTTTAAAAACTGATTATATTCACGTTTGTCATGCAAAAACATTACAACCCGCCAGTGAAGATGATACTGATCTTGTTATATTGGCTGCCGCTTTTTGTGGTAAAGCACGTTTAATAGATAACTTGCGGTTTTCTTTAAAATAAACGTTAAATATTCATAACACTATCTTAAAAAAACGGAAGTTAGTTACCTAACTTCCATTTTTTATTTCATACGTTTTACTTTTAAAGTAAACGGTTAGTCTGTCTTATATCAATCACAATAACCAATTGATCATTTATATTCCTAAATGGTCAATTCATTATGCGTTTGGTATTAAAAAGGCCACCAACTACTTTCTTTATCTTTGGCTTCTTTATCTAACTCTCCCCAAACAACCGGTAAAAATACAGTCATTTCGGCAACGCCACGATTACTCCAAGCATAATATGGAACAAGCTGTGTGTCGTAAGCAGTAAACTCAGGTTTACTTACTTTGTTATACATATTTTCTTTCTTATTGTTACTGCGTAAAAGAAGCTTTCCTTTTAATGTAGTGACACTATCGTGAGACCCCGAAAAATCTTTAGTGTGTGTAGGGGTAAACGTAGAGTCGCCCGCTAAATACACATCAAAAATATTATTCTCTTTTGGTAAGTCTGGTGTTTCTACAACATAAACAATAGGACCACGCTTAACCGCTACTTGATTTCTGACTTCTTCAATACGTGAGTTTCCTTCTACAAAATCTATATTCAGTGGCATATCTAAAGTGATCATATCACCGGCTTTCCACTCACGTGTTAATTTAGCAAAAGTACCCGCGACTACGTTAACGCCTGTCGCTTTACCATTAACTTTTAACGTACTATTTTCAGCCCAACCAGGTATACGTAAAAGTACATCAAATGCTTCCGCCTTTGCTTCATTAATAGTGATATCAACACGCCCTTCCCAAGGATATTGCGTATTTTGTGTAAGTTTCAACACAGAACCATCAGATAGATTGGTTTCTAATGTATTGCCACCATAAATGTTCACGGCAATCCCATTTTCAGGTAAGCTGTAAGACCAGCCCGAGAGTTTAGCCAAGGTACGAATTAAGTTTGGTGGACAACAAAAGCAATTGAGATAAGAATCACGTTTTAACGTCGCTGTTGTTCCCTTTTTACCAAAGCGGCTTGTATCGCTACCGAAACTTCTACGCAAAGGGTTAGTATAAAAATAATGCTTACCGTCAGCACTAATACCTGATAATGCACTGTTATAGAGTACGGTTTCCATAATATCAGCATGTTTAGCGTCACCTGTTAATCCCAACATACGCCAGTTGAACATAGCATTAGTAATGTTTGCACAGGTTTCATTGTATGCTGTTGCATTAGGCATTAAATAATCTTGTAAAAAAGCCTCATGAACAGAGTCGTGACCAGAAGCACCATGATGAGCTTGGCCAATTGCACCTGTTATATACATTTTACGTTCGTTCGCACTTGACCACACACGATTTAAAGCATCTAAAAGCGCTTTTTCGCCTGTTTCTGCGTATACGTCTGCTGCACCCGCATAAAAGTACATAGCTAATACGGCATGCCCAACAGCGTCATTTTCTTTACGAAATGGTTTCTTCTCTTGAACCATATCACCGATCATATTAATTCTAACTGTATCGTCTAAATTTGCTTCTACTTGGCCTCGCATATTAATAAACAATTCAGCCAGCTCTAAATAACGTCGATCTTTTACTTCACGATATAATTCAACCAACCCTGTAATTTGAGTTTGATTAAAACCAAAACGAGCAAGATGCTTTGGTCGTGGGCTAAATAGCTTATAGATCATATCGGCATTTTTAGTCGCGATATCTAAGAAGTTAGTTTGGCCGGTAACACGATGATGAATAACAGCAGCATTAATTAAATGACCACTATTATACATTTCATGGTATTGGCGATTAGTATAAGGCTTAATATTTTTAATAATACTATGTGTTTGTAAATAGCCATCAGGTCGTTGTGCCTTAGCAATAACGGCAATAATTTCGTCTAATTGCTCAAGTAATTTTTCATCTTTATTAATGGCATATAAGTACATGGTCGATTCCATCCACTTGTAAAAATCACCATCATGAAACGGAAAACCTTTCGCTTTACCTTCTTTTAAACCTGCGGCTATTTTGAAGTTATTATATCCATGGCCAATATCACCCTTTAACAATTCCCCCATATACGGGATCATTGTTGACTCTAGCATGTCAAATTTTTCTGACCAAAAGCCCGTAGTCCATTTAGCATCATCAATATTAATATTTTTGAACTTAACGTATGGACTATCTGCGTTGTGATTAATACCACGCTCTACAGCATGAGCTGATTGTACGAGCATGAAAGAACAAATAATGAAAGGAAGCTTTTTAAATACCATTAGATACACTTTATTTTTAACGATTTAGTTGTATAAGAATAGTAAACCCCGACAAGATAGATATCAAATACATAAACATATGACGTATGAGGTTGGTTGAGGAAAGTAAGATTTAGGCCAACGAAAGAATACGAACACAAACACTTAACAAATTGAATATTAACTATTTTATTTGAATGGAAGCACTTCAACCAGCATAAGTGTAACATTTTATTTCAAAACGCAAAAACAGGGTAAGCGCTATACCCTGGTAATATAAATACCACCTATTTAATAAGTAAACAGGTGGTAATACTTAATTGATTAATTGACTACTTAGCGAAAGCAAGAAGACATAATTCAAAATTGATATATGAAGTAAATTTGAAATTATTCGTAAGAGCGATTAGTCCACTCTAGTTCATACTCTAATTCTTCAATTTTTTTATTTGCTTCAACTAACTGCTGTTGTATTAACGCATAGTTTATTTGTTCATTTGCTACTGATTGCATTGCGACGCTGTTATTAAATTGTTCCATAAATCACCACCTAATATAATTGTAACTAGAGCTGTATCATTACAGAATCAATTACAAAAATCAACAAATAAAACACAAATCGAAACAACATCGAAATAAAAACGAAACCACTCCGTAACTAGAATTAAGATAAAAAGTTCAGACATAGTCTAAAAACAAAAAGACAAAACCTGTAAGGCATTGTCTTTTATAGTTTTTAAAATAGGTACAAATAATGAAGTATTAATAGACGTGAAAATTAATCGCAAATAGCATGTAACTCAGGAAGAAAAGTTACACTTTCATTTGCTAGAATACACTGTTCCTCAAGGATGCTGTGCAATATTTTATTTGATGTAAGTGGATTTGCTAATACCACTCTAAAAACTAAAATTTTCTTACCTTGATAGCGAGACACTTCTATACGTGTTCTTGAAACAAATGACTTACCATTTTCACGCTGACGCTTCTGAACAAATTTAGTTAACTTATCTAACAAGCTATTTATTTCATCTTGTTGTTCAAGAGTCGCTGTAGCAAGATATTGTTGAATAACTTTAGGCGCATAACGGTACGTTAATAAACACAGTTCAGGTCGTGTTATTAATTCAAAGTCATCATGATCATTAATCATATCTGCAAAATAATTGGCTTTTTCAATACTATGATTAATCAATAATTCATAACCTGGACGGCTAATAATATGTAAACTAGCATACACAAGCATAGCCATACCAGGGCGTGAACCTTCTAACGTATGACTACCTAAATCCTTAGAGCCCTTACGAATAATGTATTCTGCATGATGCTCAATAGAAGCAACAGATTTTGGATTTTTAAAAACAACCAATCCAGCCCCCATCGGAATATACATTTGCTTATGAGCATCAATAGTCACTGAGTCTGCGCGTTCTATGCCGTTGAGGATCGTACGGTATTTGTTTGATAATAACGTTGCTCCCCCCCATGCAGCATCAACATGAAAATTACACGAAAACTCTTGTGCAATATCCGCCATATTATTAAGTGGGTCCACATTACCTGTTTCTGTAGTACCTGCCACACCAACAATACTGAGTACTTTAATGTTTTTATTGGCGAGTTCTTGGCATTTTTCACGTAATTTTACACAGTCTATTTTATTATATTCATCGGTAGGTATTCTAATTACACTTTCTTCACCAATACCTAAAATATCTGCTGATTTTTTGAGAGAGTAATGACCACGGTCAGACACCAAAATAGCTAAGCCTTTATAACCATAATGGGTAAGAGCATTAAATAAACCTTCTTTTGCGACACCTTTGAAATGGCCATCGGGCTTTAATAAGTTATTTCGAGCAACCCAAAGCGCGGTAATATTAGCCACAGTACCACCCGAACAAAACGCGCCTAATGAGTGATTTGGACTATGCATCCATTGCTCATAAAAAGGTTCATCGTCTCGATATACTAAACGATGCATCATCCCTAACACTTGCCGCTCAAGTGGTGTAAATGCTTTAGATGTTTCAACTTTTACAAGGTTTTGATTTAATCCCACCATTAACTTAGATAACGGCAAAATAAAATAAGGTAAAGCTGAGGTCATATGCCCAATAAAACTAGGGCTTGAGGTGTGAACAGACTGAGAAACCAGCTTATCTAATAAATGACGCATATGATCAGAAACAAAGCTAGGTTCTTCAGGAATGCTAGAACCCGCAAAATCTTTCTCAATATCTGTTAACGCTTGATTGGTTGCCACAATATGGTTACCAAGAAAACCCGCAAGATTTTGAGACATTTCTTTTTCAATAGCGCCTAATGTTGAGTCTGGCGCTTCAGGAATAGTAAAAATGCGGTGTAGAGATTTGTGAGTTGCTTTAGCTTTGCGCTTATTCGCTGTCATACTTATCACTTATTCTAATATAACCTGAACTCAGGTTAATATAAGTTTGATTTGTTGTTATTGCGGCACTTTAATAAAAATTAACTAAAAAGTCTCTACTTTTTATAAGCGAGCTTTATGTTAAAGCGCTAGAAATGAACATTAAACTTAACTCTAAAATCAAAAGACAGAAAAGAGAATAGAGGAAAACTTGTTTTTTTATCTTGCTAATCATATCAAATCCTATTTTTTATTATGAATAAGTAAATAGGATTCAAATATCACACCAAAAATAACCATATGATTTTATTCAATAAAATAAAATCATAATTTAAAATAATATAAAAATTTGTTAAATTCGCCAATAATTGTAACTTTTAACAAAGCGTTAAGTATAGGACAAAAATCAAAATGTAATCAAAAATGAAAACATTCCTTTATGATTACTTTATTTTAATGGTTAGTTGAAAACATTCTTGGCCGCTTGCTCGATATTTAGCTTCAAACGGGGTTAAGGGTTCTTTATCATCAACTGTAGAAAACTCACCGGTCAACTTTAAGAGTGATACCGCAAAGCTGAACTCTTCTAAATATAAGCGCCAATTACTGCGCAAAATCATGGTATGCCCTATTTTAAGCATATCAGGAAATACCGCGCTACCATGCCAACGACGCTGTACATGCTTAGACTTAGGCCAAGGGTTAGGGTACAAAACATAATGTTGAGTAACAGACCATTTAGCCGCTAATACCAAACGATAAAAATCGTTCAAGTCAGCTCGAATTAAATAAAAGTTCTCAACCTTTTGAAAACTATCTTCATTAACCAACTCATCAACATTACGATTGATGCGATTAGCCGACTTATCTACCCCTATAACTAAAGCTTTAGGGTTTCGTTTCGCAAGTAATCGCGTACTTTGTCCAACCCCACAGCACGAGTCTAAAATGATCTCGCCATCAAATGCCTGAACCACTTTATCTATTTCATCGAAAGCGTCTTGTGTATGTTGTTGATAAGGTTTTTTAAATGGATGTTTTATATGTTTTAAAACAATCTCTTCAAGCTTTTCATGTATACCGTCTTGATTAGTAACAATCGCTTTAGAGTCCCCCATTTTATTTATTTTTTCTGTCATTAAGTACGTAATCCTACACCTTTAGTGATCAACACCATTGCTAGCGTGTATAAAGTCACAATAAACACACCTAAAACAGAAAATGCAATAGTTAAACTTACGTCTGTTATCCCTAGAAACCCATATCTAAAGGCATTTACCATGTAAACAATGGGATTAGCTTGTGAAACACCTTGCCAAAATTCAGGCAGCAAACTAATTGAATAAAACACACCACCAAGGTATGTTAGCGGCGTTAAAATAAAGGTTGGAATAATAGAAATATCATCAAAGCTTGAAGCAAATATCGCATTAATTAAACCGCCTAAAGAGAAAGTCGCAGAGGTTAAACAAACCGTTAAAATAATAACCCAAATATTATGAATTTGAATATCCACAAAAAACAAGGATACCAAGGTAACAATTAACCCCACTAAAATACCGCGTGCCATTCCGCCGCCAACATAACCTGCAACAATTACCCAATTAGGCACAGGAGCAACTAGCATTTCTTCAATGTTATGTTGCCATTTAGCGCTATAAAAAGACGATGCTACATTGGAGTATGAGTTAGTAATAACACTCATCATGATCAAGCCAGGTACAATAAACGACATATAATCAAAGCCGCCCATTTCTCCTATTCTAGAGCCAATCAATTCCCCAAAAATAACAAAGTACAAACTAATGGTAATTGCTGGTGGTACAAGTGTTTGTATCCATATGCGCATAAAACGGTGTATTTCTTTATGCAAAATACTTTTTAATGCAATAACGTTAACTGAAGAACTCATATTATTTCTCCTCCACTGCATCTTGAGACTGGTTGATCATATTGACAAAAAGCTCTTCTAAACGATTACTCTTATTACGCATACTTTTCACATTAATGCCTAAGTCAGTTAATTGAGTAAATATTTGATTCATCGTTTGCGATTTATCTATATCTACTTCTAATGTACTTTCCCCTACTAGCCGGCTAGTAAAACCGGTTAGCGTGATAGATGAATGGTCAGCTACATCGTTACTATCTAAATCTAAAATAAACGTTTCAACATTCAACGAGGCTAATAGCGATTTCATATCGGTATTTTTTACGATAATGCCTTTATCAATAATCGCGATATTACGACACAACATTTCAGCTTCTTCTAAATAATGAGTTGTTAAAATAATTGTGATGCCTTGTTGATTTAGTTCTTTAAGGAACTCCCACATTGAACGACGCAGTTCAATATCTACGCCAGCAGTAGGCTCATCTAAAATAAGAATTTTAGGTTCATGCATTAAGGCACGCGCAATCATCAAGCGTCTTTTCATACCACCAGAAAGCATACGTGATGCGTTATCTCGTTTATCCCATAAATCGAGCTGTTTTAAATATTTCTCAGCACGTTGATACGCAGTTTTACGATCAACACCGTAGTAACCCGCTTGGTTCACTAATATTGTCATTAACGATTCAAACTGATTAAAGTTAAATTCTTGTGGTACTAAACCAATAAAGGTTTTTGCCGCTTCAAGCTCTGTATCAATGTTTTTACCAAAAACACTAACCGAGCCTGACGTTTTATTAACTAACGAAGTAATAATACCAATAGATGTTGATTTACCAGCACCATTAGGGCCAAGCAATGCAAAGAAATCACCTTCATCAACCGTTAAATCAATGCCTTTAAGTGCTTCAAATCCGCCTTTATATATTTTTTTTAAGTTAGATATTTCTAACGCTTTACGCATAATTTAATCCTGATTAAGTCCTGATTACCCATAATGATGATGCTATAGATGAGGGGGTTAATTACATTTTTCAATGATCAATTTAGAATATAAAAGGCAAATAATACCCAACTTGTAATAAGTAAAAGCCAAGGTATTAGTACCTTACTGGTTACTTTGTTTAACTCTGTTGATTCATTTACGCTTTTTTCATTATTCTCTTCGGTTGTATTTTTAGCTTTAAGCTGTTGTTTTCGCTGTTTGTCACGTTCTCTAGCTTTTATTTTTTGTTGTTTTTTATATTCGCTAATGCCTTTTTCGATACCTTGTGCAATAAGCTTTGTTTGCTCTTTAGTTTGCCCAGGCTTTTGAATAGATTTAGCCACTTTAAGTGCATCTTGTTGTGTTTCTTTGGAAGCTGTTTGATTCATAAATAGTTATCGTAAAATTGAAGAAAAATTATCGCGAATAATTAAACTATTATACTGATTTATCCAGTAAATACTTGTAGGATATCGCCTATACAACAGAATATTAATTAAAATCATTAAAGAGACAATGCATGAGCAACTTATCTACTGCAACTACACAAATTACACAAATGTTAACCATGCAAGATGCAATGAATTCTCGCGTTAGCGAAACGTGGAGAGATAATAACTACGAATGGTATCGCGCAATTTGGGTTGAATGTGCTGAAATGCTTGATCACCACGGTTGGAAATGGTGGAAACATCAAGAGATTGACGTACCTCAAGTACAATTAGAATTAGTCGATATTTTTCACTTTGGTTTAAGCCTACGCTTAATGACAGGCGCTTCAGTAGAAAGTATTACAGCTGAATTAGCTCAAGAGTTAACAGAAAAAACATCTGAAACAGATTTTAAAATAGCATTAGAAAATTTAGCCTCTGCGGCGGTTTCAAACAAAGCGTTTGATGCTGTTGCGCTTGCTGATTGTATGCGATTAATGAATATGGATTTAAACGAATTATTTCGCCAATACGTAGGTAAAAACACCTTAAACTTTTTCCGCCAAGATCATGGCTACAAAGAAGGTACATACATTAAAATTTGGAATGGCGAAGAAGACAACGAAGTATTAGCAAATGTTGTTACTACACTTGATCCAAGCGCCACTGACTTTCAACAACAATTATATGCAGCATTAGAAGCCAAATACCCTAAATAAACTGCATACAAATAAAAGAAAAAGCCAATCGTTAACTAGATTCACGATTGGCTTTTTCGTTTCTACAAACTGCTAATTCACTATTAAGTGAAATAAATGTAAAGTCTCACCACAATTTATTTTTTTTAGTCTAAAGTCTAATAAATATTTTTCAGAAAACCGTTTATACTGAAGACGATATCTCTTAAGGAATACTTTTATGATTCAGCCAGAAAAAATTATAATAGCTGATGATCATCCTTTATTTAGACAAGCTTTATTGGGCACATTAAAGTCAAAATTTATTACTACAGGTTGGTTAGAAGCACAAACGATCCCTGAACTAGAACAATTACTCACTAACAATAGTGACTGTGATTTACTTTTACTTGATTTAAACATACCTGGAGCACACGGCTTTAATACTCTTATACATGTTAGAAACCACTACCCTCAAATACCCGTTGTTATTGTTTCAGCACACGAAGATCAAGATACTATAAGTAAATCAATGGAATATGGTGCAGCAGGCTTTATTCCTAAATCAACACCTGTTGATCTTATTGTAACCGCTATTCAGCAAGTATTATTAGGGAATGTTTGGGTGCCAGAAGCTTTTGAAGCTTCAGAAAATAATAACGAAAGCACTGATATTTCTGAGCGTGTCGCGAGCTTAACCCAACAACAATATAAAATTTTATTAATGTTTGCCCAAGGTATGTTAAATAAGCAAATAGCGTATGATTTACATGTATCTGAAGCAACAATTAAAGCACATGCTACCGCTATTTTTCGTAAGTTAAATGTACGCAATCGTACACAGGCAGTTATTGCTATTGGGCAATTAGATATTCCTGAGCTTAATTTAGATTAAGATCAGTTGACCCAACCACAACCTCTAAGATAAATAATTATTTTGTAGGTTTTTTGCTAACTTAGCACTCATCATTGCACGCAATGCTGCTGGTTTTACCAACTTTCTCATAAACCCTACATCAGCTTCAGCAGCCCTTAGGTCAACATCGCTTTCAGTGGCGGCAGTAATTAATATAGCAGGTAAATAATGCTGACATTGTTCACGTAACATTGCGATTAAAGTTAGTCCGTCTTCATTATTGTTTAATTGGTAATCCACTAATAATATTTGTATAAGTTCACCTTCTTTAACAAATATTTCTTGGGCTGATACATATGAATCAGCGGTTAGTACATTACAATGCCAAGCCTCTAAAAGCGCCACCATTCCGGCTAATACGTCCGGATCGTTATCAATACATAATACGGTTACATCTTTAAAACCTGAGCTAACAATAGGAGCACTAACTTTTTTAACATCACCTTTAACAGCCTGAGCAACAGATAATGTAAATTTACAACCTTGGTTAACCTTCGATTGAAGCAATAATTTGTGTCCTAACAATTGTGCAAGACTTTGCGTTATATTTAAGCCTAATCCTAAACCTTGATTAGGTTTTGTTGTTGCCGTATCCAATTGCGTAAATTGCTCAAAAACCAATATTTGTTTATCTTCTGGGATCCCTGGGCCATTATCTAACACTTGAATTTTTACTTCGCCTTTTACCACTCTGGCGCCAAGCAGTACTTTACCTGAACTGGCATATCTGAAAGCATTGCCAATCAGGTTTTGCAATATACGTCGTAATAATCGCTTATCTGACTTGATCCATACAGAAGTAGAAACCACCCTAAAATCTACCTCAGCCTCTACTGCTGAAGCTGAAAATTCTTTGGCTAAATTATCAAATAACTCTTTCACCGAAAAAGTCTCTATTTGAGGTTTAATATTGCCACTTTCAATACGTGCAATTTCACTTAAATCAGACAGCAAATCGCTAGCTACTTTTAATGAGTGATCAATATTATTAACTTGACGCTCTTGTAATTCATTAAGATTTTTCTGATCGGCCAGTGCTGAAGTAAAAAGCCTAGCAGCTTCTAATGGTTGCATTAAATCATGACTGCAGGCCTTTAAATACTGACTTTTATTAACATGTGCTTGCTCAGCTTTATATCGAGCATTTGCTAAGTCTTGATTAGCTTGTTCAAGCTTTTGAGTACGTTCTTGTACAATAGTTTCTAGATCTTGATTAGCCTCTTTTAATACCTGCTCGGCTTTTCTGTATGCTGTTACATCAGAAAACATCATTACAAAACCACCATCAGGTAAAGGGTTACCTTCTATACGAATAGCTCGCCCATTATCATATTGGCGTTCCGTTGAGTGCGGACTTCCCTTACGTAAATATTCGAGTCGTTTCGTTACTTCTTTGTTTACATTGCCCGTACCAAACAAACCTCGCTTAGCGTTATAGCGCAGTAAACTTTCTATAGGGCAACCTACGTAAACTAACTCTTTAGGGTAATTAAAAAGGTCGATATATTTTTTATTCCATGCCATTAGTTTTAAATCGGCATCAATCACTGAAAAGCCTTCACTGGCATTTTCTATCGCACTTTGTAATAAATTTTGACTATATTTTTGTCTATGGTTTGATGCCTCTTCAACTAAAACCGTTAACTCATCAAGTGCGATATCACGCCCTTCTAATGCAGAGTAAAGCACTAGCCGAGCTGAAGATGCTCCCATAACACTGGCTAACGTATTTTCGGTATGTTCCAGCAATAATTGATTATAATTATTATTGCCCACTTTCTTTTGAAGAGTTTTCTGCTGAAATTCACTAAAACTATGACTTGCTTTAGGCTCACCTACAAAACGTGAAACTAACAGTTCTAATTCACGAAAATCAAGATGACGATATTTTTGTGAGGTTAATACTTTAGGAGATTGCCATTCTAAAAATATAGATGCTTGCACACGCTCTTGTACACTTTGTCGGCTGACTTGCGATAAACTCCAAAGCACAAATATATTAACCACTAAACTCAACAAAGTGGCCATACTACTCGCTGGAATAATACCGTCAGAAAAAGGCGGAATATATAAACCAAATTGCGGTAAAAAATTAAACATTAACCACAACATAAAACCAACTAATATCCCCGCATAAACCCCTGTTAATGTTGCTCGTCGCCAATAAAAAGCTGCAATTAATGCGGGTGTTAGTTGGGCAAAAGCGCCAAAAGCAACCTCACCTAATGAAGATAAGGTTTCTGACGGCAACATTAACGAAACGCCAAAGCCTAACAATATAACGCTAAATACTAAAAACTTACGAATATGAAGTAAACGTAATCTGAAACTATCGTAATCAACGTTGCTGGATTTTTTAGTACCATATAAATGAGGAAAAACAATTTCGTTACTCAACATAGTACTTAATGCGATAGCCGCAATAATCACCATAGAGCTCGCAGACGAAATAGCACCAAGAAAAGTTAATAATGTTAGCCATGTTTGATCTTTTAAGCTGGGTAAAAACAGTACGTAAGCATCTGAAGGTACACTATCACCTAACAACAGCTGCCCCGCTAACCCAAGCGGAATAGCAAATAATGCAAATATAAATAAATATAATGGAAATAAACGTCGACTAAGATAAATGTTTTTTTCTTCTTTTAACTCTACCACCATCACTTGAAACTGGCGTGGCAAAGACAAAAAAGCCGCCATCGTAATCACCAACATAGCAAGCACTGACGCAATACTGGGTAAGCTAAATTGCTCTTCTAACTTAATGGTTACGCTGGTTTGCTCCCATAAATCAGCAGGTGAATCGAAAAGGAAAAAGGTCGTAAATAAACCAACGGCTAAAAATGCAAACAACTTAACTAGCGACTCAAACGCTATCGCCAGCATAATGCCTGGGTGGCGTTCAGTCACATCAATATTACGAATACCAAATAATATAGTAAAGCCAGCTAATACTAAGCTAATCGCTAAACCTAATTGCCAATCGTTAAAGTCTTGCTCAGCTTGTAATTGTGTAAATGAATAAACAATCGCTTTAAGCTGTAAAGCGATATACGGCATGGTTCCTACTAAAGCGACTAAGGTGACTAAAACCGCAAGCTTATGAGATTTACCGTAACGAGCTGCTAATAAATCAGCAATAGAGGTTAAATTTAACTTTAAACTAACGCGAATAATGCGTTGTATAAAAGGCCAAGCAAAAAAGAAGAGAAAGATAGGGCCTAAATAAATAGGTAAATGAGAAAATATATTATTGGCGGTTTGCCCTGTTGTTCCTAAAAAACTCCACGAAGTACAATAAACCCCAAGTGTTAAGGCGTAAATACTTGATTGGTAACGCTCAAGAAGTTTGTTGCGATATTTGTCTCCAATAAAAGCAATTAAAAATAATAAGCAGATGTAAAAGAAGCTTAATGTTGTTAATTGCCAATTAGGAAACATAGGTATTCTCTTGTAATTAAATAGCTAAATAATACATGCTTACAGTATTTCATCTTATTGTATTTTAATCATTATGAGTAAACTACTGTAAGTTTTATCTATTACATAGTGCGAGTTGTAAATTCACTAATGTATTGACCACCTTTAATATTAGCAATTAAACGTAGCTTATATTGCGCACCTTGAGTTGATGCAAGTTGGCGTAATGCGGTAGAACTTTTCCAATAATAGGCACTATCAATCATACCTAGTGGATAAACGGTCACTTCTTCATTTTCACTCACTAAGAACAAAGTTGCGGTATCAAGCGGAAAAGTTGAATTAACCGTAGTAATACCCTCTTCATCATAAATGTTTACTTCAAATTCACCCGATTTCAAAATACAGCTTTTATTAATAACATCGCAATTACCCGACGGCTCTAATTGAAAAACACGTGTTTTTTCCGCTTCGTTTTCAATATATAAATCAGAAGCAATATACCCACCTAAAATAAGAAAAGGGGCAACTAATAAAGCAAGTTTAGTGTGTTTATTCATAAAATAATAATGCTCTTATCTGAAGGTTAAAAAATAAAAGGCTAGGCGATAAATCGTCTAGCCTTTGATACCCATACCACTACAAATTAGTGATCATGTGCAGCTTCAATTTTACCATAAGGGCTACGGAAGTTATCAACCATATCCTGAATATGAGTTGGAGCTGGGCCTGTAAATCTTACCACGATAAATGCTACCGCAAAGTTTACAAGAGCACCTACAGCACCAAACGCGTTAGGTGAAATACCAAAGAACCAATCAGGCCCCATATCACCTAAGAACGATGTACCTGGGATAAACATGATGCCTTTATGTTGAAATACATACAACATAGTTACACCGATACCAGAACACATACCCCATACAGCAGCAGTACCACTCATTTTCTTAGCGAATATACCCATCATTAATGCAGGGAATATTGACGAGGCAGCCAAACCGAATGCTAAGGCGACGGTTCCGGCGGCAAAGCCAGGAGGATGCAGCCCGAGATAACCGGAGATCAGAATAGCAATTGTCATTACAATCCGCCCCGCGAGTAACTCGTTTTTATCGGACAAGTTTGGTGTTAACACCCCTTTCATTAAATCATGGGAGATAGAGGAAGATATCGCCAACAATAAACCGGCAGCGGTTGATAGTGCGGCAGCTAAACCACCAGCAGCTACTAGTGCAATAACCCAATTAGGTAAGTTAGCAATAGCTGGGTTAGCAAGTACCATAATGTCGCGGTCAACTTTAACCATTTCATTTTTTTCAGCGTCTGCTACATAAGTAATTTTGCCATCGCCGTTTTTATCTTCAAACTTCAATAAGCCCGTTGTTTCCCAATCTTTAAACCATTGTGGACGAGCTTCGTATTCAAGGTTTTGACCTGCAGCAGGTTCAATAGTATTCATTAAGTTTAAACGAGCCATTGCACCAACAGCTGGAGCAACCGTATAAAGTAATGCGATAAAGACTAAAGCATACCCAGCAGATGAACGAGCCGCTTGCACAGATGGAACCGTGAAGAAACGCATGATTACATGAGGTAAACCTGCGGTACCGATCATTAACGACATAGTATAGGCGAACATATTTAATGTGCCGCCCATGTTGTCAGTGGTGTATTCTTTAAAGCCTAAATCAGTAACAACCATATCCAATTTATCAAGTAAATAAACACCGCTACCATCAGCAAGTGTAGAACCTAAACCTAATTGTGGAATGGGATTACCGGTTAATTGTAATGAGATAAATACAGCAGGAATGGTATAAGCAAAAATTAATACACAGTATTGGGCAATCTGCGTGTAAGTAATACCTTTCATACCACCTAGTACCGCGTATACCCAAACTACAGCCATACCTATACCTAAACCTAAACCGTAATCAACTTCTAAAAAGCGAGAGAAAGCAACACCTACACCTTTCATTTGACCTATGATATAAGTTAACGAAGCGATAATTAAACAAATAACCGCAACAATACGTGCTGTTTTTGAGTAGTAACGATCTGAAATAAATTCAGGCACCGTAAACTTACCGTGCTTACGCATGTAAGGAGCTAAAAGCATGGCGAGTAATACATAACCGCCTGTCCAACCCATTAAAAATACTGAACCACCGTACCCTAAGAAAGCAATTAAACCTGCCATTGAAATAAACGACGCGGCGCTCATCCAATCGGCACCAATTGCCATACCATTTTGTAACGGTGTTATATCTCCCCCTGCAACATAAAAATCACTAGTAGAACCCGCACGAGCCCACCAAGCAATAGCAAAATATAAAGCAAATGAGCCAAATACAGCGATATAGGTATATAGTTTTAACTCATCCATTACGACTCCTCCACCTTGTATTTTTTATCAAGAGCATTCATTTTTGCTGAATACCAAAAAACTAAAGCAACAAAAGTATAAATAGAACCTTGTTGTGCAAACCAAAAACCTAACTTGTATCCACCTAATCGAAATTCATTTAACTGTTCGACAAGCAATATGCCTAAACCAAATGAGACGACAAACCAAATAACAAGACTAATAAATATTAAGCGCAGATTTTCCTGCCAATATGTAGTTTCACCTTCCATCATTTTCTCCTAGCGATTGAGCGTTTATTATTTTTGTACGCTTAGTTAACAGCTTATGTATGTTGAGAAAGGTCAAAGATTCATAATTAGCTCCTAATGAGTAACTCATTAAAGTCAGGTGAATACTAAGCCTATCTATATTCAACACTAACAAGCTTTTTTCAATTGGAGTATTACACTTTAGTCTAAAGTGGATGGATTATTGTTGACGGCATAGGGCTATTTACCCTAAAACATAGGTAACGTTATCTAGGATAGTATAATATGAGCAACGAACTCGCCGACATTTTGGGATTTGTTAAAGCGATCCCACCCTTTGACTTACTGCCTGACACTCAGTTAGAGATGGTCGTAAAAGAAATAGATATTTGCTATTTACGAAAACAAGAAGATATTCCCCCCAACACATTAGTAACAGAATCTTTATTTATTTTAAGAAAAGGTGCTTTAAGCTATTACTCTCCCAGTAATGAGCTATTAGGCATGTTTAGTGAAAGTGATATTTGTACACTTTACTGCCACCCTCAAACCAATATAAATATTAGATTATGTAGTAACGAAGATACGTTATTGTACGCTTTGTCGTATCCTGCATTACAAAAAACATTACAAGACTTTCCTGATGTTATTGCTTTTTTTGAGCAAAGTGCAGAACAACGCCTACACAAAAAAATGACCCGTGTTAATGAAGACGCAATTATTTCTTCATCGTTAATGAACACACCCATAACACACTTTTATCACACCCCTGTAGCCAGTATTTCTCATAAAAGCACCATTCAACAAGCCGCAATAAAAATGACAGATCAGGGCTATTCTTGCTTAATCGTATTAAATAACAATAGTTTTATCGGCATAGTAACCGACAAAGATATTCGTCGTCGATGTGTTGCCCAAGGTTTACCTTTTAACCAACCCATTACCGATATTATTACTCAACACCCCATAACTATTGATATCAACAGCAACGCTTATGACGCGCTAATGGTGATGACCAGTAAACATATCCATCACCTGCCTGTAACAAATCAAGGTCAACTTGAAGGCATGGTAACCGTTACTGACTTAATGAATTACGAAGGTCAAAACGCTGTTAACTTAACCAGCATTATTCATAAGGCTACTACCGTAAGTGAGTTAGCTAAAATAAGTAAAATGCTACCTAAGTTACAAATACGTATGGCTAAATTAGGCACAACAGCCGATCACGTAGGTAAAAGTATCAGTGCTATAACCATGGCCTTTACTATTCGCTTAATTGAAATGGCCGAAAAGCTATTAGGCCCTGCGCCTGTCCCCTACGCTTGGTTAGCCGCAGGTTCGCAAGCTCGTCAAGAACAACTTGCCCATTCAGATCAAGACAATGCCTTGATCATATCTGATGAAATGAAACCCGAAGATAGCTTTTGGTTTTTTGACTTAGCCACTTTTGTTTCCGATGGCTTAGCAGCTTGTGGCTTTATTTATTGCCCTGGCGATATTATGGCTACCAATCAAAAATGGCGACAGCCCCAAAAGGTTTGGCATCGTTATTTCGACAAATGGGTAAACACACCAAGTTCTGAAGCCTTATTAAACGCAAGCGTTTTTTTTGATTTAACCACGGTGTATGGTGATGCATCGTTATTAGAAAATGTGCGTAATAGCATGCTAGAAAAAACCAAACGCAGCACTTTATTTATCGCCCACTTATCGAAAAATGCTTTAAAATTAAGGCCACCTCTAGGTTTTTTTAGAGATTTTGTTCTAAAACATGATGGAGAAAATAAATCAGTACTCGATCTAAAACATAACGGCATAGCACCTATTGTAGACCTTGCTAGAATTTATGCGTTAGCAGAAGGCATTAGCGCAACAAACACCATAGAACGATTAAAACAAGTCGCAGGTTCACGCTCATTAACAAAAGAGTCTGCGGCAAACTTAATTGATGCTTACGAGTTTATTTCTATGCTACGTATGCAAAACCAATCAACACGAATGCAAAATAACAAAAAACCTAATAACTTATTGCCTCCCAAAGCCTTATCTAAATTAGAAAGAGAGCATCTTAAAGACGCATTTAAAGTCATAAAAACCATGCAAGACGTCAGACAAACGTCATATTAGGGGCTTGAGTTAATGATTTTCAACAACATATTTGGCTATGAAGCAAAAAGAAAACGCCTATTAAAACGCGCGCCAGCAGGACCTTTACATGACTTTCTATCTGTCCCCTTCCCAGATAAAAAACAATTATTGATTGATACTCCTATTTTATCTGTCGACTTTGAAACAACCGGGTTACATGCCAAAAATGACAAATTACTTAGCGTAGGCTTTGTTGATTTATTTGCTAATACCATTCCACTAAAAAGTAGTTATCATCAAATAGTGCGCAGCAAAGGTCGTTTAAAATCAGACAATGTCACCATTCATCAAATTACCGATAGCCAAAAAGATCAGGGTGAGCCACTTAGAGTCGCTATTGAAGCTCTACTCAAAGCCCTAACCGGAAAAGTCATGTTAGTGCATTTTGCCAGAATAGAACGTGAATTTTTACAGCAAGCGTGTATAAATCTTTATGGCATGGCTCCCGTGTTTCCAATGATAGACACCTTAATGGTAGCCAAAAAACGATTAGATAATAGAGACGTAGCTTACGATCCTTCCACCCTTAGATTATCAGCATTACGACAGCAATATAATCTACCAGAACATCATGCACATAATGCTTTAAATGATGCGATAGCGACAGCTGAACTACTTATGGCACAAGTTAATGCTATGGCAAGCCCCAATAAAGTAACACTGTCTGACCTATTACTTTAAATCCCCTAATTGACTTGCCATTAGACTAAAGTCATAGCTCTTTTTATGAAATTTTAGACTTAGGTCTAATATTCAATTGCCAAAGAAATGTTTAGTTTATTGGGTAATTTCAAACTATTCATTAGCTAAAATTTTAGCGGCAAAGGGGCAACTCATGAACGAGTTAAATAAATCTGACATTTTTTATCCAAGTGAAGAAGTTATCGCTCAGGCAAACGTAAGCGATTACGAAGCTATGTATAACTATTCAATTAATGACCGCGAAGGCTTTTGGGCTGAACAAGCAGAAACCCTAGACTGGTATAAAAAATGGGACAGCGTATTAGACGACAGCAACGCGCCTTTTTATAAATGGTTTGATGGCGGAGAAATAAACATTGTACATAACGCTGTAGACCGCCATCTTGAAAATGCTAACCGCAACAAAATGGCCATTATCTGGGAAGGAGAAAACGGCCAAGTACGCAACTATTCATATAATGGTTTAAACCGCGAAGTGTGTCAGTTTGCCAATGTATTAAAAAGTATGGGTGTAGAAAAAGGCGACATCGTCACCATTTACATGCCACAAATTCCAGAGCTTATTTTTGCTATGCTTGCTTGCGCCAAAATTGGCGCTATCCATTCAGTTGTTTATGGCGGATTTAGTACCGATGCTCTGGCATCTCGTATTGATGATGCTCATTCTCGTGTATTAATTACGGCTGATGGTGGTTGGCGCCGAGGTAAACAAATCAACCTGAAAAGCATTGCAAACGAAGCAATGGAACGTACCCCATCAATTGAAGTATGTATTTGTGTAAAAAATAACGAACTTGACGTAGAAATGGAACCTTCTCGCGATTTTTGGTTGCACGACCTACAAGCCTTACCTATCGCTAGCCCTAAGTGTGAAACAGAAAAAACATCAGCTGAAGATCCACTCTTTATCCTGTACACATCAGGCACAACAGGCAAACCTAAAGGTATGCAACACACTCATGGTGGTTACGCTGTTTATACCTCTACAACCCATCGCATGGCCTTTGACATAAAACCTCAAGATCGTTGGTGGTGTGCTGCAGATCCAGGTTGGATCACAGGGCATAGTTACATTGTTTATGGCCCACTGATTAATGGCGCAACCATCATGTTATATGAAGGAGCACCAAACTATCCTTACCCGAATCGTTGGTGGCAAATTGTTGAAAAATACGGCATCAATATTTTATATACATCACCAACAGCCATCCGTGGTTTGATGCGCTTTGGTGAACGTTGGCCACAAAAACACGACCTATCAAGCTTACGTTTATTAGGTAGTGTGGGCGAACCCATTAACCCTGAAGCATGGCGTTGGTATCACCATGTTATAGGTCAAGACAAATGCCCTATTATTGATACTTGGTGGCAAACCGAAACAGGTGGTTTTATGATTTGTCCACTACCTATTACCCCGCTTAAACCGGGATCAGCAACCAAACCTTTCTTCGGTAACGAAATATCAGTAATGGACGACGACGGTAACGAAGTTGCACCTAATGAAGAAGGTAAACTCATTATAAAAAATCCGTGGCCCGGTATGGCACGAACCATATTTAAAGATGATCAACGTTATGCTGACTTGTACTGGACCCAAAAAGAAAATGGCGAATGGCACTACCTAGCGGGCGACAGCGCAAAAATAGATGAAGACGGTTACATCTGGGTTATTGGTCGAATGGACGAAGTACTCAAAGTCAGTGGCTACCGTTTAGGTACATCTGAAATTGAAAGTGCTTTAGTGAGTCATCCAAAAGTTACCGAAGCAGCAGCCGTTGGCCTACCACACGAATTAAAAGGTAACGCTATTCATACCTACGTAATTTTGCAGGAAGGTGTAGTAGGTGATCAAGCTCTTGAACAAGAACTACGCGACCATGTAGGCACCGAAATGGGGAAAATCGCCATGCCTGAATGTGTCAAATTTATCGATTCTTTGCCTAAAACACGTTCAGGAAAAATTATGCGTAGAGTTTTAAAAGCTCGTGCATTAGGGCAAGACGAAGGTGATTTAAGTACCTTAGAAGAATAATTAATTAAACAAAGCACACTATGTGGAGCACTAGCTCCACATAAAACATAAACAGCAATACCTTAAAAATACAAAACATTACACATTATATAAATTAGCCAAAAGATACTAAGCATCGTCTTTAACGCTAAATAAGGGGATAAAATGTTCAACGTAAATAAAGTATTAATCATGAGTGGTTTATTAGCTATAACCAGCAGTGCAAATGCAAGTTATGAAATAAAAACCGGCGAAAATAGTAAGCTGATTTTTGGCGGTTATATCAAAGTAGATACGCGATATACTGATGGTAACATTCAAGCGAATAACTATTGGTATGGTGGTGGTAAAGTACTTACTGAAGATAATTCTAATTTTGGCATTGCCGCCAATGAAACACGCATCAATACTAAATATGTGCATGGCGATGTTACCGGCTTTATTGAAATGGACTTTTACGGCGATGCTGTTTCAGGTGGCGGTAATGAAATTGTTTCTAATTCATCAAAACCACGCTTACGCCATGCTTTTATAAAATACAAAAACATTTTAGTTGGCCAATACTGGACCACTTTTCAAAACACAAGCTCTCTAGCTGAGTCAGCAGACTTTGGTGGACCTTTAGTTGCTTCGGCCTTTATTCGACAAGGACAAATTCGTTACACCATGGGCGGATTACAAGTTGCGATTGAAAACCCAGAAACCTACGGCGGTAATAATATTACCCAAGGTGGTACAGCAAATGATGGCACACCTGACGTTATCGCTAAATACACCTTCTCAGGTGACTGGGGTAATGTATCGGTGTCTGGTGTTGCTCGCCAGCTAGAATCAGCAACAGGTAATACAGAATCAGCATTAGGCTACGGGGTTGCTGGTCGTATAAACACCTACGGTAAAGACGATTTTCGCTTTCAACTTCATGGCGGTAATGTAGGTCGTTATGTAGGTGTAACCGCATCAACAGACATGGTGGGAGAAGAAGTAGAAGAAACCACCTCGGTTATGGTTGCTTATCGTCATTTCTGGACAGAAGACACTCGTAGTTCAGTATTTTATGGCAATACCACTACAGACGAGTCTGACCGTGATAGAACTCATTGGGGAATTAATGTATTTAAAGACTACACCAAAGAACTTTCTTTTGGCTTAGAGGTAGGTAATTTTGAAATGGAAGAACTAGACGCCGACTCAAATTACTTCCAGTTTTCAGCCAAATATACGTTGTAGTTATCGTTGTAATTAACAAATTAAGATAAAAAGTAAATTTATCTGCTCGTTTACTTAGCCAACCTCTTGATAGGGTTGTTTTGGGGGAAGCTAACGCTTCCCTTTTTTTATTCTTTAATTTTTAGTAAGTTGAACCAACTGAAATACCAAAAACCGTATCGATAGAATCACCACTCAGATACGTTTTAGCGTGAAAACCAATATTTAAAATATCAGTATCTTTTACTGCACCTACTTTTAAAAACACACCGCCATCAACATCAATATCTTCAGAATAGCAGTCATCACAAAACCCAATTGAGCGTTCAGAATACACCATGAAATCAGCACCAAGTTGTCCATAAATAGCGACATCACTTGCTTCACCAAAAAAGTGGATACGCCCTATCGCCGCACCTAATAAAACCCCGCTCGCATCTGAAGTTTCATTTGATCTATCGCCTCTATTTCCAAATCCTTTACCGACAACTTCTTGGCTAAACTCCCAATTATCATCATAAGCAAGATAGCTTGCAGACAACGTTGTTATCCAATGGCTTTTAATATAATCAACATCAACACTAAACCCTAACGCTGAATCTTCAATACCATAAAGCCCCACACTGTTATCAAAGTTGGTTTGATTAACTGAAATACTCCACTCCCATTGGTTATCTACTACATAGATATTTTCTGCCTCGGTTACCATTTCTGTTTCTTCAAAAGCATGTAGTTGAAAAGATAAAACAAGTGATAAAGCGAGTGTGATTTTTTTCATGAAAAGTCCTTTTAACTAAAATTATCAATAAGGGGAGTAAAAACGGCAACAATATAAATTAAATACAATTTATTAGCAAAAAAACAAGCTACTTTTTGGCATAAATAGTGCTTTACTCATTACATAAAAATAAACCGTCAAACATTTGAATCCTTGGAGAAGCTTATGGAATTAATATTATTTGCCATGGTAAGCCTTGTTGTTATTGTTGCCCTACTCGCTAGTAGGTTAAATGATAATAGCTTTCCTTTTCCATTTGATCGTAAAAGTGCCATTTTTACGCCAGCCGAAAAAAACTTTCAAAACTTAGTTGAGCAAGCTATGGGATCAGATTATCGCGTACTTAATCGCGTTAAACTGTCTGATATTTTAACCATTCGAAATGGAGTATCGAGTAAAGCAAGTCAAGCAGCAGCTAAAAATGCTGACAAAAAATATTTAGATTTTGTTCTTTGTGATCGAAACTCTATGAAACTTTTAGGTGCGATAGACTTAGTTGATACTCAAGGCAAAGGCTACAAAATCAAAAAAGATTGGTTTGTGAGTGGTGCGCTAGAAGCCGCTTCAATTCCTCATTTAAGAATTAAAGTAAAGGCCAATTATACCGTTGAAGAAATACGTTCATGTATCAATACACGTTTAATTGGTACGCCTAAACCAGAACCTAAAATGAAAGGCAGTGTGATCCCTGCGCCTATGGTGCGCGTAAGATCTAAAAATACAGCAGGTGTATTAACTCCTGCGGCTGCTCGCTCTCAATTAGAAGCCATGAACAAGCCTAAGTCAGCAAGACAAATACCCGCTCCCAACGTAGCGGCTTTACCTCACTAATTTTTATATAACCTTTACTAATCAATATATAGCGATAACCACTCACGACTGAGTTGTTATCGCTATTTACCTGTTCTGCCTCCCTAAAAATACTCCCTGCTTTTCCTTAACATTACCGCTATAATTACTCCAATATTTCAAAAAAAATTAACGGAAACATTTAATGAAAGCAGGAATTATTGGCGCAATGGAGCCTGAAGTTGCCATTTTAAAAAGTAAGCTCGAAAACTGTGTAATCACTGAACACGCGAGTTATACATTCTACGAAGGTTCTTTAAACGGTAACGATGTTGTTATTGTGCAGTCAGGTATAGGTAAAGTAGCTGCAGCGTTAGCCACCGCATTTTTAATTGATAAATTCAAACCTGATTATATCGTCAATACGGGTTCTGCGGGTGGTTTTGAGCAATCATTAAAAGTGGGCGACATTGTAATAAGTAACGAAGTAAGATATCACGATGTTGATTTAACCGTATTTGGTTACGAAATTGGCCAGTTACCTGGAAACCCACCAGCCTATTTCCCTCATAAAACGTTAGTAGAAGCAGCGCAAGAAGGTATTGATGCACTAAGCTCAACTTTAGATACCCCCATACAAACCTTATTGGGTTTAATTACAACGGGTGATACTTTTATGACGGCGGAAAACGATATTGCTAAAGCCCGTAAAAACTTTCCAACCATGGCAGCCGTTGAAATGGAAGGTGCTGCTATAGCGCATACCTGTCATCAATTAAACGTTCCATTTGTTGTCATTCGTTCAATGTCTGATATTGCAGGTAAAGAGTCTCCTTCGTCATTTGAAGCTTACTTAGAAACCGCTTCAATCAACTCGTCTCAGCTTGTTATAAATATGCTAAACGTATTAAAAAATAAGTCATTAACTTAAATAAATAGATCGCATACATGAATCATTTTTTACTAGACGGCCCTTTTGTTTATCCCTTAACAGTATTTGTTATGGTTGTTCTAGTAAAAATATTTCTTTCTATTTTCTTTATTAAAGAACCCATGCATCTCTTTCGCTTTTTTTGCACTCAATTAGCAAAAAAAGTGAACAATCAAAACAACAGCGTAAACCAACAAAAAGTGGCTGGATTAATGGCAACATTAATCACTTTATCGCCCTTACTCATTATACTTTGGTTATTTGAAAGCTTTATTGAAGTCAACTGGCTTTGGCAAGGATTTTTATTATATTTTGCTTTAGGGTCATTCGGCTTAACTCGCACATCACTGAAAACAGCTAAAGCCTTGGTGGCCAAGAATACTTACGACGCTAAACAATTCATTGCACCTGTTACATTAAGAAACACCGACAAATTATCTTCTTTAGGTATAACCAAAACCTGCATTGAAATGCAGTTATTACAAACTATTCAACAATGTTTTACTGTAGCTTTTTTATATTTTTTATTAGGGCCTTATGTCGCATTAGCTTTCAGGTTACTACTCGAAATGCATTACAGTTGGAATATAAAACAGCCGCAATATAAAGCTTTTGGAGCCTTTGTAAATAAGTGTGTTCATTTATTGCAATGGTTACCTACTCGACTTTTTGTTTTCTTTTTAATGCTAGGTACTTTAGGGCAAAACTTTATTTTATATTGGCGGCTGATCACAAAACATTTCTTCGCCCTTAATAACTCAATTGCGGTTTACGCGCTAGCACTTGCTATAGGTAAAAAACTCGGTGGTGTTGCCATGTATAACGGCACCAAGGTTAGGCGTTTAAGTTTTAACGACAGTGCATTAGAGCCAGAACCTAGTGATATTATTTATGCAACAAAACGTATTAACCAAGTACTTTATTTTTCGTTTTTATCTATTGTTTTTTCAATCACACTTTACTTAATTTTAACCATAAAAAGCTAGGTTCTAGTAACCTTTATAGTACACTGGTATTAAATCAATTATTTTCATCGGAGCACATATGTTTATTAAAAAATTATTATCCTTCGCTTTATTTAGCTTACTTTCATTGAATGTATTTGCAGAACAAACACCTACAATTTCCCAAGCTGAACTTGTGAAATTATTAACGCAACCAAACGACTCTAGTTTTATTGTATTAGATGTAAGAACACCACAAGAATTTAACGAAGGACATATAAAAAACGCAATTAACGTGAGTCATAATACGGTTAAAGATAACTTGTCTGTGTTAAACACATATAAAGATAAAATGGTGGTTGTACATTGTCGTTCAGGTAAAAGAGCACTAATCGCTGAACATGTACTGAAAGAAAATGGCTTTTCGAATCTTCGTCACCTTGATGGCGACATGCTGGGTTGGGTTGACGCTAAGTTACCTTTAATTAAAGAATAACCTAGCCCAAAATGAACGCGTATTATATACCCGTTACCACTTAGAATGATAACGGGTATATACGCGCTTAAAAATATTAAAATGCGTAGCTTATTCCTACATTTAAGGTGCTTGATTTTAGGTCATCCATTTTATGGTATTGCAAACCGGCATTCATACCAATTCCCATATCCCAACGATATTCCCAACCACCTTCTAACATAAAGCCAACACCATCTTCATCAGCAATTTTTGTTTTGTTTAACTCAATCTCATAGTTGTAATAACTTAAACCTGCTTTAGCATATAACTTGTTACGTTTTGATAAAGATAAGTCTGTTTTTAATGCAACCACTACAGCACTTAATTCAAGATCATCTGCTGCTAACTCAAACAAGTCGTGTCTGTCATCGTCAGAATAACACTTCCACTCACCCGACCTTTCTTTACAATCCCAATCCGTATCAGTGCCACCTAACAAGCCCACTTCTACTGAATAAAAAGGTGCGAATTTGTAGTTGTAAAATAAATAAGATGTACCGTAAGCTTCCCCCTCTTCACCTTTATATTCCATATTACCACCACCGAGTTGAATACCAACACTGTGAGGTGATTGAGTTCCAGCAAGTGCTGCTGTAGAAATGGTTAACGCTATAATGCTTGTTGTTAATGAAGTGAATAGTTTCATGTTTGATCCTTGTAAAATCATATTTAATTAAGATGAAACTATTATCTGTGATTCATTCGAGCCAAGCTGTTTGAAAAATGTTTTTAACCTGTTTAAAAATGTAAGTAATTGATAAAAAGATGAACACTCATATTAGAGCGTGAATTAAATTCATCTAATTATTCTTCAACTAAAATTACAATACATTAACCCTATTTTTTACAAGGAATTATAGTAATTAATTGGTGATTAATTTAAAGTGTGCCACACTACTATATATCTTAGATCTCCGTATTTATTTAATATGAAATTTAGAAAACTCATCATTTATATGTTATTTCATCTAACATGTTGCTATACAGCAAACGCTGTAGCTGAAGATAAAAAGCTTATTATCCTAGCCAGTAATAACATCGAAACAATTAGCCTTGAAGCTATTAGTAACTTGTATACTTTTAGACAAAAATTAATGCCTAATAGTGAAAGAGTACAGCTAACCTCCTTACCCCTTAATTCAGAAGACACAATAGGCTTTACACAAAAGTTTTTTAATTATTACCCATACCAATTAAAGCGTATCTGGGATCAAGCTATTTTTTCAGGTAAAGCAAGAAGACCGAAATCATTTGATAATACAGAAGACCTATTAGCTTTTATAAAAAATAATGATAATGCCATTGGTTATTTGATTATTAAAACCTCGGAACTTACACAATTAAAGGAGATGTATAATGTTATTGCGATTATTGGTTAACATTGTTTTTCTTCTTTTTTGCGTTAATGCTGCAGGTAAAGCCACAGATGATATTTATATTAATGCTTATGTAGGCGTAGGTTATGTTTATGAATCAGATAACAATTTTATTCATTCAGAAAAAGATAGTAATAAATTAATTGAAAGTGCATTAAACCTAACTTACGAATACAGCAATAATATTTCATTTGCAGGACAAGTCGCCTATCGTGAATTTGGTGAATACTTTACGGATAAAACACTAAGAATTGACTACGCTAAATTAAACTATACCGATAGTTTTATTAACGATTCTGAACAGTCTCTATCTATTGGTCGCATAAAAATCCCCAGTGGTGTGTATAACTCGTCGCGAGATACTCCTATTACACGCCCTAGTATTATTATGCCTCAATCAGCCTATTTAGATTTATTTCGTAATCTTTGGCTCAGTACCGACGGTGTAATGCTATCTTCTTCACACCAATTAACACAGGGTATCGTTGATTTAACTTTAGGGTACGGTAAATTACATATTGATGATAATTTCAGTGATGTAACGTTAGGTTCTGAAACTTCAGGTGATTGGGCAGAAGGTAATATAACGGTATTTGATCTACGTTATAATTCAGGCGACCTCTTATTTGGTCTTTCATATAATCATGTTCATCCTGAATACCTGAAAGTCTCTAGCGATACATTACCTATTTACCCTATAGGAAATAAAATACCTTCAATAAGTAATGGAGATGTAGAAGTAAGTACTTACGTTGCATTTATACAGTACAACATAAATCGATTTGAAATAACCAGTGAATATACATATCGAGATGTTGTCGTTTCTGGTTATACTCCAACCCCGCCGAATAGCCGCCCAATGGAAGGTTATTACGCACAATTAAAATATGCAGCAACGTCATCACTCAACCTTATGTTAAGACATGAGAAATTTTATCGCTTTGCTGAAAGCAAAAATGGTTTAGAAACACTAATAGGCATAGATCCAGCGTGGTATAATAATGCGACAACGTCTTCAATAGGCTTTAATTACAATATTGACGAACATTGGAGTGTTATTGCTGATATACATTATGTAGAAGGTTCGGGTTGGCTTCCTCCGTTTTCATATCAAGTACCTGAATCCGTGGAGAAAAAGCACTGGACACTGGCTGCTTTTGAAGTTGTTTATGTATTTTAGTTTGATATTATAAATGTATATAAAAAAATAGATTATTGAAGGGTTAAGTATTGAAAGGATTGTTCAAAGGGCTATTATTTAAATCCGTTACCGTATTTTTTTCAATAGCTTTGGCTACCTTTTATTTAAGCTATTTATATACAAATTACAGCCAAGAAATTGGTATTAAGAATGAACTTAATCAAATAAAAAACCAAGTTGACCAAGCGTTAAATGTATTACTTCAGCAAAGGGTTGAACAATTAACATCTCTTGCTGAAGAAATGTTTTTATTAAAAGAGAACAGTACTAAGCAAACAAAAAGTTCGTTAGACCATTTAAAAAATATATGGCCAAAAGTAAAAATTAACCGTTCGCTTACCAGCCTTTATCTTGATTCAGAAAAAGAGTTATTACTTGGCAAACCTCTACCTGAATTTTTAATGCAGCAAGGGATGAAAGCTAGGCAAAACCTGCAACCTTTTCATCAAATTTATTGTGGTTTGTCTTGCGAAATTGCAATATCTATTCCTATTTATATTCATGGTAAAACAGCCTCTCTCACCCTAACATCAGAACTATTACCTGCAATTGTTTATGCCAGCGAATCTTTAGATCTTGATATTGGCCTTATTAACCAAACTAAATTATTTAAAAACAATGAAATAAGTAAAACCTACCCTTTTGAAATATTAACCAACATCAAAGATAACGCGCCGATAATCAATCAAATGGCGGAGCAGAAAAAGGAGTTAGCAACACTTCAAACAGGTTACCTTTATCATAACGAAGTAACAGATAAAAATATTTATTTTTGGGGGAAAACTTTTGGCGAAAAAGGCAATGAAGCTACTTTTATTTTCCTAAAAGATGTAACTCTCACAATGCACAAATATCAAACTCAGAAAAAGAGCATACTTTTTCATAGCGCTGCAATTTCCTTTGGTATTATTATTGTTATTGTCATGTTAGTTTTTTTCCCTTTAAAAAGATTACACCTATTAACCGATGTGATTGAAGCCATTGGAGCTAAAAACTATTACCAAGCGAAAAAAATATTAGGAGACCTTAAAAGCTCAGACAGTAATGATGAATTAAGTACCTTATCATTTGCAATGAACAAAGCGCTGCACCGTATTGAAGGTTACGAAAAAAAAATAGTCGCCAACCAAAAAGCATTCAAACAGCAAGCCACAGTAGATAACCTCACACAACTTTTAAATAGAAATGCTTTCATTCAAAATTTAACAGAACTACAAGAAGACCCGCAGCATAATGAGATTGCATTAGCCCTTATTGACTTAGACGGGTTCAAACCTGTAAACGATAATCTAGGCCATGAAGCTGGAGATGATGTATTAAAACAAGTAGGTCAACGGTTAAATAACATTTCCATCGATAAGGTTGTTGCATACCGTTTAGGTGGTGACGAGTTTGTAGTGAGCATTGAAAACATAGCCAACAAACAACGTTTATATGATCAATTATTATCACTATTTAATGATAACTTTATTATTAGCGGTACAACCATAAAAATAACGGCGAGTATTGGTATTGCAATAGGTAATTTATCAACATCATCCCATAGTGAATTACTTCGCCAAGCTGATATTGCAATGTACGAAGCTAAAAAACTCGGTAAAAATCGATTCTGCGTATTTGAATCTTCGATGATGGAGTATTCAAATCTACGTTTTACCATTACTAATGACTTTATAACCTCACTTCAAAATGGCGATATTTATCTTAATTTTCAGCCCATCATTGATCTAAAAACACAAAAAATAATGAAGTTAGAAGCACTGTCTCGCTGGAATCATTCACAAGTTGGTTTTATCAGACCTGATATTTTTGTTTCCATCATTGAGGGAACCTCTTATATTCAAGACTTAAGTTACTGGCTTATTAGACAATGTATATTACAACTTGTTGAGCTCAGAAATAGTGGCTTTGACGAGATTATTATTTCAATAAATATAAGTGCTGCACAAATTTCTGATGATAACTCAATAGGATTTATTAAAGATGAATGTGATAAGAACACTGTGCCTTATCATTTAATTGAATTAGAAATCACAGAAACTTCATTAATTTCCAACTTTAAAGCCGCTAAAGACTGGATTAGTAATGCCCAAAACATAGGTTTTAAAGTATCTATTGATGACTTTGGTACCGGCTACTCATCACTATCCTATTTAACCCTTTTTCCTTTTAATACGGTAAAAATAGATCGTTCTTTAATTAAAAATATTCCTGAAGATTTAAACCAACAAAAAATAGCTAAATCGATTATTAGAATGCTACAAGAGCTTGAAGTTGACGTGGTTGTTGAAGGTGTTGAACATAAAGCTCAGTTTGATGTAATCGAAAAGTTAGGTGCAGATATGGTACAAGGTTATTATTTCTCAAGACCATTAAACAAGAAAAGTTTAAATAAGGTTTTAGATGATTATAAAACTAACCACTGCATATTCCCTCCTCTATCCCCGTAACCATTCAAGATGCAGGTTTCAGTGGGAACTAAAAACAATTTAGGCACAGATTTTACGTTCCAAACAAAATCTAAGGTCTACATCCATGTAAGAACCTGACTAAAGTTAATAACGAAACATAAATTGTTTTTAGACCCATCGTAGAGGCGCTTAAGTAACCTGAACTTGAGATAAGCAATCAAAAACTAAGTGAATGTGTTTTCAATAACCACTTGGTTTAAAGGTAACTGCCCCCCCCTTGGAAAAGCAGGTTTTTCAGCTTTACCAATCGCCACAAACATACTAATAACATGGTCTTCAGGTAAGTTAATTAATTCAGCGACCTTATTAAAATCAAAGCCATCCATAGGAACAGAGTCATACCCCATGGCTTTTGCACTCAGCATTAAGGTTTGTGCTGCCATGCCACAAGACCTCATAGCTTCGTCACGCTGAACACTGTCTTTACCTTGATAATATTGCTCGATCATAGGTAATAAAAATTGCTGTGTTTCTACAGGTGCATTTGCCCAATAACGTTCAGGTTGCTTTTTCCAAGCATTTAAATCAGCGCAAAGCACAATAAGTACCGACGCATCAGTTATTTGAGCTTGATCCCAAGCCGCAACTCTTAACTGTTCACGCAATGCTTTATCTTTTACCACCACAAATCGCCAATTTTGTATGTTATAAGCGGTTGGCGACAAAACAGCTAACGACAGTAACTGCTCTAATTCCTGCTCGGGTATTTGGTAATCTTTTTGATAATGTTTAATTGAACGTCGTGAATTAATTGCTTCTAATGTATTCATAATAAAATCCTCATACTAAGTTGAGCTTATTATCTACTATTGCAACCTTTACGATAATAACTAAAATACAACAATATCTTTTGCATAAACTGCAACAATAAAAATTCAACCTAAGTAGCTCATTCTCATGTTTAACAAATTAAAAATATTTACCAAGGTTATTGAATGTGGAAACTTCTCAAAAGCAGCAAAGGCTCTTAATACCACAACATCTTCCGTGTCTCGCCATATCGATGCATTAGAGCGCGAACTAGAGATTAAATTGTTAAACCGTAGCACTCGCCATATAGAATTAACCGAAGCAGGTGAAAAGCTATTGGATAGGTCAAAAAAGCTTATTGCTGACTTTGACGACACCATCAATATGATTAAGCCCACAACAAACGAACCTGAAGGGTATTTAAAAATATCGGTATTCGAAAGTTTTGGTCGACTGTGTATATGCCCGCTCTTACCAAAATTTTTAGCTAAGTACCCAAAAATCAACATAGACATTGCGTTAGAAAATCAAATGACCAATTTGTACCGCGATGAAATTGATTTAGCCATACGCATTGGCGAACCAGAAGATTCAAGTTTAGTCATGAAAAAGCTGGTAAATAACCGCGTGGTTGTTTGTGGCACTCCAAAATATTTTGAAGCGCATACCCTACCTAAGTCTCCTAACGACTTAACCAACCATAATTGCTTAACCGTAAAAAACAATAACTATGGGGGGTTTTGGTATTTCAAAAAAGCCAACCAATGTTTAAAAGTGCCTATTAGCGGTAACTTAGTATCGCAAGGTGGCGCTCCGTTATTAATAGCCGGAAAGCAAAACGCAGGCGTTTTATTATTGTCATATTGGATGGTAAAAAGTGAGTTAGAAAAAAATGAACTAACTGAAGTACTCACCGACTGGCAAGCGTCTTTATATGAAAATGGCAGTGGGAGTATTTATGCGGTTTTCAAAAGTAATAAATACATGAAACCCGCATTAAGAATATTTATTGATTATATTGTAGAAGAGTTATCAGGAATGTAAGCTCACACTAAGCTTCAATACCCCAACCGTCGTTATAGCCGTTAAACTTAGTGGCTATTTGTTCAAACTGCGCTTCTTGAGCCACAATAGCATCATAGATAGGTGTTAGTTTTATTGAACAATCTAAATCCCAAACATTAGGTGTTTCATCAGGGTGAATATCGCACGCAATGTCTGGTGCTACTTCAGCAAGATGAGCAGCCATCGCTTCTGCATCTTCTTTTTGTGCAAATAGTTGAAAAAAAACAACGTTATGAACAATCGTTAAATCAATACCTGCTTCCTGCATTTCTGCCAATACTTGGCCTGTTTCATCGTTTGGAAAAGTCATGTGCTACAAAGCTCTATAAAATAATGTCTTCTATTATAAACGCCAATATTTTAAATGGATATAAAACTCATCAATTAATGATCAAAGTTACTCCACGGTAACCAATGTAAACCTAAACGTAAGCCATTGACTATTTGTGCTTCGCTGTTTGAATGATATCCGTAAACACGCAATCCAAAAATATGAAGCATAATACTTGCGGCTTTTTGCTTAGCTTCGTCTTCGCTATAAAGGGTTGAAAGCTGCTCTGTATATATACCTTCAATAGTTGCTAAATAGCTTGATATATATTCTCTCAAATCGCTTTGCTCATCTAGCTCAAGTTGGCTTTTTAGTAAAAAACAACTGCAATAACCTGCTTGTGCTGATTCTTCTACAAACGAAAGTAAGATCTCACAAATGGTTTGTTCAACACCTTGTTTTTGATTAAATTTATTCTTTAAGTTAGTGATTGAACTTTGGGCATAAAAATCGATAGACTCTTTGAATAAACCTTCTTTATTGCCAAAAGCTAAATAAACACTTCCCGGTTTTAAGCCAGTTACTTCAAACAAAGCCTGCATCGACGTAGCACTGTAACCTACCCGCCAAAAAAGTGATGTAGCTTTATCTAAAACAGTTTGTCGATCAAATTGTACTTTTGCCATATTCCAAGTTACTCACACTTTGTACTATGGAGAGCATATTACAATAAATTGAATGTTTGTTCAAAAAATAACTTGAACGTTCATTCAAAAGATGATTGAATGAGCATTCAAGATAAATTAACGCTTAGGATCAACTATGTCTTTAACTGAAACAATTAACGAATATAAAGCGGGCTTTAAAGAAAAAGCACCACAAAATGTACAAGAACTTATGCAACAAGCTACACAAGCACTTGCTGACTCAGGTATTACTTTAAAATCACCTAAAACAAACGACACTATGCCAGCATTTACTTTACCTAATGCTCAAGGCGATAACGTTTCATTATCAAGTTTATTAGAAAGTGGTCCTGTAGTTGTTACTTTTTATCGTGGTGGCTGGTGTCCGTACTGCAACTTTGAATTACGTGAATATCAAAAATCATTAGCAGAAATAAAAGCATTAGGCGCAACCTTAGTTGCGATTACTCCTGAACTACCTGATGCGTCGCTTTCAACCTCTGAAAAAAATGAACTAGAGTTTGAAGTACTAACAGATGTAAATGCAGAATACGCGAAAAGCTTAGGCTTAGTGTTCTCTTTACCTGAAGCATTAAGGCCTATTTATTTATCATTTGGTATTGATGTAGAAGCACACAATGGTGAAGGTCAATTCGATTTACCACTGGCTGCAACTTTTGTAATAGCAAAAGACGGCACAATCGCCAGCGCTTTTGTTGATGCCGATTACACAGCAAGGCAAGAACCTAGCGACGTAATAAACACGTTAAAAAGTTTGTAAGCTTACTGGCTAAAGTTAAACAAGGCGCTGCAATAGCGCCTTGTTTAGTTTTGATCAAATATTCGACACCTATATTAAAATGGGTAACTCTCAATTTTTCAAGTCGATGAGTCAGAACTAATACACTTAGTTCGACTTCATACATAAAAGTTAACCATGAAACTGACTTACTTCTTTAAATACTTATCAGCCTTAAATTCTTCATGCTTTTCAGGATAATAAATTACAAAAGTTGAATAACTTCTAGTGTTTAATCCCAATAATTAATTGATTATTTCTACGGCCCAAAATTCAACGCACACCCTTGTAAAAACTGCTGAATCTTTTTCTCTTTATAAAGGTCGCCTTTATTGGGCTGGTTTTGAGCAAGAGGAGGAAATGCACCATAGCCTGCTAATAAACAATGCCAAGACATTGAATCGAAATAAGCGCCTATTTGTTGTCTTTCAATCTCTTTGCCTAGGTCTTCGCATGTGTACCAAATATTAAGTAGTTGATATAACGAGTCTGATAAATGCGTGTTGTCGCGATTGGCACGCCAGTAGTCGCTATCGTCTCGGGTGTTTAGTTTATAATGGGCAACTATGTAATCTCTTACGCCATCAAATCTTTTGGCAAGTTCGATATTAAACTCGTTTCTATTTTTGTTAGTAAAACCGCCTTGTTCGAATTGGTCGATAAAAATCTCAAGGCTAATTTGTACTAAATGTAGAGCGGTTGCTTCAAGTGGTTCAATAAAGCCTTGCGACAAACCTAAACCAATACAGTTATTTGCCCAATGTGTTTCTAAGCGCCCTATTTTCATTTTTAAATGGCGCGCTTGCTCTGGGCTATCAAGGCAATTTAAGTGCCTGCGTAGCTCTGTTTCGGCTTCGTTTGGGGTAATAAAGTCTGCGCTATAAACATAGCCATTGCCGAAGCGATTTTTTAAGGGTATTTTCCAACACCAGCCAGCGGATAGTGCAGTAGAAACAGTTTCAACGGGAATGGTTTCGCTGATAGGCGTAGGCATGACAATCGCCGAATCGTTAAATAGGTTTTCTTTATAACTGTTAAATTTTACGCCAAGTGTTTTTTGCATTAATACGGCAGCAAAGCCTGAACAGTCTATAAAAAAGTCGCCTGTAATTTTTTCTTCTGAGCTTGTTCTAAGAGCTGAAATATCTCTATTTGGGTGTTGTTCAACCGCTATTATTTTTTCTTTAAGATGAGTTACACCTAAGGTAATGGCATGCTCAGCTAAAAATTCGCCCAGTAGGTGTGAGTCAAAGTGATAGCCGTATTCCATTTGAAACGGGAAGTTTGCAGGCGCTATTGGGCTTTTACCTTGTTTGGCTAATAAACCATTAAGGATGAAATCGTCAGGCTGGGTATGAGTGTCTAACCCTAAACGACGAGTACGACAATTTACGGTAAAAGGTTTTGCGGTAAAGGTATCCACTTGTGAGAAGAAGGGGTGACTATAGCTTTTTACGCCTGATGCAGGACTCCAGCCGTCGAAGCGAATATTCACTTTATAAGTGGCGTTACAATGTGGCATCCATAGCGATTCTTCCACTTCAATCATTTCAAAAAAACGCTTTAAGCTCGGCGTAGAACCTTCACCTACACCAATAATGCCTATTTCAGGCGCTTCAACTAAGGTGATTTTTATATTGTGATTAGACCATTTTTTAGCAAATAAGTTAGCCGCCATCCAACCTGCAGTGCCGCCGCCTAAAATAACAAGGTGTAGTGGTTTATTACTTTGGGTATTTGAGCTTTGGTTTTCTGAATTCATATTCTGCCTTTACCTTGTTATTTAACCTAGATTCAAATGGCTTTATTGTTTAAGCGCTGCTTTTAAGAATTCATCGTGACTAGGTAAAGACGATACGGGTTCATGCTTTGCGTGTTTAACTTTAGCTAACATTTCGTTTAACGCGGCTTCTGAAACACTGTTTGCTATAGGGTGATAATCTTTAGGTATTATGCCCTGCCCTACCATAACTTGTAACCAAGAGCTGTCTTGAAAAAGATCGTCTTGCTCTTTAAATAATCGGCCACTTTCTGCAAACAATTCAATTTTATGAGCTAGGCTGTCAGGTACATTCAGTGTTCTCATGTCTTGCCAAAAACGACTGTCGGTACGTTGGTTAACGTGGTAATGCAAAATAATAAAGTCTCGAACTTGTTCAAACTCTATTTTTGATTGCTTGTTGTACTCACTTACTAAAACATCGTTAATTCCTTGATGCGGAAACAAGTGCACTAAACGCGTAATAGCTGATTGAATAAGGTGAATACTGGTTGATTCAAGCGGCTCTAAAAAGCCACTTGATAAACCAATGGCGACTACGTTTTTATTCCATTGTTGGCGTCTGCGCCCGGTGTTAAAACGTAGAAGTTTAGGTTCAGCTAAAGGTTTAGTGTCTAAATTAGCAAGCAATAAGTCTTGCGCCTGTTGGTCGCTATAATAACGGCTGCTATACACTAAGCCATTACCGTTACGATGCTGCAAAGGTATGCGCCATTGCCAGCCGGCAGAATGCGCAATTGAGCGAGTGTAAGGTAAGGTTTTTTCTAAACGTTCTGACGGAACAGCAATAGCGCGATCGCACTGTAACCAATGGCTCCAATCTTCGTAACCGGTGGCGAGTTTTTCTTGAATCAATAAACCTTTAAAGCCTGAACAATCTATAAATAAGTCGCCTGCTATTTGACGGCCGTCAGTTAGCTGTAATGCTTGAATATAGCCTGATTCTTGGCATTGTTGCACATGCTGCACCATGCCTTCGGTTCTTTTTACGCCTATTTTTTCGCTAAATTTTCTTAAAAACTGAGCATATAATCCTGCGTCAAAGTGATACGCGTATGGCATATCGTAAATAGGATCTTGGCTGTTTATTTTCGCAAACTTTCCTGCTTCAGCGCACAGGTAATTTAAATCGTATTGCCAAAGATGTTGGTCGTTTTCTAATTGATTAGCGCGCTTTAATAAATGATGAAATTGACAAAAAGCTAAACTGCGACCAGCAGCGCCAAAGGTATGGTAATAGCTGTCGCCTTGGTTTTTCCAGTTTTCAAATTTAATGGCAAGCTTGATGGTGGCTTTGGTTTCGCGTAGAAACTCAGCCTCATCAATGCCTAAAACGCTATTAAAAAGTTTAATGGGTGGAATAGTCGCTTCGCCAACGCCTACCGTACCTATTTGTTCTGACTCAATCAGCTCAATTTCAACAGCTGAACCAATCAGTTTTTTGATCATAGCAGCTGACATCCAACCCGCTGTGCCACCACCTAATATAACGACTTTTTTAATAATGTTGTTCATGAATTGCTCATTATTTATTATTTTTAAATTCAGCAACTGATTTCAGTTTACACAACTATAGGTGATTAAATGTAAAAAAGCCCCAAGTCGAAAAACTATGAGGCTTTTATTCATTTCAGATTAGTTAAAATGAATAGTTAAGATTTAATAAGTAAGTCGGTCCAAACTGACGACGCGATGAAACAATGCCTGTATCGTCATCAATAGTTTCTTCGTCTTCATCCGTTAAATTAGTACCCGATAACGACATAGTTAGCCCTTTAAGTGCATCAATACCTGACTCATCAAAGTTATAACTAATTTGCGCATCTACTAATCTAATTTCGTCGCGAGTCGCATCAGAAATTTTGTTAGAACCACCACGTTCATAAGTTAGGTAAGCTGAACGTTTTGTTGTCGCTATACGGAATTCAAAACCATTAACTTGGTAATAAGCCGTAACCGAGTATGAATGGTCTGATTGACCCGGAATAGCTGTCCCGTCTTCTAACTCTGCGTCAACATAGGTTTTAGATGCCGCAACACCTAAGCCGTCTAACGTTTCAGAAAACATATTAAATGGAATGTTAGCCGTAATTTCATAACCTTTTACGGTACCTTTTAGGCCGTCTTCAAAGAAGGTGAACGTTCCTGAATCTGGAGGTGTAATAATATCTCCTGCCGAGAAAGGAAGGTTAGCTGGTCCATAAAGACCATCTTCAGAAGCTACACGATCATGGTAACCAGCAATAAAGTAGTCTGCGCCGCCATTGGTTTCATCATTACGGAAATTAATGGTTTGGTCGCCATCACGTGTCCAGTTTTCGATATCTTTATAAAAATAGGTTAATGAGAAGTAACCTTCATCACTAAAATAGTTTTCATAGGCAATATCAATATTATTGGCTTCAAGAGGACGTAGTTCAGGGTTACCCGCAGATTTAGACCACGGTGAGCCATAAGTATCTACAGCCTCTAAAGTATTTGGAATAGCAATTTGATCTATGTTTTGCGCATAGTTAATAAAGCCAGAAGCTTTCATTTGATCTATTCGAGCGCGGCTGATGGTTTTGTTTGCAGTAAAGCGAACTAACTGGTTTTCAGCAACTTCTAAACTTAAGTTTAAGCTTGGTAATACATGGCTATAATCAGCACCGCCAGAGGTTAAACAAACGTTATCCACAATATCATCGTTATTGTCGTCACATACTTTAAAGTTGGAGCCTACCACACCAATAAAACCAGTTGATGATTGGTCTGTATCAACATACTGTAAACCAATGTTACCTGATAAAAGCATATCGCCAATATCAGTTTCAAAATCAGCCTTTACATATAATGTAAATACTTTTTCTTCAACTTCGAAGCTGTCACCAATACGATCGGGTTCAAGTAAACCAGCGTCATTTAAGGTATAAGTGCCATCACGGAATGGAGCAAGTCCGTCATAAGCAACAACATTGCCTAAACCTGCCCACGTTAAATCAGCAGTGCCGCTATAAACATATTCAGCAGGTATGCCAGTTGATAATGGGTATGAAGCTGCTGTAGCAAAAAAGCCTTTGTTTACTTTTTCTTTAGTGCGGTCAGAGTAGTTAACACCCAACGTAACACGGTTGATAAATTTACTGTCTACATTACCATTCACTTCAAATTTTGCAGTAGTTAACTCTTCTGTAAAGTCAGCAAAATTTAAGAAACCATCTTGAGCATTTAAATAATTAAAAGGTGTGCCGTTAGCGCGTAATTCAGTTGTTTGAAATTGGCTTTCTAAACTTGCAAGACCTCCGCCCCATGCTTGAGGGCCGGCTAGTTGTAATAATGCAGGATCAGATAATGCTCCCAGCCCTGTTGAACCGGTAAAAAACACACCTGAGTTGCTCATTACAAATTCGCGTGAACCTAACTGTGATGAGGTTAAAGAGTCAGAGCGGCCAAGGCCTGCATAAGATTCGCCACGTAGATCATGTTTTTTAGATTCGCTGTTGGCAATGTCTACTTCAATTGACCAGTCGTCATTTACAAAGTATTCAACATTTAAACCTACAGCTTGTAGTTCGCCTTCTTTCTCTCTTGGATCGGTACGAAATACTGGGTTAGCGCCAACTTCTGTTCCTGTCGAGTTAACGCCAGTTCCTGTTACATTAGCCGCTGAGAAAGGCTGGATAATTCCGCGTGAAATACCAGAATCAGAATAATCGATATCTAAAATATCAAAAACAACGTTTAAATCATCGTTTGGTTGGTATTGAACCACGGCTGAAATAGTTTCACGCTCAAGTTTTGTACTTACTGAATGTGAATCTAAGCCTGTAGGTAAAATTTGTCCGTCGTCATTTGTTGCATAACCCCATACGCCATATCTACGTTGGTTATTTGGCGTTTCAGTTTTTGCTAATGATAATGCAACGCCAATCGTGTCGTCGGCAAATTTATTAACAAAAGAAAGGGCTAAACGATGTCCATTATTGTCAAGTTCTGGGTTATCAGACTCTTGCTCGCCAAGCTCATAACTACCGTTGAGTGTAATAGTTTCTTCTGCTTGTAGAGGACGAACTGTTTGTAAATCTACTGTTCCACCAATACCTTGAACCATTAAATCGGCTTGAGTAGATTTATAAATGGTTGCACCCGTCATAATTTCAGATGGGTATAAATCGTATTCAACACCACGGTTGTCGCCAATACCAATTAACTCACGACCATTTAAAGAAGTACCAATAAAATCTTCTTTAAAGCCACGAATAGAAATGCCAGAAGTGCGACCGTTGCTACGTTCACCAGCTAAGCCAGGTAAACGTGCTAGTGACTCAGCAATTGAAGAGTCAGGTAACTTACCAATATCTTCTGCTGAAATAGCTTCTACGATAGAGCTAGAGCTCATTTTAATTGCTTGAGACTTTATTAAGCTGCCTCTAATACCGGTAACTTGAATAACTTCTACTTCTTTTTCTGCTGCTTTTTCTGTTTCAGCCGCATATGTAGGGCTGCTTAGTGCAACAAGTCCCGTTGACAATATAGCTAACGCAACTTTACTTGGTTTAAAATTTAACATAATTATTTATCTCCCCCATTCGTCCCTGCTTTAATTATTGTCAGTATTCCTTCACTGATGCATTAAGTGTATGTTCATGATCCGCGCATTTCTTCGGATGAAACTAATATAGAGTGCTGTTTTACCGATGAACATATGCTGCATACGTATTCATACACGGAGAGAATTTTGTTTTTTGTATAGCTTATCTATACAAAAAATGATGTATAGACCATACTAGCTTAGGTAATTACATACAAAAAAACCACTAACTAACAGTGTTTATTTTTCTTTTAAAAACAACAACTAAAAATATAATTAACATTTAAAATATTGTTAATAATTTATAAGTTTTTAAACTGTGAATTTAAAAAGCTTAATCCATCTTTACTTATAAATCCCAGTGTTGAATACGTATGTATTGATGTGTTTAAAAACCCAAAAACAAGTAAATTTAGCTCATCTATAATGTAACTACCTGAATTGGGTATACGGATGAATAATGGTTAAATTGATCACCACGGTATTGTGCTTGTTGCTAATATTATCTTGCCAAAAAAATAACAACATATCTGCCACAGTTAATATTCCACTTGAAGAGGTTTCGACGATACCATCAGACTATTCAAGCCACTGGATAACATCTAATCTTATTTTAATACCTAAAATTAACGCGTTATTTAGTTACAAACTCGGTGTTTTAAATGATGAAAAAATAGAATATATCCCTTTAAATCAGGTTGCAGTACCAGAGTCGGTAATAGCAAAACATCCCCATTTAGCGTCTTTTCAAGGCCTTTCGTTTGTTAATAAAGCCAATATAAACCAAGCAAAAATAAAGCAGTGGTTAAAGGCACCGCTTGCTGTATTGGCTTTTGACTCAAAATCAAAACCTGTGCATAAGACTTATGTACAAACCGGCGTGTTACTTGATGTTTTATATACCTCATCAGAAAACGATGCTAATGAAGTGAATGACTTAGGTGCAACGGTTTCACACACAAAAACCACATTCAAAATTTGGGCGCCTACAGCCAAAACTGTAGAAGTACGGCTATTTAATGATGATAAATCACCTTATAAAACCGCAAAAATTAGCTTAACCGAAGATAAAAATTCAGGTATATGGTTTGCTACCGTAAATGAAGACTTAACAGAAAAGTTTTATCAATATGCCCTAAATGTATTCCACCCAGAAACTAATAAACAAGAGCAAATTACCACAACAGATCCGTATTCTTTAAGCCTTTCAACAAATAGCGAATATTCTCAAGTGGTTGACTTAAATGCCGCTAATACTAAACCTACACATTGGGAGTCACAGCAAGATGTTGTTATTGGCGCTCCTGAAAATAATATTTTTTATGAAACTCATATTCGCGATTTTAGTGCTTCTGATACAGCCATTACAGATAAAGCGATTAGAGGTAAGTACAAAGCATTTACCCTTGATGACTCTTTTGGTATTCAGCATTTAAAAGCCCTAAACGCCGCTGGTATTAATAACATTCATTTACTGCCAACGTTTGATATTGGCACCGTAAACGAAAACACTAACGAAGTGATCAGTTTAGATAACAGCCTAGCGGATGCTTGTAAAAAAACATCAATAATGGCTATTTGTGAAATTGATGCCAATAAAAGCATGAGTATTGGCAGCTATTTAACAACACTGTCAGCTTCCAGCGATAAAGCCCAAGCTATTGTTTCAGCACTTAGAGAGCACGACAATTACAACTGGGGCTACGACCCATTTCACTACACGGTTCCAGAAGGAAGTTACGCCTTAAATCCTGATGGTGTTAGCCGTATTATTGAATTTAGAGAAATGGTGCAAAGCATTCACAACCTTGGCTTTAGAGTGATTATGGACGTAGTTTATAACCATACACATAAAGCAGGATTAGCGCCTACTTCCGTACTCGACAAAATAGTACCTAACTACTATCAACGTTTACATCCGTATACTGGTGAAATAGAGCAGTCTACCTGTTGCGACAATACCGCAACTGAACGAACAATGATGGCAAAGTTGATGACAGATTCGTTAGTTGTATGGGCAAGAGACTATAAAATAGATGGCTTTCGATTTGATTTAATGGCGCATCAACCCAAAGCTTTAATGCTAGCCGCAAGAGAAGCCGTTAAAGCGGTTGACCCTGATACTTATTTTTATGGTGAAGGTTGGAATTTTGGTGAAGTTGCGAATAATCAACAATTTGTACAAGCCAGCCAACTTGAACTAGCTGGCACTGAAATAGGTACTTTTACCGATAGATTACGTGATGCTGTTCGCGGTGGCGCTTTTAACGCCGTTGGTGAAGGACACAGAAAAAGCCAAGGTATTGGCAACGGCCTTGGTAGCATTCCTAACGAATTACAAACCGACGATCTTTCACAATACTATGTCATGATGGACCAACTTAGAGTAGGTTTAGCAGGTAACTTAGCAAACTATCCTCTTATTAATCGCAATGGAGATAAAGTTACAGGTAAAGACATTCCTTACGGAGATCAGCCCACAGGCTACGCTTTAGATCCTGCCGACACCATTAATTATGTTTCTAAACATGATAATCAAGCCTTATGGGACAACAACCAATATCGTATCGCCTATCACGTTTCAACTGATGATCGCGTTCGTATGCAACTACAAAGCCTTTCATTTCCTATATTAGCGCAAGGCATACCCTTTTTGCATATGGGCAGTGAGTTACTCAGATCCAAATCATTTTTACGTGATAGTTACGATTATAGTGACTGGTTTAACCGTGTAGATTTCAGCAAAGAAACAAACTTTTATAATGTTGGACTGCCACCAAAAGACAAAGATGAAGAAAATTGGAGCATGATCACCGAGCTACTAAAACAAAACGATGGTAAAGATCACGTATCAGCTAAGCATATTAAATTTAGTGCTAATGTATTTATGGATTTTATTAAAATCAGAATGAGCACGCCACTATTTAGATTAACTTCTGAAAACGAAATTATCGATAGATTAACTTTTCATAATACCGGTAAAGATCAAAAAATTGGCTTAGTGATTATGCAAATTTCAGATAACGACAACCATGCTCAGCTAGACGAAAACATTAATAATCTTGTGGTAGTTTTCAATACAAACTCAACTGAGCAATTCGTTCCTTTTGAAGCAGCAAATACCTATCAACTTCACCCTATTCAACAAAATGGCGCTGACAAAGCTGTGAAACAAAGTCGTTCAAATACCAATGGTTTTTATGTACCAGCATTAACAACCGCTGTGTTTATTAATTAACCTCAGCTCGGGATAAGCAAAGTTACTCAACAAGTTACTTTTATGCCTAACTTCGTTGAATTTATTACTAATAGCCAGCTATTAGATAGAAAAATTCGCCTTGTTATACACAAAAATATCAATGTTGAGAGACTAATATAACTTAGGAAAACAACGATACAGATTAAGGTTTTGTTAAATAAGATTTTTAATTCATTATCTAACATTCATTAACCCGAGTTGAGGTTAATTAACTGTAGGTTTTAATATGAAATGGGTAACTTTATTTTTTTCAACACTAAAGGGATACTTTACAGCTGAGTAAACTGGCGTATTAAGTTGTGATAAACGTTATGTAGGTTATCTAACTCGGTTCTTGAGGTTTTGCCCTCTTGAATAAGCGTTTGAATAGTTTGGTCTAGCTGATACAAGTTTTGGCGTATGCTCGATTCTGAGATCATACTTTGCATCCAAGTAATCGCTGCTACGCGCTGACCTTTAGTTACAGCGGTTACTTTATGTAAACTGCTTGACGGATAAACAACAGCATAACCTGCTGGAAGCTTGATTGCTTGTTGCCCAAATTCGGTAGAGATAATGAGTTCTCCGCCTTCGTATTCTTCTGGCTCACTTAAAAAAGTGGTCATTGATATGTCGCTACGTATTACTTCATTAGTATCTGGAATTCGCATAACTGCGGCATCTACATGATAGCCATACTCTTCAGTTTCACTGTAACGATTAAAACAAGGTGGAAATATTTTGTGCGGTAAAGCCGCTGATACCAATTTTGGTGTTTCTCCAATGCGCGCCAATAGCTGGTTAGCTAATTGACGCACATGCGTATTACTGGCATCAGCTTGATTGTTATTTTTTACTGAAGCAGCCATTCCCATAGCTGTTTTACTACCGTCGTTCCAAGGAGCGTTGGCAAGTATTTCTCTATAAGTATTTACTTCTTCAGCTGATAAAATTTTATCAATAACAATCATTTATTTTCTCTAAATTAAAATTCGTATGTTGCTGTTAGTTTAGTATTAGCAGCATTACCAAGATACATAAACGAACCAGAGCGATATGCTGCTGTGTAGTATGTTTCGTCGAATGCATTACCAACATTTAGTCTAAACGTTAACGCTTCAGTTGCGTAGTAGTTAGCAAATAAGTTAACTACTTGGTAGCTAGGAACAACAATGCTGTATCTGTTATTCGTAAAGTCGTAACCAGCAGCGGTATCAGGTTGACCAGCGTACATTTCACTTTGGTAAGCGTAATCACCACCCACTACGAATGAATCGTTGATTTCATAACGTAACTGTAAGTAAACACTCTTTTCAGCAAAGTTACTTAACGCTAAACCAATATTACTGTTAGCTGTAGGATCCGCAATTTCTGGGTATTCAGTATAAGAGTCTGTTACTTCAGAATCCATAATTGTTGCAGAAAATTGTACGCTTAATGCATCAGTAATGTTACCAACTAAACCGACTTCAATACCTTTGACTTCGTTTTCACCCGTATTTAATGAACCTAGAGCAGAATAGTCATCTTCACCTAAACTTTCCATTACGTCAGATTTAGTAATTTGGAAAATTGATGCTGAAAGTAAGTAATTGTCATCAATCATGACTTTAGTACCAATCTCAATGTTTTCAACACGTTCTGGTTTTGAATCTTTTACTTGTGAAGGGTCGCCACAGATACCACCGTAACCACAGTTTGCACCTAAATCTGACTCACCACCGTTAATGTTAGTTGCAGTACTATAGTTTGCATAAACGTTAACATCTTCAGAGAAGTCGTAAATTACGCCGATGTTACCATTGTACATAGTGTCTGAATAAATATAAGGCGTTGAAACACCGTTACGAATTGTTTCACCGTCAAAATCAAAGCTATCAGCTCTAAATCCGTAATAAACATCTAGTTTGTCAGTTACATGTAGTGTATCAATCATATAAAAAGAAATCGTTTCAATATCGTTAATTGAATCTAGACCGTTATCTTCATATGTTCTACCCATTACTTGATCAATGTTATCAATATAATTTCCTGTGCCATCAACAATACAGAAACTATCCGATGCACCACGACGACCATTTGTTACGCAGTTTGTTGGGTTTGCATAACCAAGCTTATAAGTACCGTTTTTAACAGTTTCGTCAGTATATTCAAAACCAAAAACAAAGTTATTCTCTAAACCAAATAGCTCTGTGTTTAAAAATAAGTTGAACTGAGTACTTGCATAGTGAACATCTTGATAACCATTATGAGAACTTAACGATACGGTAGCTTCACCCGGAGCCGTTGGATCAGAGTCAGCACGCGCAGTACCACTAGCACCTGTAGTAATGTAACCATTACTTGTTTCGCCATAACGTGTTGCATTGTAGATTGAAACGTTATCGTTTACTTCATATTCAGTTCTTAAAGTAAAAGTTTTTACTTTAGATTTTAAGAAATCTTCGTCTTGAGCATAAACAGGAATATCTTCAACAGGTTCACGCGTGTCACGGTTAAAGTAGCTACCTAAGTCAGAAACATCTTCTGCATCTAAATAATAACCATCAGCAATAAACGATAAGTTACTTGTTGGTAAGTATACGCCTGATAATTGAACGCCGTTGCGTTCGCTTGATGCACCTTCACGACCTGGCTTATCTTTATCTGAGGTTAATGCATTAATACGAACAGCAGAGTTTTCAGAAAGTGGTAAGTTGTAATCGAGTGTTACACGTTGGTATTCATCTGTACCTAAACCAGCGTCTACACGACCAAAGTTATAGTTTACAGACGCTTTTTTAGTAACACTGTTTACAGCACCACCCGAAGAACCACGACCTGCAAATGTTGAGCTTGGGCCTTTAGTAATTTCAACACGTTCAGTTGCAAAACTTTCACGCGTGCTCATACCTGGATCACGTAAACCATCAACAAACACATCGCTACGTGCTTCGTGACCACGAATAATGTAGCGATCACCAAAAGCGTTACCGTTTTCACCTGTACCTAACGTAATACCAGCTTGTGCTGATAAGATATCTTTAAGGTCGGTTTTACCCGCTTCTAAAAGTTGATCTTGTGTTAATACTGTGATCATTTGCGGTGTATCTACAAGTGGCATGGTACGACGTAAATCGCCTGACTCATCGTGTAAATAAACTGAAGTTCTAACACCATGCACTTCCATTAATTCAATCGCTTTTTTTGACTGATTTAATTCACACTTAGCTGAAGTATCGTCTTTACAATTATCTTTAATATCTTCTGCATATAAAGTACCACTTGAAAAAACAAGGGCAGCAGTAATTGCCTGAGCGCCTAACGTTAACTTATTAGCTTGGTTTGCCTTCATGATTTGAGAGATCCTGTAAGTAATTTAATGTTTAATATGTTTTTATTGCGCGCATATTAAAGCAATACCAATCTAAATACAAACAAATATCATTTAGATTAACAAGAGTTATTAAAAGACTAAATAAAATGACTCTCAAACAGGCTATATATACCCGTTGCCATTCAGATGCAGATTTCAGTGAATTGTTATTGATGGCTATCAGAAACGACATATTTTACATAACAAAGCAATGACTTGCTGACTTAACAAATTGAATATATTGTGCTTTCTGTTAAGTTATTAACGATTAATATATACGTTATTACTAATACGTTTATGATTACAAACAGTTATCCCCAAGAGAATCTAATTTAATGAAGAAGCCTGAACCATTGAAAACAAAAACATTTGCAACACCAAAAGATCTCGGTCAGTGGCTCAAGTTGAATCATGCCTGTGAAAGCGAACTTTGGGTGAAGATATACAAGAAAAACTCTGAAATTCAGAGTGTGTCTTGGAATGATGTGGTTATCGAAGCGCTTTGTTGGGGTTGGATCGACGGTATTAAAAAGTCACTAGATGAGCAAGCCTATCTTCAGCGTATTACTCCCAGAAAGCGGCTAAGCAATTGGTCTAAAAGAAATACAAAGCATGCTGAACGTTTGATAAATGAAGGCAGGATGACGGAATCAGGGCTCGTACATATTCAAGCGGCGAAAGAAGATGGCCGTTGGGAAAACGCTTATGTTGTCAGTGAAATGGAAGTACCTTCAGACTTTTTAGCTGCGCTTGAGAGCCAACCAAATGTTAAAGCGTTTTTTGAAACCCTCAATAAGTCGAGTCGTTATGTTATCGCGTATGGGTTAATAAGTGCGAAGAAACCTGAAACCAGACTAAGACGGTTTACAAAATTCATAAACATGCTTATTAATGAAGAAAAACCTAAATAAAGTGATGGTTATTATCGAACGAATGTACTTACCTAACTCCTTTACCAATACTTGCTCCATTTTTCCTGTTAGCCGCTATTTTCTTTTGTAAAATGGTTAAGCCTTCTTCTTGTAAATACTGATAAAACAGCTCAGCCAGTACTGTTTGGTTTCTGTTTTTGGTGCGCGCTAAATACCAATGGCTTTGTATTGGAAAATGCTCAACATCTAACCGAGCTAAACTCACCTCTTGCATATAGTCTAAAGTATGGCTACTTAAAATAGACAACCCTAAATCAGAAGCCACAGAATGTTTAATAGCTTCGTTGCTTTCAATGGTCATTTTAGCTTTTAACTTTAACTTATGGAGTTTGCAAAAGTCATCAATACAGCGTCGCGTACTTGATCCTAATTCCCGTAATAAAAAAGGGTAATGCGACAACCTATTTAAACTAATGGGCATTTTTTGCGTTAATTCGTGATTAACTGGCGCAACAACCACTAGCGGATTATCTAGAAAAGGTTCGGCTATTAAATTGTCTGAATCTGGGCATTGGCTAAATACGTAATAATCATCTTTATTTTGATTAAAGCGTTGAATAATTTTTTGACGATTGCCTACATTTAATTCAACATCAATTAGCGGATAACGCTTACAAAATTGCCCCAGTAAAATAGGTAAAAAGTATTTAGCGGTAGACACCACCCCCAACTTTAAAACACCTGATTTTATTCCTTTTAAGTTATCTAATTCAATTTGTAGCTTATTCAAGCCAAAAAACATTTCGCGTGCTGTGCTCAAGGCTGCTTCGCCCGCTTCGGTCAACTCAATACTTCGGCCATTAACGTGATACAACTGCAACTCAAGCACTTCAGTTAAGTTTTTTAATTGGATAGATACCGAAGGCTGAGATATATGCAAGGCTTCAGCAACTTTAGAAATATTTTTATGCTCAGCTAACGCTAAAAATATTTGCAGTTGGCGCAATGTGGGCATTCTATTCGACATGATATTCCTTAAAAAATGTTATATACCCGTTACCAATCAAGATACGTATTTCAGAGTGCTTGAATGATAACGGGTATATTCAAAAGTATAGACATATGTATATACTTTAAATAAAAATTATATATTTTTTATTATTGATAAAGCAAATTATGATGCGCCTACATTTATATTAAGGAATAGTTTTTACGGTTATGACTCAATTTATCCCTGACATACTTGCCTTCTTTTTTATAACAGCATTAATTGCACAACGTTTTTCCGTTGACTTAAAGTTGCCCGATGCGGCTTACCAACTTATTACGTATATATTGTTAATTACTATTGGTTTAAAAGGTGGCCAAGCTATTGCTGCTAATGCCAGCCTAACGTTAATAGGGCAAAGCAGTTTAGTTATTTTCATGGGATTAGTAATTACCGCAGTTGCTCTTGTGTTAATTAAATGTGGATCAACATTAAATAAAACTGATTCAGTTACATTAGCAGCCCATTATGGATCAGTAAGTGTCGGTACATTTGCCGTAGCGGTGAGTTTTTTAGAAGTAAACAACATTGATTACGAACTAACATTAAACCTATTTGTTGCACTCCTCGAATTACCCGCCATAATTTTAGGATTATATTTATTAAGCGATAAACAACATAAGCTTAATGTGAAAACAATTTTAGCTCATAAAAGTTTGGCGTTAATTGTAATTGGTATGCTAATTGGCGCTTTATATGGCGAAAAATCTACTCCTATGACCAATAACTTAAAACCCATGTTTAGTGTAATGTTAGCTTTATATTTGGTACACATGGGCGCATTAGCTGGCAACAAAATTTCAGATATTGGCCCAAACAAATTTTTTATTATCGCGTTTGGTGTTGTTATGCCAATGATTGGCGCGAGCATCGCTTTACTCGTTGCTTGGCTCATTAACTTAAGCCACGGCGGTGCCGCACTACTTGCCGTATTAGGTGCTAGTGCATCTTACATTGCCGTACCAGCTGTTTTTGAACAAGCACATCCTAAAGCAAATGTAGCGCAGGCTTTGTTTGCCTCGCTCGCGATTAGCTTTAGTTTTAACGTAATTTGGGGTATCGAATGGTATACAAAAGCAGCGCAATACATTACAACCCCTTAAAATATAAACAAGATTTTATCGTCGTAACATTGATGAACTAATCTGTTTTAACCAATATAAATTATCTCGTTATTGGTAGATTAATGTTCTTCCATATTTATACATTTTTAAACACTTAGAGAGGTCACATGCTAGAAAATATTCAACAAAATGTGCGTGAATTAGGTACATTACTAGGACAAACCATAGCTGACGAGCAAGGCGCTCAGTGGCTTGAAAACATTGAAAAAATGCGACTGCAAGGTCGAGACATAACCGCTGGTGATGCCAGTATAGTTGAGCAACTACAACAAACCATATCTAACTGTTCAGAAGCTGACTTATTAATTTATGCCCGAGCTTTTAGCCAATTTTTAAATTTAGCAAATGTGGCTGAACAGCAATATACAACGAGTCCACAAGGATTAGACGAGCTAGATCTTGCGCATCCGTTAGAAGATTTAAAAGAAAAACTAGGTAACGTTTCAGCTGACAAGTTTAGTCAAGCCCTCGAAAAACTACACATAGAACTTGTGTTAACGGCTCACCCAACTGAAGTTAACCGTAGAACGTTTATTCATAAATATAACCAAATTGCACATGAACTAGATGATAACAACGATGCCTCGTCTTCACGTATTGCTGAATTAGTAGAACAAGCTTGGTACACAGATGAAATTCGCCAGCAACGCCCTACTCCGTTAGATGAATCGCGCTGGGGTTTAAACACTATTGCTAATAGTTTTTGGTTTGCGGTACCTCAGTTTTTAAAAGAGTTGAACCAATTAAGCCAAGACTTAACCCAAAAAGACTTACCTATTGATTACAACCCAATCACTATGGCGAGTTGGATGGCGGGTGACAGAGACGGCAACCCATTTGTTACCGCTAAATTAAGTGAGCAAGCTTTACTGAATGCTAGGCTAACGGCTGCAAAACTTTACCTTATTGATTTTGAACGCTTATATTTAGAGCTTTCAATGCGTAAAGCATCAGAAGAATTACTTGAAGCAGACGTAGATGGCGTAGGCCCATACCGTACTCAGTTAAAACACGTTATCGAATTATTAAAACTGAGTATCGAGCAGCTAAACAAAGGCGAAACTAAAGGTATTTTAAATAGCTCTGATCAACTTAGATTGCCTCTCATTGCTTGTCGCGATAGCTTATTATCTGTTGGCTTAAAAAACATTGCCAACTCTTTAGTAGTAGACATGATACGTAAAGTAAATTGTTTTGGTATTTCATTGGTTAAGCTTGATATTCGTCAACACAGCGAGCGCCATGAAGGTGCCGTTGCAGAAATAACTCAAGCATTAAACATGGGCGACTTTGCATCATGGGATGAGAAAAAACGTCAAGCATTTTTAGTTGATGAATTACAAAACCCTCGTCCATTACTACCTAAAAAACAATGGTCTGCCGATACACAAGAAGTATTAGATACTTACGCGATGATTGCAGAGCAACCTGCTGAATTATTTGGTATTTATATTATTTCAATGGCGAGCCAAGTCAGCGATATTTTAACGGTAAATTTATTACTAAAAGCGTCTGGCGTAAGCTGGAAAATGCCAATAGCACCATTATTTGAAACGCTAGAAGATTTAAATAATGCACCAGCAGTAATGGCCGAGCTATTTACATTAGAGAGCTATAAAGAATATTGTGATCAGCAACATCATGTAATGATAGGTTACAGTGATTCAGCTAAGGATGCGGGTGTACTTGCTGCCACTTGGGGGCAATACCAATGCCAAGAAAAATTGGTTGAAGTGTTTGCAGAAAAAGACATTAAATTAAAACTATTTCATGGCCGTGGCGGCACAATTGGCCGTGGCGGCGGACCTGCACATGCAGCTATTGCCTCGCAACCTCCAGGTTCTTTAGATGGTGGTTTACGTGTTACGGAACAAGGTGAAACCATACGTTATAAGTTTGGTTTACCTAATCTAGCAACTCGTAGCTTACATTTGTATGCATCAGCTATTTTAGAATGTTTAGTAACTCCACCACCTGTTCCAACGGTAGAGTGGAGAACATTAATGGACGAAATGGCGAAAGATAGTTGTGATATTTATCGTTCTTATGTGCAAACCAATAAGAACTTTGTTAAATATTTCAGACAAGCAACACCTGAACAAGAACTTGCGTCATTGCCTTTAGGTTCACGTCCTAGTAAGCGTAAGTCAGACGGCGGCATAGAGTCACTTCGCGCAATTCCTTGGATATTTGCATGGAGTCAAAACCGTCTTGTTGTGCCAAGCTGGTTAGGTTTAGGTGGTGCTATAGAAAAAGCCTATAAAGATAATGCAAGCGTAATTCACGACATGCTAGAAAGCTGGCCTTACTTTAAATCACGTATTTCGCTTACCGAAATGCTTTATACCAAGTCTGACGAACAAGTTTCAGCCTTGTATGATGATGCACTCGTTGACGAAGATTTAAAATACATGGGTGTAGAGTTGCGCGAACAACTTGCTGCCGATAAAAAAACATTATTGGACTTATTAGCACAAGATACGTTACTGCAAAACGATCAATGGAATTTCAGCTCCTTTGAATTACGTAGAGGTTATTTAGCACCATTACATTTAATACAAATAGAAGCATTAAAGCGTTTACGCCAACAACCTGAGCATCCTGACAATGAACAATTACTTATGGTAACTATGGCAGGTATAGCAACAGGCATGAGAAATACGGGATAACAAACCCATTAACTCGTAAATTAAAACAAGGGCGACTTATCGCCCTTGTTTCGTTTTATACCTTTACAAAAAGCGCATATACCCGTTATCAATTCAAGGCAGTGCTTTATAATAATGGTCGTCCCTTATAAAAAGCATTAATGAAGAAGTGATGTTGCTCAAACGCTTCTACGATGGATCTAAAAACAATTTATGGAGCTTATTAACTTTAGTCAGATTCCTATAGAGATGCAGGACATTAAGCTAACCCAGGAGCAGTTACCGAGAATAACCACGACGTAAACGTAATGCCCTGTATACATAAATGTAGACCTTATTTCTGTTTGGAACGTAAAATCTGTACCTAAATTATTTTTAGTTCCCACTGAAACCTGTATTTTGAATAGTTACGGATATAAACCTTTTTATCCCATACCACGTCACTCTAACACCTTTGTTATGTCCCCTCTTTTTTGTTCTATAACGGTGCAAAAAAACTATTTGAAATAAAATTCTTTAACCCTTGGTCTTGATCTGATCATGTTTCTGTAAATTAAATAACGAAAGTATCACAAAAAGATAACATTTCCTCAAAGCCTTTAAAACTCGGTTGTTTATCATAAATCTTCTCTATAACTTATAGACATTATTAAATTTGAATATACACATTTACTTCTACTAACCGAGTGAAAACTATGTACCAGAATATAAAAAACACCCAAAGTAAACTAAACCATACCTTAAAATTATTAACTATTTCCACTGCTGTATTTTCTGTACTAGCATTATCAACAAATGCATCAGCAGGTGCCTGGGTTGGCACTAAAGGTAGCGGCTATATAAAACTAGGTTATGCAAACTTTACTTCAGACACCTACAGAGGCAACAACCCTACGTTTGAAGATTTTGAAGGTAATAATACGTCTTTATATGCTGAATACGGTTTAGGTAATAACTTTGCTTTATATGGTTCTTTATTACATCAATCATACGATCAAGAAGATTCGGTTACAGGTAAAAGCGGCGCAAGCGGTTTTGCTGATACTGAAATAGGTATTCGTTACCAATGGCAAGCTGACCCTTTTGTTCTTTCTACTTCTTTTTTAGTTAAAACTCCCTTTCTTTACGACGAAGACGATGGCTTAGGTAATCACCAAGAAGATTACGAAGCTAAAGTATTAATAGGTAAAGGGTTAGACGAATACGGGTACTTTGGTGTTGAACTAGGTTACCGTTTACGTTCAGGAGATCCGTCTGACGAATACAGATATTTATTAGAATACGGCTTCAACATTACACCAAATGTTTATTTTCGTACTAAATTAGACGGTACGTTAAGTGTAAAAAACGCTAGCGACGACATTACATTAAACACAGGTAACTTATCTAATCCTTTAGAATATGACGCAGGTAAGCTTGAGCTAACTACTGGTTATAATTTCAATAAAAATACTGCATTAAAAGGCTTTGGTCTTGAACTAACGTACACCACCGAAATTTACGGAAAAAATATTCTTGAAGGTGACTCTATTCAGCTAGGCATTACAAAGGTTTTTTAAGCAATGTCTTTATTTAGCGTAATAATTGTAGTTGTTCACTTTTTATTATTAGTGATTTTAAGCTTATTCGGCTTACATCGTTTATCTATGGTTTTAAGGTGGTTTAAATACAGAAAGTATAAACCTGCCACACCTGAAAATTTCGATGTATTACCTAAAGTAACTGTACAAATCCCTTTGTATAACGAGCGATTAGTCGCCAAAAGGATCGTTGATTCTATTGTGCTACTTAATTACCCGTCAAATCGTTTACAAATACAAATTGTTGACGACTCAAACGACGATACAAGCGACCTTATTGCTGAGCGTGTAAAGCACTATCAGCAACAAGGTGTTAATATTGAACATGTGCAAAGAACCAATCGACAAGGTTTTAAAGCAGGTGCACTCAAAGAAGCAATGAACTCAGCCAGTGGTGAATTTATTGCAATTTTTGATGCTGACTTTATTCCTACTCCCGATACTTTGCTTAAAAGCATTAACTACTTTACGAAACCAGACATTGCCATGGTGCAATTACGTTGGGAGCATTTAAACAGACGCAGTAGTTTATTAACTAAAACTCAAGCCATTATGCTTGACGCACATTTTGCGCTTGAGCAACACGTAAGATGCGCAAGTAACATGTTATTCAATTTTAATGGCACAGCCGGAATTTGGCGTACTTCAGCCATTATTGATGCGGGTCATTGGAGTGCAGATACATTAACTGAAGATTTAGATCTAAGCTATCGAGCGCAAATAGCCGGTTGGAAAATGTTGTATTTAAATGACATTACTTGCCCAGGCGAATTACCTGCCGACATGAATGCCTTTAAAACTCAACAATATCGTTGGGCTAAAGGCGGTGTTCAAGTCATGATAAAAATGCTAAAAACCGTTTGGAAAACCAAACTTCCTTTTAGTAAAAAAGTAGAATCTACTTTTCACCTTTCGAATAATCTCGCTTACTTTGTAATGCTAATAGATACGTTATTCTTTTTAGTACCTAGTTTGTATCTAAGAGATAAATTCGACTTTATTAATATATGGTGGATAGATATTCCTTTATTACTTATGTCGTCTGGTGGACATATTGCTTACTTATATTTTGGTCAGATTGTTTTAGGTCGCTCAAAAAGCCGTGCGTTTCTAAAAATACCTAACCTAGTAATGTTAAGTATTCAGCTGGCCATCAACAATTCTAAAGCAGGTTTTGAAGCATTATTAGGCAGAGAAAGTGAATTTGTTCGCACCCCAAAAACTGGCGAGTTACAGCAAAGTGACAAAGCCGTAATAACCACTGAATTAAATAAGCCAACAGCAGAAACAAAACGTTTGTATAAACCTTTAGCCCCCAAAGGAGCTATATTTGAATTTATTATTGCGGTGATTTACGCGTTAGTATTGTTATGGGCTATTCAGCATCAGCATTGGTTTATGTTGCCGTTTATTGCGTTACTAACACTGGGTTTTGTTATGTCTGCCGTTAATAGCTTTTACAGCCATTATAGGCTGTCTAAGTGAATTTTATGCGATGTAGCAGCGAACTAAGTCCTTGTATTAAATCTTGGATTTATTACTGGAGTTTATTCGCTGTTTTGTTACTGAGCTTTTTTAGCTACTTTATTGCTAACTTAGCTCAAGGACACACATCGCAACCGACTCATTATGTTAGTTATTATGTTATAGCTCAGTACAGTTTAATGGCCTTTTTTATGTTATTGGCTTGGTATTGCTCGCCGAATTCTTTACATATTAGGCATTATAGAGCGTTATTATTTATCGCAATAATCGCCCGAGTAGTACTTATAGATATAGCACCTTATAGCTCTAACGACGTAGACCGTTATTTGTTTGATGGGCGTATAGCTTACGAAGGATACGATCCTTACCAAGTAAGTCATAACGACACTCGACTCACTGAATTAAGAGCCGCATGGCAACCACCACAAGAACATGCAAAGTACGTAACCCTTTATCCGCCAGTATCTCTTGCGTTATTTACCTTTTCAGCATCGTTTGGAGTAGAAAAAGCCCAACTAGCATGGAAAGCTCTATTACTTATTGCAGGTTTACTTACGGTTTTTATAACAGGATTAGTGCTTAAAAAAGCTAACAAACTAAAACATTTTGCTTTAGTTGCTTTGTCGCCTTTGCTCATTTTAGAAACGGGTATTGGTTTACACATTGACGCTTTTTCAACATTAGCCGTTATTAGTGCCATATATTTATGGCAACACAAAAATATCGCTTGGTGTGGCGCAATAATTGGTTTGGGTATTTCGATAAAAATTCTACCGGTAATGTTATTACTGCCATTGTTTTTTATACAAAAAACCTTCAAAGACGCAAGCACCTTAGTTATTAACTGTGCTGTAACGCTTGCTCTTGTTTACGGTACTACGTATGCCCTAGGCTATTATCCGATAGGAAGTATCGGTGTGTTTTTCGAAAAATGGCGCTCTGCCTCTCCCTTATTTAGTCTATTGGGTGATGTATTAACAAGTAGCCAAATGATGGTTTTACTCTTAAGTATAGTGATTATATTTACCAGCTCAATTGCTTATCTTTGTTATGTTTACGGTTTTGCTTTTAACTTAGCTTCTAACTTTGTTAACAAACAAAAAACTGAACAAAGATCTTCGCCACAAAACAACACTATTATTTATGCTTGTTTACAGCTATCTGTCGCGTTGCCCCTGCTGGTTTCACCCGTGTTATTTCCTTGGTATTTAATGCCTTTAGTGCCTTTGTTAGCGTTATGGCCAAATAAATACCTTATCGCTTGGATGCTAATTATGCCGCTAACGTATGAAGTTTTAGGTGATTTTTTAGCTTATCAACAATGGCATCCGGCTCAATGGCCCATTGTAATACTCGGTATCTTTTATCTTTTTACTTTAGCCAATATGTGCCTGTACATGGTTAAACATTTTCAAAAATCAAACAAGAATTCCAACAATACAGTTCATGTTTCATCAAATTAAGTCGTAGGAAAATATTATGAACATTATTCAAAATTATTATCATTGGTTACATGGTCGCTGGCCTGACCGTGCTGTAGAAAAACAGCCTTTAGTTAATGCTAATGGCACAACCAATGTAAAAGGCACCTATGTTGTTGGTGATTTAACAGGTGTTCCATTACTAAAGTTTTCTTCAGACACAGGAACTAAAGCCGTTAAAACGATTGTTGAAGACATAGACTTTAATGCGAGAACTAAAACTGCCGCTGTTCACGACTTAGTTATTATTGGTGGTGGTGTAAGTGGTTATGCTGCGGCTATTGAAGCAAAAAAACATGGCTTAAACTTTAAAATATTAGAAGCCAATCAGCCATTTTCTACTATCGAAAACTTTCCTAATAAAAAGCCTATTTATACTTACCCTACGCAAATGAGACCTGAAGGCGATTTACAGTTTTCGAGCAAGGTTACTCATAAAGAAAGCTTATTAGAAGAACTTAAACAACAAATTTCTGAGCAAGGTATAACAACCGACATTGCGCAAGCAAGCCATGTTGAAAGAAAAGGTTCGATAATAAAAGTACATTTAGAAAACGGTGAAACCTTACAGGCACACCGCGTTATTATTGCGATTGGTCGATCAGGTAATTACCGTAAATTAAACGTTGAAGGCGAAAGCCTTGATAAAGTAACAAACCGTTTAATTGATCCCAAAGTATATGCCAATACTAAACTGCTTATTGTAGGTGGTGGCGATAGCGCGCTTGAAGCTGCAATAGCTACGGCCAATGAAGATGCGAACGTAACCTTGTCGTATCGAAAGGGTGAATTTTCTCGAGCTAAATCTGAGAACATCGAGCAGGTTAATTCACTCGTCGATAAGGGTAAAATCAACTTAGCCATGTCGACTAACGTTACTAAAATCACTTCCGATGAAGTGGTATTAAAAACAGCTTCAGGCGAAACTAAAGTAATAGAAAACAACCACGTACTACTGGCAACTGGACGAGAAGCACCGTTAGATTTTTTCCGTCGCTCAAAAATGGCCATTAGTGGTGAAAGCACAGCTATCGGCTGGGCAGCCTTTATTTTATTTTTTATCGCTTTAACCGCCCTGTACGATTGGAAAGGCTACGGCTTTTTGAACAGCTTTTGGGGAAGTTTTTCTTACCCAGATCAAATGCCAGCACTGATTGGCGGCATGGGTGAATGGTGGCAACAACAAGTTAACGATCGCAGTACACTTATTGGTACCATTGCCGTATCACTTAAAAGTCGTTCTTTTTATTATACCGTTCTCTACACCCTACTAATTGCTGTATTTGGCTGGCAACGTATACAACGCCGTAAAACACCTTATGTAACAGTACAAACAACGGTATTGTTTTTAATACAGTTATTTCCGTTATTTTTATTACCCGAAATTATTTTACCGCTATTAGGTTATAACGGCGTGTTTGACGCCGGCATGGGTAAAAGCTTTGCTGACGCATTATTTCCTAGTTATATATCCGCACAAGAACTGGCGGCTCATACTTGGCCTGAATGGGGACACCCTCGCGCTTACTGGCACGCTTACAGCTTTATTTTTGCTTGGCCATTAGGTGTTTACACTGTATTTACCGACACGCCGCAAGTGGCTTGGTTAGTTATTGGTGCCATTCAAACATTTGTAATTATTCCACTTATTGTAATGAAATGGGGTAAAGGCGCTTACTGTAGCTGGATATGTTCATGTGGTGCTATGGCAGAAACCATGGGCGACCAACATCGCCATAAAATGCCTCATGGCAGTAAATGGAACAAGCTCAACATGTTAGGCCAGTTTATTTTATTAGTGGCTGCAGCCTTGTTAGTTATTCGTATACTCGGTTGGATTTACCCTGACACATGGATGAATCAACTATTTAGCCTATTCTTAAAAGGTGAAAACAAAGACTACCAACTGGTTAATGCCTTCAGCTATAAATGGGTAGTTGATATATTTCTAGCCGGTATTTTAGGTTTCGGCCTTTACTTTAAATACTCAGGAAGAACTTGGTGTCGTTTTGCCTGTCCTCTTTCTGCATTAATGCACATATATAGCCGTTTTGGTCGATTCGCTATCGTAAGCGAAAAGTCAAAATGTATTAGCTGTAACCAATGTACGAGTGTTTGTCATCAAGGTATTGATGTAATGGCTTTTGCTAGCAAAGGTGAGCCTATGACAGATCCACAATGTGTTCGTTGTTCTGCCTGTGTACAAACTTGCCCTACTGGTACTTTATCTTTTGCTGAAATAAACCGTAAAACGTCTGAAGTTATCCGCAAAGACAAGCTCGCTGCAAGCCCTGTTCAAATGGCTGAAAAGTTTGCCAAAGGCGCACAATTTATTGAGGTTAAAAATGTATAAAGGTCATAAGGTATGTGTCGTTATCCCTGCCTTAAATGAAGAACAAGCAATCGACATTGTTGTTCGCGCTCTTGTTGGCTTAAAACTTGATAAACAAGCAGTAATTGACCACGTGGTCGTTTGCGATAACGGCTCTACCGACAATACCGAAAATGCAGCAGCAGCAGCTGGTGCTCAAGTAGTTAAACAAAATACTCCAGGTTACGGCATTGCTTGTTTAACCGCTATGGCTCACTTACCTCTTTGCGATATTGTGCTTTTTGTAGATGGTGATGACTCTTGTATTATTTCTCAAGCTATCCCCTTACTTGAAGGAATCTCTAGAGGTGCCGACTTAACCATAGGTTCTCGCACCTTAGGTAAAATTGAAGTAGGCGCATTAACTGGCCCACAAGTTTTTGGCAACTGGCTTTCTAGTTATTTAATCACTTTATTTTGGGGACAAAAAATCACTGACTTAGGCCCTTTTCGTGCTATTCGATATTCGTCTCTCAAGTCATTACAAATGGCAGATAAAACCTTTGGTTGGACGGTAGAAATGCAAGTAAAGGCGATTATTCATGGTATGGACGTACGTGAATATCCTGTTGACTCAAAAGTACGTATTGGTGAATCAAAAATAAGCGGTACAGTTTCAGGCTCAGTTAAAGCGGGTATCGGTATTTTGTCGATGATTGGTAAGCTTTATTTATCCCAATCTAAGCTCAAAAAAACCTTACAAGATAAGACGGTTTAACATGACCAAAATCCAATACCTTTTTGCGTTTATTTTTATAGTTTTTGTTGGTGTTGCTATTAAAGGCTACACCTTATATCAAGCAGTGAGTCCAAATCCAATAAGCTATTGGGACGTAAGTAACGAGAGCAATAATCAACAAATAAGTCATGAACTATGGGCAGAGTTTTTATCATTATATTTAATAGTAAACCCTGAAACATCAGCGCGTGAATTTGCCTATAGCCAAGTATCAATAAACGACAAAAGTAAGCTCAAAAACTACTTAGAGCGACTTAGTAATATTGATCCTAGGCAATTCAATAAAAACGAACAACTCGCTTATTGGATAAACCTGTACAACGCGTTAACCATTAATGTTGTTTTAAAGCACTACCCAATTGAATCAATTAAAAATATTGGTGACGGTTTTACAGGTCCGTGGAATCAAGAACTTATAACGATAGCGGGCATTAATGTGTCGTTAAATCAAATTGAACACGGAATTTTAAGAGCCTTGTGGCAAGAAAAACGTATTCACTACGTAATTAATTGTGCAAGCATCGGCTGCCCTGATTTGTTACCTAAGCCTTTTAATAGTAAAGAAATTAACAAACAACTAGATGAAGCAGCAATACGTTTTATTAATCAAAACAAAGGCGTGTATTTATCTGGAAACAAACTCGTTTTATCAAGTATATATCATTGGTTTTCAGATGATTTTGGTACAAATACACAAGAAATAATCACACATATTAGCGATTACGCCAACACACCTTTAAAAGAACAATTAAAACAGTTTTCTGGCGACATCGAATATCAATATAACTGGAAATTAAATAAGACATTATCGGGTCGTTTAAATAATCCCAATACAAACAAGAATCACTAAGTACATAAAAAATATGAACCAAAAAAAACCATCACTCGTTATATTTTGCAAACGACCAAAACTGAATCAAGGCAAGCAACGCCTTGCTGAAGATAGTAGTGCAGAAAGCGCCCTTACTATCGCAAAAGCTTTGTTAGATTGCGCGCTTGAAGATGCGAGAAATTGGCAAGGCGCTGTTGTGCTTGCCTGTTCGAATAATGACGATATGGAATGGGCTAAGTCTTTAAACCTTAATGCCCACGTTATTTATCAACTGCCTTTAAATCAGTCAGGCAACTTAGGTGAACGCCTTAATTTTATTGACACTGAATTGCGTAAACAAGGCCACCAACAACTTGTTTTTATTGGTACCGATGCTCCAATGTTGACTGAAAATCATTACCAAGAAATAGAATTAGCTTTAAAAGATAACGACATAGCGCTAAGCCATGCAGACGATGGCGGTGTAGTGATTATGGCAAATAAAGCGCCTTGGCCCAATTTAACTGATTTGCCATGGAGCACTGAAAAATTATCACTAAGCTTGTCGCAACTATGTAGAGAAAAAAAACTAAGTGTTACATACACCCTATCGGGCTACGACATTGATTATATGGCTGACATTAAAAAGTTATTAATTGATTTACAAACTGATCTCCGCCCTGCTCGACAAGCATTATTACTAACGTTAGAACAAACATTTAACGATTTAACATTATTACCTAAGGTAACTACTCATGCATGATATTGTAAAAGACTACTACGGCAATGTACTTAGCGGTTCAGACGACCTACAAACCAACGCTTGTTGTACAGATGACAACTTATCTAATTCACTAAAAGCAATATTATCGAACATTCATGATGAGGTGCTAACACGCTATTACGGTTGTGGCTTAGTAACGCCTGAATTACTTAAAGGTTGCCATGTATTAGATTTAGGTTGTGGTGCAGGCCGCGATTGTTACGCCATTGCGCAAATGGTGGGAGAATCAGGTTCAGTTACTGGCGTAGACATGACCGACGAACAATTAGCCGTAGCCAACAAGCATATTGAATACCACAGAGAAAAATTTGGTTACGCTAAAGCAAATACTACCTTTTTAAAAGGTTACATTGAAAAGCTAAACGAATTAGATATAGCTGATAATAGTGTAGATCTTGTTGTATCTAACTGTGTTATTAACTTAAGCCCTGATAAACACGCCGTTTTAAAAGAAATTTTTCGTATTTTAAAACCCGGTGGAGAAATATATTTTTCAGATGTTTATGCCGACAAACGCGTACCCGCACATTTAAAAGATGATCCGTTATTATACGGTGAATGTTTAAGTGGTGCTCTTTATTGGAACGACTTTGAAAACCTTGCTAAATCAGTAGGTTTTGCTGAACCTCGCTTAGTATCAAGCCGTGTAATTACTATCGACAACGACGAGCTTGCTGGGCGTTTAGAAGACATTAATTTTACCTCTGCAACCTATCGTTTATTTAAAGCTGCAGACTTAGAGCAAGACCCTCAAGACTACGGACAAAAAGTAACGTACAAGGGTTCAATACCAGAGCACGAAGCAGAATTCACTTTAGACCAAAACACAACATTTGTAGCACAACAACCTACCCAAGTTAGCGGTAATACATGGCGCACACTTCAACAATCACGTTTTAATCAGCACTTTATTTTTGAAGGAGATTTTGAAAAACATTTAGGACTATTTGATATCAGCGATGCTGCCTTCGACTTTTCAAGCACAAAAGCCAGCAGTAGTTCATCAAGCTGTTGTGCACCTAAACCTGAAACAACAGAAAAAAAATCGAGTTGTTGCTAGTGGAGATTGTAGAGCACGATAATTGGTTATATACACCAGAAGGCGAAAGCCGTGGTTATATTCAACCTCATGCCCTGACTGAGCTTTGGTTTCATACCGGAACTAAATGTAACTTGGCATGCGACTTTTGCTTGGAGGGCTCTAGCCCTTCAGACAAACGTTTAGGCACACCTAAATTAGCTGAAATAAAACCCTATATTGACGAAGCCTTAACCTTAGGTGTTGAGCAGTTTTCATTTACTGGTGGCGAACCTTTTCTTGCTAAAGATATTATCGATATTTTAGCGTATGCCTCTCAGTTTAAGCCTTGCTTAGTGCTAACTAATGGTACCGACCCTTTAATAAAAAGGTTTGACGCTTTATGTGCTTTACAAGCTAAAAATCAACACCCTATTTCGCTACGTATTAGTATTGACTCGCCAATAGAAAAAACACACGACTTAGCCCGTGGCGAAGGTAATTTTGCTAAAGCATTTATTGGTATGCGCATGCTGCATAATCATGGTTTTAACGTATCGCTTGCTCGCCATATTGCTAATGGTGAAGATACTGCATTGGTTGATCAACAATACCAAGCGCTATTTGAGCTAAATGGTTTACCTAAAAACATGAACATTGTCGCTTTTCCTGACTTTTTACCGCCAGGTTCGTTACCTAATGTTCCGCATATTACCACCCATTGCATGACCACTTATCAAGATGAAGCACAACGTAAAAATTACATGTGTGCAAATTCAAAAATGATCATCAAAAAAAATAAGCAAATGCAAGTATACGCCTGCACCTTGGTTGACGACAACGAAGATTATTTTTTATCAACTTCGTTAACGCAAAGTATGACCAAAAAAATTAATTTAAAACACCACCGCTGTTATAGCTGCTTTGCTCATGGCGCTAGCTGCAGTGAAATATAAGGATAATTTATGAAATCTATTCTTTTTTTATGTACCGGAAACTCATGCCGAAGCCAGATGGCTCATGGCTTAGCTAACTCATTACTTAGTGATAAGTTTGAAAGCTATTCTGCGGGTATAGAGTCTCATGGCCTTAACCCTTCAGCAGTAAAAGTAATGCAAGAAATTGGCATTGATATTAGCCAATATCAATCACAAACATTAGACGAATTTGACACTAAAAAATTCGATTATGTTGTTGCGGTTTGCGAACATGCGGCAAGTAACTGTCCGGTATTTCCAGACCAAACGAATGTAATAGTGCATCAGTTTGATGATCCACCAAAGTTAGCAAAACAAGCAAATACTCCCGAGGAAGCACTTGCGCATTACCGTAGAGTACGCGATCAAATAAAAAGCTGGATCACAACCCTTCCAGAGCAAGTTAGCGTATCCAATACCGCAGCGTAAAAACAAACAGATCAAATAGGAAAACACATGTTAGCAATTATTGGTGGCACCGGTATTTATAGTATTGATGGCCTAAGTATTATTGAAAAGCACGATATAGATACACCTTACGGTAAGCCTTCAGCTGAAATAATTAGAGGCATGTATCAAAATAAAGAAGTTTTATTTTTACCTCGCCACGGTAATAACCATTCGCTGCTCCCCTCAGAGGTGAATTATCGCGCTAACATTTGGGCACTAAAAAGCTTATCTGTTACACAAATCATTGGTTTATCTGCCGTAGGTAGTTTACAACAAGAGATAAAACCCGGTGACCTAGCCATTGCAGATCAGTATTTTGACTTTGTAAAAAGTAGTCGAGAAAAAACCTTTTTTGGCGAAGGTCTTGTTGCGCATGTGTCAACAGCAGAACCTACTTGTTTAGCTCTTGCAGATGCTATTTCAGACGCCGCTAAAACATATTCAATTAATATTCACAGAAATAAAACCTATGCCTGTGTTGACGGACCACGCTTAGGAACAAAAGCCGAAAGTTTATTTTTAAAAAACGCTGCACAATGCGATTTAGTGGGTATGACAAATGTACCTGAAGTGTTTTTAGCTCGAGAAGCGCAAATTTGTTACTGCACCATTGCAATAGCAACCGATTATGACTGTTGGCAAGATGATCCAAAACATCATGTAACAGTAGAACAAGTGATTAGTCGTTATGGAAGCAGTATTACTAAAGCCAAGTTAGTACTAGAAGCGTATTTAAAAGCAACTCCAGCCCAATGCACTAGCAACTGTAATCACGCCTTAAAAAGCGCCATGCTAACGCCAGTTGAAGCAATGTCTGAAAGTAAAGAAGCACTATATAATGTTTTATCTGCGTAAGCAGGTAGAGCATGTTGTACTTTCAAATACCTTTATTTGATATTTAAGTTTGAAAAATCAAATAGGCCTCAATTAAAGTTTTCTCCATTCCCTCAGTAAATGTACTATATTCAATTGAAGTAATATTGTTTTTTTAGAGAATACACAATGGATCAAACACCAATAAATGGTGAACAACGAACAAAATTAGTTAATGCTGGCAAAATGAATTTTTTTCATTGGTTAATTGTTGTAATTTCTGTCGCTTTAACCTTCACTGCTTGGCACTACACAAAATCACAACTCAATGAAAAACTTGAATTAAAATTTCAACGCTATGCTGAACAAACTATCAGTTTAGTACAAGAACGTATGGGCTTATACGCCAATGCCCTTTGGGGAGGTGTAGCCTATATTGATGCTGCAAATATAGATATTAAGCATACCGACTGGTTAGCCTATGCCAATAGCTTGAAAATTGATACGACTTATCCAGGAATCAATGGTATTGGTATTATATACAATGTAAAAGCCAGCCAGCTTAGTCATTATATGGAAGATCAGCTAGCTCTTAGACCTAACTATACTATTCATCCAGCTCATAATGAACCGGAGTATTGGCCAATCACCTATGTAGAGCCAGCTATTAATAACCAAAAAGCTATTGGGCTTGATATGGCTTTTGAGGTTAATCGATATACCGCTATCAAAAAGGCTAGAGATTCGGGTGAAGCAAACTTAACAGGCCCTATTACCCTTGTTCAAGACGCTAAACAAACACCCGGTTTTTTGTTCTATACACCTTTTTACAAAAATGGTAAAAAACCTGAAAGTATAGCCCAAAGGCAAGCATTAATTATTGGTGTTGTTTACGCCCCTTTTATTATGAAAAAGCTTATGCTGGGGACTTTAGCGAAACAAAATAGACATGTAAGCATTAAAATAAGTGATAGTGGTAAATTACTCTTTGATGATAACACTGAAGGGGTTTCTAGCAGTTTTGATCCTAATCCATTATTTTCAAAAAAAGTAGATGTTTATTTTTATGGTCGGGTTTGGACATTTGAGATCCAATCAAATACTGACTTTAGAAAAGAAGCCGCTGCCGACCAATCTTTTTTCATTCTAATTGGTGGTTTAACAATTGATGCATTTTTACTGGCGCTGTTTATTTTTCTTACAAGAGCAAATAGAAAAGCCTTAGCTTATGCGGATAAAATGACGGCTGTATTACAAGACAAAACTAAAGATTTAGAGAAATCTAATCGTGATTTAGAAAAATTTTCTTACATTGCTTCACATGATCTGAAATCACCTCTTAATTCTATTAAACAACTGGCTAATTGGATCCATGAAGATTGCGAAAATGTCTTACCCAAAGAGTCACAAAATCATTTAGATATATTAATGCGTCGTTGCGAGCGCATGATGAAGCTACTCAATGATTTACTTGCTTACGCTCGTATTGATAAAACAGAGTTTAAAAAAGAACGCGTTAATTTATATGATATGAATCAAGATATTATTTCTTTAATCGACATTCCTATAGGATTTACTTGTACGGCTCCGAATGTTGAAATTGATGTGCCTGCATCCCCTTTAGAAATCGTACTGAGAAACTTAGTTTCTAACTCGATCAAGCATCACGACAAAGAATGCGGAAAAATCAGTATATTGTATAATGCTAATAAAGATTTTCATATTATTACCGTAGAAGATGATGGCCCAGGTATTCCTCAGGAATTTCATGATAAAGTTATGCATATGTTTCAAACTTTAAAGCCTAGAGATAAAGTTGAAGGTAGCGGTATGGGCCTTGCTATGGTCAAACAAATAGTAGAACACTATGGTGGTAGTGTTGCTATAGCTTCTAATGGTACGCGCGGAACAAAATTCATCATAAAATGGAAAAAATAATACCATTTTCATCTAAAACGATAATGAAATATTAAGGAGCACCAATGACATCAAAAAAACCGAGTGACGTAACATTATTTTTAATTGAAGATGATGATATTGATGCAATGACAATAGAAAGAAGTTTTATTAAACAGCGTATTGCTAATCCTATCGTAAGAGCATATGACGGTGTCGAAGCTTTAGAATTACTAAGAAATAATAAAGTGCCTCGACCTATGGTGATATTACTTGATTTACAAATGCCACGTATGGGCGGAATAGAGTTTTTAAAAGAATTACGTGCCGACGAAGCACTGTCTGATCTTGTTGTATTTGTTTTAACAACATCTCAATCTGAAACCGATATAGAACAAAGTTATTATCAACATATAGCAGGTTATTTTACAAAAGGTGAAGTAGGAGAGAAATTACTAGGCGTTGTTAATACATTAGATAGTTATTGGAAGATAGTACATCTTCCTGAGTAAACGACACGTTGATTTTTAATCATTCACTTAAAGGTTAAAAATCAACATTTTTAATAATAAAGTTTTCAGGCCAGGTTTCTCTTACTTGGCTTTCCCAAGTTTTATCATTTTCACCCGTTGGTAATTTTCTTAACCAATACTTAGCCCATTTACTTACACTTTTACCTGATTTACTTAACTTTAATGGAGAGAATCGGCATTCATATGTACTGCCGTTATATTCAACCATTTGATGATTTTTAGTTCGTCGATATAAAGCCATTAACTTAGCGCTAATAATTTCTGCTTCAGTGAAAGCGATTAATCCTTTGCTTTTTAAATCACTTAAAATGGCCGCTTTTTTTATACAAATATCGTTGTGAGCATCTATGTGAGGGGTATATACCATACCAGACAAGCCATAAATAGATTGTTGCTCTCGAATAGCCAAGGCTTTAAGAGGCTTTAATGTTTCATTAATTTCATTTAAATCATTGATGGAATACATGTATGCTCCCTTAATACCTGTCACAATAACCAATTCATTAATACGTTTGGTATAAAAACTAACTTGCCCAATAAATATAAAATAGTTTAACGTTCAAATGTTAAAATATGCCCTTTAAACTCTTGTTCTAAATAGTCGGTATGAATCGGTTTTTTATGAGAAGAGGTAAAGCCAAACTCAATCATTTTACTGCTTAATTTGCTTTTTCTACCTCTACCCGGATCAACCAGAATAACTTCACATTTGGGTTTTGAGTGCTTTTCAATGAAATTTGCTAGTAAGTCAATATGACTATCTTCATAAAGTAAATCACTACCAATTATCAAATCAAAAAGACCCAATTTGTCTATTTTGCTTGTCCAATCAACTTGCTCAAACGAAATATCATTATCGCCATTAAGTAAGGTATTTCTTTGTAAGAAATTTTTAACTTCAGGGTGGTAATCTGTTGCTGTAATATCTGCACATTGCTTATTCAATAACAAGCTAGATAAAGCCATACCACAGCCTATCTCTAATATACGTTTTGATTCTGTTTTGTAATCAACAATGTAATGTGCAAGTACTAAACTCGATGGCCAAATAACACCGAAAATAGGCCATGAAGCAGACGAGATACCTAATTTTTCAGCAACACCAACAGGGTCATGAAACTCTTGTTTATCGCGTAAAGTACACAAGTGAATATCTGTTTCACCAAATTCAACGGTTTGGTAGCATAAGCGTAGGTTTGTAATTAGCTTGCCTCAATAATTGAGCGCTGAGCCAATTATCAAGGATAATGACAAAACGGGGGAATATATTCTGCTAGATTACAGCAGTGAACAATAAAGACAATATATTTGCATAATTATAAAACTATAAGCGCTATTTTAGGTTATTTACTAATAATGCTTGTTTATTATTTGTTCGTGCTATAGACTGACTTCCGTTCAAGTGTTGCATTATCATAATAATGAAAGCTTCACTCGAATTAAATGAATATCTTATTGCTCTGCCTTTCCTTGACCACGTCAGTTATCTTTAGATTTTTTTACTTAGTTATTGTTTTACCTTCAACGAATTATTTCCTGTAAATCTTTATATTTGAACCAAAAACAATAATAACACTTAGTTTATATGGGTACGTTTACCCAAGATAAACCTTTATACCAACTTCATTATTAAACTTATCTCTTCTAACCTTAGAAATGATCAATTTATGAATAAGATTGGTATCTTATATTAGAGTTTTATTATGTCTTATACATATAACGGACAACAGATCCGTGTAATGCAACCAGTGCATTCAATTTCTGTTAATCAAAACCGAGTTGCGATCAAAGATGATCACGGATTAAGCTACGTTACTTTTTCAAGTTCATCTGACTTTAAACAGTTTCTTTCTTGGTTAGCTCAAAGTTAATATTAAAGCGCTATACCCATCGAGTTTATGGATCCGATAGCTACAAATGACTTTTACTATTGAATATATGAGTAACTGATAAACTAAAAATTACTTACCGAATTCTTTTAAGTGTTTATCTCACCCATTTAAATCCTCTTGATGGCTAGAGTCACTTGTTAACCCTCTCAAAATCATTTTTGTTGGTAGAATACCTAAGTGTCTTTATCAAGGCTTAGCGACCATTCTAGGATCTTTTAAAACAGCACCTTAAATTCATCAGAGTCTATTGTTTTTTAAGATCGTGCATGAAAGTTCGGTGAGTTTCTCTGCAGTTTAGTTGTATTAAAAAAGGTTTCTTTTTACCTTTAAAAAATAATAACGGTTTAAACAATAACCAACCTGAGTTTGAAATAAACGCCTACCTCAAACTCAGATTAACAATATTGGCTAACTTACAATGACAGAAAATACAGATACAGGGACATCAACCTCTGTTTTTTCAAATTGAAAAATTAGTTTTTGTGTACTAATTGGCTGTTCAAAAGTTATTTTATTAACTGTTTGATAATTTCCAATCACCTCGTGAAGTAAAGTTCCGTCTTCTTTTAATATTTTATAGTTTGCAACACAAAACGGTATTCGTTTTTCAGGATGTCCCATTAAAGAAGATTCAAGTGGGTGATCAAAATCGCTATCAAAATGAATAACAACTGAGTTAATCTCTTTTTCTTCTGCCCAGTTAAGTGTCAATGTTGGAGTACTATCTGCTATATCAGCAACCCAAGCATTGCTGCTAAACCAAGGTCTTGTGTAGCCATTAATAATATTAGCGGCTGAAAAGTCTTTTATTGCTGGCGTGATTTCTAGCGCAAGATTTTTTCCACCTGGACGTCTTTCAGGGATCCAAAATTCAAACTCGTCTACACCTAGATCTTTATCTACCGTTTGTTTACCGTTATTAGATACCGCTTTGTTAGTACCATTAAATACTGAAACAACACCCGTTATTCTTTCATTTGAGTATTCAACTTCTATATTTTCGTTTTTCAGTAGGCACATAAATGCATAGTGCGAATCAAGAAGTGTTGCATCAAAATGAAGCGTCACTCTATGTTCACCTTCTGTCAGCGTTATTTCCTTTTCGGCTAAAGTCACATTAGGCGTGTAGTTTTCTTGTTTATCGCTCACTCGTAATTGGCTAACTAAGGTTGTATTACATTTCGCTTTAACATTAATCGTAAAGGTATATTTAACATTGGCTGCAAGCGGCAATAATTGTGCGGCACTAATGACTAAGGGTTTAAATTCGCCATTTGATTTTATGTGAGTTAAAGGCAACTCACTACTTGCTGATATTTCAGCTGAACTCGCTATATTACTACTTGCCGCTAAAGGTATATGAGGAATAAAGTGACCGCCCTCATTTAGCTCTTGCTGTAGCTTTCCTAAACTAGGCTGCACTAATAAGTCTTGTGGTAATAAATTATCTTTAATACATAAGGCTGCGGCTGTACCTACGGCTTGTCCGCCATGAGCAGAAGTTGCCATAACGCGCGTTGAACCAAAAGCAATATGTGAAGCACTTATAATACGACCAGCGATAAATAAGTTATCAATACCTTGGCTAATAAAACAACCTAATGGTATTTGATAAATACCTTTAGCATGGTATTGCTCACAAGGGCTTTCATCACTAAATACACCTCCACTTGGGTGAAGGTCAATCGCCCAGCCGCCATAAGAAATAGCGTCTTCATGAGATTTTTGTTCAACTATATCTTTTTGGGTTAGCATTTTATGACCGATAAAACGTCTACTTTCACGTTTACCTGGAATTGTACCGACCCACTCTAGTGATAAGTTTTCTACACCATCAAATTTACCGCTGTTTTTTATGTGATCCCAAATCATGTAAACAACAGACCATAAAGCCCATTTTATTTCTTCGGTTCCATGGATAGTGTCTTCCGTACCACCGTATTCTATCCACCATAAACGAATACCGTCTTCACCTTTATTAACACGTGATAAACGTTCTTCAGAAATTTTGGTATTTTTCGCGTATTCAGGTGGTATAAAGTCGACAGGCTTTCCTACGTCTTTACTGTAGAAAAACAAGGTGTGACCCAATAGCTCAGTTTGTTCTTCATCAGGAGCCATTTTTTCATCAAATTCATTTTTAGATTCAGCGCCAATAACAAATGGAGCACCTGACATAAAACCTAAAATACCGTCACCTGAAGCATCACAAAACAATGGCGCTTCTATTGAATATTCGGTGCCATTTTGTGAACAAAAAGCCTTAACCGATTTTATTTTATTCGCACTTGATTTAGTTGCATCATAAACGGCAGTATTAAGTAACAGGGTTATGTTTTTTTCTGCTTTAACTTTATCAAGTAAAATAGTGTCAAAAATAACCGTATTGCCTTCTTTATTTTTATAAAGGTTTTCAATTAAAAGCTCATCAATAATACCGCCTTCTCTCGACCAACGGTTGTTGTTACCTAAATGAGAAGTTGCGCCTAAAATCCACACTCTAATTTCGCTTGATGCACATCCGCCTAATACAGGGCGATCTTGAACTAAACATACCTTAATACCTGAACGCGCTGCATTTATAGCACAACAAACACCCGCCATTCCTCCGCCAACAACAACTAACTCGCTTTGCAAAGAAACAAGTTTATTTTCACGCGAACCAGACTCTAAAGCCATTCTTAACATAGTGATAAATTCCTAATATTTATAATTTTTTGGGTAATTGAATAAAAAGCGTTTTCATATAAGTAACGGGCTTAAGAATAAGCATCGGTGGAATGATAATAATGGCTCCTACAACAAGTGTAATGTTAGTCCCCTTATCTGCTAATAAACCTAATATGATGATCAAAAATCCAATACCTGTAATACCTAATAAAATAATGTTACGACCAAAATTTGAATCTGATGAACTCTCTTCTTCAGTATCTACCTTAGTTTCTGGTAATTCATTCGCATTAACTTTTTGTGGTGTTTCGATTAAGTGAGGTTTTAAGGTCAATTCAAAAATAGCCAAGATAACAATAGGCACCATGACACCAAGTAACATTTCTTCGCTTCGAGTTAACTCAATACCAAGTAAACTTGGTGCTAAAAACTTAAAAAATAAATTAATAGCTAAACTAGCGGCTGTTGTTGTAACAACTGAAAAGCCTGTTTGTTTTTTCGAAAATAATGTCCAAATAGGTGGCAAATAAATAGGTGCTCCAGTTAAAGCAGCAATACTCATAACGACTTCAATAATCCCACCCATTCCTTGAATAGATAAAGCGATAATTATGGCTAAAATGCCAAATAATAACGTTGAAAGGCGAGCAACTTTCATCAACTGCTTTTCAGTTACTTGGGTTTTTAATGGTTTATATATGTCGTTAGTTATTACACCAGAAGCAATATTTAACGTAGTATTTACAGAGCTCGCTGTTGCAAACACCATAGCGCCAAGCACTAAACCTAATAAACCATTAGGTAAAACCAGTTGGCTAATAAGTAGATAAGCATTTTCTGTATCTCCTCCCGTTAGACCCGGTTCAATAACACGGTAAATCATAGGAGGGATCATCCAAATTAATGGAGCAATTAGATACAAAGCACCAAATAAATAAGCGACTTTTTTAGCGTTAGATGGGCCTGACACACTAGTAAAACGCTGAACATAAGCCCAATTTCCACCAATAAATACGGTGTTATAAATAAAGAAAGCAAACAAGAAAACAAGGCCATACTCATCGTTATACAAAGCATCGAAACCTTCAGGTAATTTAGTTAAAAAGGTAGTAACACCTCCCACTTCTCCAAAGGCCATGGGGATAACTAAAATAACAGCAGCGGTTAATACAACAAATTGTAAAACATCAGTTACCAATACAGCCCATAACCCACCTAATGCGGTATAAGCTATAATTAATAACCCTAAAATAAGAATGGCACTTTCTAAAGATAAACCTGTTGATACCTCTATAATTTTACCTACCGGATATAAAAACGCTCCGGCAGTAAATAAACTGATAAAGAGAAAAATAATCGAATAAAACTTTTGAGCAACCTGACCTAGCCTTGATTTTATATAATCAGCTACAGTGAGTGCGCCTGTTTTATTCCACGCAGGGGCAATAAAAAAAGCAATTACAAAGCCAGACAACGCCATGGTTGTTTGAATTGAAACAGAAACAAAACCATCCGAATAAGCAATAGCTCCCCAAACAACAAAAGTTCCTACCGAGAAAAAACTCATAAACAGTGATAAACCACTTATCCACCAAGGAACCTCACCGCCAGCAGCAAAAAATGAATTCATGCTTTTACCTGTTCGAGCCAAAGTCATTCCTAGCCCAATAACAAAAATGGTAAAGATAAGCGCTACGTATAAATCAAAGCTATTCAAGTTAAACCTCATTTGTAGTTAGAATGGCCTATTCTTAAATAAGCCTTGTACCAATCTCGAAAACGCATTGAGCGAGTATTGTTGCCACTCGATTAAAACGATAAACATTCAATTAAGCGTTAAAATAACAAATACATTATGTATCTATAATAGATATCACTCAAGCTTTAAATACATAGAAATAATTAAATAAGAGGGAACTCTCTTTACATAAAATAAAAAATCTAAAAATAGAAAAATTATTTTTAAAACGATTAAAGGACAGTGGAGCCAGAAATTTATAAAAAATGTTGTAAGTACTAAAATCTAAAACCCTTTACTATCAATTGAATCATGGCTTTATTAGATATAAAATACAGATAATTCGACGTATATCTTTCCAATTCTATTCACATATTAAATAAGGATTTTGCATGACACGCTCTGTACCCTCAGTCGTTAATAATGAAAAACTTGGTAAATACGGTAGTCAGCTAAACCAAGGCCTTATTCATGGTATAGAAGCATTGCAAGGGATAGCCTCTAGTGATCATCCACTTGGCAGCCGAGAATTATCAAGAATTTTAGGATTAGATATTACTAAAGTTAACCGTATGCTCAGAACCCTGGCCTACCTAGGCTTAGTAAGACAAACTCCTGATAGAAAATATACATCAGGTCCTGGCATGCATGTTCTGGCGGCGCAAAGCTTGTACGCTACAGGTTATGTTAGGCATGCAATTAAGCCATTAGAGTCATTAAAAGAATTAGGGGTGATTGTTGCTATGGGGGTTTTATGGCAAGACAAAGTTACCTATTTGTACCATGCTCTACCCGGTATGGATTCTGTTGATGCTATGGGTAGACTTAGTTATTACCCTGCAACATTAAGTGGCGTGGGCTTATCTTTGCTATCTGAATTAGACGATAGTGAGATATCTCATTTATACCAAGGTAAAAACATTGATGGCTTCGATGATAACTTTGATTCATTAATGGAAAAAATAACCGAAATAAGAACACTGGGTTACGCAAGAGTGGAAACAACAGGTTCTTCTCTTAAAACCAGTAAAACCTATACCCTTGCAGTAAATTTAGGGCAACCTGTATATAGCGCCATTGCTTTATCAGGCTGGTTACCCGAAGAATCTACCGAAGAGCTTATTACTGTTTTAAAAGAGAAAGCAAAAGAAATTGAACAGGCTAAATAATATTTTAGGCAAAAAAAAGCGTTTACCTAAAAAGTAAACGCATTATAAAAACATGAAACACTAAGGGAGTAAAAATCTATCATATAGTCAGAGCACTTAATTTCAGTAAAGTTCCCTTCTTTTGAAAATAATTTATATTTTATTATTGAAGAACAATAAATCTCCCATAAAAATCAAAAAGATAAGCACATAAACTCTACCCAATATTTATATTAATGATATATACAAGCTAATAAGAATAGATGGTGTTACACTGACAAGCTTATTTTTATTTCCCTTCTCTTTTAAGGTAAGCAGCTTTGCTGTTTGTCGTTTTAACTTGTGATTCTATTGGTTATATTTATTCCATTTAAATTTACTTTCTAAACCAAATATATTTTCAAATTATAAATTTAAAATAAAACATTAAAGCCTTTAACAATAATACCCATTTAACATTTTAGGGTTAAAAAATTTCAAGCGATTGTCGTAATGGTGATAACAACAATCGCTTTTTTAAAACTCACCATAAGATAAAGAAAATATAATATGAGTAAAGGTATAGTTAAGTGGTTCAACGCCGATAAAGGTTTCGGTTTTATTACACCAGAAGACGGCAGTAAAGATCTTTTTGTTCATCATTCAGAGATCCAATCGGGTGGCGAATATGCAACATTAGCTGACGGTCAAGCGGTTGAATTTGAAGTTGGACAAGGTCAAAAAGGACCATGTGCTAACAAAGTAAGCGCTGTATAATTACTAGCTAACTTATTCATTTGAGCGGGTTATTTTTTATATTAAAGAGTAGCTTTAGCTCAAATATTCCTCCCATAAAAATATTCACACATAGAATACTTTCCCTGCATTTATTCTGCTTAAATCACTAAAACCTTACAACTCTAAAATCATCATCGATTCAGCGCACTATAAATTTGATTGCTAAATTTTAGGCAAAAAAAAGCGTTTACCTAAAAAAGTAAACGCACTATAAAAACATGAAATACTAAGGGGAAATAAAAGTCTCTCGTATAGTAAGAGCGTAACAATTCAATTAAGTTCATTTCTTTTTAAATATTTTTTACATAAGAAAATAAGAACTTGAGTCGCTCTACGCTTTATATAATGTAAAAAACCCTATAACAATAAAACCAATACCTGCGGCATAATGAAGATATTTTTCATTAATATATTCCGACATCAAGCTTCCTGCCAAAACACCTATAGCTGTAGCCACAATTAATGCAGCTGATGCAGCAAAAAATACCGTATATTTACTTACTTCTTTATCTGCAGCAAAAAGCATAGTGGCCAATTGAGTTTTATCGCCAAGTTCGGCAATCAGAACAGAAGCAAAAATGGTTAAGAAAATTTTCCAATCCATACAATATAAATCCTATAAAATTAAAACAGTGAACATGTCTGTATCATGCTTTTTAGCATTTGCTATTTAATACGAAGTACAACCTAATATAAGGTATTTAAACCTATAAAAATAAGCGAATAATTCAATCAATAACAAAGTAAATATGATTTAAATGAATGAAAACAATCAACAGGTAAGTACGCCGCTATAATACATAACACTTAAATAAACTGCCAAAAATTATTTTATTTTTACTGTTATTTATACTCAAAAAAAATAAATAACCTGAGTTATCAACGCACTGTTAAGTGAGTGTCATAGATTTTTATATTATATAAAGTGTATCGCTATTTATGATCCTCCATACTAAACTACACTCATAACAATCATTAAAAACAATGTTTTGGACTAAATGTGTTAGGTAAATACAAATTAGGTTTACGATTTAAAGTAGCTTTTGCATTAAGTGCGTTATTGTTTCTATCTTTATTTACAACGGGCTACACCAGTTACCAGCAGTCAAAACAAATTGCCGAAAATAAAGCCATTGAACTACAGCAAAGCCAATTAAAGCTGCTTAAAATTAAAATAAAATCAGCATTAAACGAACATCAAAATATTTTAATGTCGTTACGTGACACACCACCAATACAAGCAATTATTGATGCCATAAAAAATAACGGTATTGACTCTGAAAGTAATGAATCTCTAAACGTATGGCAGCAGCGTCTTAATACCATATTTTATTCCTTTTTAAATAACCACTCACAATATCTTCAAGTTCGTTATATCAAAAGTAATGGAGAAGAGTTAGTGAGGGTAGAAAGAAAAGCCAATAATCACATTAACATTGCAAGTCAGAGTGAATTACAAAACAAGTCTGCTGAAAAATACGTTATGGAAACCACAAAAATGCGGCCTGGGCAGGTTTATTATTCTGATGTAAACCTCAATAAAGAATACGGTAAAATTCAAACTCCTCATGTTCCTGTGTTACGCATAGCCACGCCTGTACATAATGCCTTAGGAGAAGTTAAAGCTCTAGTAATCATTAACCTCTCTACGGACGTATTGTTTAGTAATGTGGTTTCAACTGACCATGGCATACGTAGCTATATTGTTGATCAATCAGGCAATTACATTAAGCATAAAGATAAAAGTAAATCATTTGCTAAAGAACAAGGGCTTGATTACAACTTTTATGATATTGAACCACAATGGGCAGAACGAACAAAAAACAATGAAGAATTAATGCAACTAAATGAAAATTCAACTGAAATTTTTGGTTTTCAAAAAATATTTTTTGCCCCTCACGACCATAAACGCTATTGGCTATTAGCAATACACATTCCTGAAGAGATTGTTTTTTCTGAAATCAAGCAAGCGCTTGATCGCATGATAGTTATTCATATACTCATTGCTATTTTATCTGTAATGCTAATTTTCTGGTTCGTTTCTAAAAGAATTCTCTACCCTATATTAACCTTAGCCAGTAGCGCAAAAAAATTACATCACGGCGATTTATCAATACGCCTTGATCCTAAGTCAGTAAAAGATGAATTTAGATTGCTATATTATTTAATGAACAACTTTGCTGAAAGCCAACAAAACAGTACCTTAAAATTAGAGCAAAAAATTGCCGCGCAAAACAAAAGACTCTCTGCGGTTATTGATAATGTAGTAGATGCTATTATTACCATTGATGCCTATGGAAAAATAGAATCATTTAATCGCGCAGCCACAACTATTTTTGGTTACTCTGAAGATGAAGTAATAGGCAAAAATGTAAAGATGCTTATGCCTGATCCCTATCAAAAAGAGCATGACGGTTATCTTGCACACCATAATAAAACTGGTGAAAAGAAAATCATAGGTATTGGTCGTGAAGTCACAGGCAAAAGAAAAAACAATAGTACTTTCCCTATGGAATTAGCAGTTAGTGAAGTTTCATTAGATGATACCAAGTACTTTGTTGGTATTGTGCGAGATATCACTGAACGTAAGCGCATTGAGCTTATGCAAAAAGAATTTATTTCTACTGTAAGTCATGAACTACGCACCCCACTAACCTCAATAAGTGGTTCTCTCGGCTTAATGCTTGGCGGTGTAACGGGTGAGTTACCTGAGAAAGCCAAAGAACTACTGGTTATTGCTAATAATAATAGCGAAAGTTTAATACACCTGATTAACGATATTTTAGATATTGAAAAAATGTCAGCAGGGAAAATGTCATTTGATCTAAATGTAACCGATATAACTCCCGTAATTCTCAATGCAATTGAAGCGAATAAAGGTTACGGAGAAAAACTGAATGTATCATTTACATTCAGTTCAACACATACAGCACCACTGATGGTTAATATTGATGAAAAGCGTATTGAGCAAGTTATGTCTAATTTACTCTCAAATGCAGCCAAGTATTCACCGACTCATGAAGTGGTCACTATTACGCTAGAAGTTCTTGCCGATGAAGTACATATTTCAGTACATGATCAAGGAAAAGGCATACCCAAACCATTTAGAGCGCATATATTCGATAAATTTTCACAAGCCGATAGCTCTGATACTCGCCAAAAAGGTGGTACAGGGCTAGGACTACACATCACTAAAGCTATTGTTAAAGAACATAACGGACGAATTGATTTTAGCTGTGATAAGGGTAATGGGACAACGTTTAGGTTCACACTTCCTCTTTACACTGAAACACCATTAGTAACTGACAACAACGAAAAAACAAATCAAAAAGCATTAATTTTGATTATTGAAGACAATATTGATATTGCTCGCCTATTAAGTATGATGATCAAAAACGCAGGCTATAATTGCCACCATGCTTATGACTATCAGCAAGCAAAAGATCTCATCGCGACCAATCAATACGATGCAGTCACCTTAGATCTTATTATTCCCGGTGGCGATGGACTTACCCTATTAAAAGAGCTACGCAGTAAAGAAGAAACAAGAAAACTACCCGTTATTGTCGTTGCCTCACCTAATGAAGATAGCGATAAAGTAAAAGCAAGCGACAGTATAGAACTTGTAGATTGGCTAGAAAAACCAATACAACCAGAGCAATTGGTTAAGTCAATTAGAACAAGTTTAGCCACGAAAAAACAACAAAAACATCATATCTTACATGTTGAAGATGACTCAGATATCATCACAATTGTCAGCTCATTACTGAGCAATAATTACCACATAAAACAAGTATCAACATTAACTGAAGCAAAGCAATTAATCGCACAAGAACAATTCGATTTAATCTTACTTGATATAGGTTTACCTGACGGCTCAGGTTTAGACTTATTACACCAATTAAACGATAATGATAAAAATATTCCTGTGGTTATTTTTTCTGCTCATGATATTCCAGTAAATATTGCTCGTCAGGTAATCGCAACATTAACTAAGTCTCAAACAGACAATAATAAGCTTATTGAAAAAATACATGCTGTTATTCATAGAAAACATGAAAAACCGGAAAAGTTGAACTAGGATTAGTAACTATGCAAAAACTTATTCGAATTCTTTATGCTGAAGATCAAGTGGATATCCAACAAGTGGCTACGCTAGCACTGGAAACCGTCGGTGGTTTAACCCTAAAAACATGTAATACGGGTTTAGAAGCTGTTGATGCTATTCACCCTTTTGAACCACAGTTACTTCTTTTTGATGTAATGATGCCCGATATGGATGGCCCAACAGCTTTAGCAAAAATTCGTGAAATTGATCAATATAAAAATATTCCAGCTATTTTTATGACAGCGAAAGTACAAAGTAACGAAATACAAAACTATCTTGATATGGGCGCACTTGCTGTTATAGCAAAGCCTTTTGATCCTATGACTCTTGCCAGTCAAATTAAAGAAATATGGCAACGGAACCAACAATCATATGACACCTAACAACACAATAGACATTCAAGCTGAACTTGAACAATTAAAATTATCATTTATAGATAAAGTTCCTGCTCATGTCACTGAAATTAAAGATGTTTGGCATTCATTAAAATTATCACCAGAAAATCATGAACAAGCTGAGTTATTGCACCGTTTAGCTCATACATTAACGGGTACTGCAGCCACATTTGAACTAGAGCCCTTAGCTATAGCCGCTAGAGAAATAGAGCAATTACTGCGAAATTTTTCTTCTCCTCCTGCTACAAAACTTCCCGTGCAAGAAATAGAAATAGGACTTAAAAAACTCAGTGATGCCTCAGCATTAATCGATAAAAACGCAGTATCCAGCCAACCGGCTTATGTTACAGCAGAAGACCAACCAATAGACGTTACTCCTAATAACAATAATAACCTTATTTATATTATTGATGAAGACAAATACTTCACTCATACCATAAAGTTACAAATACAAGCTTTTGGTTATCAAGTAGAGACTTTTAACTGTATAAATTTATTTAAGCAAGCACTCAAACATCAAGACCCTACAGCGGTCGTCATGGACGCAATGTTTGGCAACACTAAAACAGCAGGTATTGATTATATAACTGAAATTAATAGTGAGCGTGAAATCCCTCTACAAACCATTTTTATTACAGAGAGTAATGATCTAAAAACACGTTTAAGTGCCGTACGTGCCAATGGCTTTGCTTATTTTACCAAACCTGTATTAATGACATCATTAGTGAGTGCACTCGACAAGATCAGTTATAAAGTGCAAGAGAGCCCGTACCGAGTATTAATCGTTGATGATTCACCAACACAAACTGAATACGCCGCGCTAACATTGCAACAAGCAGGCATGAAAACTCGCGAAGTAAACGATCCCTTTCTATTATTAGACGCATTAAATGAGTTTTCACCTGATATTATCCTCATGGATATATACATGCCTAAATGTACGGGAATTGAATTAAGCCAAGTGATCCGCCAAATGGAAAATTATATGAGTACGCCTATCATGTTTGTCTCTTCTGAAGACAATTTAGGCAAAAAACTCGGGGCGTTAAGCATAGGGGGTGATGATTTTTTAACAAAACCAGTTAAACCTTGGCATTTAGTTTCGGCGGTTTCTAACCGCGCATTGCGCGCACGATTAATGAGAAGGCTTGCTGAAACCGATGGCCTTACAGGCTTACTCAATCATACTAAAAGTAAAGAATGTTTAAAAAATGAGTTAGATCGAGCAAAACGCGATAACACTCCTCTTTCTTTTGCCATGTTAGATTTAGATTTTTTTAAAACAATTAATGACAATTATGGGCATCCTGCAGGTGACCGAGTGTTAAAAAGTATCGCAAATATCTTTAAACAACGTTTACGTAAATACGATATTGTTGGCCGTTATGGCGGTGAAGAATTTATTGTTATATTGCCTAATACTGACGCAGAAACAGCAGAAGCTATTATTAATACTTTAAGAACACGTTTCAGTGAATTGACTCATTACAGTAAAGATAAAGAATTTCAATGTACTTTTAGTGCAGGTGTTGCTGCTTTTCCTGAATTTGGTAGCGAAAAATCTATTAGTAACGCAGCAGACAAAGCCCTTTATCAAGCAAAACAAATAGGACGAAACCAGGTAGTTAGAGCTAAAAAGAAGTAAACCATCAATTCCACTCATTCAAATGAGTTAACATCTGAACGGCAATTACGCTAGCAAAGTGAATCTGCTAGCGCTTATCTTTATAATTAACGTATTAAATGTAAGAAATGTCTATGCTTGTGGTATTGATCAATTATATTGTCGATCACTGCCGTTTTCGACCACCCCATAATATCGTAATCTTGCCCACCTTCCACTAAGTGAACTTCAACACGATAGTAACTTTGTTCGTCGTCATCATCTTCAGTAACAAAATCGGGTTGTGAATATTTTCGGGCGACAACACGATATATAAACTCTTGTTCTTCACCGTGATCAACAATTAAACTCAAACCATTTTCATGTGAAATTTCCACATTAATATGGCTTTCTTGTAGCTCTTTAGTCACTAACTCAAACGCTGGCAATACGGTTTGGTTAATAAACTTATTGGCATTAGCTTTATTTGGAAAATCAACAATATTTTTTAATCGCATTCGCCAATTATCATCACCTCCGCCACTAGAGTGAGGCAGCGTTGTTACCAGTTGGCTGTCTTGCTTAAAAGCTTCCACCCTCAACGCTTTAATCAAACCTATAATGGCAAGTATTAATACAATAGCAAAAGGTAAAGCGCTCGCGATTGTCATGGTTTGCAGTGCATTCAGGCCACCTACTAATAATAATATAGCCGCAACCACTCCAATCCCCACCGCCCAATAAACACGTTGCCATAATGGCGTATCGTTTTTACCGTATGAACACAGCATATCAACAACCATAGCGCCAGAATCACATGACGTGACAAAAAATATCACGATCATTAACACACTAAGAAAAGACAATACTGAGGTAAAAGGGAAGTTTTCAAGAAAAACAAATAACGCAACCGAAGAGTCTTTACTGACCATATCACCTAAAGCGACAACGCCTTGGTTATACACTAGATCAATAGCGCTATTTCCAAAAATAGTCATCCATAATAAGGTAAACAATGTGGGTATAAACATAACCCCTAAAATAAATTCTCGAATCGTACGGCCGCGAGATATTCTGGCAATAAATAATCCTACAAAAGGCGCCCATGCAAGCCACCAGCCCCAATAAAATATTGTCCAGCCACCTATCCAATTGGTTTTCTTGTAAGCAAAAAGGTTGAAAGTGTTATGTACAATATCCGATAAATAATCGCCCACATTTTGTAAATAAGCTTGTAATAAAAATACCGTAGGACCTAATACAAAAATAAGTACTAACAAACCTACAGCTAAAGCCATGTTAGTTTCAGAGAGTATTTTAATACCTTTATCTAACCCTGTAGCAACCGAGGCCACCGCAAGTGTAGTGATGACACACATAATAATAATTTGATTAGTTACTGAAACATCAATATCAAACAAATAACTAAAACCCGCATTCACTTGTGACGCACCTAAACCAAGCGAAGTTGCAACACCAAATACCGTACTTACTACAGCAAAAACATCCACTAAATGACCTGGCCACTGATAAATTCGTTCACCTATTAATGGGTATAACGCTGAGCGTAAAGTTAAAGGTAAATTATGGCGATAACTAAAGTAGGCTAATACAAGAGCAACAATGGTATATATAGCCCAAGCATGAAGGCCCCAATGGAAAAAGGTCATTTTCATAGCTTCTTGAACAGCTTCAACCGTACCCGCTTCAGCCGTAGGTGGAGACAAAAAGTGCATCAAGGGTTCAGCGACCCCAAAAAACATTAAACCTATTCCCATACCTGCTGCAAACAGCATAGAAAGCCAAGTAACTAGTGAATAATCAGGTAATGAATGATCTGGCCCTAACCGGATATCACCATAACGAGAAAAACCTAAAAAAATCACAAAAAAGAAAATAAAGGCCACAGTAAAAACATAAAACCAGCTGCCATTATCAACAATACTCGTTTGCATAAGGGCAAATAAGTTTTGTGCTTCTTTAGGTAATGCAACGGTATAAAGCAAAAGTGCAATAATAATGAATGAGGCACTAAAAAATACCTTTTTATTTAGTTGGCTCTTAACAGATGTTGACAATACTTACCCCTAAATTTAATTTGCATTGATATCATATTGATTAATACTAAGCTGTAAATAATAGCACATATAGCAAGCCCTAAAAATACAGAAAACCATAAAAACAAGGTAAAAATGTCAATAATATATACTTATCAAAAATAAATTATTACATGTTAAGCTATAATAGAGCACAAATATAATTAGTACTCTAATCATATCAGCTCAAAACATCATAAAAACATTAAGGGATAATCAATATGAAACTTACTAAGCTGCATTGCGCTGTCTTAACTGCTTTAGCAGCATCAGGTAATATCTATGCAGAAGAAGCAAAAAAACAACCCAAAGCACAAATAGAGACAATTGAAGTTACTGCCACAAAACGCTCTGAATCTATTCAAGCCGTTCCTGTTACCGTGACCGCATTAACGGGAGATAGCTTAGAAAAATTAGGTGTGGCTAACTTTGACGAATACGTAGAGTTTTTACCTAATGTAATTTTTCAGGGCACAGGCCCTGGACAAAACGAAATATACATTCGTGGTGCAGCAACATCGCAAACCAATATTGCCGTTTCTTCGGTTCAAGCCTTACAGCCTTCTGTCGCTTTTTATTTAGATGAGCAACCCGTTTCAATGCAAGGGCGTAACTTAGATGTTTACGCCACCGATGTTCAGCGAGTAGAAGTTTTACCGGGGCCACAAGGCACACTTTTTGGTGCAAGTTCTCAATCAGGCACAGTACGTTTAATTACCAACAAACCTACTCATGACGGTTTTGCTGCGGGTTTTGATACAGGCGTTAGCTCTACTAAAGGTGGCGATATGAGCAACTCGGTTGAAGCATATTTTAATATGTCTTTAAGCGACTCCGTTGCAGTACGTGTTGCCGCTTATAATGATCACCAAGGTGGTTGGATCGACAACATTTTAAATGTACCTGGCCAAGGTGGATATGAAGGCAGTGCTGTTGTTATCAGTAGAATTTCAGGCGGCGCTTTAGCTGATCCAGAAAACACCCCCGTAACAGCCCCAAAAAATGACGCTTTAGTTGAAGATAACTTCAATACAGCAAATTATGCAGGCGCACGCTTTGGTTTATCGTATTTAATTAATAATGAATGGGAACTACTTGTTCAGCATACTCAACAATCTTTAGATACTGAAGGTGTGTTTGCTTACGATCCAAACCTTGAAGGTGAAACGTCAACCAATCGCTTTATTCCAGAAAATAACAATGATGATTTTGGTTTAACTACCTGGACATTAGAAGGTCGTCTTGACCATCTTGATATTGTTTACACTGGCGGCTATTTAGATAGAGACATCAACTCAACTATCGATTACACCGGCTACACTAACGGTGGTTCATTTTCGGCATATTATGTGTGTAATTATGCTGGCGTACCTGCAGGCGAACAATCATGTGCTGATCCAACTAAATTCTATAAAGAACAAACAAGCACATCGCGAACGACTCATGAGCTGCGTTTAAATACTTCAGCTGAAAACCGCTGGAGACTTACTGCGGGTGTTTTTTACGACTCACAAGAATTATCAACCGTTGGCCAATTTAATATTGCCAATACCAGCCTAGACGGTGCTTACGATTTTACTAATTTACAAACAAAGCTTAAAGGTAATGACGGTATAAACAGTGACGGTTTTAATACACCTTTCTCATCTGAAATTAGCTTTGTAAATGATGTTACTCATACAATAGACCAAGTAGCAGTATTTGGTCAGTTAGAGTTTGATATAACAGACACGGTTACAGCCGGTTTAGGTGCACGATGGTACCAAATTGAAGATTCATTTAAAGGGGCAACCTCAACGGTTGATGTAAGCAGTCGATTAAAAGCCTTTGGTGATGGTAGCGACGCGGCATTAACAGAATACTTTGCAACCACCACAACATCAGCAAGCGAAGTAGCAGCCATTAAAGCAGCGGTTGCTAATGGTCAATTAGAAACTGACCTACTTGATGCTGATGGTACGTTAACGGTAGACGATATCATTATTAAAGCCTCAATTGATTGGAAAGTATCAAACGATGTAATGATTTTTGCATCATACTCTGAAGGCTTTAGACCTCCAGTTACCAACCGTGTAGGTGGCGGCAAAGCTAAAAATCCAGAAGGAGCTTTTGAAAAATTTCACATTCCGGTTTATTCAACAACAGATAGTTTAGATAATTATGAGTTAGGTTTTAAATCAACCTTATTCGACCAAGCCTTACGATTTAACGCAACGGCCTATTATTCAAAAATATCTGATTTACAAACATCACGATACGACCCAACCAATATCAGCTTTTTGGTATTTACTGATAACGTAGGCGATGCTGAAATTAAAGGGATTGACGGTGACTTTAGCTGGGTAGCAAGTGATAACTTAATTATATCGGGTGCATTTAGTGTTATTGATACCGAGTTAACTTCAGTAAATGATGAACTTGCAGGTATTGCGCCAGCAGTAGGTAGCAGATTACCTTACTCCGCTGAGTTTTCAGGTAACTTACAAGCACAGTACTTTTACCCACTAAAAGGCGACTTAACAGGTTATGTTAACGGTTCAATTAATTATACCGGCGAACGCTTAGCCAGCATGACAATGGACGCCTATGTAAACGAGGACGCCACGCGAGAAATTTACGGCACAGGTTCTGGCTTAAAGATTGAAAAAGAAGCCGATGTTTATGCTGGTGTTAATTACAAAGACAGCAATGGTAACACTTTTGCTGGTGGTCGTTACATACAAGAAAGCTACGTATTAGCCAACTTAAGCTTTGGTGTAACCAACGACGAATGGAAAGCAGAGCTCTTTATCGATAACGTAACAGATGAACATGCTACGTTATATATTGATACACAGCAGTTTACGCCAAAAGTGCTATCAAATAGACCTCGTACCATCGGCTTTAGATTTTCTTACGATTTTTATTAAATCTTAGAAAGTTTGTTAAGTTAAAAATTGCCGCTTGATCTACTTATCAAGCGGCTTTTTATTACTAAAATAAGTTATAACAAGTAAAATAAACAAAGTATTTCATTATTCATTATATTTCGTGGAGTTAAATCGTTGAACAACACATCACCTCTCTCATTTGAAGCGCAGTTAAAATCAATTCAACAGTTAATTCAAACCGCAAAATTTAATGATGCCATCAAACAAAGTAAACAATTGCTTGAACAAACCTCTAATCAGGAAGAACAAGCTGAACTGTGGTATTTACTCGCTGTAGCTCAACGTTATAGTAAAGATTATTCCAACGCCTTAATCAGTATTACTGAATTACTAAAGTGCAACAACACACACAGCAGAGCGCACCAAGAGCAAGGCTATAATCAGCTCGCATTAAATCATTCTGAACAAGCAAAAAATTCATTTGAAAAAGCCGTAGAACTTAACCCGAGCTTAGTCGCTAGTTGGCAAGAATTAATTGAAATTTATCGGGATATAAATCAGCCACAAAATATACAAAAAGCAGCTAATCATTTAGCTAAGTTAAAAAGCTTGCCGCCAGCGCTACTAGCAGTAACCGAGTTTATGCATGAAGGTAAACTCCTAAAAGCAGAACAAGTTTGCCGACATTTTTTACAAAATAACAAACATCATGTAGATGGTATGTGTATGCTGGCTGAAATAGGCATTGAACTTAAAATATACGACGATGCCGAGTTCCTCCTCGCTAGTGCGATTGAATTAGCGCCGACTCATATTAACGCTAGATCTCAATACCTCAATTTACTTATTCGTTTAGGTAAATACAAATTGGCGGAACAGCAAGCGAATACCTTACTTGCAGAGCAGCCAGATAACTTAAGTTATAACATTGCTAAAGCAAGTGTTTTAACGGGTTTAGGGGAAATAGAAGAAGCCATCGCCTTATTTGAAAAAATTATAAATAAAGACGATAAAATTGCTGGCTTACATTTACAACTAGGCCATGCACTTAAAGCCAAAGGCGATATTAAAAAAGCAGTGCAATCTTACCAAAAAGCTTATCAAATTAACCCCGATTACGGCGATGCTTATTGGAGTTTAGCCAATACTAAAACCTATCGTTTTAGTGATGAAGAAATTGCGAAAATGCAGGCTAAACGGGAAGATGAAAGTTTAGCAATAATCGATAAAGTACAATTGCATTTTGCCACAGCTAAAGCCTTTGAAGACAAAAAAGAATTCCCACAGGCATTTCAAGCTTACCTGCAAGGCAACCAATTACAACGAGCCAACAACGGCTTCGACATCAATAAAATTGAACAACAAGTAGATGAACAAATTAAATATTGCACTGCTGAGCTTTTTGAAAAATATGCTCATATAGGGTTCGAAGCACCCGACCCTATTTTTATTGTAGGTTTACCTCGTGCAGGCTCTACCTTACTTGAACAAATATTAGCATCGCATAGCCAAGTAGACGGTACCATGGAGCTACATAATATTTTAGGCTTAGCCTCTCGTTTACGTGGTCGTGTCCAAATTAAAGACAATCAAGAAAGTCCATACCCTAAAAATTTACACGAAATAAACACTGATTACTTTAAACGTTTCGGCCAACAGTTTATTGATGAAACACGTGTGTACCGAGATAACGCGCCGTTCTTTATCGATAAAATGCCTAATAACTTTCTCCATTTAGGCCTGATCAAACTGATTTTACCTAATGCAAAAATTATTGACGCCAGACGATCACCAATGGCTTGTTGTTTTAGTGGTTTTAAACAGTTATTTGCCGAGGGGCAAGATTTTAGCTACAGCCTTGAAGATATAGGTCGTTACTATCAAGCGTATTTAAAATTAATGGCACATTGGAAACAAGTACTACCCAACTTTATTTTAACGATAAATCATGAAGATGTAGTCGAAGACTTAGATAAAGAAGTTCACAGAATGCTTGATTTTTGTGGTTTAGCATTTGAGCAATCCTGTATCGATTTTCATAAAACTAAACGCGCAATTAAAACCCCTAGTTCAGAGCAAGTTCGCCAACCTATTTATAAAAGTGCAACAGAACAATGGCGCTACTTTGAAGAATATTTAACGCCTTTGAAAAAAGTACTCAATGTATAATACCAAGCGCTTATCGCGCTTGGTATAACGAAACGGTTGTTATTTAATTAACTCATTACTTTAATGAATAAAACACTAACTCATCAATAAGATAAGTATGATTTCACCTCTAAAATAGAGTAAACGTACAATATATAATCTAACTAAACCTTCATCTAAAACATGCAAAAAACAAGTTCTAGGTCTAGTATGAAAGTAACGTAACTACCTATCTTTTCTATCATGAAGCCAAAAAATAATAGTAATTTATTAATAAAGAATACTGTTGTAAATGATCCGCTTCATCAACTCTTTGATGCAGTAGACGCAATTTCGGTACAAGGATACGACGAAGAAAGACGCGTTATCTATTGGAATATAGGTAGCCAATTACTTTATGGGTACTCTAAAAAAGAAGCTTTAGGCGCAAAAATAGAAGACCTTATTATTCCCAAATCATTATCCGACATTGTAATTAACGCACACAGAGACTGGGTACAACATGACATAGAAATTCCCGCTTCAGAAATTACTCTTTGTAATAAAAATGGCGATGATGTAAATGTTTTTTCAAGCCATGTTATGTTCACTAATCAATATAATAAAAAGCAAATGTATTGCATTGATATTAACTTAACTGATATCAGAGACGCTCAAGCAGAAGCCGACTTTAAAGACCATATGTTAGAAGCTGTGCTCGAAGCAACTCCAGACTTGTTTTTCTTACTGGCAGAAAATGGCATCATTATCGATCATCATGCTACAAATAAAACAGATCTTTACATTTCACCAAAACAATTTATTGGCCAGTCTATGGTTGATGTTTTACCTCATGATATTGGTCGTAAGTTTCAAACTCATATAAATAAAGTATTAAAAAAATCAGGTGTATCATGCTTCGAGTATGAACTAACCATGCCTCATGGAGTATTTCATTTTGAAGCTAGAATCAGTCACTTACCCAAATATAAACAAATAGTCGCCATTATTCGAGATATAACAGAGCAGCACAAAACGGCAGAAGTCATTCGCCAGCATGCCTATTTTGACACACTCACATTATTGCCTAATCGTTTTTTAGCCCTAGATCGATTGTCACAAATGATTATTGAAGCCGAAAGAGATACAGAAAAAACAGCGGTGCTTTTTCTTGACCTAGATGATTTTAAAAAAGTAAATGACTCATTAGGGCATGAAATAGGCGACAAACTCCTAATAGAGTCAGCTAATAGGCTCAAACAAACGATACGAAAAGAAGACACTGTTGGTCGTTTAGGGGGCGACGAATTCATTATATTACTACGAAGTTTAAGCGATAATGGCAATGCCTTAGCGGTTGCAGAAAATTTACTAAAAGTATTTAGGGATCCATTTCAAATTGATGGTCGAGAATTAATTCTCACCTTAAGTATTGGCATCGCTGTATATCCTGAAAATGGAGAATCAGCGTCTGATCTACTGCGCAATGCTGATACAGCGATGTATCAAGCCAAAGCTTTAGGGCGTAATTCGTATTCGTTCTTTACTAAAGAAATGAATACCGTCATGTTACGTCGCTTCGAAATAGAAGAGCAAATGCATGGAGCATTAGAGCGCAATGAATTTGAAGTTTACTATCAACCACAATTAAACGTAAAAAGTGGCACAATTATAGGCGCAGAAGCTTTGCTGCGTTGGCATAACCCCGCATTGGGTAATATTACTCCTGCCGAGTTTATTCCCATTGCAGAACATACCGGATTAATTGTTCCTATTGGGCAATATGTCGTAAAACAAGCCTTACACTTTTTAAGTCAATGGCAAGACACTGACCAACAAATGTATACGATGGCAGTTAACTTATCTCCCCTTCAATTTAGAGATAAAAAACTACTTAGCTTTATTAAAAGCTGTATTAAAAATGCCAATGTTAAAGCTGAAAATTTTGAACTTGAAATTACCGAAGGCGTATTAATGACAGGCCAATCTTATATTGACCGAGCATTAACTGAACTGCATCAGCTAGGTATAAAATTATCAATGGACGACTTTGGTACTGGGTATTCATCTTTAAGCTATTTACGGCAATATGCCTTTGATGTATTAAAAATAGATAAAACCTTTATTGATGGAATAACACAAAATAAAGAAGACCGTGACTTAGTAAAAGCCACTATTGCAATGGCGCACAATTTAAATTTAATGGTAGTAGCTGAAGGCGTAGAAATAAATGAACAGCTAACAATATTAAAGGCCTTACAATGTGACTACGTGCAAGGCTACTATTTTAGTAAACCAGTACCGGCTCAACAACTTCTAGCATTATCAGCTCACTATAAATTACCTACCTAACATCACGGTATCAATCTCAGATTAACCATTTAATACACAAAAGTTTCTCATTTAAATCAAAAATCCCCCGTTACTCTTTCTCATTAACCTTAAATCATTCGTCAGCTAACACCTCTTTTTACTGCAAAACATTTCTTCATTGATAAAAACGCCTTGCGAAGTGTTATGTTATAACATAACATTTATATGAATTGTTATATTATAACACTTATAAACGAGGAATCATGAAAAAACTATCCAAAATCATCAGCGTGCTACTTGCCGTTTCAGCAAGTGCAGAGCTAAACGCTGAACAAATTCAAGGCGTCATCAAAAACAGTCAAGGCCAAGCTGTTTCAGGGGCTACCGTTAAAATAATGGGAACGAATAATACGTCTGTCACCAATGAGAAAGGCCTATTTACCTTAGAAGTACAACCAGGACGTTATGAACTGCACGTTGTTGCAGACAATTTTGTTCATAGAAATGTCGACGTAAATGTTAGCGAAAATAAACAAGCTAACGTAAGTGTATCTCTTGATAAATCAGCCATTGAAATTATAGATATTCATGCAACCCCCTTTCATAGCTCAAACATTGAATCAGCTCTGCCTATTACTGTATTACACGGTGAAAATTTACGTATGCGTCAAGAAAACTCGCTAGGTGATAGCCTAAGCAAAGAAGTAGGCGTGCATAGTAATTTTCATGGTGGCGTAGCCAGCACACCTATTATTCGTGGTCTAGACGGACCAAGAGTATTAGTGACTCAAAATGGTTTAGATGCTGGAGATGCATCACGTATTGGCCCTGATCATGCGGTATCTACCGAAACATCTACTTCAGAGCGCATTGAAGTTTTACGCGGACCAGCCACCTTATTTTATGGGAGTGGAGCTATCGGCGGTGTGGTTAACCTTGTTGATGAAAGAGTGCCTCGTAGTATAGACACCAAGGGAGAATGGTTGGTTGAGCACAATAGTAATAACGAACAATCTTTAGCATCAGGCTCGTTCAATAGCGGAATAGGTAACGTTGCTGTACATGCCGATGCTTTTTACCGCGATAGCGAAAACTACCAAATACCTGAAAAAAGCGGCATCGACGAAGTAGAAAATTCAGCCGCTAAATCAAGTGGTTTTACTCTTGGTACTAGCTATTTACTCGACAATGGTTTTGTCGGTATGTCTTATCAAACTTTAGATCAAGAATATGGTATTCCAGGGCATAGCCATGGCGATGAAAACATAGAAGTACTTGCAGATTTAAAACAAAAACGTTGGCAATTATTAAGCGAATTAAGTTTTGATAATAAATATATCAAATCGGTTAACACCAAGGTGGCGTATACCGACTACCTACATAGTGAACTAGAAGTGGGTGTTGTTGGTACAACATTCGACAATGAAACCATAGAAGCACGCACCGAAATATTACACCAAAACATTTGGGATTGGCGTGGCGGTTTAAGTATTCACTATAAACAAAGTGACTTTACTGCTGTAGGTGAAGAAGCATTTACTCCACCTTCAAAAACTGACTCAATTGCATTAGCGTTAATGGAAGAACGTCATTTTGGCGAAGTATTATTACAGCTTGGTGCCCGTATTGAGCGTACCGAAATTAGCGCAGCAACCGTACGTTTACCCGAAGTTGAACTATTACATGAGTTAAGTGAAGCAGATCCTCATACCGGACACAACCACGGTTCTGAAGAAATCACGCGTAACTTTAATGTTGAACACATATTTACACCCGTCAGCCTTTCAGCAGGTTTAGTATGGGACTTTAGCGATAGCTACAACCTAGCCTTATCATTATCTCATTCTCAAAGAGCCCCTTCTGCCTCTGAACTCTTATCTTTTGGTCCTCATATTGGTACAGGCTCATATGAAGTAGGCGCACTATTTTCATTACAAACGCCTAACGGAGAAACACCATATTTTGGTTTAAATCATCAAGATTTAAAAATGGAAACAGCTAACAACATTGATTTAAGTTTACGAAAATTTAAAGGCGATTTTGGCTTCATTCTAAATGCTTTTTACAACCAAATAGACGATTACTATTACGAGCAAGCTACGGGTTTATATACCGAAAGCGTACATGAGCATGAACATGATCACGACCATGCAGAAGAAGCGGAATCTGAAGAAGAAAGCACCTTACCTCTATTCATTTTCACTGCACAAGATGTCACTTTATATGGTTTTGAAGCACAAGCCGTGTGGCAAGTTACTGACGAGTTTTCATGGAAAGTTCAAGGCGATATTATTCGAGCAAGTTTAGATACAGGTGGAGACTTACCACGCACACCACCCGCAAGAATAGCCACCGAGCTTAGCTATCAAGGAGAAAGCCTTTCTGCTGACTTATTTATCAATAATTACTTCAAACAAACACATACTGCAGCACTAGAAAGCTCAACCGATAGTTACGTGATGGTTGATGCTAATGTTAATTACCATTTTAGTTTAGGTCAGCACGACCTCGCTGTTTATTTAAAAGGTAAAAACTTAACCGATGAATACGCACAAGTGCACACCTCATTCTTAAAAGACTTAACACCATTAGCAGGCCGTTCTTTTGCTATTGGCATTCGTGGCTCATTTTAAGTTTTATTCGATCTCTGGATCTACACCCATTTAACAAAGGAATATCATGAAAAAGTTTACTCTAAATACCTTAGCCTTAGTTTGTGCAGCAACTTTAGGAGGTTGTGGCGATGCTGAAACAAATATTGTCGAATTACCACCAACGATAATAGACGATACTGATGATCATAACGAAGAAATAGGCAAAGGTCGTTTAGCTATTGCAGCAGCAGACCAAGCCGTTGTTCATATTTTTAATTTAGAAGACAACAGCTTAGTTGAAACGATAACACTAACCAACCCTGCTGAATATTTATACGCAAGTCCAGAAAACCGTTATGCGGTAGCTGTACAACGTTCATTTGATACAGTTGAGTTTATTGATGGTGGTTTATGGCAAGAACTCCATGGCGATCATTACGACCAACACACAGATGAACCTGTATTAACAAGCTTTACTTTGCACGACGTAAAACCAACCCACTACGTGCCACGTGGCGATAAAACAGTAGTATTTTTTGATGGTAATAAAGATACCGGTGCTAACGCTAGCTTGAGTGTATTAAGTGATCAAAGTATCAGTGCAGAAAAAACAATTGCAGACCATGATTTTGATACTTATATGCACGGCACAGCAGAAATTCGCGGCGATTATGTTTTAACAACATTACGCGACAGTAATACTGAGAGCAGCTTGCCAGAACACATTACCTTACTAGAATTACATAATGATCACTTTCATCAAGAGCAAACCTTTGAAACGGCATGTCCCGCTTTACATGGCAGCTTTCAAAATGAAACACACATCGCCTTTGCTTGTGGTGACGGTGTTTTAGCTATTGAACAACAAGGTAATGTTTTTACCGACTATAAAATCCCTAACCCAGCAGATTTAGCTGAAGGCGTACGTATTGGCTCGTTAAAAGGTAGCGCAGAAAGCAATGTAATGATTGGCACCGCTTCCTCTGACTTCTATCTAATTGATTTAGCAGCACAAGATATCACTCAGTTTAACTGGCAATCAGAAGACGATTTAAACTCTGTTACTTATGCATTTGATGGTCATAATGAACACCTACTAATACTTGATAATAAAGGTTATTTAAATGTATTCCCTGCTGAAGACAACTGGCAATTAGAAGAACGATTTCAAGTATTTGATAACTTAGCCGTAGGAACAAAGCCTGCAATTATCGCCTCTAAAGCCAATGAATTAATTTATATTATCAACGAACAAAAAGTTACAACCCTTGATTTACATAAAGGTGAAATAGTAAGCAACTTTGAATTAAACTTTACTCCAGGTAGCGCAGCATGGCTTGGTATAGCTGGAGAAGAAGATCATGCACATGAACATTAATCATTAATATTCAAAACACAAAAAAGCCTTAACATTTCTGCTGAGGCTTTCTCTTGTAATTGGTGAGCTGACCGTAAGCCGCTGAGTTTAGGTTTAGCGGATAGGACAATCATTCGTCTTGTTTAATTAACTTTATTTCAAACACAAAAA
>NZ_MUZU01000009.1 GCF_002000085.1 Pseudocolwellia agarivorans
GACTTGCATGTGTTAAGCCTGCCGCCAGCGTTCAATCTGAGCCATGATCAAACTCTTCAATTATAAATCGTTTGTGCATCTTGCGATGCTGCTCAATGAATTCTGTCATGTTACCTACATAAGTAGGTAACTACATAAAACGTACAATCTAATCAAAGATTAAATTATACTTTTTTGTGTGACATCAACATAAGCTGTTTTACGTCTTTCTTATTACCTAAGTAATAAAACCGACTATGTAAAATCAATCTTAATGTGAATGTTCACACAAATTGCATGATAACTAAGTTTTAAAGAAAGGCTTCTTTTTATAAAAGAAGCAAGAGGTTAATCGCATTCGTTAAGCTCTTGTGCTGCAGGCCTTGCCTGAAGCGAGATGCGCATTCTACGCGTCTCAGTTTTGATGTCAACAACTTTTTGAAATTCTTTTTAAAAGATTTTAAAAGTTATCTTTTGTTTAATCGGTCAATTAAGCCTGACTAAACCTATCAAAACCGCCACTTCGCTGTCCTTATTCAGTGAACTCAGTATTTCCTATACTTATCTTCTCTGGGTTTCCCTGAAGAAGTGGAGCGCATTTTAGAGATTTTTGAGGTGACGTCAACACTTATTTTGAAAAAACTTACCGTTTGCTGGATTTTCACACAGACCTTGGTTTTGTTGTGTTATTTAGCAACACTTCGTGTATTTAAAGAGCTATTTATATTGATAACATATGATTAAGCTTATCTTTAATACTTAGCTTTTATTCTACTTATTAAAAATCAATAGAACTCTCCCTCCTTCTCAACCTGTTATTTATCCCTGTAAAACCGAAGCTCACCTCAAAACACAACAAACCACTGATAATTAAAGATTAAATTTAACATCAAGTCTATTGTGACTTTATAAAAGGTGAGTAATATTAATAATGCATTCAATAATCATTTAAAGCTTAAATTAAAATGGTTACACAAAAAATGGAGAAATAATGCAATTTAAAAAAAATATCATCGGAAGTATACTTACCTTACTCGTTTCCACCTCATCAGGAATTAATGCTCATGAAGTTACGGGAAATGTTAATTTACTAAAAGAAAACCCTCAGTCTAATAAATTTTCAAAAAAAGGACAGTCTCTCTATATAGTACAATTAAAAGGAAACCCTGGGATTGCCCAAGCACAAAATATTGGCGAATTACTCCCTTCAAATCAAGTTGTTGGTATTGCAGGAAATAACTACAATGCGAATACGCCAGCAATGCAAACATACACAAAAGCGTTACAACAACGCCAAAACGATCTAGCGAATTCAATAGATTCTCTTAATATCATTCACTCCTTTAAACATACGTTTAATGGTTTTTCAGCTAAATTAACAGATAAACAGAAGAAGCAATTAGAATCTCACCCTGAGGTTATTGGTATTTGGGAGGATAAATTACAGAAAGTAACAACATCTAATACTCCCGAGTTTTTAGGGCTAACTGGTCCTTCAGGACAATATAGTTTTAATATTAAAGGGGAAGATGTAGTTATTGGCGTTTTAGATACAGGTATAGTTCCCGAGCACCCTAGTTTTTCCGATGATGGTTCTTACTCCGATCCTAGCACCATTGGCTGGACAGGAATATGTGATGCAGGTGAAGAGTCTCAAACGAATAGCTTTAAATGTAATAATAAATTGATTGGTGCTCGCTATTTTAATGACTCCTTTAAATCTATTTATGAAATTCAAACTTCACTTGGGGAGTTTATTTCTCCTCGAGACGCAGACGGCCATGGGTCGCATACGGCAAGTACTGCTGGAGGAAATGCGAATGTAGTTGCTCAATTATCAGGCGTAGATGCAGGTGTTATATCCGGTATTGCTCCTCGCTCTCGTTTGGCAATGTACAAAGTCTGCTGGAACAGTGATTACAAAAGCCCTGAAGGTGCGGATGAATCAGGTTGTTTTCCAAGTGATAGCATGGCTGCAATAGATCAAGCGGTTATTGATGGCGTGGATATTATCAATTTTTCAATTGGTGGTAGCCGTACAGATTTAACTCAACCAGCAGCTGCAGCAATGCTACGAGCTACTCAAGCAGGTGTTTTTGTTTCTGTTTCTGCTGGTAACGATGGGCCTGAGGCTGAAACAATTGGAACACCTGCTCCGTGGGTAACAAATGTAGCAGCTTCAACATATAGCGGTACCTCAAAAGTTATAGGTAAAAAATTAATAGTAAATTCGGGGAGTTTAATCGGCAATTCTTTTGTTGCTGTCCCCTCTGGATTTTCTCCGATAGTAAATAACTTATCAGGTGATGTAGTAGCTACAGAATCGGTTGAAGCATGTAACGAACCTGATGGTTCAAATCCAATAATAAATCAAGTAAATTTAGTGGGTAAAATAGCATTAATCTCTCGAGGTTCTTGTGCTTTTACTGAAAAATTTATTAATGCACAAGAAGCCGGAGCTATTGCAGCGATTGTTTATAGTTATGCAGATACTTCACCATTCTCTATGGGAGGAACAGACCCAGCAGCAACTATTCCTGGCTCTATGATTTCATTTGATGATGGACAAGCTCTGCTATCTAGCATGAATGAAGAAACAACCAATGTGACCTTCTCTGATGTTAGTGCTTCCGTTGATACATTAGAAACTGGTAATACTATGGCCGACTTTTCATCACGAGGGCCAAACCAATCAAGTTACGACATAATTAAACCAGATATTACAGCACCTGGCGTAAAGATCTTAGCTGCAACAACCAACACTCCAATGTTTACAACAAAAGGAGAGTCATTTCAGTATTTACAAGGTACTTCAATGTCAAGCCCTCATATAGCGGGTATGGCAGCATTATTTAAAGATTCAAATCCTGAATGGTCACCAGCCCAAATAAAGTCGGCTTTAATGACAACTGCTCGTCAAAATATTATGAAAGAAGATGGAGTTACTCCTGCAGATCCTTTTGATTTTGGTGCAGGTCATGCATCTCCCGTAGATGCGATGGAACCTGGTCTTGTATATGATGCTAACTATAATGATTATCTAGCATTTTTATGTGGTATAGGAAATGATTCATTTGTTGCTGCATCTGAAATTACTTGTAACGATTTAACTGATGCTGGTTTTAGTACTGAACCAAGCCAATTAAATATTGCTTCAATAGCTATTGCGGAATTAGCGTCTGTTGAGACAATATCTAGAACAGTCACTAACACATCAGAAATTCCAAGTGTATACACTGCGACAATAGATGCTCCTGAAGGTATTAATATTGAAGTTACAACATATAGTTCTGATGGTAATAGTAATGAAAATCGTACTTTATCGGTTACTCCCGGTGGAACTGCACGTTATACACTGACATTTTCTAAAACAGAAGATGCGATAATTAATGAATGGCGTTTTGGCTCCATCACGTGGTCTGATAATGCCGGTCATACTGTACGTAGCCCTATAGCAATTAAAGCTGCCCCCCAAATTAGTATTGAAGTTCCCAAAAATATCACAGGTACATTAAATAGAGGAAGACTATCCTTCGCTGTAAAAATGTTATATTCAGGAGGTACTTCAACTGATTTTGCAGGATTTGTAGCGCCATTTGGTTCGACAAGAACTGTTACCCAAGATCCTGATCAAGAGTTCTCATTTAACGAAGATGGTCTTGCTACTCACCTATTTCATCTACCTGAAGGCACCAAAGTTGCTCGCTTCTCATTACGTGACAACCTAGTTGGTGATGGTTCTGGTAATGTTGATTTAGATATGTATGTTTACCGCTGCGATAAATGGAGTTGCTCACAAGTAGGTCAGTCTTTAAATGCTGCGTCAAATGAAGATGTTGTTTTAGTGAATCCAGAACCAAGAGCAAATGTTGATATTGGTGACGTATATTTAGTTTGGGTTCATGGGTATGAATTAGCAGGAATGAGTACACTTGAATACACTATGCCAGTTTGGATAGCTGATACAAAAGAAAGTACATCTCGTGTTATTTCAAGCAGACGTGCAATTAAAAATCGCTTTAATAATGTAACTATCATGACAAAAGGCCTAACTGAAGGTACTTACATGGGAGGAATTACATTTTATGACGATAACGGCGTTTCTCAAGGCACAACTATTGTAGAAATTAACAATTAAGATTATTTAAATAATGCCCTTTAATGATTTAAAGGGCTATTTCCATATACAGCTCTTACAACTAACAATTAGAAAATGTAAGACAAAAAATAATAGGTATAACATGTTAAAAAATTTATTAAAAAACACATTATTGACACTATCAATTTCCTTATTCTCAATTGCCTCTGTTAATGCAAACCTTGTCACTCAAGATATCATTTTTGATGACGGTACTACTACAAACACTATATTTGAGAAGATTGGTTCAATCACTGTTGATACGAATGAAAATGATGGCTTTGGTGTGATCCGTTCATGGGTTAACTTTCAACTCTTTGGTTTCGATATGATCACTGAAAATGAAGCTAAAGGAGACTTTACCTTATTTGGCGCATTTGAAGTATTTGTTGATCTGAATAACTTAAACGCTGGAATTGAGTTTTTAACTTTCGATGTAACAGAAAACAATAGTCAATATTTCAATTTTCAGGGATTAGTTGATACAGCTTCAGGTGCAAATTTCTTTATTGACGTTTTTGATTTTAATGGCGGATTATACGCTTTTGGCGATTTAGCCTTAGGGAAGGCCAGTGTAGTATCTGAACCTCCAATGTTTTTATTACTATTTACTGGCGTCTTAGCTTTAATTACGACTAAACGCCGTAAAATTAATCTATAATTTAATAATATTAAAGAAGTCACTTTAGATGAGTGACTTCTTCTTTATAAGTACCTATTTTATTTATTTTTAAATGACTCCTTGTCAGCTTCTGCTCCGCTTTCTTTAAAATCAGCATCTTTATCATCACCAACAACATGCTCTAATTTAAGCTTTCTTACACCACGAATGGTAGTAAAAGGACCAGAAAAAGCGTAAATCACAAAAATAATTAATAGTACATTTTCAGGACTTGAAGCAACAATAATAAAAGCAAGAACAATTAGTAGTACTACAACAAAATTAACCCTACCTTTCCAATCAACATCTTTAAAGCTGCTATACCTAAAATTACTCACCATCAATAAGCCCGTAATAATAGTAATGATTCCCATTAAATATCCATAATCTGTACCAATTACTTGATAAGATGTACCTACCCACACTAAGCTTGCTATAACACCAGCAGCAGCGGGGCTTGCCAACCCTTGAAAATATCGCTTATCTGCAACTCCAACCTGAGTGTTAAATCGAGCTAATCTTAATGCGGCACTCGCTACAAAAACAAAAGCAGCTAACCAACCAAATTTTCCAAAATCGGCTAAAGCCCAATTATAAACAACTAATCCCGGCGCAATACCAAATGAAACCATATCTGCCATACTATCGTATTCGGCACCAAATTCGCTTTGTGTATTTGTCATTCTAGCTACTCGGCCATCTAAACCATCAAAGACCATTGCAACAAATATCGCGATAGCAGCACTTTCAAAATGCCCATTCATAGAAGAAACAATCGCAAAAAAACCAAAAAACAAACCAGCTGTTGTTAATAAATTAGGGAGAAGGTAAATTCCCTTATTTGGGGTTTTTCCATTTGAAGAATTTTGTGTCATTGTAAAACCGTTCTTTTATACAAAATGTTAACGTGAATTTAGCATAACTATAATTAACAACGATAGCGTATTTGTGTTTATTCTGCTGAAAAAACACAAAATGTTTGAATAATAGCTAGGTATTGTTATAAATTCATATTATAGATAACTTAAGTTAGTAGATAAGCCTTACAAATTTACTGAATAAGCTTAAAAAATAAAGAGTTTAAAAATGAAATATTTACCAACAGCCTTATTACTTGCTTTTAATTTAAATGTTATTGCAGACGATGTAATTATATATAGATGGGTAGATGAAAATAACATTGCTCATTTCAGTCAAAACCAACCAGCCACTGGCGACTATACTGAAATAGTCATGGCTAATTCTAACATTCCAAATATAAAAAATAATACCTCATCCTCTCCATCTAATGCAGACGCTTTTGAAGAAAGAAAAAAAGAAGATAAAACACCGAAAGATAAGTTACTTGATATGTCAGAGCAGTGTGAAGAAGCTAAAGCTAACTTAGCAACACTGACCGACTTTTCTCGTGTACGCTTTGTTGATGCTAATGGCGAAACTCAAATTTTAGATGAAGAAAAACAAGCGGAACAAATAACAATTAATAAAAAACGAATTGAAGTTTACTGTACTAATTCATCAAATAAGAAATAATAAAATAGCTCCTGTAATAAAGAATATATTACAGGAGCGAATATTTAATTAAATTTAAATGTTAATTTGTCTTTTTCTAAATCGATGCGAATAGCACTGTCCGGCGTAATTTCACCGGATAACAATGATTGAGCAAGTGGATTTTCGATTTCTTGTTGAATCACTCTTTTTAAAGGTCTAGCACCAAATAAATGATCAAAGCCTACCTTCCCTATATAATGTAACGCCTCTTCAGAGATAGTTAATGTTATATCTTTATCTTTTAAACGCTTAGCTAATGATTGAATTTGTATTCCTGCAATTTTCTCAATTTGGCTTGTTTCTAATGAATGAAAAACAACAGACTCATCAATTCGGTTTACAAACTCAGGTTTAAAGTACTGATGCACTTCTTCCATTACTTGTTTTTTCATTAACTCATATTGTTTTTCTGAACTTAGTTTCTGAATAACATCTGAACCAATATTAGAGGTCATGATGACAACTGTATTCTTAAAATCAACGGTTCGACCTTGCCCATCAGTTAGACGTCCGTCATCGAGTACTTGTAATAAAATATTAAACACATCGTTATGTGCTTTTTCAATTTCATCTAACAAAATAACTGAATAAGGTTTACGACGAACAGCCTCAGTTAAATATCCTCCTTCTTCATATCCGACATATCCAGGAGGCGCACCGATTAATCGAGCGACAGAATGCTTTTCCATAAACTCAGACATATCTATTCTTATTAAAGAGTCTTCACTATCAAATAAAAAGTTAGCTAAGGCTTTAGTTAATTCAGTTTTACCTACCCCCGTAGGACCTAAAAATAAAAACGATCCTATGGGCTGATTTGGATCAGCTAACCCAGCTCTTGATCTTCGAATCGCATTAGAAACAGATGATACCGCTTCATTTTGCCCTATAACGTTTTGATGGAGGCTATCTTCCATGTTTAACAGTTTATCGCGTTCACCTTGTAACATTTTAGAGACGGGGATCCCGGTAGCTTTGCTTAAAACGTCTGCAATTTCAGTTTCCGTGACTTTATTTTTTAATAATGTCATTTCTTGCATTTCTGCCTGACTTGCTAAATCAAGTTGTTTTTCTAATTCAGGAATTGTTCCATGATGCAATTCTGACATTTTATTTAAATCACCAGCACGAGTTGCTGCTTCAAGAGAAAGTCTCGCTTGTTCTAGATCCGTTTTTATGGCTTGTGTCCCATGTAGTGCCGCTTTTTCGGTAGTCCACACTTCATCTAATTCATCATATTGTGTTTGCATAATTGATATTTCTTGCACAATATTTTCTAAGCGCTTCGCTGAGGCTGGATCAGATTCTTTAGCTAACGCCCTTTCTTCTAATTTTAATTGAATAAGTTTTCGTTCTAATCGATCTAAATCTTCTGGTTTAGAATCCATTTGCAAACGAATACTAGAAGCCGCTTCATCAATTAAATCAATGGCTTTATCGGGTAATTGGCGGTCGCTAATATATCGGTATGATAATGACGCTGCAGCAACAATAGCAGGGTCGGTGATTTCAACATTATGGTGTAATTCGTAACGCTCTTTTAAACCTCGCAGTATGGCAATAGTGTCTTCAACACTAGGCTCATCCACTAACACTTTTTGAAAACGGCGCTCTAAAGCAGCATCTTTTTCAATGTATTGACGGTACTCATCCAGTGTTGTTGCTCCTACACAGTGTAAATCACCTCGAGCTAATGCGGGTTTAAGCATATTACCAGCATCCATTGCTCCGTCAGATTTCCCGGCCCCAACCATGGTATGTAATTCATCAATAAAAAGAATAACCTGCCCTTCTTCTTTAGCAAGTTCGTTTAATACTGCTTTTAAACGCTCTTCAAATTCGCCTCTGTATTTAGCTCCAGCGACTAAAGCGCCCATATCTAGAGATAATACACGTTTATTTCTGATCCCTTCTGGTACGGCATTATCGATGATTCGCTGGGCTAATCCTTCAACGATAGCCGTTTTACCTACGCCTGGCTCACCAATGAGTACAGGATTATTTTTAGTTCGACGTTGTAATACTTGTATTGTTCTTCTTATTTCATCATCTCGACCGATAACGGGATCAAGCTTTCCTTGTTCCGCTCTTTCGGTTAGATCAACGGTATATTTATTTAACGCTTGTCGAACATCTTCTGCGTTTTGATCATCAACCGATTCCCCACCTCTTACGTGCTCTATAGCTTGATCAATTCTCGTTTTATTAGCTCCAAGAGAGGTTAATATTTTGCCTAAAGCGCCTTTATCTTCAATAGCAGCCAAGACAAAAACATCAGATGATATAAACTTATCTCCCAATTTTTGTGCATATTTATCGCATAAATTGAACATATTAGCCATTGATGGTGAAAGCTGAACATCGCCCCCAGTACCGCTAACCTGTGCTAAATTAGCAAGTGCCGTATCTATTTGGTTTCGTAAACTATGAACATTAACACCCGCACTTTTTAATAAAGGGATAATACTACTGTTATTTTGATTTAATAAAGCCATCATTAAATGAAGAGGTTCAATAAATTGATGATCTTTACCTAAAGCAAGTGACTGAGCATCAGAAATAGCTTCTTGAAATGTTTGAGTAAATCGATCTAAGCGCATGGTACACCTTTGTAAATAAAGTAATTGAACAAAATAAACTTCAATGGAATCTCTAACCTCATAACGAATATAAATCGTTTCAATGATTATAGTTTCTATACACTATTAATAAGGGCAAATAGGAATATTTCAATCAAATTCAAACGAACTATTGATCAAGAACAATAATGTAGTTTAATTAAACTAAGCTCGACAAATTATAGTTGCCATACGACCTGTTTTATTATCACGTCGATATGAATAGTAGTTGTCTTTCATAGAAAAGGTGCAATGTGGTAGCGAATAAATATGATTAACACCTAAGTGTTTAAGTTGAATCTCAGCTATAAGTTGTAAATTAGCTAAATACTTATTTTTATGTTCTTGAGGATCCACAGGTGTAAAAGCATGAGAAAATTCATTATGTTGATCCATAAAAATACCATAAACATCTTCCCCTACTTCAAACTTTTCAGGCCCAATACAAGGGCCTAACCAAGCATAAATCTCATTCGCTGGTGTTTTCATTTTTTGAATAGTGTGTTGGATGATATTTTTTGAAAGAGGTTTCCAGCCACCATGAATAGCGGCTATATCACTACCGTCTAATGATGAAATTATAATAGGTAAACAATCAGCCGTCATAATAGCAAGCGCTATATAACGTTGTTGGGTAGTTACAGCATCAGCAATAAGTGAAGAAGAACATTCGTTAATAGTTTCTACATTATTCCCGTGAACTTGATCCAACCATTGAATGGAGGTATTGGTAGGCAGGTAATCTAGTAAAAGCTGACGATTATTTAATACAACACTTTCTTCATCTCCAACATGCAAACCTAAATTGAAGTTTCCGTATGCAGATAAATATTCTAATTGCTTTGGATGATGAATAGTTGTAGTAAAGGCCACTACATGTTGTACTGGCCAAATCAAATGGTTAAAAAATGAATTAGTACGGTTCAATAGAATGTAGCTTTGTATCTTCTCGTAACAGATCTGTTAATTTCACCATATCTGCAGGAACATCAGCATGCCACGTCATTTGTTCACCTGTAATAGGATGAAATAAAGATAACATAGCAGCATGTAATGCTTGTCGATGAAAACCTCGTAACATATCACGTAATGCTTCAGTGGCATTTTTAGGAGGTCTAGGTCTTCCACCATAAACAGGATCACCAACTAATGGATGTGTTATATGAGCCATATGTACTCTAATTTGATGAGTTCGACCTGTTTCCAAACGTAAACGCAACCTTGTATGAAGTCTAAACTTTTCCATGACTCTATAATGAGTTACTGAAGGTCTACCCGAAAAGGTAACAGCCATATGCGTACGTTTAGTAGAATGTCTACCAATAGGTTGATCAACAACTCCGCCAGCAGTCATAATTCCTGTAGCGATTGCTTCATATTCACGTGTTATTTCTCTAGCTTGTAACGACTCAACTAAATTTGTTTGCGCTGCAATAGTTTTAGCAACAACCATTAGTCCCGTAGTATCTTTATCTAAACGATGAACAATACCTGCTCTAGGTACAATCTCAACTTGTGGACAATAATGTAACAAAGCGTTTAATACTGTGCCATCAGGATTACCTGCTCCGGGATGAACAACAAAACCAGCAGGTTTATTAATAACTAAAATATCATCATCTTCGTAAACAATATTTAATGGTAAATCTTGAGCTTCAAATCTTTCTTCGGCTTCAATTTCTGTATCAATGGAAATATTTTCCCCACCATACATTTTCTCTCTAGCTACTTGTATTACTTGGTTATTTACACAAACATGTCCGGCTAAAATCCAGTCTTTTAACCTTGTTCTTGAATAATCAGGAAACATTTCTGCAATTGTTTGGTCCAAACGCTTACCTAAACAAGATTCAGGGACTATACCATTGTGTTGAATTTTTTCGGCCATTAAGTTCTCTTTAATTTTACCAAGCAAACTAAATAAGTTTTAGTACTGTGCAAGGAATGTTTGCTAGGTTAGAATGCTTGGAATATTTTACCTGTTTGTGTGAAGGGATGAAACCAACTTCATTAAATAAATATGAATGTCTCCTTTATTGGGGTAATCATGTTTCACTTAAATGAATCCACATTAACTTTAGTTAAACCAACGTTGTGATTTTTAAATCTATGCAAAAAATATCAATAAAAGTACTACTGACCGCACTTAGTTTAAATTTAATAGGGTGTTCTTCATCTGATAATGTCAATATTGACAATGTACCTAACAAATCAGCTCAAACTTTATTTTCAGATGCCCGTAAAGCGCTTGATGATGGTTTATTTCAAAAAGCTATTCAATTACTATCAGCAATAGACGCCCGTTTTCCATTTGGGCCAATATCTCATCAAGTACAAATAGATTTAATTTACGCTTATTACAAAAGTGGTAATGCAGATCAAGGGATAGCGTTAGCTGATAGATTTTTAAAATTAAATCCTACACACCCTAATGTTGATTATGTTTACTATATGAAAGCATTAATTAATTTATCAACAGAAGAAAATTTATTTCAAGATCTGGTAGGAATTGACCGTGCAGATCGAGACCCTACGGCATCTAGAGATGCTTTCGACGGGTTTAAGAGAATAATTACAGACTTTCCTGAAAGTCGATATGCTGCTGACTCAAGAAAACGCATGATTGATATAAAAGATCGATTAGCGAGATATGAATTATCTGTCGCACATTTTTATTTAAAAAGAGACGCGTGGGCTTCTGCTGCTAATAGAGGAAGATACATCATAGAATACTATTCTCCAAGTGAACATGTTGAAGAAGCTTTAGAAGTTATGATTGAATGTTACGATAAATTAGGGCTAGAAGATCTAAAAAATAACGCTAAACAAGTTTTAGCTGCCAACTTCCCTGATAATAGATTATTAAAATAAGATAAATTATCAAAGCACTAATTCAATGTTAGTGCTTTGATATATTTCAGTCTTTCAGTTATATAGCTGACGCGTCTTCTTCGCCTGTTCTAATACGAATAATACGTTCTACATCAGTTACAAATATCTTACCATCGCCTATTTTTCCTGTTTGTGCTGTTGACATTATTGCCTCAATACAACGTTCTACATCTTCAGAAGCAATAATCAATTCAATTTTTACTTTTGGTAAAAAATCAACCATATACTCAGCACCACGATAAAGCTCAGTATGTCCTTTTTGACGACCAAAGCCTTTAACTTCAGAAACCGTCATACCCGTAACACCTATTTCACCTAGTGCTTCTCTTACATCGTCTAATTTAAACGGTTTAATAATCGCTTCTATTTTCTTCATCATCGGATCCATTTTCAAAAAGTTAAATTCATTGTACACAATTCACAACATCAATCAAAAAATTCAATAAATAGCCTGCTCTTAATGCTAAATAGTTCTAAAAATTTTGATACACTTACCTTATTATCTACCGAAGAATATAATCCTTCAAATAAAATAAACATTTAATTACCGTTAAGGAAAGTCTATGGATCCTCAATTGATTATTGACGAAATGAAAGTTCTACCCGTTATTGATACTCAATATGAAATTACCCGCCGAGTAGCTTTTATAAAACAGCAGTTAATAAACTCTGGATTAAAAACTTTAGTACTTGGCATTAGCGGTGGAGTAGATTCATCAACATGCGGAAAATTGGCCCAGTTAGCTGTAGATGAACTTAATACTGAAAACGAAGGTAATAACTATCAATTTGTCGCAATCAGATTACCTTATGATATTCAAGCAGATGAAGAAGACGCGCAACTTGCATTAAGCTTTATTAAACCATCGCATAGTATTTGTACTAACATTTTAAATGGTGCAAACGGCATACATGAAGAAACACTCAAAGCATTATCAGACAATAATCTCTTAAATGCTTCCGAAGCACAAAAAGACTTTTCAAAAGGTAATGTAAAAGCACGAACTAGGATGGTAATGCAGTATAACGTAGCTGGCATCTTAGGTGGTTTAGTACTAGGAACAGACCATTCAGCTGAAAACATTACTGGATTTTTTACTAAATGGGGAGATGGCGCCTGCGATTTAGCTCCATTATTTGGTTTATCTAAACGTCAAGTTCGCCAGCTTGCTAAAGCTTTAGGAGCACCAACACAATTAATAGAAAAAGCACCAACAGCGGATTTAGAAGAATTATCTCCAGGTAAAAAGGATGAAGATGCATTAGGTATATCATACGATCAATTAGATGATTTTTTAGAAGGAAAGCTTACCGACTCAAAAATAGAAAAAATGATCATTAATATTTATTTAAAAACTCAGCATAAACGAGCAGCAATACCAACAATTTACAACTAGTTTACATTTTCATATAAAAAATATACTATCAGTAGTGTTTTATAATTGTTCATTAAACCAACAAAAAATATAAACGACTAAGGATAGTTGAAATGAATAAACACTACGGCTTTACATTACTTGAATTACTCACATCAATGACCATTTTGATGTTATTGCTCACCATAGGCATGCCATCAATGGCAAATTTCACGGTTAAAATGAGAGTTGACCGTGAAATATCTAGCTTACATAAAATGTTAGTGTTTGCTAAAAACACCGCAGTTAATTCTGATACTTATATCACAATTTGCCCACTAAACAATTCAAATATTTGTACTACTGATTGGCATTTAACGGTGAGTGTATTCAGTGATCACAATAAAAATAAAAAATACGAACCTTCAAAAGATGAGTTCATACTGAAAGTAAAAGAACCTATTGATGAGAATGATAAGCTGCAATATGGTAAAGATAGAACAGCTTTAGTATATGGCCCTACAGGACATTTAGCTATATGGGGAGGTAATGCCACTTTCAAATATTGCCCTAAAGATAATGAAGATAAAAATAGAGGCATCATTGTTTCTAGGGCTGGACGAGTTTATGAAACCTCAAACTATAAAAATGATGGTTTAGACCGAAACAGAAGTGGTAACTTAATTGTTTGCAAATAGGTGAAACTCATAGCTAGATAGGTAAACGCTAAAGTGGTATAAATAGGTTATAGTCATTACAAAACTGAAAAACATATGCGTATTAAAAACATCAAGCAAAAAGCGTTTACACTTGTTGAACTGTTAGTTGGTATTTCAGTTATTAGCATAATAACAATAATTGCCTTACCCAGCTTAAGTAAATTTGTTATTGATATGCGAGTAGACAACCAAATTTCAGAGCTATATCGCCTATTAAACATAGCAAGAAATGCTTCTGTAAATTCAGGACAAAACGTTGTTATTTGCCCTCTTGTTGCTAATACTTGTACAAATGACTGGACTAGAGAAATTAGCGTTTTTATAAATACAGTTAACGATAACACATTAGATTTACCAGCAGATGAGATTGTAAGAGTGAAGTCTGCATTAAGTAATAATGACCGGTTTCAATACTCAGGAGGAGCCTCATTAACTTACAATGCTTTAGGTAATTTAACATCAAATACTGCTGAAGATACTTTTAGTTACTGCCCTGAAGGTGTCCCTGATGCATCACGGGGAATTATCATTTCAATATCTGGTCGAGCCTATATTAGTCAGGATAATAATAATGACGGTATTGACGAGGACCGAAACAACAATCCAATCACCTGTATATAATTTGTGGCTCAAAACCTAATTTGATATTTATTACTTTTTTGGAGGGTTATCAACTTAATATTATTGTATTTGCTTTTATTAAAAACATACTATAAAGAATTCTTATTCGATGCTCGCTCAGCGATTATTAAATAGTTTAAGTTAAGAGTTATCTTTTTAAAGTACTTTTCAAAAGTCCATCTCTTAACTTTAATCCCCCAACGTTTAGGTGAAATTTAACACAATTACATAAAAATATATAACGAACCTCTTACATTGATATTTTTATCCTTGAGTTTTAGATTCTTCATCTAATTTATTTGCGATTTCATCATTGAACTTCTTGTCTATTTCAACACATTGATTAACTCTGTATATTTTATTTTTAGAAGGTATATTATGAAGATCAGCCTCAAATGTACCTCGTAATTTTATTGGTAGATCATAATGATAATGAATACCCCTTACTCCTCCCATATATAAAATGTCACATTTTAAGGAAACCTTTTTAAGGTTTTTAAAATGATTTTTATTATCTGATGTATTACTCAAAGCTATATTTGAGATGATTACAAAAAAGAATAATACTATTAGCTTATTAAATGATTTCATATTATTTTTCCCAACATGTAGTTGTTTTAGCTGTTTTTTGACCTGTTTCAGATATATTTAATGTCGTACAATCGGAGTCCCTCGTAGCTTGCGCCCCTCTTGCCGTAGCTGTTAACGTATAAGTAGTATTCGTTTGTGCAGAAGTATCAATACTGTAATTACCTGATTCAGTAATAAAAGGATCTGCAGGTAAACCTAAAAGCTTCATATCTGCAGTATACCTTCGGGTATCAACAAAATATTGTTCCATCTTATTTGCTATACGCAATAATTCTCTTTGGGCCTCACTACGATTAGATTGACTAACATACTCAACATAAGATGGATAAGCGACAGCTCCTAATATCCCAACAATAGCTACAGCAATCAATAGCTCGATCAAAGTCATTCCTATTTGATTTTTAATCATCATTATAGCTACTCTGTTATATATTGATAAGTGCGATATATTGATGGCCCAACGCCAGTATTAATAACTCCTGGATTAGTCCCCTCACCTTCTCCGCTACCAGTCAGAAGTCTTATCGTTGGACTGTCTGAACCGGGTGGAGATCCTGGAGGTACGCTAGTGACATCAACATGAGGAATATAAGGCGTAGGAGTATCAGGCATAGTTGTGGTTGTGACTATTTTTTTCCAACTGAAAAACTTTGTACCTTTGTATAAATCTACAGCATATAATGCACCTTCACCATTTACCAAAGAACACGAATTAGTTCCAGCTGGAGTAAAAGAAGTAAAATAAGCAACACCTTTAAGAACTATAGCTCCTGCAGTACTTTTTTCTCCTGCAGATTCGTAGTTATAGCGCCAACCAGATTTTTGACTTACAATCAGATCAAGTGCTTTAATATCAGCTGTTGTAGTTAGAGAACCATATGGGTCAGAAGTAAAATCAGCTAAGTCATTATATGTTATTACAGTAGGAATATCTTTAGCAGGTGAAACAGCCCCAGCCACAAAAGATTGTGTAATAATATTTTCATCTTGAATCATAAAAAACTCATCATTTGTATCTGTTGACGAAGGGGTTGATCTATCCCCACTTCCCAATAATACAGCCTCATATGGCGTTTCCTTACTGGTAACAATAGTTGTTGTACCTATTGTGCTTTCATAAGTATCAGTAAAAAATGTTCTTACAATAGAGGGAGCATCAAAAAAGCGTCTATCATCTACATTTGTCGTTCCACCTAGCTCAGCTAATTTAAAAGCGGTCCAAGGAGTAGTGCTACTAAAAGGATTATCACCAGGCATATCAATTCTAAATACATTTCCCCCAGTATCACCAGTGTACAACCTATCGACTAAACCATCACCATCACTATCTAATATACCAATACGTGAAGGGATACTATCAGTAAAACCAGTAAACTGTGTATTCTTACCTGTAGTAGCTGCTGGTGTTACACTCCATAATAAAGCACCTGACTCAGCATCTACCATATATATACCTCGGCCAACGCTATCAGGTGTACCAGGTCCAGTAATATCTTTTGCAATAGAGTAACCAGCTCCAAATATTAATACAGGTTTTGCTTTTCCACCTGAGATATTTAATGCTGAATAAGTGACTTGAGGTTGAGACCATGTTTGACCTAATTCTTTAAAGTCACCAGTATTTGCTTTTATTTCCCACATAAGCTTAGGAGTATCAGGATCTGTTATATCTAAAGCATAATATGAAGATCCACCTCTTCGTAATCCCAAAAACATCCATGCTTTATCTCCAGTCGAACTGATTGAACCATCTAAATCAGCATCAATTAAATGTGTAGTTATGCGCCCATCAATTCCATATACTTTACTGGAAGCCGGTAAATTATCGCGTAATGGTTTTATTTCTGGAAAAAATTTCTGAGGCATAAATGCCCATGATTCATCAACAGTAGCTCCACTGTCTTTAAACATATGTAATACACCAGAATTTGTCCCAACAAGAATACGAATATCAGGATTAGACTTACTAACGCCATAATTCACCACAACAGGCTTTGAATGTAACGGATCACCAAACAAATCAGGTCGGTAATCATCTTTATCGCCGTCATTATCTGCATCATCAACATCAATACCTAAAGCCCAATTTAAATACTCTTTCGCTTCAATAGTATCTGTAACTCCTATTAAAGACTGTACATTAGCCGCACTTCCTGCCGCAGTTTCAAGGTTGTCATATGTTAACGGTGTCAATATATTTGATGTACCAATATCACTATATACCTTTCTTGAGTTTTTAGTTTTAGCACTAAACATACCAACAACGCCTCCAGCATTTACATTGTTACCATCTGGTGTTGCTGAACTTTGCCAGTAAGTTTTAGCGGTATCGATGATACTACCTGAAGCATCTACAGCTGAATTACCTTCCCTATCAACCTGCTTATCATCTTTAATTTTTAATTTTTTAAGATTGCCTTTCCATCTAGCACCATTATTAGGAATAAACATCCCATAATAAGCCGAATCAAGGGACTCAGTTCTATCAAAACTATTAGTAGCAACTGATGGAGCTGTAAAAGTAGTATTTACAGCTAAAATTGAACTCAAGGCCTTTTGTAAAGCTGAACCTAACTTAGTAGGGTCTGTTGCATCATAATATTTGCCTCCTCCTTTAGTTGCTGCTGCTTCTAATAATTTAGTTGCAGCACTTGCTCCTTCACTAAAGCCTACGGTATACAAAGTTGCTATTTGAGTTCCGGGGAGGCTAGCATTAATATCATTGCTATGAACATATTCAGCAAGTGCTGGTAAATAGTTATTATCAACATCTACCGCTGTTGAAGAAGGTGTAGCTCCAGTGTGTAATGCTTTAACCAAGCCATCTGATGCTTTATCATTTGTGGGTTCACCATCTGTAATTAAAATCACAAAAACTTCATTACTACAACCTTTATATGGTGCGATATAGTTTCCACCACTTTCAATGCTCTTGTCTCGATCTGGCAAGGTCTTATTATGGTATTTTACACCATTAAAGCCATTTTCATCTTGTGAACCATATTTAACAGGTAAGCCTGCAAAATAGCGATAAGCTTCATAATAAGACTCACACAAAGGTGTCCAGCCAGAAGCATGTAAATCATTTTCAATTATAGAAAGTAATGATTTTTTGGCTGTAGCCGTCATTTCTTGTATACCAAAAGCAATTCTTCCACCATGAGAATTACTTTGATTACTATCGGAATACCTATTAAAATTATAAACTTCAAGACCAAATTGAACTGATGGGATTGAGTCAATTAAATTTGTTAAGGTTCGCTGAGCAATTGCAATTCTTGTCGTATTTGTAGTACCTATATCAGCACCATTACTATACTTTGTGCCTTGCTCCCATCTTAGGTAGTTATCAGTATAAATAGTAACAACATCCCCTCCCCATGAAGCATCTACTTTGGTAATATCCGTATCGTAATATACGGGGGAAGCAACAGTTCCTAAGCCATCAATTGGATATCCAAATGTCACACTACCGTTGACTTTATTACTATTATGTTCAACCGTTGTACTATTTTTTATGTGCTCTAAATCTAGGCTAATATCATCTTCACAATCAATTATCGAAATGGATGTTCCATCACTATCAGGAATATCTTGCCAACTGCCAGAGTTACCTTGAAATGTATATTCTTTTATACGACCAGTATAAAAGCCAACTTTATTAAGTCGAGAAACAGCAGTAGAACAATTATTAAGACTTGCCAAAAATCGTCTTTTTTCAGTTGGAGAATCAACAGAAGGTAAAGATGTTGGTGTCCCTACGACATAGTACAAATATTTATCGCCTTTACCAGAATATGACCCAAGAGTTTTATATGTTTTAGCTGGGTTATAGGGTGTTTTAATTGTTTGAGACCCCGTCATACTACCTGAAGTATCAACAATTAATAATACTTGTGGTTTTGTTTGGGCACGTAAATTAGCATTCCCTACATATAATTCTATATCTTCGCTATAAGCATATAAGGAACTAAATATTAAGGCCGATAATAAAATATATTTTTTCATATTAATATCCTAGTGATAATTCTTGAGCAATGCCGGCATTAACTTGAATGACATGGTTATTGTTTCTTCCATATGTTCTACTAACCACAACATTTGACATTCGACACTTAGCGTCTGAAGATGCGGGTTTAACAGGTGGGCAAGATGTCTCAAGAGAAAGTAGATTATCTGGTGATGCTATAGCTGTAGTTATCGAAGGTTTTGTCACGGATAATATAGGTGTAGGGGTATTCAGTTCTACAAATATATTTGGTCCATTAACTCGACGTTGTTCATTAAAAATAATCCTATCCATTTCACTAATAGTTTCTTGTGTAACTATTGATTTTGCTTGACTTGCACCTGCCATTTTAACATCCGTTGTCGTATTTTGCATTAATACCGCAGCAACAGCAGTTAAAGCAACTAAAAAAACAAGGGATACAATTAAAACTACGCCTGATTGATTAAATTTTTTTATTGCCATTCGGTTATCCCTTGATTATATAATGTAACGGTTGAACTAAATAATAAACGCCTAAAATTATCGCCACCCGCATTAAATACAGTCCCCCCCATTTGATATGTATTATTATTCTCATAATTAGGGTCTGCTCTAATAGATCTAACTAAAACATAAAATTTTACAGCTAAAATTTTTGTATTATTAGTATTATCCCAATAATCTCCAATCATATCAGCTGGTGCCATATAGCCATTAACGACGTCATCCCCATCAGTATCTACACCAAACATATAATGAACACGTTCAATACCTTCAACTAATAAGTTAAAAGATATTGGTGTAGCTGTATTTTGTAATCGCCCTTGCATCAACACAGGAACAAAATTAGCGGTAGTGCCAATGCGATCATTTCGAATATAATAAATATGATGCTGATATTCCCAAATTCGTGCATTGTTACTAACAAAAGGAATTGCCGCGGCACTTCCTGGAAATAAAGTAGCTTGAATATAACCTGCGTTCAAATAATAACGTTCATTATCAATCGCTCCGGGTAAAATGGGACGAGCGAGCACTCTTTTTATTTGCAAAACATCTGAACCAGGTACTGCATTATTTATACAGCCACCAAGTATAGTCGCAGCTGTTACATTAGCAGCCCAAAGCGTTCTAAAATGAAAAAGATTACCTTGTGGAAAGCTGCTATTATTTTGTCCCCCTCCTATACAATCGCCAATGACAGGTGGGAGATCTGCCCCTGAATATACATCAGACGAAAAACTTAATTGTAAATCTCCCCAAAAATTTTGTCGTAATAAGTCATCAGTTAATATAGTAACAGCGAAACGTCCATTTTCTTGCAGCTCTCCTATGCTTGAAGTTTCTTGCGTGGTGGTTTTCATTCCTACAAAAACACTTAACACCCCGCCAATCAATACTAACCCTATAGCTAAAGCTACAAAAATTTCTAAAAGTGTAAATCCATTTTGTTTTTTAATCATATAAGCCTCTAAAAAATAAATGCATCTACGACAATTTGTCTACGTTTAGTACTTGTAGTACCACATCCGCTTCCAAATGTTGTATTAAATTTAGCACCGTCTGATGTTTCTTCCCGCCCTTCCCAACTAATAGCAACTGAGACAGCATTATTTACATGTTCAATACAGGCAACAACACCAGTTAAGCCACCATTACCTTTCGATAAATTTTGTACATCTTTGCCAATTAAGCTTTGTTCCCACTCGTACAAGTCGTTAGCTGTTAGTTCAGCGGCGTTGCATAAAGCTGTTGGTCTATCACAACGAACTGCTGGTGCAGTAAGAGGAGTAACACCATAAGTACCGTTATAACCATCAAGTACATTGAGTCCCACGGTTGCATCATTTCCTCGCATACGTTCAATAATATTTTGTGCTAAAGAAGAAGCCATAGAACGCTGCATAGCATCAAAACTGCCCTTTTTAGCTGAAGCTTGCATAGCTACAGCGCCTAAAATACCTGTAGATAAAATAAATAAAGCGACAAGAACTTCAATTAAGGTCATCCCCATAAAAGAAGTTTTTTTAAGCCGACACTGTTTATAAGGTCGTGAATTATAAAGCCGCAAAATTATTCTCCTTGGAGATCAAAAATTTTATATTACTAAAATACTGAAAAGTTATACGGATATTGAAAGGGGACTTTGATAGCGGCAATAGTGCGCCAAAGCTTTTAATTACATTGATTAAAAGCTTTAAAAGAACATCATATGTGTTAAAAATCACTAATGTGAACCGCATTAACTCATACCTTAATATCCGTATTTAAGCAGCATTCCATTATATGCCATGTGATGACTACTTACAATTTATACAATAAAAACCTAGACTTACATTATATACAATATACACAAGCCTATTTTATGTTTAATTTTTAAACAACCTAAGGTTAACGCAATTCTAGTGGAACTGCAAATACTGTATTTTCTTCCCTCCCAGGATACTCAACAACTTCTTTTCCTCCGTAATTTTTTAATCTTTCAATGACTTGATTAACTAAAATTTCCGGAGCTGATGCACCTGCAGTTACACCCACTTTATTAATATTATCTATCCAACTAGGTACTATATCTTCAGCCGTATCTATTAAATAAGATGTGGTTCCCATTTTTTCAGCAAGCTCTCTCAATCGATTTGAATTAGAACTATTTTTTGCTCCAACAACTAAAAGTAAATCAACTTGATTCGCAATTGAGCGTACTGCATCTTGTCTATTTTGCGTTGCATAACAAATGTCGTCTTTTCTAGGTCCTTCAATATTTTTATATTTCTTCTGCAAAGCGTCTATAACATCACTCGTATCATCTACCGATAATGTTGTTTGGCTACAAAAATAAAGTTCGTCTGAATTTTTAACGTTTAGTTTTTCAACATCACATGCTGATTCAACTAAATAAATTCCACCGGTTTCACTTTCGTATTGTCCCATTGTACCTTCAACTTCAGGGTGACCAGCATGGCCTATAAGAATACATTCAACATTTTTACGACTTGCACGAGAAACTTCCATATGTACTTTCGTTACTAATGGGCATGTCGCATCAAAAACTTTTAAACCACGATCTTTAGCTTTGTTTCGCACAGCTTTTGATACACCATGCGCACTAAAAATCACCGTGCTATCGTCAGGTATTTCATCAAGTTCATCAACAAAAACTGCTCCTCGTTGCTTTAAGCCATTAACAACAAATTTATTATGAACAACTTCATGGCGTACATAGATAGGTGCATCAAATAGATCGAGTGCTCTGTCAACAATGCTAATAGCTCGATCAACACCGGCACAAAAACCTCTAGGGTTTGCTAATATAATTTCCATTGGTATTCTCTAATTGTTCGTATCTATTGAATTTCTACTACGTCGATAACAAAAGTGACGGCTTGACCAGCTAATGGATGATTAAAGTCAACGGTAACTGATGAACCTGAAACGTCGGTGATCATACCAGGCAATTCACCACCTGGTTGTGTAAACGTTATTATATTGCCAACTTTAGCGGGTGTTTCACTATCAAACTTTGTGATATCAACATAATGAATATTATCAGGGTTTTTATCACCAAATGCGTCTATGGACTGAAGTGTAAACTCTTTAGACTCTCCAACTTTTAAACCCAGTAGATTCGCTTCAAATGCTGGAGAAATGCTTTGATCACCCATAATTATTTTAGCGGGTTTATTATTTACTTTTGTGCTATCTGCTGCAGAACCATCAGCAAGCTTCATTGTTATATGTACAATTATTTGAGAACTTTCATTAATAACTTTAGTCATGATTTGCCTTTTATACTACTAAATATTTCTGCTACTTTTTACTCGTAGGGCTTTCTTTATCGCTATTTTTGAATGAATCAAAAATCATTAAAGCTGCACCTATAAAAATCATAGAATCTGCAACATTAAATGCTGGCCAATGATTATTACCAATATAAAAATCTAAGAAATCGATAACATAGCCAAATAGCACTCTATCAATTAAGTTTCCTAAAGCGCCACTTAATAATAAAGCAAAAGCAACGCTTAATAACTTTTTATCTTTAGGAGTTTTAGCTAACCAAATAATAAATACAATACTGGCTATAGCTGCTATAGAAGTAAAAAACCATCTTTGCCAACCACCTTGATCAGCTAAAAAACTAAAGGCCGCACCTAAATTATGTACATAAGTGATACTAAAAAAAGAAAGTACTTGAATTGATTCATAAAGCTCCATAGAGCCAACAACTTGATGCTTAGTAACTTGATCTACAACTAAACACAACAGGGTTAACCACAACCAACTCAACCCCGTATTCATTACATTTTTTATCATTGAAAACTAAACCTTATTAAATAATTAAAGGAGTATAGATGTAAAATAAGCGTAAATTAATAAATAATATACGCTTATTTTTCTCTTTTATATTTAACCACGTTGTGTACTGTTAAATATTATAAATTGTGTAAGTAAATACAAAAGTTTTATGCAAACTTACGTTCTTCACCTAAACCATCTACGTTAGTTACACAACGACCACATAACTCAAGATGTGCTTCTATTTGACCAACATCATCAGTAAAGTGCCAACAACGATCACATTTACTACCCGATGCTGGAGCAACTGATAACCATAATCCTTCAATATCTGTTTCTATCATTCCTTCAGGTGCTGAAGTTACAAGTTCAACGGTCGCTGCGGAAGTAATTAAAACAAAGCGTAATTCTTCTTCTAATTGCTTTAATTTACTCACAATACTTTCAGTGGCATAAATAGTTACTGCGGCTTCTAGTGCTTTACCTACTTTTTTATCTTTACGTGCAGCTTCTAAAGCTTTATTAACTTCTGTTTTAATTAATAAAATTTCAGCCCAGTAATCATCACCTAAACATGAATTTTCAGGTAACTTAGCTAAGCCATCAAACCAAACATCAGTAAATACAAATTCATCTCTTATAGTATTAGCTGGTGTTGGTAAGGCTTGCCAAATTTCTTGAGCTGTAAACGATAAAATAGGAGCCATCCAACGTGTCATAGCTTCTGCAATTAAATACATAGCTGTTTGACATGAACGGCGAGCCAAGCTATCGCCTTTAGCTGTGTACTGTCTATCTTTAATAATATCAAGGTAGAAGCCACCTAATTCAGTTGTACAGAAGTTCATTAATTTATGAACAACAACATGAAATTCGTATTCGTTATACGCTTTTTCAATATCTTCTTGAAGTTGTGCAGCCTGCCCTACTACCCAACGATCTAAAGCAACCATGTCATCTAAAGCAACTGAGTGTGCTTTAGGATCAAACCCATTTAAATTAGATAATAAGAAGCGTGAGGTATTACGGATTCTTCTATAAGCATCAGCTTGACGTTTAAATATTTCGTCAGACACCGTTATTTCTTGCGTATAGTTAACTGAAGCTACCCAAAGCCTTAATATATCTGCGCCTAATTTATTAGTAATTTGAGCAGGAGTAATAACATTCCCTAACGACTTAGACATTTTGTGGCCATTAACATCAACAGTAAAACCGTGTGTTAAGACTTCACGATAAGGCGCTTTACCTGTCATGGCGACTGAAGACATCATAGAAGACATAAACCAACCTCTATGTTGATCTGCACCTTCTAAGTATAAATCAGCTATACCATCAAACTCTTCACGCGCATCAATAACCGTTGAATGTGTTGTACCAGAATCAAACCAAACATCTAATGTATCAGGTACTTTTACGAAATCATTGGCATCGTCACCAATAAGGTCTTTAGCTTCTAAATCAAACCATGCTTGAATACCCGACTTTTCGACTTTTAGTGCAACTTCTTCGATGAGTTCAATACTACGAGGATGTAATGCACCAGTATCTTTATGAATAAATAGCGCAATAGGTACACCCCATGTACGTTGGCGAGAAATACACCAATCAGGACGTCCTTCTACCATAGATTCAATACGACTTTGGCCCCAATCAGGGATCCATTTTGTTTTTGCTATTTCACCTAAAGACTCTTTACGAAGCCCTTTTTTATCCATACTAATAAACCACTGAGGTGTAGCACGGAAAATTATTGGAGTTTTATGTCTCCAACAATGCGGGTAAGAATGTTCCATTGCATGGTGATGTAATAAAGCGCCTTTTTCTGTTAGTACTTCAACTACAGAGGCATTGGCTTTAAATACATGTTGTCCAGCAAATAAAGGAGTATCTTCAAGATAAACGCCATTTGCTCCAACAGGGTTATATATTTCTAAATTGTATTGTTTACTTACATTAAAATCGTCTACACCATGACCACCCGCTGTATGAACACACCCCGTACCTGAATCAGTTGTAACATGATCACCACAAACAACAGGAACAGATAAGTCATAAAATGGATGTTGTAATGAAACTAAATCGAGGTCTGAACCTTTACAAAAGCCTAGTGCATGATATTTACTAATACTATATCTATCCATACACGACTGTACAAGATCTGTAGCTAAAATTAATCTTTTTTTACCTGAATCCGTTTCGCATTGTACTAATGAGTATTCAACTCTAGGGTGAACAGAAACCGCACGGTTAGCTGGTAAAGTCCAAGGAGTAGTTGTCCAAATAACAATAGATATATCCCCTTCGCCTACATGATTTTCAGGATGTGAAAATTTATCGGCAACACTCGTATCTTCAACTAAAAATTTAACGTCTATCGCAGGAGATTGCTTATCTTTATATTCAACTTCAGCCTCAGCTAAGGCAGAACCACAATCTGTACACCAATGAACAGGTTTAAAACCTTGTTGTAAATGTCCATTTTCAGCTATTTTGCCTAAAGCTCGAATAATGTTAGCTTCAGTACCAAAATCCATCGTTAAATAAGGCTTGTCCCAATCAGCGAAAACACCTAAACGTTTAAAGTCTTCTTTTTGACCATTAACTTGCTTAACAGCATATTCACGACATTTTTCTCTAAATTGAGCTGCTGTGACTTTATGACCAGGTTTACCTACTTTTTTCTCAACCATTAACTCAATAGGTAAACCATGACAATCCCACCCTGGAACATAAGGAGAATTGAAATCTGATAAGGTTTTAGATTTAACAATAATATCTTTTAAAATTTTATTTACTGAGTGTCCTAAATGAATATCACCGTTTGCATAAGGAGGTCCGTCATGCAAAATAAATGATTTCTTACCTTTTTTAGCTGCACGAATTTTACCGTATAAATCTTTTTCGGCCCATTCTTTTAACATATTAGGTTCACGGTTTGCCATATTCCCTTTCATTGGAAATGAAGTATCCGGCAAATTCAAGGTATGCTTATAGTCACTCATTTAAATTTATATCCACTCGTATTTTAGTTAACGCCCAATCATTACATTGCAGCAGTTAATATTAAAAATTTAATAATATGTTGCGATTCACTCTATGTACTTAACTCAGCCACGTATTGAGACGCTAGTTCGCTATCAATAGCTATTTGGTTTGTTAAGTCAGAAAGAGAATCAAATTTCATTTCTTTTCTTAATTTTTTCAGTAACACCACTTCGATTGTTTGACCATATAGATCAGAGTCAAAATCAAAAATGTGTACTTCAAGCTGTTGTCTTATACCTGAAACTGTAGGTCTCGATCCTATATTAGCAACACCAAAATACAGCCCGAGATTCGTTTTTACTTTAACAACATATACCCCATTTACAGGTGATACACGCCTTTTCAATTTTACGTTAGCCGTAGGAAAACCTAACTGACGCCCTCTTTTGTCACCATGAAAAACTCGACCTATTATAGAATAAGGCCTACCAAGCATAACTTCTGCTTGTTCTAAATCATCTGTTTCAAGTGCTTGCCTAATTTCAGTACTACTGATCCTTTGATCTAATATTTTGTAACTTGCCGTATCAGACACATTAAAGTGAGATGTTTTTCCAGCCTTACGTAACATTTCATAATTACCTTCTCGATTTTTACCAAATCGGAAATCGTCGCCTACAATCAAACTTTTAATGCCTAATTTGTTAACTAGCAACTCTTTAATAAAGTTCTCAGCTGACTGTGTAGCAAATTTAGCATTAAAATTAACGCAAATTAAACGCTCCACACCTAACGACTTTAATAATGTATATTTATCTCTTAGCCTACATAATCTCGCAGGTGCAGTCTCTGGAGAAAATAATTCTTGCGGCTGAGGTTCGAAAACCATAACAGCAGCTGTACAGTTAAGCTCTTTCGCTTGTTTAATTAACGCTTGTATAACTTGCTTATGTCCTAAATGAACACCATCAAAATTCCCTATCGTTAGCACGCAGCCATGATGCTCGGGTTGTATATTATGAATACCGCGTATTAACTGCATTTATTAAGGAAACCTTTTTACTAAACTTTTGTTAGACTTTATTTATATACAAGGAAAAACCGACGAATTATATATTACTCAACCATAAGAATCAGCATCTGAACGCAATTTCATCAAATTTATTTACGATTAGTTGTAGTTAGCCTATAACTGAGTATGCACTTTAATATCCTTAGTTCTTATACCCAATGCAACAATAGATATAAAATAACTAATAACACCTAACCCTATACATGTACCAAGCTGAATAAGTTGTTCTAATTTAGTCATACTCAACCATTCTATAAACGGAGGTGAAATAATATAAACCACTCCCCCCATAATTCCAGCTGAAATCATGATACGAGCCATAAACCACCATGCACTATTCGTTATGTTAAATACTTTTTGGTTTTTCAATCCGCGGTATAACATAAACGCATTTAACGAAGCTGACATGGTTGTTGCGATAGCTAACCCCACATACCCAAAGAAAGGAGCCAACATTAAATTAAATGCCATATTAGCCACCATAGCCTTAATACCAATAATGACTGGAGTTTTAGTATCTTGTCTTGCGTAATAGGCAGGAGCTAAAATTTTAATAAACATGAAACTTATTAGCCCAGATAAATAAGCAAAAAGCGCATACGATACATTTATGACAGTTTGCTCAGAAAATTCTCCTCGCATAAACAAAACCATTACAATAGGCTGAGCCAACACCATTAAGCCAGCCAAAGCTGGCCAACCAAATAAAGAGACTATTTTAAGCCCCCACTCAACCGTACTTTTAAATTCTTGTGAATTTTGTTTGGCGTGTAATTTAGATAAACTAGGTAAAATTACCGTTGCTATGCCAATACCAAATAACCCCAAAGGAAACTCTAGAAGTCTATCCGCATAATATAACCAACTAATCGACCCTGTAACCAATACACTCGCTATTAATGTATCAAGCAATAGATTGATTTGTGTAACCGACACACCAAATAATGCAGGTACAATCAATTTTCTAATTTTAGTTACACCTTCAGCTTTCCATGCCCACTTAGGTTTAACCAAAGCTCCAGCTTGTATTAAAAAAGGTATTTGAAATAAAAACTGAACAACACCACCTATAAATACACCTATAGCAAGTGCATAAGCAGGGTTAGGCATCGATGAAGAAAGAAATATAGCACAACAGATAATACAAACATTAAGTAAAACAGGTGTAAAAGACGAAACAGCAAACTTACCAACAGTATTCAAAATCGCCCCAGCTAAAGCTGTAAAACTTACAAAAAACAAATAAGGAAACGTAATTTTCAATAAAATTGAAGCTAATTCAAATTGTTCAGCTTTAGGTCCATCATGTAACCAATCCCAAAACCAGCCAAAGCCAAACAAAATAACAAATACAGGAGATGCAATCACACCAACAAGTGTAACTAAAGTAACTAAAACGCCTAAAGTACCTGACACTTGTGCGATAAGTTGCCGTGTTTCAGGCCCCAATTTATCGCCGTCTTTTGCATGATATTCGCTTAAAACAGGTACAAAGGCTTGAGCAAAAGCACCTTCGGCAAATAATCTCCGTAAAAAGTTAGGGATCTTATTTGCAAAAAAGAATACGTCTGCCGCAACACCAGCCCCCATAACATTCGCAATAACAACATCTCTTATTAAACCTAATACTCGAGAAACGAGTGTCATAATGCTAACAATCAATCCTGATTTTATGAGTTTTTTACTCAAAATTTATTTCCTACACCGCGATTTATAATGATTCAAGGTAAGTTCTTATTATGCGTTTTTTTAATAAGCAGAAACAAGCGTTTAAATTAACTTAAACACCTATTTCAAAAAGTATATGTTAAAATAGATATTCTCCCCTTTCGTTTAGTTTTCAATTTAAACCTAAATATTAAAAATTAAAGCGAAAGGGTTTGACAAACGCCTTTAAAACAGGCATATTTCGTCGCCTTAAATCTAGGCAATATTTATTCAATTTTAGGAGTTCACCTTGGCTAACTCAAAGTCTGCTAAGAAGCGCGCAGTACAATCTGAAAAGCGCCGTCAACACAATGCAAGCCGTCGCTCAATGATGCGCACATTACTTAAAAAAGTAATTGGTGCTATCGAAGCCGGTGACAAAGATACAGCAACTAAAGAATTTGCTGCTGCAACACCAATTTTAGATCGTTACGCAAGTAAAGGTCTTATTCATAAAAATAAAGCTGCTCGTAGCAAAAGTCGTTTAAACGCTGCTATTAAAGCTCTTTAATTTTTATAAAGATTTTAAAAAACCGACATTTGTCGGTTTTTTTATATCTAAAATTTACTTATCTTACGCAAAGTAAAAGTTATAATTTAAAGAGCAATAGTTAGCTAGACAAAGCTTAGTAATAAAAAAGGAAGCTAAAAAGCTCCCTTCAAATTTATGTATTTAAATTAAAAGTTAAATACTATTAGGTTTATAAGCTGATTGTTCAAAATAAGAAAAAACGGTTTCAAATGCGCTTTCTTGATATTGCTTTAAACCAGTATCCCTAAAATCTATATCAACCTGACTTTTCGCCAATGACTTTTTAACAGCACTACCCGCAATAATTTCAACAGGCAAGTCTTGAATAAGCTGGATAGCAGCTTCTAATTTAAAGCCTACAGGTCCGCCAGAGAACTTTCCTTTTAATGCTCTACCGCGAATAACCACTTTATCCACTTTATAATCTTCCATTAACTTAGCAAATGTAAATTGGAAAGCTCGTACTTGTTCAGCATCCCCTGCATCTGCGATTGCTATTTTCTGTACTCGTATACTTGGAATATCATACAACCCATTCTCTCGCGACATAATACAAACAATCGCGTCATTACCTTTTAATTCAACACCACATATCTTCATGTAACAAAACCTCTTTTATCTAATGGTGTTATTATAAAGTACTTTTCGTTTTGGTGCAGTTTCTTATACAAAAATATAGATTCAAAAAGACAAGAAGACTTTCTTTTATACTTTTAAATACTTAGCATATCAATATCTTCAAGTTGCTCTATTTCAGACTGTAGTTTTTCTTCTAATTTATCTATTTTAAAAATTGCACTACAAACACTTACTGCACGTTTTTCTATTTCCATCCCACGAGCTTCCATCTCTGTTTCGATCTTTTCACCAAACTTTTCCATTTTAGCTTCAAAAGAAGCTCCGCCTTCATTTGAGAATAATAACTCTTGCCCTAAAGCAATCATAATGCTCCCAATAGATTTTTGAACAGTTTGCTCTACTACGCTTTCAATTATTTTTTCAAAATTTTCACCAAAAAAGTCATCTCCAACAAAACCATCTTCGTCAAAATGAACCGTTTTATTAGCAGAAAAATTTTGATCAATTTCATAATGAATTTCCTCAAAGCGGCTTGTCAGATCATTGCTTAATGAATTATTTGGTCCTAACAATTCAGTAAACGCTAAATTAACCCCCTCAGAAGCCAAGGTAATAGCATCTGTAGTTAAAGTTTTTATCTGAGGTAATAAACCACGTATTTCATAAGAATAACTAGAAACCAGTTTTTGTTGGCTTGTATTTAATGTTATCTCTTTATTATTTACAATAAGTATATTGTCGTTAACTATTTTGTATAAGGGCTCATTTTTATTTAAAAATTCAATTTCTGATGACGAAATACGAACTCCACCTTTAACGTCAAAATCACAAACACCACCACTAAAAGAAGAGCTATAAGCTAAAGCGTTAGAGCTTAGTAAAAGCATACCTGTTAATAATATTTTCATCATTAAATACCTAATAATATCGTTAGAATTAACCATAACATTACAAATCTAATGCCAAAAATTAAATACTTTATTATCAATACATTAGGCAAAGCTGTTGTAATTATAAAAATATTAAAACAATCAATTAGTATAAATAACTAAAGTATGGTTATTTTAACCAGCTAAATTTTGTCGTTATTTAATTTGAATAAAGGAAGGCTATCAGTAAACAAGAAGTGAGCATGGTGCTATATAAGGATAAGAAAAATATGTAAATAAACTACCAGATACAAAAAAGGCAAGAATAAACTTGCCTTTTATACGCTTTATTAATAACCGAATAAATCGGTAATTAAATTAAAGTGCTTGGATGTTTTCTGCTTGAGGACCTTTTTGTCCTTGAGTAACAGTAAACTGAACTTTTTGACCTTCAGCTAAAGTTTTGAAACCGTCGCCTGAAATAGCACTGAAGTGTGCAAATACGTCTGGACCTGATTCTTGCTCGATAAAGCCAAAACCTTTAGATTCATTAAACCATTTTACTGTACCAGTAGTAGTAGACATTGTATATCCTATTCTTTTTAAGAGTAATTTTTTTGCCCCAAAATTAGGGCGGTGTTGCTGGAAGTGAAGCTATTACTTATTAAACAGGACGAGCTACTAAATATAACATCGAAACGGCGTACATAAATATAGGTATTACTTTCAAGCTAAAAACATTCTAGCTGAATAATACGGTTAGTCAAGCAATTTTGTTTATATAAAAATAAGCACCTTACATTTAGTGGGAACTAATAGTGAAATAATAAGGTTATATACGCTTCCTTATCACACTACTTTCGTTCTATTGTTTTTATCTCGACTCTGCTTAATCAACCCATCACCTAGTTGAAAATCATTTAACTTCGTCATTCGATCGTATAATAATACATTTACAGTTGCAGCTAAATTCATACAACCAACAGTCGGTATATAAACAACAGCATCCGCTTTATTAATGATAGGTTGAAGAATAGTTCCATCTTCGGGTCCAAAAATATAGAGCGCATTTTCAGGATGTTCAAAATATGGAAGAGGAGTAGCCCCTTCAACTAAATCTACACAAATCATTTTTCTATCATTAGAAATAGCATCAGTAATATCTTCTAGGGCAATTAAAGGGATTTTATCTTTTATATTTTTAGTGTCGGTATTAAACTTTGCGGCATTTTCGTAGCGTTTTCCAGTGTAATAAACTTTATCTACTTGATAACACCCCGCAGCACGCATAACAGCTCCTACATTGGAGGGGCTTTTAGGGTTAATTAACCCTACTTCAACTTTAGAATTTAATCTTATATTAGCCATAAATTACAACAATTAATTAAATATAAGAGCATTATAAAGAATAAAGCTTTCTAATAAACTCATTGATACTGTAAATTTAGTTAATAGAGTTATTTCTTTACTTAATAACTCTATTAACTTTACTGGTATTTTTTATATAGTAGATGATTTATAATTTTCGATAATATATACCCGTTACTAATCAAGAGGCTATTTCAGAGCACTCGAGCGATATCAATTCAAGACAATGCTTGGTAATAATGGTTACGCCCTTATAAAAAGCAGTGTTGATGAAGTGGTTTTGCTCAAGCGCTTCAACGATGGTTCTAAAAATAATTTATGCCGCGTTATTAACTTTAGTCAGGTTCCTACATGGGTGTATGTACTTAGATTTTTGTTTGGAACGTAAAATCTGTGTCTAAATTTTTTTTAGTTCCCACTGAAACCTGTATCTTGAATGATAGCGGGTATAGAGATACTCTCTGTACTTTATACTCATTATGTTTTTTACACATTAAGGATTATTCGTGAATAAATTAGCCTCTTTCGTTATTATTATTTTATTAGTTTGTGGCGGAGCATTATGGTTCTTAGCTAATGGCTCGCTAGATGACTTTATTAAACAGCAAATAGAAACTCAAGGCAGTAAGATTACTAATCAAACAGTACTTGTTAGAAATGTTGAAATGAAGTTAATAAAAGGCTCAGGTGCTATTAATGGATTTAGTTTAAGTAACCCAGAAAAATACAAATATCCGCATGCTTTTTCATTTGAAACAATATTATTAGATATTAATATTAAAAGCCTTGCTGAAGATCCTATCGTTATAGATGAGATTAGAATAAATAATCCTCAAGCATTTGTAGAGCTAGCTCAAAGTGGTTCTGCGAATTTATCAGACATATTAGATGATATAGAAAAAAACCTGCCTAAAAGTGAAGCTGAAACTCAACAACCAGAAAATTCTTCTCAAAAAGAACCGAATATTCGCGTAAGTAAACTTATTCTTGCTGGCACAAATTTATCACTAGATTTATCAGCGTTAGGTAATAAAGAGCATCAAATTACTTTACCAGATATTAACTTAACTAATATTGGTGGTGATAAGGGCTTACCAGCAAGTTTATTGGGCGCAGAAATAGCGAAACAAGCTTTATCTTCAATTTGGAAACAAGCTAAAGCAGAACAAAAAGAAAAATTAAAAGACAAAATTAAAAATAAGCTAAAAGAAAAAGCCTTAGATAAATTAGGTAGCTTTTTAAATTAATAACTATGTTCACTTAGTAACGTTATTCTAAATTTTATAATATGATAAAAATAAGAACAAATAAAAGGGATTAAATATGTCACATTCAAGTAATATGTTACCGATGATGATAGGAGTATTAGCTTTAGTTAGTGCTCCAATAATGGCAACTCAATTTGAAGTAACTCCTTACATTGGGATAATGTCTAGTTCCGATTTAACTGTTCCTGAAACTAATGCGTCAATATCTGTTGATACTGCAACCCACTTTGGAATAGCTGTCGCTTGGCAAGAGTCACCGAATGGTCAAGGACAAGTACTGGTAAATTATGCAAGCCACGACTTTGTGCTTGGAGATGATAATCAAACAAGTTCTGTTGATGTGGTATATGCTCATTTTAATGGTATTGCGCTATTTAAACAGCAAAGCTATATCACAACAGTATCCATTGGCTTAGGTGCTGCACGTTTTAGTGGGGATGGGGGAAGTGAAATAGCCCCCTCTTTCACTGCTGCTATAGGCACTCGATATGAAATATCTAAAGAAGCAGCCATTGTTACTGAATTAAGAGCCTACGCCAGTTTAATGCAAGATGGTGATACATTGTTTTGTCAAACAGATATATGTGCCGCTGAATATAATGACACGACTTGGATAGATACAAGTATTTCTGTTGGTTTTTCTTATAAATTTTAATTCTTTAATCAATAACTTTTAAAGAATTAAAATACATAGCAGTAATATCATTAATAATACTCTGAGTAGGTCGCTCAACAATACGGCCTATTTCCTTCCCCGCTAAAAAAACAACAAATGTCGGTGTATATTTTATATTATTTTTTTTAGCTAAATGTTCAGGATCTTTCTTCTCAATATCTAAAGCAATGAGTTGAAATGTTACATTTGGATTATTATCTAGAATAGAAAGTATTTTAGGCACCTCTCTCTGACTATCGTGACACCAAGCCCCAAAATATATATCAATATGTAAATCTCTTGGCCAACCATTAACTTGTAATTTATCTTTTTCTGATATTAAAAAAGCCTGATAACTTTGATTAAATGAAGTTTCACTCGCTAATAAGTTATCTTTCGTGATAATACCCGACATAGTATTGCCTGATGTTGAAGTACCACTAGTGCAAGAAGCGAGTAGTATGAAACCAATTAGCACTATAATTTTTGAAATTGATTTAAATGCTAGCATACCATTTACCTATTAAAAATTAATCGAAATGTTATTTTTTTAGTTCATTCGCTTTAAGTAGCATCGATTTACTTTCTTTTAGAAAATCGCCAGCATAATCTCCGAACCAATCAGATACTTGATTAAACATATTAATGAAAGACGCTTTATCCCCTGTTTCTACATCTTCAAGTAACTCTAAGAATCGATAAGCAAACCGTTTCATCATATCAATGTTATCTGAATTAGAAAAAATGATATCGCTATATAACACTGGGTTTTGCGCAAATAAACGCCCAACCATAATGAGTTCTAATCGATAAATTGGTGAACTCATTTCTACTAACTGCGCTATATCAGCTCCTTCTGTCATTAGATGATAGCCGTAAGCAATAGTTGAAAAATGCCTCATAACTTGAACCATAGCCATAGCCTGATCATGGGCAACTGCATCTACAGTGTATATTTTAGCTCCCCATATTTTTATTTGCTCTAAAAGCCATTGGTAGCTTTCCTGATCTCTTCCTTCACATGCTATAACGGTTTGTTTTACTAAACTAGTGATATCAGGTCCAAACATAGGGTGTAAACCAACAACAGGGCCTTTATGTACTTTAAGCATTTCGTATAAAGGAGATTCTTTTATACTAGTAACATCAGCTAAAATACATTGTTCAGGTAAATCGTTAAGTTTTTGAATAATAGAACTTGTTAAACGAATAGGTACCGCAACAATAACAACACTTGCATCACTTAATATATTTTTACTGTTAGGCCAATCTTCTTGCTCTATGACTTCTACTCGATAATTCGAACGCGTAAACAAATCAACAAAAATCCTGCCTAACTGACCTTTCCCACCTATTACAACAACTTTTTTACAGTTAGGATTTACACATAAATAACCACTTGCATCTTGGCTAAGGTATGAATCGCTCATTAAACGACGGAGCACATCTTCAATAACATCAGGGTTTAAACCCACATCTTGTGCTTGTTTTCTCCGTTTAATCAGTAATGCTTCCTCACGCTCAGGTGCATAAATAGGCATACCTACTTCACTTTTAAGCTCGCCAACTTTCGTGGTAACCGTACGTCGCTTTTTTAATAATTCAACTAATTGACAATCTATAACGTCAATTTCATCTCTTAATACTGCGAGTTTTTGATCAAATACTATTTTTTCCATTGGTGTCTCATCAATGTACGGTTAATATTTTATACTTATACCATTTAAAGGTAAGATTTCTTGCTTTTTACATTGCTATAAGTACATATAAAGTGACTAGGCAATACGTGCTTTTAAAACAGTTTGTAATTTTTCATCTGCTGTTGATATCAATTCTTTTGTTGTAGCTAAATCAATACAAGCGTCAGTAATAGAAACACCATAAGCACGTTCAGCAATAGGAATACTATCGCTCTGATTACCGGCGTTCAGGTGACTTTCAAGCATAATACCAATAATTGACTTATTACCTTCAACTATTTGATCAAAAACATCATTTGCTACAATTGGTTGACGTGAATAATCTTTGCTTGAATTACCATGAGAACAATCCACAACAATGCCTGGCTCTAAACCATGCTTAGCTAGCTCTTGTTCACATAAAGCAACATCTTCAGCGCCATAATTAGGTTTTTTACCGCCACGTAAAATAACATGACCATCTGGATTACCTGATGTTTTAATCAACGCTACTTGGCCTTGTGTATTAATACCCATAAAGCGATGTGATGATGCTGCTGATTGCATTGCATTAATGGCTACATCTAAACTACCTTTAGTGCCATTCTTGAAACCAATAGGCATAGACAAACCTGAAGCCATTTCTCTATGAGTTTGAGATTCGGTTGTTCTTGCACCAATTGCAGACCAACTAAATAACTCAGCTAAATATTGCGGGCTAATAGGATCTAGCGCTTCAGTTGCTAAAGGTAGTCCTAATTCAGTTAAGTAAATAAGTAACTCTCTTGCCTTTCTTAAGCCTGATTCAACATCGAATGATCCATCCATGTGAGGATCATTGATTAAACCTTTCCAACCCACTGTTGTTCTTGGTTTTTCAAAGTAGACTCTCATTACTATGTATAAAGTGTCTTTATATTCTTCATGAAGTTTTTTAAGTTCGCGAGCATATTCTTTTGCCGCATCAACATCATGTACAGAACATGGACCACTAATAATTAATAAACGGCTATCTTTTTTATGAATGATATCAGCAATAACATTTCTTGCTTGCTGTACAAAGACTCTACCTGACTCTGGTAAAGGTAATTCATCTCTTAAAGCTTGAGGGGTAATGAGAACTTCCTCGGCATTTACATGAATGTCGTTTAAACGACTTTTTTTAATCTCTGTATTTGTTTCTTCTGTCATAACTCTCGCCTCATCATAGATAATTAAATAAGAATAAATCAATTAGTCATACTTAAATGTAATAGTAAAAAGCCAGAATAGTTATAAAATCAATCAAAACCCTTACAAATACAAACCGTAAACTTATATTTACTCAATTTGTATTAAATATTTTACACATATTTTATGGTTAGGTACATAGAACAAACAAAAAAAAAGCACCCAAAAGGTGCTTATTCATTACAAAACTGTAAAGACTTTATTATTCACCATGAATAATTCGCTTATCTATTAGGTTTTCTACTACAGTAGGATCCGCTAATGTAGATATATCTCCTAGCGTATCGAGATCATTTTCTGCTATTTTACGTAAAATTCTTCTCATAATTTTACCCGATCGAGTTTTGGGTAATCCCGGTGCATATTGAATATAGTCAGGCTTTGCAAAACGTCCAAGCTCATTTGCGACAAACTCTGTAAGTTCTTTAATGAGCTCATCTGATTCTGTCGCATTTTTCATTAAAGAAACATATGCATAAATACCCTGCCCTTTAATTTCGTGCGGGTAACCTACAACGGCAGCTTCAGCTACAGCAGGATGAAGTACTAGTGCACTTTCAATTTCAGCAGTGCCTAATCGATGACCTGATACATTAAGTACATCGTCTACTCGCCCTGTTATCCAGTAATAACCATCTTCATCACGTTTAGCACCATCACCTGTAAAGTAATTTCCCGGATATTGCCCTAAATAGGTATCATAAAAACGTTTATGATCGCCATAAACACTTCTTAATTGTCCGGGCCAACTACCTGTCATCACAAGTAAACCACTATTTTCACCTTCTAATGTATTGCCATCTTTATCAAAAAGAGCAGGTTTAACACCAAAAAATGGCTTACCTGCGACCCCCGGTTTCATATCGACCGCACCAGGTAAAGATGTAATTAAAATTCCGCCAGTTTCTGTTTGCCACCAAGTATCAACAATCGGGCAAGTAGACTTACCCACGACTTCATAATACCAATGCCAAGCTTCTGGATTAATTGGCTCGCCTACCGTACCTAATAATCGTAACGATGAAAGGTCGGCCTTTTCAACTAGATCATCACCTACACTCATTAATGCTCTAATCGCAGTAGGAGCGGTATAAAAAATATTAACTTTATGTTTTTCACATACTTGCCAAAATCGACCAGCATCTGGATAAGTAGGAATTCCTTCAAACATCAATGTGGTTGCACCATTTGCTAATGGCCCATAAAAAATATAAGAATGTCCTGTGATCCAACCAGCGTCTGCTGTACACCAATATATTTCGCCATCTTTGTAATCAAAAACATATTTGTGTGTCATGGCAGCATATAACAAATAACCACCGCAAGTATGAAGTACTCCTTTTGGTGTTCCTGTTGAACCTGATGTATATAAAATGAAGAGAGGATCTTCAGCATCCATGATTTCTGGCTGACACGTAGCAGGTAGGTTCTTTATTTCTGTGGCGTAATCTACATCAATACGATTATTCCACGTAATTTCTCCACCGGTACGCTTAACAACAATAACGGAATGTACATTTGGGCATTCTGTTATGGCTGCATCAACGTTTGACTTCAATGGAATTGCTCTACCACCACGTAAACTTTCATCAGCCGTTATTACCACTTGGCAATCAGCATCTTGAATACGTGCTTTAATTGATTCCATTGAAAAACCACCAAATACAACTGAATGAACAGCACCAATACGCGCACAAGCTAACATCGCATAGCCCACTTCAGGGATCATAGGCATATAAATACAAACGCGATCGCCTTTTTTAACACCTCTCGCTTTTAATAAGTTAGCAAAACGACATACATGATCATGCAGTTGTTGGTAGCTAATGTGGTCATCTTCACTTGGATCATCACCTTCAAAAATAATCGCTGTATCATTAGCTTTAGTGGCTAAATGTCGATCGATGCAATTATAAGAAACATTTAATTTACCACCTGAAAACCATTTTATATCAGCCGTTTTTAAATCAACATCAGATACGCTACCCCAAGGTTGGTACCAATCTAAAAATTGTTCGGCTTGCTCTGCCCAAAAAACATCAGGTTGTTCAATAGATTGCTTATACATTTCGTTGTAAGTTGCGCTATTAATATGGGTGTGTTGTTTAGCACTTTCTAAGATAGGGTAAATAGCTTTCAGTTCTTGCATGTGCATACCTTTATTTTTTAATTTTAATACTGAAATTTTTTAGTATTTCAAAGCTTATATGAAAAGGAAGGAAAAGGTAACGGGTATATATTGATATTATAAAAATGAGGGATTATAAAAACAAAAAACCTGTGTAGTTTCCTACACAGGTTTTATTCAAGCTAATAGATAATTTTTTAATTATTAAAAAATTACTTTTTACCCAATTTTTCTTTGATACGTGCAGAGCGACCTGAACGTTCACGAAGATAGTAAAGTTTAGCTTGACGAACATCACCGCGACGTTTGATTTCAATTGAATCAACGATAGGGCTATGTGTCTGGAATACACGTTCTACACCAACACCGTTAGATATTTTACGAACAGTGAATGCAGAGTTGATGCCACGGTTTTTTATAGCAATAACTACGCCTTCAAATGCTTGTAGACGAGATTTATCACCTTCTGTAACTTTTACTTGTACAACAACAGTATCACCTGGTGAATATGCTGGTACATCTTTTTTCATTTGTTCAGCTTCAAGCTGTTTAATAATATTACTCATAATACCTTCTTCCTAGGGTTCACAGTCATCAACAAATTTCTCACCACTCTTAATTAAAAGCAGGTGTTTTTTCTGTTCCGCTGTCAGAGCTAGGTTAGTTAATAGTTCTGGTCTTCTGTTCCACGTTCTTTCCAAAGACTTAAACTGACGCCACTGTTCAATGCGTTTGTGATCACCACTTAACAACACTTTAGGTACTGATTTTTCTTCTAAAGAAGAGGTATTCAATACTTCTGGCCTTGTGTAATGCGGACAATCTAATAAGCCTTCAGAAAATGAATCCTGTTCGGCTGATTGTTCGTGTCCTAATACACCTGGAACAAAGCGTGCTATAGCATCGATTACATTCATGGCAGGTAATTCCCCACCACTTAAAACATAATCACCAACAGACCATTCTTCGTCGATATCCGACTCGATTAGTCTCTCGTCTATGCCTTCATAACGTCCTGCTATAAATATCAGTCGGTCATGTTGTGATAATTCGCGTACACCAGCTTGATCTAATTTACGTCCTTGCGGAGATAAATAAATAACCTTAGCTTTCTCTTTATGAGAACTACCATCAACATCTGCTGCAGCGCGTGCAGCAATAATGGCATCTCGTAATGGTTGAACCATCATCAGCATTCCTGGACCACCGCCATAAGGTCGATCATCAACAGTGCGATGTTTATCATGGGTAAAATCACGAGGATTCCACTTATGAAAGTCAATCAAACCATTACGAATTGCTCGGCCAGTTACTCCATACTCAGTGATTGCATCAAACATTTCTGGAAAAAGGCTTATCACCCCTATCCATAATTTGCAGTTACTCACGAGTTAAAAACCTGGATCCCAGTCAACACAAATTTGTTTATTTTCTAAACTAACTGACTCTACAACTTGCTCAAATAAGTAAGGAATTAACCTTTCTTTTTTACCAAATCCGTCATTTAGATTAGCTTTTACAACCAGTACGTCGTTAGCGCCTGTTTCCATAACATCAGAAACACTACCAAGGTTATAACCTTGAGTAGTCACAACAGTCATACCAATTAAGTCACGCCAATAAAACTCCCCTTCAGGTAGTTCAGGTAACGCTTTTTCATTAACAATTATTTCAGATCCTACATATGCTTGCGCAATATCTCGATCATCAACATTTGCAACTTTGACAATAAGTGAATTACTGTGTCGACGCCAATCAGTTATCTCCACTAATTGCGTTTTATTTCCTAATTTTAAAGACCAAGGAAAATAGTCTAAAATGGCTTCTTGGTCGCCAGTAAATGAATGGATTTTTAACCAGCCTTTGATACCGTAAACAGCGCCTACTTTACCTAAGATGATCTCTTTACCTAATTCTTTCACAATGACTCCTAAAACCTTCTAAGCATAATTAAGCTGCTACTTGAGCATCTTTAACTAACTTAGCTACACGATCAGATAAACCAGCACCTTGACCAACCCAATGGTTGATACGATCTAGATCTAAGCGTAATTTCTCAGCTTGACCTTGTGCTGTTGGGTTGAAGAAACCAACTTTCTCGATGAAACGACCATCGCGAGAGTTACGGCTATCTGCAACTACAACCTGATAAAATGGACGCTTTTTAGCGCCACCACGAGCTAAACGAATGGTAACCATATCGCCCTCTATTATATTAAGTGTTAAAACGGATTTTCCAGACACTTCTGCCACCATATGTGACAGAAAAGCTCGCGTATTCTACGCTTTTAGATAAAAAATGCAAACGATATCTGGCTTTGAAGTAAAAACTTGCTGATAAATAAACTGTGAACGATTTATATATCAGCAAATATGGACAATTAACCTTTTTAAGTGCTAATTCTTTTATATTGACGGTATTCAGGGTTCCAAAAATTACGATCAATTTTTGCCAATAACATTTCGTCATTTATTTCTAATGCTAGACCCTGCTTGTAAGCCACTTTAGCCACAGCAAAGGCTATTTTTTTACTTAGCTGTGCAATAGAAGTTAACGGTGGTAGTAATTCGCCTTGTCCAGTATTGGCTAAAGGTGACTCTGAGGCCAGCATTTCACTAGCTACCATTAACATTTCGTCAGTAACTCGGCTAATATTTGCAGCAACAACACCTAAACCTAACCCTGGAAAAATATAACTATTGTTACATTGAGGAATAGGGAAGTTTTTCCCGTTAAAGTGCACAGGAGAAAAAGGGCTACCTGTAGCAATAATTACTTCACCATCACACCATTCAATAACATCAGCAGGCTTGGCTTCAACTTGCTTTATAGGATTACTTAATGGAAAGATAATAGGTAAGCGACAATGTGATTTCATTGTTTTTATAAGTTCTTCAGTAAATAAACCTGCAACACCTGACACCCCAATCAATACATCAGGCTTTGCGTTATTTACTACGTCTAGTAATGAGGGTACCTGACCATCTATGTTCCAGTCACTAATATTAGCTAAAGGTTGACAAAGTATATTTTGAAAATCCCTTAAACCTTCCATACCTTCTATTAATAATCCTAAACGATCAATCATATATATTTGGCTTCGTGCTTGTTCAGCGGAAACCCCTTCACTGATCATCTGAGTAATAATTTGTTCAGCAATACCGCATCCCGCAGAGCCAGAACCAACAAATACAACTTTTTGTTCAGAAAGCTTGGCACCTTTTGTTCTACAAGCGGCAAGTAAAGAACCTACAGTTACACATGCGGTGCCTTGAATATCATCATTAAAGCAGCATATTTCATCACGATATTTATTAAGTAACGGGGTTGCGTTAGGTTGTGCGAAGTCTTCAAACTGTAGTAAAACTCGCGGCCAGCGTCGCTTAACAGCAGTAATAAACATATCAACAAATTCGTTATATTCTTCCTGTCCAATACGCTTATGACGACGCCCCATGTACATAGGATCAGCTAATAGCTTTTCATTATTTGTTCCTACATCAAGCATTACAGGTAATGTATAAGCGGGGCTAATACCACCACAAGCTGTATATAATGAAAGCTTACCAATAGGTATACCCATACCGCCAATACCTTGGTCGCCTAAACCTAAAATTCGCTCACCATCGGTAACAACAATAATTTTAACTTTATTCTTTGTAGCATTACGCAGAATATCATCCATATTATGACGCTCTTCGTAAGAGATAAATAAACCTCTTGAGCTTCTATATATATCTGAAAATTGCTCACATGCATCACCCACTGTAGGCGTATAAATAATAGGCATCATTTCAGCTAAATGAGCTTGAACCAGTTTATAAAATAATGTTTCGTTGTTGTCGTGAATAGCCCTTAAATAAATATGTTTATTTAAATCTTCATCAAAACTTTTGTATTGCATATAAGCACGTTCAACTTGCTCATCAATTGTTTCGTAACGAGGAGGCAATAGACCAGTTAAATTAAAGCTTGCGCGCTCTTCAGAAGTAAAAGCACTGCCTTTATTCAATAAAGGTGTTTCTAATAACGATGGTCCTGCATAGGGTATATATAGTGGATGTTTTTTGTTATTGGTCATAATAATTGAGTAACTTTTATAGTTTTATATAGCTATGTAAATAATGAAAATTCACGGATTTTATATAGGCTAACATAAGTATCAATAAAGATTAATAAAACTTACAGTAAGCCCCTGCAAAATAATAGAAAATTAATCGACTTCTGACAGCCATGCTAACTGAATGGCTTCCAGCACTCTTTCGCCTGAGTGTTCAGGATTATCATCAAAATTTTCTAAGGCGATAACCCAAGCTCTTAATTGTGTAAAATTAAGTTTCATAGGATCTGCATCAGGATGCTCTTCCATAAGATCTAATGCAATGTCTAACGAGTCTGTCCAACGATATCCCATATTCCCACCTGTTTTAAGGTTATTAATTTATTAACAAATGAAACCATAATGCATCGACAAGTAGCATTAATATCAACCATAAAAGAATCATTCGTGCTTTTTTACAATACTGACATTGCGTATGCCACCAAGCAAACCAATTTTTTTTCATTATTTTTCAAACATCAACATTATATTAATTGTTATTATAACAGTTACAGTTAAATAATAAGCGAAGGTTTTGATATGTCGGCCATTGAATTTTCATTACAACAAAAAGAACAAATAATAATTAAATTACAAAAATATTTTTTAAAAGAATTAGACAGTGAATTGGAGCAATTTGATGCCGATTTTCTTTTAGACTTTATCGCTAAAGAAATGGGAGTATTCTTTTACAATAAAGGTTTATATGATGCTCAAGCTATTTTAAATGAAAAACTAGACACCATTTCAGACGCAATTTATGAAATTGAACAACCCATTCCATAATACCTACTTAACAAAACCTTTAAATAAAAATTGATTTGAGGCAAATACTCATCTTTTGAACAAGCGTACACTAAACGAAAATAAACGATGATGTAGAATACTATGCTTCAAATTACTGATCCTGAAAAAGAGCAAAAAACGCCCCCTTTATTAAGATTAGGCTTTCGCCCTTTTTTCTTATTTGGTTCTGTTTTTTCAGTTGTATCCATGATTTTATGGTTATTTATGTTAAAGGGAAATATAACGCTATCGCCTCTAGGAGGAATGCATTGGTGGCACATTCATGAAATGACCTTTGGTTTTGGCTGTGCGATTACTGTAGGTTTCTTACTAACAGCCGTGCAAACATGGACGGGGATTAAAGGAGTGCAAGGCACTCCATTACTCTTATTATTTATTTTATGGATGCTTGGGCGAGTTTTTGTTTTATTTCCTCATATTTTAGGAGGGTCTTTATCATCAATAATAGATATAAGCTTCCTACCAATATCTGCTTACATGTTAGGTAAACCTATTATCGCGATAAAACAATATCGAAACTTATTTTTTGTCCCTTTATTGTTATTGTTTACTCTCGCTAATATTGCGATGCACTTATCTTTAAGTTACCCAGAAATATTCTCCTATCAGCTATCAAGTTATACTGGCATCATGTTAATTGTATTATTAATGTCGGTTATATCTGGCCGAGTTGTCCCCATGTTTACTGCAAATGGTACTAAAACGTCGAAAGCATCTCCTTCGCCTACCTTAGATAAACTAACAAACATTCCATTAGCCCTTGCGATGCTGATGTTGTTACTTCATCCGTTAATAACTTTTAATGCCTTAGTCTTTGGTAGCTTATTGATTTTTTCTGGTGTATTTCAAACTATTCGTTGGTTTAAATGGAAACCTTATCGAACACTTAACGTTCCGTTAGTTTGGGCCCTTCACAGTGGATTAATGTTTATTTCTTTTGGACTAGTTTTATTAGGGCTAAGCTACATACACGTTGAATTACCAAGCCATCATATTTGGCATTTAATCACTATTGGAGGTATCGGCGGACTTATAATCGCAATGATAACACGTGTTTCATTAGGCCATACAGGAAGACCATTAATAGCACCTAAAGCAATACCACTCGCTTATTTCCTTATAATTGTTGCAACTATAATAAGAGTATTTTCTCCGTGGATATGGCCTGCAAGAACCGCCGTATTTATTGATATAAGTGGGTTTTTATGGATTTTATCCTTTACGCTTTTTATCTATCATTATATGCCAATGCTTCTATCCCCTAGAGCAGATAATAAATCAGGATAAATTGTTCAATACGGATATTTAATCCCTAAGTCTATTGAGAATATAACGACGACTCCGTATGCTAACAAACAAATAACATACGGAATAGCTTTCAAATGCACGCAGTTTTTCTTGATAAAAAAACCTTCAATTCCTCTAGCTCAACAGAAAGTATAAACAAACAAGTCAATCAACTTGTTTGTTTCGATACAACAGCACCAAACAAGATTATTGAGCGATGTATAAACGCAGACATCATCATCACTAATAAAGTCATTTTGTCTGAAAAAATATTAAATCAATTACCCCAACTAAAATTAATTTGCATCGCAGCAACAGGAACAAACAATGTAGACTTAAAAGCAGCATCTCGATTAAACATTGCTGTAACTAATGTTGCAGGTTATGCGAAGCAATCTGTTGCTCAATATGTATTTGCACAAATACTTGAATACTATAATCAAACTACGCATCACCATAAAAATGTAGAAAACGGTTTATGGCCTGAAAGCGATACCTTTTGCGTATTAGGGAATCCAATAACCGAAATCGCTAACAAAACATTAGGTATTATTGGTTATGGTGATTTAGGATCTAGCGTTGAAAAAATTGCATTAGCGTTTGGGATGAAGATTCTTATTGCTGAACGTAATGACGCTAAACATATTAGAGAAAGCAGGCATTCTTTTGAGTATGTATGTAAACATGCCGATATTATCAGTTTACATTGTCCACACGTTCCCAGCACTGAACACCTAATTAATGCACATTCGCTTGCGCTAATGAAACCTTCTGCTATGTTAATTAATACAGCAAGAGGCGCTATAATAGACAATTCGGCCCTACTAGATGCATTAAATAATAAAATAATTGCTTATGCGGTTTTAGATGTACTTGATTGTGAGCCACCACCACCTAACCACATGTTACTGAGCAACCAACCTGAAAATTTAAAAGTTACAGCACATATTGCTTGGGCAAGCAATGAAGCACAATCACGGCTCTTAGATTTAGTCGCGCAAAATATAAAAGCCTTTATTAATAATAAACCAGTAAACCGTGTAGATTAACTCAAATTAAAATACGCTAATTTATTAAAAAGGTTCTTTATATTCATGGACTTTTAACAAAATGACTTTTATTCTTATTAATAAGCGAAATTATTGTATTCCATTAGGATATTTCTAACATGAAAACACTTTTTACCTCTTTACTGTTACTCAGTTTATTTATTCTTACGGGGTGCAATGGTAGCTCTGGCAAAAATGAGGAAGTTGTTAGCGGCTCTGATGTCGTTGTTTCAAATTTAACACTTACCAGTTTAAATAAAGAACTTGAATCACAACAAAGCTTTGAAAGTAACCTACCTATTACACTACAAGCAAAAGTACTAGACCAAACAGGTAATCCTGTTAGCGGTAAACGTGTAAATTTCACTGTTGATTTAGGAAGCCTATCGGTCCCGTCAAAACTAACCGACAGTTCAGGTATTGCAGAAGTTTCTATTTCAAATAACTTAGCAAGCTTAAGTGCAGGAACCGCATCAGCAACTATTGATGATTTATCCGCCAGTATTGATTATGAATATATAAGCAGCTCTTCAGAAGTTATTTCATCAGCCTCCTTAAGTGTTCAAATGCTGGTGAATGGAGCTATAACCAATAGATTTAAAGCGGATGAAAGTGCTCAAGTTGTAGCAACTCTTCTTGATGAAAATGGAGACCCTTTTAGTAATCAACTTATTAATATAAGTGCTGATGTTGGTGAATTAACCTCAACGACCGCCTTAACAACCGTAAGTGGCAATGCCTCTTTCTCTATAACAGGAGGCACTTCTTTAGGCGCTGGTGTTATTACACTTTCTTTAGCCGATGATACCAGCGTTAATAGCCACTTAAATTATGAGATAGTTTCTGCAGACGCCACCATAGAAGATAATGTTCGCTTAGGTTATTTCAACGATAGTAATGAGTTTATTGAAGGCAAAATTAAATTATCTATTAGTGATAACACTATCAGTGCAGGTGGTACTTTAGGGGTTTCAGTTGTACTGGTAGATAGTCAAAACCAAAGGATTAATACTCCCACACCTATATCTTTTTCATCTAACTGTGTATCAAATGAAAATGCCGTTATCGATACTACCGTATTTAGTATTAAAGGCAGTGCCAGTGCCACATATGAGGATATTAAATGTGCAGGTATAAATGGTACTGAAGATGTAATTGTCGCTACAGTTACAACAAACGGCATAACAAGTACAGCTTCTGAAACTATCGACATTACAGGTGAACAACTTGGTTCCATTGAATTTTTATCTGCCGTACCTAACTCTATTGTATTAAAAGGTAGTGGTGGTCAAGAAACCTCTATTTTAACTTTCGTCGTAAAAAGTGCTTTAGGTAATGTTGTTGCTCAACAAGAAGTTAATTTTACTTTAGATACAATCGTTGGTGGTATTAGCTTAGGTCGAGTGTCAGGTCTAACTAATAGCCAAGGGCAAATAACCACACAGGTATTATCTGGAACGGTTCCTACAACGGCGAGCGTTACAGCGAAAGCCACTAGGATTATTGATGGTGAAGAAGTATCAATTCAAACTCAATCTAAAGAATTAAGTATAAACACAGGGTTAGCAGAACAAAGTTCGATTACCATTGCTCCCAGCATTATCAACCCAGAAGCCAGTACCACAGGTGAAACTTCACAAATTTCAGTTTGGCTAGCTGATAGTTTTAATAACCCTGTACCTGATGGAACTCCTGCTAACTTTACAACTGAAGGTGGCACCATAGAAAGTCAATGTTTAACTGTAAATGGTACTTGTTCAGTTGAATGGCGTGCTACAGAGCCTTATTTAGATGATCATCGTTCAACCATTCTGGTTACTGCTGATGGACATGAAACGTTTTACGATACAAACGGTAATAACACCTTTGACGATGACGATGGTTTAGCCATTACTGATCCTAATGTATCTTCGGGGTTAGGTAGGCGCGCACCAGAAGCTTCTGGCTTTATCGATATGTCTGAAGCATGGCGTGACGATAATGAAAACGGCGTTAAAGATGATAACGAAACCAAGTTTTTTGATGCCGATGGTGATGGGGATTTCTCTGATGCTGATGAAATATTTAATGGTCCACAATGCGAAGGGAGTTTATGTAATTCAAGTGCCAAAATAGCTACCATTCGTAAAGCATTTGTTTTAATAATGTCTGATGCTAATAATCCCATTTATGAATTAACAGGCAACGGACAAACTTATGCGAGTAATAGCCAAGCTGATGTTCAAATAGAACCAATTGCTGATGGTGAATCACGCTCTTTTAACTTTAAATTTGCTGATAGTGCTATGCAAACACTACCTAAAGATAGTGTTATATCAGTAGAGTTTTCTGGTGGGACGATCAATGGTACAACAAACTACACAGTAGGTAACACTCGTAGTTCTGGGTTTAAAGCTATCGACTTTATCTTAAAAAATGAACTTGATGGTGAACCAGAACTAGCCACCTTATCAATTACTATCTCAACGCCTGGTACGGGTAATAAAATATACTTTAGCCAATTAATTTCAATGCTTTAACATAGTTGATAAATTAATTTAATGAACACAAAAAAGGCGAATAATAATATCATTCGCCTTTACTTTATTTATTAACTTACCTCTAAGCTTACCCAAACATTCTTGTAAAAAAAGATCCTTTTTTATGTTCACTGGTTGAGCTTGCTAACGGTAAATTCATACACACTTCAGGCAATGGTTCAAATGAAGATAAGGTTGGAAACTTCAAATCTTCATGCTTATATTCAAAGTCGCCTAAAGCTGGATTGAAACGATAGCCAATACTCCACTGCTCAATATTTTGAGACACCTGATTAATAGCATCAATAATATAATCAACTTCTTCATCTAACATAGTTGGGTGAAACGAAGCTCTTATCCAGCCAGGCTTTTCAGCATAATCACCTGAATCAATTTGTTGAGTAATTTTGTCCGATGTATCGTGATCAACATTTAATAAAATATGACCATAAGTTCCTGCACAAGAGCACCCACCTCGTGTTTGTACACCAAACTTATCATTTAATAATCTCACCACTAAATTGTAATGAGCATTAGGAATGTAAAAAGAAACAATAGCCAATCTATCTTTAATACTAGGCTCTAACATAACAACACGGTCATTTTTGGCTAAAGCATCCATAACCTTTTCAGTAATTTCAGCTTCACGCTTAGCTATATTTTCTACCCCCATAGCGTCTTTCAATTGAATCGCTAACGCGGTTTTTATGCATTGTAAAAACCCGGGGGTTCCACCATCTTCACGTACTTCAATATTACTAAAAAAACTATGTGCGCCCCATGGATTTGTCCACGTAACCGTACCACCACCGGGATGATCAGGTACTTTATTTTTATACAACTGTTTATTAAAAATTAAAACACCAGAACTACCCGGACCACCTAAAAACTTATGCGGTGAGAAAAAAATAGCATCTAAACACTGTTTAGAGTTTGATGGGTGCATATCAATATCAACATAGGGGGCTGAAGCAGCAAAATCGACAAAACAAAAACCATTATACTCGTGCATTTTTTCTGCTAATTGATAATACGGTGTTTTAATGCCGGTTACGTTTGAACAAGCAGAAAACGAACCTATTTTTACTTTGCGTGCACTGTACTGCTGTAATAAAGCGTCTAAATGATCAATAGAAGGTAAGCCGTTCTCATCAGGATTAACGATTTCAAGTGTTACATCACACTCATACCACGAAGTTTGGTTGGAATGGTGTTCCATATGCGTAATAAAAATAACAGGCTTATCTTGCTCATCAAAATGTACCTGGTTTTGCATTCTTTCAGGAATTCTTAATCCTAAAATACGTTGAAACTTATTTACTACATCGGTCATACCCGCCCCCGATGTAATCAAAATATCATTATCACAAGCATTCACATGTTTTTTGATAATGCTTTGAGCCTCATGATAAGCATGAGTCATGGCACTACCCGTTAAGTTAGTTTCAGTGTGAGTGTTAGCAACATAAGGTCCTAAAGTATGAGTAATGTAATCTTCGATTGGTTGATACAAGCGTCCACTTGCCGTCCAATCAGCATAAATAATATCAAGATCAGTCCCATGGATACGATGAGATAACTCAGTTCCTATAACGTGCTTTCTAAAAGGTAAAAAATAATTTTCGAGTGACATGAGCCTACAACCATCAAATAAACATTGTATAAATTCTAACAAACAAGAGATTAACAGCAATTAAAAACCACGTAACCAACAAAACTTGCAATTTTAATCTAAAAACAAAAACAAATAACATTTTAAATTCTAATAATACGGAATAAGTATTAAATAATAAAAACGACATTCTATGAATTATCGATAATTGAAATAACGTTTCTAGAACAAGCTAATTAAGGGAGAAAGAGGAGGAAAAATTTGAGATATTCTAAAAAAGGAAAAACGGTATCAGTAGCTAATACCGTCTCAGTAATTAATGAGTAATAATTGAATCAAACAATTGCACAGTAACAAGATCGCCCGCTTGTAAGTTGCTCTGCTCTGCGGGTAAAACAATATAACAATTTGCTTTTGCTAAACTGGTTAATACACCAGAGCCTTGATTACCCGTACTGGTAACTAGCATTTCACCTTTATTATTTGTGCTTAGAATACCACGTTGAAAGTCCATTCTACCTGGCGCTTTTCGAATATCAGTAAGCGTTTTTACTGTCAATTTTACAGGTGCCGCATTGATGCAATTTTGCATTTTAGCTAAAGCTGGAACCGCCAGCATATGCGCTGTTACCGTTGCTGATACAGGATTACCCGGTAAACCAAAAAACACACTGTTGGGTAATTTTCCAAAAGCAAAGGGTTTACCTGGCTTCATGGCTATTTTCCAAAAGCTAATATCACCAAGTTCATCCAGTACTTCTTTTGTATAATCGGCATCACCTACAGACACACCACCAGAAGAAAAAATAGCGTCAGCCTCTTTATCGGCTTTTATAAATGCATCGGTAATGGCTGCTTTATCATCTTTTATAACACCGAGTTTCAATACATTGATGTTCATTTTTTCGAGCATTGCTGCAAGAGTAAAACTGTTACTCTCAAAAATATCGCCTTCGGTTAATGCTTCGCCTGGCAATTTGAGCTCATCACCCGTAGAAATAAGCGCAACCGTGAGTTTTCTATATACAGAAACCGTTGGAACACCTAAAGAAGCTAAAACACCAACATCGATAGCTGATAATTTTCTTCCTTTTTCAAACACAACCTGATCTTGCTCAATATCTTCGCCAGCATACCTAACATGACTACCCAATTTTTTAGGTTCTAAAAACTGAACTATTTGAGCTTGTTTAGTTTTATCATCAGTGACTAGACAGTTTTCTTGCATTTCAACAGTATCACAGCCTTTAGGAATTTTTGCTCCTGTCATGATACGAATGCATTCCCCTGCTAAACATTCACCTTGAAAAGGTTCGCCAGCCATAGAGCGCCCAGCAAGCTTTAATTGATCTGAAGTTTCTAAGCTACTATGAGCAAAAGCATATCCGTCCATCGCTGAATTATTGTGAGGCGGAACATTTAACGGACTCGTTATAGGTTGTGAAACGACTCGACCCAGTGCCTTTTCAATTAAAACCTGTTCTGTTTCCTGTACTGGTGAAACATTAGCTAACATATTTGTTAAGGCTTGTTCAAAAGGCAATAAGCCTGGCGCAGAGCAACAATCAACCATAGTATTTATTCTCTTTTAAGTTTCTTATTTTATTGAAAACACATGCAATTTTTTTTAGATAAAATCTGTCTACTTTATAATGCTAATACTATCAGGCGTTAAACATATAGCGACTTGATGTGAATCAATATTTAGTTTTGAAATTGTATTACTATGGTAAACCAAAATTAAGGTATAGTAACTGGGCTGTTGGCCTTTCAAATATGTTTTTTGCAACAATAAATTTGATTTTTAGATAAAGCATAGTTATTGATATATAGTTATTCACCACGCAATCACTATAACCTAATATAAATATCAAACGTATACTGCCAATATGATTAACATTTGAAAGGTCAAAGCCTCAAAAAAATTATTATTCGCCGAGCTATTGTAGCTACCCCAGCCTATTTGATTGGAATGTTACCTTAGCCGTGGTTATTAAATTAACCGCCAGGGTTTGCATGGAAACGTGTATGCCTCCCGACATTGGAAAGGTGAGATGTTAACAGACAACTTCGGTCGCAAGTTTTATTACTTGCGCCTATCAATTACCGACGTGTGTAACTTTAGTTGCAACTATTGTTTACCTGATGGTTATCAATGCGATCAGCCGCGCGATTTTTTATCGTTGCCTGAAATAAAACGCATTGCTAAAGGTTTTGCGCAATTAGGCACTGAAAAAATACGAGTTACGGGCGGAGAACCCTCACTCCGTAAAGACTTGCCCGATATCATTTCTGCTTGTAAAGAAACAAAAGGTATTAAGCAAGTTGCCATAACAACCAATGGATATAAGCTCCCTGAACATTTACCTAGTTGGTTAGATGCGGGTATTGATGCGATTAACATTAGTATTGATAGCTTAGACCCCAGACAATTTCATAGCATTACAGGCCACGATAAATTACCTCATATACTTAAAGGTATTGATATGGCCTTGGCAAGTGGCCAACCCACGGTAAAAGTAAATACCGTACTCATGCGTGAATACAATGGCTACGACATTCAAACGTTTTTAGATTGGCTTAAAGATACGCCCATTACACTACGCTTTATTGAGCTAATGCAAACAGGCGATAACAAAACGTTTTTTGATGCGCAACATGTACAAGGTTCACGTATTCGTCAAAATTTAATTTTAGATGGATGGTTACCCGCCATTAGAGATAGATCATCTGGCCCTGCTCAAGAATTTTATCACCCTGATTATGCCGGCCGTATTGGTTTGATCATGCCGTACAGCAAAGATTTTTGTTCAACCTGTAATCGATTAAGAGTGAGCTCTCACGGTAAGTTACATTTATGTTTATTTACTGAAGAAGGTTTATCACTAAAAGATCATATTCAACATGATGATATAGAGCCATTAAAGCAACATATTATTGAAATGATGGGAGACAAAAAAGCCACTCACTTCTTACATGAAAAGCTAACAGGTGCCACCACTAATTTAGCTATGCTAGGTGGTTAGTTTATGATCATAGTACCCAACACTAAAAACAACCAATCTAAACCAAACAACCAATGTTTAGGTGTGGTATTAGCAGGTGGTTTATCTTCTCGGATGGGAGTAGACAAAGCAAGTTTACTTCGAAATGAAGTGAGCATGCTAACCTATAGTAAGCAGTTACTTACTGAGATAGGTCTAAGTAACATAGTCATCAGCGGTAAACCTTCTTGTGCAACTCCGCAAGATGTAATTGTTGCGGATAAATACGCAGAGATGGGCCCCATGGGAGGCATTGCCAGTGTTATTGAAAAACATCAACCTAGTGCTCTCTTTGTTCTCCCTGTCGATTTACCTTTAATCACGGCAGACGCATTACAAAAGTTAAAACAAATTGGTGAGTTAAGCCAACAAGCTTGTTTTTATAACGACAATTATTTACCTCTGTATTTGCCTGTAAATGCACATACAGAAAACTTCTTGAAAAGTGCATTCAGTCAACAGGCTAATTCACTAGATAAAAGTAAAACGTCTACAGCTAAAAGTGGCCCTTCTATTCGTGCTTTACTTAAACAAGTGCCGCATAAAGCTATCGCTATTGAAACACCATCAAGTTTATTAAATACAAATACAACTGAAGAATGGGCTACAGCACAAAAAAGTTTTACTCAGCTAAGCTTGTCTCAGCAAAAAAATACACATGTAAAATATTCAAAAAACAACTTATTAAATTCTAGGAAATAACTATGTCTAAGCATGAAAAAAGTGCCTTTATTCCTTTATCTATTGCTGTGTTAACGGTTTCAGATACACGTGATGAATCTACCGACACCTCAGGCCAAACGTTGGTTGAACGAGTGACATCAGCAGGACATAACCTTGCCGCTAAAAAAATTGTAAAAGACGATGTATACCAATTACGTTCAGTGGTATCTCAGTGGATAGCAGACGATAGCATTCACGCTATTATTACTACAGGCGGCACGGGCTTTACCGAGCGAGATAATACACCTGAAGCTTTATTACCTTTATTTGATAAAAACGTTGAAGGCTTTGGCGAAATATTTCGCGCTATTTCACTCACTGAAATTGGCACATCAACCATTCAGTCACGCGCCTTTGGTGGCATAGCCAATAAAACTGTTATTTTATGTGTACCGGGTTCAACCAATGCGTGTAAAACAGCGTGGGACAAATTAATTGCGGAGCAACTTGATGCAAGCCATCGTCCTTGTAATTTTGTACCTCATTTAAACATATCAGCAGAACAATGTGAGACTCGCCAGTAATGACAGATAACGCTTCACAATCAGTATCGCTAAGCCATATTAATCAAAAAGGCGAAGCTAACATGGTAGACGTTACCGAAAAAGCGCTTACCTCTCGCACCGCAACGGCTCAAGGCAGAATAACCATGTCGGCGGCTACGTTAACTTTGATCACTCAAGGCGAAAATAAAAAAGGTGATGTTTTTTCAGTTGCTCGTATTGCTGGTATTCAAGCCGCTAAAAAATGCAGTGACTTAATTCCTTTGTGTCACCCTCTTATGCTGACCAAAGTTAAAGTCGACTTTGATATTGATGAACAAAACAACCAAGTCATCGTTAATAGCCTGTGCCGTTTAACAGGTCAAACAGGCGTTGAAATGGAAGCACTAACCGCTGTTTCAGTGGCTTGCTTAACCCTATTTGATATGTGTAAAGCTGCCGATCCTTTTATGGAGATTCACGGCATTAAAGTATTAACAAAAGAAGGTGGAAAATCAGGAAGTTGGGAAGCTAAAGCCGAAATAGCGAATCAAACAGCTAAACAGGATAACTTATGATCAAAGTCAGCTTTTTTGCCGCATTAAGAGAACAACTCAATTGCAATGAAACACAGCTAAACGTATCTGAATCTATCACAGTAGAACAAGCAAGAGTGTTATTGGTTGAGTCGCATCCTGAATGGCAACAACACTTAAAAAACAACTCGTTGTTAACCGCTGTAAACCACGACCTTGTGGATGATAATTTTATTGTAAAGCCAAATGACGAGTTAGCATTTTTCCCACCCGTTACTGGCGGTTAAATCTATGTCGAAAACTAATATCCCCCCCCACTTAAATGATCGTATCGTTATTCAAACTCAAGATTTCAGCCTGAGCGAAGAAGTTAACTTATTAGAAGAAAACAATAACGAAGACGGTGCCGTGGTTACCTTTTGTGGTCGCGTAAGAAATAACAATTTAGGACTAGATGTAAAAGGACTTACCCTTGAGCATTACCCTGGAATGACAGAAAAATCATTACAGAAAATTATACTTACCGCCCGTAAAAAATGGGAGCTAGGCCGAATAACCGTGATCCATCGTGTAGGTAAACTATTCATTGGCGAACAAATAGTATTTGTTGGGGTTACCAGCAAACATCGCGGTAATGCCTTTGCTGCAAACGAATTTATTATGGATTTTCTCAAAGTAAAAGCTCCTTTTTGGAAAAAAGAACTCACCTCTGAAGGTGAAAAATGGTTAGACGCAAAATCGTCAGACACCAATAAAGCACAAGAGTGGTAACATGAGTAAGTGGCTACGTACTTTATATAAAAGCACTCTATGTATGAGTATTTTTATTTGTTTTTTCACAACAACATCAAGCTATGCTAAAAGCAAACCACTACGAGTTGCCGTATCATCAAACTTTGCTCCGGTATTAACTCAACTTGCCCCAACCATTTTTAATGAAACTAATATAACAATCGATATAATAAGTGGCTCTTCAGGCACACTTTATCAGCAAATAATTCATGGTGCGCCTTACGACATGTTTTTATCTGCTGATGACATTCACCCTCAACGGTTAGCGTCTGAATCGTTTACTGTAAAAAACAGCCTGCAAACTTATGCCATAGGCCAACTTGCATTTTGGTCTGCCAATAAAAACTTTAACCCTCAGCAAAACCTCACTAATTTGTTAAATGAATATCTTGTTAACTCATCAAAAATAGCTATATCTAATCCTAATACAGCACCTTACGGACAACGAGCAGTAGAAACCCTAAACGCGTTAGGCTTCTGGGAAAAGTTTAAAGATAAAACCATTACCGGCATTAACGTCAATCAAACGTTTCAACAAATTAGAAGCCATGCTGTAACCGCTGGATTTGTTGCATTAAGTCAATTAAAACTGAATAACTTACACGGAATTGTTGTACCTGAAGATCTTTATTCTCCTATAAAACAACAGTTGGTTATTTTAAAAAACAGTAAAAGAATAGAAGCTGCTGAAAAATTAGCGCTATTTATTCAAACATCGGCTATTCAAAAAATTATTGCAAGTTACGGTTACAAAGCAGCAAGCTTATGATAGAAAATTCTTTATTCGAAAATAGCGATTTAATCGCTTTATTCACCACATTAAAAATGGCCTTAGTAACTACCGTTATACTCATGGTAATAGGTACGCCTTTAGCGTGGTATTTAGCTAAAATGAAGAGCCGCTTTAAAATTGCCATTGAAGCCATTGTTGCCTTACCTATTGTGCTACCACCTACAGTATTAGGCTTTTATTTACTCATCGCTTTTTCACCTCAACATTTACCTGGGCAGCTTTGGCAAAGTATTACCGGCCAACAACTTGCCTTTAGTTTTAGTGCTATTGTTATCGGTTCTATTTTTTATTCATTACCTTTTGTTGTTCAGCCCTTACAAAAAGCCTTTGAACAGTTAGGCGACGATGTTCTTGAAGCGGGTGCTATGCTAGGAGCTAATTCACTCGATAGATTTTTTACTATTGTGCTACCCATTACTAAAGCCAGCTTTATTACCGCCGCCAGTTTAGGTTTTGCCCATACAGTAGGCGAATTTGGTATTGTGCTTATGATTGGTGGCAATATATCAGGTGAAACTAAAGTACTTTCTATTGCCTTATTCGAACATGTTGAAGCCTTTAATTACGCTAAAGCTCATTTACTTGCCGGTAGTTTACTTGTAGGTTCTTTCGTTGTGCTGGGGCTTATTTATTTATTAAATTATTCTAAGCCCACTACGGTACATACTAAAAACGAAGTAAATAACTAATGAATAATATATTGAAGGAGCTTAGCTTCAATTTTAATAGCCAGTTTGATGGTTTTGCTCTATCGATAAAGCAAACACTTCCAACGAAAGGTATTACAGGTATTTTTGGCCATTCAGGTTCAGGTAAGTCTACCCTGCTTCGGCTTATATCTGGTTTAGAAAATTCAACAACAGGTCAACTCTCCTTAAATGGGAACGTTTTATTCGACTCAAATCATAAATTAAATATAAAGCCCGAAAAAAGGCGTATAGGTTTAGTATTTCAAGACTCTCGTTTATTTCCGCATTTAAATGTACAACAAAACTTAGCATATGCGCATAAACGTTGTTTACATAAGCAACTTAATATCAATGATATTATTGATTTAACACAGCTAAAACCTTTACTTCACAAGAAAGTTACGCTGCTATCTGGTGGTGAGAAACAAAGAGTCGCAATAGCAAGAGCCGTATTGTCAGAACCCGAGTTATTATTATTAGATGAGCCATTAAGCGCGTTAGACAATCAAAATAAAGCCTTGATGATCACCCTATTACTCGATGTTCAACGAACTTTAAATATTCCTATGTTATACGTAAGTCATAGCTTAGCTGAATTACAACAAATTGCAGATAACTTACTTGTGATGAAACAAGGTAACATTGAACACTTCGGGCCAATTCACCCAATTATTCACGCCTTAAATAACACTAAAGAAACGCTGCAACAAACCAGCTTATCGTTAATAGTGAAAGAACATTTACCTGAATACGGCTTAACGTCTTTACAGTTAACAACCGATATTGTTATATATTTACCATTACAATCCAATACAACCGTTGCTAATGATAAAACCTTAACGCCGAAAAAAATACGCTGCTACATAGCTGCCAGCGATATTAGTATTAGCCGACACGAAGCAACAGACTCTTCAATTGTGAATCATTTTCAAGCTAAAATTTTAGATATACAGCCGCAAAACAACACCGTATTAATTACCTTAACTTGCGCAGAGCAAGTATTTTATTCTTCTATTAGTTTATGGTCTGCAGAACGTTTATCGCTAAGCCTGCATGATCTTGTTTACATTCAATTTAAAGCCAGTGCAGTGCACAGCTTAGCGGATATTGGAGAGCTTTAACGTGCTGACTCAAAAAGAACAACTCAGGTATAGCCGACAAATCATGCTGAAAAGCATAGGGGAAGAAGGCCAAATAGCCCTTCGCAATGCTAATGTGATGATTGTGGGTATGGGAGGCTTAGGCAATCCTGTTTCTCTTTATTTAGCCGCGGCAGGCATTGGCACATTATTTATAGCCGATGGCGATACGGTTGATATTACTAACCTGCAACGACAAATATTATTTACCGAAAACGATATTGATCAAAACAAAGCTGATACCGCCGCTGAAAAACTTCAACAACATAACAGCGATGTAACAATTGAAGTGATTGATGAAATGCTGGATAACGAATTATGCGACTATTACGTGCCTAAAATGGATGTAGTCATTGATTGTAGCGACAACATTCAAACACGCTATTTGGTTAATCAATATTGCGTTACTCATAAAGTCCCTTTAATTGTAGGTGCTGCCACTGGGTTTGATGGCCAACAACTCGTTGTAGATCCTCGTAATGACGAAAGCGCTTGTTATCAGTGCCTATTCCCAGAAAGTAAAAAAGCACCTGAAAACAACTGCCAAACTATAGGTATTGTTGGGCCGGTATTAGCTATTGTAGCGGGTATGCAATCATTACAAGCAATAAAGTTACTGACAGGCAATACAATACACATCAATCAGCTAAATTTGTTTGATGGTTTATCGAACCAATGGCAACAATTTCAAATAAAGAAGCAAAGTAGTTGTAAGGTATGTGGTAAGTAACTAAACAAGAAAAAGCCTTTAGCTTAATGTGATAAGTTAAAGGCTTAATTCGTTTTAAAATTAATGTTTTGTTACGACAAGTTAGTTATTTGAATAATCCAGTGCTTCTATCGGAAACCGCTTCTCGCCACCCTCCTAACCATTCCGATCTAGCGTTGATACTCTGATAAGGACATTTTTCCTTTGCTTTGCCATTAAGGCCTGCCTGATAACCGTTAGCATGTGCTCTTCCTAAACGATCCCTTTTTTGTCTTCTCATGAACTACACCTCTTAACCATTTGATAATAAAAATAAAATAATATATCTAGCGGTCGAAACTTAACTTCAGTCGACAATTAATTCTCGACCAAACCTCGTTAGAATGCAAGAGGATAAAGGTTACAAATGGGCGCAAAAAATGCTTAAAACAAAAAGAAAAAACAGCTATAAAAAACTAAAAATGACTTTTATATTACAAAACAGCTTCTTAATAAAAATGTAATATTCCAATAGGCAATAATAGGAAAGTTAATATAAAAATTTGGTTTATTAAAAACTTTTTTTTATATTAAATTTTAGCTTTTTAATCGATTAACAAAGGTTGTAACATTTTTTCTAAGCCGTTAAGTTTTACTTCATACATTAATGCGAGTTGCTCACCTAATTTCCCTTCAGGAAAACCTTTACCGTGGAACCATACTAAATAAGGTTCTGGTAAATGAAGCAACTTTCTTCCGGCATATTTTCCAAAAGGCATAACTTGATTAACTGCTTCTACTAATTTTTGTTGATCTGACACTATGTTATTCTCTTAAATTTTATTCACTGCAATAATACCAAACACATTAATAAATTAATCTATTTTATACGAAGAATAAATGATCAAATACACAGGTTCATCGTTTCAGACTAGAGCCCTTGAGCGATATCAATTCAAGGCAACGCTTTGTGATAATGATTACTCCCTTATAAAAAGAAGTAATTTTGCTCAAGCGCTTCTTCGATGTGTCTAATCTAACATTTATATTTTTATTATACCTGTCGCTTTCTATATAACAGTAACTTCCTTATAATTCTCTCCTTAAAATATGTAAACGGGCAATAACAACATGACAACTACAATTGAACAAACAACATTAGCAGGTGGCTGTTTTTGGTGTATAGAATCAGCCTTCAATAACGTTAAAGGTATTGAAAGTGCTGTATCAGGTTATATGGGTGGAGAAACTAGCGATCCAACCTATGAAAAAGTTTGTTCTGGCACTACAGGTCATGCTGAAGTTGTGCAATTATCTTATGATCCTAGCGTTATCACCTACCGTGAAATATTAGAAATATTTTTTGCGCTGCACAACCCTACACAGTTAAACAGACAAGGTAATGATACTGGCACTCAATATCGCTCTGGTGTTTTTTTTCATACTGAAGAACAACAACAAGCGGCTTTAAGTATTATTGATGAGATCAATCAAGATAACATTTGGCCTGATCCCGTAGTAACAGAAGTTACTGCAAAATCTGAATTTTATTCAGGTGAAGATATGCATCAAGGCTATTTCAATCGCAATCCAGAAAACCCATACTGCCAAGCCGTAGTGGCCCCTAAACTGGCTAAATTTAAAAAGACTTTTGTTGATAAATTAAAGTAAGACGAATTTCTAATACTTAAAAAGCCACGCTATTAGTAAAATAGCGTGGCTTTTTATTGCGTCATAAAATACAGTTTTTAATACATCAGAGTATAAAGCTTTCTTCTGTATTTAGTGGCTAACGAATCGCCGTCTGGTAGTACTTTCAACACATCTAACATTAACTCTTTACTTGTAGTGTTAGACATATCTTTTTGTACTAATCTAAACAGTATCTCAAGTGCTTCTTCGTTACGGTTAACTTGGGAATATTGTACTGCTAACTTATGTTTTATTTCATCGTTATCAGGTTCACTTTTAAGCTGTGCTTCCAGTGCTTTAATTTCTGGTGACTCAGCAGCTTGTGTCGCTAATTCAAGCTTAGCCATAACGGCTTGGTAAGCGCTGTCTTGATCAACCAGTGTAATGGTCGCTAACATAGCTTCAGCATCGGCTACCTTACCTAATTGAATAGAGGCATCGGCATAAACAATTTTAATATCAGCTCTTTCACTGTCTATTTGGTAAGCCTGTGATGCAGCCGTGTATGCTTTATTTATATCATTTTCCACTAAGGCTAACTTAGCTTCATTTAATAATGTATCTTCAACTTTAGGTAAATGTTTATCTAAAAAGGCTTGTACTAGTTCTTCTGTTTGAGGACCTGTCAAACCATCAATAGGTTGAGCATCCTTAACTAAAACAGCCGTTGGCAAACCTTGAACACCAAACTGCTGAGCGATTTGGCCTTGTGTTTGGCAATCAACCGTAGCGAGTACCATATGGTCAGGGAACAATGACACTTTTGCTGTTAATGCATCTCGTAATTCAATACTTTCAGGAACTTGCTCAGCCCAAAAACTGACAAGAACAAGCTTTGATTTTGATTCTTCTAAAACAACTTGCTGGAAGTTTTCTAATGTGATGGCAACGATATTTGAGCTCATTGATATTTCCAATTAAAACAATATTACTCAATATTTTGGGGCGAACCTTAAAGATACAAGGTTTAAACAATAACTATATGTGAAAAAAGTTATTGTTTTAACCTTAAGATAATAATGGGATAGATAAAAAGCTTATCAGGCTTTACGTATTAGCTAACTTCACTAAGTAATGCTCTTGAAATGATCACTTTTTGAATTTCACTTGTACCTTCATAAATAGACGTTACACGAACATCTCTTGCGAAACGCTCTAATGGGTACTCTTTAATATAACCTGCTCCCCCCATAATTTGTAAAGCGTCGTAACAGGCTGTATTAGCTTTTTCGGTGGCAAAGTATTTAGCCATCGAGGCTGAAGTACTAAAAGGTAAGCCTTTATCTTTGTTATCTGCAGCTTGCATTAATAATAAACGAGCAGCTTCTAAGTCAGTATATCGATCCGCTAACTTCCATTGTAATCCTTGAAAGTTAGACAATGATTGACCAAATTGTTTTCTCTCTACAATGTATTCGCGCGCATAATCCATAGCCGCTAAACCGATACCTAAAGCAAGTGAACCTATACCAATACGCCCCCCCGCTAATTCACTTACTGCAATAGAAAAACCTTGGTTTTCTTGTCCCATAAGTGCAGTTGCTGGAATACGGCAATTTTCAAAAATAACTTGGTTAGTTGGAGAAGCCTTTTGACCCATTTTGTCTTCTCGTTTACTGATGGTAATACCGGGAGTATTTGCTTCAACTAAAAAGCAAGAAATCCCTTTACCTTTTTTTGCTGATGAATCAGTAACAGCCCAAACCACAAAAAGATCCGCAAATGAAGCACTGGTAATATAAACTTTTGTGCCATTTAAAACATATTCATCGCCTGCTTTTACTGCTGTGGTTTTCATACCTGCAGGATCTGAACCTGCCATTGTTTCTGTTAAGCAAAAACCACCGGCACGGTATTCGCCGCTGCATAATTTAGGTAAGTAATTTTGCTTTTGATCTTCATTACCAATGGATTGGATAACTTCTGCCACCATGTTGGTTACTGATGTTGTAACCGCTGTTGACGCACAAGCTCTGGCTAGTTCGGTTATTGCTAAGCTAAATGAAACAGCACCAGCTTCAACTCCACCGTATTCGGCTTTAACATTTAACCCCATAAAGCCTAATTCAGAGAGTTTATTAATATTACTTAAAAATAAAGTTTCATTATAGGTTTCATCAAGTTGTGCAGCCACAGGTGCAAGTTCTGACTCTGCAAACTTCTTTGCCATGTCTTGGATCATGGCTTGTTCTTCAGTTAATGATAAATCCATAAGAGCCCTCTATCTCGTTAATACTTTCGTTAATCTCTGTTTATAGTGTAATCAAAGAAGCTTAAATATTCATTAATTATTTTACGTTAACGTAAACTTACCCTTAGGGTTTTATCAAAAAAAAAATTATTTTTTATTTTTCCCATAAAAAAACGCGCTAAAAAGCACGTTTTTTTAACTTAAACAATAATTAAATTTTAACCTAATACAAACCACAATAAACCAAAGCCTAACACTAAACGGTAAATAACAAATGGCATCATACCTATTTTATCAAGTAACACTAAAAAGAAATGAATACAGGCGTATGCACTAACAAAAGCAAGTACGCTACCTAAGCCTATCGCATTCCAATCAACCGCATCAGCTGAAGTAATAAGTTTTAGTGTTAAGTAACTTCCGGCCATTGCAATAGCGGGAATTGATAATAAAAATGAGAATCTAGCCGCGTTTTCTCTACTTAAACCTAACATTAAACCTATGGTCATGGTTATACCTGAACGGGAAGTTCCAGGAATTAACGCTATAGCTTGTGCGAAACCAATCAGCATAGCGCCTTTAAAGCCCATTTTTTCAATACTTACATTTTGTTTAGCTTTAATATCAGCAAAACCAAGTAGCACACCAAAAATAATGGTTGTTCCGGCAATCACCAAGGCTGAGCGTAAATACTCTTCAATAATATCTTTACCCAGTAAACCAAATAATCCGGCAGGAATTGTGGCAAACAAAATCCACCAAGCTAATGTACCATCAAAATTACTTTCTGTTTCTTTATTACGCTGCGTAATAGTTGAAATCCACGCAACAGCCATGCTGCCTACTTCTTTCCTAAAATATAAAACAACAGCTAATAAAGTACCCACATGTACTGCTACATCGAAGGCTAAACCTTGATCTTGCCAGCCTAAAACAGCAGAAGGTAAAATTAAGTGAGCCGAACTACTGATAGGTAAAAATTCAGTAAAGCCTTGAATAACAGCTAATAAAAATATTTCTAAAGTACTCATGTATTTTGATTATCCATAATGTGTGACCATGAAAATGGTATTTGGGTGATCGACTGACTCGCTTTATCAAAATTCTGCCAAAGCTGGCCATACGATTGGTTAGTAACAGGATGTTTAAGGCTTTCGGCTATTTCAGCAAGCGGCCATAAAACAAAAGCGTTTTTTGTAATTTCATCTCTGGGGATTTGTGCGGGTGTATTAAGAATAAGTTCATCAAACAGTAAGAGATCTAAATCTAAAGTACGTGGACTAAACTTTTTAGCTTGCTGCTCTCGTCCGTACTTAAATTCAATAGTACGTAATGTATTAGCAACCTCTTCAATCGTGTTTGACGTTTCTACACCAATAACCATGTTATAAAAGTCTGAGCCATCAAAACCTACGGCTTTACTTTCATATAAAGAAGAAAGCGTTAAAGCACCAAATACTTTTGCAAGTTCAGTCAGACCGTGCTTAACGTGATATTCCCTATTTATATTACTGCCTAAAGAAATATAAAGGTACGACATTAAGCCATTACGCCTCTTTCAATTTCAACACCAACCGTTTTGGTGTTATGAACAGCGCCAGGTTTACCCACTTTAAGTTTTAACCACGGAATTTGGTAAGTGCTCATTAAGTACTGAGCTAAACGTTCCGCCAATGTTTCAATTAAATCGACGGGATTAGCATTAGCAAATACTTCTACGTCTTCAGAAATTTTTGCGTAATCTAATGTTTTTGCTAATTCGTCATTAAGTGCTGCTTTGGATATATCCCAACCTAGTGTTAAATCTATGATCAGTGTTTGCTTGATTTGCTTTTCCCACTCATAAAAGCCAATAGTGGTTTGAATGCTTAAACCTTCGATACAAACTTTATCCATATTTCAAAACTCTTTATTACACGGCATAATTAGATTATGTTATAACTTCAAATAGTTAATTTGATGCATAATACCAATTGAATTATTTATTAGGCGTAATTTTACCTATCTAAATCATTAAAAACCAGAAATGTATTAGAATATAATTAACTATCTTTAGGCTTTACTCATTAGCGCACCTAATGAGAACGTTGTTTTCTATAATTAGATAACTTTAGATTCACTTATAACTACTTAACAATATTTTAAGAGAAAACTCATTACACATTATTATTTAATATTAGGAATAATTGTACTCGCTTATTTAGCGGGCTCAATTTCTAGTGCTATTTTAATATGTAAAATTCAACATTTACCTGATCCTCGTGATGTTGGTTCACATAACCCCGGCGCAACCAACGTGCTACGTAGTACCAATAAATTAACCGCTGCTTTCGTTTTATTTTTTGATGTGATTAAAGGAGCTATTCCAGTTTGGGGGGCTTACTTTTTAGGCATAGAACCTTTATATATTGGCTTTATCGGGGTTGCTGCGTGTTTAGGGCATATGTTCCCCATATTTTTTGGTTTTAAAGGGGGTAAAGCCGTTGCAACAGCTTTTGGTGTTTTATTACCATTAGGTTTTACTTTAGGAGGGCTATTAATTGGTACTTGGCTAATTGTAGCTAAACTTACACGCTATTCGAGTTTAGCGGCTATTGTAACCGTTAGCTTAGCTCCTTTATATACATGGATGATCAAGCCCATTTATGTATTCCCTGTACTTATGTTGAGCGCACTAGTTATTATGAGACATAAAGATAACATTCAACGCTTACTTAAAGGTACAGAGAATAAAATATCAGTAAAAAGCTAACACTCTGCACATTAAACTGCAGGAAGCGTATCAAGCGGCCAGCGTGGTGTAGCTTTAAACGTTAACTCTTGTTCGGCGCCCGACTTTAACCGTTGTAAACCAGCATAAGCGATCATGGCACCATTATCGGTACAAAATTCAGGGCGAGGATAAAATACTTCACCACCTAAATTTTTAGTAATAACCGCTAACTTTTCACGTAGCGCTGTATTAGCACTTACACCACCAGCAATCACTAGTCTTTTTAAATCACAGGCTTTCAATGCTCTTTTACATTTTATTGCTATAGTATCAATAACAGCATCTTGAAAAGCGTAAGCAATATCAGCATGAGTTTGCTCATCCATAGTCCCTTTTGCTTTTTCTTCACGAATAGCGGTACCTGTTGCTGTTTTTAAACCACTAAAACTAAAATCTAAACCCGGTTTATTAGTCATAGGGCGAGGAAATACAAAGCGGCCATGAACACCTTTCTCAGCCATTTTTGCTAAAACAGGCCCTCCGGGGTAATCTAAACCCAAGAGTTTAGCCGTTTTATCAAAGGCTTCACCTGCTGCATCGTCAACCGACTCACCTAACAGTTCATACTGTCCAATACCATCTACGCGTACCAACATGGTATGCCCGCCAGACACAAGTAAAGCAACAAAAGGAAACTCAGGTACATTGTCTTCTAACATTGGCGCTAATAAATGACCTTCCATATGATGAACAGGCACAGCCGGTATTCCCCAACCATAAGCCAAGCTTCGTCCAATAGAACAGCCAACTAATAACGCGCCCACTAAGCCAGGACCTGCAGTATAAGCAACACCATCTAAATCTTTAGGTGTTAAATTAGCATCAGCTAACACCTCTTTAATTAAAGGAATGGTTTTACGTACATGATCACGTGACGCCAACTCAGGCACTACTCCACCATAATCCGCATGAACAGCAATTTGGCTATATAAACGATGAGCCATAATACCTTGCTCGTCATCATAAATAGCAATACCTGTTTCATCACATGATGTTTCAATACCTAAAATACGCATATAAAAAGAATCCTCAAAAGTTAAGCGCGCAATTTTACCTGTGATAAAAGCAATTCTCCACCATTTAAAAAGCAATTCTCCACCATTTAAAGTGTCATATTGTTATTATTACTTTACTTTACTTACCTGTTGGCTTTAGAATACGGCACCAATTTTTGATAGAGCGGGTGATTTCGAGGCTTAGGCTAAGAAGGTTACCAATTTTATAGATTTAAATAGACACAAAGGTTAACAAAAAAAATGCCAGTAATTAAAGTAAGAGAGAACGAACCGTTTGACGTAGCACTTCGTCGTTTTAAACGTTCATGTGAGAAAGCAGGTATCCTTTCAGAAGTTCGTCGTCGCGAATGTTATGAAAAGCCAACTTGGGAACGTAAACGTAAGAAAGCCGCTGCTGTAAAACGTGCTGCTAAAAAAGTTTCTCGTGAGAACGCTCGTCGCGTTCGTATGTACTAAGATATTTTAGTACTTACTTCAGTCAACTGAGTCAACCTATGAGTCTACTTAGTCAACTAAAAGATGAAATGAAAATTGCTATGCGAGCTAAAGACAAATTGCGTCTTGGTGTTATTCGCATGGCGATATCAGCTGTTAAACAAGCTGAAATAGATCACGGTACAGAAGCAACAGATGAAAACGTATTAGCCGTTCTAACTAAAATGGTTAAACAACGTAAAGAATCTATTAAAATGTTTACTGATGGTGGTCGAGATGAATTAGCTGCAAAAGAAGCGGCTGAAGTTGAAGCGTTAAATACGTTTTTACCTCAACCTTTCACTGCAGATGAGATTAATGATTTAATTAATACAGCAATAACAGAAACCGGTGCAGCTTCAATGGCTGACATGGGCAAAGTAATGGCAATATTAAAACCTATTATGCAAGGTAAAGCAGATTTGGGCGCAGTAAGCGGTCAAGTAAGAAATACTTTAAATAGTTAACTTTATATTCCCACAAGGGAAGTCTCAAAATAAACCGCGATTGCTTATGCCTCGCGGTTTTTTATTCCCTTAAATTTAAAGATTGAAAACTAATATCAATCAAACGATTTTATTGTGTAAAATAGAAAACGAAGTTCCCTATTCTCAACATTCGAGTGTTCTAATTATATGGCAGGTATGATCCCAAGACAGTTCATCGATGACTTATTAGCCAGAGCTGATATTGTTGAGCTTATTGATAGTCGTGTTCCTTTAAAAAAAGCAGGTAAAAACTATCAAGCTTGTTGTCCTTTTCATACCGAAAAATCACCTTCGTTTAGCGTAAGCCAAGATAAACAATTTTATCATTGCTTTGGTTGTGGCGAACATGGCAATGCTATTTCATTTTTAATGGAATTTGATCGATTAGAATTTCCTGATGCTGTAGAAGAACTCGCTTCACACTACGGCATGACCGTCCCGCGTGAAGACAATAATCAAACGCCCGCACAACAAAAACAACAGCAACAAGTCTACGCACAAAAACAAGATGATTATGCCTTAATGGAAAAAATCAGCCGTTTTTACCAACAGCAACTTCGTGTTGCTCATGACAAAGAGACCGCTATAAATTATTTAAAAGGTCGCGGTTTAAGTGGCGAAATAGTCAAACAATTTGGCATTGGTTACGTTAGTGACGCTTGGGACGGCATGATGAACGTATTTGCTAAAAATGCAGCAACAACCAAGCAACTCGTTGATCTAGGCATGGCAATTCAAGGCGATAAAAATAAGCCTTATGATAGATTTAGAGGCCGTATTCAATTTCCAATTAGAGACAAACGCGGCCGAGTTGTAGGTTTTGGTGGCAGAGTTTTATCAGACGGCACACCTAAATACTTAAACTCTCCAGAAACACGTATTTATCATAAAGGTCAAGAACTTTACGGCTTATATGAAGCAAAATTAGCAAACAAACAGTTATCACGCTTACTTGTAGTTGAAGGTTATATGGACGTAGTTGCCTTAGCCCAGCATGGTGTAAGTTACGCTGTAGCATCTTTAGGAACAGCAACAACACCAGAACAACTACAAACACTCTTTAGAACCGTTAAAGAAGTGATATGTTGTTATGATGGTGATAGAGCAGGTAGAGATGCGGCCTGGCGAGCAATGGATAATGCCCTACCCTTAATTCAAGATGGTTACTCACTAAGGTTTGTTTTTTTACCTGACGGAGAAGACCCTGATAGCTTAATACGTACAAAAGGCCAGCAAGTTTTTGAGGCTATAATCGATCAAGCAACACCTCTTTCTGACTTTTTATTTGAGCATTTATTAGCTCAATACGATATGACTTCCGCCGAAGGAAAATCATCTGCTATTAATAACTTTAAGCCATACTTAGAAAAGCTACCTGACAGCCATTTAAAAGATGCAATTGTAACCAAACTCGCTAATAACTTTGGCAGCGGTAATGAGCAGCAACTCGCTAAATTAAATAAAGCTTTTGCTTCAAAAAACACAAAAACGCCCATAAAAAAGCAAACAAAAATAACACCTGTTCGATTAGCTATTGCATTATTACTTGAGCATCCCCATATAGTTAATGCTTTACCTGATATATCGATACTTACACATTTAAATGTACCTGGAATACCCTTGTTAAATCAGCTACTTATGATATGCAAGCAAAACCCAAGTATTCATAGTGCACAAATTATTGAAAAGTATAGAGGTCAAGAAGAAAGTAAGCAGCTCACTAAATTAATGTACTTAGAGCACCATATTGAACCAGAAAACGCAGAATCTACTTTTTTAGATATTATTGAACGTTTTCTCAATATCTTTATCGAACAACGTACTGAAGCCTTACTTTCAAAAGAACAAACAACAGGTTTAACAAAAATAGAAAAACAAGAATTACATAGTTTACTCAGCGCCTAATAGGCGTTTAAAGTTGTATATAAATAATCAACTTGATATAACAACTAGTTAACAATATATCGGTTTACGTCTGGTAATTAAGCAAGCATATTGCTATAATTCAAGGCTTACTTTTTTCAATTTGATACCCATAAATTAGGTGGACACTCGTCAATGGATAAAGCCCCACAATCTAGGCTTAAAGAGCTAATAACTAAAGGTAAAGAGCAAGGTTATTTAACGTTTGCTCAAGTTAATGATCATCTTCCTCAAGAGATTATTGACTCTGACCAAGTTGAAGACATCGTTAGAATGATCAACGACATGGGTATACAGGTGTTTGAAAACGCGCCTGATAACGATACCTTAATGATGAGTGAAGCGAATACCGATGAAGACGCTGCCGAAGCTGCTGCGCAAGCACTTGCTTCTGTTGAAAGCGAAATTGGTCGCACAACAGATCCCGTACGTATGTATATGCGTGAAATGGGTACTGTTGAGCTATTAACCCGTAAGGGCGAAATAGTTATCGCAAAACGTATTGAAGAAGGTATTAAAGAAGTACAACGTTCTGTTTCTGAATACCCTCCTGCAATTAATTACTTATTAGAGCAATGGGACAACTTTGAAGCTGAAGAAGTTCGCTTAAGCGATATTATCGTTGGCTTTTTAGACCCTGATGCCGAAGAAGAAGAAATTCCTGCCGCTGCTACCCATATTGGTTCTGAATTATCTAAAGAAGAATTAGATGATGAAGATAAAGACAGCGACGATGATGAAGACGAAGAAGAAGAAGATACAGGCCCAGATCCTGAACTAGCCAAAGAAAAGTTTGGCTTACTTCGTGATGCTTATGAAGCTGCAAACAAAATCATCAGTGATAAAGGCCGCGGCCATGCTGACGCACAAGTTGCAATTGATGCATTAGCTGAAGTATTCAAAGAATTTAGAATCGTACCTAAAGTTTTTGATCGCTTAGTTAAAAACATGCGCAGCGTAATGGACCGTTTACGTGTTCAAGAGCGTTTGATCATGAAGCACTGTGTTGTTGGTGCAGGTATGCCTAAATCTACCTTTATCAAAATATTTCCAGGTAACGAAACATCAAAAGATTGGTTTGACGAGCAAAAAAATGCGGGCTTACCTCATTCAGCTAAGCTAGCTGATATTGAGTTAGACGTAGAACGTTGCATCTACAAACTTAACATGATTGAAGAAGAAACCTACCTAAACGTACATGGCATTAAAGACATTAACCGTCGTATGTCAATTGGTGAAGCTAAAGCTCGCCGTGCGAAAAAAGAAATGGTAGAAGCTAACTTACGTCTTGTTATTTCAATCGCTAAAAAATACACCAACCGTGGTTTACAATTCTTAGATCTGATCCAAGAAGGTAACATCGGCTTAATGAAAGCGGTTGATAAATTTGAATACCGTCGTGGTTACAAGTTTTCAACGTATGCAACATGGTGGATACGCCAAGCAATAACACGTTCTATTGCTGACCAAGCACGTACAATCCGTATTCCTGTACACATGATTGAAACGATTAACAAACTTAATCGTATCTCTCGTCAAATGTTACAAGAAATGGGTCGTGAGCCTACTCCTGAAGAGTTAGCTGAGCGCATGGTAATGCCTGAAGATAAAATTCGTAAGGTATTAAAAATAGCAAAAGAACCTATCTCAATGGAAACCCCTATCGGTGATGACGAAGATTCACACTTAGGCGACTTTATTGAAGATGGTAGCGGTGAATTACCTGTTGATTCTGCAACCTCTGAAAACTTAAAAGATGCAACTCACGAAGTACTCGCTGGTTTAACAGCACGTGAAGCTAAAGTATTAAGAATGCGTTTTGGTATTGATATGAATACTGACCATACGCTAGAAGAAGTTGGTAAGCAATTTGACGTTACACGTGAACGTATTCGTCAAATCGAAGCAAAAGCGTTACGTAAATTACGTCACCCTTCTCGTTCAGAGCAACTTAAAAGTTTCTTAGACGGCGAATAAAAATCATTTAACACCTTATTTAAAAATCCAGCCAAGTGCTGGATTTTTTCATTTTTGGCTATTAAAAAATAAATAAACGCCTATTTTGTTTAACAATTAAGCTAACAGTCAATTTTTATAAATTATTTGAGATTATAGTGGTGACAACAAAATAAAAAATGCTTATACTTCACGCCGCTTTGAGATGTAATGTTTTTTAGCAAGAAAAAGTTTTCAGGCCTAGGCCATGAAAATGGGCCCTTAGCTCAGTTGGTTAGAGCATCCGACTCATAATCGGCAGGTCCCCCGTTCAAGTCGGGGAGGGCCCACCATTTTCACTTCTTCTCCCTCAAACATGTATATAAATACAAATCTATATTTCTTATAAAATTTTCTATCTAATTACTATATATCATCCACAATTTTTTAATCAAAACCTGTATCCTAGAATCGTATTCTTAAGACCTTAATAATCACAAGCAAACTAACATTGTTTAATTATTTTTAATGAATATCTTGTAGTATAGAGGCCTTAAATAAGCGGCTACCCACTGAAGTAGTGGTAAAACAGTTTTAAATCAATAAAAAAAGCCTTAACCGATACCACTCGATTAAGGCTTTAGCGACTATTGAAAGAAGATTAATTTTGTAATGCTGCAGCTTTAGGTTTAATTTCTATTTGCTCCACTTTACCGACCAAGAATAAGTAACTACTTAAACCAATTAACGCCAATGCTCCAATAAAAATTAACGCTGGTTTAAAATCACCACCTTCTACTAGGTAACCAATGATAATAGGCACACAAACACCCGACAAACCACCGATAAAGTTAAAACAACCACCAACTAAACCTACCATACGCTCTGGGGCTAATAATGATACAAAAACCCAGGTTATTGATGCTAAACCATTACCAAAAAAAGCGATTGATAATAATGCTATTACAGCAAACTCACTATCAACATAATTTGCACCAACAATACTGGTAGACAATAACATTCCGGCAATAATGGGCGCTTTACGAGATACCTCTTTAGATACGCCTTTACGTACTAAGAAGTCAGAAAGAAAGCCTGAAATAAGTACCCCAAAAAAGGCAAAAATATAAGGTATAGATCCTAAAAACCCTGTTTTTATGGTGCTAAAGCCTTTAAATTCCATTAAGTAAGTTGGAAACCAAGTTAAAAAGAATATTAATAAACCACCTAAACAAAATTGGCCAATATATATACCCCAAAGTTTTTTATGTGAGAAAGCTTCTCGCAGGTTTTTCCATTCAAAAGCAATAACTTCTGTTTTAGCTTCTTCTTTTGCAGCTTCATTCACATCACTTGGATCTCGGTAAACAAAATACCAAATAGCTGCCCAAACAATACCTATTAAACCAGAGATAATAAATAGTCCACGCCAGCCAAAACTTGCTTGGATAAAAATAAGTACAGGTGTTAAAAACGCTAAACCAATAAATTGTCCGGATGTATAAGCGGCGATTGCAGAAGCGCGTTCTTCTTCACTAAACCACGATGTAACAATTTTATTGTTTGCTGGGTAAGATGGTGCTTCAAAAACACCTATCGCCATTCGACAACCAATAAGGGCTGTAACACTACTTACAAAGCCCTGTATTAAAGTAGCTATAGACCATGCAGTTAAAATAAACGGGTATAATATACGTGGTTTAACGTAATCAACTAATATACCGCCAGGTATTTGCATTAGAGCATAAGTTGCACCAAAAGCTGCAAATATGTATCCCATATGAACGGTAGTAAAACCTAACTCTGCTGATAGCATTGGAGCAGCAACAGCCATGTTGCTTCTATCCATGTAGTTGATGACTACACTTAAAAAGATAAGTGATAATATTTTAAATCTTGCTTTAGATTGTTGATGGCTTTTATCAATACTCATTGAGTTTCCTAAAAGGTCTTATTATTGTTTTATAAAAAATGTAAAGGCACTCACGGGGGAGAGTATGAATGCCTTTACATAAAGTTGAACTTGTTAATATTTTCTTATTTTAATTATTCAATTACTTATCAATGCGCTTCACATCAACAAATACAGGCCCTACAGGCAATCTATCCATTTTAATATAAGCATGAAAGTTTCCTTCGCCTTCAGGAAGGTTAACCTTATTAAAGCTTACTGTTTTCTGTCCCTTTTTAATATTTTTTTGTAAATGAACATTTTTATATTTTAGATGAGCAACACTATCTTTCGTAATTTCAGGTAAATCGTAAGACACATTATAGCGCCCTTTTTTACTACGAACTTCCCAATAACCTAGTTGGTTATCTTCAACAACACGAGGTCCGCCGTAATCAAAACGAGAAATAACACGAGGCCCCCCCCAATCAAAACGTGAAAGCGTAACTTCTGGCTGTGCTTTATATCCTAAAGAAATACGCTCTATTCCTGCCGTATCACGTTCTTCAGTTACCTCATCAAACCAGTTTTCATAGCGTTCTAACATGGCTTCTACAATATCGGGATGCTGTTTAGCAATGTTAATACGCTCGCTAGGATCGTTTTCCATGTCGTAAAGTTCTAGGTTTTTAACTACATTTTGTAATACAAAATCCGTTGGTTGATGAACAATACCATGTGGAAAATCGTGCGGACTTACTAATTTGTATTTTGATGTTCTTACATTGAAGTGCATATATTTAAACGGTGTAGGTCCATAGTGCATTTGTACAAAGAAGTCTCTGTTTTCAACGTTTTTAGTTTCACCTTTTGTCCATAAAGGTAATAACGAACGACCATCTATATGAACATTTTTTGGTAAATCAACATCAGCAACCTCTAATAATGTTGGGAATAAGTCGATAATTGTTCCCATATTTTTAGCTTGTTTTTGAGGATCTATTTTACCTGGCCACTGCACGTAAAATGGTACTTTAATACCGGCATCATATACGCTTGTTTTAGTCCCACGAAGATTAGCTACCCAACGACCAGGGTAAGAATCATTTTTGGTTCTGCGATGACGAGGGCCATTGTCTGATAAAAACAGTACGATAGTGTTTTCTTCAAGTCCTAACTTTTTCAATTTAGCCATTACACGACCAACGTTGTAGTCAATACTGTCAATCATGCCGTAAACCAATGCATTATCTTCATGCAGCCCCATTTTACGGTAAGGCTCAGCTAACTTATCGGGTACTTGTAAAGGTAGATGCGGTAAGTTTGTTGATAAATAAAGTAGAAAAGGTTTTTTGTCTTTCTTACTCATAAAGTCCATTGCAGCATCTGTGAAGATGTCGTCGCAATAACCTTTGTATTTTTTAGATACATTATTGTGTTCTAAAATAGGATCAAAATAAGTATTGTTCGCAGGACCTGCCGCTTGACCAATACCACCGCCTTTATGTACTAAAGCTTCTTGAAATCCTTGGTCTGTAGGCCGCATCGGATGATTATCACCTAAGTGCCATTTACCAAAAATTCCTGTTCTATAACCATTATCAGCTAACACTTCGGCTAAGGTTGTTTCACTACCACGCATAAAGTGATCAACTTGTGTTACAGCTGTAACCCCTGTGCGATAAGGATAACGCCCAGTTAAAAGTCCTGCACGAGTTGCTGAACAATTGGGATAGGTAATAAAGTTGGTCATTTCTAGACCACGTTCACCAATAGCCTCTATGTTAGGGGTTTTTAAATAAGGATTACCATGAGCACCAATATCGCCATAACCTTGATCGTCTGTCATCATGATAACGATATTAGGCCTGTCTTTCGCATAAGAAGCTTTTAGACTCAACGGATTAACCAAAAGTAAAGTTAGTAAAAACGTATATAGGCTTACGGATTTAATTAAAGCTGTGTTGTTTTTGTATGAAGTTTTCATTCTTTATTATTTTTATCCTATGTTGAATGTTAATAGCCAAGAAGATGTAATATCAATGGGATCAACTAACTAGCAAAATAAAGCTTAATTTTATTGTCGCTTGTTTTTTCATGAGTAATGTTGAAGTGCTTTTTAAACTCAACGAGTAATTCCGTTACATCGCCTGTTTTAAAAACCCCTACAACATTAATTTGTTTCAATACCTCATTATCATCAAGTTCAATTTGTAAGTCGGTATAACGACTAATTTCATGAACCACTTGTGATAAGGACTCACCTCTAAAGATGAGTTTCTTTTCCTGCCAGGATAAAGAAGAAATAATATCGATTGGATCTAATTTAACCACCGTTGATTGCTTAGCACTTTTTTCCACGGTATCTAAATCAATTTTTTCACCTTTCGACACAGCCAAAGACGTTTTAGGTAATTTAACCTTGTGGTTAGCCACATCAGCTTTAAACTGATTTGTTGATTTATCTTCAACAAGCACCTTACCTTCAGTCACTATAAGTTCAACGATGTCTGAACCTACTTCAACATTAAAAGCTGTACCTACCGCTTGAATAATTTTTCCATTAGCTAATACACTTAAAGGTCTCGATTCATCATGAGCTACGTCGATATGTATTTCACCTTGAACCAGCTCTAGTATTCTTACGTCATTGGTGTATTTCATATTCACAATCGTATTTGTATTTAATACAAGTAAACTATTATCAGGCAAAGTTATTGTGTCCATTTCACCAACCTTGGTTTTATAGGTAGATTCAGCAGGTTGCATAACTATTTGAGGCGTTGTTGTAAAGAAATGACTAAAATTTAAGAAAACTAGAGTAAAAGCCAGCACTAACGAAGCAGCAACAGCGCCAATAAATAAAGATGGTTTTTTTCTTTGAACTTGATTTTCAGGAAAAATGTCAGATAAACGTTCTAAGTCGTCCATTTTGTCCCACATTTTGGCAACATTAAGCATTTGCGCTAAATGTGCGGGTTTTTCATATAACCATGTTTGAAATTCAGATGTTTCTTTAGCCGACAAACCACGATCAATTTTAGCAATCCAATCGCAGGCATCATCAAGGATCCTTTCATCTTCTATACGTTGTGGCTTAAGAATATGTATATTGTCCATGTTAACCTTTAACTCCATGACTTTTTAGAGTTACTCTATCTTTTGATTTAATATCATTTTGTTGAACCATTAACATACAACGTTTGGTTCCTGATGATATGTGTTTTTCTACTGTGCTTTCACTAATATTCATATGTTTAGAAATTTCTTTTTGTGAATAACCATAAACTTTTTTTAACACAAAGACTTTTCTGCATTGCGCGGGGAGCTGCCGAATAACTTCACAAAACTTTGAAAACTCATCATTACTAATAACACTTTTTAATACACTATCATCATTACTGTGTTCAATAATATGTTCCAATTCAGACCAATCGATTTTATCGTCAACCAAGCGCGTTCCTGCTCTTTTCTGATAATCTAACGCTAAATTTTTAGCCGTTGTATACATAAACGATTTTTTAGATGATATTTTATCTGTATTTTTTGCCTGGCAGAGGCGCACATAAGTTTCTTGTACTACATCTTCAATTTCATGAGGAGGTACTATAGAAGCCACAATACGGCTTATACTATCTCTTGAGGCAAGATATAGTTTAGTAAAAGTGTTATGTTCTTTATTAATAGCGATTCTCACTTTTTATAATATTTTTGACGTCTATCAATGCTTACTAAGTAGAAGACGATTGAAAATCAAAAATCCGCTAATCCATTTGTAACTCTTTTATATTAACTATAACATCTCAATTACACATTGATATGATCAATAGATTCCTATAATAATATAGGTGAAACTTTATAACTTATAAGAACAAAAATAAATCATGCATACAACTTCAAATTATCCTTTGATATTAACAAGTTAAGAATTACGTGAATTTTTCAATGCTTTCACTCTTCGAATATTTTCAATTTTTTCTATGGAGGAAAAAAATTTTTCATTCGTCTATTTCACCAGTACGACAAAAAAACGTACTAAAGGAATGGACGAAAATTAGCTGTTTTATTTTTTTATTTTTTGTCAATTTTACTTTTATGCAACAAGCATATGCGACTGAAAATACCAAAAAACTAGATTTCAACATTCCAAAACAGTGGGCTTTCTCATCGTTAATTAGTTTCGCAGAACAAGCAGACATTACGTTTATGTTTCCTATGAATAAAATTAAAAACATAGAAACCAACGCTGTTGTCGGTAAGTACACAATTAAACAAGCTTTAGAATTGTTACTTCAAAATACAAATCTCGAAATGAACGCTGATGAGAAAGGACAAATATCTATTTTATTAGATCCAAGTTTTGAGAGAGAAAGCATGTTCAATAATAAAAAAAGCAAAGTTGCCGGAGCTGTATTAGCTGTTCTTAGTTCAGTAAGCGCTTCACAAGCCTTAGCGGAAGAGAACTCTAACAATTCAACAAACAACAAAGAAGAAATCGAAGTTATATCAGTTAATGGGATCAGACAAAGTTTAACGGCCGTTGCCGATTTCAAAAAAAATAGTAACTTCATACAAGACAGTATAGTTGCTGAAGATATAGGTAAATTTCCTGATGCCAACGTAGCTGAGTCGCTACAACGTATTTCAGGTGTTTCAATTGATCGTAGTGGTGGTGAAGGACAACAAATTACCGTACGTGGTTTTGGTCCCCAATTTAATACGGTTTTAGTTAATGGACGTCGTATGGCGTCAGACGCTGAAGGTCGTGCTTTTAACTTCGACCTACTTTCTGCTGAACTCATTGGTAGTGTTGATGTATTTAAAACGTCCAGCGTGGCATTACAAGAAGGTGGCATCGGCTCAACCATTAACTTAAAAACTCAACGTCCGTTAGACATTGGCGAATTTAAAGCAGTAGTCAGTGCAAAAGGTTCCTACGAAGATAAAACAGGCGATATCACTCCTAACCTCTTTGGTTTTGTTAGCAATACTTTTGCTGATGATACCATTGGTGTTTTATTATCTATTTCTCATCAAGAACGTAAAGCGACCTTAGATTCATCTATCACTTCATGGTCTCCTGATTCACAGCGCTTTGATCCCTGGGATGTATCTGAAAGTGACTTATGGCGCTTTGCTGACGGCCAAGGTAATGGTGTAGGTAATTACGTATATCAAAGACAACACAACTTTATGCGCACCAAGGAAGACAGAACACGTACTGGCTATACAGGTACCGTTCAATTTGAAATGGCAGACAACCTACACTTAACTGTAGATGCTATGTACACAGATTTTGATATTACAACGCAAGCTATTTCAAGAATATCGCACCGTAATAAAAATGATGTACACAACATGGTAGTTGACGAAAATAATGTTGTTATTCGTTACGACATGATTGAAGGGCCAATGAATATATTTCAAGCGAGAAACCGCCCCGCCTCAGCACTTCAGTTCGGCGCAAATCTTGAATGGAACATTACCGATCAGTTAACCGCTACGTTTGATATTTCTAAATCAAGTTCTGAAAACCCTGCGGCAGGTAAAGATTATTATGTGGTTATTAGAGGGGGCGATAAACTACAACGTATAGATAATTCACAAGGTACTGATGCTCCGCTTGAAACAAACTTTAACTTTACACCATCGAACGTTGATTTAAACGGTGACGGTGTAGTGAATCAATTTGATTATACACTAGGTGAAGCACAAACCGTTGCCGATGTTAACGATCAAAATTCATGGTTTACACAACGTGAAGGTTTTACTTTTGAAGATGATATTACTGAAGCTAAAGTTGATTTCAATTGGGAGCTAGATTTCGATCATTTAACACAAGTTAGCTTTGGGTTAATTAGTTCTTCGCAAGAAAAAACCAGAATTAACATGCGCTCAACAAATCCACAGTTTTATCGCTTACCAACAATTATTCCATTACCAGCTTCATTATTTACCTCTGAAAACCGTAAGGATTTCTTAAGCGCAGCCAATGGTGATTTTGCTAATGACTCTATTCAGTTTGATCCTGAAGAAATATTAGCTTATTACGCACAACCCAGCACATTAGCAATGCGCGACCAAATAGCAGGACTAGCTCCTGGAACGTCTGCCGCAGAGTTTGCTGCAATTTCAGGTTATGATGCCGTGGTTGATCCTTCTCGTGGTTACAACGTTAAAGAAGAGCTTTTTTCAGCTTATGTTAATGCTATGTTTGAATTTGAATTAGCAGAAATGCCCTTAATTATTAATGCGGGCTTACGTTACACAGATACAGAGGTTGATTCTACGGGCGCTAACCGCGTATTTAAAGATTTAGCTCCAGCTGGTAATACTGGCGATGTGTTAGTAAGTACACTAGGTGAACCAGAAGCAACAACAGCCTCAGCAAGTTACAGTAATTTACTACCTAGCATTAATGCAAAGCTTGATATTACAGATGAAATAGTTGTTCGTGCAGCCTATTCAGAAACATTAACACGCCCTGATATGACCTTCTTGAACCCTGCGCCAGCATTTCCACAACAAGTGCGCCTTTCTAGTTTAGAGGCTACCGCAGGTAATGCAGAATTAGATCCGTTTGTAGCACAAAACTACGATTTATCGTTTGAATGGTATTACAACGAAACAAGTTATTTAACTATAGGTTATTTTAGAAAAGACATTGACGGCTTTATTGTTAGTGGTAAAGCAAGAGAGCCTATTACACTTAAAGAACCTAACAGCTTATCACTTATTACAGAAGACAGAAGTAATATTGACGGCAATACTATTTACTTCGATATTACACGTCCACGTAACTTAGAAGAAACCAGTGTTGATGGTTTTGAAATTGGTTTCCAACATACATTTGATGTATTACCTGCTCCTTTTAATCATTTTGGTATTTCAGCTAACTTAACTTTTGTTGGTGCAAAAGATGAATTTGATGTAAACAAAATTGATAACAATATTGCGCTACCAGGTTTAGGTGATTCACAAAATATTGTGTTTTTCTATGATGATACCGTGATCGAAGCTCGAATTGCTTATAACAATCGTGATGAATTTTTTACTAAATTCCAAGGTGTTGAACCATGGTTTACTGAGCAATACGATCAAATAGACGCAAGAATCGCTTATAATATCAATGAAGACACACAAGTATTTATTGAAGGTACAAACTTAACTGACTCATTTACCCGACAACATGGTAGATATGAGTCTCAGTTTTTATCTTTAGAATCAAGTGGTCCTAGATACGCATTTGGTGTTAGAGCAAGCTTCTAATCTATTGAATTAATAGTCTAAGTAACTCAAAGCAGAGGCAATTGTCTCTGCTTTATTAATTCTTCAAACATAAACCAAACAATTCATTTTGGCTTGATATGTTTAACTTAGCATAAGCGCGTTTACGGTAGGTTTGCACACTGGTTATTTTAATGCCTAAATCTAACCCTATCCCCTCGCTAGACAAACCAAGTAAGGCTCTAGCACAAACGCCTAATTCTCTTGTTGTTAGCTTACTATTAATGGCATGTAATCTTTGTTCTAACTCATTAATTTGAGCTTCTCTAGTTAAAAAATCAGATAAACCACCGGCAAGTCGAGTATGTTTTATCGCACAGCTCATCAAAAAGTTAGAAACATTTGTTATCTTTTCAATTTCAACAGAGGAATATTTCTTACTAAAGCGATAAAGATTTATACAATATAAACCTCTATCACTACCTTTTGAAAATGAAAGCCGATCCACTATTTTTATATCGTAATCAAAAAAATGCTGGTAACTCGAATCTTCAATATCTTCTGGTATTAATCGACTAAATAGTACCTTATCACTTTTTTTAGCCTTTACTAACAGTTGAATATTAGGATCTTTTTTAAAGTAATGGGTGAGATACATTTTCTGTAATGATTTAGGAATATCTATCCCTTTAATATTAGCTGAAGTAATAAATCGAGCTTCTTTTTCTCCAAGTTGTACCAAAGAAAAATGTTCAACCCTCACAACACTATTAAGTAGCTGTAAAAATGCCTCACTAAATTGGCTATTCCCCAAATTATCTATCACATCCACCATTTTTTTTGAACTTAACATCATTTGTTTTTTTATAGGCAATGTCTAACTCCCGCATGAATGAATAACAATTAAAGCACTTTTTATGAACACTTTTCGTCCTCTTTTGATGGGACATATACTTTTCATTCAACTCACTATAGTAAATATCAACCTTACATTGTGGAGAAAACATATGCCTCATCTTCGACCTTTAGAAAATGATGAAATCAACGACAAAGAAATAGTAGAACGCTTCGAGCATTACAATAAAACTCGAGGATTCGTACCAAACAGTATCAGAACCATGTCGCGTCGTCCTAATATTGTTAAAACCTTTATGGCACTTAATCAAGCCGTTTTATATGAAGGCACTGTTGATAAAGAAATTAAAATGCTAGTGAGCTTAGCCTCTAGTTTAGCTTCAGGTTGTCGTTACTGCCAATCACATATGGCTAACTTATCAAGTATCTACGAAGCATCAGATGAAAAAATTGCGGCTATCTGGGAATTTGAAACAAGTGACTTATTTTCAGATGCTGAACGCGCTGCAATCACTCTTGCGATGAAAGCAGGCACTCTACCTAATGAAGCCAGCCAAGAAGATTTTGACGAATTAGCAAAATACTTTGACGAAGGTCAAATTGTAGAAATAGTAGCAAGTGTTGCTTTATTTGGTTACTTAAATCGGTGGAACGACACCATGGCTACTCAACTGGAGGAGTATCCTAAAGAAGTAACTAAACGCGCAGTGGGCGGCTTTGAAGAAGGTAAGCATGTTTAACACATGCTAGAGGAAATAACATGACTACAGTTAATGTAACAGATAGCAATTTTCAAGCGCTAGTTTCCAACACTGAAAAGCCCTTAGTTATTGATGTATGGGCACCATGGTGTGGCCCATGCAAAATGGTTGGCCCTGCGCTAACGAACATTGCTCAAGTAGACCCAGAACGTTTTCAATTAGTGATGGCTAATATGGAAGAGTTTGAAAAATCAGCCGATGAACTTAACGTCAAGGCGACTCCTACTGTTTTAATTTTTAAGCAAGGTAAAGAAGTTGCTCGCCGTTCAGGTGCATTAATGAAGTCTCAACTTGAAAAGTGGATTAATGAGCACTTATAGCGCTCATTAATCAAATAATTGGAGGTTTATATGCGCCACGAAAAACTCATTATATTAGGAACAGGCCCTGCGGGTTATACCGCAGCGCTATATGCATCAAGGGCTAACTTATCACCTTTGTTAATTTCAGGTAATTTACCTGGAGGCCAATTAACTACAACCACCGATGTTGATAATTGGCCTGGTGGTCAAGTAGGTCTTCAAGGTGGCGACCTAATGACTGCAATGCAAGAGCAAGTAGAGCGCTTTGATACTGAAGTTCATTACGATCATATTGTAGCGGCAGATTTATCGAAACGTCCTTTTATATTAACGGGTGAACAAGATGAGTACTCATGTGATGCCCTAATAATAGCAACAGGTGCCTCAGCTAAATATTTAGGTTTACCGTCAGAACAAGCTTTTCTAGGTAGAGGTGTTAGTGGTTGTGCTACTTGTGATGGTTTTTTCTATAAAGGTAAAGAGGTAGCTGTAATAGGCGGCGGTAACACTGCTGTTGAAGAAGCGCTTTATTTATCGAATATAGCCAAGCAAGTCACCCTTATTCACCGTCGCGATACATTCAAATCAGAAAAGATATTACAAGATCAACTCTATAGAAAAGTTAAGCAAGGCAATATAAAACTAAAACTTAATGCAACATTAAATGAAGTATTAGGTGATGAAAAAGGTGTAAGTGCGATTAGGCTCAAATCAATGATCGATGATTCCACCGAAATACTTGAATTAGATGGTGTTTTCATTGCCATTGGTCATAGCCCAAATACAGGATTATTTGATCAACAGCTTAAAATGGACCATGGATATTTGACTATTACTGGTGGAAATAAAGGAAATTTAACACAAACCAGTGTAGATGGTGTTTTTGCTGCCGGAGATGTAGCTGATCAAATTTATCGACAAGCAATTACTTCTGCAGGTTCAGGCTGCATGGCCGCTTTAGATGCAGAAAAATTTTTAGCCGAATAGGTTAATAACATTTCTATAGGCGTTGTTTCTTTATCGCAAAACCTATTAGAAATTAATCCGTTATAAAAATAATAAAATTCAATAAATAAAAAAGTACAAGGCGCAATAACAACATTTAAATTCAATTCTAAAAATAATAAGAGGTTTCTATGTCTATATTTTTGCTACAAAACCAATTAATGAGACAATCTAGTGTCTCATCTAAAAAAGTTAAGTTTACTTTAAATCTGCTTACTGCTGCTTTGGTAACCGCTATGTTTCCGGCAATAGCTCAGGATACTGACACTCAAGTTCCAAAAGAAAAAAGCAAGTTAGAAGTCATTGAAGTAACAGCTCAAAAACGTACAGAAAATTTACAAGAAATACCAATTGCTGTTAGCGCACTTAATGAAGACGCCTTAGCACAAAGCGGTTTCGATGGCGTTGAAGATTTAAGCTTTTTAGTACCATCACTTCAATTTGGTAATTTTGGTCCAACAACCTTTTTAAATATTCGAGGTGTAGGCTCTGAAAACACTACAGGCGGCAGTGATCCTGGTGTTGCTATGCATGTAGACGGCGTATACGTTGGCCGTCCTGTTGGTGCATTGTTTTCAGCCTTTGATGTAACACGTGTTGAAGTGTTACGTGGCCCACAAGGAACCTTATACGGACGTAATGCTACTGGCGGTTCTGTTAATTTAATTACCAATAAACCTGACGATTACTTAAGTGGAAAACTTGACGCGACTATTGGTAACTATAACCTCCGCAGAGTGCGTGGAGCTATCAATATACCTATTAACGACTCTGTCACAGCAAGAGTTGTCGCTTTCAATGAAGACCGAGATGGTTTTACCGAAAACCTCTTCCCGGGAGGCACTGAAGCAAACGACTCAGACAACAGTGGTATACGCGGCCACTTAAATATTGAACTCTCTGACTCTACTTATTTATTACTTTCAGCAACACATATTGAAAATAATGGTATAGGAAGCCAAGCAGAGCAACGAGACCCTTATTCAACAGGTGTATTGTTTGGTCCGGGACCTGAACCATTAAGACGTATAGCTGACGAAAATGGCTCCCCATTAATTAATAACCTTGAAGCCTTTAAAGAAACTAAAGATCAAGCAGAATCACAAGAGAGTACTTTTGATTTATATTCAGCAACCCTTGATTGGGAAGGCGAATATTTCTCGATCAAATCAATTACCGCTATCGTTGAATCAGACTACACCACTATTCAAGACAGCGACTCCAGCGCAGCTTCACTACAAGTACTCGTTGTTGAAGAAGATGCCAAACAGTTCTCTCAAGAAATTCAATTTATTTCGCCAGCCAATAGTGAATTTCGCTGGATTGCAGGCCTTTTCTATTTTACCGAAGAAGTAGACCGCTTTAGTAGCTTAATTGGCCCTCGCTTTGATGCTGTAACAGGATTTTTAACTGCTACCGTACCTAACTTTAATGAAAACTATTCATTTAGAATTGGTGGCGACATAGAAACCACCTCTTATGCAGCTTTTGTACAAGGCACTTACAACCTAAGTGAAACAGTATCCGTTACCGCGGGGCTACGTTATACAGATGATGAAAAAGAAGGTTTTAACCGCAATATATTCTTTGCTCCCCAAGTCGTTGATCCCGTAGAAGTCAGTTCCAGTGAGGTAACTGGTAAATTAGCGATTGATTGGAATTTTCAAGATAATGCTTTGTTATATGCTTCTTATTCAAAAGGCTATAAAAGTGGTGGTGTAAGTCAACAAACCGTAGCTGCATCAGGCGCAAGTCCAATCTTTAATCCTGAATTTGTTGATACTTATGAAGTCGGTTACAAATCACAATTACTTGAAGACACTATGCAATTAAATTTAGCCACTTACTACAGTGACTATACCGATTTGCAATTTCAAGTTTTTGGCGATTTTGGTCCTGAAGCGGGTAATGCTGGTGCTGCTACGATTAAAGGTTTAGAAGCTGAAGTTATGCTGCTTTTAGGTGATATTTGGTCTGTTGATGGTTCTTTTGCTTACACCGATGCAGAATATGATGAATTGATCACTGGCCCTGGCCAAAACTTTGCTGGTAATCAACTCACAAGAACACCTGAGCTGGCATATAACTTGGGGGTGAATGCTGAATGGGAATTTAGCGACCATAGTCTACTCATTGCCCGATTAGAAGGTTCATACACTGATGAAATTTATTATGAATTTACTAACACTGATGCCTCTCTTGCTTCTGATTATTATAACATTAATTTCCGTTTATTGTGGACAAGTGCAGACGAAAAATACTTCTCTGAATTTTATGTCACTAATCTAACAGACGAAGTTCAAGAAACAAGCATTCTTGTTGGCTTCTCTCTTGGTGTTGCCCCCGGCGAAGTCGGTGCAGAATACGTCACTTATAACGCCCCTCGTCAATTTGGCTTAACGGTTGGTTATCGCTTTGAATAAAGCGTTTTTAGTCAATTCAAAATTTAACATCATGGAGAAAAAATCATGAGTACAATTAAAGTTGCAGCAGTTCAAGCGGCTCCCGGATTTATGGATATAGACAAAGCAGTAGCCAAAACCATTGACCTGATTGACCAAGCAGGTCAACAAGGTATTCAATTACTCGCTTTTCCTGAAACATGGCTACCCGGTTACCCTTGGTATATTTGGCTAGGTACGCCAGCAGATACTATTCATTATTCGGCTAAATATGCGAATAATTCTATTGAAGCAAATAGTCACCACGAAAAAGCAATCAGCGAAGCCGTAAAGCGTAATAATCTTCAGGTTATTATGGGCGTTTCAGAAAGAGACAACGGCACTTTATACATGGCTCAATGGCACTTTGCTGCTGATGGCACATTACTATCACGCCGACGTAAGTTAAAGCCGACTCACGTAGAGCGAGCTATATTTGGTGAAGGCGATGGTAGCGACATTATTGTTAACGACACAGAACTTGGCAAAATTGGTGCTCTTTGCTGTTGGGAGCATTTACAGCCTTTATCTAAATACGCCATGTTTTCTAAACATGAACAAATACATGTTGCTGCTTGGCCTGCATACAGTGTTTATGCTGATCGTACTTACGCACTAAGCCCAGGCCTTAGTATTGCTGCAAACCAAATTTATGCCGCTGAAGGACAATGTTTTGTTATAAGTTCTTGTGCCGTTATCTCTGAAGAAATACATGAACTACTATGCAATACCGATGAGAAAAAAGCCTTAGTCAAAATTGGAGGAGGTTATTCACAAATATTTGGACCAGATGGCGGGCCTTTAGCAGACTATTTACCTGAAGATGAAGAAGGCTTAGTTATTGCAGAAATTGACCTAGATAAAATCCTGTTTTGTAAAGCTGCGGCAGATCCGGTTGGTCATTATTCAAGACCTGATGTATTTCGACTATTATTCAATGACAAACCAGCACCGGTCGTTATGCCGTTTAATGATTTTTCACCTACCCCTGTTCAAAGTGAACAAGACACTGCAGGGCTAGAGGAGAATACTAATGACTAAAACCAGCGATGTGCGTAAGTATTCGTTAAGAATGCCTAAAGGCTGGAAACCGCCCTTTCCTTCTTATTCATCTGAATTTGATAGTGATAAAACCGAAATAGCCATGGTTTTGTTTGGTCTGCAATTTAACATTGCAGACCGAGCAAAGGCAGTAAAAGCTATTTTAGATTTAAAAGTATTAGTACAAAATACACAAGGGTGTGATTACATCGACTTAGCAGAGTGTATTAAAGACAATACGGGTAAATCTCAAGTGGTATTAACCAGCTATTGGTTAGACGGCGACAAATTGTCATCATTATTCGTAAACAAAACGTTTACGCAATTATGGGAGCAGTATGCCGATAATTCACAGCCGTTTGGCTTGTATCGTGAAGTATTCAACATACCATTATCGCGTTACGAAATTGTACATTCACATCAAGATCATCTTGTGGGAGCCTCTCATATTAGAGATAGCGTAAGTGAAGAAATAGACACTCACGCTTATTGGGGAAGTATGCGAGATCGTATTCCTGACTCCGCGATTAACCGCTTTGATGCAGAAGGGGCAATAGAGGTAGTCTCTCAAGAGAAAAATCGCATTATTGTAGCGGCTAACCATAACTTGGCAATTATTCGTTCAGATCAAAACATGAATGATTCACAGGGTGAAGAGCGCGACGAATACTATCAAGATGTATACCCAACACTGGTTAAGGGCATGCAATTTTTACGAGATGAAGGTGAAGAAGTTAATTGTTACGATTGTCGGTTTATGTCTTTTTTAGATGACAATGGTAATAGTACAGACCATACCTTTGGTTATGCTTACTTTAAATCGTTAGAAGATTTAGAAGGTTGGTCTGAACATCACCCTACTCACAAGGCGATTTTTAATTCATTTAAGCAGTATATTCCTAAACATATTGCCACTATTGGCTCTAGATTCGGACATGAGGTTTCTATATTGCCTAAAGAAAATCAGTTTGCTGAGTACATTAATTGCGCACCAAACACAGGGCTACTTAATGGGCTGAATAGATAACAAGTTCAAAGCTATCTTCCTATTCCATCTCTTGTGTAAGTTCTGCATATTGAGATGGAATAGGTATATAACCATTAAATTTGAATATTTTTTAAGTGTTAAATTAGAACAAGTAATAGAAAAAACGAGCATTAATTCATCTATTCACCTTGGTATTCCGCCTACCCGTACCAATATCAAATGGCATACACTTTAATTAACCATTCATAAGGTAGTTATGAAATATTCTTTATTAGGCAGTAGCGATTTATCGGTTTCAGAGATTTGCTTAGGTAGTATGACTTGGGGGTTACAAAATAATCAGCAAGAAGCAGATCAACAAATTGATTATGCGTTATCTCAAGATATTAACTTTATTGATACCGCTGAACTTTATGCTGTTCCTCCTGCACCAGAAACCTACGGTAAAACCGAAACGATTATAGGTAACTGGTTATCTAACAATCCCGATAAAAGAAAAGATATTGTGTTAGCCACAAAAATCTCAGGGCAAGGTTTACCTTGGATCAGAAACGGAGAGCCAATCACAGGTAAAAACGTAGAGCTTGCAGTTGAAGGCTCGTTAAAACGCTTACAAACAGACTATATCGACTTATTTCAATTACATTGGCCTAATCGTGGTTTCCCTCACTTTGGAAACCATTGGCCCAATCAAATTGATTTCACGCAAACAACTTCAGAACGTGAAATTGAAGATATGCTTGATATTCTACAAGGATTATCGCGCTGTGTAGAAGCTGGAAAAATTAGGCATTGTGGATTATCTGATGATACCCCCTGGGGGATTAATACCTATTTAAAACTCAGTGAACAATATAATTTGCCACGTATTGTTTCTGTTCAAAACGAATTCAGTTTACTACATACACAAGATTCTCCTTATTTACTCGAAAACTGCATTCGTGAAAATATCGCGTATTTACCGTGGTCGCCTCTTGCTACGGGTATGTTAACGGGTAAATACTTAAATAATACACGCCCAGAAGGTAGCCGATGGACCTATGAACAAAGAAACGGTATATACAGAGATACGCCTTCCGCCCACAAAGCAACAGCTGCCTATATCGATATTGCCAACCAATACGATATTACGCCAGCACAACTCGCATTAGCTTGGTGTAAACAAGTACGCGGGGTAACGTCAACAATTATTGGTGCAACGACTATGGAGCAACTGAAAGAAAATATTAAAGGATTTGATATTGAATTAAGTAACGAAGCATTAAATGATATTAACGGCGTATTAAGAGATTACCCTACACCTTTTTAATTATTTAATAAAAAATATATGTCTCCCCAAGCTAGTTCAACTTATTAGCTTGGGCGTACCCTCTTTAAAACACAAAGTTAAACATTAAGGTATATAGATCGGCTTCTGGTTTATTAGGTGTTTCAACAAAAGAGCCACGTTGTTCACCAAAGCTTTTAAACTTCTGCCATTCAATATTAAGTGATACGTTGTATAACAAGTCATAACGAAGCCCCATCACAAAACTACTACCTGATTTATCATCATATGTGGAAACACTGGTAATTTTAGCCCTATTTTCACCATACTGAATATAAGGGACAAACTTATTCAATCGATAGGCAGCACTTGCATACCAAGTTGATCTCAAATTACCTATTTGTCTTTCAGCAGTTAATAATAAAGAGTCAAACTCATATTCTAGCCCTAAAGAATAAAGTTCGACGCTATCGTTAAGAAAACTCAGTTCAAAATAAGGGACATCAGGTTTTGCATTTGTAAATTGAAACGTTTGACTAAAATCAGCGGTAAAATAAGATAAATTCCAACGGTAATATTCACCAGACAATAAAAAATTAATACCCGACATACTGTCAATATCTAACTCTACATCAAGTTTATCGCCAGCATCCACTAAACTAGTATCATTAAAACCAATGAAAGGCATGATTGCCAACTGATATTCATTAAACAACTCTACATTCCATACAACACTTGCCCCATTATATGCTGTTAATCCTAATATAGAATTATAGAGCTCTTCTGGAGGTCTAGCATAATTGTAAGCATGGCTAACATAATAGTATTCAGAAGCTAAAAATATAGGAATACGTAAACGGCCAGCCCTAAACTCTACTTCACCAACATTATAGCCAACATAAGCCCACTCTAATTCTGGAGCACTCCATTTGTCTTGAGGGCGCTTAACTAGCTGAGTCGAAACCTTAAAAGCATCATTAAAATAATCGAGCTGAAGGCCAAATGTGGTATCGCAATCCCAGCAGACCTCGTCGGTAATTACGCGATTCATAATAACCGCCGTTTGATTATTTGATTTAGTTAATGAAGTCGAGCCAAAGCCACTGATTGACAATTGATCGGTTAACTCGATTTCCGCAAAAGACGAAAAACTCATAATTAAGATTAGTAAGGCTAAGAGCATCTTGCTCATTAAGGCTTCTCCTTTTTAACAATGTAGAGCACATTTGCATTTGCCGGTAATAAATCTATTGGAGCATAACCAATACGAAAACGTTTAACAGCTAACCACTCAACTAACGATTCAACCGAACCATTATCTATTTCTTTAGGGGGTCTAGCCTTTCCTGAAAATGAGAGTCTTGCCCAATAGGCATTCATTTGAGCTAGATCTTTTCCAAGTAATTCTTGATAAAACTCATGGCGGATATTGTTATTTTGAGGCCAATCAGAAAGTTCGATCTTTTTACCTTGTAAATATTTAGTTTTGCCTCGAAAAAGCATGATAACTTTACTTTTAGTTAATGGTTCAAAATCAGATGACAATGTAAATACAGCATATAAATCAGTTGCACTCACTTGAAGACTAACCAGAAAATTTAATATAAAAAAAAGCAAACAACGCATAAACCCAAAACGAGTAATACGTATATTGTTTATTTTTATGTTAAATAACTGAGAGAATCTCTTTACCACATTAATTTTACCAATTTTAATTTTAAAGATGTAAATACAATTTATCTTATCTAAAGGTAGTCTATTAATAGAAATTCTCAAGAATACTAAAACTTATATAATAAAATTACACAAAATAAGTAAAAGTTACGTTTCTGTTCTAAAATAATCTTAATTAACTTCTTTTATATGCTTTTTACTGGCAACTCATCAGGACACCTAAATGCTCATACTGCGCTTGTGGAACAACATAAGTATTCGAAAAAAAATTTGGGGACTGGTTCTTTTACCCACAATAGTGATTTTAGGGTTATCTGGTCGCCAAGTATTAGAAGTTAACGACCAGCTTACTAGTTTAAAAAAAGCCACACATGTCATTAATGTTATTGGCCAACTAAAAAATCTCAATACCGCTTCTTACGAGTCTCGTTCTTCTGCAAATAATAAAAGTAAAATTGCATTAGAAAACTTAACGACTGGAACAAATGTTATTTTTTCAGAAAAAGATATTAATCAGTATCAACAACTTATAAAGCAATATAAAGAAACGATCAATGCAGTAACCAATGCCGAAGACCCTATAAATAAACAATACAGTATTCAATGGCAAACTGATTTATATAAGCAACTTTTACTAACTATTGAAAAAACACAATTCAAAGCCCCTATCCCCGTTATTGACAGCAATTTATCTGCATTATTACAGTTAGAATGGTTAATTTTCTGGGTTCAAGAAGAAAATTGGCAAAGTAAAATACTCATCAATACTCAAAATATTGAACTATCTAAATTATTAAAAAACGAAATACGTGCATTAATTCAAAATCAGCAATTATTTATTGACCGTTTTGTTGTTATAAACGCAGATGAAACACAAGTAGAGTTATTATTAAGTGCATTTTCTGATCCCGCATTTGAGCAAAGCAATACCTTCCGTGAACAATTATTAAATAAAAACACCCTATCAAAACTCACACAATTAGAGTTTGAACAAGGTATGCAAGCTTTTGCACAACGTTTATTACTCTTTAAAAATGTTACCGCGGCAATCGAAAAACAGCTTCAACAAGATATTCAACAGGCCGTAACTACCTTTGAAAAACAAAGGATTATATTTTTCAGTATTACTGCCATTTCTATTTTATGCGTACTGCTGTTTGGTATAGCTTTAGCACATCGTATTACCCTTAATTTAAATACAGTCATAGACTTTTTAGACCACAAAGATGATCCCAATAAAGAATTGAAATTATATATCGAAGGGAATGACGAACTTAGCCAATTTGCTGAAAAAGTTGAGCGACTAACCATTGAAAGACAAAAAAACCAACGTGAATTACTCACATCAAAAAATGAAGCAATAGCCGCCAAAGAAGAGGCAATCACAGCAAGTAAAGCCAAAAGTAGTTTTCTGGCGAACATGTCCCATGAAATACGAACACCTTTAAATGGTGTTATTGGTATATCAGACATATTATCAAGCACTCATTTAAGCGCGACACAAAAAGACTATGTAGATACCATAGAAACATCTTCACAACTTTTATTAAGTTTGATTAACGATATTCTTGATTTTTCAAAAATTGAATCAGGTAAACTCCCTATCAGTACCTACTCTACTTGCTTGCGTGAAAGTGTGTACGATGTTTCGGCTATTGTAGCCCCCACATTAAAAGAAAAGTCTATTGAACTTAACATCAATATAGATCCCAATTTGCCTATAAAAGTTTTAGCTGACGACCACCGTATAAGACAAGTATTAATGAACCTTATGTCGAATGCCGCTAAGTTTACTGAAACCGGAAGTATTTCTATTGGTATACAATACCAAAAAAATAAACAAGGTATTTCGTCTTTCTTATTTGAAGTTATTGATACTGGAATAGGTATTAATGAAGCCCAGCAAAAGAAAATATTTGATCCTTTTTCTCAAGAGGATAATTCAACTACAAGAAAATTTGGTGGCACAGGTTTAGGTTTAGCAATTAGTACTCAACTTATTGAATTGATGGGGGGGGAACTTCAACTTGATTCACAAAAAGAAAAGGGGAGTCGATTTTATTTTTATTTACCTTTAGAGGTAACAGAACTAGAAAGTAAAAATAATGAAAAATTTAATCAGACCACTGTCACTATTGTTTGCAATAATACTGAAATAACACAAACACTTGAACATGAACTTGAAGCCTTAGGCATTAAAAGTGTTGAGATTAAACAATCACTATTAAACCTGACCAAGCCTACTAACACTCACTCACAAATCATCATTTATGCAATAAATCAAGAGATGTTCGACCACATAGAAACAATTGACTTAACCTCCTTTAATGAAGGAAATAGGGCCTTATGTTTAGTTCAGCCATTGCATGCTCCACAAATAAATTTGGGCAGTAGTATTACTTCGTTAATTACTTATCCATTGTTAGGTAATAAACTGCTCAAAGGTCTTGAGCATTGCTATGAGTTTATTCAATCAAATACCCAAAACATCATTAAAAATATTACCTCAGCACCATCAACTAAAAAAATATTAGTGGTTGAAGATAATAAAATAAATCAAAAAGTAGTTATCTTGCATCTCACAACGCTGGGTTATGAGTATGATATTGCAAATAATGGCCAAGAAGCTGTTAACCTATTTACTACTAACCATTACGATCTTATTTTAATGGATTGTATGATGCCTATAAAAGATGGATTTATTGCAACAAAAGAAATCCGTCAATATGAAAAGTTACATAAAAGTACGTATACAACAATTATCGCCTTAACCGCAAGCGTAGTAGAAGAAGATATTCAACAATGCTTTACTTGTGGCATGAATGACTATCTGCCTAAACCATTTAAGGCTGAAATACTCAAAAGTAAAATACTTAATGCGATGAACGACTCTACTCAAAAACAAGAAGAATCCACCGAAAAAGCTATACAAGAAAATCAAAAAGAACAAAACAATACGCCTGCTATCAGCTCTGTACGAATATTACTCGTTGAAGATAATAAAATTAATCAAAAGGTTGCCGCTTTATTCTTCCAAAAAGCAGGTTATCAATATGTAGTTGCAAATGATGGTCAAGAAGCAATAGACATTTACAGCAATGACCAAAGCTTTGACATTATACTAATGGATTTAATGATGCCTAGAAAAGATGGATTTGAAGCCAGTATAGACATACGCGCTTATGAAAAATCAAATGATATAGCTGAAACACCTATTATTGCCGTAACAGCAAGTGTAGTGAACGACGACATAGAGCAATGTTTTAAAGTAGGTATGAACGCTTATATACCAAAACCCATTCAACCTGATAAGTTATATAGTGAAATAGAAAATTGTCTAAAAACAAAAGCTTAGTTTTTTTATAAAAAGCACCTAGACAAAACGTAACCATACATTTTTAAGTTATTTTGCATCTAACTTAATTATTTAATAGGTAATAAACTCATGGTTTGTGATTAAAAAACAAGTAGATAGTTACTTTTACGAGTATAAAACGGTATTAAGGAATTAAAACTTGATGCTGTAATTTTGATTTACAGCATCATCCATTAAAGCTCGAAATGCCCTGAACGTTCAGGCTGATAAATCACCTTCGTGACTTTCACTAATAAATCACCTCCTCCTGGCTTAGGCCAAGATATTTCATCGCCCTCACTCAAACCTAATAAAGCACTTCCTACAGGCGCTAATATAGAAATATTATTACCTTTATTAGCTAAATCTTTAGGGTAAACAAGCGTCAAAGAAAACTCTTTTTCTGTTGAAGCAACCGTAAACACAATAGTTGAATTCATCGTTACCACATTAGCAGGCACTTGCTCTGGCAAAACGATATTAGCTCTTGATAACTCTACGATTAAATCATCTAAATTAGGGTAAGACTTTTCATCAAGGGTATCAATTAATCGATCGAGTCTTTCAGCATCAATCGAAGATATTGTGATATTTGGTTTTTGCATTAGGTGTAACTCCATATAAATGCATCAATTAAAGTAATAGATAATCATACCAATTAAAAACTTAATAGCGAGTGTAATAATAGAGAAAACACAATATATTTTAATTGCTTTACTTCCCTTTTAAAGGGCTAATTTTTTCTTTTAAAAAAACGTTATAGGCAGGTAACCTAAACTCGGCTTAACAAATACTCCCTAGTAGTTATTTTATATATTTCAATTAGTTCCGTCCCTCTTAAAGCGACTTTAGGTTAAGTATTAGGATATAATAAAAACTAAACTAGAAATTTATATAAATACCCTTTAAAGTCTCACAAAAATAGCGCATTAACATATGTCTACTTAACCTTTTCCCTTTTTATTGTCGTTAAAATGTTTACGACTCAACTCAACGATGTAAGTAAAATGAATCATATAATTTGGAATCAACTCTTATCTATTAGCGATAAATTAAACGAATCGGATCAATCAAAGGAAAATACAAAACAAATGCTGATAGCTCAATTAGAGTCTATTAATGTGACTCACGAGCGTTCATTTGACCCTGCTGAGAATTTTGAAGAATATGTAGTGGTAGCGCTATGCCAAGCAATAAATAACACGCTAAAAGATATGAATACCTAACGCTGATGTCAATATTAGGTATAAAAAACAGATAACTGCCTGTTAATGTAAAACGAAAATAACCAATTAACCCAATGTTTTTAAATATATTAAGCAACGTTCTTAATCAACTGACACGGTATAGGCTTACCAATACCATATCCTTGAACCAGATCAATTCCCATATCGGCTAATGCAAATCTCAGTTCATCATTCTCAACAAACTCCGCGATAGTCTGCATATTCATCATTTTTGCCACTTCATGAATTGACTTGATAATAGCTCTATCAATAGGTTCACAAAGCATACTGGTGATCAGGCTACCGTCAATTTTAAGATAATCCACAGGCAGTTGTTTTAAATACCCAAAAGACGAAGCTCCACTACCAAAATCATCTAAGGCAAACTTAATACCTAATTTTTTCATTTTTGTCATAAATAACAGAGCGCTAGGTAAGTTTGAAATAACCGCAGTTTCTGTTATTTCAAAACATATATTACGACAATCAATTGAAGATTTAAGTACAAGTGTTGTAAGGTTTTTAATGAACTCCTCGTTACTTAAACTTAATCCTGATAAATTTATAGAAACAAGTGTATCTGGTGAAAAATAGTTACTGTAATTGTCAAAAACATTCTGTACAACCCATGAATCAATTAATGTGATAACGCCATATTTTTCAGCTGCAGGAATAAATGAGGCAGGTGATACATTGACACCATTGTCGTCTTTAAAACGAAGTAAAATTTCGTAGTGTAAATGTGAGTCATCGTAGCTTGCATAAGCTATAGGCTGCTTAACTAAATAGAATTGATTGTTCTTCAGTGCCTGGGTTATGTTAGCTATATACCCCATTTGAATAGCTTCAGCGTGTAATTCCATATTATTTGGATCAGCAAAATAAACCCTGTCTCGACCTAAGTCTTTGGCTTTATAGCATGAAAGATCTGCTTTGCTTAATAATTCGATTTCTGATAAATCACGCTCTAGTGGTACCATACCTATACTCATACCTACCGCAATTTTCTTATCGTTCCATTGAAAATGAAATTGATTAATTTTTCTTACGATATTCTCACATAAAGCTAATGCTTTTTCCTGCGACTTATCAACGAGTAGTAATCCAAATTCGTCACCTCCAAATCGACCTAAAACATCTTGTTCTTCAATACATGAACTAATTTCATCTGCTATTTGAGTAAGCATAGCATCACCCACTAAATGACCCGCCGTATCATTAACCAGCTTGAAGCGGTCTAAATCTAAAAAACAGATAAATGAAGATATTTTAGGTACTTTCTTAATTTCTTTTTTAAGTTGTACAAGAAAACCACCTCGATTAATTAACCCTGTAAGTGCATCGTATTCAGCTTGATAAGCCAATTTTTCTGTAAGTTGTTGCTCCATAGTTACATCGTTACATATTCCTCTATATCCAATATATGCGCCTGACTTATTAAACATTGGGCTACCATTAATAACCAATACTTTCACTCGGTCTCGTGCTATTTTCCTTTTAAAAATAAAGCGCTCAATAGGTAGTTTACGTTTAAACAAATTTTTAGCTTTTTCTAATGGAAATTCACTAATATTTTCATCCTGAAAAATATCGCCAAAATAATGCCCTTTTAGCTCTTCTATAGATTTATCAAGAAGCACCTCAGTGTTACCTGATAAATATGTTATTTTATGATTTGTATCTATTTCCCAAAAAACATTTGCCCCCGCCTGCGCCAGTTGTTTATACCTATTTTCGTTGTTCGTGAGAATAGCTTGAGTTTGACGACCACGACGAACCAGCTCAATTAAAAGCCCAATAATTAACAGTGCAATTGTAAATACAGTTAAAGCTCCAAAAACTAGCTCTTTATTTTTTTCATAAAAGGATTCTTCTTTATTAATAAACAAGCTACCAGCGGGAATATGCCCATTGGCATACTTGTAATGCTTCATTAATGGCCAGTTAAATGTCCAAATTGATTTAGCTTTAGTGATAGGGGGGAGTTCAGTAACTTTTGCCCCTTCTAAAATACGACGAGCGTATAATGCCCCTTGCTCACCATGTTTTTCACCATTAAGCATATTTACTCCCAAGGCACCGTATTTTATTGATGTACTTGCAAGTGTAAACAATGGATTTTTTATTTTAGCCGTTAATGCTACTGTGCCATCATCCCACGATAATAAGGCATTATTACCAGAAGGATTAACAATTTGACCTATTTGAAAAATAGGTACAGTTGGATCATATTGGCTGAGTTTATTTATAATTTGATCTTTTTTTAAGTCAATCAAGACGTGAATATTACTAGGAGCCCTCTTGCTATGTTTAACTTTATTAAGCTTAAATAAATTAGCTTGTCCGGGTTTGCTACTGTCGGTAATAACAATTAATTCATCGGTTTTTGTTAAATTTTTAATATCAAAAACAGCACTAGCAATATCTCTATTTTCAAATACACCTGTAATCAGAGGCGCATCAGTTAGTTTATTATCGACATTATTTATTCCCACAAATACAATAGGAATGCTTTCAAATAATGTCACTTTATTTTCCCTAACTAAAGCTAGAGCTGCATCATCTGAAACAATAATGACATCAAACTTTGTGTTGATATATTTATTTTGAAGATATTCAACAAACTTAGCTTTATGAGAAAATAAAGGATAACGTTTTGTATCCATATACTCATGATATACCGATAAGTCATTTGAATTATCGAGGGTTTTATCTATCCCTCTTTTTATCATTTGCACCCATATGTGTTCAGCATGATAAGAATGTAACACCAAAACTGATTGGTTAGCATAGGCATTGCCCCCCCATAATAGGCATAACGTTATCAAAAAAGACAAAATATGTGTGTGTGTTCGTTTTATCATTTATTATTTTTACAACACCAAAATGTTATAAGACCCCAGCGTCCTATTTTTATAAAAAGAGTTACTCACCTTTATTATATTTTCAATAATGAAATTAAAAATATAACGATTCCGTAACAAACCATAATGCATTTACTTTGAGGATCAAGCAGATCTCAAAATACCAATTACAATTTATTTAATTTTATTATAGACAAGCTTTTTTTTATTACCTTAAAAGGAGCGATTATTTTTAATATAAAAATGTGAGTAGATAACTTTAATAACCTCACCCCATGTATAGGCTGTTTTTAGTCAAAAAATCTACGATTCTGGTGCGGAAAGTTTAGATATAATAAAGAGGTTAAACGCTTAGGAAGAACAAAAAATTTCATTTTCAAACCTAATACATTTGTATAATTAAATAAAAAACCCCGACTCTTTCGAATCAGGGCTTTCTAGTATGGTACCGGAAGACGGACTTGAACCGTCACGCCCGAAGGCAACGGATTTTGAATCCGTCGTGTCTACCAATTCCACCACACCGGCATGAAGGGAAGTAAACGTGAGTTTACAAAGAAATGATCTTTTACGTAAAAGCCTATTTCTTTACAAACTCTTTCTTAACAACTTCTCAATGAAATGATTAAGAGGTCGGCATTATACGAAAAAACACCGTGTTAGCAATAGTTTTTATAAACAATGTGTTTAGATGCTGATTATTTAACCATTGATAAATATCACTTAAAAAATAATGCGATTTAGCAACGCTCTTTGATAAACTACTCGAAATATTCAAAGGTGTTCTCATGAATTCAATTAATTATAACGACTTTCCGCGTGCTGGCTTTAGACGACGTATGGCTTGCTGGATGTATGATTTTTTAACTGCTGTAGCTGTTTATATGGTTGCTGGCGCTATATCGTTTGCTTTATTTAGCTTATTTGCAAATTATGGTTTTGTTGACTTTGGAGAATACGAGCACTTAATTGATGTTCAACAAAACTCTCTCTTATATAGCTCTCTAGTATATGGCTGGAATTTCTTTTGGGTGGCTTTTTTCTTTGTATGGTTTTGGGCGAGAAGTGGTCAAACTATTGGTATGAAAGCATGGCGATTACGCGTTCAAAATCAAGATGGTTCGCTAATTTCTAAAACAACAGGTATTAAAAGATTGTTACCTACATTAATGGGATTAGGTAACTTAGCGGTTATTTTTGATAGAAAAAATAAGCTGAGTTTACAAGATCGTGTTACGCAAACTGAGGTGGTTTTATTACCGATTGAAGTGAGTAGAGCTAAAAACATTTAGCCCTACTTATCCGTTACCACTCAAGAGGATATTTCAGCACCTTGAATGGTTACGGATATATATGGATATTTAATTTGGTTTTCGCTGCATCAAGTACAGCGCAATACTCACAAATATTATGCTTGGCATCACAGCGCCAAGTATAGGCGGTAACTGGTACACTAAACTCATTGAGCCCATCACTTCGTTACTGATATAAAAGAGTATACCTGTTGCAACCCCCATCATTATTCGTGCGCCCATAGAAACAGAACGTAATGGACCAAAAATAAACGATAATGCCACCAGCAACATAACGGCTACCGTTATCGGCTGAACTATTTTACGCCAAAAGGCGAGTAAGTATCTGCTTGAATCTTGTTCGTTATCTTCCAAATATTGTAAGTAGTCAGATAGCCCGCCAATAGATAAAGATTCTGGCGTGATAACACCTAACTTATCGGGTGTTAAAGATGAATCCCAGGCTTTGGTTGCTAATTTTTCAGATGATATATTGTCATCAGTTACAAAGGTTTCAACGACACCACTTAACTCCCAAGCATCTGTTTTATAAAGTGCTTTTTCAGCAGCTAACCAGCTAGAAAGTTTAAGTTTGTTATTAAATTTATAAATTTGAATATTGGTAAGCTCACCATGTTCTTTAATTTCACCAATGTGAACAAAGTAATCTCCATCTTTTGCCCAAACACCATTTTTAGAAGAAACTAAGCTACCTCCGGATATGGCTTGCGCTCTTACTTCACGCGCAGCGGCTTCTCCTTTAGGAGCTAACCACTCTCCTACTGCCATGCTAATCAATATCATAATAACAGCGCTTTTCATTACTGATTTAATAATATCTAAACGTGACCAGCCAGCAGCTTGCATAACAACTAATTCACTATTGCTTGCAAGTGATCCAATACCAATTAAGCCGCCAATCAAGGTTGCCATGGGGAAGAATATTTCAATGTCTCTAGGAATAGCATATAACACATAAAGTGCTGCATGCGATAAGTCATAATTACCACGCCCAACAGCTTTCATTTGCTCTACAAATTTAATAATACCGCTTAAACTTACAAATACTGCTAGGGTAGTTGCGGTAGTAGATGCGATGATTTTACCAATGTATATATCAAGAATTTTCATTACTGAACTGCTTTTTTACGTGAAAAAGAAGGTAAAAGTGATTTTAATTTTAGTCCTGAGGTTCTATTTTGAAGCAATAATATGATCCCTAAAACAAAAGCTAAAAGATGTACTGGCCATAACCCAATAGCACTTAGAATAGATCCACTTTCCAGCGCAGAACGAGAAGCCGTTAACAATAAGAAATAACTCAAAAATAAAATTAATGCGGGGATCATTTTACCAAACTTGCCCTGTCGTGGATTAACCGTACTCAGTGGTACTGCGATCAAAGTAACCACTAAACAGACAATAGGAAAAGCCATACGCCATTGCATTTCGGCACTGTATTCGTTTCGCAATTCTTCATCGGGTGGACTTAAAAGTTTATCTGTTGGTATAGCGCTTAATTTACGGCGTTTATGTTCAACCTTTTGATCTTGTATTTGGATATAATATTTCCCAAAAGCAACCTCTCGAAACTCTTCATTTTTAACATCGTTTTGATATCGAATGCCATCTGTTAATACGAGTCGTTGCGACCCAGTATCCTCTTCGATAACTTGTCCTTGAGCCGCATAAACTAAACTTGAATTAATAATACTTTCTGCGGTATGTTCTTTATCAGGTAATTGAGCCACAAACACTTTTTTTAAAGTTCCTGACTCTCGGTCTTTATCATGAATAAATACAACAGCTTTTTCGTTACCTGTTTTTTGAAACCGCCCCGCAATCAAAGAACTTAAACCAGAGTCTGCAGCTAAATCTTCTTTAACTTGATATTCATATTCAGAGGCAAATGGTGATAAATATAAGGTAAAAGCGCCTGTAACGATTGCGGTGATCAAACCTAAAATAAGCGTTACTCTAACAACATACCATTCGCTTACACCACAAGCATGTAATACTGCCATTTCATTGTCAGCATATATCCTGCCGTAAGCTAACAAAATACCTAAAAACAAACTCAAAGGTAAAATCATCCCAGCTAAATCAGGCACCTTTAAACCTATAAAAATCATCACTAAGTGACCCGGTATTCCACCTTCAGATGCATCGTCTAAAACACGTACAAATTTGTTACTAATGAATATCGCCATAAGCACAAAAAATACAGCAAGCTGTGTTTTAGCTACTTCTTTTAATAAATAGCGAAAAATAATCACAAATAGATCCTATAAAAACTTAGTTTTTTTCTGACAATCGCGCTATTTTTAAGTAAACTGGTTGTTTTCATACTAAATAATAAGTGCGCTAGAGACATAAAGTTGTTGAAGCCAGCGACGATTATAGCCCTTAGGCGAATAGATTTAAAAGTAATCTTCTTTATTATTTAATGTTTTAAGCAGTTTAAACGACCATTTTTAATTAAAAATACCGTTTAGAATAGCCAATTAGGAGAACCCATGGAGTTCAGTGTAAAAAGTGGTAGCCCAGAAAAACAACGCAGTGCATGTATTGTAGTTGGTGTATTTGAACCACGTCGTTTATCTGCAATAGCTGAACAACTTGACGAGATAAGCGAAGGTTATATTAGCAATTTGTTACGTAGAGGCGACCTTGAAGGTAAGTCTGGACAAATGCTATTACTTCATCATGTTCCTAACGTATTAAGCGAACGTGTGTTATTGGTTGGTTGTGGTAAAGAGCGTGAATTAGACGAACGTCAATATCGTCAAATTATCAGTAAAACAATTAACACCTTAAACGAAACAGGTTCAATGGAAGCGGTATGCTTTTTATCTGAGCTACATGTTAAAGGTCGCGATACATACTGGAAAGTTCGCCAAGCAATTGAAGCAACTCAAGATTGTTTATACAGCTTTAACAGTTTAAAAACACGTAAAGCAGAAGCTCGTCGCCCATTACGTAAAATAGTATTTAACGTACCTACTCGACGTGAACTCCCTTTAGGTGAACGTGCTATAGCACATGGTTTAGCGATTGCTGAAGGTATTTCTACCTGTAAAAACGTTGCAAATATGCCACCTAACATTTGTAATCCAGCCTATTTAGCTGAACAAGCGCGTATTTTAGATAACGACTACGAGAAAGTTACCACAACCGTTGTTGATGAAAAAGAAATGGAAGAACTTGGCATGGGTTCTTACCTTGCCGTTGGTCGTGGTTCTGACAACGAATCGTTAATGAGCATAATCAAATACAATGGCGCTGGTGATGACTCAGCTCCCGTTGTATTAGTGGGTAAAGGTTTAACTTTTGATAGTGGTGGAATTTCATTAAAACCCGGCGCAGGCATGGACGAAATGAAATACGACATGGGTGGTGCTGCAGGTGTTTTAGGTGCAATGCACTCTCTTGCTGAATTAAACTTACCGATCAATGTTATTGGTGTACTTGCTGGATGTGAAAACATGCCAAGCAGTAATGCTTACCGACCAGGTGATATATTGACAACTATGTCAGGCCAAACCGTTGAAGTACTAAATACTGATGCTGAAGGCCGTTTAGTATTATGTGACGCCTTAACTTACGTTGAACGTTTTGACCCAGAAGCCGTTATTGATGTTGCCACATTAACAGGTGCTTGTGTTGTGGCTTTAGGTAAAAATGCAACAGGATTAATGAGTACACATAATCCGTTAGCTCACGAACTACTTAACGCTTCAGAGCAAAGTGGCGACAGAGCATGGCGCTTACCTTTATGGGAAGAATATTACGAACAGCTTGAAAGCCCCTTTGCAGATTTAGCGAATATCGGCGGCAAAGGTGCGGGTGCTATTACTGCAGGTTGTTTCTTATCTCGCTTTACTAAAAAATACCACTGGGCACATTTAGACATTGCTGGTACAGCATGGCGCAGCGGCGGTAAAGACAAAGGTTCGACAGGCCGACCTGTAAGTATGCTAACGCAATATTTATTAAATAAATCAGGTACAGAACAAGGCGAATAAACCTAAAGCTAGTTGTTGAATACGGCTAGCTTTACTTAAGGTTATTATTTAACAGCTATTCGGTAATTTAAATGCAAACAAAAGTCATGTTTTATGTGCTTCCCGAAGTAGAAAATACTTCTAAAGAGCCAGTACATAACGATACCAGTGTTGATATCGAGTCAAACTCGTTAATTCATCAAGCTTGTTTGCAAGCTGCCTATTTTTACAGACAAAACCAAAAAGTGTTTATTTATACGCAAGATCAAGCACAAGCTCATAATATTGACGAAATGTTATGGGCTTTTGAGCCTCATTCATTTGTGGCTCATAATTTAGTTGGTGAAGGCCCAAGAGGTGGTTCTCCAGTTGAAATTAGCTGGCAAAATCCAACCGCTAGGCGCCCAGTTCTTATTAACTTAACTACTACAGTGCCTAATTTTACGAATAATTTTTCAACGGTAGTTGATTTTGTACCAACAAACGAATTATTAAAACAGCAAGCTCGAGACAGATACAGAACTTGTAAGCAATGGGGGTTTTTGGTTGAAAGCCAACCCGCCCCTGCTATTACTTAAATTAATACTTAACTCGATGTTTAACTAAAACGAGTTATAAGACACTCTTCTTACGGAAATTCTGATGGAAAAAACATTTACTCCTTCTGACATTGAACAATCCCTTTATAAAAGTTGGGAAGACCAAGGTTACTTTAGCCCTACAGGTGAAGGTGACGGCTACTGTATTGCTATTCCACCACCGAATGTGACGGGTAGCTTACATATGGGCCATGCATTTCAACAAACCATAATGGATACGTTAATTCGTTATCAGCGTATGCAAGGAAAAAACACACTTTGGCAAACGGGTTGCGACCACGCAGGTATCGCAACACAAATGGTAGTTGAACGTAAAATAGCGGCAGAAGAAGACAAAACACGCCACGATTACGGTCGCGAAGCCTTCATCGACAAAGTGTGGGAATGGAAAGAAGAATCAGGCGGTACTATTGGTAAGCAAATGCGCCGCTTAGGTAACTCTATCGATTGGTCACGCGAACGTTTCACCATGGACGATGGTATGTCTGAAGCGGTTCAAGAAGTTTTTGTGCGCTTATTTGAAGACGACTTAATTTACCGTGGTAAAAGACTCGTTAACTGGGATCCTAAATTCCATACGGCTATTTCAGATCTTGAAGTTGAGAATAAAGATAAAAAAGGCCATATGTGGTACTTACGTTACCCATTAGCCAACGGCGAAAAAACTGCCGAGGGTAAAGACTACTTAGTTGTAGCAACTACTCGACCAGAAACTGTTCTTGGTGATACTGGTGTAGCTGTTAACCCTAAAGACGAACGCTATAAAGATCTTATCGGTAAACATATTTTATTGCCGTTAGTTAATCGTTTAATTCCTATTGTTGGTGATGATCATGCCGACATGGAAAAAGGCACGGGTTGTGTAAAAATAACGCCAGCTCACGACTTTAACGATAATGAAGTAGGTAAACGGCATAACCTACCACTTATCAATATATTAAATAAAAATGCAGAAATTTTAGCAGAAGCCGAAGTTTATAACGGAACGGGCGAAGTAAGCGATGCTTACGATACAGCTTTACCAGCAGAATTTGCTGGCTTAGATCGCTTTGTTGCACGTAAAGCCATTGTCACTAAATTTGATGAACTCGGTTTATTAGTAGAAGTTAAAGAGCACGATTTAGTTGCCCCATATGGCGATCGTTCAGGTGTAATTATTGAACCATTATTAACTGACCAATGGTACGTAAGAGCCGGACCTTTAGCTGAGCCTGCAGTAGATGCGGTTAAGTCAGGTGAAATTGAGTTTGTGCCTAAACAATACGAAAACATGTACTTTTCTTGGATGAAAGACATTCAAGACTGGTGTATCTCTCGTCAACTTTGGTGGGGACATAGAATTCCAGCTTGGTATGACGAAAACGAAAATGTATATGTTGGCAGAACAGAAGAAGAAGTAAGAGCTAAACACAACATTCCAGCAGATATCATCTTAAAACAAGATGACGACGTACTTGATACGTGGTTCTCATCGGCGTTATGGACCTTCTCTACATTAGGTTGGCCAAAAAACACTGAAGACTTAAAAAACTTTCACTCAACTGATGTGTTAGTTACAGGCTTTGATATCATTTTCTTCTGGGTTGCTCGTATGATCATGATGACCATGCACTTCAACAAAGATGAAACAGGTAAGCCACAAGTTCCATTTAAAAAGGTCTATGTTACTGGCCTTATTCGCGATGAAAATGGCGATAAAATGAGTAAATCTAAAGGTAATGTTATTGATCCTTTAGACATGATTGATGGTATTTCTTTAGATGACTTATTAGAGAAACGTACTGGCAATATGATGCAACCTAAGTTAGCCGCTAAAATAGCTAAGCTAACCCAAAAAGAATTTCCTAATGGTATTGAAGCACATGGTACTGACGCTTTACGTTTTACGCTAACCTCTGTTGCAACTACTGGTCGCGATATTAGCTGGGACATGAAACGCCTTGAAGGTTACCGTAATTTCACTAACAAATTATGGAACGCTAGCCGTTATGTATTAATGAATACCGAAGAGCATGACTGTGGTAAAGACAGCAATGCGGAAATGGAGTTTTCATTAGCCGATCGTTGGATCTTAGGTCAATTTCAACAAACAGTTAAAACAGTACACGAAGCCTTTGAAACCTTTAGATTTGATTTAGCATCACAAGCGTTATACGAATTCACATGGAATCAATTCTGTGATTGGTATTTAGAGCTCACTAAGCCTGTATTCTTCAAAGGAAACGAAGCACAGCAGCGTGCAACTCGTCATACTTTAGTTAATGTACTAGAAAGCTTATTACGTTTAATGCATCCAATAATGCCTTATATTACTGAAACTATTTGGCAACGTGTTGTGCCATTAACCAACTTTATCGAAAATAACGGTAGTCAATTAGGTAATAGCATTATGGTTCAGTCATTCCCTGTGTTTGATGAAAACCAATGCGATCAACAAGCAATAGATGATTTAGAATGGGTTAAACAGTTCATTGTTGCTATTCGTAATATTCGTGGTGAAATGGACATTTCTCCAAGTAAAGAGCTACCTGTGTTACTTAAAAACGTCAGTGTAAATGATCAACGTCGTATCGATGAAAATCAGCAGTTCTTAAGTGCATTAGCTAAATTAGAAAGCATTACTGTATTGACTGACAATGACGAAGCTCCTTTATCTGCTACTGCCGTTGTAGGCGACTTATCAGTACTTATACCTATGGCAGGTTTAATTGATAAAGATGCTGAAATAGCACGTTTAACTAGATCAATTGAGAAGCTGAACAAAGAAGCCGATAAAACAAGAAGTAAATTAAGTAATGAGAAATTTGTTGGTAAAGCCCCTGAAGCTGTTATCAATAAAGAAAAAGCTAAATTAGCTGAAGCTGAGTCAGCACTTGAAAAGCTTCAAGAACAAGTTACTCAAATTGAAGCGTTATAAACGTACACAACTCTATACATTTTTGTAAAAAAGTTGTTAAAAGCCAGCACCTTAGCTGGCTTTTTTTTGTCATAAAAAAGTAAAGATTAATGGGAACCATTGTGATAACATGTTGTCGCGTTGAGTTTTTGCGTTTCGGAAGAAGGAAAGGTTAGCTAGTAATAGTTGATTGTCCTAAACGCTTTTATTGTGTTATTGGAAACCTTTCTCTGTCTGTACTTTGAGGTAGAGAGCATTTACTCCGTATGTAGCCATTTGGCTGTTTTTAAACTATTTTTTGTGAGAAATGTAAGTATGTCTGACTCAGTAACAGGTAAAGTAAAATTCTTTAATGAATCTAAAGGATTCGGTTTCATTGAGCAAGAAAACGGCCCTGACGTTTTCGTTCATTTTAGTGCTATCCAAGGTGACGGTTTCCGCACTTTAACTGATGGTCAAGCAGTGTCTTTTACAGTTAAACAAGGCCAAAAAGGCCCTGAAGCTGAAAACGTAACAGCTCTTTAAGTTAAACACTTAAAACAAATTCGAAAAAGGTGAATTAGAAATGATTCACCTTTTTTATTTCCTCCTCATCATCAAATCACTTCGTCTAATAACAATCTATACCCGTCACCAATCAAATTATCTAACAACATGAAATATCATATACAAACAACATAATTTACATATAGAATAAATTAATAAAATCTATATAAAGAATTCACCATGAAACATTTCTTCAAAATATTTTTAATGCATGTGTTTATAATTATGTTCAGCTTTGGCTGTACTTGCATACAAAAGCCATCTACATCAAAATCATTCATAAAAGCTCCTTCTATTAAACAAGCTAAACGAATTGTGTTTCTTGGAGACAGTATTACTTTTCAAGGTGATATGCTTGTTAATACGGAGTTATGGTTAAAAAAGCTCTATCCGAACAAAGTATTCGAAATTATTAATGTCGGTTTACCAAGCGAAACGATTACAGGGTTAAGCGAAGCAGGACATGCAAACGGTACATTTCCTCGTCCGTATGTGCATGACCGTTTAATATCCGTTTTAGATAAAACACAACCTGATCTTATTATTGCTATGTATGGTATTAACTGTGGTATATACCAGTCGTTTAACGACAAAAAAGACAAACGCTTTCAACAAGGTTATTTAGCGTTAAACAAAGCCATTAACGAACGCAATATTCCTGCAGTTTATATAACACCACCTATGTATGACCATCAAAAAGGGAGCATAGATGCCCTTGATTATAATGATAAAGTCTTAGGCTCTTTTTCTAATTGGTTATTACAAAAAAGAGTAGATGGTTGGCATGTGATTGACCTATACAACGAAATGAACAGGCAAATTATAACGTTGAGAAAAGACCGACCTGATTATTTTTATCAACATGACGGTATTCATATGGTTGACGATGGATACTGGCTTTTAACTGACTTAATTATGAATTATTTTGAGCCCGAAAAAATAATAATGAATCAACAGTCGACGTTATATATTTCTGACTCATTATCTTTAGCTGAAACCTTAAGTAAATCACCACAAAAACTACTTACACTAACAAACAAAAAAATGCAGTTAACTCGAGACGCCTGGCTAACTTATACAGGGCATACGCGCCCTAAACTTCCTGTTGGTTTACCCATGAATCAATACAAAATAGAACTAAAAGCACTTGAAAAACAAATAACGAAAATTTTAGATAAATAGCCTAAATTGAGATTAAACCGTTATTCATAAAAACTCAGAAAGCCTTACCAAGTAAAAATGCATTTTTACTTGGTAATAGGCATAGAAGCATTAATAACATCAACTAAAGCTTCGATATGAAGTTCGTCATCATTGAGTGCTGGAATGTAGTGGTAAGTTTCACCGCCAGCGTCTATAAAGACAGCTCTATTCTCATGTTCTAACTCTTCTAATGTTTCTAAGCAGTCAGCACTAAAAGCAGGACTCATTATGGCAACATGTTTATTGCCTTCTTTAGCTAATTTTTCTAAGGTTACGTCAGTATAAGGCTGTAACCATTCAGCTTTACCAAAACGCGATTGAAAGGTCATTACGATGTCATCTTTATCAAAACCTAAAGACTCTGTTAATAAACGCGTGGTCATACTACAAAAACAATAATAAGGGTCGCCCTGCTCTAAAAAGTATTTAGGCATACCATGAAATGAAAGTATGAGCTTATCGGGTTTACCGTGTAATTTAATATGCTCAGTTACGCTATGTTTAAGCGCTTGAATATATTTAGGATTATCGTGGTATCCGCTAATAAAACGTAAACTTGGGATCCAACGCCACTTTTGAAGTGTTTTAACAACTGCATCAAATGTTGAGGCTGTTGTAGGGCCTGCATATTGAGGATATAAAGGTAATACAATAATATCGTTAACACCTGATTGCTGCATCGTATTTAAGGCATTTTCAATTGAGGGATTGCCATATCGCATAGCTAAAGCAACGGTTACCTTGTCCCCATACTTTTCTGTTACAGCCTCTGCAATTTTGTCTTTTTGTTTTTCGCTGATCACCATAAGTGGTGAGCCTTGCTCTGTCCAAATACTTTTATACAAAGCAGCAGATTTTTTAGGTCGAATACGTAAAATTATGCCGTGTAGAATAACCATCCATAATATTCTAGGTATTTCTACTACACGAGGATCAGATAAAAACTCCCTTAAATAAGTTCTTAATGCTGAAGCTGTTGGCGCTTCAGGTGTACCTAAATTAGTCACTAGCACACCTATTTTCGCTTTTTTATCGTGAAGTTCTTTGCTGCGACCTAAAAATCTCGACATAATATTTATCTAAACACTCATTAAGGAACAATAGTATCAATCAATAATGATACGGGTTCGGTTGATAACACATCAGTATTTAGCAGCTCTGCTTTAAAGTCGCCAGATTTAGTACCCACACTGCCACTAGCAGAAATTACCGCGTAAATATTAACGGCAGGAACATCACTAATTTTAGCTTGTGGAGACATTGCTTTACTGTCGTTTAGCACAACAGTTACAGGTAAATCACTTGCTTTCATTTTAACTGCGGCAACAGGCATTCTGCCATGTTTAGCATCTGATGATACTGCGTAGATAAATACGACCTTATCTTCACCTTGGATCAGTTGTTCTTTAATATTTTCACTGATATCAACATTAACTGTTAACTGTGGACCTATATCAGTTTGATCATTATTTATTTGAGCAGGATTACTTTGTTCGATACCTTGCCCATTAGCCGCTTGTAATAACCTATTTTTAGCTTCGGCTACCGCCTCACTAAGCGCTTGTGTATTTACATTCGGTTTACCTGCATTAATAACCGTTTCCCAATATTTAATCGCTATTTCATAATTTTGATTCATAAAATTATGCATCCCCATAAGTATATTGGTTGAAGCATCAGCAGGATTTAATGCAAGTGCTTTATCAATAAACTCTTGCACATCACTCGAGATAGTCTGATTGTCTTTATAGTAATAAGCTTGAGCTTTAGCACCATATAACTCAGCAGATTCACCTTCAATGCGAATAACTTGGTCAAACGACTCTATGGCTTTGTTGAATTCACCTATATTAATAAAGGCTTGTCCTAAGCCGTACCAAGCATCTGAATTATCAGGTTCGTTTACTGTTAAATCGATCAGAGATTTAATTTGAGCAATCATTTGTTGTGCTTGATCTTGCTCGCTCATTTCAGCACCCGCATGTTGGTTACTGTTTAATGGCTGACTCAGTTGCTTGTAAGCGCCATTATGGTTGTACATAACAAAACTAAATGTCAAAACAAAAACTGTTAATATTATTGGCCAAATAACCGAAATAGTTTTACTTACAATCACCTCTTCAGCTGAAGCTTTCTTATTTTCTTCTATATCTTGTAATAAGCTTTTATCTAATTCTGCAATTAAGTATTGGTAATTTTCATCATCAATACTGCCTTGTTTAAAATCGTTTTCAATTTCAGCTTTATGTTCGTGATACAACCTAACATTCGTATCGTCACGTTGTGTGTTGTCTACAATAGTCACGTTGTTATTTTGTTTAATAAAATGCCACCAAATAACAACGAGTATAAGGAGAAGAAAAGCAACAATTAATATAATGAGTTCTGGCATGAATTTATTTGTCTTTTAGTATGTTATCAAGTTGGCTTTGCTGTTCAGTAGAAAGTGTTTTTTCAACTGTAGCTTGCGGCTTTTTACGAATAATCATCACTACAACTATTACACCAATAAGTAATAACAGCGCAGGACCAAACCATAAAATATACGTAAGGCTGTTCACTCTCGGACGATATAATACAAAGTCGCCATATCGAGCTACCATAAAATTAACAATTTCACTGTCGGCTTTTCCTTGCTCAAGTAAATCATAAACTTCTCTGCGCAAATCAGCTGCGATAGGTGAATTAGAATCAGCTAAATTTTGATTTTGACATTTAGGACATCTCAACTCTTTGGTCAAATCGTTGAAACGTATTTTAGTCACTTCATCTCTAAATTCATAAGTATCAACAGGGCTAGCATGCACAATGGAAGTTGTTATAAACGCACAAGCTAATGTCATGCTTAGAGCGAATGAGGCTAAAAATTTGGTGATCATAATAACTATTTCCCCGCTTGTTGTTCTGATTCAATTTGCGCAATAAGTGGCTCAAATTCATGGCGCCAAATATTGGCATTTAAGGGACCAGCAAAACGCTTTCGAATAATATTGTTATGATCAATAACAAAAGTTTCAGGGGCAGCGTACACACCTAAGTTAATACTTAACTTGCCTAATTCATCAAACAATGAAAATTGATAAGGATTACCCAAAGCAGCTAACCATTTTTGAGCCGCTACTCTTTCATCGTCATAATTCAAACCGTAGATAGTAAAGCGATCAGTTTTAGAAAGTTTTAGTAAATACTCATGCTCAGCTCTGCACGACGGACACCAAGTCCCCCATACATTAACCAATTTAATACCGGCTTTAAAATCTGCATTAGTTTTCAACGTTTTCTCATCATTAACACTATATAACGAAAATTCAGGAAATTGCTGATTTACCAAAGCAGAAGGCAGTTCAGTCGGATTTAACGACAAGCCTCGATATAAAACCACACCCAATACAACAAACAATATAAGAGGAATAAATCGAATTAACTTACCCATTACTCTGCCCCTGCTAGATTTGGTTTCGCACTCTGAATTTCGCTATTTTTTAAGCTAGAAGATTTTGTTTTAACTATTTTTTTTCTACGGTATCGTTTATCTAACATGGTAAGCACACCACCTACTGCCATGAAAATAGCGCCTAACCAAATCCACCTTACAAAAGGTTTATAATGTACGCGTACCGCCCAAGCATTATTTGGTAATGGATCACCCAGAGCAACGTAAACGTCTCTAAACAAACCTGGATCTATTGCCGCCTCAGTCATTCCCATAGTTTGTACTAAATAAGTACGTCTTTCTGGCTGTAACAAACTAACAAAGTCACCATTTTTATAAACCTCAATTTGGCCTTGCACCGCAGAGTAGTTAGGACCTTTTACGTCTTTAACACCGTTAAATTTAACTTCGTATCCGGAAATAAGTGCGCTTTCACCTTGTGACATTTTCACGTTGGTTTCGGTCTCATAAGTAGAAACAAGCGTTACACCTACAATAGCGATAGCAATACCTTTATGGGCTAATGTCATTCCAATTTGGCTTAAACTGATCCTAGATATTGATAATTTTCCATCTGGGCCTTTCGCTCTGTTGTATAAGTCTTTCAATACGACTAACTCAACCCAACAGGCTAATGTAATCCCCATAGTGACCCAAGCATTAAACTCACCGGCATATAGGAAAGGAAAAGCTACACCAATAACAATACTAATAATTGATGGAGAAAATAATTGTTTACGTAATTCACCTTTTTTAGCTTTTTTCCATCGAATAAGCGGGCCTATACCCATAACAATAAAGAGTAAACTCATTATTGGAACAAATACCGCATTAAAATAAGGAGGTCCAACAGAAATCTTACCGTAACCTAAGGCATCAACGAGTAATGGGTATAAAGTACCGAGTAACACAGTAATAGCAGCAATAACAAGAATAACGTTACAAATAAGTAATGCTGTTTCTCTTGAATAAAAAGCAAAACGGCTAAAACTTGCAACGTTTGAAGCTCTTATAGCAAATAAAGTTAAGGAGCCTCCAACCGCTATAGCTAATAACATGAGGATAAATAATCCACGTCCCGGATCTGCAGCAAATGAATGAACAGAGGTAATAACTCCAGAACGAACGATGAATGTACCCAGTAAACTTAAACTAAACGCAAAAATAGCTAATAAAACAGTCCAGTTTCTAAAAGCCCCTCGTTTTTCAGTAACCGCTAATGAATGAATAAGTGCGGTACCTACTAACCAAGGCATAAATGAAGCATTTTCAACAGGATCCCAAAACCACCATCCGCCCCAACCAAGTTCGTAATAAGCCCACCAACTACCTAAAGCAATACCACAAGTTAGGAAAACCCATGCTCCAACGGTCCAAGGACGAGCCCATCGAGCCCAAGCCGCATCTAACTTACCGCACATTAAAGCCGCTACAGCAAAAGCAAAAGACACAGAGAAACCAACGTAGCCTAAATATAATAATGGCGGATGAATAATTAAACCTACATCTTGTAATAAAGGATTTAAGTCACGCCCTTCTACAGGCACATTAGGCCATAAACGTTCAAAAGGGTTAGAAGTTAATAAAGTAAATACCGCAAAACCAACCACAACCATGCCTAACACAGCTAAAACGCGTGCAATAAACGCGTCTTCAATACCATCACTAAATTTGGCAACTGCGGCTGTCCAAGCGGCTAAAGAAAAAACCCAAAGTAATAATGAGCCTTCATGCCCGCCCCACACAGCACTTATTTTAAAATAATAAGGCAAATGGCTGTTTGAATGGCTTGCAATATAAAGTACGGAAAAATCGTCAGTTACAAAGCTATAACCCAGAGTAATAATACTAATGGCAATAAAAGCAAACATACCAAACGTTAGCGGTTTAGCATAAGTTATAAGCTGTTGGTGTTTAGTCGCTATGCCAACCAAAGGCACAATACTTAAACAAATAGCAAAGGCTAAACCAATTATAAGAGCGAAATGCCCTAGCTCAGGTATCATTTATTTCTCCGGATTTATCTTCTTTCTCGATCTTTTCTGCAAAGTCGAATAAAGGTAGGCTATTCAATTTTTAATAACATTATTAAGCTAAATGCGCATTTTAGAATGTATTTATCATTTTCAGGTACAAAAAGTGTAATAAGTTATGACAAATAGCCTATGCAATGTATTATTTTTGAGTTTTTTAAACCTAAAAATTGGCGTTATTCTAGCATCAACCCATATTATTAATCATTAAAGTTAGTGCGAATATTCAATATTATTTCGAACTGTTGAATTACATGTGGTTATAGTATGATAATGCGCATAAATCGAAGTTGTTCTATATCAATTTTAAAGTATAAACATTAGGTTATACTCACTTCGTATAACGCTTTTTATTTGGATTTTTTCTTGCACACAACTAATGAAACCACTTCAACGCCTTTACTATCAGCCAAAATGCTGACATGTATAAGAGAGGATCGTATTTTATTTGAAGCGTTAAATATAAACGCTTATTCAGGTGATATTATTCAAGTTGAAGGCCCTAACGGTGCAGGAAAAACCAGCTTATTACGTATATTATCGGGATTATCTGTCCCCTATGATGGTAGCGTTTGTTTTAATGAAAAAAATATTCAGAAAGTTCGTGAAGATTATCATCAAAACTTACTTTATCTAGGTCACCTTCCCGGCGTAAAAGGCGAGATGACGGCTCAAGAGAATCTAGCGTTTAATCTGGCATTACAGGGTTTAAACCCTAGCTTGGCAGAAAACACGTTGAAAGATGTTAATTTACTAGGCTTTGAAGATTCTTTAGCTTCGCACTTAAGTGCAGGGCAACATAGGCGTATTGCACTAGCTCAATTATGGCAAACGAAAGCACCTATATGGATTTTAGATGAACCTTTTACCGCTATAGATAAAGTGGGTGTAAAAGCATTGGAATCTCTATTTTTGACTCATGTTGATCGAGGTGGTTGCATCATTTTAACAACACACCAAGATTTAGCATTACCTAAAGAACGAATAAAAAAACTCACGCTAGAATATCGTTTTTTCTAAATGTTGTTTTTTTTATAATACACAGAACTAAGCAATGGCCCAATTAATGGCACAACCGATGGTAAATAACATTCAGTATTTAAACAGCTTATCTTATCGTTCAGCATTTATGCTGGTATTAAAACGAGATCTCACGATAGCGTTTAGACATAAAGACGACATTTTAAATCCTATCTTGTTTTTTGTTATTGTTATTACGCTTTTCCCTCTTGGAATTGGTCCTGAAATAAATACATTATCGCGTATAGCTCCTGGTATTATTTGGGTTGCGGCATTGTTATCAACTCTTTTATCATTAGATCGATTATTCAAATCTGATTACAATGATGGGTCGTTAGAGCAAATGTTGCTAAGCCCGCATCCTATTTTTGTTTTAGTGTTAGCTAAAATCACCGCTCATTGGTTATTAACTGGCTTACCCCTTATTTTTATTGCTCCTTTATTGGCCGTACTTTTACATCTAAACGAACATAGCTATGGCGCTTTAATGTTAACTCTTTTATTAGGCACTCCCATATTAAGTTTAATTGGCGCGATAGGCGTTGCGCTAACGGTAGGCATTAAAAAAGGCGGCGTATTGTTGAGTTTATTAATCCTCCCTTTGTATATTCCTGTGTTGATTTTTGCGACAAGCGCAATTGATAGTGCATCGATGAACTTACCTTTTACAGGGCAACTTGCTATAATTGCCGCGCTATTTTTTAGTACCCTTACCTTGGCACCATTTGCCGTATCATCAGCTTTAAAAGTGAGTACAAATTAACATGTGGAAATGGCTTCATCCTTACGCAAATCCAGAAACAACTTACCATCTAACAGGTAGGTTAATTCCGTGGTTTAGCTATTTAACAATTGCCTTGCTTACTATTGGTTTAATTTGGGCTTTGCTTTTTTCACCTGCAGATTATCAGCAAGGTGATAGTTTTAGAATCTTCTATATCCATGTCCCCACCGCCACATTATCCATGGGAATATATGTTGGGATGGCCATTGCAGCATTATGCAGTATTGTTTGGCAGTTAAAACTTGCTGATGCCTCTGCCGCCGCTTTAGCCCCTATAGGTGCTGTATTTACCTTTGTATCTTTAGTTACTGGTGCTGCATGGGGTAAACCTATGTGGGGTACTTGGTGGATTTGGGATGCTAGACTAACCTCTCAACTCATTTTATTATTTTTGTTTTTAGGCGTAATAGCACTTCATAACGCTTTTGAGGATAAAGGATTAGCAGGTAAAGCCGCAGGAATATTAACCTTAGTAGGTGTTATTAATATTCCAATCATAAAGTACTCTGTCGAGTGGTGGAATACATTACACCAAGGTGCAACAGTAAGTAAAATGGGCAAACCTTCGATGACCATAGATATGTTATGGCCATTTATATTTTGTTATATGGGCTTTATTTTTCTCATTGTAGTCATTACATGCATTCGCTTTAGAAGTGAAATTTTATCAAGAAACAGTATGCGCCCTTGGGTAAAAGAATTAGTACTCGCTGAAGGAGGTAAATAATGCAGTTTGAAAGTATTAGCGCCTTTTTGGATATGGGCGGTTACGGCTTTTATGTTTGGCTTTCATATGGTGTTGCCGCGTTAGCTATTTTATTACTTATTGTGTTTAGTAAACAGAAACATAACCAAACCGTTAAGCATATTGCTCAGCGCTATTTAAGAGAAACAAAGCGCAAAGAAGCGGCTAAATTACAACAAGCTGCACAAGAAAAAAATCAAAAAGATAAGCAAGCCCCTTTATCCCCTTTAGCTGTATCCGAGGAAGAAAATGAACCCACGCCGTAAAAAACGTTTAACTATTGTCGCCTCTATCCTAATAGGTTTAGGCGTTGTTTCAGGACTCGTGTTATATGCATTAAGTCAAAACATTGATCTATTTTACAAACCTTCAGAAATTTATAATGGTAAAGAAGGTTCTGGTATAAAAGCAATTAATGGACAACGTTTAAGAATTGGTGGTTTAGTCGTACCCGGTAGCGTAAAAAGAGATGAGAACAGTTTAAAAATAGCATTTAAATTAGCAGACATGAAAATGCCTATTACTTTTGATGAAAATGAACCTATGGTTACGGTAAAATATGATGGGATATTGCCTGATCTATTCAGAGAAGGACAAGGTATTGTCGCAAATGGTGTATTGAATACTGATAGTTATGTCATTGAAGCCACAGAGGTGTTAGCTAAACATGATGAAAATTACATGCCCAAAGAATTAGAAGCTGACTCAACTAAACCTCACACTGAATCTAAAGGTTATTAACCACTAAAAAAGGTAATTGTTATGGTTATATATTTACCATCACAATTACCTTTCATATTTTTAAAGATTAGGCGGTGTATTTTACTGACAAAATACGTTCACCTACTTTATTTAAAATCTCTATTTCACCATCACATACGGCAATAATAGATTTATCCTCTTTAAAATCATTTGGGATAACCACTCTACCATTCATATTTTCTTCAAAGGTTTTAACGTCGTGTTTTAGCTCAAGTGATCCCTCAGTATAATATATTACAGTAACTTTTCGTTGAGATGGATGTGTCATTATTGTTCCTAATCTACTTAGCTGAATGAATTACTTTTCAGCTATACAACTAATAAATATCTAGGCGAACATCCTTTTAGGTTATTTTAATTATAGACAAGTCTATAGTTTTGGATACTATGCAGTTAAAAATTCGAACTTATAGTTAACTATTTTAATAAAAATTACTAGCAATAAATTGCATACAATATAAAAAAATAACAAAACAAAATATTACGATGGATAAACAGACCTTATTTAAAGGTATTTTTAATAGCTTGAAATACTTAACCTGAGTTCGGTTTAAGATATTGTCAACTCTTTGAAAAATAATCACTAAAAACTCGGTTCGCTTCTAGCTTGATAGTTTTACTTAATTCAAGGAAAATTTACGCGTCAATAGCTGGCCTATTGCAAGTGAATTTAACGCAGAAGTTAGTAAAAGTAGCTGCTAGAAGAACATTTATTAAGCCGAACTCAGCTTACTTAATAATATTATTTTAACATATGCTGTAACTGGGAGTTTTTCTTATGTTAGTGCAAGTTTTGCATCAATAGCTAAGACATGATGTAAATTGAGCTATAAAGAGGAGAGCTATAAAATAATTGACATAAAAAAGGAGCTAAACAATTAACTCCTCGAGTAATAAAATAGGTTAAATCAAGACTTAACGCTCAAAAAAAATTATTTATTATTCTATAATTTCAATAAATTAATTGTAATCTAAAGCCGAAAAACCAAAAAAACTTACAATTACAATAATCAAAATTAAAAGAAAAAACACAAGACCTGTTACCTTGGTAATCTAATTTATCGGGTTATTTCTTGATAATTTACTCTTCGAAATACGTACCCCAGCCGTCATAATCCACTTTGCACTGTTTCGCTAATTGGAACATAATTTTTGTCTCATCTGAAATAATGTCTACTTCAAGAGGTTGTTCTGTAATAATATCAAAGGCAAAGACCTTTTCACCACTATCCGTTTCAGCTTCTTCAGGTTCTTCTACATCGTACCCTTTCTTAAATGCGGTTACGGCGGCGGCTTCTAATAACTCAAAATTTGCACTAGAAAAATGATGTTCAATAGTATGATCTACTTCTTCATTTGTTTCATCAGCAATAAGATCTGCAATTAAGTTTTCAGTGTGGGTTAACCATTGTTGTAATTCATCTTCAATCATTATTTAGTCTCGTTTCTATAACTATGTTGTACTTCTTCGTTCAGTTCATTAAATTTCTCAGTGATCATTAACTGAGCTTTTTGAGTTACTGATTTAATACTTTCACTATTTTCTGTATTTATGTGAATAGGATCTAAAAATTGAATAATCATTTTTCCGTTATTCCAGCGATTCAATTTGATATCAGCCGAGCTACTTGCGCAAATAGGAACAATAGGTACACTTGCTTGCTGTGCTGTTCTAAAGGCCCCTGTTTTAAAAGGTAAAATACCTTTACCATAACTACGAGTACCTTCAGGAAACAACCAAACAGAAAGACCATCAGCATTAATTTTACTTGCCGTTTGTGCAATCGTGTTTTTTGCCTTATTACTATTTTTACGATCGATTAAAATATTACCTGTTAGCCAATACATTTGCCCAAAAAAAGGCATCCATATTAGGCTTTTTTTACCAACACTCACGGTATTTGGCCGAACAGCTTTAGCGAGTGTAAACATATCCCATGTGTTTTGATGGTTACAAATATAAACAACTGAATCAATATGCTTAACTGACTCTGGGATCCTAACCTCAACCTCTACACCTAATAATGTCGTAACTTTGGCTAAGTAACGACAAGTTAAATGTGCATTATTTTTATGAAAAGGTCTAAACAAACAAAAAACACAGGAAACAATACATATAAGAACCAAAGCAATAGTTACTAAGATTATTCGAAAAAACGCTAGCAAAGTTATATCTCACATAAAATTTATGGGCGCTAGTATAACCCTTAACTAATCTAAATAGTGAATTAGTTAATAACACTATTTTCGCTAGAGCATTAACAACATTAACTTACACTCTTCCGTTGAAAACATAGCAATGTTAAGAGGTAATTTAAAACATTATAAAACCCGTTACTCGAGTGTAGGTTATATAAAAAATGCCCATAAGAATAACTTATGAGCATTGAGATTATAGCCAAAAAATTAGTTTTTAAAAAAGTTCATCTTCTATATTAAACAAAGTATTACTTCCCGCTTTAATTGACTCAATAAGTGACGATCTTCGAGGTAGTAGTTTTGCAAAATAATATTGTGCTGTTTTAATTTTACTTAGATAAAAGTGATCGCCAGAACTTTCTTTATTCAAAGATTCTTCTGCCATTTTGGCCCAAATAAAAGCCATAGCTGTATAACCAAACACATGTAAGTAATCATTTGCCGCAGTGCCTAGTTCCTCAGAATTCTTATGCGCAGCGCTTAACACATAATGAGTAAGTTCTTCTAATTCATCAATTGATGTTGAAAGCGGTACAATAAATTGCTTCATACTTTCGCTGTTAGTGTCGCTTATATAATCCCTAACTTCTTGAATGAATAGTTTCATTAATTCGCCTTTACTACCCGCAACTTTACGAGCAAGTAAATCCATGGCTTGCACACCATTTGTTCCTTCATATATTTGAGCAATACGGGTATCACGAACTAGTTGTTCTTGTCCCCATTCACGAATAAAACCATGACCTCCAAAGACTTGCTGACCTGCAACGGTACTATCAAATCCCATGTCAGTGAAAAAAGCTTTAGCTAGTGGTGTCATTAACGCTGCTAACGCTTCACCTTTTTTCTGCTGTTCTCCCTCGCCATAAGTTGATATATCTAATTGCATTGAAATATAAGTTGATAAAGCTCTTGAGCCTTCTGTTAACGCTTTCATGTTTAATAACATTCTACGTACGTCACCATGTACCATAATAGAATCAGCTACACCATCAGGATTTTTAACACCGGTTAATGAGCGACCTTGTAAACGTTCTTTTGCGTATTCAAGTGCATTTTGATATGACTTAGTTGCTGCGCCTATACCTTGAATACCAACACCAATGCGTTCAAAATTCATCATGGTAAACATACAGTTTAAGCCTTTATTGATTTCGCCAATCAGGTAACCTTCGGCTTCATCAAAATTCATAACGCAAGTAGCTGATGCATGAATACCCATTTTATGTTCAATTGAACCACAAGTTGCATTATTTGCTTCACCTAATGTTTCATCTTCATTAACTTTAAATTTAGGTACTAAGAAAAGAGAAATCCCTTTAGGTCCTGCCGGTGCATCAGGCAACTTAGCTAATACAAGATGAATGATATTCTCCGCTAAATCATGTTCACCTGCGGTAATGAATATTTTATTACCTGTAATTTTGTAAGACCCATTTTCTTGTGGGATAGCTTTAGTTCTAATTAAACCTAAATCTGTACCGGAGTGAGACTCGGTTAAACACATTGTTGCAGTCCAATCACCTGCATACATACGTGTTAAATATCGTTCTTTAAGCTCTTCGCTACCATGCTTTGCCAATGATAAACCTGCGCCGGCAGTAAGTCCTGGATATAATGAAAAAGATATATCCGCTGAGCACAGCATTTCTTCGTGAAAAGCAGTAACCACTTTAGGCATGCCCATACCGCCATAGTTGATATCGCCACCTAAAGCACTCCATCCTCCGGCTACGTATGTTGCAAAAGCTTCTTTATAACCAGGAACGGTTGTTACTGTACCATTATTAAAATTAACCCCCGTTTCATCTCCTAAGCGAGAAAGAGGTGCTATTTCTTGTTCTGCTATTTTCGCGCACTCTTGTAATATTGCTTCAGTCGTTTCACGATCTACATGTTCCGCCAACTTAGGTAAGTTTTGCCATAACACTTCTGACTTAAATACATCAAACAACAAAAAATTCATATCTTTTAAAGGTACTTGGTAATCAGCCACAATCTTCTCCGAAAATAAAACGTTATTTTTATAATCAACCGCAACATTAAAACAATCAATTAAAACACTTGTTTTAATCTTACGCCAAATATTTACGAAAAGCAAAATACACTTAGCGTGATATAACAACTTGCTTAGCATCAAAACAAGTGCTTAAATTAATGATAAATAGCGTTATGAGTAAACACGTACGATGAGTAACCCCAAGCAACTGTTTATATTAATATTATTATGTTGTGTTACTTATAACGCTGCAGCAAAGCAACTTCATTTCAGTAAAGTCGAAAAAGGTGATTTTTACCAATTTAATTATCAATGGGAAGATCATCAGAAAAAAGCGCAATCTATCTCATTCTCTTTAAGTAAGTCTGTACTGTTTAATAAATTTAGAAATTTTCGTACTTATAAGCCTAAATTAGTTGCACGGCATATTAGTAATAAAATCATGAGATATTTAAATAAAAACCCTATTGAAAACATTCAAATAGATTATGACAAAAAATCGGCAAGTATTACCGTTAAAGGAAGCGATTTAGCATTAGTCAATGATGCTGAAGAAAAGATATTAACTTTGCATGATGAGTTTACTGAAACATATCTACAAACGAATTGGTATCATACGTTTACCACTTATGATCATATACAAGCAATAAAGCCAGATCATGTAACCTTTGCCTCGTTATCAGCTGATGACTTAAAACCAATGAAACCATTAATTTTAGAAACGGTTTCAATACAAAATATTCGTAAAGTAACGGATCATGTTTTAGCTTTTGTGCAAAGTATTCCTTATTCAACACTAAATTCAAGAGTTGAATCTTCCGGCTCAGGTTTTAACCCTCCTTTAAAGTTACTATGGGAAAATCAGGGAGATTGCGACAGTAAAGTTACCTTGACTGCCGCTATATTAAGAGCACTTATGCCAAGAATCAAAATGGTGTTAATTTTTATAGATAATCATGCGCTTATTGGTATAGATGTATTAGCAAAAACAGATGAAATAACTATAACGTTAGATGGAACAACATACCTTTTAGCTGAACCAACAGGGCCGGCCCTATTACCTTTAGGTACACTAAATCAAACATCTGAATTAGCAATAATACAAGGGCAATATACTGCTGAGAAATTTCATTAACGCGTATCTGTAACCACTCAAGAGGCTATTTAAGCATCTTGAGTGGTTACGGGTATAAATACAGTTGTTCTGCTAACTCAAAATCTTGAATAGTATCAATATCTATAGATTCTGCTTGATTCATAACATACGGGATTGACGTGTCATTATAAAACTTAGATAAATCATTGGTAGGTAATATATATATAGCCCCATTAGGCATGTATATAGAGTTATTTTTTTGTCGAGCATGATTCGTTTTTATTTGTTCATTGTTATCAACAAAGTGAGCGTAACCTTGCTCATTGCATTTCATGATCCATGCATATTTGGGTTCCAGTTGATAACACGAAAAAAGACGTAACTCTTCGTTATCACGAGACGTATAAAGCTCAATGGCTTCGTCAATATGCTTACATGTTCTTAATGGTGAAGTCGCTTGTAGATTCAGTGCTATATTAAACTCTCCATGTAATGCTTTTATTTGTTCATAAGCATGCTGTAAAGCTTCAGCTAAAGAGGAATCATCATTTGATAAATATTCAGGCCTATCAATAACTTCTGCGCCATATTGCTGAGCAATTCCAGCGTATTTTTCACTATCAGTGGAGACGAAAACTTTATCAATATATTGAGAGTTTAACGCTGCCTCAACCGTCCATGCGATTAAGGGTTTACCATGAAACATTTTAATGTTTTTATCAACTAAACCTTTTGAACCACTTCTAGCGCCAATAAAAGCAAATAAACGTTTATTTAGAATCATTAAAATTTATCTCTAACATCTATTTGTGCTTGATTAAAATCATTCATTTTTCCAATATCTAACCAATATTCATGAATAGGAAAAATAGAAACCTTATGGTTCTCTGCTATTTTTTGCTCTATTAGTGTAGGCATGTCAATAATTTGATTTTTTTCAACTTGCGCAATTAATTCAGGGTTAATAACGTAGATACCCGCATTGATAAAATGTCGTTGAAGTGGTTTTTCTACCATACTTACCACTTGGTTTCCTACAGACTCTACGACCCCATAAGGTACTTGATACTCATATTCAGTTACGCACATAGTTGCCAAAGACTTTTGACCTAAGTGATATGAAAGTAAATGTTCAAAATCAACTTTAGTAAGTAAGTCACCATTCATCATAATAACTGGTAATTTAGGCATACTATCAGGCAATAGTCCTAAAGCTCCTGCTGTACCTAAGGGAGATTCCTCATAAACATATTCAATATTGACTCCCCAATCAGAACCATCACCAAAGTGTTGTTTTATTTTTTCAGATAGAAAATGAGTAGAGATATAAAAATTATGGAAACCTGAGTTTATAAAATTTTCTATAATCGTTTCGAGAATCGGCTTGCCGCCCAGCTTTAATAATGGTTTTGGGCAATCATTAGTTAATGGACGTAATCGGGTACCAAAACCTCCCGCCATTAAAAATATAGGGTTTTCATAAGTCGGTTTATAAACAATTTTTTCTAAGGTTTCTAAACCAACTAATTTATTATTTTTAATTAAAGGAATAGCGATTAGAGAGTTTTTTTTCATTAGCGATAACAAACGTGCTTTTGTTGTGTTTACGTCTGCAACTAAAGGACTTTTATTCATAACATCGATAATGGCTGTATCCATACTTTGATGTCGAATTAATGCCCGTCTGATATCCCCATCAGTTACAACACCTAACAAAGTTTCATCTGAATCAACAACTAGCGCTAATTTTAATGCACCAAGATCTATAACTTTAATGGTTTCTTCCATCGTTGTAGAAGGTGGGACTAAGATATTTTTCCAAAGTTGAGTCATATAACCTCTTTATCAATGCTTGTTATGAATACAGCATAATAATTAATACCAAACACATGAATAATTGACTCTTTTATACGAAGAATAAATAGTCAAATACACAGGTTCATCGTTCCAGACTAAACCTAAACACCTACTTCCTGTAGGCGAAGCATTTATTTTAATAAGGAGTGTTCTAATTATTAAAATAAATACGATGTAGTTGGTCATTTAAACAAATATAAATGATCAATGGTTATTGTGATTGATATAACTGCTTATTTCACTGATTTTAATAAATATTTTAAGTATAGCGCTGAAAATAAAACACGGTATACTTTTATTCTATTTATTAAGCATTTTTTATACCTAGAGTGAAAGGGATTAAAAGGAAAGTTTATAAAAAACGACTCAGGTTAATAAATCGCCTATTTCATAATCTTTTGTAGCAAGCGTATTAAGTAAATTCCAATATTCATAAGGTGATTTACCAGACCCCGGACGTTTAATATGAATATTTTCAGGTGTTAATTTATCCCCTTTTTTAATATTTTTTCCTGCGACTAAGCTCTTTCTTACAACCAGTTTATTTTTTAACTCAGAAACACTGGCTTCTTTAATTCCTGTCCCCATGGCTTGCTCTACTAATCGAATAGCGCCTACCATTGCTTTTAATTCAACAGGATCTAACGATGCTTTATGATCAGGCCCCGGTAAACTTTTATCCGTAGTGAAATGTTTTTCAATAACACATGCCCCATTAGCTACTGCCGCAATTGGCACCACAATTCCTTCGCTATGATCAGAATAGCCCACCTTAACCAAAAACGAGTCTTTAAGTGTATTCATAGCATGCAAATTAATATCTTGAGGGGCGGCAGGATAATCAGTAGTGCAATGCAATAAGGTAACCTGTTGATTTAATAATCGTTGGCCTTGCTCTGAACTAAAAGCTTGCTCAAAAGCTTCCTCGCTCGGCGTATTATATAATGTGTTATTTTCAACATTACAAAGCCCAAATGCTACAACACCTAATGCTTTACGAACTTCACCTAAACTGCACATACCGGTCGAAATAATAAGCGGCTTTCCACTATGAGCATGTGCTAAGACAAAAGGAGCATTAGTCACTTCGCCAGAAGGTATTTTTAACATAGGTAATTTTAAAACATTGATTAAGAAATCTAAGCTTTCAAAATCAAATGCTGTTGAAAGAAAAGTAATGTTTTTTTGCTGGCAATACTCAACCAATTTAACATGAGTATCAAAATCTAATTCTAACTTTTTCAACATAGAAAACTGAGAATCTTCTTGAACACCATTTTCTTTTTGATAATCGGCTAAGCTAGCATTTTTTGTTACTAAGTTATGGGCTTTAAATGTTTGAAATTTAACGCAGTCAGCACCTGCGGCTATAGCTTGATCAACAAGTTCAAAAGCACGGTGTTCATCACCATTATGATTGACACCTGCTTCCGCAATAATTAAAACCTTACTTGTTTCCATTAAATAATCTCTTTCAATAACATAAAAGCTTCTGCGGCTTTACTATTACATTGGACCCCTCTTACCTTAGCTAAAGCTTCAACAGCATCTAAACTTCGAGGGAAAGGAAACTCCGATAATTCTGATTGATATGTTTTTAAAATATTGATTTTTTGCTCTAAAAAATCATTAATATCAACCCAAACATTAGGAGAAAACTGAGCGTGATTAGGGTCTAAATTAAAATCGGTTTCTGACAAGGTTTCATAACATAACAATCGTTTTACACTCGCTGCTCTAAAAGATTTAGTACTCGACATTGCAGCATCAAACACGACTTTATGATCACTGTGCACATCGTATCGATAGGGAAGATAAACGGTGTGAGGAAGTGTTGCTTTTATGTTTTTTGAAATAGCACCAACCAAGTCAGCAGTATCCACAGAATCTAAGCTTGCAGGTGGGAAGTCTAAAACTGTAACTGAAGAAAAATTAAATAATTGGGAAACTATTTTAATTTCATCACGCCTTTTATTTATTTGCTGTTGAGAATAACCACATGCTAATGACATTGATGTAATGATAAGCCAATGTACCTCATCTCCGTTATTTATGTGCTTTAATAACGTTCCTCCACAACCTAACGACTCATCATCAGGGTGTGGCGCAACAACTAAAATGCTTTTACTCATAATTTATCACCAATATAAAAATGAGAGATCTCCTTAATTTTTTTCAAAAATATAGCTGAATTATCTCCGCACTTAATTAAAAGATCATCATTTGTTATATTCATAATTGTTCCAGGCACTAGTGCAGCTGAACATTTTTCTTGATAAATCTCACAATTCCAGACTTTATAATGATTACCTCTATAACAAAATTCAGCTCCACAATAAGGTATAGTTAACGCCCGAACTAAGTTATAGATGCTTGATGCTGACATTCTCCAATCAATAATTCCATCAGATTGGTTTCGCTTTCTCCAGTAAGTAGCATATTCCTTATTTTGAGGAATAGGGATTACAGTATTATTTATATAGTTTAAGGTAAATTCAGGTATTTGCTTTAAAGCTATATCAATAATTTTATTATAAAGAGTTAACGCCGTATCAGTAGACTCTATATTAACTGTTTTTTGACTGATAATAGGCCCCGAATCAACCCCTGCATCCATTTGAAAAAAACTAGATGCAGTTTCAGTAAGACCTAAAACCAATGCCCAAATGATAGGATGTCGACCTCTATTCTCTGGTAATTTTGAAGGGTGAAAACCAACAACTCCTTGCGGAGCAATTGCTAAAACTTGACTAGATAGTATATGGCTCCAACCAAAACAATAAATAACATCTGGTTTAATAGCTGTTAAAAAAGACACCATATCATCTGAATTACCCGTGTAATCAAAACAAGGAATATGATTTTTCTGAGCAATTAAAGTGAGATCACAATGGTCATCATTAACACTAGAAATACTTTTCGTAACAACACCACAAATATTAATTCGCTCATGATTCATTGAGATAATAGATAATAGTGCTTTTTCACTAAACGTGACGCAACCTATAAATGCAATATTTAATGTTGAGTTAACTAACATCATAAAAAACTTTTTGAGTAGGTTTCATTAATTCACATTCAATGAGCTTTTTTACTATTTTTTCTGACGCTTGCCCATTGCCATATGGATTAACTACATGAGCTAATTTATTTTGAATTTTTTCAGATAATGTGTATTGAATAGCTTGATAAATAGAGCTTTCATCAGCGATACAATCAATTACACTATCAGCAGAAAGTCTCCCTTTTTGTCTATCACCAATATTTACTGTTGCCACCTTACATGAAGGCGCCTCAATAATTCCGCTTGAAGAATTACCTAAAACTAAACTGGCAAGTTTCATCGCTGATAAGTAACGTAATTGTCCCATGGATTCAAGTAAGAATGTCCGTTTAGGATTTTTTTGCTGATATGTTTTTAATATTTCAATTAAATTACGCCCGTAGGTATCAGCATTAGGGTAAGTAAAAATTACTTGATATTGAGGGAATTTATCTAAAGCGTTTAATAAAGATTTTAATTCTTCATCGGCTTTATCTGCCAATAAAGTGACGGGATGATATGTAACTAAAAAGAATGGATGACTTAATTGAATTTGTAACGAATTAGCTAATTCATTCAACTCCATTAATGGCAGCTTGTTAATGTTATCTATTCCTGGAGCCCCAACATTAAATACATTCAGGGGTTGCTCACCTAATTGAATGACTCTTTTACGATAAGTTTCAGTTGCAGTAAAATGTAAATAAGACATTTTTGTAATGGCATGACGAACAGAATCATCAATCAGGGCTTCCGTTAACTCTCCCCCATGAATATGGGCAATAGGAATAGCGGCAATCATTGCCGCTTGGGCAATGGCCAAAGCTTCAAATCTGTCCCCTAAAATAACAACAACATCAGGTTTATTTCGCTCAAAAGCTTCCGCTGCACTCATTATAGCCAAACCTAAAGACTTTGAAATCCCTACAGGACTATCTGAAGAGAGTAAGAACTCAAGTTTATCTGTTATATCAAAACCATCTTTTTCAATTTGATTAACCGTGTAACCAAACTCAGAAGAAAGATGCATACCACCCACTAGCAACTGTAGATCAGCATATTTTGAGGCTGATATCCCTTTAAGGATCCAATAGAGTAAACCATATTCAGCGCGCGTTCCGGTAAATACTGCTATTTTTTTATTACTCACTCGTATAAAGCCTTTTAATAATTAATGATTAATACTGACTACACGTTATAAATATTATGCTTATATTTTTTCAAATTATCTGGATTTGAAAACCACTCAATTGTTGCTTCTAAACCTTGTTCAATATTGTATGACGGTCTAAAACCTGTAAGCTTAATCATTTCACGATTATCACACCACAGCCTAAATACTTCAGATTTATCAGGTCTTAGCCTTTGATCATCAAGAATAAAAGTGACATCACTCTTCATTATTTTTTTAATTAAATTTAACGTATCGCCCACACTAATTTCAAAATTAGAACCTATATTTAAGATTTTACCGATCGTATTATCTGATTGAGCTAAAGCCAAAAAACCACGACAGGTATCTTCAACATAGTTAAAATCTCGGGTGGGTGAAACATCACCTAGCTTAATGGATTTAACATTATTTGCGATTTGAGTAATGATAGTTGGAATAACAGCACGTGCTGATTGCCTCGGTCCATAAGTATTAAATGGTCGAGCAATAGTCAAAGGTAAATCAAAAGCGTTAAAATAACTCATTGCCATAGCATCCGCACCAATTTTAGAAGCACTATAGGGTGATTGAGCTTGTAATGGATGCTTTTCATCGATTGGTACATATTGCGCTGTACCATAAACTTCGCTAGTCGATGTATGGATAACCCGTTCAACATTATTATCTTTACAGGCTTGGCATATATTTAAGGTACCTGTAACGTTAGTTTCAACATAGCTTTGAGGGGCAACATAAGAATAAGGAATAGCAATTAAAGCCGCTAGATGAAAAACAATATCTACATTTTTAGTTATAGATTGGCAAAAGCTAGGATCTCTCACATCTCCGGCAATCACTTCTATTTGGTCAATACAAGAAATCCCGTCTAACCATCCCCATGAATTAAAAGAATTATATTGAACAAGTGCTTTTACTTTATAACCTTGCTGGACAAGCAACTCGGTTAAATGAGAACCGATAAAACCATCAGCCCCGGTAACTAATACTGTTTTATTATTCATAGATATAATCACCTAAATCGGTAGAAATAATGTTTAAATTTATATTAATCTATAATAACATTTTTATAGGCAGATACGGCTTTAGTGCCAACAACTTGGAGACTAAGTTCTTTGATAACTTCTTTTTTAGCGGTATCGAGGCGTGTGAGATAAATATTATCTCGCTGTTGAATGGCTCTTAAAAAATGATGATATTTATTCATCATATCAGAGTCTACCATACTATTTTTATTTGCTTCTTGTATTACATTCTCATGTAATTCAACAAGCAAATTATGTCGTTGAGATAAGAGTGTTGAACAGTTTTCTTCATTCTTGTTATCAATTAACTGCTCTACTTGTTCAGTTAACGCGATAATTTTTTCAGATGGCTCAACAAAAAACACATTATGCACCTTGTGTTAATTTATTACGTTCTTCAAGTAATGATAAACCTTCTTTTTTAGATTCTTCAGGCATCTCAAACCATGCATCTCTTAATGGTTTTAATAAGCTAATGACTTCATCAATACCTTCAGCATTTAAATTAACGCTAATACCGTGAAGTTGATCAATACAATAGGCATATAAATCATCAAATCGTTGAGATATTACTGGCTCTGACGTGAAATCTAATGAATTACGTAACGCATTTAGTATATTAATACTTTTGGTCATAGATGTAGACTTTAAAGCAAAATCTTTTCGTTCAATCGCACCTTTTGCCTGCGACATACTCTGTAATACACCGTCAAACATCATCACAATAATTTTGTGAGGATCAGATGCTAAAATATTACTATCAATATTAACTTTTTTATATGCTTGGAGATTTTGTCTCATTTTGATTACCTCTTTTACCTATACAACTACTATAGATAACTAATACAAATCTTACTAATTTATGATTAACTTTTACTGACTATAAAGTAAAAACTAATGAGTAAAATTGGTATAAAATAAAACTAACTATCTGACTGTGGCAACGCTAAGGCATTTTTCAGGAAGTCGCCTGTTGCATTAAATTGTGCAACGGTTGAATCGAGAAAAGAAAACCGCTTACGTAAAGTATCTTCATAATTACGAAGCCTGGTCTCTAATGCCGTATATTCATCTTTAATTACAGTTAAATTAGCGTTTAACGTTGATTGTCTTTTAGTTAATGTACCATCACCGCCATTATAATTGTCAATTAAGTCTGTCAATTGACTGACGATACCATCTGTACTAGCAAAAAGCTCGCCAACCCCATTAATATCATTTGAAATAGCGTCTGATAACTTTTCAGATCCGCTTTTTAATGACCCTGTAGCAGTCGTTGATATTTCTAATCGACCATCTTTATTAAGTGACACGCCTATGTCATTTAGTGATTGAATAGAACTACCCGCTAAACTTGATACTGAGTTAATAACAATATCAGATAGTTGCCCCTTCATAGAACGTAAATCAGCATCGAAGGCTAAGCGGCCTTGTACTGGAGCACCTAACCCTATCATATTATCAACTAAGGCATTATAACCTGCAACAAAGTCAGTAATTAATGTATTGGCAACACTAGTATCTTGAGTAATATCTAACTTTGAAGTAACCCCAGGATCACTCACTTTAGTTGCTACGATAGTCACATCTTCAATATTATTTTTAAATTCATTAGTTGAATTTGTAACTACGTTACCATCAATTTCAATAATAGCATTATCAGCGGTAACGATTTCGCTTGCCGTTGTAGATAAGCCTGAAAGTGCTGCATCACCAGAAGTAACCGTTAACGCGTTATCTGTTCCCGTGTTTGCTGCACTATAAGTTAGGAATGTACCATTATCGCTATTAACAAGAGTTACGTTGACACCAAAATTACCTGTTCCTTGATTAATTTTATCACGAATGGTGGATAAATCGTCAGCTGCATCTATGGTAACATCGAAAGTATCACCATTAGCAGAATTAAAGGTTAACGTACCTGCACCAACAGTTGTAGATGAGTCAGCAAAATTAGTTGTTTGAATTTTTGTGGACTTTGCCAGTTGTATTACTTCAACATCAAAAGAACCTGATGTAGCAAAGCCATTAGTTATAGCGGAAAAGCTATCACCTGATGCCGTAACAGTTTGTTGATTAAAATTATCAACATCTTTTAATTTATTGGCAGCAGATTGAAAGGTAGATAAAGCCGACTTGAGACTACCGAGCCCTGATAGCTCAGTTTTATACCTATCTTCTTTTTCTTGTAATCGTATTTCTTGAGGGACAGATTCTGCGGTTACGAAAGCCTCAATAATTGATTCAAGATCTAAGCCTGAACCTATTCCTGCTTGTGTAATATTCATTATGCTGTCTCCTATATATTAAACACCCATCATCTAAATGTTTTAAATACTCTCATCAAGAAGTATACCAGTTTTTTTACTTACATCTTCTCTAAGCTCTACAATTTTTTGAGCAATAGAAAGAATTTCTTCCGATGGAAATTGTTTTATGAGTTCGTTATTTTCTGAATCGAAAATTTTAATCACTGTTTTTTCAGAACCATCATCTTGAGTAAAATTAACTGTTCTAATAGGCATATTAATAAACTCAGAAATAGTTTTCATTGCATCAGAAACCATGTTGGCTTCATCAGCTAAGCTTTCACTCGACTTATCTTCAAGTGATTGTTCTTCTGATTCTTTTACTCTTTGTAATTCAGCAACTTTATTCAGTTTAATTATCGTTTCTTGTGCCGCTGGATCTTCAAATGCCTTCTCTTTTTCAATCGCTAAATCAGGGGGGGACTTAGTATTTTTATTCAATTGATTAAGATCATCTGCCATATTTATAGGGTTGCTGTTAGCAATATTAATAGACATGGGCACCTCCAATTTCAAGTTTTATAAACGAAAATGACACTCAGGTAGGAGTGTCATTATACTGTTGCTGTTTTCCAAGTAAATTCTACAACAATGACAATGCTATTTGCGGCTGTTGATTAGCCTGCGCTAACATTGAACTTGACGCTTGTTGTAACACTGAACTCTTCGCTAATGCTGCACTTTCTGCTGCGTAATCAGTATCTAATACACGTGAGCGTGATGCTGATAAGTTTTGCGCTGTATTATCGTTACTACGAATAACAGAAGAAAAACGATTTTGTTTTGCACCTAAATCAGCTCGAACAGTATTCACTTTTACTAAAGCATTATCAACTAATCCGATTGCAGACGTAGCACCAACATCTGTAGCAATAGTTGCTGCACCTGTTGATAAAATAGTTGCTGCATCAAAGTTTTGACCAATTGATACTGTAATAGTTTGCCCACCGTCAGCACCAATCTGAAAATCTTTACCAGTGAAAGTGCCATTTAATAGATTCTCACCAGCAAATGAAGTTTGATCTGATATACGTGTAAGCTCTAATTCTAATTCGCCAAACTCAGCATCAAGTGCAGTTCTATCTGCTGTACTATTTGAACCGTTAGCTGATTGTACTGCTAATGTACGCATACGTTGTAATGTATTTGTATACTCATCTAACGCGCCTTCAGCGGTTTGCGCTAGAGATATGCCATCGTTAGCGTTACGTGAGGCTTGATTTAAGCCATTAATCTGTGCTGTTAAACGACTTGATATCTGTAAACCTGCCGCATCATCTTTCGCACTGTTGATACGTTTACCTGAAGATAAGCGTTCAAAGTTATCAGCTAAACTATTAGTTGAGTTTTGAAGTTGACGCTGTGAGTTCAATGATTGAACATTACTATTAACTACTAAAGCCATATTATTCGCCTCCGGACTACTAAAGCCCTAATTAAATTTATTTGAAGTGTAATATTCTAGATTTCACTTCTTATATTCATGTTATCGACAAGAAATAAATAAACTTTAGTAAATATCATCAATAACACACATAAATATTATTCGAAACTCATTAATTATATGTAATGAGTTTCTTGGTAGTAACGATTACAACAATGATAATGCGATTTGCGGCTGCTGATTAGCCTGCGCTAACATTGAGCTTGATGCTTGTTGTAATACAGAACTCTTCGCTAATGCAGCACTTTCTGCGGCATAATCAGTATCTAATACTCGAGAACGTGACGCTGATAAGTTTTGTGCCGTATTGTCATTACTACGAATAACTGAAGCAAAACGGTTTTGCTTAGCACCTAAATCTGCACGTACGGTGTTAACTCTTACTAAAGCATCATCTATATTCCCAATTGCTGTTGATGCACCTGTCGCTGAAGAAATAGTTGCTGTAGCATCCTGTAGTATAGAGGCGGCAGTAAAGTTCTGTGAAATAGAAATCGTAATCGTTTGACCACCATCAGCACCAATTTGGAATGCTTTACTGGTAAACGATGAATCTAATAAATTCTCACCAGCAAAAGATGTTTGTGATGAAATACGTGTAAGTTCAAGCTCTAATTCACTAAATTCAGAATCTAGTGCTGTTCTATCTGCATTACTGTTTGAACCGTTAGCTGATTGTACCGACAATGTACGCATACGTTGCAGCGTATTAGTATATTCATCTAACGCTCCTTCAGCGGTTTGCGCTAATGAAATACCATCGTTAGCATTACGTGATGCTTGATTTAAACCATTAATCTGCGCAGTTAAACGACTTGATATTTGTAATCCTGCTGCATCATCTTTTGCGCTATTAATACGTTTACCTGAAGATAAACGTTCAAAATTATCAGCCAAACTATTGGTTGAGTTTTGCAGCTGACGCTGTGAGTTTAATGACTGAACGTTACTATTAACTACTAATGCCATGATAATATCTCCTGGGTAAATTACCCTTCAATGAATTCGATTAACGAAGCTAGTATTTAATGAATCAGTATTGATACTCGCTGCATCTTAAAAACTGTATCGGTTACTTTTTAAATAACTTTAATCTTTTTTAATATTTTCTTTGAAAACTATATTTTTTATTGATTTTTAAAGAAATTTTATTTTTATTAAAATAAAAAACCCTCTTAAAGAGGGTTTAAAGGTCATTATAATCAATAAGTGGCTACAATAATGACAATGCGATTTGAGGTTGCTGATTCGCCTGCGCTAACATTGAACTTGACGCTTGTTGTAACACTGAGCTTTTCGCTAGTGCAGCACTTTCTGCAGCGTAATCGGTATCTAATACTCGAGAACGTGAAGCCGATAAGTTCTGTGCTGTATTATCATTACTTCTTATAACAGAAGAAAAACGATTTTGTTTTGCACCTAAATCCGCTCGTACGGTGTTAACTTTTACTAAGGCGGCGTCAACTTGTGCTATTGCCGTTGAAGCTCCAGCAGCAGAAGTTATGGTTGCAGCACCACTAAGCATTGCTGAAGCATTAAAGTCTTGCCCAACAGATACTGTAATTTTTTGTCCGCCATCTGCACCTATCTGAAAATCTTTACCAGTGAAAGTACCATCTAATAGATTCTCACCAGCAAAAGAAGTTTGATCTGATATACGTGTCAGTTCTAACTCTAATTCGCTAAACTCGGCATCCAGTGCTTTCCTATCGGCTACACTATTTGAACCATTGGCAGACTGTACAGATAAAGTACGCATACGTTGTAATGTATTCGTATACTCATCTAAAGCACCTTCAGCAGTTTGCGCTAAAGATATACCATCGTTGGCGTTACGTGATGCTTGATTTAAACCATTAATTTGTGCCGTTAAACGACTTGATATTTGTAAACCTGCCGCATCATCTTTCGCACTGTTAATACGTTTACCTGAAGATAAACGCTCAAAATTATCAGCTAAACTATTGGTTGAATTCAAAAGTTGACGCTGTGAATTCAAAGATTGAACATTACTATTAACAACTAATGCCATGATAATATCTCCTAAGTAACATATTCGTAAAATTATTTGATTTATGAAGTAAGTATCAGTAGTTAATCATTGACACTTAATGCTTCTTAAAACCTGTATCGGTTACTTTTAAAATAACTTTAAACTTTTTTAGCTTTTATTTTTAAAATCTAAAACAAGAACGTTAACTATTGATTTTAAAATATTTTAGTTAAAAAAAAGCCCTCATAAATGAGGGCTTTAAGCATAAAAAATATGTTTTTCTTTATTGCAGTAGAGACAAAGCTATTTGTGGTTGTTGGTTCGCCTGAGCTAACATAGAACTCGCCGCTTGTTGCAATACCGTACTCTTAGCTAATGAAGCACTCTCTGCAGCATAATCCGTATCCATTACACGAGAACGAGATGCTGATAAGTTTTGCGCTGTATTATCGTTACTTCGAATAACAGAACTAAAACGGTTTTGTTTAGCACCAAGCTCTGCACGCACACTGTTTACCGTTTGTAACGCAGTATCAATTTTACCAATCGCTGTAGAAGCTTGAGCTGCAGATGATATTGTTGGTGTACTTAAAATAACAGATGCTGCAAAATCTTGCGATATAGATAAACGTATAGTTTGTCCACCATTAGCACCAATTTGAAAATCTTTACCAGTGTAAGTACCGTCGAGTAGATTTTCACCACCAAAACTCGCTTGATCTGAAATACGCGTAATTTCTGTTGCTAATTCTTGGAACTCAGCGTCCAATGCTGTTCTATCTGCATTGGTATTTGAACCGTTAGCTGATTGAATAGACAAAGTACGCATTCGCTGTAAAGCATTAGTAAATTCATCTAATGCCCCCTCAGCTGTTTGAGCTAAAGAAATACCATCATTTGCGTTTCGAGTGGCTTGATTTAAACCATTTATTTGTGCGGTTAAACGAGCTGAAATTTGTAAACCTGCCGCATCATCTTTTGCACTATTGATTCGTTTACCTGAAGATAAACGCTCAAAGTTAGTTGATAATTCGTTTGTTGCAGTACCTAAACTTCGTTGCGAGTTTAAAGACGCGATATTACTATTTACGACTAATGCCATTGCTATCATCTCCTAAGTAGGTGGTGGTTCTATTTGCTGATAACAACATTTACTTGGAACCACTATAATATAAATTTTGACGCTAACTGTTTAATACACTTTTAATGCCAACGTTTTAAAAAATTAAATATAATTAAATAAATTTAGATTTTTAACTTGTACAAACGTTTGCTGTGCAGCTTGTAAAGCAACTTTTGATTGTTCAAAGTTTGCTATTGCTTTAGCAAAGTCTAAATCTTCAATATTGGACTGACTTTTTGATATAGTTAACTCTTTATCTTTATGATTTTCACTTTGCGTTTCAATAAGTTGAACTCTAATCCCCGCATCAGTCTGACGTGTAGTCATATGATTAAGGCTACGATCTAATTGAGTTAAAATTTCGTTATAATCAACCTGATGTTGGGTAACATTAGCTGTGCCAGTTCCTACATTCATCCAATCAACAGCAGATTTTATTGTGTCAAAAATACTAATATTCTGAGTCGCTTCTAAAACAAGTTCGTCACCGGGCAAAGGATTGCCGTCTAACTGCACTTCAACTCCATTAAAGGCAACAATTTGCCCTGGTGTATATGGCGCAGTTGGATACACAACATTAGTATTGGCGTCAGTAACCGTTAAATCAGATGGCGCAGTAAAAACAAAACGATAACCTGGTGGATGAGCTACAGAATCATAAACAGCAGAGTCGTTAATTAATGCACTGTTCACTGAAACCCCAGAAGTATTTGCGATATAATTAGGTTTAAAGTCACCAATCGCATTAGCAACTTTTTCAAATGCTTCATCACCGGGTTGATTGGTATCAACCATTACATTTTTTGCAATTTGAAGTTGTCTAACACCATTATCCCCTAGATAATTAACTGAATTATCGGGTTGTAGTGCAAAGGGTTGCTTGTCTATTTGATAACCGGCAAAAATATAACCACCCGTTTCGTCTTTTGTATTGGCTATATCTAACATTTGAGACTGGCTATTACTTGCTAGCTCAGCTAAAGATTTTAAGTCATCATCATCTAACGTACCGTTGTTCGCTTGAATAAAAATACGTTTTAATTCTTGCATTAGGGTTTGAGCATTATCAAACGAAGTGTCTTGTAAACTATTTCTGTTTTTAGCTTGAGTTATATTGCGCTGATATTTTTCAATATTCATCAGCTCATCTTTATAACCAGCCAAAGTACCGAACGCTACAGCATCATCTTTCGCTGTAATAATACGTTTACCCGTTGATAAATAATCTGATTGTTGGTTAACTTGAGATTGTAAGCCACCAATTTTTTGGCTATTTTGAAGATAAAATTGGGCAGTTGAAACTCTCATAATTGACTCCTATCTCACAGCCTGAAGCAATGTGTCAAAAATAGTATTTGCAATAGAAATGATTTGAGAAGAAGCTTGATAAGCTTGCTGAAACTTCAACAAATTAGCGGCTTCTTCATCTAAATTAACACCTGAAGTAGATTGATTACGGTTATACGCTTTAGTAAATAAAGCTTGCGCAGTAGTCTCTACTAATTCAGCTGATTTGGCTTTTGAACCAACAGTAGAAGTTGATACACCAAGACTCTGACTAAAGGTTTCTTGTTCTCCATTAATGATGCCTTTTTCTTGGGTTAACCCCATTAAGGTTGCATTATTACCATTACCGACACCAAATGAGTCAGCAATTGAAAACTCTTCTCGCGCTAAAGCACTTGAGCCTGTTGGATTACCTTTTATTTCTAATTGAAATACAGCCGTTGCTGGTGACGGAGGTAAATCCACGAGTACACTGCCGCCAGGCGCATAAGAACCTGAAGCAATATTTGATATTGGAAAAATTGCAGAGTCATATACTCTGTATTCAAGTGCCCCCCCGTTATCATAAACATCAACAGTCAGAGAGGTATTTGTTGTACTCGCATATGTTTGCGCAGCTAGAGGATCATGCATTTGAACAATAGAAACAGAACCACCACCGACATTATTATCAGAAGCAGTCACTTCAATTGGTGTACTTGCTGAGATTCCAGCACCATCGGTTAATTTCACTTCCATTAATGAAGCGCTATTTTCGGTAGGCCTAATAATAAAAGTATCGCCTGCATTTGGCGTTCCAGAATCTTCGATAAACTCAAAACCGTATGCTGCAATCGACGCGCTATGTGAAGCGCCAGCAGCACCTAAATTAACGGTTGAATTATCCGTTAAATTTTTCATGATGAAATTTACGCCATCATATTTAACTTCAAACTCACTTGTAGGTACTTTAGATACATCAGAAATATTAACGCGTGCCTCTAAATTCCCTGTATTTTTTGAGGGAGCTAACACACGTGAACGCTCTAAAATGTTACTGTTAATATCAGTAAAAAAATCTAAACCTTCTTGCTCATTTAAATCTAAACCATCGTGTTGGGCTTCATTTAGTGTTTCAGAAATAACCATTGCAAGACGGTTTATTTCACTTCTGACTTGCGCTAAATGTTGATCTCTAAATTCATATTTTGCGGCAAGAGAACCACCTACTACAGCACCATTTAAGTTTACTGTACTATTAGAGCCGACAATGGTTAATGTGGTTTTATTAGGATCGGGGTCTCCCGCTTGTACACCTACTGATAAAGGCGTTATTCCGGCCACTAAAGTAGCGCCATTACCAATCATTACACTCATAACACCATTATCATCAACAACAGTATTAACACTCGTATATTTACTTAGTTCGTTGACTAAACGGTCACGAGTATCTAAAAGATCATTTGGCTGGCCTGTTCTTGGATTTTGGGCATGTAATACCTGCTCATTAATTTTACTTATTTCTACGGATATTTGAGAGATATGACTGGCTATTTGCCCTATTTCACCATTAGTTGATTTTTCAATTTGATCAAAATTAGCATTTAGGGATTTAAAATCGCTGCTTAATACCTGTGCTTGCGTGATAGCCATACTTCTTAAGCCTAAATCACTTGGGTTATCTGCAATACTATTTATGGTTTGATAAAATTTATCGAGAGAGGAATTTATTGCACCACCAGAAAAGGTCATAATTTCGTTAAGCTGACTTAAATCAACATGTAAGCCGTCAGCATTACTTAAGCTTGTTTGGCTAAGTAATTGTTCTTTATAAGAGAACTGATCATATACACGTCTTACATTTTCTATATAAGTACCACCACCAATATAATTACCTCCATTATATAGCCCTGTTGCAGCATTTTGCTCAGCGCGTTGGCGGTTATACCCCTCAGTATTTACGTTGGCAATATTATTACCCGTAGTAGCAAGTTGCTGCTGAGCAGCTAGTAAACCACTAACCCCTGTATTGTATAAATTCACAGACATGATTGCCTCACAACGATTGCATTAACGATAATAAATAGAAGAAGTAATTAAGGTGAATTACTTACCAATAAGGCCGGTAACTGTTTTTAATGTTCCTAATATTTTATTTGCGTAATTAGGATCGGTGGCGTAACCAGCACTCTGTAACTTATGCAGAAATTGTTCCACATTGGAAGAGTGTTCTAAAGCAGGTTGATATCGTTCGTTGGTAGATAAGAAATTAACATAGTCATTTACGCTTTCTGCAATAGATGAATATACACGAAACGGTTCTCGTTTTTTTACCATTGCACCTTGTTGAAACTCTAACGTTTCAGTTGACGTTTTATCACCTTGCCAGCGAGAATCAGCCTTGATATTAAACAAGTTATTTGAACTTTCGCCTTGATTCGTTTTAATGATTTTTTGTCCCCAACCGGTTTCTAAAGCCGCTTGAGCAATTACTACTTCAAAAGGAATTTTCAGCCTAGCTTCTACTTGTTTAGCTGAATCAGTTATGGCGGTAACAAAGTCTTGAGGGTTTTTAAATTCTGGAAGTAATTGCGTATTTTCATTGATATTTTTAGCGCCATCTTTAGAAAGATACTTAGGAATATTGGCTGTGTTGTTGTCATTTGTTTGACGATCCAACTCGATCGTTTTCGATAGCGGTTCTCTTGTGTTGTGCAAATCAAAAACATTTTTTCCACGAGAGTCTAAATTACCATTACCTCTTAATACGGTATGGGGAGTGAAGTTTTCACTATCTCCTCCTAGCTGCCTAACAATTAATTCAGATAGTCCTAAGGATCCATTGTTTGATAATTCTAACGACATTTGTTGATCATGCATGTCTCGATAGAATTTTGTACTTTCTGAATTGAATGGGCTATCAGACTCTAAAACTTCTTGAGCGCTACGCATACTCTTTAACAGCATTTGCATAAATATGGCTTCAAACTGCTTAGCCGCACTTTGTAATGCCGCTTCTTTTTCTGTTTTGTCTGTAGACTTAGACTGTTGCCTAACAGAGTTTAAGCCGTTTACATCAAGAAAATTTTGCGCATCTGTAAGTCTAGTCATAGCATTATTGATTGTTAATTAAATAACAACCAACTCCCCACGTAGAGCGCCGGCTTGATCTAAAGCTTCAAGAATCGCCATAACATCACCGGGCCCAGCACCCACTTCGTTAATAGCGCGTACTAAAGTATTTAAAGTCACTCCCGGTTGGAATACAAACATACGGTTATCACTTTCATTCACATTGACTGTCGATTGCGTTGTTACTGCTGTATCACCTTCAGCAAAAGCATTAGGTTGTGAAACATCTTGTACTTCATTAATCGTAACTGTGATACCGCCGTGAGTGATTGCAGCAGGTAATAAACGAACATCTGAGCCGATAACAATTGTGCCGGTTCTTGAGTTAACAATAATTTTTGCTGATGATCTATCAGGCTCAAACTCTAGGTTTTCAAGAGTAGATAAAAAGCTTACACGATCCGCTATATCTCGCGGTGCAGTTACCGTAACTGAAGTTGCATCAATCGCTCTGGCAGAACCAGCAATCAAATCATTAATTGTGTCAGATAAACGTTTAGCTGTTGTAAAATCAGAATGGTGTAAATTAAACGTTATATGGTCACCCGTAGAAAAAGGAGAAATAACCTCTCGTTCAACCATGGCTCCGTTAGCAATACGACCAACGGTAGGAGTATTAACAACAATTTTTGACCCATCTAAGCCTTCAGCGCCTAAGCCACCAACGACTAAACTTCCTTGAGCAACAGCATAGGCATTACCATCTACTCCCATTAAAATAGTTTGCAATAAAGTACCGCCTCGTAAACTCTGTGCTGATCCCATAGAAGAAACCGTTACATCTATTTTTTGGCCAGGTTTAGCAAATGCTTCAAGCTCTGCATGAACGGCAACAGCGGCAACGTTTTTAATTTTAGGCTTTAAGTTTGCCGGCATAGTGATACCGAAATTACTTAACATGGTTTTAAAACTTTGTTCAGTAAATGGACTTTGTTCACCTGTTCCTGGTAAACCCACAACTAATCCATAACCTAAAAGTTGATTAGACCTTACACCTGCTACATCAGCTAAATCTTTTATACGTTGAGCATTTACTGAATGAGTAAATAAACACACAAAAACAAGACTGAATTTACACAACTGCTTAATTAACTGCTTCATAGTAATACCTTATTTATTGATGATTTTATAAAGCTAAGCTTTATAAAGGCCACCATGAGCTACCGAAAAATTTAGACAACCAGCCTTGTTCTTGTGCGTCAGCAAAAGCTCCTGTACCTGCATATTGAATACGAGCATTCGCCACTTTACTTGACATAATGGTGTTGCCAGAACTGATATCTTGAGCGCGAATAATGCCGGTCAATCGCACGTATTCGTCACCATTGTTTAAAGACATCCATTTTTCACCACGTATCATGAGGTTACCGTTAGGTAAAACACGTAAGACATGAACCGAAATATTGCCCGTTAGACTATTACTTTGATCTGACTTAGAGTCACCTTTAAACGCTGAATTTTGATTAAAACCTAACTCTAACGAATCACCTTTAAAGGTGATGGGTGAACCACCTAATCCAATAACAGATCCTAATAGTGAACTATTGTCTTTTTTAAGCTCTGTTTTTGCATTTTTCTGTGCTTGTGTATTTTCGCTTAACACCACTGAAATAATATCGCCTACACGATGTGCTTTAGAATCTGAATAAATATTATTTACATAGTTTTCTTTAAATAATGACCCTGTTGGTACGATAGGTTCTTCTTCCATTTCAGGCATTATTGGAGCAAAGTCAGGATCATTGGGTAATATTTTGGCGTTTTCAATACTTGCACAACCTGACAATTGAATAAGTAAAACACTTAGTAATATTAAATATTTCATGACTCCTCTCCTCTTTTTTGTATAAACAGAAATCGTTTTAAATAGATCAACAACTTATAATTGTTGATTGATGTAACTCAGCATTTGATCAACAGCTGAAATAACTTTCGAATTCATTTCATAAACACGCTGGCTTTCAATTAAGTTAACTAACTCTTCAGTCGTATTTACATTTGACGTCTCTAAAGCGCCTTGAACAATCATGCCGTAACCTTCTAATCCAGGAACACCTTGTTGAGGAGCACCACTAACAGCCGTTTCTGAATATAAATTTTGTCCAATAGGCTCTAACCCTGTTGGGTTAATGAAATTGACGGTATTAATTTGACCAATAACCGCTGGTTCAGCTTGCCCTTGCAGTTTTACTGAAACTTCACCGTCTTGAGATACGGTAATAGATAAAGCATCAGGTGGAATAGTAATTTGCGGTTGCATTAAATAGCCAGCACCTGGCGTAACAACATTACCTTCATCATCCATTGTAAACTGCCCGTTACGTGTGTATCCCGAACTGCCATCAGGCATCAGTATTTCAAAGAAACCTTCGCCCTGAATCATCAAATCTAATGAATTATCGGTTGTTAACATATCTCCTTGCGTATGTATTTTTTGGGTTGCTACCACTTTAGTACCCGCACCTAACATTAATCCTGACGGCATTTCTGTATCTTGTGCTGATTTACCACCAGGTTGATTAATTGTTTGGTACAACAAATCTTCAAAAACGGCTCGACTCTTTTTAAAGCCAACCGTACTTGCGTTAGCTAAGTTATTAGATATAACGGCAATTTCTTTGTTTTGTGCGTCTAAGCCGGTTTTACTGATCCATAATGCTGCGTTCATATATCACCTCAAAATTCATTTAAAAAGCACGTAGTAAAGCAGCTGCACTTGAGTCTACTTCTTCAGCGGTTTTCATTAATTTCAATTGCATTTCAAACTGTCTTTGTAATGCGATCATTTCTGTCATTTCCCCTACAGGGTTTACATTGCTTGATTCAAGCATGCCACTCATGACTTTAACGTTGACATCAGCGTCTTCAATGTTGTTATCTTTTCTTCTAAATAAGCCATCGTTACCTTTTTCAAGTGCGCGCACATTGGGGTTAACAAATTTAATGCGACCGACCTCTTCCTGCGTAGTTACAGGAGCGCCTTCAGGCTGAACCATTATGGTTCCGTCACGACTTATTTGAATGTTATTTACAGGCAAAGGTAAAAAAATGGGTCCTGCATCACCAATAACTAATTCGCCATCTGTGGTTTCTAATGCACCGGTTTCAGTTAAGCGTAAATGCCCATCTCTGGTGTATGCTTCTGATCCATCTTTAGATTGAACCGCTATCCAGCCGGGACCTTCAATGGCAATATCAAGCGATCTGCCTGTAGATGACAAAGCCCCACTGTCAAAGTTTTGGCTAGCCACTTCAGTCATAGAAAATACCCGCGTAGGTAGTCCTTCTCCAAAAGCCTGCATTGATCTAGCTTGTGCCAAATCAGCTCTAAACCCCGTGGTTTTTGCATTCGCCAGGTTATTAGCATTAACCGCTAAGGCCTGCATATTTTGCTTCGCTCCACTCATAGCGATATAAAGCATTTTATCCATAACGAATCTCTATCAAATTAATCTAAGATTAGAAATGCAATATAGGTGCCATAAAAAAGTAAAAGCGGGTAAAAGAATTTAATGGGAAGTAGGTCTACGGCTGTAAACCTACTGTTTTGTAATCAAGTTAATCAGCTTGGTTTGATGATATCTTATTGAATAATAAAATAAGATTTAAACGAATAAAATGTTTTAATTTATTAAACCATGGACCCATTACCAGCTGATATAAAGCAGGAATAACAAACATAGTTAAGCTTGATGAAAATAATAATCCCCAAACAATGGATGTTGCAACAGGCGACCAAATAAGTGAGTGCCCACCTAAACCTGATGCTAATGAAAATAATCCAGCAACCGTTGTAAGTGTTGTAATTAATATAGGTAACATACGTCGTCTAGCAGCATAAAAGGTAGAGTGTGTTAATGTCATTCCTTTTTTACGGTTTTCATTGGCGGTTGAAATTAACACAATAGATGAGTTAACCGCGATCCCTGCTAACGCAACAATACCGTACATAGTAAATAAGCTTAGTGGATCTCTAGAAACGAGTAAGCCAAGAATAACACCAACAAATGCTAATGGTACTGTTAATAAGATCATCAATGGTTGAAAGTAACTTTGAAACTGCGTACTTAATATTAAATACATTAAACCAATACCAAAGAGAAACAGTACTCCCATCGAGTCAATACTTTCTTGAATATCATCGAGCTCTCCCGAAAAGTCTAAAGAGGTGTTAGGAAAATCAGTTGCGATGGTAGCCCAATGGTCTTTAATTAAGTCATTCGCCTTTACTGTATCGATGACACTTTTATCAATATCCGATTCTAATGTTATGGCACGTTTGAAGTTGTAATGTCTTAAATTACCTTTTACTTGAACTGTTTCAATATGCACTAAATCTCTTAATTCAATATTAGTGCCCGATGGAGTAGGCACTGTTAACTGCAACAAAGCATCTATGTTTTCAAACTGATTAATTTCAGCTGCTACCGACTTAACACGTAAGGCTATTCTGTCGCCATCTCTTTGGATATAACTCACAATTTCACCATCAATCAACATTTTAATTGAGCGTTGAACATCGCTGGGTGATACACCAAAACGATTAATAGCATCGTTATTTAAAGTAAGTTGTAAACCAAAGCGTCCTTTAGAGTCATCATCTGTTATATCTTTATAACGTTTATCGCTTTTAATAAAACGAGTGAGTGCATCGGTTGCTAAACGCAATTCTTGATAATTATCACCTCTGACTTTCACACTAACAGGTTTACTCGTGGGAGGACCCCCCGCTAACTTTAAAAAAGAAACATTGGTAGGTCCCACAACACCTGACAAAGCTTTACGTGTATCTTCAATGAGCGTTTCAACACTTCGCATATCACCTTGCTTCGGTTTTAAAGAAACTAAAATCTGCCCTAATTGATCACCAAATAAAGGGGCTGTTTCTGTGAACATTTGACCGGCGTAACTGACAACTGAACGTGTTTCATCTTCTGTAAGCTCTTGCTTTACTAAAACCTCAACGTCTCGCACTTTTTTCATCGTGTCTTGCAATGAACTGGTTGGGGGCATTTCTACGTTAATATAAAATAAACGAATAGTATCTGCGGCAAAAAAGTCGGTTCTAACAAAGCCAGCGGCTACTGCAGCCACGGCCATAGCTAAAAGCAGTAACATGCCTGATAAAGTTTTTTTAGGATTACGCATCACTTTGATTAATCCAAAACCATATTTAACTTTAAGTCGACGCAAGATTTTTTGACGAAAGTAGTCCATTTTACTGGGCTTATCAAAATTAACTTTGGCAGCAATAATATGCCCAGGTAACATCCAGTAAGCTTCTACTAAGCTAAAAGCTAATGCGACAGTTACAACCAGAGGAATAACCATCATAAACTTACCTAAAATACCGGGTAAGAGCATTAACGGTAGAAAAGCAGCCATAGTCGTTAACACTGAAGCCGTAACAGGTTTAATAACTTCTTGTAACCCTCCCCAAGCAGCATCTATTCCTTTTACGCCTTGACGTAATTTGTAATAAATAGATTCTACCACCACAACGGCATCATCAACCAACATGCCTAATGCAATAACAATAGCTAAAAGTACTGAAGTGTTAAGGGTTTGATCTAACGCCTGAAGAACAATAAAAGTACCCGCGAGCGTAAACGGAATACCTATAGTTACTAATATACTGACGCGACTTCCTAAAAAAAACCACGTAACAATTAATACAAACAATAAACCATACACGGCATTGGTTTGCATAATGTTAAGGGCATTTTTAGTGATAAGCGTTTGATCATCTACCAATGTAAATGTAACACCTAGCTCTTTACTCACAAGGTTTCTGTCTTTTATAAATTGATCTACACGTTCAACCAAGGCCAAAGTATTTGCACTATCTTGTTTCATAACAGCAAATAAAACCGCAGGACGACCTTGAAAACTTACAATGCGATCTGCTTTAGCTCGTGCCCGAACAACTTGAGCAATGTCTTTTAGCCGTAACTCTGTTGCTACGCCGTTAGATGTTAATATAGGAAGTTGCGCTAAAACTTCAGGATCAGTTGTTGTTCCTTGAATTCTAACTAACCATTGATCCTTAGCAATACGTGCAGTACCCGCTGAAATATCAGTAAAAAATGTTCTAATTGAGTTTGCAACGGTTACCGGTGAAATACCTAATTGTTGAATTTTATCGCTATCAAAACGTACCTGAATTTCAGGTTCTCGCAAGCCTGTATCTTGCACGCGGTCAACGCCTGAAATACGGGCTAAATCTTTTTCTAAAGCACGAGCTTGTCGCCTTAAGTTTTCATCATCAGCTAAAGCAGAAACGACAACGGTTGCCGTAGGAAAAGCGTTGGCGGAGGTAACTTCAAATATAGTAGGTCGTTCAGCCTCTTCAGGCATTTGATCTTCTACGTTATTTATTTCACGTCGTAAATCAGCTACTCGTTTATCAAACTTACGTTCATCCATGTCATGAAAGCGAACTAAAATGCTTGAAATTGCTTCACGACTGGTGCTTGATACAAATTTGATGTCTTGAACTTTTTCAACAGACTCTTCAATAATATCAGTAATTTTTTGTTCGACATCTCGAGCAGATGCACCAGGTAAAAAAGTGGTTATTTGTACCCAATTAAAATTAATAGAAGGGTCTTGTTCTCTGGGTAATTGTTGATAAACAACAAGACCCATAAAAAATATAAGCACAAAAACCAAGTTAGTCAGCACATGATTTTGAATTAGGCTACGTAACCACATTAAGACTGATCTCCACCTAAACCATTTTTAGACGTTTTATTAGCGACTGCTTTTTCTATATTATCGCCATCATTTAAGCCATGACGCCCGTCAGTAATAATTTGAGTACTATCAGGCAAGTAATAAGGAATAGGTCTACCTTCTTCAGCCGTTTCAACAACAACAAATTTAGCTTTATTGTTGTCTATAACAAAATAGCCATTATGCCCTTCTCGCCTTTGTAATAAGTGGGCAGGTAAATAAGGGATTGGGCTTTTCCAACGTAATCGCCCTGTGCTTCCTGCTATTGCTTGTTTATCAATAAATAAAAATCGAGCTTCACGGCTCCGGGTATTATGTTCAATAACAGGTAATGAAGAACGTAACGTAACATTATAAGAATGGTCGGCAATATCGAGTGAATAAACTTTCGCTTGATAAAAACTTGGCTCGTCGCTTGTGGCTATTTTTGCAGAAACTTCTAAACGATTATCTTCAATTAATTCAACGACAGGTTTACCAAAATCAATCATTTCGCCTAAGTTAGCTATACGCATAGTAACAACACCATCATATGGCGCTTTTATATTGCAACGTTCAACATTTAATAAAGCACTATCTACTGTAGCCTTTTGCGTTTGTATAAGCGCCCTGCTGTTTTCAACGGCATTGTTTAAACGATCGAGTTCCGCTTCACCAATATTTTTTTGCTTTAAAAGGCTTCGCCCTCTAACCAATTCGCGCTTATTAAATAGTAGCAATGAGTAGAGCTGTTCGTATTTTGCGGATTGGGCTTTGTGAGTTAATAAATTTATATCACAATCTAAAGTCGCTAATATTTCCCCTTTAACCACTTTATCACCTACGTTAACCATAAGTTTAGTTACAACACCTGAGGTTTGAGCGGGAATTAAACTTTGATTAAGTGCAATAACACGCGCTGGTGAACTACGTGTTGGATACATAAGTAGAGAAGTTGCTTCTTCAGCAGAAACTAAAGTTGAGGCGTAACTAATGCGAATGCTAATAAAAAAAATCAGCAGTAATAGTGTAGAAACAAGCTTCATGAGATTCCCTATACTCTATTTTTATTAAAGGTATTTTTATAACATAATCTTACACGGCATAAGCTATGGGTCAATCAAATACCCGTATCAATATGTATAAAAAATGTAAGAGATAAAAGATAAAAAATTAGCGTGTATTAAAAAATAATCTTAATATTTTCATTTAACTATGGCGACCCCAGCAGGAGTCGAACCTGCGACCTATCCCTTAGGAGGGGATTGCTCTATCCAGCTGAGCTATGGGGTCCAATAGGAGTATTGTGGAACAAGACGAACTAATAAATATTATTAGTTTTAATATCTTACCGCAATATCATTTATTTGAATATTACCTAATAAGTTATTGTCTTGTGTTACAGCTCTGGCGCTTTCTTTAGAGGTGCTAATAACTTTCACTTTATAAGGACTGACGTTAAAACCTGAATAGTTTTTACCAGAGTCGCTGATAAAGTTATTTGCATGAAGCAATGAAAACTCATCACCTACCTTTACTCCTTGATTTTCACCTAAATTAAATAAGACGGTATCACCTTCTACTTTTACTATTTTTCCTCGAGTTGGCTGGCACATCATATTTTCATCAATGTCTGAGATCATCATATCCAGGGTATGATCAATACTATTTCCATATTCACTTAACCAAAAAGTATTACTGGTTACATCTATCTTTTCTCGTTTATCAAAAGTCCATGGTGCTGTATTTTGATATTGTTTATCGAGTACTAGTTCACCATTACTGCCATTATAGATATATAAGTTTATTTTAAAGTGACGATCCAAATGATCTTTTTGCCAAAACTTTAACTCGCTGTTTGTACGTTGGGTAAGAGACAAATCAGGAAATTCGATAAACATAATAAACTGTGTGTCTGTATGATCGGATAACGACATAGCGAGATTTTTAATTTTTTCATACTGCATGCTTTCATTATAACGAGAAAAACCTGACTTACTTTTGATAGCTAACTTACTATCTAAATAATAACCTTCTTTATTTATTTTAGCTGACAGTTTACGTATAACTTCAGTATCTAAAGCATAAATTTTTCCAACATTCGCTTGTTCACGATTTAAAATATTACCTCGCGTTAATAATACAGATTTACGGTAATCAGCTGAAAAACATTGTTTTTCTTGAGGAAAAATATCAGCTCTAATTTTTACGGTCAGTAAATCACCTTTATACGTTTCTTCTATTAATTCGAATGAATTAACAGTACCAGAAGCACGAACACTAATTTGATCTTGAGTTAGTACGCCGTTAATCACCTGCTGAACACTAGAAACAGAAGCTCCAGCAACAAGCAAGGCGCGTTTAAGGGCATTTTCCATTGCAGTTGTGCGAGCACTTTCGTGATTTCCATCCGCAATATAAGCTTGTCCTTGGGTTTCATACCATTGTGTAAAAGCCGAAAAGCTAGTTAACGCAAAACTTAACAGTATTAACAATTTTTTCATATGAAATTCCAATGTATTAGTAAGTTGTTCTATAGTTTAAGTTAACTATGCACATTTTATGCCTACAAAATAATTTACGCTTGGCTTTATTTAACTCATTATTGGAGATTTGTATCTTCAATAGTTATATATTGGCTTGAATTATGCTTTAGTTTTAAACAGAAGTAATGAACAACTGAGGGATGCTCAATGAAAAAGTGGCTTATTCCATTACTGTTACCGACTTTGTTGTCGTGTACAAGCACTAAAGATGAAAATTTTTATAGATCGACTCATGTAGATCAAAGCGAAATTAACAGTTTCGATTTACCTAAACACGCTATTAACGATGTGGTAAAAGGCTTGGCTTATCAAATGCTAGAAAGTAGCTCTTTTGTTAACCCTAAAACGCCAATAGCTGTCGCCTCGTTTGTCGACTTAAAAGATTTAGAGTCAACAAATTGGTTGGGAAATCAATTATCTGAAAACTTTATACATGAACTTCAAAGACATGGAATGGTGGTGATTGATTTTAAAACCACAGGACATATTCGTGTAACAAAAGATGGTGATTACGCATTTACTCGTGACTGGAAAGAACTACCTGAACGCCAGATTATTGACTATGTAGTTACGGGCACTATGATGGAAAAAGACGGCGGTGTCATGGTAAATGCTCGTATGATAGGTATGCAGTCTAGGGTTGTTGTTGCTAGCGCACAATCATTCATTCCTGCTTGGGTGTTAGGTGAAACATTAAATAATAATGAAGTAGTTAATATCAAAGACGGACTCATTATTCGCGACAGTGCAATGCTAGAGAAAGATAATAGAGCTGTTGAAATTCAACAATAATGGTAGATGATAATGAATAAATCTTACGTAACGTTATTTCTTAGCGCGATACTATTCTGTTTAAACGGATGTTCGATGGTTTATGACAAACATGTGCAATGGGAAACACCTAAGCCTGAGAGTTTTCCGGTGCTACATGCGATTGGACAAGCCCCAATTAGCTTACAAAAATCTACACATAAAACACAACAAATGCTAATGGCAATAAATGCCTCTAAACTTGCCGCTTATGCGGAATTAGCTGAGCAGGTTTACGGCCAACAAATTGATGGCAAAACAAGTATGTCTAATTTACTGATTAACAATCAACAATTAGATGCATCAATTAAGGGGATTATTCGCGGCGCTAAAGTAGTTAAAAGCTACCCGGTTGGTGATAGTTACACCACAGAACTCAGTCTAGATTTTAAAGATGTTTATGAATTATATATTGCTTCTACAAACGGTAAAAAAATTAAAAACGTTCAATATTATTAGTGGCTGTTGATGCTGGTATATATTTGCAATAACGAGAGGGTTTGTTTGTAGGTATGGTGATTGATATGCATAAAATGACTATGTCAGTACAAACGCTTACTTTACCTGCCTCGATGCAGATACTTAGATTTTGTTTAGAACATAAAGCCTAATTAAAGCGCTTTTAACCTGAGCAGAACTCATACTCGGAAGCCACCCTAGATTTTACAAACAAAAAACTGCTTAATTGCAGTTTTTTTTGGGGCTCTAAATAGGTAATAGACAATTATTCAATTAAGCTTTTATCCCCAAACGATTTAAACCACCACTCGTTTTACCCTTACTATCATAAGTCAGTGTTGATTTTGTATTATTCTCTAATAGAGTGTTTCGCATACGCTCGATGGAAATTTGGGATTTTTGCACGACGGCACCATTAACTTGATTTAAATCTTTACAGCTCAATAAGATATTTTCTATGGCGTGAAGCTCGTCAGCATACAGCCCATTTTTTTTATCTTCTATGAATTGTGTATTACTTGCGAGTAATTTATCTGTTTCATCTATTTTAATAAGGAGTTCATTTTTAAGCTTATTCACATCAGTTAATTTAGATGGATTATGATGTTGTAAAACTTCATATTCATCTTTTAATAAATGCTCTAACTCACATAGTTGAGTATTCTGTTGATTGAGTATTGCTAAAATATTTGCCGTATCAGACACAATTTCATCCCTATAATAATTCATTCATATTGATCTATAGAAGATTGCATTGTACCTAAAGGATAAATACTCAATCGTTAATCAATATTAAATTCAAAGTTTGCGATATTTGCTGCAAGTTTTTCAGGATCTATTTTATATTCGCCTGAAGTAATCGCTTTTTTAAGTTGATCTATTTTCTTTTGGTCAACCACTGGAGCATCTGCGACTTTCTTCTGTAACTCCCCCATTTGTTTAGCTTGAGGAGTTAATGATACAGAGTCTTGACGAACAGACTTATTTTGCTCAATATTTGACTGCTGAGCAACTTGTTGCTTAACTTGTGTTTGTTGCTCTACTTTTTGCTTAACCTGACTTGAATTATTCAAGTTATTGATATTTAAGGCCATAATAAATTCCTAATAACAATATGTTATAATCTCAACCTTGCTATCGGCCTAGTATAAATTTTCTTTAGAAGAAATTATAAATTAATCACAACTTTATTAACAGCCTCTACTCTAGCATTGATTATGCGACCTGACTTACTATTTCTAATTTCAACTTGCTCTCCCTGACTCCCATCAGACAAAGCAACTCCTCTGGTTTTGATCATAAAACCATCCGATTTAGCCATAATAACCACAGCTTCACCTTTGCATACCAAACAAATATTACGAGGTGATACGACCGCCCCTTTAGATAATCTACGTTTTAAACGTCCACCCGCAACAAGCTCCACACTATCAACACTTTCTCCTCGAATATTATTAACATTAATAAATTCAATGGCAGTGTTGCTAGCATCGACTACACTTCCTTTAGCTAAAACATTATTTGTCACTAATACTGGAATTTCTTGACTAATACGAACAGGAATAAAAAGCTGCCATGGTGTACTATCTTCACAATAAACTTTAACATTGATGTTTCTACCGTTATGATTTTCAGGTATATTCGCTTTAAGTGTTGATATGCATGGTTTTATATTAATTCTAGGATCTATTGTAGGCACACTAATTTCTACTTTACCATCAGTAGGTGTATCAATATTATTTTTTACAACCGATTTTACAAAATCAACAAGATCAATTTCATCTGTTGTATTTCCATAATTCTCGAACGATATTAATGGAATAATAAAGAGTAAAGTTCTCAATATTTTGGTATACATCATAAATATTGTTTTCTTTTTTTAGTAAATAAAAATACTCGTCTATGCTTATAACAAGGCGAAAAATACAAACTCACTGTCAAAAAATAGACACGGGGTTTAATTAATTATTACTATCAAGAAGTATGCCGAACTAAATAGGCATAATTTTTAATGAGGTTTTTATGGCAAGTATCTTAGATTCAGTTAACCAACGCACTCAACTAGTAGGTCAAAATAGACTTGAATTATTATTATTTAAACTAGTAGGCAGACAACGTTTTGGGATAAATGTGTTTAAGGTAAGAGAAGTACTTCAATGCCCTAAACTCACATCAATGCCTCAACAAGATAAGTTTATTAAAGGCATAGCCCATATCCGTGGTCAAACCATTTCCGTTATAGATTTGAGTAAAGCAACAGGTGGCCCAGCAATTACTCAAACTGAAAACTCTTTTATTATCATTGCAGAATATAACCGTAGTGTTCAAGGATTCTTAGTGTCAAGTGTTGAAAGAATAACAACATTAAGTTGGAAAGATATTATGCCGCCTCCAGAAGGGGCAGGTAAATCAAGCTACTTAACTGCAGTTACAGAAATCGATAATGAAATGGTCTCTATTTTAGATGTAGAAAAAATTCTAAATGAAATAAGCCCTGTTTCAACCGAATTAAGTGAAGGCGTTGCAGATGTTACTATGGGTGAACAAGTAGGTGATAAGTTAGTTATGATTGCTGATGACTCTACTGTAGCTCGAAATCAAGTAAAGCGTGCCCTTGAACCTTTAGGTCTGAACCTTATATTAGCCAAAAATGGTCAAGATGCTTTAGAGCAATTAAAAGCGATTGCTGAAACGTGTGATACAAGTATTACTGAAAAAGTTGCTCTGATGATTTCAGATATTGAAATGCCTGAAATGGATGGCTATACATTAACAGCAGAAGTTAAAGCAGCAGAAAACATGCGTGCATTACCTATTATTTTACATACTTCATTAAGTGGTGTTTTTAATAATGCCATGGTTGAAAAAGTAGGCGCTGACGACTTTATTCCTAAATTCCATCCTGATGAACTAGCAACCGCTGTAAAAAAATGGTTAAAGATTCATGATTAATATGCCGAACATTCACAGCAAGGAAATACCAAGTGACAGATAGGCAACTAGATGAAAAAAGCTATAACGAATTTAGAATGTTTTTGGAACAACAATGTGGAATTGTTTTAGGTGAAAACAAACAGTACTTAGTAAAAAGTCGTTTAGCTCCACTAATGACAACATTTAATATTGATTCATTAGCTGTATTAGTAAAAAAAACCTTAAGCCCAGCAGAGCGACAGCTTAGGGCTGCAGTTATTGATGCTATGACCACAAATGAAACCTTATGGTTTCGTGATGAATACCCCTTTGAACTACTAAAAAGTAAAATATTACCGGAACTTTCTGAGCGTAATTCATCACTCAAAATATGGTCTGCTGCTAGCTCTTCAGGGCAAGAACCCTATTCGATTGCTATGGCAATCCAAGAATTTCAACAATCAAACAGTAAAGCGTTTCCTCTGGGTATACAGATAACCGGAACCGATATATCAACAACCATGTTAGATCATTGTAAATACGGGCATTACGATAGCTTAGCATTATCGCGAGGCCTGTCAGATGAACGTAAAAGAAGGTTTTTTGAAGCCAGCGATAATGGTATGTGGAAAGTAAAAGATTCTGTTAAAAAAATGGTAAATTTCAGGCAACTAAACCTTCTTAATAGCTATAGTTTAATGGGAAGGTTTGATCTTGTTTTTTGTCGTAATGTACTTATTTATTTTTCACCTGAAATAAAAACGAAAATTTTATCTCAAATACATGGCACTCTTAGCCCTAAAAGTTATTTGTTTTTAGGTGCCTCTGAATCGTTATCTGGACTCAGCCAAGATTTTGATATGATACGTTGTAACCCTGGTATTGTTTATCAAAAGCAATAACTCCTTGTAGAACAAGTATATTTTCTAATCACCTATCCTCCCCATAATATTGACACTTTTTGCTTGGCATAATACTTGAATATGTCATTTTAATTACAAAAAAGGTGATGTTATGGCTATTAGTTTTGACAAAGCATTTGGAATACACCCTGAAAGTTTAGCGCTTCGCTCTAAACAAGCCGAAGTTATTGCGGGTAATATTGCTAACGCAGATACTCCTGGTTATAAAGCTAAAGGGATGGACTTTCAAAAAATGCTCTCCCAAGCGGCTCAAAAACAACAAGCGGGTATGACTCGTACTCACGAAAAACACTTCGACGTTAGAATAGAAACCAATAATGGTCTTGAATTTCGCATTCCAAATCAACCAGATACAGGTGATGGCAATACTGTTGATGTACAAGTGGAACGAAACTTGTATTTAGATAACTCAATGCATTATCAAGCCAGCTTACAATTCCTTAACGGAAAAATTAAAGGCTTGAGAAAAGCAATAACTGGAGGGCAATAATAATGAGCCTATTTAATGTCTTTAACATAAGTGCCACGGGCATGAGCGCGCAATCAGTTCGCTTAAACACTACGGCAAGTAACATTGCTAACGCCGATAGTGTAAGTAGCAGTATTGACGAAACGTATAGAGCAAGACATCCAGTTTTTGCCGCAGAGATGCAAAAAGCTGCCGCAGGTCAAGAAAATTCTGTTGGAGTTCAAGTATTAGGTGTAGTTGAAAGTAACAAACCTTTAACTGTTGAATACTCTCCAGATCACCCTATGGCTGATCAAGACGGTTATATATATAAGCCTAATGTCAACGTAATAGAAGAAATGACCAATATGATTTCAGCGTCGCGTTCATATCAAACCAATGTGCAATTAGCTGAGTCAGCTAAAAACATGTTGAATAAAACGTTGTTGCTAGGTCAACGCTAAGGATATTAAGATGATTGAAAGTACTCAAACTGATCCAAGAGCCATAGACAGACAACGTATTGAAAAAGAAGGCTATAAAGTTGCCAAAGAAGGTAGTAATACCTCTATGCTGACTCAGGAAGACTTTTTTTCATTACTTACGGCTGAACTAGCGCACCAAGATCCAACTAAGCCAACTGAAAATAGTGAAATGATTTCTCAGATGACTGCATTTTCAACAACCGATGGTGTATCTGAACTCAATGATCAATTTACGGCATTTGCCAGTTCAATGTCATCAAATCAGGCACTACAAGCATCATCACTTGTTGGGCGAAGTGTTCTAGTTGATGACAATACCTTTGGTATGAACGAAGGTGATACCGTTAACGGTAAAATTAAAACAGATGATGATGCCAGTAACGTTAATATTTATGTAGAAAATACTAAAGGCGAAATCATTCAAAAAGTTCCTGTAGGTAATATGGCTGAAGGTGAAGCAAGTTTTACCTGGAATGGCCTTGATAGTGATGGTGATCCAGCACCAACAGGTGCTTATCGATTTAGAGTAGCAGGTTTAGTCGATGGCCAAGCATCAGAACTTCAATCAATGACCTATCGTAAAGTTGATAGCGTAACGCTAGCTGGTTCTGGTGGAAATATAGTTTTAAATCTTAATGGTGGTAGTTCAATGGCATTGAAAGATGTTGTAGAAGTATCTGAAGGCTAACCCAACAAATTTTTATAAGGTGGATGTATGTCATTTAATATAGCATTAAGCGGCTTAAACGCGGCTCAGAAAGATCTTGATGTTACCTCTAATAACATTGCTAACGTTAATACCGTTGGTTTTAAAGAGTCACGCGCAGAATTTGTGGATGTTTACGCAGCTTCTCTTCTTGCAGCAGGTAATACAAAAGTGGGTGACGGGGTATTAACTTCAGATGTTGCTCAACAATTTCAGCAAGGTAGTATTCAATTTACTCAAAACTCATTAGATTTGGCTATTACAGGTAATGGTTTCTTTGCTGTCGTTCCTGAGTTAGATAGCTTAGAATTTTCTTATACTCGAGCTGGGCAATTTAAGTTAAATTCAGACAACTTTATTGTAAACTCAGCTGGACAACATTTACTGGGATTCCCTGTAAACTCAGATGGTAGCTCTTCTTCAGTCAGTTTAAGTACATCAGAACCAATTCGTATTCCTACGGCTTCTGGTGCCCCTGAAAAAACGACAGAAGTAGATATTCGAATGAACTTACCCGCTGGAGATAATGTCATAACAGGCTCTCCTGCTAATTTTGATTTAGATGATCCGTTAACATATAACCATGCAACCTCAGTGACCGTATTTGATTCTTTAGGTGATAGTCACATTATGACTTATTACTTTATTAAAGAAGCTCCAATAGCTGCAAATCCTTTAGCTGTTCCTCCTATTGAAGCGGCAAACCCTTGGACTGTTACTGCTGCTATAGGTAAGGAACGCGTTAACTTAACAGACCCTTCTGGCACTGCCACGGGCATAGGTATAAACGGTTTTGATGGCGCCAGATTAAACTTTAGTCCTAGTGGTGACTTTATTTCTCAAGAGCCAGCAGCTGGTTTCCAAACGGCTCCTCTAGGTGCCTCTATTCTAACTAACGGTTCTGATCCTGCACAAACGATCATTATAGATTTTAATTTAGATACTGCTGGGCCTAATGCTAATGAACCAACGCAATTTTCTTCAGCTTTTGAAGCTACACGTTTAGAACAAAATGGCTTACCGGTTGGTCGACTAACTGGTGTTGATATTGGCCCTGACGGTTTAGTGCAAGCAACTTATAGTAATGGTACTTCTCAACCATTATCACGTGTTGCTTTAGTTAGCTTTGCTAATAACCAAGGCTTAAGTCAACAAGGCAATACTAACTGGAAAGAAAGTATTTTGTCAGGTGAAGCCTTAGCAGGCGAAGCAGGCTCTGGTACTTACGGAACAATTAACTCTTCAGCGCTTGAACAATCAAACGTTAACTTAACAACCGAGTTAATTGATTTAATATCAGCTCAACGAAACTTCCAAGCGAATTCGAGATCCCTTGAAGTAGATAACCAGTTGAACCAAACGATATTACAAATTCGATAGTAATAAAAAGGTTAATGACATAGAAATAAAAACGCCGCTATTAAGCGGCGTTTTTATTGGTTTTAATTAACTCAGCAGATAATTAATCAGTTTCAGGACGCATGTGTGGGAACAAGATAACGTCTTTAATCGTCGGTGAGTCGGTAAATAACATCACCAATCGATCAATACCAATACCTTCTCCAGCCGTTGGAGGCATGCCATATTCTAATGCATTGATATAATCAGCGTCGTAGTGCATTGCTTCATCATCACCCGCATCTTTTTCTGTTACTTGTTTTTGGAAACGCTCAGCTTGGTCTTCTGCATCATTTAGCTCTGAAAAACCATTCGCTAATTCACGACCACCAACAAAGAATTCAAAACGGTCAGTCACAAATGGGTTTTCGTCATTACGACGAGCCAATGGTGAAACTTCCCATGGGTATTCTGTAATAAATGTTGGCTGATCTAATAAATGCTCTGCGACTTCTTCAAAAATTTCACAGATATATTTACCTGGGCCCCAAACTTTAGCGGCATCCCCTTCTTTCACGCCAACAGCTTTTGCCATTGCTTTAATTGCGTCAAAGTTATTTTCTGGGTCACGTAAAGCCGCTTCATCAAGTTGCTCAGCACCACGATGATTTTTACCATATTGTAAAATTGCATCAACCATAGACAAACGAGCAAACGGCTGTCCAAGGTCATAAAGTTTCTCTTCTACTACTTCACCTTCAGCATTTTTAACGGTATTACGAATAGTGGTAGTACCTAATACATCTTGTGCAATAGTACGTAGCATTTCTTCAGTAGTATTCATTAGGTCATGATAATTAGCGTATGCTTGGTAAAACTCAATCATAGTAAATTCAGGGTTATGACGCGTTGAAATACCTTCGTTACGGAAACTACGGTTAATTTCAAAAACGCGGTCAAATCCACCTACCACTAAACGCTTTAAGTTAAGCTCAGGCGCAATACGTAAATACATGTCAAGATCAAAGGTATTATGATGCGTCATAAAAGGCTTAGCTGTTGCGCCACCCGGTATGATTTGTAACATCGGTGTTTCAACTTCCATAAAGTCACGTTGCTCTAAGAAATTACGAATACCAGAAACAATTTTTGAACGAATTTTAAATGTATTACGCGTATCTTCATTGATAATTAAATCAACGTAACGTTGACGATACTTAGTTTCTTGATCAGACAAACCGTGAAATTTTTCAGGTAATGGGCGTAATGATTTAGTGAGTAATGAATACTCGTCCATATTCACGTAAAGATCACCTTTACCTGATTTATGTAAAATACCTTTAATACCAACGATATCGCCGATATCTAATGAACCCCATTTTTCACGTATCTCTTTTTGTACCGTCTTTTCAGCATAACCTTGAATGCGACCTGACGAGTCTTGTATTACTAAGAATGGTCCACGCTTTGCCATAACACGACCAGCAATAGCATAAGTGACTTGTAGAGCTTCAAGTTCTTCTTTAGTTTTTTCACCATGCTCAGCTTGAATATCGGCAGCTAAATGTTCACGGTTAAAATCATTTGGAAAACCATTCGCAGAAGAATTAGAGCGAATTTTTTCAAGTTTTACGCGACGCTCAGCAATAAGTTTATTTTCATCTTGTGCTGGAGCTGTGTTATCGGCTTTATCTGTCATTTTATTTCTCAAAGTTATCTTAATTTTTCAATTGGTTGAAAGCTTTTATAAGCCTGATTTTAAACTGGCTTCTAAAAACCGGTCTAAATCACCGTCTAATACCGCTTGTGTATTACGGTTTTCAACGCCAGTTCTTAAATCTTTAATACGACTATCGTCTAATACATAAGAGCGAATTTGACTGCCCCATCCAATATCAGACTTACCATCTTCTAATACTTGTTTATCTTCGTTTTGCTTTTGAATTTCCATCTCGTAGAGCTTGGCTTTTAAAAGCTTCATCGCTGTTGCGCGGTTTTTATGCTGTGAACGATCCGCCTGACAAGCCACTACGGCACCTGTTGGCTCATGCGTTATACGAATGGCTGAGTCAGTTTTATTTACGTGTTGCCCACCAGCACCTGAAGCACGGAAAGTATCGATACGTAAATCAGCAGGATTTATCTCTATATCAATATTGTCGTCTATTTCAGGATAGATAAATGCAGACGCAAACGAGGTATGACGTCTCCCACTTGAGTCAAAAGGCGATTTACGCACTAAGCGATGTACACCTGTTTCAGTTCTTAACCAACCAAAAGCATATTCACCTGAATACTTAATAGTACAACCTTTAATGCCGGCAACATCGCCGTCAGTAACTTCAATAAGTTCAGTTTTAAAGCCTTTTGCTTCGCCCCAACGAAGGTACATTCTCATAAGCATTTCAGCCCAATCTTGAGCTTCTGTACCACCTGAACCTGATTGAATATCAAGGTAACAGCCGTTCTCGTCATTATCGCCAGAAAACATACGACGAAATTCTAATTTTGCTAATTTTTTGTCTAGCTCATTAGTCTCAGCTTCTGCATCGTTAAAGGTATCTTCATCATCTTCTTCAACGGCAAGCTCAACTAAACCTTCTATGTCTTCACAACCTGCATCTAGGTCGTTAATAGTTTCAACGACCATTTCCAGAAATGCTCTTTCTTTACCTAATGCTTGTGCCCGTTCAGCGTCGTTCCAAATATCTGGAGACTCTAACTCTCGCGTAACTTCAACTAACCTTTCTGATTTCAGATCGTAGTCAAAGATACCTCCGTAACAGTTCTGTACGCTCGCGCATTTCTTTGATTTTATTTAATACAGGGTTCACTTCTAACATGAGTTATTTAGCACTTTTAAAAAGTTGATTTAAAGAAAGAAAATAGTCGCGCATTGTAACGTAAATTAAAGGGTAAATAAACGTTACAATTTATCCACAATTTAAGAAGCAACTTGTATTTCTTCAATAAGAAATTGCACGCTTTGTTTGCCTCTAAATTCATTAACATCTAACTTATAAGCCACATGCACTTGATTGGCTTTTTGGTTGGGCCATTGTGTTATATCTACGTTAAAGGCAATACCATCAAACACTTTATTATCTTTTTGTAAAACTACTTTTAGGTGTTTTTCACCCACAATACGTTGCTGAATAATTAAAAATTCATCATCAAATATTGGTTCGGCAAAGTTCTGCCCCCACGGACCAGACTCTCTAATTAATTCAGCAAATTCTAATGTCAGCTCTGGTAAATTTAATTCACCGTCAGACAACAAGGTGCCTTGTAAGTCTTCTTCAGCAATCCATTGACCTGCATATTGATTAAACAAGCCTTGAAATGTTTCAAAATCGTTAGCATCAATTGAAAGACCTGCCGCCATAGCATGCCCGCCAAACTTTTTGATTAATTGAGGATGTTGCGAATCGATATGTTCAAGCAAGTCTCTGATATGTAAACCGGGAATTGAACGAGCAGAACCTTTAATTTCACTTTGTGGGTTATCAATATCTGCCGCGGCAAATACAATACTTGGGCGATGATATTTTTCTTTCAAACGTCCTGCAACTATGCCAATAACACCTTGATGCCAGTCTTTTTGAAAAAGTGATATAGCGTTAGGGAGATTACCTTCTTCGTAATTTAATACTGCCATTATTTTTTCAGCTTCAAACTGCATGCCTTGCTCAATTGAACGTCGAGCTTTATTCAGTTCGTCTAATTCAGCAGCCATAGTACGTGCTGTCATTAAATCTTTAGCTAATAGGCAATTAATACCAAACGACATGTCATCTAAACGCCCTGCGGCATTTATTCGTGGCCCTAAAGCAAAACCAAAATCACTCGCGACAATACGTTGCTGATTTTTACCTGCAATCTCAAGTAGCGCTTGAATGCCCGGTCGTGTTTGTCCTGCCCTAATACGTTTTAAACCTTGAGACACCAAAATACGGTTATTGTTATCAAGCGTCACAACATCAGCTACCGTACCTAAAGCCACCAAATCGAGTAATTGTGCAATATTAGGTTCTTTAATTTGCTTTGTTTCAAACCATTGCTGCTCTCGTAAATGTTTACGTAGCGCTAGCATTAAATAAAAAGCAACGCCTACACCAGCAATCGATTTACTGACAAATGAACACCCTGGTTGATTAGGATTAACAATAGCATCCGCATCCGGTAATTCTTTTCCGGGTAGGTGGTGATCGGTTATAACGACTTGCAGCCCTAACGCTTTAGCTCGTTTAACACCGGCTAGGCAACTTATGCCGTTATCAACCGTTACTAAAAGTTGTGCGCCCTGCGCAGCCGCCATATCAACAATCTCAGGCGTTAAACCATAACCAAATTCAAAACGATTAGGCACTATAAATTGATGATTACCATAACCCAGCATATTAAACGCTTCAGTCATTAGTGCTGTGCTTGTTGCACCATCGGCATCAAAATCACCAATAATACAAATATTTAAATTATCAACAAAGGCTTGATGAAGTATTTGAGCGGCTAGTGTTATATCTTTTAAAGAATCTACAGGAGCTAGTTGAGCAACATTCAGCAATAATTCGTTATCCCCTGCTACTCCTCGGCTAGCATAAATTTGCTTAATAATAGGGTGAAGCGAATGGGGTAAATTGTCTATTGGATGAGTTGGCCTACGTAGAATTTTTTTTTGCATCACGTGTTGCCTGTAAATGATTGATTAAAAATTTATATACCCATTACCAATCAAAATACGTATTTCAAAGTGCTTGGGCGATGGGGCTAAATTGTTTTTTAGTTTCCACTGAAACCTGCATCTTGAATGATAACGGGTATAACTATAACGATAAAGAGCCACTCTATTGAGTAGCTCTTTAATTGTAAATAACAGTTATAAAAAACGTGTAGCTTTTATAAACTATCTAAAATTTGAGATAAGCGCTCTGGTGGTTGATAGCCTGGCATCATCATACCGTTTTCAAACACGATAGCAGGAGTACCACTTACACCAATTTGACGACCAAAGTTAAATTCTTCTTCAATCGGTTTTTCACAAATACGTTGTGCCACTTGAGAACCACTTTTCGCTTTAGTTAATGCTTCATTTGGTTTTTCATTACACCAAATTGAACGTAAATCTTTAAAGCCTTGAGAGTAATTACCCATTTGGTCTCTAATACCTGAACGAGGATAGGCTAAATACCTAACCGTGATACCGAGATCATTATAGTCACCTATTTGTTCATGCAACTTACGACAATACCCACAAGTTATATCAGTAAAAACAGTAACAACATGTTTCTCATCTTTAGCAGGGAAAGTGATCATGGCATTATCAAACTGTTTAAGACCTTCAAGCCTTACTTTAGCTAAGCTTAATTCCGTAAGGTCAGTAACTTCACCACCTATACCAAACAATTTACCTTGTAAAATATAATTACCGTCATGACTTATATAGAAAATACCTTGTTTAGTAATCACTTCAGCAATACTCGGCATAGGAGAATCATTGATTTGTGATGCTTCTAAACCTAAAGTATTAGACAGCTTATTGGTAATCGCTTTAGTGTCAAACGATGCTTTAACATTCGTTGCAACTCCTTGACTATCAACACTTAATGCCATTACAGAACTACTCACACACAGTGCGGAAACTAACATTACAACAGACTTAAAAATTTTCATTTATTATATCCAAAAATAAGAACCAGTTAATATCAAGAGGGCTGACACCCATCCGTTTTTTATTAGACCGCTCTCTAACCTATAAAATTACACGAATTACACACGAATTACACACGAATAAAAATTATAATGCAATGCCTTAAAAGAAACCTTACTCATAGCGAACTTTGTTTTATATCTGATAAACTACCCACAAAAATTTAACGACGACATCATCAAGATTAAGTGACACTAAGGCTTATCAATGAAAATTGGCTTATTTTATGGCTCTACCACTTGCTACACCGAAATTGCAGCAGAAAAAATTCAATCTACATTAAATCATTATTCGGTTGAATTATACAATATTAAAGATACACCTCTTTCTGAGATAGCTAACTTTGATATTATTATTTTAGGTATTTCAACTTGGGATTACGGTGAATTACAAGAAGACTGGGAAGCAAAATGGGATGATATAGCCGACCTCAATTTAGAAAACAAAATTGTGGCCTTATATGGCATGGGAGACCAAATAGGTTATACCGAATGGTTTCAAGACGCATTAGGTATGCTACATGAACAAGTGCAAGCGGTAGGTGCCTATGTTATTGGCTACTGGCCAAATCAAGGTTATGAGTTTGCTCAATCAAAAGCCCTGACTGAAGACAAAAGCCAGTTTGTTGGTTTGTCTTTAGATGAAGATAATCAATATGACTTATCTGATGAAAGAATCGCTCAGTGGTGCCAAAACCTAGAAAAAGAATTACAAGAAATATTCAATAGTCTTTAGGATCTAAGCGCATTTAGCATTATAATGCCGCCAACTAAATTCAATATTTAAGAGTAACTATGTTTGAGCAGTTTGACCTAGATTCTGAACTTCTAGGCGGTATTAAAAATGCAGGTTTTAAAAAACCAACATCAATTCAAGAGCTTGTTATACCCGAAGCAATGAAAGGCAAAGACATTTTAGCTTCTGCGCCAACAGGTACCGGTAAAACAGCTGCATTTTTACTTCCTGCTGCGCAACACTTGCTTGATTACCCAAGAAAAAATCCAGGATTTCCTAGAGTATTAATTCTCTCTCCTACACGTGAACTCGCTTTACAGACCCACGAGCAATGTGAATTATTAACAACACTTACCCATATAAAATCAGGCGTAATTACTGGTGGTGTTAATTATGGTAGCCATAAAGAATTACTAACGACAAACCTCGATATATTAGTTGCAACTCCAGGCCGATTAATGGAGTACATTGAAAGCGAACAGTTTGATGCGCGTGACATTGAAATATTAATTCTTGATGAAGCTGATCGCATGTTAGATATGGGGTTTTCTGATGTTATAAATCGCATTATTGCTGAGGCTCGTTGGCGTAAACAAACCATGCTATTTTCTGCAACTTTAGAAGGTGCTGGTGTTATTCGCTGCGCAAAAGAAGTATTAACTGAACCTGTATTTTTAGAGTCTAACCCTTCACGTAAAGAAAAAGCTAAAATCCATCAATGGATCCATCTTGCTGATAATGCTCAACACAAATATCAGCTTTTAGAAAATATTCTTAAACAAGAAGATGTTAAACGTGCTGTAGTATTTGCTAATAAACGCGAAACCGTTCAATACCTATCAGGTAAATTATATGCTGACGAACTTCCTTGCGCATGGCTTGAAGGAAAAATGCCTCAAGATAAACGTAACAGCTCAGTTGATCGCTTACGTTCTGGCAAAGTTAATATTTTAGTCGCAACGGATGTTGCTGCTCGTGGTTTAGATATAGACGATATAACGCATGTTATTAATTTTGATATGCCAAGAAAAGCCGATATTTATATTCATAGAATTGGACGCACAGGCCGAGCTGGCAATAAAGGTACCGCAATATCTTTAGTTGAAGCTCATGATATGGCCGTTATAGGTAAAATTGAACGATACGCTGATGAAAGGCTTCAACGTCGTGTAATTGACGAGTTACGCCCAAAACATAAAGAAGCAAAAGTAGCGATTAAAAAACCAAAAGTAAAAAGAACTACGGCTCAGAAAAAAGCTAAAGCGAAAAAAGTAGCGAAAAGATCAGCTAAAAAGTCGAAAAAATCTTAGTCATTTAACAAAAACACTTTACCGAAAAACTTATACAAAAAAGCACCATAATTTTATGGTGCTTTTTTGTTTCAATCAACTTGGTATTACCTAATCCATTTCTTTACGAGTAAATACCCAGTCATTACCTTTCGATAAGTCTTCGCTATATTCATAACCCGCGCTATTAAAGTTTTTCAAATCATCTAATTGGCTAATTTTATTTTCAATAATGTAATTAGCCATTAAACCTCTCGCCTTTTTCGCATAAAAGCTGATCATTTTATATTGACCATTTTTCCAATCTTTAAAAGCAGGTGTAACAATAGTCGCCTTTAATGACTTCTTCTTAACTGACTTAAAGTATTCGTTAGACGCTAAGTTAATGAGTACATCGTCACCCTGCTCTTCAAGTGCAGTATTAAGATTATGAGTAATAATATCGCCCCAAAACTGATACAAGTTAGCACCTCTGTCATTGTCTAACTTAGTCCCCATTTCTAACCGATAAGCTTGCACTAAATCTAAAGGTTTTAACAAACCATATAAACCAGACAAGATCCTTAAATGCTGTTGTGCAAAATCAAACGACTTATCATCAAAATCATAGGCCTGTAAGCCTGTATATACGTCGCCACTAAAAGCTAATACCGCTTGCTTAGCGTTATCAGTCGTAAAAGGTAATGACCACTCACCAAAACGAGCAGCATTTAAACCTGCAAGTTGATCGCTAATGCCCATTAAAGAAGACAGATCAGCAGGCGTTAACTGTACACAACGGTTGATAAGTTCTTGACTATGCTCTAATAAATTTGATTGAGTAAATTTACTCGTAGGCGATGGCGTTTCAAAATCTAATTTTTTTGCAGGAGAAACAACAATTAACATGTTAAGACCTTGGTTTTAAAGCGTTTAAAATAATCGATATGCGCCACTATATCATAGCTAATCAGTGATTTTTATTAACTTTAACTAAAATTGACCAGAATATTTTTTCTCTATAATAGCATTAGAATTACACAGATATTTTCGCTCAGCTAACTCAATAAAATATAATTAAAATTCAAATGGTTAAATATATATTTAAATAAAAATATTTTAATTAGATATTACATATGATATTAAAAAGGGGCTGTTGTAATTACAAAGGGGCATTCCATGAACACATTTCAAGAAACATTGGGCTCGTTAGATACACAAGCTAAGTCCAATAAAAGCAATAAAAAAAGAAAATGGCGTGAAATAGAATTATTAAAAGATCAACACCAGCTAGAAAAAGAACTTAAAGCGTTCGACGATTCATTTGAATATATGTTTGACGATTATTAACTCCTAAATAAAAATAAATAATATAGTCTAACTAAAAACTCGGTTATACCGAGTTTTTTATTGCCGATAATTTAAGGTTTATCATGCCTCTCCCACAAACTAAAAACGCATCAGAGCCTGTTATTGGTTTAGGAAACATTAATGCTAATTTACGTGTTTATATTGAAAATATTCCCCCGTTACCCCAATACCAAAATTTAACCTTAGTTAATCCTATGCAAAATGGGGATATTCAACAAATAGGACAATTAACAGGAAACCATTGGCGTAAAATTTTTAATGTTTTTGCTAAATTGTTATTTGAATATAACCCCCAAAACTTTGTAACTTGGCAAAACTTAAGAGATGAGTCTTTATTACAAAAACAAAGTAATACGTGTTTATTGTTTTCAGGTGTTACTTTTGAAGAGATTAAGATTGGAGACACTAACGCTAATAAAAGTAAAATGATCACAATAATAATGGGAAAAACTTACGCGAATAAGCTAGGAATAGATAAGCACTGTTATTGGTTGTCTGAAAGTTTTGCGATTAATACCGTTAAAAATATTATTATCTGCCCGTATTTCGATTACAGGCAGTTATCAAATATCAAAGTAACCCAATTAGTTCAGCTTATTAAACAGTTAGAGGCTAACTAGAAATCAGCTAGACTCTAAACTTACACTGTTTATTCGCCTTCTTGTGGCGTTTGGGGCTCGACTGGCTCTGCTTCAATAATAGGATTTTCTATCTCAATGCGATCCACACGTTGTAAGCCTCTAGGGAGCTTACTACCACGACGACCACGCTCACCTCTATAATGTTCCACATCGCTAGGTTTAAGGGTTAATTTACGCTTACCTGCATGCAAAGTAATTGAACTTGTTGGCAATATAACATCTAAAATAGTTAAATATTCTTCTCTTGCTTTAGCGCGAGCAGAAGGAATGTTTATGACTTTATTTCCCTTACCTTTACTTAATACGGGTAAATCTTTTACAGGGAAAATTAACATTCGTCCTTCACTTGTTATAGCAAGTACAAGCGCTGTATCAATATTATTGATGACTTTAGGTAGCATGACTTTAGCTGAGGCAGGCAAGCTTAATAGCGCCTTACCATTTTTATTTCGGCTAACCATATCCTCAAACGAGCCAACAAAACCATAACCTGCATCACTACTTAATAAATATTTACAGTCATCCTCAGCCATTAAAGTATGCTCGAAAGTATCACCAGTAGATAAATTAAAGCGTCCTGTTAATGGCTCACCTTGGCTTCTTGCTGTAGGTAAACTATGCGCTTCTGTGGCGTAAGCTCTGCCTGACGAGTCGATAAATACCACAGGACGATTACTTCGACCTTTAGCTGAACAGAGATATTCGTCGCCCGATTTATAACTAAGGGTTAATGGATCAATATCATGACCTTTACCGCATCGAGCCCAGCCTTTTTCAGACACAACAACCGTAACGGGCTCACTCGGTACTAAGTCTTTTTCTGTTAATGCTTTAGATTCTTCACGTTCAATAAGAACAGAGCGACGTTCGTCACCATATTTTTCTGCCGCTTCAAGAATTTCTTTTTTCATTAACGTATTCATACGTGCTTTAGAGTTTAAGGTTTTTTCTAAATATTCACGTTCAATATTAAGTTCGTCTTGCTCTGCTCTTATTTTAATTTCTTCAAGCTTAGCTAACTGACGTAATTTAATTTCAAGAATGGCTTCAGCCTGTCGTTCTGATAAATCAAAACGAGACATTAATTCAGCTTTTGGATCATCAAAAGTACGAATGATCTCAATGACTTCATCAATATTTAAGTAGGCAACCAGTAAACCATCTAAAATATGTAAACGAGCTAATACTTTGTCTAATCTAAATTGCAATTTTCGTCTAATGGTTTCACGACGATATTCAATCCACTCTTTAAGTATGGTGCCTAAATTTTTAACCGCTGGACTATTATCTAACCCGATCATATTTAGGTTAACGCGGTAATTTTTTTCTAAGTCTGTTGTTGCAAATAAATGTTGCATCAATTGTTCTACATCTACTCGGTTTGAGCGTGGAACAATCACCAATCGTGTAGGGTTTTCATGGTCGGCTTCGTCACGTAAATCAACTACCATTGGCAGCTTTTTAGCTTGCATTTGATTAGCTATTTGCTCAAGTATTTTACCACCTGAAGCTTGATGAGGAAGAGACGTGATAACAATTTCGCCATGCTCAATATCATAAACTGCACGCATTTTTATACTACCGCGACCGGTTTCATAAATTTTAGCAATATCCGCTTTAGGGGTAATGATTTCTGCGTCAGTTGGATAATCAGGCCCTTGAACGTAATCAAGTAAATCAATAGTTTCAGCTTTAGGGTTATCAATTAAATGAATACAAGCTGAAGCAATTTCCCTTACGTTATGGGGAGGTATATCGGTTGCCATACCAACGGCAATACCTGTAATACCATTAAGCATGATATGCGGTAATCGCGCAGGGAGTGTTTTAGGCTCTTTCATTGTACCATCAAAATTCGGTACCCAATTGACGGTGCCTTGCCCTAATTCACTGAGTAAAACTTCACTAAATTTAGATAAACGCGCTTCGGTATAACGCATGGCAGCAAACGACTTAGGATCATCGGGAGCACCCCAGTTACCTTGCCCGTCTACAAGTGGGTATCGATAAGAAAATGGCTGAGCCATTAATACCATCGCTTCGTAACAGGCTGAATCGCCATGGGGATGAAACTTACCTAAAACATCACCTACAGTACGTGCTGATTTTTTATATTTAGCAAGCGCCGACAAACCTAATTCAGACATGGCATAAATAATACGCCTTTGTACAGGTTTTAAACCATCTCCGATATGCGGTAATGCACGATCCATAATGACGTACATTGAATAATTTAAATAAGCTTCTTCGGTAAATTCTCTTAGTGGTTTTTGTTCTACACCGTCAAGACTATAATCGAGCATATCGGACATGAATAAGTTTCCTAAAAAGTTTCTAAAGCTCACTAGTGCGAGTTAATAGTTAACTTGAATAATTGCTTTTGCGAATAAAAAAAATAGATATAAACATCTACCTGATAGCTTATCTGATTATTGCCAGAGGGAAAATACTTGATTGAATTTTTAGTGAATTAACTGCTATTTTATGAAGATAATAAGCTTATTGCTGATAAATTTTGATTTGGTTGCTATCACCATCCCTCATTTCATACAAAACGTTCATTGCCGTATTTAAGAGTAATTCAAAATTATTTAACGATTCACTCAACTCAACAATACTCACACTAATATCAAGTTGTTGATGTATACCTACATAATCAAAATTGAAAGCCGCTACTTTTTCTTTTAAATGTTGGGCAATCGCTTTAGCTTCTCCTTCAGAAGCTTCTGGAAGTACAATAATAAACGTCGCATCTTCCAAGCGTGCAAATATATCGCGGGTTCTCATTGATTCTGTACCCAATAACACAAAACGCTTTAAAACCTCATCACCAATATAGTCGCCATGAATTTCGTTTAATCCCTTAAAACCATCAATATTTACAGCTAATAAACACAAACCAACTTTGTTTTCGATGCAACGTTTAATAGCACTTTTCCCATAACGAAATAATGTTTTTCTATTTCTAGCTCCTGTTAACATATCTTCTTTAGATAGTTCGTGGATGCGTTTATTCATCGAAAGCAAACGTAATAAAAGCAATAAAAATATAAACACCAAAAAGCTAATGATATAAATATTACGCCGTTGAAGAATTTCATTATGTAATGACTCATCAATTTCGAGCGCTTTTAATTCAGTTTGATTATTAAGTAAGGCGTTAATGTCTTTTTTTCTTTTAGTCTCGTATTTATCTTCTAATTCAAAAATATATTTGTCTCGTTCGCTTTTCATAAATACATCATATTTAGTAATGTAAGTGTGATTAGCATCGTAAGCCTTTTTAAATTGTCCTACTTTTGCATAACTACGAGCTAATTTTTTGTATAAATTCAAAAAAGATAATTGGCTCAACTGATCTTCATTGATTATTGGCTCTAACTCCTGAGCTTGCAGTAAATAAGTAATAACCTCATTGTGTTGATTTTTTATTTTTGCGATATTAGCGAGAATCATTAAGTATAAATATTGTTCTGCGGGGTTAAGCTTTAGAAAATCAATATGACTTTCTTTTAACATAAGCTCAGTATGTAATGGGGTAGATTCACTTTGAATAAGTAATTGATTAACTTTTTCATTAATTGAAACAATAGGTGTATACGATGGTTTACTTTCATCATATGCAAAAACATTTGTGGAATAAAAAAAAGCTAAAATAAAGAGTAATACAACACTCATTAAACGCATACCATGTTCCCTCCTGAAACAACGGCTTTTTGTTTTAAAACACCTGCTTGCTTAACTAAAGATTCATATGATTGAATTAAATAGGAATTATTGTTACTCATACCAATACTAACTGAGATAACTTTTAAGCCGTATTTTTCCCAAGATTTCCTATAAATATAGCTGTGGATATTATATGCAATATCTTCCGCTATCTGAGCATTCACATTAGGTAAAAGCACAATAAACTCATTACTTGAATATCGTCCACACTGAGTGTTTTCTCCAATAATATTGGTAATAATTAATGATATTTCAATCAATATACTATTACCTATGTCGTACCCTTTTACTTGGTTAATATTAGTAAAGTTGTCAACTTTAATGATTAGCACACTGTAATCAGCTTTATTTTTAGTGACTTGGTTAAATTGAGCTGATCCTAATGCCAATAACGTTTGTCTATTAGGCAAATCGGTTAAATGATCTGTTTCTCGGCTGTTTAACAATTTTTTCTGATTATTTAAGTTAATGATGTAAAACCAAGCCAATGCTAAAACAGTAATAACACCGATAAAAATATAAAATGTTTTATTACGATAAACTTCATTAGCCTTTTGTAATGCGAGAGATTGAGCAACTTGTTTTTCTTTTAAGGCCTTGGCTTGAAGTTCTTCTTGCTTGCTTTCATATTGAATTCGAATACCTTCAAGTGCTTTCAAATTATTACGCGAGTTTATGTTACGCGTATTAGTATGTCGCTCGTTTTGAGTGTTATACGCCTTTTCATATAAACCTTGCGCATAATACAGTTCTGACTTGATACGTAACAGTTCTAAAATTGAATACGTTTGAATATTTTCAGCTTGTACAGGCACAAGTTTTTCAGCTCTGTTAATAATAGCAAGTGCTTCTTGATACCTTTCTAAGTGATTCAATATATCAGCTTTATTCACTAATAATAAAGTTTCGTAGTTAGCCTCTTTTACTGATTTTGCATATTTTTCAGCAATAAGAATGTAATGATATGCCGTATGAGGATCGCTAGGTTCTTTCTTTAAATAAGCCTCGGCCATTTCTGAATAGCTATTTGATAAAATAGAAAAATTACCTGACTTCTTCGCTTTACCTATAATGTCTTTATATAACTCTATGGCAAGTAAATATTCTTTATGTGCGGCATGAGTTACGGCAATATTTTGTAAACTCATTAAGGCTTTATGAGGTTCGTTAGCTTTAGTTAAGTGAGAATATGCTTTTTTATTAAATTCTTGCACTTTATCTTCTTGCTTTAAATAACTATAAAGAGCCCCTAATTCTAAATAAACTAAACCTAACATTTTATTATCGTTTAATATTTGGGCTTGAGATAAAGCATCGTTTAACACAATAATAGAACGCTGAAATTTTTCAGTAATGTAATAAACCGCACCTAAATTAGTTAGTGTTTCTATAACAACTTTTCGATCATCTAACGATTCAGCTATTTCTAATGCGGCAATATAATCTTGTAACGCCAAATCATAATAGCCCTCACTTTCAATAGCATAACCCCTTGAATTAAGTAGTTTGGCCATATTAATGGAAGGATGCGATAATTTTTTTGTTAACTCTAAACCTTCTTCTGCCGCAACTTTAGCAAGATCAAAGGCTGTTTTATTATTATAAAGTTCAGCTTGTAGTCTTTTAAAGCGAATACGCTCTTCAAGGTTAAATTGAGTTATGTCTTTATCGTAAAACGAAGCAAGCTTTATAGCCGTTAATAAGTCGTCCTTTTGTAACGATTCTATTTGTTCAATTATTTCAGGAAACTTCAAAGGCTCTTGTGCTGAAGAGTAGCTAAAAAAAGGCACCATAAAAAAAACACACAATAAACTTATTAAATATGTTTTATTCGACCTTATAATTATATTTTTTGTAAAAAGTTGAAACAAATATTTATCTATCAGTAAATTAAGTTTGGTTTACTAGTATAAAACTAATTGTAACCCGCAGAAAGTGCTTATTTAATGACTCAATATTTTATTAAGCAATATCTGCACTTTTTTTATAAAAATCCCCGATAACAAGGCTAAAAAAGCAGATATTAACAAGCAATAAGTTAGCCTTCATTATTTGCGGCACATATCGCTAACGTCTCTTTTTGCCATTGAGAAATATCAGAGCCAATTGAATAAAAAACCCATTTGCTTTTTTTCTATCCGTTAACAAACCGGCTTTCGTAACTGTGCTAAATACCTAGATATTTTAGGCTGAGGTAATCCCATCGCTTGCACTAGCTCACACACGCAAAGTTCTGTTTCAGCTAAAGTTAATAACAAAATTTTTAATCTTGTTTCTTCGCTAGGTTTTATAAAATGATTTGCAGATGATAAACATTTAGGATAGAAAGACATTACCATTAATTAATCGAATACTTTTAGATATAAATACTTAAATTCATTAATGGAATATCTATAACTCATATACGGTTGGTGTATACTATTACTATTAACAATTTAATATAAAGCCTAACAATTAATGATAAGCGGTTTAAAAAGTATTAACCAACGCCACTATAACGGCAGTACACATAGCGCTACTGAAGATTATGCCATTATTGAAGAACCTTTATTGATCAGCCTGTCTTTTTTAGATAAAGAATCAAAAGCATACCAAACGGTAGATCTCACCGTAGTAATGAGAACACCTGATCATGATAACGCTCTGATCACAGGTTTCTTATTTAACGAACAAATTATTAAATCAATACAAGATGTTGTAAATATTACCCCTCCAGATGAAGCTATAAATAACAATCACCTTATTGTTAAACTTGCACCTAACGTACAACCTGACTGGAAAAAAATAACACGTTCTTTCCCTAGTCAGTCAAGCTGCGGAATTTGTGGAAAAACCTCACTTAATGGTTTAGCAATTAAAACGGATAGTGTTATCGATAATGCTGATTCATGGTTAAAAAGTGATAAGATTATTGAAATAGCAAAAGCACTTAATAGTCATCAGCCGCTATTTAATTTATCAGGTGCTGTGCACGGCGCTGGCTATATTAGCGATAATCAATGGGTATGTGTTTACGAAGATGTTGGTCGTCATAACGCCGTTGATAAAGTGATTGGCGATGTATTTCTTAAAGAAAAAATAACTAAGCAATCTATTTTGGTACTTAGCGGACGGGTGAGTTTTGAATTAATACAAAAAGCCATTACTGCAGCTATCCCTGTAATAATAGCTATTGGTGCGCCTTCAAGCTTAGCCATATCTGCAGCGATTCAGTTTAATATTACCTTAATAGGTTTTACTAAAAATAATAAATTTAACGTATATCATGGCAATCATCGCATTGATTATATACCCGTAACCATTCAAGATGGAGGTTTCAGTGGGAACTAAAAACAATTTAGGCACAGATTTCATGTTCCAGACGAAATCTAAGGTCTACATCCATGTATGCAAGGCATTAAGTTTACGTCATGGTTATTCTCGGTAACTGCTCCTGCGTTACCCTAATGTCCTACATCCATGTAGGAACCTGACTAAAGTTAATAGCGAAGCATAAATTGTTTTTAGACCCATCGAAGAAGCGCTTGAGCAAAATCACTTCTGCGTTAATGCTTTTTATAAGGGAGCGACCATTATTACAAAGCATTACCTTGAATTGATATCGCTCAAGCACTCTGAAATACGCATCTTGAGTGGTAACGGGTATAATTACCACAACGCATAACAAGTAGGTTATAAAATGTCAGTAAAAAATTATAAGGGTCACGCGGGTGGCTGGGGTGCATTAAAAAGCACAGCGACTCACTTATTTAAAAGTGACAATATTGCTAAAAATATTAAAAACCTACTTAAAACAAATCAAGATCATGGGTTTGACTGCCCCGGTTGTGCGTGGGGAGAGAAAGATGAACCGGGACGATTCCGCTTTTGTGAAAATGGCGCGAAAGCTGTTAACTGGGAAGCAACCTCACGCCGCATTGGCAAAGACTTTTTTAAAGAACATTCCGTTAGCTGGTTACAAAAACAAACGGGCTACTTTTTAGAATACCAAGGTCGCTTAGCTGAACCTCTTATTTATAATAGAACAACCGACCATTACGAACCTTTATCTTGGGATAAGGCTTTCTCGATAATTGCACAGCAACTCAACGAATTAGAAAATCCTAACCAAGCCGAGTTTTATACTTCAGGCCGCGCCAGCAACGAAGCAGCTTTTTTATATCAACTTTTCGTTCGAAAGTTTGGCACTAACAACTTTCCCGATTGTTCAAACATGTGTCACGAAGCCAGCGGCGTTGCCCTTAAACAATCAATAGGTATTGGTAAAGGCACCATAAAAATTGATGATTTTGAAAAAGCCGATGCTATTTTTGTCTTTGGGCAAAACCCAGGGACTAACCATCCTAGAATGCTGGACTCATTAAGCCATGCCTCTCGCCGAGGCGCTAGCATAGTAACTTTCAATCCATTAAAAGAAAGAGGCTTAGAGCGATTTGCTAATCCTCAATCGCCTGTTGAAATGTTATCAGGCAGTGCAACTCAAATTTCACAGTATTATTTCACCCCTAATTTAGGTGGTGATATGGCGTGTGTTCGAGGCATGGTTAAAGTGTTACTTGAACAACACAAGGCCGCACAAAAAGATAATAAAAGTGTTTTCGATCTTGAGTTTATAAAGGAACACACACAAGGATTAGATGATTACTTACAAACGGTAGAAACAACAACATGGGAGCACATTACCCAGCAATCAGGCCTTAGTATTGAAGAATTAACGCAAGCAGCAAACATTTACCAAAAAGCCAAAAGCGTTATTATTACGTGGGCAATGGGAATTACCCAGCACAAACATTCAGTTGCTACTATTCAAGAAATCACCAACTTACAATTACTGTTTGGCAACATAGGTAAACCCGGTGCAGGGCTTTGTCCTGTTAGAGGTCATTCAAATGTTCAAGGTGACCGAACCATGGGCATTAATGAGAAACCTGATGCTAAGTTTTTAGATAATTTGTCTCGAGTGTTTTCATTCACTCCGCCTAAAGAAAATGGTCATAATGTTGTTGAAGCAATTGAAGCTATGCTTTCAGGCGAGAGCAAAGTGTTCATTGCCTTAGGCGGTAACTTTGTTTCTGCAACCCCCGATACTGAATTTACACAACAAGCTCTAACACGTTGTAAACTTACCGTAAATATTGCGACAAAATTAAATCAAACGCACCTATTCCCTGGTGAAATTTCAATTATATTACCCTGTTTAGGTCGTACCGATATTGACTTACAAGCCACTGGCGAACAGTCTGTTACTGTAGAAGACTCATTCTCTATGGTGCACAAATCAAAAGGCGTTGTTAAATCAGACACCAGTAACATGCGCTCTGAGCCGGCTATAATTGCAGGCATTGCTCACGCAACATTAGGCGATACCCCAGTAAAATGGTTAGAACTCGCCAATAATTACAATTTAATTCGCGACTATATAGGGCAAACCTTGCCTGAGTTTAACAAAATGAATGAAAGACTCAGTCAACCGGGTGGTTTTTATTTAGGTAATAGCGCAGCAGAACTCACATGGAATACTGCAACTAAAAAAGCTCAAATTAGCGCAAACCAATTGCCTGACGACATTGTACCCGCATCGATTAGAGCATTAACAAAAAATCGCGTTTTTGTTCTACAAACCTTACGTTCGCACGATCAATACAACACCACCATTTACGGCTTTGAAGACCGCTACCGTGGTATTAGTGGTGAACGCAATATTATTTTTATGAACCCAAACGACATAGCTGACTTGGGCTTAAAAAATGAAGACTTAGTTGATGTAGAAAGTTTATGGCCAGATGATATTGAACGTAAAATTTATTCTTTTAAATTAGTCAACTACGACATTCCAACAGGTAATATTGCCGCCTACTTCCCTGAAGCTAACCCTTTAGTGGCATTAAAAAGTACCGGGGATGAAAGCGATACGCCTACGTCAAAATCGATTGCGGTAACCATAAAAAAAGCAGACACATCTGATAGAATTACTTAATAAAAAAGGGGAATGATATAAAAACATCATTCCCCCTCTCAATGTACGAATAAAATATTAAAGTGTATAGTCTCAGTAATATTCATTAATCTTGTTTGTTGAATACACCATAAGATGCCATAAAACACCAAAATTAAATTAATCGGAGAATCACAAAAAACACTATTTAGTCACAAAACAATAAATAAACACCAAATAGTGTCGTAAATTTATTTGGTACAAGTAAACTTATTATCATCAATGATATAACTATCTGCATTATATTTTAATCTATTTCTTTTTTAGATTTAGGGTAGAACTTAAATTTACTATTAATATATCGTAATTCGAAAGCCTCTTTATCGAACGGATTAGTCTGTTGCACATTTTTAATATTTCTTTGAGTTTTTTCTATGCTATTCGAAAATTCAACAAATCTACTTTCAAGAGAGATTATAATTTTTTTTATTTTAGAAAAAGAAAGATGGTTATCAAAAATATAATCTGCGATAGAACTAGAGAAACATAATCCCCTAGGTGTTGTGATACAATAATTATTTAATAATGAACAAGCGTCTGAAGAGTATACTCGAATTTTATAACTACTATCTAAATCAACCTCATCTGTCATGGACCAACACAACTGCCCAAATGCTTCACAAAAACTTGTTGTGTATCTACCATTTTCAACAGAGTTAAAGAGTATTTTACAAGACTCTATCAGTATTATTGAATTAAACGACTCTCTGATAGTGCTAGGTTCTGTTAACTTCTCTACTTCTTCAATAGTAAAAGTTATTAAATGCCCTCTAGCCATTTTTTTTCTAAACTCTTGTTGCGCTATAGACTTCTCGAGTGACTTTTTTATATCAGATGGCTTAATAAGGCTGATGCCTAGAATATTTTTCTTCATTATTGCCTTTCATTTTATTTTATGATTTTCTATTCTAGTTAAAGCTTACTTAAAAATAACAAATAGCAGTCTTGATCAAGCCCAACCAGAAGCCCCCGCATTTATAGCAATGACTTCTTCCTGCTCCTCGCATACAAGAACAAGTTCCTTTTCCTGATGAATAACCTTATGACTTATTAGACACTAATTAACAGTGAATAAAGCATATAGTGTCATGTTATATTTTATTTACTGGCTTAAAAGATCTCTGTTTCTGTTATAACTCAACCAAATTACCTTTACTTTGTAGCCACTCTTTACGGTCGCCACTTCTCTTTTTAGAAAGCAACATATCCATAAGCTCCATGGTTGTATCAAATTCATCAACCGTGAGTTGTACTAAACGGCGAGTGTTAGGATCCATGGTAGTTTCGCGTAATTGTAGAGGGTTCATTTCACCCAGACCTTTAAAACGTTGTACGTTAACTTTTCCACGTTTTTTCTCGGCTTCTATGCGAGCAAGTATACTGTCTTTTTCAGCCTCGTCTAACGCATAAAATACTTCTTTACCTACATCAATTCGATATAACGGTGGCATGGCTACATAAACATGCCCAGCTTGAACTAAAGGTAAAAAGTGCTGAGTAAATAAAGCGCATAATAAAGTTGCTATATGCAATCCGTCGGAGTCGGCATCCGCTAAAATACAGATTTTACCGTAGCGTAGTTCAGATAAATCTTCAGATGCGGGATCAATCCCTAATGCCACTGAAATATCGTGCACTTCTTGTGAGGCAAGTATTTGTCCTGAATCCACTTCCCACGTGTTAAGAATCTTACCTCTAAGAGGCATGATAGCTTGAATTTCACGATCTCGTGCTTGTTTAGCACTACCGCCAGCAGAGTCACCTTCCACTAAAAAAAGTTCTGTTCGAGTTATATCTTGGCTACCGCAATCCGTTAACTTACCCGGAAGCGCAGGGCCTTGAGTAATTTTTTTACGAATAATTTTTTTACTAGCACGTAATCTACGCTGGGCGTTTGAAATACAAAATTCTGCTAGCGATTCAGCTATTTCAGTATGCTCATTCAGCCATAAACTAAAAGAGTCTTTAACCACACCTGTAACAAATGCAGCACATTGACGTGACGATAAACGCTCTTTGGTTTGGCCCGCAAATTGTGGGTCTTGCATTTTTACTGAAAGAATATATGAACATTTATCCCATACATCGTCTGGCGTTAATTTAACCCCACGCGGTATTAAGTTTCGAAACTCACAAAACTCTCTCATGGCTTCAAGCAAACCTTGTCTTAAACCATTTACATGAGTACCGCCTTGAACCGTTGGAATAAGGTTTACATAACTTTCACCAACCCCTTCCCCCCCTTCAGGTAACCAAGTTACTGCCCAATCGGCAGCTTCTTGTTGTGAAGTAAAAGTACCAACAAAAGGTTCTTTAGGTAAAGATTCGTAATCTTTTACTGAATCTTTTAGATAATCAACTAAACCGTCTGCATAGCACCATTCATATTTGTTATCTTCATTTTTATCATGAAACTTAATGGTTAAACCTGGGCACAGTACGGCTTTGGCTTTTAATAAATGAGCTAAACGGCGTGCTGAAAACTTAGGTGAATCAAAATAGCCAGGATCAGGCCAAAACTTAACTCGGCTTCCTGTATTTCTTCGTCCTACGGTGCCAGTTTCATGTAGCTCTTCAACTTTTTCACCATTTTCGAAAGCCATTTCATAGACTTTACTATCGCGTCTTACCGCAACATCAACACGTGTAGATAAAGCATTTACGACTGAAATACCCACACCGTGTAAACCACCTGAAAATTGATAGTTTTTATTCGAAAATTTACCACCGGCATGTAGTTTACAAAATATAAGCTCTATACCTGTTACACCTTCTTCAGGATGAATGTCTATCGGCATGCCTCGACCGTCATCAATAACTTCTAGCGACTGATCTTTATCTAAAATTACCGTTATGTTTTGAGCGTAGCCCGCTAAAGCTTCATCCACTGAGTTATCGATAACCTCTTGCCCTAAATGGTTAGGACGAGATGTATCGGTATACATGCCGGGACGATGTCTTACTGGGTCTAAACCACTAAGAACTTCGATAGAATCAGAATTATATTGTTCGTTCATTTGAGTCATCTATTCGTTGTATTTAATAAAGAAAGTTATTTATGCTTTGTTTTTAGAGCAATTTACGCTGTTAACTGAAGAAACTCTACAATTTTAGGTAGCATTTTTTCATAATTAACAAAGCTATGATCACCATTTGGCTGCACAATTAAATGGCTGTCTTGAAATTTATCAACCGCTTCTTGGTAATTTAACACTTCATCCCCTGTTTGTACCATGACCATATAATTATTTTTTGCGATATGAGGCTTTTCGATCGCAATTAAATCGTCAAGATAACGCTTTTCTACTTTGTAGCTTTCTTGCGTATACGGGTTTATTTGTTCGCCTTCATAACCTGATAATAGCTCGTAAGGTTTAATAGCCGGATTCACTAATACCGCTTTTAAATTGTAGTTTTCACTTAAATATGTAGAAAAGTATCCACCTAATGAAGATCCAATTAACGCCCAATGTTCAGCAGGTGATGCTTTTAAATATTGTTCAAGCTGGTTAATAGCATCTTTAGGGTTAGTCGCCAGCTGAGGACAATGAAACCTAACCTCTGGTAAATATTTTTGTATATATTTTTGAGTTTGTTGCGCTTTTTTCGATAACGGTGATGAATTAAATCCATGGATAAAAAGTAAATTACTCATCATGATTTCCTTTAGCTAAATCGCTTACAAAATGTGTGCGTGTGATATACGTTTTATCGTTACTTAATTCAAATATTCGATAGCCTGCACCTTGACCATTACAGGCTGATGTATCTGCTGTTTGGTCAAATTGAATAGACGTAGCAGGACAAGTATATAAGGGAATATTATATCCTGATTGTTCGGGTTGTATCGATAAGTCGTTGTGCACATGGCCACAGGCTATGGCTTGAATAGAAGGAAACTGTTGGATAGCACTCCAAAATTCAGCTTTATTTTTCAAACCATGTTTATCAATAAAATAACCTACATCAATAGGATGGTGATGCATAAACACAAGCTGTTTTTTTTCAGGATCTATATTTTTGCTTAGCTCATTTAATGTTCCTTCGGATACATAACCTGAGGGTGTTTCGCTTTTGCTATTTATTAAGAGTATCTGCCAAGTATTATTGGTAATAATTTTTGATGAATTAAACGGTTTATTTGTTAAATACTGATCGAGTTGACGATGTTCATCATGATTACCCGCAATAAAATGAACGGGAATTTGAATATCGAGTTGCTGAAATATTTCAACAAATTGATGATAAGAAGCATCAGTATGATCTTGTGTTAAATCGCCAGTAAACAAAATCACATCAGGTTTTTCTACGCCTTGAATATGTATTAATACATTAACTAAATGCTGATAAACATTAGCTCCATAATGCAATGTATATTTATCGGCAAACAAGTGTGTGTCACTAATTTGTGCAATTTTTAAGACGTGTTTCATACTAAAAGTCGTTTCTAAACTATTTTAAATCAAGTGCCAGCTTAACTTGCCCGAGCTCATGGCATAATTGTAACCACTCTTTCAAAAACATATTGATTTGTTGTTTTTCATCAGGCAAATGCATGTTTTTATTGGGGTAGTCGTACCGAGGCTTTACTTGGCGAATATTTTGCGATGATATAACTTCTGCCATACGCGCATCGTGATATAAACGAATAACCATTTTAGGCTGAAATAGATGAGATAATTCCTTGCCAACTTCTACCGTATTTTGGCTAATAGTGATCAAGGTGGTATAACGCGTCACTTCATCTACAGATACAACATATGATAAAAAATCTGAAATGAAAAACTCACGTTCATGTCCTACTTCTTCTTTGTCTGCAAGCAATTTAATTAACAACATATAGTTCACATCACACAAATTCATTAATGTGGCTAGCTGTGGTTTATATTTTTTTGCTTTTACATTCATAGAGTAGACCAAGATTTTTGTAATTGAGAGTAATTCAGTTGTAGCCATTGTAACCCAATTATAGTTGACGCATTGGTAATTTTTCCTTGCGCTAATAAACTCATAGCCTCTTCTCTGGCGATAACATGAACAAGAATATCTTCACCCTCCTCTTCTAAACCGTATACTCCACCTACTTCAGTTACATCAACTTTTGCTGCAAACATATAAATACATTCGCTTGTTCCGCCTGGGCTAGGGAAAAATTGATTTATTTTGATAATGTCGTTTTCTTCAATGGTTAAATTCGCTTCTTCTTTAGCTTCTCTAATAGCCACATCAATCGGATGTTCATTTTCACCAAACATACCGGCAATAAATTCAAGTTGCCACGGCGTATCGCCACTCATAGCACCTAACCTAAACTGTTCAATAATGACGACTTTGTCGGTTACGGGGTCATACGGCAATAAAACAACAGCATCGCCTCTTTCAAAGATTTCTCTTTTAAGGGTAATACTGGTTCCACCTTCATATAGCGCATGGTTCACATGCACTTCATTAATAGTAAAAAAGCCTTTAAATTTTGGCTCTACTTTAACTATCGTCATATCTTTGTGGCCAAATCTTAAAATATCTGGGTATGATTTTTTGATACTCATAGCTTTTACTTCCTCATTTACAGGTCTTTGGAGATTAGGTTTGCCGACTTCCATTTAAAATATAATGACGTATATCATTGCCACTGAATAATTTGTTACACTAGAATGGATTATTTAACACTTAATTCTTTGTAGCTAACAGCTAACGAAGTAAAATAAGTTTATTAAAATGTTTATGGTGATTATATTCATAAACGGATTATACCTTAAGGGATTACCTACCCATGCAAAAAAATATTATATCTCTCATTATTGGCTTAACTGTTATGGTTACTAGCCATTCGTCTAGTGCTGAAAATTTACTTGATGTTTATCAGCAAGCACAGGCAAACGACCCTGTAGTATTAAAAGCACATGCTCAATTTATGGCGTCTAAAGAAAGCATTATTCAAGCACGTTCTGTTTTACTTCCTCAATTATACGCTTTCGGGAAGTTTGAATTAACAGAACAAGAAGTCAATGATATAAAATCAGAAGATAATGAAACTAAAACGATTGGCGCTAGCCTATCAATGGAGTTATATCATCATGCTTCTTGGTTAAAATTAGGTACTGCTAAAAAAAGAGCGCACCAAAGTGACATTGCTTTTCAAGTAGCTCAACAAGAATTAATTGTTAGAGTAACCAAAGCTTACTTTGATGTACTAAGCGCTAAAGACGACCTTGAATTTGCAAAAGCAGAAAAAAAAGCTATTGCACGTCAACTCGATCAAACAAAACAACGCTTTAAGGTGGGCTTAACAGCTATTACTGATGTACACGAAGCACAGGCACAGTTCGATAATACCGTTACTGCTGAAATTAGAGCTGAAAATAACGTATTTAACGCTGAAGAAGCTTTACGTGAAATTACTAATATTTATCCACGTAATTTAGATGTATTAAATACGAAACGCTTTAGTGCTTCTCGTCCTACCCCAGAAAGTGCTAACGACTGGCAACAGACAGCAGAAGCGAAAAATTTAAGCTTAATTTCACAAAAAATTAGTGTAGATATAAGTAAAGATAGCATTAATACCGCGCGCGCTGGACACTATCCAACAATAGATTTAAATGGTCGTTATTCAAAATCAGATATTGACGACCAATTGATGCCCTCACCAACTGTAGACTTTAATAGTCAATCAATAGGTATTGAAATTAACGTACCTTTATACACGGGTGGAGCCATTACAAGTTCTGTACGCCAAGCACAAAGTAATTATGTTGCCGCAAGTCAAGACCTAGCTAAAACTCACCGTAATGTTGTAAGAAGTACGCGCAATGCTTATAACACGGTAATTGCTGCTGTTTCAGCTATTAAATCGTTAGAGCAATCAGTGATTAGTGCAGAAAGTGCTTTACGCGCAACAGAAGCAGGAATGGATGTTGGGATAAGAACGATTGTTGATGTGTTAGACAGTACGCGTAATTTATATAACGCTAAACGTAATCTTTCATCAACTCGATACAATTACATTCAAGCAATATTATCGTTAAAACAAGCTGCAGGAACGATTACCGAGCAAGACTTAGTTGATATTAATAACGGTTTATTACCTTCAACGTAAATAACCTCAGCTCGGGATAAGCAAAGTTACTCAACAAGCTATTTTTACGCCTAACTTCGTTGAATTTATGGCTAATAGCCAGCTATTAGTCATAAATTCTCATTGTTACACACAAACATATCAATGTTGAGAGACTAATATAACTTAGGAAAATAACGATACAGATTGAGCTTTTGATAAATGAGAGCCTTAATTCATTCTCTAACCCAAGTTAAGGTTAAGTAATGTAATTAAATATTTAAAACTAAAAAGGCAGCTATCGCTGCCTTTTCTATTTCACTCATTAAAAATAACGCTCATTTATTAACAATATTTATTAATCATTAATCTTCGAGTTTAATCGCATTTATAATAGCGCTTGTTGAAATACCTTCTTCAAAATTAAGTACTTTAACCTCACCACCAGCAGCTATAACTTCAGCCCCACCCGCAATTTCTTCCACTTTATAATCACCCCCCTTTACTAAAACATTAGGTAAAATATTAGCAATAAGTCGTTGTGGCGTATCTTCAGTAAATGGAACAACCCAATCTACAGCGCCTAAACCAGCCAACACAGCCATACGTCTATCGTTAGGGTTTACAGGCCTGCCTGAACCTTTTAAACGTCTAACTGAGTCATCGCTATTAACGGCAACAATTAAACGTGTTCCTAAAGCTTTAGCGTTTGCTAAGTAAGATACATGGCCAGCATGTAAAATATCAAAGCAACCATTCGTCATTACAATTTGTTCACCACGAGCTTGCGCTAAACCAACTGCTATTTTCAGTTGTTCTTCTGTTAATACACCAAAACCGCTTTCTTGCCCGGTTGATAAGGCATTTAATATTTCGGCTTCGCTCACAGTAGAAGTACCAATTTTCCCCACAACAATCCCCGCAGCTACATTAGCTAACGCACTTGCTTGGTCATACCCTGCATTAGCAGCAATAGCTAAAGCTAACGTTGCAATAACGGTATCGCCAGCTCCAGTTACGTCGTAAACTTCTTTAGCTTGAGTTGGTAAATGGAATTCTTCTTCATTTTTACGTAATAGCGTCATCCCTTGTTCACTACGAGTAATTAATAACGCTTCAAGCTCTAAATCTTCAAGTAATTTATTACCTTTTGCAACAAGTTCACTTTCTGTATTACAAGCCCCTACAACGGTTTCAAATTCAGATAAATTAGGCGTTATTAACGTTGCTCCACGGTATTTACTAAAGTCAGTTCCTTTAGGATCAACCACAATAGCTTTATTGAGTTTTTTCGCTGCGGTAATAAGAGATTGAACATCTGATAAAGTACCTTTGTCGTAGTCTGACAAAAGTAAAACATCGTGTTCTTGTAACAATTGTTCTACCGATCGTGCTAAAACTGATTTATCAACTTGAGCAAAAGACTCTTCAAAGTCTAAACGAATAAGCTGTTGATTTCGGCTGAGTACTCGTAGCTTAGTAATGGTTGTCGTATTATCTTGCTTGTCGAATTGGCAATTAATATCCATTGAAGCTAGGCGTGTTTCTAAAATATCTGACGCTTCATCGTTACCTGTAATACCCGCTAAAGTGACTTTCCCACCTAACGAGGCAATATTTAATGCGACGTTTGCAGCACCACCAGGACGGTCTTCATTGTGGTTAACTTTAACAATAGGCACTGGGGCCTCTGGAGAAATACGTTGCGTTGGACCATGCCAGTAACGATCTAACATAACATCGCCTACCACTAAAACACGTGCTTTACTAAAAGCTGGAATATCTACTTTCATCCTGTACCCTATACCAGATATAATGCGCGATAGTGTATCACACGAATTACTATGAGTTGAATTTATACCGTGAGTAAAAATAAAGTTTTACAACCAGATTTTAAACTGTCTTTTCTATTACCTAAATACTGGTTAACTTGGCTTGGCGTACTGATTATGTACACTATTTCTTGGTTACCTTATAAGTTTCAACTCTTTTTAGGGCGTCAAATTGGTAAGCTTCTATTTAAAATAGGTTCAAGCAGAAAAAAAGTGGCCGCTCGTAATTTAGCACTTTGTTTTCCTGATATGGATGAACATGATCGCGAACAACTTTTACGTAAAAACTTTGAAAGTACAGGTATTGCACTTTTAGAAACCGGCATGGGATGGTGGTGGCCTGACTGGCGTGTTAAGCGAAAATTTACCGTTATAGGTTTAGAACATATTGAAAAAGCTAAGCAAGAGGGTCACAACGTATTTTTGTTAGCTATGCATTACTTATGTGCTGAAATGGCTGGCCGTGGTTTTGGGCTTAATCACCAATTAGTTATTTTTTATCGTCCTCATAACAATCCGTTAATGGAGTTTTTTCAATACAGAGGTCGAGGCAGATCAAATAAATATATGCTTGGTAAACGAGATGTAAAAGGCTTAATTAAAGCGATTAGAACTGGTGAATCTAGCTTGTATTTACCCGACCAAGATTATGGTAGAAACCGCAGTGTATTTGTTCCTTTTTTCGATGTAAAAGAAACAGCAAGTACAACTGGAACGCTTATTTTTGCTCGCCAGCCTAACACTAAAACCTTTGTATTAATCCCCAAACGTAATGATGACGGTAGCGGTTATACGATTGAAATAACACCAGCTTTAGACGATTTTCCTACCGACGATGACATTAAAGACGTTACACGCATTAATCACGAAGTTGAAAAAGCGGTTATGCGCAAGCCTGAACAGTACATGTGGTTACATAGAAGGTTTAAAACACGACCTAATGAAAATGACCCAAGTTTGTATAAATAAGCTTTGTTGGTTAAGGTATAGATTATCTAATGTTATTAATGAGTAAGGACTTATGGGTTTTTGGATACGAAATATTATATTCGGCACAATATTAATTATTATTGCCTATTTATTTTTTACTAATCAAGACCTACTCATGTCGCTAGGAAGTGATGACAAGCCTTTATCCACTCAGGTTACCGAAAACGAAGGAAGTATTTCAGCCACGACTGAAGATGCAAAGTCTGTTGTAAATAAAAAAAGAGAGAACAAAGCCGCGACAGGCTTGTCTACGTTTTACGCCAATATTAATGGCGAATCGAATACGGATAAACCGACTATTCGTAATAATATTGTTTATCTGCCTGATCCTAAAGGTGACCTTGAACTTTTATTAGATGCACGAAGAAAGGTGGTTAGAGCGTACCCAAAAAACTGGCAAGGTTCTATTGAATCAAGACCTTTTAGACTAGGTGAAACCATTTTTCAAAAACTATCTGAATATGCGAAAGAAGATAAATTAGAAGTCTATTGGCGACTCAATCGTGACTATGTGGTTAAAGATGCTTTTAGGATCAATAAAAGCATTTTAAAAACCGCCTTACAGTTAGGTCAAGGTATCAGCGGCCATTTCCAAAATGGTGTTTCTATTTATTTTTGTTACCAATCGAGAGCTATCGTTGTAATAGAAGGCACAAAATCTTATTTAGACGAGCGCTGTAGTTTATTGAAATCAAATTCAGGCTATTAAATAAAATACTGATGAGGCCATTTAAAATGCCTCTAGAACACTTACTTAAAATTTCCAAATATATGCCCGTTACCAATAAAGCTCAAATCCTAAGGCTCTTCTCTAAAGAGTTTTTATTGAACAGAGAAAAATAAAAGGTTTGCATTGAGTTGCTGTTATTTAAGTAAGCTTTCTCACCCAAATGAAATCAGTCAACCAACCTCTACTTTATAGAAATCACTTCAAAATATGATAAAAACCTATTAAAAACTTGTTTTCTTTTTTGTAGGTCAGTATAGTGCGCGCGAAATGGATTTTACGCACAAATAGCATTGTATATTTGTGCTACCAGTTTGTGTGTAAATCCATTTATTTCCTACAATTTTTCTTAGAAATTTACATAACATATAAAGGATTTATATAATGAAAACATATGCAGCACTTTTCGGTTTATCTCTACTTTCTTCAGCTACCCTAGCTAATGATTATAACACTCAAATTGATGTAGATTATTCTCGTGTTGATAGCTACGATACTATCAAACTTGAAGGCACATATTACCTTAACAGCGTTACTACAAATAACACAGCATGGTCAGAAGCTGCGTTTATGGGTAGAAGCACTAGCGCTAGTTTTAGCTACACAGATTTTGATAATGATGCTTACCAATTAGTATTAGGTGGCGACTATTACCACAATGACCTTTTTGTAGGTTTAGATGTTACTTATTTCGACGCTGATGGCGGAAGTGATGACACTGGACTTGTTGGTGAAATTGGTTATTTTGTTGATAAAAACTGGTTAGTATCAGTTTCAGGTGCTGATGAAGAATTTTCTGATTCTTTAACACTAAACACTAAATATATTGCTACATTAGATAATGGCAGATTTGTTAACGTAGAAGTGTCTTACCTTAATTTAGATAACGACTTTACAGCTGCAGCTGACTACTTCTGGACTGCTCAATCAAGTGTGGGATTAGTGCTTTCAACAGTAGATGGTGATAATGGTTCAATTCGTGCTCAACACTTTTTCACTCCAGCGATTTCAGCTCGCCTTGAATTTACTTCATTAGAAAATAGTGATGATAGATTTTCACTTGGTTTAACAGGTCGCTTTTAAGCCTAATATTATTGAATAAACAAGGGAGACATTAGTCTCCCTTTTTAATTACACCTGAAATGCGAATTTTATACTAAATACCTATCCTTAATTGATGTTATATTTTTAGCTACTTCAGTAAACTCGCTATTAACAATCAAAGAATTAATCCCTTGCAGTGTTGCTTTATGACCAAAATCTCGTAAATGACAATAACTCGAAATTAACGCATCTTTGTCTTCTTCACTAATTAAAGATAACGCGCATAGCTCATTAAAAATATTAATATTATCGGAATACTTTCCTAAACTAGGGTGTTTATAACCATGTGATAATACTAAATATTGTGCTAAAAACTCGATATCCACTAAGCCCCCTTCTCCTTGCTTAATATCAACCAGATCTTCTGTTGATTTATCAAGATGGGACTTCATTTTTTGACGCATTTCTACAACATCTTTTTTCAGTACATCATTATCTCTTGGGCTAGCAATAATATTACGTTTAATTTCTTCGTATCGTTTAACAAAAAATTCAGTTCCATAAACACAACGTGTTCTTACCAGCGCTTGATGCTCCCATGTCCAAGCATCTTGCTTTTGATATTCTTCAAAAGTATCAATATGCACAGCTAAAAGGCCTGAATTACCTGAAGGTCTTAAACGCATATCTAGCTCATATAAAATACCACTGGCCATGTTGGTGTTAAAAATGTGCATTATACGTTGGGCTAACTTGGCATAAAATTGACTGGCAGGAACTTCTTTTTCGCCATTGGTCATGTCGGTTGGTAAACTATTATGTAAAAACACTAAATCAAGATCGGAACCGTATCCTAATTCTATCCCGCCCATTTTACCGTAGCCAATAACAGCTAAACCTTTATCATCAGTACCTACAGTAGAAAGCGGCTGCCCAAATCTTTGTGTAACGTGTGCCCATGCTAGGTTAATCACTTCAGTAATAATACATTCGGCAATTGCAGTTAAGTGATCGCTTACCTTAGTAATAGGCAATACACCCGATATATCTGCAGCTGCTAAACGTAAATGCTGAACTTGTTTAAATTGACGCAACATATTCATTTGCGCTTCAAGATCTTCTTCTGGAATACGAAGCATTGTTTCGCGTAATTCTGATCCATAACTAGTTTCTAAGGGTGGATTACTAAATAGGGTAGGATCAATAAGCTCATCAAGTAAAATAGGAAACTTAGCGATATGTTCTGTTACCCACAAACTTGAACGGCATAATTTAATTAAATGCTTTAACGCCCCTTCATTTTCATTAAGTAATTCAAGGTAAGCCGTTCGTGTAACTATTTTCTTAAAAATAGAAAGTACGCGCTCTAATGTTGTATCTTCTACATTGTCTTCATTTAAAAAGAATAAGAGTAGCGGCATTAATTTATCTAATGTTTGACGACCTCTATTACCAATACCTTTTTTAGTAAGTTCCTCTCTAAAGTCACTTATTTGGTGCCAAATACTATCAACTTTCCATGTTTGATTAACTTTACTGATCCACGTACAACTTTCTTCATGATCCCAATCGCTGTCCCATAAAGTCACCCAATGTGAATCTTTAATATGATGATGAGAGCTCTCTTCACCAATCAACGCGATAAATTCTTTATGAACACCATACATATGGAATTGTAAGTGCTCTAAAAATAATGGCCATGTACTTAACTCATCCTGCTCTAATGCAGCTAAAATTCGCATTTGATCTAATTCAGAGTCAGGAAGTGTTTGTGTTTGTTTATCACCAAGTGCCTGAATAATGTTTTCAACACGTCGTAAAAACTCATAAGCATTTTTAAGTATTTTCATACTCTTAACGGGCACTTCACCTTCTTCGACTAATAAAGGAAGTACGGTTAACAAATTTCGTTGTTGTAAACTTTTAACTTGTCCGCCTCGGATCAACTGAAAAACTTGGACAATAAACTCAATTTCTCGAATACCGCCAGCACCTAATTTAATATTATTAATGAGTTGCTTACGCCTAACCTCTTGCGCAATCATCATTTTCATTCGGCGTAAACTGTCTATCACACTAAAATCGATATAACGTCGATAAACAAAAGGTTTAAGCATTTTATCTAATTGATCGTGGTACTTGCCCTCACCAATGAGACGAGCTTTGAGCATGGCATAACGCTCCCAATCTCGGCCTTGCTCTTGGTAGTAATCTTCCATAGCATTAAAAGTTAACACTAAAGGTCCACTGTCACCGAAAGGTCTTAAACGCATATCAACACGGTACACAAATCCGTCTGCGGTTTGCTGATTAAGTGCCGTGATCAGCTTTTGTCCTAAACGTGTAAAAAATTGTTGATTGTCAATTGAACGTCTAGCGCCTTGGGTTTCACCTGATTCTGGGTAAGTAAAAATAAGATCGATATCAGATGAAAAGTTAAGTTCTTTTCCGCCCAATTTACCCATAGCGTAAACCAATAAAGGGATAGTTTCGCCCTCGCTATTTTTAGGTTCTCCCCATTTTTCATAACAAAATTGGCTTAGCCAATCTAACGCACCTTGCACGAATACATCAGCCAGTTCTGATAAACGTTTTAATGACTCATTTAACGGAATATTTAAAACAAGATCGGCCGTTGCAATAGCCACCATTTCACGTAATCGAAATAACCTTAGTGCTTTATGTAAATCCTCTTCAGTTCTACATTCACTTATAAAATCACTTAATAACTTTTGATAGTTAGGTGTTTCTTTTTGATAAACATAATTTGATACAAATAACCCTATTACAATGTCAGGAGCTTGAAGCGCACTTTTTAAAATGTAATCACTTAACATTATTGCGCTTTTAAAGTGTTCGAGTTGTATCTCTGAAAGTTGTTCTGTTGCATTAGGGTGTTGTGCAGAAAATTGCATCCAACTTTTTTCTTGTTGCTGCACTAAACAAGCAGAAGTTACTTTTTTTACATGGCTATGCATCATATACTCCATAAATAAATGGCATATTTTTCATTAATCTATTGAAATGAGAACTTTAGAGGCTGTTTTTTCTTTAGAGATGTTTTACATTGAATGTAGCTCAAATACAAGTAAGTACCTTAGTTGAGCGTGTGTGAAGTTTTGATTATCACCCTCATTAAAATAAAATAATTGTTGCTTAAAGTTTCGAGCTAATTACCCATTTTTTTATTACGGTAATGGTAATAAAATAGACTTGTAAAAATAAACGTTTATGCTTTTTGTAAATAGCGTATCAAACCATTAGACATATTATGTCAAGGATGATATTAATAAATAATAATCAAGCATTTTTGAGGACACCTATGGCAGGAATGCACCACGTAAAAATATTGTTGTTGATACTAACCATTGGCTTAGTGGGATGTAGTGATCCTATTAATGAGCAAATAGTACAACAAACATCTATTTCGGAACAACGTATTGAACAATTAGCCAATGAATTAAAAAATGGCAGCGTAAGAAATGCTGTTCTCATTAATCAATACGCTGAGCATGTTCTACAACAAAAGCCGAATTTAGCCCCGTTAATTGAGCAATTCAAAAAAGATGCAACCGTTGAAGGGCCTATGTTCCTTGCGTTAGTTGATCGACTTAACACCGCTAAAAATCAACCTAATATGTTCGCGAGTAAACAAGCTTTGTATGATGAGTTACTAAACATTTATCAGGCTGCTGATCCTACGTTATTTTCAGATGCCCTTAGCGACCCTTTAAATGTATTAGCAGATATGTCTGACGGACAACTACCTAGAATCAACGCCTTATCAAAAAGCCAAAGCGCTAAAGCAAACAATGCACAAGACTTTGGCACAGGTGAACAGCTCATAGGTAACCCAAACTATGGACAATGGACTACAGGCAGTAATGGTATGTCTTTTTGGGCATGGTACGGTATGTATTCTATGATAGGTGATGTTTTTGGTTCTCGTCGTACCTATTACAACGACTGGGGGCGTAGCCGAAACTATAGTTATTACAACGACTATGGAAGAAAACGTTATAGTTCTCCCAGTCAATTAAGTAAACAAAACTCACTTGAAACCCGTACTCGTAAATCGTTTGAAAGTCGTGGGCAAAAATTTACCAGTGCTTATAGTAAAAATCGCACAGGTTCTTCGTCATTATCAAGCCAAAGCCGAACAGCACAAACGAGTGCTAATAAGTTTAAGTCTACGAGCTCATCAAAAAGTTCGTACGCTAAAGGTTCTTCAAGTTCATCTAAAAACGCCAGTTTCAGAAATAGCTCAAGCTCTACTTCTCGTGGCTTTAAACGCGGCAAATAGCGAGTAGCAGAATAGGGAAAAATAATGAATACATTAATAGACATAACCAATCTCAACCAAGACTTACTGATATATTTAGCCATTGATATTTCAATCGCTATTTTACTCCTTGGCGCTATGCGCTTTATTTCTGGCTTTACAGCAAAAGTTAATTCAACTGACGAATTATCTAAAGAAGATAACTTTGCCTTTGGAATTAGTGTTGCTGGTAGTATTGCCGCGATGGGTATTGCACTAAGCGGTGCTATTATGGGTGAAAGCGCAGATAGCTATTTACTTGAAGCAATAGGAATGTTGTCTTACGGACTTTTTGGATTAATTTTAATAAAAATTGGTCGCATTGTTCACGACCGTATTGCATTAAACCAAATTAATAAAACAGAACAAATTAAAGCACATAATATTTCTGTAGGTATTGTTGATGCCGCAGGAGCTATAGCTACAGCCATTATTATTAGGGCCGTACTTATTTGGGTAAATGGTTTAAATATTAGTACCTTTGTTGCTATTGCGGCTGGTTTTGTAGTATCTCAGGCCATGTTAGTAATGGTTACACGTATTAAAGAAAAACAATACGCTAACAATAATCAAGGCGACAGTATGCAAGAAGCTTTTGCAGACGGTCAAACAGCATTAGCTATTCGCTATGCTGGCCAAGTTATTAGTACAGCGCTAGCCGTAACCGCAGCAAGTTACTTCTTAACTTATTCTTCTGAAACTTTGCTAACGAACCTCTTTGGTTGGTTAGTATTTAGTATCGTTATGACAATACTAGTTTCAGTGCTTACAACACTCGCCAAAAAACTCATTTTATGGGGTATTAACTTAGTAGAAGAAGTTGATCAGCAACATAATATTGGTGTGGCAAGTGTTGAAATGGCCATTAGCATTTCAATTGCTTTGATCCTTACCGGATTAATGGCGTAGCAACCAAAGTTAATCACGCGACACATTTGTGTTTAACACTCTCTCCTTTCAAATAAAGCCGTATAATTTCTATGCGGCTTACTTTTTTAACACACATTAACCTATAAGCCTTCATGAATACCAATAAATCCTCCTTACTCTGGCACGACACGTTTCTTATATTAGCTATGGCGATTTTAGCTGGCTGCGGACTTATATATGAGTATTTACTTTCTCATTATGCAGGACGTGTATTAGGCGCTATGGAAAGCACCATTTACGCCATGATCGGCTTAATGATTGTCGCTATGGGACTAGGTGCTTTTGCAGCGCGTAAAATTACCTGTGCTTTTAATGGTTTTGTATGGTTAGAACTTATTATTGCGATCCTGGGTAGTTTATCTATTTTAATTATTGGTGGTTTTATTGCTATAACCCAAACCTTCCCCTTGCTTATTTCAGATATGTTTTCTTTACCGCCTGATGCTATGCCTCGCGGTGGTCTTTTTAAACAACTGAGTTTTATTGCTTTTAATAGCCCGTATTTTTTTGGTTTATTACTCGGTTTTTTTATTGGGATGGAGATTCCATTAATTGCTCGAATTCGTGAAGAAATACACGAAAAACATTTAAAAAATAATATAGGTACTATTTATGGCGCCGACTATATTGGTGCAGGTATAGGAGCAGCTATATGGGTATTATTTTTATTAACAATTGATATTAGTAAAGCCAGTGCATTAACTGCCGCGTTGAACTTATTCGTGGGTAGTATTTTTATCCTTTACTATTGGAAAAAACTCACATGGAAAAAAACCCTTATTAGTCTTCATGTAGTGTTATTTATTGTTGTTGGCATGGTATATCAACAAGGTAATACTTGGTTAAACCAAATGAATAACCTGCTCTATCTCGACAAGGTGGTATATTCAGACAAAACCAAATTTCAACAACTTACTTTTACTCAACGATATATGGGCGTTGAACAAGGCAGTGTTATTGGTTTTTACCTCAACGGACGATTACAGTTTTCATCTTCAGACGAGTTTATTTATCACAGTTATTTAGTTGCGCCTGTATTGGCAGGCTCAGCCCGACAAGATAACATTTTAATTATTGGTGGCGGAGACGGCCTTGCGCTTCGTGATGTACTGCAGTGGTCACCTAAACACGTTACGCTTATTGATTTAGACGACGAACTTATCGATATATTCACCCATCCCGAAAAGAAACTCCCAGCTTCTTTAGCTGTACAAATTAGTGCGTTAAACCAAAAAAGTTTACAGCATAAAAATGTACAAGTATTTAAGAGTGACGCCTTTATTGCCATAGATGATTTATTAGCACAAGGTAAGTCATACGACGCTATTATTGTTGATTTACCAGACCCTAGCCATCCTGACTTAAACAAATTGTACTCAGTTAACTTTTACGCTCGCCTAAAACAACTACTTGCGGGAGATGGTTTAATAGGTGTGCAATCAACCAGCCCTTACCATGCTAAAAAATCGTTTATATCGGTTCAAAAAACCTTAGAAGCTGCAAACTTTTCGTCTGTACAACAATATCACGACAATGTGCCTAGCTTTGGTGAATGGGGCTGGACAATTGCCAGTAAAATGGGAGCAAGTCCATTACAACGTTTAAATGCATTAGAAGCTTTACCCGTCGAGCATTTTTGGCTAACGTTACCTATGATTAAAAACGCGTTTGAATTTCCTCATAATTTCTATAAAAACAAGGAAAGCATACCCGTTAACTATTTAGGTAGTCATGCCATTTATCAGTTACATCAAAATGCATGGCAAGATCAGCAAGGACTTAATAACTCCTACTTACAATAAGTACGCATATTTAGAAAAATAGTAAAAAACATGCTTGACATATTATGTCTAAGTGTTAAATTAACCCCATTGACATAATATGTCGATTAGCAAAATCGTTTATTCTTTAATATACGACAATGTGAAGAATTAACATGAAGAGGAACAACATGAATATTCATACGATAGCAAACCACCTAAATACAATGGCAGATAGTTCAGAAACAGGAATGGTTTTTGATTGCCAACCCATTTCAGGTGAAGTTGATGTTTTACAAATTTCAGTCGTTGACCGTGAAGAGTTACCTATATTTTTATCGGTGTCTGACGATCAAATTCTTTGCATTACTTACCTTTGGGGTGCAGAGGAAGTTAAGTCTGACAAGTTACATGAAATGCACGAAAGTATGCTAGAAATGAACATACCTATGCCTTTGTCTTCATTTTCAAAAATTGGCGACAAATATGTAATTTTTGGGGCTTTATCTATTAATTCAACATACGACGACATTGAGCATGAGCTCGCTGTTTTAAGTAATAATGCTGTCGAAATCATCGACGACATGAGTGATTTTTTAATTTAAATGACCGCCTTATTAGGAGTAATAAAATGAGTATTTTCAAAAAGATAATGACAGCTATCCGTGGTGGTGCATCTGAAGTAGGTGAATCGATTGTAGATGCAAATGCTACTCGTATTTTCGAACAAGAAATTCGCGATGCTGAAAACCATTTAACCAAAGCTAAACGTGATCTTACCGGTGTTATGGCACAACAAATGGCTTCAAGCCGTGAAGTTGATCGTATTAAACGTGAAATTACTGAGCACGAAGGCTACGCAGTTCAAGCCTTAGAAAAAGGCGATGAAACATTAGCCTTAGCGGTAGCAGAAAAAATTGCCGCTTTAGAAAGCGAACAAACCACACAGCAACAATCTTTAGATAGTTTTGAAGGTAGTGCGAATCGCTTAAAAGACTTAGTGAAGAAAAGTGAACGTCAAGTGGCTGAATACAAGCGTCAACTTTCTATGGTAAAAACCACTGAAAGTGTGCAAAAAGCAACGTCAGCTATTACTGATAACTTCTCTTCAAGTAACTCTAAGTTATTAAGTGCTAAAGATTCTTTAGAGCGCATTAAAGCTAAACAGCAAAAATTTGATGACCAAATGAAAGCTGCTGAAGTATTAGAGTCTGAAAACTCTGATAACTCGCTTGAAGCTAAGTTAAAAGAAGCAGGCATTGGTGCAACTGACGCAAGCGCAAGTTCAGTTCTTGATCGTTTAAAAGCGAAACAAAAATAGACTTTAGTCGCTTTATAGCAATAGACTAAAAAGATACTGACTCAATCGCTTGTTATGCAAATAACAAGCGATTTTTATGGTGATAAATATGAGCTTTTTAAAAAACATTTTTAAAAAAGAAGCAGAAGTAGAACGTAAATTAACACACGCTAATCAACTCAAAAAAAACGATATTATTGTACTTAGCGATAGCTTTGGGTTACCTGAAACGTTACGTGGTCAAGAGTTTCAAGTATCAGCTATTAACTGTTACGAATACGAAAGCAAAACCGAAACGGAATGGGTACTAAAAGGCACTAACAACACTCAAATTTATCTTACCCTAGATATTGACGATGAAACCTACCTTAAATTCTCTTTAAAAATAGAACGTAATGACGTTGAAACACTTTTCAATTTAGATGATTTTGCGACAATCTTTGACGAACCGGGTAATGCCTTTTTGGAAAGACAAGCTGATTCAAATAGCACATCTCAGTGGAGTAGCGATCAATATCAACAACAAACCTATTCACAAGTTGGCTATTTTCACAGAAAGGATAATCGAGTAGAATCTCTTTCATCGTATGAAGGGAAAGACGCTGGCGAGCAATTTGAGCTATATGCATTATTCGATAAAGAAGATACTAGAGGTATTGATATCGAAGTATGGCAAGACGGCGATACTGAAGTGTTTTTAACTTTGTTTAGACCAACAACCGATATTATTGACATGTATCCAGGAAGTTAACACGTGGCGCGTAAAATACTCGAAAAATGGGAATCATCTGTTAAAGCTGTTAAAGCTGTTCAAGTTGCTTTTGACATGGATGAAAAAATTCAACTAGCCATTAGAAAAGAAGCCCTTGAAGCAGGCTTAAGCCCTTCAGATCAAATACGTGACATTCTAGGTTTACCTACAAGTAAACGCCCTAAACGCCCTCGTTTAACGGTAAGTTTAGCCCCCGCCGATTATGAACTTCTTGCTGAAAAATATAACTTATCGCCAGATCAACAGTTAGATATTAAAAAGAAATTGATGGACGATTTGATCCAACACGTTAATGATGAAAAATAATAGCCATTTAAAGCTTTGTTAAAATAAGACTAAGGAGATGAACGGTGTTAATATTTGAATCCGTTATGGAAAAAACACACTTGTATAAAGTCGATAACTTTGGTGTTAAAAATTACAATTTTTTAGTATTAACCTGTTTTCTATTTTTAGTCATGGCGTGTCTCACCCTATCTCTGGGTCACATCACTTATATTTTTGAAATAGAAAACGCTAACTCCCCTGTAAAAACTTACGGTGATGCTATATGGCTAATGGTTATGTCGGCTTCAACCATAGGTTTTGGAGATGTTTATCCTATTACCACCATGGGTCGTATCGCTGTATATACAATGTTTTTACTTGGTGTAGGTACATTAGGTACGTTAGGTGCTATTTTCGCTAATCGCATTTTTGGATTTGCAGACACCAATATTAAAAACAGAGAACTACGTAAACAAAATGCCGATATTTACGCTAAGTTACTAGAACTTGAAAAGAAAATTGATGAAATAAATAAACCTTAGGCTTCAATTCATTTCATCAAATCATGAGAAATACAGGAAAATAATAAAAAGAATGCTGGAAAGTTATTTCCCTGCAGCAAAGTCGACTAACGTTTTGCCCGACATTCGATAACCTACCCATTCATCTTGTGAAACAGCACCAATAGACTCGTAAAAATCACGCGAAGGTTTATTCCAATCTAAACAACTCCACTCAAAACGGCCACAACCTTTGTCTAAAGCTATTTGTGCCATTTTCTGCAACAGTAACTTACCAGCGCCTTTACCTCTATACTCTTGAGATACGTATAAATCTTCAAGATATAAACCGGGCTTGGCCAACCACGTTGAGTAGTTATAAAAATAAATAGCAATACCTATAGCTTTACCATCAAGCTCACAAATTAAGGCATTTACATGGCTACCTTCAGTAAATATCGACTCTGCTATCGTTTGCTCTGTGGCTAGTACTTCGTGCTCAGCTTTTTCGTAAATGGCTAATTCACGAATGAAATATAAAATGGTTGCTGCATCATCCTTAACAGCTGTTCGAATTGATAAAGCACTCACGTTATTCTCCTTGTTGAATGGTATTAAATTTTAGGTATATACTTTTTAAAAATGATACATGTGTTTAGTCCACCAAAAGCAAAAGAGTTACTCATTGCGTATTCTATGCCATGAGGTTGAGCTTGATTAGGAACATAGTCTAAATTACATTCATCATCATTTTCTTTAAAATTTTTGGTAGGCGGACATTGCTGTTTTTCTATCGCTAAAATACTGGCAATACTTTCTAATGCTGCGCCAGCACCTAACACATGACCGTGAATAGCTTTAGTTGAAGACACTTTTAACTGAGGTGCATGCGCTTTAAATACTTGATGGATCGCATAGGTTTCTGTTTTATCATTTTGCTTAGTACCTGAGCCATGAGCATTAATATAAGCAATATCTGACGGTAAAATATCGGCATCTTGAAGGGCTGCATTCATCGCCATTTCAGCGCCTTCAGCCAATGGCTGTATCATATTGTGCGCGTCAGAGCTCATACCTACACCAACGATTTCACCGTAAATATCTGCACCACGTGCTAACGCATGATCTAAAGTTTCTAATACTAAGGTCGCTGCGCCCTCCCCTATAATCAAACCACTTCGATTCGCTGAAAAAGGACGACAAGTGTCATGAGATAATACGCGTAATCCGTCCCAAGCATGAAAATTACCTGAAGTGATACAAGCTTCAGCTCCACCTGTTATTGCAACATCTACCATATTACTGCGTAGCATTAGTACAGACATGATCAACGCATGTCCTGAAGATGAGCAGGCCGATGAAGTAGTAAACGCGGGGCCTTTAATCCCATACTTCATTGAAATATGGCTGGTGGCTGAACTCGGTAATAATTTAGGTACAGTAAAAGGATGAGCACGCTTTTTGTCTGATTCAAACAATAATGAATAAGACTGTTCAATAGTTTCTTGTCCGCCAATACTGGTGCCGTGTACAACACAAGTGCGTTGAGCTAAAGGGCGATCATTAAAAGCGAGTTTCGATTGTGTTATTGCTTCATCCGTTGCCAGTAAAGCAAATTGAGTAAAACGATCAAAATGTTTTAGCTCTGCTTTTGAAAAGTTTTTGGCTGGATCATAATTTTTAACTTCTGCCGCCATTGATGCATGGTGAGGCTCGGGCGTAAATAAACTAATAGGTGCTATTGTGTTTATTAGCTTATTGTTGTTGTCAAAAAGATATTCGCTAAAGTGACTAACATTATTACCAGCAGCTGAAATAGCGCCCATACCTGTAACAACAATGCGTTTACTCATTATTATCGACTTTATTTTGAATATTTTGTTGTACAAGGCTTTCAACCAAAGTAACCACATCATCAAGGCTAGATAAATTAAAACCTTGTTGCTCTAATTCATTCTCACTAGGAATATTAATATCAAAAGCTTCCTCAAGGTCAAAAATAATTTCAACTAACGAGAGAGAGTCTATTCCAATACTATCTAACGAATCACTATGGGAAACCTGCTTCAAATCTTCAGTAGTATATTCAGAAACAATATCGATGATTTTAGCTTTAGTAAATGAGCTAACGTTACTTGTGTTCATGACTTAATTTAACCTTTTTCCAGTCGACGATTAACGATAATAAGGTGATAAGTATAAAAATAATTTTACTCGTATTCGGATATTTTTGGTAAAACGTTTCTATATCTTTTATGTAAACCTGAGTGATTGAAACCCCTTGCTTATTCGACTCAATAAGAGAACCTGCTATGATCTTTCCTTGCGCATTTATAATACTACTGATCCCTGTATTAGTCGCTCTTACTAACGGTGTTCTATACTCAATGGTACGAAATAATGACAAGGCTAAATGCACATTAACACCGGCGGTACTAGCGAACCAAGCATCGTTAACGGTATTAATCAGTAAACTATTATGTGTATTGATACTTTTACCAACCAAATCTGTAAAAACGGCTTCATAACAAATTAAAGGGATAATATTAATCGTATTATTGTTTATTAGTAAAGGTAACGTTTTTGAATGCTCGCCTGATTTGTAATTAGGCGCGTAAGGTAACATTTTACGTAACCATGGCAGTTGTTTTTCAAAGGGTAGATACTCTCCTATAGGCAATAACTTCTGTTTTTGGTAGCGTGACGTTACTTGATTATGTTGAATTAATTCAATGGTATTAAAGTAGCCATTATTCTCATTTAAGGTTTTATTTATAGGTTCAATCGCTGTTAATAATAAAGGCGTATTACCTATAGCTTCACTGAATAATTTTTTATCATAATTAAAAAACTCAAAAGACAATGGCACTGGCACTTCAGGAAAAATGATTAAATCGGGTCTATTTGATAATAGGTTATCAGAATATTGTTCAGACAATGTTTGATGAATAAGCGTTTGCAATGGCTTAGCCACGGTTAACCAGTCATCTCGTGTTCTCAGTTTTACATCTATATTAGGTTGCACCATTGTTATCGTTAATTGATTGCTATGATGCCTTTTAACCTCTTGTTCAATCAATGCCGACTGAACAAGTCCGTATAACAAGTTCCCCATAAAAAACAGCAATGCCACGACTAGGTACTGTAAGCTCTTTTGCTTATTACGTTTTCGTTCAACCAAACATCCTGCTAGTAAAAAACTGACCGCGTGAATAATAAAAAAAACAAGCCCAACACCACCAATATCAGCAAGCTGTATTTGCATAGGCGACAGATATAATGAATGAACAATATTACCGGGAAGAATATGAGGAATATAATTAACAAGGACGGTAAACAAACATGCTGCTTTAAGTGCACCTAAAACACTCTCATTCCACTTTAAAGCGACATAAAACCATGTGCCAATAGCATAAGGCAAAGCGCAAACGACACAGAAAAGAAAAACAAAAGGAATAATTAAATTAGCGTGGCTATAGGTAATATCCGCAATACCAGGAATAACCCACCAAATACTACAAAACCAACCAAAGGTGGCCGCTAATAAAGCTAAAGTAAAAGCATAATTAGGTTTAGCGCCATATAAAGAAAAAAGCGTGGGAACTATAGCAATCCAAGCTAAAAACCCATATCCACCACTCGGAAAAGCTAAATAAAATAGCCCCACAGTTAAGAATACTAGAAGTAAATCAAAAGCTTGTTTTTGATTTTTCATTTGAAGAAACAACAATCTAATAACAGATTATTTCTTTTTAAATTTATAAACTAAAGCAATTACCACGACAAGTGCTATATGAAACATTGGATGCATGTAAGGTACACTTGCGCTACTTCCACCGCCTCCTGTTCCTCCGCCTCCACCCACCGCAAAAACAGGGTGAGATACAAACAAAACGAACATCATAAAAAATATAACAACAACTTTATTAAACATTTTCTACCTTTGCTTTATCTGATCTGTTGAGATTCGGGCTTCATACTTTTCTGCCAGCCAATTCATTAAAAAGAAAAGTGCTAATGCAGAAACAAAATTAACTAACTGCCATATGTATAAATGGTAAAGTTCGAATTGATTTATTGGGTACTTAATTTCATTAAATAAATGAACAATTCTAATAATATTTTCAATTTGGATCAAAACACATGCACTAATTGCCATTAATATTTTTAAGCTCCACCTATACTGTAAGGCAAAAATGGCAGCCCATAATGTAGCGATTAACGATAATGCCGTACATTTATGGTCAACTATAACAAACCTTTGCGTATCAGCATGAATAAGTTTGTTATCAATAACACTTACATTATCTAAAAAAAAATGCCCTAAATAACCTGCTGCTTCAGCAAGATAGCTTTGAATAAAAAAAGCAAGCCTAGTACTTTCATCAATCCACCAAACGAGCAGTTGGAGTAATAGTACCCAAACCATAAATGCCCGAAAAAAAGATAATAACGGCTTGTTCATCTATTTAACTTACGTTTTTATAACGGTACAAATAATCACAACCAATAAGGCACAAGAGACATTGCGCTATGTTTAGAATGATCTAAAGCGTGTAATAAATTGTCTACCTTACTTTTTTGCCAATTCATTAATTTGGCGGGTTGCTCAGGTAAACGCTGAAGTTGCTGTTGAATAAGCCATAACACTTGCAACTCTGTAATACCTTCTCGAATATCTAACCAAGGCGCTCTGTATTTACTTCGCTCTTCTTCATTAAATAATGCAGCAAACCAAATTCCTGTGTGTAAGCTGATATTAAGTAATGAACTTTGCTCTAAGTACTGTTCACTTGTTAAAGACATAGCCTCAGACATAGCTTTAACTAAATCATCTAAACTTTTTGATAACTGATTAGTAGCAAAAGTTAGTATATTTATATTGACTGCACTGCTAGAAAATAGCTTCTGATTTGGCATCAAAAGCTTCAGAATGTTAAGTTGTAATTGGTTAAATCGTTGAGAGTGAAAAACTTGTTTCACTTCGTCTATATTAGGAAACCTTCTTTTTTCTAACTTTAACTCGGTCACAAGTTCGGCGCTGTAATCAAGCTTTTTACGGTAATTACCTGTTTTATTCACTATTTCTTTTAAATAGATAAGATGTTCAACCCATGAAAAAACACCAACAAAATAGGTTATTTCATTTTTAATATCAGTTAACTCTTCTAATAAATACTCTTCAAAAAAGATAAAGCCATGTTCCATTAATGCCAGAGTATCTTTAATCACCGCTAAATCGGATAAAGAAGGCTCATCGATATAATGCTCTACAGATTTTTGTAAGTGATTAAGACCAGAAGTTAAACCCGTAAGAAAAGCTTCGCTAATATTTTCATTTTGATTTAACGGTAGCAAAGCAAGCGGAGAACATACTGATGTGGTTTTAGTTTCATTCCACAAACCATAACCTCTAGCGGCTTTACTATTCAGCCCAGGTCTCAATTCGAGTTCAGTTAAAAATAATTCAGCTAAGTCAAATAATTCAGATAGCTCACCTCGAACCAGCTCTAATTCAATTTCGCAAATAGGATCAACTAATCCGTTACTTGAGACTTCACCTTGATCAAAAACGACTTCAACTACACCACCTTTTGCGGTGTTAATCAGCCATATATGTCGCTCAAAGTCAGTAGAAAATAATGAAACTAATTGATTTTGGATATTTTCAAGGTTTTGGGTGGGTTTCCAAATTTCAGCAGGAAATAGATCGAGTTGAGGTTGCTTAACCGTAATTGGCACATTGAATTCAGGCCTCTGCTGCAAACCACCGATTAACTTACCCGCGGTTTTAATTGTTTGCTCTAGCATTCCGTCTTTTTCACGAATGCGTAAACCCATATCATGTTTTCTTAAGTTTAAATCTGGCGTATCAAAATAACAATTACCCAACTGAGTAACGCTTTCAATATAGTCAATCTTCTGTTTTGATAATAAGGTTGAAATGATGTCTGCTGTGTTATCGCTAAAAACTAAATATTTTAGCTCTATCTCTATCGCCATGATGTCTCAAGTTAAGTATTTATAATCGCTATATTAATTTTATACGTTACGTAATTAATCATATAACTTATGAAGCCCCTACAATACAAAAGCTCGTACTTATAGGCAATCTTTTTCAACATACAGCCCTCAGTTTAAACGAATCAATTACACATATTTAAGTGGTTTAACGATATATACAAAAATAGAGCAAAAATAATTGCCTTTCTACTTGCTATCAAAGTGCCAAAGCCCTAATATTTTCAGTCATTCTCGATTAATTAAGCATTTGGTTACCGCATGACATTGTTAAGATCTTTTTTTACCTGTTTATTATTTATTCTTTCTTCAAGTGTATACGCGCAAGAAAATACAACTGTGGGATATATTTCTGACGAGCTTCCTATATTTGTTCACTCGGGTCCGGGTAAAAACTACCGTATTTTAGGTACAGTAACCTCAGGTTCAGAAGTTCAAATTACAGGTAATAACAGTAATGAATATTCTGAAGTTATTGATGAAAAAGGAAGAACAGTTTGGTTAGAAAGCCAATATGTTTCAACTAAAGCAGGGCTTAGAGTGGTTATTGCTCAACTTAATGCAAAATTAGCCGACTTAGAAAGTAATGCGGGTTCAGTAACCGAAAGCTTATTACGTGCAAATAAAGATGTAGACCGATTAAGCAGTGAAAAAACGCAACTAAATAACGAAATTTCAGTACTTAACAAAAACCTTAGCGAAGTACAGCTGAAGCTAAAAGATCAAGATACGAATATAAAGAAAGAGTGGTTTTTTAATGGCGCTATCGTTTTATGTATAGGCTTAGTTTTAGGCTTGATTCTTCCTCGCTTATCTTCCAATAAAAAAAGCAGCATGAATAGCTGGAAATAACATATTACTGACTCTACATTTATTATGTATCAAGGCCTAATAACTCGCATGACTTGTTTATTAGGCCTTAATACGTTGTAATATTATTTAAAACGATATTCCCACTTAATATAAGCGTCAATTTCTGTATCGTCTTTATAAACGTTATTAGTGTCTGATGTATTAAGTTTATCAAATGTAGAATGAGTTAAAGTTAAACCCAAAGTAAAGCGCGAATCAAAAGCAATAAATTTATATTGCCCATCAAATTCTAATAAATCTTCAGCAACCTTTGATACCTGATTACCAAGATTAATATTATTCGAAAAGCCGTCAGTATTATCAGTATTAAGCTCTACTTTTCTTAATTTAGCTTGCCAGCTATTACCTGATGCGGTCTGAATTAAAAAGGTTGTTACTAGCGATTGCGCATCATTATCATATGTAGAACCAATACTGCGTTGATAATAACGATACCCTGACTGGTAAGTTCCATGTTCATAAAAACAATTAAAACTCGTATTCACATCTCCACAAGCCACTTGTGTATCAGAATATTCAATATTAACTAACACTCTATGTTCAAATAAACTAAAGCGTGTTTCTATACCGTACATATTAGCTTTATCAGTAATAAGACCTTCATTAGGAGAGCCATCTTCACCAATTGTTTGAAAATAAACAGCATAAGGTAATCCAAACACTACATCCGACCAACGAATATCGTAACCAGCTAAATGATTACCCTCATAAGTATTTAGTTCAGCATCACAAGTAGAATCACCATTCGCACACTTCTGGCCTCCTTTTAAAATATCGAAAAAATCTTTAATTGAGCCTGGCTGCCCTTCACCTGCCCACTGAAATGACCAGCTAGCACCAATTTCTAAGCCACGTATAGGGCGAAATGTTCCTCGGGTACTCCACATTAACGTATTCGATACCGCTCGATTTTCTTCTAATTTGGCCATTTGTGCTGTTAAAGTCCAAGGACCAATCCAACTTAACCAAGGTGTTTCAAAAGCATCCGAGTTATCTCGCGTAAGACTTATAGCGGGTAATGACCTTGCATTGGTACTCATGATTAAGTTGCTATCTATACTAGGTCCCCACCAACGATCAATCGCACCAGCACTAACAACCCAATTTCCTAATTTATACGCTAGAAAACTACCATCAATATTCATATCGCTTGCTTGATTTAATTCAGACGTTTCATTAATTCCCATGCGATAATTAACTTGCAATTTCCCTGCGAGATTCCCCACAAAAAAGTCATCTGATAATGCTATATAACCCCGATCAAATTCACGATTACCATAACTAGTAAAACGATTAGCGTGACTCGCAAGATAAACACTTTTTTTAGTAATGTTTTGATTCTGAGATGCGTAATAATAGCTAAATTTCACATGATTGAGTGCTTGCTTTTGAGTATCTGTCAATAAATGAACTTTTGCCGATAAAATATCTGATTTTATCGCATTCCACATAAGAGGATATGTTGTAACTGGAGCTGTTATAATACCCGCATCAGCAAGTAGTTGAATATCATTTCTTAAGGCAAGATCATCAGGCTCAACCCACGGCACCGCATGACATAAAGTTATAATAAAAAAAGAAAAAACAGTAAAAACTGACTTAAAAAACATTAAAATAATCCTAAAGAGCGTTAACCCAAAATTCACTTTACTTGCGCAAAGTAGAGCTGTGTTTTTTCAAAAACATGGGAAAAGTAAATGTTAAAATTATAACAGCGTTACCTCCTGAACACATCTACTGATTAAAATAAGCAAGAATAAAACTATAAAAATTAGAGGCGTATAATGTTTTCAGGTATTATAAACTACGAATATCTCATTTTTATTATTAGGTTAAACTCCAAATGACACCGAAAAACGTATTGTTTATACCTGTTTCTTCACCTTCAGGTATAGGTGAATATATGCGTTCATTAGTAATCGCTAAAGCACTTTTATTACAATGGCCTAAAATAAATATCCACTTCATCCTAAATAACCAAGTAGATTATATTAAAGATTGCCCGTACACCGTTCATACCTGCCAAAACTCTCCAACTAAAGATATTAAAGGTGTTAACAATATAATCAAAACTGTTCAGCCTGACTTAGTCATATTTGATGCTTCAGGTAGGGCAGCACACTTTAAACAAGCTAAGGCTGTAGGTGCCAAAGTTGCATTTATTTCACAACATAATAAAAAACGAAATAGAGGCCTAAAAATAAATCGTTTATTATTTACCGATATTCACTGGGTAGTTCAGCCCAATTATTGCATGAAACCTTTGAATGCATTACAAAAAGCAAAGCTTCGATTATTTAATAAAAAAGAGCCCAAAAATATTGGTCCCGTGTTTGACCCTAATAATAAAAAAAATCAACAAGCGGTACTCAAACAATTTTCATTAATAGAAGAAAATTACTTTGTTTTCAATGCGGGCTCAGGAGGACATTTAATAGAAGGAAAACTTGCGGCAGATATTTATTATCAAGCCGCGCAAGCTTTTAATTTAAAAACCCAAATAAAGTGCGTTGTTATTTTTGGCAGTAATTATCCTAAAAACATACCTGAAGCGTTATTAGATTATTCATCAACGCTAGATCCAACAGAAAATAAAGATGCTAATAATACCAGTAACATTATTGGTATAAAAAACATTGATAATGCGGCATTTATTGCTCTAATTAGCGCTGCACAAGGCTGTGTAATAAGTGCTGGAGACACAATATTACAATGTATTGCTTTACATAAACCTTGTACAGCAGCACCTGTATCATCAGATCAACCAGTTCGCTTAACACACTGTCAAAATAAAAAACTCGTTCTCCCCGCAAAACCGACACCTGAAGACTTAACGAAACAAGCACTTCGTTTAATTGATAAAAAAGACGAACTCAGCCAAACTCTTGTGAAAAATATGGCTCAACAAGCACCAATAGACGGCTTAGCCATAATTATTGAAGATATAATCTCTTTATTTACGAAGGCACCAGACAAAGCAAATGATAAAACGCTTAACAAAAGGAACAATACAAAATGAAAAATATTGCCATAGTAATTGATGGTTTGACTGGTGGTGGCGCAGAAAGAGTCATGATAAGTTTAGCGACAGAACTAATTTCTCAAGGCAATAAAGTTACGATTTTATCGTTAAGTAATCGCTGCGACTACATCATTCCAGAAACTATTCCTGTTTTTTACTTGTTCCCTCATAAGGCGTCTAAAGTTGATCGTTTTTGGCAGAAAAAAGCCAGTATTAGAAAATTAGAAAATTGGTTTAAAGACGCTCAGCAACAAGGAAATACATTTGATTTAATATTATCTAATTTAGATAGGAGCAATAATTTACTTGCCCAAAGCTCAATAAAACCTGTTTTTTATATTGTTCATAACAGTGTAGAAGAAGAATTAACTCGACAAAAAAAATTAGGTTTACTCGCTTACTGGTACTTACTTAAATCAAAGAAAAACCTTTCGGGGAAAAACTTAATTACGGTATCACAAGGAATTGAACAAGAAATAATTAAAGGCAATACGATTACGCCCAAAAGTATTAGAACAATTTATAACCCATTCGACATTAACGATATTCAACAAAAAGCATCAATAAGTAATTCGGCCATCCCTTCTGAACCATATATTATTCATGTGGGCCGCTTGGCAAAACAAAAGCGACACGATATTTTGTTCGCTGCATTATCAGAAGTAAAAACAGATATAAAATTAGTTTTGTTATGTAATAAACCAGAAAAAGCAAAAAAACTGGCTGCAAAATATGGCGTATCACATCGTTTAATTTTACCTGGCTTTCAAAAAAACCCATACAATTGGATAAAAAAAGCTAAAGCCCTAGTTTTAAGTTCTGATTATGAAGGTTTTGGAAATGTATTATTAGAAGCGATCACCTTAAACACAATGGTTGTTAGCACTGATTGCCCACATGGACCTAATGAAATATTAACTAATGAACTTAGTCAATTTTTAACACCTAGACGTGATCATAAAATGCTTGCAGATGCTATAGAGCGTGTTTTATCGTATGAAATTGATTTATCTAAGGCTGACATTCTTTCTAAAGTTACAGCACAACAAATTAGCCAACAATATTTATCATTAACTGAACACCAAGATTGACAAAACTAGCGCCCCGCCAATTAAATTTTCATAGTGTTATTTCTTTTTGTATAAACAAAATAAACGGCTAACTCTAAAAAACGAAAGCAACTAATTAAAGACGGTTCAATTAAAAAAGCATAATCTATAATGAAAATTTATAGATTTTCATTGACACTATCTAGTTAAATGAGTTACTAATAATCACAAATAAATATCAATGAAACTAATATTAAACAATAATATGAATTTTTTAACCGCTACAACTAAAAATTTACTCCTCCTCGTAGATAAAATACGCGGATACTGTTTTATTGTTTAAAATTTATAAAGAATAAATATCAAACCCGCGCTATAATTCGCGGGTTTTTTTTTGCCTGCGTACTTAAGTGTATAACCGCCAAGGACATAACCATGAATGACAAAGTAATAATATTTGATACGACCTTAAGAGACGGTGAGCAGGCATTAACAGCTAGTTTATCAGTAAATGAAAAAATCCAAATAGCTCAAGCGTTAGAGCGTTTAGGTGTAGATATTATTGAAGCGGGTTTTCCTGTATCTTCACCCGGTGATTTTCACTCAGTGCAAGAAATAGCTCGCACCGTTAAAAACTCTATAGTGTGTGGTTTATCTCGTGCTGTAGAAGCTGATATAAAAGCCTGTGCTGATTCAATGAGTGTTGCTGAACAATTCCGTATTCATACCTTTATCTCTACCTCAGATGTTCACGTACAGCAAAAATTACGTAAGGGTTTTGACGATGTTGAAGCTATGGCATTACATGCAATTAAATATGCACGTAACTTTACTGACGATGTGGAGTTTTCTTGTGAAGATGCTGGCCGTACACCAATTGATAACTTATGTCGTATGGTTGAAAATGCAATTAAAGCAGGCGCGTCAACTATCAATATTCCTGATACTGTAGGTTATACTTTACCTAACGAGTTTGGCGGAATTATTACACAATTATTCAACCGTGTTCCTAATATTGACCAAGCAGTAATTTCTGTACATTGTCATAACGATTTAGGTTTAGCAGTGGCCAACTCAATTTCTGCTGTACAAGCGGGTGCGCGACAAATTGAATGTACCGTTAACGGTATTGGTGAACGTGCGGGTAACTGTTCATTAGAAGAAATTGCGATGATCATGAAAACGCGTCAAGATTTAATGAATGTTCATACGAACATCAATCATCAAGAAATTGCTCGTACCTCCAAGCTAGTTAGTCATTTATGTAATATGCCAATACAACCAAACAAAGCAATTGTAGGCAGTAATGCTTTTAGTCATTCTTCAGGCATTCATCAAGATGGTATGTTGAAAGCGTCTAATACTTACGAAATTATGACACCTGAAAGTGTCGGCATCAGCAAAACAAAATTAAACTTAACCTCTCGTAGTGGTCGCCATGTAATTAAACACAGAATGGGCACATTAGGCTACAACGAAGACGATTTCGACATTGAAGCATTATATGAAGACTTCTTAAAATTAGCTGATAAAAAAGGCCAAGTATTTGATGATGATTTAGAAGCCTTATTATTTAATATTCAACAACAAGATAGCCAAGAGCATTACCAAATTTTAGATATTAACGTACAGTCTGGTAGTGGTGAATTTGCTACAGCGGGCGTTAAATTAAGCGTAGGTGATAAAATACAAACAAAATCAGCTACAGGTAATGGTCCTGTAGATGCGCTATATCAAGCTATTAAAAAAGCCGTTGATGAAGAAATTGAAGTTGCTGATTATAAAATATCGAATAAAGGTGCAGGTGAAGACGGCTTAGGTGTCGCTAATTTAGTCGTAAAATGGCAAGACCGTAATTTTCATGGCTACGGTATTGCAACCGATGTAATTGAAGCGTCAGGGCAAGCATTTGTATCAGCATTAAACGCAATACAACGCGCAAAACACATTGCCGCATTACGTGAAGAACGTAAAGCAAATAAATAGTAATAAGAATATTTAAAGCGGACTTACTACAAAAATTTACCACAAATAGCTGAATGTACTAGTAAGTTCAACAAATTAAGTAACAAATAAAGTAGGTAAAGAATGTCTAACATAGCAATATTAGCCGGTGACGGTATTGGTCCTGAAGTCATGGCAGAAGCAAAAAAAGTATTAGCAACCGTTGCTGAAAAATTTAATTTCGACCTTACCTTGAACGATTATAATGTGGGTGGCTATGCTATCGACAATGACGGTCAAGCACTTCCCAAAAGTACTATTGAAGGGTGTGAAAAAGCTGACGCTATTTTATTCGGCTCTGTAGGTGGTCCTAAATGGGCAAACTTACCTTCTGCTGAACAACCAGAACGCGCTTCATTATTAGGTTTACGTGGCCATTTCGGTTTGTTCTGTAATATGCGCCCTGCTAGCTTAATTTCTGCTATGTCGCATCTTTCACCTTTACGTGCTGATATTTCAGGCACAGGTTTTGACATTCTAGTTATGCGTGAATTAACCGGTGGTATTTACTTTGGTGAACCTAAAGGTCGTGCTGGTGAAGCGGGTAGTGAAGACGAATACGGTTACGACACTATGGTGTACTCGCGTAAAGAAATACGTCGTATTGCTCACTTAGCTTTTAAAGCAGCGCAAAAACGTAATAACAAAGTAACGTCTATTGACAAATCAAACGTATTACAAGCCTCAGTACTATGGCGCGAAGTGGTATTAGATGTTGCTAAAGAATACCCTGACGTTGCATTAGACCATATGTACGTTGATAACGCCGCTATGCAATTAGTTAAAAACCCAGCACAGTTTGACGTAATGCTTTGTTCTAACCTTTTTGGTGATATTTTGTCAGACATTTGCGCAATGATCACTGGCTCCATGGGACTTTTACCTTCAGCAAGCTTAAACGAAGAAGGCTTTGGTATGTACGAACCAGCAGGCGGTAGTGCTCCTGATATTGCAGGAAAAGGTATTGCTAATCCGATTGCACAAATTCTTTCTGCTGCACTTATGCTACGTTATAGCCTTAACCAAGGTGATGCTGCACAAGCTATCGAAAAAGCCGTATCAAAAGCATTAGACGATGGCTACTTAACGGGTGATTTATTAACACCTGAAAGTACAGCTACGGCAAAAACTACCGCTGAGATGGGTGAAATCATCTGCGCTAACATTAAGGAGCAGTAATCATGGCAACTACTTTATACGAAAAATTATATTTTCAACATTTAGTTGAAAGCAAAGAAGGTGAAACACCACTTTTATATGTAGATCGTCATTTAATTCATGAAGTGACTACCCCACAAGCTTTCGCTAACTTAAAGTTTCATAACCGCGTTGTTCGTCGTCCTCAACAAACCATAGCAACGATGGATCACAACATATCAACGCGTAAAGCAGATATTGATGCTGCAGGCCCTGCAGGTGCTAACCAGTTACGTACTTTAGAAGAAAACTGTAAAGAATTTGGTATCAAACTTTTTGGTATGGGTCATAAAAACCAAGGTATTGTTCATGTAATGGGACCCGAGTTAGGTATTACTCAACCAGGTCAAATTATTGTATGTGGTGATTCGCATACAGCAACACATGGTGCGTTTGGCGCATTAGCTTTTGGTATTGGTACTTCAGAAGTTGAGCATGTATTAGCAACTCAAACACTTCGTCAAAATCGTGCTAAAAGCATGAAAATTGAAGTAACAGGTAAAGTAGGCAAAGGTATTAGCGCTAAAGATATTATCTTAGCCATTATTGGTAAAACGGGTTCAGCAGGTGCAACAGGCTATGTTGTTGAATACTGTGGGGAAGCTATTGAAGCATTAACCATGGAAGAGCGTATGACCATTTGTAATATGAGCATAGAATTCGGTGCAAAAGCTGGCTTAATAGCTCCAGATCAAACAACATTTGATTACTTACAACATAAGGAATACGCGCCTAAACTAGACGATTGGGATGCGGCTGTCGCTTATTGGAAAACATTAAAAACAGATGATAATGCAACATTTGATCATGTATTAACCTTAAAAGGTGAAGACATCAAGTCGCAAATGACTTGGGGTACAACTCCAGGACAAGTAACATCGATTGATTCTGTTGTTCCATCTCCTGACGACTTTTCTGATCCTGTTGAAAAAGAGTCTTGTGTTAAAGCATTAAAATACATGGGATTAACTGCAGGCACTAAATTAACAGATGTCACCGTTAATAAAGTATTTATAGGCTCTTGTACTAACTCACGTATTGAAGATTTACGCGCTGCAGCCAGTATCGTTAGCGATTACGCGAAACAGAATAAAAAAGTATCTGATACTGTTGATGCTATTGTTGTACCGGGTTCATACCGCGTAAAAGCCCAGGCAGAAGAAGAAGGTTTATCACAAATATTTATTGATGCAGGTTTTGAATGGCGCTTACCCGGTTGTTCAATGTGTTTAGGTATGAATGATGACCGTTTAGAGCCAGGTGATCGCTGTGCTTCTACATCAAACCGAAACTTTGAGGGCCGTCAAGGTCGTGATAGTCGTACTCATTTAGTCAGTCCTGAAGTTGCAGCGGCTGCCGCAATTGAAGGTCGCTTTGTTGACCTTAACGCTAAATAGGAGCAAGTAATGGAAAAATTTACATCACATACAGGTTTAGTTGCTCCGTTAGATATGGCTAACGTAGATACCGACCAAATTATCCCAAAACAGTTTTTACAAAAAACAGAACGTATAGGTTTTGGTCAGCATTTATTTAATGATTGGCGTTATTTAGACAATAACGGCACACAAGAAAATCCTGATTTTGTTTTAAACTACCCGCAATATAAAGGGGCGAGTATTTTATTAACACGTGAAAATTTTGGTTGTGGTTCAAGCCGAGAGCATGCTCCATGGGCATTACAAGAGTTCGGCTTTGATGTAATTATCGCACCAAGCTTTGCTGACATCTTTTACGGTAACTGTATCAACATAGGCATTGTGCCAGTTAAATTAACTGATGATGAAATTCAGCAGTTATTTGAAGCGGCAGAAGCTAACAACATCCATATTACGGTTGATCTTCCTAGCCAAAGTATTTCATGTGGTGAGTTAACTTTTAATTTTCAGATGAATACATTCCACAAGTATTGCTTAGCTGAAGGTGTTGATAGTGTTGGTTGGACATTAAATAAAATAGACTTAATTGAAGCGTTTGAAGCGAAGCGTCCAAGCTGGGCTTAATAACAATCTCAAGCATTAATTAGCTTAGAAAATAAGAGCAATACTCTTCAAATAAATAAAGGCAACGTTCATTTATAATGATACGTTGCCTTTTTACAATAACCTGATACATATAATAATTCCCTATTTTTCCGCAACTAAATTACAACAGTAATTCCATCACAAAAATATCAATCATGAACTATAATTTACCTAATAACTGATTTATGATGAATCTATCGATTTATACCTAGTAAAAAATTAGTATAAAAATAACTAAAACGTCTCACTTAGGATTTTAAATGTCAAACTCGGATAATGTTTTAGAAAAACAAAAAAAAATACCATTAAATCAATTAACCCTTGGTATGTATGTTTTATCCATTTTCACTAAAAATAAAGACGTAAATATAAAATCTGAAGGCTATATATTAAAAGAATCAAGCATCGAGCAACTGAAAAAATCGCATGTAACTTATGTGATCATAGACCCATCAAAAACCAAACAAAATGACGCCACAAAAGACAGTGAAACAGCTACAGCAGAAAAGTCATCAATACCCGAACCTAAAGATCTTACAACCTCTTTAGACAAAGAAATTAAAACGGCTAATAAGCTTTATAACAACGCTAAAGCCTTACAAGAAAAAATATTGCAAGATATCACTTTAAACAAAATTATTGACACTAATGCTGTTCAAGAAAGTACTGACGCAATTGTTGATTCCATTTTTAGAAATCCTGATGCTCTTTTATGTATGACTCGCTTAAGGATGAAAGATGATTATCTTGTTGAACATTCTCTTAATGTATCTATTCTAATGACCATATTTTGCAAGCACTTAAACATTGAGCGAAAGGTGATGGAACAACTAGCTTTAGGCGCTTTTTTACATGATATAGGTAAGGTTCTTATTCCTGATCATATATTACATAAGCCAAGTAAGCTTACTTCAGATGAATATGAAATAATGAAAACTCATGTAGTTTTAGGTGTAGAAGCACTTAAAGAAACCCCTCACGTTTCTAATATTGTAATGTCAGTTGTAAAAGAGCACCATGAGCGAATCGATGGGAAAGGTTACCCAAATCAATTAGAAGCTAAAGACATCTCTTTATATGGCCGTATGATTGCGATTGTTGACAGTTACGATGCAATGACAGCAGAAAGAGTATACAAAGCAGGTATGCACCCTATTAGAGCTTTTAAAATACTGATGAGTGAATCACCCAATAGTTATGATAAAGCATTAGTTGAGCAATTTATTCAATGTTTAGGGCTTTACCCTATTGGGACTCTCGTAAAGCTAAACAGTGGTAAAGTAGGATTGATCAGTCGTCTTAACAAAAATAAACCACTAAATCCTTTTGTGCGCGTTTTTTACAATACGCGTTTAAATCAAGTGATCACAATGGAAGAGCTAGATTTAAGTAAGCCCAAATACAACGACCAAATAGCGAGTTGTATTAAACCAGAAGAATTTAATTTAGATTTACTTAAATTTTTTAAAAATGCTTTTATCGATTAGTTTTTCCTATACCCGGCAACATTGAATGGAAAACGAGCATGAGCTAATTCAAAGGAACAATATTAATTCTATTACGGCCATTAGATTTAACGTCATACAATAACTCGTCAGCCTTATTTAATGCATCAAGTCCGCTATGTTTGGCACTTTTTCCACAAACGACGACAGCCCCCACACTTAGTGTAAGTTGTTCAGAAACATTTGAATACTCATGTTTTATTGCTTTTAAATGCACAGCTTGCATCATTTTTTCGATCAATTCGAGTGCTGAGGTAATATTGCAATCTGCACAAATTACAACAAATTCTTCTCCTCCATACCGAGCAACAAAATACTCTTTACTCGTACAGGCTTCTTTTAACGCAATAGCCACCTGCTTTAATGCTATATCGCCAGCACCATGTCCATAGTTATCATTATATAATTTAAAAAAATCTATATCGATCAATGCTATCATCATAGTGGCTTCATTCAATTGATTTTTTGCAACTTCATTTTTCAGAACAACATCCATCTGGCGACGATTAAAAACCCCCGTTAAAGCGTCTAAATGAGCAATATCGTGTAGCATTTTACGTTGATTAATTAACTCTAAATGCATCATGACACGAGCAATAACGATATTCGGCTTAAAAGGTTTATAAATATAATCGCAACCACCTAAATCAAAGCCTCTAGCTTCATCATCATCATTGGCTAACCCCGTAATAAAAATCACTGATATGTTCATGGTTTCAGGTGTTTTTTTAATAACGCTGATAACTTCAAATCCTGATAAATCAGGCATAACGACATCAAGTAACATAAGGTCTGGCAAATGTTTTTTAGCTAGCTCTATTGCTTGCATACCGTTTTTAGCAAAAATAATTTTAGCTTGCTCTTGTAGTAAGTCTCTTAGAATTTTTCTATTCGACTTATCATCATCTACAATTAAAATCGTTTGTTCCAAAATTTATCTTTCCTAAATATACAATGAGTAATTAAACCTGAGTTATTTTTTCTATTAAAGCATTCACACTAGTGATTGCTTTCGAGTACTCTATATCTTCTATATAATCAACAATTTGCTCTGCTTCTATTTTAAATGCAGTATGACGAGTAGACTGAATAAATGCAGGTAATAAATCTTCTACTTCAGCATTTTCTTCTTGCAATAACGTTAACATATTACGACTAATATCTTGTAATGATAATAACTCTGAATTGGTTCCTGACATATTTACATAATTCTCAACCACAGGCGAACAAGCTAAAAACACAAGATTAAGCTCTGCACAGACTTGATTAAGCAATTTTTCAATTTTTGTTTTATCTGTTTGGCCTAATTCAGGAGTAATATTATTACTACCTATCAATACTTCAAGCTTATCGGCAAGTGTTGATAATGTGTATGCTCCTATGTATGCGGCATTAGACTTTAAAGAATGAATTGTAATATAAAGCTCTTTATAACTACGGTCATTGAACTGTGTTTCCATTAGCTTCATTGTGTCAGAAGCGCTGTGATAAAAGCCAATGACAATTTTTTTAAATATCTCTTCACGGCCTTCCATCATAGTTAAAGCTTTAGTCGCATTAATTTCTTTTAAAGCCGTTATATCTTTTATAAATTGATCGTGCGGGGTTTTACCTCTACAAGGAAGCTTATTAAAAGAATTTTTACTCGAAGATTTTTCTGCTTTCAAAGGTAGGTAATAAGGTTCAGATACACTAAAACACTTGGCAAGTAAGGTTATTAACGATTTAGGATCAATAGGTTTAGTAAAGTATTCATTCATACCTGCATCGAAACATTTATTTAACTCTTCAGGTACAACATGAGCTGTCATTGCAATAATAGGAAGATCTTTAAATTGTTCTTGCAGTCTAATTTCTTTGGTTGCCGTTATTCCATCCATTACTGGCATTTGTACATCCATAAAAACTAAATCGTAGGCTTTATTGGCTAGCTTCTCTAATGCTATTTTACCATTATCTGCAATATCTATATTGACCTGAGTTTCTTCTAAAAACCCTAAAACAACTTGTTGATTTAATTCATTATCTTCAACTAATAAAATATGCTTATTAGAATAGTTTACGTTTAAAGTGCTATTCAAATGATTGGAATCTGGTTCAGGTGTTAGTTTAAGTACATTTAAAATAGATTCTAATAATAAAGTAGGTGTTACTGGCTTTTCTATAAAAGCGTCGATACCCGCAAATTGAGCCATAGGTATCGCTTTATTTTTATCGAAAGCAGTAACCATTAAAACAGCTTTAACGTGATAATAGTCTGGTTCTTGATTAATTAATTGGGCAAATTCAATACCATCTACATCGGGCATTTTCCAATCAGTAATTACAATATCAAATGGACATCCAGCTTGATTTCGCTCTTTCAACAATTGTAGAGCACTAATAGCATCATTAGTCATACTTACATTACAATTATATTCACATAATGCATCACTAATAATGTCTAAACATATAGGATTATCATCCACTACCAGTATTTGTAATTCGTCCATCAGGTGTAAATTTTGAGGGGTTAAAATAGAACATTCAAGCGCTTCAAAGACAATAGTAAAACTAAATTTACTCCCTTTGCCTTCTTCACTTTCAACCCAAATATCCCCTCCCATAAGACTGGTTAATTCTTTACAAATAGAAAGCCCCAATCCGGAACCACCATATTTACGTGTAATAGAACTATCTGCTTGTGAAAATGATTTAAACAATTGTTCAATTGATTCTTTACTAATTCCTATACCTGTATCTGACACACTAAATTCAAGCACACGTAAATTATTGAGATCAATTTCATTATTATAAATAGGCTGAGTTAATATAGGTAAACGATCGCTGCTGACTTGTTTCACTTCAATATGAACATGCCCTTTTTCTGTAAACTTAATCGCATTACCAATTAAATTAACCAGTATTTGCTGTAAACGAACAGGATCAGATTTGATTTGTTCCGGCACATTTTTATGTACTTGAACTACCAATTCTAACTCTTTAGCGTGAGCACGAAGAGCACAAATGTTATTAGCTTTTCTGATGAGTGTATCTATTGTCATAGGAATACATTCAACACCCATTTTACCTGCTTCAATTTTTGAAAAGTCTAAAATATCATTAATAAGACCTAATAACGCGTGAGAAGCGTCTTGAGTTTTTTCAAGTAAGTCTCTTTGATTTTTATCTAACTCTGTTTTTAATGTGATATGACTTAAACCAATAATGGCGTTCATTGGTGTTCTAATTTCATGACTCATTTTTGCAAGAAAGTCACTTTTGGCTTCCATTGCGTGTTCTAGCTCTAACGTTCGTTCTTTAACTTGTCGCTCTAAATTACGGTTGATATCAAGTAATTTTAGATGTGTTTCAACCCGAGATAACAACTCGTACTTAGAAATAGGCTTAGTTAAGTAATCATTACCGCCAGCTGAAAAACTTTCGACTAAATCAGCTACCTGATTTTTTGCTGTTAAGAATATTATCGGTAGTTCATTAACTGAATAAGTTTCTCTGATTTTTTGGCAAACTTGATATCCATCGACTTTCGGCATCATCACATCAAGTAATACAAGATCAAATGGTCGCTGCTCAGGAGGTAAGTTTTCACTTTCTTTTTCAATAATATCAAGTGCTTCTTGACCACCTAACGCTTGCGTTAATTGATACCCTTTAGGAATTAAGTGATTAGCTAAAACCTGACGGTTAATGGGGTCGTCGTCTACAATAAGTATGCTGAACGTGCGCTCTTTGTTATCCGCTGTACCTAAATATTTTTCAGAGTCACTCATATTAAAAAAGTAATCTATTTCGTCATCTAAAGGCTGTAAAGTAACTAACGACTGCTCTAATGTATTTGTCAGCACTGCACTGCCTTCTGTTTCTTTAATTTCCTTTTTACTGGCTAAATTGAGATAAAAACTAAAGCAACTTCCATGGTTTTCATCAGGTAATGGTATTGAACTTACCTCTATAGAACCACCGTGCAATTCAACCAACTGCTTTGTAACAGCTAGGCCAAGCCCTGTTCCACCTTCTAATTTTAGTTCTGTGTGCTCAGCTTGCTTAAACGAGTCAAATAAACTTTCTAACTCTGATGCTTCAATCCCAATCCCCGTATCTTTAACACGTATAAAAGCTTTTTTACCAATGACATTAGCAGATACGGTCACCTCTCCACTTAATGAATATTTAATCGCATTGCCAATCAAATTAAATAAAATTTGTTGTACTCTATCTTCATCCGCCATAACAGGGGGGAAATCTGCAGATATATTATTAACTAACAAAAGTTTTTTGTTTTTTACCGTAGGCTTAGAAAGTGCAATAACAACATTAACCATACTGCATAAATCAATAGGTTTTGTTTGCAAGGTTAAGCTGTGATTTTTTAATTTAGAAAAGTCTAAAATATCATTGATTAAGTTAGATAAACGATAACCACTAGATACAACCATAGATAAATCGTGAGTTGCTTTATCGGGTAATTTACCTGCAATGCCATCTATAAGCGACTCTGCCAACCCAATAATACCATTGAGTGGCGTACGTAATTCGTGTGAAGTATTCGCTAAAAATTCATCTTTCAGTTTATCAACACGGGTTAAACGAATGTTAAGAGCCTGTTCACGTAAATGTTTAATATGTTGACGGTAAATAAGAAAAAAGATAATCCCTAAAATAGCGATAAGATATAATGTATAAGCCCACCAAGTTTCCCATAAAGGCGGTAAAACGTTGAGCTTTATCGTTTTACCTTCTTCATTCCAATATCCATCACCATTACTGGCTTTAACTTTAAACACATAATTACCAGCCGGTATATTGGTGTAAGTTGCCCTTCTGTTTTTAGCGTCGGTATAAATCCATTCACTATCAAAACCTTCAAGTTTATAGGCATATTGATTGTTCATAGGTTCAGCAAAATGGAGTGCAGCAAACTCAAAAGCAATCACTTTTTCGTGGTAGCTTAACGTTAATTCATCTAGTTCATTAATTGCGGCGGGTAAGGCAAAGTTATCTTCTTCTATTGGTTGCTTTGTTTTATTGGAGCTTATTTTATTTAATTCAGTGTCGTTTAATAAATTACGCTTATTAGCTATTCTAACGGGTTTATTCAATAGAAAAAAATCAGTTAACACCACTTGAGGTATGCTTGTATCATCTTTTATATTTTCTGGATAAAAATGGTTATAACCGTTTACACCACCGAAAAACACCTCACCACGTTTACTTTTATAGTAACTTAATGCATTAAATTCAGTATGTTGTACCCCATCGTTATTATCATAATTCTTGAAACGTTCTGTTTTAGGGTTAAACTTCGAAAGTCCTTTATTTGTACTCAGCCATAAATTGCCATCAAGATCTTCAATAATCCCTACAACACTGTCATTAGCTAAACCATCTTTTTCTCTGTAATGAATAAAAGACTCAGATATAGGATCAAATTTATTTAACCCTCCTTTTGTCCCTATCCATAAAGTGCCATTTTTAGCTTGAAGAATGGAAAGAACATAATTATGACTTAAACTTTTCTTATTATTTACATCATTCAAATAATGCGTAAATATATTCGTTTGAGGATCAAATTTATTTAGCCCTCCTGATTCTGTACCCAGCCATAAAAAACCATTATTGTCTTCATAAATGGCCCAAATACTATCATCTGATATACTGTTTTTATTATTTACTTCATGGGTATAACGTTTAAAATAATCGCCTTCAGAGTCAAATCTATTTAGTCCTCCTCCCCAAGTTCCAACCCATAACTCTCCAGTTTTACTTTTAAATAGAGTTAATACATTATTATTACTTAAACTTTTTAAATTATCGGGAGTATTTACATAATGAGAAATACTATTTTCAACTATATTAAATTTATTTACTCCTCCCCCAATAGTACCTACCCAGAAAGTATTATCATCTTCGGCAACTAACGCAGTTATAACATCACTTGAAATACTATTGGTGTTATCTATTATTGTTTTACGGAGTTCATAAGTATTACTTTTTCTGTCATATATGTTTAACCCCCCACCATAGGTGCCAATAAGTAATCTATTCTTTTTCTCTAAAAAGCTTAAAACGATATTACTTGATAAACTGGTATTTTCTGTATTGCTATGGTTAAACTGTATAGTAGATCTATCAAAACGATTTAATCCTTTTACAAAAGTACCAACCCAAACGCCTCCAAATCGATCTTTAGTTAATGTTGTAATTTCTGCATGGCTTAAGCTTTTGTTTTTATTTTCTTGATGAGTAAAATGGCTAAGAGATTTGCTTTTAACATTATAAACATACCCCCCATTTTTAGTGCCAATCCATAAATTATCACCTTCTAATAAGAGCGAACTAATGTATTGATTTTTTAAAATAGATAAAGGTTTATGAGCAATAACTTTAAGTGCATTAATATCTAAAAAGGCAACCCCATCATCAGTGCCTAACATTATTTGAGTACCGTTAAATTTAACCATTGAGGTAATAGTAGAACTAACATTATCTACTGGGATAGCCGTAAAAGATTGGCTAACCAAATCAAAATAAAATAGACCACTATTAGCCGTAGCGATCCAAATTTTATTATTATCAGGCAATAAATAATTGATATCTAAATCAGAAGCATTAATACCCGTTTCTAGGGGATGATTAAAATGTATAAATTTATCAGATGGCCGTACTAGATGATTTAAGCCTTTTTTAGTACCAAACCAAAGCCCCCCTTTTTTGTCTTGTGCAATGGTCTTAACTACACCATGACTGAGACTTGTTGATTCATTTTCTAAAAATTTAAAATGTGTAAAGCCTTCAGTCTTTTTATCAAATAAAGTAATACCTTGACCGTTTGTTCCAAACCATAAATTACCAGCAGAATCTTCCAGACTTGATATCAAATCATTACTTGATATTGACTTATTATCATCTGGATTATGTCTGTACACCTTAAACTGATAACCGTCATACTTATTTAGACCGTCTGTGGTTCCAACCCACAAAAAACCTTGACTATCATAAAGCATTGTTTGAGCTGTCGCTTGTGATAAACCATCTTCTAATGAAAAATGGGAAAATTGTTTATTAGATATTTCTATAGAGAGTGCAATGTTGCTGATAGCAGTAAAAAGAAATAAAAATAGAATGATATAAATGTTAGAGAAACTGAATTTAGATGAATTCATAAAATTGATTAATTTTTTTAATTTATATTAATAGCTTATTTTGTGAATAAAAATCATCTTTTGTAAAGGCAATATTTCTTAAATAACAAAAGAACTATCGATCAATATCAATGATTGACAACAATTACCTTTATTCCTTATTCTGTTAACGTAATTAACTGAATAACTTTAAAAAACAATAATTTTACAAGGAATTAACATGTCTGATACAAAAACCAATGTTGAGCAACTTCATGAAGCTGGTGCTTTGGATAAAGATAGATTACATGAAGATCACGTCAATGCGATAAACCAATTATCTCAAGAAGAAGTAGATCATTTAAAATCAATTAATAAAAAAATTCAGAACCAGAGTGGTCAGTCCGTTGGGATTATTCTTTAAGTGATAGGTAAAACAAATAAGGGAATAACTCACTTTGAACGTTTGCAAGCTAACTTAAGCTTTTTAAGTGCTAGAGCTGCAGATATAAATAACCAATTTACTCAGCTGGCAACACATCCTGCTGTGTGTATAGAGCATATATTTATCAATCAAATGGTCGCTAGAGCAACCGTTCCATTGATGGAAGAAGTTATTAATTGCGCAAATACAATAGACAATGATCCTGTTTGTGCACCATTAATAAAGTATATGGAAAAACATATTGCTGAAGAAACAGATCATGACCAATGGTATGTTAACGATTTAGAAAAATTAGGTGTATCACGTGAAGAAATTTTTTCACGTATTCCACCTTCAAATGTTTCTGCTTTAGTTGGTTCACAATATTATTTAATTCGCCACCACCACCCTATCGCCTTTTTAGGGTATATAGCTTGTTTAGAAGTTAATCACCCAACCGTTGAATATGTTGAAAGTTTAATTGAAAAATCAGGATTACCCGCGGAAGGTTTTAGTACTATTTTAGAACACGCGGTTATCGACAGCCAGCATGGGCAAGATATTATAAATACAATTAACAGCTTGCCACTAACTGAAAAGCATTTTAGAGCCATTGAAATGAGTGCATTTCAAACCTATCGTTATGTGGCTTTAGTGATGGAAGATGTTTGCAGAGCGGCTCCTAAAAACACGTAATTTAAAACGTTAAGTTATATTAATTTAAAAAACCTTAATAATATTATTAAGGTTTTTTTACACAAAAAAATCAATAATTGAAGAGATATTATGGAAGCGTTATATAAAACAACGGTACAGCCTGATTGTTATGATCATAGAGATCACCTTTTTTGTGATCTTCATGGAGAAAACTCTTCCTCTTATTCTCATATTTCATGTCCTGTTCAATTAAAAACTAAAATAGCTGAGCATATTCATGAAAAAGTTGATTTACGCCATTTATTAAATTCCCCCATAATTAATCAAGGGTTATTAAATTCTTGCTCTGCTTGTGCGTTGTCGGTTGCCGCTGAACTCTATTTTGTTAACGAAAATAGTTCCTTACTAAATACCAACGCTATTCATAAAGATCAACTTAAGCAAACCGCAAAATCATTAAACGCATCACCTATGTTTATTTATTACCACGAACGCGTATTAGCAAACGAAGTTGATTTCAACAAACCTGTTTTTATTCGAGATGGCATTAAAGTTTTAAACAAACACGGTGTATGTTCTGAACCGCTATGGCCTTATCCTGAAATGGCCTACCCGAGCAGTATTGCCTCTGTAGTTAAAACCGGAACATTTCAAGATGTTCAATTAGAAGTAGCCAAAGTTTTAAAAGAAAATGCAACCGAAATACACGCAGCAATCACCGAGAAACCTTCTACAAAAGCGATAGAGCAAGCAAACCAATACAAAATTATTCGTTATTGCAAATTATCAGTAAAGGATGATTTAACCGAGCTAAAATTATCGTTATCAAAAGGTATACCGTTTATTTTTGGTATGATGGTACCTAAAAGCTTTTTTCTTATCACCAATAACGGCGTGATGACTATGCCAACTAAAGACGAGATTAGGTTAGGTGGTCATGCCATGTTAGCGGTTGGTTTTGATGATGAAAAAGAAGTGTTCATAGTAAGAAATTCGTACGGTGATACCTTTGGCGATAAGGGCTATTGCTATATCCCTTATCAGTTTTTTTTAAGTAACTACAATACGACTGAAGGAGAAGTTAATAACACTTTTAGCTATTGGTGTTTATCTTCCTTGTAACGATAAACACGTAATATTATTGGAGGAACCTTATAATTCATCCGCCGCTTTAACTAAATCAATACAACCGCTAGGAGCATCTTGATTGTCTAGCATATCTGTTGACTCTCCTATAAAAGCGAGTGACATATAACATTTACTTAAATGGATCATTAAATGATTTTTAATTAAAAAATCAATACTTTCTTCTAATGCTTCTTCAGTATATGTTTCTTCTGCTGATTGATAATACTCAGTCAGTTTAACGAGCAATCTTGCTTTAGGTGTTGGTTCTGCAATCATTCTGTATATAGTCGCGGTTAAACCTGTAAGTATATGAGTAAAATTTGTTGCGACTTTACGTGTATCCATAATAATTATTTGTGACCCTTGGTCAACCATAAATAACATAGGTAAAGATCCTTCTAACCAAGAGTTACTCCACTCATTTAAAATATTTTGTACTTTTTCATGAGCCGATGTTTCAGATGTAAAAGTAAAGTTTAAGGTATAGATCCCTTGTGTTTTATCTGTTTGCTTAATAAAAAAATAAGCTAAATTAAAGAGTTTATTTTTTGATAACGGATAAACATACTGATAACTTTTAGTGGGCTCTAATGTTAAACCAAACTGTTCAGGATTATTAAAGTAAGGACTAAAACGGTGATAACAAATTTTTGCCATTTGATCGAAAGGTGGGTGTAAGTGCGATACCAAAGGCAACCATTCTGCCATTTCATCGTACCACGATGCTTGCTCAAAAGGAGCGTCGCATAATAAATTCCACGTTACCCTTACACCATAACTTCTACACCATTTTAAAGCCGCTACGTTTTGAATAGCCGTCGTACCTTTTTTAATAATTTTAAGAAAGTCATCATGTAATCCTTCAATACCGGGCTGTATCCACTTTATACCGGCTTTAGCGAGTTTTTCTACATGGCCTTTTTTTAAATTAGCTTTGGTTTCATAAAAAATATTATATTCATATTTATCGGCTAGCTCAGGCAGTACAGTGTTCATGTATTCTACAGGGAGAATATTATCCACAATAAAAAATTTGCTCACATTATACCGAGTGGATAAATAATCCATTTCTTCAATGGCTACTTCAGGTAGTTTTGAACGATGATCCATGCTTCCACCATTTAAACCGCAAAAAGTACAATGTTGTTTAGCCCCCCACCAACACCCTCTCGATGTTTCAGCTAATAGCCCAGGAGAAATATATTCAGATAAATTAAGATTATTTAACGTATCAAAGTAGCTATCAAAAATAGGCGAAGACACTAGCGACATATCTTCCATATGTGCTCGTGGGGCTTTCTTTTTTATAGAAGCATCAGTAAAAATAGCTTTATGTTTTTGGGTAATAAACCCATAAGGTAGGTTACGGTTATCTATTGAATCACCTTTAACTAATTTATCAATAAATTCCCCAATAACATCATCACATTCACCAGAAAAAACATAATCAACCCAAGTAAATTCTTCACTGATGGTTTGCCCCATTATACCTTCGCAATTGGCACCTCCCATTAAAGTAATAATGGAGGGATCTGCATTTTTAATTTTTCTCAACAAAGCTAAGGACGCACAATTTTGTTGAAATGTTGATGTACACCCCACTATTTTAGGCTGTTTAGCTAATACACTTTTAGCCATATCGTCTATAAAATTTGTAGCGCTATCTCTAATAGATAACAACATTTGTTTTTTAGGCTTATCTAAATCTCTAAATAGTGCGAAAAAACCTTCGTCATCTAAGTCATTTTGCGGAAATGCTGATTGAGAAAAAGTCCATTCACCTATCAAGTAATCGTTAAAAGCGTTATTAATAAATTCGTATTCTGCCAAGCCTATTTTTTTAGCAAACTCTAAATTCCCATAAACTGAATGAACCGTATTTCCATACTGACTAATATAGTTTTCAAGTACACCTAGTGCTAAAGAAGGGGTACTAAGAGAGGTATAAGGCATACTGATCAAGCAAATATCTGTTTTCATATAAAACGACTTAATATCATAAACATATTATTTATATTCACTATAAAATTTAGTCATAAAGTTAACAAGATATAATGCCTTTTATAAAAATAAGATCATGATAAAACTTCTTCTAGATTTTGTTGTATGAAAAGCCTACTATGGTTTATATATTAAACAGTTTAAAATACAACAACCTAATAAACAGGTTGCTATTGCATTCGTGTGATTTTTATAACATGTCAATAATAAGGAGTTTAGATTAATGGATTTACAGGACATGAAAATACTCATTGTTGACGATGTATCTGAAAATATTCAGGTTGCAATGAATATACTAAAAGAAGAACACTACCTCTTATCTTTTGCCTCTGACGGCTTTGAAGCACTCGAATTAATCAAACATGAAACATTCGATCTTATCTTACTAGATATTATGATGCCCAAATTAGACGGATTTGAAGTATGCCGTCAGCTTAAGTTAATGGAAGAGCATAAAGATATCCCTATTATTTTTCTCACCGCTAAATCTGATATAGATTCAATATCTAAAGGCTTTAAATTAGGCGGCGTCGACTACATTGTAAAACCCTTTCATGCCGAAGAAATTTTATGTCGTGTCAGAAATCATTTAGAACTCTATAAAGCCAAAAACCTATTAAAACAAAACAATCTAAAGTTAACTCTAAAAGCAGGTTTTCAACACGAAAGATTAACAAACGAGTTAGAAGAAAATCAGCGTGAAATGATTTACATTCTAATGGAAATGATGGAATTAACATCAGATGAAACCGGCCAACACATTAAGCGTGTAGCTGAATCGTGTAGATTATTAGCCCATTATACAGATAGCTTAACTGAAGAAGACGAAATCATCCTATTCCATGCATCCCCCATGCATGACATAGGAAAAATAGCTATTCCAAAAGAAATCCTCCACAAGCCAGGAAAACTAACAGAAAGCGAATTCGACGTAATGAAAACCCACGCAGAAAGGGGTAAAGACTTTCTCAAACAGTCACATCGTCGACTTTTCAAATCTGCAGGAATTATTGCTTATGAACATCATGAAAAATGGGACGGTAGCGGCTACCCTAGAGGCCTTAAAGGCAACGAAATACACATATATGGTCGTATAGTCGCCTTAGCCGATGTATTTGACGCATTAACCCATAAACGCAAGTACAAAAACAGTTGGACAATTGATGAAGCGGTTGCTTATATACAAGCACAGTCTGGCTCTCATTTTGATCCCGCGCTAGTGAATATTTTTATTGAGCATTTAGATGAATTTGTGGCAATAGGAACAAACTAAACTAATGAAACAAACAAGCCTAATAACTCGCTTTTTATTGTGTATGTATTTGCTTAGTTTTATTTCAACCGCTCAAAACATTGATAAAGTAAAAAATACCGAACAACAATCTACAACATCTCACTCAATATTATCTCCTTCTGAAATATTATGGATAGAACAAAACCCTATTGTGAATGTAGGGGGAAGTAAAGATTGGACTCCTTTTAATTTCGCTGACGATTCAGGTAAGCATCAAGGTATATCAAATGATTACCTTGCGCTTATTACAAAATATACAGGGTTAACATTTAATATTTCGATTGCTAATTGGGACGATAATTTAGCTAAAATACAAACCGGTGAAGTAGACTTATTACCAGCGGTATACCACACAAAAAAACGTGAAGAATACTTAACTTTTTCGCAACCTTACTTCGAAGCATTAGACTACTTTTTTATTCATAAATCCTTAAAAGCTAAATCAATTGAAGACTTGAATGGAAAAACAGTCGCAATACCCAAAGGTTATGCTCATATAGAAATATTGCAAAAGCATTACCCACAAATAAAAATTTATTTAGTTAATACCTTTGGAGAAGCGATAGATGCCGTGTTAGAACGCCGTGCAGATATACTTTACGACACTTACGGAGCTCTTATTTATACACTTGAAAAAGAAGGTATAAATACAATAGTCCCCTTTAAATCAACCCGCTCAATTGGCATGCACACGATTCATATTGCCACCTTGAAAAAACATAAAACACTCGCCAGTATTATCAATAAAGGGTTATTAGCCATTACTGAAAATGACAAAAATAACATTTCTCAACGTTGGTTGCGCAAAGAACAAAAAAACACATCAATTCAACAACTATTAACTGTCGAAGAAAAACAATGGTTACAAAACAACCCTACGATTAAATACGGAGCAGAACAAAACTGGGCTCCGTACGATTTTGTTAATTTACAGGGCGAACATGATGGTTTAAGTAGAGATTACTTAAACCTTATAGGTGACCAATTAAACGTTCAGTTTGTTCCTGTTGTTGATCAATGGTCGAATTTAATCCAAAAAATAAAGCAAAATGAAATAGCGCTATTACCTGTTTTATATTATTCAAAAGAAAGAGACCAATATTTACAATACACCAAACCATACCAAACTATGATGGCTTATGTATTTATTCGTGATGATGTAACCATAAAAACCAAAGAAGATTGGAAAAATAAAACATTAGCAATACCTAGAGGCTACTCATCGTTAGAGATCATCAAATTAACCTATCCAAATATTAATATTATTGAAGTTGACGATCTAGCGAGTGCCGTATCTCTAGTATTAGAAAAAAAAGCAGAATTCTTAATAGACTCTTACCCTGTTATAAGTTTCTTCTTAAAAAACAATGGCATTACTACTATAAAGCCTTATAAGTCATTTAATTCTGATAAAAGCCATTACTTACATATGGGAGCCCTTGAAGAAAATAAAATACTCACAGACATTATCGATAAAGTACTAAAAAATACGCCTCAAAACGCTAAAGAAAAAATAAAAACACGCTGGTTAGGAAACCAAGAAAATAGTATTGCTAAAGCATTATTATTAACTAATGCTGAAAAAAAATGGTTACAGCAACACCCCATTATTACATTTTTAGGTGACCCAGATTGGTTACCTTATGAAGCAAAAGACAAAAATAATCAATACATTGGTATGGTGTCTGACTACTTAAAGGTTTTAGGCCAATCTCTCAATATAACGTTTAAATACATACCAACAAATACTTGGGCCGAATCAGTTGCGCTGGCTAAGTCGGGTGAAGTTGATCTTATTTCAACAACCGAACAAACATTTTTGTCTAACGAATTAGAATTTACCCAACAATACCTTACTAGCCCAATTGTTATCGTGATGAAAAATAACCAGAGGTTTGTTGAAAATATTGACAGTATCAAATCCAAAAAAATAGCGCTCGTCAAAGATTATGGCAACACATATCAAATACTAAACCAGTATCCTAATATTACATTTGAAAAAGTAGATACCGTAACTGATGGCTTAACGGCAGTATCTACAGGTAAAGTAGATGCTTTTCTTGGCACACTCCCTCAGGTAAGTTACCAAATATCTGAAATGGGAATTAACAACATTAGAGTCGTAGGTACAACAGAATTTAAAACCAAACTCACCTTTGGCGTTACTCCTAAATTATCGCCCTTAATTCCTATTCTCAACAAAGCATTGCAAACAATTCCCCCCAGTAAAAAACAAAGCATTGCCAAAAAATGGGGACGGTCTCAGTTTGTCACTAAAGTTGACTATCAATTAATTGCTCAAATTGTCGCTATCTTTATTATTATTCTAATTTTTATCATTTATTGGAATAGAAAACTTAAACACGAAATACTGTTAAGAAAAGAAGCACAAACCCAAGCAAAAGCATTACTCGATAATATTCCGCAACATGTTGTTGTTACAGACCTTAACGGTAATATTATTACAGCAAACAAAAAAGCTAAACTTGACAATAATATTAAAAGTATCGATATAAAAAAATTAAACATTGCTGACTTTTATCATGATATTAATGATAAACACAAACTAGCAGAAGAAATTAAAAAGCATGGCAAAATAGAACAACTTGTTATTCCGTTCAAACGTTATAATGGCTCAGTTCATTCAATGATGATTTCAGTTATCCCTCTCACCTACAAAAGTAAACCTGTTCTGCTAACTATTGCTGTTGATGTAACAGAACGTATCGCGATGGAAGCAGATTTAGAGCAAGCAAAACTGTCGGCTGAAATGGCAAACAATGCCAAGTCAGAGTTCTTAGCGAATATGAGTCATGAAATAAGAACCCCAATGAATGCAATTATTGGTTTTACAGAACTACTGAATGAACAAGTAACGGATCGTAAATTAAAAACTTTCGTCAAAACAATACAATCTGCAGGTAATTCTTTATTAATGCTTATTAATGATATTTTAGACTTATCTAAAATAGAAGCGGGTAAGCTAACCATTATTAAAGAACCAACCAGTATCAGCGGATTATTTGATGAAATAGGCAATGTTTTTTTAATGAAAGTTAAAAGTAAAAATATCGACTTTATTATTGATGTTTCAGATGAGATTCCTAATCACTTATTAATAGATAAAGCACGAGTGAGGCAAATTCTTTTTAATCTTGTTGGTAACGCGGTTAAATTCACAGATACAGGTTTTATTACTTTAAAAGCCAAGATAGAAAAAAGTACTCATAATCAAGAAAACCTTATTATTTCAGTACAAGATAGTGGCATAGGTATTTCAGAAAGTGACCAAGAGTCTATTTTTGAAAGCTTCAATCAACGTGAAGGACAAAGTGTTAGAAAATATGGAGGCACAGGGCTCGGCTTAACCATTAGCAGAAGACTAACTGAATTAATGAATGGAGAACTATCGGTTACTAGCGTTCTTAACGAAGGCTCTTGTTTTAGCTTACAATTAAATGCCATTGAAAGAATCTTATCAAACGAAGATATATCTACTGAATATACTAACGATATAACAAAATGTAACTTTTTAGGTGCCACCATACTGATCGTTGATGACATTGAAGACAACAGGCAATTATTAATAGAAATATTTTCATCACTTTCTATTACATTACTGATTGCTGAAACGGGTTTAGAGGCCATAGAACAAGCCAATAACAATGATATAAGTTTAGTCTTGATGGACATTAGAATGCCTGAAATGGACGGATACGAAGCCGCACAAATCATTAAGACATCAAAACCGAACGTACCTATAGTGGCATTAACAGCTTCAGTAATGAGAGACGATTACGAGCGACAACGACGCGAAAACTTTGACGGTTACCTACGCAAACCCGTATTACAAAAAGAATTAATTACTGAACTCAAAAAACACTTAGATCATGAGTTTGTTTCAAATGAAAATAGTAAGCAAATGACCCACAGCACTTCAACAATAATTCTTCGCAATAATGAATTATTAGAAGATCTTATTAAAACCTATGTCCCTATTTGCCAGCAATTACAAAAAAATAATCAACTCAACGGCATTATTAAATTTGCGCAAGAATTAGAGGTGTGGGCGAAAAAATATGAAGAGAATGCTTTAGCAGCTTTTGCACACGAGCTTTTTGCTGCTGCAGATGTATTCGATATCAATAAAATAAAATACCACTTACATCAATTTATGTTATTTACTGAAGAGCAATAAAAAAGCCTGCAATAAAGGTAGTGTTCAAAAATCTGTGTCATTTCAGTAAACTAGTAAAAACAGGAATGACACATGACAAATCAATTCAATTTCGAAGATGCAGTTAAAGCACTTCAAGCAG